>NZ_CP131913.1:0-2400000 GCF_030704205.1 Halomonas alkalicola | reverse complement strand
CCATCGCCATCGGCGCCAACGTCGGCACTACCGTCACCGCGGTGCTGGGGGCGCTGGGCGCCGGTGCCGCGGCGCGACGGCTGGCCGGGGCCCACGTGGTGTTCAACCTGGCCACCGCCGCCGTGGCCCTGGCACTGCTGGTGCCGCTGGCCTGGCTGGTGGACGAGCTCGGCGAGCTGATCGGCCTGGCCACGGATGCCTGGCCGCTCAAGCTCGCCCTCTTCCACACCCTCTTCAACCTGCTCGGCATCGTGCTGATGCTGCCGCTGATCCCACGGCTCGCCGCACGCCTGGAGCGATTCTTCCCCGAGCCCTCGCGGATCCCTCCCGCCCAGGCCCGCTACCTGAACACCAACGCCCTGGAGCACGCCGACACGGCACTGGCCGCCATGGAGCAGGAGTGCCAGCGGCTCAACCGCCGCGCCTACCACCTGCTCTGCTCGGCGATCCTGATGCCCAGCGCCGAGGTGATCGGCCATCCGCCCTCTCGGGAGGTGGTCAAGGCGCGGATCGACACCACCGCCTGGCCGATGGTCAACGCCCGCTACCATGAGCAGATCAAGCCGCTGATGGCGGAGATCCTCGACTTCTACGCACGGCTCAACATGCCGCTCACCGAGGCGCAGCAGGCCAGGCTCGAGAGCCTCTATGCCCGCACCCTGCGCATGGTGGAGGCGGTGCGCTTCGGCGAGGTGCTGCAGCGCAGCCTGATGCGGCATGCCGCCCCGGCCAGCCCCCTGCGCGAGGCCCATGACGATATCCGAATGGCCCTGGCCCAGGGCCTCAACCGCCTGGCCGCCGCCCCCGACTCGGCGGATGTCACCTCGCCCATCGACGAGGTTCGCCAGCACTGGCAGCAGGCCCTGGCCGAGCGCCTGCGCCAGCACCGCCTCGACCCCTGGCTGGCCTCCTCGCTGATGAACGACCTGCACCAGGCCACGCGCCTGATGGGGGCCCTGGCCCCCGCCTGAACCCGCTGTGCGGATTTCCGCACACCCTCGCCTCGACCGGCGTGCGGCTTTCCAGCCTGGGCGCCTCCGCGGCGCTTCGACCATGGTCGAAGGCAGTGATTTCAAGCAATTGAAATAGAAATACTTTCCAGCCTATGGCCCACCGTTTGCCATGGATAACGTTGAATGAACACCCCGCCCGGCACCGGCGGGCACCGGAGGAGCTGCCAGACTACAGGCACCCCTCCGGGCCCCGGGGCCCGGTTTACCAACGACAACATGCAACGGAGTCACGCCATGCGTCACCTCTCCACCAAGCTTCTCGCCGGCACCGTCGCCGGTTCCCTGCTGGTCGCCGCCGCGGCCGCCCAGGCCGACCGCAGCGACTGGCCCTCCAACTTCACCGTGGGCACCGCCAGCCAAGGCGGCACCTACTACGTCTACGGCTCCGGCTGGGCCAACCTGGTCGCCGACGAGCTGGGCATCTCCGGCGGCGGCGAGGTGACCGGCGGCCCGACCCAGAACCTGGCACTGGTGCATACCGGCGACATCTCCTTCGGCCTGACCACCATGGGCCCCGCCTCCGACGCGGTGAAGGGCGAGAGCCCGCTGGCCCCCGGCGTGCCCATGGACAACGTCTGCGCGCTCTTCCCGATGTACGAGACCCCGTTCTCCATCACCGCGCTGTCCAGCACCGGCATCACCAGCATCTCCGACATCCCGGATGGCGCCCGCATCGGCTTCGGCCCCTCGGCCTCCACCTCCGACACCTACTTCCCGGCCATCCTCGAGACCCTGGGCGTCGACTTCCAGCGCCGCAACGGCGGCTGGTCCGACCTGGGCGGCCAGCTCCAGGACGGCCTGCTGGACGTTATCGCCTTTGCCGCCGGCATCCCGATCCCGGCCGTCAGCCAGCTCGAGGTGCAGACCAACGTGAACATCATCGAGTTCACCGAGGAGGAGATGGACACCGTGCTGGAGAACTTCCCGGTCTCCGAGTTCTGGATTCCCGCCAGCACCTACAGCACCCTGGAGGAGGATGCCCGCGCCGTCTCCATGTGGAACTTCGCCATCTCCCGCTGCGATCTGCCGGAGGACTTCATCTATGAAGTCACCAAGGTGACCATGGAGAACAACGACAAGATGCGTAACATGCACCGCTCCGCCGAGACCTCCATCCCGGAGAACGTCGTGCACAACACCGTGCTGCCCTTCCATCCGGGTGCGGCGCGCTGGTACCAGGAGAACGGCTACGAGATCGACGAGTCGCTGATCAACTAAGCCCGCCCACTGGCACATCCCGCCCCGCCCCGGCAGTGCCGGCGCGGGGGGGCTGTCGTCCCCCCCAAGCCGTCCCCATCCAAGGGTAAACGTCCCATGAACCACACTCCCGACCCGCGCCACGGCGACGAGGACCCCGCCGCTCACGCGCCCGAGACGATCGCCGAAGGCATCGACGAGGAGATCGTCGAGTCCAACCGGCGCCTCTACGTCGGCTGGCAGTGGCTGCTGTTCGGCGCCCTGGCCATCACCTACGCCACCTTCCACCTGGTCTCCCTCAACGTCTATCCGATGGAGACCTGGTCGTTCCGCATCGTGCACGTCGCCGGTGCGCTGATCCTCGGTTTCGCGCTCTACACCGGCACCCGCTTCGCCGGCGAGGGCAGCGTCAAGCAGTCGCCGGTCTGGCTCGGCTGGATCAGCTACGCGCTGCTGATACCCGCCGGCTATGCACTCTTCCAGGTCTGGCGCATGAACCAGATGATCGCGGGCGGCGCCATGCGCATCGACCCGGCGATCGAGGCCTGGCACTACGGCTATCCGCTGATCTTCGCCACCAGCGCCGCCATCCTGCTCTCCTGGACCTACCGCCAGGTGCGCCAGCGCCTCTCCCCCCCTGACCTCGTGCTGATGCTCTGCGCCATGGGCGTTGCGGGCTACCTGATCCTGATCTTCGGCACGCCGCTGCGCGCCTCCACCGGCACCTCCTTCGCCCCCATCGGCATCTCCTATGCGGCCCTGGCCGGCTCGCTGCTGATCCTCGAGCTGACCCGCCGCGTCGCCGGCATGGCGCTGGTGGTGATCTCCGCGCTGTTCCTGGCCTATGTGTGGGCCGGCCCCTACCTGCCGGGCTTCCTGGGCTACCCGGGGCTGTCGTTCAACCGCTTCTTCAGCCAGCTCTACACCGACACCGGTATACTGGGGCCGACCACCGCGGTCTCGTCGACCTACATCATCCTCTTCATCATCTTCGCGGCCTTCCTGCAGGCCTCCAAGGTGGGTGACTACTTCGTCAACTTCGCCTTCGCCGCGGCCGGCCGCGCCCGGGGCGGCCCCGCCAAGGTCTCCATCTTCGCCTCCGGCCTGATGGGCATGATCAACGGCACCAGCGCCGGCAACGTGGTCTCCACCGGCTCGCTGACCATCCCGCTGATGAAGAAGGTGGGCTATCCGGGCCGCAGCGCCGGCGCCATCGAGGCCGCCGCCTCCACCGGCGGGCAGATCATGCCGCCGATCATGGGCGCGGGTGCCTTCATCATGGCCGAGATCACCGGCATCCCCTACACCGAGATCGCCGTCGCGGCACTGATCCCCGCCATCCTCTACTTCCTCTCGGTCTACTGCATGGTGGACTTCGAGGCGGCCCGCAAGGGCATGCGCGGCATGCGCAAGGACGAGATCCCGCTGTTCTCGAAGCTGGTCAAGCAGGTCTACCTGTTCGCGCCGATCATCATCCTGATCGCCGCCCTCTTCATGGGCTACTCGGTGATCCGCGCCGGCACCCTGGCCACCGCCGCGGCCGCCGTGGTGAGCTGGATCTCCCCCAACAAGATGGGCATCCGCGAGATCCTCAAGGCGCTGCAGCTGGCCGGCACCATGTCGATCCAGATCATCGCCGTGTGCGCCTGTGCGGGCATCATCGTCGGCGTGATCTCGCTGACCGGCGTCGGGGCGCGCTTCTCCTCGCTGCTGCTGGGCCTGGCCGGGGTCAGCCAGCTGCTGGCGCTGATCTTCGCCATGCTGATCTCGATCCTGCTGGGCATGGGCATGCCGACCACGGCGGCCTATGCGGTGGCCGCCTCGGTGGTCGCCCCGGGCCTGATCAACATCGGCATCCAGCCGCTGGTGGCGCACTTCTTCGTGTTCTACTTCGCGGTGGTCTCGGCGATCACCCCGCCGGTGGCGCTGGCCTCCTACGCCGCGGCAGGCATCTCCGGCGACAACGCCATGGGCACCTCGGTGGCCTCCTTCAAGATCGGCCTGGCCGCCTTCATCGTGCCCTTCATGTTCTTCTACAGCCCGGCGATGCTGATGGAAGGCACCTGGCCGCAGATCCTGCGGGTCGGCATCACCGCCACCCTGGGCATCGTGCTGCTGGCGGGCGTGGTGCAGGCGTGGTTCTTCGGGCCGGTGAAGCTGTGGCAGCGCCTGGTGATGTTCGTGGGCGCCATGTTCATGATCTATGGCGGCATCTACACGGATGTGGCCGGCCTCGCCATCGGCGCCGCGCTGTTCATGATGCAGCGCAAGCTGCACGGCAGTGGCGCACCGCAGGCGGCCGAAAGCGGCTGACCCTGCTGCCGCCCTGCGGGGCGGCCTTCCGCCAACCCTGCCGGAAACGCAACGGGGCCCCGCCATGGCGGGGCCCCGTTGCGTTGGCAGCCGACGAGCCGAGGCTCAGCCGACGATATTGTCGAGGATCTTCAGGCTCGGCTCGGCCTGGTTCAGCGTGTAGAAGTGCAGGCCCGGGGCGCCGCCGTCGAGCAGGCGCTGGCAGAGGCGCGAGATCACCTCCTCGCCGAAGGCCGCGATGGAGGCGCTGTCGTCGCCGTAGGCCTCGAGCTGCTTGCGGATCCAGCGCGGGATCTCGGCGCCGCAGGCGTCGGAGAAGCGCGCCAGCTTGGCGTAGTTGGTGATCGGCATGATGCCCGGCACGATGGGGGCTTCGACCCCCAGCGCGCGGGCCCGCTCGACGAAGTGGAAGTAGGCGTCGGCGTTGAAGAAGTACTGGGTGATGGCGAGGTTCGCGCCGGCCTGCATCTTGCGGGCGAAGTTCTCCAGGTCCCGCTCGAAGCTCGGCGCCTGGGGGTGAGACTCCGGGTAGGCGGCCACGGCGATCTCGAAGTGGTCCCCGGTCTCCTCGCGGATGAACTCCACCAGCTCGTTGGCATAGCGCAGCTCGCCGATGCCCCCCATGCCCGAGGGGAGGTCGCCGCGCAGGGCCACCAGGCTATCGATGCCCTCCTCGCGGTAGCGGGCCAGCAGCTCGCGCAGCGGCTGCTTCTCGCTGCCGATGCAGGAGAGGTGCGGCGCGGTGGAGATGCCGCTCTCGCGCACCTGGCGCACGGTAGTCAGGGTGCGGTCCTGGGTGGAGCCACCGGCGCCATAGGTGACCGAGAAGAAGCGCGGCCCGCGGGCCGCCAGGGCATCGCGCACGCCGGCCAGCTTCTCGCGCCCCGCCTCGGTATTGGGGGGAAAGAACTCGAAGCTGATACCCAGCGGATGTTCCTGCGCGCTCATGATGCCACCTCTGTGTCGTAGGTCGTGATTGGCCACCATTCTGACGAGCGCCGGCGCCGTCGACCAATGAAAGTTCCGGCGGCCCTGTATCAATTTCATTCATGTTGGGTCGCTGACAGCGACGCCATCGGCAGGCATGATGCGCTCTGACAGGGATGCCGACAAACGACAGGGAGGCCCGATGACCGCGCTCGACCCCACCACGCTGATGGGCCCGCTCTGGACCCTGCTGGCCTACATCCTGCTGGGCTGGCTGGCCACCCGCCGCCTCTCGGTGGATCCGCGCCCCATCGCGACCCTGCTCATCTACCTGGTGGCACCGCTTACCTTCTTCCGCGGCCTGGTGCTGGGCGGCCCCACGCCCGGATACCTGCTGCTGACCCTGGCCGCCTTCGCCACCGCCAGCCTGCTGGCGGTGATCGTGCACCGCCTGACGCGCCGCGCCTTCGCCCCCCAGGAGAGCGCCCTGCTGGCCTTCTCGGCCGGCACCGGCAACACGGGGTACTTCGGCCTGCCGGTGGCCATGGTGCTGCTGCCCCCCCAGGGGGTGACCCTCTACCTCTTCTGCGTGCTGGGCATCACCCTCTACGAGTTCACCGTGGGCTTCTACCTCTCCGCCCGCGGCCAGTTCTCGGTAGGCGAGAGCCTGGCCAAGATCCTGCGGCTGCCGCTGGTCTACGCCTTCCTGGCGGCCCTGCTGTTCAGCGGCCTGGGCCTTGCGGTACCGGCGGCGGCCATGGAGGGGCTGGCGGTATTCCCCGCCACCTACACCCTGCTGGGGATGATGATCATCGGCATGACGCTGGGCCGCGTGACCATCCGCGAGATTGATCCGCGCTTTATCGGGGCCTGCGTGGCGGTGCGCTGCGTGGCCTGGCCGCTGCTGGCGCTGGCCGCGGTGCTGGGGCTGCAGGCGCTTGCACCGCTGTCGCAGGAGCTGGCGCTGGCGATCCTGCTGCTGGGGGTGGGGCCCATGGCCGCCAACGTGGTGGTGGTGGCAATGGAGCTCGGCATTGCCCCGGCCAAGGGGGCGCTGGCCGTGCTGGCCACCACCCTGGCCGCGCCGCTGCTGATACCGCTCTACCTGACGCTGATGATGCGCCTGGCCGGTTTGTGATCAGTAGCGATAGCTGTCGGGCTTGTAGGGGCCCTCGGCCGGCACGCCGCTGCAGGTCTCCTGGGCCGGGGTCAGGCGGGTGATCACCCCACCGAAGCCCTCCACCATGTAGCGGGCCACCTCCTCGTCGAGGTGGCGCGGCAGCACCGTGACCGCCAGCGCCTCGGGCTTCTCCTCCTCGGGCAGGTCGGCGAAGCGCCCCTGGTAGAGGTGCATCTGCGCCAGCACCTGGTTGGCGAAGGAGCCATCCATCACCCGAGACGGGTGGCCGGTGGCGTTGCCCAGGTTCACCAGCCGCCCCTCGGCGAGCAGGATCAGGTAGTCGCGGCTCTCGGGGTCGAAATCCCCCGGTGTGCTGTCGCGATAGACCTTGTGCACCTGGGGCTTGACCTCCTCCCAGTGCCACTGGCGGCGCATGAAGGCAGTATCGATCTCGCTGTCGAAGTGGCCGATGTTGCACACCACCGCCCCCGGCTTGAGCGCCTCGAGCATGGGGGCATCGCAGGCGTCGATGTTCCCGGTGGCGGTGACCACCAGGTCGATGCGGCCGAGCAGCGCCCGGTCGATGCTCTCGCGACCGCGGTTGACGCCCTCCCGGTAGGGCGAGACCACCTCGAAGCCGTCCATGCAGGCCTGCATGGCGCAGATGGGGTCGACTTCCGCCACCTTGACGATCATCCCCTCCTGGCGCAGCGAAGCCGCCGAGCCCTTGCCCACGTCGCCATAGCCCACCACCAGCGCCTGCTTGCCGGCCAGCAGGTGGTCGGTGCCGCGCTTGATGGCGTCACTGAGCGAGTGGCGACAGCCGTACTTGTTGTCGTTCTTCGACTTGGTGACGGCGTCATTGACGTTGATGGCCGGCACCCGCAGCAGGCCGTCGCGCAGCATCTCCTCGAGCCGATGCACCCCGGTGGTGGTCTCCTCGCTGATGCCGTGGATGGCGTCGAGCAGGTCCGGGCGCTTGTCATGCAAGAGGGCGGTGAGGTCGCCGCCGTCGTCCAGCACCAGATTGGGGGTCCAGCCCTCGGGGCCCGCCACGGTCTGCTCGATGCACCACCAGAACTCCGCCTCCGTCTCCCCCTTCCAGGCGAACACCGGGATGCCGGCGGCGGCGATGGCCGCGGCGGCGTGGTCCTGGGTGGAGAAGATGTTGCACGACGACCAGCGCACGCTGGCGCCCAGGTCGATGAGGGTCTCGATCAGCACCGCGGTCTGGATGGTCATGTGGATGCAGCCGGCGATGCGCGCCCCCGCCAGCGGCCGGGCATCGTGATACTTGGCGCGGATCGCCATCAGCGCCGGCATCTCGGTCTCGGCGATACGGATCTCGCGACGCCCCCACTCGGCCAGGGCGAGGTCGGCCACCCTGAAGTCCTGGCGGGCGGGCGTGGTCACGGCGGGCTGGTTCATGGATCACCTCTTCGCAGGGACTGGGGTGATCTTCACTATAGCCACAACGACGACGCCCGGCGCAGGCCGGGCGTCAGAGGGGGTCGAAGCACGTCGCCAGGCTCAGAGGCCGGCGGCCTGGCGCAGGGCGCTGGCGCGGTCGGTCTTCTCCCACGGGAAGGCGGTGAAGGTCTCGATGTGCTCCTGGCCCTGGGGATCGGTCCAGCGGTAGGAGGTCTCGAAGGGCTCGCGACCGAAGTGGCCGTAGGCCGCGGTGAGCTGGTACATGGGATGCAGCAGGTCGAGCATGCGAGTGATGGCATGGGGGGGCAGGTCGAAGTGCTCGCGCACCAGCGCGATGATGCGCTCGTCATCCACCTTGCCGGTGCCGAAGGTGTTGACCGAGACCGAGGTGGGCTCGGCAACGCCGATGGCGTAGGAGACCTGGATCTCGCACTTGTCGGCCAGGCCCGCGGCGACGATGTTCTTGGCCACGTAGCGGCCGGCATAGGCGGCGCTGCGGTCCACCTTGGAGGGGTCCTTGCCGGAGAAGGCACCGCCGCCGTGGCGCGCCATGCCGCCATAGGTGTCGACGATGATCTTGCGCCCGGTCAGGCCGCAGTCGCCCACGGGGCCGCCGATCACGAACTTGCCGGTGGGGTTGATGTGGTAGCGGGTGTGCTCGGAGAGCCACTCGGCGGGGATCACCTGCTCGATGATCTCGCGCTTGACCATCTTGCGCAGCTCGTCCTGGTCGATGCCCGGATCGTGCTGGGTGGAGAGCACCACGGCGTCCACGGCGCAGGGCTTGCCCTGGTCGTCATAGCGGAAGGTGACCTGGCTCTTGGCGTCGGGGCGCAGCCAGGGCAGCAGGCCGTGCTTGCGCAGCTCGGCCTGGCGCTCCACCAGGCGATGGGCATAGTGGATCGGCGCCGGCATGAAGGAGTCGGTCTCGTTGGTGGCGTAGCCGAACATCAGCCCCTGGTCACCGGCGCCCTGATCCTCGGGCTTGCTGCGGTCGACCCCCTGGGCGATGTCCAGGCTCTGCTTGCCGATCAGGTTGAGCACGCCGCAGGTCTCGCCGTCGAACCCCACATCCGAGGAGGTGTAGCCGATGCCGGTGATCACCTCGCGCACGATCGCCTCGAGGTCGACCCAGGCCGAGGTGCTGATCTCGCCGGCGACGATGGCCACGCCGGTCTTGACCAGCGTCTCGCAGGCCACCCGGGCCTGCTTGTCGCGAGCGATGATGGCGTCGAGCACCGCGTCGGAGATCTGGTCCGCGATCTTGTCGGGATGACCCTCGGAGACGGATTCGGAGGTAAACAGGGAGTATTCGCTCATGGCGTCCTCGACCGAGTGTGAAGCAGTCTTTAGGGGGCAAGAGTCTACACGCTGGGGCCTGGCGGGGCATCCACGATTTGATGCCGGGCGTCAAGTCGGCGACAATATGACACCGAATTCCATCGCGCCGCACGCGTCCCGCGGCGACTCACCCAGCCAGACTGCATGCCCCGCTGTCCGCCGGCGGTGGCCATTACCCTTATTCTGCCGCAGGCGAGGAGCTACCCAATGCCGTCCCGTTTCGAACTGGCCAACGCCATTCGCGCCCTGTCCATGGATGCCGTCCAGCGGGCCAAGTCCGGCCACCCCGGCGCACCCATGGGCATGGCCGACATCGCCGAAGTGCTGTGGAACGACTACCTCAAGCACAACCCGGAAGACCCCAAATGGCCCGACCGCGACCGCTTCGTGCTCTCCAACGGCCACGGCTCCATGCTGCTCTACTCCCTGCTGCACCTCAGCGGCTATGAGCTCAGCCTCGAGGAGCTGCAGAGCTTCCGTCAGCTCCACGCCAAGACCGCCGGCCACCCGGAGTTCGGCTATGCGCCGGGCGTCGAGACCACCACCGGCCCCCTGGGCCAGGGCCTGGCCAACGCCGTGGGCATGGCACTTGCCGAGAAGACCCTGGCGGCCCAGTTCAACCGCCCCGGGCATACCATCGTCGACCACAATACCTATGTGTTCCTGGGCGACGGCTGCCTGATGGAGGGCATCTCCCACGAGGTGTGCTCCCTCGCCGGCACCCAGAAGCTGGGCAAGCTGGTCGCCTTCTACGACGACAACGGCATCTCCATCGACGGCGAGGTCGAGGGCTGGTTCACCGATGACACCGCCAAGCGCTTCGAGGCCTACGGCTGGCACGTGGTGCCCAACGTCGACGGCCACAAGCCCGAGGAGATCAAGGCCGCCATCGCGCTGGCGAAGAGCCACGACGACAAGCCGAGCCTGATCATCTGCAAGACCGTCATCGGCTTCGGCGCCCCCAACAAGCAGGGCAAGGAGGAGTGCCACGGCGCCCCCCTGGGTGAGGAGGAGGTCGCCGCCGCCCGCCAGCAGCTCGACTGGCCCCACGCCCCCTTCCACATCCCGGAGCCCGTCTACCAGGGCTGGGACGCTCGCAAGCAGGGCAGCGCCGCCCAGAGCGAGTGGCAGGCGCGCTTCGAGCGCTATCGCGAAGAGCACCCGACACTGGCCCGCGAGTTCCAGCGCCGCCTGCAGCGCAAGCTGCCCGCCGACCTGAAGAGCGAAGCCCTCCAGGAAAAGGCCAACCAGGCCGAAGAGAGCATCGCCAGCCGCAAGGCCTCGCTCAACTGCCTCAACGAGCTGGGCCCGCAGCTGCCCGAGCTGCTGGGCGGCAGCGCCGACCTGGCGCCCTCCAACCTGACCTTCTGGGATGGCGCCCGCGCGATCACCCCGGAGACGCCGGACGGCAACTACCTGCACTACGGGGTGCGCGAGTTCGGCATGGGCGCCATCATGAACGGCATCGCCCTGCACGGCGGCTTCGTGCCCTACGGCGCCACCTTCCTGATCTTCATGGAGTACATGCGCAACGCCGTGCGCATGGCGGCCCTGATGGACCAGCAGGCGATCTTCGTCTTCACCCACGACTCCATCGGCCTGGGCGAGGATGGCCCCACCCACCAGCCCATCGAGCAGCTGGCCAGCCTGCGCTCCACCCCCAACCTGGCCACCTGGCGCCCCTGTGACGCCGTGGAGACGGCTGCCGCCTGGGATGCCGCCCTCAAGCGCCACTCCGGCCCCTCCGCCCTGGTGCTCTCCCGTCAGAACCTGCCCCACCAGGCGCGCACCAAGCAGCAGCTGGGCAATATCCAGCGCGGTGGATACGTCCTCAAGGACAGCGAAGGTACTCCGGAGCTGATCCTGATCGCCACCGGCTCCGAGGTCGGCCTGGCCATGGACGCCGCGGCCGAGCTCGAGCAGGCGGGCCACGCCGTGCGCGTGGTCTCCATGCCCTCCGCCTTCCGCTTCGACGGCCAGGAGGCCGAGTACCGCGAGAAGGTGCTGCCGAGCAGCGTCACCAAGCGGATCGCCATCGAGGCGAGCCATCGCGACTACTGGTACAAGTACGTGGGCCTCAACGGCCGCGTCATCGGCATGAGCACCTACGGCGAATCCGCCCCGGCCGGCGACCTGTTCAAGCATTTCGGCTTCACCGTGGAGAACGTGGTCAAGCAGGCGAGCGAGCTGCTCGAGGGCTGAGCGTCGCGAGGCACGCAACATCAAGGGCACGGCCGAGAGGCCGTGCCCTTTTTCATGCCCGCGGGGTCGTGGCGGCGCTCAGGCGACGGTGACGGTCGGATCCAGGTAGACGTCCTGGATGGCGTGCAGCAGGGCCACGCCCTCATCCATGGGCTTCTGGAAGGCCTTGCGCCCGGAGATCAGCCCCATGCCACCGGCGCGCTTGTTGATCACCGCGGTGCGCACCGCCTCGGCCAGGTCGGAGGCCCCCTTGGAGCCCCCACCGCCACGCAGCCCATGTCGAAGGCCTGCTCGACCTGGGCGAAGAGCGTCTGGTCGTAGATCGCCGGATGGCTCAGGGTCTCGTTGTGGTTGAGCTTGAGCATCATCGGGATGCGGTGGGCGTAGCGCCGCGCCACCGAGGCCAGCACGCCCAGCGTCGAGGCCACGCCGTTGCAGCCTCCCTCGATGGCCAGCTCGACGATATTGGCCGGATCGAAGTAGGCGGGGTTGGGCGCAAAGGAAGCCCCGGCGGAGTGCTCGATGCCCTGATCCACCGGCAGCAGGCTGAGGTAGCCGGTGCCCGCCAGGCGGCCGTGGTCGAACAGCGCCTGCAGGTTGCGCATCACTGCGGGGCCGCGGTCGCTGTCGGCCACCACCCGGCCGACGAAGTCGGGCCCCGGCAGATAGAGGCTCTCCCGGGGGATGCCCCGGCACTGGTGGGTCAGCAGGGACTCGGCCTCGTCGCCGAGCCAGTTGGCGATATCGGTCATGGCGTTCCTCTCCTTGGTCGGGTTGACGTCGCTCTTCCCAGCGTAGTGGATGACCGTACCCACCGCGGGTCGGGCCTTGCAACCTGTCGCCAGCAGAGGACAAGGGGCCCGCGGTTAGCGACCGCTCCCGGCCGGTGCCTCGGCCGCAGGCGCGACGGCGGATCGCGGCCGACACACCGCTAGCGTGCTAACATGCTCGATCTCTGCCGTTGTCACTCTCGAGGATCATCGATGGCCGTTCTGCGCGGTTTTCTCTGGCTGCTGGGCTTCCTGCTGCTCGGCGATGTGCTGGTCACCCTCGCCGGCCTGCCGGTCTCCGCCGGGGTGGCCGGCATGCTGCTGCTCACCGCCTGGCTGATGCTGCGCGGCACGGTATCGAGCGATATCGCCGCCGCCGCCCGGCCACTGATCGGCGTGCTGGCCATGCTGATCATGCCCGGGGTCGTCGGCGTCTTCTTCATCCTCGACACCCTCGGCGGGCAGTGGGCGGCGATCCTCGGCGCCCTGGTGGGGGGCACCCTGCTCAGCGTCTTCACCACCCTGTGGCTGATGCGCCGCCTGATGGGCAGGGAGGGCCTCGACCATGAGTGAGCTCCTCGACCACCTGCTGGCCACCCCGCTGCTGGCCATCGCCCTGACCCTTGCCGCCTACTTCGCCGGCGACCGGCTGTTCCGCCTGGTCGGCGCGCCGAGCTGGTGCCCGCCGATCCTGGTGGCCGCCCTGCTGCTGGCCGGCGTGCTGGCGCTGGCCGGCATCGACTACGCCGACTACCGGGAGGGCGCCGGCTGGCTGATGCTGCTGCTGGGCCCGGCCGCCGTGGCGCTGGGGCTGCCCCTCTATCAGCAGATGGGCCATATCCGCGACCTGTGGCGCCCGCTGCTGGTCTGCCTGCCGGTGGCCGCCGGCATGGCCGCGCTCTACGCGGTGGCCATCGCCTGGCTGCTGGGGGCCTCGCCGGAGGTGCTCGCCTCGCTGGCGCCGAAGTCGGTCACCGCGCCCATCGCCATCGGGATCACCGAGCAGCTCGGCGGCTCGGTGGCGCTGATGATGGGCGGCCTGCTGCTGACCGGCGTGGTGGCCATCGCCGGGGTGGAACTGCTTTCGCGCTGGCTGGGCATCCGTGACGAGCGCCTGCTCGGGCTCACCCTGGGCATCAACGGCCATGCGCTGGGCACGGTGCGCGCCTTCGAGATCGGCCCCACCGCCGGCGCCTTCGCCTCCCTGGGCATGAGCCTCACCGGTATCCTCACCGCCCTGCTGCTGCCGCTGGCCTGGCGGCTGCCGGGACTCGTCGGCTGAAGTGCGCTAGAATCGCGGCCTTGATTTCCTTCGCCACCCTCGCGACCAGGAGCCCCTGCCACCGCCATGGCCCACCGCATCGCCATCAACGGTTACGGCCGCATCGGCCAGTGCGTGCTGCGCGCTCTGATTGAGCAACAGAGAGCCGAGCAGGGGAGCGGGCCGGCGCTGGAGATCGTCGCCATCAACGAGCTCTCCGACCTCGCCACCATCGCCTACCTGACCCGCTACGACACCACCCACGGCCGCTTCCCCGCGGCGGTGGCGCAGGGTGACGCGGGGCTGGTCATCGACGGGCGCGAGATCCGGGTGCTCAGCGAGCCCGACCCCGACCGCCTGCCCTGGCGGGAGCTCGGCATCGACCTGGTGCTGGAGTGCTCCGGCAGCTTCAAGGACCGCGCCACCGCCGAACGCCACCTGGCCGCCGGCGCCGGCCGCCTGCTCTTCTCGCAGCCGGCGGAGAGCGACGTGGATGCCACCATCGTCACCGGCATCAACGACCATGAGCTCGCCCCCGGGCAGCGCATCGTCTCCGCGGCCTCCTGCACCACCAACTGTCTCGTGCCGGTGCTCACCGTGCTGGACGAGGCGCTGGGCATCGCCCATGGCGTCACCACCACCATCCATTCGGCGATGAACGACCAGCCGGTGATCGACGCCTACCACCAGACCGACCTGCGCCTGACCCGCTCGGCGATGCACTCCATCGTGCCGGTGGACACCGGCCTGGCGCTGGGCATCAACCGCCTGATGCCCCACCTGGCCGGGCGCTTCGAGTGCCTCCATGTGCGGGTGCCGACCATCAACGTCTCGGCCATGGATCTCGCCATCACGGTGAACCGCGACACCAGCGCCGCCGAGGTCAACGCCCTGCTCGCCGAGGCGAGCCGCGGGCGCCTGGCCGGGCTGCTCGGCTACACCGAGGAGCCGGTGGCCTCGGTCGACTTCAACCACGATCCGCGCTCCGGTATCGTGGACGCCACCCAGACCCGGGTGGCCGGCGGCCGCCGGATCAAGCTGCTGTGCTGGTTCGACAACGAGTGGGGCTTCGCCAACCGCATGCTCGACGTCGGCCGGCGCCTGGCCGCGATGCCCCTCGAGACCCCCTGACCCCTTCCGGTTTCCAGATGAGGACCACGCCCCGATGAACGTGCGCAAGATGACCGACCTCGACCTCAGTGGCCAGCGCGTGCTGATCCGCGAGGACCTGAACGTGCCCGTCAAGCACGGCAAGGTGACCAGCGATGCCCGCCTGCGCGCCGCCCTGCCCACCATCCAGGCCGCCCGCGATGCCGGCGCCAAGGTGATGCTGATGAGCCACCTGGGCCGCCCCACCGAGGGCGAGCCTGCCGAGGAGTTCTCCCTGGCGCCGGTGGCCGAGCACCTGGGCGAGCTGCTGGGCCGCCCGGTCACCCTGATCAGCGACTATCTGGACGCCGCCCTGGACCTGGCCGATGGCGAGGTGGTGCTGCTCGAGAACGTGCGCTTCAACAGCGGCGAGAAGAAGGACGACGAGACCCTCGCCCAGCAGTATGCCGCCCTGTGCGACATCTACGTGATGGACGCCTTCGGCACCGCCCACCGCGCCCAGGCCTCCACCCACGGGGTGGCGCGCTTCGCCCCGCTGGCCTGCGCGGGCCCGCTGCTGGCCGCCGAGCTCGACGCTCTGCAGAAGGCGCTGGCCACCCCGGCGCGCCCCATGACCGCCATCGTCGGCGGCTCCAAGGTCTCCACCAAGCTCGACGTGCTCAACGCCCTCTCCGAGAAGTGCGACCAGCTGATCGTCGGCGGCGGCATCGCCAACACCTTCATCGCCGCGGCGGGCCACAACGTCGGCAAGTCGCTGCACGAGGCCGACCTGATCGACCAGGCGAAGGCCCTGATGGCGAAGGTCGAGATTCCGCTGCCCACCGATGTCGTGGTGGCCACCGAGTTCTCCGAGTCCGCCACCGCCACCGTCAAGCCGGTGGACCAGGTCGCGGATGACGAGATGATCCTCGACATCGGCCCCGAGACCGCCGCACGCCTGGCCGCCATGCTCAAGGACGCCGGCACCATCCTCTGGAACGGCCCGGTGGGCGTGTTCGAGATCGACCAGTTCGGCCGCGGCACCGAGGTGATCTCGCGGGCCATCGCCGAGAGCCCCGCCTTCTCCATCGCCGGCGGCGGCGACACCCTGGCCGCCATCGACAAGTACGGCATCGCCGAGCGGGTCTCCTACATCTCCACCGGCGGCGGCGCCTTCCTCGAGTACGTGGAGGGCAAGACCCTGCCGGCGGTGGCCGCCCTCGAGGCAGCCGCCGAGCGGGCCTGATAGACTCCAGGCACTCATTACCCCATCTCCCCCACGACCGACTCGCGGCGCCGCCAGGCGCCGCGACCACGCAAAAGGTGACCCCATGGCACTGATCAGCATGCGCCAGATGCTGGACCACGCCGCCGAGTACGGCTACGGCGTTCCGGCCTTCAACGTCAACAACCTCGAGCAGATGCGCGCCATCATGGAAGCGGCCGACCGCACCGACTCGCCGGTGATCGTCCAGGCCTCCGCCGGTGCCCGCAAGTACGCCGGCGCCCCCTTCCTGCGCCACCTGATCCTGGCCGCGGTGGAGGAGTTCCCGCATATCCCGGTGTGCATGCACCAGGACCACGGCACCAGCCCCGCGGTGTGCCAGCGCTCCATCCAGCTCGGCTTCTCCTCGGTGATGATGGACGGCTCGCTGGGCGAGGACGGCAAGACCCCGATGGACTATGACTACAACGTCGACGTCACCCGTCGCACCGTGGAGATGGCCCACGCCTGCGGCGTCTCCGTGGAGGGCGAGCTGGGCTGCCTGGGCTCCCTGGAAACCGGCATGGCCGGCGAGGAAGACGGCATCGGCGCCGAGGGCAAGCTGGAGATGGAGCAGCTGCTCACCGACCCGGAGGAGGCCGCCGACTTCGTCAAGGCCACCGGCGTGGACGCCCTGGCCATCGCCATCGGCACCAGCCACGGTGCCTACAAGTTCACCAAGCCGCCCACCGGTGACACCCTCTCCATCCAGCGCATCAAGGAGATCCACGCCCGCATCCCCGACACCCACCTGGTGATGCACGGCTCCTCCTCGGTGCCCCAGGAGTGGCTCGAGGTGATCAACCGCTTCGGCGGCGAGAGCCCCGAGACCTACGGCGTGCCGGTCGAGGAGATCGTCGAGGGCATCCGGCACGGCGTGCGCAAGGTCAACATCGACACCGACCTGCGCCTGGCCTCCACCGGCGCGGTGCGTCGCTTCCTGGCCGAGCACCCCAGCGAGTTCGACCCGCGCAAGTTCCTCAAGGAGACCGTCTCCGCCATGCGCGACATCTGCATCGCCCGCTACGAGGCCTTCGGCACCGCCGGCCACGCCTCGAAGATCAAGCCGATCAGCCTCGAGGCCATGGTCGCCCGCTACGAGAGCGGCGAGCTGGCGCCCAAGGTCAAGTAAGGCACTGACGCCTGCTCATCAGGCAGGCGACAGCAGGGGCGGCCCAGGGGCCGCCCCTTGTCGTTTCCGTACCCATCGTTTCCGCACCCACCAACGACGCCGGCCAGGGCCGGGGGCGGCAGCGAGGAAGCAGCTTCCTCGGAGGTGGGTGCGAGGCGATTACCAGGTGGATTCCTCGTCGTCCTCGTCAGGGGTCTCCCACTCCTCCTCTTCTTCCTCCTCCTCGTCGTCGAAGGTCCACTCCTCTTCTTCCTCCTCTTCCTCGTACTCGGAGGCTTCGAAGTCGGTGCTCTCGAAGGTGTCGTCGGCACCGGCGCTGCCGTAGTTCTCATCGGGAGCCGGCTCCTCTTGCGGCACCGGATCCTGCGGCTCTTCGTCGTGGAAGTCGGCGAAGGCCAGCGGGCTGGCGGCCAGGCCGAAGGTGATACCGACGATACCGAGTTTCTTGAGGAATTCCTTGGACATCATGTTCGCGCCTCCTATGGGGTCTGAACTTGAGTTTTCCTGTGAGGAAGCCTGCGGCCTCCATCCTTGAGGAAGCCTGTGGCCTCCATATCGACGGGCCGGATAGTGCGTGGCGCCGTCGCTTCCTGCTCACCCTGAGCAGTGCAGGCGGCGGGCCAACACCCGGCCAATTTTTAAAAAAAATATTCAATATCAATGGACTGCAAAAAATCGCGGCGTGCCGGATGCATGCCATGACCCTCGCCGGGCATGGTGAAATCTGGCACATGGGGCCCGCCGACACAGCCGGGCGACACCTTTCGGCAGGGCCCGGAGGCCGCCAACGGAAACACTGTTCACAAAGTCGTGAAACTGGGCTTTAATATAAGGGTGATCACGCCCTGTACTCTCCGCGAGGTTAGGTGATGGCCGGCCCCCTCTGTCTGCTCTTCGATTGCGACGGCACCCTGGTCGACAGCGAGCCGCTGCTCGCCGACGAGATGGCCACCGCGCTCAACGCCGTGGGCCTGCCCTTCCAGCCCACCGACTACATCGGCGAATTCCGCGGGGCCCGCTTCCGCCGCATCGTCGCCGCCCTCGAGTGCCGCCACGGCAGCGTCGACCCCGAGGCGCTGGAGCCCCTGGAGGCCACCATGCGGGCCAACCTCAACCAGCGGCTGGCCACCGAGCTCACCCCCATCGATGGCGCCCCCGAGGCCCTGGCCGCCCTCCACGCCTACCCCATGGGCGTGGTCTCCAACGGGCCGGTGAACAAGATCCGCACCTCCCTGCAGGCCACCGGCCTCGCCGACCTGTTCGGCGAACGGCTGTTCAGTGCCTACGAGGCCAACTGCTGGAAGCCCGACCCCGGCCTCTATCGCCACGCGGCCAGCCAGATGGACGTTGCCCCGGCGCAGTGCCTGGCCATCGAGGACTCGGTGGTGGGCGTTCGCGCCGCCCTGGAGGCGGGCATGATCGTGGTTCATCTCAACCGCTACCCGGATGTGGAAGAGACCCCGGAGGGCGCCATCATGATCACCAGCATGTTCCAGCTGCCCACCGTGGTGGCCAGGCTTGCCCTGGAGGCCGCCGCCTCGCGCCGCAGAGCCAGCCGCTGAGGCCGCTCCCCACCGAGCGTCCCACATGCACGCAGCGCCCGCGGCCGCTATCATCGCCCTGCACATGTTCAGCCACCGCCACCCACCCGCCAGGGAGCCTTGTCATGCCCTCACTCCAGGACCAGCTGCGCGGCCTCGTCTACTCCACCGAACATGGCGAGCTCTGCCCCGACTGCCGCCAGCCGGTGGCCGAGTGCCGCTGCGCAGAACTCGCCGAGCAGGCCCGCCTGGCCGAACTCGACGGCATCGTGCGTATCCGTCGCGAGACCAGCGGCCGCAAGGGCAAGGGGGTCACCACGATCGCCGGCGTGCCGCTGCCCGAGGCGGAGCTCAAGGCCCTGGCCAAGCAGCTCAAGAAGGTGTGCGGCACCGGTGGCGCCGTAAAGGAGGGGGTGATCGAGATCCAGGGCGACCATCGCGACCGCCTCAAGGCGGAGCTTCAGGCGCGCGGCTATACCGTCAAGCTGGCCGGCGGCTGAGCGGCGTCAGGCGTCGCCCCCGCAGAGGCCGCACAGCGCGGCCAGGGACGCCTCCACCGGCGCCTCCAGCTTGAGGGCGTAGAGGTCATCGGCACGGGTGCGGCCGAGGTTGAAGCAGGCGATCGGCTTGCCCTCCCGGGCCGCCGCGCGGGCGAAGCGGAAGCCGGAGAAGACCATCAGCGAGCTGCCCACCACCAGCAGGGCATCGCTCTCCGCCAGCAGGGCGAAGGCCCGCTCCACGCTCTCCCGGGGCACGCTGTCGCCGAAGAACACCACGTCGGGCTTCCAGATGCCGCTCCCGCAGCGGGAGCAGCCGGGCACCCGGAAGTCGGAGAAGTCCGCCTCCAGGTCGGCGTCCCCATCGGGTGCCGCCCGGGCCGCCACCTCGGCCCAGCCGGGATTGAGCCGCGCCAGCTCGGCGTGCAGGTCGTGGCGCATGCGGTTGGCGCCGCAGCCCATGCAGCGCACCCGGTCGGCGCGGCCGTGCAGATCGATGACCCGCCGGGAGCCGGCACGCTGGTGCAGGCCGTCGACGTTCTGGGTGATCACCCCGCTGACCCGCCCCATGGCCTCCAGCTCGGCCAGCCGCCGATGGGCCGGATTGGGGCGCGCCGTGCCGAGCACCCGAAAGCCCGCCAGGGCCCGCGCCCAGTAGCGCTGGCGCGCCGCATGGCTGCCCATGAACTGTTGATGCTGCATGGGCGGTGAGCGCTTCCAGGCGCCGGCGGCATCCCGATAGTCGGGAATCCCGCTGGCGGTGCTGATGCCGGCACCGGTCAGCACCGCCAGGCGCGGATGGCGCAGGACAAAGTCGCCGAGTGCCCGCTGGGCCTCGCTGCCGAGCGTCATGCCCTGGATGGCTGTCGTCATACCGCGCTCTCCCCGGGGTGTCGTTGATGCCGAGTGCCGAAAGAGCATGGCCCCGAAGGGCAGAGGTTGTCTAGAATGGGCCCGACACTCCGCCTCTCCCCGACTGATGGGCAAGGAACCCCGATGGCCTGGCTGGAATACCTGCTTCCCCTGATCTTCCTGTTCCCCCTTGCCGCGCTGGCGGTGATCGTGGTGGCGCTGCGCAACCTTCACGACGCCCGGGTACACTCCCCCTTCGACGCCCACCCGCTGCGCGAGCCCGGCCAGGGCCTGCGCGACCGCCTGGACCGCGCCTTCGCCGGTCTCTTCCTCAACGGCGCCCTGGGCCCGATCGCCACCCTGGCACCGCTGGTCTACGGCATGGGCCGCATGCTCTTCGCCAGCGAGCAGGACTGGGTCGAGTGGTCCCTCTACGGGGTGCTCAGCACCCTGCTGGTGCTGCTCTTCTGCTTCCTGCTGATGCGCGACTTCCAGCGCATCCGGCGCCTCAAGCTGGGCCTGGCCTGCGAGCTGGCGGTGGGCCAGGAGCTCGAGCGACTGATCCGTCCCGAGGCCCACCCCTACTATGTGTTCCACGACGTGCCGGCCCGCGGCACTCGCATCGACCACGTGGTGGTGACCCCCTGCGGGGTCTTCGTGGTGGAGACCCGGGCCCGCACCCGCCCCTTCACCCCCTCAGGCAAGGAGATCAACCTGGTCACGGTGGAGAAGACGCGTCTGCGCTTCCCCGGCTGGAGCGAGCATGCCCCGCTGGAGAAGACCCGGGAGCTGACCCTGTGGCTGGGTAACTGGCTCTCCGAGCTGACCGGCCGCACGGTGCCGGTGATGGGCGTGCTGACCCTGCCCGGCTGGGAGGTGGACGCCCGCCAGGGCCCCGAGGACCTGCTGGTGGTCAGCGGCGAGCGCCTCGCCGATCAGCTCGGTGAGCTCTGCCCTGGCGACTTCGATACCGAGACCCACGACGCGGTGATCGGCGTGCTGCTGGAGCGCGCCGCTCGCCTCGAGCGCCTGCCCGAGCGGGGCTGAACCGCCTTGGGGCTCAGTCGCCCCTGAGTCGCCCGCCCATCTCCTGGGCCAGATCCACCGCATAGTGATCGGTCATGCCGCCGATGAAATCGAGCATGCGCCGATAGCTGTCGTAGAGCGACCAGGAGGGCCGCGGGGTATTCTCGCCGATCAGCGCCAGCACCCGCTGGTGCTTGAAGGTGGAGTGGCCGGTATGGTGCAGCTCATGGGCCGCGCCGATGAAGGCCTCCAGCAGGATGCCCAGGGTCGTGTAGGCGCCGATCTCCAGCTTGGCCTTGCGCTCGTTCTGGAAGATACGCTCCCGGGCCAGCTGCTTGGCCGAGGCCACGCCCCAGCCCAGGTCCGGGTGGCAGAGCTCCAGCAGGTCCTGGCGCAGGCGCCCGCCCAGCAGCTCCGCCTCGTGCTGCACGAAGACCGCCCCCACGTCGTTCACCGCGCGCTCCATGGCCGCCCCGCGCAGGGCGGCGATGCGCCGCCGCTGGGAGACCCCGAGGCGCTGCATGGCGGCGTAGTCGTCGGGGGCGCCGCCGGCGATCTGGATCAGGATCTCCGCCACCTCCTCATAGCGCAGGATGCCCATCTCCAGGCCATCCTCCAGGTCGAGCAGCGCGTAGCAGATGTCGTCGGCGGCCTCCACCAGCCAGGCCAGCGGATGGCGACACCAGCGCCCCGTCCCCTGGGGCAGCAGCCCCAGCCGCTCGGCCACCTCGACCAGCAACTCCCGCTCGCTCTGGTAGCAGCCGAACTTGCCGGCCGCCCCGCCGTGCTCCACCGTCCAGGGGTACTTGAGCATGGTGCCGAGCGTCGCCGTGGTCAGCCGCATGCCGCCGCGGAACTGGTTGTACTCGACCTGGGTGACGATGCGAAAGCCCTGGGCGTTGCCCTCGTAGGTGAGCAGGTCCTCGCGCTCCAGGGGCGAGAGCCCCTCCAGCAGGCCGCTGCCGTCGCTCTCGGCGTGCTTGAACCAGTCGCGGATGGCGTACTCGCCGGCGTGACCGAAGGGGGGGTTGCCGATGTCGTGGCCCAGGCAGGCGGCCTGGACGATCACACCGAGGTCCGCCGGGGTGATCCAGGCCGGCAGCCGGCCGCTGAGCCGCTCGCCGACGATCATCCCCAGCGAGCGACCCACGCAGCCCACCTCCAGGGAGTGGGTCAGGCGGGTGTGGATATGGTCGTTGTCGGTCAGCGGGTGCACCTGGGTCTTGCGCCCCAGGCGGCGGAAGGAGCCGGCGAAGACGATTCGATCGTGATCCTTGTGGAAGGGGCTGCGGCCGATCTCGTCGCGGCCCCCGCCGGGGCGCTCGTCGCGCCGGTCGTGCAGGCGGCTCGGGTCCAGCAGCCGCTCCCAGCTCATCTGCGTCATGGGCATTCTCTCCTTGAGAATCCCATTCTGGCACTCCCGGCGGGCGCTTTGCCATCATCGGCTTGGGCCACGGCACATGCCAGGCTATCCTGTGCCAATGATGCGCCACCTGGATTTCGACTACCTGCAGCAGCTACGCCATTCACATCCGGCGTGGACCCTGTTGCGTGCCGAAAACGCCCCGATGATCATCGGCTTTCTGCAGCGCACCTTCATCGTGCCGAACCTGCGCAGCATTGCCGAACAACCCCTGGGCGCGCAGCTGGAAGACTGGCTCCATCATCTGCGTCAGGAGCTCGGTGAGGCGGCCTTCCCCCGCGAGGCCATGGCCTATCTCAACGAGTGGGCCGACGATCGTCACCGTTGGCTGCGCAAATACTACCCTGCCGCGGGCGACGAGCCGCACTTCGACCTTACACCGGCCGCCGAGCAGGCCCTGCACTGGCTGTCGGGTCTCGAGCAGCGCCAATTCATCGGCGCGGAATCGCGCCTCAAGCAGGTCTTTGACCTGCTGCGCGAGATCGACCAGGGTAGCGAGACCGACCCCGAGACCCGCATCCGTGACCTGGAGCGGCGCCGCGATGCCATCGACGGCGAGATCGCCGAGATCCGCGCCGGACGCCTCGACCTGATGGCGACGACGGCCCTGCGCGAGCGCTTCCTGCAGATGACCGACACTGCGAGGGCCCTGCTAGCCGACTTTCGCCAGGTCGAGCAGAACTTCCGCCACCTCGATCGCGAATTACGTGAGCGCATCGCCACCTGGGAGGGAAGCAAGGGCGAGCTGCTCGAAGAGGTCTTCGGCGACCACGATGCCATCCGCGACTCCGACCAGGGACGCAGTTTCCATGCCTTCTGGGAGTTCCTGATGTCGCCGGCTCGCCAGGAAGAACTCACCACGCTGCTGGAGCGCATCCTGAGCCTGGAGCCGGTCGCCGAGCTGGCCCCCGACCCGCGCCTGGCACGCATCCACTACGACTGGCTGTCGGCCGGCGAAGTGGCCCAGGGCACCGTCGCCCGGCTCTCCGAGCAGCTGCGGCGCTATCTGGACGACCAGGGCTGGCTGGAGAACCGCCGCATCATGGGCATCCTGCACAACATCGAGCGCCACGCCCTGGCACTGCGCGAGAACGCCCCCCTGGAGGAGATGATGAGCCTCGACGAGCCGGCACCACGCCTCGAGCTGCCCATGGAGCGACCGCTGTTCCACCCACCCATCAAGCCATGCCATGCAATCGTCGCCGAGCGTCTGACCAGCGGCAACGACCAAGAGATCGGCGCCCAGGCGCTGTTCGACCAGCACCATGTGGACAAGGAGCGCCTGCGCGCCCGAGTACGCCGAGCGCTACAGACCCGCGACCAGGTCACCCTCGATGAGCTGTTGGCCGAGGAGCCGCTCCGGCAGGGGCTCGCCGAGCTGGTGGCCTGGCTGGCCATCGCCACCGAGGGGCACCAGGGGCTGCTCGACGAGGCCCACCCCCAGGAACTCACCTGGCACGACGACCAGGGGCGCTGGCGGCGCGCCCGGCTCCCGCGCGTTATTTTTACCCGTCAACAGGTGCCCAGCCCATGAGCGACATCATCTCAGACACCTCACCGCCCTCCGGCGAGCGACGCTTCTCGCTGGTCCTGATCGCCCTTGTGAAGGGTGTCCTCTATCAGGACCGCGACCCCGGTCAGTGGCAGGATCTGCTCGACCACCAGGCGCGACTGCGCGACCACCTGGCCCCGCTGGGGCTGTCGCTGATACTCGACGAGGCCGAAGGCCACGCCTACCTGATCCAGCGAGCGGACGACGACGAGCACCCGCTGCCCCGCCTGGTGCGTCGCCAGCCGCTGAGCTATCCGGTCAGCCTGTTGCTGGCACTGCTGCGCAAGAAGCTTGCCGAGCAGGATGCCGGCAGCGACGAGCCGCGCCTGATTCTCTCCCGCGAGCAGCTCCAAGAGATGCTCGCTCTATTCCTCGCCGACACCAGCAACGAGGCGCGCCTGCTTGATCGACTCGACGGCCACATCAACAAGGTGGTGGAACTGGGCTTCCTGCGTCGCCTCAAGGGCGAGCAGCCACGCTTCGAGGTGCGCCGCCTACTCAAGTCCTTCGTCGATGCCCAGTGGCTCGCCGAGTTCGAACAGCGCCTGGCCGAATACCGTGAACATGCCGAGGAGAAAGGCTGATATGCAGCTCGGTGAACTCGACTTCGGGGCGCCGCCGGGACGCGCCGGCTTTCGCCTGCAGCGCCTGGAGGTCTACAACTGGGGAACCTTCCACCAGCGCGTATGGCGCCTGGAAGCCGGCGGCGACAACGCCCTGTTGACCGGCGACATCGGCTCCGGCAAGTCCACCCTAGTCGATGCCATCACCACTTTACTGGTGCCCGCCCAGCGCATCACCTACAACAAGGCGGCCGGCGCCGAGGCCAAGGAGCGCAGCCTGCGCTCCTACGTGCTGGGCCACTACAAGAGCGAACGCGGCGAGGCGGGGCTCAGCGCCAAGGCCGTCGGCCTGCGCGATCACAACAGCTACTCGGTGATCCTCGGCCACTTCTACAACGAGGGCTTCGACACCCACGTGACCCTGGCCCAGGTATTCTGGATCACCGATACCCAGGGCCAGCCTGATCGCTTCTACGTGGTGGCCGACCGGGAACTGGCCATCGCCGGCGACTTCGACGACTTCGGCAGCGATCTCAAGTACCTCAAGAAACGCTTGCGCGACAGCCCCCCAGTGGAACTGCACGACAGTTTCCCGCCCTATGGGGCCGCCTTCCGCCGGCGGTTCGGCCTCGGCGCCAGCAACGACCAGGCCATGGAGCTGTTCAACCAGACGGTGTCGATGAAGTCGGTGGGCAACCTGACCGACTTCGTGCGCACCCATATGCTCGAGGCGCTGTCCATGGAGGAGCGCATCACCGGCCTGATCCGCCATTTCGACGACCTCGACCGCGCCCACGCCGCCGTGCTCGAGGCACGCCGCAAGATCGAGGCGCTGACCCCGCTGGTGGACAACCTCGACCGCCACGCCGAACTGGCGGTCCAGCAGGCCGAGCAGGTCGCCGATCGCGAGGCGCTGAAGAGTTACTTCGCGAGCCACAAGGCCACCCTGCTGGAACGCCGCCTGGAGCGCCTGGACGCGGACCTTGCGCGGCTGGCCACCCGGCTCGACGAGCTGACCGAACAGCGTCGCCGAGAGGCCAGCCAGCGTGACGACCTGCGCCAGGCCATCGCCGACAGCGGCGGCGACCGCCTGGCCCAACTGGCCCACGAGATCGAACAACTCGGCGAGGCGCGTGACTACTGTCGCCGTCGTGCCGACCGCTACCGGGAGCTGGCCGAAGCAGTAGGCCTGGAGGTCGCCGAGGATGCCGAGGCCTTCCAGGCCAACGCTGCGAGCGTGGACCGAGCGCTGGCCAGCCTGGACGACGACGAGCACGTCCTGACCGAACGGCGTACAGACCACGAGTTGACGCTGCGCGGCCTGAAGGAGCAGCATGATACCCTCGACACCGAGCTGGCCTCGCTGCGTGAGCGCCGCTCCAACCTGCCGGCGCGCATGCTCGCCCTGCGCGAGCGGCTCTGTGAGGCCACAGGCCTGGAGGAGGGCACCCTGCCCTTCGCCGGCGAGCTACTGCAGGTGCGCGAGGACGCCCGCGACTGGGAAGGCGCCGCCGAACGGGTGCTGCACAACTTCGCCCTCTCGCTGCTGGTGCCCGACGCCCACTACGCCGAGGTCGCCGACTGGGTCGAACGCACCCAGCTACGCGGCCGACTGGTCTACTACCGGGTGCGCGACACCCAGGTCGCCGCCCCCTCCCTGCATCCCGAGTCGCTGGTACGCAAGCTGGCCATTCGCCCCGACAGCGACCACTACGCCTGGCTGGAACAGGAGCTGGGCAAGCGCTTCGACTATGCCTGCTGTAGCGAACTGAGCCAGTTCCGCCGCGAGCAGCGCGCCCTGACCCGCAACGGCCAGCTCAAGACCGGCGGCGAGCGTCACGAGAAGGACGACCGCCACCGCCTCGACGACCGTACCCGCTACGTGCTGGGCTGGAGCAACGAAGCCAAGATCGCTGCCCTGGAGACGGAAGCCGACGCCCTGCGGCAGCGCATCCAGGCCAGCGCGGTCCGGGTGGCCGAGGTCCAGGCCGAGCAGCGCCGGCTCGGCCAGCGCCGCGGCGACCTCAGCCGCCTGCAGGGCTTCGAGGACTTCGCGTCCCTCGACTGGCGCACCCCGGCGGCACGGCTGGCCCGTCGCGAGGCGGAACGCCGCAATCTCGAGGAGAGTTCCGACCGGCTCAGGACGCTGCAGGCCCAGCTACAGGAACTGGAGGCCGCCAGCGCCGCCACCGAGGCGGCCTGGAGCCAGGCCCAGAACGAACAGGGCAGCCAGAGGCCGCGACGCGAGGCGGCCGATATCCAGCTCGCAGAAGCCCGATCCCTGGTCGAGAGCCTCGACGCCGAGCAGCGCCAGGCCTGCTTCCCGCGCCTCGATACTCAGCGCTCAAAGGCCTTGGGTGAGCACCAGCTCAGCGTCGAGTCCTGCGACAACCGCGAGCGGGAGATGCGCGACTGGCTGCAGGCGGCCATCGATGCCCGTCAGAAGCAACTAGACCGGCTGAGCGAGACGATCGTCAAGGCCATGCAACACATTCGCACCGCCTGGCCCCAGGACACCGAGGAAGTGGACGCCAGCCTGGCCGCCGGTGACGACTATCGCGCCCTGCTGGCGTCCCTCCAGGCTGATGATCTGCCGCGCTTCGAGGCACGCTTCAAGCAGTTGCTCAACGAAAATACTATCCACGAGATCGCCGGCTTCCAGGCCTTCCTTAACCGCCAGCGCGAGGAGATCCGGGATCGCGTGGCGACCATCAACGCCTCATTGCACGACATCGACTATAACCCGGGGCGCTTTATCCGCTTGGTCGCCGAGCCCAGTTCGGATGCCGAGGTTCGCGACTTTCGCCAGCAGCTGCGCGCCTGCACCGAGAGCACCCTGAGCGGCAGCGACGACGAGCAGTATTCCGAGGCCAAGTTCCTGCAGGTCAAGGCGATCATCGAGCGCTTCCGCGGCCGCGAGGGCAGCAGCGAACTGGACCGGCGCTGGACCCGAAAGGTCACCGACGTGCGCCACCACTTCCTGTTCTCGGCCTCGGAGCGCTGGCGCGAGGACGACAGCGAGCACGAGCACTACTCGGACGCCGGCGGCAAGTCGGGGGGCCAGAAGGAGAAGCTCGCCTATACCGTGCTGGCCGCCAGCCTGGCCTACCAGTTCGGCCTGGAGTGGGGCGAGAGCCACTCACGCTCCTTCCGTTTCGTGGTCATCGACGAGGCCTTCGGCCGTGGCTCCGACGAATCCGCCCGCTACGGCCTCGAGCTGTTCGCCCGGCTCAACCTTCAGCTGCTGATCGTCACCCCGCTGCAGAAGATCCACATCATCGAGCCCTATGTCGCCAGCGTCGGCTTCGTGCACAACGAAGCGGGGCGCCAGTCGATGCTTCGCAACCTGACCATCGAGGAGTACCGCGAGGAGAAGGCCGCCCGGGAACGGATCGAGGTGCTGTGAGGTGACTTGGACCACGCCGGCGGAGATCCGCCGCCAGCTCCAGCGCCACTGGGACAGCGGCGCCCTCCTCGCCGCGCGCCTGCCGGCAGAAGACGACGAGCCGCTGTTTCCACTGGACCTGCGCCTGCGCCGCCCCACCGCCAGGGACATCACCGAACGCTTCGCCGAGGTGGCCGCCTGGGTCCGGCGGCTGCGCGACAACAGCCTCGATGCCCTGGGCCACGGCTACGTAATCGAGTTCCGCCGCCAGGGCAACCGCGTACAGGGAAGCAACGAGCTGCCCGCCGCGCTGATCGTTCCCACTAGCGAGGACGCCCTGCGGCTGCTAGATCGGCGGCGTGATGCCGAACGCTTCGATGCGCTGGCCACGGAGATCCTCGCTCGCCAGCCGCGACTGGCCAACTGGCTGCGCCGACAGCCGCTCAAGGTACTGAAGCACGCGGAGAGCTGGCCTCGGTTACTCGCCGTGCTCGACCATTTCCAGCGCCACCCGCGGCCCGGCTGCTATCCCCGCCAGTTGGCGATTCCCGGCGTCGACACCAAGTTCATCGAGATCAGGCGCGGCCTGCTCGCGGTGCTCCTCGACGAAGTATTGCCTGCTTCGGCCATCGACGCGGCGGCCAGTGGGGTGCGCGGCTTCAACCAGCGCTTCGGGCTGCGCAGCCCTTCGCCGCTGGTGCGCCTGCGCCTGCTCGACCCGGCCCTCCACGTGCAGGGGCTGAGTGATCTGAGTCTCCCCGCCGAGCAGTTCGCCACCTTCCGGCCGACGGTGGAGCGCGTCTTCATCACCGAGAACCAGACCAACGGCCTAGCCTTTCCCGACGTGCCCCGCTCGCTGGTGGTATTCGGACTGGGCTACGGTCTGGAGCATCTGGTACGTACCCCCTGGCTCAGGGAGGTCGAGGTACATTACTGGGGCGATATCGACACCCACGGCTTCGGTATCCTCGACCGGGTGCGTGCCTCGCTGCCCGACGCCCGCTCGCTGCTGATGGATCAGCAGACGCTGCTGGCACACCGCTTGCTATGGGGCGAGGAGCCCGCCGATAAGCGACTCGGGCATACCCCCACCCGACTCACCGACGCCGAGCTCGCGCTGTTCCTTGCGCTGCGCGACGATACCTGGGCCGAGCGGGTGCGGCTCGAACAAGAGCATATCGACTTCGGCTGGCTGAGGCAGAAGCTTCCTGATGCTTGCCGAGAAACTGAATAAGGACTAAATTCAGTCCACACGCCCGTGCGGAACCAGACACCATGAAATACTCAGAGAACATCAAGCCCATCAGCTATCTGAAGGCCCATGCCGCCGAGATTTCCCGCTCGCTCAACGAGCTGCGCGAGCCCATGCTGATCACCCAGAACGGCGAGGCCAGGATGGTCGTACAGGACATCCGCAGCTATGAGCAGACCCAGGAGACACTGGCCCTGCTCAAGATCCTGGCGCTTGGCAGCCAGGAGGTCGAGCAGGGCAAGACCCTGGATGCGGCCGAATGTTTTAACCGGCTGCGCCGAGGAGATCGCTAGCGGTGGCGCTGCGGGTCGAACTCACGGCCTCGGCCTTCGAGGACCTTCGCGAGCTCTACGAATTCATTGCTGAGGACTCGCCGCCAGCGGCCGAACAGCTACTGACCGCCATCGAAGGGCGCCTTGCCTCGCTGGGGGAGCTACCCGAGCGCGGCAGCCACCCCCGCGAGCTGCTGGAGCTTGGCATCCGTGACTATCGGCAGGTCATCGAGCCGCCGGTACGCATCCTCTATCGTCAGCATGGCGAGCGACTCATCGTCTATCTGATTGCCCACAGCCGCCGTGACATGCAGCGGCTGCTAGCGCGGCGACTGCTCGGCTAGCTTCCCCTCATGACCGCTTGGCGCTCAGCCTACTCCCCGTCGGCCAGCGCCGGCAGCAATACCTTCAATTTTCGGGTCAGGGTATTGCGTCCCCAGCCCAGCAGCTCCGCGGCCTCCCCCTTGCGCCCGCCGGTGTGGCGCAGGGCGGTCTCGATCAGGATCTTCTCGAAGTCCGGTACGGCCTCTTCCAGCAGGTGGGTATGCCCCGCCGCCAGGGCCCGGTCGGCCCAGTCCCGGAAGGCGGTGCGCCAGTCGCCGCTGGGGACGCTGCTGCCGTCCTCGTGGCGCAGCTCCGGGGGCAGGTCCTCCACCAGGATCTCGCGCCCGGAGGCCATCACCGTCAGCCAGCGGCAGGTGTTCTCCAGCTGGCGCACGTTGCCCGGCCAGGGCAGGCGGGTCAGGTGGCTCTCGGCCTCGGGCGTCAGCACCTTGACGTCGGTGGAGAGCTCCTTGGCGGCCTCGGCCAGGAAGTGACGGGCCAGCCGCGGGATATCCTCGCGGCGCTCGGCCAGCTTCGGCAGGTGCACGCGGATCACGTTGAGGCGGTGGAAGAGGTCCTCGCGGAAGCGCCCATCCTCCACCAGGCTCTCGAGGTTCTGGTGGGTGGCGGCGATGATGCGCACGTCCACCTTCACCGGCGTGTGGCCGCCGACCCGGTAGAACTCGCCGTCGGCCAGCACACGCAGCAGGCGGGTCTGGGTCTCGGCGGGCATGTCGCCGATCTCGTCCAGGAAGAGGGTGCCGCCGTCGGCCTGCTCGAAGCGGCCCTGGCGCTGGGCGGCCGCGCCGGTGAAGGCGCCCTTCTCGTGGCCGAACAGCTCGGACTCGATCAGGTCCTTGGGGATCGCCGCCATGTTCAGGGCGATGAAGGGCTTGCCGGCCCGCGGGCTGTGCTGGTGTAGCGCCCGAGCCACCCGCTCCTTGCCGGTCCCCGACTCGCCGTTGATCAGCACGGTGATGTGCGAGTGTGACAGCCGGCCGATGGCGCGGAACACCTCCTGCATGGCCGGCGCCTCGCCGATGATCTCGGCATCCAGCCCCTCGGGCACGATGACCGGGCGCTGGCGCTCCCGAGCGTGGGCCACGGCACGACGCACCAGGGCCAGCGCCTCGTCGACGTCGAAGGGCTTGGGCAGGTACTCGAAGGCCCCGCCCTGGTAGGAGGCCACCGCGCTGTCCAGGTCGGAGTGGGCGGTCATCACGATCACCGGCAGGTCCGGATGGGCCTCGCGCACCCGGGCCATCAGGTCCAGGCCATCGATGCCGGGCATGCGGATGTCGGTGACCAGCACGTCGGGCGGATTGTCGAGCAGGCGCTGCAGGGCGGTGTCCGCGCGCTCGATGCACTCCACGTCGAGGTCGGGTTGGGCGAGGGCACGTTCGAGCACCCAGCGGATGGCGCGGTCGTCATCGACGACCACCACGCGAGCGGCGTCAGTCATGGCGCTTCTCCAGGGGAATCAGCAGTCGGAATTCGGTCTGGCCTGGCTCGGAATCACATTCGATCAGGCCCTGGTGCTGGTGCAGGATCGCCTGAGCGATGGAGAGCCCCAGGCCGCTGCCCTCGGCGCGGCCGGAGACCATGGGATAGAAGAGCGTCTCGCGCAGCGCCTCGGGAACGCCGGGGCCGTTGTCGATGATCGCCACCTCGCACACCAGGCGGTGGCGCTCGGCGCCCAGGGTGAACTGGCGGCGCGCCCGGGTGCGCAGCACCAGCCGCGGCTCGGGCGTCCCCGACTCGGTCATCGCCTCCACGGCATTGCGGGCCACGTTGAGCACCGCCTGGATCATCTGGGCCTCGTCGCCGGCCAGGTCCGGCAGGCTGGGGTCGTAGTCGCGCTCGACCCGCACCTGGGGGTGCTCGACGCTCAGCAGCGAGCGCACCCGCTCCAGCACCTTGTGGATATTGAGCGGCTCGTGGCGGGTCACCCGGTTGGGGCCCAGCATGGAGTCCACCAGGTCGCGCAGCCGATCCACCTCCTCGACGATGATCCGGGTGAACTCCTTCAGGTCCGGGTCGTCGAGGTCGCGCTCCAGCAGCTGGGCCGCCCCGCGAATGCCGCCCAGGGGGTTCTTCACCTCGTGGGCCAGGCCGCGGGTCAGCACCTTGATGGTCTCCTGACGGGTCAGCAGCGCCTCCTCCCGGGAGATGCGCATCAGCCGGTCGCGGGGCTCGATCTCCAGCAGCAGCTCCTCCCGGGAGAGCGGCGTGACCGTGTAGTCCACCGTCAGCGCCTCGCCGCCCAGCATGGTCAGGCGCGCCTCGCGCTGGGTGAAGGGGTGAAATTCGTCCCGGGCCTTGCCCAGTACCGCGCCGAGTCCATCATCGCTCTCCATCAGGGCGCACAGCGCCACACCCTGCACCCGGCTGAGGCTGTTCGCCAGCAGCGCCTCGGCGGCAGGGTTCATCCATCGCAGCCTCAGCTCGCCGTCCAGCAGGACCACGGCGGTGGTGAGGTGCTCCATCAAGCGTTGATACATCGAAGGGGCCATATCGGATCCAGGGTAGACACCAAGCGATTGCAAGAAGCGCGCCAGACTCGCAAGGCCCGCCACCAGGGGCTCCGCGGCGGCGGATCGCCACCCCGCCGCACCAAAATAGTGCAGAAAAGGAAGGGCTGCACGGCGCGGCGGACGATGTCGGTGCACCGAGTGCCCCGCAAGGGCTCAGCGGGAGGTGCCGCGCTCCTCATGACGGCGCAGCGGCGGGTCATCGTCCGGCAGCCGTCGAATGGATTCCGCACCGCGCCGCAGCGGCGAGGGCGCCTCGGCAGGTGGGGGCGGCGGCTTCACGGGCGGGTAGAGCGGCCCGCCGCCATGGGGTGGCCAGCGGTCGCCATGCGGGGGGCGACAGGGCCTCGGGCTGCCGTCCGGGCACCACGGCCAGGGCGCCCAGCGAGGGGGCAGCTAATCGGCGGGCCGGTTGACGCTGGCCCGGTGCACATAGATGGTCACCGGCGAGCTGCGGTGGCGAACGGCGCCGCTGCCGTCGAGCAGCTCCGCCTGCAGCACGTGCTCGCCGGGGTTCATGTTGGCCACCATGAAGGCGGTGGTGTGCATCGCCGTCTGGCTCACCTGGCCGTCCACCAGCAGGCGCACGCGATGGTCCTCGCGCAGCTCGGGCTGGATGCCCAGCTCCACCGGCACGTTGCCCGCCGCCCCCACCGGGAAGGCCTGCTCATGACTGGGGGAGAGGATGCGGAAGCTGTCGTAGGGCATGAAGGGCTGGCCGGGCGAGCCCGTCGCCGCGGCGGCACCGCTGGCCTCGAGCCGTGGCGCCGGCTCGCCGCGGCGCACCTCGCCGCTGGAGGGCACCACGGTCAGCGGCGCCAGCTCCACCTGCTCGCCGCCCCGGTCCGGGTTGTCGGTAAAGACCACGTTGCCCTGGGCGTCGGTGGTGCGATAGATCGTCTGGGCCTGGGCCGCCAGGCTGAACGACAGCCCCACCGCCAGGGCCATCAAGGCCTTGTTCATGGATACCCCCTGCGTGCCGCCTTCCTGGCGGTCTGTGGATGGTGTTGCCTTACCCCTGCTTGGATAGTGAACAAGATAAAGGGGTTCCGCCATGGCGGAACCCCTTTTCGATCAACGCCGGGGCGTCGATGCCGGGCCAGGTCGCGTCGCGCCTGGCCGCTGCCATCATCAGCAGCTGTAGTACATGTCGAACTCGATGGGGTGGGTGGTCATGCGAATGCGCTCCACGTCCTCCATCTTCAGCTCGATGTAGGCATCGATCATGTCGTCGGTGAAGACGCCACCTTCGGTCAGGAAGGCGCGATCCTTGTCCAGGGCATCCAGGGCCTGGTCGAGGCTGTGGGCCACGGTCGGCACCTTCTTGCCCTCTTCCGGCGGCAGGTCATAGAGGTTCTTGTCCATGGCGTCGCCGGGGTGGATCTTGTTCTTGATGCCGTCGATGCCGGCCATCAGCATCGCCGCGAAGCACAGGTAGGGGTTGGCGGTCGGGTCCGGGAAGCGGGCCTCGATGCGCTTGCCCTTCGGGCTCGCGGTGTACGGAATGCGGATGGAAGCGGAGCGGTTACGGGCGCTGTAGGCCAGCATGACCGGCGCTTCGAAGCCCGGCACCAGACGCTTGTAGGAGTTGGTCGAAGCGTTGGTGAAGGCGTTCAGGGCGCGGGCGTGCTTGATGATGCCGCCGATGTAGTAGAGCGCCATCTCGGAGAGACCCGCGTACTCGTCGCCGGCGAACTGGTTCTGGCCATCCTTCCAGAACGACTGGTGCACGTGCATGCCGCTGCCGTTGTCGCCGACCAGCGGCTTGGGCATGAAGGTGGCGGTCTTGCCGTAGGCGTGAGCCACGTTGTGGATCACGTACTTCAGTTCCTGAACTTCGTCGGCCTTCTTGACCAGGGTGTTGAACTTGACGCCGATCTCGTTCTGGCCGGCGTTGGACACCTCGTGGTGATGCACCTCGACGCTCTGGCCGATCGCCTCCAGGGTGTTGCACATGGCACCACGGATATCGTGGAAGCTGTCCACCGGGGGCACCGGGAAGTAGCCGCCCTTGACCCGCGGACGGTGACCCAGGTTGCCGCCCTCGACCTGACGGTCGGTGGCCCAGGCGCCCTCCTCGGAGGTGATCTTGTACATGGAGCCCTCGATATCGGCCTTCCAGTGCACCTCGTCGAAGATGAAGAACTCGGGTTCGGGGCCGAAGAAAGCGGTGTCGCCCAGGCCGGTGGACTGCAGGTAGGCCTCGGCGCGCTTGGCGATGGAGCGCGGGTCACGCTCGTAGCCCTGCATGGTGGCCGGCTCGATGATATCGCAGCGCAGCACCAGGGTAGCGTCCTCGGTGAAGGGGTCGAGGAAGGCGGTGCCATCTTCCGGACGCAGGATCATGTCGGACTCGTTGATACCCTTCCAGCCGGAGATGGAAGAGCCATCAAACATCTGGCCGTTCTCGAAAAACTCCTCGTCCACATCGCGGGCCGGGATGGTGACGTGCTGCTCCTTGCCACGGGTATCGGTGAAGCGCAGGTCGACCCACTTCACGTCATGTTCTTCAATCAGGGCGAGAGTCTTGGCAGACATGGTGTCCTCCGGGGTTGAACTTGGCTCGAAGCCTTGGTGATGCGAGATCGGGATACGTCGAATTCGGGGTACTGCGAAGTTGTAGCACGCCGTGGACACCCTGCCCACGGCAGCCGGCATTCTCTCCGGCGCTGCCCAATACAATGCACGCCTCATGCCAACACTGCACCCCGATGCGGCAAAACAAGAGCAACTTGCTGATTTGAACAATGAAAACGAAACGCTTCGGCGCACCAGCCTGAATCAAGCCCCTTCTGGCGCCCCTGGTAAGCATCGTCCAGCCCCATTCTTTGCACCATGAAAGTGCGAAATGATTCGCCAATGCACCTCTGAAGGGCGCTCGAGGCGTCTCAGGCCCCTCAGCCCTCCCGGCGGGGACAACACCATCCTGTAGCGCCCAGAGATTTCCCACCGAACCCCTTTGATACTCTGAGACACTAACGGCTACACTTCATTACACCACCCCTCGAGGTACCGGCAGCGAACTCCTGGCAGCCGACCCACGACCCAAGGGTGCGGCCTACTGGAGCGGAGTTCGCATGGCTGACATCACCGGCTGCATTCTGATCGACGCCCGCAGCGCCGGCTCCCGCCTGCCGCGGCAGCTGGCCGTCGTCGCCCCGCTGGCCCGTGCCGACACCTTCTTCCTGGGGATCATCGACGACACCGGCGATGCCCGGCTGCCACGCATGGCGCACCGCTACGGCGCACGCCTGCTCAGCGTCCTTCCCGCCCCCCCGGGCCAGCGCATCAACGACGCCATCGCCCACAGTCAGGGCCCGGTGCTGATCTTTCCCGGCATCGGCAACGCCACCAGTTCCGAGGCGCTCTCCCGGCTGGCCGCCGAGGTGGCCGCGGGCCGGGTCGATGTCGCCCTCCTCCCCACCCTGCAGCGCGGCCCGCTGTGGCGCCTGCTGGCCTGGCTCAGACTCGGCCGTCTGCCGCGAGGCGAGGGCCTGTGCCTGTCCCGCGCCTGGTTCGAGCGCATCGGCGGCTGCGACCCCGAGCTGGATGATGCCGCCCTGGACGAACTGCTGGAGCGCCTGCGCGCCTGCGGTGCCCGGACAAGGCCCACCGACGCCTGACACTGGCCGCCGGCCCCGCCCGACCGTCGATCGACTATCCTGCATACGTTGACTGCCCGTCGTGGGCCCGCATTGAGCCGGCCATCCGGCGCCGATAGGGTACGGACTTTACTGACCAACCGGCCGTACACGACAAAAAATGACCGCCAATCCCTCCATCCAGCGCAAGAATTTCTGGTCCGGCCTGGGCGTTGCCGCCGTCGCGGTGCTCCTGCTCACCTGGGTCATCCCCACCTGGGGCGGCCGCGGCTTCGCCGTCGGCATGCACCCCCGCACCCTGGCCACCCTCGGCGCCTGGGTCATGCTCGTCTGTGCCCTCGCCCTCAGCCTGCTCAGCGCCATCGCCCTGCTGCGCACCCGCGAGCCCTTCGTGGCCCGGCCCGACCTCGCCGGCCTCTGGCACCAGACCTGGCCCTTCCTCTATGTGCTGGCCTTCATCGTGGCCATCGACCGCCTGCCGCTGACCTGGGTGGCCCCGGCGATGATCGCCGGCCTGCTGCTGATCCTCGGCGAGCGGCGCTGGCATGTGCTGGCCCTCACCGCGGCCATTCCCACCGGCGGCCTCTATGTGCTGACCGTCCACCTGATGCGCATAGGAGTGGTGTGAGATGGGATTCGATGCCATCCTCGGCTCCTTCGCGGCCGCCCTGCACTACGAGTCCATCGCGGTCATCCTCGGCGGGGTGCTGCTCGGCTATATCGTGGGGGTGATCCCGGGTCTCAACCGGGCGGTGGCCATCGCCATCGCCATCGCCATTCCGCTGACCTTCTACATGTCGGCCTATGCGGCCATCGCCTTTTTGATCGGGCTCTCCAAGGGCACCGCGGCGGGCAGTGCGGTCTCGGCGATCCTGCTCAACACCCCGGGGGAGCCCTCCTCGGCGGCCACCTGCCTGGACGGCTACCCCATGGCGAGCTCGGGCAAGCCGCGCAAGGCCCTCAAGGTGGGCCTGCTGGCCTCGGTGATCGGCGACCTGCTGGCCACCCTGTTGCTGATCGCGGTGGCCATTCCCTTCGCGTCGATCGCGCTGAAGTTCGGTCCCTACGAGCTGGCCGCGATCCTGCTCTTCGCGCTGGTGTTCATCGCCGGCATGGCGGGGGGCTCCTTTCTCAAGGGCCTGGCCGCGGGGGGCATGGGGGTGATCCTCGGCACCGTGGGCCTGGACCCGGAGACCGGCGCCATGCGCCTGACCTTCGGCCATGCGGAGCTGATGGAGGGGGTGCCGATCCTGCCGCTGGTGATCGGGACCCTGGCGCTCGCCGAGATGTTCGTGCAGCTCGACGAGTACCGCCGCAACAAGGGCGGCCGCGTGATCACGCTGGGCAAGGAGGCCGATGACGACCTCTCCTGGCCGGAGTTCAAGGGCACCCTGCCGACCATCTTCAGGAGCACCGGCGTGGGGGCCTTCGTGGGGGCGCTGCCGGGCCTGGGGCCGTCGGTGGGGGCCTTCATGGCCTATGGCCTGGCCAAGCGCACCGACAAGGACCCGGACAGCTTCGGCAAGGGCAACCCCAAGGGCATCGCCGCCGCCGAGGCCTCGGACAACGCGGTGATCCCGGCCAGCTACATTCCGCTGTTCGGCCTGGGCATCCCCGGCAGCGTCTCGGCGGCGCTGCTGGTGGGGGCCTTCATGATCCACGGCATCCAGGTGGGGCCGCTGATGCTGCGCGACCACCCCCAGATGCTCTTCACGCTGTTCTCGGGAATGATCGTGGCCAGCGTGCTGATGCTGGCGGTGGGCTGGTACGGCCTGCGCCTCTTCGCCAAGGTCACCAGCGTGCCGGCCCATATCGTGATCCCGGTGGTGATCTTCCTGTGCCTGGCCGGCATCCAGGTCCAGGGCTACGGCACCTTCGGGCTGGTCACGGTGTTCGCCTTCGCGATCTTCGGCTACTTCCTGAAGAAGTTCGACTACTCCTTCGTGACCTTCCTGGTGGCCTTCATCGTGACCCCGATGCTGGAGATGAACCTGCGCCAGTCGGTGATCCTCTCCGGCGGCGACATCGCCATCCTGCTCGACCGGCCCATCGCCCTGGCCTTCGTCATCTTCACCCTGCTGATGGCGCTGCACCTGGGCTGGAGCAGCTACCGCCAGTCGCTGCGCAAGCGGCTCAAGGCGCCCGAGGCATGAACGATCGCCGGCCATGAGCCGGCGCTACAACAACGCAACCGTGAGGTTCTGACCATGACCATGAAACTGCTGGGTTCCGCCCTTCTCGCCTCCGCCGTGGCCCTCGCCGGCACCGGCCTGGCCCAGGCCGACGACTTCCCGAGCAAGCCGCTGACCCTGGTGGTCGGCTGGGGCGCCGGCGGCAGCACCGACATCCAGGCCCGCGTGCTGGCCGACATCATGAGCGAGGACCTCGGTCAGCCGGTCAACGTGGTCAACCAGCCCGGCGCCGGCGGCGGCGTGGCCCTGGCCCGCCTGGCCAACAGCCGCGACGAGGGCTACACCTTCGTGTTCGGCACCTCCATGACCATCACCTTCGGCCCGCTCTCCTCCGAGACCACCTACGACCTCGACGACTTCCGCTACGTGGCCGGCGTGACCCTCGGCCAGTCGGCCATCGTCACCGGCGAGGATCGCCCCTTCGGTGACAGCTGGGAGGACCTGGTGGCCTATGCCCAGGAGAACCCGGGCACCAGCTACGCCACCCAGACCGCGCTCGACCGCATGATCATCGAGTACATCGCCCAGCAGGAGGGCCTCGACCTGCGCATCGTGCCCACCTCCGGTGGCGCCGGCATGGCCCCGCTGATCCTCTCCGGCGACGTCGACTTCGCCTACAGCGGCGGCACCCACTCCGGCTACGCCGAGACCGGCGAGATGCCGGTGCTGCTGAGCCTGGCCGAGGATCGCCTGGTGGCCTTCCCCGACGCCCCGACCCTGCCCGAGGCCGGCTACGACATCAACGCCGCCGAGATCCGCGTGGCGATGGTGCCCAAGAACACCCCGGACGCCCACGTCGAGCGCCTGGCCGAGGCCCTCAAGGCGGCCACCGAGGACGAGCGCTTCATCGAGATCACCGAGGAGCGCATCCTGATGCCGGTGACCTGGATGCCCGAGGAGGAGGTGACCCAGCTGCTCAGCGACCAGATCGAGGGCTACAAGGCGCTGATCGAGGAGCTCGGCGGCCTGCCCGGCCAGGAGTGAGCCGTGCCGGCCCGGCCTCGCCGGGCCCGGTGACACCCGATGACGGGCGCCCCCGGGGCGCCCGTCTCGCGTTGACAGCCCATCGAAAGCGCGAATCCGCTATTCGCCGGCCAGGGTAGCCTGTACAATGCCGGCCCGACATTCCTACCCCCGCGCCTAGGGCACTGACACAACCGTGTACATAGGTGCGACCCCTTAGATGAGCAGCAACCTATGAACACCGCAACGCCTTCCGAGATCGCCAATCTCCGGAACATCGCCATCATCGCCCACGTTGACCACGGCAAGACCACCCTGGTCGACAAGCTCCTCAGCCAGTCCGGCACCCTGGACCGCAAGGCCGAGGGACAGGAGCGGATCATGGACTCCAACGACCAGGAGCGTGAGCGCGGCATCACCATCCTGGCCAAGAACACGGCGATCCGCTGGAACTCTCCCGACGGCGAGGAGTACCGCATCAACATCGTGGATACCCCCGGACACGCCGACGTCGGCGGCGAGGTCGAGCGGGTGATGTCCATGGTGGACTCGGTACTGCTGCTGGTGGATTCGGTCGACGGCCCCATGCCGCAGACCCGCTTCGTCACCCAGAAGGCCTTCGCCCAGGGCCTCAGGCCCATCGTGGTGGTCAACAAGATCGACCGGCCCGGCGCCCGCCCCGACTGGGTCATCGACCAGATCTTCGACCTGTTCGACAACCTCGGTGCCACCGACGAGCAGCTCGACTTCCCGATCATCTACTGCTCGGCCCTCAACGGCATCGCCGGCCCCGACCCCGAGGAGCTGGCCGAGGACATGACCCCCATGTTCCAGGCCATCGTCGATATCGTCGAGCCGCCCAAGGTGGAACTGGATGGTCCCTTCCAGATGCAGATCTCAGCGCTGGACTACAACAGCTACGTGGGCGTCATCGGCCTCGGGCGCATCAAGCGCGGCTCGGTGAAGCCCAACCAGCAGGTCACCGTGATCGGCACCGACGGCGCCACCCGCAAAGGCAAGGTCGGCCAGGTGATGACCCACATGGGCCTGGAGCGCGTGCAGACCGACGTGGCCACCGCCGGCGATATCGTCTGCATCACCGGCATCGACCCGCTCTCCATCTCCGACACCCTGTGCGACCCGGCCGCCGTCGAGGCGCTGCCGCCGCTCTCCGTCGACCAGCCCACCGTCTCCATGACCTTCCAGGTCAACGACTCGCCGATGGCCGGCCGCGACGGCAAGTTCGTCACCAGCCGCAACATCAAGGATCGCCTCGAGCAGGAGCTGATCCACAACGTGGCGCTGCGCGTCGAGCAGGGCGAGACCCCGGAGAAGTTCAAGGTCTCCGGCCGCGGCGAGCTGCACCTCTCGGTGCTGATCGAGACCATGCGTCGCGAGGGCTTCGAGCTGGCCGTGGGCCGCCCCGAGGTGATCATCCGCGAGATCGACGGCGTCAAGCAGGAGCCGTACGAAGAGGTGATCATCGACTGCGAGGAGCAGCACCAGGGCTCCATCATGGAGGAGCTCGGTTACCGCAAGGGCGAGCTCTCCAACATGAATCCCGACGGCAAGGGCCGGGTTCGCCTGGACTTCATGATCCCCGCCCGCGGTCTGATCGGCTTCCGCGGCCAGTTCATGACCCTGACCTCCGGCACCGGCATCCTCACCAGCCGCTTCGACCACTACGGCCCGCTCAAGCCCGACGCCGCCATCGAGCGTCGCAACGGCGTGATGGTCTCCATGGTCGACGGCAAGGCGCTGGCCTATGCGCTCTACGCCCTGCAGGATCGCGGCAAGCTGATCATCGACCACGGCACCGAGGTCTACGAGGGCATGCTGGTGGGCATCCACAGCCGCGCCAACGACCTGGTGGTCAACCCCACCAAGGGCAAGAAGCTCGACAACATGCGCGCCTCGGGCAACGACGAGAACATCGTGCTGACCCCGCCGGTGAAGTTCTCGCTGGAGCAGGCCATCGAGTTCCTCGACGACGACGAGCTGGTGGAGATCACTCCGAACCACATCCGCCTGCGCAAGAAGTTCCTCAAGGAAAACGAGCGCAAGCGCGCCAGCAAGAAGTAAGGCGAGGCCATCGCGCCACGACGCCCGCCCGGGGTACTCCCCGCGGCGGGCGTCGTCGTTCTCGGCCCCGGCATCTTCTATGCTGGTAGCCTGCCAACTCGATCCGCCGCCCAGAGAGGAGAACCGGCATGCACAAGCACGTGGAGTGGGACGACCCCGGCGCCGACAGCGTGATGCGCCACTTCGCGAAGGACCCCATGGGCCACTCGGCCCCCGGGCCCGGCGACATCCTCTCGGCGCGCTACCAGGGCGCCGTGGTCCGGGTGAAGGTCGAGGCCTACGTGGAGGGCACCAGCATCGGCGAGGTGGCGGCGATCATCGCCGTCAACAACGGCCGACGGCTGAAGTCCCACGGCAAGCTGGCCCTGGGCGACACCGTTCGCCTGCCGGACGCCTCCCGCGCCCTGGAGCCCCGCGTCGGCAGGACCCGGGACGACGACGAGGATGACGAGGACGACGACCAAGCGCGCTAGTCGATAGCGACACCATCGCCGAACTTAACGGCCGATAAACGCTTGGCGGCTGGCTCCTGACCGCGTTTTGCCGCAAAGTTGCGGCACGGGCCCACAAGGCCATCGATTCGCGTTCTGGAGCCACCATGAGCAAGCATAACGTCTGGACCCACAAGGGCACCTTCCTGCTGGCTGCCGTCGGCTCGGCGGTGGGTCTCGGCAACCTCTGGCGCTTTCCCTACCTGACCGGGGAGAACGGCGGCGGTGCCTTCATCCTGGTCTACGCCCTGACCATCTTCGCGGTGGGCATCCCGATCCTGATCGCCGAGACCATGCTTGGCCGCAGCAGCCGCCGAAGCCCGATCATGGGCATGCGCTTCCTGACCCGCACCCACAACACCTCGCGGGCCTGGGAATCCATCGGCTGGCTGGGGGCCGCTTCGGCCTTCCTGATCCTCAGCTTCTACTCGGTGATCGCCGGCTGGGCGATCCACTACACCTGGCAGATGCTCACCGGCTCGCTGGCCGGCGCCGATGCCGCCACCATCGGCGCGGGCTTCGAGGCCCTGCTCGCCTCGCCGGGGCTGCTGACCCTCTACCACACCCTGTTCATCATCGCCTCGGGGCTGATCGTCGGCATGGGTATCCACAAGGGCATCGAGAGCGGGCTGCGCATCATCATGCCGGCGCTTTTCGTCATCCTGCTGGTGGTGCTCGCCTACGGCGTGGCCAACGGCGACTTCGGCGCCGCGGCCAGCTTCCTGTTCACCTTCAACCTCGCCGACCTGAGCCTGGAGGGCTGGCTGGCCGCCATGGGGCAGTCCTTCTTCACCCTGAGCCTCGGCATGGGCGCGATCATGGCCTACGGCGCCTACATGTCCAGCGACCTCTCGCTGACCCGCACCGCCGTCACCATCGCCATCGTCGACACCGCCGTGGCCATGGTCGCGGGCCTGGCGATCTTCTCGCTGGTGTTCGGCGCCGGCCTGGACGCCGGCCAGGGCCCGGGGCTGATGTTCGTCACCCTGCCGCTGGCCTTCGCCGAGATGCCCTTCGGCGCGCTGATCGGCGGGGTCTTCTTCATCCTGGTGCTGGGTGCGGCCATCAGCTCCTCCATCTCGCTGATCGAGCCGGTGGCCGCCTTCCTGGTGGAGCGCTTCGACATGACCCGCCCCCAGGCGGTGTTCGCCATGGTGGTAGCCAGCTGGGCGCTGGGCCTGCTCACCGTGGTCAGCTTCAACGTCTACGCCGAGGGCACCCTCTTCCATGCCCTGTTCGGGCGCAGCGCCTTTGACTTCATCGAGCTGCTCACCAACATCTTCATGCCGCTGGGCGGCCTTCTGATCGCGCTCTTCGCCGGCTGGGCGTTGACCCACAGCGAGGTGATGAAGGAGATGCGCCCCAACGAGACCTGGTTCGCCATCTGGCGCTTCCTGGTGCGCTTCGTGGCCCCGGCGGCGGTGGCCTTCGTCCTCCTGCGCGCCATCCCCCAGGTGGAGGGCTACCTGATCCCCACCGTCGGCGCCCTGGTGATCGTCGGCGCCTTCGCCGCCGGCCGCACCTTCCTGGTGGAAGACAGCCAGGAGCAGTGACGGTCGCGCCGCCGCCCCGGGCGGCGGCGCCTCGACCGCGCGAGCGGCAGCGAACTCGACAAGCACCATGCAACAAGAACCATGCAACAAGAACAATGGAAGCATCCATGACACCCATGATCGACGTGCGGCACGTCCACAAGGCCTTCGGTGGCCTCAGGGTCATCAACGACTGCTCGCTCTCGGTGGCGAAGGGCTCCATCACCGGGCTGATCGGCCCCAACGGGGCCGGCAAGTCGACCCTGTTCAACATCATCGCCGGCGCCCTGCCTCTGGACAGCGGCCAGGTGCTCCTCGACGGCGAGGAGATCACCAACCGCCCCGCCAACGCGCTGTTCCACAAGGGGTTGCTGCGCACCTTCCAGATCGCCCACGAGTTCTCCCAGATGACCGCCCTGGAGAACCTGATGATGGTGCCCCCCGCCCAGGCCGGCGAGGGGCTCTTCAACGCCTGGCTCAAGCCGGGGCTGGTGCGGGCCCAGGAGGAGGGGGTGCGCCGCAAGGCCTTGGAGGTGATCGACTTCATCGGGCTCTACCACGTGCGCAACGAGCTGGCCGGCAACCTCTCCGGCGGCCAGAAGAAGCTGCTCGAGCTCGGCCGCACCATGATGACCGACGCCCGGGTGGTGCTGCTCGACGAGATCGCGGCGGGGGTCAACCGCACCCTGCTGGGCGACCTGGTGGAGAACATCGAGCGCCTCAACCGCGATCTGGGCTACACCTTCCTGGTCATCGAGCACGACATGGACATGATCGCGAGGCTCTGCGACCCGGTGATCGTGCTGGCCCAGGGCAGCGTGATGGTGGAGGGCACGATACAGGAGATCCAGAGCAACCCCGAGGTCATCGAAGCCTATTTTGGAGCCCCCCACGATGCCACTCCTTGATGCGCGCGACGTCCACGGCGGCTACGGCGGCATGAACATCCTCAACGGGGTGAACATGGCCATCGAGGCCGACGAGATCGGCGTGATCGTCGGCCCCAACGGCGCCGGCAAGTCCACCATGCTCAAGGCCGTGTTCGGCCTGCTGACCGTGACCCAGGGCGAGATCCTGCTGCGCGGCGAGCCGATCCACAACCAGCCCCCCAACAAGCTGGTGCAGCAGGGCATGGGCTTCGTTCCCCAGGAGAAGAACGTCTTCCCGAGCATGACGGTGAAGGAGAACCTGGAGATGGGCGCCTTCCTCAAGCCCCAGAACGTCAAGCGCATGCTCAAGCAGATCTACGACTTCTTCCCGCCGCTCTATGACAAGCGCCACCAGCCCGCCGGCGAGCTCTCCGGCGGCCAGCGCCAGATGGTGGCCATGGGCCGGGCGCTGATGGCCGAGCCCAGCCTGCTGCTGCTCGACGAGCCCACCGCGGGCCTCTCGCCGCTCTCCATGAACGAGATCTTCGAGCAGGTGAAGCAGATCAACGCCGCCGGCGTCGGCATCCTGATGGTGGAGCAGAACGCCAAGCAGGCGCTGGCCATCGCCGACAAGGGCTTCGTGCTGGCCGCCGGACAGAACCGCTTCACCGATACCGGTGCCGCCCTGCTGGCGGACCCGGAAGTGGCCAGGAGCTTCCTGGGCGGCTGAGCCAGGGACAGGAGAACAACCGTCGTGAACGAACTCGTCTTCTTCATCAACAACGTGATCATTGCCGGCAGCGTGACCGGCTCGATCTACGCCATCGGCGCCATCGGCGTGACGCTGATCTTCAGCATCATGCGCTTCGCCCACTTCGCCCACGCCGACATGATGACCTTCGGCGCCTTCATGGTGCTGCTGCTCACCGCGGCCTTCCCGGGCGTGGGCGGCATCGTCGGGCTGCCCACTCCGGTGGTGATGCTGCCGGCGGCCATGGTGCTCACCGCGCTGCTCGCCGTGGGCATCGACAAGGCCTTCTACAAGCCGCTGCGCGCCCATGGCGTGAAGCCCATTGTCATCGTGATCGGCTCGCTGGGCGTCACCCTGATGCTGCAGGGGCTGATCCGCCTGTTCGCCGGCACCAGCGGCCAGAGCCTCTACATGGCCGGCGAGCGCAAGGAGATCTACCGCCTCGCCCTGCCCTTCGAGGGAGTGCGCGCGCCGATCGTGATCACCGAGCCCCAGATCATCCTCTTCGTGCTGACCATCGCCTGCGTAGTGGGGCTGCACCTCTTCCTCAACCGTTCGCGGCTGGGCAAGGCGATGCGCGCCATGTCCGACAACCCCGACCTGGCCCGCGCCTCGGGCATCAACACCAACGCCATCGTGGCGGTGACCTGGGTGATCGCCGGGGGGCTCGCTGCCATCGCCGGCACCCTGCTCGCGCTGGACGTCACCTTCAAGCCGGACCTCAGCTTCTTCCTGCTGCTGCCGATCTTCGCCGCGGCCATCGTCGGCGGCGTGGGCCACCCCTACGGCGCCATCGCCGGGGGCTTCGTGGTGGGCTTCGCCGAGACCCTGGCGGTGTTCAACTGGGCGGTGCTACTGCGGCCCATCGCCCACCACTTCCCGGAGTGGCTGGAGCTGCCGCGCAACCTGGCCTTCGTCGGCACCGAGTACAAGATCGTGGTGCCCTTCTTCATCCTGGTTGCCATTCTGGTATGGCGCCCCACCGGTCTGTTCAAGGGGAAGGTGATCTGATGAGCACTCAAGACAAGCGCCGCGAGGACCTGGTCGCGGCCCCCTCGCGCTTCCCGCTGCGCGAGGTGGTGCTGTTCGCCGCCCTGCTGGCGGCCATCCTCGGGGTCTACATGGCGATGGGGGCGGCCTACAGCACCCGCATGCTGGTGGAGGCCGCCTGCTACGCCATCCTGGCCCTCGGCCTGACCATCCAGTGGGGCTACGCCGGCCAGTTCAATGCCGGGGTGATGGGCTTCGTGGCCCTCGGCGGCTACTGCGCCATGGCCTTCAGCGTGCCCGTGAACCCCGCCTTCTGGGAGAGCGAACTGCCCGGCGAGCTGGCCCGGGTGCTGCTCTACGCGGCGGCGGCCGCCATGCTGGTGTTTGGCGCCACTAGGCTCGACCGAATCGGCGTGCCCAAGCGGCTGCGCACCCTGATCGCCATCGTGCTGGCGGTGGTGCTCTACCTGGTGGTGATCAGCCTGCTGCGCGGAGTCACCGGCGAGATCCAGTCCCGGGCGGGCTTCGTCGGCGGCCTGGGCCTACCGGCCTGGACCGGCTGGATCGTCGGCGGGGCACTCGCCGGCGCGGTGGGCTACTTCATCGGCCATATCTGCCTGGGGCTGCGCAGCGACTACCTGGCCATCGCCACCCTGGGCATCGCCGAGATCATCAAGGCCTTCCTCAAGAACTCCGACTGGCTGACCCGCGGCACCGCCACCGTCTCGCCGTTGCCCTGGCCCACCCCAGGGCCGGCGGAGCTGGGCTTCACCCTGGCTCGGGCGCTCTACCTCTCGGTGACGGCGGTGATGATCGCGGTGATCTTCTTCCTGCTGCACCGCGCCTACAACGCCCCCTGGGGACGGATGATCCGCGCCATCCGCGACAACGAGGTGGCCGCCTCCGCCATGGGCAAGGACATCAACCAGCGCCGCCTGGAGATCTTCGTGCTGGGCTGCATCCTGATGGGCATCGGCGGCGGGGTGCTGGCCACCTTCAACAGCCTGTTCGACCCGGACGGCTACCTGCCGCTCAACCACACCTTCCTGGTGCTGGTGATGGTGATTCTCGGCGGCCCCGGCAACAACCTGGGCACCATCTTCGGCGCCGTGGCGGTCTACCTCATCTGGATCATGTCGGAGCCGCTGGCCCTGGCGCTGATGAGCCTGGCCGTGCACCTCGGCGACCTGTGGTTCGCCTGGGAGCCGCCGCGCAACATCGAGAGCCGCGCCCTGCAGGCCCGGGTCTTCGTGATCGGCCTGCTGATCACCCTGGTGCTGCGCTTCGCGCCGCAGGGACTCTTGCCTGAAAAGGTCAGGCACCACGGGTAGGCTTTATCGAAAACTGTCTACGCTCGGCCATACGGCGTTAAAAATCAGCTCAAGGTACTCATTTACAGCTGTAAACTCCGTCCTTTCGCTGATTTTTGCCTTGTCTGGCCTTCGCTCGACGACTTTTCGAAAAAAGCCTTATCAACGTGAAAGGCCCCGGCGGGAAACCGCCGGGGCCTTTCTGGTCAGAGAGCTCGGATCAGCTCAGCGCGGAGCGCTCAGGGCTCGACGAAGCCCTTGCTGACGAAGCGGCCGTCCTCGACCACCATCTCCACCACCACGCCCGGCACGTCGCCATCCTCGTCGAACTCGTGGCTGCCGGAGGCGCCCTCGTAGTTGATCTCGGTGCCGGCGGCGATCAGCTCCACGGCCTTCTCCCACTCGCCGGGCAGGATGATCTCGCCCGGAGCGCTGGAGACGCTGCGCAGCGCCGCGGAGAGCCCCTCGCGCTCGGCGCTGCCGTTCTGCTCGATGGCCAGCGCCACCAGGAAGGCGGCGTCGTAGGCCTGGGCGGCGAACACCGCACTGGGGTCGATGCCGGCGGCCTCGGCGGCCTCGTTGAAGAGCTCGGTGCCCGGCAGGTCGGGGCTGCCCGGGCGGGTGGCGATCATGCCCTCGAGCACGTCAGCGCCGATCGCCTCCACCAGGCTGTCGCCCACCATGCCGTCGGCTCCCACGTACTGGGTGAAGGTGCCGGCCTCGTAGGCCTGGCGCAGCACCGTCTGGCCGGAGGTGTCGGCATAGGCCAGCACCACCAGGGTGTCGGCGCCGGTGGCGGAGAGCGAGCCCAGCTCGGAGCGGTAGTCGGCGCGGTTGTCCTCGTGGGCCAGGTTCTCGGCCACTTCGCCGCCACCCGCCTCGAAGGCCTCGGTGAAGGCCTCGGAGAGGCCGCGACCGTAGTCGTTGTTCACGTAGGTCACGGCCACGTAGTCGATGCCACGGTCGAGCACCAGCTTGGCCAGCATCTCGCCCTGGAAGGCATCCGAGGGCACGGTGCGGAACACCAGGTCGTTGTCGTCCAGCTCGCTGACCGCCGGCGCCGTGGAGGCCGGCGAGACCATCACCACCCCGCCGGGAATGCCGGCATTGTTGGCCGCGGCGATGGTCGCCCCGGTGCACAGCGCGCCGACGATGGCGGTGACGTTCTCGGTGTTGACCATGCGATCCGCTGCGTTGGAGGCCGCCGAGGCGTCGCCGCAGGTGGTATCCCCGCTGGGCATCACCAGGGTCTGGCCGCCCAGGATGCCGCCCTGCTCGTTGATCTGCTGCACTGCCAGGCGGGCACCCTCGTAGATGGGCGGCGTGAGGCTCTCGATGCCCCCGGTGAAACCGCCGAGGAAACCGACCTTCACCTCGGCCTGGGCCGCGCCGGCCATGCTCAGTGCAGAGGCCGCGATGGCCATCGACAGGATGCTCTTCTTCATGTTGTTGTCCCGTTGGTTGCGAATAATGTGCTGGTGACTCCCACGCTCAATCTGGAACGCCCCGCGGGAAATCTCAAGCCGCCCCTGCCAACGCTGGCAAGCCCGGCGGTCAACTCCCCGCGCCAACGGCAGGGCCCGCCATCGCGCCTATACTGAAAGGCCCCTGACACCGCCCGTTGCCTGGAGCCCCCACATGCGCACTCTCGCCCTGCCCCTGACCGTCGCCCTGGCGCTCGCCGCCGGCGGCGCCCACGCTTTCACCCCCGCCGGCACAGATCTCGTCTACGAGGTGGAGGGCGAGGCCTTCGAGGGGTATCTCGTCACCGCCGAGGGCGAGGCCCGCGGCACGGTGCTGATCATCCATGACTGGGACGGCCTGGACGACTACGAGCGCCAGCGCGCCGACATGCTCGCCGCGCAGGGCTATGACGCCTTCGCCGTGGACCTCTACGGCCAGGGCAACCGCCCCCAGGAGATCGAGAAGAAGCGCACCGAGACCGCCCGCCTCTACGAGGATCGCGAACGCATGCGCGCCCTGACCCTGGCGGGCCTAGCCGAGGCCCGCGCCCAGGGCGCCGCCGAGCCAAGCGTGATCATGGGCTACTGCTTCGGCGGCGCCGTGGCCCTGGAGATGGCTCGCTTCGGCGAGGCCGAGAACGTGCACGGCTTCGCCAGCTTCCATGGCGGCCTGGCCACCCCCGAGGGGCAGAGCTGGCCACAGGGCGCCGGGCCCATCCTGATCGCCCACGGCGGCGCCGACAGCGCCATTCCCATGAGCGAGGTCGCCACCCTGGCCGAGGAGCTGGAGGCCGCCGAGGCGACCTACGAGATCCAGGTCTACTCCGGCGCGCCCCACGCCTTCACCGTGTTCGGCAGCGACGCCTACCGGGCCCACGCCGATGCCCGCGCCTGGAGCGCCTTCCTGATCCTGCTCGACGAGGCACTCTGACCATGCTGCAGCAGCTGCTCACCGTCACCGAGCTCGGCGGCAGCCGCCGCGAGATCGGCCTGGCCCACGGCCGCACCCACGCCCGGCTGATCCAGCGCAGCCTGGAGGTCTACGACCGGCTCTTCCACGACTTCGTGGGCATCCGCTGGGTGCGGGCCCGGGTCGAGGCGGCGCGCTTCGGGCGGATGATCGAACGCGGCTTTCCCGAGATCCTCGAGGAGATGGACGCCATCGCCGAGGGGGCCGGGGTCGAGCCCCTCGATATCCTCACCCTCAACTGCCGCAGCGAGATCTCGCTGACCCGCGCCAGCGGCGGCTGCTCCGCCTTCGCCCTGCAGCGCGCCGGCACCCAGTGGCTGGCCCAGAACTGGGACTGGCGCACCGACCAGCTGCACAACGTGGTGGTGCTGAAGATCCGGGGCGAGACCAGCGCCCCCCTGGTGAGCGTCGGCGAGGCGGGCATGGTGGCCAAGATCGGGCTCAACGCCCACGGCATCGGCGTCTGCCTCAACGCCATCCGTTCGCAGACCTGCGGCGAGGGGCTGCCGATCCACGTGGCGCTGCGCAAGATCCTCGAGAGCCCCGACCTGGAAAGCGCCCTGGCGGTGGCCAGCCGCGACCGGGTCTGCTCCCCGGCCCACTTCCTGGTGGCGAGTGCCAAGGGCGAGGCGGTGGGACTCGAGGTGCACCCCGGCGAGCCAGGCCGGCTGCCGGCCGAGGGCGGCGTGGTCACTCACACCAACCATCTCTACGCGCCGGACGCCACCGCCCAGGTGGAGGATTTCCCCCGGGCCGACTCGCGCCCACGCCTGGCGCGACTGGATGCCCTGCTGCGCCGGGAGCCGGCGCCGAGCGCCCCCATGGACGAGCGCGCCCTGTTCGAGATCCTCGCCGACCACGACGGCGAGCCGCTGTCGATCTGCCGCCACTTCAACCCCGCCCAGCCCCCGGAGGAGCGCATGGAGACGCTGTTCGGGGTGGTGATGAACCTCACCGAGCGGCGCCTCGCCGTGCGCCACGGCAAGCCCTGCGAGTCCGAGGAGACGCTGGTGGTGACCCTGTAGGGCACGCTGGCATACACACAGCCCCGGCACAGTCGCCGGGGGAATCGCAACGTCCCGCGGGTCAACGCAAGGGCGGCCGGGACAGGCTATGATGGGGGCTGAATTTCCTGCATCGCAGTAACCACCCCCGGAGCCGCCCCATGGATGCCCCCCACGACGACCGCTACATCGAGAACCGCACCTTCGACGAGATCCAGGTAGGCGACGAGGCGCACCTCGAGAAGCGCCTGACCCTGGATGACATCAAGCTGTTCGCCATCATGTCCGGCGACATCAACCCCTCCCATGTGGACGACGACTTCGCGCGCAGCTCGCGCTTCCAGGAGGTCATCGCCCACGGCATGTGGGGCGGCGCGCTGATCTCCACGGTACTGGGCACCCAGCTGCCCGGCCCCGGCACCCTCTACCTGGGCCAGACGCTGAGCTTCCGGGCACCGGTCGCCCTCGGCGACGTGCTCAAGGTCAGCGTGCGCGTCAGCGCCAAGGACGACGCCCGCTCGCAGCTGACCCTCGACTGCCGCTGCGAGAACCAGCGGGGCAAGGTGGTGATCGAGGGCGAGGCTCGCGTGCTCGCCCCCACGGAGAAGATCCGCCGGCCCCGTGCCGTGCTGCCCACGGTGCGCCTGGCCGAACGCGGCCGCCTGCACGAGATCCTCTCCGCCGCCGACCACCCCCCCGCCATCCCCGTGGCGGTGGTGCACCCGGTGGACGATGTCTCGCTGACCGGCGCCGTGGCCGCCGCCCACCAGGGCCTGATCATTCCCCTGCTGGTGGGCCCGGAGGCGAAGATCCGCGCCGCGGCGGATGCCGCCCGGCTCGATATCAGCGAGTTCGAGCTGATCGACGTGCCCCACAGCCACGCCGCCGCGGAGCGCGCCGTGGCGCTGGTGCGGGAGGGACGCGCCGAGGCCCTGATGAAGGGGGCCCTGCACACCGACGAGCTGATGCACGAGGTGCTCAAGCGCGACGGCGGCCTGCGCACCGAGCGCTGCATCAGCCACGTGATGGCCTTCGACGTGCCGACCTACCCGCGCCCGCTGTTCATCACCGACGCCGCCATCAATATCTCGCCGAGCCTCGACCAGAAGCGCGACATCATCTGCAACGCTATCGAGCTGGCCCACGCCCTGGGCAACCAGGACCCCAGGGTGGCCATCCTCTCCGCGGTGGAGACGGTCAACCCCCGGATCCCCTCCACCCTGGACGCCGCCGCCCTGTGCAAGATGGCCGACCGCGGCCAGATCTGCGGCGGCACCCTGGACGGCCCGCTGGCCTTCGACAACGCCATCTCGGAGAGCGCCGCGCGCACCAAGGGCATCGACTCCCCGGTGGCCGGGCGCGCCGATATCCTGGTGGCCCCGGATCTGGAGTCCGCCAACATGCTGATGAAGCAGCTGACCTACCTGGCCGATGCCACCGGCGCCGGCCTGGTGCTGGGCGCCCGGGTCCCGATCATCCTCACCAGCCGCGCCGACGAGGCCATCACCCGCATGGCCTCCTGCGCCCTGGCCCTGCTGGTGGCCGACCACCAGCGGCGCCAGGGGCTGCCCGAGCAGGGAGCCTGAGATGCGTCATATCCTGACCCTCAACAGCGGCTCCTCCAGCCTGAAGTTTGCCCTCTACCCGCTGGCGGGGGCCGCTTCACTCGACGCCCTGACGCCCCGCTATCGCGGCAAGTTCACCGGGCTCAACGGTGGCGCCCCCGGCTTCAGCCTGGCGGATGGCGAGGGCCACCCGGTGGCCGCGGAGATGGGCGAGCTGCCCCCGAGCCTCGACCTGCCTGGCGCCACCGCGCGCCTGCTGGGCTGGCTGGATGCGCACCCCGACCTGGCGCTCGCCGCGGTGGGGCATCGGGTGGTCCACGGCGGCCGTGCCTACCATCGCCCGGTGCGCCTCACCCCCGAGATCACCGACGCGCTCAAGGCCTTCGAATCGCTGGCACCGCTGCACCAGCCCTTCTGCCTCGCCCCGGTGGCGGCGCTGGCCGAGCGCTACCCCGAGCTGCCCCAGGTGGCCTGCTTCGACACCGCCTTCCACGCCGACCAACCCGAGGTCGCCCGCTGGTTCGCCCTGCCCCGGGAGATGACCGAGCGCGGACTGATCCGCTACGGCTTCCACGGGCTCTCCTACGACTACATCAACCAGGTGCTGCCGGCCTGCCTGGGCGATGCCCCCCGCGAGCGGGTGATCGTCGCCCACCTGGGCAACGGCGCCAGCCTCTGCGCCATCCGCAACGGCCAGAGCGTGGCCTCCACCATGGGCTTCACCGCCATCGAGGGAATGCCCATGGGCACCCGCAGCGGCAGCCTCGACCCGGGGCTGGTGCTGCACCTGATCCAGCAGGAGGGAATGAGCGCCGACGAGGTCACCGAGCTGCTCTACAAGCGCTCCGGCCTGCTCGGCGTTTCCGGCATCAGCGGCGACATGCGAGAGCTGCTCGCAAGCCCTGCGGAGGAGGCCCGCGAAGCAGTGGCGCTCTACGCCTACCGCGCCGTGCGCGAGATCGGCAGCCTGGCGGCCGCCCTGGGCGGGCTCGACCAGCTGGTCTTCACCGCCGGCATCGGCGAGCGTGCCGCCCCGGTGCGCGAGGCCATCTGCCGGGGCTGCGAGTGGCTGGGCCTGGCCCTCGACCCAGACGCCAACCGCCGCGACGCCCTCCGCATCAGCCGCGCCGACAGCCGCGTCAGCGCCTGGGTGATCCCCACCGACGAGGAGCGCATGATCGCCTGGTACAGCGCCCGCCTGCTGGGGCAGGCCTAGCCTGCCAGCGCCTCCTCCACCAGGCTGCGCGCCGCAGCGCTCATGGGCAGGCCAAGCGCCAGCTCATGGGCCTTGGGCGACATCTTCTTCCAGGTCATCTGCACGATGCGGATCAGGTGGTCGTGGTCGATCTGCTTCGAGAAGTCCGCGAAGTAGTTCTCCAGGAACACCAGGCAAGCGCAATCCTCTACCGCCTGGGCGCCCGGGTCGCGCCCCAGGCCCTGCTTGCGGATCATCCGCTTCACCGCCTCGGCCGACTCGTCATCGAAGCCCGCCTCGCGCATCAGCGCGGCAGTGGTCTCCCCGGCGCGCTGGCCCTGGTCGCGCCGCCAGGTCAGGTAGCCCACCCGCCCCTCCGGGTAGTCGCTGCGCGGCACCTGCCAGCGCTGCAGGTGCTGGCCGCGCACCGCCAGGCGAATCAGCTCGTCGGGGTGCTCATGCAGCCGCTCCAGCCAGGCGCTCATGCGCCCGGCGTGCCACAGCTCCCGGGGCACGGGCGCCCCCTACACCTCCACATGGCGCGGGTCCTGCGCGTGCAGCGCATCCAGGGCGGCCAGGGTCTTCGCATAGGGGGTATCGGACATGCTCACTCCTTGTGGTCGATGAAGGGCCAGTTGCCCCCAGCATATTAGCGGACGCCCGCAGCGGGGCGAAGCCACATCCTCGGGGAGATACACTGAGCGGAGAACCGACCGGGAGAGGCGCCATGAAATACATCTTCGAGGTGCATATCCGCGACGGCTACCCGGCCGAGGAATACGCCGAGGCCTGGGTGCGCGCCAGCGAGATCATCCAGCGTGCGCCGGGCGCGCGAGGCACCGAGCTGCACCGCAAGATCGACGACCCCACCACCCTGATCGCCATCGCCCACTGGGACAGCAAGGCCAGCCGCGACGCCATGGAGGCCAAGCGCGACCCGACGGTGAAGGCGATCATCAAGAGCGCCGCCCCCTGCTGCGAGATCCGCCTGATCGGCGAATTCGAGGAGCCGGAGTGGGTGGTGATGCCCCCCGAGGAATAGGGGCAGGGAAGAGGGGCAGGTCCCCGATTGCGACGCGTCCCCCGATTACGATGCCTGGCTGCATGCCGTCAGCCACAAGGAAGCCTTCAGCGAGGTGAGGCTGCTCGGCAACCAGAACATCGTCTGCAAGCCGACCAAGCCCAAGTGGTCCCACACCGTGGAGCGCCTGAAACAGCTATGGCGCCTCGGCGACGGCAGCACCTAAGAACCCCCGCGTAAGCTCGTGAGAGCCAAGAGGCGGGGGTCGTGTTGACACATGTGGAGGCGCTCAGCGCGAAAGGCTCAAGCCTGCATCCGGAACACATTGGCCGGCATTGCCGGTCGGTCATCCAGTCGGATCCGAGTCAGTACATAAACCAGGGGGCGCTCTGGGCTGCCATTGATGCGAAATACCTCGCCGTCGAGGGCAGCACCCCGGCCCAGCATGCGGTGAAGCATGTCCAGGTGCCCCCGCGGAGCATAACCCAGCTTTCGTCCGGCGCTCTCCATCCTGATGGCGTGTGCGTCAATCTGGTTTTCAGGTTCCGGCACGAACTGCACGGGGTCGCCCTGGCTCAGCTCTGAGGCGTCGAGTTCGGCTTCATGGCGGAACCCAGCCACCTCCACCAGCACCTCGAAGGCTTCAGGCGGATCATCAAAGGGATGCACCAGCTCGAAACCATCGTTGGGTAGCTTGGCACCGCTGTACCCCAACAGGGCGAAGTCGCTGATCTCGGCATCGGCAGGGATGGCACGCAGCTCCAGATAGCGACTGAAATCGCCTCGGCTTCGCGGCGGCAGGCGCCGCTTGAAGGCCTCCATCACCTGGTGGCTGTGCTCCACCTGCTTCAGCGGGAAGGCGGGATAGCCTTCGAAGCCCATTTGCTTCGCCTCTGTCATCTCGGGGCCGTGGTCATATTGAAGCACTACCTGACCGCCCTTCGTCACCAACTGGCCCACGCGATAGCGAGAGCGCTTCTTGCTCTCGCGGGCCTGCCAGAAGAGCAGCAGCCGCTGTGGTTCTACCAGATGTTCGATAAAGCGGGCCATGTCAGTTCTCCAGCGCCTCTAACAGGCGCGCTCTCCTTGTCAGCGTCAGGAAGGCAATAAATTCAGCACGTTGAGCTGTAAGCGGGTGCGGAAGGTCAAATTGCGTGAGGCGGTACAGCATGGCCTCCAAGTCATCTTCGCACCATCTCTGCAGCCGTTCTATCAGTATCGGTCGGATATGCGGAAAGTGCCGGCAGTACTCGGCGACTCCTTCGATCAGGTGTAAACGCCGGCTGTCGCTTCTGGACCAGCGCATCTGATGCTCACCCCTGCGCAGGTATCCCGCGAGCTCGTTCGGGTCACGCATCATGCGCTGCTGTCAGGCGACATGGAAAACTGCCCCCCAAGCGACACCGAAAACTGACCCCTCCGTGAGTTCACCAGGAGGGTCCGCCCATGAAGAAATCCGGATATAACGTTCCCCACACTCAGGTACGAGGGGAACCGATGCAGAGCCCAGAGGATGTCGCCGCCATGCTCCGCCTGAAGGCCTGTGGCTGGGGGACGAAACGCATCGCCGATGAACTCGGTATCAGCAGGAACACCGTCAAGCGCTACCTGCGCCAGGGCGGCTGGGCGCCCTACGCAAGCCCGCAGCGCAGCAAGTCGCTGGAAGGGCTGGAGGAATGGCTGAAGGCCCGCTTCCTGCAGCATGCCGGCAACGCCGCCGTGGTCCTGCAAGACCTGCAGCTCGAACACGGCCTCACGGTCAGCCTGCGTACGGTGGAACGCGCCTGCGCGCCCTTCCGTCAGGCCCTGGCCGCCGAAGCCAAGGCCACGGTGAGGTTCGAGACTCCGCCCGGCAAGCAGCTCCAGATCGACTTCGGCAGCCGCCACATCACCATCGATGGGGAGTCGGTCAAGGTCTTCCTGTTTGTCGCCACCCTGGGCTACTCCCGCCGCCACTACGTCCGCGCCTTCCGGCACGAGCGGCAGTCGGCGTGGTTCGCCGGCCTGGAAGGCGCCTTCCGCCACTTTGGCGGCGTGCCGGAGCAGGTACTGCTGGATAACGCCCGGGCGCTGGTCGATCACCACAACGCGGCGACCCGCGAGGTGGTGTTCAACGAGCGGCTGGCGGCCTTTGCCCGCTACTGGGGGTTCCGACCGGTGGCCTGTGCGCCGTACCGCGCCCGCACCAAGGGCAAGGACGAGCGAGGCGTCGGCTATGTGAAACGTAACGCCATCGCCGCCGCCCCGCACCTTTGCCTCCTGGGCGGCGCTGGAGGCCCACCTGATCTGGTGGATGCGCGAGATCGCCGACCAGCGGGTCCACGGCACCACCGGAGAGCTGCCGGCGGTGCGCTTCATCGCCGAACAGGCCAGCCTGCAGCCGCTCAACGACCGGGCGCCCTTCGAGCAGGCACGAGAGCTGAGCCGTCGGGTCCAGCGCGACGCCACCGTGGAGGTCGACACCAACCGCTACAGCGTGCCCTGGCGCCTGATCGGTGAGCCCGTCCAGGTCAGCGTGACCGACGGCGAACTGCGGGTGCACCACGCCGGCCGTGAAGTGGCCCGCCACCCGGAGCTGGGCGGGCGCCGCCAGGTGCGCTGCCTGCCGGAGCACCTGCAGGGCATCGTCGGCTACCGATCCCCCAAAGCGGACGCCGAGGAGGTCGTGGCGTCCAGCGAGATCGTGGCCACCTTGCCGCCGGCCGTGCTGCAGCGCGACCTGACCGAGTACGAAGCCGTGGTGGGGGAGGTGGCTGGTGATGACGATGCCCGAGACGGAGCGCCTGGATGCCATGCTGACGCGTCTCAAGCTGACCGCCATCCGCGAGCGGCTCGACACGCTGCTTGACGAAGCCGCACGCCGGGAGCTGACCCTGCGCGAGACGCTGGCCTACCTGTGCGAGCAGGAGGTGGCCCACAAGGAGCAGCGGCGCATCCAGATGGGCCTGAGCATCGCCCGCTTCCCGTTCCTGCGCACTCTGGAAGGGTTCGACTTCAGCGCCCAGCCTGCCGTCGATCCCGGTCAGATCCGTGAGTTGGCCTGCGGACGCTGGATCGCCAACGGCGATGCTCTGCTGCTGCTCGGCCCGCCGGGCGTGGGTAAGAGTCATCTCGCTGTGGCACTTGGCCGGGAAGCGGTCAAGGCCGGCTACTCAGTGCTGTTCACTACCGCCACGGCACTGATTACCCAACTGGTCCAGGCCCATGCCAATGGCGACCTGGAGGAACGGCTAAGGCACTTCGCCAAGCCCAAGCTATTGATCATCGACGAGCTGGGCTACCTGCCGCTGGAGCCGGGGGCGGCCAACCTGTTCTTCCAGCTGGTCACCCGGCGTTATGAGCGCGGCAGCCTGTTGGTCACCAGCAACCGAGCGGTCAGCGAGTGGGGCGAGGTGTTCGGTGACGCCGTGGTCGCCACGGCGATCCTTGACCGACTGCTGCATCACAGCCACGTCATCACCATCCGAGGCGACAGTTACCGACTGCGTGCCAAGCGCAAGGCCGGGCTGATCAAGCCCGACACCATCCACCATCACGATCAGGTCGTCAGGTAAGGGGGTCAGATTTCACTGTCGCCAGGGGGTCACTTTCTGATGTCGCTTGACAGCTGCATCTTCTCCGGTAACAGCTCATGCCCCAGGCTGGTGCCATTGTCGAAGTAGGGTGTGAACCGTGCCGTCGGCCCTTCCTCGCTCCAGATCAGCCCCCAATTCTCCTGATGGCGGTCAGTGTTACCGATCAGCGCATCGAAACAGAGACACAGGCCCCAGTAGCGCCGCCAGTCATGGGTCAGCCACTTGCCGCGCTCGAGGACTCGACTGAGCTCGATGATGGTAGCCAGGTTGTGCTGCCTCCCCTTTTCTCGGTCATAGCCCGGGATACGCACCACCTACCTGGTGGTTTCTATCCGCGCGGCCCGGGCGGGACGCGACTCGGCGCCCACCACGCCGCCGTAGTGTTTGGCCAGGTTTCTATCCGCGCGGCCCGGGCGGGACGCGACCCCCGTGTTCAGCATGAGGGGGGCGGGGCTCTGAGGTTTCTATCCGCGCGGCCCGGGCGGGACGCGACGTGGTGCACAACACCCAGCGCACGCCCTGGCCGCTGTTTCTATCCGCGCGGCCCGGGCGGGACGCGACGCTGGACGCCAAGCTGAGCAAGCCGAGCCCGAAGTTTCTATCCGCGCGGCCCGGGCGGGACGCGACGGGCCGCCAGCGACGCCCAGGCCGAGCAGGAACGGTTTCTATCCGCGCGCGGCCCGGGCGGGCCGCGACACCCGCATGGAGGAGCGCCAGGACAGCCACGGGGGGTTTCTATCCGCGCGGCCCGGGCGGGCCGCGACACCCGCATGGAGGAGCGCCAGGACAGCCACGGGGGGTTTCTATCCGCGCGGCCCGGGCGGGCCCGCGACCCGTGCATGGGCTCATGCTCATCCACCCACGCCAGGTTTCTATCCGCGCGGCCCGGGCGGGCCGCGACCCGTGCACCACGCCACCCTTGGCGACAGCGATGCTGTTTCTATCCGCGCGGCCCGGGCGGGCGACGACGCGCCCCCGACACGCAACCTGCTGCGCCAGGTGTTCGTTTCTATCCGCGCGGCCCGGGCGGGCCGCGACGATCCGCCGCCGTAGTGTTGAAGCTGTTGCCGAGGTTTCTATCCGCGCGGCCCGGGCGGGCCGCGACGCCGGCGCCATGCACCGTATCCCGCGCCTGCAATGGTTTCTATCCGCGCGGCCCGGGCGGGCCGCGACACCTGCTGCTCATGCTCATCGCCGACGGCTACCGCGTGTTTCTATCCGCGCGGCCCGGGCGGGCCGCGACGAGATGGCCTGGGTCAGTCACCTAGCCTGCTGCGTGTTTTCTATCCGCGCGGCCCGGGCGGGCCGCGACGCCCCAGGCTTTCACCTTCGGCGAGCCGGAGCCGGTGTTTCTATCCGCGCGGCCCGGGCGGGCCGCGACCATGTCGTCAACGCCGATGACGTTGATGCGGCTCAGGTTTCTATCCGCGCGGCCCGGGCGGCCGCGACCACCAGTCTGCCCGGGCGGGTCGTCAATCTCATAGAGGTTTCTATCCGCGCGGCCCGGGCGGGCCGCGACTTGAGCCACAGCCGGAGCACACCTGAGCCGTCAAGGTTTCTATCCGCGCGGCCCGGGCGGGCCGCGACCATCACCCGGTTGACGAGCGCCTGATACTCGGCGGTGTTTCTATCCGCGCGGCCCGGGCGGGCCGCGACCAGGGGTGGCGAAGGTGGCGAAACAAGGACTTACCGTTTCTATCCGCGCGGCCCGGGCGGGCCGCGACATGTCGCTCAGCGACCTCTGCCGCCGGGTAGGCCTGTTTCTATCCGCGCGGCCCGGGCGGGCCGCGACGCGGGCGCTTCCCCCAACACCGCGCCGCCCTGCACGTTTCTATCCGCGCGGCCCGGGCGGGCCGCGACTTCCCAGCTATCCACGGCGCCGGCCTGCTCCTTCCAGTTTCTATCCGCGCGGCCCGGGCGGGCCGCGACCTCACCGCCTGGGCCTGAGCGAGCCGAGCCGCCAGTTTCTATCCGCGCGGCCCGGGCGGGCCGCGACTCGAGCCGCTCGCCCTGCTCCTCGCGCAGGCGCCGGTTTCTATCCGCGCGGCCCGGGCGGGCCGCGACCCGCCTCCATGGCCTTGTCATGGCGAACGCTGGCGTTTCTATCCGCGCGGCCCGGGCGGGCCGCGACGGGGCATGGGGTCCATCTCGGCGGGGCCCCAATGTTTCTATCCGCGCGGCCCGGGCGGGCCGCGACTCGGGCTTGAGGTAGCGGGCGATGCGGTCCTTGCGGTTTCTATCCGCGCGGCCCGGGCGGGCCGCGACGCGGAGATCGGGCGGCTCTCGCCGGCGTCGACGTCGTTTCTATCCGCGCGGCCCGGGCGGGCCGCGACCTCCTATCGGGTTCAGGCGGCGGCGACGCGGTCGGCGTTTCTATCCGCGCGGCCCGGGCGGGCCGCGACGCCATGCCGAGCTGGGCGTCGAGCAGGGCGTCCTTGTTTCTATCCGCGCGGCCCGGGCGGGCCGCGACCTTCACTCCGGCGACCACGGCGGGGAGGGTCTTGGCGTTTCTATCCGCGCGGCCCGGGCGGGCCGCGACTCTCGACCTTGTCCTGGCCATTCACGGTGAGCTTGTTTCTATCCGCGCGGCCCGGGCGGGCCGCGACGCTCGCCGGCGATCGGCGATCTCGTAAGGCAGGCCGGCGGCGTTTCTATCCGCGCGGCCCGGGCGGGCCGCCGCGACCGGTACATGACGGCTTCTTCGACGGTTTCGCACTCGTTTCTATCCGCGCGGCCCGGGCGGCGCCGCGACCTGCCAATGGCGTCGGCAGCGCGACAACCAGGAGAGAGTTTCTATCCGCGCGGCCCGGGCGGGCCGCGACCGCCGGCCACGGTGGTGCTGGCCGGCGGGTTGCTGTTTCTATCCGCGCGGCCCGGGCGGGCCGCGACCCGGCTCCTGCCGTAATCTCCCTACTTGGCTCAACGTTTCTATCCGCGCGGCCCGGGCGGGCCGCGACCTGTAATGGCGGGGTTTACAGAGGGGGGGGGGGGGTGTTTTTTCTATCCGCGCGGCCCGGGCGGGCCGCGACCTCAATGGATTCATTGGCTTGGGCTTCTACCGACGAGTTTCTATCCGCGCGGCCCGGGCGGGCCGCGACCTGATCGCCCTTCTCGAAGCAGAGCCGGACGGCCTGTTTCTATCCGCGCGGCCCGGGCGGGCCGCGACAAACCCTGGGCCAAGACCCGGCAGGGTAAAGTGTTTGTTTCTATCCGCGCGGCCCGGGCGGGCCGCGACTCGACTACGACTACACCCCGGTGCCCCCGCTCGAGTTTCTATCCGCGCGGCCCGGGCGGGCCGCGACGTCATGGCCCTGGTCTATGCCGGTTACCTGCTGTGGTTTCTATCCGCGCGGCCCGGGCGGGCCGCGACCCGCCGTGGCCGCCCTCGCTTTCACCCTGTGGAAGTTTCTATCCGCGCGGCCCGGGCGGGCCGCGACCTGTGAAAACCACCAAAGACGCCAGCCAATGGCACAAGTTTCTATCCGCGCGGCCCGGGCGGGCCGCGACTTGTGCAAGCGCGGGGGCGTCTTCTCTTTTTCCCTGTTTCTATCCGCGCGGCCCGGGCGGGCCGCGACATGCTCAGGCGGCACGGGGCTGGTGCCCTTGAACAGTTTCTATCCGCGCGGCCCGGGCGGGCCGCGACGTCAGCATCAAGACCCGCGTTTCTGGCCAATTGTGTTTCTATCCGCGCGGCCCGGGCGGGCCGCGACGAGCCGGCAGCATCACGATCCTCGATGACGAGCCCGTTTCTATCCGCGCGGCCCGGGCGGGCCGCGACCATATATATCCCAGCCTGTTGCAAGGCGAGCCCATCGAGTTTCTATCCGCGCGGCCCGGGCGGGCCGCGACATGCCGAGGACATCACCACCGAGCACGACCCGCTAGTTTCTATCCGCGCGGCCCGGGCGGGGGCCGCGACTTGCGGCGCGGGAGTTGTTGATCATACTTTGAGTGTTTCTATCCGCGCGGCCCGGGCGGGCCGCGACCCCAGAGTCTGTCGCCCAATAAACCCAATCCTTGGTGTTTCTATCCGCGCGGCCCGGGCGGGCCGCGACCTGGCTGGCGGTATCGCTGATCAAGGGCGATATGTCGGTTTCTATCCGCGCGGCCCGGGCGGGCCGCGACCTGGCTGGCGGTATATCGCTGATCAAGGGCGATATGTCGGTTTCTATCCGCGCGGCCCGGGCGGGCCGCGACCTGACCCTTGTACACGGTGCCGGGGCTGCCGTTCAGGTTTCTATCCGCGCGGCCCGGGCGGGCCGCGACGCGGGCGCCTCATCCAACAGGATGGCATCGTGATCGTTTCTATCCGCGCGCGGCCCGGGCGGGCCGCGACTCTCGGTATTCGTCTACGTCGATGCGTCCTTGCATGTTTCTATCCGCGCGGCCCGGGCGGGCCGCGACGTGGTCCGCCCCAGCACGAAGTTGGGGTCGTGGTTGTTTCTATCCGCGCGGCCCGGGCGGGCCGCGACTCCAGCGGGATGCCGAACTCGTCCAGTATCAGCCGGTTTCTATCCGCGCGGCCCGGGGCGGGCCGCGACACCACCTCGATGCCGGGGCAGTCGAACCCCTCGATGTTTTTCTATCCGCGCGGCCCGGGCGGGCCGCGACTTGCCTATATGCCGATGGTTGCCGGCATCCTGAAGTTTCTATCCGCGCGGCCCGGGCGGGCCGCGACGCGGTGTGGACGAGTTTGAGCGCCGCCCTGGTGAATGGCGTTTCTATCCGCGCGGCCCGGGCGGGCCGCGACCTGGTGGCGTTTGCCCGCCCGATCAAGCAGACCATGTTTCTATCCGCGCGGCCCGGGCGGGCCGCGACGCTTCAGCACCATGTAGCGCACGCGGCGGATGATGTTTCTATCCGCGCGGCCCGGGCGGGCCGCGACCTACCCCTCGCTGTTCGGCGGCGACACCGAAGGCGTTTCTATCCGCGCGGCCCGGGCGGGCCGCGACCTGATCGCGGGGTTGTCGCTCTGCACCCACTGGCAGTTTCTATCCGCGCGGCCCGGGCGGGCCGCGACATGTACAGAGCCGGGTCATGGGTCTCGCTCGGGTCGTTTCTATCCGCGCGGCCCGGGCGGGCCGCGACTGTTCGCCATCGTCGCCTTCGTCGTCAGCCTGGTGTTTCTATCCGCGCGGCCCGGGCGGGCCGCGACTCGCCGCCTGCTGGCTCCACTCGTCCCAGATCGGGTTTCTATCCGCGCGGCCCGGGCGGGCCGCGACTAGGCAACGCTCGCCGCATGGTCAAGGGTCCAGACGTTTCTATCCGCGCGGCCCGGGCGGGCCGCGACGGTCGCGCGCGCGCGGATCCACTCGGTACCCAGGTTTCTATCCGCGCGGCCCGGGCGGGCCGCGACCACCAGGTCAACGAAGCCCGCACCGCCTATGACTACGTTTCTATCCGCGCGGCCGGCCGGGGCCGCGACTCACCGCCTTGCGGGCCTCGGTCATGTAGCGGCGGTTTCTATCCGCGCGGCCCGGGCGGGCCGCGACGCCACGACGATACTGGCTATTCGCTGCCGCCAATGTTTCTATCCGCGCGGCCCGGGCGGGCCGCGACTCACGAGGCGCGCGAGCTTTGAGCTTATCGGCGAAGTTTCTATCCGCGCGGCCCGGGCGGGCCGCGACTTCACTGAGGACGAGATTCGCGCCACGGTGGGCATGGTTTTCTATCCGCGCGGCCCGGGCGCGGGCCGCGACCCGCCGATGGGGAGAGGGAGTGATGACAGACGAAGACGAAGTTTCTATCCGCGCGGCCCGGGCGGGCCGCGACAAGATGACGCTGGATCAGGTCATCGCCCACTGCCAGTTTCTATCCGCGCGGCCCGGGCGGGCCGCGACCCGCCCACACGGCGGTCCACAACCACCAACAAGGGGTTTCTATCCGCGCGGCCCGGGCGGGCCGCGACCCGGAAATATCACCCAAGGTTGTTCGGGAGCTGCTGTTTCTATCCGCGCGGCCCGGGCGGGCCGCGACGACCATGCGCGCCGCTACCCGTTTTTCTTCGCCTGGTTTCTATCCGCGCGGCCCGGGCGGGCCGCGACCCGACAATGCCGTTCCCGGTCAATTCTGCCATGGTGTTTCTATCCGCGCGGCCCGGGCGGGCCGCGACATGACCGACCGGCCCGTTTGTCCGGAGTGTGTGGTGGAGGTTTCTATCCGCGCGGCCCGGGGGGGCCGCGACCGGAGCCGATCCCGGCGAAGCCGCCGGTGCGGCCGTTTCTATCCGCGCGGCCCGGGCGGGCCGCGACTCTGGATGAAAAGGTCTCATGGGATAGTCGCCGGGGTTTCTATCCGCGCGGCCCGGGCGGGCCGCGACACGAACCTCGAGCGGGGCCTCGTTTTCGCTGTTGTAGTTTCTATCCGCGCGGCCCGGGCGGGCGCGACGTGTTTGCAGAGCCGGTCTCTCAGGCCGCCGGCGTTTCTATCCGCGCGGCCCGGGCGGGCCGCGACTCGACTACGACTACACCCCGGTGCCCCCGCTCGAGTTTCTATCCGCGCGGCCCGGGCGGGCCGCGACGCGATCCATCCAGCCGTCGGTGATGGCGGCGTGGTAGTTTCTATCCGCGCGGCCCGGGCGGGCCGCGACGTGATGTCGCCCAGGAACTCGGCCTGGTCGTCTGCGTTTCTATCCGCGCGGCCCGGGCGGGCCGCGACGAGATTTATCAGTACGTGCGGGAGAATTACGAGATTGTTTCTATCCGCGCGGCCCGGGCGGGCCGCGACGCGCACTCCGAGGCGACCTGATCTAGCAGGTGGTGTTTCTATCCGCGCGGCCCGGGCGGGCCGGGCGCGACCATACCGGCAGTTCCCCGTTCTGGTCCCAGGCCGCGTTTCTATCCGCGCGGCCCGGGCGGGCCGCGACGTCGATGCGGCCCCTGACCATAGCCTCTGCTAGCAGTTTCTATCCGCGCGGCCCGGGCGGGCCGCGCGACTTCAGGCCGGCGGCCTCTTCTTCCTGCATCATGGCGTTTCTATCCGCGCGGCCCGGGCGGGCCGCGACGATATTGATGCGACTGACGGCTGGGTCCAAGTGGCTGTTTCTATCCGCGCGGCCCGGGCGGGCCGCGACCCGGAGGCAGCACACTCCGGCGCCGCTTGCGTTGTTTCTATCCGCGCGGCCCGGGCGGGCCGCGACAGGCGGCTCATCGAGGCGGCGAATGTCGTCGCGCATGTTTCTATCCGCGCGGCCCGGGCGGGCCGCGACAGGTCGCGGGCGATGCGCTCATACTGCTTGAGCGGTTTCTATCCGCGCGGCCCGGGCGGGCCGCGACCGCACGTTGTCGGCCGTGCCCATGAGGTAGGCGCGGTTTCTATCCGCGCGGCCCGGGCGGGCCGCGACGAGGATGTGTATGTGCTGGGCGTCCGATGCCTGGTGTTTCTATCCGCGCGGCCCGGGCGGGCCGCGACGTTGGCCGTGGCTGTCATTTCTTCCGGGCGGCGGATGTTTCTATCCGCGCGGCCCGGGCGGGCCGCGACCTCAGTGATGCGGTGGACGATGGCATGGGCGAGCGTTTCTATCCGCGCGGCCCGGGCGGGCCGCGACGTGACTGCGCATACGCTTTTCCATGTCTTGCGTGTTTCTATCCGCGCGGCCCGGGCGGGCCGCGACGCGCGCTCAAGCGGCAATCGACAGTTGACAGCGGAGGTTTCTATCCGCGCGGCCCGGGGGGGCCGCGACGCCCTTCTTCATGTTGTCTTTTTAGCCCACAATGGCTGTTTCTATCCGCGCGGCCCGGGCGGGCCGCGACGTCGAAGGCCCCGTGACTATCTGGCCGACGGGCGGTTTCTATCCGCGCGGCCCGGGCGGGCCGCGACCGTTTCCAAACTCAAACGGGCTGCCGCAAATCGAAGTTTCTATCCGCGCGGCCCGGGCGGGCCGCGACCCGGCCTCATAGGCGTCGTCCGGTCCTTGATCGTAGTTTCTATCCGCGCGGCCCGGGCGGGCCGCGCGACGTGTTGGTGGAGATGGATGGGCGCATGGGCGTGCTAGTTTCTATCCGCGCGCGCCCGGGCGGGCCGCGACCTTGCGCTTAGACCAGCTATTAGGCATGGGCAGGATGTTTCTATCCGCGCGGCCCGGGCGGGCCGCGACTCGATGCGGCCCCTGACCATAGCCTCTGCTAGCAGTTTCTATCCGCGCGGCCCGGGCGGGCCGCGACATGGATGCGCGCTCGCCAAGGCCAAGGGCATGCAGGTGTTTCTATCCGCGCGGCCCGGGCGGGCCGCGACTCGTCTGGATGTGGATGACCGACGACCCACTTCCTGTTTCTATCCGCGCGCGGCCCGGGCGGGCCGCGACGCTGGCCCCGGTCATCCAGCTCGCCGGCGCGGTCGTTTCTATCCGCGCGGCCCGGGCGGGCCGCGACTTCCACCCTGCGCATCTGCAGGTCGATCTCGTGGCTGTTTCTATCCGCGCGGCCCGGGCGGGCCGCGACGCGCCACGCTGGCCGCGGCGCGCACGATCTTGCGGTTTCTATCCGCGCGGCCCGGGCGGGCCGCGACGTACATCACGCAGCCGCCTGACACGCTCAATTCAGGTTTCTATCCGCGCGGCCCGGGCGGGCCGCGACATGCCCTTTGCGCTATAAACACGCCGTTTTTATAGTTTCTATCCGCGCGGCCCGGGCGGGCCGCGACCTCCGGGTCGGCCTCGCCGGTGATGATCTCCGGCGTGTTTCTATCCGCGCGGCCCGGGCGGGCCGCGACGCCCGCCGATGCCGTGACCGCCGATGGCAAGAGCCGTTTCTATCCGCGCGGCCCGGGCGGGCCGCGACCGTAGTTGTGGCCGATATGCGATTGAGGTGACCATGTTTCTATCCGCGCGGCCCGGGCGGGCCGCGACGCTTGCAAAAAGGACTTCCTTTCTCTACTTTATAGGTTTCTATCCGCGCGGCCCGGGCGGGCCGCGACGTGGGGTCGGCGCAGGCTGCCCACTGCTCCATGTTGTTTCTATCCGCGCGGCCCGGGCGGGCCGCGACTGTTCCTTTATAACGCTTTGATGAGACGAGCAAAATAACCGTGGATCAGCGAAACAGATCTTCCATAAGGTTCTAATTTTCTACCAAACAGACCATCACTCAAGAACATCAATGAAAACATATTGTTAAAGAGCTGCGAACCCACCAGTGAAATGCGGGACGCTTAGGGTTCGCAAGACAACAGGAAAATCAGAAAAAGAGGGGGCCGTTCATGTCCATGGCAGGCTTGGCACCGATATGTTCGATACGGTTCTTCCAGTTCCTGCCCAGGAAATAGAAACGCAGGCTATCGACTTCATCGTCGATCAGGTCGATCAACCGCTGCCGTAGGCGCACCCATTGGTCGGGATCGACCTCGATCTCGAACACCGAGAATTGCACTCGCTGCCCAACATCACGGCAGGCTTTCGCGACGCGACGCAGTCGACCCTCGCCACCTTCGGAAGAGGTACTGACATCGTAGCTGACCAGAACCATCATCGCCGCGCTCTCCTTAGCGACAAGTCATTTCCACAGGAAGGGTGGGTAGGCATCCAGATCACCACGCAGATGACGCGCCAGTAGTTGCGCCTGGAGCAGCGGCAACATCCCGATCGGGGCCTTCTCACCGACAAAGGCATGGTTGAGCTCCTCGCGCTTCCGCTCCTGATAGGCAGTCAGCACCGTCTTGCGCGCTTCATCGGTTAGTGCCACGCCGCCACTTTCGGCAACCGTGAAGTCCTTCTCCCGCAGCTGCCGACGATTGACCAGTGATAGTGCCAGGCGGTCTCCCAGCAGTGGCCTGAACTCCTCGGCAAGGTCCAGAGCAAGGCTGGGGCGCCCAGGACGATCCCGATGCAGAAACCCCACCGCCGGGTCCAGCCCCACGCTTTCCAGCGCCGAGCGACAGTCGTGCGTCAACAGAGTATAGAGAAACGACAGCAACGCATTGAGGCGATCACGCGGTGGGCGACGGTTGCGGCCGGTGAAGCGGAAGGCTTCTCCGTTGTGACGAACGAGGCTATCGAAAACGCTGAAATAGACCTGCGCGGCTTCACCCTCCAGGCCACGCAACCCATTCGTCGTGGGCTCACGCAGTAGGTCCCGCGCGATCCGGCCCAGGCGAGTCCGCACCCTTTCCAATCCTTCACGCTCGGACGGGTCCAGCTTGCTACCGTAGTCACGCAGCCCCCTGGAGATCACCGCGTGCTGCTTGTGCACCTTGCCGATCAGCACGCCGCGGACGATAGCTGCACAGGCGGTTTCGTCATCGCTGGTGCGGTACTGGGTGCGCCTCAGCAGCACGTTGCCGGATACCGGCCCTTCGATACGCGCGAGGAACTTACCGTTAGGCGACAAGTGGGTAATGGTGACCCCTTGTTCGGCACAAAAGCCCATCAGCGGTGGCGATACCAGCACCCTGCCGAAGCACACCAGTGATTCGAGCATATGGATAGGTAGCCGCGCCCGCTCCTTGCCCTCTACATTCATGACCACGTTGGCTCCGTCCTTCTTGAGCCAGGCACCTTCGGTGGTGATATACAGCGTGTTGAGCTGACGGCGCATGCGATTCACTCATCAAGCGATTGCAGTTGACGCGCTAGCCAACGGCTCGCCGAGCGCTGCTTCCCCATTACTTGCGGTTGGCAGGCATCGATCAACGAGCAATGGTCACAGCGCTTGGGCTCATAGATGGCAGTTGGCGTACGGTTGTTATCGAAGAGCGCGCGAGTATCGGCGATGACGCGTAGGGTCAGTGCCCGCAATTCATCGTCGAACGCGACGGTCTTGCGCCGCCGCGTCTTGCCATAGTAGAGCGCGCCCTGCTCGATACTGACGTCCAGCATTTCTTCCAGGCACAACGCCTGGGCACAGAGCTGGACTTCATCGGCGCGATGGGCCTTGGGCCGGCCACGCTTGTACTCTATGGGCCGGACCCCTGTGGGTTGCTGGGACTCATCGAACTCGACCACATCGGCAACCCCGGTCAATCCCAGTGTTTCACTGGCCAGCGGAAGCGCCATGGCGGTATGAATGCCCCGCCGACGCTCATGCCCCAGATTATCAGCACGTTCATGGAGGATACGCCCTTCCGCCGTATAGCGGTTTTCCAACCACTGCTGTTCGAGGTGGATCAACGCACACTGGCGTGGACAGAACAGCATATGCTGCAGCGCCGAGAGCGGGATCAGGCGAACGTCATCCTCCATCCGGTTCACCTATAGCTTCTCGTCAACGCTGACCCCGGCCGGCAAGGCCTCGGCATCGATGGAGACGCGATAGTCGCTGTAGTGACGAGCCGGTGTATCTTCCTCGCCTTCGACACGCACGACTTTCACGCTGTCGAACAACCGGTGCGCCGGGGCATTGCCCATCGGGTGGTCATGCTTGAAGACGATCAGCTTGCGTGCCGACATCTCACCCCTGGCGGCCGAGCGGTCATGCTCGAACATATTGATCAGAGCGCGCCACAGCAGCTCGAGATCGTCTTCCGAGAAGCCGGTACGCTCGGCGAGCTTGGCCGATATGTAACCGTGCGCACGATAGAGGCCATAGGGAATAATGTGCTTGCGGCCCATGGTGCGCTCCTTCTCGAGGTCGCGCTCGTTGGTGACCGCCATGCGGGTGATCGAGACCTCCATCGGCACCACCGGGTCAATGGAGCTGGCAAAGGCCATCTGCACCGGGCCACGCACCTGCCCGGAGTTGACCTCGGTGGTCATCACCGCGCCGAAGGTGCGCACGTCGAAGAAATTCCGGCACATCCACTCTGTCAGCGCACGGGCCTTCTCCACCTCCTTGGGCAGCTTCTTCGGCTCGGGCTTGATGTCGAGCGCATCATAGGCCTTCTTGTGCTGGTTGTTGAGTACCGACTTTTCCTGCATATAGATGGCGTAGCCGGCGTCTTCTTCCTTCTCGAGGGCAACGTAGTTGCGGATCTTGCGCTTGAGGCAGACATCGGTCACCAGTCCCTGATTGGTCTCCGGGTCGAGCCTCGGCAGGTTGCCGGCATCCGGATCACCATTGGGATTGCCGTTGGTGACGTCGAACAGCAGCACGAATTCATAGCGATTGGCGATGGCACTCATTCTGACTCTCCCTACTCGTCTTCTGCGTTTTTATAGGCACTATCTTTCTTGGCAAAGCGGGCTTGCGACTGGTGATAATAACCTATCGCAAAACGCCCTTGGTCCTCGATGCGCAAGCTCCTGGGGAACCTGTCGCTCAAGCCGTCGATGATAGTGCCTATCTCGCCTTCGATCTTGTGTGCCAGCCCGCCCTTGTCCTTCTTGCGCATGTTCGACAAATGATGCTGTAAATTACGCAACAGCATGGGGAAGACGCTGGCCGGTGTCGCCGAGGCGGCACCGTAATAGCGATCACGAATGGTGGCATTCACCTCGTTACCTAGCGCGCCGCGCTGAGCACTTTCCAACTCGGCGAATAGCCTGCCAAGCAAATAGCCGGGGTGGGTGGAATGAGGATCGAGACTCACGGGCACCTCCTGAGTGGTTGAGTTCGAATGCACCGCGAGACGACCCTCTCGCGCGCGTACAGCCTTGCAGAGTGCAACTCGAATACCGCTGATTTTTCCGTCATTGCGGAATCTCATGACGATGTTATTGAGAAGTGAGCGCGGATAACGGGAGCCGGTAAGAATGGAACGCATCAACTCTCCGGCTAGTTGTGGTAGCACGTCCTCAGCATTGGGCCTGTCGCCATGAATGGGTGCCGTCTGCAGTGCAAGCCGCCACGCTCCCGGCGTCATCCCCTTCCAGGGGGAAGGCTCAAGCGACATGTCCTGGTAGTGATGGGCATAATGCTGCGCCAGGTGCTCCAGACTATCGACATACCAGAAGCGCACCGATAGGCGCGCTGCGTTGGGCGCCAGTCCCAGCACGAAGAACTGGGTATCCGCTTCCAACATCGGATCGAGCTCTGCCAGGATGCGTCCCTCGGAGACCTGCTTCATCAAGGTGCCTAGCTTGGCGGCCTCCTGCTCATCGCTGGGCGGTTCGTTGAGCATGGCGAAAAAGCCCTCGGCAGCCTCGGCATGAGCCGTATCCCTGGCCTTGGCCCAGAACACCACCGTCGCATCGCCGATCTGCAAGCGCTGATGGTTATCGGTATCGCCTCGAAGCAAATGATTCAGCGCCGTCGAGTAGCCGAAGATGGCTGCCTTGGAGATCGAGGCGTTTTGATTCTTGCTGTAGCCGTATGACTCATAGGCATCGCTGTTGAATGAAACGAGCGAGGCACCAGACGACTGCGCGTCTCTGACACCACGGATTGCAGGATGAACGGTACCCAAGGGGGCGATGTCTCCGGTTATCAGGCACTGCCCCGACACCCCTTCGCCGCCTTCCAAGGCAGCTCCCCATAGCCGGCGCGCTTCCCGGTTCTCATGCAGATACTGCCGCTGGCCATCGAGCCGGAATATGACGTTAGTATCCAAGACCTCTTCGCTATATCCGGGTAACTCAGAGAGCTGCTCCGGCTGCCATTGATCCAGCAGTCTCAAAAAGGCCATCAGATCGGGATCATCGCTCTCGCCGAACAGCGCTAATTGGCGCGCCTTGAATGCCGCATGCTCATCGGCCAGACGCTTGCCTTCACCAGCAGTAACACCAAGGGAATAGGCGGTCTTGTCCCACAGCGGATAGGCGTGGATGCCCGAGGTACGCCGCTTGTCCACAGGTACCTGGCAAGGGCTTGGTCGAGGCTTCTTTCCGGAGGTATCGCGCAGATCGACGACCTGTAGCGGCTTCCCCTCCTGGGAAAAGATCAGGCAGAAGCTAACTTTCTCGCTGCTGAAGCCTGGCAGCGGCACCTTGTCTTCATCTGCCAGCCGCTGGTAGTAGTCATTGAGAGCCGTAAGGATCATGCCAGTGCCTCCTCGAAAGGCGGCACCTCAATCACGCCATCCTGCATCCTGGCGCGAAAGAAACGTGGCGTCTTGCCATTGGCGAAGTCGATATCGTGCAGCATATAGCCAAGATCACGCTCACCGCTCAAGCGGTCATCAATGGCTGGCACAGCGGCATCGGCTTCGATCAAAGCAAAACTAGCGGGGAACTCCCGTGTGCCTAGGCACGGCATATGGAAACACTGCCCTTGCCGAGCGCGGCGGTTGAAGATATCCAGATGCTTACCAGGCGTATCACTATCGTCGGCGCGCGAGGTGAACTCGAAGTGCGCTTCGATCGTATAACCCACGTCACGCAAGATCGTGGCAGCACGCTGCTGACGGTTCTGGTCGACGAAGTAGGCCACATCATCGACACGCCCTGACTTCATCGCCTTGGAGACGGTGGAGGCTGGCAGCTTTCCTGCCACTTCGTTACGGCGCAATGACTCGAAACGGATCGGTTTCAGCACATGGATACGATCCACGCACCAGCGAATCGCCGGCTTCCAGTGTATTGCCTCCAGGATACCGCGTGCCGCCGACGGCGTAATCACATCGTAGGACACCCGTTCTGCTTTCATCTCAGGCCGCGTAAAACAGGCCCGCTCCCCCCAGATATGCAGACGAACTCCAAATGTCATGGCTGTATCCTTTATCAGATCCGCGCCCCGGCAGGACGGGGCGACATTTTACCTATTAATTTCCAAGGGAAAATTTCAACCCTCTCTCACTCATGGAAGCCAAGCTTTAATCCCTAATGCGGCTATGACCAAGCTGAGCAACGAGACAAGCCAAGATAGTTTGAAAGGGCACTGAAGCTCTAAAGTGACATATCCCCTCTGAATCTTGCACAGCAAGGACCAGTCACTTTGCTTACTCCCGTCACCATCTTCTGATGAGCTCATGGCAGTGCCCTCAGGCTTCTTGACAAAGCAAGCCTAGGACAAGGGCGCCAAAACTTCCAATTCTTTCCCTTGGAAATTACAAGATCAGGCTTTCAGCCCTCATAAACGTGGGCTCACTCCAGTTCAGCCCTAGCCGCCCGTCATAGAGATCCTCGTTAACCAGCATCATGAATTGCTCACCGAACTTGGCGGATTCTACGGCAACGATGGCCCCCACCCGTTCCAGCGCAGCGAAGCCCTGCTGCGGCACCTGCACCGTATAGGGCTGGAGCTCACGAGCGATGCCTCCCACCCCCTCGGCATAAGCCAACTTCCTCAGCGCATCCCGGGCCTTGTCATCGAAAGGGATGATCACGGCGCGCTGGTTGTTCTCAATCATTCGGAACTTCTGTTCAAGGGTATCGAAGGGCAGCCCTTCGATACGGCCATCTTCGACCAGCTTCAGCAAGCCATGCTTATCCAGCTCCTGGGGACCTTGTTGCCAGTACAGCAGCCGGAAATAGGCCTCTATCGCCGCCAACGACAGCGGATCGTCGCCGTGGTGCCTAAGCACTTCGATAGTGGCCTGTGCAAACATCTTGAGCTCAGGCGGAGGTGCCCAGTCATCGTTGGCGGTGGCAAAGATGGCGACCTCACTGTCCGACGCACTGCGTCTGCCCTCACGGTTGCAGCGCCCGGCCGCCTGGGCAATGGAGTCCAGGCCAGCCTCAGCGCGCAATACACGGGGGAAGTCGACATCGACGCCAGCCTCTATTAGCGATGTCGATATGACTCGACAGGGCTCGCCAGCCTGGAGGACCTGACGTATCTCGGCTAGTACCCGGCGGCGATGCACGGCGCACATCGAAGTGGTGAGGTGATAGGCACCAGACCGATCCGCTATCGCTATCGACTCGAACAGCGCCCGAGCATGGCGACGGTTATTGACGATGCACAGCACCTGATCGGTCACAAGCAGTTCGTCGCGCAGCGCCGTATCGTCCAGCGGGCCGATATGGCGCACGGTAACGCGCTTGAAATCGCGGTATAGTCGGTCCGGCTCCGGCGCCAGCTCCCGCAAGTCACGCAAACCACCGACGAAACTACGCTCGGGATCGTCGGTCTCGGCCAACGCCGGCTGGGTCGCGGTGCACAGCACGACGCTGGTGCGATAGTTCAACGCCAGTTCGTCCAAGGCCGCCACACTGGGCCGCAGCAGCGGCAAGGGCATGGTCTGCGCCTCGTCAAGGATCACCACGCTGCGCGCGATATTGTGCAGCTTGCGGCAGCGCGAGGTCTTGGCAGCAAACAGGCTCTCGAAGAACTGGACCGCCGTGGTGACGACGATCGGCGCATCCCAGTTCTCGCTGTCGCGGCGCAGCTTGTCGATGCTATGGTGGTCACGCGGGTTGCCAGCGTCGAAGGCGCTATGGTGCTCCAATACCGCCGTCTCGCCATGCTTCCCCAGGGCATCGCGAAACACCGCGGCGTTCTGCTCGACGATACTGGTAAATGGAATCACGTAGATCACCCGATCCATGCCGTGAGCGATGGCATGATCGAGAGCGAAGGCCAGCGAGGCCAGCGTCTTGCCGCCACCGGTCGGCACCGTCAACGTAAACCGTCCAGGCGACAGCTCGGCTTGGGAACGTACATGGGAGAGAATCTCGCTACGCAGGCGATTGACGTCGCTATCTGCCGTGAAGGTGGCCAGACGCTGATTCAGGGCATCACGCAGCAAGTCCAGCGACGGCCCGCCACCACGCGCGTAGGGCACGCCTTTTTCATGCACGGCATAGAAGGCCTCGGTATCGACAAAGTCGGCATCGACCAGGCAGGAAAACAACATCCTCGTTAGAAAGGCATACTGGAAGAAGGCCCTGTCGCGGCGCTGTTGAAAGTGGGCCGGAGGCAACAGATTGCGGGGAAGGGCTATCTCTTGCTGCCATACTGGATCGAGTGGCGGCAAGTCTGCTTCCAGACGGTTCTTCAGTGGCGTGCGCTCCCCCATATCCCGACCATTGGCCAGCCCCGCATGGTGACCCGCGATAAGGTAGGCCAACAGGTAGCCTACCTGAGGAAATGTCTCGATGGCGATATGCGCGCCGGCCGTGGAGTGATCCACGCGCTCCGGCGAGCCCTCCAGGCGTCTTTGGAAGGGAGCCGTGTACTTGCCGATATCATGGAGTAAGCCGGCGGCCTCACCCCAAGGGCCTGCACCAAAGCGGGCTGCTCGCTCCCCAGCCAATTCCCCTACAGCAATCAAGTGGCTGGCCAATGTCTGCCAGTCCGACTTGTTTCCCTCCGAAGTCGAATGTGCGTAGAACATGCGTTCCTGCCTGCATTCCAGTTCCTGAATTCAGATTCTTCTATTCAACCTAAGCATCCTGAAGCCTTCTTTGCCAGCTATTTCTAAAAGAAAGGTCATTGGCCAGACTCAAGCTGCTTCATATCTGATTTTCGCTGGGGACGATGATGTGATCGCGATAACTGATTGAAATACCACGACTTCGCTGGGCTGTCTGAGCCGCGAATTCGAGAAGCCTACATGAGTGGCGAGGCCGCCGGCAGCTCGATCGGATAGCTAGCAATCTCGCAACCGAGACTCATGCGAGCTCGCGAGCAGCCACGAAAAGCCCCCGCAGGGTGCGGGGGCGAAGGACGCGGTCCGGCCGGACATGCCGAGGGGACGGGGGGAACCTGGACCGGCCGCGTCGGGGAACACCATACATCGGGACCGGGCCTGGGCCGGTCCGCGAGCCTTACGACTCGACCTTCTCCTGAACGCGCTGCATCAGCTCGGGGTCCTGCTGAACCGCCATGCCGATGGCGTTGAAGGTATCCACGTCGAGACCACCCTTCTCGACCGCTTCGACCATCTTGTCGTTGGCCTCCATCTGCACTTCCTGCTGGGCGGCTTCGTCCTCGGCGGCCTGCAGGCGCTCGGTGTACTCCTGGGAGATCACGACGATTTCCTGGGAGACCTCCGCAAACTGCTCGAGCTGCTCATCGGTGAAGTCCGTCGCCGGGGCCGCGGCCTGGGGCTGCTCGGGAGCGGCGGCCGGGTCCTGCTGGGCGTGGGCGGTGGCTGACATCAGGCCGGCGCTGAGCAGGGCGGCAGAGAAAAGGGCTGTCATCCGTTTCATTGATACCTCCAGAGAATCACCCCAGGGGGGCGTTACGTGCATGTGCCCCCTGTGACGACACTCAGCCGCTCGCGTTCAACATTTTCCGGTAACCCTTGGTAACGGGTTGATTCATCAGGTGTCAGGCCACGTTTCCCCTCGCCTCGGCATCCAGCCGCTGGGCGGTCTGATCCACCGCACGCAGCCAGATCAGCAGCAGCGCCCCCAGGGCCACGAAGCCGCCGGCCAGCCACAGGCCGGTGTAGTAGTGGCCGGTGGCCTCGGCGAGCAGGCCGGTGAGCGCCGGGGCGACGATCTGCGCCACGCCGTAGGCGAGCGTCATGCGCCCCATCATCCGCGCCGGGCTCTGCGGGTAGAGCCGGCCGGCCATGGTCAGCACCAGGCTCACACAGCCGAGGAAGGTGCCGCCGTAGAGCACGGCGCTGATCAGCACGCCGGCCAGGCTAGAGGTGAGCGCCGGCAGCACGATGCCCACCACCTGCAGGGCCATGGCCGCGATCAGCGCGCCCAGGTAACCGAAGCGCCGGGCGATCAGGTCCCACACCATCACCGCGGGGGCGGCGGCCAGGCCCACCAGGGCGAAGGTCCAGTTGCCGGCGCCGGCCAGCAGCGGCTCGCGCTCCACGATGGCCACGATGAAGGTGGCGCTGATCACGTAGCCGTAGCCGGCGCAGAAGTAGGCGGCCAGCATCAGCCGCATAAAGGTGCGGCTGCGCGGTATGGCCGCGGGCGCGGCACTCGCGGCGGCGCCTTCTACAGGCTTCGTCGGTCGCGGCAGCCAGCGCCAGGCAGGCACCAGCAGCGCCGCGGCCAAGGCGGTGAAGCCCCACCACTGGGCCTGCCAATCCAGCGCGAGGCGCAGCATCAGCTCCACGGCCAGGGCGGCGAACAGCATGCCGAGCCCGACCCCGGCGAAGTGGATGCCCAGCTCGCCGCGCTGGCGATGCTGGATCAGCCAGTGCAGGATCAGCCCGGAGGCCAGCAGCATGGCGCCGCTGCTGGAGAAGCCCGCCATGAAGCGCATGGCCGCCCACAGCCAGAAGCTGTCGGCCAGGGCCATGCCGGCGGTGGAGAGCACCGCCAGCACCAGGGTGAGGCGGTAGAGGGTGTCCTTGAAGCGGATGCTATGGATCGAGGCGGCGGTGAGCGCCCCCAGCATGTAGCCGGCGTAGTTGAGGGCGGCCAGCCAGCCGCCCTGGGCGTCGGAGAGCCAGGCCTGCTGCTGCATCACCGGCAGCAGCGGCGTATAGGCGAAGCGCGCCACGCCGATGCAGAGGAGCTGGCTGAACACCCCGGCCAGCAGCACCCGATAGCGCGGAGAGAGGAACCCCGGGGATGGTCCCCCGAGGGAGGGTGACGAAGGCGTGGCCATGCCTGGCGCTCCTGAGGTCCGTGTTGTCGTTGTGTCGTTATGACGCTAAGGGTTCTACCTTAACCCGACTCGCCCCACACCACCCCCCCGACGAAAGCCAAGGAAGCGCCCCGCTGCATGCCGTCGCCGAACACCGACATGTTGCTGCCACATTGTCGGCATAACTTGCTACTCTCGTGCTCTGATCACCCCCAACAGGAGAGTGCCCCCATGTGGGACGACCGCTACAGCACGGATGACTATGTCTACGGCACCGAACCCAACGACTTCCTGCGCGAGCAGGCCGGCCTGATCGGCGAGGCGCCGAAGCGCGTACTCTGTCTGGCGGACGGCGAGGGGCGCAACGGGGTCTACCTGGCGGGGCTGGGCCACTGGGTGACCTCGGTGGATGCCTCCTCCGTGGGCCTGCGCAAGGCCGCCCAGCTGGCCGAGGAGAAGGGAGTGGCGCTGACCACCCTGAATGCCGACCTCACCGAGCACGAGTTCCTGCCGGAGAGCTTCGATGCGGTGGTGTCGATCTTCTGCCACGTGCCGGCGGCGGGCCGCCCTCACCTGCACCGCCAGGTGCTCCGCGCCCTCAAGCCCGGCGGCGTGCTGATCCTCGAGGCCTACACCCCGGACCAGGTGCCCCGCGACACCGGCGGCCCGGACACCCCGGACCGCACGCCCACCGCCGCCGAGCTCGACGCGGCCTTCGCCGAGATGGAAATCGAGCTCAGCCGCGAGTGCGAGCGCGAGGTGGTGGAGGGCCGCGGCCATACTGGCCTGGGCGCCGTGGTGCAGTTCATCGCCCGCAAGCGCTGAGAACGAGGAACCCCGTGATGACGCTTTTCTCCCGCCTTCAGGACGTCGGCTCCCCCGCCATCGGCCTGGGCTGCATGAACCTCTCCCACGGCTACGGCCAACCGGTGCCCGAGGCGGAGGCGCTGCGCGCCCTGGATGCCGCCTTCGACATGGGCTATCGCCACTTCGATACCGCCACCCTCTACGGCGCCACCGCCAACGAGCGGCTGGTCGGCAAGGCCCTCTCCGCCAAGCGCGGCGAGATCCTGCTGGCCAGCAAGTGCGGCATGGCCATGGACCCCGAACAGGGCAGGAAGGTGATCGACGGCCGCCCGGCCACCCTGCGCCGCCAGTGCGAGGAGAGCCTCGAGCGGCTGCGCACCGACCATATCGACCTCTACTACCTGCACCGCTGGGACCGCCAGGTGCCCATCGAGGAGAGCGTGGGGGAGCTGGGCCGCCTGGTGGCGGAGGGCAAGATCGGCGCCGTGGGGCTCTCCGAGGTCTCGGCGGCCACCCTGCGCCGGGCCCGGGCCGAGCATCCCATCGCCGCGGTGCAGTCGGAGTACTCGCTGTGGACCCGCAACCCGGAGATCGCGGTGATCGAGGCGTGCCGCGAGGTGGGCGCGGCCCTGGTGGCCTTCAGCCCCCTGGGCCGCGGCTTCCTGAGCGGCGCGGTGAGCGATACCAGCCGGCTGGCGGAGGGCGACATGCGCCGCACCATGCCGCGCTTCAGCGCCGAGCACCTGCCCCACAACCTGGCGCTGCTGGCCGAGCTTGAGGCCGTGGCAGAGCGGCTCGAGGTGACCACCGGTCAGCTCGCCCTGGCCTGGCTGCGCGCCCAGGGCGACGACATCCTGCCGATCCCCGGCACCCGCTCCATCGCGCACATGGGCGAGAACCTGGCCGCCGGTGAGCTGCGCCTGGAGGCCACCACCGTGGCGCGGCTCGATGCGCTGCTGGCCCCGGGCCGGGTGGCCGGCGGGCGCTACGCCGAGGCGCAGCAGGCCGAAGTGGATACCGAGGAGTTCCCGCCGGCCTGAGATACGGCCCGCAACACGAAGAACCCCGCGCAGGCTCACGCCTGCGCGGGGTTCTTGCGATCAGAGGCCGGGCTCAGTCCAGGGCGCGGTCGTCGGCGTCGCTGGGGAAGTCCAGGTCTTCCAGGCGGCCGGTCACCGCGGTGGCGATGTTGGCCAGGTGCGAGGCCACCCGCTTGTAGTGGCGGGCCAGCAGCGAGTAGGCCACCGCCTCGTGGAACTCGACCGCCTCCTCCTCGCGCAGCAGCGCCTCGATCAGCTTGTCGCAGCGGCTGCGGATCTCGCGGGTGGCGGTGATGACCCGGTGGGCCTTGGCCTCGTCGGAGTCGCGGGTGGCGGCGATCAACTCCTGGAACAGGCCGTTCAAGCGCTCGGCCATCTCGTCCAGCGGCTTCTGGTAGCTGGGCACGTGGAAGCCTTCGCTGTAGAAGACGCCGACCTCGAAGACGTTCTTGCAGTAGTCGCCGATGCGCTCGGCGTCCTTGGCCACGCTCATCAGCGCCAGGCAGATGGCCACGTCGTGGCCGGGGTTGACGGTGAGATGGCGCAGCACCTTGCGGCGGATGGAGCGCTCGAGCTCGTTGACGGCGCCATCGCGCTGGTAGAGCGGCTGGCGCACCTCCTCGGCGGGCACGGTGCTGTAGAGCACCTCGTTGGCGCGGGCGAACATCCAGGCGCCGTGCTCGAGCATCCGGGTCAGGTCCGCGTAGGCCTGGTCGATGCTGTTCTCGGAGGTGAGGGCGCTATAGAGCTGTCGAAACATGGGGAACCTCCCGGTTGGCCGCGCTCAGCGCAGGCTCATGAACAGTTCGGTGAGGGTGATGCCGACCAGCGGCACCACCAGAAATACGCCGATCAGGAACAGGAAGGCGTAGCGGATCTGCTTGCCGGCCAGGCGGCCGTACCAGGTGGCGATGCGCAGCGGGATGACCCGCAGCGGCCACCAGATGGCGGTACCCGTCAGGTTGAAGATGACATGGAACAGCGCCACCGTCATCGCCGCGGCGATGGGATTGGCGGTGGCGGCCAGCACGCTGGTCACCGTGGTGCCCAGGTTGGCGCCCATCATGAAGGGCAGCACCCGGCGCAGGCGCACCACCCCGGCCCCGGCCAGCGGCACCATCAGGCTGCTGGTGATGGAGCTGGACTGCACCAGCACGGTGGAGACCACCCCGACCCCGTAGGCGCGGGCATCGGTGCGGAAGAAGTAGGTACGAAACAGGCCGTCCATGTGGCGCAGCAGGGCACCGCGCAGGTTCTGCACCATGAACACCAGGGCGGCGAACATCAGCAGCAGGCCGAGGCCGGCCACCAGCAGGCCGGCGGAGGCCGGGCTCGGCATCAGGGTGGCACCGATCCAGTTGGCCCCGTCGACGATGGGGGCGGTGATCACCTTGATGGGGCTGCTGGGGCGGGCGACCTCCTCCAGGCCGATCAGCTCCGCCAGCCAGGCGGCCAGCCGGGTGAAGATGCCCCGGCCGCCCTCGTGGAACATGCCGGTGAACCACTCGATCGGGAAGACGATCAGCACGGTCAGGATATTGAAGAAGTCGTGCATCATCGCCGCGGTGAAGGAGCGGCGGAAGTTGCGCTTGATGCGCACGTTGGCCAGCGCCACGATCACCCCGGTCACCGCGGTGCCGATGTTGGCGCCCATGATGGCGAAGACCGCCGTGCCCAGCGTCATCTCGCCGCTGGCCACCAGGGTGACGATCAGCGCCGAGGTGAACGACGAGCTCTGCACGATCATGGTGACCAGCACACCCGCCATCAGGGCGATGAAGGGGTTCTCGCCATAGGCGAAGGCGCGGGTCAGCATATCGCTGTCGCTGCCGAAGGTGCCGAGCCCGGCGCCCAGCACGTTGAGGGCGGCCAGGAACAGGTAGAGGCACAGGCCGGCGTAGATGCCCCTCAGCCAGGCAGGCACCTCGTGAGTGGCCTGGCGGGCGAGAGCGGGACGATCGGTGGAAGGTCCTGGATTCGACATTAGCGGTCTGCCGTGTAGGTGAACGGTCCCTTCGTGACGGTTACGTGACGATTCCGTGTCAGTGGGCGCAACGTAGCGCCACTATGTGACACTTTGATGACATGCGCATCTTAACCGTCAGGTGTCGTCCTGCGAAGCGGCCCGCCGCGCGCGGCGGCGCTGGCCCAGGCGGCCGAAACCGCGGCGCACCGGGCGCCACAGCCGGGTGAGCAGCCACAGTGCGGGAATGCCCAGCACCAGCCAGGGCGTCAGGAAGACCACCACCAGGATCACCTGGCCCACCGACTCGAAGAACAGGCTGACGCTGCGGTCCAGGGCGCGCCACAGCGGGGCCAGGGGACCGTGCTGATGGGGCTCGACCCAGCGCTGCTGATGGAAGCTGGCGGTCACCGAGACGCTCTCGGTGACCCGGGAGAGATGGCGCTGGCGGCCCTGCATCGACTCGATCTCGCCCTGCACCCGGGCCAGCTCCCGCTCCACCTGCAGCAGGTCCTGGATGCGCCGCTCGCTGAAGCCGCGCCCCTCCTGGGCCAGCTCGGCGAGCCGTTCGCGCAGCACCACCTGCTGGGCCAGGCGCGCCTCCAGGTCGATCATCTGCTGGGTACGGTCCTCGCGGGTGATCTCCACGCCGCTGAGCGCCGGGGAATCGCCGAGGCGCTGCACCGGCTCTGCCTCGTCGACCCGGTCGCGGTCGATGCGCATCACCAGATTGCCGCTGGCCAGCCCCTGCCGCGGGGTGCCGAGCCGCCCCTGCTCCACCTGGCAGCCGCGCATGGCCAGGCAGGCCTCGTGAACCTCCTGGTAGGCGGCCACCAGCGCCTCGGCGGCATCGAACTGCAGCTGATAGAGGCGCCGCTCCTCGATGCGCGAGGCGTCCGCCTTCCCGCCGGCCTCCGGGACCCGGGCGGCACCGGCCAGGTCGGCCTGGCGCACCATGGCCTCGCCGGCGAACTCTTTGCCGGAAAACTCCTGGCCGGTGGCGTAGGGGTCGGAGTAGGGCGAGGAGACCTCGCCGCCATCGAAGGCGTCGCAGCCGGAGAGCCCCAGCGCAGCCAGCAGACCGAGGCCCGGCAGGCCCAGGCGCGGAAAAGCACGACGCGGAAAAACAAGTCCCGGAAAAACAAGGCCCGACAGGCGGGAGCGGAAGGAGAGGAAAGCACGGGAGGGCATGCCGGGGTCGTCCATGACAGTGAGGATGCCTGAAGCGTAGCACTTCACCGCGGCCCGCCGCTGCGCGGCGTTGCCGATGGGCGACGGTGGGCTCCCCCCGGCCGGCGGTGCTAGGCTTCCCTGGCCGGGTCCCGATGCGCCCCGATTCGCTGGAGATCGCCATGCCCCGTCTCGCCCGCTTCACTCGCCTCACCCGCCTTTGCTGCCTGATCGGGCTGCTGCTGCCCCTGCCCGCCCTGGCCCAGGCGCCGGACGGCGAATGGCAGGCCTATGAGGCCGCCCTGAATGACGGCGCCCGCCACGCCAACCTCTGGCAGGCGAGCTGGACGACGATCTACGCGGGCAGCCTGGCGCTCAACGCCTGGCAGGCCAGCGAGGCGAGCGACCGTGACGATCGCTTTGATGCCCGCGTCGGCGTGGTGAAGTCGGCCCTGGCGCTGGGCGGCATGTTCCTCGACCGCCAGCCCCATCCCGCCGCCGCCCGGGAGCTTTCCGCGGGCGAGCCGGGCGATATCGACGCCGCCCGGGCGCTGCTGGAGTCGGTGGCCGCCGAGGAGCAGCGGCGCCGCAGCTGGGAGGCCCGCCTGGGGTCTCTTGCCGTGAACACCGCGGCGGGGATTCTGATCGCCGTGGGCGATGGCCGAGAGCGCGACGGCGCCATCAACTTCGCCACCGGCATGCTGATCAACGAGCTGCAGCTGCAGACCCAGCCGCGCCAGGCCACGGCGGCGGTGAACCGCTTCCAGCCGGCCCGGGTGAGCCTCGGCGACCTGCATCTCGAGGGGGAGTACGCCCTGCTGGTGGGGCCGGCCCAGCTGGGCGTGGCGCTGCGCTACTGACGCCCCTCGCCGGAGCATTCTCGCGACGGTGGCCAGCGCCTCTATTGTTATGTTATAACCTCCGCCATTCCGACGGAGGTTTCCCCATGGCACACCGTGCACACCGGCACCGCCCGGAAGGGCCCTGCCACTTCTCGCTGATGTCGCTCTCCGCTGCCCGCCGGCTGCTGCTGGCGGCGGCGCTGCCCCTGGCCGGCCTGTGGCTGGCGGTCTCCTGGGCCGCCGGGTGGTGGTCCTGATGTCGCGCCTGCAGCTCGAGGACCTGCAGCTCGCCCGGGGCGGGCGCACCGTGCTGGAGCACCTGGACGGCCGCTTCCAGGATGGCGCCATCACCGCCCTGATCGGCGCCAACGGCGCCGGCAAGAGCACCCTGATCAGCGCCATCATGGGCATGCTGCGCCCGGTGGCCGGCCGCGTGGCCTGCCAGGTGCCCCGGGAGCGCTGCGCCTGGCTGCCCCAGCAGCTGGCCCTGGACCTCACCTTCCCGATGAGCGTGGAAGAGCTGATCATGACCGGCACCTGGCCCAGCCACGGCGCGCTGAAGGGCTACTGTGCGGCCCACTACCGCCGCGGCCGCGAGATCATGGCCCGCCTGGGCATCTCCCAGCTGGCCCACCGCCAGTTGGGCGAGCTCTCCGGCGGCCAGCGCCAGCGCGCCCTGCTCGGCCGCACCCTGATGCAGGAGGCCGAGCTGCTGCTGCTCGACGAGCCCTTCGCCAATGTCGACATCGAGACCGTCGACGTGCTGATGGACGTGCTGCGCGACATGGCCCGCGAGGGCGCCACCATCATCGTGGTGCTCCACGACATGGAGCAGCTCGCCCGCCTGGCCGACGACGTGCTGCTGCTGGCCGGCGGCCACGGCCGCTGGGCCAGCCCGGAATCGCTGCTCGAACGCTACGCCGGCCAGCCGCCCCGGGCGCCGCGCCTGCCCTTCACCTTCCCGGATACCCTGCATGCTGGAACTGCTTGACGCCTGGCTGCTCGCCCCCTTCGACTACGGCTTCATGAGGCGCGCCCTGGTGGCGGGGCTGGCGCTGTCGCTGGCCGCCCCGCCGCTGGGGGTCTTCCTGATGCTGCGCGGCATGAGCCTGATCGGCGACGCCATGGCCCACGCCATCCTGCCCGGCGTGGCGCTGGGCTTCCTGTTCGCCGGCTTCTCGCTGCCGATCATGAGCCTGGGCGGGGTGCTCTCGGGCCTGCTGGTGGCGGTGCTGGCCGGCAGCGTCTCCCAGATGACCGGCCATCGCGAGGACTCCGCCATGGCCAGCTTCTTCCTGATCTCCCTGGCCGCCGGGGTGATGCTGGTCTCGCTGGGCGGCAGCAGCGTGGACCTCACCCACGTGCTGTTCGGCTCGATCCTGGCCGTGAACACCACCGCCCTGGTGCTGATCGCCGCCATCAGCAGCCTGATCGTGGTGACCCTGGCGGTGATCTTCCGCGCCCTGGTGGTGGAGTGCCTGGACCCACTCTTCCTGCGCGGCCAGGGACTGCACAGCGGGCTGATCCACGGCATCTTCCTGGGCCTGGTGGTGCTCAACCTCACCGCCGGCTTCCAGACCCTTGGCACCCTGATGGCGGTGGGCCTGATGATGCTGCCGGCCACCACGGCGCGCTTCTGGAGCAAGCGCCTGGAGGGGCTGATCGGCATCGCCGTGGCCATCGCCCTGGTCGCCAGCACCGGTGGGCTGCTGCTCTCCTACCATCTGAGCCTGCCCTCGGGCCCGGCGATCATCCTGCTGGCCGGCGCGGCCTACCTGCTCTCGGCGCTGCTGGGCCGCCACCACAGCCTGCGCGAGCGCCTGCAGCGCCGCGCCGCCCCCCCGGGCGCTCCTGAATCCCACTGACGCCTCCGACTCCACCGATACACACTCGAGGACCCCTGCCCCATGCGCATCGTGAACGCCTCCGCCGCCCTGCTCGGCGTCTCCGCCCTGCTGGCCCTGCCCACCGCCTTCGCCGCCGAGCGCGTGCAGGTGGTCACCAGCTTCAGCATCCTCGCCGACATGATCGAGAACGTCGGCGGCGAGCACGTCGAGGTGACCTCGCTGGTGGGCCCCGACAGCGACGCCCACGTCTACTCGCCGCGCCCCACCGACGCCCGCGCCCTGGCCGAGGCCGACCTGGTGGTCTTCAACGGCCTGCAGTTCGAGGGCTGGATGGAGCGCCTGATCGACGCGAGCGACTACGCCGGCCCGCTGGTGACCACCACCGAGGGGATCCGCAAGCTGGCGTATCACGGCCACGACCATGGCCATGCCCACGGCCACGACGATCACGGCCACGACGACCACGGTCACGACGACCACGACGGCCATGATGACCATGACCATGGCGACCAGGACCCCCACGGCTGGCAGGACCTGGCCATGGGCAAGATCTACGTGGCCAATATCCGCGACGGCCTGATCGAGGCTGACCCGGACAACGCGGCCGCCTATCGCGAGAACGCGGAACGCTACATTGCCGAGATCCAGGCCATGGACGAGGAGATGCGTCGCCTGCTCGGCGAGATTCCCGCCTCCACCAGCGTGATCACCGGCCACGACTCCTTCGGCTACTTCGCCCACGCCTACGGCCTGCGCTTCCTCTCGCCGGTGGGTCTCTCCACCGAGGCGGAGCCGAGCGCGGCCAACATGGCGCGGCTGATCGACGTGATCCGCGAGCAGAACGTCCAGGCGCTGTTCCACGAGAACATGACCAGCCCGGCGATCATCAACCAGCTCGCCGAGGAGACCGGCCTGGCCATCGCCGGCACCCTCTACGCCGACGCCCTGGCCGCGGAAGGCGAGGCCAGCACCTACCTGGGCATGATGCGCCACAACGCCCAGACCCTGCATGACGCCCTGGCCCAGCCCGGCCATGACGACCATGGCCACGATGGCCACGACGACCACGACCACGACCACGACGATCATGGCCACGGCCATCGCCACTGAGCGCAAGACTCGGCGGCAACGCACAGGGGGCGCCTTCGGGCGCCCCTTGACGTTTACGGCACCCCTTCTCCCGCCTGGCCGGTTATGTCGGCATCCGGCCCCTTTCGTTTGCCTGCTTGATAAAAGCGCCCGCCAGATTGGCACGAAATGCAAAAACTCTGGCTCGATAGGTCAATTCCGGCCCGGCCTTTGCCCCTACCATGGGTGTCGGGCGCCGGCCTCGGCGCACCGGAAGAGACGCACAACAACAACGCGACCACGCAAAGGCCTCTCCATGATCAAGACCCGTCAGTTTGCCCTGGGCACCCTCGCCGCCTCCGTCCTGCTCGCCTCCCAGGCGGGTGCCACCGAGATCACCGACAACGAGATCCGCATCGGCTACCTGGCCGACATGTCCGGCGTCTACCGCGACCCCATCGGCCCCCTGGGGCTCGATGCCATCCAGATGGCCATCGAGGACGTCGGCGGCAGCGTGGCCGGCGCCGACATCGTGGTGTTCAGCGCCGACGACCGCAACAGCGCCGACGTGGGCTCCAGCGTCGTGCGCGAGTGGATCGACGAGCGCAACGTCGACATGGTCACCGGCCTGGTGGCCTCATCGGTCACCCTGGCCGCCGTGCGCCTGCTGGAGGAGGAGAACCGCCTGGGGCTGGTCAACGGCGCCGTCTCCTCCGGGGTGACCAACGAGAGCTGCTCGCCCAACCATATCCACTGGGTCTACGACACCTGGGCGATGTCCAACGGCACCGCCCGCGCCATCACCCAGGAGGGCAACCCCAACTGGTACCTGCTCAGCGCCGACTACTCCTTCGGCCACGCCCTGGAGAGCGACGTGGAGCGGGTGGTCCTCGAGAACGGCGGCACCATCGTGGGCAAGGCGCGCCACCCCTTCCCGAGCACCGACTTCTCCTCCTTCATGCTCCAGGCCCAGGCCTCCGGGGCCGATGTGATCGCGCTGAACAACGCCGGTGGCGACACCATCAACGCCATTGCCACCGCCAGCGAGTTCGGCATCACCCAGGCGGGCCAGATCCTGGCCGGCATGGTGCTGTTCAGCACCGATATCCGCAGCATCGGCCTCGAGGATGCCCAGGGCCTGCAGTTCACCAAGGCCTGGTTCTACGACCGCGACGAGGAGTCCCGCGCCTGGGCCGAGCGCTTCCGCGAGCGCACCGGCAGCATGCCGACCATGGTCCACGCCGGCCTCTACTCCAGCACCCTGCACTATCTGCAGGCGGTCGACGCCATCGGCACCGACGAGGCCCAGGCGGTACGCGAGCAGATGGCCGCCACGCCGATCAACGACATCTTCGCCACCGGCGGCTATATCCGTGAAGACGGCCGCATGGTGCACGACATGTACCTGGTGGAGGTGAAGTCGCCGGAGGAGGCGGTCGACGAGGACGACCTCTTCCGGCTGGTGCGCACTATCCCCGCCGAGGAGGCCTTCCGCCCGCTGTCCGACAGCCAGTGCCACCTGGTCAACAACGGCGCCTGAGGGGGGAACGACATGAGCCTCAACCCGAAGATCCAGCAGAACACCATCGGCGCCGCCCTCAACCGCAGCGCCCGCAAGCACGGCGACCAGCTGGCCCTGGCCTTCCATGACCGCCAGTGGACCTATGCCGCGCTCAACCGGGCCGTGAACCGCGTGGCCAATGCCCTGCTCGGCGCCGGCCTCGCCCCCGGCGACCGCCTGGCGGTCTACGGCAAGAACTCCGATGCCTACGTGATCGCCTGGCTGGCGGCGACCCGCGCCGGCCTGGTGCACGTGCCGGTGAACTACGCCCTGACCGCCGACGAGCTCGGCTACATCCTCGAGCAGTCCGGCGCCGCCGGCCTGCTCAGCGACCTCAGCCTGGCCGACACCGTGGCCGCCGCCACCAGGGGCAGGGCGCTGGCGCTATCGGGCACCCTCCATGCGGGGGAGAGCAGCGGCTTCGATGTGCTGGCCACGGCCACCGGCGAGGGCAGCGCCGCCGAGCCGGAGGTAGCCGTGGAGGGCGCAAGCCTTGCCCAGCTGCTCTACACCTCCGGCACCACCGCCGCCCCCAAGGCGGCGATGATGACCCACCAGGCGCTGCTCGCCGAGTACCTGGCCTGCATGGTGGAGCTGGACCTCAAGGGCGACGAGCCGATGCTGGCCGCCCTGCCGCTCTACCACTCCGCCCAGATGCACGTCTTCCTGATGCCGGCGCTGCTGCTGGGGGCGCCGGTGCACCTGCGCGAGGCGCCGCTGCCGGACGACTGCCTGGCCCAGATCAGCCGCCAGGGCATCGCCTCCTTCTTCGCCCCGCCCACGGTGTGGATCAGCCTGCTGCGCCACCCCGACTTCGCACGCTCCAACCTCAGCCGCCTGAAGAAGGCCTACTACGGCGCCTCCATCATGCCGGTGCCGGTGCTGGAGGAGCTGCGCCAGCGAATCCCCGGCGTGGGGCTCTACAACTGCTACGGCCAGAGCGAAATCGCCCCCCTGGCCACGGTGCTGCGCCCGGAGGAGCACGGCGCGCGGCCAGCCTCGGCGGGCCGCCCGATCCTCACCGTGGAGACCCGCATCGTCGACGCCGAGATGAACGACGTCGCCCCCGGGGAGCACGGCGAGATCGTCCACCGCTCGCCCCAGCTGCTCACCGGCTACTGGGACAAGCCGGAGATGACCGAGGAGGCCTTCCTCGGCGGCTGGTTCCACTCCGGCGACGTGGGCTACTTCGACGAGGCGGGCTACCTCTACATCGTCGATCGCATCAAGGACGTCATCAATACCGGCGGCGTGGTGGTGGCCAGCCGCGAGGTGGAGGAGGGGCTGTTCCAGCACCCCGCCGTCTCCGAGGTGGCGGTGATCGGCCTGCCCGACGAGAGGTGGATCGAGGCGATCACCGCCGTGGTGGTGCTCAAGGAGGGCGAGCAGGTGAGCGAGGAGGCGCTGATCGCCCATGCGAAGTGCGTCATGGCGCCCTACAAGGTGCCCAAGCGCGTGCTCTTCGCCGACGCCCTGCCCAAGAGCACCGCCGGCAAGATTCTCAAGCGACACCTGCGCAAGGAGCTGAACGCGTGACCGAGGCCATCCCCCAGGACGAGCTGACCCCGCTCTTCCACGACATGATCTGCCGCTTCCTGGAGCAGGAGGTGGCGCCCCACTACGAGGCCTGGGAGGCGGCCGGCGAGCTGCCCCGCGAGCTCTGGCAGCAGATGGGCGAGGCGGGGCTGCTGGGCATCGACATGCCGGAGCCCCTGGGCGGCGCCGGCGCCGACTTCGCCATCACCCAGCTGGTCATCGAGGAGATCTCCCGGCAGGGCTTCGGCGGCCTGGCCAGCGCCTACAACATCCACGCCAATATCGTGATGCCCTACCTGCTGCATATCGCCACCCCGGCCCAGCAGCAGCGCTGGCTGCCGGCCATGGCCCGCGGCGAGGTGATCGGCGCCATCGCCATGACCGAGCCCGGCGCCGGCAGCGACCTGGCCGCCATGAAGACCCGCGCCCAGCCCACCGAGGGCGGCTGGCGACTGGACGGCAGCAAGCTCTTCATCACCAACGGCCAGGTGGCCGACCTGGTGATCGTCTGCGCCAAGAGCGACCCGGAGGCGGGCGCCAGGGGGGTCTCGCTCTTTCTCGTCGACACCACCCTGCCCGGCTTCTCCCGGGGCCAGCCGATCAAGAAGATCGGCCAGCACGCCAGCGATACCGCCGAGCTCTTCTTCGACGGCATGGAGCTCCCCGCCGACGCCCTGCTCGGCGAGGAGGGCCAGGGCTTTGCCTACCTGATGCAGGAGCTGCCCCGGGAGCGGCTCGGCGTCGGCGCCCAGGCCCTGGGCGCCATGGAGGGGGCCCTGGCGCTGACCCTGGAGTACGTCCAAGAGCGCCGCGCCTTCGGCCAGCGGGTGGGCGACTTCCAGAACACCCGCTTCACCCTGGCCGAGGTGCAGGCCGACATCGAACTCGGCCGCGCCTACCTCGAGAAGTGCATGGCGCAGTATCGCCAGGGCGCCATGGGCCCCACCGAGGCCGCCATTCTCAAGCTGCGCCTCACCGAGATGCAGTGCGCCACCGCCGACACCTGCCTGCAGCTCTTCGGCGGCTACGGCTACACCCGCGAGTACCCCATCTCGCGCTTCTATCTGGATGCCCGGGTACAGACCATCTACGCCGGCACCTCGGAAATCATGAAGGAAGTCGTTGCCCGCTCGCTGCTGGGCAAGGCCTGAACCGGGAGAGACCTCATGCAACTGGACTCCGTTGTCATTCTGGGCGGTGCCCGCACCGCCATCGGCGGCTTCGGCGGCAGCCTGGCCGGCCTCGCCCCCCACGAGCTCGGCACCATCACCGCCCGGGAGGCGCTGGCACGCTCGGGCGTCGAGGCGGCGGCCATCGACCACGCCGTCTACGGCCATATCATCACCACCGGCCCCGAGGACGCCTACCTGGCGCGCCATATTGCCAGGGAGGCCGGCGTGCCCGACGAGGCCGGCGCCTTCAACGTCAACCGCCTGTGCGGCTCCGGGGTGCAGGCGCTGCTCTCCGCCGCCCAGCAGATCACCCTGGGCGACAGCCGCCTGGCACTGGCCGGCGGCGCCGAGTCCATGAGCCGCGGCGCCTACCTGCTGCCGCCCCAGGCGCGCAGCGGCCTGCGCATGGGGCACGCAGCGGTCACCGACCTGACCCTCGGGATTCTCAGCGACCCCTTCGGCAGCGGCCACATGGGCTGCACCGCCGAGAACATCGCCAGCCGCCACGGCCTGACCCGCGAGGCGGTGGACCGCTTCGCCCTGGAGAGCCACCGGAAGGCGGCAAGGGCCATCGCCGAGGGGCGCTTCGCGGAGCAGATCGTGCCGGTCACCGTGCGCGAGGGCCGCCAGGAGCGCGTCTTCGCCCAGGACGAGCACGTGCGCGACGGCGTCACCCTGGAGGACCTGGCCCGACTCCGACCCGCCTTTCAGAAGGAGGGCATCGTCACCGCCGGCAACGCCTCGGGCCTCAATGACGGCGCGGCCAGCCTGGTGCTGGCCCACGCCGACGAAGCCGAGCGGCGCGGCCTCTCGCCCCGCGCACGCTTCCTGGTAGGCACCACCGCTGGGGTCGAGCCCCGTCTGATGGGGCTCGGCCCGATTCCCGCCGTGCGCCGCTGCCTGGAGCAGGCCGGCATCGCCATGGCCGATATCGACGTCATCGAGTCCAACGAGGCCTTCGCCGCCCAGGCCATGGCGGTGGCCGACGAGCTGGGCTTCCCGGCCGAGAAGCTCAACCCCAACGGCGGCGCCGTGGGGCTGGGCCATCCGGTCGGCGCCACCGGTGCCATCCTGACCATCAAGGCGCTGGCGGAGCTGGAGCGCACCGGCGGCCGCTACGGCCTGATCACCCTCTGCATCGGCGGCGGCCAGGGCATCGCCCTGCTGATCGAGCGCCTGTGACAAGACGCCAGGAGAGAGCACCATGACCACCGTCCACCCGAAGATCCTGCCGCCCACGCCCTCGGCCACCAACCCGCCGCTGCTGATCGGCGAGCTGCTGGAGAGCGGCGTGCGCATGGCCGGCGACAATCCCATCGTCTACCGCGACCTGAGCCGCCACAGCTACCGCCGCTTCCGCGAGCGGGTGCACCAGCTCGCCCACCTGCTCACCGCCCGGGGCGTGCGCGCCGGCGATGTGGTGGCGGTGCTCGACTGGGACAGCCACCGCTACCTGGAGGCCTTCTTCGCCGTGCCCATGCTGGGGGCCATCCTGCACACCGTGAACGTGCGCCTCTCCCCGGAGCAGATCCACTACACCATGGAGCACGCCGAGGACGCCTTCGTGCTGGTCCACCAGGACTTCGTGCCGCTGCTCGCCTCGCTGCATGAGCGGCTGCCGCGCATCCACGGCTACCTGCTGTGCCAGGACGAGCCCGGCGAGGTCGACACTCCCCTGCCGCTGGTGGGCGAGTACGAGGCGCTGCTGGCCGAACAGCCCGGCCACTACGACTTCCCCACCTTCGACGAGAACGCGGTGGCCACGCTCTTCTACACCACCGGCACCACCGGCAACCCCAAGGGGGTCTTCTTCACCCATCGCCAGCTGGTGCTGCACACCCTGGGCGAGGCCAGCACCTTCCAGGCGCCGGGGTTCGAGCTGCTCAACCGCGACAAGGTCTACATGCCGATCACGCCGATGTTCCACGTGCATGCCTGGGGCGTGCCCTACACCGCCACCCTGCTCGGCGCCACCCAGGTCTACCCGGGGCGCTACGAGCCGGAGATGCTGGTCAAGCTGCTGGTCAGCGAGAAGGTGGACTTCTCCCACTGCGTGCCCACCCTGCTCGGCATGGTGGTGGTGGGCCGCCGAGGCGATCGCCTCGGGTCGGGTCGACCTCTCCGGCTGGAAGGTGCTGGTGGGCGGCAGCCCGCTGACCGAGGCGCTGTCGCGCAGGGCCTGGGAGCTCGGCATCGATACCCGCAGCGCCTACGGCATGTCCGAGACCTGCCCGCTGCTCACCGCCGACATCCTGCCCCGGGACATCGTCGAGGCGGACTTCGAGACCCAACTGCCGTGGCGCTGCAAGGCGGGCGTGGCGGTGCCGCTGGTGCACCTGCAGGTGGTGGATGAGAGCGGCACCCCCCTGCCCCAGGACGGCGAGAGCGTCGGCGAGGTGCGGGTCCGCGCCCCCTGGCTCACCCAGGCCTACTACAAGGAGACCACCCGCAGCGAGGAGCTGTGGCGCGACGGCTGGCTGCATACCGGCGACGTGGCCACCCTGGACGAGCGCAGCTTCCTGCAGATCCGCGACCGCATCAAGGACGTGATCAAGACCGGCGGCGAGTGGGTCTCCTCCCTGGAGCTGGAGAACCTGATCGCCCAGTGCCCCGGGGTGGCCGAGGTGGCGGTGATCGGCGTGCCCGACGAGCAGTGGGGCGAGCGCCCCGCCGCCCTGGTGGTGCCCACGGACCTCAATGCGCCGCCGACAAGCGACGAGATCCTGGCCTTCCTCAAGCGCTTCGTCAGCGAGGGGCAGATCAACCGCTGGGCGCTCCCCTCCACCGTTCGCTGCGTCGACGAGATCCCCAAGACCAGCGTCGGCAAGCTCGACAAGAAGCGCATCCGCCAGGAGGCGTGAGGGCGCAGGCCCGGGCGCTACCGGGGCGTGGCCAGCGCCCGCCGATAGGCGGCGGGCGTATCGCCGGTCCAGGCGCGGAAGGCGCGGCTGAAGCAGGCCAGGTCCTGGAAGCCGAGGGACTCGGCGATGCCCGGCAGCGGCTGGTCGCTGCGGGTCAGGGCCTGGATGGCGAAGTCGCGCCTGCACTCGTCCTTGACCGCCTGGAAGCGGGTGCCCTCCGCCGCCAGGCGGCGCGACAGGCTGCGCACCGACATATGCAGCGCCTCGGCCACTTCCGCCACGCTGGCCGAATAGGCGTGCTGGCGGCTCAGGTGCTCGCGCACCCGGTGGGAGAGCAGCCGCTCCTCGAAGGAGACGTAGAACCAGTCCGCCGGGGCCCGCTGCAGGAAGGCCCCCAGGTGTCGCTTGGTCTGGCGGATCGGCTCATCGAGAATCGCTCGATCGAAGTAGATCGCGGTCTGCGGCCGATCGAAGGCCAGCTGCCCGGGATAGAAGTAGCGGTAGTCGGCGCTGTGCGCAGGCTGGGGATAGGCGCATTCCATCATGATCGGCGGGATCTTGCGGGCGATCATCCAGGAGGCGATGCCGTGCAGCAGCTTGAGCATCAGCTCGTGGACCAGGATGCGGTTGCCGGCGGGGAGCCGGCTCTCCACCAGGCCGATGCGCACCAGGGCGTCGCCGTGGCTGACCTCGTAGCCGAAGTCGTCCAGCAGGATGCGGAAGAAGAGCTGGTAGCGATGCAGCGCCACCTTGAGGGTCGGCGCCTCCAGCAGGCTCAGGCAGAGCAGCTTGAGGGTGCCGCCACGCAGGGGCCGGGCGAAGAAGCCCGGCGTCTCGTCGTCGCACTCGTTGACCAGCAGGCGATAGAGGGTGGCGAACTGGTCGACGGTGACCCGCCCGTGGGGTGACTCCAGCAGCCGCGGCGAGATGCCGGCACGGCGCAGCAGGGCGGCACGCTCGGCCGCGAGCGCCGGGACGCCCAGGAACAGCTCGCTGACAAAGTGTCTCGAGACGGTAACCGTCACGCCTTCTCCTCCCCCGGCCATGGGGCCGCCCATCCAGGTGTCCGGTTATACCCGATCGCCCGCTCGGCTTCATTGCTCCGTGAGTCGTCTGTGGCGGCGGGGCGTTCTGTGCCACCATGCCGGAGGGAACGCCACCGGGAACTCGCCATGCTGGAATTTCGCCAGGTCCACCGCGCCTACGCCACGCCCCAGGGGCCACTCGAGGTGCTCGCCGGGGTCGACCTGACGCTGGCCCCCGGCGAGAGCCTGGCGCTGATGGGCGAATCGGGCAGCGGCAAGTCGACCCTGCTGCACCTGGCCGCGGGGCTCGACCTGCCCGATGCCGGCGAGGTCCGCCTGGGCGGCCGGATGATCTCGTCGCTCAGCGAGCCCGAGCGGGCCCGGCTGCGCCGCGAGGCAGTGGGCCTGGTGTTCCAGCAGTTCCACCTGGTGCCGAGCCTCTCGGTGCACGACAACCTGCGCCTGCAGGCGCGGCTGGCCGGCGTGGAGGACCCGGACTGGTCGGCGGAGCTGATCCGTCGGCTGGGGCTGGCGGGCCTGGAGCGGCGCTACCCCGAGCAGCTCTCCGGCGGCCAGCAGCAGCGCCTGGCCATCGGCCGCGCCCTGGCCCCGCGGCCCGCGCTGCTGCTGGCCGACGAGCCCACCGGCAACCTCGACGAGGCCAGCGCCGGCGAGGTGCTCGAGCTGCTGCTGGGCCTGGTGCGCCAGGCCGGCTGCACCCTGCTGATGGTGACCCACAGCCCCCAGGTGGCCGCCCCCCTGGACCGCTGCCTGCTGCTCTCCCGTGGGCGGCTCGCTCCCCGCGAGGCCGCCGAGGCAGACGCCTGATGGCCGTGGTGCTGGCCACCCTGCTCTCGCACTATCGGCGCCACCCCGGCCAGCTGGTGATGCTGCTGCTGGGCCTGTGGGTGGCCAGCGCCCTATGGAGCGGCGTCCAGGCGATCAACGCCTCGGCCCGGGACAGCTACGCCCGGGCCGAGGCGCTCTTCTCCACCGGCCTGGACCGCCTGGAGCGCCGCGACGGCGAGGCGCTGACCCGGGAGGACTACCTGGCCCTGCGGCTGGCGGGGCTGCCGGTCTCGCCGCTGCTGGAGGGCACCCTGGCGGCGCCGGACGGCACCCGCCTGACGGTGATCGGCATCGACCCGCTCACCCTGCCCGGCGACAGCGAGTTCGCCACCGCCGGCAGCCATTCCACTTCACACCCGGGTGAGCTCACCGGATTCCTCTCGCCTCCCTGGCAGACCCGGCTGGCGCCGGATCTCCTGGTCGCCTTCGGTCTGGCCCGGGCCGATGCCGAGGGCGCCACCCCGCGGCTGGCCGACGGCCGCCCGCTGCCGCCGCTGACCCTGGCCCTCTCGCTGCCGCCGGATACCCTGGTGATGGATATCGCCGCCGCCGCGGCCCTGCTGGAGAGCGGCGCGCGGATCACCCGGCTGGTGGCCGCACCGGGGGCGCTCGGCGAGGCGCCGCCGGGGCTGGCCCTGACCCGGGCCGATGTGCTGGTCTCGCCGGGCCAGCTCACCGAGAGCTTCCACCTCAACCTCACCGCCCTGGCCCTGCTGGCGCTGGTGGTGGGGCTCTTCATCGTCCAGGCGGCGCTGGGCCTGGCCCTGGAGCAGCGCCTGGGGATGCTGCGCACCCTGCGCGCCCTGGGGGTCTCCGGCCGCGCCCTGGTGGCGGCGCTGGCGCTGGAGCTTGTGCTGCTGGGCCTGATCGGCGCCCTGGCCGGCATCGCCGGCGGGGTGTGGCTGGCCCGGGCGCTGCTGCCCGACGTGGCCGCCACCCTGGGCAGCCTCTACGGCGCCGGCGTGGGCGCCGAGCTGCGCCTGCCCTGGCACTACTGGGTCGGCGGCGTGGCGGTCACCCTGGGCGGCCTGCTGCTGGCCGGCAGCGGGGTGCTGTGGCGGGCGGCGCGGCTCAGCGTGCTGGGGCTGGGGCAGGCCCAGGCCTGGCGCTCGGGGTTCCGCCGCCAGCTGGCGCTGATGGCCGCCGCCGGCGCGGTGGCGGCCCTCGTCGGCCTGGCGCTGGCGGCCTGGCTCTGGCGCCTGACGCCGGGCGAGGGGCTGGTGGCCGGCTTCGGCCTGGTGGGCGCCCTGCTGCTGGCCTGCGCCCTGTGGCTGCCCCCGCTGCTGGGCGCCGCCCTGGCCGGCCTCACCCACCTGGCGAGACGTCGCCCCCTGGCCCAGTGGGCCCTGGCCGACCTGCAGCTGCAGCTGCCGCGGCTGTCGCTTGCCATGATGGCGCTGCTGGTCGCGCTTTCCGCCAACCTGGGGGTGAGCAGCATGGTGGGGGGCTTTCGCCTCACCTTCCTGGAGTGGCTGGACCAGCGCCTGGTGGCCGACCTCTACCTGCGCCCACCGGCGGAGCAGTTCGCGGCGATCGACGCCTGGCTGGCCGAACGCCCGGAGGTGGCCGAGCGCCTGGCCACCCGGCGCAGCGAGTCGCGCCTGCTGGCCATCGAGCCCGGCAACGAGGCCTCGCGCCCGGCCCGGGAGCGCGACCTGCCGGTGGGGCTCTACGCCATCACCCCCGGCGAGACCCTGACCCCGAGCTGGCCGCTGGTCGCCACCCAGGACGGCCGCGAGGCGGCCTGGGGGGCATTTCGCGACGGCGCGGCCTTCGTCAACGAGCAGCTGGCGGTGGCCGAGGGCATCGCCCCGGGGGACCGGCTGCGCCTGGAGGCCCCGGGCGGCGAGACCCGGCTCGAGGTGGCGGCGATCTACCCGGACTACGGCAACCCCCGCGGCGAGGTGCTGCTGGCGGTTCCCCACCTGGCCGAGCGCTTCGGCGCACCGCCGGGCTCGCTGGGCATCGTGCTCGGCGATGGCGCCGACGGCGCGGCCCTGGCCGAGGCGCTGGCCGGGGAGTTCGGCCTGGGCCGCGACAGCGTGCAGGACCAGCGCGAGGTGAAGCGCATCGCCACCGGCATCTTCGAGCGCACCTTCACCATCACCCGGGCGCTCAACGCCCTGACCCTGGGGGTGGCGGCCCTGGCGCTGCTGGCCAGCCTGCTCGCCCAGGCTGCGGAGCGCCGCCGCCGGCTGGCACCGCTGTGGGCCCTGGGCGTGCCCCGGGCCGAGCTCGCCCGGGTCCAGCTCGCCCAGTTGGGCGGCGCGGCGCTGACCACCGGTCTCATGGCGATTCCGCTGGGCATCGCCATCGCCTGGGGGCTGGTGGCGGTGATCAACGTGGCGGCCTTCGGCTGGCGCCTGCCGCTGCACCTCTTCCCCGGCGAGATCCTGCTGACCCTGGCCACCGCGGTGGGGGTGGCGCTGGCCGCCGCCGCCCTGCCGGTGCTGCGCCTGTGGCGCACGCCGCCGCGCGACCTGCTGGCCGAGGAGGCTGCCTGATGCCCCCTTTCCTGCGCCCTCGCCTCGCCGCCCTGCTGCTGGCCCCCGTGCTGGCCCTGGCCGGCTGCGGCGAGGCACCGCCCGCGAGCTCGGGCGCGGGGTTCGCCGGCCTGGGCGAGAGCGCGGAGGGCTATACCCAGGCACGCCCCGGCACGCCGCTGCGCTTCCCCGAGGACCACGGCGCCCACCCGGACTACCGCATCGAGTGGTGGTACCTCACCGCCAACCTCGAGGACGAGGCCGGCGACCCCCTGGGGGTGCAGTGGACCCTGTTCCGCCAGGCGCTCTCCCCTCCTGAGGAGGCACCGCCGGAGGCGCGCCCGGCGCAGGCCCCCTGGGTGGCCGACCAGCTGTGGATGGCGCACCTGGCGGTCTCCCGGGGCGAGCGGCACGCCGTGGCCGAGCGCTTCGCCCGCAGCCACTCCGCCGACCCGAGCGAGGGCCGCGCCGGCCAGGCCGGCGCCGTGGCCCAGCCCTTCCGCGCCTGGCTCGACGACTGGACGCTGGCCACCCGGGTGGAAGACCCGGACGCCGACACCTTCGAGCGCCTCACCCTGACCGCCTTCGACGGCGAGGGGCAGGAACGCGTCGGCTACCGTCTCGAGCTCACCGCCGAGGGTCCCCTGGTGCTGCACGGCGACGCCCGCTTCAGCCAGAAGTCCTCCGATGGCCAGGGCTCGATGTACGTCAGCCAGCCCTTCTGGCGCGTGGAAGGCGAGGTGGTGCTGGAAGGAGAGACCCATGCGGTGAGCGGCCAGGGCTGGCTCGACCGGGAGTGGAGCAGCCAGCTGCTGGGCCCCGAGCAGGCGGGCTGGGACTGGTTCTCGCTGCACCTGGAGGACGGCCACCGGCTGATGGCCTTCCAGCTGCGCGGCGGCGGCGAGGCCGGCGGCGACTACCGCTCCGGCACCTGGATCACCCCGGCAGGGGAGCCCCGGGCGCTGGCGCCGGACGAACTCGTCCTCACGCCGCTGGCCACCTCGTCGGTGGCCGGCCGCGAGGTACCCACCCGCTGGCGACTCGAGGTGCCCGCGGCGGGGCTCGACCTGATCGTCGAGGCGCCCCATGCCGAGCGCTGGATGGCCACCACGGTGCCCTACTGGGAGGGGGAGGTGGTCGCCCGCGACCATGCCACGGGGGCGCCTCTCGGCCTCGGCTACCTCGAGATGACGGGCTATTGAGATGACGGGCTATTGACAGGCGATTCTTTCATAAGCCTGCTATCGATACTTCCGACCCGAGCCGCTATCCTGAAGGCATCCCTCTCCTGGAGCGCCCCATGCTGCCCAGCCTCTTCATCTCCCACGGCTCCCCCATGCTGGCCCTGACCCGGACGCCAGCCCATGACTTCCTGCGCGGGCTCGGCCAGCGGCTGCAGCCGAAGGCGGTGGTGGTGGTCTCGGCCCACTGGGCCAGCCGCCAGCTGCTGGTAAGCACCAGCGCCCACCCCGAGACGATCCACGACTTCGGCGGCTTCCCCCGGGAGCTCTTCGAGTGCCAGTACCCTGCCCCCGGCGAGCCCGAGCTGGCGCTGCGCCTGGCCCGGGAGCTCAACGCCGTCCCCACCGAGCGCGGCCTTGACCACGGCGCCTGGGTGCCGCTGTCGCTGATGTTCCCGCAGGCGGAGGTGCCGGTGGTGTCGCTGTCGCTGCCGGCGCAGTGGTCCAACGCCGAGCTGGCGGCCCTGGGCGAGCGGCTCGCCGCGCTGCGGAACGAGAACATCCTGGTGATCGGCTCCGGCAGCCTGACCCACAACCTTTACGAGATGCAGGCCCGCGACGCCGCCATGCCGGCCTGGGTGGGCGAGTTCGCCGACTGGGTCGAGGCGCGGCTCGCCGAGGACGATCGCGAGGCCCTGCTGGCCTGGGAGTCCGCCCCGAAGGCCCGCGAGAACCACCCCACGCCGGAGCACTTCCAGCCCCTGCTGGTGGCCATGGGCGCCGGGGGCCAGGCCGAGCGCCTGCACCACAGCGTCGAGCACGGCGTGCTGGCCATGGACGTCTACGCCTTCGGCTGAGGCAAGCGCCGGCCCTGAAACGCACGAAGGCGCTGCCCCGTTGGGGCGGCGCCGTCGCATCAGGCAGTGCCCCGGTCAGTCGCCCAGGGCGGCCAGCCGGTCGGCCTGGACCACCTCGATCCAGTAGCCGTCTACGTCCTTCACGAACACCACGTTCTTCATCTTGCCCTGGTCGGAGCGCTTCACGAACTCCACGGCGTTGGCGTCGAACCAGGCCTCGGCGGCCTCGAGATCCGGCACGCTGAAGCAGATATGGCCGAAGCCCTGGGGCTCGGCGTTGCCGTCATGGTAGCAAAAGTCGGCCTGGTTCTCGGTGCCCCAGTTGTGGGTCAGCTCCAGCAGCCCCTTCTGGCTGAAGGTCCAGACGGTGCGCTCGCCGGTCGCCTCGGGGACCGGCTCCCCCTCCTCCACCCGGGCCAGGAAGTAGAGCGAGAACTGCATCTCCTCGAAGTCGAGGCGGCGCAGCACCCGCATGCCGAACACCCGGGTATAGAAGGCCAGCGCCTTCTCGGGGTCCTTCACCCGCAGCATGGTGTGGTTGAGACGAAAACCGGCGCTATCGGCGGTGGGGGTCTGGACGCCGGGATGCTGCTCTCCATTGAAGCTCATGGGCTACTCCTGTCTGCCATGGGGAAACTGTCTTGTGTAGATGGGGACAGCGGCAGGAGTTTTCCAGTTCCGGCGACGGACAACTTGTACAACACCTTTCATTACTAAATCACGAAGCCACGATGGCGAAACAATCACGGCAACAGCGCCCAAATAGCTCTACATTGATTATACAAGATCGACAATCCACCCCCCTGGAGGTACCCATGTCTGCCCATGCCTATCAGCTGAGTGACCACATCACCCTCAAGGAGCTGGCCCGCGCCCTCTCCCAGGGGTTCTCGCCCATTGTCGAGGTGGAGTCTCTGGACGGCATCTATACGGTACGCCTCCACCATGGCACCGGCGTCTCTGAGCTCTCGGATGCCGAGGGACGCACCCTGACCTTCCTGGGCACCGGCGAGATTCGCGACAAGCTCGGCGAGCTCGGCCTGACCCACGGGGTGCTGACCTGGTCCGACCAGTGCGGCGACGAGATGATCGGCGTGCCGGGCCATGCCATGACGCCGGACGAGATGCTCGCCAACGGGACCCGCATCGCCTTTCGCTGAAGCTTTCCGAGCCGGGCGGCAGGCGCTAATGTAGAGGCATGTCCGTCTCTGCGGAGCTCCCCGCATGCCCACCCTGCCCCGTCCGGCCGCCTGGCGACTCACCGCGACCCTTGCGCTGCTCCTGCTGCTGGCCGGCTGCGCCGGCCGGGAACTTGCCGTGCATGACCCGGCCCCCGCAGAGGGGCTCTCCATCGAGCGGGCGCTGATCCTGGCCGCCGCCCAGAACGCCCTGGGCACCCCCTATCGCTTCGGCGGCAACTCCCCCGCGGGGCTCGACTGCTCGGGGCTGGTGGAGCTGGCCTACCGCGCCGCCGGCATCCCGGTGCCGCGCACCGCCGACGACCAGTTCCGCGCGCTGCCGTCCGTGGACCGGGCCCGCCCCGGCGACCTGCTGTTCTTCGATACCGCCGGACGCGGCAAGGCGAGCCACGTGGGCATCTACCGCGGCGACGGCCAGATGATCCACGCCCCGGGGCGCGGCCGCCGGGTGGAAACGGCGCCGGTGGAGATCGCCTACTGGCAGGAGCGCTTCCTCGGCGCCGCCGCCGCGGCGCCCTGAGACCCTCACCTCAGCCCCCTTGCCTGGCCCCTCCAGCCGCGTATGATCGAACACCAGCATCATCACCACGACAGGGGCGCCGCGCAGCAGCAGCTGGGCGGCTGAGAGGCACCCTTGGAACCTGAACCGGATCATGCCGGCGTAGGGAGTCGTGCAGCCCGGCGCTCGCCTGCCTGCACCTCCCGCGCCCGGGAGGCCCCATGCTCACCCCCCTTTCCCCAGCGCTGGATGTCGCGGCCCACCTGACACGGGTGCGCGAGCGCGCCCCGCTGATCCACAACATCACCAACCTGGTGGCCATGAACACCATGGCCAATGTGCTGCTGGCCATCGGCGCCTCGCCGGCCATGGTCCACGCTCGGGAGGAGGCCGCGGAGTTCACCGCCCTCGCCGACGCCCTGACGGTCAATATCGGCACCCTCTCGCCCCACTGGGTGGACGCCATGGACGAGGCCGCGGAAGCGGCCCGCCTGACCGGCAAGCCCTGGGTGCTGGACCCGGTGGCGGTGGGTGCCACCGCCTACCGGCGCGAGACCGGCGCGCGCCTGCTGGAGCGCCTGCCCACGGTGATCCGCGGCAACGCCTCGGAGATCATCGCTCTGGAGGCCCGCGGGGCCGGCGGGCGCGGCGTGGACAGCAGCGACCCGGCCGAGGCCGCCGAGCAGGCCGCCGTGCGCCTGGCTCGGCGCATCGGCTGCGTGGTGGCGGTGACCGGCGAGGTGGATCTCGTCACCGACGGCCGCCGCCTGGCCCGGGTGCGTGGCGGCCACCCGCTGATGCCGAGGGTCACCACCCTGGGCTGCTCGCTCACCGGGGTGGTGGCCGCCTTCCTGGTCGGCGCCGAGCATCCCTTCGAGGCCAGCGTGGCGGCGCTGGCCTGCTACGCCGCGGCCGGGGAGCTCGCCGGCGAGAGTGCCCGGGGGCCGGGCAGCTTCGCCGTAGCCTTCCTAGACGCCCTGCACGCCCTGGATGGCGAGACCCTGAGGGACCGACTGCGACTGGAGATGACCGATGAGACTTGATCTATCCCTGTACCTCGTCACCGACCCCGGCCTGTGCGCCGAGCGCGGCATGCTGGAAACCGTGGTGGTCGCGGTGCGCGGCGGCGTGACCGTGGTCCAGCTGCGCGACAAGCACGCCAGCGACGGCGAGATGATCGACCAGGCACGCCGGCTGAAGGCGGCCCTGGCCGGCAGCGGCGTGCCGCTGATCATCAACGACCGCCTGGCGGTGGCCGTGGAGAGCGGCGCCGACGGACTGCATATCGGCCAGGGCGACGGCGAGGTGGCGGCCGCCCGCGCGGCGCTGGGCGAGCGGGCGCTGCTCGGCCTCTCGGTGCAGACGCTGGAGCAGATGGCACGGGTGGACGCCGAGCGGCTTGACTACCTGGGGCTGGGGCCTGTTTTCGCGACCCCGAGCAAACACGACCACGCCGAGCCGCTGGGCTTCGACGGGCTTGCCCGGCTGGCAACGGCAAGCCCCCTGCCGGCGGTGGCCATCGGCGGGCTCAAGGCCGAACACGCCGCGGCGGTCCGCCAGGCCGGCGCCCAGGGCCTGGCGGTGATCTCGGCGATCTGCGGCCGCCCCGACCCGGAGGCCGCGGCGCGAGCAATCCGCGGCGGCCGATAACCACAGGCGCGGTGCCGGGGTAACCCAGGGCACTCGAGGCCGAGGCGCCGGGGCGGTCGGAAGGGAGCGGGGGGGGGGGGGCCGGAAGGGAGCGGGGGGACGGCCGTAACGAGGGGACAGGCGAAACGTCCGGATCAGGCGTCGCGGTGCGCCTCGGTAAAGCGCTGCATGATGTCCAGAGTCTCCTGGCTGACGTGGTGCTCCATGCCCTCTGCGTCGATCCGCGCCGTTTGATCACTGACCCCCAGCGCTCGTAGAAAGCGCAGCAGGATGGCATGCCGGCGACGCGACATTTCCGCCATTGCCTCGCCGCTCTCGGTCAGAAAAAGGGAACGGTAGGGCTGGCTAGAGACCAGTCCGTGGGCCTTGAGGCGCGTCACCATCTTGGAAACCGTGGCCTGACTGACACCCATGCGCGCCGCGATATCCGTGGCGCGGGCCTCCCCCTGATGCTTCAGCAGATCGCCGATGAGCTCCACATAATCCTCGAGAAGCTCGGTTTCGTGGGCGTTGCGTACGGCCGCATACTGCCGCGCGTGCTCTTCGCAAGGCGGCAGGGCATCCGCCTTGCTCAGGCGATCCGGCATCACATCGGCTGGGGTATCGTTCATCGCGCCAATATAGCCAATGTCTACCTGGCGCAGCAACTGAGCGCCGATAGGAATTTCCAATTACCCTACAAGTTAGCCTTGGCTAAGATATGGGTGTTACGCTCGCCGCTGAAACGCCCCGACCAGCAGCGGGACATCACCCTGATTCGGAGAGCAAGACGATGCCGATTCGCCCGCGCCCGATGCTCATCGCAGCCTGTGCCCTCAGCCTTTCGATGACGACGCAAGCCGACGAGTCCCCGCTCAGGGTGGTCACCACCTTTTCCATCCTCGGCGACCTGGTACAGCAGGTGGCCGGGGGCGACGCCCGGGTAGACACTCTGACCCCCGTGGGGGCGGAGGTGCACGAGTGGGAACTGATCCCCAGCAACTTCATCGCCCTGGAGGAGGCCGACCTGGTGTTCTTCAATGGCTACAGCCTGGAGCAGTGGATTGGCCAGGTGCGTGCCACGGTTGGGAGCGACGTACCGGTCGTCGCCCTGGCCGAGGAGAGCGGCTATGCCACCCGGCCCATCGTGACCGGCGATTATGCCGGCGACGCCGATCCCCACCTGTGGATGGACCCGCGCGCCGCCGCCGAATACGTGCGCGTCATTGCCGAGACGCTTGCCGAGGCACGCCCCGAGGCGGCAGAGGACTTCAGTGCACGCGGCGATGCCCTGAGCCAGTCGCTGCATGAGCTGCACGCCGAGCTGCTCGAGAGCATGGCGGCCATCCCCGATGACCGGCGCCTGCTGATCACCAGCGAGGCCGCCTTCATCTATTTCGCCGAAGCGTTTGGCTTCGAGCACGACGGCATCTGGGGCACCAACTCCGAGGATGAGGGCACGCCCAGTCAGATCATGCGTATCGTGGACCTCATCGAGGAACGTCGCCCTGCGGCCATCTTCTGGGAGAGCACCATATCCGATCGCCATGTACGCAGTGTGGCCGGCGAGACCGAGGTCGACATCGCCGGCCCCTTGTTCGTCGACTCGCTCAGCGAGCCGGACGGCGAGGCGCCCGACTATGCCAGCATGCTGCGCCACAACGCCCGCCTGCTTACCGAAACGCTGGGAGAGTCCAATGGTGAGTCCGGCCACTGATGGCATCCCTGCCCTCGAGATCAAGGGGCTCTACGCCGCCTACGGCCAGGAGCCGGTGCTCGAGAATATATCGCTGTGGCTGCCCCGGGGCCAGTGGACCGCCATCGTGGGGCCCAACGGCGGGGGCAAGTCCAGCCTGCTAAGCGTGGTAGTAGGCAGCCTCTCGCCCTTGCGCGGCGAGCTCAGGATCCTGGGCCAACCCTCGCTGGCCCAGCGCCAGGCCGGCTGCATTGCCTACATGGCCCAGCAGGAGCGCATGGAGTGGGACTTTCCCATCTCGGTGCGCGACACCGTGATGACCGGCCGCTTCGGGCTGATGCGTCAAGACCCGCTATGGCGGCGCCTGCTGCCCAGGCACTGGGCCAATCCCGAGCATCGGCTGGCCGTCGAGGAGGCCCTGGAGGCCGTCGACATGACCGAGCTGTCCGCTCGGCCCATCGGCGCACTGTCGGGTGGGCAAAAGAAACGCGTGATGCTGGCCCGCGCCCTGGCCCAGCGAGCGCCCATTCTGCTGCTGGATGAGCCCCTGGCCGGGATCGACCCGCCCAGCGAGGCGCTGATCATGGCCGCCCTCCAGCGCCAGCGCCGCGCCGGCACCACCATCATCATGGTGACGCATGACCTGGCAGGCGCTCGTCGCCATGCCGATCAGGTGCTGCTGATCAACCGCACCGTGGTAGGCATGGGAGCACCGGAGGAGATGCTCAAGGACAGCATGCTCGCCCGGCTGGCGGTCGGTGCCACCCGCATGCCTGCCGGAGAGGCCCCCGTTGCCGCTTGACGACCTCGCCACGAGCCTTATCGAAGCCCTCACGGCGGCACTGATGCTGGCGGTGGGCCTGCTGCCCGACAGCCTGGCCGCCCCCTTCGAGTACCGCTTCATGCAGCGGGCCCTGCTCACCTCGGTGCTGGTGGGAGCCACCTGCGGGCTGCTCTCCTGCTTCGTGGTGCTCAAGCGCTGGTCGCTGCTGGGGGATGCCATTTCCCATGCGGTACTGCCGGGCGTCGCGATCGCCTATCTGCTGGGCTGGCCCTTCTTCGTCGGCGCCTTCGTGACCGGCGCGCTGACGTCGCTTGGCATCGGCGCAATCGAGCGCCACACCCGCATCAAGTCGGATGCTGCCATGGGCCTGATGTTCACCGCCGCCTTCGCCCTGGGCATCGTGATCATCAGCAAGATCACCACCAGCACGCATCTCATGCACATCCTCTTCGGCAACGTGCTGGGCGTGCAGGCCCAGGCGTTGATGCTGACCCTGCTGGCCAGCCTGGTGGCCGTGCTGACGATCTGGCTGGCCTATCGGCCGCTGCTGCTCTACACCTTCGACCCACAGCAGGCCCAGGCACTGGGCTTCAACGTCAGCGCCATCCACTACGGCCTGATCATGCTGCTGACCCTGACCATCGTGGCCAGCCTGGAGACCGTGGGCATCATCCTGGTGGTGGCCATGCTGGTCACCCCAGGCGCCACGGCCCACCTTCTGACCGACCGCTTCGGTACCATGCTGGCGATCTCCGTCGGCGTCGGCATCGTGTCGGCGGTCGCCGGCCTGGTGCTGTCGGTGCGGCTAGACGTGGCCTCAGGGGGGGCCATCGTGCTGGTGGCCTCGGGGCTCTTCCTGGTGGCCCTGCTCGCCGCGCCCCGTCACGGGCTGATCGCCCGCCGCTGGCGGCGATGGCGCTTCAACCGCCCGACCTCATGAGGTCGGACGCCGCTTGAGGGTCGTGCGTCCCTCGCGGTAGGCGATGGCCAGGCCGCTGCCGATGATCAGGGCGCTGCCGACGAAGACCCAGAGGTCCGGCATCTCGCCCCAGAACCACCACCCCAGCAGCACCGCCCAGAGCATGGCGCTGTAGTCGAAGGGCGCGGCGATGGCCGCCGGCGCATGGCGGAAGGCCAGGGTGATGAAGGCGGTGGCCCCCACCCCGAACAGCCCCGACCCCAGGAAGGCAAGCCAGTGCCAGGGATGGGGCGTCTGCCACACCCAGGGCAGCGCCAGGCCGGTGATCACGAAGGGCACCAGGGTCATGTAGAAGACCATGGCCCAGAGGTGCTCGCGCCCACCCCAGCGGCGCGCGGTGATCATCATCAGCGCATAGAAGAGCGCCGCCCCGATCAGCACCAGCGAGCCGGGATGGAAGGCCCCGCCCCCCGGGCGCACCACGATCAGCACCCCCACGAAGCCCACCAGAGAGGCGACCAGTACCGGCCCCTCGATGCGCTCGCCGAGCAGCGGCACCGAGAGCAGGGTGACGAACAGCGGCGCCACGAAAGCGATGGCGGTGGCCTCGGCCAGCGGCAGCAGGGTCAGCCCCAGCACGAAGCAGACCATGGTGCCGGTGTAGATCAGCCCGCGCAGCAGGTGCACCCTGGGCCGGCGCGTGCTCAGCTTGATCAGGCCGCCACCGAAGTGGGCCAGCAGCGCGATCAGGGGCAGCGAGACCAGGGTACGAAAGAAGATGATCTGCAGCGGCGAGTGCACCTCGCCGAGCCACTTGGCGATGGCGTCACCGATGGCCAGGCAGAGCACGCCCAGGCACATGAAGCCGATTCCCTTGAATGACGATGACATGCTCCCTCCCTGCGCGACGCAACCGCGGACCCAAAGCGACCACCCCGCCGACCAGAGGGCGGCGGGGTGGTGGTCCCGTGAGGCTAGCGACTCTGCCGGCAGGCGGCAAGGCCGTGCGGGGTCGGGTCAGAGGCCGGCGTTGATCACCATGCAGTCGATGCCCTCGCGCGCCAGGTTGCGGCAGGCGCGATAGGCCTGGTTCTCGTCGAGGTTGACCAGCCGGGCGCGGAAGATGGCCTGGGAGCCGCTCACCTCGTCGATATCCACCCGGGCATTGAAGAGCTCCTGGCTCAGGCGGTCGGCGGCGCGGCTGGCGTGCTGGCGGGCGTTGTCGGGATTGGAGAAGGCCCCGACCTGTACCCCCCAGCTGGCGCTTGCGCCCACCGGCTCGAGCCGGTGCAGGGTCTCGGCGCGAGGCGCCTCGGGCGCCTCGCTGCGGGCGATCAGGTCGCGAATGGGGTCGTTGGCCGAGCCCTGGGCGGTCTGCGGCAGCGAGGGCTGGACCGTGGGCAGCGGCTCCGGCGCCTGCAGGCTGGCCAGCTGGCGCTCGAGCTCCGGCGAGGGGCCGGCCGGCGTCACCGGAGCGGCCGCCGGCAGGCCATCGCCACTCATCCGGTCGCCGGAAAAGTCCGCCTGGGCCACCCAGTCGCCGCGCCCGAAGAGCGAGGCACGCACGAAGCCGCGATCGAGCAGGTCGGCCATGTGGGTATCCCGGGAGGCCGCGGTGAAGCCGCCCATCACCACCGAGACCAGGCGGCGGTTGTCGCGCACCGCCGAGGTGGCCACGTTGAAGCCGGAGGCGCGGATGAAGCCGGTCTTCAGGCCGTCGGCCCCCGCGTAGTTGCGCACCAGGCGGTTGTGGCTGTTGTGGGTGGTGCCACGGTAGGTGAAGCTCTGCCGCGAGAAGTAGTGGTAGTACTGCGGGAAGTCCTGCATCAGGCGGATGGAGAGGGTCGCCATGTCCCGGGCCGTGGTGGTCTGGCCGTTGTCGGGCAGGCCCGAGGCGTTACGGAAGACGGTATTGGGCATCCCGAGCTCCCGCGCCCTGGCGGTCATCATCTGACCGAACTGGCGCTCGCTGCCGCCCAGCGCCTCGGCCACCACCACGGCCACGTCATTGGCCGAGCGCACGACCAGCGCCAGGATCGCCTCCTCCACGGTGATGGTGGAGCCCCGCTTGAGCCACAGCTTGGAGGCCGGCATCGCCTCGGCCTGGGCCGAGACCGGCAGCGGCTGGTTGAGCCGCATGGTGCCCTTCTCCAGCTCCTCGAAGAGCAGGTAGAGCGTCATCATCTTGGTCAGCGAGGCCGGATAGCGCGTGGCATCGGCATTCGCCGCGTGCAGCACCTCGCCGCTCTCGACGTCCACCACGATGGCGGCGTAGCGCGGATTGGCCTGGGCCGTGGCGGTGATGGATATGGCCAGACACGCCAGCAGCGCGATCACGGCGATGCCATGGCGCCGGATTCTGGTTATGGTTGCGGTCACCATCTGTATTCCCTCTGGGTTCCCTGCGTGCTGTCAAAAACGGCACTGCCTCATCAAGCATTATGAACGGGAATACTCGAGTGTACAGGGCGCCAGGGCAGGAAAAACGCCGCTATTTCGCGCTTTCACATTTCTCCTGCCCCGAGTTCAGTCGATGCGCCCCTCCTCCACGGCGTGGCAGGCCACCTCGCTGCCGTCGCTTCTGGCGATCAATGCCGGCACCTCGGCCTTGCAGCGCGCGTTGGCGTGAGGGCAGCGCGGGTGGAAGGCGCAGCCCGAGGGCGGATGCACAGGGTTGGGCACCTCGCCCTCGATCATGGTCCGCTGCTTGCCCGCCCCCTCCAGGGACGGCACGGCGTCCAGCAGCATCCGCGAGTAGGGGTGACGAGGCGTGGCGAAGAGCGCCTCGGCGGGGGCGATCTCGGCGATGCGCCCCAGGTACATCACCGCGATGCGGTCGGCCATGTGCTTGACCACCGCCATGTCGTGGCTGATGAACAGGTAGGTGAGGCCGTAGGCGTCCTGCAGGTCGCGCATCAGGTTGAGGATCTGCGCCTGCACCGAGACGTCCAGCGCCGAGGTGGGTTCGTCGCAGACCATGAACTCCGGCTCGTTGGCGAGCGCCCGGGCGATCGAGATGCGCTGGCGCTGGCCGCCGGAGAACTCGTGGGGGTAGCGCAGCGCATCCGCCGCCGACATGCCCACCTGCTCGAGCAGCTCGCCCACCCGGCGGTGGCGCTCGCTAGCGCCCATCTCGGGGCGGAAGAAGCGCAGCGGCTCGCCGATGATGGTGCCCACCCGCCACAGCGGATTGAGGCTGGCGTAGGGGTCCTGGAAGATCATCTGGAAGCGCTGGCGCACCCCGGCGGCCTGGCGCCCGGTGCGACCGGCCAGGTCGCTGATCTCCTGGCCGTCGAACACCAGCCTCCCGCGGGTCAGGCCGTGGAGACCGACGATCAGCCGTGCCACCGTGGACTTGCCGCAGCCGGACTCGCCCACCAGGGCCAGGGTCTCGCCGCGGCGGATGGTGAAGCTCACCCCGTCCACCGCCTTCAGCGTCAGCCTCTCGCCACCCTCCAGCAGCCGGTTGAGCCAGGGCCGGGAGACGTCGAAGTGACGGGCCAGGTCGCGGGCCGCCAGCAGCACCTCACCCCGTGCGACCACGGGCCGGGATTCGCCACGGCTCATCGGGCCACCTCCTGACCGGCACGTCGCGGCACGGGATGCTCGGGATCGTGCAGCCAGCAGGCGGCCCGGCTGGTGCCCGCCGGCAGCAGTTCGGGGCGCTCGCGTCGGCAGCGCTCGGCGGCGTGGGGACAGCGCGGGTTGAAGGCGCAGCCCGGCGGGATCGCCGCCAGGCGCGGCATGGCGCCCTCGATCTGGTAGAGCCGCTCGCGGCGCTCCGCCAGCCCCGGGATGGAGGCCATCAGCCCCTCGCTGTAAGGGTGCTGCGGGCGGCGAATCACCTCGTTCACCGGGCCGATCTCGATCAGCCGCCCCGCATACATCACGGCGACGCGATCCGCGGTCTCGGCGATCACCCCCATGTCGTGGGTGACCAGCATCACCGCCGCGCCGCGCTCGGCGCAGACCCGCTTGAGCAGGGCGAGGATCTGCGCCTGCACCGAGACGTCCAGCGCCGTGGTGGGCTCGTCGGCGATGATCAGCTCGGGCTCTGCGGCCAGCGCCAGGGCGATCACCACCCGCTGGCGCATGCCCCCCGAGAACTGGTGGGGGTAGCTGTCCAGGCGGGTCTCCGGGGCGGGAATGCCCACCTCGGTGAGCAGCGACACAGCCCGGGCCCGGGCCTGCTTCTCGTTCATCGGCAGGTGGGCGCGGATGGTCTCCACCAGCTGGTCGCCGATGGAGAAGAGCGGGTTGAGGCTGGTGAGCGGGTCCTGGAAGATCATGCCGATATGGCGCCCGCGCAGGGGCACGAAGTCCTCCTCGGCGAGATCGTCGATGCGTCGCCCCGCCAGGTGGATCTCGCCGCCGGCGATATGGCCCGGCGGCTCGAGCAGCTGGATCACGGCGTTGCCGGTCATCGACTTGCCGGCGCCGGACTCCCCCACCACCCCGAGCACTTCGCCCGGGGCGATATCGAAGGAGACGTCGTCCAGCGCCACCAGGGTGGCGTGGCGGGTGGGGAACTCCACCCGCAGGTGGCGTACGCTGAGCACGGGCTCCCGCTCGCCGTCGGGCTTGTGGCCCATCGCGGCGGCGCTCCGGTCGCCCGGCACTTGCTCGGCGGCGCTTGGCTCGACGGTGCTTGGCTCAACGGAGCTTGGGGTTGAGGACATCACGCAACCAGTCTCCCAGCAGGTTGACGGAGAGCGCCAGCAGCAGCAGCGCCACCCCGGGGAAGAGCAGGATCCACCACTCTCCCGAGAACATGTAGTCCTGGCCGACCCGGATCAGGGTCCCCAGGCTTGGCTGGGTGGCCGGCATGCCGACCCCCAGGAAGGAGAGCGTCGCCTCGGCGATGATGGCGAGCGCCAGGCCAATGGTGCCGATCACCAGCACCGGGCGCAGCACGTTGGGCAGGATGTGCTGGAAGAGGATGCGGCGATCCGGCAGGCCGATCACCCGCGCCGCCTGCACGTACTCCTTGCCCTTCTCCACCATGGTCGCCCCGCGCACCGCCCGGGCGTACTGCACCCAGTCGGAGAGGCCAATGGCGATGATCAGCACGATGATCGCCACCTCCGCGTGCATGGAGCGCGGCAGGAAGCCGCGGATCACCCCGAAGATCAAGAGCGCCATCAGGATCGACGGGAAGGTGAGCTGGACGTCGGCGATGCGCATGATCAGGGCATCCCGCCAGCCGCCGCGGAAGCCGGCCAGCAGGCCCAGCGCCGTGCCCAGCGCCAGGGCGAAGAGCACCGCGGCGAAGCCCACCAGCAGCGAGATGCGCGAGCCGTAGAGGATCGCCGAGAAGACGTCGCGGCCCTGGCTGTCGCTGCCCAGCAGGTAGAAGTTGCCGGTGAAGTCCGAGGTGGTCAGCGGCGGTGTGAAGGCGTCGATCAGCTCCAGTTGGCGCGGGTCGAAGGGGTTCTGGGGGGCGATCCAGGGGGCGAACAGGGCAGCGGCGAACATCACCAGGGTGACCAGGGTGGCGAGAATCACCACCGGCTGGCGCTGCCAGGAGTAGACGATGTCGCTATCGAGGAAGGTCCTGAGTCGGCCCGGCGGCCTGGGCGCGATGGGCGCCGCGACGGCCGCGCTCTCGCGGGGCTTCATGTCCTGGCTCATTTGGCACCTCCCTGCACGCGCAGACGCGGGTCGACGGCGTAGTAGAGCAGGTCGACGATCAGATTGATGACCACGAACACCAGAGCAATCATCATCATATAGGCGGCCATCACCGGGATGTCCACGAAGCGCACCGCGGTGATGAACAGCGCCCCCACGCCGGGCCACTGGAACACCGTCTCGGTGATGATGGCGAAGGCGATGATGGTGCCGAGCTGCAGGCCGATAATGGTGATCACCGGAATCAGGGTGTTCTTCAGCGCATGGCGCAGGTTGACCACCCGCTTCGACAGCCCCCGGGCCCGGGCGAACTTGATGTAGTCGGTGCGCAGCACCTCGAGCATCTCGGCGCGCACCAGGCGCATGATCAGCGTCAGCTGGAAGAGCCCGAGGGTGATCGCCGGCAGGATCAGCGAGCGTAAGCCGCTGGCCGTGAGTAGGCCGGTGGTCCACCAGTCGCCCAGGCGTACCGTCTGGCCGCGACCGAAGGCGGGCAGCCAGCCCAGCTCCACGGCGAAGACGTAGATCAGCAGGATGCCGATCAGGAAGGTGGGCAGCGACACCCCGATCAGCGAGGCGGTCATGATGAACTTCGACAGCCAGCTGCCGCGCTGGATGGCGGTGTAGATGCCGAGCACGATGCCCATCACCACGGCGAAGATCGCCGAGATGATGGCGAGCTCCAGGGTCGCCGGCAGGCGCTCCATGATCAGGTCGGTGACCGGCCGCGCCGAGCGATAGGAGATGCCGAACTCGAACTGGGCGGCATTGACGATGAACTGCCAGAACTGCACCACTACCGGCTGGTCGAGTCCGAGCTGGGCACGCAGCGCGGCGCGGTCGGCCTCGGTGGCCTCCTGGCCGAGCATGTTGAGCACCGGGTCGCCGACGTAGTGGAACAGCGAGAAGGAGATGAGCGCGACCACGAACATCACGAAGATAGCCTGCAGCACGCGCTGGATCAGGAAAGCGAGCATGGGGTTACCACAGCGTTGTCCCCCCCCGCTGCTTGTGGCGGCCGGGGGGCTTGGGCGTTACCAACGACTCAGTCGTTGAACTTCAGGTACTTGAAGTGCGGCGTGTTCTCGCTCTGCACCTTGAAGTCGATATCGTCGCGCATGGACCAGGTGAGCATCTGGTGGTGGATCGGGATATAGACGATCTCGTCGTGCACGATCTGCCACGCCTCCTCGATCATGGCGTTGCGCGCCTCGATGTCGGTCTCCTGGCCCCTGGCCACGGTCAGCTCATCGACCCGCTCGTCGGAGTAGCCGGTGAAGTTCCAGCTGCCGCGATCGCCCTCCTTGGTGTGGTAGAGGTAGTTGAAGACGTACTCGGAGTCCATGGTCGGCACGCCCCAGCCGAGCATGTAGAAGTCGTACTCCTCCCGGGCCAGCTCGGCGAAGTGCAGCGAGCGGGTCTGGGCCACCAGGTCCACGGTGATGCCGATGCGCGCCAGCATGCTGACCACCGCCTGGCAGATCTGCTCGTCGTTGACGTAGCGGTCGTTGGGGCACTGCAGGGTGACGCGGAAGCCGTCGCCGTAGCCCGCCTCCGCCATCAGCTCGTTGGCCCGGTCGAGGTCGGCGGGCACCACCACGTCGAGTTCCTCGGAGTAGCCGTTGACGAAGGGGGGCGCGATCATGCCGGCGGGCTCGGCGTTGCCGCGCATCACCGCCCGCTGGATGGTGGTCTGGTCCACGGCGAGATCGATCGCCTCGCGCACGCGGCGGTCGGCGAAGGGGTTGTCGTCGGTGTCGGCGGTGCGCAGCTCGGCGGAGCCCAGGTCCATGCCCAGGAAGATGGTGCGGTTCTCGGCCCCCTGCTCGTTCTTCAGGCCCGGGGCGTTGGCGAGGCGCTCGATGTCCTGCACCGGGGTCTCCTGGAGCAGGTCGACCTCGCCGGAGAGCAGCGCCGCCACTCGGGTGGCCGCCGACTCGATGGGGGTGAAGATCAGCTCGGAGATCTCCATGGGGTAGTGATCGATGCCCCAGTAGTCGTCGTTGCGGACCAGCACGGTGCGCACGTCGGGCTCGCGGCTCTGCACCCGGAAGGGGCCGGTGCCGTTGGCATTGCGCACCGCATGGGTCTCCTCGCCCGCGGCGTAGTTCTGCGGCTCCTCGACGCCGTGCTCCTCGGCCCACCCGCGGCTCATGATGAAGAGGTTGGTGAGGTTGTTGGGCAGCAGCGGGTTGGGGTCGTGGGTCTCCACGTGCACCGTGTAGTCATCCTCGGGGCGCACCTCCTTGATGGAGGTGAGCAGGCCGCGCATGTCGGCGTTCTCGTGACGCGCCCGGTTCAGCGAGAAGACCACGTCATCGGCGCTCAGCGCCTGGCCCTCGTGGAAGGTGACCCCCTCGCGGATCTTGAAGACCCAGACGTGGGGGTCGTCCTCGTGCACGTGCCACTCGGTGGCCAGGCCCGGCTGGTACTCCACGTCCATGTCCTGATCCCGCCTTATTCATGAGACCGGCCTGAAAACGAAGATAGCGGATGGTATCCTCTTGAAAATTCAGTGTGTTCCGCCAAGAACCTGATCCAAGGGAGCCATCCGCTATGGGTGAAAGCCTATCCACCTGGACGCCCTCGTGCAACGGCTCTGTCCGTGTCGAGCTGAGCGGCCACCGCACCACCAGCGACAGCGGCGCTTTGTTGCTGCGTGAAGCCCTCGACAACAGCGGCGTGATTGAGGCGCTCGAAGACAACCTGGTCGATCCGCGTCACCCGCTGCCGTATCCGCCACTCCCTGGCCAGTCAGCTACGCACCCTGGTGCTGCAGCGCGCGATGGGCTGGATCGATCTCAGCGATACCGACACGCTGCGCCGTGACCCGCTCTGGCAGTTGGCCTGTAGCGACGCGCGCGGGACGACGCCATTGGCGCAGGACCGGCCGTCTCAAGCCACGCTGTCGCGGCTGCTGACCTGCCTCGGCCGCAACGACAACATCGATGCCGTGCACGAAGGCCTGCTGCGGCTGGTGCTCTGGCGCCTGACCTCGCTGAAGAACGGCGAGCGCCCCAAGCAGCTGACGCTGGACATCGACGGCCTGCCGATCGAGGTCCACGGTCACCAAGGTGGCTCGGCCTACCATGGCCTTTACGGTACCCGCATCTACTCGCCGCTGGTCGCCTCGCTGGCCGAAACAGGCGACATGGTCGGTGGCCTGCTACGCGAGGGCAACGCCGGCCCGGCTGAGAATGCCGATACATGGATCCCCCATCTGGTGACCGGCTCAACGAGAGCACTGGCGCCCAGGTTCGGGTGCGCATCGATGCCGGATTCACCGACAACGACACGCTGGAGGCGCTGGAAGAGCGCGACATCGAGTATCTGGGCCGGTTACGCAGCCACAAGGGCCTGCAAAAATTGGCGGCGCCCTACCTGAAGCGGCCCCGCGGCCGACCGCCTGAACAGCCTCGAGAATGGTGCCATGACCTTGAGTACCAAGCCGGTTCCTGGCCGGCACCACGGCGCGTCGTGCTGGTCGTGCAGGAGCGCCCCGATGACCTGCTGCTGCATGCCTTCTTCCTGGTCACCAACCTCAGCAAGTTCGACTGGCCGCCAGAGAAGGTCCTAGCACTCTATCGCAAGCGCGGCAGCGCCGAGGCGCACATGGGCGAAGTGAAGTCGGCGCTCGACGTGCACCTCTCGTCGACCGATCGCGGCGCCTCCACCGTTCAGGACGTGATGGCGCGCAACGAGGTGAGCTTGCTGCTCAGTCAGTCTCTCTACGCCTACCAGGTCCTGCATGGCCTGCGCTGCCTCCTGGAGCGGCAAACCCGACAAGGCTGGAGCCTGAGCCGGATGCGCGAGCAGGTGCTCAAGGTCGCCGCCACGCTGAGGCTGCACGCTCGGCGAATCACCGTTCATCTGGGTGCCGCCGCCGACAAGTGGTGGCCGACGCTGCTGAAGGGGCTACCGAAGCTGACCGCACTGAGCTGACGCTCCTGCGAGACCACCACAGCATCAGAAAGCGAGCGACCGGAGCGGCGGTCGGCGATCACGGCTGCTTGGACGGCCGCCATTGATTCCAAAGAGCTATAAGTAAGTAGGAAAAGGGCTGCGTTCTGGCATTACTCAACAGCCACTCGCGCTGAAGAGGCGAATCCTGATAAGCAATGCCAACAGCCAGTACCTTCAGACCGCTCAATCAGCGCCCTCGTGAATAAGGCGGGCTGATAGATCAGCACGTCGAAGATCTGATGGTTCAGCGCGTGGGGCCGGCCCCTCGTTCTGGGAGTGGGGATCGAGGGTCAGGCCGTCGGCGGAGCGGGTCCAGCGCAGGGTATCGGCATGGGCAGCGGAGGCGACCATGGCGGCCGCCATGGCGGAAACGAGCAGTGTCTTCCTGAACATCTTGTTGTTCCTCGTTCAAGCGTTTGATGGGCACAGGCCCTGACAGGGTTTCTCCCATAACGTAGACGAGAAAGGAAGGCACCGGCCGTCAACGCTTTCAGCGCTGCCCCGCCCTCAACACTCGATGGCGTTGACCGCCAGCCCCCCCATCGAGGTCTCCTTGTACTTGGCCTGCATGTCGGCCCCGGTGTCGCGCATGGTGCGGATCACCTTGTCCAGGGAGATGAAGTGCTCGCCGTCACCGCGCAGCGCCATCTGGGCGGCATTGATCGCCTTCACCGAGGCGATGGCGTTGCGCTCGATGCAGGGCACCTGGACGAGCCCGCCCACCGGGTCGCAGGTCAGCCCCAGGTTGTGCTCCAGGCCGATCTCGGCGGCGTTCTCCACCTGGCCCACGCTGCCCCCCATCACCTCGGCGAGGCCGGCGGCGGCCATGGCGCAGGCGGAGCCCACTTCTCCTTGGCACCCTACCTCGGCGCCGGAGATGGAGGCGTTCTTCTTGCACAGGATCCCCACCGCCCCAGCGGCGAGCAGGAAGTCCACCACGTCTCGCTCGCAGGCGCCGGGCTGGAACTGCATGTAGTAGTGCAGCACCGCGGGAATGATGCCCGCCGCGCCGTTGGTGGGGGCGGTGACCATGCGCCCGCCGGCGGCGTTCTCCTCGTTGACCGCCAGGGCATAGAGGTTGACCCAGTCCATGGCCGACATGGTAGAGGCAATCAGCGAGGGGCTCTCCTCGGCCGCCAGCAGCCGCTGGTGCAGGGAGCGGGCGCGCCGACGCACGTTGAGCCCACCGGGCAGCACCCCTTCGGCCTCCAGCCCCTTGGCCACGCAGGCTTTCATGGCTTGCCAGGTTCGACACAGCTCGGCGCGCACCTCGGCCTCGCTGCGCCACACCTTCTCGTTCTCCAGCATCAGCTCGCTGATGCGCAGACCGCTCTCCCGGCACATGCGCAGCAGCTCTTCCGCCGTCTGGAAGTCATAGGGCAGCACGGTGGCGTCGCTATCGAGCTCGCCCCGCTCGGCCTGGGCCTCATCGATGACGAAGCCGCCGCCCACCGAGTAGTAGGTGTTCTGGTAGAGCTCGCCGGCGTGGCCGTGGGCGATCAGCCGCATGGCGTTGGGGTGGTGGGGCAGGATGTCGGTGTGCAGCTGCATATCCCGTGCCCACAGGAAGGGCACACTGTGGCGCCCGTCCAGGCGCAGGGCGCCACACTTCTGCAGCTCCTCGATGCAGGGAGCGATGATGGCGGGGTCGATGCGATCGGGCCGCTCGCCCATCAGCCCCATGATCACCGCCCGGTCGGTAGCGTGGCCGATACCGGTGGCGGAGAGCGAGCCGAACAGCTGAACCTCGAGGCGACAGACGCGCTCGAGCAGCTCGCGCTCCCGGAGTTCGCCGACGAAATCATGGGCCGCCCGCATGGGCCCCACGGTATGCGAGCTCGAGGGCCCGACGCCGATCTTGAATAGATCGAAGACGCTGATTGCCATGGCTTGTCACTCTCGAAAACGGTTGTTGTTGTCAGGATTAGCGGTCGAAGACCACGGTACGACTGGCGTGCAGGAAAACGCGGCGCTCCACGTGCAGTGCGACGGCCCGAGCCAGGGTGAGGCACTCGATATCGCGCCCCTTGGCGACGAGGTCCTCCGGGTAGTCGGTGTGGCTGACCGACTCGACCCCTTGGGTGATGATCGGCCCCTCGTCGAGGTCGTCGTTGATGTAGTGGGCGGTGGCGCCGACCAGCTTCACGCCCTTGTCGTAGGCCTGGTGGTAGGGCTTGGCGCCCTTGAAGCCCGGCAGCAGCGAGTGGTGGATATTGATCGCGCGGCCGCTGAGCCTTTCGCACATCTCGCTCGACAGGACCCGCATGTAGCGGGCGAGGATCACCAGCTCGGCGCCGGTCTCCTCGACCACCACCCACACCTTCGCCTCCTGCTCGGCCTTGCTCTCCGGCGTGATGGGAAAGTGGTGATAGGCGATGCCGTGCCACTCCGCCAGGGAGGCAAGGTCCGGGTGGTTGGAGACGATGGCGCAAATGTCGATCGGCAGCTGGCCGATGCGATAGCGATAGAGCAGGTCGTTCAGGCAGTGATCGGCCCTGGAGACCATGATCACCACCGGCATTCGGGTGCCCGGGGCGGTCAGCTCGAAGGTCATGTCGAACTCGGCGGCGCGCTCGGCGAAGCCGGCCTCGAAGGCCACCCGATCGAACCCTTCCGCCTCGGGACGAAACTCGGTGCGGATGAAGAAGCCGCCGCCCTGGCGGTCATCGAAGGAGTGCTGCTCGGTGATATAGCAGCGGCTCTCCTTGAGGAAGCGGGTCACCACGTCCACGGTGCCCAGCCGGCTCGGACATTGAGCCACCAGAATCCAGTTGCTTTCCTTGGGCCCCATCATCCTCTCTCCTCTGTTTGTCGCGCCGAGCGTCTGGCTCGGCGCGACGCTGGCTCAGGCGAACACGAAATACTTGCGAACGGTCTCGACGACTTCCCAGGTGCCCTTGAAGCCGGGCTCGACGATGAAGATGTCGCCGGCCTTCAGGTGAATCGGCTCGCCGCCCTCCGGCGTGAGCACGCAGTACCCCTCGCGAAAATCGCAGTACTCCCACTTGGTATAGTTGACCGCCCACCGGCCCGGCGTGCAGATCAAGGTGCCCATCGTCTTGGTGCCGTCCTCGGACGCATAGGCATTGAGGTTGACGGTGTGGGGGTCGCCGGAGAGCTTTTCCCAGGAGCTGGCGTCCAGCAGCACGTCCGGCTGGGCGTCACGCAACAGCTTGATCTTGTTGGTCATCATCCTTCCTCTTCTCAACGTTCAACGCCGATGGCGTATTCGCTGCCCGCATCCAGGATCCAGCGGTAGCAGTAGTCGGCGAAGCTGCGCCGCAGCACCAGTTCCCAGCGTTCCTCGCTGGGGCGGCGCAGGATCAGGTTGGCCTTGGCGAACACCGTGGTGACGCCCTTACCCACCGGGAAGGCATCCGGGTGGACGTCGTAGGGCGTCGACTTCATCAGAAGCTCCCGGGCCATCTCGCCCTCGAGCTCGAGCAGGGTCTGGCCGCCGCTGACGTTGACGATGGCGTAGTTTTTGACAGAGGTATCGCGGGCGTCGCCCAGGGCCTCGCGCAGCCTGCCCTCCAGGGCGAACTCCTCGCCGCCGGGGACGATCAGCAGCCACTCGTCCGGCGAGAGCCACTGGATCGAGCGCTCGCCGCCCTCGTCCTGGGTCAGGGTGTTGGGGCGCCCCGGCAGGCCGAAGCCGAGCACCCCGCGGACGGCCTCGTCGAGGACAATGGCGCCGCCGCGCAGGATCAGGTGGCCGAGCATGGCGCGTTCGCGCAGCACCACTCGGCTCTTCTGGCTGACCGCCGGGCGGCCACTCTTGTGGTAGGACCAGGCCAGCGGCGACTCCGCCGGCACCTCAACCTCGGGACGGGCGTCGTAGTGGTTGAACCAGGTGGCAGTTTGCTCAGACATGCTGGCGCTCTCCCTTGGGGTCGTAGAAGATCGGGCTGACGATTTCCGCGGCGTGGGTCTTGCCATCGGCCATGGGCAGGTAGACGGTCTCGCCCAGGCGCTGATGTCCCCCCTTGACCACGGCGAGGGCAAAGCCGCTCTTCAGGGTCGGGCTGTAGTAGCTGGAGGTCACGTGGCCCACCATGGGCATCGGGATGGCATGGTCCGGGTCGAAGACGATCTGGGCCCCCTCCTCCAGTACCACCGACGGATCTCTGGGCTTCAGGCCCACCAGCTGCTTGCGGTCGACGCGGCGGGTATCGGAGCGCGACAGCGCCCGCTTGCCCACCCAGGAGTAGGGCTTGTCGTAGCCGACGGCCCACTGCATGCCGAGGTCCTCCGGGGTCACCGAGCCGTCGCTCTCCTGGCCGGCGATGATGAAGCCCTTCTCGGCGCGCAGGACGTGCATGGTCTCGGTGCCATAGGGGGTCAGGCCGTACTTCTCGCCGTGCTTGAACAGGGTCTTCCAGACGTGCAGGGCGTAGTTGGCCTGGACGTTGATCTCGTAGGCGAGCTCGCCGGTGAAGGAGATGCGGAAGACCCGCGCCGGCACGTCGGCCACCCTGCCCTCGCGCCAGTCCATGAACTTGAACTTCTCGCGATCGAGGTCGATGTCGGTGATCTCGGCGAGGAGCTTGCGCGCCTCGGGCCCGGTCACCGTCATGGTCGCCCAGTGGTCGGTCACCGAGGTGAAGGTGACGTCGAGCTCGGGCCACTCGGTCTGGTGCCACAGCTCGAGCCACTCCATGACCCCCGCGGCGCCGCCGGTGGTGGTGGTCATCAGGAAGTGGTTCTCGCCCAGGCAGCTGGTGGTGCCGTCATCCATCAGCATGCCGTCGTCGCGACACATCAGCCCGTAGCGGCACTTGCCGACGGCCAGCTTCTCCCACTTGTTGGTATAGATACGGCCCAGGAACTCACGGGCGTCTGGCCCCTGGATGTCGATCTTGCCGAGCGTCGAGGCGTCGAGGATCCCGACCTTCTCGCGCACCGCCAGGCACTCGCGGGCCACCGCCTCCGCCATGCTCTCGCGTTCGCCGTTCGCGGCGTCGGGGCGTACTTGTGGAAAGTACCAGGGGCGCTTCCACTGGCCCACGTCCTCGAACTCGGCGCCGTTCTCCACGTGCCACTGGTGCAGGGCGGTGTAGCGCTCGGGGTCGAAGAGGTCGCGGCAGTGGCGGCCGGCGATGGCGCCGAAGGTCACCGGGGTATAGTTGGGCCGGAACACCGTAGTGCCCACCTCGGGGATCGACCTGTTCAGGCAGCGCGCGGCAATGGCCATGCCGTTGATGTTGCCGAGCTTGCCCTGGTCGGTGCCGAAGCCCATGGCGGTGTAGCGCTTGACGTGCTCGATGGACTCGAAGCCCTCGCGGGTGGCCAGCTCGATGGCCGCCGCGGTGACGTCGTTCTGCAGGTCGACGAACTGCTTGGGCGCACGCAGGGTGGGCTTCTCGTGGGGCACCTGATAGAGCGCACAGGCCTTGCCCTCGCGGCAGGCGTCGACCTGGGGCAGCTCGATGGTGCTGGCCGTGCGGCCCAGCGCGGCCAGCGCCTCGCACGCCCTGGCCACGCCGTCGGCCAGCCCCTCGGCCAGGTCGTGGATCCCCCGGGCGCTGCCGGCGGCGTGCACGCCCTTCACCAGGCTGGGTACGAAGCCGAGGATCTCGTCGTTCCAGGTCGGCCGGGCACCGGTGTGGGAGGCCAGGTGGATCACCGGGCTGTAGCCGCCGGAGCTGGCGATGGTGTCGCAGGCCAGGGTCTCGGCCTGGCCGGTCACCTTGAAGGCCTGGGCATCGATGGTGGCCACGCGGGCGCCGCTGACGCGGCTGCCGCCCTTGGCCTCGATCACTGCGGCACCTTCGATGATGCGAATGCCGCGGGCGCGGGCCTGCTCCACCAGCTCGCCGTCCGGCGCCTGGCGCGCATCGACGATGGCCACCACCTCGCGGCCGGCGTCATCCCAGTCCAGGGCGGCGCGATAGGCATGGTCGTTGCTGGTGGAGAGCACCAGCCGGTTGCCCGGCACCACGCCGTAGCGGCGGATATAGGTGGAGACGGCGCCGGCCAGCAGGTTGCCCGGCACGTCGTTGCCGGCGTAGACCAGCGGCCGCTCGTGGGCACCGGTGGCCAGCAGCACCTGGCCGGCGCGCACGCGATGCATCCGCGACCGGGAGGGGCGGACGCCGTCGACCAGCGGCGCGGTCTCGCCGAGGTGCTCGGTGCGCCGCTCGTGCAGGGTCACGAAATGATGGTCGTGGTAGCCGTTGGCGGTGGTGCGCGGCAGCAGGGTGACGTTGTCGAGCCCGGCGAGCTCCTCTACCACGCGCTGCACCCACTGGGCGGCGGGCTGATGGTCGAGCAGCTCGCGGCTGTCCAGCAGCGAGCCGCCCAGCTCCTCCTGTTCGTCACAGAGGATCACCCGGGCGCCGCCGCGCGCGGCGGTCAGCGCCGCGGCAAGGCCAGCGGGGCCGGCGCCGATCACCAGCAGGTCGCAGTGCTGGTTGAGGTGGTCATAGGTATCCGGGTCGGACTCTATGGGGCTGCGGCCCAGGCCCGCGCCCTTGCGGATGAACTTCTCATAGGTCATCCACATGGAGGCCGGGGCCATGAAGGTCTTGTAGTAGAAGCCCGGCGGCATGAAGCGACCGCCCAGCTTGCCCACCAGGCTCATGGCGTCGCGCTGGACGTTGGGCCAGCCGTTGGTGCTGCGCGCCACCAGGCCGTCGAACAGCGCCTGCTGGGTGGCGCGCACGTTGGGCACCTGGGCCGCCTCGCTGCTGCCCAGCTGGACCAGCGCATTGGGCTCCTCGGCGCCGGCGGCGACGATGCCCCGGGCGCGCGCATACTTGAAGCTGCGGTTGACGATATCTACCCCGTTGGCAAGCAGCGCCGAGGCCAGGGTGTCACCGGCATAGCCCTGATAGCGCTTGCCGTTGAAGGTGAAGGTAAGCCGGCGGGAGCGATCGATGCGCCCGCCCTCGTTGAGGCGATTCGGCTGATTGGACGACTGGCTCATGCCTTGACTCCTTCCTTGCGCTCGACCACTTCCGCCCTGGGGGCGACGCTCTCGGCGGCCTCGGTCGGCCGGCCATCGGGATGCTCGGCGGTGAAGCGCGGCCGCTCGCCGACCTTGTAGCTCTCGAGGATCTCGTAGCTCACGGTATTACGCGTGATGTTGAAGAACTTGCGACAGCCGACGGCGTGCACCCACAGCTCGTGGTGAATGCCGCGCGGATTGTCACGGAAGAAGAGGTAGTCACCCCACTCCTTGTCGGAGCAGGCCTCGGGCTCCGCGGGGCGCGCGATGTGCGCCTGGCCCTTGGGACGGAACTCCTCTTCCTCGCGGTGCTCCTCGCAGTGGGGGCAGTAGATAAGAAACATGGGATTGCCTCCTTAGTGAGCCACGCCGGCCGCACCGTGCTCGTCGACGAGAGCACCGGTGTGGAAACGGTCGATGGAGAACGGGGCCGCGAGGGGGTGGGCCTGATTCTTGGCCAGGGTCCAGGCGAACACGTGGCCGGAGCCGGGGGTGGCCTTGAAGCCGCCGGTGCCCCAGCCGCAGTTGAAGAAGAGCCCCTTCACCGGCGTGGCGGAGAGGATCGGGCAGGCGTCCGGGCAGGTGTCGACGATGCCGCCCCACTGGCGGTTCATGCGCACCCGGGAGAAGATCGGGAACATCTCGACGATGGCCTGCAGGGTGTGCTCCACGGTGGGGTAGCTGCCGCGCTGGCCGTAGCCGTTGTAGCCGTCGATGCCGGCGCCGATCACCAGGTCGCCCTTGTCGGTCTGGCTGATGTAGCCGTGCACGTGGTTGGACATCACCACCGTATCGAGAATCGGCTTGAGCGGCTCGGAGACCAGCGCCTGCAGCGGGTGGGACTCGAGCGGCAGTCGGAAGCCGGCCATCCCGGCGAGCACGCCGGAGTTGCCCGCCGCCACGCAGCCCACGGTCTTCGCCTCGATGTCGCCGCGGTTGGTGTGCACCCCGTAGACGCGGCCGTCGCGGATCTTGAAGCCGGTCACCTCGGTGTTCTGCAGCAGGTCGACGCCGAGGGCGTCGGCGGCCCGGGCATAGCCCCAGGCCACGGCGTCGTGGCGCGCCACGCCGGCCCGCGGCTGCCAGGAGGCGCCGAGGATCGGGTAGCGGGCATTCTTCGAGCAGTCCATGATCGGCACGATCTCCTGGATCTGCGCCGGGGTGAGCACCTCGCCGTCGATGCCGTTCAGGCGGTTGGCGTTGACTCGGCGCTGGATGTCACGCATGTCCTGCAGGGTGTGGCCCAGGTTCATCACGCCGCGCTGGGAGAACATGACGTTGTAGTTGAGGTCCTGGGAGAGCCCCTCCCACAGCTTCATGGCGTGCTCGTAGAGCGCCGCCGACTCGTCCCATAAATAGTTCGAGCGCACGATAGTCGTATTACGAGCCGTATTACCGCCGCCCAGCCAGCCCTTCTCGACCACCGCCACATTGGTGATGCCGTGCTCCTTGGCCAGGTAGTAGGCGGTGGCCAGGCCGTGGCCGCCGCCGCCGACGATGATCACGTCGTACTGCTTCTTCGGCGTGGGATTGCGCCACTGGCGCTCCCAGTTCTCATGGTGGCTGAGCGCGTGCTTGGCCAGCCCGAATCCTGAATAGCGTTGCATCTCGTCTCTCCTCGACCGGCCCCGCCGAACGGGGCCGGTTCCACGGGGTTCAGGCGGTGGCGGTTTCGCGTGCCGGGGCTTCGCTGGAGGCGGTGGCGTAGACCGGATGGCGCTCGCAGAGCGCGGCGACCTTCTCGCGCACCTCGGCCTCCACGGCATCGCTGTTGCGCTGCTCGGCCAGCACATCGAGGATGTCGCAGATCCAGCCGGCCAGCTCGGTGCACTCGGCCGCATCGAAGCCGCGGGTGGTCACCGCCGGGGTGCCGATGCGCAGGCCGGAGGTGACGAAGGGGCTCTGGGGGTCGTTGGGCACGGCGTTCTTGTTGACGGTGATATGGGCGCGGCCCAGCGCCGCATCGGCGTCCTTGCCGGTCACACCCTGCTTGATCAGCGAAACCAGGAAGAGGTGGTCGTCGGTGCCGCCGGAGACGACGTCATAGCCGCGCTCCACGAACACCCCGGCCATGGCCCGGGCGTTGTCGATCACCCGCTGCTGGTACTGCACGAACGCCTGGCTCATGGCCTCCTTGAAGGCCACCGCCTTGGCGGCGATGACGTGCATCAGCGGACCGCCCTGCTGGCCCGGGAAGACCGCGCCATTGAGCTTCTTGTAGAGGTCCGCATCGCCGTGGGCGGAGAGGATCAGGCCGCCGCGGGGGCCGCGCAGGGTCTTGTGGGTGGTGGTGGTGACCACGTGGGCGTGGGGCAGCGGGCTCGGGTAGAGGCCGGCAGCGACCAGGCCCGCCACGTGGGCCATGTCGACCATGAACCAGGCGCCCACCTCGTCGGCGATGGCGCGGAAGCGGCGCCAGTCGACGACCCGGGCGTAGGCGGAGAAGCCGGCGATGATCAGCTTGGGCTTGTGGCTGCGCGCCAGGCGCTCGACCTCCTCGTAGTCGATCTCGCCGGTCTCCGGGTTCAGGCCGTACTGCACGGCGTGGTAGTGCTTGCCGGAGAAGTTCGGCGCCGCCCCGTGGGTCAGGTGGCCACCGTGGGCCAGGCTCATGCCCAGCACGGTGTCGCCCGGCTTGACCAGGGCCATGAAGGCCGCGGCGTTGGCCTGGGCGCCGGAGTGCGGCTGGACGTTGGCGTAGTCGGCGCCGAACAGGTCGCAGGCGCGGTCGATGGCCAGCTGCTCCACCACGTCGACGTGCTCGCAGCCGCCGTAGTAGCGCTTGCCCGGGTAGCCCTCGGCGTACTTGTTGGTCAGCTGGGTGCCCTGAGCCTCCATCACCGCCCGGCTGGCGTAGTTCTCGGAAGCGATCAGCTCGACGTGCGCCTCCTGGCGTACCACCTCATCGGCGATGGCGGCGGCGACCTGGGAATCGAAGGCGGCGAGAGAAATCGGGTTCATGACGGACTCCTGTTGTTATCGGTAGTGACGTGGCAGGCAGGTTATGACTCGAATCTATCGGTGACCCGCCCGCGTTAAAAATTTGAAATCCTTATGCGCAGATAACCGCTGCGCAGCTCATCGGGCTCACCCTCCGATTAAAGGCGAGGCAGGAAGACAAGAATTGAACAGATGCGACAGACTTCCGGAACGCCCGGGCCGAGCGGGAATCCCGAAAGCCTGCCTGCGCGGGCACGGGGGCGCCTCACGCGGGAGACATGGCACTCACCGTGACACTGGGGAAGGCGGCTGATCCGCCATGAGAAGATCAGAGCGCCGGACGGCCCTCGATATGCAGGAAGAAGGGGTCGACGCGATCGCCGCCCGGCTCACCGGCGCGCTTGCGCATCTCCGACGGCGGCATGCCGAAGGCGCTGCGGAAGTGGCGTGAGAAGTGGGCGGTATCGGCAAAGCCGCAGCGCTCGCCGATCTCGGTGATGCTCTTGCCGGTGTAGTGCAGCAGCCATACGCCGTAGCGCAGACGCAGGTCCCGGGCGAACTTCTGGGGCCCCACGCCCAGGGTTTCCTGAAAGCGGCGCTCCAGGTTGCGCCGCGAGGTGCCGACCCGCTCGGCCAGCGCCTCCATGGAGATCGCCTCGCCCAGGTGCTGCTCGAGCACGGCGATGGCGCGGCGCACCAGACGATCCTCGATCTTGCCGAACACCACCGGCTGCGGCTGGGGCTGGGTGCCGGCACGAGCCTCGTCGAGCAGCATGATATGCAGGCTCTTCATGGCCCAGGCCTTGCCCAGGTGGCGCTCGACCAGATAGGCGGCCAGATCGGCCGCCGCCGCGCCGCCCGCACAGGTGAGCCGGTCGCCGTCGTCGATGTAGAGGCGGTCGGCCACCGGCTGGATGGCCGGAAAGCGCTGCACCATGTCGCGGTGGTGGTACCAGCTGACGCAGCAGCGCCGCCCCGTCATCAGCCCCGCCTGGATCAGGGCGAAGACCCCGGTGCACAGCCCCACCAGCGGTACCCCGGCGCTGGCCGCCTGGCGCAGGTAGGCCAGGGCCGTGGTATCCGCCCGGTCGCGCTCGTCCTGAACGCCACCGATCACCACGATGTAGTCGAACTCGGCGGGCTCCCGAAACGACAGGCAGGGGGAAATGGCAGCGCCACAGCTGGAGACGGCCTCCTGGCCGGTGCTGGTCATGAAGGTCCAATGACAGTGCAGCGGGCGGCTGCGGTCCCCCTCGTCGGCGGCCAGCCGCAGGCAGTCGACGAAGGCGGCGAAGGGCAGTAGGGTGAAGCGGTGCAGCAGGACGAAGCCCACGGAGAGGGGCTCGCCTTGAGGGGAAGGATTGAGGGTCATGCCTGCCAGCATCGCATTACCGCCTGAGGGTCCGGTTCCGGCTGCCAGCATACTTTGTCGTGCAGCCAACCCGCCAAGCACAGAAAGCAGGCAGCGAGCCCGCGGGGCTCGCTGCCTGTTCGAAGAGCCGAGGAAAGGCTCAGGATTGGGACTGGGCGATGGTCTCGATGTAGTCGATGCAGCGATCGACGGACTCGACATCCCCGAACTTGGCATCGATATCGAACAGGTTCCAGGCGACGGCTCCCGGCACACGATCGCCGATGCACTCCTTGACCGCGATGGGACGGAAACCGTCGGCAATGCCGTCACAGATCGTCTGGCGCACACAGGCGCAGGCCGTCACACCGGTCACGAGGATGGTGTCGACGCCGTTGGCCCGCAGGATGCCGGCGAGTTCGGTGCCGTGGAAGGACGAGGCACGCTTCTTCAGCAGCGTATATTCACCCTCGACCGGGGCGATGCGCGAATCGATGGCCCACAGCTCCTTGTCGGCAAGATCGACGACATCGACGGGGATCTTGTTGTGCCACAGGCCCATATCGGTGAAGGGCGCGTTGCGATCGGTGATCTCGTAGGCCGTCGTCACGTGGATGACCGGCAGCTTCGCGGCGCGGAATGCCTTGAGGAGCCGCTGCATGCCGGGAATGATCTCGTTATCCATCTTCTCCTGGTCGCAGGTGAAGGGATTACCCGGACGGGTCCAGGCGTTGGCGAGATCCACACTCACCAGCGCCGGCTTCTTGCCGAAACCGACACGGCGTTGAAAGCCACGCTCCTGATAAAGCTTGGTAGATTCGTCGAAAGCCTGGGTCAGCATTGCCATCAGATCTTGGGACATTTCATTTGCTCCAGATAAAAGAAACTTGTTGCCTGGTTGAATGCACTTATAAGTCTTGTGCCGTTGGCAACTTGAAGATTAACCATACCGTTTGATGCCGTCTAATTACATTTTTGGGAAGATTGATGCCGCTCAGATCAACAATGCGTCCTGACCGGCATCGAGAAAGCTTATAGGTCCTCGCGAGAAATCCCTTTTTCCAGTTCACTGGATTGGACTCGCTTGAAGGCTCGCGTTTCCCGCTCATAAACCCAGTTATAACCCACGGTGGTTCCTAGGTAGTTATCGCCATCAGCCGCGGAACACTCAACCTGTGTAAACCGCTTCATCACGAACAGCCGCATGATGGCGAAGTAAATCAGCGCACCCAACAGGAAACCGAAGACAAATGCCCACTGCGACGAATAGAAGGCCACAGTGCCCGCCACCGCCCACGCAATGATGCCTGCCGGATTGAATCCCTTGAAGTAATAGAACTGGCCGCCCTCCCGATAAAGCTCGGGTACGTTCAGGCGCCTTTTCCTGAGAAGATAATAATCGGCCACCATGATGCCACCGATGGCAGAAAGAAAGGCTCCATAAGAGAAAAGGAAGGTGAAAAGGTTATCAAGAATCTTCCAGGGCATGAACAGCGTACCCCCTACTGCGGCCATGGCCACCGCAACAGGATAGGACACCCTGGGTGCTCCAGCATTGACAAAGGCGAGCGCCGCAGGGATCAGGTTGGCCGCATTGTTGGTGGACCATTGCGCAAGTATTACGAGAACCAGGAGAATAATCAGGCTCAGGCCCTCACCCTGCCCCTGGATGACGGTGACAGGGTTCCAGTCACCTGCGGCAATAAAGGATACGGCACCGATCAAGGCGATCCAGGCTTGAGTGGCGGGAAGCGCAAGCAGCTGCGCCAGCAGTACATTCTTGTTACGATGAAAGAAACGCCTTTCGCCAGAGGGAGATTTTACAAAGCGCGTAATGTTAGGAATATCAATGGCCAAGGTAGACCAGAACGCCACATTGGCGAGAAAGAGAGTGAGAACCGTTATATTCTGATCGCCGACAAACCTCCATATATTGATACCTTGAGTTTGTGCAAGAACATCTAGCGTAAAGTACATCCAGATAGAAATCGCCAGAATGGCAGGGGCCGCAATAGCGGCGAGTCGTTCGACCGCCTTGATGCCCATCGCCGTATTGGCCACCTGAACAGCAGCAAAAACAACATACCAAAGGGCCCAGCTTGAGAAACCGGTCAGATACTCAAAGATACCGTTTAGCGCCAATGCCCCGAGATAAGTTTGAATGCCGAACCAGATGGCTGCCACGATACCGCGAAACACAGATGGGAAGTGGGTGCCGTAGACACCGAAGGGAGCTCTCAAGTAGACAGAGAATGATAGCCCATGCTCGGTCCCTATGTCAGCGGTCAACAGCATCAACAAGGCCAGCACCACATTGGCAAAGAAAATTATCAGCACAACATTCGCGAGTGGCACACCGGTAATGCCATTGGCGCCTAGCTGAAAGGTGGCAATCATTACAGCGATACCCACCCAGATCCATACGAATCCGAGGGCGCTAATCGGCCTCTGATTATTGGAAACGGGAAGTATGGATTCTTCCAGGAGATGATTCTTTTCAGACTCTTTTGACAAAGAGCTGCTGGCAACACCAGTATCTGATGTAGTCATGGGTTTACCCTTGAGATATTGAGATTGTTCGTCGGGAAAGGAAACAGGGGTGAGAAGTGACCCTTCACCCCTGTTTTCTGGTGGTCTCAGCCCCCCATTTCACTGCGCCTCGCGGCCGTTGCTAATCGATCGATCTCGAGGTTCTTGTCGAGTACGACACCATAGGCCTCATAGGCGTGTTCTACGGTACAGAAATCATCAAGAACGTCTTCCCTCACCTGTTCAGGGGGGCGCTCCAGGGGGTTGCCATACCCTCCACCACAGGGAGCATAGAATGCCATGACATCATTGGCCTTGGTGGCATACCCGGAGAACTTGGAGGGCATGCTCTTGACCTCTCCCTTGGAGTCGTAGTTGTAAATGTCACATTTTCCAACGGCCCCCTCCGATCCACCGAAGGCTCCCCAGGGAACATGGGTATGTCGCTCACTTTCGTGTGTGATGAAGCCTGGCGTCAGAACGCGCTGGGCTTTGACAACACCGATACCGCCCCGGTACTTTCCTGCACCAGGCATGACATCATCGCGCAGCTCGTACCGATCACAGATCATTGGCAGATGCATGCCCAGGTCCTCGATGGGATTATTCCGGGTATTCGCCATCAGGTTATCGATCGAGTCCGGGCCGTCAGAGTGGGGTCGTCCACCATAGGCGCCCTCGTTGACTTCGAGGAAGACCCAGTAATTCCCATCGTCCTTCACGCCGGCATAGGAGGCAAAGGAAATGGCAGCGGAACTTCCAGCGATGGTCTGGTCAGGAAGAACCGGAGCCAACGCCTTGATGATCAGGTCGATCATCATATTACACTGCGTAAAGCGCGCCTCAGCGGCTGCCGGGAAAATGGGGTTGAATATGGTGCCCTCTGGTGCGAAGACATCAATGGGTCGAAAGGAACCCTCATTCGACGGAATGGGAACTTCCAGCTTGCTGGCGTCAAGAAGCAACTTCCTGAAACCGGCATAGGCCGCCACCTTGCAGGAGCCTTCGAAAGGAACATTGTATGCGGTAGGCGTCTGATCGGCTGACCCTGTCAGATCGACGGTCACGGAATCTCCCTTGACCTTTACCGTTACCACGACGGGCAGCTGCACCTCACGGTTTCTTCCATCGTCGTCAAGAAACCCTTCTGCCCTGTACTCACCGTCGGGTATCTCGGCAATCTTGTTTCTCAGCATTTTCTCGGAGTAGTCCATCAGCTGGTAAATGGCCGAGAATGTGAACTCTTTCCCATACTTATCAAGCAGCTGCTGAAACCGTCTGACCCCGAGCTGGGCCGAGGCTATCTGAGCCTCGATATCTCGCATCAGCTGCACAGAGGCCCGGCTGTTAGCCGTGATCATCTTCGCAAGGCCTTCGTTCTTCTGGCCCTTCTCATAAAGCTTCAGGCCTGCAAACAGCATCCCTTCTGCATAGACATCGCCCACATCGATGATAAGCCCAGGCGTTGCGGCACCAATATCGATATGGTGAGCCGTATTGGCAGAGAACCCGACCAGCTCTCCTTGATAAAAAATCGGGATAATGATCGCCAGGTCCGGAGTATGACTTGAACCGTAGTATGGATGATTATGAACAACCACATCCCCCTCATGCCACTCGCCGCCCTGGAGGGTCTGCTCGACGCCTCTCAGGTAAGCCGGGATTGACCCGATGTGCATTGGCGTCGACTCTGACTCACAGATCGTCTGATAGTCTTTATCAAACAGGCCGGCACCCAGGTCCTGTGACTCCCGAATGATCGAAGAGAACGACATCCTGTAGAGAACATGCCCCATTTCTTCGGCAATGGTGTCCAGTGCGCCACTTATCACTTGCATGGTGATAGGGTCAACTTTCTTGTTTTCCATCTTGCTACCCTCTCTGCCTTAGCTGGATTTCGAGATCATCAGATTTCCGAATCTTGATACAGATGCGCTCCACCCCGGCGGCACTAGAGACGTGGAGTCATCCTGCATGATCAGTGCAGGACCGGAAATAACATGGCCCCTCATGAGTTTGCTTCGGTCGTAGCGAGGCGTAATGAGAGTTTGACCAGCGTCAAACGTGGTTTCTCTTTCATACATGAAAGCTTCTTCAAGACTGTTGCCTTCGGCTGGCGCCAGCTCCTTCCATTCCAGAATTCTTGAGGCAGACTCGCCGACGACACGAAGTGTCACGAGCTCGACTTCAGCCTCATCGTATCGATAGCCGTAATCGGTATCATGCTGCCGGTGGAAATTCTCGATCACTTGTTGAATCGAATCGCTGCTCAGTTCACCGTCTGGTATTTCGGCTCGAAGCTCGAAGCCTTGGCCATGATAGCGACACTCGGCAAACCGAGTCAGTCTGATGTGAGAAGGCTCCACACCATCCTTGATCAGCTTGTTTGTGGCCTCGTCATCAAGATCCTTGAGCAGCGACTGAAGCACCTCGAACTGATTGCCACGAATTGAGGTCAGTTCGCACAGATATGACCTCGTCACCTCGTACTGAAGGCTGGTGGTCAACAGCCCGGCGGCTGACGTGATGCCAGGTGCAGGAGGGGCGATCACGCCTTTTGCATTCACTTCCTCTGCCAGTGCTGGGCCATGAACGGGCCCAGCCCCTCCGAATGGCATCAGCATGAACTCCCTGGGGTCCACTCCCCTGGCGACCGAATTGGAGCGAATGGCAAGTGCCATGTTGTTATTGACGATCTTGATTATTCCGAGCGCAGCGTCCTTGACACTCATTCCGAGGGGGTCAGCAATCTTTTCCTTGATGGCCTTATGGGACAGGCTAGCGTCGATCTTCAGATCCCCACCCAGCATCTGGTCCGGATCCAGCCGGCCCAGAAGAATATTGGCGTCTGTTACCGTCGGCTCTTCCCCTCCACGCCCATAGCAGGCCGGGCCAGGCATTGACCCCGCCGAGCGCGGTCCCACCTGAAAACCACCTGCCTCATCGATATAGGCAATTGAACCACCGCCGGCACCGATGGTGATCAGGTCAATCATGGGAACCATCACCGGATGCCCAGCCACATAAGAATCCCGTGGATTCATGATCTTGATATCACCCTCTGCCAGGGTAGATATATCGGCCGAGGTCCCACCGATATCCACGGTGATAATATTCTTTTCCGCATCGAGATCGGCAAAGAAGCTTCCACCGATAACACCGCCGGCCGGCCCTGACATCAGAATATTTACCGGCTTCTCACAGCAGCTATCTACTGTCGCTAGCCCGCCATTGGATTGAATGATTCTCAAGTCAGCATCAATGCCATGCTCCTTGAGCTGACGCTCGAGATTATTCAGGTACATTGATGTCTTGGGACCTACATAGGCGTTCATCGCGGTGGTGGAAAACCGCTCGTATTCCCTCATGGCATCTACAACTTCACATGAGCAACACACATAAGCGTCCGGCATCTCTTCCAGTACGATCTCTTTCGCCCTGAGCTCATGGTCCTTGTTGAGAAAGGAGAAGAGAAAACCGACAATTACCGACTTGATCCCTGCGTCCTTGAATTTTCTGGCTGCCTGCCGGACCTCTTCTTCATCGAGGGGCACTTCCACCTCACCGGAGGGGGGCAGGATTCGCTCGGAAATGGGAATTCGGTGCCGTCGCTTCACCAGCGGATTGGATTGCCAGGGAACATCAAAGTGGAGGGAAAAGTTGTGAGGCCGCTTGTGCCTGCCGATATGGAGAATATCCCTGAAGCCCTTGGTGGTCAGCATGCCCACTTCGGCCCCGTTGTGTTCTATGGAGATATTCGTCGCCACGGTTGTGCCGTGCACGATAGTGCTGACCTCACTCCTCTGGATTCCTGCCTTGTCACATACCTCCAGAACACCTTGCAGAACGCCTATCGACTGGTCCTGCGTCGTACTCGGCACCTTGTGCCGGAAGGTTCCAGCGCCTACGGAATCAGAAGAGAAAGTCTCCAGAATGATATCGGTGTTGGTCCCTCCGACATCTCCTCCAATACGAGCCATCTTGCACCTCACAATAATTGTTTGATCAAGCTACAGACAGCAAGCCAATGGCCTGATACATCGCCAAGGTCTTGAGCCGTCATCGTGGTATAATTCCCTGTTACTCCCCAGGCCATGGAACCAGCTTAGAGGCCATATAATCACGACTTGACATCTGAAATCCTAGAATCTATCACTCATTACGTCTAATGCCGTTTCCACAAAGATTATTGCCGGTGAGCGCATGAATATACGATTCGATCTACGCCAGGTGAGGGCCTTTCTCGCCGTCGCCAGCACCCTGCATTTCAAGCAGGCTGCGGAGACACTGTGCATCACACAGCCCGCCCTCAGCCGCCTTATCAAGGGCTTGGAAGAGAGCATCGGGGCCGAACTTTTCTTAAGAACAACCCGGCAGGTAGAGCTGACCATGGCTGGCAAGCTCTTCATGGAGGAGTGCCAGCAAGCCATCACCCACCTGGAGCGGGCCACCCATCTTGCTCAGCAGGCCGCCAGCGGCGATATCGGCCATCTCTCCATTGCCTATAACGACTTTTCCATCAATGGCGTACTGCCCAGCATCCTGGACACCTTCAAGGAGAAGTATCCCGATATCTCTGTAGACCTTGTCTATATGCCATCACACACTCAGCACAAGGCGCTGCTGGATCATGAGATCGATGTGGGCTTTCTCATTGGCCCACTGGCACTTGATGGCATAGATACCTTTCGTGCGGCCCTCGAGCGCATCGTGGTCATTCTTCCCAAGCGCCACCGCCTGGCCGGGAGAAAGCAGCTGAGCCTCAAGGAGCTGGCTGACGAGAAGTTCATTCTCGGCACGGAAAGTGGCTGGAGTGAGTTTCGCCACTATATATTCACGATCTGCATGAACGCCGGCTTTACTCCCCAGGTGGTACAGGAGGCCAGTACCAGCAGCGGTATCTTTGGCCTGGTAGCAGCCAACATGGGCGTCTCCTTGTATTCTGACTGCATCAAACGTTTCCAACGTGATGACATCGCCATTGTTCCATTGGATCGGGATGATTACTCCGTTGAAACCATTGCCGCCTGGAGCTGCGCTTACGCCACTCCCAGCTCCCGGCTTTTTCAGGAACTACTTCACGACAAGCTCAGCGGCCATGATCTCGGCTGATCCAACGCCGGGAGCCGTCTGTCATCAAGGTGGACAAGACCCCTTTCATTCTTGAATGGCCACGGACAAGCTCCCTCCATGGCCATTTGGCTCAGGCCAGCTCGGCAACCGCGCGTCGGGTGTCACGGGGTTCACCCGTCGGGACGACCTGCGCTGGCACCCGCTGCATCAGGATGCGCCCCTGACGAACCGACATCAGCACCTCGCCCTGCTTGCGCACCACGCTGTAGTCATCTTCCCCATCCAGCAGGATGAAGTTGCCCGGCCTGCCCACCTCGATGCCGTAGCGCGCGCTGATGTTCAGGGTCCGGGCGCCGTTGTCGGTGATCAGGTCGAGTGAGCGACTGAAGTCCTGATAGCCCATCATGTGGCAGATGTGCAGCCCGAAATCGAGCGTCCTCAGCAGCTTGCCGTTACCCAGGGAGTACCAGGGGTCACAGATCGAGTCTTCGGCGAAGCAGACGTTGATACCCGCCTCGTCCAGCTCCTTGACGCGGGTCAGGCCGCGCCGCTTGGGATAGCTGTCGAACCGCCCCTGCAGATGGATGCTTTCCGTCGGGCAGGAGATGAAGTTGATTCCAGAGCGCTTCAGCAACCGGAACAGTCGAGAGCAGTAGGCGTTGTCATAGGAGCCCATGGCAGTGGTATGACTGGCCGTGACCCTGGGCCCCAGGTCATTGAAGAGCGCCTCGGCGGCGAGCACCTCGAGGAAGCGCGAGTTCGGGTCGTCGATCTCGTCGCAATGGACATCCACCAGCCTGTCGTACTTGATCGCCAGTTCGATGACCTTCTTCATGGAGGCCTCGCCCAGCTCACGGGTGTACTCGAAGTGGGGAATCCCGCCAATCACGTCGGCACCGATCTCCAGCGCCTCTTCCATCAGCGCCAGACCACCGGCGAAGGAGAGCAGGCCCTCCTGGGGGAAGGCGACCACCTGGATCTCTACCCGGTCCTTGAGCTCGTCGCGCATGGCACACAGGGTACGCAGGCCGATCAGGCTGGGGTCCGTGATATCGGCGTGGGTGCGGATATGCTGCACGCCGTTCTCGATGAGCAGTGTCACCGTCTGCTGCACGCGCCGGCGGATATCCGCCTCGGTCAGCATCGGCTTGCGTTCACTCCAGCGCTCGATGCCTTCGAACAGCGTGCCGGTCTGGTTCCAGTTGGGCTCACCGGCCGTCATCGCGGCATCCAGGTGGATATGCGGCTCCACGAAAGGGGCACAGAGCAGCTTCCCCCCGGCATCGACCTGTCCTCCGTCAGCGGAGAGTCGGCTGCCCTGAACCCTTATGGCCGAAAAGACGCCGTTGGTGATGGTCAGGGTATGGAGGTCGGACGAGTGCCGCAGACGGGCATTGATGATTTCCATGGTCTACCTCTTGCTGGTATCACGGGGTGTCGAGGGTGTGATGCGCAAACAGCATCTGTTCGATCAGCAGTGCATTCTGGACATTGAGGCGTGCATGCGGGTCCTGGAGCGAAATACCCACCAGCTGCTCGAAGCGCTTGAGCCGCTGCCGCAGCGTATTGCGGTGAATCCCGAGCGACGCAGAGGCCTGCTGCAGATTGCCGAAGCTGTCGAGAAAGCGCCTGAGCGTCTGCTTCAGTTCATTGGCATCACCATCGCGGGCAAAGCAGAGTGGACCCAGCTGCTGCTGGCAGAACGTCACCAGCGCGCTCCGCTGAGGAATGGCGGCAAACAGCCGCGCGATGCCCAGCCGTTCATGGAAGAAGAGGCGGCTGCCCTGGTGCTGACGGGCAAACTGCAGCGCCTGGCAGGCCTGCTCGGCCGCATCGGCAAGCTGGCACAGGTCAGCGTGCCGCTCGCTGACACCGGCATGCAGAGTCCCGTCGGGCTGCAGCGACTGAAGGGCCGCCAGCGCCTGCTCCAGTTCGTCGGGAAGCTCCGCCATGGCCTCCGAGCTGGCAGGCCACAGCATGAGCCAGCTCTGCGCCTGCTGAAGGACTGGCCACCGGATACCGCGTCGCTCGAGCAGGGCCGTGATCCGCTGTTCCAGCAATTCCTGCTGCTGGGCAGTGGGGGCGAGGCTACCCGCCTCGTCCGCGGCACCCTGCAGACGCACGGCCATCACCACGTAACCGCCCTCGACGCAGAGACCTAGCTCCCTGGCACGCAGCTCGATCAACTCTGGCGCGCCTGCCGCGCCATTGAGCAGTCGCGACAGGAACAGCTTCGCCGACTGGCCCGCCAGGCGGTCCTGCACGATGGCGTTGCTGAGCGTTTCGGTCACCGACACCAGCGGCAGGGCATAGGGCTGTTCGAAGAGTGGGCAGCCAAGCGCATTGGCCAGGCTGATGACGCTGGAGGGTATCGCCGCCATGCCCTCGGGGCCGACGAGGAAGACGACACCCGCCACCCGCTGCTCCACCGCCTCGCGAAGCAGCTGCTGCAGCTCCTCCTCGCTCCGCCGCCGCCCGATGCCGGTCACGAAGACCAGCTCCCCACCGCGTACCCAGGGCGAGAGGCTGGGGCTCTCGGCAATATAGGGCCAGCGAATGACATTCTGGCTGCCCTGTAGACCGGCCTTCAGGCGAATGCCTTCCAGGCCGGGCAGGCGCACGATGTCGGCACAGCAGATCGCCATCAGCCCTTCACCATTCGCAGCGAGGCCATGCGCAGCGGCAGGTGATGAAGCACCCCGTAGCCGACCACGGCCGCGAGCACACCTACCACCGGGGGCAGCACGGGAGAGCCGTAGGCGACCGCTGAGCCGAAGGCGTAGGCACCCAGGCCTTGCCAGTTGAAGGCGGGCAGGTTGGCCTCGGCCAGGGTGGGATACTGACCCTTATGCTTGAGCCAGAAGTCGGCCATGATCACGCCGCCGATGGGGGGGATGAAGGTGCCCAGCAGCAGCAGGAAGGGAATGAGCAGGTTGTACATGCCACCGATCGCCAGCACGGTCCCCACCAGCGCGCCGGCCACCGTGACAACCCGGCGCTTGTCGATCCGCAGCAGATTGCAGCCGGCAACGGCAAAGTTGTAGATGGTGTTGTCCTGGGTGGTCCAGATGTTGAGGAACAGCATCAGCACGGCGATGGTCACGAAACCCTGTGCCATCAGCACATCCACGATATCCGCCTGCTGGTAGACCAGCGCACCGAAGGCGCCGGTCAGCACCATCAGTCCGTTGCCGACGAAGAAGGCGGCCAGGGTCGCGATCACCGCAATCTTGGGCGTGCGAGCGAAGCGGGCCCAGTTGGTCGCCTGGGTGCCCCCGCTGATGAAGGTACCGATCACGATGGTGATGGCCGCCGTCACATTCATGCTGCCAGTGGGGGTCTGCGCGGCCAGGCCGCCGAACCCGCCGATATCGATCAGCCCCCGGTAGAGGCTGATCAGGATGAACACCAGCATGGCCGGCACGGCAAACCGGGAGAGCAGGTCCAGCCCCCGGTAACCCACCATGGCCGTCAGGCAGAAGGCCAGGCCGAAGGCCACCATCAGCGGCATCGTGAAGGCATCCGGGATACCTGTGGCCTTGACCAGCACCAGGGCAATGGTCGCGGTGCCCCAGGCGTACCAGCCGATCTGGGTAAAGCCGAGAATGGCATCGGACAGCTTGCTGCCCAGCTCACCGAAGCAGAAGCGGCCCATCAGCACCGAGTTGAGGCCGCTCCGGCAGGCAATATAAGCCAGCGTGGCCGCGTAGCCGCCCAGCAGCAGGTTGCCGATCAGGATGATCCACAGCAGCTCGCCAATCGCGAAGGCTTCGCCGAGGGCGCCGCCGGCCCACATCGTGGAGGTGAAGAAGGTGAAGCCCAGCAGCACGAGCGAGGTAGAGATGAGCCCCTTGCGGGCCTCCCGGGGAACTTCGCTGAGGGGGTAGTCGGAATTTTCCATGCGTCACTCCTGGATTCGGGTCATCGAGGAACTGTCTGCATGGATCTTTGCAAGGGGTGTGCCATCGCCCGGCATCCGAGGAGTACGATGGCTGGAGCTGTCGATGATGGCCAAGGAATGACTGGCCCAGGTGTGCATAGTGCACACCCGATCGCCCTCACGCCCCCGAGCGTCGGGCGAGCGCTGCGTCCCATGCACCAGCACCGACCATCAGGCACTGTTGCGGTGCAGCATCTCCTCTGCCCGAGCGCATCCTCAAGCCAAGATAACAACACACGTCGGAAGGAGGAGCCTGCCAGCTCCTAGCTGAGGGCGCTGGACAGGCTGAAGACGCCGAGCCATTGGTTCAGCGTCTTCATACAGGCTTTAGCGACAAGATCTAGGCACGCTGACTTTGACCGCTCGGTTGGCGGTTCAGCAGGGAGATGCCCACATAGCAGGCCGAGGAGACGGCACAGCCGGTCAGCGGACCGATCAGCCAGCCCACGTCGGCGAAGAGCATCATGTAGCCGCTGGTGAAGAAGCCCACCAGCATGGCACTGAGTGCCCCCCAGGCGCTGCCCTGCCAGAAGGTAGAGATGAACACCGGGCCGATCATGCTGGCCAGCAGGGTGCCGGAGCCGAGGATCCCCAGCCAGGAGAGCATGAAGGGCGGGGCATAGAGCATCATCAGCAGGGCCACGATGCCCAGCACCACCACCGCCGAACGGTTGATCGTCAGCGCCAGACGCTCGCTGGAGACCGCTCCGAACAGCGACAGGCGCAGGTCATGGGAGGTCGCCGAGGCCACCGTATGCAGCAGCGAGTTGGCGGTGGACTTCATGGCGAAGATGATGAACAGCGTGATCACCCCCTGGATCGCCGGGTGCATGAACTGCTCCAGGTAGACCGGCATCGCCATGTCGGGGTCGGCCAGGTCGGGCACATGCATGCGCACGTAGAGCCCCACGATGGGGATCAGGCTCAGCAGGGCCCCCAGGATGGCCCCATAGACGCCCACCTTGTGCAGCTTGACGTCCGGCCTCATGGCCAGGAAGCGGATGGCCATGTAGGGCAGCACGGCCGCGAACAGGAAGGCATAGGGCAGCACCAGGAAGACGGTGCCGATGGAGTCGCCGTAGTGTGCCCCGGTGGTGGGGTTGAGCAGCTCCGGGTCGATGGCGTTGAGCGACGCCTCCCAGGTGCCCAGGTCCACCGAGGTGAGGATCTGCACCAGGATGATGACCGCCGCCAGGGCCATGCCGCAGACCATGACCGTATCGGTCCAGGCGACGGCAGCCAGGCCACCGAGCATGGTGTAGATGATGATGACCGAGACCATCAGGAAGGCGCTCTGGTTGAGCTCGATCCCTAGCCAGCTGGCACCGAGCAGCCCCACCGCCTTTATCTGGCTGGTCAGGAACACCATCAGCAGCAGGATGGTGATGAACCCGGCAACACCCTGGAGCACCCGCCCCATGGCACCGCCGCCATGGCTCTGGGCGATATACTCAGGAATGGTGTTGCTGCCCATCTCCAGAGCGCGTCGCTGCAGGAAGCGCGCGAAGTAGAGCACCGCGATCATCATGGCGGGGGCGAAGAAGAAGTTGCCCAGCACCTCGATGGCGCCGAACTGGTAGGTGACGCCGGGGGAGCCCATGAAGCCCCAGCCGCTGAAGCCGGTGGCCACGATGGTGCCGGCCGCCACGAAGGCCCCCAGCGAGCGCCCGGCCACCAGAAACCCGCCCTCATCGCTCTTGTTCATGTATTTTGACGAGAGAAAGCCCAGATAGATCAGCAGGCCAAAGGTGAGGAGCAGAAGCCCCCAATTGAAAACCTTGTAAGCATCCATGGTCACCTCCTCAATGAGCTTTCAGCGGATTTATGCTTCAGCTCCCTGCGGAGGTAGGCTGCACCAGCATGGATCAGCATATAGAAAGTTAGCACCAGAAAGGTGCTCAACACCCAGGAATTCATTTGCACACCCTCTTGTCATTATCGAAAGGTCTCAGCGTCCTGTTACTGCATTGCCTTACCTGGCCCTATCAAGGTATTTTACAGTCATGTTGGCAAGCCAATTTGAAAAACAAATTCTCACATAAGGCACAACAATGGGCTGAACCAGATGAAAAACATACCCACAGACTTGCTGAGAACCTTTGTGACCATCAAGGACCTCGGTGGATTCACCAGTGCGGGCGAGCTGTTAGGACGCTCACAACCCGCGATAAGCCTACAGATAAAGAAGCTCGAAACGCTGCTAAATACTCAGATATTTCTCCGAGGCTCCAGCCTGGAGCTCACAGAAGATGGAGAATATCTTTATGGCGCAGCCAAACAGCTTCTCGAAATCAATGATCGCGTGATATCACGCATGGGAGGGGATAGTGTTTCCGGGAAGGTAAGGCTCGGAATTCCCAATGACTTTGAACTTGCATTTCTTCCCAAGGCACTTAGAAACCTGACACGCACCTATCCGAACATCATGGTCGAAGTAGACTGTGATATCAGCAAGTCAATCTACCAAAGATTCCAAAAAAACCTCTACGACATCTGTCTTGTCATGGAGCCAGAAAAGGAAAATGAAAGCAGGGATGGAAGAGACTACAGACTGGATCAGCTCGTCTGGGTCATGAACCACGAAGGGCTTGTTGAGGAGAGCACTCTGCCACTGGTGACCTACCCACAGGGCTGCATCTATCGAGCAATGCTGGAGTCCAGGCTAGAGCAGATAGCAAGGCCTTACCGTGTTGCCTACACGAGCCCAAGCCTACTCGGAATACTCTCGGCCGTCGAAGAAGGCCTTGGCCTCACGGCCATGGCCTCTTCGGTGGTGCCGTCGCATTTCACTGCAGCAAAGGAGACAGCACAACTGCCTGCTCTCGGCGCTGTGAGTATCGGCCTCTACTATCGTGAGCATGAGCTCAGCGTAGCTACCCGGCACGTTCTTGACTTTCTCCGTGCCGGGCTGGCCAATCTGGCGCCCCCCTCCATGCTGGGAGGGCGCTAGCTCACTGCAGCCATCAGCGGATGATATTGTGCTCCGGGCCGTACGGGAAACCAGTGATGTTCTCGGCCCCGTGCTCGTTGAGCACCAGGATGTCGTGCTCGCGGTAGCCACCGGCTCCCGGCCGCCCTTCCGGGATCATGATCATCGGCTCCATGGAGACGACCATGTTGGGTTCGAGCACCGTTTCGATATCCTCGCGCAGCTCGAGGCCCGCCTCGCGACCGTAGTAGTGGCTCAGGGTGCCGAAGGAGTGGCCGTAACCGAAGGTGCGGTACTGCAGCAAGTCGTGCTTGGCGAAGATCTCGTTGAGCTCGTGGGCGATGTCGCAGCAGCGTACGCCGGGCTTGATCAGCTCCTGTCCACGGCGATGCACCTCGCAGTTCACTTCCCACAGGCGCAGGTGCTCGTCGGAGGCGTGGCCGAGGAAGAGGGTGCGCTCCAGGGCGGTGTAGTAGCCCGAGATCATCGGGAAGGTATTCAGGCTGAGGATGTCACCGGGCTGCACCCGGCGGGTGGTCACCGGGTTGTGGGCGCCGTCGGTGTTGATGCCGGACTGGAACCAGACCCAGGTGTCCATCAGCTCGCTGTTGGGGTAGGTCTTGGCGATCTCGCGCACCATCGCCGCCTGACCGGCCAGCGACACCTCATACTCCGGCACCCCGGCATGGATGGCATCGCGCACGGCCACGCCGCCCACGTCGGCGATGCGCGCGCCCTGGCGAATCAGCGCGATCTCCTCGGCGGACTTGATCATGCGCAGCTTCATGGTGGGCACGCCGATATCCACCAGCTCCACGTCGCCCAGGGCGTCCATCAGCTTCTGCTGGTTCTGCAGGGTCAGGTGGTCGTACTCGACGCCCACTCGCCGCTTGCCTTCGCAGAGCTGCTTCACGGCCTTGAAGAAGTTGTCCTTCTGCCAGTCGGTGTAGACGATGTTGTCGCCGAGGCGATTGCGGCGATAGGGCTGGCCGCCGTCGATGTTGGCCGTCACCGTGGTGAAGCGATCCTGGGTGACCACCAGGCCGTAGTCGCGCCCGAACTTGCAGTAAACGAAATCGCTGAAGTAGTTGATGTTGTGGTAGGAGGTCAGCACCACCGCCTCGACGTCGTTCTGGGCCATGTAGTCGCGCAGGCGGGCCAGGCGGCCCTGCATCTCGGCGTCGGAGAAGGTCGGGGTGACCTTGTCGCCGTTGGGAATCTCGATCAGTGACGGCAGTTTCATGTTGTTGTCTCCTCTGGGTCCGTGGGATCGACTCACCAGCCGGGTGCCTGCGGCCCTCTCGGAGTCGGCCGCCGTTCCCCTTCGCGTGTCTGTGTTGTGTCGACTGCTGGTGATTCGACTATGGCCAGAGGCACCCTGCGCGACCAATGACTAGTGCAAATGCCGCCATTGGTGGTCGAAATACTAAACATAAACAAGGCATTACGAGGCAACCAAGTAGACCGCCGACGAATGGCGAGCCGCATTGGTGAGATCGATTCCGATAGGACCACAGCGCTTAGCCATGTCCCGCCGCTCTGCCGTGCGGTCCAGACTGCTGAGATCCTTCAGGCAGCGCAGGAAAAGCGGACCCGCCGGCAGATTCACCCGAGGCGCACATCACGACCTTGGGAACCTTATGCCGCCGGGCAGTCTGACAAGGCTCCTGAATGGCAATGGAGTGTCCTCGATGAGAAAACAGTATTCGCTTACGGCCCTGCTGGTCGGCTCACTGACCCTGGCCGGTTGCGCCGGGTTTGAGGCGGCCTCGGATGGCGACAGCGTCAACGAGCCCCTGGAGAACACCTACTGGAAGCTGCTGACCGTGGGTGAGCGCGAGGTGGTGGCCATCGATGAGGCGCGGGAGGCGCATCTGGTGCTGCATGCCGAGGAGTCTCGCCTGGCAGGCTCCACGGGCTGCAACCGCATGATGGGCGAGTATGAGCGCGACGGCGACCGGTTAACGTTCGGCCGAGTGGCCACCACCGTGATGGCCTGTCCCGGCGCGGCGATGGCACTCGAACGCGAGCTGCTCGATGCCCTCGGGGAGGTTGCCGGCTGGCAGGTCGATGGCGAGACCCTGACCCTCGTCGACGACGAGGGCGAGTCACGTGCCCACTTCGAGGCCGTACATCTCTACTGAGTCGGCACGAGTCCCGGTGCACGGGACGGGCGTCAGGCTCTAACCCGCCTACCGGGCCCTGGCCGACTACCTGATGACACAAGGTTCGGCCCAATGATCACGCTCGGGCACTCCGGCCGGCATCTTTGCCACGCCGGGTGCCCTGGCCAAGGCTCAACCGCGGGTAGCGCCCCGGTTCGGGGCCGGCGGCAAGCTGGGTGACCTGCCAGCTACACAGCAGAAGAGGGGCGAGAGCCGCCAGTAACACACTGCCGCGCCAGGGTCACCCTTTTCGCCGTGCCGCCATCAGAAGTGCTTCCTCAGGTCCATGCCCGCATAGAGCCCAGCCACCTCCTCGGCGTAGCCATTGAATGTCCGGGTCTCGAGGGTGCTGGGGCTGAACAGGCTGTTGGGAAGGTGCCTTTCGTGTGATACCGAGCGCGGTACCGTCTTCACCCTGTCGCTGCCGCGCCGCGCCGAAGACGTCGGCATCCTCTGAACCAACGCGTCGCATTATGCAGAAATAAGGTCGCCTTTCGACAATCCCTTCCTGCCGCCCTCCCCCACACTGCTCCTGACATCCGCCATCCCTTCCTCAGGAGCCGAGCATGAACCGCAATGTTATCCTCACCTGCGCCGTCACCGGCGCCGGCGACACCACTGCCAAGAGCCCCCACGTGCCGGTCACCCCCAAGCAGATCGCCGACGACTGCATCGCGGCCGCCAGGGCGGGCGCCAGCGTGGCACATATCCACGTGCGCGACCCCGAGACCGGTGGCATCAGCCACTCCGTCGAGCACTTCCGCGAGGTGATGCAGCGGGTGCGCGAGGCGGACGTCGACATCGTGATGAACATCACCGCCGGCGGCGGCGGCGACTGGATCCCCGACGCCGAGGACCCCACCCGTGGCGGTCCCGGCACCGATATCCAGACCCCGGCCGAGCGCCACGCGCCGGTGGGTGAGCTCTTGCCCGAGCTCTGCACCCTGGACTGCGGCAGCCTCAACTTCGGCGACATGGTCTACGTGAACCCCGCCGACTGGCTGCGCGAGCACGCCCGCCTGGTGCAGGCCGCCGGCGTCAAGCCGGAGCTGGAGTGCTTCGATCTGGGCCACGTCTGGTTCGCCCGCCAGCTGCAGCAGGAGGGGCTGATCGACGGCGCCCCCCTCTACCAGCTCTGCCTGGGCATCCCCTGGGGCGCCGAGGCGGACACCGAGACCCTGCTGGCCATGCGCAACAAGCTCCCGGCAAGCGCCCACTGGGCCACCTTCGGCATCGGCCGCCACCAGATGCCCATGGCCGCCCAGGCGGTGCTGCTGGGCGGCCACGCCCGGGTCGGCCTGGAGGACAACCTCTATCTGAAGAAGGGCACCCTGGCCACCAATGCCCAGCTGGTGGAGCACGCCGCCACCCTGATCGAGAACCTCGGCGCCCGGGTCATGACCCCCGCCGAGACCCGCGCCCACCTGGGGCTGCGCGACCCGCAGAGCGGCCAGCCGGTAGCGAAGCGCGCAGGAGGTGAGGCATGAGCCGTCAGCTCTCCGTGATCGGTACCGGGGTGATCGGCAACGGCTGGATCGCCAGGGCCCTGGCCCGGGGCTGGGACGTGGTGGCCTTCGACCCGGCTCCGGAGGCCCCGGCACGCACCCGCGCCTTCGTCGACAACGCCTGGGCCTCGCTGACGCGTCAGGGTCTGGCCGAGGGGGCCAGCCCCGCCCGGCTCACCTTCGTGGATAGCCTGGAGGCGGCCGTGGCCGGCGCCGATCTCATCCAGGAGAACGTGCCGGAGCGCCTGGATCTCAAGCGCGAGATCCTCGCCGCCCTGGACGCCGCCGCGGCGCCGGAGGTGCTGATCGGCTCCTCGACGTCCGGCTTCAAGCCCAGCGACCTGCAGCGGGACTGCGCCAAGGCGCCGGGGCGGGTGATCGTCGCCCACCCCTTCAACCCGGTCTACCTGCTGCCGCTGGTGGAGCTGGTCGGCGGCGAGGCCACCGAGCCCGCCGAGGTCGAGCGCGCCGCGGCGCTCTACCGAGAGCTCGAGATGCGTCCCCTGGCGGTGCGCCGCGAGATCGAGGGGCATATCGCCGACCGGCTGATGGAGGCGCTGTGGCGCGAGGCCCTGCACCTGGTCAACGACGGCGTGGCGACCACCGAGGAGGTGGACGCCGCCGTGGTCTACGGCTGCGGCCTGCGCTGGTCGCTGATGGGCACCTTCCTCACCTTCCACCTCGCCGGCGGCGAGGCGGGCATGCGCCATATGCTCGAGCAGTTCGGCCCCGCCCTGAAGCTCCCCTGGACCAAGATCGAGGCCCCCGAGCTCACCGAGGAGCTGATCGACCGGGTGGTTGATGGGTGCGAGCATCAGGCCGCCGGCCGGTCCGTCAGCGAACTCGACCGCCGCCGGGACGACTTCCTGGTGGAGCTGCTCGACCTGGTCCAGAAGTACTGGCCCGAGGCCGAGGGCCTGGAGGGGCGCATCTGATGGAGATCCTCAACACCCGCGTCGCCCCGGAGTGGGTCGACTACAACGGCCACATGAATGACGCCGAGTACGCCCGGGTCTTCTCACTGGCGGTAGAGGCGCTGATGGAGCATATCGGCCTCGATGCCGAGGGGCGTGCCCGTCACGGCTATACGCTCTACACCCTGGAGACCCACCTCTGCTACCGCCGCGAGGCCCACGAGGGGGAGCCGCTGAGCGTGGCGCTGACCCTGCTGGACCGCGACGCCAAGCGGCTGCACGTCTTCTTCGCGCTCAACGACGCTGAGGGCAACCTGCTGGCCACCAGCGAGCAGATGCTGATGGGCATGAACCAGGAGAGCGGCCGGCCCGACGCCTTCCCGGCGCCGGTGGCCGAGGCGATCACCGCCCTGCCCCAGGCCGAGACGGGCGCCTGGCCGGAGCTCGCCGGGCGCACCATCGCCATTCGGCGCTGACAGCGCAGCAACGCCGGGCCGCCCGCCACCGCGGGCGGCCCACCGGGACTGCCGGCCCGACGCCCGGCCAAGGAGGACAAGAACATCGCTACGCCAACTCCCCCCCACCGCCCCTCATCGCCGCCCAGCGACGCTTCGCCCAGAGCCGAACTCAACACCGACTACATGGTGACCGAGCTCGCTCAGGGCGGCGTCTTTCAGGGCATGCACAAGGGCATGACGCTGACCAGCGGCGGCCTGGTGCTACTCTTCGTACTCTTCACCGGGCTCGGCTCGGAGACGGCCGGCAGCCTGTTCGGCACGGCACGCACCTGGATCGAGACCACCTTCAGCGGCTACTACCTGGTCACGGTGATGCTGCTGCTGGCGGTCTGCGCCTTCATCGTCTTCAGCCGCTACGGCAGCGTGCGCCTCGGACCCGACGACAGCCGCCCCGAATTCAGCAACTTCGCCTGGCTGGCCATGCTGCTCTCGGCGGGTATCGGCATCGGCATTCTCTTCTTCGGCGTCGCCGAGCCGGTCTTCTACCTGGATGACACCGGCGCCTTCGGCTACCCCAACAACCCCCATGCCGACATGGCCGGCGCCACCGCCATCGGCCACGAGCGGGCCATCGATGCGCTGCGCGTCACGCTCTTCCACTGGGGGCTGCACGGCTGGGCGATCTACGTGATCGTCGGCATGTCGCTGGCCTACTTCGCCTACCGCAAGGGGCTGCCCCTGGCGCTGCGCTCGGCGCTCTACCCCTTCGTGGGCGATCGCATCTTCGGCCCCCTCGGCCACCTCTTCGATATCCTCGGCGTGCTCGGCTGCGTCTTCGGCGTGGCCACCTCCCTGGGCCTGGGCGTCAGCCAGATGGCGGTGGGCCTGGAGCGCCTGGTGGGCGTCGGCTCGGGCCTCTCGACCCAGCTGCTGCTGATCGCCGGGATCTCGGCTATCTCCATCTTCTCGGCGGTCACCGGCGTGCGCCGGGGCATTCGCGTGATCTCGGAGATGAACGTCTGGGTCTCGCTGGCCGTGGTAGGCATCTTCCTGGTCGGCGGCCCCACCCTGTGGCTGATCATGGCCTTCGGCGAGACCCTGCTCGACTACGCCATCAACTTCATCCCCATGGGGCTGTGGCACGCCGACGAGCCGGGCACCGCCGAGTGGCAGCAGGGCTGGACCATCTTCTACTGGGGCTGGTGGCTCGCCTGGGCGCCCTTCGTGGGGCTCTTCATCGCGCGCATCTCCAAGGGGCGCACCCTGCGTGAATTCGTGCTGGGGGTGCTGCTGGTTCCCACCCTGATCATCTTCGTCTGGCTGATCATCTTCGGCGGCAACGCCATGTATCAGGAGCTCCACGCCGCGGGCGGCCCGGGCAGCGCCGGCATCATCGAACTGGTCAACGCCTGGCAGCTGCCGGCGGCGCTGTTCGCCACCGCCGACGGCATCGTCGGCACCGGCGCCTTCGGCTGGCTGCTCTCGGCGATGATGGTGTTCCTGTTGATGAGCTGGTTCGTCACCTCCTCGGACTCCGGCACCCTGGTGCTGACCACCATCCTGTCGCTGGGCGACGAGGAGCCGCCGGCGCGCTTCCGGGTCTTCTGGGGCGTGGTGATCGGCCTGGTCGCCGCGGTGCTGCTGGTGGCCGGCGGCCTCACCGCCCTGCAGACGGCGCTGATCGCCGCCGCCCTGCCGCTGAGCGTGGTGATCCTGGTGATGACCGCCGGCGTGCTGCTCTCGCTGTTCCGCGAGAGCCTCGACGCCAGACGGCGGCGCCGCCTGAACGAGCGGTAGGCCGACCTGGCGGTGTTCCGCCCCTAGCCGCTACCGGCCCGCCGCCGTATCTCGCGCGGCGGCTGGCCGTAGCGCTCCTTGAAGGCGCGGGAGAAGCTGGAAGCGGAGGCGAAGCCGCAGGCCAGGCTCACCGCCAACACGTCGAGGTCGGTCTCGGTCAACAGGTAGTAGTCGCGCCCCAGGCGCAGGCCGAGGTACCAGCCCTGGGGCGTACTGGAAAGGGTGTCGGCAAAGAGCCGCTGCAGCTGGCGCGGGGTGATCCCGCAGCGCCGGGCAATCTCGGCAAGGGACAGCGGCGCCTCGAGATGGCGCTCCATCAGCGCTACCGCCTGCACCAGGCGGCGATTATGGGTACCCAGGCGGCGCGCCAGGGTCATGCGCTGCTGGTCGCTGCGGTTGCGCAGCCGGTCATGGATCAGCTGTTCGGAGACATCCACCGCCAGGCGGGTGCCGTGGCGCCGGGCAATCACCTCCAGGGCCATGTCCATGGCGGCGGCGCCACCGGCACAGGAGAAACGCCGCGGCCCCAGCTCGAACAGCTCGTCGGAGGTCTCGACGGCAGGAAAACGCTCGCGGAACGCCGGCAGGCTCTCCCAGTGCAGGGTGACCCGCTCGCCCTCGAGCAGCCCCGCGGCGGCGAGCAGGAAGCAACCGGTGTCGAGCCCACCCAGGGCGCAGCCGGCCTGGTCCAGGCGGTGTAACCAGGCCATCAGCGGCCGGCTCAGGTGCGCCTCGGGCGCGAAGCCGCTGCACACCGCCAGGGACGGTAGGGCGTGGACATCGCCCGCCGGCTGGTCGACCATCAGGGTCATGCCGTTGCTGGCGGTGACCGGCTGCCCATCCAGACCGAACAGGGTCCAGTCGAACAGCGGCCGACCGCTGATACGGTTGGCGATGCGCAGCGGCTCAACGGCCGAGAAGAAGGCCATCATCGAGAAGCGCGGCAGCAGCAGGAAGCCCACCGGTTCGGGCAGAGGCCCTGTGTAGTCCAGTCGCACGCGCCCGGCCTCTCGTTACCCGCCCGTCATGTTCATGAAGCGCACCACCTGGACGTCGCCGTCGGTGGTGAAGTGGTGGCGCTCTGGCTTCTTCGTCATGGCGGCGACGATGGCGGCCTTGAGGCGTTCGGTGTCACCGGGATGGCGGCGCAGCACGGCGCGCAGGTCCACCGAATGCTCGTTGCCCAGACAGCAGCAGGCGCCCCTCGGCGGTGACGCGCACCCGGTTGCAGGCGTCGCAGAAGTTGTGGCTGTGGGGCGAGATGAAGCCGATCCGGCTCTCGGAATCGGCCATGCGGTAGTAGCGCGACGGCCCAAGCGTCGTCTCGGTGGTGGGCACCAGGGCGTGGCGGGACTCGATGATCCCGCGCACCTCGTCGCTCGAGCAGAAGGTGGTGGCGCGGTCGTGGCCGATCGCCTGGCCCAGCGGCATCTCCTCGATAAAGCTGATATCGACGCCCTCGGCGCGGGCGAACGCCACCAGGTCGAGCACCTCGTCGTCGTTGCGCCCCTTGAGGATCACGGCGTTGAGCTTGATGCGCGCGAAACCGGCCTCCCGGGCGGCGCGGATGCCGTCGATCACCCTGGCCAGGTCGCCGGTGCGGGTCAGGGCGCGGAAGCGCGCCGGGTCCAGGGTGTCGAGGCTGACGTTGAGGCGCCTGAGGCCGCCCTCGCGCAGGGCCCGGGCGTGCTTGACCAGGCCCGCGCCGTTGGTGGTCATGGCGAAATCGCGCAGCCCCGGCAGGGCGCCGACCTCACCGACCAGGGTCTCGATGCCGCGCTTGACCAGCGGCTCGCCGCCGGTGAGGCGGATCTTCTCCACGCCCAGCTCGACGAAGGCGCGGCAGAGGGTGGCCATCTCCTCCAGGGTGAGCACCTGGGCGCGGGGCAGGAAGGTCATCTCCTCGGCCATGCAGTAGACGCAGCGGAAGTCGCAGCGGTCGGTGACCGAGAGGCGCAGGTAGCGGACGGTGCGGCCGAAGCCGTCGACGAGGGCGCTCATGTCGTCTGCTCCGCCACTCGGGACTCGGCGTCCATGGGCAGCCGGGCGATCAGCTCGCCCACGTCGCTTGCCACCTCGGCGACGGTGGCCTCGTCATAGAAGTGCCCGCGGCGCTTGCGCAGGCCGCGCTCGTAGAGCCTCACATGCTCGGTGGGGATAACGCCGGCCCTGGTCAGGCAGTGGCTGGCGCAGTGCATCTGGCAGCCGTCGATGGCCACGATAGGGCGCCCGGAGCGGGCGGTACGCACCAGGCCAGGCACCCCGCCGCCGACGCCGGCGATGCAGGACATCTCGGCCACGCCGCCGCGGTCGAGGCGCAGCGCCACGTCGTTGGCGAGCTGGGCCACGTCGGAGCAGCCGGAGCAGGAGTAGACCAGGGTGCGGGGCTTGCTCGCGGGTCGGGACATGTCGGCCTCCGGGGGACGGAACGACGGCCCTGCCAGGGGCAGGCTCAGTCGTCGGTCATCATGAAGTCGCGCAGCTTCTGCTCATCCAGTACGGTGAGCCGCTGACGGTCGATATTGATGGCGCCGCTGTCGCGCAGCTTGGCCAGCAGCCGCGACAGGGTCTCGGGCGTCATGGCGAGCTGGGCCGCCAGCCAGCGCTTGGGGATGGTCAGCCTGATCACCCGGGGCGTTCTCGAGCGTCCCGAGGGCAGCTGGCGCAGCACGTAGCTGACCAGCCGCGACATGGCATCGCCCTGGGTCAGCAGCGCCAGATCCTCGAGGCGGTCGGTGAGCTCCAGGGCCAGGCGGCTCATGAACTCGGCCCGGCAGGCCGGCTGACGATCCAGGATCTCGCGGCAGAGCGCCGCCGGGATCGACAACACGTTGGTCCGCCGCAGCGCCTCGGAGGAGTAGAGATAGACGCCGGCGCTGGAGACCATGCTCAGCTCGCCGAGGGTGCCGCCGCGCTCCACGCAGCGGATGGTGGCCATGCGGCCGTCACCGGCGGCACGCACCAGGCGCACGGTGCCGCTGATCACCACGTGCAGCCACTGGGCCGGGGTCTCCTGGCGGAACAGCCACTCGCGGGGCTTGAGGGTGCGCAGCTCGGATGCCTCGAGCAGCGCCTCGAGCTCGGCCTCCTCCAGGCCGGCGAGCCAGGGCACCCCCAGCACCAGCTCGCGCAGCTGGCGCGGGTTGAACAGCAGCTCAGTCGAGGAACTGGGCGGCGGGACAGTATTCGTAGGCATGGCCGTTCTCCACGTTGTTGTTGGCGTCGATCACCAGGTAGCCATGGGCCTGGCTTGCCGCGCTGAGCATGTGCGACCCCTGGCCGCCGGCCAGGCGCGCCACCGGCGTCCCCGCCACCCAGTCGAGCACCACGCGCAGCAGCTCTCGACGCCCCCTGGGGCCGCGTCGGGAGAAGCCGGCAGTCACCGGGAAGCGCTGCAGCGGCGCCGCCTCACGGCCCTGGCGGACCTGCACGAAGGGCAGTGCCAGCAGCTGCCAGCCCACCAGCGAGGCCACCGGATTGCCCGGCAAGGCAATCAGCGGCGTGCCGGCCTGGAGCGACTCGCCCAGGTAGCCGAGGGCGAAGGGCTTGCCGGGCTTCATGGCCACGCCGTGAAAGGCGATCCCGCCCAGCTGCTCGATGACCGGTCGCACATGGTCCTCCTCCCCCACCGATACGCCTCCGGTACACATTACCAGATCGGCCGTATCACGGGCCTCGGCAAAGGCGTGATGCAGGTCAAGGGGAGCGTCCGGAATGACGCCGAAATCAAGCAGTTCACAGCCGGCCTGGGCCAGCAGGGCCGCCAGCATGGCGCGGTTGCTGTCGTAGACCTGGCCGGGCACCCGAAGGGCACCGGGCTCGATCAGCTCGTCGCCGGTGGAGAGCAGCGCGACCTTGAGCCGGCGCACCACCGCCACCTCGCCGACGCCATGGCTGGCCAGCAGGGCGATGGCTGCCGCGTCGAGCCGGGCACCGGCCGGCAGCAGCAGCTCGCCCGCACGGGTCTCCTCGCCGCGGCGGCGGATATTGGCCCCCTCGCCGAGCTCGCCCTCGACGTGCATGCGCCCCTCGGCATCCAGGGTCACGCGCTCCTGAGGCACCACGGCATCGGCGCCCAGTGGCACCGGCGCACCGGTGAAGATCCGCGCGCAGCCACCCGCCGGCAGGTGCATCACGCCGGCCCCGGCGGGCACGCGCAGCGTCACCGGCAGGCCCTCGGGGGAGTGCTCGGCCAGGCGCAGCGCATAGCCGTCCATGGCGCTGTTATCGACCCCCGGCATGTCCAGGGTCGCGAGGACATCCTCGGCCAGCACCCGGCGGGCGGCCTCGGCGAGGGATACCCGCTCGCTGCCGTCGATGGGGCGGGCCGCCTTGATCATCCGCGCCCGGGCGTCGAAGAGATCGAGCAGGCCCGGGGTGATGACTTCGGCGCAGCCGCAGCCGCTCATGATTCCACCGCCTGACGGGGCGCCTCGCCCTCGGCCGCCGGCCTGGGCGCCTGCCGGCTGGCGCAGCGCTCGGCCTGCGGCAGCACCATGGCCACGAAGTTGCAGGGCCGGGTGCGGGCATCGAGCTGCTCAACCAGGATGCCATCCCAGGCGGTGGCGCAGGCCTTGGGCGAGCCGGGCATGGCGAACACCAGGGTGCGGTCGATCAGCCCGCCCACCGCGCGGGACTGGATGGTGGAGGTGCCGATGCTCGCAAGCGACAGCTGGCGGAACAGCTCGCCATAGCCGTCGATGGCCTTGTCGAACAGCGGCGAAAGCGCCTCGGGGGTCCGGTCGCGCGGGGTAAAGCCGGTGCCACCGGTGACCAGCACCACCTGGATGTCGTCACGCACCACCCACTTCGAGACCACCGCGCGGATGCGGTAGATGTCGTCGGGCACGATACGCCGCTCCACCAGGGCGTGCCCGGCCTCGGTGACGCGCTCGCTGAGCAGATCGCCGCTGCCATCCTCGTCGAACCCGCGGGTGTCGGAGACGGTCAGCACGGCGATACCCAGCGGGGCGAAGGGGGTGTTGGCGTGGACATGGGCCATGGGGTCCTCCTGACCGCCCGCAGGACGGGCGGCGGCAAGCAAAGGGGAATCGCGAAACGGGAGGGCCGGGCGGCCCTCGGCTTACTGCATCAGGGAGTTGGCGCTGTCGTCATCCAGGGCCACCCCCTCGACGCCGATCTCCGACTCCAGCACCAGCAGGTAGTGGCGCAGGGCGCGGCGGGTGGACTGCTCGCGCAGGCTGTGGCGCACGCGCTCGGCCACCTGCTCATAGGGCAGCTCGCGGCCCTCGCGACGCTCGTCGATGCTGACCAGGTGCCAGCCGTAGCGGGAGGCCAGCGGGCGGTCGTGCAGCCCCTCGGGGAGATGCTGCAGGGCGCGGTCCAGCTCGGCGACGGTCTGCCCCGGCGCCAGCCAGCCCAGCTCGCCGCCCTGCTCCTTGGAGGGGCAGGCGGAGTGGCGCATGGCGAACTCGGTGAAGCGCTCGGGAATGGCCGAGAGCTCCTTGAGCAGCTTCTCGCCCTGACGGTAGCCGGCATCCCGGGCCTCGGCGTCGTCCGGTGCCGCGGCCAGCAGGATATGGCGCACCCTCAGGAGGGTGGGCTCGCTGAAGCGCTCGGCGTGGGCGGCATGGAAGCGGCGGCAGTCCTCCTCGGAGGGCTCCGGCACATCCAGCTCACGTTCCAGCAGAGCGGCGATGGCGGCATCGCCCTCCTCCAGCTCGCTGCCGGCGGCCTCGGCCAGGCCCAGTGTCGCGGCGCGCTGGCGCAGCAGCTCGCGCACCACCAGCGCCCGGGCCGCCTTGAGCTGGGCGGTGCCGGCGGAATCCGCCGGGTGGTACTGCATCTCCTGGGCGATATCGGCCTCCTCGATGGTGACCGCGCCGACCTTGATGGGAGGGGGGGGGGGGCGCCCCCCGGGATCATCTCGATATCGATCTTCTGCATGGTGATGGCCCCTTAGCCCCGCTTGCGCACGAGCTGGTAGCGACGAGTGATATAACCGAGCGGAATGCTCCACACGTGCACCAGGCGCGAGAAGGGGAAGAGCAGGATGATGGTCAGCCCCAGGAAGATGTGCAGCTTGTAGATCCAGGAGACGTTCTCCATGTAGGCCGCCGCGCCGCCGCCGAAGAAGACGATGGCCTGGGCCCAGCTGGAGAGGGTGACCATCATCTCGCCGTCCATGTGGCCCAGCGAGAAGATGATGGTGATCATGCCCAGGAAGGCCTGGAAGACGATCAGCCCGAGGATGGCGGTGTCCATGGTGCTGGAGGAGGCGCGCACCCGCGGGTTGGTGATGCGGCGATGCAGCAGCATGGCGCCGCCCACCAGGCACATGGCCCCGGCGATACCGCCCACCACGATGGCCAGCAGCTGCTTGGTGCCGGCGTGCAGGAAGGGCGAGTAGACCCAGTGCGGCGTCAGCATGCCGAACAGGTGGCCGAAGAAGATCACGATGATGCCGATATGGAAGAGGTTGCTGGCCAGGCGCATGTTCTTCGACGAGAGCATCTGGCTGGAGCCGGTCTTCCAGGTGAACTGCCCGTGGTCATAGCGCAGCAGGCTGCCGACCAGGAACACGGTGCCCACCAGGTACGGGTAGTAGCCGTAGATCAGGTGGTCGAGATAGGTGCCGAATGCGGACATGGTGATTCTCCTGTTAACGACCCGTCACCGGAGGCATCGCCTCGGGTGAGAGAATGCGAACGGCCTCGCTCTGCACGCCCTGCTTGCGCTCGGCCAGGCGTCGGCCCTCGGCGGACTGCAGGGCGCAGTCCTGGTCGGACTCGGCGGAGAAACGCACCGCCTCCTCTTCCCAGACCGCATCCAGCGCCTCGGGGGTGTCATCGCGGGACTCGCCCTGGACCTCCTCGCGGTGGGCGTCGGCCTCGGCTTCGGCGCCGATCAGCGCCAGCAGCGCGCGCGGCACCAGGGCATGATCGGCACCGCGCTCCTCGAGGCGCGCGGTGATCAGGCCGAGGATGTGGCGGATCTCGCCCAGCCAGCGGCCGATCTCGGCCTCCTCCCGGGTGGAGAGGTACTCCAGGAAGATCGGCAGGTAGTCGGGCAGCTCCCGGGCATCCAGCTCGAAGCCGGCGGCCTGATACTCCGCCATCAGGTCGACCATGGCCTGGCCGCGGTCGCGGGACTCGCCGTGGACATGCTCGAAGAGCAGCAGCGAGGTGGCACGTCCCTTGTCGAAGCGGGCCACGTACTCGGACTGCAGCTCGAGCAGGTCGCCGTCGGCAATGCGCTGGCACCAGTCCATCAGGGCGGTGCGCAGCGCCGCCGGCAGGCGGCGCTCCTGGTCGATGATCTCGATGAGCTCGCCGGCCGCGGCCTGGAGCTCCTCGGTGGGATAGTCGAGCAGGCGGGCCAGCACGCGCAGGCTGCGCATGCCAACCGCCGGCGCGGCCATCTTCAGGGCAGCATCAGCCATGACGGGCCTCCTCGGCTTTCTCGTCGCGCCGCCCATCGCTCTGCGGATCGAAGGATTCCACCGGCTTGACCAGGGTGGTGGTCTGGGAGCGGCCGTTGAACAGGCTCGGCTTGCTCTCGCCGTGGCAACCGTCGCCGAAGGTGAAGCCGCAGCCGCCGCGCTCCGGGAAGGCCTCGGTGGCCATCTCGCGGTGGCTGGTGGGGATCACGAAGCGATCCTCGTAGTTGGCGATGGCCAGGTAGCGGTACATCTCCTCCACCTGCGCCTCGGTCAGCTCGACGTCCTCCAGCACCGCGGTGTTGGGCTGGCCGTCCACGTGCTTGCCGCGCATGTAGAGGCGCATGGCCATCAGACGCTTGAGCGCCAGCACCACGGGGGCCTCTTCACCGGCGGTGAGCATGTTGGCCAGGTAGCGCACCGGGATGCGCAGCGACTCGATCTTCGGCATCACGCCGTCGAACTCGATCTTGCCGGCCTCGGCGGCGGACTGGATCGGCGAGAGCGGCGGCACGTACCAGACCATGGGCAGGGTGCGGTACTCCGGGTGCAGCGGCAGCGCCAGGCCCCACTCCATGGCCATCTTGTAGACCGGGCTCTCCTGGGCGGCCTTGATCACGTTGTCGGTGATGCCGTCCTTCTTCGCCTGAGCGATCACCGCCGGATCGTTGGGATCCAGGAAGATCTCGCACTGGCGATGGTAGAGGTCGCGCTCGTCCGGGGAGCTGGCCACTTCCTCGATGCGGTCGGCGTCATACAGCAGCACGCCGAGGTAGCGGATACGGCCCACGCAGGTCTCGGAGCAGATGGTCGGCTGACCGGACTCGATGCGCGGGTAGCAGAAGATGCACTTCTCCGACTTCCCGGTCTTCCAGTTGTAGTAGATCTTCTTATAGGGGCAGCCGGAGATGCACATCCGCCAGCCGCGGCACTTGTCCTGGTCGATCAGGACGATACCGTCCTCCTCGCGCTTGTAGATCGCGCCGCTGGGGCACGAGGCCACGCACGCCGGGTTGAGGCAGTGCTCGCACAGCCGCGGCAGGTACATCATGAAGGTGTTCTCGAACTGGCCGTAGATATCGGCCTGCACCTTCTCGAAGTTCATGTCGCGGCGACGCTTGGCAAACTCGGTGCCGAGGATCTCCTCCCAGTTCGGGCCCCACTCGATCTTCTTCATGCGCTCGCCGGAGATCAGCGAACGCGGGCGCGCCACCGGCTGGTGCTCACCGATCTTGGCGGTGTGCAGGTGCTCGTAGTCGAAGGTGAACGGCTCGTAGTAGTCGTCGATCTCCGGCAGGTCGGGGTTGGCGAAGATGTTCGCCAGCACCCGCCACTTGCCGCCGATCTTCGGCTCGATCTTGCCGTCCTTGCGGCGCAGCCAGCCGCCCTTCCACTTCTGCTGGTTCTCCCACTCCTTGGGATAGCCGATGCCGGGCTTGGTCTCGACGTTGTTGAACCAGGCGTACTCGACGCCTTCACGGCTGGTCCAGACGTTCTTGCAGGTCACCGAACAGGTGTGGCAACCGATGCACTTGTCGAGGTTGAGGACCATGCCTACCTGGGAACGAATCTTCATTTCACGGCCTCCTGCACGTAGTCATTGCCCTCGCCATCCAGCCAGTCGATGTGCTTCATCTTGCGAACCATGACGAACTCATCGCGGTTGGAACCGACGGTGCCGTAGTAGTTGAAGCTGTAGGAGAGCTGCGCGTAGCCGCCGATCATGTGGGTCGGCTTCGGGCAGACCCGGGTCACGGAGTTGTGCATGCCCCCGCGGGTGCCGGAGACCTCGGAGCCCGGCACGTTCACCTGGCGCTCCTGGGCGTGGTACATCATCACCATGCCGGCCTTGACCCGCTGGCTGACCACAGCCCGCGCGGCGATGGAGCCGTTGGCGTTGTACAGCTCGACCCAGTCGTTGTCCTCGATGCCCACCTCGGCGGCGTCGGTCTCGGAGAGCCACACCACCGGGCCGCCGCGGTTCAGCGTCAGCATCAGCAGGTTGTCCGAGTAGGTGGAGTGGATCCCCCACTTCTGGTGCGGCGTGATGAAGTTCAGCGCCTTGCTCTTGTAGCCGTTGTCTGCCGGCGCCTCGAAGCTCACCAGGGTCTTGGTGTTGATCGGCGGACGGTAGGTCAGGAGGCTCTCGCCGAAGGCGCGCATCCAGGCGTGATCCTGATAGAACTGCTGGCGGCCGCTCACGGTGCGCCACGGAATCATCTCGTGCACGTTGGTGTAGCCGGCGTTGTAGGAGACGTGCTCGTCCTCGAGGCCGGACCAGGTCGGGCTGGAGATGATCTTGCGCGGCTGGGCGACGATGTCGCGGAAGCGGATCTTCTCCTCCTCCTTGTTGATCGCCAGGTGGGTGTGATCCCGCCCGGTGATCTTGGAGAGCGCGCCCCAGGCCTTCACCGCCACCTGACCGTTGGTCTCCGGCGCCAGGGTCAGGATCATCTCGGCCGCGTCGATGGCGGTCTCGATCTGCGGGCGGCCCTTGGAGGAGCCCTCCAGCTTGCGATGGTTGAGCTTGCCGAGCAGTTCCACCTCGGAGTCGGTGTTCCAGCTGATGCCCTTGCCGCCGTTGCCGATGCTCTCCAGCAGCGGGCCCACGGAGGTGAAGCGCTCGTAGGTCTCGGGGTAGTTGCGCTTGATCTCGATCAGCGCCGGCATGGTCTTGCCGGGGATCGGCTCGCACTCGCCCTTCTTCCAGTCAAGCACTTCGGGCTGGGCCAGCTCGGCGGGGGAGTCATGCTGATGCGGCAGGGTGACCAGATCGGTCTCCTCGCCCAGGTGCCCCACGCAGACCCGGGAGAACTCCTTGGCGATGCCCTTGTAGATATCCCAGTCGCTGCGCGACTCCCACGCCGGGTCGGTGGCCGCGGTCAGCGGGTGGATGAAGGGGTGCATGTCCGAGGTGTTGAGGTCGTTCTTCTCGTACCAGGTGGCCGTCGGCAGCACGATGTCCGAGTAGAGGCAGGTGGAGGACATGCGGAAGTCCAGGGTCACCACCAGGTCGAGCTTGCCTTCCGGCGCCTCGTCGTGCCACTTCACCTCTTCCGGCTTCTGGCCGCCGAAGTCGCCCAGGTCCTTGCCCTGGATACCGTGGCGGGTGCCCAGCAGGTACTTGAGCATGTACTCGTGGCCCTTGCCGGAGCTGCCCAGCAGGTTGGAGCGCCAGATGAAGAGGTTGCGCGGGAAGTTCTGGGGGTTGTCCGGATCTTCCGCGGCGAAGGCCAGCTTGCCGGCCTTGAGCTGCTCGACGGCATAGTCCTTGGTGGACAGGCCGGCGGCCTCGGCGGCCTTGGCCAGGCGCAGCGGGTTGGCCCCCAGCTGGGGCGCGGAGGGCAGCCAGCCCATGCGCTCGGAGCGCACGTTGAAGTCGATCAGGCTGCCGGTGTACTTGCTGTGGTCGGCGAGCGGGGAGAGGATCTCCTTGATCTCGAGCTTCTCGTAGCGCCACTGGGAGGAGTGGTTGTAGAAGAAGGAGGTGGAGTTCATGTGGCGCGGCGGACGGTTCCAGTCCAGGCCGAAGGCCAGCGGGGTCCAGCCGGTCTGCGGGCGCAGCTTCTCCTGGCCGACATAGTGGGCCCAGCCGCCACCGCTCTGACCGATACAGCCGCACATGATCAGCATGTTGATCAGGCCGCGGTAGTTCATGTCCATGTGGTACCAGTGGTTCATCGCGGCACCCACGATGATCATGGACCGGCCCTGGGTCTTGTCGGCGTTCTCGGCGAACTCGCGGGCGATGCGCGCGACCTGCTCGGCGGGCACGCCGGTGATCTTCTCCTGCCAGGCGGGGGTGTAGGGCTTCACCTCGTCCAGGGACTTGGCGCCGTCATCCTCACCGAAGCCGCGGTCGATGCCGTAGTTGGCACACATCAGGTCGAAGACGGTGACCGCCAGCACCTCGCTGCCGTCGGCCTTCTTCAGGCGCTTGGCCGGCAGGCTGTGGTAGAGCAGCTCGTCGCTGGCCCCGCCGCTCTCGACGTGGTCGAAGTGCTCGTGCTTGAGCCCGCCGAAGTAGGGGAAGGCGACCTTGGCGACGTCGTCGTGGTGGTCGGCCAGGGTCAGCAGCGGCTTGATCTCGTCACCGGCGGCGTCGCGGGGCTCGAGGTTCCACTTGCCCTCCTCGCCCCAGCGGAAGCCGATGGAGCCGCGCGGCACCACCAGCTGGTCGCGGGTCTCGTCCCACGCCACGGTCTTCCACTCGGGGTTGTTGTTCTCGCCCATGCCGCCGTCGAAGTCGCTGGCGCGCATCTGCTTGCCCGGCACGTAGCTGCCGTCCTCGCGCTGCTCCAGCTCCACCAGGAAGGGCATGTCGGAGTACTGGCGCACGTACTCGGTGAAGTAGGCGCTGGGCCTCTCGAGATGGAACTCCTTGAGGATCACATGGCCCATGGCCATGGCGATGGCCGCATCGGTGCCCTGCTTGACCGACAGCCACTCGTCGGTGAGCTTGGAGACCTCGGCGTAGTCCGGGGTGATGGAGACGGTCTTGGTGCCCTTGTAGCGCACCTCGGTGAAGAAGTGGGCGTCCGGGGTACGGGTCTGGGGCACGTTGGAGCCCCAGGCGATGATGTAGCCGGAGTTGTACCAGTCGGCGGACTCGGGCACGTCGGTCTGCTCACCCCAGGTCTGGGGGCTGGCCGGCGGCAGGTCGCAGTACCAATCGTAGAAGCTCATGCAGACGCCGCCGATCAGCGACAGGTAGCGGCTGCCCGCGGCGTAGCTGACCATGGACATGGCGGGGATCGGCGAGAAGCCGATGATGCGGTCCGGGCCGTACTGCTTGGCGGTGTAGACGTTGGAGGCGGCGACCAGCTCGTTGAGCTCGTCCCAGTTGGCCCGCACGAAGCCGCCCATGCCGCGGGCGCGCTTGTACTGCTTGGTCTTGGCGGGATCCTCGACGATGGAGGCCCAGGCGTCGACCGGGTCCTTCTTCTCCTTGAGGGCGTCGCGCCACAGCTTGAGCAGCGGCTTGCGGATCAGCGGGTACTTGAGGCGGTTGGCGCTGTAGAGGTACCAGGAGTAGCTGGCGCCCCGCGGGCAGCCGCGCGGCTCGTGGTTGGGCAGGTCCGGGCGGGTGCGCGGATAGTCGGTCTGCTGGGTCTCCCAGGTGACCAGGCCGTTCTTGACGTAGATCTTCCAGCTGCAGGAGCCGGTGCAGTTCACCCCGTGGGTGGAACGCACGACCTTGTCATGCTGCCAGCGCTGACGATAGCTGTCCTCCCAGCCGCGGGACTCCTCGCGGGTCTCGCCATGCTCGTTGGCGAAGGGCTCGCGGGCCTTGCGGAAGAAGTTCAGCCGATCAATGAAGTGACTCATGGTCGATCTCCAGGCTTCTTGGAAAGTGGGTGTGACCGCCCTGGGCCACCCGGCCTGTCGTGCAGCGTGGCGCAGTGAACCGCACGCCAGACAGGAACCTTGCAGAGGATTCTGGGCGAACAATCGACGGATTACTGCCCGGTTACCTCCATATACCGCCCCTCTACCCCCAAGGTGATAGGCCCGCCGAACGAGGGGGATAAGCGCGACGGCTCAGGCCCGCCCGGCGCGGCCGCTGGCGTGGTCCCAGACCATCACCAGCATGCACACGACCAGCGAGCCGTAGAGGAACATGAAGCCGGCGGTGCGGATGCCGACCCACTCGTTGCCCACCACGAAGACCAGCGGCAGCAGGGCGGCGAAGAGCCCGCCCAGGCTCAGCGCCAGGCCGCCCACCAGGGGCATCTCGTCGCGATGGTCGCGGTGGATCAGGCGCATCAGGCTGCCCTTGCCGACCCCCATGGCCGCCCCCATCAGCGAGAGCAACAGCAGGAAGCCCCACAGCGGCGCCTCGTAGTGCAGGGTGATGGGGGCATGCACCCCCTCGACCCGCATGGTGAAGGGGGGGTAGGAGAGCAGGAACAGGCAGACCAGCACGAAGGCGCTGACCCACCAACGCAGGGCACGGAAGTCGCGCCGATCGGCCCAGGCCCCGCCGATCACCTGGCCGATACCCACCGCCAGGACGAAGGGCACCGCCGTCAGGGCGGCCTGCTTGAGTTCGAGGTGGTACTGGGCGCTCAGATAGGCCGGCAGCCACAGTGCCAGCGCCACGAAGGCGCCGTAGAAGAAGCTGTAGACCAGTGCCAGGCGCCACAGCCGCCAGCAGGCCAGGCGGGCCAGCAGTGCCGCCAGCGGCAGCGGCCGCGCGGGGCGAGCGCTCGGCTCCGCCTCGAGGTCGTCGGCAAAGAGCCACAGCAGGGCGGCCACCACCAGCACCGGCAGCAGGTAGAGCAGCGGCGCGCTGCGCCAGCCATAGGCCTGGCTGACCAGCGGCAGCAGCAGGTAGCTGAGCCCTGCGCCCACCATGCCGGCGCCATAGAGGCCCAACGCCAGACCAGCGTGGCGCCGTGGGCAGAGCCCCGCCACATAGACCAGCCCCGCCGAGAGCGACCCGGCGCCGAGGCCCAGGCCGGCACCGGCCAGCAGGAAGTGGTAGTAGTCCCGGGAGTGGGAGAGCCCCCACAGGAAGGGGCAGATCAGCAGCAGGCAGGCGATCATCACCCGCCGCCCGCCTAGTCGTTGTGCCAGCAGCGCCATGGGCAGCGCGGCCAGGGCGCCCATCGCCATGGGCATGGCCAGCAGCACCGCGAAGCGGGCCTCGCCGAATCCCAGCACGCCCTTGAGCTCCACCCCCAGCACCGCAAAGATGGTCCAGCTGGCGAACACCAGCGCGAAGGCCAGCGGCGAGAGCAGCACGACGGCCAGGGGCCGATGGCCCCCGGCAGGATCCAGGTCCAGGTCTGGCGGGTAGGCAGCAGGCATGATCGCGGGCCGGGGAACGAAAAGGAGTAGGGGGAAGTCTCGGTAGGGTGGCCCGCCGGGTCAAAGGGGCATAGGGGGTAGGCGTCATACCCCCATGGGTGTAGTAGACTGGCTGACTCATGCAGGATCGCGAGGCGCAATGAAACTGCTGCGACACTCCCTGGTGGCCCGGATCATCGCCTCGTTGCTGGCCATCAGCGCCCTGGCGCTGGTCAGCATCGTGGTGACCATGACCGTGGCCTCGGACAGCCGCGGCGACGCCGCCGCCATCAACGTGGCCGGCTCGCTGCGCATGAACACCTACCAGATCGTCAGCGCCCTCCAGCGCTTTGATCAGCAGCCAGGCGAGGCGGCTCGAGCGCGGGTTACCGAGCTGGCCGAGCGCTTCGAGCAGCGCCTGGCCAGTGTCGAGCTCACCGGCGCCCTGCCCGACGCCGAGGACCACCCCCTGCGGGAGCACCACCACCGGCTTCAGGCACGCTGGGCCGAGGAGCTGGCCCCCCAGGTGGCACTGGCCACCGCCGGCGGCGGGGTGGAGCCCGATTCCCTGCGCGAGACCCTCGATGAGCTGGTTGCCGAGATCGACGCCATGGTCACCCTCCTCGAGCAGAACAGCGAGTCGAAGATCCAGCTGCTCAGCGCCCTGCAGATCCTCTTCCTGGGCCTCACCGCCGTGGTGGTGGTGATCGCCCTCTACGATATCCGCCACAACCTGGTGATGCCGCTGCGCCACCTGGTGGTGCTGGCCCGGGAGGCCGCCCACCGTAACTTCGGCCACCGCACCCGGCTCACCGGCAACGACGAGCTGGCCCTGCTGGGGCGCACCTTCGACGCCATGGCCGAGGAGCTCGGCGCCAGCTATGCCGAGCTGGAGGCCCGTGCCTCCAGCAAGAAGGCGGAGCTGGAGCGCAGCAACCGCGCCATGCAGGTAATGCATGACGGCAGCCGCGCCCTCTACGGCGGCGGCAACGATCTCTGCGCCAGCGCCGCCCCCATGCTGCGCCGCCTGGAGCAGCTGCTCCAGATCGGCCCCATCCGGCTCTCGCTCCACGACCCCCACGACGAGCGCGATATCCCGATACTGGCCACCCACTCGGCGCGCCGCCCCGAGTACTGCCGCGACCACGACTGCCACGCCTGCCTGCTTGACCCCCAGCCGCTCAAGCTCCAGGAGACCGAGGCCGGGGAGTGCCTGCTGCTGCCGGTGAGCGTGGGCGACCTGATGCTCGGCACCCTGGAGGTGTGGTATCCGAAGAGCTCTCCGCTGCCCGACAGCGTGCGCCGCCTGCTCAACGCCCTCGCCGACCAGCTGGCCACCGCCATCTACCTGCAGCGGCGCATCGAGGAGCAGCAGCAGGTCACGCTGATGAACGAGCGCACCATCATCGCCCGGGAGCTCCACGACTCCCTGGCCCAGTCGCTCTCCTACCTGAAGATGCAGGTGGCCCGTCTGGAGCGCATGCAGGCCAAGGGGGTGGGGCCGGAGATCCAGGCCCCGGTGTTCGACGAGCTGCGCACCGGCCTGGACAGCGCCTACCGCCAGCTGCGCGAGCTGCTCACCACCTTCCGCCTCAAGCTCGAGGGCCCGGGACTCGCCAGCGCCCTGCGCCAGACCGTCACCGAGTTCGGCGAGCGCCTCGAGACCCGCATCGACCTGACCGTCGACCTGCCGCCCCATCTGCTCAATCCCAACGAGGAGATCCACGTGCTACAGGTGGTGCGGGAGTCGCTGGCCAACGTGGTCAAGCACGCCAACGCCCACTGGGCGGCGGTGTCGGTGACCTTCCACGCCGCCCGGCTCCACGTCATCATCGAGGATGACGGCGTGGGCCTCTCGGACGACAGCTCGCCGCCCATGCACTACGGGCTGGTGATCATGCGCGACCGCGCCGAGACCCTGGGCGGCCGCCTCTCCCTGCGCAATCGCGAGGGCGGCGGCACCCGGGTCGAGCTGGTCTTCACCCCGCAGACCGCGCGCCTGATCAGCCGACACGTGGGCGAGGCCGGCGTGCCCGCCACCCCCGTCGACCCGCGCCTCGACGCCATCGCCACCGACCACCACGGGAACAGGAACTGATCCAGGCATGACCGACAAGACCCCCGACGCCCCCGCCAGCATCCTGATCATCGACGACCACCCGCTGCTGCGCCGCGGCGTCTCCCAGCTGCTCGAGCTGGAGGATGACATGGCGCTGCTCGGCGAGGCCGGCGAGCCCGAGACGGGCATCCGCCTGGCCCTGGAGCTCGACCCCGACATGGTGCTGCTGGACCTCAACATGCCCGGCATGAACGGCATCGAGACCCTCAAGCGGCTGCGCGATGAGGGCTATGCCGGACGCGTGGTGATGTTCACCGTCTCCGATCACGAGGAGGACGTGGTGGCCGCCCTGCAGGGCGGCGCCGACGGCTACCTGCTCAAGGACATGGACCCCGACGAGATGATCCGCCAGCTGCGCCAGGCGTCACTGGGCCGCATGGTGATCAGCGAGAGCCTCACCGCCCTGCTGGCCGAGGCCCTGCGCAGCCAGCGCAGCAGGCCCACGGCCCCGGACATCCACAGCCTGACCCAGCGCGAACGGGAAATCCTGCGCGAGCTGGCCGGCGGCCTCTCCAACAAGATGATCGCCCGCAAGCTCGACATCACCGAAGGCACGGTCAAGGTCCACGTCAAGCACCTGCTCAAGAAGCTCAACCTGCGCTCCCGGGTCGAGGCCGCGGTGTGGGCCGTGCAGGAGGGGATCGACAGGTAGTTCGCAGTCTGCTCAGCTGGCCAAGTATTTTCCGCTGTGGTGACCCGGCTGGGTTAGCCGACTAGATCATCCAGTTAACCCAGCCTGATAAACGTCACCTCAAAGGCCTTGCTGGAGCGAAACTGCTGCAACCGGTTGGCAAACGCGAAGGCTTCATTCATCTCGTAGTGCTGGAAGATGTCCAGCCCTCGATCCAGTGAAATCTTCCAGCCGTGGTCTGTAACGATATGGCGGGCGTGAATGGTGCCGCTTTCGTCAAACTCCCAGGTGAAGTCGATGCCCACGGTGCGAGCGGATTCCTGGATTTTTTCAAAACTCTCGTCTTGTAAGTCACCCTTGAACTCGTCCCGGACGGTGACGAGATGAACCGCCACTTCATCCTCTTCGGCCTTGTTCTTCACGATGGCCTCGAGAAACTCCATGAAATTGCGGATCTGGTAGAAAAGCCGAATGTAGGGGTCTGTGACGGTAATCTTGCTGGCTCCTTTCAGGTATGCGCCAAACAAACCGTCGAATGAAATGCCTTTTTGATTTTCCTGGAAGGTCAGGTGCTTGTCCTCCAGTACGGGTTCTGAGGCGAGGGGCTCCTTGGGCTCGCGACCTTTAACGTCTGCTGCTGGCTCGGGGTATAACCCCCCGTCATCAGGGGTGGAAACCGTCTGGTGGTAGTAGCCTGGGTACTCTTCCTCCTCAAGTGTGGTGACAAGCGTTTCCTGGCCCTGCTGATCTTGGTAGGAAAAGCGTACTTCACCGTAGGTGGTGTCAATCCGCTGTAACTGGTCCTTGACCCGCTTGCGCCCCTCGATGGCAAAACGCAGCACTTCTTCAACCTCATCCCTGGTTGCTCCGCCCTGGGGGAACAGGATCTTCATCAAGCCGGAAAAGGTCTTGTTGATACCGTCCCGGTCACGGGTCGAGATATCCGAAGAGAGGGTAAAGTGCTCCCGGTACTGATCGGAATAATCGTAGTTCCGCATCGAGCGCAGGATTTCTGCAAGGTAGTCCACCACGAAGCCATAGCCGTCGGAGAACATCTCGCCCCGGATGATGTCGACCTCCCACCCGGGGATGTAGAAGTGGATCCGGTCGAGGAAGGCAGAGTCATAGAACTTGTCCGGCAGCTCATCGAACAGGTCCGAATGCTTCAGCATGTACGGAACGGTATGCCGGGTGTTCCCCACGAACACCATGGACGCCTCGGCGCCCAGGGTTTCCACGCCCCGGGAGAAGGACTTATTGGCCATGTAGTTCTTCATGATGTCGACCAGGGCCTTGTCGACGCGCTTTTGCTTGCCGGCAAACTCATCAAAAGCTACGCAGTCCCAGTAGCCCACCAGGCCGATTTTGCCGCTGGAGTTATTCACAAACAGCTTGGGTACAGTGACTTCACCACCGGATACCAGGATCCCATGGGGCGAGAATTCGGAGTAAACGTGGGATTTACCCGTCCCCTTGGGGCCAAGTTCGATCAGGTTGTAGTTCCGTTCGCAGAACGGAATCAATCGGACCAGTTGCGTCAGCTTGCTGCGCCGTCCGAACATCTCCGGGTTAAAGCCGATACTCTGTATCAGCAGGTCAATCCACTCATCGGTGCTGAACTGCTGCCGCGCGGCAACGTAGGCGTCGTAGTCGAAGTGAGATAGCTGAATCGGCTTGAGGGTGGACAGAATCCAGGGGCTGACGTTCTGGTCTTCAGAAAATACGTATTCGATATCCGCAATGCACCAGACGCCGCTTACCAGCAGTTTGGGGTGGGCCTTCACGGTCCCAGAATCCACCAACACCTTCTTGATTCCCAGGTTGGAAAACTGCGCCTCGTAGGCATCCGTCTTCTCATTCAGGGCCACGCTGATCTTATCGATGACCTTGTAGCGCCCCTTTTCCTTGATATTCGAGCGCACCAGCCCGGCCTCGTTGCGGTGGACATAGTGCTTGGCCAGAATCTCCTTGACCGTTTCAATCCCGGTTTGGATCGTGGCCTCGTCGTTAGTGGCGCAGTATTGGCCGAGCAGATACTCCAGCACATATGAGGGGACGATGGCATTGCCCTTGACCGTTTTCACCAGGTCTTTGCGCACCACCAACCCGGGGAAGTGTTCGTTGATCTTTTGGTCAAGCGTACTCATTGGCTATAACCCTTAGAAATCAAAATCGCTGGTAAAGGACCGCCGCATCAAATACCTGAGCGACTTGTATTCCTTGTAGTGGGAGGTGCCGGCGTGCTGTTCTTCCAGCTTTAGGAAAACCTCCTGGCCATTGGCCTCATCCGCCTTGCGGCTCAGCACGAAGCGCACCTGAAGCTCCCGCTCGCGGGGGTTCTCCGAGGTCAGGTCAAACGACAGCTCGTGACTGTCCGAAATCAACTCCCCTGACTGGGTGTAAATTCCGGCCCGCAGGTGGCGAGGCTGTACTTTCTCGGTAACCGGTCCGGACTGATACAAGGTGACCGCCAGTTGGCCGGAAGTAATCACCGAGCTGGCCCCCCGGAGGATGTCGACCTCAACGGCGCTGACATCACTCTGGCGCTTCTTGTTAACCTTCAGGACCGGAATCACAACCTCCTGAAGGGATGCGCCGCCATGCACAAAGCGGCTGCCAGAGCCTTTAAGGCGCAGCCGGTTGATGGACTTAGGAATCTGCACTTCCATCTCGCCATCCAGCCCAAGCTGCTCAGACGAGAAGTGATGGAAGGCCGGAGAGGCGGACAGCCCCTTACCCAGCACGAACCGACGGTCCCGGTAGCGAATATCATCGCCAGAAACGGCATCGCCCAGGAAATCACTCTCATCCAGCTCACGGTTCTGGTAAATAAAGCCATGATCTGCGGTGATCAGCAGGTTATTGGCGTTGGCCGCCGTGAGCTTCTTGATCAGACGAATCAGGTCATCCAGGGTTTGTTCTGCGGCTTCAAAGGCCTGCCCCTCTGAATGCATCTTGTCGCCAGTGTGATCGATGCGGTTGTGGTAGATGTACAGCACATCATTACCTTTGAGCAGCTCACGGCTGTCTTCCCGGTTGAGCTGCATAAAATCCTCCGCCTTGACGGCCTGGCCCCGACCATCCAAGGCGGCCTGCAGGATTTTGGTACGGTTGACCGTGCCCTGAGAGCTTTGGCCATCCACCAGTACCGTACCGGTGTCGTTGTCGGCGATCGCCAAGGACTTGTTGGGCAGCAGCGCCGCCATACCGAGCTGGGTATAGCTGGGAAGGGTCGAGAGTGCCGGTTCAAGCTCCGCGCTGTAGCGATCTTCCTGCCGGATAAGGCCCAGCAGCTCATCACCAATCTCATAGCGCATGGCGTCGGAAATGACCACACAAATCCGTTTGTCCTTGCGCAGGTACGGGCGAACCCAGTGCTCGAAAAAGGCCTTTTGCTGAACGACCGGATAGGCCTCCCAGCGCGGCGCGGCGTCGACATGAACCTGGAAGCCATCGCCCAGCTTGAGCAGGTAGTTGTTGGAATACAGGTTCTCCACCTGCTCACTGAGCTCGCCCATCAACGATGCCTGGCCGGACATGCGCACATGGTAGGTAAACTTGCGGTAGAGCTGGTCCAACTGGAACCAGGTGCGGCTGTATCGCTGAACGCCGTCGGAGAGGCTGTCCATGGTGAGACGAGCCTCACCCAGCATCTGGACAAAGCGGGCCGCAAACTCAATGGCTTCATACAGGTGGCGGAACTCCCCGTACCAATGGCCCTGGCGCCGCTGCCGCACCCACAGCGCCACATCGCCGCTGGTAACTGTGCGGCTAACCACCGCCCGCACCAGGTCACTGATAATCTTCTGGTCGATTAGCCGGAAGTAGTCCAGCTCAACCAGGTCCCGGAAGTCCCGCTTGCCCAGGTCCTGCTCAATGCCGAGCACCCCGGCACACTCGGCAGACAGGGTTTCAAACCCCTGCTCGAACTGCCGGCTGTCTTTCCAGCGTTTGAGGAACACCAGGGCGTCGCCGGTCAGTTTGACCTCGCCATCCGTACGCTCTCCAACAACAGTCATGGCGTAGCAAGACTTGAACAGCTCAATCACGAAGTCTCGCAGGCTCGGCTCACTGGCCTCGTAGCCGTAGAAACGGGTCAGTTGTTCCCACAGGAAACTATCCAGACCACAGCGCTCAATCAACCGGATGCCATCATCTCGGTCTTCCGCGAGTTGCTGCAGCAGGGTTTCCACCACCGAGTCCATACGGGGCTCACTACCGGCACATACAGCCAGCATCTTCAGGCGAAGCTGACCGGCAGTGTCGTCCGGCTTCAGCAGCTTCTTCAACGCCTCCTTGCGCTTGATCGCCTGGAAAAAATCCGCGTGGGCCTGGGCCACCTCGGCGAACTCCAGTCCCAGCTCCAGTTCGGACAGCCAGATAGCCACCTGGTCAGTCCGGAACTCGCCGTGGGCCAACTGCACATCCAGCAACCAGTTATCCAGATCCTCCGGTTGCGGTCCTTCTTTGTACAGAAGGAACTTCTGGTCGGGTGACTCCCGCAGAACACGATATTTCAGACTGTACTCGTTGTTGGCGATTTCCAGCTTCTCCACGTGCGGGATGGAAACCGTCTCGAAATCACCGCGCAGCTCTTGCTTGGTGTCGTACCAGAAAATGATCCGGTGCTTATCAAACAGTCGCGTCAGAGCCGTTTGAATCTGGCTGCTCATGAGACCACCTCTTCCAGCTCTTCGTCTTCACTGTCAGCCACACTCTCCGCCGCCAACGGCGCGGACATGTAAACTCGGGATATCAAGCGCTGTTTTAGGGCTTCTCGCCTTGCCAGATAGAACGCCTTGAATGAAGTAAATTCCAGATCCACATTCTCGATGAGCAGATCACTAGGGGTCAGGTGCACATTCTGGTCAGAAAGCCATTCCTTCAAAGGGCGGTCTTTCTTCGCAAGGTTTTGCGAATGATTCAATAGGTGAAGATTGGGGATCGCATTCCAGTGGACTGGATTACGATAAAACGCCATCAACTGCTCGTCATCCTGCAGGAAGCTAGCTTTATTTAGCAATTTCTTGTCAAAAGCTGCCCTCGGGTGAAGGTGATCAATGTGAAAAACCTCTGAAACGTTCATTTCTGGGAACAGCAAATGCAGTAACGCGCGGCAGCGCCCCTCTCCGTGCTGCGTTTCCAGCAGTTTATCGAGGGTTTCTTCATCGAAACGCAGATCCTTGTTCGTCGCTTTGTAACGCTCAATGATGGCGGGCAACGGGAAGGTATCGTCGGTGAGGTGTTTTACTAGAACATCCCTCATGCTGCTTAAAATGGAGTCAGCCTGACCGCCGAAGACCCCTTTCAACAGCGCCATGTAAAACCACTGGCTGATTACCGCACGTTGCTCATGGCATTTCGCTAGATTATTAATTTTTCTGAAGAGTGGCTCTCCTGAAGAGCATTTTTTATACAAGTAGTAACAGATCGGAATAACAGCGTTTCTGGAGGTCAGGGACTGCGGCGTAATACCGAACCGCCGCACGAGGCGGAATGTTTCGGTAATACACTCTTTGATATCAGGCCACTCTTGCTGGATTCGGGCAACCTGCTCGCCCTTGAAATTTCTCACTTTGAAACGGACATCGGCTTCCGTGAGCATCAAGCAGGTTTTCAACAACCAGTCACGCTCTATGTAGAAACCCATCTCCGTGTTCTGATGGATGTGCTGGGTCAAGTCGTCAAGTTCTTTCCGAAAATCTCCATCCCAGTGGGCAACGGCAATTGACATCAGCAGGTCAGAAAAGTCCAGCTTGGTGCCTCCGCTGTTGGTTCGGATAAATACATCTAAAACATGGTCGATTTGCTGACTGTTCTCATTGAAGTAGTGAATGATCCGCTGGGATCGGATCACGTCATAAACTTTCAGTAGTGTCTTTCGGGAAAATGTATTTGTGCTGAGTCCTCGTCGCTCGAGCTCTGGCATTACCACCTCCAAAAGCACATCATCGCTACTTTCGTGGTGTGGATACCTGAGTATTTCATGCATGCAAAGCCAGTGGTGGGCCGGGGTCTCTGCAGCCAATGAGTCTTTATATTGCCGGTCTGTGAGGAATCGGAAGTTGTAATACATCAGTGATTCATCGTCTTCCGATTCCAGTGGTGCTTTCAGGTCCAGATACAGTTTGCGAGGCGGTAACACCTTGTCGTCGCGAGTGCTAGGCCACCAAACTCTTGGCTTCTTGTACGCATATGTACCGCAAAGCCCAATGTAGAGGGATGTAAGACGCTGCTGGCCATCGATGACTGCCCTGAAATCCTTATAACTCGCATTGGTTGAGACGTGAGGGTTTTCCTCACTGAAACGTTGGCAGTAGGATTTCAGGAACTCGTAGAACTTGTAGTCGTTCTTGATGCCATCATCTTTGATTTCCCACATCATGAATGTGTTGATGGGGTAACCCCGCATGATGGAGTCGAACAGCACGCAGATCTGATGGCTGCTCCAGACGAACTTCCGCTGTATTGCCGGCAACAGATAGTCTCGCTGATTAATGGCATCAATCGCGTCTTTGATAGTAATGGCCTTTTCGTACTCACCTGCCATGCCGACAGCTCCTTACTGCTTCAGGACAAGCCTGGAATTTTCTTCAAAGCGTCGCCAAATTTCGGATAGTTGGCCTTCACCCCGTCATCGAGATCGATTTCCACCTGCTCTGTAGCCAAGGGATAAAGCACATCCCGCTCGTAGTCATCCAGCTCGGCGAGTATTTTGTTGATCTTCTCGATATCTTTCAGGGCCTTGGTCTTATCACCCTGGGAGGCCCCGGCGCTGATACTGACGGCCTCCAGATGGTTTTTCCGGGCTTGCAGCTTTTCGTCTTTGAAATCGCGCAGATACTCCAGCACCGTGCCCACGGTGTGGGGCTGGTAGCGGTGCATATAGATAAACGCATTGAACGAGCCCTTGGGTGAGGAGAACAGCCAGTAGATGGGTCGCTTCTTGTAACGGCGCACGTGGTCGTTGTAGAAGTCCTTCAGGAAGTACTTTCGGATGTCCTTACCCAGTGCCTGCTCGACAAAGCGGAGGTTTTCGTCATAGTGCTCTTCGCCAAAGGCGATGCGCAGAAATTCACGGAAACGCTCGGTGATGTCGTCTGTGAACCAGTCACCGTCGAGCATGGGGATGACGTTGTCATCGTCTGCCGGGAAGCTGGGCTCCGGGATCTGCTTCAGGTAGTCCTCGATGGTATCTCCCTGATTGGCCAGGATCAGTCCCGGCTTGTCTAGCGCGTAGCGGCCAAACATACAGCCTACGGCGTAGGAGATCAGATCACGCATGGTGTCGGCCAGCAGAAGCGCTTCAAGCTCGTCCTCACTTTTATTGTTACCGTACTGGTAATGGGGGTTACAGGTGAGGGTGATTTCGTTCAGCGGCACTTCGGGGGTCAGCTCATCCTGCAGGTCGTACGCATCGATAAAAACTCGGTTGTTTTCTTCTTCCAGACGCTGCATCTCCAACGTCATCTCGCTCCAATAGGCACGGAGTTTCTGATAGCTAGTTTTCAGCGTTGGCTGGGTAAAGTCGGCATGCAGCAAAGGGAAAACAGTGAAATCCCACGCCGTTTCGAAAGAGTCCCAGTCAGCCTTCCCGAAATCTACAAGCTTCTCAACGTTATGATCTATCTTTTGAGCCTCATCCTTCAGGTTGATGTAGGGCACTCTGGCCATATCACCAACCTGAAATGTTGAGGTTGGATTTAGGATGAGCATGAAATCGTACATCAGCTTGCAGTTCATCAGTCCAAGAACAGATTTCAGCTTGCAAGCTTCCGGGAAACCTGAAGATCCCTTTACATCAAAAATGAAACCCCGAGGGGAATATCTTGCTGCAAAGGAGTTCGTTGTAATGTCAGCCCAGGTGATTCCTTCTCGGAAGTAGTAGTCGGTATTTTGAGGTCTAGACCTCACCTTCCCATTTTCATCCTTGAAGTCTCGGATGCGAGCGCCATCGTCCTGCCAGTCAACAACAAACTCATTGTTTCCATACCACTTTCGCCATTCTCCTCCTTTATTATATGGAAACCATCTTAATCCTGAGGATTGCGCTTGCTCTCTGGAGGCAAATCCGAAACCAATGTTTGTAAAATCAATCTCGTGCCATTCGCGGAGAAAAACTTCATTGCGGCCAGTAGCTAACCCTTGTCTAGGTGTTGCAATTCTTCCGAATGGCTCTCCAGTCTCGAAAGCTTTCCGTACTGCTGAGCTAACCCAGTATGCAATCGGGCTGCCTGAAATTTTTCTAAAATCTTCTGCAGAAGCACGGAAAAAAAGCTTTTCCATACTCTGCTCGGCATTACTTGCTTGAACGTTACTCATCGTTAGTCTCCAAACCCTGCGCCTGCGCTGGCACACTGATCTGTTGCCAGTCATCAGCAATCGTTTTCCAATCCACCTTGCGCTCAACCATCTCGCCGTCGCTGTCTCGACCCGACCACACGGCCCAGAAATCAGGATCATCCGATTTTGGTCGATGGTGCGCGGACAGTGAATTCACCTGAACCAGAACAGGCTGTTCGAAGGTTCGGCCAAATTGGGTGGCATGATGAGACAGGCAGTCATGGCGGCTCCCGAAGGATTGTTGGGCAATGGTCATTCGTCTCCTCCTGTCGGAAGCACTTTTCGGCTATGCTCGATCGAGAACCCGTCAGGCACCGGCTTGAAGGGTTGTGTGGGCGAACGATGGCTACTCTGGAACTGGCGCAAAGCCTTCACATCAATTTCTCCGATCACGCAATAGTCGGTCACACCACCCTTGACCCGCAGTACATCGCGTTTCCAGCTGTTTTTGTAGGGCGCTCGTATTCGGCTATCCCCGTACTGTCGGTCGTTGCATTGGATGATGTAGGCATGGATGTCCAGCGCAGCGGATTCTACAAGCGCATTGAAGGTTTCGGTGTCCTGGTTCCACTCTGGTACAAACAGGGCATCTACTTTGCCCCGCAGGGCCGCGCGATAGCTGATGTTGGTCAATTCGCTGCACACCAGCAGAGCAAAGTGGAAGTCGCCGTGGCGTATAACGGGCGGAACACCCTTGTTCCAAAGTGATCCTGGCTTCATCTCTGCTCCGGCGAGTCGCTTCAGCTCCACCTCTTCGTGCAAAGCGGGGCGCTGTTTGTCTTGCCGGTAGATCATGATAGAGGGAAAGCCCAGGCCATCATGCGACAGAGCTGTCCACACCTGATTGCGCACCCGTGACTTACCCGCATGGAGGTACTCAATGCCTGTAATCAGCGAAATGCCTCGACCTTGCAGCTTGCGGGCGATTCGCATAAACCAATGCGCGGGAAGCGCCAACTCCGGCAGGATAAGGTAACGACTATGCCGGGGCTGTGCGATTAAACTATCGAGCAAGTGGCATAGCCGCGCATAACGGTCAGCATCGGGGTCCGGCATGCGCGTGACGGCTGCCGCCCAGCTTTCGATCCGCGTCTGCCAGCTGGAGACGGCGATGTTGTATTTGCGAGGCTCAGCCCCATCGGGAATCTGAAGCACACCGTTCTTGTCGAAACGGGGTGTTTTGTCGCCGAGACTGAAGCCGCGCAAGGCCAGAACGACGCTGTGCAGAGCGGCTTGCCCTTGTTCGGTGTAGGCGTCTTTGTGCAAGACGAAGAGTTCCGCCAAATTGAAGGGGCGGGTGGCAAACAGCAGCCCATGTGGGAGTCCCTTAATTTTTATCCACTTTGCCAATCGCTGGATGCCTTCTACTGCTGTATCAGGCAGCAGCTCTGAGCCTTGAGCACAATTGAGCACGGTTTTCTTGGCGGGAATTCCGCGTTGCGCGATCATCTCTTTGGGTAATCCCATAAAGCGGAACGGCATATGTGCCAGGTCAAAGGAGAAAAGCCGTGCATGCTGCGACTGAAAGGCTTTGGCCGACACGGGCCAAGAGAGCATGGTTTCGACATCAAGCGTAGGGTGGCAATCCGCCATATGCGCCTCCCATGCCTGCCGGCCCGCCCTGGACAAGCGTGGAGGGAAGGCCGCCGTGATACTTTCGCGAATGGTGGAAAATTGCTTTTCCTGCCAGCAGGCGATGATCTCAGCCTCGGATGGCGCGCTGGCAGATGGACAAGCTTTTATCTCAACATGACAATGTTCACCGACTTGCTGGCAAAGGCGTTCCAGCGCGTCGATGATTCTGCGCAGATCGCCAAAATCCTCACACGCTGTGGCCAATCGAATCACTCGCGGCAAGTAAACAGCCAAGTCGAAAAAATGAGGCAGCACCAAAACATGCTGAATAAAGGCGCGAAAGAAAGCCCGGCGATGCGCTTGCCAGGCATCGGGATGCAAATCCCGCTCATACGCCTCGAAGTCGCGTAGCTTGATGGCGAAGCCGGCGCGCCTCATGGTCAACGCATCGGCTTTACGTAAGTTGTCGGCGGCCTCCCCATCGCTTTGTGTGGCAGCTAGAAGGTCAGTACTAACATGGCCGGCAGACCGCGGTAATCGGGGCATCGCCCGCCATTCGCTGGCACGTTCGTGAATCTGGTGTGCAATGGCATCAACCAGCGTTTTGCCAGGCTCGTCAGCCAGCATGAACACTTTATTTTTAGCATTGGCGAAATAGATCCTACTTTTGTTTTTGCCATTTTTCAGGTAATCAGGCTGAAAGCGGATTTGGCTCTGCTCTTGAGCGTTCACCCAGCCCAGCTTTCCGCCGGAGCGTGCAAACAGCCACTCCCAAAGCTCAACCGTGGAGCGAAACCCAGCGCCATTTTCCATGACCAAAAGAATGTCATCCACATAGCGACCGTAATACAGGGGAGCAACCTGTCGTTCGATGATTCGGTCCAGTTCGATCAGTGCCACATTGGCCACCACAGCAGAGGCGGGCAACCCGACCGGTAGCCCTTTTCCCAAAGGCGTTGCCTCAGCCCAAGCCTGCAAGGCACGGATAAACAGGCGGTGAAGCTTCGCTTGTTCTTCATTGAGTTCCAGCTTCAGAACAGTCTCCAGGAACTCTGGATCCAGCATAAAGCCAGGGTTTAGCTCGTGATAGAAGGAGCTGACATCGGCCGTAAGTGCAACAATTTTTTTGCCCTCATCCAACGCAGTGCGCATGGTGGAGATGCCTTGATCACGCCAATCACGAAACGGCTTCAGGTAGGGCGCGAACGAACCCAACGACAATGGGTTGATGCGTTTTCCGTCCTGTGTGCGCCGCAAGCGGTTGCCATAGGCGCAACCTGTGAGCTTGGCGTCAAACAGATGACCGACCTCCATCATCCACAAAGAGGACAACACGTGGAAATCCATACTGCACTGCGCCATTACACGAAATTCGGCGACAAGCTTCTCCGGTTCCTTTTGGCCCGCCAACAAAGTACAAGCGTACTCCCATTCATCGGCGGGAGATGAGAAGATCAAACCACTACCATGTACTTCTCGGTATTTTTGCCAAGGTGACATATCCACGGATTTCGTGGCCAGCGTCCAACTACCCAGGAACTCCGAAGAAGTAACCCAGGATTCGTCGTCGCCATTATATTGCGCCTGCAACGCTGCGAGATTTTCATAGAGGTCTTCCTCGTAGTCTGCGATAGCATCAAGGGACGCATGGGAGGAGTAATACAGATCGACCTTTGCCTTTCTGTAGGCAAGTCCGTAGCTTTCTAGGCTAATCATGTCGAACGACCCTGCTCAATAGCCTGAGTCATCATGGCCATCTTCTCGGCTTCCGAATTGCCATCGACCAGCCGGAGATAAGCCCCTCGATAGTGCGGCTTGTGCGCGTTTTCGAGTACGAATGCTGTCGTCGAGACCACTTCACCACCAATGCTGTCAAAGGCTCGCGCGCCCAGATGGGCCATCGACAAAATAGTGTGCTGATCGAGAATGCGACCGCGCAAAGCCTCGAAAGAAGACAGGAACATCCAGCTCTGCATCGTGATCATGGCGACAGCACCGCCAATCACCGCCATATCCAGATTACGTTCTATGAACATTGCAAACAGGTCGGACTTGCTCTTTGGGTAGTTCTCCTTGGCCCAGGCGCCAAGCCGTCCATTCATACCCTTGCCGCCCATATAGGGCGGGTTGGCGACGACCACGGCGTAGCGCGGGCTCAAGGCTTCGGCCATGCGCAGTACTTTCAGTACTTTGCTGTGCGTGTCGGCCAGGAACAGGTTACTACCCAGATTCTTGGTCTCCAGCTCGGCCAGCACGTCAGTCACGTTGGTAAGCTTGGGCAAGATCAGGGAGCCGAAGTTGTCAGCCTCCTCGAATTGTTGCAAGGTTTCACGTAAGCCCTGGGTGAACAGGTCGCGGCCCACGGCGCTCATGTACTCTTCCAGTTCATCTGGAGTGAAGCTAACTTTTTCCAACACGCAGATGTTGGGCTTGATCCCGCCTTATTCATGAGACCGGCCTGAAAACGAAGATAGCGGATGGTATCCTCTTGAAAATTCAGTGTGTTCCGCCAAGAACCTGATCCAAGGGAGCCATCCGCTATGGGTGAAAGCCTATCCACCTGGACGCCCTCGTGCAACGGCTCTGTCCGTGTCGAGCTGAGCGGCCACCGCACCACCACCAGCGACAGCGGCGCTTTGTTGCTGCGTGAAGCCCTCGACAACAGCGGCGTGATTGAGGCGCTCGAAGACAACCTGGTCGATCCGCGTCACCCGCTGCGTATCCGCCACTCCCTGGCAGTCAGCTACGCACCCTGGTGCTGCAGCGCGCGATGGGCTGGATCGATCTCAGCGATACCGACACGCTGCGCCGTGACCCGCTCTGGCAGTTGGCCTGTAGCGACGCGCGCGGGACGACGCCATTGGCGCAGGACCGGCCGTCTCAAGCCACGCTGTCGCGGCTGCTGACCTGCCTCGGCCGCAACGACAACATCGATGCCGTGCACGAAGGCCTGCTGCGGCTGGTGCTCTGGCGCCTGACCTCGCTGAAGAACGGCGAGCGCCCCAAGCAGCTGACGCTGGACATCGACGGCCTGCCGATCGAGGTCCACGGTCACCAAGGTGGCTCGGCCTACCATGGCCTTTACGGTACCCGCATCTACTCGCCGCTGGTCGCCTCGCTGGCCGAAACAGGCGACATGGTCGGTGGCCTGCTACGCGAGGGCAACGCCGGCCCGGCTGAGAATGCCGATACATGGATCCCCCATCTGGTGACGCGGCTCAACGAGAGAGCACTGGCGCCCAGGTTCGGGTGCGCATCGATGCCGGATTCACCGACAACGACACGCTGGAGGCGCTGGAAGAGCGCGACATCGAGTATCTGGGCCGGTTACGCAGCCACAAGGGCCTGCAAAAATTGGCGGCGCCCTACCTGAAGCGGCCCCGCGGCCGACCGCCTGAACAGCCTCGAGAATGGTGCCATGACCTTGAGTACCAAGCCGGTTCCTGGCCGGCACCACGGCGCGTCGTGCTGGTCGTGCAGGAGCGCCCCGATGACCTGCTGCTGCATGCCTTCTTCCTGGTCACCAACCTCAGCAAGTTCGACTGGCCGCCAGAGAAGGTCCTAGCACTCTATCGCAAGCGCGGCAGCGCCGAGGCGCACATGGGCGAAGTGAAGTCGGCGCTCGACGTGCACCTCTCGTCGACCGATCGCGGCGCCTCCACCGTTCAGGACGTGATGGCGCGCAACGAGGTGAGCTTGCTGCTCAGTCTCTACGCCTACCAGGTCCTGCATGGGCCTGCGCTGCCTCCTGGAGCGGCAAACCCGACAAGGCTGGAGCCTGAGCCGGATGCGCGAGCAGGTGCTCAAGGTCGCCGCCACGCTGAGGCTGCACGCTCGGCGAATCACCGTTCATCTGGGTGCCGCCGCCGACAAGTGGTGGCCGACGCTGCTGAAGGGGCTACCGAAGCTGACCGCACTGAGCTGACGCTCCTGCGAGAGACCACCACAGCATCAGAAAGCGAGCGACCGGAGCGGCGGTCGGCGATCACGGCTGCTTGGACGGCCGCCATTGATTCCAAAGAGCTATAAGTAAGTAGGAAAAGGGCTGCGTTCTGGCATTACTCAACAGCCACTCGCGCTGAAGAGGCGAATCCTGATAAGCAATGCCAACAGCCAGTACCTTCAGACCGCTCAATCAGCGCCCTCGTGAATAAGGCGGGTTGATGCCTTTGTTGAAAAAACGCCGCTGACGCGCTCGGGCTTTCATGGTCAGAGCGAAGGCGGCCAGCTCACCGGCGCGCTCATCCAGCTCAATACCGTAAAGGTTGTGTGTCAGAATCTTTTCCGGGATTTCGGACGGCTCGTAGCCTTCTTCTTCATAAATGGCGTAGAGCAGATCGAAAGCATAGGTCAGCATATGGCCGGAGCCGCAGGCTGGGTCGCAAACCTTGAGCTCTTCCGGGCCTTCAATTTTCAGAAAATCGGCCTCAGTCTCCTCCGGAGGAATGTAATACTCCATCTGGTTCACCAAGGCTGAATTTGGTCTGTTAAGCATCCACAAGCGGCCGAGCGAGTTATCCACCAGGTATCGCACAATCCAGTGCGGCGTGAAAAGCTGGGTGGCCGCAGGAATATTTTCGGGAGTAATCTTCTTGTTCTTCTTGAGATCAGCGAATACCTGGTCTTTCTTCTCGGAGATATAGAACTGATACAGCCAGCCGATTACCTCGACATCTTTACAGGCATCCGGCGTCATGGCTTCGCGGGTATAGGCCAGGATTGAGTTGCCTGAGAGCAGATCATCCGGCATCAAAAGCTCGGTGTAGTCGTCAATACGCTCGAACAAGAACGGCATTGCGCTGTACCAGTAGTTACAGGCAGCTACGACCAGTAGGCGATAAGCTTCCCCCTGCGGGTCCTGGCTGGGTGTCTTTCCGTCCAGCAGTGCGAAGATCTTTTGACGGGTTGACTCCGAGACCATTTCTTCATCGATATGGCCCATTTTGGCATCAGCCAGGATCTCGGGCTGGAACTGCCCCTCAGCAGGGGAAACAATGCCAATGCGGTTGTAACGGTTGACGTCCATAAAACGCAGGGCACAGAAGCGGTTGAACCAGATATAGGCCACCCGTTCGATAATCTGCTCTTTGCCTTGGCCTGTTACCGCCTCTTCCAGCTTTTTAATCGCCTTTGGCCTTTCTCGCCGGGCGGAACTCTCTTCGGCTAGTACCAGTTTGAGCTTGGCGGTAACCTGTTCGAGGAGGCTGCGACGAGCGAATTGGGCGAACTTTTTAAGTTTTGCAGTTTCCATGGAGATTACTGATCCTCGAACATCTTGCGCTGATTGTCTTCCACCCACTGATACCGAACCGGGCGATTTAACTTGGTCACCTTGTCATCCGCGACAGCCTGTTTTAACCATTCGGTAAGCTGGGTTTTGTGAAGCTGTGTAGCTTCCAGCAATTCATCAATGGTTTTTGGTGAGCCTGTTTCATTTCTAAGCATCAGGAGAAAGTGGTCGTACAAGGAAAGCTGCGTAAGAGCTGTTTTTTCTTCGCATTGGTCACTCGAAACCGGCGAGGGGGTTGCGTGTTCCTGCTTCGGTGAAGGCTTGGAAGCGTCTTCAGCAGTCTCTTTGGCAACCTCATCCGACGCCACTTCGTTTTCTTCTTGTTGACCCGTATCAGCCATAGGTTCGTTTACAGTCACCTCGGGCACGGTTTCTGTCTGGTTTTGAGCAAATAAGTCAGCACCCTGATCTGCAGATGAATCTGCGGTTCGCAGCAAATGGTCAAGGTCGATTTCAGCGAGATTTTCAGGTAGCCATTTAGCGCCTTTTTGCACCAGTGTGGCATTGCCGGCCTCCGGGTCGTCGGTAGGCTTGATCCACATGGGTACCCAGTTGTGCTTTATGTTTTCTAGCACCCCGTTCCAGGTTCCACCTGAGTTTCCGGAATGCACAGCAATGGCTGCATCCGACAGGCAATAGATGTACTTGTTGCGCTGCATCGCATTGCCCGCATTGAAACCAGCCTCAGGATAAAAGGGTGAGAGGAGAATCAGATTGTTCGCCATCAGGTACTTTCTGTACTTTACGGAGGTGGCGGCGCGCAGCAGGTCATTGGCGAGAACCCCAATTGCCGTACCTTCAGATTCAAGAGCACCCAGCATGGCGGCTTCATCGACGCCTTTTGCACCGCCGGATACGACAGATCGTCCATCGTTTGCGGACCTAGCTCCAAGATCGCGGCTAAACTGAAGGTCCGCGTCAGAGGTCTTACGGGAGCCGATGACAGCAATGCCACCTTGGTTCAAGAGATTGCGGTTGCCACACCCGAAGAAGACAGGGGGTGCATCATTACCGAGGCGTGCTTTAAGACGTTTGGGGTAGTCACTGTCTGAGCGCGTCAACACCCATAAGCCGGAGCGGGTCCATTTTTCCATCGCCATTGCCAGGGCGGACCCACGATTGAGCAGGGTTTGAATGCGGTCGGATGTAATCTTGGAGTCTGTCCATCCCGCCAGTTTTTGACTGAGGTCCCCTGTCAGGAGATCCTCGGGGACCATTTCCTGGTTCTTCAACCAGAAGGCAAAACGCCCCCACTCTTTATTCGTGAGAGGCTTTGCTTCTGAGCTTGTTGACCTGGAAAAATAGGCGGTCAGTAACAGGATTGCCTGTGTTTTAGCAGCGAGCATTCATTAATCTCCCCTTGCAGAAGAGGCAAGAGCGACCGGATAGACTTCGCCACTGCCTTGTTGCCGAAGTAAGGCTGCCAGAACGGTCATGGTCCAACCGGAATCGACGACATCGTCCACCAATAGGACTGGGCCGGAAGGGAGGCCTGCATCAACCGCGAACACTCCATCCAGGTTGCTGCACTGGTGATAGCGGTTGTTCTGTAGTTTTTGTGGTTCGTTATCCTGCACTTTGGAGATTACCGGATGGAATGGCAGACCCAGTTTATTCGCCAGCCGCCGCGCAAACTCCGGCACCAATTCGGGGTGCTTGAGCGAGGGTACGCAGGTGACCCACTCAGGCCGTGGCGTTGGCTGCCAACGCTGCTGAATCATTTCCGCCATGGCGTCCACTAATTCATCCCGGAAATAGCCCCCATGTTTGTCCTGTTCGACGAAACCGCCCCATGCTGCGTCAGCCCACCGACTAAGTACTCTGCCTTCCTGCGCTCTGAGGTTTTGTGGCAGGTTCCCTCGCAATCCGTATCGCGGAAACCCATTGGCGGCCACTTGAACCTTGGGTTTGAAAACGAATTCTGAGTGGCGAAGGAACTGCGCTGCAGCAATGACTCTTTGGCGATCGGGCGAGGCACTGACCAGCGGCGCACCAAGACAGTTAGCGCACTTGCCACAGGGTTGCGCCTCCGGGTCATCAAGAGACCTTCGCAGATATTCCATCAAGCAGCCCGAAGTTGTCGTGTACTCCTGGATTTCTTGCCACTCCTGCTCTCGCATGTTCGTGAGCCGCTGGACTTGGTCATGATCTAGCTGATAAGCAACCGGTGTTCTTGTCCATTGGCTGCCCGCTTTGTATACAGGCGCAGGGTTCTCCACACTCAGAAATTTAAGGACTTTTTCGATTTGCCCTTTGCGCATATTCAAGTGCTCTTCCAGTTTCGGTACAGATAAGCCATCACTGTCTTCGAGAACCGAAAGCACCTGGTTAATCTGCGATTGATTCGGGAATGCGGAGCGACGGAAGAAGTCGTGGATACGCTCATCTTCCGCGCCTGAAAGTAGAATGCCGAGAGATTGATCAATACCGCGTCCGGCCCGGCCTACTTGCTGGTAATAGGATACGATGGAGCCCGGTGTTTGGTAGTGAATAACGAAGTGAAGATCTGGTTTGTCGTACCCCATGCCCAGCGCCGTTGTGGCTACAAGCACTTTTAGCTGGTTGTTGAGCAGCAAATCTTCCAGATGCTCTCGGTACTGATCGGAGTTCTCGAAATCAGAATGCTCAATGCCGCTGTAGTAGGCCTTGGCATCAATTCCCTGACTCAACAGCCAGCTTCTTACCTGTTCTGCATCTCGCTTTGTAAGCACATAGACGATCCCAGCCCCCTGCAGAGTCGGTATCGTTTCTGACAGCCAGGCGAGGCGACTTGCCTGATCTGCAAGGGCAATGTTTTGAAGAGACAAGCTATCGCGAACCAAGGGGCCGCGGAGCACCTCAATATCACCCAACTGATCAACAACATCTGTGATGACCCGATCATTGGCGGTGGCCGTTGTACCTAATACCGGCATGTTGGGGGGCATCTGGCGCAAAATATTGAGCAGGCGACGATAATCCGGCCTAAAGTCGTGCCCCCAGTCCGAGATACAGTGCGCTTCATCCACAACCAATAACCCTACGTTATCCAGAATAGGCTGGAGCGCTTGCTCAACAAACTGCTCGTTGGCCAGCTTTTCTGGGGAGATCAACAAACAATCCACCTGGTTTGTATGTACCTGCTGGATCAACGCTTCCGCTTGATCATGGTTGGTAGAGTTGATGGTGATCGCGTAAATACCCAGTCTTCGAGCTGATTCAATCTGATTACGCATCAAGGCCAGCAAAGGCGAGACAATGATGGTGGGCCCATAGCCCTGATCACGCATGATTCGGGTCGCTATGAAATAGACAGAGCTTTTGCCCCACCCGGTTCGTTGAACCACCAGTAGCTTTTGGCGCTGATTTACCAAAGCATCAATGGCTTCCCATTGGCCACTACGGAAGCTTGCGGCTGCGTTTCCCACCGCAGTACGCAGCAATGCTTCAGCATCGGTTCTCTTCATACGTCATCCTTATGTAGCGTTGGGAAGTCATTTCGCTCAAATATCACTATGGGGCTCGGCTCCAAACTATGGTGCTGACAGCACGAAAATACGCGCACCGCTCGTATCTGCTCGTATTTTTCGTGCGACGCACGTATTTTATCAGCTTCGCTCATATCGAGTCCCCTTGCCCTGGCCCACCGGGCGTATCACGCCCTTGTCTTTCAAGCGGTTGAGCAGCCGAGTGGCCTGGAAAGGGCTGATATGGCACAGATCGGCGGCATCCGCTCGTTTGATGCTGCCGTGGGTATCGATGAAGTTGAGCACCATCTGCTCCTGCTGGATAGCATCGAAGCCCGCCTGGCGCACATAGGCGGCCTTTTGTCCCGCCCCCCGGTATACCTTGGCGCTCAGGGTGTAGGTGCGGCCCTTGCCGGTGCCATGGGCTTCCACCATCCCGGCTTCCACCAGCTTTTCCAGGGTGCCCCGGACCACGGTTTCCGGCTTCTGCACCGACTTGGCCAGGTCTGCCGTTCTTAAGCGCCGCTCATTGCGTAGCCGGGACAGGATGATCAGGCTGTCAATGGGCATGGCGGCGCCGGTCTGCTCCTCGCGCTCGACGATCATGCGCAGGAATTCGGCGTCCGCGTCCGCTGCGCTCATGCGCACGGAGACGGTGTGAGCGGACGACATGGAGTAGTCGGGGGCGGTGCGCCCGTAGCGGAGCATACCCTCGAAGATCCGGTCGATGCCCCGGCCAGTGCGTTCGGCAAGGCCGATGCGCTTGATAATGTCAGCCAGCAAGGGGTTACGGGAGCGAGGGTCGGCCACCAGCAGGTTGTCCAGATTAACGCCCTCCACAAAACCACCGGGATTGCTGATGCTCAGGCCGTCGTCGTCCAGTTTGACGTGCACGGCGCCCAGGGCACTGTAGTCGCGGTGAACCAGGGCGTTTACAAAGGCTTCCCGGAAGGCCCGGCGGTCGAAGTTGGGGATGGGCACGCGAAACAGCCCAACCTGAATCTCCTCTTCCTCCACCCTGGCGCGGAATAGCACTTCGACCTCTTCAAAGGTCTCCAGCAGCGGTTTGCGGTAGAACTCATTGACCAGGACATCGGTACCGCGCAGCACCTGGAAGGCTACCTCGTGGGAGGGCAGGTGTTGCCGGAGCTGCATTTCGCTCCCCAGCAGCAACAGGCCTGCAACCGTGGGGCGGCGCCTGCCTCCCACGCTCACAGTCAGCCCCAGGGCGCCGTCCAGCTCATCGTCCGCCAGGGGCATCAGGCTCTGGTCGCCGCCGTACTTCTTGATGGCGTTACGGATGCGGATGCGCTGAATCGGGTCCAGGTCTTCAACCGCCAGGTTTTCCACCGGCAAGGCCGAGGGGTCGGTTACCCCCAGGCTGGACTGGCGCTGAACAAACTCATGGGGGTAGAAGGGCACGGCCTCCGGAGTGCCGTCCATTCTCAGGCGCCGACGCTGTAGCAGGCCATCCGAGGTGGATACAAGCTGCCGAGATTTGGGCACCTGGATCCTGGCGACGGGTTGCCCTTCCAGCTCAAGGGCCTCAACGCGCACAGCCAGCGAGGGAATGGTCTTGTTGGCAATCAGAGCGGGCAGGCCAGCGAGGTTGCGGTGATTGGCATGCAGCCCAGTCGGGGTGCCATCGTCTTCAACGCCCAGGAACAGGTCGCCGCCCTCGGTGTTGGCCAGGGCCACCACCACGGCTACCAGATCCCGGTCCGGCAGGCTCTTGACGTCGCTCTTGAATTCGACGGCAAGGTTTTCGCCGCCGCGAATGAGCGCCTGGATTTCCTGTTCGGCTTCGTGCATGGCTATCCCCAACTTTGACCGATTAGACGGTTCGGCACGCTTAGATCTGGACCTTGCGCCCTTGCTGGACTTCAACCAGCAGGGCCTCGCGCAGGGCATTCAGGTACCGGTCCACATCCCCCTCGTCGGCCAACCAGGCCTTGTCGAACGCGACACGGAGGTTGCGGGTGTGAACATAGTCGGCGGGCGATTCCTTGACCTCGGGAGTCCCCCCGTCACTCTGGTCTTCACTCTGGCTACCTGGGTGCTGATCGGGGTCGTCTGCCGGTGCTGATTTCTGATTGGCCAGCGCCACCATTTTGCCCAGCAGCTTCTGGTAGCCCTCTTCTTCAAAGTACCGGGTACGGTCCTTGATCACGGCAATCAGGCGCTCCTGCCCAATGTAGTCGACCAGATCCCGGAACGGTTTGTTGAGTTCATCCTGGCGTGGCTCCGGCAGGGACTGGTATTCGTCCATGCTTTGCATGCGTTCCTGCATGGTCTTCAGGGAGGTTTCCGCCTGAGCTCGGGTTTGCTGCACTTTCTCGTCGATGCGCTCCTGCAGGCTATCCAGTTGGCCCTTGAGCTGCTGAATGCGATTCCCTTTGTAGCAGTTGGGGTCGTTCAGGATGGTGCGGATCTGCTCAATCTCGTCCCCGGACACATAGATGAAGTTGGGCTCCTGGCTCTGCAGGAAGGACCGAGCCTGGTTGTAGATGTCTTTTTGTGAACCGCCCATAAACTTGCGGATGGGGTCGATGACATCCTCTTTCAGGTCCAGCAGTTGGTCTTCCTGCTTGCCCAATTCCGTCAGGTGCCAGGTGTAGGGCTTTCCGCAGACCTCTTTCAGCGTCACCAGGGCAGGTTTCAAGGCATTGAGAAACGGGTACTGATCGACTTGCGCTATCCGCCGATCCAGGTCGTGGTACATGTCCTGGAAGGCTTCGCCGGCCTCTTTACCCAGGGCCTTGGCTTCGCTGGTGCGGGGCGGGCTGTCGAAGAAGTCCTCGTAGAACGACTTGAGGACTCGGACCTGAGAGGCGGTGAACTCAATCTGTGGTTCCAGCACCACGTTGCCGTGGCCGTGAGTGTTACGCAGAGCGCGCTCCAGCTCGCTGTCCTCCAGGATATTACCGTCGAGACGAACTTCCACCTTGCCACGGGCACAAAGGTTGGCCAGCGTGCAGAGAATCGCGGCGTAATACCAGCCGTAGGGTTTGCGTTCGAACTTTTCCAGCAGGCTCTTCAAGGTGGTGCGAACACCGCCCCGGTTGTTGCTCTGAATGAACGCCAGCACCTCCTGCTCGGATTCCGCCAGGGCCGTGGCGTCGTTACCGAAAAGGCCATCGTCTGTACGGTTGAGGCAATTGCTGATGTCGTTTACCGTGTAGGAAACGCCGCGCAACATGCGGAGGTTCGGGTAAGCCCGTGAAATCAGCTCATGGAAGCCCCGAATAATGCGGGTCTGGGGGTCCTCATTCGCCACTTCCACATCAGCGCCGCCAATGAGCAACTTGGACTTGCCAATGAGGGTCTGAACCTGCTGCCGGAGCCTGGCCTCGCGCTCACGGTTCTGAAAGCCCTTGTCATTCAGGATCCGCTTGACGGCTTCCTGCTGGGTAACGGAGATGTTCTGCTTGATGTATTTTTCGGTGCGCTTGAACATGAGCAGGTCCCGCACCAGGCGCTCGTCCGACGGCATGAGCACGAACAGCTCGTCCGCCTTGTAGGTCGAGGCTGTACGGAGCATCTGCTCGTTGTCAGTATGCTCGTGGAACGGACTGATGACATTGATCGAGAGCTCGTATTCACGCCCATGCAGACGATCATCCAGTTTGCGCGAATAGGAGTAGTCCTGCCCCTGGTTCTGGGAGGAGCCGGCGTCATAGCGGATTTTGCGCTGTTTTATAACAAAGTCGAAAACGATCTTTTCCAGCTCGTCCGCAACGTCCGATGACTCAACCTCTGTGTTCTTGATCTCCTGCTCGACGTCCTTTTCCTCGTCCGTCAGGTACTCGTACTGGTCCCCGTTGCGCTGTATGTAGGTCTGTTGCTCCAGAAGGCTCAGGGCTTCCTCGACCTTGGTGCGAAGTGCCGGCAGATCCTGATCGAAGGCATCCAGCATCAGCACGCAAAGGTTACGCACCGTGGACTTGAATTCCTTGACATATTTGACCAGGAACAGGGCCTTCAGCAGCCGGACGGCGAAGGCATTATCGAGGTGGTTCTCTGCCTGAATAATCGCCCGCTGTATTTGTGATTTCAGTGCAGAGCGGATGCCTTCAAACATCAGGTCAAAGGTGGCCAGCTGGCCCACCTCATGGTTGCCGATGTGGATGGCCACCTGCTGGAAAACCCCTAGCATGGAGCGTTCACCGACGGAACTGTGTTTACCCTCGAAGGCGTTGTGCTGCGACAGGTTCTGGATCGCCGATTGAAACAGCGCGAACTGGTAGGGGACGAAGGGGTAGCTGTGGATGAAGTGGTCCCTGTCCCGGAAGTTCCGGTAGGTAGCCGATCCATCCGCGAAGTCAAAGAGGGTTTTGAAGTTGTTCGCCTGTGCGTGGTAGACGTCCGACAGCTGATTGACGCCTTCTTCGGTCTTGGTTAGCAGGCGCTTCTGGATAACCTCCGCCACGTCCGCGCTGGACAGCTTCATGCGGTTATTGAACCGTGCCTGAATTTTCGAGAAGTCGTTGCCCTGCTGCTTGCCCATTTCGCCAACCACGTTTTTCATTTCTTCCTGGGCGGTGACGATAATCCAGGCCCGGCCCCGACACTTGGTGGCGAGGCTCTCGGCAATGGTTTGCAGGTTGGTCATCAGCTTGGTGTTGTCGGCAATGTACTGGCCGACCTCGTCCACAAAGAAGTTCAGGCGGAACTCTTTGTGGCCACCCTCTTTTGCCTGCTTCTCGATATAGGCATTCACATTGTCCGCGAAGTCTTCAATCGAGACTCGGTATTCGCTGCGGTACTTGTCCAGAATGCCCGCTGCCGACTGCGGGTCGCCACCGGTCACAGCGGCGTAGGCTTGGGCAATATTCGGGCCTTCCAGAAGGGCTTGCTCCCGGCCTTTCTGCCAGGGGCGGCCGGCGATGGTCTCGTACTCGGCTTTGAATTGTTCGTACAGGCCACGGCCGTCCAGATCGCGCTCAAACTGGGCAATGTGCCCTTGTTTGCCGTAGTAGCCGCACATTTCGTCGAAGACTTTAACGAACACGGCCAGAAGCGCATCGATCTGGGTTTTGCTGATGACATCGGCTTTCTGATCGATGTTGAACAGAATGCTCTTCGCCGGAATTGAGACAGCTCGCTTCAGGTCGCCCCGGAGAATTTCATTCTCGCTGCACTTGGGAAGGAACAGGCCCAGGGTTGTAGCACCGTCCATTTCCCGGTTTTCAAGCAAAAGGGCCAGCATTTTGAGCAGGTGAGACTTACCGGACCCGAAGAAGCCGGAGACCCATACACCGTTGGCCCCTTCGTAATTGTTGTAAGCGTCCAGGAACTCTTCGAGGCGTTTCTCAACTTCGTTGGTCAGTACGTATTCTTCAATTTCGAGGCGAAGACTGGCTTCATCGTCGGCTTTGATAACGCCTTCAATGGGGCGGTCAACGGGCTTTAGAAAAATATTCTTCAATGTCATTGTACTTTCCCTTAATGATTACGCCTCGAATCGTATCGTCCGCTCAGGCTTCGTAATGAAAGATGTTGAACGCACGGTAGTACTTGTCGTCATGCAGCCTGCCGAACAGATCCAGCGATGCACCGGTTTCCAGCGAGTGGGTATAGGAGCCCGGGAAGAACATCACCGTTGGCTGGTCTTTGGCGGTGCTCTGCAAGTTGTTAAGCACGTTGTGGGAGCGTATGTAGGGGAAAACCTCGCCCACCCCTGAGAGAAACAGCACGTCAAACTCAACGGACTGGAGTTTTGCCGCAATAGCGGGCACCAAATGGGCTTCCGGGTCCAGCACTCCCTGTAGCAGTTCTTTCAGTTGATCCTTTGAGACCGTGGGCTCGAGCTCCAACACCTGCTCCCAGATGTCTCTGTCTTTCAAAATATCGACGGCCAGGTCGTACAGATTGATACTCAGGATCCGGATGCCCGCCTGCTCCAGCCGGTTAACCAACTGCCGCTGAAGACGCTCCATTTCGACCGCTTCTTCAGGCCGGTAGGGACAGATGAAGAAAGGCACTTCATTACCCAGCCCCTGTTTGTTCAGGAACCGCTGGCCGGAAACCACGCTAAACAGGTGCTGTAGTCGCTCCTGCATCGGCATTTTGGCAATGTCCTTTCTCAAGCTGACATCCCCCTGATATCGGATTCATAGACTGGGAAGTAGAAAAACTCGTCAGGATTGTTCTGACGCAGCAACTCAACCAGCCTGGGGCTTAGCAGAACTGCGTTTATGGTTTTGTCCTTAGCTAACAACCCTGCCTCCCGCAGCATTCTGAACAGGACCTGCCGCAATTTATCGCGCGTTGAGGCGCTGGCATTATCAAGCTCGTCATGCCATTCCGATTTACGGTTATAGAAGGCATCGAAATCCTCAAAACTGAGATCCAGCTTCATCGCGACAAACCGTTCGTGTAGCACTTCCACCGCAAAGTCCGCGATAAAGCGGTACAGTCGGCACACGGCAACCCACAGAAGGTGAGCCTGGTCCTGGTGGTTTGCCTCGGCCAGGAAAGTCCGTTCGCTTTCGGTCAACGTCTTCAGGCGTGCAATCGCCTCTCTACAGGTGCGCTTTGCCGTGCTTTCCGTTCTGGCCTGTAGCAGGTTGTCATGCATCGCTTGAGCACGCACCTCATCCCAGTCACGGAGCGACAGGTACAGCTCGGCCAGCTTCACCGATTCGCGGTGATACAGGCTGCCGGACGTGAAGGAGATGCGATACCGGCCTTGGGTCATTCGGAACGCTCACCCTTGCTCGTCTCGGCGGCGCCACCGCCCTTGACCCACTCATCCACTTCGACTTTTTTGAACTTCCAAAAACGCCCCATACGGTGGGCGGGCATTGCGTGCTTGTCGATCCAGCGGTACACGGTGTCATTGCTGACACCGAGGTGCTTGCCTATTTCGTCTACGGATAACCAGCGATCTTCCATCTCGGCCATGTTTTCGCTTCCTATGGGCGATGGTGTTGCCACCTTATCTGAGGCGGCACGGTCTCATGGGCGGAACCGCCCTACACTACATTGACTGATCAATATATAGAGGTACCACGCTGCTTTCAACCGAATTGATCTGCATAGATAGGCATAGATATGCTTTATCCTGCGCGAGCTGGCCGGCGGCCTCTCCAACAAGATGATCGCCCGCAAGCTCGACATCACCGAAGGCACGGTCAAGGTCCACGTCAAGCACCTGCTCAAGAAGCTCAACCTGCGCTCGCGAGTGGAGGCCGCGGTGTGGGCGGTGCAGGAGGGGGTAGACCGCTAGCCGGGGCGGTTCTGTGTGGATACCTCCAAATAATCCGGGGGCACCGCCAGCCCCCCGCCGCCCCCCCCTCCCCGCCACAAAGCCTTTCATAAACAGTCACCTGTAGATTATCCCCCCCTACCTCCCTGGAGGTATCCCCCCGCCTGGCGGCCGCCTGGGCCACGTTTCGCGCGCCCGTACGGCGGCGTATCTTTGCCCCAGAGCTCCTGCCCTTGATACCGGTCAACCGCTATCGGGCACCACGAGCACACCGCTGGACCTCAAGGGGATACGCCATGACCAGGAAGAATGCCGACATCGAACACTGGGATGTCGAGAACGAGGAGTTCTGGGAGAAGGAGGGCAAGCGGGTTGCCAATCGCAACCTGTGGATCTCCATCCCGAGCCTTTTGATGGGCTTTGCCGTCTGGATGATGTGGGGGATGATCACCACCCAGATGCAGAACCTCGGCTTCCCGTTCACCGTGAGCGAGCTGTTCACCCTGACGGCGCTGGCGGGCCTCTCCGGTGCCACCCTGCGCATCCCGGCCTCGTTCATGATCCGCATCGCCGGCGGGCGCAACACCATCTTCCTGACCACCGCCCTGCTGATGATCCCCGCCGCGGGGACCGGCTTCGCGCTGATGAACCCCGAAACGCCGCTGTGGGTATTCCAGGCCCTGGCGCTGCTCTCCGGCATCGGCGGCGGCAACTTCGCCGCCTCCATGAGCAACATCTCCACCTTCTACCCGAAGAAGCAGCAAGGCTATGCCCTGGGCATGAACGCCGGCCTCGGCAACTTCGGCGTCACCTCCATGCAGATCCTGATCCCGCTGGTGATGACCGTGGGCATCTTCGGCGTGATCGCCGGCGGCCCCATGGAGCTGCAGAACGCCAGCGGCACCCTGATCGGCCGCATCGAGGCGGGCACCGACACCTGGATCCAGAATGCCGGCTTCGTCTGGCTGGTCTTCCTGATCCCGCTGGCCTTCGCCGGCTGGTTCGGCATGAACAACCTGCGCACCATCACGCCGGCCCCGGGCAGCCCTGCCCAGGCCTTCGGCAAGATCCTCGGCCTCTACGCCGTGGGCGCGGTCGCCAGCATCATCGGCATGTTCGCCCTCAACCTGCTGGGCATGTGGGTCGCCCTGCCGCTGACCATCGTGCTGACCCTGGTGCTGCTGCGCCCGATTCCCGGCGATATCAAGCCCAATATCCAGAAGCAGTTCGCGATCTTCTCGAACAAGCACACCTGGTCGATGACCGTCCTCTACATCCTGACCTTCGGCTCCTTCATCGGCTTCTCCGCCGCCCTGCCCCTCTCCATCAACGTCATCTTCGGCAACATGATGGAGGTAGCCGCCGACGGCACCGTCACCCGCGTCGCCAACCCCGACGGCCCCAGCGCCCTCACCTGGGCCTGGATCGGTCCCTTCGTGGGCGCCCTGATCCGCCCGGTAGGCGGCTGGATCTCCGACAAGGTGGGCGGCTCCATCGTCACCCAGATCATCTCGGTGATCATGGTGGTGGCCTCCGCCGTCACCGGCTACGTGATGATGCTGGCCTACAACTCCACCGACCCGAACAGCTACTTCGCGATCTTCATGATCATGTTCGTGATCCTGTTCGCCGCCAGCGGCATCGGCAACGGCTCCACCTTCCGCAGCATCGGGGTGATCTTCGATGCCCAGCAGAAGGGCCCGGTGCTGGGCTGGACCTCCGCGGTGGCCGCCTACGGCGCCTTCATCGCCCCGGTGGGGATGGGCGACCAGATCCGCGCCGGCACGCCCGAGCTCGCCATGTACGGCTTCGCGATCTTCTATGCGGTCTGCCTGGTGATCAACTGGTGGTTCTACCTGCGCAGGAACGCCTACGTGAAGAACCCGTAACGCCGCTACCGTCCATCCGGCGGCCGGCCAGGGCCGGTCGCCGCGATACCCACCACAGGCCCCGACTCCAGCCAAGGAGAGTCCCATGAAGATCATGGTCGCCTATGACGGCTCCCGAAACGCCAAGCTCTGCCTGGCCCAGGCCGTCGAGATGTTCCGCTGCACCCAGCCCAGGCTGCTGCTGGTGGCGGTGGCCGAGAACCCCCGGGACTATACCGACGCCAACGAGGATCTCTTCCAGGAGGAGGTCCAGGAGCTGACCGCCGCCCTGGCCGAGGCCAAGACGTTCGCCGAGGCCGAGGGCTGCGAAACGGAAGTACATATCGCCGAGGGGGATCCCCGCAAGCAGCTGCTCGAGGCCACCCGCAAGCTGGCCCCCGACCTGCTGGTGATGGCACGCCACAGCCAGAAGCCCGACGGCGGCATCATCGCCCAGTCGCTGAGCTACTTCGTCGACGAGCTCGACTACATGACCTTCGGCAGCGTCAGCTCCTTCCTGGCCCGCCGCGCCGAGGTCCCGCTGCTGATCTTCCCCAGCCCCTAGGCGGAGAGGATTCCCTTGTCCGTGTCATCACGTCCTTCGCTTAAAGGATGACTTCACCATGAAAGTCGCTGACCTCTTCAAGGTACGCACTCCTGAGATCAGGGCCCTGCACCTGACCTGGATCGCGTTCTTCATCACCTTCTACGTCTGGTTCAACATGGCGCCGCTGGCCACCAGCATGCTGCGCGACGTCGACTGGCTGACCCAGGACCATATCCGCCTCTTTGCCATCTGCAACGTGGCGCTGACCATCCCGGCGCGCATCATCGTCGGCATGGCGCTGGACCGCTTCGGCCCCCGTCGGGTCTTCTCGATCCTGATGGTGACCATGGCGATTCCCGCCCTGGCCTTCGCCTTCGGCAACTCCTTCACCCAACTGCTGGTCGCGCGCCTGGTGCTGAGCTCCATCGGCGCCAGCTTCGTGGTCGGCATCCACATGACCGCGCTGTGGTTCAAGCCCAAGCACATCGGCTTCGCCGAGGGCTTCTACGCCGGCTGGGGCAACTTCGGCTCCGCCGCCGCCGCCATGACCCTGCCCACCATCGCCATCGTCTGGTACGGCGGCGACGAGGGCTGGCGCTGGGCCATCGCCCAGAGCGCCTTCGTGATGGCCGCCTACGGCGTCTACTACTGGTTTGCCATCACCGACGGCCCCTCCGCCACCTCCCACCGCAAGACCCGCAAGGCGCTGGCCATGGAGGTCAGCAGCTGGGGCGACATGATCAAGCTGATCCTTTGGACCATCCCGCTGGTGGGCTGTCTCGCCATCCTGGTGTGGCGGATTCAGGACATGGGCTTCATGTCCATGACAGCGGCGGTGATCTCCTACCTGGCGATCCTGGCGATCGTCATCTACCAGGTGGTGCAGATCATCCGCGTCAACGTGCCGATCCTGAAGAAGGGCGTGCCGGAGGACGACAAGTACCACTTCAACAGCGTGGCCGCGCTCAACACCACCTACTTCGCCAACTTCGGCGCGGAGCTGGCGGTGATCTCCATGCTGCCGATGTTCTTCGAGCAGACCTGGGGGCTGACCGCCGCGGCCGCCGGCCTGATCGCCTCGTCCTTCGCCTTCGTCAACCTGGTGGCGCGCCCCATGGGCGGCGCGGTCTCCGACCGCATGGGCAACCGGCGCTTCGTGATGCTCAGCTACATGTTCGGCATCGGCATCGGCTTCACCCTGATGGGCATGATGAACGAGACCTGGCCGCTCATCCTGGCCATCGCCATCACCATCTTCACCTCCTTCTTCGTGCAGGGCTCCGAGGGCGCCACCTTCGGCATCATCCCCTCGATCAAGCGCCGCATCACCGGCCAGATCTCCGGCATGGCCGGCGCCTACGGCAACGTGGGGGCGGTGGTCTACCTGACCATCTTCACCTTCGTCACCCCGACCCAGTTCTTCTACATCCTGGCCGCCGGCGCCTTCCTCAGCTGGCTGGTCTGCTTCATCTGGCTCAAGGAGCCGGAGAGCGGCTTCGCCGACGAGTACTACCTCTCCTCGGTGGACAAGATGATCGAGGAGCAGGAGCAGCTGAAGGCCGAAGGCAAGGCCTGACGCTCACACCCACCACCCGACCCGCTGCGCCCGGCCCGCCCGGCCCCGCCGGGCGCAGCCGTTTCCGGCCTCACCGTCCGCGACCTTGATTTCCGACAAAGACGCCGGCGGATGCGGGCGTCATAGTAGTATCCAGAATGCATCAAATCAGGCAGCACTCGACAGGAGCCAAGGCGACATGTCCCACACCGACACCACCCTCGCACCCGACACCCGGGGCCGTGGCCTGGCCGCGGCCATCTACGTGCTCTACCTGGGCAGCATCATGGCGGTGATCACCGCTCCCATCGGCGTAGTAATCGCCCATATCCGGCGCGGCCGCGTCCCGCCCATGGCCGACAGCCACCTGCTGTTCCAGATCCGCACCTTCTGGCTGGGGGCCCTGGGCGGCGCCATCGCCCTCGCGGCCTGGAACCTGCTGGGCTGGATCGGCGCCCCCGCCTGGGCCTCCTGGGTGCTGGGCTACGGTTTCTTCACCGCCTGCCTGATCTGGACCATCGCGCGCTGCGGCGTCGGCATCCAGCGGCTGATGGCCGCGCGCCCCGTCGACAACCCGCGTAGCCTGCTGTTCGGCGGTGCCGCCGTTCGCCTCGGCGACTGAGGGAGCCCCACCATGACGCACACCACGCTATCGCACCGGCCATCCGTGCCGCGCTCCCCTGCCGTGACCGGCCTGGCCTGGGGCTTCATCCTGTTTGCCCTCGCCACCCTGCTGCTGGTGATCCTGAGCCGCGCACCGGGCGATGCCCTGGCCATGACCCTGGGCGTCGATTCCAGCAGCGGCGGGCTGACCGGGGGCGTGGCCTGGATGATCGAGCGCAGCACCCGGGTCGCCAGCCTGCTGCTGCTCGGCGCCCTGGTCACCCTGGGCCTGGCCGTCGCCCTGCTGCGCCGCCTGCCCTGGGCGAGGCGCGCCTTCATCGCCCTGATGGCGACGGGCTTCGTCGGCGTGCTGGGCGGCGCGGCCCTGACGCCGCTGACCTTCAGCCTGCTGCCGGACACCGCCACCACCGAGGCGGTCAACGTCGAGGACCCGGTCGCCGGCCTGATCGGCCTGCTCGGCGGGCTGATCCTCCTTGCCACCCTGCTCACCGCGCTCTTCGCCTGGGCGGGCTGGAAGCTGACCACCCCGGCGGTGCGTGCCGAGTTCGAGCGCACGCCCCTCCCCGCCGAGGGCTGAGATGACAAGGTCCGACATGGAGGGCCGACGTGGATAGGGCTGAAATGGACAGGGCTGAGATGGAAAGGGCCGAGCGGAGCGAACAGGACGCCGGCCGGGAGCGCCCGCTGCCCAACCCGGGCTGGGGGCCGCTCTCGGCGCTGCCGGGCAACCCGCTGATGTGGGTACTGATCTTAAGCGAGATGCTGGTCTTCGCCGCCTTCTTCGGCATGTTTGCCTGGCTGCGCGCCGGCGAGCGCGAGGTGTTCGATGCCTCCCAGCAGCTGCTCGACCCGGTGGCCGGGGGCCTCAACACCCTGGTGCTGCTGACCAGCGGCCTCTTCGCCGCCCTGGCATCCCAGGCCATCGCCGCGGGAGAGGTTCGCCGCTGCCGCCAGTGGCTGGGGGCCGCCTTCGCCCTCGGGGTGCTCTTCTGCGTGGTCAAGGTGGTGGAGTATGCCGACAAGCTGGGGCAGGGCATCCTGCCCGAGACCAACACCTTCTTCACCTTCTACTACCTGTTGACCGGCTTCCACTTCGCCCATGTGCTCTTCGGCCTGGGGCTGATCGCCCTGGTGGCCTGGAAGGTCTCCCACGACAACGTGGAGACCGCCGCCGCCTTCTGGCACATGGTCGACCTGATCTGGATCCTGCTCTACCCGATCATCTACCTGCTGAGGTAAGCCGATGAATGTCTCGACGAAGGCCGCCCCCGATGGCGCCACCCGCCGGCTGTTGATCACCTGGGCGGTGCTGATGGGCCTGACCCTGATCACCATGGCCTCGGCCCGGCTGGGCGGCGAGGCGCGCCTAGAGGCGCTGCCGCTGTGGTCGGCAGGCCTGCTGCTGGCCACCACCTTCTTCAAGGCTCACCGGGTGCTGATGGTCTACCTGGGCCTTCACGCCTCGACGCCGGCCTGGCGCGGCGCCTTTACCGGCCTCACCCTCTTCACCCTGCTGCTGGTGGGCGCCGGCTACCTGGTAGCCCAGGCGGCTTGAACTAGCCTGTCGCGAGAGGCGCCGGGGGCAGACCGAAGAGGAGGTCCGTGGACCAGGGATGGTCTAGGTAGCCTCCAGGGATGGATTCGTGGCGCCTCCTCACAGGTCTGACGCCGGATCAGCCTCGAGCGCCATTGCCAGGAACGGAAGGGGTCAGGGCGGCGGGCCGACGCCGGCCCAGTCGGCCAGGCGGCGCCCCAGCCAGATCAGTCCCCACACCGCGAAGGGCACCACGAACATCACCAGGATGCCCCAGTCGCGGGTGTTGATCAGCCAGGACAGCGGGGTGATCACCGCCAGGGCGACCAGCAGGCCCACGGCGACGGCGATGGCGGGACGGCGATTCGGCACGGCGGCGTTGCGCATGATGGTCGCTCCTCAGTGGCCGATGATCTGGCGGTAGATGCCCGGCAGCGCAAGGGCGAGGTGCTCGGGCCGATTGACGATGGCGTAGCTGCCGCGGCCGAACAGGTGCGAGACGTACTGATGCGCCTCACGGTCCACGGTGACGCCGAACACCCTCACCTCCTGCTGGCGCGCCTCGAGCACCGCCTTGCGGGTGTCCTCGATGCCGTAGCGCCCCTCGTAGTAGTCGGTATCGTTGGGCTTGCCGTCGGTGATCACCAGCAGCAGGCGATGGCGGTTGGGGCGCTTGGCCAGCTCCTGGGTCACGTGGCGGATCGCCGGCCCCATGCGGGTGTAGTGGCCCGGCTTCAGCGCCGAGATGCGTCTCGCCACCCGCTCGCTCATGCCCTCCTCGAAGGTCTTGAGGGTGTTGACCCACACCTTCTGGCGGCGGTGGGAGGTGAAGCAGTGGATGGCATAGTCGTCGCCGCAGCCGGCCAGGCCGTGGCCCAGCACCATCAGCGCCTCCTTCTCCACGTCGAGCACCCGGCGATCGTCCAGCCAGGCATCGGTGGAGAGCGAGACATCCACCAGGATATCCACCGCCAGGTCGCGGGCCTGCTCGCGGGCCGTCATGTAGAGGCGGTCGCTGGCCTCGCCGGTGGCGGCCAGGTCGCAGCGGGATCGGATCACTGCGTCCATGTCGAGCTCGTTGCCGTCGACCTGGCCGCGCAGGATCTCGCGGCGCGGACGCAGCGCCTCGAACTCCCGGCGCACCCGGCGGATGCGCCGCCGGGTGGCGTCGTCCGGCTCCCACTGCTCGCCCTCCTCGCTCTGCAGGTCGGTGATCACCTGGCAGTGGTCGGGCAGATAGCACTGCTTACGGTAGTTCCACTCGGGGTAGAGCTGCTTGCCGCGTAGCCGCTCGCCCAGCGCCTCGTCCGGCGGCAGGTCGAGGTCGACCTTGAGCCGGGTCGCCGCCCGCTGCTTGTGCGGGCTGATGACGATCTCCTCGATCTGCTCGGCGGCGCGCTTGGCCTCCTCGTCCTCGTTGTCCTCCACCAGGCGGTTGAGGTTCACCATCTCGGTCCAGGAGAGCATCTTCTCGAAGCGGTTGGCGATCAGCGGGTCGTCGCGCTCCGACTGGTCCTGGCGGCGGCGCTCCGCCTTGCGCTTGCCCTCGCTGGCCTGCTGGGCGCTGTTGGTCTCGCCGTCGTGGGGGTCCTCGTCGCTCTCCTCGCGGCCGTGGCCCACGCCCAGGTGCACCACCTGGCCCCACAGGGGGACCGGCAGCGGGGGACGATAGCCCCGCGGCGCCTGGAACGCCTCGAGTGACGCCTGCGGGTCGGCCACGGCCGCCGCCATGGAGGCGGCCCAGCCCTCCAGGGGGGAGTCATCCCCCAGCAGGGCGCGCAGGGTGGCTTCCAGGGCCTGCTCCATGGGCGGCAGCTTGCGGCGCACCGGGCGCACCGCCAGCAGGGCCGCACAGAGGTCGCGATAGCGCCCGGCGAGGCCCGGAAAGCGCTCGAGGGTCGCCTCGGTGGCGCGCATCCCCTCGCGCAGCCGCGCCAGGTCATTCTGCAGCGGGTCGGCGTGAAGGCCCGGATGCCGGGAGACCGCCAGGAAGGCGGTCAGCCAGAAGTAGAGGTCGCGGTTGAGGCGTGCCTCGGGAAAGAAGTCCAGGGTCGGCGGCAGCAGCAGCGCCTCCTCGTCGCGCCGCGCCTGGTCGATGGCTTCGTCATCGAAGCCGAGGCGCTGGCGCAGCGAGAGGCGGTGCGCGGAGCTGCGCGCCACGATGGCGGCGACCTCCAGGCCGCTCTCGCCACCGCTGGCACGGAAGAAGACCCCGAGCACGTGGCGCAGCTCCTCCAGGGCCACGGCGGCCTCCGGGTAGCGCCGATAGCTTGCCGCACCGGAGGCCCAGCGGTGCCAGTGGCGGCCGACGAACTCCTCGACCTCGAGAAAGTGCAGCATGATCGATCTCCTGACTCTGAAGGCGCTGACTCGTATCGGCGCCTCCTTGCTCGCGGCTGATTCGGCGGCAGGCCCCGGGGCGCCGGACCGACGAGGAGGCGCTGTGAATACATCCCTGTACGTATATGGAGTCCTCCCCGTTTGCAAGCACGAGGCACGATGGTCGGTAGGTACGACTGCACACGTATATCCGGTCTCAGTAATGATGCTCTCATGAACATCGGACCTTGATGGGCTATCCGCACGTCAGCTCCCAATCGCTACCTCGAGCTCAAAAGGCTCAGCGTCCAGAAGGGGTTGTCTGACGTCGGTTCGACCTGTTCGCCATCCTGCAGCATGCTCAGCAATCGTGGTGGACGGTGCTCAATATTATATTAACGTGCTAAATCCAATGGTTTTTCATGCCGAAAGCCGGGACGCCAGCGACGCATCATAGGCGCTCTCATGGCGGGTTACCGCCCAGGCGATACGTGCCGTCTTGTTGGCCAGTGCGACGACCGCCACATTGGCATGTTTGTGCTCGGCCAGGTGCCTGACCCACTGGCTCAGGCCGTCGTCCTTGGTACCCACATGCCGGAGCACCGATCGCGCACCATGCACCAGTAGCTTGCGCAGGTAACTGTCGCCGCGTTTGCTGATGCCCAGCAGGCGGTCTCGCCCCCCGGTGCTGTGTTGTCGAGGCGTCAAGCCGAGCGAGGCGGCAAAATCTCGCCCGCGCCGAAAGCTCTTGCCATCGCCGAGGGCGCCGGCCAGCGCGGTGGCGGTCAGTGGACCGATACCCTGCAGCGTCATCAGCCGCTTGGCCACGGGGTCTGCCTTGGCCTGTCGCTCGAGGCTCGCCGTGACCGTCGCGATGCGCTCATCCAGGTGTCGCAGATCCTCGGCAAGGCCGGCAAGCAGGACACGAAAGGCATCCGTCAGCCCGTTGTCTGCCTCTTCCAGCCAGCGAGGCAGGGCGGCACGCAACTGACCGATACCCACCGGAGCGACCAGGCCATACTCCCCCACCAGCCCACGTATCTGATTGGCCTTGGCCGTGCGCTGCCGTACCAGCTCTTCACGAATGCGGTGTGCCGCCTGGGTATCCTGCTGAGCGACGCTCTTGACGGCCACGAAGCGCATGCTGGGCCGCCCCATGGCTTCACAGATCGCTTCGGCGTCGACTCGGTCATTCTTGTTGCTCTTCACGTAGGGCGTCACGAACTGTGCGGCGATCAACTTGACGCGATAGCCTCGCTCCTGCAAGGCCCGCGCCCAGTAGTGAGACGAGGCACAGGCTTCCATGCCGATTTCGGCTCCCGCCGGCACCCGCTTGCTGACCTCATCCAGCCATTTTTCGCGGGTGTACTTACCTTGCCACTGCACCTGATCATGGCGATCGACGCCGTGGACATGAAAAACAGACTTTGCGATATCGACGCCGACACGGGTAATGTTCATGACGAGTTCTCCTCACCCTCAGGCTGGTTGGTGTTCCTGCCCACCAGTGTGGCGCAATGACGCCGATATAGGGTGGGGAGGACTCCATCCCATTGCTACCGACGCCATCCCTGGCGTAGGACCTCCTCTTCGGCCTGCCCCCGACGCCCCTCGCCATAGAATGCTTCAACCGAAAGTGGCGTTAATCGCTTCCATAAGCCCTTCCTGGACGTCCAGATCGTCGGTCAGGGGCTCCACCAGGGTGGCCCGAGCGGCGGTCAGGATCGGCATGCCGGCCTGGATCAGGGTGGCGCAGTAGACCAGCAGGCGGGTAGAAACCCCCTCCTCCAGGTCCTGGCCCTTGAGCTCGCTCAGGCGGGTGGCCAGGTTGACCAGGGCGGCGCAGCGCTCATGGGGCAGGCCACTCTCGCGGGCCACGATGCCGCACTCGATATCCGGCGGCGGGAAATCGAAGGACATCGCCACGAAGCGCTGGCGGGTACTGGGCTTCAGGGACTTGAGAATGTGCTGATAGCCGGGGTTGTAGGAGACCACCAGCATGAAGTCGTCGGGCGCCTCGAGGAGTTCCCCGGTGCGCTCCAGGGGCAGCAGGCGGCGGTCGTCGGTGAGCGGGTGCAGCACCACGGTGACGTCCTTGCGCGCCTCGACCACCTCGTCGAGATAGCAGATGCCACCCTCGCGCACGGCGCGGGTCAGCGGGCCGTCGACCCAGCGGGTCTCGCCACCCTGGAGCAGGTAGCGGCCGGTGAGGTCGGCGGCGGTGAGATCATCGTGACAGGACACGGTGTAGAGCGGTCGACCCAGCTTGGCCGCCATGTGGCTGACGAAGCGCGTCTTGCCACAGCCGGTGGGGCCCTTGAGCAGCAGCGGCAGGCGCTGCTGGTAGGCCTGCTCGAAGAGGGCACACTCGTTGGCGACCGGTTGGTAGAAGGGTGCCTCCTGGTCGAGCTCGGGCAGGGGTGCGATATGGGACATGAGTCACTCCAGAAGCCGGAAGGAAGCGGGCCACGGCGACCGCCGCGGCCCGCCGGGGGCCTTACTCGGTAGCGGTCAGCGGCCTGCTGGTGGCGGGCACCTGCTCACGCGCCGGCCCGAAGACCGCGTAGATGAACATCAGCGCGGCGATGCCGACGAAGATGCCGGTACCGAAACGCATCACGTAGAAGAGGTTCAGCTGGTCCTGGACCTGCATGAAGTTCATGCCGAGCACCCGCTGCAGGTGGGTCTGGACGACACCTGCGAAGGTCAGGGTGAAGGTCATGAACCACATGGCGGAAGTCATGATCCAGAAGGCCCACATGTTCAGCACCTGGTTGTAGGGCTGCACACGACGGAGCTGCGGCATGGCGTAGGTGATGATGCCCATGATCAGCATCACGTAGGCGCCGTAGAAGGCCAGGTGGCCGTGGGCCGCGGTGATCTGGGTGCCGTGGGTGTAGTAGTTGATCCACGACAGGGTGTGCATGAAGCCCCACACGCCGGCGCCGAAGAAGGCCACGGCGGCACAGCCCATGGTCCACAGCATGGCGGCCTTGTTGGGGTGGTTGCGGTTGCCCTTCCAGAACATGTAGAAGGCGAACACCACCATGGCGAAGAACGGGATCACCTCGAGGGTGGAGAAGATGCTGCCGATGGGCTGCCAGTAGCCGGGGGTGCCGATCCAGTAGTAGTGGTGGCCGGTGCCCAGCAGGCCGGAGAAGAGCGCCAGGCCGACGATGACGTAGAGCCACTTCTCGATGATTTCGCGGTCCACGCCGGTCATCTTGATCAGCAGGTAGCCGAGCAGGGAGGCCATGATCAGCTCCCACACGCCTTCCACCCAGATGTGGACGATCCACCACCACCACAGCTTGTCCAGTGCCAGGTTGTCGGGGTTGTAGAAGGCGAACAGCCAGAACACGGCGGCCAGCCAGAGGCCCAGCATCAGCACCATGTTGATGGCCGTCTTGCGCCCCTTGAGCATGGTCAGGCTGGTATTGAACAGGAACATCAAGAACGAGATCGTGATCAGGAGCTTCGACCAGAGCGGCTGCTCGAGGTAGTGGCGCCCCCCTCGTGGATGCCGAACTGTAGCTGATCAGCGCGCCGGCGCCGGCGATAGCGAAGATGCCCAGCTGCAGGTAGGCGAGGTTGGGGCTATAGATCTCGTTCTCGGCCTCCTCGGGCATCAGGTAGTAGGTGCAGCCCATAAAGCCGATCAGCAGCCAGACGATCAGCAGGTTGGTATGGCTGGTACGGGTGATGTTGAAGGGCATGGCCTCGGACATGAAGTGAGGCCAGACATAGGCGGCGGCGGCGGCGAGACCGAAGACGATCTGCAGCGCGAACAGCGCCATCGCGACCATGAAGAATGGCAGGGCCACCTTCTGCGTTTCATATTTCATCGGTGCGGCTCTCCTTGGTTCTGGAATCCGGCTGTGTCATGGGTCCGGATCAACCGGCCGGATGGGGCGGCCAGCCCTGGGTGTCGATGGAGTCGGTCCACTCGAAGAAATCGATCAGTGCCTCCATCTCTTCGTCGTTGATCTCGAAGTAGGGCATCTGACGACGGTTCGGTGCTCCGGTGGGCTGGGCGCGCATCCAGGCCGCCAGCGCCATGCGGGCGCCCTCGGGGTTCTGGTGGCCGCCGTAGCGGGTCCAGACGTTGCCGACTTCCGGTGCGAAGTAGGAGCCTTCACCGAGGATGGTGTGGCAGTTGATGCAGTTGTGCTCCTCCCATACGTGCTTGCCCAGCCGCACGGAGTCCGTGAGCGGCTGGGTCGAGGTGTTGACGATGTAGTAGTGGCTGTGAGCCGTCAGCGCGGCAAACACCAGGAAGAAGAACAGCGACCCGCCATAGAAGATGTTGCGGGCCGCTGCCTTTGTCAGGCCTTCGGTCATGGACCATACCCCCTTGCTAGTCTGTCTTCTTGTGGAAAACGACCGATGGTGCCGGCCGCCTCCGCCCCCTTAATATGCATTCTCTATGCATGTTAAAGAGTAGCAGCGAGGACGCGTCCATGACTTTGACGAGGGTCAATAGGGAGGAGGCCGAATCACATTGGCAAGGCTTGCCAGACCTGGCGGGATAGGCAGGGCCGGCAGCGCACTGCCGGCCGGGAGGGTCACTTCTCGGTGAGATCCTCGATCCAGGTCAGGGCCGCCACGCCGGTGGGCAGGCCCAGGGTCGGGATGGCCAGCATGGCCACCTGCTTGAGCGCCTCGGGAGACTCGCCCTCCTCCAGGCCGCGGCGGGCGTGGGAGTGCACCGCCCCCTCGGAGCGCGCGCCCACGGCCAGCGCCAGCTTGACCAGGCGGCGGGTGCGCTCATCCAGGGGACCGGCCTCGGCGCAGGCCTTACCCAGCTCGGCATAGGCGTCCCACACCTCGGGATACTGCTCGGCGACCTTGCCGGCGCCGGCGGGAAGTTGCTCTTGGCTCATCGAATCGCTCCTTGTGGGCTGGAGTGGGTGCCGGGGAAGGTCGGCGCCCAAGCGGGAGTATAGTGAGCTCCGGCCCCCGGCGTCATGCCGCGCCTCAGCCGGCCGCCAGCCAGGAGAGCGGGCTGTTGTGCAGCGCCGCCCCCAGCATGTAGGCGAAGGTGGCCACCGCTGCCAGGGCCGCGCCCCCGCGCACCGCGGGGCTGCGCCCGCGCTTGATCGCCAGGGTGCCCAGGCCGATGTAGAGCAGCAGGGCGATCAGCTTGGCGGCAAGCCAGGGGTGGTGCTGGGGCCACATCCTGAGCATCACCATCAGCAGCACGCCGAGCGTCAGCAGCAGGGTGTCGTTGACGTGAGGCAGCACCCTGACCCAGCGGCGCTGGAGCCAGGACGACTCGCGCACCGACCACCAGGCCCGCACCACGACGAACAGCAGGCTCAGGGTGGCGGTGGTGATATGCAGGTGCTTGATCAGAAAGTAGTGCTCGATCATCTCGAACCTCGCTGGAAGCCTAGCCGTCCTTGCCATCCGCGCGGGTGGTCAGCAGCGGCAGCGTGTAGTGGAACAGGAAGATCAGGTAGGCGATGCACCAGAACAGGATGCTGAGGTTGTAGGTCCAGTGGGTGATCTGGGGAAACATCGCCAGCACCGGCGAGCGCAGCAGGGCGCCGGCGAACATCAGCACAAGCCCCACGCCGATGCCCGGCAGGGTTCGAATCTCGCGGCCGGTATGGCCAAGCGCCACCCGGGACATCATCGCCAGCATCATGGAGGCGATGCCGCCGATGGCCAGGGCATGCAGCGCCAGCTCCACCCGGAACACCCCGGTCTGGGCCAGGGCCCACATCACCAGCCCCACCACGATGAAGGCATAGCTCAGGTGCAGCCCCCACAGCAGCGGCTCATGCAGGGTGTGCCATCCCTCCCAGGGGGCCAGGCGCACGCCGTTGGCGGCGGCCGCCACCAGCATCGTCCAGCCCAGCAGGCCCGCCGGCAGCACGACACCGAGCACCACCGCCAGCTGCAGCAGCACCACGGCGTAGATGGACCACAGCGAGAGGCGCTCGAGCATCGGCCAGTCGGCCGGCTTGGCACGCCCCAGCTTGCGGGAAGTGAAGAAGGGGATGACCCGGCCGCCCAGCAGCACCATCAGGGTGGCGATCAGCAGCACCCCCAGGTAGCCGCCCTCGCGGATCGGCGGCAGCTGGCCGCGCATCACCCCGAGGTGCATGGCCAGGTTGGCCACCGCCATCAGCAGCAGCAGCGGCACGAAGACCAGGTTGCGCCACTGGCGCGCCGCCACCACCATGCGCGCCAGCGCCAGGGCGGCCAGGGGCAGGAAGGCCAGGTCGATGGCCATCAGCACCCCGGCGGGCAGCCCCATGGGGAAGGCGATCAGCAGCCGGGCCGCCAGCCAGAGGCCGACCAGGCCCAGCAGCGGCGCGCCCCGCAGGCTCGGCTGGCCGGTCCAGTTCTGCGCCGCGGTGAGCAGGAAGCCCACCGCAACGGCGGCGCCGAAGCCGAAGATCATCTCGTGCTGGTGCCACCACATCAGCCCGCCGTGGGGGCGCAGCAGGATATCGCCGTGCCAGAAGGCGAACCACACCACCATGGCCAGCACGCTGAACAGCGAGGCGAGCAGGAAGAGGGGGCGGAAGGCGAGCCGGGCGACGGGGATGCCGGCCGGCTCGGGTTGGGGTGACGTCATGGCAGCTGTCCCGACGGTTGCGCTAGATTTCCCATTGTGCCTTGCCCGAGGCCGCCGGGGCCATGACAGGTATCAAGAATATTTCTTATCGCGGCCGCTCGGTGACCGCCCGGTGCCTACCGGGTCTGGTTCCAGATGTTGTACTTGCCGGAGGGGCGTTTCATGGGCATCCGCCCCAGCTCCTCGAGGGTATCGGCATCGAACCACAGCAGGTAGCCATCATCCTCCCAGATGCTCAGCAGCAGGGTCTCGCCGCGCCGGTCGAACTCCACGTGGGCGGCGGTCTTGCCCGGCTCCGGAATCAGCGTCTCGACGACCTGAAGGCTCTGCTTGTCGAGCACATGGACGCGATCCTGATGGGGACCGAAGAAGACATCCACCCAGGCGTAGGGGGAGTTCTCGTGGCTGCGCGTGAAGAAGCCCGGACCGTCAGTCTCGATATGGGTGATCAGCGACCAGTCGTTCATATCGAGCACCGAGACCCGCCCCATGTTGAGATGGGGCACGGCCATCACGCTGGTGCCATTGCGCTCCCAGGTCAGGCTGGACCCCAGATGCGGCATGCCCTCCAGGGGCAGGTCCGCCACCTTGCGCGCCTCGTCGAGGTCGAACACCTGAGCGCCCCGGCCACCACGCGTTGCGCCGATGACATGGCGATAGTCACGATCGAAGAAGAAGTTGTCCAGGTGGTCGGGCGCCTTCACACGATGCAGGGCGACATCGCCCAGAATCGTCTCATCGCCCTCGATGCGCTCCTCCGGCCAGCGTATCTCCCAGACCTCGGGGATATCGGGAAGCGCCGCCACGAAGCTGTTGCGTGGCGCCGCGGTATAGACGGCGCTGACCCGGGAGGTCTCGCCGCTGAGCCCCTCCGCAGGGATCCTGGCAACCAGATCGAGGTTCCGGGCATCCAGCAGCACCAGGCTGTGGGGCAGGTAGTTGCCCGCCAGCACGTAGCGCCCATCGGCGGAGACGGCGATGTTGCGCATGTTGATGCCGGCGCGCACCTCGGCGGTCACCGCCAGGTTGTAGATGTCGTACTTGGTCACCCAGCCATCCCGGGAGCCGAAGTAGACATAGCGACCATCGGCGGAGAACTTGGGCCCACCGTGTAGGGCATAGCGGCTGGGGAAGCGGGTGATGCGCTCGAAGGTGTCGCCGTCCAGCAGGCTGACGTGGTGATCGCCGATCTCCACCACCAGGAAGAGGTTCTTCAGATCCTCGACCTCGAATACCGGCGCGTCCGGCAGGCTGCCATGGGGGTGAGCGACATCGTGGCTGGCCAGGATATCGGCCTCTTCCCAGGCCAGGTCATGCTCAGGCGGCGTGAAGATCCACTCGGCCAGGGCCGCCACCTCCTCCTGAGACAGCAGCTCGCGGTAGGCCGGCATCTCGGTGTCCTTCCGCCCCTCCAGTATCGTCGCCATGGCGTCGTCGGGGCGGACACGGGCCAGGTTATCCGGCAGCAGCGCCGGCCCGATGCCGCCCAGCCGGCTGACGCCGTGGCAGATCGCGCAGTGATGGTTGTAGAGCACGTTGGCATCGGGCTCCGCGGCCATCAGCGGCAGGGCGGGGGCGGCCAGCAGGCCGCCCAGCAGCAGGGTGCGCAGGGTCGTCACGGCGTGTCTCACAGCGCCACCCTCCCCATCCCGTGCGCCAGGGCGTCGATGGCGTCTTCCGGCGTCCGGGCCAGGCGGGTCATGGCCGGCGCCAGGGTCTCGGCCAGGCTGACCACCTCGCCCACCACGATCAGGGTCGGCGGCCGGAAGGCCTCGCGCTCGATCGCCCCCACCAGATCCCCCAGGGTGGTCAGCAGGTGGCGCTGCTCCGGCGTGGTGCCCCGCTCCACCAGGGCCACCGGAGTCTCGGCGGGCATGCCGTGGGCCTGCAGCTCGCGGCGGATCAGCTCGGCGTTGGCCAGCCCCATGTAGAACACCGTGGTGTGATGGGGCACCGCCAGAGCCGCCCAGTCGAGGGCCAGGTCCCGGTCCCCCTTGCAGTGGCCGGTGACGAAGGTGACGCTCTGGGCGTAGTCGCGGTGGGTCAGCGGGAAGCCGGCGTAGCTGGAGCAGCCCGAGGCCGAGGTGATGCCCGGCACCACCCGGAAGCCGATGCCGTGCTCGATCAGGTACTCGGCCTCCTCGCCGCCGCGGCCGAAGATGTAGGGGTCGCCGCCCTTGAGGCGCAGCACCCGCTGGCCCTCGCCGGCCAGCCACACCAGCAGGGCGTTGGTCTCGTCCTGGGTCAGGGCGTGGCAGCGCGAGGCCTTGCCCACGTAGTAGCGGCGCGCCTCGGGCCTGGCCATGGCGAGGATCTCGGCGGAGACCAGCCGGTCGAACACCAGGCAGTCGGCCTGCTGCAGCAGCGACAGGGCGCGCAGGGTCAGGAGGCCGGGATCGCCCGGGCCGGCGCCCACGATGGCGACCTCGCCCGGCGCCAGCGGCGCCTCGTCGAGGCCGAAGTGGCAGGTCTGGTTGTGTCGGAATGCTGTCATGGCTCGCTCTCCCGGAGCATCACGGTCTGAATTCTCGCTCGACGTTCAGAGCTCGGTGGCCTGAATGGCCTCGTAGGGTGCCGACACCCGCCGCTCGCCGTCGGCACTGGCGCCGATCTCCTCGTTGGTGAGGTAGCAGCCGGGATCCTCTTCCCAGGGGTCCCCGGTCACCTTCCAGGCCCGCACCCGGGTGTTGCCGTTGCAGATGTCGAGGAAGCGACACTCGGCGCAGCGCCCCTTGAGCGGCCGCGGCCGCTGGCGAAAGCCCGCCATCAGGGGGTCTGTGGTGTCGCGCCAGATTGTGGAGAAGGGCCGCTCCCGGACGTTGCCGAGGTCGTGGTCCCACCAGAAGGTATCCGGGTGGACGTTGCCGAGGTTGTCGATGTTGGCGATATGCTCGCCCGAGGCGTTGCCGCCCCAGTTGACCAGCCGCTGGCGCAGGGCGTCGGCCTGGTCGGGGAAGTGCTCCCGGGCCCACATCAGCAGGAAGGGGCCGTCGGCGTCGTTGTTGCCGGTGACGTACTCGCGCTCCACGCCGCGCTCGAGCTCGTCGCGGCAGTGGTCGAAGAGCCGGGTCATGGCATCGCGGGTCATGCGGTACCAGGCATCCTGCTTGCTGTGGCGCCGGCCGCGGCCGCCGTAGTTGAGGTGCGAGAGGTAGAACTTGTCGACGTCGTGTTCCTCGATCAGCGCCAGGATGTCGCCGAGCTGCTCGTAGTTCTCGCGGGTCAGGGTGAAGCGCAGACCCACCTTGATGCCGCGCTCCTTGCACAGCTTCACCGCGTGCATCGACTCGCGGAAGGCGCCCTGGCGCTGGCGGATGACGTCGTGGGTGGCCTCCAGGCCGTCGATGCTGATGCCCACGTAGTCGTAGCCGATGGCGGCGATCGCGTCGATGTTGGACTCGTCGATCAGGGTGCCGTTGGTGGAGAGCCCGGTGTAGATGCCCAGCTCCCGGGCGCGCCGCGACAGCTCGAAGATGTCCGGGCGCATCAGCGGCTCGCCGCCGGAGAGGATCAGCGCCGGCACCCGGAAGCCCTTGAGGTCGTCGAGCACCGCATGGGCCTCGGCGGTGGAGAGCTCGCCGGCGAAGTCGATGTCGGCCGAGGTGGTGTAGCAGTGCTTGCAGGTGAGGTTGCAGCGGCGGATCAGGTTCCAGATCACCACCGGCCCCGGCGGCTTGCGGGCCGTCGGGATCGGGGTCGGCTCCATCAGGCTCTTGATATAGCGGGTGACGCGAAACATGGCTTACCTCCTGGGCTCGGGCTTTCGCCCGGCACCGGGTCGGCCGGCCAGTCGCAGGCCGGTCTTCTTGAGAATGCGGGAGCTGTAGAGGATGCGGTGGTCTCGGCAGGCCTCGCCGAGCAGCGCGCGCAGCGCCTCGGCCTGGCGCTCGACCTCCTCCCGGGTGTGGCCGTGAAGCATGGCAAAGAGGTTGTAGGGCCAGTCGGGAAGGTGGCGCGGGCGGCGGTAGCAGTGGCTGACCCCGGGCAGGGTCGCCACCTCGCGGCCGAGGCGGTCGATCTGGGCGTCGTCCACGTCCCACACCGTCATGCCGTTGGCCACGTAGCCGAGCCGGTAATGGTTGGGCACCGCCGCGACGCGGCGCACGATGCCCACCTCCTGCATGCGAGCCAGGCGAGCCCGAACCTCTTCGGCGCCGAGCCCCAGCGGCCGGCCCACCGCGCCCCAGGGGTCGGGCACCAGGGGCAGGCCGGCCCGGGTGGCCAGCACGATGGCGCGATCGGTGGCGTCGAGCAGCGAGGATGACTCAGACGGGCAGGTGGAGACGGACATGGAATTCCTCCTGCTTGGGCATGTTGAAGACGGGCAGGCCGGTCGCGGCCTCGATCTCGTCGATCACTTCCTGGATGCGCTCCGGCGTCTCGGTGGCCAGCACGAACCACATGTTGAGCGCGTGCTCGCGGCGGTAGTTGTGAGCCACCTCGGGAAAGGCGTTGACCGCCTCCACGACCGCCTCGAAGTCCGGCTCCGGGACCGCCAGGGCGGCCAGGGTCAGGCCGCCGCCGAGGCGCTCGGCGTGGTACATGGGGCCGAAGCGGCTGAGCACCCCCGCCTCCAGCAGCCGCTCCAGGCGGTAGAGCAGCTCGCCCTCGGAGAGGTCGAGCTCCGCGGCCACGGCGGCATAGGGCGCCGCCACCAGCGGCAGGCCATCCTGCAGGCGGTTGATCAGGCGCCGATCGGCGGCGTCCAGCTCGGCGGCCGGCCCCGCGGCGGCGGGCTGGCGTGCAGCGGCGGCGGGCTGGCGTGCAGCAGCGGCGGGCTGGTGTGTAGCGGTGGCGGGCATGGCGGTCATGGGCGCTCCTCGGCGGTATAGCGGCCGCCGTGCTGGCGGTAGGCCTTGAGGCTGAACAGCACGCGGTGGGGGATGGCCTGCAGCGCCTGGCGCTCGACGATCTCGTCGAGGGCGGCCAGCACGCGCTCGCGGCGGGTGCCGTGGATCATGCAGAACAGGTTGTAGGGCCAGTCGGGCAGGCGCCGCGGCCGGCGGTAGCAGAGGGTGACGACGGGCTCGGCGGCCAGGCGTCGGCCGAGCTCGGCCACCTCGGCGTCGGGCACGTCCCACACCACCATGGCGTTGGCGGTGATGCCCAGGGCGCGGTGACGCACCACCAGGCCGAGGCGCTTGACCAGCCCCTCGGCCTGCCAGCGACGCACGCAGGCCATCACCTGCGCTTCGCTCAGGCCGCACTGCTCGGCCAGCGCCTGCCAGGGGCGCGGCACCAGCGGCAGCCCCTGCTCGACCAGGGCGCGCAGGCGGCGCTCGGCGAGGGGCTCTGCGCAGGCGGGAGCCGGCTGTCGGGCGTTCATGGCGCCTCCAGTTCATGCCAGGGGATCGGGAAGCCGAGGTCGATATGGAACCCCTCGAGCATGGGCAGGCGCAGGATCTCGCGCTCGAGCTCCGCCTCCAGGGCATCGAGGCGGGCCTCGAGGACCGCCTCGTCCGGCGCGGTCATCACGAACCAGAGGTTGAAATCGTGCTCGCGCAGGTAGTTGTGGTTGACGCCGGGGGCGCGGTTGATCGCCTCCGCCACGGCATCGCGCGAGGGCCCGGGCGCCGCCACCGCGGCCAGCAGGCTGGCGCCGGCCCGGGCGTGGTCGAACACCGGCCCCACTCGGCTGAGCACCTCGAGATCCGCCAGGCGTGCCAGGCGCTCGAGCACCTCCGCCTCGCTGCTGCCCAGGCGCGCCGCCATGGCGGCGAAGGGCCGCTCGCAGACCGGCAGGCCTCGCTGGTAGGCGTCGATCAGTTGGCGGTCCAGGGGGGCGAGTGTGACCATGGGGCGCTCCTCGTGGCGCTTTTAAGATGCCTTTCTCGAGCATCTTACCTGCAGCCCGAACCCCGCAAGCGGAGAACTCCGCGGTGGTTGACGCAAGTCAAAAGAGGCATGCGGAATGCCCTTTTATGACCCGATCCCCTTCGCAACGGCGCCGCGGCTTGATATTCATCAACGCAGAGCGCCGCCCGGACGGCGAGACTCGGGTATCCGTCAGCCACCTCCTGCGAGCCCCGATATGCCCAAGAGAGCCCTTCCCCTGCTGTTACTCGGCCTGGCCTGGCTGCTGCCCCAGGTGGTCCAGGCGGAGAGCCGGGACGCCGACGCCCTGAACCCCGAGCGCCTGGAGACCCTGCTCTACCAGGACTGCGGCTCCTGCCACGGTATGACCCTGCGCGGCGGCCTCGGCCCCGCCCTGCCCCGCGACCGCATGCAGACCCTGAGCCCCGAGGCGCTGACGCACATCATCCGCCACGGCATCCCCGGCACCGCCATGCCCGGCTGGAAGGCGCTGCTCAGCGAGGAGGAGGCGCGCTGGATCGCCGAGCACCTGCAGACCGACAACCGCCTGAAGACCCTGGACGACTGATCCCCCGAGGAGACCGCCATGCCGTTGCACCGCCCCTTCAAGACCCTGCTCGCCGCCGGCGCCCTGTCGCTGCTGGCCGCTGGCCCCGCCCTGGCCGAACCCGCCGTGGAGCTGCGCGGCACCGGCGACCTGGGCGTGGTGATCGAGCGCGCCACCGGCAGCGTGGCGCTGGTCGACACCACCCACAAGCGGGTACTCAGGAACATCGAGGGCTTCGGCGACCTCTCCCACGCCTCGGTGAAGTTCACCCGCGACGCCCGCCACGCCTTCGTCTTCGGCCGCGACGGCGGCCTGACCCGGCTCGACCTGCTCACCGGCGAGATAGACGGGCGCATCATCCAGGGCGGCAACAGCATCGGCGGCGCCATCTCCCAGGACGGCCGCTTCGTGGCGGTGGGCAACTACGAGCCGGGCGGCGTGAAGGTGTTCGACGTCGAGACCATGGAGCTGGTGGTCGACGTGCCGGCCACCTACGAGAAGGCCGACGGCACCACCGACCAGGCCAAGGTGGTGGGCGTAGTGGACGTGCCGGGCAACATGTTCGTGTTCAGCCTCTTCGAGGCCGGGGAGATCTGGACCCTGGACATGTCCACCGAGGAGCACGAGGTGACCCGCTACCGGGACATCGGAAGCATGCCCTACGACGCCCTGATCACCGCCAACGGGCGCTACTACATTGCCGGGCTGTTCGGCGAGGACGGCATGGCGCTGCTCGACCTGTGGCACCCGGAGAAGGGCGTGCAGCGCATCCTGCCCGACTACGGTCGCGGCGAGGAGCGCCTGCCGGTCTACAAGATGCCCCACCTGGAGGGCTGGGCCATGGCCGGCGACCAGGCCTTCTTCCCCGCCGTGGGCCGCAACGAAGTGCTGGTCGCCGATACCCGCGACTGGTCCCTGACCCAGCGCATCGAGGTGCACGGCCAGCCGATCTTCGTGATGAGCCGCCCCGACGAGCAGCAGGTGTGGGTCACCTTCGCCCACCCCGACAACGACCGCGTCCAGGTGATCGACACCCGCACCCACGAGGTGATCGAGACGCTCTCCCCCGGCGAGTCGATCCTGCACAAGGAGTTCACCCCCCGCGGCGAGCACATCTGGATCTCCGCCCGGGACAGCGGCCACGTGGTGGTCTACGACACCCGTACCTTCGAGGAGCTGGCCCGCCTGCCGGCGGAGTCCCCCAGCGGGATCTTCTTCACCCACCGGGCCCACCGCATCGGCCTGTGAGGGATGCGTCGGGGGGGCGACAATTCGCCCCATGACAGCGCCCCCACTAAGAGGTATTTTATATGCATCTTAAAAAACACCCCCCGACGAACGACTAGAAGAGGAGCCAGCCATGCTGACCCCTGCCCAGGAAGCCCTAATCGCAGCCACCGCCCCCACCGTCGCCGAGCATCTCGACGCCATCACCCAACGCTTCTATCCGCTGATGTTCGACCGCTACCCCGAAGTGAAGCCGCTATTCAACGAGGCCCACCAGGCCGACGGCGGGCAGCCGAGGGCCCTGGCCGGTGCCGTGCTGGCCTATGTGCAGCTACGCCGTGATCGCGAGAAGGTGCGCGAGACCCTGGCCACGGTGGTCAGCAAGCACGTCTCCCTGGACATCCGCCCCGAGCACTACCCCATCGTCGGCGAGTGCCTGATGACCGCCATCGGCGAGGTGCTCGGTGACGCCGTGACACCGGAGATCGCCGCCGCCTGGAGCGGTGTCTACGAGGAGCTGGCCGGCCTGCTGATCGAGCTGGAGGCCCACCGTTATCGGACGTTCGAGCAGCGACCCGGCGGCTGGCGCGGTACCCGCACCTTCCGCATCGCCGAGATCCGCCAGGAGAGCGCCGTGATCCGCTCCTTCGTGCTGGCGCCCGTGGACGGCGACCCGGTGGCCGAGCATGCCCCGGGCCAGTACATCGGGGTCAGGCTGACCCTCGACGGCGAGCCGCTCTATCGCCACTACAGCCTCTCGGCGCTGCCCAACGGCCGCACCTACCGGATCTCCGTCAAGCGCGAGCCGGAAGGGCGCGCCAGCCGCCACCTGCATGACGCCATGGCACTCGGCGATACCCTGGAGCTGCTGCCCCCGGCCGGCGACCTGACCCTGGTCGAGGGTGACGAACCGCTGCTGCTGGCCTCCGGCGGCGTCGGCCAGACGCCGATGCTGCCCCTGGCCCACCAGGCGCTGGCCCAGGGTCGCCGGGTGGTCTATCTGCACGCCGCCCTGGATGCCAAGCATCACGCCTTCCGTGACGAGGTCGCGGCCCTGGCCGAGGCCCACCCGGAACGGCTTCAGGCGGTGAGCGTCCACGAGCGCGGCGAGGCGGCCGACCATGTGGGCCGCGTCGACCGCGCGCTGCTGGCCCGGCTGCTGCCGGAAGGGGCACGCTGCTACACCGTCGGCCCCCAGGGTTTCATGAGCGCCGTCGACCGGGCCCTGGCCGAGCTGGGCGTGCCGGCCGAGCGCCGCCACCACGAGCACTTCGGCCCCTCGCGCCCCCTCGACGCCGCCTGAGTCCGCCGTCGCTGCCCCGGGCGCCGTCTGCCACCTGAACTGAAGTGTGTTACCCACCCCACGAGGAACTCACCATGAACCTGATCGAACAGAGTGTCGGCCGCACCGCCCTGACCCTGCCCGGCGCCACCCGGGTATTCCGCGACCACAACATCGACTTCTGCTGCGGCGGACGCATCAGCCTGCGCGAGGCCGCCGAGCGCATCGGCCTCGCGCCCGAGGCTCTGGTCGCCGAGCTCGAGGCACTGCCCGCCGGCGCGAGCGACGAGCGCGACTGGCAGTCGGCCAGCAACGACGAGCTGATCGACCATATCCTGACCCGCTACCACGACGTCCACCGCCAGCAGCTGCCCGAGCTTGTGCGCATGGCGCGGCGCGTCGAGCAGGTCCACGGTGAGCGCGACAGCTGCCCCAACGGCCTGGCCGACCTGCTCACCACCATCCATCAGGAGATGGAGAGCCATATGCAGAAGGAGGAGCAGATCCTCTTCCCGATGCTGCGCCGGGGCATGGGCGCCCAGGCCCAGGGGCCCATCGCGGTGATGCGCCACGAGCATGACGACCACGGCGAGAACCTCGAGCAGGTGCTGGCGCTGACCGACAACATCACCCCGCCCAAGGGCGCCTGCACCACCTGGCGCGCCCTCTACACCGGGCTGCGGGAGTTCCGCGACGACCTGATGCAGCACATCCACCTGGAGAACAACCTGCTCTTCGAACGCGCCGGCTGAACGATGCCACGCTGGCCCGCCCGCCACGGCCCCCGATACCGGGGGCCGTTTGCGTTCAGGAACGCCTGGTTTCAGGAAAAAGTGCCGACGCCTGGCGCGCCCGCAGACCCAACCCGGGGTCGCCATGACCCGCGTCAAAAGACCGCCGGGGATAGTCGACTAGCATGGTCGGGATTCCCACCACAGGAGGCTCACCATGGAGCTCGTCTGCCCCGCCGGCAACCTGCCCGCCCTGAAGCGCGCCGTGGATGAAGGGGCCGATGCCGTCTATTTCGGCTTCCAGAACACCACCAACGCCCGCCAGTTCGCCGGCCTCAACTTCACCGACAAGCGCGCCCGGGAGGGCATCGACTACGCCCACGCCCGCGGCAGGAAGGTGTTCTGCGCCATCAACACCTACCCGCAGCCGGACGGCTGGGCGCTGTGGACACGCGCCGTGGACCAGGCCGCGGAGCTTGGCGTCGATGCCCTGATCATGGCCGACATGGGGCTGCTCGACTACGCCGCCCGCCGCCACCCGGACCTCGCCCGCCACCTCTCGGTGCAGGGCTCGGCGACCAGCCATGAGGCCCTGCGCTTCTACCACGACCAGTTCGGCATCAAGCGCGCCGTGCTGCCCCGGGTGCTGTCGATCACCCAGGTGCGCGACCTCGCCAGGCAGAGCCCGGTGGAGCTCGAGGTCTTCGCCTTCGGCAGCCTCTGCATCATGGCCGAGGGGCGCTGCTACCTCTCGTCGTATCTCACCGGCGAATCCCCCAACACCCGCGGGGTCTGCTCGCCGGCCGCCCACGTGCGCTGGGAGGAGACCCCCGAGGGGCTGGAATCGCGCTTGAACGGCGTGCTGATCGACCGCTACGGCGAGGGCGAGAACGCCGGCTACCCGACGCTGTGCAAGGGGCGCTTCGAGGTGGGTGGCGAGACCTACCACGCCATCGAGGAGCCCACCAGCCTCAATACCCTGGAGCTCTTGCCCGAACTCGCGGAGCTCGGCATCAGCGCGGTGAAGATCGAGGGTCGCCAGCGCAGCCCGGCCTATGTGTCGAAGGTGGCCGGCATCTGGCGCCAGGCCCTGGATCGTCTCGAGCGAGCCCCCGGCCGCTTCCACGCCGAGCCCGCCTGGATGACCGGCCTCGGCGAGGTGTCCGAAGGCAGCACCACCACCCTGGGCGCCTACGAGCGCCGCTGGAAATAGGAGAGAGCCCCATGTCCGAGACCCCCAAGCTTCAGCTGTCGCTGGGCCCGGTGCTCTTCTACTGGACCCGCGAGCGCTACGCCGACTTCTACCGCGAGGCCGCCGATTGGCCGGTGGAGATCGTCCACCTGGGCGAGTCGGTCTGCTCGCGGCGCCGGGACATGAAGCTCGACGACTGGCTGGGGCTGGGCCGCGAGCTGGCCCAGAGCGGCAAGCAGGTGGTGCTCGCAAGCCAGACGCTGATCGAGTCAGAGGCCGACCTGCGCGACCTGCGCAAGCTCTGCGACAACGGCGAGTTCCTGGTGGAGGCCAACGACCAGAGTGCCCTGCAGCGCCTCTCCTCGGCCGGCCTGCCCTTCGTCGCCGGTGCGGCGCTCAACCTCTACAACCCGGCCACCCTTTCCGTGCTGGCCAGGGCCGGCATGCAGCGCTGGCAGGCCCCGGTGGAGATGGCGAAGGACGACCTCGCCCGCCTGCTGGCGGACTGTCGCAACGAGGGCCTCGAGGCGCCCTGCGAGGTGTTCGCCTACGGCCACCTGCCGCTGGCCTGGTCGTCGCGCTGCTTCACCGCACGCCGCTACCAGAAGCCCAAGGACCGCTGCCAGTTCGTCTGCCAGAAGCACCCGGAAGGCCTGGCCCTGCGCACCCAGGAGGCCGCCCAGGTCTTCACCCTCAACGGCATCCAGACTCTCTCCGGCGCCTGCCAGGACCTGCGCCACGAGCTTCCCGCCATGGCCGAGATGGGCGTGGGCATCGCCCGCCTGAGCCCCCGCCCCGAGGGCATGGCCGAGGTGGTCACCGCCTTCGACGCGTCGCGCCGCGGCGAGCTCTCTGGCCCCGACCCGCTCGCCCTGGTCGATGCCGAGATCTGCGACGGCTACTGGCACGGCCGCCCCGGCATGGACCATAGCCGAGCAGCGAGCCTGGGATGAGGGCCGCGGCGATCCACCTGGCGCACGACCCGGCGACGATCCGCCTGCCGATCGCCGGGGTCACCGCCCGGGATGACCAGGCCCTGCCGGGTCGGCGGGCCGCGGTGGTCTATCTGCAGGGGTGTCCGCTGGCGTGCGGCTACTGCGAGACGGCGGGCAGCATGGGGCCGGCGCGCCGGGCTGCCCCGGGCGAGTGGCAGGCCATCGAGGCGCTGCTGGCCGCCCGGGCAGGAGAGATCGATGCCGTGGTCTTCAGCGGCGGCGAGCCCACCCTGCACCCCGACCTGCCGGCCGCCGCCGACGCCTGCCGAGCCCTGGGCCTGGCGGTGGGGCTGCACACCGCCGGCCCCTACCCGGAGCGGCTCGAGGCGCTGTTGCCACGGCTCGACTGGGTGGCGCTGGATACCAAGGGGCGCGGCGCCGACTTCGACCGCATCAGCGGCCGGCCCGGCATCTGGCAGCGCCACGCGCGCAGCCTCTCGCTGCTGCTGGAGGGCGACACCCCCTTCGAGTGCCGCACCACGGTGCACTGGCGCGACTTCACCCTGGAGGAGCTCGAGCGACTGGCCATGACCCTGGCCGACTGCGGCGTACGTCGCTACGCTATCCAGCTGGCACGGCGGGAACACTGCCTCGACCCCGGCTACTGTGAGCCGGTGGAAGAGGCCCCGCCCCGGGAGGCCCTGGAAACCCTGATCAGGCGACTGAAGCGCCACTTCGAGCACCTCGAGCTGCGCGGCTGAGCCCCCGCCTGAAACGCCACCGCCCCGGGCCACTCTCGTGACCCGGGGCGGTGCGTGTACTGCGCTGGTCCGTCAGCGCGAGGAGCCGTGGCGCGCTGACGTCAGCCGCACTACTGTTAGCCGCACTTGGACCAGCCGCAGCCGGAGTAGCAGGTGGGGCAGCCGTCCATCATGATCAGCTCGCCGTTGCACTCGGGGCAGTGGCCCACCACGGTGGGGCCGTCGGCCTTGGCGTGGGCGGCCTCCTGGGCCTTGCGCTCGGCCTGCTCGATCTCCTCCGGGGTCGGCGGCTGCCACAGATGGCCGCTGGCCTGGCGCTGGGCGTAGCGGGCCACCAGCTCCTCCACCGGCACCTGGTTGCCGTCCTGGTCGAGGAAGCCGCGGCGGAAGAGGATCTGCTGGATCGACCAGGCGATGGCCGCCACCTCGGAGTCGTGGAACATCGGCTTGCCCCAGCGGTTCATACCGCAGCGCACCAGGCCCTTGTCCCAGGCCACCTTGCGCAGGTCCGCCACCGCCTGGGTGACGTAGCCGCCGCGGGCGGCCAGCGACAGGCTGCGCATGGTGGCGGTGATCCACTGGTGCTCGCTGGAGAGCTGGCCGGAGGGGAAGAAGAACTCCACCGGGCGCTCGATCACCACCCGCTTGCCGCCCAGCACGCCCTCAACGGGCATGAAGGAGACCAGCAGGTAGACCTTCTTGCGCCCCTCGGCGCCGACGTAGGAGATCTTCTCCGACACGGCCTCCAGAGTGCCCTCGGGACGCGAGGGAATGCGCACCGTGAGCGGATTCTCCTCGGGCAGCGGCGGCTCTTCCACCGCCTTCTTGACGCTGTAGGAAACGATCTTGGACGTGATCTCGACGGCCATCAGGAGGCTCCTCCGGAAAGTTGTTGGGTGGCACTGGGCATCCATCGCTCGGGGCTGATCCGGCAAGTGCCGTTATTACCACTTGCCATAGGTGCCTTCCTTCAGCGCATCATAGAGGTTGGCCGCGTTGTGCTCCTCGCCGTCGTAGATGATCTTCTCGTCACCGGCAAGCTCAATGGTCTCGCCGTTCTCCAGCTCGAACACGTAGGTGGTGTTCTTGAGATCGTCCTCGCGCACCAGCACGCCCTGGAAGGCCTCCGGGTTGAAGCGGAAGGTGGTGCAGCCCTTGAGCTTGCTGGCGTAGGCGTCCAGGTAGAGGTCCTTGAACTCCTCGAAGGCGAACTCGGTGGGCACGTTCACCGTCTTGGAGATGGCGGAGTCGACCCAGGCCTGGGCGGCGGCCTGCACCGCCACGTGCTGCTTCGGGCTCACCGCATCGGCGGTGATGAAGTAGTCGGGCAGGTCGCTCTCCACGGCGTCGGCGGCGATGAAGTGGCGGTAGGCCGCCAGCTCGAAGGAGACCACCTCCACCTGCTCCTTGGTCTTCTTGCCCGACTGGATCACGTTGCGGAAGTAGCGGTGCGAGAACGACGGCTCGATGCCGTTGGAGGCGTTGTTGCCCAGCGACAGCGAGATGGTGCCGGTCGGGGCGATGGAGCTGTGGTGGGTGAAGCGCGCGCCGTGCTCGGCGAGCTGGGCGACCAGCTCCGGCTCCACCTCGGCGACCTTCTGCATGTAGCGGCTGTAGCGGGCGTGCAGGATGCGGCCCGGCACCTTGTCGCCGACCTCGTAGCCGTCCTTCTTGAGCTCGGGACGCTCGCGCATCATCTTCGGGGTGATCTCGTAGTCCTCGGCCAGCGCCGGGGCCATGCCCTTCTCCCGGGAGAGCTCGAGCGCCTGCTTCCAGCCCTCCACGGCCAGGTTGCGGCTCACCTCCTCGGTGAAGGCCAGCGACTCCGGCGAGCCGTAGGGGATCTTGAGCATGGTCAGGGTGGAGCCCAGGCCCAAGAAGCCCATGCCGTGGCGGCGCTTGGCCTCGATCTCGCGGCGCTGGCCGGGAAGCGGCAGGCCGCTGATCTCCACCACGTTGTCGAGCATGCGGGTGAAGATCGCCACCACCTGGCGGTAGCGCTCCCAGTCGAAGCGCGGCTTCTTGCCGAAGGGGTCGATGACGAAGCGGGTCAGGTTGACCGAGCCCAGCAGGCAGGCGCCCTCCGGGGGCAGCGGCTGCTCGCCGCAGGGGTTGGTGGCGCGGATCTCCTCGCAGAACCAGTTGTTGTTCATCCGGTTGACCTGGTCGATCAGGATGAAGCCCGGCTCGGCGAAGTCGTAGGTGGAACGCATGATGGTGTCCCACAGCTCGCGCGCCTTGATCACCTCGACGATGCGGCAGGCCACGCGGCCCTCGGCGTCGACGGTGTAGCCCTCCTCGATCACCGGCCAGTCGCGGTAGAGCAGCTCGCTCTCGTCGACGTCGTCCTTCTCGCCGGCGTGCAGCGGGAAGGCCAGCGGCCAGTCGGTGTCGTTCTTCACCGCTTCCATGAACTCGTCGGTGATCAGCAGGCTCAGGTTGAACTGGCGCAGGCGGCCCGCCTCGCGCTTGGCCTCGATGAACTGGCGCACGTCGGGGTGGCCGACGTCGAAGGTGCCCATCTGGGCGCCGCGGCGCCCGCCGGCGGAGGCCACCGTGAAGCACATCTTGTCGTAGATATCCATGAACGCCAGGGGGCCGTTGGTGCCGGCCCCGGCACCGAACACGAAGGCGCCCTTGTGGCGCAGGGTGGAGAAGTCGTAGCCGATGCCGCAGCCCGCCTTGAGGGTCATGCCGGCATCCACCACGGAGTCGAGGATGTCGTGCATGGAGTCGCGGATGGTGCGGGACACCGTGCAGTTGATCAGGCTCACCGCCGGCTTGTAGGCCTCGGCGCCGGCGTTGGACATGATCCGCCCGGCCGGGATGGCACCGTTCTCCAGCGCCCAGCGGAACTTCGGCAGCCACTCGTCGGCACGTTCACCCTCCACCGCGGCCAGGGCCCGGGCCACCCGCTCCCAGGTGGCACCCACGTCCTTGTCCACGGGCTTGCCGTGGCGATCCTTGAGGCGGTACTTGGAGTCCCAGATGTCGCGGGACGGCCCCTGCAGGGGGACCTCGCTGGATGACTTCACGGCCTTGGTGGAAGTGCTCATGCGGATGGCTCCGGAAGAAAGTCGGTTTATCGGAAAAGGGTCAGGTCGTGCGTCTCGCCAGCCGCTCCAGGCGGACCAGCAGTTCACCGAAGGGCCCCTGGGCCAGCCCCTCCTCGCGACCGTCGAGGAGGTTCTTGACCATCAGGCCGAGCTCGGTGTCGCCCTCGATCAGCAGCCGGCGCTGGAAGAACAGGGCGTCGGGGTCCTCGCGGCGGGTGGCCAGGCAGAGGAACTCGCGCCAGCCGCCGCGGATGGAGGCCTCGCCGGGCTCGGTACAGACCCTGAGACGCTCGTTCTCGAGGGTCAGGGTCAGCGCCACGCCGAGATCCTCGATGGCCAGGGTGATGCGGCGCCCCTCCAGGGCGTCGAACTCCCCCTCGGCCAGGGGCTCGGCGAAGGTGCGGTTGAGCAGCGGTTCCACCAGGCGGCGCTTGACGCCGACCGGCACGCGCGGATCGACGGCGCGAATCAGGCGGGCGGGTGCGGGAAGGCGCGGCAGGGCCTGTAACGGTAAAGGCAACAACGGCAGGGACATGACAGCTCTCCTGAGGATAACCACGCGGCCGAGGCCGCCGAACCGCTCATCCTAGGCCGCTGCTCCCCGGGCTGCACTGACATGCATCATGTCGCCGGACAGCCCTCGATCACCCGCGGCCCGCCTACCATATATAGACCATATCGCCTCGGCAAGCCCCATATCTGGTGCAGGCGAGGCGACATCATGACCCATTTTCATTTGACAGCGGAAGAGCCGCGGCGTGGCGCGGCCAGGGGCGGGAGACGGCGCGCCGGCCGGCTGCGCCGACTCGCTCAGACGGTGCGCGAGTAGCGGTTCTCTTCGGGCTTGAGATAGGCGTCGAAGGCCATGGCGGCATTGCGCATCATCAGCCGTCCGGCGGGCAGCACCTCGATCTCACCCTCACGGATCGCCAGCAGGCCGTCGTCGGCCATCTCCTGCAGCTGCGCCAGGGCGTCGGCGAAGTAGCCGCGGAAGACGATGCCGTGGGCGGCCTCGATGGTGGCGAAGTCGATGCGGTTGTGGCACATCAGGGCGTTGATCACGTCGCGGCGCAGGCGGTCATCGGCGTTGAGGCGGTAGCCGCGGAACACCGGCAGGCGCCCTTCCTCCAGGCGATGCTGATACTGGGCGGTCTCCTTGACGTTCTGGCTGTAGGTGTCGCCCACCTTGCCGATGGAGGTGATGCCCAGGGCGATCATGTCGCAGTCGGCGTGGGTGGAGTAGCCCTGGAAGTTGCGCTGCAGGGTGCCGTTCTCGCGGGCCAGGGTAAGCTCGTCGTCGGGCAGGGCGAAGTGGTCCATGCCGATATAGACGTAGCCGGCGGCGGTGAGGCGGCGGATGGTCAGCTCGAGCAGCTCCAGCTTGCGCTCCGGCGGCGGCATGTCCTCGGGGCGGATCAGCCGCTGGGCCTTGAACAGCTGGGGCAGGTGGGCATAGCTGTAGCTGGCGATGCGGTCCGGCTGCAGGGCGATGATCTTGGTCAGGGTGGCATCGAAGCTGGCCACGGTCTGGCGCGGCAGGCCGTAGATCAGGTCGACGCTCACCGACTGGAAGCCGGCGTCGCGGGCCGCCTGGACCAGTTCCACCACCTGCTCCTCGCTCTGCAGACGGTTCACCGCCTCCTGGACGTCACGATCGAAGTCCTGCACCCCGAAGCTCAGCCGGTTGAAGCCCAGGTCGTGGAGCTCGTGGATCTGCTCGGGCGTCACGGTGCGCGGGTCCACCTCCAGGGAGAACTCGCGCTCGGCGGGCGGGGCGAAGTGGAAGGCCTCGTCCAGCGCCGCCATCAGCTCGCCGAGCTGGGCGTTGCTCAGGTAGGTGGGCGTGCCCCCGCCCAGATGCAGCTGGGTCATGCGCCGCGACTCGTCGAACAGCGCGCCCTGCACGCGGATCTCCTGCTTGAGCCACTCGAGGTACTCGGCGGCCCGCTCGGTGTTGTGGGTGATGATCTTGTTGCAGGCGCAGTAGTAGCAGAGGCTCTTGCAGAACGGGATATGCACGTAGACCGACAGCGACTTGGGCGTCTCGGCCCGGTTGCTGCGTTCGGCCGCGGCGCGATAGTCGTCCTCGGCGAAGGCCGCATGGAACTGGGGTGCCGTGGGGTAGGAGGTATAGCGCGGGCCCGGACGGTCGTACTTCTCCACCAGGGGGCGATCGAACAGCAGGTCGTCTTGCATCGTGAAACAGCCTCTTTAAACCGGGTGGCGGCACCGCGGCGCCGCCGTATGGGGCAGAGTATGCCATTCAGGGTCCGGCGCGTCGGTACCCTTCTCGAGGTAGCTGACCTGGATCAAGCCTGCGGCGCACCGTGCGGCGGCACCAGTGGAGCAGCCGCCAGGCGGCGAGCCCCCAGGCCAGGCTCCAGGCGAGGGCAGAGCCCCACAGCAGCAGCAGCCACCCCTCCCCGGCATCCAGCGCCAGCAGGCGCAGCAGCGCGGCCAGGGAGAAAAGCAGCGCCAGGGGCAGCAGCAGCGTCTCCGCCTCGGGGCGCGCCTTGGCGCGCAGGATCGCCTGGCGCAGCATGATGCCGGAGGCCAGGGTGCCGAGCGCCCCGATGGTGAAGGCGTGCAGGGTGGCGCTGGCGTGGGGCTGCTGCCACCAGGCTCGGGCCAGCAGCAGCAGCAGCAGACCCACTCCCAGCCAGGCGTAGCCCACCATGAGCCCCAGCAGGTCGGGTCGCCCGCGGCAGGCCCAGGGCCGCCAGCGCCATAGCCGCCACAGCACCAGCAGCCCGGCCGCCAGCACCAGCCCCGCGGCCAGTGGCCTCAGCGGCGGCCACAGCATCAGCAGCGGCGTCACCCCGAGCAGCACGATCAGCGCCGCCTCGAGGCGCGGCGCGACCCCCCCGCCCCGGCCTGGCGCCGGTTCGCCATCAGGTGGCCGTTCACCGCCGGCGCCAGCACCCGCCCGCCCATGAACACCATCAGCAGCACCAGCCACAGCACCCCCTGATGCATCACCAGCACCGTGGTCGGCATGGCGCCCAGGTGGCGCCAGACCAGGGTGACCAGGGCCAGCAGGCAGAGCAGGCCCAGCAGCGGCGAGAGCACCCGGTTGCGCCACTTCTTGGCGGCGATGAAGCGCGGCACCAGGTGCCAGGCGACGAACAGCACGAAGCCGGCATCGGCCAGGATCACCGGCAGCGCGCCCGGCCAGACCAGGCCGCCCAGGCGAGCCAGCAGCCACAGCCCGACCAGCAACCGCAGCCGGCGCGGCGGCAGCGGCCCGAGCAGGTAGCCGGCGATCACCGCCAGGACGAAGCCGAACAGCAGCTCGCGACCATGTGCCGCAGGGGAGGCCAGCAGCGGCACCTCCTGCAGGTGATAGAGTGACAGCAGGGAAAGCGGCACCAGCAGGGCCGCGTGCAGGGCCGCCAGCGGGAAGAGCCAGCGCCAGGCCGGAACGGTGGAAGCGGTTCTCCCGGGGCGATTCACGGAAGGCTTTGCGTCACTCTTTAACATGCATGTAAAATACTATTTATCGAGCATCGCCGCCACGGGGGAGGTTCTGCATGACACACCCGGTCTCGCGTATCGCCTGGAGCGGGCTGGCCTATGGCTGCATCGGCCTGGGCACCGCCGGCCTGGTAGTGCCGCTGCTGCCCACCACGCCCTTCCTGCTGGTGGCGGCCTGGGCCGCCCCCAAGGGCTCCCCGCGGCTGGCCCGATGGCTGCACGCGCATCCGCGCCTGGGCCCCACCCTGCACGCCTGGCGGGAGCAGCGCGCGGTGCCGCGCCGGGCCAAGCGGCTGGCGCTGGTGCTGCTGCTGATGAGCTGGCTGGTGCTGTGGGTCGGCGGTGCGGCGCCCGCCGTGCTGGCACTGACCGGGCTGCTGTTCACCGGCGTGGCGACCTTCCTGCTGACACGACCCGATGCCACAGGCGCAGGCTCTCTCACGGCGATGAGAGAAAAAGTGATAGAATAGAAGCATATTACATAATTAAGTTTGACTAATATCAAGCCGATAGGTGCCAACACTCGTATGCATCTGACCCGCTTTACCGACTACTCCCTGCGCGTGCTCATCTACCTGGCGGTGAAGGGGGAGGAGCGCTCCACCATCCACGAGATCGCCGGGCGCTTCGAGGTCTCCCGCAATCATCTGATGAAGGTGGTGCAGGACCTGAGCCACAAGGGTTATATCACCGCCATTCGCGGCAAGAACGGCGGCCTGCTGCTCAAGAAGGCCCCCGAGGAGATCCGCCTGGGCAGGCTGGTGCGCGATACTGAGAACGACCTGCAGTTGGTGGAGTGCTTCGGTGAGAAGAACGAGTGCAAGATCACCCCGGCCTGCCGGCTCAAGCCGATCCTCGCCGAGGCGCTACGGGCCTTTCTCGCCGTCCTCGACAAGTACACCCTGGCCGACATGCTGGGTCCCCAGCAGCCGCAGCTGGTCGAGCTGCTGAAAATCGAGCCGCTGACCGGCAGCAAGGCCGGCAGCACCCCGCCGCTGGCCTCCTGACGGCCGCCCGGCTTGCGCTGCCGGGCGGCGTCGGCGATGCTTCAAAGTGCGTTCTGCCATGACATGGGTCATGGCTACCCATGGGGCCCTGCGCCATCATGGGCCCAGACATCGGAGGCGTCGGCGCCATCCGATTTTTTCACCGCCTTAAGATGCATTCTGGAGACATGTTCATGAAGCGACTGGCTACCCTCACCCTGACCGGCGTCGCCGCCCTGGCCCTCTCGGCCGCCGTCCAGGCCGAGCCCGACGGCGAGGCGATCTACAACCAGGCCTGCATGGCCTGCCACATGACCGGAGCCGCCGGCGCGCCCATCAAGGGCAACGAGGGGCACTGGGCGGAGCGCCTCGAGAAAGGCATGGACGAACTCTACGCCAACTCAATCAACGGTATCGGCGCCATGCCACCCAAGGGTGGTCACGCCAACCTGAGCGACGAGGAAGTGAAGGCTGCCGTCGACTTCATGCTCGAGCCGGTGCTCTAACTCTCTTCGCGACTCGCGACCAGCGGTGGCCTGCCCACCATCCAGCGGGGCGCTAGCGCCCCGCTGCGCCCTCCTCCTTCAGCGCATCGCGCGCCTCCAAGACACGTAACCCTTTGGGATTACTCCCTCCGGCTTGACCTGGGCCACACCGGGCATGACCCAAGTCAATTAAAACCAAGCGGTCAACTGGCATGATGGGCAACAACACATAAGCAACATTTCAAATGCATGTTCTTGGCAACTCCCTTCCCTGGCCTCGAACACGCACTTGATAAGGAAGGCCCATGTCCATCCGGCACCGCCCGTTCCTCTCCCTGGCCCTCGCCTGTGTCTTCGGCTTGTCGATGCTGCTCGGCGCGTCCGCGCAGGCCTTCGAGCTGTCCCAGGTGAAGGCGGGTTTCCCCCGCGCCACGCGACTGGCGGAAGTGGAGGGCGAGCATGCCGCCAAGGCGGTCTACGCCGGCGACACCCTGCTAGGGTATGCCTTCGAAACCGATAACATCGCACCGATACCGGCCTACTCCGGCAAACCGATCAGTATGCTGGTGGGTATCGACACGCAGGCCCGCATCACTCAGGCCACCATTCTCGGGCACGAAGAGCCGATCATGCTGGTGGGCATCCCAGAGCAGCGCCTCATCGACTACGCCGATGCCCACGTTCCCCATCACGTCAGCGAGCGCCTGCGCGTCGGTGAAAACCTGGACGCCATCTCGGGCGCCACCGTCACCGTGATCGTGCTCACCGAGACGATCATGCGTTCCGCCCGGCGGGTGGCCGCCGAGCAGGGCCTGATCGACGACCCCCTGGCCACTCCGCCGGCCAGGGTACGCCAGGAGGTGTTCGAGCCAGCCAACTGGGAGACCCTGGTCGGTGACGGCACCATTCGCCGGCTTCACCTGACCCATGGCCAGGTCAACGAGGCCTTCGCCGGTACGCCCGCCGAGGCGTACGCCAGCAGTGCGGCGGCCGACAGCACCTTCATCGATCTCTACCTGACCTACCTGAACGCCCCGACGGCCGGCCGCAACCTGCTCGGCGACGTGGTCTATGACCAGCTCATGGAGCGCCTCGACGAGGGTGAGCACGCCATCGGGGTGATGGCCCGCGGCGACTACTCCTTCAAGGGCTCGGGCTATGTGCGCGGCGGCATCTTCGATCGCATCGAGGCGGCCCAGGGCAATACCGCCATCACCTTCCACGACAGCGACCACCGCCGCATCGTGCGGCTCGGCATCGAGGGTGCCCCGGCGCTGACCGAGCGCGATATCTTCATCATTCGCGAGGAGGCCCAGTTCGATCCCGGCGAGCCCTGGGAGCTGGGCCTGCTGGTACGCCGGGCGACCGGCGCCCTGGATACCGAGTTCGTTCGCTTCAACGCTCACTACAGCATTCCCGAAGCCTATGTCGAACGCTTCGAGGCGCCCGTGGAAGAGGCGCTGTGGGTGCAGGTGTGGCGCGACCGCACCTTCCAGATCGCGATCCTCGGGGTAGGCCTGACCGTGCTGACTGCCGTGATGCTGTTCCAAGACGTGCTGGTGCGCTACCCAAGGGTGTTCAACCCGCTGCGGGTCGGCTTCCTGGTCTACACCGTGGTATTCATCGGCTGGTACTCACTCGCCCAGCTCTCGGTGGTCAACATCCTGACCTTCGTTCACTCGCTGATGGACGGCTTCAGCTGGGAGTCGTTCCTCATCGACCCGATGATGTTCATCCTCTGGTCGTTCGTGGCGGTGACGCTGCTGATGTGGGGCCGCGGTGTGTTCTGCGGCTGGCTGTGTCCGTTCGGCGCCATGCAGGAGCTGATCAACAAGGCCGCGCGCAAGCTCAGGGTGCCTCAGTTCGAAGTGCCCTTCGCCCTGCATGAGCGGCTGTGGGCGATCAAATACATCATTCTGCTGGCGCTGTTCGCGGTCTCGCTGCACTCGCTGGGCCAGGCCGAACGCTACGCCGAGGTGGAGCCGTTCAAGACCGCCGTGACCATGCGCTTCCAGCGCGAGTGGGCCTTCCTGGCCTATGCCCTTGGCCTGCTCGCCATCTCGGCCTTCACCCACAAGGCCTACTGCCGCTACATCTGCCCGCTGGGTGCGGGACTTGCGATTCCCGCCCGCCTGCGCCTGTTCGACTGGCTCAAGCGCCACCGCGGCAGCTGCGGCACCCCCTGTCAGATCTGCGCCAACGAGTGCGAAGTGGCCGCCATCCATCCCGACGGCCGCATCAACGCCAACGAGTGTCACTACTGCCTGGACTGCCAGGTGACTTACCACGACGACCGGCGCTGTCCGCCGATGGTCAAGCGCCGCAAACGCTTCGAGAAGGCCGCTCGCGCCTCCTCCAAGGGCGGTGCCGTTGAATCCTTCCCGGCCGATGCTGCGCAGGGCAGCCAGGCCAAACTGCAGCGCATTCCCACTCTTCAGGAGGAGTGAACCATGAGCGACAAGAACGACCACATCAAGGACCTCAGCCGCCGAAACTTCCTGCGCAACAGCGCAGTGACCGGTGTGGCCGGGGCCAGCCTGGCGAGCGGTTTCGGCGCTGGCGCCCTGGTACGCAGTCGTCCCGCCGAGGCGGCGACCAACAACGAACACCACGTGGAGCCGGGTGAGCTGGACGAATACTACGGCTTCTGGAGCGGCGGTCACTCCGGTGAGGTGCGCATCCTCGGCGTGCCCTCCATGCGCGAACTGCTGCGCATCCCGGTATTCAACGTCGACAGCGCCACCGGCTGGGGCATCACCAACGAGTCCAAGCGCGTGCTGGGGCCCAACGCCCCGCTCAACGGCGACACCCACCACCCCAAGGTGAGCTACACCGACGCCCGCTACGACGGCCGCTGGTGCTTCATCAACGACAAGCTGAACACTCGGGTAGCGCGTATCCGTCTGGACATTATGCGTGCCGACAAGATCGTCACCATCCCCAACGTACAGGCCATTCACGGCCTGACCCTGCAGCGCGTGCCGAGTACCGAGCGGGTCTTCGCGGCAGGCGAGATGATCGTGCCGCTGAACAACAACGGCGAGCACCTGGACGATCCGTCCGAATACTGGACCATGATGACGTGTATCGACGCCGAGACCATGGAGTTCAAGTGGCAGGCGATCGTCGACGGTAACCTGGACAACTGCGAAACCGACTACACCGGCCGCTTCGTCGCCGCCTCCTCCTACAACTCGGCGCGCGGCATGACCCTGCCGGAAATGATGGGCCCGGAGCGCGACTGGACGGTGTTCTTCGACGTTCCTGCCATTGAAGCAGCGGTTGCCGCCGGCAACTACACCACCATCGGCGACTCCCAGGTACCCGTGGTCGACGCTCGCGAGCAGGCACACAGCGGCCGCAACCCTTTCGCCCTCTACGTACCGACCCCGCGCAGCCCCCACGGCGTCAACACCATGCCTCCGGAAGGCAAGTACTGCGTCGTCAGCGGCAAGCTGTCGCCCACCTGTACCGTATTCGAGTGGTCCCGCGTGGCCGAGTGGTTCGACGGCGGTCTGTCCGACCCGCGCGACACTGTGGTGGCAGAGCCGGAAGTGGGCCTGGGGCCGCTGCACACCACCTACGACGACCGCGGCAACGCCTATACCGGGCTGTTCCTCGACAGCCAGGTGGTGAAGTGGAACGTGGAGGATGCCATTCGCGCCTACAACGGCGAGGAGGTGAACTGCATCCGCGACCGCATCGACGTGCACTACAACATCGGCCATATCAAGGCCTCGCTGGCCTGTAGCCGTGATGTCGACGGCAAGTATCTCACCGCGCTGTGCAAGTTCTCCAAGGACCGCTTCCTGCCGGTGGGCCCGATGCACGCCGAGAACGATCAGCTGATCGACATCTCTGGCGAACAGATGAAACTGGTGCACGACGGCCCGACCTACGCCGAACCCCACGATGCGCTGATGATTCGTGCCGATCAGCTCAACCCGTCCCAGGTCTACACCCGCGACGATCCCTACTTCGCCGAGACCGTGGCCATGGCCCACGCCGATGGCGTCACGCTGGAGACGGACAACAAGGTCATCCGCGACGGCAACAAGGTGCGCGTCTACATGACCTCCGTGGCGCCGAGCTTCGGCACCACCGAGTTCCGCGTGAAGCAGGGCGACGAAGTCACCATCGTGGTCACCAACATGGACACCATCGAGGACGTCAGCCACGGCTTCGCCCTGGTCAACCACGGCATCAACTTCGAGATCCATCCGCAGCAGACCTCGTCGGTGACCTTCGTGGCCGACAAGCCTGGGGTCCACTGGTACTACTGCAGCTGGTTCTGCCACGCCCTGCACATGGAGATGTCAGGTCGCATGCTCGTAGAACCCGCGTGACGTGGTAACCCGGCCGGCCCTGCGGGGCCGGCCACTGTCCTACTCGAGGTGACCGTGGTGCGACACTTTCTTCTTTCTCTACTGGGTGGCTGCGGCCTGCTGCTGACGGCGACCTTCGCCTTCGGCGAGCTGCGCATCGCGCCCGGCGACGGTCCTCTCCAGCTTCATATCGATGCCGCCGCTCCCGGCAGCGAGCTGATCCTCGCCGAAGGGCTGTACAGCGGCAGCATCCTGATCGACAAGCCGCTGACCCTGCGCGGTGACTCCGGCGCCATTCTCGACGGCGAGGGCAGCGGCGACGTGATTCGCGTGACCTCCCCGGACGTGCGCATCGAGGGCCTGACCCTGCGCAACTCTGGCTTCAACCTGACCGATATGAACGCCGGCATTCATGCCGAGCGCGAGGCCCACCGCATCCACGTCGAGGACAACGTGCTGGAGAACGTGGCCTTCGGCCTCTGGCTGTGGCACCTGGAAGCGCCCAGCGTGATCGGCAATCGTATCGCCGGTAACACCAGTGTCCGTTCGCAGGACCGCGGAGATGCCATCCGCCTGTACAACATCAGCGGCGGCACCATTGCCGACAACGACGTGCGCGACTCACGCGACGCCATCTACGTCGATACCAGCCGCGACCTGACCTTTCGCAACAACCGCCTGCGCGACTCGCGCTTCGGCATCCATTACATGTTCACCCACGGCGGCAAGATCGTGGGTAACCATACCAGCGGCACCCGGGCCGGCTACGCGCTGATGATGTCCCGCGATCTGGAAGTGGTGAACAACCGCTCCGAGCGCGACATGAACTACGGCATCCTGATGAACTACGTCAACTACAGCACCATCGCCGGCAACGACATTCGCGGCATTACCGCCTGGCACGGGCCCGGCGGCAGCGAGCACGGCGTGACCCTGGGCGCCGAAGGCAAGGCGCTGTTCATCTACAACTCCCAGCACAACGAGATTCGCGGCAACCGCCTGGCCGATAGCGAGATGGGCATCCACCTGACAGCAGGCTCGGAGAACAACCGGCTCTACGCCAACGCCTTCATCAACAACCGCCAGCAGGTGATGTACGTGGCCACCCGCCATCAGGAGTGGTCCCGCGACGGCCGCGGCAACTACTGGAGCGACTACCTGGGCTGGGACCTGGACGGCGACGGGATCGGCGATACCCCCTACGAGCCCAACGACGCCGTGGACCGCCTGCTGTGGCGCCACCCCGAGGCGCGCCTGCTGCTGCACAGCCCCGCCGTGGTCGCGCTACGCTGGGTACAGCGCCAGTTCCCGATCTTCCGTGCCCAGGGCGTGCAGGACAGCGCCCCGTTGATGCACGCCCCCGACCTTGGAGAAGCCCAATCATGAATCCGGTAATCGAATGTCGCGGGCTGACCAAGCGCCACGGCGAGCTCACCCGCCTCGACGCCCTCGACCTCACCGTCAAGGAGGGCGAGGTACTCGCCCTGCTCGGCCACAACGGCGCCGGCAAGACCACCACCATGAAGCTGATCCTGGGGCTGATTTCGCCCAGCGAGGGCACCCTGTCGGTGCTGGGTGGCGCCCCGGACGGCCCCCACGCGGAGACCCTGCGCCGGCGCCTGGGCTACCTGCCGGAGAACGTCAGCTTCTACGAACAGCTCACCGGCCGCGAGGTGCTGGCCTACTTCGCCCGCCTCAAGCGCATCGAGTCCCGCCAGGTGGGCGAGCTGCTCGAGCGGGTCGGCCTCGCCGAGGCGGCCGACCGGCGGGTCAAGACCTACTCCAAGGGCATGCGCCAGCGCCTCGGCCTGGCCCAGGCCCTGCTCGGCGAGCCGCAGCTGCTGCTGCTCGACGAGCCCACCACCGGGCTCGACCCCGCGGCCACCCGCGACTTCTACGAGACGGTGCGGGAGCTGCGCGAGCGTGGCTGCACGGTGCTGCTCTCTTCCCATGTGCTGCCCGGCGTGGAGCCCTATATCGACCGCGCCCTGATCCTCGGCGGTGGCCGGCGCCTGGCGCTGGGCAGCCTCGACGAGCTGCGGCGGGAAGCGGCACTGCCGCTGACGGTGCGCGCCCGCGGCAGCTGGCCCGGCACCGACTGGTCGCATGGCTGGGAAGCGGACCGCGTGACACCCCGCCACCTCAACGGCCATGCCCTCGAGCTCCAGGTCCACCCCGACGCCAAGATGGCGGTGCTCCGGCGCCTGGCCGACGCCCCGGGGGTCGAGGACATCGAGCTGCTGCCGCCGACCCTCGAGCACCTCTATGCGCATTTCTCCGCCCCACCCCCCCATGCCACCGGAGGCCCCCGATGAACGCGACCCTGACCGTGGCCCACAAGGAGTTCCGCGACGGCCTGCGCAATCGCTGGGTACTGGCCATCGCCCTGATCCTGGCCGCCCTCGCGGTGGGCATCGCCTGGTTCGGCGCCGCTGCCAGCGGCGGCATGGGCTTCACCTCGCTGGCCACCACGGTGGTCAGCCTGTCGACGCTGGCGGTATTCCTGATTCCGCTGATCGCGCTGCTGCTGGCGTACGACGCCGTGGTCGGCGAGCAGGAGTCGGGTACGCTACTGCTGCTGCTCACTTATCCGCTGAGCCGCACTTCCCTGCTGCTCGGCAAGTTTCTCGGCCACGGACTGATTCTGGGCGCCGCCACCGCGCTGGGCTTCGGTATTGCCGGCGTGGTGATCGCCTTCGGCGCCGATGGCGTGACGCTCGGCGACCTGGTGGCAAGCCTCGGCCTGTTGATCGTCAGCAGTATTCTGCTGGGCTGGGTGTTCATCGCCTTCGCCTACCTGATCAGCGTGTGGGTCACCGAAAAGGCGCGCGCCGCCGGACTGGCGCTGGCGCTGGGCGTGTGGTTTCTGTTCGTGCTGGTGTTCGATCTGGGGCTGCTGGCGCTGCTGGTGAGCGTGCAGAGCGGCGGCGACTGGCTGCCGTGGCTGCTGCTGCTCAACCCCACCGACGGCTTCCGCCTGATCAACATGGTGGGCTTCGAGTCGGCCCAGGCCTACACCGGCGTCACCGCCATTGCCCAGAACAGCGCCTTCCATGCCGGCTGGCTGATGCTGGTGCTGGTTGGCTGGATCGTCGCCCCGCTGGGGCTGGCCATATTGCGCTTCCGTCACCATTCGGCCTGACCCATCTCCCCCTTACCGGAACCCTTGCCATGAAACCTGCTAGCCTCGCCGGATACACCCTGCCCCTGGCCCTGTCGCTGCTGCTGACCGCCTGCGGCGGCAGCGGCGATACCGAGCTGGCGGCTCCCCAGCCCATCACCGATGGCGACAGCTGCCACGTCTGCGGCATGCTGATCCAGGAGCTGCCGGGCCCCAAGGGACAGGCCTACCTGAATCGCGATGCGTCCGCCCGCAAGTTCTGCTCCACCACCGACCTCTTCGCCTTCCTGCTGCAGCCCGAGAACGAGACCCGCCTGAGCCATGCCTGGGTGCATGACGTGGGCGTGACACCCTGGACCACCCCGTCGGATGATGCCTTTATCCTGGCAAGCGAAGCCTACTATGTGGTGGAACACGAGCGCCGCGGCGCCATGGGCCACACCCTGGCGCCCTTCGCCGAGGCCCGCCTGGCCGAGGCCTTCCAGGAGACCTACGGCGGTCGCATCCTCACCTTCGAGGAGATCGACCTGGAGCTGCTGACCGAGCTGGGCCGCCGCGACGCCGTGATGCAGCCCGGCGGCCACCATGGCGAGACTGGGGCCGGAGGCCACATGCACGGGCACTGACCCCCTCCACAGGAGGATCCCTCCATGTCTGCGACCCCCGCCCCCCATCGCGTCGCCGTCATGTTCCTTGCCCTGACCGCCATCGCCCTCGCCGGCCACCCGGCGATCCTCCTGGCCGGAGGCAAGCCCGCCGACCCGGAGGCCGCCGCGGCGGATGGCGCTGCCAGCCGCGGCGCCGAACTGGCAGCGCTTTGCACCAGCTGCCACGGCCGCGATGGCCGCAGCAACATCTCCCGCTTTCCCAGCATCGCCGGCCTCGAGCCCGAGGTATTCACGGCCCGCATGCAGGCGCTCAAGGCCGGCGAGCGCGGCCACCTGCTGAAGCGCATGACCCGTGACCTGAGCGAACAGGATATCGCCGACCTGGCCGCCCACTTCGCCGAACGGAAGTGACGCGACCTCGGGCCCCGCGGCAGGGCGGATGTCGGTCGGCAGGCAATGGACGGGGTGCTACCATCGGCAGCTGGTCCCCAGGAGTGCGTCCATGCCCAAGCTGCCCCTTCTCGCCCCCCCCACCCTGCTGGTCACCGGCCTCATGGCCCAGGGCGCCGCGGCCGCCATCTATAACACCGCCGATGCCGAGGCCCACCGCCACTGGCAATCGCTGATCCTGACGCTGGGCGAGGAGCGCCACTATCGCGCCCTGGAGGTCGGCAGCTACAGCGACTCCCTGTTCAGCGTCAACCTCACCCCCGGGGCCTGCGACAGGCCCTGGCTTGAGCTGCGCGTGGACCTGGGCGAGCGTCAGCCGGAGAGCCGGGTGGTCAACCGCGTGCCCGCCGACCTGCGGGTGGACCACGAGACGATCCACGGCGGCGAGGCGGAGTTCATCACCGAGCGCGGCGACAGCGGCTTCTACGTGCAGTTTCTGCTCGAGGAGCAGCCACTGCTGCTGGAGGAGATGCGGCGCGGCGAGACCCTGCGGCTGCGCCTGATGCGCGCCGAGGACGATCCCTGGTTCATGGTGTTCTCCCTGGAGGGTGCCGCCGAGGCCATGGCCCGCGCTGAGCGACTGTGCCGAGTCGACGACTGACGCGAGGATGCCCAGCCCGCGACCCGCGGCTTCTCATGCAAAGGGCCGCGCCGAAGGGCGGCCCAGGGTGCAACAGGATGGTGGGGGCAACTACTGGCGACCGGAGAGCCGCCGATTGTCCAGATACTCCACGGTCAGGTACTCCTCGAAGGTCCACAGCCGCACGAAACGGTCGCGCTGCTGCTCGTCGCCGCCCCAGGCGGAGAAGCCCAGCGGGGTAGCCGGCATGCCCTCGGCAAGCTGCTCCAGCCACCACTCGGCCATCTCCTCCCCCCATGGCTGGCCGTACTCGGCCGTCAGCCGCTCCTTGACCGCGGGGTGATCGTCCACCTCGGGATGGAAGGCCACCACCAGCGCCAGCTGCTCACTGCCCGCGGGGAAGACATAGCGCAGGTCGGTCTCCACCGCAGGGTCGCCGCCCAGGCGGCCATCGATCAGCAGGTCGCCGTCGGCGGTCTGCTCCTCGGTGACGTCGGTCACGCCATCCGCGGCCAGGCGCTCGCGCACCTCGTCGGGGGACATGCCGAACTCGGCGCTGCCGTAGCCGGTGATGGTCGGGGCGGCCAGGGCCGCCCCGGTGACCAGCAGCAGGGCCGGCGCCAGGGCGCCGATCCAGCCGCGGAACTGCCTCGCTTGACTCATGCCACCTCCTTCTCTCAGCGCTCGATGCGCGTGGCGTTGATCTCGACCAGCTCCTCGTCCACCTCGTCGGCGCCGAACATCAGGCCGTGCTGCCAGGAGACGTGGTGGAAGCGGGAGGAGGCATGGTCATCGTGAAGCGCGAAGTTGATGTTGTACTTGCCGTCCAGGGAGAGCGGCTTGTCGCCCTGCTGACCGGTGCGCAGGGCGCGGGTCATGTAGGCAGTCCAGACACCGTCCTCCTTGCTGGCGCTGAACACCACCGCCTCGCTCTCGTTGAAGTGGCGCTGCTCGAGGATATAGCCGGACTCGGTGCGCTCGCTGCCGCTCTTGAAGCGCGCCATGTCCAGGTAGACCCCGCCTGCGAACAGCTCGTCGATCTCCTCGCTCTCCTTGAGCTTGTCCCAGCCGCCGCGGGCGGCGCCGCGACGGCCGCGCACCTCGATCTCGGTCCGGCTCTCGGAGAGGTACTTGGTCACGCCGTCCATCAGCGCCAGGCGCTCGGCCAGTTCGCTCTGCTCCAGGGCCTCCTGGTCGGGGGCGTCCGGCATGTAGGTGGAGTCGTGGTGGCAGCTCGCCCAGCAGCCGCCGCGGTCGGCCATGTCGACGCGGTCATCGGCGAAGCTGACAGTCAGCTTGATCTCGTTCTCCGGGTCCATCATGCCGCCATCGACGAAGGGCAGCGGCGCATGCTCGGCGTCTTCCCACTGGAAGCGCATGTAGAGGTAGTCGTCATCGAAGGCGGTCTGCACGGTCATCGGGATATGGCCGCGCTTGTCGCCCAGGTCATAGGTCTCGATCTTCTCGGCGCTGGTGGCCAGGGCACCGATCTGCGCCTCCTCGCCGGCGTGGCACCAGATGCAGCGGTCGCCGAAGCTGAAGGCGCGCCCGCCGCCGTGGGAGCTGCCGTCCTGGATCCACTCGATGGAGGTCTGGCCCGGCATGAAGAGGGTCACGTCCAGCGCCGGCACCTCGTCCCAGGCCAGACCGGAGGCGATATCGCCCTCGGCGGCCACGGCGTCGCCCAGCTCCTCGGCCTCCAGCGGCATCGCCGGCTCGCCGCGCTCGGCCAGGTCGGTCTCCGGCTCGTCGTGCTCGAAGCGGGCGGCCCACACCTCGGACTCGTCCCAGGCCTCGGGCAGCTCGTGGGCGATGCCCTGGTGGCACTCGATGCAGGTCTGGCCCTGCTCGAAGGCACGGGCGTGCTCACGGGCGGCGCGGGCCGGCTGCTGCTCCAGGTCCATGGCGGACCAGTCGTGGCAGTTGCGGCATTCGCGGGAGTCGGTGCGCAGCATGGAGCGCCAGACGTTCTCGGCCAGATGCAGCCGCTTGTCCTCGAACTTCTCCTTGGTGTTGATGGTCCCCAGCATCCAGTGCCACACCTCGCGGCTGGCCTCGATCTTGCGGATCATCTTGGGCCCCCAGGCGTCGGGCACGTGGCAGTCGGAGCAGGTGGCCCCCACGCCCGACTTGTTGTGGTAGTGGGGGCGGTCCTTGTACTCGTCGTAGACCCAGCTCATCTCGTGGCAGGCGGAGCTGCAGAACTTCATGTTGTTGGTGGCTTCCATCACCGTGTTGAAGCCACCCCAGAAGAGGATACCGGCGACGAAGAAGACCGCCACGGCCCCCAGCGACGCCCCCATGATCGTTAACTTGCGCCAGTTGCGCAGTCGCTCCCTCAGCATGTCAGTCTCCCGAAAATGTCATGACAGCAGATGCCTGCTCTCGAGATGCCTTGCTTTCGTTATGGTGTCCGGCCCCTTGCCCAGCCACTCCGGCGTCCTGCGTCCGGGAAGGCGAGAATGGCTGGAAAAGGAGCCGGAGCGCCCGAGGGCGCTCCGGCGGGGCGGCCTAGCCGCGCTCGTACTTCTTGAGACGGTTGTAGACGTTGAACTTGCCGGTCGGCGTGTTCAGGTTCTCGACCCGGGCCTTCTCTTCCAGGGTCTTGTCGTCGTAGATCACGATGGCGCCGTCATCCTGGTGGCCGCGGCCGCGGGCCCAGATGGAGACCCACACCTCGGTACCGGACTGGTCGTACTCCATGTGCACCGCCACGGCGTCATGCTCGGCGGGACGGTCGGCGACGTGGATCGGAGTCAGCTCGCGGGTCTCCTTGTCCATGACCATGACCCACTGGTTGACGTCGGCCTCCGGGTGCATCGCCTGATCGATCCAGACGTGCGGGGAGTTCGGGTGGCTGCGCACGAACAGGCCGGGGCCGTCGGTCTCGACGGTGCCGCAGATCTCCCAGGCATGATCCGGATGCCCTTCGGGATCGGTGCCCCAGAAGGTCATCAGGCCCTGACCCAGGTGGGTGGTGCCGGCCACCGGGCCGCACTCGGGATCGATCCAGTTGGCGCCCGGACCCGGGTGCGGGATCTGCCCGGTGTTGAGCAGGCTGACGAGCTTGCGCTCCACGGTGTCGATGAAGGCCATCTTGTTGCTGAAGTTGGCCGCGATCATGAAGTAGCGGCCGGTGGAGTCGAAGAAGCCGTCGTGGAGGTACTCGGCGGAGGCAATGTGGTCGATGCGCAGGTTGTCGATGTCGCTGTAGTCGACCTGCCAGACCTGTCCGGTCTCCTTGACGTTGACCAGGAAGGTAGGCGCATGGGGCGTGTCATAGAGCGCCGCCACGCGGGCCTCGTGGACGTAGTTGCCCTCGGTGTCGTAGCCCCGGGTGGAGACCACCTTCAGCGGCTCCATGGTGTGGGCGTCGGCGATCACGAAGTGGGGGGGGCAGTAGCCGCCGCCGATGACGTACTTGTCGGCCCACTCGCCATAGTGGGAGACGGCCACGTCGCGGGCGTCGATGCCGATGAACACCTCGGCGGTCACCTGGGGCGGATCCATCCACAGGTCGATCTTGGAGAGGCGACCGTCGCGGCCCTGGACGTACCAGAAGCGTCCGTCGGAGCTCGACTTGGCGACGTGCACGGCGTATCCGGTCTCGGCCTCGGTGACCAGCTCCTTGGTGTCGCCGTCGATGATGCCCATGGCGCCGCGGTCACGCAGGATGGTGACCATGAAGTTTTCCCAGTTGCGATCATGCTGGGGCGAATCCGGCCACTCCTCCTCGGGGACCACGATGGTCCAGGTCTCGCGGATATCGGCCAGGGACATCTCCGGCGGCTCTTCCGGGGTCTGCTGGATGTACTTGGAGATCAGGGTGATCTCCTCCTCATCCAGAATGCCGTCGAAGTTGTTCATCCCGCCTTCGGTGCCGAAGGTGATGATGCTCTCCAGACGGCGCTGGCCCATCTCGATGGTGCTCTCGGGCAAGAGCCCGGGACCGGTGGCGCCAGCGCGCAGGGTGCCGTGACAGCCGGCACAGCGCTGGAAGTAGATGTTGCCGGCGCGGTCCAACTCCTCTGCGGTCATCTCCGGTGCCGCCGCCTGCGCGCCGCCCGCCATCATGGCGGCCAGCGGGAAGCTGAGGGCGAAGATCCCCTTGCTCAGTGCTTTCTTGTGCATAACGTGCCTCGCTCTGTTTCCCCGTGGGGTAGGGTCTGGAGAGAGCCTCGCGTGGCCCGGGTCGGCGATTCGACAACCCGGGGAGACACCCTCCACCTGCCAATAAGTAGTAGCAGCTTTACTTCTTTACTCACTTGACAGTGGTCAAGTGGCAAACCGGAGCGTTGACTTATGTCATGGGTCGTGACGAAACGGCGTCCAGCCCCCGGCTGCCGCTGAGGCCGGGGCAGGCGGGCAGGGGGCGCGACTCTCCCCCGCGGACCAGCTGGCGCAGGGCCGGCAGGTCCTCAAGGTGGACGCAGTTGCGCTCGCAGCGCACGCCGAAGGCCCGCAGGCGCGCCATGGCCCGGGAGAAGCTCTCCGGCTTCATGCCCAGGCGAGCGGCGATCAGCATCTTGTCGCAGGGCAGGCTGACGGTGGCACGGGGGGCATCGTCGGGGCATAGCGAGAGCAGGAAGGCCGCCAGCCGCTGGTGAGTCGACTGGTTGGTGAGCTGGTCGAGCTGCAGCACCAGCGCCCGCAGCATGCCGGTCAGGTTGGCCAGCAGGTTGAGCGTCAGGCCGTGGTGCTCGTGCAGGGTGTCCAGGAAGGGCTCGGCCGGAAAGACCAGCAGTCGAGCGTCCTCGGCCACGCCGGCGTTCACGGGGAAGCCCTGGCGGTCGAACATCGCCGCCTCGGCGAAGGAGTCGCCGCGGGTGAAGAGCCCCACCATGCATTCGCTGCCATCGGGGCTGTCGCGGTAGAGCTTCACCCAGCCGTCGAGCACCACGAAGAAGCGATCGGCGGGCTCGCCCTGGGCGAACAGCCGGGTGCCGCGGGGGCAGCAGCGCTCATGGGCACCCCGCGCCAGCAGCGCCAGGGTCTCCTCGGTGAGGCCGGTGAACAGCGGCACCTGATGCAGGATGCGCAGGGTCTCCCGGGTGAAGCGGACTGTCATCTTGGCCTCCTTGACCCTTTCCCGGGCTAGCGCAGCGTCATTTCCGCCAGGTTGCCGCGGATCACCTCGGCCTCGGCCGACTCCGCGGGCAGCACCGCCAGCAGGCGCTCCCAGTAGGCGCGGGCCTCGTCGAAGGCCTCGTCCTGGTAGGCGCGGGTGCCGGCAAGCCACAGCCCCTGGGCGTGCTCGGGGTCGATGGCCAGCGCCTGCTCGATCAGCGCCGCCGGCTCACCCGCAAGCCCCCCCTCGAGCTCGGCCAGCACATCGGCGTAGCGCACCAGCACCTCGGGGTCACGGTCGCCACCGTGGCGCAGCGCCTCGCCGAAGGCGCGGCCGGCGGCCTCGAACTCGTCGAGGAAGGTCAGCGTCCGGCCCAGCAGCACCCAGCCCTGGAGGTCGGCCGGGTCCTGGGCCAGGCGCACCTGCAGCCCCTCCACCAGCCGGGTGAACTCGCGGGTCATCTCCTCGTCGCTGGGCTCGACCTGCTCGGGCGGCATCGTCACCTGGCCGGCCGGAGCGCGGGCGGCGAACACCTCCTCGCTGTAGCCCACCGAGAGGTAGGTGCCGATGGCCAGGAAGGGCAGCAGCGCCATGCTGGCCACGGCGGCGACCTGGGCCAGGCGGCGCTGGCCGCGGCCCTCACTGCCGGCGCCGGCATCGGCCTCCAGCACACCGCTGTCGAGCAGCTCGCGCTCCAGGTCGGCCAGGGCGCGGGCGTGGCGCTCGGCGGTCAGGGTGCCGGCCGCCAGGTCCTGGTCGAGCTCGGCGACGCGGTCGCGGTGCACCGCCAGCAGCACCTCGCGGCGATCGGGGCCGGCCGCGCGGGGTTCACGCAGCAGCGGTATCAGCACGAAGGCCAGGGCCAGCAGGCAGAGGCCCAGGGCCAGCAGCAGGAAGACGCCATTCATCTCGTCGGACCTCCGGGGTCAGTCGCCACGGCGCAGGCGCTCCAGCGCCGCACGCTCCTGGTCGGTGAAGTGGGGCTCGTCATCGGGCCGGGCGCGCCGGCGCATCACCTGCCACCAGACCAGCAGGCCGCCGCCGAAGAGCAGGAAGGGGCTCGCCCAGAGCAGCGCCGTATTGGCCTGCAGCGGCGGCCGGTAGCGCACGTAGTCGCCGTAGCGCGCCACCATGAAGTCGACGATGGCCTCGGCGGACATGCCGTCCCGGGTCATCTGGTAGACCCGCCGGCGCATGTCGGCGGCGAGCTCGGCGTTGGACTCGTGGATCGTCTCGCTCTGGCACACCGTGCAGCGCAGCTCCCGGGTCAGCGCCTCGTACTGCTGGCGCTGGGCCTCGCTGTCGAAGGCAAGCGGCTCGCCGATGGCCGTGGCCAGGGCGATGCCGGGCGAGAGCGCCAGCGCCAGCAGCATGAGCAGGCCTGCCAGCCAGCGGTTCATGACGCCCTCCCCGCCGACTCGGCGCCCAGTTTCTCCGTCGTCCGCTGTTCGGCTCTCAGCTTCTCGGCTCTCAGTTTTTCAATCAGGGGCAGCACCTCGTCGAGGAGCAGCTGGCGGCTGAGCGGGCCGATGCGCTTGTAGCGGATGATGCCCTCGGCATCGAGCACATAGGTCTCGGGGGTGGCGTAGACGCCCCAGTCGATGCCGGCATCCCCCGCGGGGTCGTAGGCGATGGTGCGGTAGGGGCTGTCGGTCATCTCCAGGTAGCGCAGCGCGGCGTCGCGCTCGTCCCGGTAGTTGAAGGCGTGGATGGGGATGCCGCCGCGGGCAAGCTCCATCAGCAGCGGCTTCTCAGCGCGGCAGGTGCTGCACCAGGTGGCCCAGACGTTGACCAGCGCCACCTCGCCGATGAAGTCCTGCTCCGTCAGCAGCACCTCGGGATCCTCCAGGGCCTCCAGGGTGAAGGCCGGCGCCGGCTTGCCCACCAGGGGCGAGGGCAGGTCCCGGGAGTTGAGCCCCAGGCCGAGCAGCAGCAGGCCGAGCAGCGCCATCACCGCTACCAGCGGAATCAGCAGCTTGAGCTTCATGAGGCGGTCACCTCCCGACCGACGCCCGGCGTGGCCGCTGGCTCGCGCTCGCGGCGCCGGGCCAGCCGATAGCGCTTGTCACAGGCCGCCAGCAGGCCGCCCAGGGAGAGCAGGATGGCACCGCTCCACATCCAGGCCATGTAGGGCTTGTAGTAGAGACGGAAGCTCCAGGCATCCCCCACCAGCCGCTCGCCCAGGGAGACATAGACGTCGCGGGTCGCCGCGCGATGCAGCGAGGCCTGGTGCATGGGGTTCTGGGGCTGGGTGTCGTAGTAGCGGCGCTGGGGCAGCAGGGTGGCCACCGGGCGGCCGTCGCGGGTCACCGCGACCACCGCCTGATCGGCGTCATAGTTGGGCCCGCGCACCTCCTCCATGCGCAGCAGGGTGAACTCGAAGCCCGCCGCCGCGGTGGTCTCCCCCGGCTGCATGCGCACGTCGCGCTCCACCTCGTAGGTGTTGACCATAGCGATGGCGACCACCACCAGCGCCAGGCCCACGTGGGCCAGGTGCATGCCCAGGAAGCTCGGGCGCAGCACCCGGCGGACGCGCGTGGCCAGGGGCTGGCGGCCGGCGAGGCGCTTGCGGATATCGAGCAGCGCGGTGAGGATGATCCAGCTGCCCAGCATCAGCGACAGGGCGGTGAGCGGGCGCCAGGCGCCCAGGGTGAGCGGCCACAGGCCGCCGGCCACGACGCTTGCCAGCAGCACCCAGCGCAGCTGGCGCACCACCTCGGCGGGGGTGGCCTGCTTCCACATCACCGTGGGGCCGAGGCCCACCAGCAGCAGCAGCGGCAGCATCAGCGGCGCGAAGACGGTATCGAAGTAGGGGGGGCCCACCGAGATCTTGCCCAGGCCGAAGGCGTCGAGCACCAGCGGGTAGAGGGTGCCGATGAAGACCGCTGCGAAGGCCACGGTGAGCAGCACGTTGTTGGCCAGCAGCAGCGACTCCCGGGAGAGCCAGTGGAAGCCGCCGCCCAGGCCGACCCGGGGCGCCCGCCAGGCGTAGAGGGTCAGCGAGCCCAGCAGGGTCGCCGCCAGCATGGCGAGCAGGAAGACGCCTCGGTCCGGGTCCGTGGCAAAGGCATGCACCGAGGTGATCACCCCGGAGCGCACGATGAAGGCCGCCAGCACGACCAGCGCGAAGGTGATGATCGCCAGCATCAGGGTCCAGACCTTGAAGCCGCCGCGCTTCTCGGTCACCGCCAGGGAGTGCAGCAGGGCGGTGGCGGTGAGCCAGGGCAGGAAGGAGGCGTTCTCCACCGGGTCCCAGAACCACCAGCCGCCCCAGCCCAGCTCGTAGTAGGCCCACCAGGAGCCCATGGCGATCCCCAGGGTGAGGAACACCCAGGCCACCGTGGTCCAGGGCCGTGACCATCGCGCCCAGGCGGCGTCCAGGCGGCCGCCCATCAGCGCCGCCATGGCCAGGGCGAAGACCACCGCAGTGCCCACGTAGCCCATGTAGAGCAGCGGCGGGTGCAGGATCATGCCCGGGTCCTGGAGCAGCGGGTTCATGCCGCGGCCATCCAGGGGACCGGGCACGATGCGGTCGAAGGGATTGGAGGTGAAGACCGTGAAGGCGATGAAGGCCACCGAGATCATGCCCATCACCGCCAGCACCCGTGCCAGCATCTGGCGGGGCAGCGCGCGGCTGAAGCGCGCCACCGCCACGCCCCAGAGGCCGAGGATCAGCACCCACAGCAGCAGCGATCCCTCGTGGCCTCCCCACACCGCGGTGATCTTGTACATCAGCGGCTGGCTCAGCGCCGAGTGGCTGGCCACGTAGCGCACACTGAAGTCATTGGCCAGGAAGGCCCAGGTCAGCACGCCGTAGGCGATCGCCAGGAAGACGAACTGGCCGCTGGCCAGGAAGGCCCCCGTGCGCATCAGCCGCAGGCTGCCGGTCTGGGCACCCACCAGCGGCAGCACGCTCTGGATCAGCGCCAGGCAGAGCGCCAGGATCAGCGCAAAGTTACCGAGTTCCGCCACCATCTGCTGTTCCCTCCCGCCACCGCTGAGGCCCGGCCGACCGGGCCTGGATTCACCGGGCCGGCGGCTGGCGCCGACCCCCATGCAGGGAATGGTCGGGGAATCCCCCCTTAAGATCCATACTCGATACCTCTTTTCGGGCGGGGCCGTGACCCATGTCAAACATTGCCGAACGCTGCCTCAACGCACATGAAAGACGGACGCTGACAGGGCCTCGGCGGGGCGTTATGCTGGGAACCCTGTTTTCCTGACCCTCGATTTTCACAACCCTCGATCTTCACAACCCTCGATTCTCAAAACCATGGTGACCCGCCCCGTGAAACGTCCGCTGATCCCCGCCCTGCTGCTCGCCGCCGCCCTGCCCCTCGGCCTCGCCGTCACCACGGCCCAGGCCGAACAGGCCGCACCCGATGTCATCCTGCACACCAGCCACGGTGCCATCGGCATCGAGCTGTTCCAGGCCGAGGCCCCGGAGAGCGTCAACAACTTCCTCACCTATGTGCAGGAGGGCCACTACGACGGCACCATCTTCCACCGGGTGATCGACGGCTTCATGATCCAGGGCGGCGGCTTCGACGAGGAGATGCGCCAGAAGGCGACCCGCGACCCGATCACCAACGAGGCCGACAACGGCCTGAAGAACCGCCGCGGCACCCTGGCCATGGCACGCACCGGTGACCCCCACTCCGCCACCGCCCAGTTCTTCATCAACGTCGCCGACAACGGCTTCCTCGACCACGCAAGCCCGCAGTCGGGCCAGACCTGGGGCTACGCGGTGTTCGGCCAGGTGGTGGAGGGCATGGAGGTGGTCGACGCCATCCGCCGCGTGCCCACCGGCAGCCGCGGCCCCTTCCAGGACGTGCCCCGCGAGCCCGTGGTGATCGAGCGCGCCGAGCTGCCCTGAGCCGGCCAGACAGGAGAGCATCGTGGCAAGACTGCTGTTCCGGCTGGGCAACGTGCCCGACGCCGAGGCCGAGGAGGTGCGGGCGCTGCTCGAGGCGCACGGCTTCGACACCTACGAGACCCGGGCCGGCTTCTGGGGCCTCGGCGTGGCGGCCATCTGGCTGCGTGACGAGGGTCAGTTCGAGGCGGCCCGGGAGGCCCTCGACGCCTATCAGCAGGGCCTCACCGAGCGGGTTCGCCAGGAGCGCGACGACCTGGCCGAGCGCGGCGAGGCGCCGACCCTGTGGACGCGCCTGCGCCACCACCCCATCCGCATGCTGCTGGTGGCTGTGGCAGTGGGGGCGATACTGGCCCTCACCCTGCTGCCCTTCCTCTGGCTGATCTCTCGCTGATCGGCCAACACCTGGCAACACGCCAAACCATGCAAACGACGACGCCCCCGCAGGCCAGGCCTGCGGGGGCGTCGCTGTGACGGGCGGGGGCCGGGAAGAAGAGCCCGGCCCCGCCGATCAGCTGCGGATCAGGTGGTCGAAGGCGCCCAGCGCCGCCTTGGACCCCTCGCCCATGGCGATGATGATCTGCTTGTAGGGCACGGTGGTCACGTCGCCGGCGGCGAAGATACCGGGGAAGCTGGTGGTGCCGTGGGCGTCGGTGATGATCTCGCCGCGCTCGGAGAGCTCCACCGGGGAGCCCTTGAGCCACTCGGTGTTGGGCACCAGGCCGATCTGCACGAAGATGCCTTCCAGGTCGAGCTTCCTGATCTCGCCGCTGGCGCGCTCCTCATAGGTGAGGCCGTTGACGCGCTGGCCGTCGCCGTTCACCTCGGTGGTGCGGGCGCCGAGGATGATGTCGACGTTGGGCAGGCTCTTGAGCTTCTTCTGCAGCACGGCGTCGGCGCGCATCTCGTCCATGAACTCGATCAGGGTCACGTGGCCGACGATGCCGGCCAGGTCGATGGCCGCCTCGACGCCGGAGTTGCCGCCGCCGATCACCGCCACGCGCTTGCCCTTGAACAGCGGGCCGTCGCAGTGGGGGCAGTAGGCCACGCCCTTGTTGCGGTAGTCGGCTTCGCCGGGCACGTTCATCTCGCGCCAGCGGGCGCCGGTGGCCAGGATCAGGGTCTTGCTCTTGAGGCTCGCGCCCGACTCGAACTGCACCTCGTGCTCGCCGCCCGGCTGGGCCGCCGGCACCAGCTTGACCGCACGCTGCAGGTTCATGATGTCGACCTCATACTCCTTGACGTGCTCCTCCAGCGCGGCGGCCAGCTTGGGGCCCTCGGTGTGGGAGACGGAGATGAAGTTCTCGATGGCCATGGTGTCGAGCACCTGGCCGCCGAAGCGCTCGGCGGCAACGCCGGTGCGGATGCCCTTGCGCGCGGCATAGACCGCCGCCGCGGCGCCGGCCGGGCCACCGCCCACCACCAGCACGTCGAAGGCGGCCTTGTCGTTGAGCTTGGCGGCCTCGCGCTTGGCGGCGCCGGTATCCACCTTGGCCAGGATCTGCTCCAGGCTCATGCGCCCCTGATCGAAGGGCTCGCCGTTGAGGTAGATGCTGGGCACCGACATCACCTGGCGCTGCTCCACCTCGTCCTGGAACAGGGCGCCGTCGATGGCCACGTGGCTGACGACCGGGTTGAGCACCGCCATGAGGTTCAGCGCCTGCACCACGTCGGGGCAGTTCTGGCAGGAGAGCGAGTAGTAGGTCTCGAAGTGAAGCTTACCCTCGAGGCCCTTGACCTGCTCGATCACATCAAAGCCGACCTTGGGCGGATGACCGCCCACCTGCAGCAGCGCCAGCACCAGGGAGGTGAACTCGTGGCCCATGGGCAGGCCGGCAAAGACCACGCCGGTCTCCTCACCGGGGCGGTTGATGGCAAACGACGGCTTGCGGGCGTCCTGGCCGTCGAGCTTCAGGGTAATCTTGTCGCTCAGGCCGGCGATATCGGTCAACAGACCGTGCAGTTCCTGAGACTTGGCGCCGTCATCGAGGGAAGCGACGATCTCGAACGGCTGGGTGACCTTCTCCAGATAGGCTTTGAGCTGGCTTTTCAGATTGTCGTCCAACATGACAGCGGTTTCCTTCATGTTCGCGAAACAGGGTCACAAGGGGGCCGTGCGAGCACCGAGGGCGTCGCGAGGGCGATCTTGTGAGGGGGTAGGAACACCCGGGCGGAAGTGCCCGGGTGGGGAGCGGCGAGGCCCGGGGCGGGGCCTCGCGGCAGGGGCAGATCGTTTAGATCTTGCCGACCAGGTCCAGGGACGGAGCCAGGGTCTTTTCGCCTTCCTTCCACTTGGCCGGGCAGACTTCGTTCGGGTTGTTGCGAACGTACTGGGCGGCCTTCAGCTTGCGCAGGCTCTCGGTGACATCGCGAGCGATGGCGTTGTCGTGGATCTCCAGGGTCTTGATCACGCCGTCCGGGTCGATCACGAAGGTGCCGCGCAGGGCCAGGCCGGCTTCTTCGATGTGCACACCGAAGGCGCGGGTCAGCTGGTGGGTCGGGTCGCCGACCAGCGGGAACTTGGCCTTGCCCACTGCCGGGGAGGTCTCGTGCCACACCTTGTGGGAGAAGTGAGTGTCGGTGGTGACGATGTAGACTTCGGCACCGGCCTTCTGGAACTCCTCGTAGTGGTCGGCAGCGTCCTCTACCTCGGTCGGGCAGTTGAAGGTGAAGGCGGCCGGCATGAAGATCACGACGGACCACTTGCCCTTCATGTTCTCTTCGGAGATCTCGACGAACTCGCCGTTGTGGAAGGCGGTGGCATTGAACGGCTTGATTTCGGTGTTGATCAGGGACATTCGACAACGATCCTCTAGACTTTGGTATGAGGGGTGACCGGAATACGGAAGGGATGGTAGCCCGCATCCGCCGATAGCGTAAATTGAATGGTGGCATCGAGGTGATAATTCAACCCTATGGGTGATGACACCCCGATGTCAGCCGATCTGGACGGCCTCGCCCTGGCGATCCAGCGCCAGGAACTGCTCGACGTTGCCCATCTTGAGCGACTCTACCATGCGGTTGAGCTGGGCCTCGGCCTGCTCCGCGCTCGGCGCCTCGCCGCCGCGGCCGGAGAGCGCGCCAACGAAGACGATGTCCCACTCGATGCCGGTCTCCTTCGACTCCGCCACCAGGGCGGCCATGTCGCTGAGCTCCACCGGCGCCTTGTCGACGCAGAGCACCGGTGTCAGCACGCCGCCGACGCCCTGCTCGAAGTTGCGGCGCTGCTCGGCGGTGGGGTTGTCGGGCAGTTCGGCCCGGGTGAAGACGAACAGCAGCCGCTGGGCGTCGGGCTGCAGGCGGGCCTCGCCGAGCAGATCGGCAAAGTTGGTGATGGCCAAGGGAACCTCCGGGGCGAAAGCGTGATGGATGAGCGCCAGCCTGCCCCCTTTCGCGCGGGGGCTCAAGGGGCTGGCGGGTCAAACGGCTACGTCAATATGGATGGGACAAGGATGCATAGCTATCACCGCCGGATAGCCCGCTCGGGGCTGTTCCGGCGACAAGCCTACGGGGAGGCGCTGTGAACCCATCCCTGGGCGCTACCGATGCCATCCCTGGCATAGGACCTCCCCTTCGACTTGTCCCCGGCGCCCCTGGCTTGGCGGCTTGCGTGGGACTCAGCCCTGGCGGGCGGAGAGGATGGAGGAGAGGCCGTCGCAGGCCACCAGGGGGTCGTCGCAGTTGACCACCACCTCGGTGTGGCCGAGCACAAAGGCCTTGCCGGTAATGGTGTTCTCCACCACGGCGTGGGACCCCTCCTGGCGGGTGCCGGTGAAGGTGCCGATGAAGCCGGTCTCGCGCAGGGAGACGGTCTCCAGCCGGTCGCCGGGGCGGATGCGCCCCTCGTGGTTCATCAGCGCCAGCCGCGCCGAGGTGCCGGTGCCGGTGGTGCTGCGGCAGATCACTCCCGGGTGAACGTAGGTAGTGGAGCGGGAGCGGTAGAAGTCGTTGGCCACCTGCTCCACCGGCCCCATGAAGTGCAGGAAGGGCAGCGGGCCCACGTCGCCCAGGGTGTAGTGGGAGAAGCCCCGCTCGGCCTGGATCGCCTCGACGATTCGGTGGGCGCACTCCGCGAGGCGCCGCTCCTCCTCCCGCACCAGCGAGAAGCCGAGCTCGGTGGCATCCACCAGGGCGTAGAAGCCGCCGCTGTAGGCCACCGAGTAGGTGACATCCCCCACCTCCGGCACATGGATCGACGCGCGGTAGGTGTCGATGTAGCTGGGCAGCCCCTCGCAGGTGATCGCCTCCACCACGCCGTTCTCCACCCGGGCCTCGATCTGGACCCGGCCCGCCGGGGCCTCGAGGGTGAAGTGCTGCACTCCCTCCCGCTTGGGCACGATGCCGGCCTCGAGCACCGCGGTGGCGGTGCAGATGGTGTTCGAGCCCGAATAGATCGGGTAGCCCATCACCTCCATGATGATGTAGCCGGCGGCGGCCTCGGGGTCGGTGGCCGGCACGATCAGGTCCACTGACATCTCGGGGATGCCGTAGGGCTCGAAGAGCAGCAGCTTGCGCAGGCCGTCGGCGTCGTCGCGCAGGTAGTGCATCTGGTCGCGCACGGTATCACCGGGCAGCGGCGCGATGCCGCCGAGCACGATGCGGCTGACGTCGCCGCCGGCGTGGGTGTCCATCATCTGGAAGGTCAGCGGGCGGCTCATGGGCGCGGCTCCTGGGTGGCGGAGGGCTGGCTGGTAGAGAAAGAGACAAGGGCGAAGGGGGCGCCGTGCTCCTCCCACTGGCTATCGGGGACGATGACGATCTTGCCCAGGAAGTTGCTGCCACGGCTGACGAAGTAGCGCTCGGCCTCGTGCAGCGCGGAAAGCGGGAAGGCGGCATGCAGCACCGGCCTGAGCTCGCCCGAGCGGATCCAGGCGATAAGCTGCTCCGCCTCCTCCCGGGTGCCGTGGGAGACGCCGAAGATCTGCACCTGGTAGAGGTAGATGCGCGTCCAGAGGATCTCCGAGATATTGCCGCCGCTGGCCCCGGCGATGGAGAGCCGCGGGTAGGTGGTCCGCGCCTTCATGTCGTGGATCATGGTGTCGATGAACAGATCGGTCATCTCGCCGCCGACGAGGTCCATCACCGCATCAACCGGCGCGCCGCCGGTGGCCTCGAGCACCCGGGGCACGAAGGTAGCCAGGTCGCCGCGGTCGATAACCGCCTCGGCGCCCAGCGCCTTCAGCGCCTCGGCCTTCTCCGGCTGACTCACCGCAAAGGGAATCGCCCCGACGATGCGGCAGAGCTGGATCAGCGCCGTGCCCACCCCGCCGCTGGCGCCGGAGACCAGCACCCGCTCGCCGGCGGCGACGTTCGCCGAGGTCATCATGTGGTAGGCGGTCTGGTAGGAGCACATCCCCATGGCGGCGAGCTCGGCGTCGCGCAGTTCCGGATTGGGCACGTGATGGAACTGGTCCGAAGGCACCGCCACGTACTCGGCGAAGCCGCCGTCGGCGCCATGGCCGTAGTAGTCCGGGGTCAGGTTGATGTCGCGGCGGGCGTCGGCGTAGAGGTTGAAGTCGAGCAGGCCGCGCTCGCCGATCCGCGCCGGGTCGACCCCCTCGCCCACAGCCGCCACGCGCCCGGCGATATCGGCGCCCTGGATGCGCGGGAAGGTCAGGGTCGGCTCGCCGCCCATGGCAAACGACGTCACCTGGCCCTTCTTCACCGGGTAGAGCCCCTCCCGGGCCTTGCGGTCGGTGTTGTTCTTGGCGGTGGCGGTGACCCGCACCAGCACCTCGCCCGGCCCCGGCCGGGGCACCGGCACATCATCGCGGTAGACCAGCCGGTCGACGTCGCCGTGCCCGGTCAGCAGCATGGCCGACATGGTGGCGGGAAGGGATGCATCGGGGGTGTTGCCTGCCATCTGCGGCCTCCTCTTGTTGGGGTCACTTGCAGGGCTTCCGGCCGGATGCCGGAAGCGTCGATATGCAACGAGACGATAGCAGAGGCGTCCCGGGCTGACCGAGGGGGCCACCCGGCATTTCGGCCACCCATTCTTTCTGTTCTTGCCGCCCGGAAGTTGCGATTCTTTCGGCGCGCCGCGGCTGGCGCCGGGCCGAGGAGAAATCAACGCTGCCGATGCGCTACCCTGAGAGCGAACGCCACGCCACCAGACCGGACCATGACCCGCAACCTGACCCGCAGCCTGACCCAGCGACTCAATGTGACCCGGCATGGGCGCGGTGCCATCCCGGTGGTGATGGTCCACGGCTTCGGCTGTGACCAGACGGTGTGGAGCCGCCTGCTGCCGCGCCTGGAGTCCGACTACCAGCTGATCCTGCTCGACCTGCCCGGCTTCGGCGCCGCCGACCCCGCCGCCTTCGATCCGCAGCGCCACGGCACCCCCGCGGGCCATGCCGAGGACCTGGCCGCCCTGTGCGAGGAGCTCCAGCTCGAGGGGGCGATGATGGTGGGGCACTCCATCGGCGGCACCATCGGCATGATGGCCTCGCTGCTGCGCCCCGGCACCTTCGACAAGCTGTGCCTGATCTGCAGCTCGGCCCGCTACCTGGATGAGCCACCCCACTATCGCGGGGGCTACAGCGAGGCGGAGCTCGACGGGCTGATGCAGCTGATGGAGCAGAACTATCTGGACTGGGCCGGCGCCCTCTCCACCATCGCCCTGGGCGATGCCGGCACGCCGAGCCACCGACACGACCTGCAGCAGCGACTGCTCGCGGTGTCCCCGGAGGTGCTGCGCCCCCTCGCGCGCAGCATCTTCTTCGGCGATACCCGCCACCTGCTCCCCGGGGTGGGCGTACCCAGCGTCGTCGTGCAGACCGCCCACGACGCCATCAGCTCACCGACCCGGAGACCCTGGCCTGGGTGCTGCGGGGCTGCCTGACCCTTCAGGACCACTGAGGCGCTGCATGCCCATAGGCCCCACCGAACTGGCCCACTTCTGGGATCTCGCCCCCTCCGGCCATGCCGTGATCGATGAGCACGGCATCCTCCTGGCCACCAACCGCACCCTGGCCGACTGGATGGGAGAGCCCGCCGCCGCGCTGGCCGGCCGCCCCGCCAGCGACCTCTTCACCTCGACGGCCCGCGTCCTCTACCTGGGCCTGCTGGCCTATCGCCTGGCCGAGCGCGGCCGGGCGGAGGAGGTCCACCTCGAGCTGGCCGTGCTAGGAGCGCCCCCCCTGCCGGTGCTGTGCAGCGGGCGGCGCATCCGCTACCGGGGGGCTCACCTCATCCTGCTGACGCTGCAGGAGTTCTCTCGCAAGCATGCCCTCGAGAAGGAGATGCTGGCGTCCCGCCAGGCCAGTGAACGGGTCCTCAGCCAGCGGGAGGCGGCCATCGCCGAGCTGGAATCCCTCGGCCGCACCCTGGAGGCGCGGCGCCTGGAACTCGAGGCCATCAACCAGCGCCTGGGCCACGAGGCCACCACCGACCCGCTCACCGGGCTGCCCAACCGGCGACGGCTGGACGAGGCCCTGCTGGGCGCCATCCGCCACGGCGAGTCCCGGTCACACCACGGCAGCTTCAGCCTGGCGCTGCTGGATGTGGATCACTTCAAGCAGATCAACGACCGGCATGGCCACTCCGCCGGCGACCGGGTCCTCGCGCGCCTGGCCGCCCTGCTCGAGGCCACGCTGCGCGGCGACGACCTGGCGGCCCGCATCGGCGGCGAGGAGTTCGCCCTGCTGATGCCGCACACCCCCATGCCGGCGGCCCGCAGCGCCATGCAGCGGCTGCTCGAGGCGATCCGGGCCCATGACTGGGAGGGGCTGAGGGTCACCGTCAGCAGCGGGCTGACCGATTTCCGGCCCGGTGACACGCCACAGACGATGCTGGAGCGCGCCGACCGGGCGCTCTACGCGGCCAAGGCCGCGGGACGGGATCGCATCGCCGACGGCTAGAGACAGATGGGCTAGATAACGATGCAGAGGAGCGGAGGAGAAGTGCTGTCCCGAAAACACGAAAGGGCCTGCGACATCGTCGCAGGCCCTTGAATTCGTGGCGCGCCCGACAGGATTTGAACCTGTGACCCCTGCCTTCGGAGGGCAGTACTCTATCCAGCTGAGCTACGGGCGCGCAGTGCCTGGTGAAGACACCAGGCGGTCGACATCCTAACCGCCTCGCTGGCGCCTGTCCAGCGCGGGCCGGGCGCGTCGCCTGGGCCTCTCATGCGAATGGCGGGGGGTGCAGCATTTTCCAGCCGCCGGGGATGCCGGTATACTGGACCGCACTAAAATATGCGTCATGGCGTCTTCCGGCCGTATCGGCAACCGGGCCTGCGCCGCGAATAACTTCTACAGGACCGTCAAGAGGTGGTGAGAGTGAAATCCAGCAAGCTGATCATGGGGTGCCTGGCCACCCTGGGCCTGACCGCCGGCATGGCTACCGCCCAGGCCAACGTCGACCGTGACGCCATCGCCGAGCGTCTCAAGCCGGCGGGCCAGCTCTGCCTGCAGGGCGAGGACTGCGGCACGGCGGCCTCCGCGGACGCCGCCCCGGCGGCCAACGGCAACGGCGCCGACAGCATCGACGGCGGCGCGATCTACAACCGCGTCTGCATGGCCTGTCACGAGACCGGTGCCGCCGGCGCTCCGGTGCGCAGCGATGATGACGCCTGGGCGGCACGTATCGATCAGGGCTGGGATACGCTGCTCGACCACTCCATCAATGGCTTCAACGCCATGCCGGCTCGCGGCGGCAACCCCAACCTCTCCGATGACGAGGTCGCCGCGGCCACCGCCTACCTGCTCGAGCCGGTGATGGACGTGCCGGAACTGGACGGCGCGGCGGACGAAGCGCCCGCCGAGGAAGCCCCGGCCGAAGAGGCTGCCGTTGAGGAAGAGGCCGCCAGCGACGAGGCTACCGAAGAAGCCGCCGCCGAGGATGACGCCAATGGCGACGCCCCCTCCCATGCCGGCATCGACGGCGAGGCGATCTACAACCAGGCCTGCATGGCGTGCCACATGACCGGTGCCGCCGGCGCCCCGATCCGCGGCAACGCCGACCAGTGGGCCGCCCGCATGGAGCAGGGCATGGAGACCCTCTATGACCACTCCATCAACGGCTTCAATGCCATGCCGGCCCGTGGCGGCTTCACCAACCTCAGCGACGATGAGGTGAAGGCCGCCACCGACTACCTGGTCGAGCCGGTTCGCTAGGCTTCCCCGCAGGGGAACAGCAGCGGGGCGCCTGTCGGCGCCCCGCTTGCGTTTGTGGCTCCCTCCCGTGGCAGCATCCGGACTCGGCGGCCCAATAACGCGCCTTCAGCTCAGCAGAGAGCCCTCAGCCCAGCAGAGAGCGCAGGCCGGCGATGGCATCCTGGCCGCGGGCCTGCTTCTTGTCCGGATCCTCGCGGTCCGGCCGCCCCTCCCACTCCAGGTCATCCGCCGGCAGCTCGTCCAGGAAGCGGCTGGGCGCGCAGTCCATCAGCTCACCATAGGCCTTGCGCTGGCGGGCCAGGGTCAGGGTCAGGGTGCGCCGGGCCCGGGTGATGCCCACGTAGGCCAGGCGGCGCTCCTCCTCCACGGTGCCCGCCTCGATGGCGTTGCGATGGGGCAGCAGCTCCTCCTCCAGCCCCATCAGGTAGACGTGGGGAAACTCCAGCCCCTTGGAGGCGTGCATGGTGAGCAGCTGGACGCGGTCGGTGTCGTCCTCCTCGGCCTGCTGCTCGAGGATATCGCGCAGCACCAGCCGGGAGATGGCCGCCTCCACGCTGTCGGTCTCGGTCTCCTCGGAGGCCATGCTCTCCTCGGGGTCCGACTGCATCGACTTCTCGAGCTGGTCGATCAGGATCCAGACGTTGGCCATGCGCCGCTCGGCGATGGTGGGGGCGCTGGCGTTCTGGTAGAGCCAGGCCTCGTAGTCCATCTCCCGCAGCATGTCGCGGATGGCGGCGATGGCGTCGCCCTGGTCCATGCGCCGCCGCACCCCGTCGATGAAGTGGGTAAAGCGCCCCAGCCGCTCCACCGCCCGTGTCGGAAGCACCTGTTCCAAACCCAGTTCATGGCAGGCGGCAAACAGCGAGATGCCGCGTCCGGTAGCCGGGTCGTTGGCATAGTTGGCCAGCTTCTCCAGGGTGCCGGGGCCGATCTCCCGGCGCGGCACGTTGACGATGCGCAGGAAGGCGTTGTCGTCCGCCGGGTTGATCAGCAGCCGCAGGTAGGCCATGGCGTCCTTGATCTCGTTGCGCGAGAAAAAGGAGGTGCCGCCGGAGAGCTTGTAGGGCACCTGGTAGTGCTGCAGCTTGAGCTCCAGCAGCCGGGCCTGGAAGTTGCCGCGGTAGAGCACGGCGAAGTCACGCCACTCGGCCTTCTCCTTGATGCGCCGGGTGAGGATCTCGCTGGCCACCCGCTCCGCCTCGGCCTCCTCGTGGCGGTTGACCACCACGCGGATCGGCGCCCCCTCGCCCATCTCCGACCAGAGCGTCTTCTCGTAGACGTGGGGGTTGTTACTGATCAGGGTATTGGCGGCGCGCAGGATGGTGCCGGTGGAGCGGTAGTTCTGCTCCAGCTTGACCACCTGCAGGCGCGGGAAGTCCTCGCCCAGGGTCACCAGGTTCTCGGGCCGCGCGCCGCGCCAGGCGTAGATCGACTGGTCGTCGTCGCCCACCACGGTGAAGGTCTGGCGCTCCCCCATCAGCAGCTGCACCAGCTGGTACTGGCTGACGTTGGTGTCCTGGTACTCGTCCACCAGCATGTAGTGGATGCGCTTGCGCCAGCGGGCCAGGGCCTCGGGGTCGTCGCGCAGCAGCACCACCGGCAGCAGGATCAGGTCGTCGAAGTCCACCGCGTTGTAGGCCTTGAGGTGGCGGTTGTAGGCCTCATAGACCCGGGCGGCGAAGAGCTCGTCGTCGTCCGCGGCGTGGGACATCGCCTGGCCCGGCAGCACCAGGTCGTTCTTCCAGGCCGAGATCTGGTGCTGCACCGAGTTGATCGCCTCGGCGTCCACCTGGGCGTCCTTGTGCATCAGGTCGCGCAGCAGCGCCTTGGCGTCCTCGGGGTCGAAGAGCGAGAAACCCGCCTTGTAGCCCAGCGCCTTGAGCTCGCGGCGGATGATGTTGAGCCCCAGGGTGTGGAAGGTGGAGACGGTGAGCCCGTGCCCCTCGCGCCCCTTGAGCATCTGCCCCACCCGCTCCTTCATCTCCCGGGCGGCCTTGTTGGTGAAGGTCACCGCGGCGATGCGCCGGGCGCTCATCCCGCAGGCCTGGACCAGGTAGGCGATCTTGGTGGTGATCACGCTGGTCTTGCCGGAGCCGGCGCCGGCCAGCACCAGGCAGGGGCCGTCAATATAGCGCACCGCTTCCTGCTGGCGGGGGTTGAGCCGGGCCAGGCGCTGCTGGATGGTGACAGGGGCATTCATCGCACGGGCCTCGCAGAGTCCACCGCTGCCGCGCCGGGAAAGCCCTGCTGTCGCCAGGCCTCATAGACCAGCACCGCACAGGCGTTGGAGAGATTCAGGCTGCGGCTCTCCTCGCGCATGGGGATGCGCAGCCGCTGGGGCTCGGGCAGGGCATCGAGCATCGCCTGGGGCAGGCCGCGGGTCTCGGGGCCGAACACCAGGGCATCGCCCTCGCCATAGGCGGGCTCATGATAGCCGGTGCGGCCCCGGGTCGACACGGCGAATACCCGCGCCGGTGCGGCCGCCTCGAGGTAGGCCTCCCAGTCGGGGTGCACCCGCACCGCCGCCCACTCGTGGTAGTCGAGCCCGGCACGGCGCAGTCGCTTGTCGTCCAGCACGAAGCCCAGCGGCTCGATCAGGTGCAGGCGAAAGCCGGTATTGGCGCACAGCCGGATCAGGTTGCCGGTGTTGGGCGGGATCTCGGGCTGGTAGAGGACGACATCGAGCATGGTGGTTCCGGTAGGGGCCCCGGTGGAACGCAGGCGGGCCCCATGACGGGGCCCGCGATCATCGGCGGCGGCAGGCGGCGGGAGCGGTCAGAAGCGCAGGCGCACGCCGACCTGGGCACCGCGATCCAGGGTGCGGGTGCCGGCATCGTTGTCGAAGTCGGCGCCCAGCTGGCGCAGGCCCAGGTAGCCATCCACGTTGGGGGTGAAGGCGTAGCGGGCGCGCACGCCGATCTCGTAGCCGTCTTCCAGGTCGCGGCTGGATACCACGCCGGGGGTATAGAAGCCGTAGCCGCCCAGGGAGACCTCGGGCAGGTTGGGCAGGTAGACATAGCCGTAGCCGCCCAGCCCCAGGCCACCGCCCTTGCCGTAGTCGGTGTCGTACTGGGTCCAGCGCGCGCCCACGCCCACCTCGTGGTCACGGGTGTGGTTGGCGGCCATCAGCTGGGCGTGGAATACCGTGGCGTCCTCGCGATACTCGCTGTGGACCACGCCGCCACCCAGGCTGATGCCGTCCACCACCTCGCCGGCGGCCTCGAACTGCACCGCATCCGGCCCCAGGTTGAGATCCAGGCCCGCGGCGAAGGCGCCCTGTGCCAGGAAGGATGTCAGCAGGGCTGCGCCCCATGCGTAGACGTTGTTCATCGTTCTCCCCTTGCCATCACGCATTGTTGTCGGTGTTTAGAAACCTACGCTCACGCCCATTACCCAGCCGCTCTCGAGCCGCCTGGAGCCACCCCCATCGCCGTCGAAATCGGCCTTGTAGTACCGGTAGCCACCGGTCAGGAAGCTGTTGCCGAGCACCCTGAAACGCAAGTTCGCCCCGTATTCGTAGCTCTCGTCCACGTCGCCGTGCGAGAGCGCCGAGGGGAAGTAATGGGCATAACCGCCCAACGACAAGCGCGGTATCGTCGTCGGAATGTAGGCGCTGCCGCTCACGCCCAGGTTGCCGCCATCGCCGTAATCGGTGTCGAGATACTGGTAGCGGGCGCCGAAGCTGACATCGACCAACGGCGTATAGGGCGTGAACATCAGCGAGCCGGAATAGGCCCGGGCATCGCCGCCGCTATCGTCGCTCGAGTAGTAGCCGGCCCCGGCGTGCAGTCCCGGCACGATCCGTTGGGTACCCTGGATGCTGTAGGAGTTCTCGCCCACCGTGGCCCCGAGACTGAGTGCGTGGGCCTGCTGGCTCATGGCCGCCACGGTGGCGGCGGCTGCAATCAAGGCATGCTTCTTCACTGATCAATCCCCTTGTGTGTCGCGACCCGATGGACCCTGCAGGGTATCGATGCCATAGCGGTTCCCATAGTCGCGAATCGCGTCGGCGTATTGGCGTAGTGCGCCGCCGTGATTTTCCAGATAGGCAAGCACCATATCCAGGGTGACGATACTGATCACCGGCATACCGTAGGTCTGCTCGACCTCCTGGATGGCGCTTTGCTCGCCCGTGCCGCGCTCCTGGCGGTCGAGCGCGATGATCACGCCGGCGGCCTCGGCACCGGCCGCCTCGATCAACGTCATCACCTCGCGAATGGCGGTGCCGGCGGTGATCACGTCGTCGATGATCAGGATACGCCCGGCCAGCTCGGCACCGACGATGTTGCCGCCCTCGCCGTGACTCTTCGCCTCCTTGCGATTGAAGGCGAAGGGCAGATCGCGGTCGTGATGGTCGGCCAGTGCCACCGCGGTGGTGGCCGCCAGCGGAATGCCCTTGTAGGCGGGGCCGAAGAGCACGTCGAAGGCCGGGGCACGGTCGACGATGGCGCGGGCATAGAAGCGCCCCAGCCTCGCCAGGGCGCCGCCGGTGCGGAACAGCCCGGCGTTGAAGAAGTAGGGGCTGACCCGACCCGACTTCAGGGTGAACTCGCCGAAGCGCAACACCCCCTGCTCGATGGCGAACTCGATGAATTCACGCTGGTAGTCCTGCAGCGCAGGCGTGCCGGAATGCTCCACCGCTGGCTCCTATCACCTTTATTGGCCGTAGCCATTTACCCAAACGTCGAAACGTCGGGTATCATACACGCGCGACGGTAAAGGGACCACGTATGAAAATAGCAACAGTCAATGTCAACGGCATCCGCGAGGCCGTCGGTCGAGGCTTTCTCGACTGGCTGGCCAGCCAGGATGCCGATGTCGTCTGCGTCCAGAACCTCAAGGCCAAGAGCTTCGAGCTGGACGACAGCATCCTCTACCCGGAAGGCTACGAGGGCTACTTCCTCGACGCCGAGCAGGACGGCTTCTCCGGGGTGGGGATCTACTGCCGGAAGATTCCCAAGGCCATCATGTACGGGCTGGGCTTCCCCCAGTGCGACCATGAGGCGCGCTTCCTGCAGGCCGACTACGACCGCTTCAGCATCGCCAGCTTCCTGATGCCCGACGGCAGCGATTTCGCCGCCAAGGAGGCCTTCATGGCCCAGTATCAGGAGTACCTGAGCAAGATGGCTCGCAAGCGCCGCGAGTACATCATCTGCGGCACCTGGCATATCGCCCACAAGACCATCGACCTGGAGAACTGGGCCGACAACCAGGACACCCCCGGCTTCAAGCCCGAGGAGCGCGCCTGGATGGATCAGGTCTTCGGCCCCACCGGCTTCATCGACTGCTTCCGCGAGATCAACCGCGACGCCGGCGAATACACCTGGTGGCCCAAGCTCGACCAGGACGTGCCGCGCTCCCGCCAGGAGGGCTGGCGCATCGATTACCAGGTGGTGGGCCCCAACTTCCGCCGCCATGTGGTGGACGCCTGGGTCGACTACGACGCCACCTTCTCGGAGTTCGCCCCGCTGATCGTCGAGTACGACCTGCCGATCTGACGCCCCTCCCCGTCGCCGTTCCGGTTCACCGGAACGCAGCACGCCGGCCATCGTGGCCGGCGTGCTGCGTTAAGGGACCTTGCCCGGCGCCCTTCGCTTCCCGCTTACCGCGGGATGCCCAACGCCTCGCGCTGGTGGTCGAAGAGCTGGTTGCCCGCGTTCTCGGCCAGCTCCAGCATGGCGTTGAGCTCGGCGCGGCTGAAGGAGCCCTTCTCGGCGGTGCCCTGCACCTCGATCAGGCTGCCGTCCTCGGCCATCACCACGTTCATGTCGGTATCCGCCCCGCTGTCCTCGGGGTAGTCCAGATCCACCACCGGCACCCCCCCCTGAAGAGCCCCACGGAGACCGAGCACACCAGCTGCACGAAGGGGTCGCTCTTGATCAGCTTCTTGCGCTGCAGGTAGCGGATGGCGTCCACCAGCGCCACGCAGCCACCGGTGATGGAGGCGGTGCGGGTGCCGCCATCGGCCTGGATGACGTCGCAGTCCACGGTGATGGTGAACTCGCCGAGCTTCTTGAGGTTGAGCGACGCCCGCAGCGAGCGGCCGATCAGGCGCTGGATTTCCAGGGTGCGGCCGCCCTGCTTGCCGCGGGCCGCCTCGCGACCGCCGCGGGTGTGGGTGGCGCGGGGCAGCATGCCGTACTCGGCGGTCACCCAGCCCTGGCCCTTGCCGCGCAGCCAGCGCGGCACGCCGGGCTCGACGCTGGCGTTGCACAGCACCTTGGTGTCGCCGAACTCCACCAGCACCGACCCCTCGGCGTGGCGGGTGTAGTCGCGGGTCAGGCGGATCTCGCGGGGCTGCTCGGGCGCACGGCCGCTGGGGCGTCGAAACGGAGTGGACATATCACCTCTTTGGGTCGGGTCTGAAACGCACGGGAATCATGGCTGGCGGCCATTCTACACCCTTGGGCAGCCGCATCGGCGAATCGGGTACACTCGGCCTATCCGACACTTCTGTCCGTTCATCCGCGTCACCCCGGAGTCCTCGCCATGGTCCACAGCATGACCGCCTTCGCCCGCCAGGAGCACACCGCCGACTGGGGCAGCCTGCAGCTCGAGCTGCGCTCGGTGAACCAGCGCTACCTGGAGCCCCACTTCCGCCTGCCGGAGAGCCTGCGCGACCTGGAGCCGGCCTTCCGCGAGGCGCTGCGCGGCCGGCTGGCCCGCGGCAAGGTGGAGGTGAGCCTGCGCTTCGAGGCCGCCGGGGCGGCCGAGGGCCTCAGCGTGAACGCGACGCGGCTGGCGGAACTCGCCCGCGTCCTGGGCGAGGTGCGCCAGGCCGTGGCCGATGCCACCCCGCCCGATGCCCTGGCGCTGCTCGACTACCCCGGCGTGCTGGAGAGCCGCGGCCCCGACCCCGAGAGCGTCAAGGCCGCGGCGCTGGCCCTGTTTCAGGCCGCCCTGGATGACCTGGTGGCCGGTCGCGCCCGGGAGGGCGAGAAGCTCGCCGCCCTGATCCGCGAGCGGCTCGTCGCCATCGAGGCCCTGGTGGCCGAAGTGCGCAGCCTGCTGCCGCAGATACGGGAGCGACAGCGCAGCCTGCTGCTGGAGCGCCTGGAGGCGGTGAAGAGCGAGCTCGACCCCCAGCGCCTGGAGGCCGAACTGACCCTGCTGGCCCAGAAGGCCGACGTGGACGAGGAGCTCGACCGCCTGGCCACCCATGTGGCCGAGGTGGAGCGCCAGCTCAAGCAGAAGGGCCCGGTGGGCCGGCGCCTGGACTTCCTGATGCAGGAGCTCAACCGCGAGGCCAACACCCTCTCCTCGAAGTCGGTGGTGGCCAGCACCACCCGCTGCGCGGTGGAGCTCAAGGTGCTGATCGAGCAGATGAGGGAGCAGATCCAGAACATCGAGTGAGGCGGTTTCATACCGCTGTCAGCAGATGCCGGATAGCGGTTTCAAACGGAAAGCCGGCAATGGCTTGCAGCTCTTCCTCGAGAAACTCCAGGAAGAGTGCCTCGTCGAGCTCGAACCACTCCTGCAGCTCCTCGGCCCGGCTCAGATACCCCTGGAGCGCCGAGCGCCGCATCTGGCGCAGCGCCCCGCGCTCATGGTCGAGGTTGAACACTCGCAGCGTCTCCTCGGCCCGATGGCGCCGGTCGGCTGCCAGATCGTGGCGCAGCGCTATCCCTCCATCGGAGAGGAAGCGCAAGTAGTCGTCAGGATCGTCGACATCTGGCTTGAGAATGTCGCCTGCCCGGTACTCGCTGCGGTCCTTTCGCTTCCCGCAGCTGCCAGACTTGTTGCAGGAGCCAAACAGGTTGTCCCACTGGAAGGTGCCCTCCGGGAAGCGCGACCGCTGCCGAAAGTGCTCGATATGTCGGCGCTCTGGGTGGAGCAGATCCTCGCAGTAGGCGCACCGCTGGCCCTGCATGGCGTCCAGCTGTACCCAGATCTCTCGCTTCTCCGCCGAGCTGATGCGCTGCCAATCCTTCGCGCCACGCCGGTACTGGGCAAGGCATCCCGGGGGCTCCGGTCGCTCCAGCTTATGCATCCGATGACGACTCCCTGCCCTTGATCCTCCGCTTCATCGCCTGGAACCGACGCAGCCGCTCACACTCCAGCATCTCGGGATGCTGCTCGCCGAAGTGCGCCACAAGACGTTCATGAAGGCTACGGGCTTCAGGAGACTGATCGTCGCCGAGCTCGATGGCTCGCCGATAGTCATGAAGCATACGAGCCTCCACCACCTCGGGCACGGGGTCGATGCCCATGATGCGCGACAGCGTCTCGGCGCTGGCCACGCCCAGCGTCTGGTAGTCCGGCTCGATGGAGGTCAGTGACCAGACATGGGCGTTCTCATCCCACTGTGTCTCCAACAAGCGGATGCACTCCCTGGGGACCGTGGTCAGCACCTGCGGACTGTGTGTGGTGACGATGAACTGGATCTCGGGAAAGGTCGCCTGCAGGCTCTGCACCACTCGCTGCTGCCAGGCTGGATGCAGGTGCAGGTCGATCTCATCGATCATCACCACGCCGGGGGTCCGGCTGGCTGCCTCGACACCTAGGTGGGGATTTAGCTTGGCACACCGCCAGGCCATGTCGGCCACCATCGAGACCATGGTGCGCACGCCGTCGCTGAGCAGGCTGACCGGCAGAACGCCCTGGCCTTCCTGCTGCATGGCCAGCTCTTCATGGGTCAGGCTGAAGTGAGTACCCGACCAGCCCTCGGGCTCCAGCACCTTGTCGACCGCTCTCAACACCGCATTGAGCTGCCCCACCAGGCGCCCGGTCCCGTTCTCCTTGCGCTCCTGCTGCTGGAGAACCGCCATCGTGGCCTTACCCATCCACTCCTGAAGCTGCAGGTAGTTGGAGGCCGATGTCAGGCAGTCTTCATAGCCCAGCGTGCGGCTCTCGCTGAGCACCGCCTTGCGCTTGAGGTTCTTGTGGGTCTTCCACAGGCGCCCCGTGCCGTAGTAGCTCACCAGTGGCAGCGTGACAGGCTGAAGGCCCCGTACCTGCCGCATCAGGGCCTTGCCGTACTGGACCAGCGGCGCGGCGTCCTTGACGGTGGTGCGATTCTTCGGCCCCGTCAGCTCACGCGCAACGGAAACCTCACCCTCCTCAAGGTCAGACAGCACCGCGGCAATTCGCACCGGGTACTGCTGCTCCTGCTCAGCCTCCTCGCCTTCTCGCTGGTAGCGGGCATCGGAGCGCTCGATGTGGTGCCCCTTGCCCATGTCGAAAGTCCCCACGAAAGAGCCCAGCAGAATGGCCAGCGCATCGAGCAGGGTGGTCTTGCCCTGGCCGTTGCGAGCGACCAGCACCGTCAGGCGCTCATCCAGCGTGGTGTCGAAATGCACAAGATGCCGGAAGTTGGTGAGGGTCATCCGTTTGAACTTCATGCTCCGGCTCCAGGTGGCATGGGGCTTTTCCACATTCTGCCTTGTTGTGGGCAGCCAGTCATCCGGGCTGCACCTCCCTCATGACTCGCAATTTCTGGGCAGTTTATCGACCTGATTCGCCGGAACAACTTGATAGTCCGGCACCCGATGATTGCGGCGAAACGGCAAAGAAACAGGGAATGAGCCGGTCAAGAATCACCTATCAAACCTTTTCCGCCTGTATGGCCGAAAGCGTCGGCACCGGCACAGTGCGATTGGGATGATCAGCCCAGAGGTCTTCGAGGCCCGAATGATCGCTTAGATCGGTGTCCACCAATGCTGGGTAAGATCAGTTAGGCGCTGGATCTCGGGGCTGACGAACGCACGACTGGAAGGGATGAACGGCCTGTTCCAGGCGGCAAGGTCACGCGCTCGCGGCTACCGTAACGAGGCCAACTTCATCGCCATGATCTACCTGATTGGCAGCCCGGTGGGCCGCCTGTTCGATCAGGCCAAAATCCACGTGAAGTGACGAAGAACCGATCAACCTAACGAACACCGCTGGCGTTCTTCGGTTCTTCGCCGAGGCGCTCAAGAAGTCGGCCCCCTTGCCGAGCACCTTTCAATAGCGTTGCGCTTGGAACTTGAGGCCGCCCACGCGGAGATGTACAATGGATTTTTTACGTATAAATTTTATCGAAAAAATCACAATTAAAGCGCTTTGTGACTGGTTAAGGCCAGCGCTAATTACCGGCAAGGTGACTGAAGGATGATAATAAATACTGCGTTCCGACTCTTGCTAACGCTCAATGCCACATCACTTCTTGTGATTATTTTTCTTGTGCAGAAAGGCTATACTTTAGGCCCTGTTCTCAGTGGCACCGCATGGCTCGATTGGACTGGATTGCTTCCGAACTCAGCGTCTTATCTTATTTATTTTCTTATCCCTGTGCTTTCCACCGGTGGCAGTATTCTGCTGAGCTCCAAGCTGGGAAAAGATGACTTCAAGTCTGGCGAGGTGGAAAGAATAGAGCATGCAAACAACAGTTTTCTCCCCAGTTATCTTGGGTACTTTTTTGTCGCACTAAGCATAGGAAGCTGGGAGGCGCTAGGGTTTGTTTACAGCGTTCTTTTTTTGTTTACGTTCTTATCTCAAGCCCTTTATTTTAACCCTCTCTTTCTATTATTTGGCTATGAATTCTACAACATAACCACAAAGAATGGCACAGCCATTTTTCTGATTAGTCGTCACAAATATAAAAAGCCAGACGAAGTTCAGATCCCGGTAGCATACAGGATCAATAACTACACATTCATAGAGCGGAAGTGAATATGGATCAAGTGCTTGCCAAAGTGAAGAGGAAAAAAAAGAAACAGTACTTCAAGCTGATTTCGGATGAAGCGCTTTTTGATGTTATAGGAGTTGACTTGAACTCCTGCGTAACATACAACCCTGACCACAACTTAGACGAAGACTCTTGGTTTAAGGTCGATCACTTTAGTCAGAAATCATTTTGTATTGATTTTCTGAAAAATAAATTTGATTCAAAAGACTATGACGACTTGACTAAAGATCAGTTTTCTAAGATAGCATATCTTATCTCTGTTCAAGGTGGTGAGTTTTATTTCCAGAAGGTAACGCCTGGGCTATTCATAAAAAGGAAAACACTTGTCTTCGGCGAGACGGCAAAGCTGGAAAAAGGTGAGAGCAGGCTGGTTGTGAATCCAACCCCTGATGCAGTTTATTTTGCAAAAACGGACACTCTAGTTTTTCGTAATCTGGCGACTATTTCCAGTATTTTCAAGGGAATTGACGAACTTTACAAAGAAGCTACTGACAATGAGGTTGAAAGCTTCCTGGCTGAGTCATTCATCGAGCTTAGCGATTCTTATTGCGTGAAAAATGTTTCAAAGCCCAACCGGAAACGAATCGGCCTCGCCATGGCGACCCTGCAAGCCATGTCAGCAGATGATAAAAAACTTATGCTCAGTTACGTTGAGGGCTACTGCAAGGAAAAGCTTAGTTTTGACCATAAAAACCAGAAGTTTGAGATATCCTCTGATAAAGAACTAAAACTTCTTCTCTACGGCATAGAGCAGCGTTTTTACACTACGCCATTTGGTCAAGAGAAAAGACTTGCCAACTCTGTTCAGGCTATATAGTAAAGCGAAATAACCAAACGGTATTAGGGTGAATTGTATCCGCCGTTGGCTTCAAAGCAGCTGCGGCGGGGTAGTAAAGCATTCCCTCAGCTTTCAAATAGTCCCTCGGGAAAACATTAACTTGCTAATTTATTACCTTATCTGAGCCCAATTTTCGATCCGCGCAAGTGGTTGAACACCTTCCCATTAGGCGCCAGAGAAGAAGAAAAGAGGTTTGACCATTAAGAAACTGCATGATTATTTCAATCTCAGGCGAATGAAATTTTAGCATAGATGTCGGGATTCGCCTGATTGTTATCGCCTTGTCGGCGACGTTTCCCTGAAAATTATCACTTCACGTAGCCATCTCCTCTGAAACTTCAAAGGTACTTGTATCGAGCTCCAGCAGCTCAACGGGGCGGCTCTTCCGGATACCTACCTGATTCTCTATTAGCATCTCGATCAGCCGTTCTCCATCAATCAGTGTGATGGGGGCTGCACCAGGGAAGAGTGCCGCTTGCTCGCAGCTACTGGCGAACTTCCCAAGGGTGATGAGGGTTCCTCGGATCGCCTTGTGGTAGGGAAGCGCCCCTCGGAGCTGGTCAACCACCGGGCGGGTAATGCTACCCTGCTGCCGCTTGACCTGGACGACCTCGGTAATCGTTGTGATGCCCACCTGCACACTGCCAACGACGTCGACCCCCTTGTCACCGGATGCCTTGGTCACTTCGACGTCTTCATAGCCCATGGTTCTCAGCAGCTCACCGATCAGCGCTTCAAACTGATAGGGGTCCATCTTGCCAAGGTAGTCCCTCAACTGCTGCTTCTGCTGCTGGTTGTAGCGATTGACCCCGTCGATGATGGCCTTGCGTGGGTCATCTGGCCGCTCTGGCAGGCTCCCCTTGAGCCAGGAAAGGCCGGTAGGCGATATCTGGTACCGATTGCCCTGCCGCTCGACCAGCCCCCGGTCCACAAGGTTGCTCAGCCTCTGATGCAGGGTGGTCTTGCAGGACGACTCGGAGGCAAAGTTGGACACCTTGTGCAGGTACGACATCCATTCAGGTAGGAGGTCACTGCGCTTCGCCATCTCAAAGCCAGAGAGCAGCTCAAGAACGGCCAGCAGGCCTTCCTCATCATCGACCTGCCTCAAGGTCGCTTCATCACCCTTCAGGAACTTCTCGCCACGCTCCGATGGCTGCCATCTCCCCTCGCCATCAGCTTCCATCAGGGCGTAGTTGTTGATGAACATCCAGCTGCCATAGCTGTGGCGGGGGTGCATGACATGGCCGTCGGTTTGCCAGATTTTCAGGGCCAGCGCTTCATGGTCCCCCTGCAACCGCTCGATGATCCAAGTGTCGGGATCCGACCAGTCCACTGGATTCTGAGGCGTCCCGGTCTGGTCGTGGATCGCCGTGATCATGTCGCGCACGGCCTTGGGCGGCGTGCCTGTGGACGCTTTCATCAAGGCCGCTGCCTGCGCATAGGTGGGAAAAAGTGGTGTCCGTACCTTCTTCATCGAGAAACTCCCTGTGGATATCTCAATCGGTTGAGGCGCCTCGTATTGCCACTGGCAACCAGGCGCCTGCAAGCTGGCTTACTCCACCTCCCCCGCCAACTCCGCGCTTACGCTGCGGAACTGCTCCAGGGCGGCTTCCAGGTTCTCGACAATCTCGGTGGCCAGCACGTCCGGCTCCGGCAGGCTGTCGATGTCCTCCAGGCTGTCGTCCTTGAGCCAGAAGATATCCAGGTTGAGCTTGTCACGCTGGATCAGCTCGTCATAGCTGAAGCGGCGGAAGCGCTCGGTCTCCTGGCGCTCGTGGTAGCAGCTTACGAAATCATCGAGGTCGGCGTGGGTCAGCCGCTTGGTCTTCAGGGTCTTGTGGACGTTCGTGCGGTAGTCGTAGACCCACAGCTCCTGGGTCTGGGCCTCGCGAGCGGCGGGGCGCTTGTCGAAGAACAGCACGTTGGCCTTCACCCCGGGGCTGTACCAGATGCCAGTGGGCAGGCGCAGCAGGGTGTGAAAATTGAAGCCCTCCAGCAGACGCTTGCGGATGCCTTCACCCGCCCGACCTGCCTCGAACAGGACGTTGTCGGGCAACACCACGCCGGCACGGCCATGGGTGTCGAGGATGGTCATGATGTGCTGGAGGAAGTTGAACTGCTTGTTCGAGGTGGAGAACTTGAAGTCCTCACGCTCGTAGCTCTCCCGTTCGGTGCTCACCGAGCCGTCTTCCCCCACCACCTTGTAGCTGGACTTCTTGCCGAAGGGCGGGTTGGTCAGCACCACGTCGAAGCGTTTGCCACCGTCGCCGGAGAGGGCATCCCCCTGCTGAACGGGGCTGCCGCCGTTGCCGATGCCGTGCAGGTAGAGGTTCATGGCACACAGCCGCACCACCTCATCGACGATATCCACGCCGTGCAGGGCGCTATGCTTGAGCTGACGCAGCTTCTCGCGGTCCTGGCTCTGGGTCTTCATGTGCTCGAAGGCGGAGAGCAGGAAGCCCCCGGTGCCACAGGCGGGGTCGCAGACGGTCTCGTCGATCCGCGGGTTCACGCACTTCACGATGGCGTCGATCACCGGGCGCGGGGTGAAGTACTGGCCGGCGCCAGAGCGCACCTCGGAGGCGTTGCGCTCCAGCAGCCCCTCGTAGATCTCGCCCTTCACGTCGACCTTGAGGCCGATCCAGGGGCCCTCCCTGTCGATCAGGCTGACCACGCGCTTGAGCTTGGCCGGGTCGGAGAGCTTGTTCTGGGACTTGCGGAAGATGGTGCCGATCAGGCCGCTCTCGCGGGCCAGGCCCTCCAGGGTGTGGCGGTACTGCAGCTCCAGATCATCGCCGTCCTTCTCCACCAGCTTGGCCCAGCGCCACTGGCTGGGGATGCAGGTCTCCTCACCCAGCAACTCTACCCGCTCCTCGTCCATCTTGAGGAACAGCAGGTAGGTGATCTGCTCGATGTAGTCGCCGTAGGAGACCCCCTGGTCGCGCAGCACATGGGCGTAGTTCCAGACCTTGGAGACGAGTTGTTCGTTGCTCATGCAGTGACCTTCTTGCGGGTGCGTTTCTTGGGGACGGCGGCGTCACGTTCGGCGCGGATGCGGGCCAGCAACTCGTTGGCGGGCTCATCGTTGGGGTCCTGGGGTACCAGCTTGCCGGCAAAGGCGTCCTTGAGGATGGACTGGCGCAGGGCGGCGGAGCGGGTAAGTTCAGTTTCGCACCATGTGGCGAGGGCTTCTGAAGTATAAAAAGCCTCGTCAACTCGAGTAGCTATCTCCCTCATTTCATCAATTGAAGGAAGTGGCATGACAAACGATTTGACCTTTGATCCATTCAATGCCGGCTGGTTTCCGCCCTGCCCAGCCCTCCTGCTTTCTTGATACCTTCCCATCAAGTAATAATAGACATAATCACAAGGAATGCCGCTTTCTGAGACCCTTATGGCTGCAGAATTTTGATTATTACACGCGGGGATATCCAAGATTGCAGCCTGCCCCCGAGTCTTACCCTCCCCAATCATGGCCAATAAAACCGTTCCCTCAGGATGCAGCTTTGTCGAACAGCTTTGATAGCCTGCCTCTGTGATCTTTTCCTCAGTATTTTTGATTCGGCAAAAAGCAACTTCGCCACTGCTCACCCAAGGAATATCACCATTCCAATGTTTGGAGTCTTTTCTAGAAGGTGTGGCTCCACCATAAACGTCGAATAGTTGTTCAAAGCTAGCCCACGCCCATCCCTCGGGTAGCTCTGGCATGTCGCTGGTATCCGACGCCACGGGCTCCTTGTACTTGCCCCGCCCCTGCCAATTCTCGCGACGGGCCTGGAGGATACGCTCCAGCAGGTCATGCCCCGACTCAAGGCGATCAGCGTTCTCGGACCGCCAGTCGGCGGTCAGTTGGCCAGTGACGGCGGCCTTGAGGACGGACTGGCGATAGCGAGCCAGCAGCTGCTGCACGCCGCGCGGACTGGCCTCGCCGTGGTCTAGCTGGACAAAAAGAGACTCGATTTTATCGACGATGCGACGTTGCTCGTTGAGAGGAGGGAAAGGAAGTGTTATTCGACGAATACTGTCTTGGGAGATATTCCGCATAGACTGCTGGGCGCCAGTTGCAAGCGATTCAATCTGAACCCTCCCACCTCTGGAATTGATATATAGATTCACCCATTTTTCAAAACCATCGACCAGACAAAGCCGCAATACCTTGTCGCTTAACTGGAGAGCCCTCTGGATCTCCCCAACTATTACACTCGCTCCGACCAACTCTATCGTATTGGCTCGGCTCATCAGAAGGTCACCACTTCTGATCAAGTACCGCTCATCACGGTGCTCTTCTTTCTGAATTGTTTTGCTCTCATCTTGCCGAAACTGACCCCAAGAAACAGCGCTGACCTTAACAATGCCTGTTTCATCACCAACAGGTGGACGCTCAATGCAACGATAGTTCTTTCCGGCTTCAATTTTTCTGATGATATCGCCAAGAGAGATCATCACCCAGTTGCCTGGCAGGTCATTAACCATCACGCCACCAGTGCCTCTTGCAGCTCATTTAGCATCTCATTCAATCCATTACCCAGTACCTGTCTGGCGCGGAGGATACCACCCTGGTCGGCCAGGCTGGGCACTTCCATGAAATCCCGCGGGGCGATCTCGGCATTGGCGGCGAGGTAGGCGGCGATGGAACGCAGCCACGCCTCCTGCTCAGCGTTATATTCGCGCCCGGCCTTCTTCTCGCGGCCCAGCCAGAGATTGAAGCGGCGCTCCACCACGGCATCAATGGGCTCCAAGGTGTCAGTCTGCCCCAAGGCATAGCGCACCAGGCTGACCACCTCGGTGAGCTGCTCATCCACCGGTGCACCGCGCACCTGAGAGGCCTCCAGGCGCTTGTAGGCCTGCCAGACGTTGGCCACCGCCAGGTGAGGAGGCTTCTCCAGCATCGCATTGACCAGCTCGCGGATGGCGGCATAGGTGAGCCGCTGCTGGCCCAGCGGCTGGTTATAGAGGATCTGCAGGGCGGTCAACTCGTCGCGGTGCTCCTCGATGAAGGCCTTGAAGCTGCTGATGGTCTGCTCGGCCCGCTGATGGTCGAAGTCGGCGTGCACCAGGGCATCGGTGGTCACCTCGTCGATGACGATATCGCGCTTCTGCTTGATCTCCTTGAGCAGGGTGCGCAGCGCCGGCCTGTCGAAGGGCCGGCAGGCCTCGTCCAGCCGCTCCTGTACCACGGCCTGCTCCTGCTCCGGCGTGGGAGCCGGCCCATGCCGCTCGGAGATGGCGGCCTGCTGGCTGTCCGGGTCGATGGCATCGAGCAGCCGGTTGGCGAGCTGACGAGGCGCCTGACCGCCGCTGGCCTCAGCCAGGCGGGTACGGTCCTCATCGGTCAGCTTGCGATCCAGGGCGGCTAGGCGAGCCGCCAGGGAGGAGACGGCGTCCTCATCGCGCCGGCCCATGGCCACCTGCTCCAAAAGGGCATCGAAGCTGAGCGTGGGCTTGCGCTCCAGGGGCTGGCTGGCGTTCTTCTTCGATTCCGTCACCCCCACGGCATCGATCAGGATGAAGCGTGTCTTGGTTTCGGCGTCCGGCGTCACCGCCTTGAGGTCGGCGTCGGGGATGGTGCGCACGCCGCGCCCCTTCATCTGCTCGTAGTAGCCCTCGGACTTCACGTCGCGCATGAAGATCAGCACCTCCACCGGCTTGATGTCGGTGCCGGTGGCGATCATGTCCACGGTGACGGCGACCCGCGGCATGGGGTCGACCCGGAACGCCTTGATCAGCGCCTTGGGGTCCTCGCCGCTGTTGCGGTAGGTGATCTTCTTGGCGAAGTCGTTGCCCTCGCCGAACACCTCGCGCACGGCGTGGACGATCTCCTCGGCGTGGTTGTCGTCCTTGGCGAAGATCAGCGTCTTGGGCAGCCACTCCCCCGTGCGCTCCGGGAAGAGCTCGGTGAATACCCGGTCGCGGTAGGTCTGCAACACGGTGCGGATCTGGTTGGGGTTCACCACCGAGCGGTCGAGCTCCTTGCCGGTGTACTCGAACTCCTCGTCCAGGGTCTCGTAGCGCATCTTGCGGGTGCGCCGGTCGCGCACCGGCACCTGGTAGCCCACGTCGCCGGGCTCCACCTTGCCCCCCTCCTCGGTGACCCGGGTGCGGATGCGGTAGATCTCGTAGCCGACGTTGACGCCATCGGCCACCGAGCGCTCGTAGGGGTACTCCGCCACCAGGTTCTGGTTGAAGAAGCCCAGGGTGTGCTTGGAAGGGGTCGCCGTCAGGCCGATCAGCGAGGCGTCGAAATACTCCAGCACCTGTCGCCACAGTCCGTAGATCGAACGGTGACATTCGTCGGTGATGATGAAGTCGAAGGTCTCGATAGGGATCTCAGGGTTGTAGCCGAGGGGCAGCGGGTCCCCCTGCTCGACCTCCCACTGTTCGAAGGCCGAGGCCTCCTCGTCGGCTTCCTCCAACGGCTTGCCGCGCAACATGGCATAGAGGCGCTGGATGGTGGTGATCACCACCTTGGCATCGGGGTCGATGTGGTGCCCGTGCAGGTGCTGAACGATGTAGGTGTCGGTGAAGCGGTTGGCCGCGCCCACCGGCTGGAAGTTCTGAAACTCCTTGAGGGTCTGGTCGCCGAGGTTGTTGCGGTCGACCAGGAACAGGATGCGCTTGGCTCCGGCATGGCGAATCAGGCGATAGGAGAAACTGCAGGCGGTGAAGGTCTTGCCCGCGCCGGTGGCCAGCTGGATCAGCGCCCTCAGGCGGTCTTCCGCCAGCGATCCCTCCAGGCCCTGGATAGCCTCGATCTGACAGTCACGCAGGCCCTGGGTCTCAAGCGAGGGCATGTGGCGCAGCCGGGCACGCAGGGTCTCCGGCTGGCGTAGCCACTCATGCAGCGTTTCCGGGCGGTGGAAGGCAAACAGCCGGCGAGAGCGCGGCTTGGGGTCGCGCAGGTCGCAGAAGAAGGTCTCATCCCCGGTGCTCTCGTAGTGGTAGACGAGCCGCTGCTCCCAGCGTGCCAGGTGCTCGGGCAGCTGGGCCACGTACTTGGCCGACTGTTCGGCTACGCCACTGAGCGTCACCCCGGCCTTCTTGGCTTCGATGACGCCGGCCGCCTTGCCGTCGATGAACAGCAGGTAGTCGCAGTAGCCGGCGGGCAGGTGGAACTCCCGCACGGCCACTCCCAACGCCGCCTGTCGGTCGAAGTAACTTCTGTCCTGAATCACCCAGCCGGCATCGCGCAGCAGCTGGTCGATTCGGGTCCTGGCCTGCTCTTCCGGTTGTTGCACAGCGTTCCCCTTCTTTCCCTGGTCATCGCGTGGGTGATCCCACGTCTGCTCTGGCAGCCCTTCCCTGGCGGCCCTGATCAGCCGGCAGCCCTTGCTCAGCGCTTTGCGGCGCCACATGGCGAAAAGGTGCTACCCCAAGAGTACCGGCTAATGCGCAGGTTTTCCTGTTGGAGCTAAGGCCGTTGAGCCCTAGCTGATGGCGGCAATGACGGGCAGCGCCTTCAATACCGCCGGGGCGCCTGCGGCGCCATTCGCTCGGGGAACCCGAGCTCCTACTGGGCAATGTCACGCCAGCCTGCGAAGAATCCAATTCTTCATGTCGGCCTTGCACAGATACGATGCACGGTAGAAGGCATGCCGGAAGCTCTCGACATCACCTCGGTTGCTCCAGTACGCCGGGTTCTGAGGAACAGGAGTCCAGAGCTTCTCGGGTTCCACTCCATCCCCAGAGCGCTGTACCAAGCTATTGAGACTCAGCTGAAGAGGTTTTCGTTGGGAGAGCATGCCCTGCCTGGCAGGTGGTAGACGTCTCGATGCAGCGTCACCCTGTCACTGATCGCGGTAGGTATGACGAGATCGACTCTGAAGGCCAGCACTCGAGGCTAGTCGCTGGTAGGCCTGCAGCGCGCCGCCGATTCATGCGATACTGCGCGCTTTCCTTCGGCCCATGCCGCTTCATCCAGCTGCCATAACAGGGATGCCGACCATGCCACAGGGTACCCTCTTCATCGTTTCCGCCCCCTCCGGTGCCGGCAAGACCAGCCTGGTGCGCGAGCTGATCGAGAGCCTCGACGGCATCCAGGTCTCGGTATCGCACACCACCCGGGCCATGCGCAACGGCGAGGTGGACGGGGTCAACTACCACTTCGTTGACGTGGCGGCCTTCGAGGCGATGATCGAGCGCGGCGAGTTCTTCGAACACGCCCGGGTCTTCGACAACTACTACGGCACCTCGCGTCCCGCAGTACAGGCCGCCCTGGCCGCCGGCCAGGACGTGATCCTGGAGATCGACTGGCAGGGCGCCCGCCAGGTGCGTCAGCAGATGCCCGATGCGGTCTCCATCTTCATCCTTCCCCCCTCCCGGGAGGAGCTGGAGCGCCGCCTGGCCAGCCGCGGCACCGACGAGCACGCGGTGATCGAGCGGCGCATGCGCGACGCGGTCAGCGAGATGTCCCACCACGACGAATACGACTACCTGGTGATCAACGACGATTTCACCACCGCCCTGCGCGAGCTTCAGGCGCTGGTGATCGCCCAGCGGCTGAGCCACGAGCGAGCCGGCCAGGCCCACGCCCCGCTGCTGCAGGCGCTGCTCTGCTGAGCTTGACAAGCGCTGCACTGCAGCGCTTGTCAGGGCAACCGGCGGTCGAGTAACCTATCAGGTCTACCCATAGGTGGAATCCGTCCACACGCCCACCGCGTGTGCAGCGCCGGGTTCCCGCACGCTTTACAGGAAGGCACCCCCCATGGCGCGAGTCACAGTCGAAGATTGTCTGGAAAATGTCGAGAACCGCTTCAAGCTGGTGATGATCTCCACCGCACGCGCACGCCAGCTGGCACGCGGCTCTCGCGATGCCCAGCTGCCCTGGGAGAACGACAAGCCCACCGTGGTCGCCCTGCGCGAGATCGCCGCCGGCCTGGTCGACGCCAGCGTCCTCGACGAGCCGGTCGAGCCCGCCGTGCGCCCGGTGCGCGAGCCCTACTTCGGCGGCGCCGGCGAGGAGTGATCCACGACGGCGCCAGGGCGCCGTTATCCTTCCCAGGACACTCACGCAGGAATCAGGGCGCGCCGCATGTTCACCATCGATGACCTCGCCGACCGCCTCGGCGGCTACCTTCCCCAGAGCGAGATCCAGCAGGTCAAGCGCGCCTTCTACTATGCCGAGCAGGCCCACGACGGCCAGCGCCGGCGCTCCGGCGAGCCCTATGTCACCCACCCCCTCGCCGTCGCCAATATCCTCGCCAACATGCACATGGACCATCAGAGCCTGATGGCGGCCATGCTGCATGACGTCATCGAGGATACCGGGGTCGGCAAGGAGGCACTGGCCGAGCAGTTCGGCAAGCCGGTGGCGGAGCTCGTCGACGGGGTCTCCAAGCTGACCCAGATCGCCTTCGAGGACAAGGCGGTCGCCCAGGCCGAGAACTTCCAGAAGATGGTGCTGGCGATGTCCCGGGACATCCGGGTCATCATCGTCAAGCTCGCCGACCGCCTGCACAATATGCGCACCCTGGGGGCGCTGCGCCCGGAGAAGAAGCGCCGCATCGCCCGCGAGACCCTGGAGATCTACGCCCGCATCGCCAGCCGCCTGGGCATCAACACCATCCGCGTGGAGCTGGAGGATCTCTCCTTCCAGGCGCTGCATCCGATGCGCGCCGAGCGCATCAAGCGCGCCGTCTCCAGCGCCCGGGGGAACCGCCGCTCGGCGATCCGTCAGATCCAGAACAACCTGCAGAAGAGCCTCGACGACGAGGGGCTCTCCGGCACCGTGGTCGGCCGCCAGAAGCACCTGCTGTCGATCTACAAGAAGATGCGCGACCAGCGCAAGTCGTTCGCCGAGATCATGGACGTGTTCGGCTTCCGCATCATCTGCGAGGACGTCGACAGCTGCTATCGCATCCTCGGCGTGGTGCACAACCTCTACAAGCCGGTGCCGGGGCGCTTCAAGGACTACATCGCCATCCCCAAGGCCAACGGCTACCAGAGCCTGCATACCTCGCTGTTCGGCGCCAATGGCATGCCCATCGAGGTGCAGATCCGCACCCGCGAGATGGAGGCCATGGCCAACAACGGCATCGCCGCCCACTGGCTCTACAAGGCCGGCCAGACCCAGCACCCCATCGCCGAGGGCAGCCACGCCCGGGCCCGCTCCTGGATCAAGGGGCTACTGGAGATGCAGCGCCACGCCGGGGACTCCCTGGAGTTCATCGAGCACGTCAAGAATGACCTCTTCCCCGACGATATCTACGTGTTCACGCCCAAGGGCGACATCATGGAGCTGCCCCAGGGCGCCACGGTGATCGACTTCGCCTACAGCGTGCATACCGATATCGGCAACAGCACCATCGCCTGTCGCATCGACCGCCACCTGGCCCCGCTCTCCACCCGGCTGGAGAGCGGCCAGACCCTGGACATCATCACCGCCCCGGGCGCACGACCCAACCTGGCCTGGCTCAACTTCGTCGCCACCGCCAAGGCGCGCTCGGCGATCCGCCACGCCCTCAAGCACCAGCAGCATACCGAGGCGGTCCAGCTCGGCCGGCGGCTGCTCAACAAGTCCCTGGCGGAGTTCGAGACCAGCCTGGAGGAGCTCCCCGACGGGCCGCTGGCCACGCTGCTGGGCGAGCTCGGCCTGAAGAACGAGGATGTCCTGCTGGAATCCATCGGCCTGGGCACCCGGGTCGCCCATGTGGTGGCACGCCGCCTGCTCGACCTGCAGCACGGCGAGCGCCCCGCGGGCAAGGGCGAGCCGCGTGCCCATGGCCCCATCCTGATCAGCGGTGCCGAAGGCATGGTGATCAAGTTCGCCCGCTGCTGCCACCCGCTGCCCGGCGACCCCGTCATCGGCCACCTCTCGGTGGGCAAGGGCATCGTGGTGCATCGCGCCGAGTGCCGTAACCTGGGCGAACTCAGGAACGATCCGGACAAGCTGTTTGCCCTGGAGTGGTCCGACGACATTGCCGAGGACTTCCCGGTGGCGCTGCGCCTGGAGGTGCAGAGCCGACGCGGCCTGGTGGCCGAACTGGCCGGCCTGGTCACCGATGCCGAGGCCAACATCGAGCGCATCGGCATCGAGGAGCGCGACGCCCGCCTGGCCACCGTCAACCTGACCCTCTCGGTGCGTGACCGCGTCCACCTGGCGCGCATCATCAAGCGGCTGCGCAACCTCTCCCACGTCGAGCGCATCACCCGCCTCGGCAACTGAGCTTCCCCCGCCGGTCCGGCAACGCCCAGCCGGGGCGGCCGGGCCGTTTTCGATTATCCCGAGCAGCAACCAAACCGACGGAGCACACCATGAGCAACAAGGCCGTGATCAACACCGACCAGGCCCCCGCCGCCATCGGCCCCTACTCCCAGGCCATCAAGGCCGGCAACACCGTCTACCTCTCCGGCCAGATCCCCCTGGACCCGGCCACCATGGAGATCGTCTCCGACGACTTCGAGGCCCAGGCCCGCCAGGTCTTCACCAACCTCAAGGCCGTCTGCGAGGAGGCCGCGGGCTCCCTGGGCGAGATCGTCAAGCTCAACCTCTACCTGGTCGACCTGGACAACTTCGCCCTGGTCAACAAGGTGATGGAGGAGTTCTTCGCCAAGCCCTACCCGGCCCGCGCCGCGGTTGGCGTGAAGGCGCTGCCCAAGGGCGCGCAGTTCGAGGCGGAAGCGGTGATGGTCATCGGCGACTGATAGCCCCATGCGGCTCTTCCTGGCGCTGGTACCGCCGCCCGCACTGCGCTGGCGGCTCGGCGCCCTGGCCGATGTGGCCCAGGCCCGCTGCGGCGGAAGACGCATGCCGGACGCGAGCCTCCACCTGACCCTTGCCTTTCTCGGCGAGGTGGGCGACAAGCAGGCCGAGGAGCTGTCGGAAGAGATCCGTTCGCTGGCCATCCCCGCCGGGCACTGGACGCTGGATGTCTGGGGTCACTTCCGTCGCCCGGGTATCGTCTGGGTGGGCGGTCGCCGCCCGGATACCGCCCTCCAGGAACTGCACGAGCGGCTGTGGGAGCGCCTGGAAGCCCACGGCCTGCCGGGGCGCCCCTCCCGCTTCATCCCCCATGTCACCCTGCTGCGCCGGGCCGAACGCCTCGAGGCCGACGGCCTGCCGGACGTGGACCTCGAATGGACCTATAATCGGGTGACGCTGATTCATTCGATCAACGACGGCCAGACCGCACGCTACGTGCCCCTGGCATGCTCTCGGGCGCGCTGAGCGCGATCACAGACAAGATAGGGAGAAGGGAATGTCCCGCGCATCGCACCGGGCGGCCTGCGCCGCCCTGACGCTGCTGCTGGCCGGCGGCCCGGCCATGGCCGACCTGCAGGTCGCCGTCGGAGCCACCAGCGAATCCACGGTCGCCCTCAAGGCAGAGGTGGACCGGATCGTTCCGCTGTCGAGCCTGCACCCCCGCCTGGAGCTACGGCTGGCCACCGGCCTGCTGCTGCTCTCCAGCGACGAGGAGGACGGCAACGCCGCCCTGACCCTGGCACCGGCACTGCGCTGGACCTTCGCCGGCGACCAGGGTGCCTTCGTGGAAGGGGGCATCGGCGCGGCGCTCTTTCTGAAGACCCGGGTGGAGTCACGCAACCTCTCCACCGCCTTCCAGTTCGAGGATCGCCTGGCGGTGGGGGTGCCCTGGGCCAGCGGGGAGCTCTCCCTGGCGCTGACCCACTACTCCAATGCCGGCATCAAGGAGCCCAATGACGGCTTCGAGACCCTGACACTGGGCTATCGCTTTCCGCTGTAGCCACGGCCCCGGGGATCGAGCGACCGCGTGACCTCGGCGATCACGCCTTCTCGGGGAGGAAGCCGCCCTCCCTGAGCACCTGGAGGTAACCCTCCCGGTAGCTGGGGTAGCGGAAGGCGTAGCCGCTGGCCAGCAGGCGGGCATTGTTGCAACGCTTGCTGGCCCGGCGACGCAGCGGCGACTGGATGATCTCGGTGGCCTCCACCTTGAGCTGCTTCGCCAGCCAGCTCATCACCTCATGCAGCGGCGCCGGCTCGCAGTCGCTGGCCAGATAGAGGTCGTCGACGGGCTCGCCGCCCAGCTCCCGCTCGATCAGGTGGGCCAGCACGCCGACGCAGTCATCGCGGTGGATGCGGTTGGTATACATGGCGGGGCTTTCCGGCGCGATGCGGCCCTCGCTGACCTGGCGGATCAGGCGATCGCGACCGGGGCCATAGATGCCCGAGAAGCGTACCGCGGTGCCGGGCAGGGCATGGTCGAACAGGGCCTGCTCGGCCTCGCGAATCAGTGCGCCGGCGAAGCCGGTGGGCTCGGCGGGGCTCGCCTCGTCCACTTCCTCGCCGGTCTGCTGGGGATAGACGCTGGTGGAGGAGACGAAGACGACCCGCCGCGGCGCCTTCTTGCGGGGGCCGAACTCATCCAGCACCGCCTTGAGCCCCGCGGGGTAGGCGGCACGGTAGGCCTCTTCCTCGAAGTGGTCGGCACTGGCCACGTAGACCAGCACATCGGCATCGGGCAGGGCGGCGAGGCTGGCGGGATCGGTGAGGTCTGCCGCCGCCGCCTCGAGGCCGCTGCCCTCCAGCGCGGCCACGTTGCGGCGCACGCCCACCACCCGTTGGCCGGCCGCCTGCAGCCGCTGGCCAAGCCCGATCCCGATATCCCCACAGCCCAGAATCAGCGTTGTTGTCTTCACCTTTTCCCTGCCTCCTGATAAAAAGTCCCTATTGGATTTTCAAGAGGATGCCTGCAAGGCAACCAAGATGACTCTAACAGAACTTCGCTACATCGTGACACTCGCCCAGGAGCGCCACTTCGGGCGCGCCGCCGAGCGCTGCTTCGTTTCCCAGCCGACCCTCTCCGTGGCGGTGAAGAAGCTCGAGGAGGAGCTGGGTGTCGCCCTGTTCGAGCGCTCCAAGTCCACCGTCCAGGTGACCCCCCTGGGCGAGAAGATCGTCGAACAGGCCCAGCGGGTTCTGGAGCAGACCAGCGTGATCAAGGAGGTGGCCAATTCTGGCAAGGACCAGCTGGCCAGCCCCCTGCGGCTCGGCGCCATCTATACCATCGGGCCCTACCTGTTCCCGCACCTGGTGCCCGAGCTGCGCCGCGGCGCGCCGCAGATGCCGCTCTACATCGAGGAGGGCTTCACCGGCAACCTGCGCCGCAAGCTGAGAAGCGGCGAACTGGATGCCATCATCGTGGCGTTGCCCTTCACCGAGACCGACGTGCTGACCAAGGCGCTCTACGAGGAGGAGTTCGAGGTGCTGATGCCGGCGGACCACCCCTGGGCCGAGCGCGAGGCGATCCACAAGGAGGAGCTGCTCAAGGAGCGGCTGCTGCTGCTCGGCGAAGGCCACTGCTTCCGGGACCAGATCCTCGAGGCCTGCCCGGCCATCAGCCAGAAGCTTGCCAGCCCCAACAACACCCTCACCGCCGAGGGGGGGTCGCTGGAGACCATCCGCCACATGGTGGCCTCCAAGCTCGGCATCACCGTGCTGCCCCGCTCGGCCATCGGCACCGTCCACTACGAGAGCGGCCTGCTGGTCAGCCGTCCCTTCACTCCCCCCGCACCCTCGCGCACCGTGGCGATCGCCTGGCGGGCCAGCTTCCCGCGGCCCAAGGCGATCGACGCCGTGACCGAGGCCATCGCCCGCTGTCGCGAGGCAGAACCCGTGACGGCATGAACGCCCTCGACGCGCCGGTCACGTCGCTCAAGGGGGTCGGCGAGGCGCTGGCGCTGAAGCTGGCCCGGCTGCGCCTGGAGAGCGTGGCCGACCTGCTCTTCCACCTGCCGCTGCGCTACCAGGACCGCACCCGCATCACCCCCATCGGCACCCTGCGCGCCGGCCACGAGGCGGTGGTGGAGGGTGAAGTGGTCGCCGCCGAGGTGGTGCGCGGTCGCCGCCGCAGCCTGCTGGTCCGGCTGCGCGACGGCTCGGGCCTGCTCAGCCTGCGCTTCTTCCACTTCTCGCCGGCCCAGCAGCAGCAGTTCCAGCCCGGCAGCTGGCTGCGCTGCTTCGGCGAGGCCCGCGCCGGGGCCACCGGGCTCGAGATCTACCACCCCGAATATCGCCTGCTCAAGGCCGACGCCCCGCCGGTAGAGGACCACCTGACCCCCATCTACCCCGCCACCGAAGGCCTCCACCAGACCCGCCTGCGGGCGCTGATCGAGCAGGCTCTGGCCCTGCTGGCGGCTCATCCCGAGGCGCTGCCGGACTGGATCAGCGAGGAGCTGCGCGCCCGCTTCCGGCTGCCTGAACTGCACCACTGCCTGCAGGTGCTCCACCAACCGCCGCCGGAGGTCGACCCCGCGCAGCTCGCCGGCGGTCGCCACCCCGCCACCCGCCGTCTGGCGCTGGAGGAGCTGCTGGCCCACCGCCTGAGCCTGCAGGCGGTGCGCCTGCGCATCCAGGAGGACGGCGCGCCGGCACTTCCCAGCGGGCGTAACCTGCAGGCGCGCTTCCTGACCCAGCTGCCCTTCTCGCTGACCGCCGCCCAGCGCCGCGTGCTCGACGAGATCGGCGCCGACCTGGCCCGGGAGGTGCCCATGCTGCGCCTGGTGCAGGGCGACGTGGGCTCCGGCAAGACGGTGGTGGCCGCCATGGCGGCACTCTCCGCCATCGCCGGCGACTGCCAGGCAGCGATGATGGCGCCCACCGAGATCCTCGCCGAGCAGCACTACCGTGCCTTCCGGGCCTGGTTCGAACCGCTGGGCATCGAGGTGGCCTGGCTCTCCGGCAAGCTCAAGGGCAAGGCGCGCCTGGACACCAAGGCGGCCATCCAGGACGGCCGCGCGCGCATGGTGGTGGGCACCCATGCCCTCTTCCAGGGCGACGTGCACTTCCAGCGCCTGGGCCTGGCCATCGTCGACGAGCAGCACCGCTTCGGGGTGCACCAGCGCCTGGCGCTACGTGAGAAAGGCAAAAAGGGCGAGAAGGGCGAGGCCGGCGGCCTGACGCCCCACCAGCTGGTGATGACCGCGACCCCCATTCCCCGCACACTGGCGATGAGCGCCTACGCCGACCTCGACGTCTCGATCATCGACGAGCTGCCCCCCGGGCGCACCCCGGTGAAGACGGTGGCGATGCCCGACGAGCGGCGCCCCGAGGTGGTGGCACGCATCCGCCACGCCTGCGCCGAGGGGCGACAGGCCTACTGGGTCTGCACCCTGATCGAGGAGTCCGAGGTGCTGGAGTGCCAGGCCGCCGAGGCGACCCGGGACGAGCTCACCGAGGCTCTGCCGGAACTGGCCATCGGCCTGGTGCACGGGCGCATGAAGGCCGCCGAGAAGGCCACGGTGATGGACGCCTTCAAGGCCGGCGAGCTGGACCTGCTGGTGGCCACCACGGTGATCGAGGTGGGGGTCGACGTGCCCAACGCCAGCCTGATGATCATCGAGAACCCCGAGAGGCTTGGGCTCTCCCAGCTGCACCAGCTGCGCGGCCGGGTGGGGCGCGGCTCCACCGCGAGCTTCTGCGTGCTGCTCTCTCACCCGCCGCTCTCCGCCCACTCCAAGGAGCGCCTGGCGGTGATGCGCGAGACCAACGACGGCTTTCGCATCGCCGAGAAGGACCTCGAGCTGCGCGGCCCCGGCGAGGTGCTGGGCACCCGCCAGACGGGCCTGGCCCAGATGAAGATCGCCGACCTGGAGCGCGACGCCGACCTGCTGGAGCGCGTCGCTCCGCTGGCCGAGGCGCTGCTGGCCATCCACCCGGAGGCGAGCCGGCCGCTGGTCAGGCGCTGGCTGGGCGAGGAGGCGGGCCGCTACGGGCAGGTGTAACCCTCACGACCCAGTAGCCGGGCAGCGAGGCGAGGGTGGGAGGTCAGAGGTGGATCAGAGGTGCCGGAGGAGCTTCTGGAGCTTCTGCAGATCGGCGGAATCACCGACCAGACGCACGGTGCCTGCCATCATGCCATCGAGGAAGGCCTGCTGGGTGGGTTTCCTCAGCACCTGGAGCGCGGTGGCCTCGTCCTCGAAGCGCAGCTCCAGGTCGAGGTCCACCGGCAGGCCGCGCCCGGACTGGATACCGCGGGGGGTCATCCGGTAGTGGCGGGCGATGGCGAGGTCTTCGGTGGCGATGCCCCAGTCGAGGCCGCGCATCTCGGTCAGCAGCTCGCGGAAGCGGGCCTTGCGGCGCAGGGCGCGCTTGAGCAGGAAGGCCAGCAGCCAGAGCATCAGTCGCAGCTTCATGTCGATCTCGCCACCGAATCCGAATCCATGGAGGGGAAGGCCGCCGCGGCCCACCGCAGCGGGCCGCCTGGCGCCTTGCTGTGTCTTACTTGGCCACCGCGTCCTTGAGGCCCTTGCCCGGCTTGAAGGCCACCGTCTTGCTGGCCGGGATGGTCAGCGGCTGGCCGGTCTGGGGGTTCTTGCCGGTGCGCGCCGCACGCTCACGCACGGTGAAGGTGCCGAAGCCGATCAGCGACACATCCTGTCCCTGGGCCACGCTACCGGTGATCTCGTCGAGGATCACGTTGAGCACCTGGCTCGCCTTGTCCTTGGAAAGATCGGCACGCTCGGCAATCGCCGCGGCGAGTTCTGGCTTACGCATACTGCCCTCCTGGTATTGGCATACTCCCCGGGCGCCTGTCGCCGGGGTCTTGTTCTGTCGAAGATCTAGCCTAGCAACGGCGGCGCAACCCGCGCCAGTTCAACTTTCCGACGGACACAGGCCCCTGTCAACGCAAATCCGATCAAACGACCGTCTTCCGATTCCGCCAGGGCGGTGAAATCCCCCGCCTCCCCCTCGATGCGCCAGCGCGCCGGCGGGCGGGTCGGCGGCAGGGCCACCACCAGCAGCAGCGGCGTCTTGACCACCACCGGCCAGGGGCCGTAGGCGACCGGGGTGGGCGTGCCGGTCAGGGTCCTCGCCAGCGCCTTGGCGCTCGCCTGCAGGGGCTGCACGTACATGGCACTCACCCCATCGACGCAGGCCACGTCGCCCAGGGCGTGGATGCCGGGCACCGAGGTGGCCAGGCAGCGGTCGGTGTGGATGCCGGCGGCGCTGACCGCGAGGCCCGCCGCCTCGGCCAGGGCGGTGCGGGGCCTGAGGCCGGTAGCCACCAGCACCAGGTCAGCCACCAGGCGGCTGCCGTCGTCCAGCGCCACGCCCAGGTCGGCGCCGGCGTCCTCGAGGGCCGTCACCCCGCCCCCCAGCGCCAGCGTCATGCCGGCCGCCTCGAAGGCCTCGCCCAGGGCACGCCCCAGGGGCTCGGGCAGCAGCCGCGCCAGGGGCGCGGTCTCGGGGGCCACCAGGCTCACCTCGTGACCGCCCGCCAGCAGGTCGTTGGCGAACTCGCAGCCCACCAGGCCGGCGCCGACGATGGCCACCCGGCCCGGCCGCCCCAGCGCCGCCAGGGCGGCGTGGAAGGCGCGATAGTCCTCCAGGTCGTTGATGGTAAAGACCCGGCCGGCCACCGCCGCGGGCAGTGCAAAGGGCACCGCCGGCGCCGCCCCGGTGGCCAGCACCAGCTCGCTCCAGGGCAGCCGCTCGGCGCCGATCCGCAGGGTGCGCGCTGCCGTATCGATGGCCTCGACCCGGGTATGGGTGCGCACCACCGCATTCAGCTCCTCGGCGACCCGCAGGGCGCTGCGCGCCGCCAGGCGATCCGGCGGCAGTCGCTTGGCGAAGCCGGTGGAGAGCAGCGGCTTGGCGTAGTCATCGCCGCCGTCAGCGGTGATCAGGGTCACGGGGCGTTCGGCATCCAGCGCACGCAGGGCACGCAGCAGGCCAAGGCCCGCCATGCCGGAACCGATGATGGTCAGGGGAGCGCTCATGGGCCTCCTCGCTCAGGGGTGGGGATGGCACCGCATGTTACACTAGCCGCCCCTGAAGCGACGCGGAGCCCGACGGTGTCCGACCTGCCACCTGCCGACACCTGCGCCCTGGCGCACTGGATCCCCCTGGCCGCCTCCCGGCCGGCCATGAGCCCCGCCTGGCACCGCTGGGTCGGCTCCCGGGACTCCCTGACCCTGCGCCTCACCGAGGCCGGTGCCCCGCGCCCCTTCCGCGTCCGGCTGCTCGACCAGCGCCTCGGCACTCCCCGCCGCGACGAGGCCAGGGCGCTGGGCATCGCCCCCGGCCAGCGCGCCTGGCTGCGCGAGGTGGCGCTCTGCCTGGGGGAGCACCCCTGGGTGGTGGCGCGCTCGGTGGCGCCGCTCTCGGGCCTGCCGGAACACGAGTTGGCCCACCTGGGCGAGCGCTCGCTGGGCTCCTGGCTGTTCCGCCAGCCGGGCCTCGAGCGCGGCGAGATCGAGGTGACCTCCGCCCCCGCCGGCTTCCACGCCGCCACGGGCCCCTGGGGGCGCCGCTCGGTGTTTCGCCGCGGCGACTTCCGGGTGCTGGTGCAGGAGTGGTTCCTGGATGCCATGGCGGATGACCTCGGTCTCCCTTCACGCTAGGCTCTGGGCCAGTCTCCGATGCCGACGGGCGGGGCGCCGGGGACAAGCCGAAGAGGAGGTCCTACGCCAGGGATGGCGTCGGTAGCGTACAAGGAAGTATTCACAGCGCCTCCTCGCAGGCTTGTCGCCGGAACAGTCCCGCCGCTTAACACCGTCTGCCAATAAAGAACATTCGTAACTATTCAGGTGGCTGCGGATGGGGTATCGCCAACCAGCTGATTTTTCTGGCATAGTGCACAGCATCATTCGGCACACCTATGCGGTGATATGACCATCAGCGATATCAACGTCGACGAGGCCCTGGAGCGGGTCCGGCAGCAGCTCAAGGAAGACCAGACGGTCTCGCCGTCGCTGCGTGCCGCCATCGATGTGCTGATGCTGCTGGTCAAGCTCATGGCCGATCGCCTGGCCACCAGTAGCCGCAACAGCAGCAAGCCACCGTCCCAGGATCCCAATCGCCAGCGCCGCTCGCGCGCCAAAGGCGAGCGGCGCCCCGGCGGACAGCCAGGGCATGAGGGTAAGACGTTGGCGCCGGTGACGGACCCCGACGAGGTGGTCAAGCTCCGTGTCGATCGTCGGCAACTCCCCAAGGGGCGTTCTTACCGCCCGGTCGGCGTCGAAACGCGCCAAGTGCAGGACATCGTAATCCAGGCCGTGGTCACCGAATATCAGGCTGAGGTCCTCGAAGATGATCAGGGGCAACGCTACGTGGCGCCATTCCCCGAGGGCGTGACTCGCCCCATCCAGTATGGCCCTCGCCTCAAGGCGCATGTCGTCTATCTCTCCCAGTATCAGCTGTTGCCCTATGCGCGTATCCGCGAGTTGCTCACCTCGCAGTGCGGCCTGTCGCTGAGCACCGGCACCCTGTTCGCCTTCAACCAGGAGGCCTACCAGCGGGCCGAGGCGTTCGCCGAGTGGGTGATCCCGGCGCTACGTGAAGCAGCCACCGTCCATGCCGATGAAACCGGAATGCAGGTCGGTGGCAAACGCTACTGGCTACACAGCGCCTCCAACGAGGCCCTGACCTGGTTGGCCCCGCACCCCAAGCGCGGCCAGGAAGCGATGGACGCCATCGGCGTATTGCCCTTCGTGCGTGGCGTGCTGGTGCATGATCACTGGAAGCCCTACTACCGCTATCCGGATTGCCGGCACGCGCTCTGTAATGCGCACCACCTTCGGGAGCTGACAGCGGCCTGGGAGAACGATGGCCAGGCATGGGCCAAGGCCTTGCATGACCTGTTGTTGGAGATGCATCGCGCCGTGGAGGTGGCCGACGGCTGCCTCTCGGCCGATGAGACCCGAGCCTGGCGGCAGCGCTATCGAGATTGCCTGGCGAAAGGGGACGCCGAGTGCCCCCCGCCGGTGAAACCGCCACCTGGAACGCGAGGCCGGGCCAAGCGCACCAAGTCGCGCAACCTCCTGGAACGCCTCCAGGCGTACGAGGACGACGTGTTGCGCTTCCTCGACGACCCTGCCGCTCCCTTCACCAACAACCAGGGGGAGCGCGATCTGCGAATGACCAAGGTCCAGCAGAAAATCTCGGGCTGTTTCCGCTCCTGGGAGGGTGCTGAGAGATCTTCTGCCGCATGCGTAGCTTTCTCTCGACCGCCGTCAAGCAAGGGGTAGCGGCGCATACCGCACTGGAGCAACTGTTTGCGGGGGAGGTGCCAGCCTTCATGCAGCAAGAAGCCCCGACTCAGCCAACCGGTGCTGAATAGTTACGAACATTCTTACGAGGTAGAGATGGACCGTTCCCTGATGCGCCCCACGGGCCTCGCCCGGGTGCCCGACTTCCTGCAGCTGATGCGCCTGAACCGCCCCATCGGCACCTGGCTGCTGATGTGGCCCACCCTGTGGGCGCTGTGGGTGGCCGCCGAGGGCATCCCCGGCCGCCGCGTGCTGCTGATCTTCATCGCCGGGGTCTACCTGATGCGCGCCGCCGGCTGCGTGGTCAACGACTACGCCGACCGCCACTTCGACGGCCACGTCAAGCGCACCCGGCTGCGCCCCCTGGCCACCGGGCGGATCAGCGAGGGCGAGGCCCAGGCGCTGTTCCTGATCCTGGTGATGGCCGCCTTCGTGCTGGTGCTCTTCACCAACCTCTTCACCGTGATGCTCTCCCTGGTCGGGGTGGCGCTGGCCTTCATCTACCCCTTCATGAAGCGCTACACCCACCTGCCCCAGCTCTTCCTGGGCGCCGCCTTCTCCTGGGCCATCCCCATGGCCTTCGGCGCGGTGCTGGGCCATGTGCCCTTCGAGGCCTGGCTGCTGTTCGCCGCCAACGTCGCCTGGACCGTGGCCTACGATACCCAGTACGCCATGGTCGACCGCGACGACGACCTCAAGATCGGCATCAAGTCCACCGCCGTGCTGTTCGGCCGCGCCGACCGGCTGATGATCGGCCTGCTGCAGGGCCTGACCCTGCTGCTGCTGGCCTGGGCGGGGCTGCGTCTGGGCTTCGGCGGCTTCTTCTGGCTGGGCCTGGCCGGCATGGCGGCCACCTTCGTGCACCAGCAGTTCCTGATCCGCGAGCGCGAGCGCGATCCCTGCTTCCAGGCCTTCCTCAACAACCACTGGTCGGGCCTGCTGGTGTTCGCCGGCATCGCCCTCAGCCTGTGGCCGGCCGCCGGCGCGTGACAGGCGGGCGGTCCTGTCATGCGAGTGTCATACTGGCATGGTGAGATCGTCATCGATCCGTCACTGTGCCGAGGCTTCCGGATGACCGCCAAGACCGTTCTGATCGTCGATGATGAGGCGCCGATCCGCGAGATGATCGCGGTGGCGCTGGAGATGGCCGACTATCGCGTCCTCGAGGCCGACAACGCCCAGGCCGCCCATGCCATGGTGGTCGACCACCAGCCCGACCTGGTGCTGCTGGACTGGATGATGCCCGGCACCAGCGGCATCGAGCTGGCCCGCCGCCTCAAGCGCGAGCCGACTACCGCCGAACTGCCGATCATCATGCTCACCGCCAAGGGCGAGGAGGACAACAAGATCCAGGGGCTGGAGGCCGGCGCCGACGACTACATCACCAAGCCCTTCTCTCCCCGCGAGCTGGTGGCCCGCCTCAAGGCGGTGCTGCGTCGCGCCACGCCCCAGGGCGTCGAGGAGGCCGTGGAGGTCGATGGCCTGCTGCTCGATCCGGTGAGCCACCGGGTCAGCGCCAGCGGCAGGCCCGTGGAGATGGGCCCCACCGAGTATCGCCTGCTGCAGTTCTTCATGACCCACCAGGAGCGCGCCTACACCCGCAGCCAGCTGCTGGACCAGGTGTGGGGCGGCAATGTCTACGTGGAGGAGCGCACCGTGGACGTGCATATCCGCCGCCTGCGCAAGGCGCTGGGCGAGCGCCACCAGCACCTGGTGCAGACGGTGCGCGGCACCGGCTACCGGTTCTCCGCCAAGGGCTGACGTGGGCCTCTGGAGGCGGGAGCTATGGCGACTTCTGCTGCTGGCCGGCATCGGCCTGCTGGTGGGCTGGCTGCTGTCCCATGCCTGGGCGGGCCTGGCCCTCGGCCTCGCGGCCTGCCTGGCCTTTCATCTACGCCAGCTCTACCGCCTCCACCGCTGGCTGACCCTCACCCCCCAGGCCGAGCCTCCCGCCACCACCGGCGTGTGGGGCGAGCTGTTCGACCGTCTCTACCGCTACCAGAAGGGGCAGCGCCACACCCAGGAGCGGCTGCTCGGGATCATCAAGCGCATCCAGGAGTCCTCCGAGGCGATGCGCGACAGCGTGGTGATGCTCGACCGCCACGGCGACATGGAGTGGTGGAACAGCGCCGCCGAGCGCATGCTGGGGCTCAACGCCGCCCATGACCGCGGCCACCACATCACCAACCTGCTGCGCGATCCGCGCTTCATCGACTACTTCCATGCCCGCGACTACCGCGAGCCGCTGACGCTGCCCTCGCCCATCGACGAGCAGATGGTGCTGCAGTTCCAGATCACCCTCTACGGCGATGACGAGCGGCTGCTGATGGCCCGCGACATCACCCGCCTGCACCGCCTGGAGGAGATGCGCCGCGACTTCGTGGCCAATGTCTCCCACGAGCTGCGCACCCCACTCACCGTGCTGGCCGGCTACCTGGAGACCTACGCCACCTACGCCGACCAGCTGCCGCCGCGCTTCGCCCGGGGGCTGCCCAGTATGCAGGAGCAGACCAGCCGCATGCAGAACCTGGTCAGCGACCTGCTGCTGCTGTCGCGCCTGGAGATCGACCGCGGCGGCGAGGACCACACCCCGCTGGGCATGGACGCCCTGCTGGGCAGCGTGCAGCGCGACGCGACGGCGACGGCCGCCGGCCGCCACACCGTCGAGGTGGAGCTGGTGGAACCCAAGTCACTGCTCGGCAGCGAGCAGGAGATCCACAGCGCCCTCTCCAACCTGGCCTTCAACGCGGTGCGCTACACCCCCGAGGGCAGCCGCATCGTGCTGCGCTGGCGGCCCCACGGCGACGGCGCCTGCCTGGAGGTGGAGGACAACGGCGAGGGCATCGATCCGGTGCACCTGCCGCGGCTCACCGAGCGCTTCTACCGGGTCGACAAGGGGCGCAGCGCCGCCACCGGCGGCACCGGGCTTGGCCTCGCCATCGTCAAGCATGTGCTGCTGCGCCACGACGCCCGCCTGGAGATCGACTCCCGCCCGGGCCAGGGCGCCCGCTTCCGCTGCCTGTTCCCCGCCGAGCGACTCGCGGCTGAGGCCGCCGAGAAGTCCTCAGCGAGCCTCTGAGACCGCCGGCTCCCGGTAGTGGCGGTCCCACATCAGCACCGCGCCGGACACCGCGCCGGGCAGCAGGAAGAGGTTGGCCAGGGGAATCCAGGTCACCAGGGTCACGCAGCCGCCATAGGTGAGGCTCTGCCACCAGCGCGCCGCCAGCCGTCGGCGCATCTCGGCGAAGCTCACCTTGTTGTTGTCCATGGGGTAGTCCAGGTAGGCGATCGCCATCACCCAGGCGGAGAAGAGCGCCCAGAGCAGCGGGGCGGCGAGGTTCACCCCGGGAATCCAGCTCACCAGGAAGAGCAGCAGGGCTCTTGGCGCGATATAGGCCAGCTTGACCAGCTCGCGCCCCATGGCATCCACCGCCGTCTTCATGAAGCCGCGATCGTCCAGCGGTGGCCGCCCGGTGGCCACCGCCTCCACCCTGGCCGCCAGGAAGCCGTAGAAGGGGGCGGCGATCAGGTGGGTCACCAGGGTGAAGGTGAAGAAGACAATCACCACCAGGCTGATCACGAACAGCGGCCAGATCAGCCACTCGAGCCAGCCAAGCCAGGCCGGCACCAGCGCCATCCAGCCCTCCAGCCAGCCGCCGAAGTTGGCCAGCACGAAGCGCAGCATGGCCCCGTAGACCAGCAGGTTGATGACGATGGGCACGAAGACGTAGCGGCGCAGGCCGCGGGAGTAGGCCAGGCGGGTGCCCCGGGCCAGGGCGGTGACGGCATCAAGCATGGTGATTCCTTCACGGGAAAACGACGAAGGCCACCGCCAGGGGCAGTGGCCTGCGACATTGACAGCCAATCCAGAGGGACCGTCAACCCATGCACCGTTGCAATGAGCGAGAGGCGCCGGGGACAGGTCGAAGAGGGGGTCCTACGCCAGGGATGGCGTCGGTAGCGCCCAAGGATGGGTTCACAGCGCCCCCTCGAAGACCTGTCGCCGGAACAGCCTCGAGCATGACGGTCGACCGAGTCAGGCCTATCCCTTGCGGGTGATCGCCTGCTCGTCGAGGTCCTCGGGGTCGGTGTGGCGGATATCCAGCCCCTTGACCAGGTAGACCACGTACTCGGCCAGGTTGTTGGCGTGATCGCCGATGCGCTCCAGGGCGCGCAGGATCCACATCAAGCTGAGGATCGGCGAGATCGAGCGGGCATCCTCCATCATGAAGGTCATCAGCGAGCGCATGGCGCTGCGGTACTCCTCGTCCACCTCCTCGTCCTCATGCACCAGCTTCAGCGCCAGCTCGGTATCGAAGCGGGCGAAGGAGGTCAGGGCATCGCGCACCATGCGCCGCACGTGCTCGCTGATCATGCGCACCTCGACGAAGCCGCGGGTGCCGTTATCGGCGGCGATCAGGTCGGCGGCGTTGCGGGCGATCTTGCTCGCCTCGTCGCCGATGCGCTCCAGATCGGAGGCGGCGCGGATCACCGCCAGCACCAGGCGTAGGTCCGAGGCCGCCGGCTGGCGGCGCGCCAGCACCTGGGTGCACTCCTCGTCGATCTTGATCTGCATGTCGTTGACCGCGCGATCGTTCTCCACCACCCGGCGGGCCAGGTCGGAGTCCCCCTCGAGCAGTGCGGCCACCGCCTCCTGGATCTGCTTCTCCACCAGGCCGCCCATGGCCATCAGGTGGGTCTTGAGCTCCTCGAGCTCCTGGTTGAACTGCCGCGAGATGTGGCGGCTGTGGATATCGCTGGTGATGTCCATGGGACTCTCCTTGGGGCCGGCCGTCAGGCCATGCGCCCGGTGATGTAGTTCTCGGTGCGCACGAGGCGCGGATTGGTGAAGAGCCTGTCGGTGGGGCCGTACTCCACCAGCTCGCCCTCCTGCAGGAAGGCGGTGTAGTCGGAGACCCGCGCCGCCTGCTGCATGTTGTGGGTGACCAGCACCAGGGTCAGCTGCGACTTAAGGTTACGGATCAGCTCTTCGATCTTCAGCGTCGAGATCGGATCCAGCGCCGAGGCCGGCTCGTCGAGCAGCAGCACCTCGGGGCGCACCGCCAGGGTGCGGGCGATCACCAGGCGCTGCTGCTGGCCGCCGGAGAGCGCCCAGGCCGAACTCCTCAGGCGATCCTTCACCTCATCCCACAGCGCCGCCGATTGCAGCGCCCACTCGACGATGTCGTCCAGCTGGCGCTTGCGGATACCCCCCTGCAGCCGCAGCCCGAAGGCGACGTTGTCGTAGATCGACATCGGGAAGGGGTTGGGCGCCTGGAACACCATGCCGACCCGCCGGCGCAGCTCCGCCACCTCCACCTCGGGGGCGTGAATATCCTGCCCCTCGAGGCGAATCCGCCCGGCGAGCCGCACCTCGTCGTTGAGGTCGTGGAGCCGGTTGAGGGCCCGCCGCAGCGTCGACTTCCCGCACCCCGAGGGCCCGATGAAGGCGGTGACCCGCTGGCGCGGCACGCGCAGCGAGAGCTCGCGCAGCGCCGGCGTCTCCCCGTAGGCCAGGCTCAGCCCCTCGATCTCCAGGCAGCAGGCGGCCGGGTCGAAGTCGATGATCGGACTGCCGGCAGCGGACCGTGGCGACGGGAAGACGGACATCGGGTTCCTCACTCCTCGGGCGCTGCCGCTAGCGGCGCGGCAGGGCCCCGTGACGCGCTCTTAGATGATGGCGCAGGAATATTGCAGTCAGGTTAAGCACCAGGATCACCAGCACCAGCAGCAGCGCGGTGGCGTAGACCAGCGGCAGCGCCGCCTGGACATCGTCCCCATGGAAGGCCACGTCGTAGATGTGGTAGCCCAGATGCATGAACTTCCGTTCAAGATGCAGGAAGGGGAAATCACCGTCCACCGGCACCTGGGGCGCCAGCTTGGCGACCCCCACCAGCATCAGCGGCGCCACCTCACCGGCGGCCCGGGCCACGGCCAGGATCACCCCGGTGAGCATGGCCGGGGCGGTCATCGGCAGGATCACCCGGGTCAGCATCTCCACCCGGGTGGCGCCCAGCGCCAGGGCGCCCTCGCGCTGATGGTCCGGCACCCGCGCCAGCCCCTCCTCGGTGGCCACGATCACCACCGGCAGGGTCAGCAGCGCCAGGGTCAGCGAGGCCCACAGCAGGCCGCCGGTGCCGAAGGTGGGCGAGGGCAGCTGATCGGCGAAGAACCACTCGTCCAGGGTGCCGCCGATGCCGTAGACGAAGACCCCAAGCCCGAACACTCCATAGACGATGGAGGGCACCCCGGCCAGGTTGCGCACCGCGATGCGCACCAGCCGGGTGAAGCGTCCCTGATGGGCGACCTCGTTGAGGTAGATGGCCGCCAGCACGCCGAAGGGGGTCACCACCACCGACATCAGCAGCACCATCAGCACGGTACCGAAGATCGCCGGCCACACCCCGCCGGCGGTGTTGGCGGCGCGGGGCCCCTCGGCGAGGAAGCGCCACACGCCCTGCCCCCAGGCGGCCAGCTTCTGGGGCGTCGACATGGCGTTGGGCCGCCAGGCGCGCAGCACCTGCTCCAGCGGCTGCTCGAGGCGACGCCCGTCGACGCTCTCCAGCAGCAAGCGAGTCCCCCCCATGCGCGCCTGAAGCACCCGGATGCGGGCATTGGCCCGGGCAAGCTGACTGTCGGCCTCGGGATCCCGGTCCAGCCGCCGAGCCAGGGGTACCACCTCGTCGCGCAGGCGATCACGCTCCGCCCTCAGGGCCGCGAGCTCCTGCAGGCGCACCTGCAGGGCCGCCCAGGCGGCCTCCCCCTCGACGCGCCCTGCGGCACTCTCGAGGGCCAACAGGCGCCCCTGGAAGGTGCCCCAGCGGGTACGCTCCAGCACCACCAGGTCCCGGGGGCGGCTTTCCTCGGCGATCTCGTCCACGGCCACCCAGCGCCAGATCGCGCCGTCCAGGTCGCGATTGGCCGTGCGGTAGAGGCGCTCGCGCTTCTCGCCGCCTGGCAGGCGCTCCTCGCGCACCGCCTGGCCGGCCAGCTGGCGGCCATCCTCCAGGGTCACCAGGGTGAGGGGCGACGGCCAGAAGTGCCCCATCCCCCGCACCGCCAGCAGGGTCAGGAGCCCGGCCAGCAGCAGCAGCGACAGCGCCACGCTGCCGGCGGCCAGCCACGGCCAGGGCCCCTCGCCGCGGGGCAGCCGAGCGCGCCCGGGGCCGATCATGAAAGTCCCCCCAGGCGGCGGTAGCGGCGGCGCAGCCGGGCGCGCACCAGCTCCGCCAGGGTATTGACCAGGAAGGTGAACACGAACAGCGCCAGCGCCGCCAGGAACAGCAGCCGGTAGTGGACCCCGCCCGGCACCGCCTCGGGCAGCTCGATGGCGATGGTGGCGGCCAGGGAACGCATCCCCTCCAGGGGGCTCAGGGTCATCAGCGCGGTGTTGCCGCTGGCCATCAGCACGATTATGGTCTCGCCCACGGCGCGGCCGGCGCCGATCATCACCGCGCTGAACACCCCGGGGGCCGCCGCAGGCAGCACCACCTTCCACAGGCTCTGCCAGCGGGTCGCGCCCAGCGCCTGGGCGCCCTCGCCCAGGCTCGCCGGCACCCCGGAGAGTGCATCCTCGGCCAGGGCATAGATGCCGGGAATGACCGCGAAGCCCATGGCCAGGCCGACGATCAGCGCGTTGCGCGAGGCATAGCCGAGCCCGAAGTGCGCCTCCAGCCAGCCGCGCAGGTCACCGCCGAACAGCAGCGACTCGAGCCAGGGCGAGAGCCACAGCGCCAGACCCGCCAGCAGCGCCAGCCAGGGGATCAGCCACAGCCCGGCCCAGCCCTGGGGAAGCCGACGCCGCCAGGGCGCCGGCAGGCGTGTCCAGGCCAGGCCGGCGAGCAGCAGCCCCCCCGGCAGCACCGCCACCAGCGCCAGGGCGCCGGCCAGGTGGCGCTCCACCCAGGGCGCCAGTACCAGGCCGGCAACGAAGCCGACCACCACGCCGGGCATCGCCTCCATCAACTCCAGGGTCGGCTTGAGGCGGCTGCGCAGCCGCGGCGGCATGTAGAGGGCCGAGTGGATGGCCGCGCCCAGCGCCAGCGGCACGGCGAACAGCAGCGCCCAGAAGGCCGCCTTGAGGGTGCCCCAGGCCAGCGGCTGCAGGCCAAACAGGGGGGACTCCCCGGGCAGGGTGCCGGGCTGCCAGCGGGGCTGCCACAGCTCGCGCCAGCCGACGCCCGAGTCCGCCTCGAGAAACAGCGGCGCCACCTCCAGGGCCAGGAAGAGGCCGATGGCGAGCACCGCCGCCACCACGCCGATGCCGCCGGCCGTGATCAGCAGGGTCGCCAGGCGGTCCCGCAGGCGCCGCCACCACTGGTGGCGCGGCTGGGCCCTGGGCGGCAAAGGGTCGATCATGGCCGCTCCCGGTCGATCATCGGCAAGGGTGATGACAACACTTTACGACATCCTGATGACAGTTGGGTGACAGCCTCAGCGGCCTCCATGGCCCTCGAGACGGCGCCTCTGGCGCTCACGCTCGGCCGGGGTCAGGGGCACGAAGCCGAGCTCTTTCACCACCGCCTGGCCGGCGTCGGAGAGCACCAGCTCGAGGAAGGCGCGCTCGGGCCCGGGCAGGGTCGCCCCCGGCGGCCGGTTGACATAGACATAGAGGCTGCGCGAAAGCGGATAGTCGCCGCGGCTCACCATCATGGCGCTGGGCGGGTGGAGCTCGCCGCTCTCGCTGTCGCGCCGGGCAACGGGGCGCACCGCCGGCGTCAGGTGGTTGAGCCCGGCATAGCCGATGGCGCCGGGCTCCGCCGCTACCGCCGCCACCACCGCGGCCGAGCCGGGATGCTCGTTGACGTCGAGCCGAAAGCGCCCCCCGCACAGGCCGCGCAGGCGAAAGAGGTCATGGGTGCCGGAGGCCACGTTGCGGCCATGCAGCCGCACGCGCCCTTCGGGCAGGCCGCTGCCGAGCTGTGACCAGCGCTCGATGGGGGCCTCGCCACCGCAGCGCAGGGTGTCCGAAAAGAGCGCATCCAGCTCGGCCAGGGTCAGGCTCTCCAGCGGATTGTGGCGATGCACCACCACCGCCAGGGCATCCCGGGCCACCTCGAGCTCCAGCGGCGGATAGCCGTGGCGCGCCACGAAGGCCGCCCGCTCGGCCTCGCTCATGGGGCGCGACATGGGGCCCAGGCGGGTGGTACCAGCGATCAGCGCCGTGGGAGCGCTGGACGAACCGCTGGCCTGCAGCTGCAGGCGTACCGCCGGGTACTGCTCGGCCAGGGCCTCCCCCCAGTGCAGCATCAGCCCTGCCAGGGTATCGGAGCCCACGGCCCCCAGGGTACCGGCCACCTCGTCGGCATCCGCCTGGGCCAGGCCCGGCGCCCACACCAGCAGCAGCGCCAGACAGCCCATCGCCGCCCGCTGCCGCCAAGTCATCCGCCTGCCGCCGCCCCTGCGGCGGGCCACGGGGCCATGCTGGTGGGCGGCGGCGACTGCATATACCATGACCCCCGATTCAGACATCCGTATGCCTCTTGTCGCTTACGGCCACAATAACAAGCCAGGATGATGACACTTTCATGACAGACCTCGACGATATCCCCGCTCCCCGGGGCGAGCTCACCCTGAAACTGCTGGCCAGCCGTCAGGACACCAATCTGCATGGCGACATCGCCGGCGGCTGGCTGGTGGCCCACATGGACCAGGCCGCCGAGCTGGCCGCCGGTCGCGAGGCCCATGGCCGCACCGCCACCGTGGCCATCGAGGCCATGGACTTCCTCTGCCCGGTGCGCGTGGGCTCCATGGTCAACATTTACACCACCGTCTGCGAGATCGGCCACAGCTCGATCCGCATCGACGTGGAGGTGTGGATCCGCCAGCCCCAGGAGCGTGACTCCAAGGAGCTGCACAAGGTGACCGAGGCGACCTTCGTGATGGTGGCCCTGGACGACAAGGGCCGCATCCGCGCCGTGCACCAGTAGGCCATCTCTTCTCGCCGATCAGCCGCAACGCATCGGGGGCGCCAAGTGGCGCCCCCGATAGCGATTCCGCACGCGCGGTATCAGGCGCCGACGGCCTCGCGCCCCTTCAGGTAGGAGTACTCGCCGACGTCGCTGAACGGCCGTACCAGCTGCTGGAAGGCCACGTAGGAGTCGTAGACCTTCTTCGAATCCGGATCGCTGTCGACCTGGGCCTGGACCACCTCCATGGAGGCATCATAGAGCGCCTGCATGACATCCTCCGGGAAGGTGCGCAGCTGCACGCCGTGCTCGTCGACCAGGGTCTCGAGGGCCTGGGCGTTGCGGTAGGCGAACTCGCTGATCATCGCCAGGTTGGAGGCCTTGGCCGCCTCGCGCACCACCGCCTTGAGGTCGTCGGGCAGGGCGTTCCAGGCATCCAGGTTGACGGTCCCCTCGAGCACCGCGCTGGGCTCGTTCCACACCGAGGTGTAGTAGTAGTAGGCCACCTGATAGAGGCCGAGTGCCATGTCGTTGTAGGGGCCGACCCAGTCGGCGGCGTCCAGCACGCCGGTCTGCAGGGAGGTGAAGATCTCGGAGGCCGGCATGTTGACGGTGGTGACGCCGATGCGGTTCATCGCCTCCCCGGCCAGGCCCGGCAGGCGCAGGCGAATGCCCTGCATGTCCGAGAGGGAGTTGATCTCCTTCTTGAACCAGCCCGCCATCTGGGTACCGGTGTTGCCCACCGCGAAGGGCTTGAGGTTGTGCTTGGCGTAGATCTCGTCCCACAGCTCCTGGCCGCCACCGTGGTAGAGCCAGGCGTTGGTCTCGGTGGTGTTCATGCCGAAGGGCACCGCGGTGAAGAACTGGGAGGCCGCGACCTTGCCGCGCCAGTAGTAGGCGGCGGAGTGACCCATCTCGGCGGTGCCGGCGGCCACGGCATCGAAGACCTCCATGGCGGGCACCAGCTCGCCGGCACCGTGCACGCGGATGCGCATGCGCCCGCCGGAGAGCGCCTCGACGCGCTGGGCGAACTCGTTGGCTCCGGTGCCGAGCGCCGGAAAGTTGCGCGGCCAGGAGGTGACCATGTCCCAGGTGATGGTCTCCTGGGCCTTGGCGGTGGTGGCCACGAAGGGGGCGGCGGCGACGCCGGCGGCGCCGGCACCGAGGGTCTTCAGGAAGTTGCGGCGTTGCATGAGGGCATGACTCCGAAAGGCTTGTTATATCGGGCCGCGCGGCGTGATGACGCGCGGTGGTGTCCGCCAGCGAGTATGCGCCAAGGCCGAATTGGGCCACAAGACTGCGACGTTGACGTTATCGTCAACGACCCTCAGAGCGGCGTCAGCTTGGCGAAGCCCAGCACCAGCCACTTGTCGCCCTCGCCCTCGAAGCTGACATGCACCCGGGCGCGCTCGCCCTGCCCCTCGGCGTTGAGGATCACCCCCTCGCCGAACACCGGGTGGTGGACCCGCTGGCCCAGCGAGAGACTCGGCAGGTCGGCGCCGCCATTCACCTCGGTCTGGCGCAGCCCCGAGGGGCGCGAGGTCGTTACCGGCCGGCTGATCTGGCCGCGCAGGCGCACCTCCTCCAGGTACTGCTCGGGGAGCTCGCGCAGGAAGCGCGAGGCCCGCTGGAAGGTCTCCTTGCCGTGCAGGCGGCGGATCTCGGCGTGGGTCAGGTAGAGCTTCTTCATGGCGCGGGTCAGGCCCACGTAGCAGAGCCGGCGCTCCTCCTCCAGGCGCCCCGGCTCCTCCGCCGACATGCGGTGGGGGAAGAGCCCCTCCTCCACGCCGGCCATGAAGACCACCGGGAACTCCAGCCCCTTGGCGGCGTGCAGGGTCATCAGCTGGACGCTGTCCTCGAACTCGTCGGCCTCGTGCTCGCCGGCATTCAGCGCCGCCTCGGAGAGGAAGGCCTCCAGCGCCACGGCTCCCTCGCCGGCCTCGGGGGGATCGAAGGACTCGCCCTGGGTGAAGGCGCGGGCGGCGTTGACCAGCTCCTCCAGATTCTCGACCCGGGCCTGCCCCTTCTCGCCCTTCTCGCTGCGGTGGTGCTCGACCAGCCCCGAGCGCTCGATGACGTGATCGATGATCTCGTGCAGCGCCAGCCCCGCGGTCTCGTCGTCGAGCCGCTCGATCAGCTCGGCGAAGGCCTGCACGACGCTGCCGGCACGCCCCTTGAGGGTGCCGTCGCTCAGTCCGTCATGCAGCGCCTGCCACAGCGAGACGCCGCTCTCCCGGGCCCGGGTGCGCAGAAGCTCCACGGTGCGGGTGCCGATGCCCCGGGCCGGCACGTTGATCACCCGCTCCAGGGAGGCGTCGTCGTCGCGGTTGAGCAGCAGGCGCAGGTAGGCCAGGGCGTTCTTGATCTCCAGGCGCTCGTAGAAGCGGTGCCCGCCGTAGATGCGGTAGGGCACGCCCTGGCGGATCAGGGTCTCCTCGATCACCCGGGACTGGGCGTTGGAGCGGTAGAGGATGGCGATCTCGCGGCGATGGAAGCCCTCGTCGACCTTCTCGCGGATGGTGTCGACGATGAAGCGGGACTCGTCCAGGTCGTTGAAGCCCGCATAGACGGAGATGGGCTCGCCGCGGGCGCCGTCGGTCCACAGCTCCTTGCCCATGCGCTCGGTGTTGTGGCTGATCAGGGCGTTGGCGGCCTCGAGGATGGCGCTGGTGGAGCGGTAGTTCTGCTCCAGGCGCACCGTCTTCGTCTCCGGGAACTCCTGCTCGAAGCGGCGGATGTTCTCCACCCGGGCGCCGCGCCAGCCGTAGATGGACTGGTCGTCGTCGCCCACAACGGTCATCGGCGTGCGCATGCCGGTGAGCAGCTTCAGCCAGGCGTACTGCAGGGTGTTGGTGTCCTGGAACTCATCCACCAGCACGTGGGCGAAGCGCTCCTGGTAGTGGGTCAGCAGGGCGGGGTTGTCGCGCAGGAGTTCGAGGCTGCGCAGCAGGAGCTCGCCGAAGTCCACCAGGCCGCCGCGCTCGCAGGTGAGCTGGTAACGCTCGTAGAGCTCCACCATCTGCCCCAGGTAGGCGTCGCCATGGACGTCGACCTGGTGGGGGCGCAGCCCTTCCTCCTTGCAGCCCGAGATGAAGCTCTGCACCTGGCGCGGCGGGAAGCGCTCGTCATCGATCTCGTGCTCCTTGATCAGCCGCTTGATCAGGCGCAGCTGGTCATCGGAATCGATGATCTGGAAGTGCTGGGGCAGCCGGGCATCCTGCCAGTGGGTGCGCAGCAGGCGGTGGGCCGTGGAGTGGAAGGTGCCCACCCAGACGTGGCGCAGGGAGAGCCCGAGCAGCGCCTCCAGGCGGGTGCGCATCTCGCGGGCCGCCTTGTTGGTAAAGGTCACGGCGAGCACGGCATAGGGGGAGAGCCCCTCGGCCTGCATCAGCCAGGCGATGCGGTGGACCAGCACCCGGGTCTTGCCGGAGCCGGCACCGGCCAGCACCAGCATGTTGCCCTGGGGGGCACTGACCGCCTCGCGCTGGGCGGTGTTGAGGTGGTCGAGGATCGCCGTGACGTCGTCCATGGAGAGGGCATCGCTGCTCGGAAAATGGGCGATCAGCTTAGCATATTGCCCGCCTCTCCTCCTCGGCCTGCCCTCGCCGCGCCTGGTTTTGCCTAGGCCTCTTCCTCGGGGTAGCGCAGCGGAATCAAGCTTTTCTTCACCGACTTGAGCTGCTCGGCCAGCTTGGGACCGCGGGTCTTGGCCACGCCCACCGCCAGCACGTCGACCAGCACCAGGTGGGCGATGCGCGAGCTCATGGGAGTGTAGATCTCGGTGTCCTCGTGGACGTCGATATAGAGCGGCAGGGTGACCTCCTCGGCCAGCGGCGAGCCGCTGGGGCAGAGCCCGATCACCGTGGCGCCGGCCTCCCTGGCCAGGCGCACGCTGGCCACCAGCGCCCGGGTACGGCCGGTCTGGGAGATCGCCACCACCACGTCGCCCTCCTTGAGGGTCACCGCCGACATGTTCTGCATGTGCGGGTCGGCATAGGCCGCGGTGGAGATCTGCAGGCGGAAGAACTTGTGCTGGGCGTCGAAGGCCACTGCGCCGGAGGCGCCGAAGCCGTAGAACTCCACCCGGTTGGCCATGGCCAGGGCGTTGATCGCCTGGCTCAGCGCCTCGTTGTCGAGGCGGTCGCGCACCGACAGCAGGGTGCCCACGGTGGAATCGAAGATGCTCTGGGAGAATTCCGCCACCGAGTCGCTGTCGTTCATGGAGAACTGGGCGAACTGGCTGCCGGTGGCCAGCATCTGGGCCAGCTTGAGCTTGAAGTCCTGGAAGCCGTTGCAGCCCAGGGCGCGGCAGAAGCGCACCACCGTGGGTTCGCTGACCTTGGCCTCGGTGGCCAGGTCGACGATGCGCATGTGGATCACTTCCTCGGGGTTGCGCAGCACGAAGCGCGCCACCTTCTGCTCGGAGCGGCGGAAGTGCTCCATGCGGCGTCTCATCTCATCGAAAAGGGCGCTGCTCACTGGAAGCTCCTCGAATGGGGGTATCGCCCCGGGCAGTGACGATACGGGTAACGGGTTTGACACAGTATGCCCAAGGAGCCGGCGTTGTGCAGCGCAAGATGTCGGTGCCGCCCCGGCCGCCAGCGGTGACCCCGTCCGAACGCTAGCGTTTACCCTGCGTTGTGGCGTAAAACCCTGATCGTCATCATTCTGTCAAGTGAGATATAGTAAGACTTGCAGTGCCGCGTAGTGTCCAAGGAGAGTCGATCATGCGCAATGTCGAACGGTTAACCTCCCTGAAGAGCGAACTCCTCGACATCTTCATGAGCATGGAAGTCGTCGAGCACGAGCAGCGCAGCCGCACCGCCGCCCAGCGCAACCTGCGGGCCCGGCGGGGCATCGAGCTCCATGAGGAGTTCAAGCAGCTGTCCCGTGACATCGCCGAGCTGCCGGAAGACGAGCTCGACGAGATGCACTGACCCCGGCCCAACGGCCAGGGCACCCCCCAACACGCGAGCCCCCCCCCGCCGGGGCGGGGCTCGCAGGGCTTTCTGCCCTCTTCGGATCGTCCCGCCTAGAGCAGGCCGGTGACGAAGACCACGATCACCCCGATGGGCGCCACATAGCGGGCCACCAGGTGCCATAGCCGCTCCGTGCCGCCGGCCAGGCCAAGCTCGCTGGCCACGCTCTGGCGCTCCAGGCACCAGGCCACGAAGAGGATCGCCCCGAGGCCGGTCAAGGGCAGCAGCACCTTGCTGGTGAAGGTATCCAGCAGGTCGAAGATGTTCAGGCCGAAGATCAGGAAGTCTCCCCAGACGTTGAACGACATCAGCGCCGCGATGCCCAGCGCCCATACCGCCACGCCGCTCGTCAGGGTCGCCGCCACACGGGAGAGCGGGGTGCGCTCCTCCACCAGCTCCACCACCGGCTCCAGCAGCGAGATCGCCGAGGTCAGCGCCGCGAAGGTGAGCAGCAGGAAGAACATCAGGCCGAGGATGGCACCGCCGGTCATGTTGCCGAAGGCCACCGGCAGGTTGACGAAGATCAGCCCGGGCCCATCGGCGGGGCTCATGCCGTTGGCGAAGACGATGGGGAAGATCGCCATGCCCGCCAGCAGCGCGATCACGGTGTCGAGGATGATCACCGTACGGGCGGTGCCGATCAGGTTGACGTCCTCGCCCAGGTAGGAGCCGTAGGCCATCATGATGCCCATGCCCAGGGAGAGGGTGAAGAAGGCCTGCCCCATGGCGGCCAGCACCACGCCCCCGGTCACCGCGCTCCAGTCGGGGCGGAACATGAAGGCCAGCGCCTCGCCGAAGTGACCGGTGGTCATGCCGTAGCCGACCAGCACGATCAGCAGCAGCACCAGCCCCGGCATCATGGTGCGCACGGCGCCCTCGAGCCCCTTGGTCACACCGCGGGCGACGATGAAGATCACCAGTGCCATGAAGGCGGTGTGCCACAGGGTCAGCATGCCCGGGCTGCCCAGCAGGCTGCCGAAGAGCGCGCCGATGCCGTCGGCATCCTGGCCGGTGAAGCGGCCGGTGACGGAACCCAGGGTGTAGGAGAGCGACCAACCGCCGATCACGCTATAGAAGGAGAGGATCAGGAAGGCCGCCAGCACGCCGCTGGCACCGACCACCGCCCAGGCCGGCAGGCGTCCGTTCCGGCGCGCGAGATCCGCCATGGCGTTGATGGGGTTCTCCTGGCCGCGCCGGCCGATCAGCCATTCGGCCACCAGGATCGGCAGGCCCACCAGGGCCACGCAGGCCAGGTAGATGAGCACGAAGGCCGCACCCCCGCTGTCGCCCACCATGTAGGAAAACCGCCAGATGTTGCCCAGTCCCACCGCGGAGCCCGCGGCGGCGAGCACGAAGGTCATCTTCGATGACCACTGCGCATGCACGAGTTTAGACATGATTCACCCTGAGTGTACGTGTCGCCATCAGCCGGTCTGGCGCGATGACGGCTTGTGCTTGTCATTGCCACGTCCAGGACGCCATGGATCGCACGGCGTCTTCCAGAGCATGACAGGATCCAGGCAGGATCGCTGCCGTGCCGCTCGCCTCCGCCCGGCAGGTTGTTGCTCCGGGAAGGGCAGGCACCGTGCGGCCGATACCGGCAGGAATCACGCCTTTATGGGCAAGATCCGGTAAATATCCATGGGTATGCCGCACAGGGGGATAAAACTATCCGATCAAACGCTGGATGGCCAGTCGAAGCTGGCCCGTCGCGCCGATCGGCTGTCATGGATCATGGGGCGTCAGAAGAGGGTCGTCTGGGCCTCGCCCGGGAAGTCCGCCAGGGGCGGCAGGGAGAGGGCCTCGGCGAGCCGTGCATGGAGGGATCTTGCCAGCTCCGGGGCCTGGCGGTTGTCCGGAGTATGCACCATCAGATAAGGGGTTTTCCCCTGTTTTATCCACAGGACGAGGCGCTGGATCCAGGGCGCGAAATAGCGCTCGTTGATCGCGGGATCGAGGTGGCCGATGAAGCGCACCAGCGGGCGATCTGCCGTGGAAAGCACGTGTGAAGGGCGTTTAGGCTTTTCCCTCTGGGCCACGGCGAGGCCGGGACAGGCCCCAGGCGGGGTCGAGAAGAGCGGTCGTACGTCGAGCATCACCCGGTCGACGCCGTGACTTATCAACAATCTGTTGAGGGCGACCTCGGCGGGCCCCTTGTGGAAAAACTCGGGGTGGCGCACCTCCACCGCGCAGGGGATCTGCGCCGGCCAGCGGGAGAGCAGGGCCGCCAGTCGGGGGAGCTCCTCCACGCCAAAGTCGCGGGGCAGCTGGACCATCATGGGCCCGAGCCGGTCATGCAGGGGCGAGAGCGCCTCGAGAAAGCCCTCCAGTTCCGCCTCGATGCCGGAAAGGCGGCGCTCATGGGTGAGCGCCCCCGGCAGCTTGAAGCAGAAGCGGAATCCCGATGGCGCCTGGCGCGCCCAGGCCGCCACCGTCTCCGCCCGGGGGGCCCCGCTGTAGAAGGTGGTGTTGCCCTCCACCGTGCCGAACACCCGGGCATACTCCGCAAGCCCGCCGCCATGGGGCGGATAGAGGGTGCCGCGCCACTCCGGGTTGGCCCACATGGGCAGCCCCAGGTAGAGGCGCGGCGGCTCGGCGGCCGGCGTCACTCCACCGTCACGCTCTTGGCCAGGTTGCGCGGCTGGTCCACGTCGGTGCCCTTGAGCACCGCCACGTGGTAGCTGAGCAGCTGCAGCGGCAGGGTGTAGAGGATCGGGGCGAGGGCCTCGTGCACATGGGGCAGGCGCAGCACCCGGATCCCCTCCTCCTCGGCCAGCGCCCCCCCCTCGTCGGCGAACACGAAGAGCTCGCCGCCCCGGGCACGCACCTCCTGGAGGTTCGACTTGAGCTTGTCGAGCAGCTCGTCGTTGGGGGCGACGGAGATGACCGGCATCTCGCTGTCCACCAGCGCCAGGGGGCCGTGCTTGAGCTCCCCGGCCGGATAGGCCTCGGCGTGAATGTAGGAGATCTCCTTGAGCTTGAGCGCGCCCTCCAGGGCGATCGGGAAGTGCGCCCCGCGGCCCAGGAAGAGCGCATGCTGCTTCTCGGCGAAGGCCATGGAGAGCGCCTCGATCTCGGTATCCAGCGCCAGCACCCGCTCCACCAGTCGCGGCAGGCCGCGCAGGGCCGTCACCAGCTCGGCCTGGGTGGCCTCGTCGAGCCCCTTGACCCGCCCCAGCGCCAGGGTGAAGAGCATCAGCGCGGTGAGCTGGGTGGTGAAGGCCTTGGTGGAGGCCACCCCGACCTCGGGGCCGGCCTGGGTCATCAGGGTCAGGTCCGACTCGCGCACCAGGGAGCTGCCCGGCACGTTGCAGATCGCCAGGCTGGCCAGGTAGCCGCGCTCCCTGGCGAAGCGCAGCGCCGCCAGGGTGTCGGCGGTCTCGCCGGACTGGGAGAGGGTGACGAAGAGGGTGCCCTCGGGCACCACCACCTGGCGATAGCGGTACTCCGAGGCCACCTCCACCTGCACCGGTACCCCGGCGAACCGCTCCAGCCAGTAGCGGGCCACCATCCCGGCGTGGTAGCTGGTGCCGCAGGCGACGATATGGATCTGGCGGACGCGGCCGAACAGCGCCTCGGCGTCGGGGCCGAAGCTCTCCACCAGCACCGAGCGCTCGCCCAGGCGGCCCTCGAGCGCCGCGGCGATCACCGCCGGCTGCTCATGGATCTCCTTGAGCATGAAGTGGCGGTACTCGCCCTTGCTGGCGGCCCCGTCACCGTGCTCGAAGGTCTGCACCTCGCGCTCCACGGGTCCACCTGCGGCATCGAAGACCTCGATGCGACCGCCCGCGGAGAGGCGCACCATGTCGCCCTCCTCCAGGTAGATGAAGCGGTCGGTGACCTGCAGCAGGGCCAGGGGGTCCGAGCCCAGGAAGGCCTCGCCGATGCCCACCCCCACCACCAGCGGGCTGCCCTTGCGGGCGCCGACGATCACATCGGGCTCGGCCGCGCTGACCACGCCCAGCGCATAGGCGCCCTCGAGTCGGGCCAGCACGCGGCGCACCGCGGCCAGCAGGTCGCCCGCCTCGCGGCTCTCGCGCTCCAGCAGGTGGGCCACCACTTCGGTATCGGTCTCGGAGGTGAAGACATAGCCCGCCGCCTTGAGCTCCTGGCGCAGGGCCTCGTGGTTCTCGATGATGCCGTTGTGCACCACCGCCAGGCGCTCGCCGGACTGGTGGGGGTGGGCATTGGCCTCGCTGGGCCGGCCGTGGGTGGCCCAGCGGGTATGGGCAATGCCGCAGCGCCCCGGCAACGGCTCCGCCGCCAGGCGCTCGGCCAGGGCCGCCACCTTGCCCACCGCCCGGCGGCGCGACAGCGTGCCCTCCGGCGAGAGCACCGCCATGCCGGCGGAGTCATAGCCGCGGTACTCGAGGCGCTTCAGCCCCTCGAGAAGAATGCCTTCCACGTTACGCTCGGCAACGGCCCCGACGATTCCACACATGGTGACTCTCCTTACCTGTCCTTGCTGGGGCGCGGCCAGTCGGCCTTGCTGATCTGACGGCCGCGGGAAACGGCCAGGGCGTTGTCCGCCACGTCCTTGCTGATGGTGGAACCGGCGCCCACGGTGGCGTTGCTGCCCACGCTCACCGGGGCCACCAGCGCCGTGTTGGAGCCGATGAAGGCGCCATCGCCGATCTCGGTGCGATGCTTGTGGGCGCCGTCATAGTTGCAGGTGATGGTGCCGGCGCCGACGTTGACGTCGCGGCCCAGCCGGGCGTCGCCCACGTAGCTCAGGTGGTTGATCTTGCTGCCCTCACCCACCTCGGCGTTCTTGGTCTCGACGAAGTTGCCCACCTTGGCGCCCACCGCCAGGCGGGTGCCGGGGCGCAGCCGGGCGAAGGGACCGACGCGACCGCGACCGGCGATCACCGTGCCCTCGATGACGCTGTGAGGCTCGATCACCGTCTCGGCGCCGATATGGCTGTCGCGGATCACGCAGTGGGGGCCGATGCGCACCCCCTCGCCGAGCTCCACGTTTCCCTCGAAGACGCAGCCCACATCGATCTCCACGTCGTGGCCGCAGGTGAGGGCGCCGCGGATGTCGATCCTCGCCGGGTCGATCAGCGCCACCCCGTCGGCCATCAGCCGCTCGGCCGTGGCCAGCTGGTGGGCGCGCTCCAGGCGTGCCATCTGCAGCCGGTTGTTGACCCCCTCCACCTCCAGCGGGTCGGCCGGCTGGGCGGTGACGATCCTGACCCCCTCGGCGGCCGCCATGGCGATGATGTCGGTGAGGTAGTACTCGCCCTGGGCGTTGTCGGCGGAGAGCCGCGGCAGCCAGCGGCGCAGCTGGGCGGCGGTCATCGCCATGATGCCGGTGTTGCACTCGGCGATGGCAAGCTCCGTCTGGGAGGCGTCCTTGTGCTCGACGATGGCCACCGCCTCGCCCTCGGCATTGCGCAGGATGCGCCCGTAGCCGGTGGGGTCCGCCAGGGTCACGGTGAGCAGGCCGAGGTGGTCGTCATCGACGCCGTCCAGCAGCCCCGCCAGGGTCTCGCGACGGATCAGCGGCACGTCGCCATAGAGCACCAGCACCTTGCCCTCGCCGAGGCCCTCCAGGGCCTGGGCCACGGCATGGCCGGTGCCCTTCTGTTCGGCCTGCAGCGCGAAGTGCACCTCGCAGTCGGCCAGGGCCTCGCGCACCTTCTCGGCGCCGTGCCCCACCACCACGTGGGTACGCTCGGCAGCGAGCCCTGCCGCGGTGTCGATCACATGGCGCACCATGGGCTTGCCGGCCAGGCGGTGCAGCACCTTGGGCAGGGTCGAGCGCATCCGGGTTCCCTGCCCGGCCGCGAGTATCACCACATCCAGCGTCATCAATGACTCCTGTCGTTCATTCGTTCGGGGCGGGCTCGGTCTCGAGCTCGCCCGGCTCGGCTACCGCCACCAGGCCGAGCTCCTCGACCAGCTCATCGCCGAAGTATGCCACGAAGGCGGGGCTGACGAGGCTCTCCCAGCCCTCGTCCACGCGTACGATCATCAACACCTTGAGGTCCTGGGCGACGGCCAGGGCCATGCCCGCCTCGTCCCCCAGCACCATCAGCGCCGTGGCCCAGGCGTCGGCCCAGGCGTTGGAGGGGTGCAGCACGCTCACCGAGGCCAGGCGATGGTCGATGGGCCGGCCGCTGCGCGGGTCCAGGGTGTGGGAGAAGCGCTGCCCCCCCTCCTCGAAGTAGTTGCGGTAGTCGCCGGAGGTGGCCAGGGAGACATCGCCGATGGGCAGCACGTACTGCGCCTCCTGACGGTCTTCCAGCGGCGCCTCCACGCCGATGCGCCAGGACTCGGCCTCGCCGTCGTCCCCGCCGCCGGCATTGCGATAGCCCCGGGCGATCAGGTCGCCCCCCAGGTTGACCAGATAGTGCTCGATGCCCTCACGGTCGAGGTAGGCCGCGACCCGGTCCACCGCATGGCCCTTGGCCACACCGCCCAGGTCGACGAAGACGTCCCGGGTGCGCCGCGCCTGCAGCCCCGCCGGGTCGAGTTCCAGCGCATCGAAACCGACCACCTCGAGGCGCTCGGCCAGCGCCGCCTCGTCCGGCACCTCGCGGGGACGCGCCTCGCCGCCGAAGCTCCACAGGTTGACCAGCCCCCCCAGGGTGACGTCGAAGGCGCCGTCGCTCTTCTCGGCCACCGCCTGGCTGATCGCCAGCACCTCGACCAGCTCGTCGGAGAGCGGCTGCCACTCACCGAGGGGCGACTGGTTGAAGGCCATGAGCTCCGAGTCCTCGATGTAGATCGACATGCCGACATCCACCGCCTCGAGCGTCTCGAGGATGCCCTCCTCCAGCGCCTGGGCCTGGCCCTGGGTCAGCGAGTCGGCGATGGTCACCTGATAGAAGCTGCCGAAGATCCCCCCCTCGAAGCGCACCGGCGAGTCGAGGGGACGGTCGCGCTCCGAGCAGCCGGCCAGCAGCAGCAGCCCGGCGAGGAGCAGCAGCGGGAAATGGAGACGCAGGAACTTCATGATGACAGGCACTCCCGTGACGGATGAGGGTCGGCCACTACCAGAACAGCCACAGCAGCCAGCCGCCGAGCAGCAGCCGATAGACCACGAAGGGCTGCATGCCGACGCGCTTGATGAAGACCAGGAAATAGTGGATGCAGAGGTAGGCGCTGATGCCGGAGAGGATGGCCCCCACCGTCACCGCCGGCCAGTCCACCGCATGGGACTCCCGCACCAGGCCGACGATCTCCAGGCCACCGGCCAGCACGATCACCGGGATCGACAGCAGGAAGGAGAAGCGTGCCGCGCCCTCCCGGCTCATGCCGAGCAGCAGCGCCGCGGTGATGGTGATGCCGGAGCGCGAGGTGCCAGGAATCAGCGCCAGGGCCTGAGCGCCACCGATGAAGAGCACGTCCCTGAGGCCCAGCTGGTACTCGCTGCGCCCGCCGCGGCGGCGGCGCCAGTCGGCATAGCCCAGCACCAGGCCGAAGCCGATCAGGCTCGCGCCGATGATCAGCGGCGAACGCATGCCCAGCTCGATGGCATCGCGGGAGGTGAAGCCGATCAGGCAGACCGGCACGGTGGCCAGCAGCACCCACCAGGCGAGCCGAGCATCCTGGTCCATGCCGCCGCCGCGCAGCGAACCGACCCAGCTGCCGGCCATGCGCGCAAGCTCATGGCGGAAGTAGAGCACCACCGCCGCCAGGCTGCCGATATGCAGGGCGACGTCGAAGGCGAGGCCCTGATCCTCCCAGTCGGTGAGCACCGGCACCAGGATCAGATGGGCGGAGCTGGAGATCGGCAGGAACTCGGTGAGCCCCTGCACGATGGAAAGCACGAAGACCTGCAGCCACTCCATGCTAGACCCCGGACAGGATGGCGGTGGCGATGCTGAAGTAGATCACCACCCCCGAGGCGTCGATCAGGGTGGTCACCAGCGGCGCCGAGGCGGTGGCCGGGTCCCAGCCCAGCCGGTTGAGCACGAAGGGCAGGCACATGCCGAGCAGGCTGCCGAACAGCACGATGGTCACCATGCTCATGGCCACCACCATGGCCACCGCCTCGCCGCCGCGCATCACCCCGATGGGCGCTACCGCCAGGGCCATGGTCAGGCCCAGGGAGCCGGCCACCAGCAGTTCGCGACCGAGCAGGGTGCTCCAGTCCTTGACCCCGACGTCGCCGGTGGCCATGCCGCGCACCATCAGGGTGGCAGCCTGGGCCCCGGCGTTGCCGCCGCTGCCGATCAGCAGCGGCAGGAAGAAGACCAGCGCCACCTGGGCGGCGATGGTGTCCTCGAAGTAGGCGATGCCGGCGCCGGAGAAGAGGTTGGCGAAGACCAGCAGCACCAGCCAGGTCACCCGCTTGCGGTAGAGGCTCCACAGCGGCACCCGGCTGACGCCGTCCTCCAGGGCACCGATGGACATCCCCTTGTGGAAGTCCTCGGTGGCCTCGGATTCGGCCACGTCCATGGCATCATCGTGGGTGACGATGCCCACCAGGCGCTCGTCGGCATCGAGCACCGGCAGCGCCAGCAGGTCGTAGCGGGCCACGACCCGGGCGACCTCCTCCTGGGCCTCGTCCACCGGAATGCTGATCACGTCCTTGATCATGATGTCGTCGACCTGGGCTCCCGGGCGCGCCACCATCAGCTGGCGCAGCGACAGGGTGCCGGCCAGCTTGCCGTCGGGGTCGATGATATAGAGCTGGTAGACGGTCTCGGCGTCGGGGGCGGTCTGACGCACCCGCATCATCGCCTGGGAGACGGTCATGCCGGTGGGGATGGCCACGTAGTCCGAGGTCATGATCGCCCCGGCGGTGCCCTCCTCGTAGCTGGCCAGGCGCTTGAGGTCCTCGCGCTCCTGGCGCGCCATGCGCCGCAGCAGCCCCTCGCGGCGATCCTCGTCGAGCAGGTTGAAGAGGTCGGCGCGCTCGTCCGAGCCCATCTCCTCGAGCACCGAGAGCAGCGTTTCGTCGGACATGGTCGAGGTGATCTCGACCTGCTCCTCGCCGGGCAGGTAGCCCAACACGTTGGCCCGCCGCTCCAGCGGCAGGGCCTCGAGCAGGCCCATGGCGACCGGCAGATCGTCATCCTCCTCGAGGACTTCCTCGAGGATCTCGGCGATGTCCGCGGAACGCAGCTCCGACAGCATCTCGTCGAGGCGCTCGCGGTCCTCCTCGGCCTGGGCCGCGACCAGCGCCTCCTTCTGTTCCTGCAGGGTCTCGTTCAGTGACATGGCATCCTCCTGACGCCGGGGGCGCAGAGATGGGTGAGCGGAACCAGCGGCGCGGGGCCGGCGCCCATGATAGCAGAGACGAAAACGCCCCCCGAACCCGCTATTTCACGGGATCGGGGGGCGCGCCGTCACGGCCCGGGCCGAATCAGCCCTTGCCGGCCTTCTTGCGCAGCTGCTGGATGGTACGCAGCTGAGCCACGGCCTCGGCGAGCTCGGCGGCGGCGCGGGTGTAATCCAGCTCCGCCGACTTGTCGTTGAACGCCTTCAGCGCATGCTGGCGGGCCTCCTCGGCGGAGGCCTCGTCGAGGTCACCGGCACGGGATGCCGCATCGGCGAGAATCGTCACGACCTTCGGCTGCACCTCGAGGAAGCCGCCGGAGACGTAGAAGTTCTCCTCCGCGCCACCCTCGTGGATGACGCGAATCGGACCCGGCTTGAGCTCGGTGAGCAGCGGACGGTGGCCTGCGAGGATGCCGATATCCCCCATGAGCCCCGAGGCTACCAGCTGCTCGATCTCGCCCGAGAAGATGGCCGCTTCGGCGCTGACGATGTTGCAAGTGAAGCTGTTCGCCATAGCGAATCCCCCTGATGGACGGGATTACTTCATCTGGTTGGCTTTCTCGACGGCCTCGTCGATGGTGCCCACCATGTAGAAGGCCTGCTCTGGCAGCTCATCGTACTCGCCGTTGAGAATGCCCTGGAAGCCACGGATGGTGTCCTTGAGGGACACGTACTTGCCGGGCGACCCGGTGAACACCTCGGCCACGAAGAACGGCTGCGACAGGAAGCGCTGGATCTTACGCGCCCGCGACACGGCCAGCTTGTCCTCGTCGGACAGCTCGTCCATGCCCAGAATCGCGATGATGTCCTTGAGCTCCTTGTAGCGCTGCAGCACGTTCTGCACGCCGCGGGCGGTGTCGTAGTGCTCCTCACCGACCACCAGCGGGTCCAGCTGGCGCGAGGTGGAGTCCAGCGGGTCGATGGCCGGATAGATACCCAGCTCGGCGATGGAACGCGCCAGTACCACGGTGGCGTCCAGGTGCGAGAAGGTGGTCGCCGGGGACGGGTCGGTCAGGTCATCCGCGGGCACGTAGACGGCCTGCACAGAGGTGATCGAGCCGGTCTTGGTGGAGGTGATGCGCTCCTGGAGCACACCCATCTCCTCGGCCAGGGTCGGCTGGTAGCCCACAGCGGAGGGCATGCGGCCCAGCAGTGCGGACACCTCGGTACCGGCCAGGGTGTAGCGGTAGATGTTGTCGACGAACAGCAGCACGTCACGGCCTTCATCGCGGAACTTCTCGGCGATGGTCAGGCCGGTCAGGGCCACGCGCAGGCGGTTGCCGGGCGGCTCGTTCATCTGACCATAAACCAGCGATACCTTGTCGATAACGTTGGATTCGGTCATTTCGTGGTAGAAGTCGTTACCCTCACGGGTGCGCTCGCCCACGCCCGCAAACACCGAGTAGCCGCTGTGCTCGGTGGCGATGTTGCGGATCAGCTCCATCATGTTGACGGTCTTGCCCACGCCGGCGCCGCCGAACAGGCCGACCTTGCCGCCCTTGGCGAACGGGCAGACCAGATCGATGACCTTGATGCCGGTCTCCAGCAGCTCGTTGGAAGCGGACTGCTCCGCGTAGGTAGGCGCCTTGCGGTGGATCGGCATGCGCTCCTGCTCGCCGATGTCGCCGGCCTCGTCGATGGGGCGGCCCAGCACGTCCATGATGCGACCCAGGGTCTCCTTGCCGACCGGCACGGAGATGGCGGCACCGGTGTTGACGGTTTCCATGCCGCGCTTCAGGCCCTCGGTGGAGCCCATGGCGATGGTGCGCACCACGCCGTCGCCCAGCTGCTGCTGGACCTCGAGCACGGTCTCGGAGTTCGAGACGTTCAGCGCGTCGTAGACCTTGGGAACGTCGTCCCGCGGAAACTCTACGTCAATCACCGCGCCGATGATTTGTACGATACGTCCGCTCATCTTGCGATCCTCTAAATAACCTGCCTATGAAGCCTGTGTGCCGGGAGGGCCACGCCCTCCCCGGCGCTATACGGCGGCGGCGCCCCCGACGATCTCGGAAATTTCCTGGGTGATCGCGGCCTGGCGAGCCTTGTTGTAGATCATCTCCAGGTCGTCGATCAGGCCGCCGGCGTTGTCGGTGGCATTCTTCATGGCGATCATCCGCGCGGCCTGCTCGCACGCCGCGTTCTCGACCACCGCCTGGTACACCTGGGATTCGATGAAACGAACCAGCAGGCTATCCAGCAGCGCCTTGGCATCCGGCTCATACAGGTAGTCCCAGGTGTATACGGGACCGGATTGTTCGTGGGAGTCATCCATGCCCATGTCCGCAGACAAGGGCAGAAGCTGACGGACCACCGGCTTCTGGGTCATGGTGTTGACGAACTCGTTATACACCACGTACAGGCGATCCAGGCGCCCCTCGTCATAGGCTTCCAGCATGACCTTGACGCTACCGATCAGGTCCTCGACCTCGGGCGACTCGCCCAGGCCGCTCTTCGCCGCCACGAGGTTGCCCCCGTAGTTCTTGAAGAAGCCGCCAGCCTTGGAACCCAGCGCGCAGAAATCCAGCTCGGCGCCCTCGCCACGCCACGCCATCGAGTCCTTGAGCACCGCCTTGAACAGGTTGACGTTCAAGCCGCCGCACAGGCCGCGGTCAGTGGAGACCACGATATAGCCCACGCGCTCGACGTCCCGCTCGACCATGTAGTCGTGCTTGTACTCGGGGTTGGCATCGGCAATATGGGCAACGACGTTGCGGATCTGACGCGCATAGGGCTGGCTGGCCTTCATCAGGTCCTGAGCCTTGCGCATCTTCGACGCAGCGACCATTTCCATGGCGCTGGTGATCTTCTGCGTGTTCTTGATGCTCCCGATCTGGGTGCGAATCTCTTTTGCAGCTGCCATAGCGATCTACTCCGTTCGTGGCCCTCAGACAGTTCCCGGGCCCGCCCTCGGCGGGCGGGCCTCCAGGCTTACCAGCTCTGAGTGGCCTTGAACTTCTCGAGACCCTCTTTCAGCCCTTGCTGGATCTCGTCGTTGTAGTCGCCGGTCTGGTTGATCTTGTCGAGCAGCTCGGCGTACTCGGACTTCATGAAGTCGTGCAGGGCACGCTCGAAGTCCAGTACCTTGCTGACGTCGACGTCATCCAGATGGCCCTCGTTGGCCGCGTACAGAGACAGCCCCATCTCGGCCACGGAGAGCGGCGAGTACTGCTTCTGCTTCATCAGCTCGGTGACGCGCTGACCGTGCTCGAGCTGCTTGCGGGTGGACTCGTCCAGGTCCGAGGCGCACTGGGAGAAGGCCGCCAGCTCGCGGTACTGGGCGAGCGCCAGACGCACACCGCCGCCAAGCTTCTTGATGATCTTGGTCTGGGCCGAACCACCCACGCGGGAAACCGACAGACCGGCGTTGATGGCCGGACGGATGCCCGAGTTGAACAGGTCGGTCTCCAGGAAGATCTGACCGTCGGTGATCGAGATCACGTTGGTCGGAACGAAGGCGGAGACGTCGCCCCCCTGGGTCTCGATGATCGGCAGCGCGGTCAGCGAGCCGGTCTTGCCCTTCACTTCACCGTTGGTGAACTTCTCGACGTACTCGGGGTTGACGCGCGCGGCGCGCTCCAGCAGGCGAGAGTGGAGGTAGAAGACATCACCCGGGTAGGCTTCACGGCCCGGCGGACGACGCAGCAGCAGGGAGACCTGACGGTAGGCCCAGGCCTGCTTGGTGAGGTCGTCGTAGACGATCAGGGCGTCTTCGCCGCGGTCGCGGAAGTACTCGCCCATGGTGCAGCCGGCATAGGGCGCCAGGAACTGCATCGGGGCCGGGTCGGCTGCGCCGGCGGCGACCACGATGGTGTGCTCCATGGCACCGTGCTCTTCGAGCTTGCGCACCACGTTGGCGATGGTGGACTGCTTCTGGCCAATGGCGACGTAGATACAGGTGACGCCTTTGCCCTTCTGGTTGATGATCGCATCGACGGCGATGGCCGACTTGCCGATCTGGCGGTCGCCGATGATCAGCTCACGCTGGCCGCGACCGATCGGCACCATGGCGTCGATGGACTTGAAGCCGGTCTGGATCGGCTGGTCCACCGACTGACGGGTGATGACGCCCGGGGCGACCTTTTCCACCGCGTCGGTAAGCTTGGCGTCGATGTCGCCCTTGCCATCGATGGGGTTGCCCAGGGCATCCACCACGCGACCCTTCAGCTCGGGGCCCACCGGCACCTCGAGGATGCGGCCGGTACAGCTGGCGGTCATGCCCTCTTCCAGCTGCAGGTAGTCGCCCAGCACCACGGCGCCCACGGAGTCGCGCTCGAGGTTGAGCACCATGCCGAAGATGCTGCCGGGGAATTCGATCATCTCACCGAACATCGCATCCTCGAGCCCGTGGATCTTCACGATGCCGTCGGAGACGCTGACGATGGTGCCCTGATTACGGGCTTCGGATGCGACGTCAAGCTTTTCGATACGCTGCTTGATGATGTCGCTGATCTCGGAAGGATTCAGTTGCTGCATGCCATGTCCCTCAGACTCAGGCGGTAAGGGCTTCGGCGAGGCGGTTCAATCGACCGCGCACCGACCCGTCGATGACGGTGTCGCCGGCGCGCAGGATCACGCCACCGAGAAGCCTGGGATCCACCTGAGTGGTAATGGAGATTTCGCGATTCAGGCGCTTCTTGAGCGCACCGGCGAGCTTCTGCTGCTGCTTGGCGTCGAGTTCGAAGGCCGACACCACGGTCACGTCGACGCGCTGCTCGTGGTCGGCACGCAGCCGCTCGAACTGCCCGGCGATGGCGGCCAGCGCCGGCAGGCGACGCTGGTCGGCCAGCTCATCGAGGAAACGACGCGCCGCGTCGTCCACCTTGATGTCGGCCACATCGACCAGCAGCGCCACCTTGCGCTCGTGGGTGAGCTTCGGACTGGCAACGAGTGCCTGGACGTCCCGGTTGGCCATGACCTGGCCCAGGGTGCCCAGCATCTCGGACCAGGCATCCAGCGCCTTGTGATCACGCGCATACTCGAACGCCGCCTTGGCGTAGGGCCGTGCGACGGTAGATGTTTCCGCCATGGATCACCTCCTCACAGTTCGGCAGCAAGCTTGTCGACCAGCTTGCGGTGTGCCTTTTCGTCGATGGAGGCTTCCAGAACACGCTCGGCACCCACGATCGCGAGGCGCGACACCTGAGCGCGAAGCTCTTCCTTGGCGCGATTGATCTCCTGATCGATCTCGGCGCGGGCGCTGGCCACCAGGCGCTCGCCCTCTGAGCGAGCCTGCTCGCGAGCTTCCTCGACGATCTGCGAGGCACGCTTGTTGGCCTGCTCGAGGATCTGTGAGGACTGCTCCTTGGCTTCGCGCAGGGTCTGAGACGCCTGTTCTTGAGCGAGCTCGAGGTCACGTGACGCACGGCTGGCCGCGTCGAGGCCGTCGGCGATCTTCTTCTGGCGCTCGTGAAGCGCAGAGCTGATCGGCGGCCACACGTACTTGATGCAGAACCAGACAAAGATCGCAAAGGCGATCGTCTGCCCGATAAGCGTCATGTTGATATTCACGGGTAAGTACCTCTGACTGGTTCGTGGCGACCGGGTAGAAGCGAACCGAGCGCCCTAGAGGCGCTCGGTTGGGCCATTAACCGGCAACGACGAAGATCAGGTACATCGCAATACCAACGCCGATCATCGGCACGGCGTCGAGCAGGCCGGCCATGATGAAGGTACGGGTCTGCAGCTGGTCGCTCATTTCCGGCTGACGCGCGGTGTTGTCGAGCAGCTTGCCACCCAGCATGGCGAAACCGAAGCCGGTGGTCAGGGCGCTAACGCTGATGATCAGGGCGGCGGCAATGTAGACGATTTCCATGGTAGTACTCCTGGTAGATTGAATTACAAGGGTTTAGGGGTTGGTTTGGTGAAGCGTTGCTCGGGTCTCAGTGGTGCTCGTGTGCGGCGCTCAAGTACACGATGGAGAGCGTCGTGAAGATGAAGGCCTGCAGCGAGACGACGAGGATGTGGAAGATGGCCCACGGCACGTCCAGCAGCCAGATGGCCCAGAAGGGCAGCAGAGCGATCAGGATGAAGATCACCTCACCGGCGAACATGGCGCCGAAGAGACGGAAGCCAAGGCTGATCGGCTTAACCAGCAGACCAACGATCTCGAGGATCAGGTTGAAGGGGGCCAGCAGCCAGGTATTGAAGGGGGTGAGCGCGAGCTCCTTGGCGAAGCCGCCAACGCCCTTGACCTTGCAGCTGTAGTAGATGATCAGCAGGAAGACGCCGATGGCCATGCCCAGGGGGGCATTGATGTCGGTGGTGGGGACGATCTTCATGTACTCGAAGCCCAGCTTGCCGAACATCTCGGGGAAGTAGTCCACCGGGATCAGCTTGAGGCTGTTCATCAGCAGGATCCACATGAACAGCGTCAGCGCCAGGGGCGCAATGCTGGGGTTCTTGCCGTGGAAGGTGGAGCGGGTGAGGTTCTCGATGAACTCCACCACGATCTCCACGGCGTTCTGCAGCCCGCCGGGCACGCCGGTGGTGGCCATGCGACCGGCCTTGTGGAAGACCCACAGGAACAGCGCCCCCATGGCGATCGACCACCCCATGGTGTCCAGGTGGATCGCCCAGAAGCCCATCTCGGTGGCTTCGGCGGAGGTGCTGGCCAGCGACCAGCCGTTTTCCGGATGCCTGCCAAAGGTCAGGTTCTGGAGGTGGTGCTGTATGTAATAAATGGCGGTCACTTCGTTTTCCGCTGCCATACTGCGCTTCCTCAGGTTCGTGGGGGTGACCCCTCACTTACCAGCCAGGGACTCAGCCAGTGCGTGAGTTGGGCCGCCACATATGCGACAAAGAATAAAGCTGGGTTTGAGGGAGGCACTGTGACGAACACGATCACGAACAGTGCCACCGTCAAACCGAACTTGCCCGCTGCCGCCTGGTAGAAACTCATGACATTCCGGCGCCCGCGATACAGCCCCCGCCACACGAAGTAGAGCGATGGCAGCAGGCTGACCAGCCCGCCCAGCAGGGCCGATGCCGCGCCTTCGGCCCCTGCCTGCCAGAGCCCCAGCAGGGCCACCAGCAGGGCGGCAAGCCCCTGGGCAAGGAATAGCCGCGTGAAGTCCAGCTGCCGGCGAGCGGCGTTGGCTCTGTGCATCGTGTCGACATCCTGGCCGCGCAATCCGCGGGACGACTTTGCCGCTGCTATCCTGCCTAGGTTCAGGCAAACACCGGCGGATTATAGGGAAGGGCTATCGGAGCTTCAACAGAACGGCCTGGGAAATTCCCGGCTTCGGTCCTCCCTTGCGACCAAAGGTGCAGGGATTGTCAACAGACACCCCCCTGCCGTTTTGCCTAGCGGATGTGCTCGAGAATGCCGTCTAGCTCGTCGAGACTCGAGTAGCGAATGGTCAGCCGCCCCTTGCCACCGCGGCCGTGCTGGATCTGCACCGGGGCACCCAGCAGTTCGCCCAGACGCGTCTCCAGACGCGCCACATCGGGGCTCGCCACAGGCTTCTCGGTTCGCTTTGGGTCGCCGGCGACGAGTCGTTTCACCAGCGCCTCGGTATCGCGCACGGTGAGGTCCTTGTGGACCACCTCGTGGGCCGCCTTGCGCTGCTTGGCGCCGGAGAGCCCCAGCAGGGCCCGGGCGTGGCCCATGTCGAGGTCGCCGCGCTCCAGCAGGGTCTGCACCTCGGGGTCGAGCGCCAGCAGGCGCAGCAGGTTGGCCACCTGGGCCCGGGACTTGCCCACGGCGTCGGCGACCTGCTGCTGGGTTAGCTCGAACTCCTCCAGCAGCCGCTTCAGCGCCAGCGCCTCTTCCACCGGGTTGAGGTTCTCGCGCTGGATATTCTCGATCAGGGCCAGGGCCAGGGCGACCTCGTCGCTCACCTCGCGGATCACCGCGGGGATCACGTCCAGCTCGGCCAGCTGGGCGGCGCGCCAGCGCCGCTCGCCGGCGATGATCTCGTAGCGCTCCTCGCCGACGGGGCGCACCACGATGGGCTGCATCACACCTTGGGCGCGAATCGAGTCGGCCAGCTCTTCCAGGGCTTCAGGCTGGATATCGCGGCGCGGCTGGTACTTCCCGCGGGTCAGCTGGTTCAGCGGCAGGCGCTCGAGGCGCTCCCCCGCATCCGGCGCCTGCGCGACCGGGGCCTCGTCGACCCCCTCGCCCTCCATCTCGGGCAGGTCGAGGCTCTCACGGCGACGGGCGCCGGCCCCAATCAGCGCATCCAGTCCACGTCCCAGGGCGCGTTTACGCGTCATCGACACTCCCTCATCACAGCGTTTGCGGCATGCAGACGCCGGATGTCATCACAGCGACAGCCGGCGAATCAGTTCCTTGGCCAGCACCCGGTGGGCCTGGCTGCCCCGCGAGAAGCGGGCATACTTGGTCACCGGCAGGCCGTGGCTGGGCGCCTCGGCCACCCGCACGTTGCGCGGAATGGTGGCCTTGAGCAGGGTATCGCCGAAGTAGTCGCGCAGCTGCTTGGTGACGTCGCGAGTCAGGCTGTTGCGGGCATCGAACATGGTGCGCAGGATGCCGTAGACCTCGAGCCCGGGATTCACGCTGTCCTTGATCTGCTCGACGGTATCGAGGAGCGCCGAGAGCCCCTCCAGGGCGTAGAACTCGCACTGCAGCGGGATCAGCACCCCGTGGGCCGCGGTGAGGCCGTTGACGGTGAGCATGTTGAGCGACGGCGGGCAGTCGATCAGCACCACGTCGTATTCGCCGGCCACATCGGCCAGCGCCCGCTCCAGGCAGCGCTCGCGTCCGGCCTCGCGGTCGAGCAGCGCCACCTCGGCGGCGGTGAGGTCGCCGTTGCCCGGCAGCAGCGCATAGCCCGCCTCGGGACAGTCGAGGATCACCTCGATGGCACCGCGGTCGCCCAGCAGCACGTCCAGCACGCTGCCGTCCAGCTCATGCTTGTCCACCCCGCTGCCCATGGTGGCATGCCCCTGGGGGTCGAGGTCCACCAGCAGCACGCGGCGATCCAGCGCCGCCAGGCTGGCGGCGAGGTTGACCGCGGTGGTGGTCTTGCCGACGCCACCCTTCTGGTTGGTCAAGGCGATGATCTTGGTCACGGGCAACTCCCTTGCTGGGAAACGCGGGTTGTCATGGGCGCGAGCCATCGGCCTGGTGCTCGAGGACCACCAGCAGCCGGCTGCCGACCTCGAAGGGCACCTCCAGGGCGTGCCGGGCGACCGGCACCACGCCCTCCGGCACGCCGGCCAGTTCGTCATCCACCGCCGGGCCCTTCATGGCCAGCCAGTGGCCGCCGGGGGCCACCAGCGGCAGCGTCAGGGCGACGAAGTCGCCGAGGCTGGCGAAGGCCCGGGAGATCACCTGGTCGAAGCGCCCCTCGAAGGCCTCGACCCGGGCCTGCACCGGGGTGACGTTGGTCAGGTCAAGCTCCATCACCGCCTGGCGCTGGAAGCGCACCTTCTTGCCGTTGCTGTCGAGCAGGCTCACCGCGAGCTCGGGCCTGAGGATCGCCAGCACCAGGCCGGGAAAGCCGGGTCCGGCCCCCACATCGAGCAGGGTCGGCCCGGTCACGAAGGGCAGCACGGCGGCGCTGTCCAGCAGGTGGCGAGCGACCATCTCATCGGGCGAACGTACCGCGGTGAGGTTATAGGCGCGGTTCCACTTGTGCAACAGGCCGACCAGCGCCAGCAGGCGCCGACGCTGCTCGGCGTCCACGGCGATCCCCAGCCGTTCGAGCCCCTGGTCGAGACGCGCTTCGACCCGCGTATCCGCTTGGGTCATGCGCTGGCCGCCCTGTGGTCATCGAGCAGGCGCCGCTTCTTGAGATGGATCAGCAGGATCGAGACCGCCGCCGGGGTGACCCCGGAGATGCGCGAGGCCTGGGCCAGGGTCGCCGGCTTCGCCTCGGCGAGCTTCTGGCGAATCTCGTGGGAGAGCCCCTCGACCCGCGCGTAATCGAGATCCAGCGGCAGGGGGGTGGCCTCGTGGCGCTTGAGCCGGTCGATCTCCTCCTGCTGACGGTCGATATAGCCCTGGTACTTGGCCTGGATCTGCACCTGCTCGGCGACGCTTTCATCGGCCACCGGCTCGCCCGGCAGACCGGGCAGAGCGGCGACATCGTCATAGCCGAGCTCCGGACGCTTGAGCAGGTCCATCAGGCTGTATTCCCGGGAGAGCGCCTTGCCGGTCTTCTCGGCCACGGCCTCGGCGGCCGCCGTGCCGGGCTGCACCCAGCTGGCACGGAGCCTGGCGCTCTCGGCGTCGATCGCCTCGCGCTTGGCGCTGAAGGCGGCCCAGCGGGTCTCGTCCACCAGCCCCAGCTCGCGGCCCGCCTCGGTCAGGCGCAGGTCGGCGTTGTCCTCCCGCAGCAGCAGCCGGTACTCGGCCCGGGAGGTGAACATGCGGTAGGGCTCCTTCGTCCCCAGGGTGATCAGGTCGTCCACCAGCACCCCGAGGTAGGCCTCGTCGCGGCGCGGCCACCAGGCCGCCAGCCCCTTGGCCCGCCGGGCGGCGTTGAGCCCCGCCAGCAGCCCCTGGGCGCCGGCCTCCTCGTAGCCGGTGGTGCCGTTGATCTGCCCGGCGAAGAACAGGTTGTGGATGAATTTCGTCTCCAGCGAGTGCTTCAGGTCCCGCGGGTCGAAGAAATCGTATTCGATGGCGTAGCCGGGCCGCGTGATATGGGCGTTTTCCAGCCCCCTGATCGAGCGCACCACCTCGAGCTGCACGTCGAAGGGCAGCGAGGTGGAGATGCCGTTGGGGTAGAGCTCGTGGGTATCCAGCCCCTCCGGCTCGATAAAGACCTGGTGGCTCGCCTTGTCGGCGAAGCGGTGCACCTTGTCCTCGATGGAGGGGCAGTAGCGCGGCCCGACGCCCTCGATGACGCCGGAGTACATCGGCGAGCGGTCGAGGTTGGCGAAGATGATCTCGTGGGTGCGCGCATTGGTGTGGGCGATATGGCAGCTCACCTGGCGCGGGTGCTGGGCCCGACTGCCCAGGAAGGACATCACCGGGGTGGGGGTGTCACCGGGCTGCTCTTCGAGTACCGAGAAGTCGAGGCTGCGTGCATCCAGCCTGGGCGGGGTGCCGGTCTTGAGGCGGTCGACCCGGAACGGCAGGGCGCGCAGGCGCTCGGCGAGACGATTGGAGGGCGGGTCGCCGGCGCGGCCGCCGCGGCTCTGCTCGAGGCCGATATGGATCACCCCGCCGAGGAAGGTGCCGGTACACAGCACCACGGTCTCGCCGAGGAAGCGGATCCCGGTCTCGGTGACCACGCCGCGGACGGTGTCGCCCTCGACGATCAGGTCGCCGGCGGCCTGCTGGAAGAGCGTCAGATTGGGCTGGTTCTCCAGCATGCCGCGGATCGCCGCCTTGTAGCGCACCCGATCCGCCTGGGCCCGGGTGGCCCGTACCGCGGGACCCTTGCGGGCGTTGAGCACGCGGAACTGGATACCGCCGAGATCGGTGGCCATGGCCATGGCGCCACCCAGCGCATCGATCTCCTTGACCAGATGGCTCTTGCCGATCCCGCCGATGGCGGGATTGCAGGACATCTGCCCGAGGGTCTCGATGTTGTGGGTCAGCAGCAGGGTCTGACAGCCCATGCGGGCGGAGGCCAGGGCGGCTTCGGTTCCGGCATGGCCTCCGCCGATGACGATGACGTCAAAGCGGTCGGGGTAATCCAAGGTGCACCTCGTTGGCGCCGCGGCGCCGTCTTCCGGTCGGGGGATGAAATCAGCCCGGCAGTATAAACCCCCTGTGGGTAATCGTCAGGGTTTTCCACACCGCCTTCGCCCTTCCCTGTGGCTTCCCTCTCCCTAACATTAAATATCAATATATAAAGAGAGAAGTTCTGCTGTGGTAGTAACTACTGGTGTGGACAAAAACAGTGGATAACCCACAATACCCTTTTGATATCAATGCTCTGTATTGTTGACCAAAGGCGGGACAAGAGGGTGACTGCCTGCGCACATGCCGTCCTGAGCCTGTGGATGGAATGGCGACTTGCCCACAGCGGGACTCCTGCACGGCTTGTCCACCGCCGGGTACCTGTCTTGTGCCCGCGGCTGTGAACAACCGGCCTTCTTATCCACGACCCCCTCTGGCATGGGCCCTGCAGCGCAGATCGGCCTCGCCGTAGAAAATTCTATCCACAGGCGAAAAAAAGCCCCTGCCGATGCCGACAGGGGCTTTTCGGTCGCTCCGAGGGGGCGATGTCAGTGCTTGAGGACCCGGGCCAGGAAGCTCCGGGTGCGCTCGTCGGCGGGGCGATCGAAAATCTGCTCCGGCGGTGCCTGCTCGGCGATCTCACCCTTGTGGATGTAGATCACCCGGTCGGCGACCTCCCGGGCGAAGCCCATCTCGTGGGTGACGATGATCATGGTCATGCCTTCGCGTGCCAGCTCGCGCATGGCATCGAGGACCTCGCCGATCATCTCCGGGTCCAGCGCCGAGGTGGGCTCGTCGAAGAGCATCAGGCGCGGCTCCATGGCCAGGGCGCGGGCCAGGGCCACGCGCTGCTGCTGGCCGCCGGAGAGCTGGGTGGGGTGCTTGGCGGCCTGGTCGCTGATGCCGACCCGGGCCAGCAGCCGCTCGGCGGTCTCCACGGCGTCGGCGCGGCTCCAGCCGCGCACCTTCATGGGGGCGAGGATGACGTTGTCCAGCACGCTGAGGTGGGGAAAGAGGTTGAACTGCTGGAACACCATGCCGACCTCGGTGCGGATCCGCTGCAGCGCACGGCCGCTCTTGCCGTGGGGAGTCAGCTCGTTGCCGTCCACCTCGATGTGGCCCGCCTGGAACTCCTCCAGGCCGTTGATGCAGCGGATCAGCGTGGATTTCCCCGAGCCGCTGGCGCCGATGATCACGACGACCTCCCCCGGGGTCACCTCGAGGTCGATCCCCTTGAGCACGTGAAGGTCGCCGAAGTGCTTGTTGACCTTCTCCATGCGCACGATGGGAGCGGTCGCCTTGTCGTTCTGTGTCATGGGTGGGCTCCCTCTATTGTCCGACCAGGCCGCGCTTTTCCAGCTGGCGCAGCAGCAGCGACAGGCTCCAGGTGATGGCCAGATACATCAGGGCCACCATGAAGTAGACCTCCAGGGCGGTGAAGGTCGTGGCGATGTAGATCTGCCCCTGGCGGACCAGCTCGCCCACGCCGATCACCGAGAACAGCGAGGTGTCCTTGATGCTGATGATGCCCTGGTTGCCCAGGGGCGGGATCATGCGGCGGAAGGCCTGGGGCCAGATCACGTAGCGGAAGGCCTGGGTACGGGAGAGCCCCAGCGACAGCGAGGCCTCGCGCTGGCCGCGCTCGATGGACTGGACCCCGCCGCGCACCACCTCCGAGATGTAGGCGCCGGAGTTGACCGCGATGGCGGCGATGCCGGCGGTCAGGGCGTTGATGGGGCTGCCCAGCAGCTGGGGCAGGCCGTAGAAGATGAACAGCACCTGGACCAGGATCGGCGTGCCGCGGAATACCTCGATATAGAGGATCGCCGGCCAGCGCATCAGGCGCGACGGGCTGATCCGCATCAGGCCGAAGACGATGCCGATCACGAAGCCGATGGCCAGTCCGCCGAAGGAGATCAGCAGGGTCCAGGGAATGCCGGGCAGCAGGTGCGGGATGGAGCGGAACGCCGCCGCCCAGTCGAATTGAAAGGTCACGTCCACGGGCGTTTCTCCGGGATGGCTGAAAACGAGGCGGGGCCGGGAGGTGTTACCGCCCGGCCCCGCTGGTCAGCTCGTCGTCTCGTCACGACGAGGGTTCAGGGCGCGCCCGGTTCACTCCTCCGAGGGGGCCTCGCCGAACCACTTCTCGTAGATCTCGGCGTAGGTGCCATCCTCGCGCATCTCGGCCAGGGCCTCGTTCACCGGCTCGACCCACTGGCTGCCCTTGTGGAAGACGATGCCGTACTGCTGGCCCTCGTAGAGGGGACCTACCACCTTGGTACGGCCCTCGCCGCGGGTCTGCGAGAAGTAGGCGACGTTGGGGGCGTCGTAGAAGGCGGCATCCACGTTGCGACCGAGCAGCGCCATGTACATGTCGCTGTTGCCCGGGTAGGGGGTGATGTCGGCGCGATCGCCCAGCTGCTCCTGGAGGAAGTCATAGCTGGTGGAGCCGATGCGGGTGGCGATGGACATGCCCTCGAGATCCTCGATGGTCTCGACGCTGTCGTTGTCGGCACGCACGATGATCTGCAGGCCGGAGTCGTAGTAGGGGTCCGAGAAGTCGACGATCTGGGCGCGCTCCTCGGTGATGGTGACCCCGGCGATGGCGATCTCCTGGCTGCCGGTCTGCACCGCCGGGATGATGCCGGCGAACTCCATGGTGGTCAGGTTGACCTCGAAACCGGCCCGCTCGGCGACCTCGTTGATGATGTCCATGTCGAAGCCGATCATCTCGCCGGTCTCGGGATCCATCATCTCGAAGGGCACGAAGCTGGGGTCGGTGACCACGTTGACACGGGGCGTGTCGGCCAGCGCCGAACCGGCCGCGCCGAGGCCCAGCGCGGCGGCCAGGGCAGATTGCTTCAGGAGGGGTGAAGCGTGAGTCGATCTTGTCATGAGATTCCCCGTTCTTGAGTCTTTTCTGATGGGTCTCGCCTCTTCAACCATGGCGAGAATGCTCCAGAGCGTCAAGTCGGGGTCTCTCACGTACGCCGTGTCACGGACGCCGGGGAGGCGGCGTCACACCATGAAGGAGGCGCCGCAGCCACAGGTGGTGGTGGCGTTGGGGTTCTGGACCAGGAAGCGGGCGCCGGCCAGCCCCTCCTCGAAGTCCACGGTGGAGCCCACCAGGTACTGGTAGGAGAGCGGATCGACCACCAGGGCGACGTCGCCGAACTCGATGACGGTGTCATCCTCGGCGACCTCATCGGCGAAATCGAAGCCGTACTGGAAGCCCGAGCAGCCGCCGCCGGTCACGTAGACCCGCAGCTTGAGCTGACGGTTGCCCTCCTCCTCGATCAGCGACTGGAGCCGTCTGCGCGCGCTGTCGGAGAGCAGCAGGGGCGTGGGAACAAAGGATTCGGCACCGCTCATGGAGAGCTCCCTCGGGGGAAACGGAAAATTCGACCGGTCATTATCTCCAATCCCCAGCAAAATGGTCAACTTTTGCCGGGGGAGAGGGCGAGCGGGGATCAGGGCATCAGCGCCGGGGCGGCGAGGCCGGCCTTCTCGTCGAAGCCGAACATCAGGTTGAGGTTCTGGATCGCCTGGCCGGAGGCGCCCTTGACCAGGTTGTCGATCACCGCAAGCACCACCACCGTGTCGCCGTTGCCCGGGCGGTGCACGGCGATTCGGCAGAGATTGGCGCCCTTGACGCTGCGGGTCTCGGGGTGGCTGCCGGCGGGCATCACGTCGACGAAGGGCTCGCCTTCGAAGCGCTGCTCGAAGAGCGCCTGCAGGTCGCCCGGCTCGCCGATGAGGCGCCCGTAGAGGGTGGCGTGGATGCCCCGGATCATCGGCGTCAGGTGGGGCACGAAGGTGAGCCCCACCGGCGAACCGGCGGCGTCGCCCAGGCCCTGGCGGATCTCCGGCAGGTGGCGGTGGCCGGCGGCGCCATAGGCCTTCATGGACTCGCTGGCCTCGGCCAGCAGCGAGGGCACCTTGGCGCCGCGGCCCGCGCCGGTCACCCCGGACTTGCAGTCGGCAATGATATGCCCGGCATCGATCAGGCCGGCCTCGAGCAGCGGCAGCAGGCCGAGCTGCACGGCGGTGGGGTAGCAGCCGGGCACGGCGATCAGGCGCGCCTGGCGGATCCTGTCGCGGTTGACCTCGGGCAGGCCGTAGACCGCCTCGCCCAGCAGCGCCGGCGCGCCATGGGGCTGGCCGTACCACTCGGCCCACTCCTCGGCGTCGCGCAGGCGGAAGTCCGCGGAGAGGTCGATCACCCGGGTGCCGCGCTCGAGCAGATCAAAGGCCAGGGCGTGGGCCACGCCGTGGGGGGTGGCGAAGAAGACGGCGTCGCAGGCGCCGAGACGGTCGGCATCGGGCTCGCTGAAGGCCAGGGTGTCGTAGTGGCCGCGCAGGTTGGGGTACATGTCGCAGACGCGCACGCCCGCCTCGGAGCGGGAGGTGATGGCCTCCACCTCGACCTCGGGATGCTGGGCCAGCAGCCTGAGCAGTTCGACCCCGGTATACCCGGTGCCACCGACGATTCCGACCTTGATCACGTTGACCTCCTTCCGCTTGGCCCTGGGCTGGGCTCGGTTGTGATGAATATGATACACAAGAAGGCAGGGGCCGACCCAGCCGGCTCCGTCACTGGCCGAACAGGAACCTCGCCGTGCCGCGTTTCTCACTGCCGGACTTAAGCCTGGAGGGCTTCCGCCAGCGCCTGGCCAGCGTAGACGCCCTCCCCCAGCTCTGCGTGCTGGGGGTGGTGTCGGGGCTGATCACCGGGGGCTTCATGGTCGGCTTCCGGCTGCTGATCGACCTCGGCGCCCTGGCCTTCATGCCCGGCGGCGACCCCGAGGCCTTCGAGGGGCTATCGCCCCAGGTGCGCTCGGCCCTGCCGATCCTGGCGGTGATCCTCGTTGGCGTCTTCCTGTGGCGCCAGCCCGAGAAGGCCCGCAAGCTGGGCGTCGGCCACGTGATGGAACGGCTCACCTACCATCAGGGGCGCTTTCCCCTGCGCAACTGGCTCAACCAGTGGTGGGTCGGCGTGGTCACGGTGCTCGGCGGGCTCTCCGCCGGCCGCGAGGGGCCGGCGATTCACCTCGGGGCGGCGGCCTCCAGCGGCCTCGGCCAGCAGCTGCGCCTGCCTCACAACAGTCTGCGGGTGCTGGTCGCCTGCGGCACCGCCGCCGGGATCTCCGCCTCCTTCAATACCCCCATCGCCGGGGTCATCTTCGCCATGGAAGTGGTGATGATGGAGTACACCATCGCCGGCTTCATGCCGGTCATCCTGGCCTCCACCATGGGAGCGTTGGTGGCCCAACTGGTCTACGGCTCCGAGCCGGCCTTTCAGGTGCCCACGGTGAGCCTGGGCTCCCTCTCCAACCTGCCCTGGCTGGTGGTGACGGCGCTGGTGATCGGCCTGCTGGCGGGGCTCTTCATCCACGTGGCGCGCAGCGAATGGATCAAGGGGCTGCCGGTGTGGCTGCGCCTTTCGCTGGTGGCCGTGGCCACCGCCGGCGTGGCCTGGTGGTACCCCGAGGTGCAGGGCATCGGCTATGACAGCCTGAGTGCTTCGCTGACCGGGGACCTGGCGGTGGACGTGCTGCTGGCGCTGGTGGTGGCCAAGCTGCTGCTGACGGCGATCACCGTGGCCAGCGGCATTCCGATCGGCATCATCGGCCCGGTGCTGGTGATCGGCGCGGCGGCGGGGGCGCTGATGGGGCTGCTCGGCGGCTGGATCTGGCCCGGGCGGGGCGCCGATCCGGGGGTCTATGCGATGCTCGGCATGGCGGCGATGATGGGGGCGGTGCTGCAGGCGCCGCTGGCGGCACTGATGGCCCTGCTGGAGCTGACCCACAATCCCAACATCATCCTCCCCGGCATGCTGGCGGTGGTGGTCTCCGGGCTCACCTCGCGGCAGCTGTGCCGCTGCGACGGCTTCTTCATCAGTGCGACCCGCCATGGCCTGCACCCGCTGCAGCAGCCGCTGATGCAGGCGCTCTCCCGGGTCTCGGTGCCGGCGGTCATGGAGCGCAGCCTGGAGCGCACGCCGCGCATGGTGACGCGGGAGCGCGCTCGGGCGCTGCTGACCCGCAACCCCATCTGGGTCCTGATCGAACGCTCCAGCGACGACAAGCCGGTGCTGGCATTGAAGGCCGCCGACCTGGCGCGCTGGCTGATGGAGGCCGAGTCGGAGCCGCGAGCGGAGGACGGGGACGGCGAAGGAGAAGACGCCGAGCTCATCGACCTGCTGGAGATTCCCGGCCTGCGCCTGGAGCTGGCGCCCATCCACCTGCAGGCGACCCTCTCCGAGGCCTTCGAGCGACTCAACGACCAGGCGGTGGATGCGCTCTACGTGGAGCATGGCAACCGCCCGAAACAGAAGCGGATTTCCGGTATCATCACGCGCGGCGCCATCGAGCGATACTATTCGCTCAAGGAGTAGCCCTTCGAGGATTGGCCCCTCGGGGGGCTTCCTCCGAGGGGCGCCATGCTCGGCGCTCGCGCCCTTCCCGCCACCCTCTCATGAGGAGTCTTCATGTATCTGTGGATCAAGGCCCTGCACCTGATCGCCATGGTGACCTGGTTCGCCGCCCTCTTCTATCTGCCGCGCCTCTATGTCTACCACGCCATGGCGCGGGATCGCGGCGAGCAGCAGGCGATCGACCACTTCCTTGTCATGGAGCGCAAGCTCTACCGGGGCATCATGACCCCCTCGATGATCGCGGTGCTGGTGTTCGGCGGCTGGATGCTCTACCTGATGCCCTTCTGGCTCAGCCAGGGCTGGCTGCATGCCAAGCTGCTGCTGGTGGCGCTGCTGGTGGCCTACCACCACGTCTGCCTGATCTACCTCAAGCAGCTGCGCGACGGGCGCTGCACGAAGAGCCACGTCTTCTTCCGCTGGTTCAACGAGCTGCCGGTGATCGCCCTGCTGATCATCATCTTCCTCGCCGTGCTCAAGCCCTTCTGATGGCGACCCCCGAGACGGTGTCGCCCCATCTGCCGGTGGTGCTGGTGCTGGCCGGCCATGACCCCACCGGGGGCGCCGGCCTGATCGCCGACGCCGAGGCGATCGCCGCCTGCGGCGGCTGGGCGCTGACCATTCCCACCGCGCTGACGGTGCAGAACTGCCGCGACGTCCAGAGGGTCGTGCCCGCCGATCCCGACATCATGCGCGCCGCCGCCGCGGCGCTGGACGACTTCGAGGTCGCCGCCATCAAGGTGGGCCTGGTGGCCGACCTGGCCAGTCTGGATGCGGTGACCGACATCGTGCGGTGCTTCCCCGGCGTGCCGCTGGTGGTTGATCCGGTGCTCAGGGCCGGCGGTGGCCGTGAGTTGTCCACAGCCGAGCTGGTGGATGCCTTCCGCGAGCGGCTGCTGCCCCTGGTGGATATCCTGACCCCGAATAGGGACGAACTGGCCCGGCTCTCCGCCCAGCCCGGCGAGGATACCGAGCGGGCGGTGGAGCTGATGACCCTGGGCTGCCAGGCGGTGCTGGTCACCGGCACCGACTCGCCGGTGCCCGGCACGCCGGGTGATCGCGTGGCGCATACCCTGCACACGCCGGATCAGAGTCGACAATGGAGCTGGCCCCGCCTGGAAGGGCGCTACCACGGCTCCGGCTGTACCCTGGCCGCGGCCCTGGCGGCGCGGCTGGCCGCCGGTGAGTCGCTGGTGGGCGCCTGCGAGCAGGCCCAGGCCTTCACCTGGCAGGCGCTGGCCAACGGCTGGCGGCCCGGTGAGGGACAGTCGTTGCCGCGCCGGCTATGGCGACTGCCCGTGACGCCGGTCAAGGGAGTGGACGAGCCGGCTGCCTCCGGGTGAGCCACGGGCTGGCCATCCCCTGCCCGAACGCCGAGAATGGGGGCAGTCGGGTGGCCATGAAAAGGTTATCCAGAGAATTATCCACAGCTTTCGAGGACGAGATACGCCATGACCACATCCGCCGAGCTCTTCGAACGGGCCTGCCGCCACATCCCCGGCGGCGTCAATTCGCCGGTGCGCGCCTTCAAGGGCATGCAGCGTCCGCCGGTGTTCATGGAGCGCGCCCAGGGCGCCTACCTCTTCGACGTGGAGGGCAAGCGCTATGTCGACTACGTGGGCTCCTGGGGGCCGATGATCACCGGCCATGCCGACCCCGACGTGCTGGGAGCGGTGCGGGAGCGCCTGGATCGCGGGCTCTCCTTCGGCACCCCGACGGCCATCGAGACCACCATGGCGGACCTGATCTGCGAGATGATCCCCTCCATCGAGATGGTGCGCATGGTCAACTCCGGCACCGAGGCCACCATGTCGGCGATCCGCCTGGCCCGTGGAGTCACCGGCCGTGACAAGATCGTCAAGTTCGAGGGCAACTACCATGGCCACTCCGATTCGCTGCTGGTCAAGGCGGGCTCCGGGGCGCTGACCCACGGCGAGCCGAGCTCCCCCGGCGTGCCGGCCTCCCTGGCCGAGCACACGGTGACGCTCTCCTACAACGACATCGACGCCGTGGAGCAGTGCTTCGAAGAGATCGGTGACCAGATCGCCTGCATCATCGTCGAGCCGGTGGCCGGCAACATGAACTGCATTCCCCCGCAGCCGGGCTTCCTGGAGTGCCTGCGCAGGGTCTGCGATGCCAACGACAGCGTGCTGATCTTCTACGAGGTGATGACCGGTTTCCGGGTGGCGCTGGGCGGCGCCCAGGCGCATTACGGCATTCGCCCGGATCTCACCTGCCTCGGCAAGATCGTCGGCGGCGGCATGCCGGTGGGCGCCTTCGGCGGCAGCGCGACGATCATGTCCAACATCTCGCCGCTCGGCCCCGTCTATCAGGCGGGCACCCTCTCCGGCAATCCGCTGGCGATGTCCGCCGGCATCGCCCTGCTCACCAAGCTGCGCGAGCCCGGGTTCCACGACGCCCTGGCCCAGCGGGTGGAGACCCTCTGCCATGGCCTGAAGGAGCGTGCCAGCGCCGCCGGCGTGGAGATGATCACCCAGCATGCGGGTGGCATGTTCGGTCTCTTCTTCACCGGCCAGAGTCGCGTCGACAACTTCGCCCAGGCCACCGCCTGCGATGCCGACGCCTTCCGGCGCTTCTTCACCGCCATGCTGGACGAAGGCGTCTACCTGGCTCCCTCGGCCTACGAGGCGGGCTTCATGTCCAGCGCCCATACGCCGGAGGATATCCAGCGCACCCTGGATGCCGCCGAGAAGGCCTTCGTGACCATGCAGCAGGGCTGAAGCGACGTTTCACCAAACCGACTGCCACCACCCATCAGGAGACTCGTGATGCCCCACTCCGCCGCTGTGCCCCACCGGGCCTGTGATGCCAACGAGAGCCTGGAATCGCTGGTGGATTCCCTGGTGGCCTACCATCGCCTGCCCGAGGCGGCCGCACCGCATGGCGACCCCGTCCTGCCCCTGGTGCAGCTGGCGCAGGGGGAGCTGGCCACCATTCGCGCGGGCCTGCTGGACGAGGAGGAGCGCCAGCGGCTCGATCAGCTGGGTGAATGGCTGGAGCAGGACCTGGTGCGCCTCGGGTCCCTGCTCGAGGCCCGCCGCGACCGCCTGGTGACCAGCTGGGCACTGGCCCATCCCGACAGCCGCCTGTGCCATGAGGGCCGGACCCTGCTGGCCAATGCCATCGGGCGGGATCCGGGGGCGCCGGGCGCCGACCTGCCGGCCGATCCCGCCAGCGACCTGGCGGCGTTGCTGGTGGGGCTGGAGGCGCGCGGCGAGTCTGCGCTCACTCGCCAGGCGCTGGATCGCTACCTGCGCCTGTCGGGGGACTATCCCCAGGCGCGGCTGCTCTCGCTGTTCGGCACCTGCCACGCCTTGAGCGGTGCGCGTCGTGCCCTGCAGCGTCGCCCGGCGCCTGACCAGGACCCTGAGCATCCGGCGAGGCTGGCGGAGAGCATGGCCGAGTGCCGGCGCTACCTGGCCCTGGCGGAACGCATCGCCGAGTTCCGCTTCCCGCCGCTGGTGATTGCCGTGGGCGTCTCGGGCAGCGGCAAGAGCCGCTTCACCGAGGGATTGGTCAGCCGTCTGGGAGCGATCCGGGTCTGCTCGGATGCCGAGCGGCGGCGGCTCCACGACCTGCCCCAGGAGATTACCTACCCACAGGGGGCGGCAGCCGCACCGGCTGTGGATATCTTCAGTGAGGCCGCCACCGAGCGTACCTATCGCCACCTGGCGAGCTGTGCCGGCACCCTGCTGGATGCCGGCATCCCGGCCTGCGTGGATGCCACCTGCCTGAAACGCTGGCAGCGGGACCTGCTGCGGCAGCAGGCCGAGGCTCGCGGCCTGCCCTGCCTGGTGGTCAGCTTCGAGGCGGATGAGGCCACGCTCAGGCGGCGTATCGAGAAGCGTGCCCGCCGCCAGGGGGGCGAGGTGTCCGACAGCCTGGCGCTGCTCGACCATCAGCTGGCGGAACGGGAGCCCTTCGGTGACGAGGAGCGACTGCATCTGGTCCATCTGGACACCACCGCGGATAACGCCGCCGAGACGCTGGTCGATCTCATCGAGGAGCACGTGAAGCTGGGCTGAGGCAGCCCTGGCGTTCAGCCAGGGCCTCGGGTATGCCCCGCGTCGCGTCGCGGGTAGTGCTGATCGGGGGGCGGCGGCACGCCCAGGTTCTGGCGAGCCCAGTTGACGGCCTGGATGCGATTGTGGACGTCGATCTTGCGAAAGATGTTGTAGAGGTGTGACTTGACGGTGTGCTCGCTGACGAAGAGGCGGTCGGCGATCTCGCCGTTGGAGGCCCCGGAGCCCAGCAGGCCGATGATCTCCAGTTCGCGATGGGTCAACCCACATACCGGGCGGTAGGAGTTGAGCTGCTGGCGGCGCAGGAAGGAGATCATGCGGGTCATCAGGGAGCGCGACATCCACAGCTCCCCGGTCATCAGCGACTGCAGCCCCTTGCAGATCATCTCCAGGCTGTCACTGCGGTAGAAGACGCCCCGCAGGTGGAGGGCCGAGAGGGTCTGCACGGCGTGATCCTCGTCCAGGAGGTTGAAGGCAGCCAGCGAGATTCGCTCATCCTCCATGGCGCGGGCGTGCCACTTCTGCATGAGCTCTTCACCGACATGGTCGGCATCCAGCAGGATCAGGGTGGGCTGTATCTCCCTGGGCTTCCATTCGCTGCCTGGCGGCAGCACCGTGATCGTGCAGGCCAGCTGCTTGCGCAGATAGTCGATGAAGAGCTGGCACTGGGGGCTGCTGGAGGTCACCAGCAGCATGTTTTTATCCTGATCCATGTTCGCCCCCCTGAGGAAGCTCAGCCGGCAAGCTGGCTAGCGGCAGGTAAAGGAGTGACGGTGGGTGTTCAGCCCATAGTGTTGGCTATTCTGTTACATCCCGTTACTTCTCATTAGTTATATCTCGATGCGATTTTTATTTCATTTTGATGAATGGCGAGGGTTGAGGTTCCGGATCAATGGCTTGGCGGATGCGTTCTCGCTGGCCTCGAGGCGAGCCCTTACCAAAATCAGCCGACTTTCATGAGCGATGTCATACTCGCGGCGGTCTCGAGGACGCCGTGCCGTGCGCCGGCCATTTGCTGTTGTCGCTCGGCACCCTAGAATGGCAGGCCGTCAATCGTCAGGAATCTCACCATGACCTCGACCCCCCTGATCCTTGCCAGCGGCAACGCCGGAAAGCTGCGCGAGTTCCACCAGCTGCTGGCGCCGCTGGGCCTCGATGTCAGGCCCCAGGCGGAGTATGACGTCCCCGAGGTGGAGGAGACCGGCCTGACCTTCGTCGAGAACGCCCTGCTCAAGGCGCGGGAGGCGAGCCGGGTCAGTGGCCTGCCGGCGTTGGCCGATGACTCGGGACTGGAGGTCGATGCGCTGAACGGGGCGCCCGGGATCTACTCGGCGCGCTTCGCCGGTGAGCCGAAGAGCGATGAGCGCAACAATGCCCGGCTGCTGGAGCGGCTGGCGGAGGTGCCCGAGGGGCAGCGAACCGGACGCTACTGGTGCGTGCTGGTCTACCTGCGCCACGCCGAGGACCCGGTGCCGCTGATCGTTCAGCGCAGCTGGAAGGGCGAGATCCTGGCCCATCCCCGCGGCGAGGGTGGCTTCGGCTACGACCCGCTGTTCTGGCTGCCCGAGCAGGGCATGAGCGTGGCCGAGCTGTCGTCGGCGGAAAAGAATCGCCTGAGCCATCGCGGGCGCGCCCTTCAGGCGCTGGTCGAGGCGCTGGGCCAAGGCCCAGGGGCACGATGATCGCCCTGCCGCCCCTTGCGCTCTATGTGCATGTGCCCTGGTGCGTGCGCAAGTGCCCCTACTGCGACTTCAACTCCCATGGCGTCGGCCGCGAGCAGGCGCTGCCGGAGCAGGAGTACCTGGCGGCCCTGCTGGCCGACCTCGATGCCGACCTGCCGCTGGCCGCCGGTCGGGAGCTGGTCAGCCTCTTCATCGGCGGGGGCACGCCGCGCCTGATGTCGGCCTCCTTCTATCGTCAGCTGCTGGAGGGCGTCGCCGCGCGGCTGCCCACGGCCCGGGACATCGAGATCACCCTGGAGGCCAACCCGGGCACCCTGGAGCGCGGGCGCTTCGCGGGCTATCGCGAGGCGGGCATCAACCGGCTCTCCCTGGGGGTGCAGAGCTTCCAGGATGCCCAGCTGCAGGCGCTGGGTCGCATCCACTCGGGTCGTGACGCCGAGGCCGCGGTGCTCGAGGCCCGCGAGGCGGGCTTCGACAACCTCAACCTCGACCTGATGCACGGGCTACCGGGCCAGACCCCCGAGCTGGCCCTGGACGACCTGGAGCGGGCCCTGGCGCTCGCCCCCGAGCACCTCTCCTGGTACCAGCTCACCCTCGAGCCCAATACCGAGTTCCACTCCCGGCCGCCGCGGCTGCCCGAGGAGGAGGTGCTCTGGGATATCCAGGACCTGGGCCACGAGCGGCTGGAGCGGGCCGGCCTTCTGCGCTACGAGATCTCGGCCTACGCGCACCCGCAGCGGCGCTCGCGACACAACCTCAACTACTGGCGCTTCGGCGACTACCTGGGAATCGGCGCCGGCGCCCATGGCAAGCTGAGCGCTGTCGATGGCGATGCCGGCCTGGCCATCGAGCGGCGCTGGAAGGCCCGCCAGCCGGAGGCCTACCTGCGCCGCGCCCGCGACCCCCGGGGGTTCATCGCCGGCCACAGCCCCATTGCCGACGAGGAGCTGCCGCTGGAGTTCGCCATGAATGCGCTGCGTCTGGTCGAAGGGGTCTCCCTGGCGCGCTGGCGAGCCGCCACGGGCCGCCCGTCCGCCGTGCTCGAGGCGCGCCTCGAGCACGCCCGTAAAAAAGGACTTCTCGTGGAAGATGCCGATCGACTGCAGGCATCGCCTCAGGGTCTATTATTCTTGAATGAACTGCTGGCGCTGATCGGCATGGAATGACCGATCCACCGGCCTCATCGCAGCCCGTGATACCGATGAACTGCCCGGCAGGGATGCCTACCGGGTCTACTGATGATTGCATGGAGATCTGACCTCATGATCAAGCCCACTCGCTTCCTCGTCCCGCTTGCCGCCGCTGCCCTGCTGGTGGGTTGCGCCACGACCGACCCCTATTCCGGCCAGACCCAGCGCAGCCAGACCGGCACGGGTGCCGCCATCGGGGCCGCCGTGGGGGCCGCCGCGGGCGCGCTGAGCGGTGACGGCAGCACCAGCCGCCGTGATCGCGCGCTGATCGGTGCCGCCGTGGGCGCCGCCGCCGGTGCCGGCATCGGCGCCTACATGGATCGCCAGGAGGAGGAGCTGCGTCAGAGCACCCGCGGTACCGGCATCGAGGTCGATCGTCGCGGCGACGATATCGTGCTCAACATGCCGAGCAGCGTGACCTTCGGCTTCGACTCCAGCGAACTGACCATGAGCGCTCGCAACGCCCTCAACGACGTGGCGTCGATCCTGACCCAGTACACCGATACCCGGGTCAACATCGCCGGTCACACCGACAGCACCGGCAACGCCGACTACAACCAGCGTCTCTCCGAGCGTCGCGCCGAATCCGTCGGCAACTACCTGGCCCAGGCGGGCGTCTCGCGCAATCGCCTCTACATGACCGGCTATGGTCCGTCCCAGCCCGTGGCCAGCAACGCCACCGAGGAGGGGCGCGCCCAGAACCGTCGCGTCGAGATCACCCTGACCCCCATCGAGAGCCAGTTCCAGTAAGGCCAGGCGAGCCCGCCGAGTGCCAGAGTGGGGCCTGCCGCCTGAAGCGGCAGGCCCCTTTTCCTTGTCCCGTCCTTGCCGAGTCGCCAAACCCCATCCATGCTTTCCTATCAGCACGCCTACCACGCCGGCAACTTCGCCGACGTCCACAAGCACCTGACCCTGCATGCGGTCATCGATCATCTTTTACGTAAAGATTCTTCGATTACGTACATCGATACCCATGCCGGTCGCGGCCTCTATCCACTCGATGCCGCCGAGACCTCCCGGCTGCAGGAGTACCGGGACGGGGTCATCCCGCTCTGGAAGGCCCGCCAGGCGCTGGCCAGAGAACCGCTGCTGGGCGACTGGCTCGCGGCCCTGGCGAGTGCCCAGCCTGACCCTTCGCGGCTGACCCACTACCCCGGTTCCCCCTGGTGGATGGGTCATCGGCTGAGGGCCCAGGACCAGCAGTGGCTCTTCGAGCTGCACCCCGGCGAGCACGAGCACCTGAGCCAGCAGCCCTTCCCGGCAGCCGCCCAGCGGATCCATGGCGATGGCCTCAAGGGCCTGCTTCAGCGGCTGCCGGTCAAGACGCCGAGGCTCTGCGTGCTGATCGACCCCAGCTACGAGCGCAAGGAGGAGTATCTCGAGGTGGCCGAGACGCTGCTGACGGCCATGCGCAAGGCGCGTCATGCGGTGATGCTGGTGTGGTATCCGCTGCTGCCGGCGGGCCGCCACCGCGAGCTGCTGGAAGCGCTCCGCGACGGGGGGCTGCGCAAGGTCTGGTACGGCGAATTCACCCGGCAGGCCCCCAGCGAGGCGGAGCGCGGTATGTATGGTAGCGGCATGCTGGTGGTCAACCCGCCCTGGGGCCTCGACGAGCGCCTGGCCGCGGCGATGGCGCCCGTGGTGGCCCACCTGGGCTCGCCGGGGAGCTATCGCAGCGGCTGGTGGGTGGAGGAGTAGCGGAAGGAGGGCACGGCTATTTCCCGATGCAGAAGCTGCCGAAGATCTCGCCGAGAAGATCGTCGGCGCTGAATTCTCCGGTGATCTCGCCCAGCGCCTGCTGGGCGTCGCGCAGGTCCTCGGCCAGCAGTTCGCCGGCACCGAAGCCGGCCAGCTGAGCCTCGCCGTTCTCCAGGGCCTGTCGCGCCCTGTCCAGGGCATCCAGGTGGCGCCGGCGTGCCGAGAAGCGCCCCTCGGTGGTGCCGCTGTAGCCCATCACCTCCTTGAGATGGGCCTTCAGGTTATCCACACCCGCACCGGTCCGGGCGGAGAGCCGGATCACCGGGGTGGCTGTGGATAACTCGATGCCGGGCGCGTCCCGGGTGGTGTCGATCTTGTTGCGCACCAGCGTCAGCCGCCTCGGGTCCGGCAGCCTGGCCACGAACTCGGGCCAGATCGCCATGGGGTCGAGGGAGTCGGTAGTGGTGGCGTCCACCAGCAGCAGCACCCGGTCCGCCTTCTCGATCTCCGCCCAGGCCCGTGCCACGCCGATCTGTTCCACGGCGTCCGGGGTGTCGCGCAGGCCGGCGGTATCGATGATGTGCAGCGGCATGCCATCGATGTGGATGTGCTCGCGGAGCACGTCCCGGGTGGTGCCGGCGATATCGGTGACGATGGCGGTCTCCTGCTCGGTGAGGGCGTTGAGCAGGCTCGACTTGCCGGCGTTGGGCCGGCCGGCGATCACCACGCTCATGCCCTCGCGCATCAGCGCCCCCTGGCCGGCGGCGGCGCGCACCGCCGAAAGCTCCGCCATCACCCCGTCGAGCCGCTCGGCCACCTTGCCGTCGGCCAGGAAATCGATCTCCTCCTCGGGGAAATCGATGGCCGCCTCCACGTAGATGCGCAGCTCGATGAGCCGCTGCACCAGCGCCTCGACCCGGCGCGAGAAGTCCCCCTGCAGGGAGCGCAGGGCATTCTCGGCGGCGGCCCGGGAGCTGGCGTCGATCAGGTCGGCGATCGCCTCGGCCTGGGCCAGGTCGAGCTTGTCGTTGAGGAAGGCGCGTTCGGAGAACTCCCCGGGGCGGGCCAGCCGAGCGCCGAGCGCCACGCAGCGCTCGAGCAGCAGGTCCATGATCACCGGACCACCGTGCCCCTGGAGTTCCAGCACGTCCTCGCCGGTGAAGGAGTGGGGTCCGGTGAAGTAGAGGGCGATACCCTCGTCGATCACCGCCGATTCGCCCCGGAAGGGCCCGTAGTGGACGCGGCGCGGGGCAGGGCAGTGGCCCACCACCGCCTCGGCGATCGCGGCGCACAGCGGCCCCGAGACGCGGATGATGCCCACGCCCCCCCGGCCGGGGGGCGTGGCGAGGGCGGCGATGGTGTCCTGATCGTGGAGGATGGCCATGGGAATCTCCTCGTGGTGGCGGGGCCATTGTCCGTTTCGGGCCCCGTAAACGCCAGACCCCCGCACGGGGCGGGGGTCCGGGGAGGTGCGGCAGGGACTCTCCGCTACCGGGTCGTCATGCCGACTCTACTTGGTCTTCATGCCCTTGCCGACGGTGGGATCGTTCTCGATCTTGCGCGTGATGGCGTACTGCTGGGCGATGGAGATGATGTTGTTCACCACCCAGTAGATCACCAGACCGGCCGGGAACCACAGGAAGAAGAAGGTGAAGACGATGGGCAGCATGCGCATGATCTTCGCCTGCATCGGGTCCGGAGGCGTCGGGTTGAGCAGCTGCTGCACGAACATGGAGGCGCCCATCAGGATCGGCAGGATGAAGAAGGGATCCTTCACCGAGAGATCCTGGATCCAGAACATGAAGGGCGCGTGGCGCAGCTCCACGGACTCCAGCAGCATCCAGTAGAGGGCGATGAAGACCGGCATCTGCACCAGGATCGGCAGACAGCCGCCCAGAGGATTGATCTTCTCCTTCTGGTAGAACTTCATCATCTCCTGGGACATCTTCTGGCGGTCGTCGCCGTACTGCTCCTTCAGGCGCTGCATCTCCGGCCCCAGCTTGCGCATGCGGGCCATGGACTTGTAGGCCTTGGCGGAGAGCGGCCACAGGGCCAGCTTGACCACGATGGTCAGCAGCACGATGGACCAGCCCCAGTTGCCGATCAGGCTGTGGATCTGGTCGAGCAGCCAGAACAGCGGGTTGGCGATGAACCACAGCCAGCCGAAGTCCACGGTGAGTCGCAGGTTGGGGGCCACGGCCTCCAGGTAGTCCTGCACCTTGGGACCCATGTAGAGGGTCGCGCCCAGGCGCGCCTCGCCCTCGGCGGCGACGCTGGTCACCGGCCCGGCGAAGGCGGCGACGTTGCGGTTCTGCGAGTCCGTGGTGGCATAGAAGAGGTTCTGCTGGTTCTGGGGCGGCGCCCAGGCCGAGACGAAGTAGTGCTGGATGATCGCCACCCAGCCCCCCTGGGAGTCACGGTTCTCGAAGCGACCACGCTGAATGTCGTCGAAGTCGACCTTCTCGTAGCGGCTATCCTGGGTGGAGTAGGCCGCCCCCAGATAGGAGCTCATGCCCAGGGCCACGCCGCTGGAGGGGTCCGGGCTGTTGTCGCGGGCCAGCTGGCCGATGAAGCGCGCGGTGACCGGTGCCTCGGTGTTGTTGGCCAGGTAGTAGTTGACGTCCACTGCATAGCTGCCGCGCTCGAAGGTGAAGCGCTTGATGACGTCGACACCGTTGACCTCGGCGCGGAGGTCGACTTCCAGGCGGTCCTCACCCTCGCTCAGGCGGTACTCGGTCTGCTCCGGCGTGAAGGCGATGCGGCCGGCCTGGCCGTCGAGCTGCAGGCCGGAGCGCGCCACGTAGCTGCGGCTCTCGCTGTCGGAGAGCAGCACGTAGGGACGATCCGAATTCAGCGTCAGCTTGTGCTGTGGCAGGGCGGCGTAGACGACATCACCGCCCTGGGGGTCGATGCGCAGGTCCAGCACATCGGTCACCACGGCGATCAGGTCGCGGCTGCTGGTGGGCGAGCTCACCTCGCCGGGCATGGCCTGACTGACGTCGCCCGTTGCGCTGGGCGTGGCGTGCACGGCCAGGCCATCCGGGTCGGCCGGCTGGGCCTCGCCGTTGGCCGGGCTGCTGGTGAAGGAGGGGGCCTCGGGCTCAGGGGAGACCTGGCCATAGTCCTGATTCCACTGCACGACGATCAGGTAGGCGAGCACCGCCAGGGGGATCAGCAAGAGGAGTCGTTTTACGTCCATGAGGTTTCTGCCCGATGGGTGGTGAACTTGCCGCGGGCGAGATGGAAAACATCTGCCCGAGATAGACAAAAGCCTGCCAGAGGCAGGCTGGATGCCGAACACGGACTCTCGGCGGGGATACCGGCAGGGTCGGGGAACACCATGGAAAGGGGCCTCGACATGGTGACGACTCCTGGTTGGCCGGTCATCCGCCCTGACTGGCGTTCGCGCTGGGTGTCCCGGTACCTGGCTGGTCGTCGACGGCGGCCTTGCTTGCCTCGCGCTCCAGACGTCGCCACATCCCGTGCAGCTGGCGATGCAGGACCTCGTTATCGAGCTCCTTCACGCCTCGCCTGGCCATCAGCACGATGTCCACGGCGGGCAGACGCTGCTGCTGAAGGCGTATGGATTCGCGGGCGAGTCGCTTGAGGCGGTTGCGGTCGACGGCACGGCGAAGGTTCTTCTTGCTGACGATCAGGCCAAGGCGTGGATGCCCAAGGTCATTGGGGATCGCCAGGGCCATGAGCCCCTTGCCATGAACCTTGTAGACCGCGTTGTCGAAGACCTGCCGATACTCCCCGGCCGTCAGCAGACGCAGACGGCGGGGGAAGTCCTGACGGGACACCTGGGGTCCGTGATCAGGCGCTCAGGCGCTTGCGGCCCTTGGCACGACGGCGGGCCAGGACGGCACGGCCGTTCTTGGTGGCCATACGGGCACGGAAACCGTGCACGCGCTTACGCTTCAGAACGCTGGGCTGAAAGGTGCGTTTCATAACTCGTTATTCCCACGTGGTTTTCAGGAAGAATCGACAATTTCGAGGCGTCCGGTTTCCACAGAGGACCCCGGGGGTATTCGGCTCAAGACCGGAAATTGTAGTGATATCGCGGCCCGGGTGCAATTTTTCCGTACGCGATGGCCAGTGCGATGACGGCGCAGGCGCCTCACGAGCCCTGCCGTCGGGTCTGCCATCGACCACCACGACTACTATTACTATTTTCTATCCCTTTTAAAGAGCCTGTTATTAATAGTGGGGACAGTATCTGTGGATAAGATGGCTTTCCCGAACGTAAACAATCTTCTGCTGCAGGATATAGGCTGTGGACAGGCGGTGGGATGGCACGGGATGCCCTGTGCAGAAGCGGTGGATGCAATCGCTAGTCGTCCACAGCGAGATATTGTCCCCAGCGTTCGGCGGGACCCATCCCCGGGGTCCAGGGAAAGTTTTCCACAGCCGCGGCGCGGCGCCCCCAGGGTGTGGATAACCATCCTCGGGGGCGATACAATATGCGACCGTTTTCCAACCGATGGTGAGGCCGCGTGGCGCTAGCTCTCTGGCAACAGTGTCTGGACACCCTTCAGGACGAGCTGAACTCCCAGCAGTTCAACACCTGGATTCGCCCGCTGCAGGCGGAAGAGGGGGAGTCGGGTGAGCTGTGTCTGCTGGCCCCCAACCGCTTCGTGCGTGACTGGGTCAGCGACAAGTATGCCAAGCGCATCGGTGAGCTGATGCGCGAGCTCTCCCCGGCCAAGCCTCCCAAGGTGGTGCTGACGGTAGGCAGTCGGCGCAGCGCGCCCCAGCCCCAGCCACGTGAACTGGGCAACCCGGTATCGGCCGCGCCACGACGCCCCGCGGCACCCGCCGTGCATACTCCCCCGCGTGGTGAGGTGGCCGATGAGCGCGAGCTCGACGCCCAGCGCGAGGAGGGCGCGGGCCGCCGGGCGGCCGGGGAGCGCCAGGTGCAGGTCGAGGGCAGCCTCAAGCACAGCAGTGGCCTGAACCCCAACTTCACCTTCGAGACCTTCGTGGAGGGCAAGTCCAACCAGCTGGCCCGGGCCGCCTCGCGGCAGGTCTCGGAGAACCCGGGAGGGGCCTACAATCCGCTGTTCCTCTACGGCGGGGTCGGCCTCGGCAAGACCCACCTGATGCACGCCGTTGGCAATGCCCTGGCCGGGCGGCGGGAGAATGCCCGGGTGGTCTACCTGCACTCCGAGCGTTTCGTGGCCGACATGGTCAAGGCGTTGCAGCTCAACGCCATCAACGACTTCAAGCGCTTCTACCGCAGCGTGGACGCGCTGCTGATCGATGACATCCAGTTCTTCGCCGGCAAGGAGCGCTCCCAGGAGGAGTTCTTCCACACCTTCAATGCCCTGCTCGAAGGCGGCCAGCAGATGATCCTCACCTCCGATCGCTATCCCAAGGAGATCAGCGGGGTGGAGGAGCGCCTGAAGTCGCGCTTCGGCTGGGGGCTGACGGTGGCCATCGAGCCGCCGGAGCTGGAGACCCGCGTCGCGATCCTGATGAAGAAGGCCGACCAGGCCAAGGTCGACCTGCCTCACGATGCGGCCTTCTTCATCGCCCAGAAGATCCGCTCCAACGTGCGTGAGCTGGAAGGGGCCCTGAAGAAGGTGATTGCCGACTCCCACTTCATGGGCAAGCCGATCACCCAGGACTTCATCCGCGAGTCGCTCAAGGACCTGCTGGCGCTGCAGGACAAGCAGGTGGGCGTGGACAACATCCAGCGCACCGTGGCGGAGTACTACAAGATCAAGCTTGCCGACCTGCTTTCCAAGCGTCGCTCGCGCTCGGTGGCGCGCCCTCGCCAGGTGGCCATGGCCCTGGCCAAGGAGCTGACCAACCACAGCCTGCCCGAGATCGGCGATGCCTTCGGTGGTCGCGACCACACCACGGTGCTGCACGCCTGCCGCAAGGTGAAGTCGCTGCAGGAGGAGAGCGCCGATATCCGGGAAGACTACAAGAACCTGCTGCGCCTGCTGACCAGCTGACGGCACCAATGCCGGATCCTCCGGCATGGGGCGCCGGAGCGACACCGCGCCGCGATCGCCGCTACTCCTTGCCCTCATCCCCCAGCGCCCCCCCCCCCGGCCCGGCTGTGGTTAAATGATGGCCTAGCCGTTCGGCCCGGGCCGCACGGGCCGCAATCCTTCAGGACTAGACGTGGAGCCGACATGAAATTTTCCATCTCCCGCGAAGCGCTGCTGCGACCGCTGACGCTGGTGGCCGGTGTGGTGGAGCGACGCCAGACTCTCCCGGTACTCTCCAACGTGCTGATCCAGGTCGATCAGGACCAGGTAGCGCTCACCGGCACCGACCTCGAAGTGGAGCTGATCGGGCGCACCGTGGCCAGCCAGGTGGATGAGCCGGGGGCCGCCACCGTGCCGGCGCGCAAGCTGATGGATATCTGCAAGTCGCTGCCCGACCATGCCGAGATCCAGCTCTCCCTGGAGGAGGGCAGGGCGGTGCTGCGCAGCGGCCGCTCGCGCTTCACGCTCTCGACCCTGCCGGTGGCGGAGTTCCCCAACATCGAGGACAGCCAGGGCAGCATCGAGCTCGCCCTGCCGCGGGGCGTTCTGAAGCAGCTGATCGACGCCACCTCCTTCGCCATGGCCCAGCAGGACGTGCGCTACTACCTGAACGGGATGCTGCTGGAGATGCGCTCCGGTCTGGTGCGTGCCGTCGCCACCGATGGCCACCGCCTGGCGGTCTGCTCGCGTCCCGTCGAGATCCAGGTGGAGCCGGCCCAGAAGCTGATCGTGCCGCGCAAGGGCATCCTGGAGCTGGTTCGCCTGCTGGACGACGGCGAGGAGCCGGTCAGCCTGACCCTCGGGGCCAGCCACATCCGCGCTCACACGGGGGATTTCACCTTCACCTCCAAGCTGGTGGACGGCAAGTTCCCCGACTACGAGCGGGTGGTCCCCCGCGGCGGCGACAAGGTGTTCATCGCCGAGCGCGCCGAGCTGCGCCAGGTGCTCTCTCGCACCGCCATCCTCTCCAACGAGAAGTACCGCGGCGTGCGCCTGCACCTGGCCGAAGGCAACCTCAAGGTGATGGCCAACAACCCCGAGCAGGAAGAGGCCGAGGAGAACATCGCCATCGAGTACAGCGGCCCCGGCCTCGAGATCGGCTTCAACGTCGGCTACCTGATCGATGTCCTCAACGCCCTGGACGAGGACCGCGTGCAGATGACCCTGGCCGACCCCAACAGCAGTGCGCTGATGGAGGAGCCGGGAGGCGGCGATGCTCTCTATGTCGTCATGCCCATGCGTCTCTAGTGACTGGCGGCGGCACCCGCGGTGCCGCCCTGCCTGGATCTCTCCATGCCACTAGATCGCCTCGCCTTTCAGGGTCTTCGCAACCTTCAAGCCATTGATTTTCAACCGGGTTCTCGAATCAACCTGGTCACGGGAGACAATGGCAGCGGTAAGACCAGTCTGCTCGAGGGTATCCATGTGCTCGGCATGGGGCGCTCCTTCCGCACCCGCCAGATGCGCCATGTGATCGGCCATGATGCCGAAGGCCTGGTCCTGCATGGTCGCCTGGCGGGTGACCCCCCGATTCCCTTCGGCGTGCGCCGCCGCCGGGACGAGAGCGAACTCGAGATCCGCCTCTCCGGTGAGCGCGTCAGCCGCCTCTCTCGCCTGGTCGAGACGCTCCCCCTTCAGCTGATCAATCCCGATGCCTTCCGTCTCCTGGAGGGGCCTCCCGCGGGACGACGGGAGTTCCTCGACTGGGGAGTGTTTCACGTGAAACATGACTTCCTGGAGGCGTGGCAGCGGGCCCGTCGGGCGCTGAAACATCGGAATGCCCTGCTCAGGCATGGTAGAATGGACGGTGCTTCCCTGTCGGCCTGGGAGCACGAGTTCGTCCACTGGAGCGAGCGCATCGATGCCCTGCGCAGCGCCTGGGTCAACGCCTTCCTCCCGGTCTTCGAGGAGACCCTGGCCGGCCTGATGCCGTTGCCGGGTCTGCAGCTGCGCTACACGCGCGGCTGGGACAGGCGCCGTGAGCTCGGTGAGATACTGAGCCAGGGCAGGGAGGTCGACAGGCAGATGGGCTTTACCCAGCAGGGTCCGCAGCGGGCGGACCTGGCGGTCAGGCTGCATCGGCGCCCCGCCGTGGAGGTGCTCTCCCGGGGCCAGCAAAAGCTGGTGGTGAGTGCCCTCAAGCTGGCGCAGGGGCGGCTGCTGGAGGCCGCCACGGGGCGACACTGCCTCTACCTGATCGACGATCTCCCGGCAGAGCTGGACAGCGCCCACCGACGGGTGTTCTGCCACTGGCTGGAAAGCATGCACTGCCAGGCGTTCATCACCAGCGTCGATCACGACGCCCTGGCAGATCTGTGGCAGCCCGCCACCCCCGTCGCGATGTTTCACGTGAAACGTTCGCCATCGGGAGAGGGGCAGCTGGCGCCACTGGAACGACAGACTTCATGATGGAGCAGTCAATGAGCGAACAGGCCTACGACTCATCGAGCATCAAGGTACTCAAGGGGCTGGATGCCGTACGCAAGCGTCCCGGCATGTACATCGGTGACACCGATGACGGCACGGGCCTGCACCATATGGTGTTCGAGCTGGTGGATAACTCCATTGACGAGGCGCTGGCCGGCTACTGCAGCGAGATCCGCGTGGTCATTCACCCCGACGAGTCGATCACGGTCAGCGACAACGGCCGCGGGGTGCCCACCGACATTCATGAGGAAGAGGGGGTCTCCGCCGCGGAAGTGATCATGACGGTGCTTCACGCCGGCGGCAAGTTCGACGACAACTCCTACAAGGTCTCCGGCGGCCTCCACGGCGTGGGGGTGTCGGTGGTCAACGCCCTCTCCGAGGAGCTCAAGCTGACCATCTGGCGCGCCGGCGAGGTGTTCGAGCAGATCTATCACCACGGGGTGCCCCAGGCGCCGCTGAGCGTGGTGGGCAAGACCGAGAAGACCGGGACCCGCGTGCACTTCCGCCCCTCACCGCAAACCTTCGCCAACATCGAATTCCATTACGATATCCTGGCCAAGCGTCTTCGGGAGCTCTCCTTCCTGAACTCCGGCGTGGCCATTCGTCTGGTCGATGAGCGCAGCGGCAAGGAGGAGCTGTTCCACTATGAGGGTGGCCTCAAGGCCTTCGTCGACCATCTCAACACCAACAAGACGGTGCTTAATCCGGTCTTCCACTTCAACGCCGAGCGCGAGGATGGGGTGGGCGTGGAAGTGGCGATGCAGTGGTCCGACTCCTTCAACGAGAACATCTTCTGCTACACCAACAACATTCCCCAGCGGGATGGCGGGACGCACCTGGCGGGCTTCCGTGCCGCCCTGACCCGGACGCTCAATTCGTATATCGAAGCCGAGGGCCTGCTCAAGAAGTCCAAGATCAACACCTCCGGCGATCGGCGATGACGCTCGTGAGGGCCTGACGGCGATCATCTCGGTGAAGGTGCCGGACCCCAAGTTCTCGTCCCAGACCAAGGACAAGCTGGTCTCCTCCGAGGTGAAGACCGCAGTCGAGCAGGAGATGGGGCGACTGTTCTCCGACTACCTGATCGAGAAGCCCAACGAGGCCAAGTCGATCGTCAACAAGATGCTCGATGCCGCCCGCGCCCGAGAGGCGGCGCGCAAGGCCCGCGACATGACGCGTCGCAAGGGTGCGCTGGATATCGCCGGCCTGCCCGGCAAGCTGGCCGACTGTCAGGAGAAGGACCCGAGCCTTTCCGAGCTCTTCCTGGTCGAGGGTGACTCGGCCGGCGGCAGCGCCAAGCAGGGCAGGGACCGTCGCACCCAGGCGATCCTGCCGCTCAAGGGCAAGATCCTCAACGTGGAGAAGGCGCGCTTCGACAAGATGCTCTCTTCCGCCGAGGTGGGCACCCTGATCACCGCCCTGGGCTGTGGCATCGGCCGCGAGGAGTTCAATCCGGACAAGCTGCGCTACCACTCGATCATCATCATGACCGATGCCGACGTGGACGGCTCCCATATCCGGACCCTGCTGCTGACCTTCTTCTTCCGCCAGATGTCACAGCTGATCGAGCGCGGCCACGTCTTCATCGCCCAGCCGCCGCTCTACAAGGTCAAGCGTGGCAAGCAGGAGCTCTACCTCAAGGATGAGCAGGCGATGACCGACTACCTGACGGCCACCGCGATGGACGGTGCCCGTCTCTATGTCAACGCCGACGCACCGGGGATCAGCGGTTCCCAGCTGGAAGGGCTCGTCAACCAGTATCGTGAAGTGATGCGCCGCATCGATCGCCTGTCGCGGGTCTATCCCATCGAGGTGCTCAAGCGGATCGTGCATGCGGCGCGCCTGGACGGCGAGGCCAGCCTGCGGGATCGTGTGACCATGCAGAACTGGATCGACCACCTGCAGGGCGAGATGGATGCCGTGGTGGCCTATGAGGGTGGCCCGCGCTACACCTTCCGGCTTGAGGAGGACACCGAGCGGAGCCTCTACCTGCCGGCGGTGACGCTCACCGCTCATGGTGTGACCACCGACTATGTGTGGGGCATCGATTTCTTCACCAGCGCCGACTACCGCGGCATGGGCGAGCTGGGGGAGACCCTCGACGGCCTGCTGGAGGAGGGCGCCCATGTGGCCCGCGGGGAGCGTCAGAAGCGCGTCTCGACCTTCCACGAGGCGCTGGAGTGGCTGATGACCGAGGCCCAGCGCGGGCTGTCGATCCAGCGCTACAAGGGGCTGGGGGAGATGAACCCGGATCAGCTCTGGGAGACCACCATGAACCCCGAGACTCGCCGCATGCTGCGGGTCACCATCGAGGATGCCGTGGGGGCGGACATGATGTTCAACACCCTCATGGGGGACGAGGTGGAGCCGCGTCGCGACTTCATCGAGCGCAATGCGCTGGTGGCCAATCTCGACGTGTGACGCCCATCGATCAGGTGAGGCCATGTTTCACGTGAAACACGGCTGAGCGCCAAGCAGAAGCCCGCTACAGTTACCTGTGGCGGGCTTTTTCCTGGCTGGCCAGCAATCTCCTGATGCTCCTGGCTCCCGGCTCCCGGCTCCCGGCTCCCGGCTCCCGGCTCCCCCGGCCTAGCTGTGTTCTTCCTGTTCCAGCAGCCAGTCGACGAAGCCGGCCAGGTCGTCGAAGACGTGGGTGTCGCTGCCCTCTGCCGCCAGTTCCGGGTGGCTGGCCAGGGTGCGTTCCCCCTTGCCGGTGCGAACCAGCACCGGCCGGCAACCCATGGGTTCGCCGGCCTGGAGGTCGCGCAGGCTGTCACCCACCATCCAGCTGCCGGCGAGGGTCTGCATGCCGAGCTCGACACGGATCTGCTCCAGGAGGCCGGGCAGCGGCTTGCGGCAGTCGCACTCATCGCCAGGGCCGTGGGGGCACCAGGCGATATGGTCGATGTCGCCGCCGGCCTCCTTCACCAGCCGATCGAGCTCTTCGTGCATCTCGGCCAGGGTGGCCTCGTCATAGTAGCCACGGGCGATGCCGGACTGGTTGGTGGCCACTGCCACCGTCCAGCCGGCCCGGCTCAGCCGGGCAATTGCCTGGATGGCGCTGGGGTAGGGGATCCACTCGGCCAGGGATTTCACATAGGCATCGGAATCGCGGTTGATGACACCGTCGCGATCGAGGATCACCAGGCGGTCGGGGGAGGGCATTCGGTCGGGCTCCTGCGGTCAGCGAGAGGGGGAGTGTTTCACGTGGAACACGTCCTGCCAAGCGGCCCGGCCATAGATGACGAGTACGGCGTGGTTGTTTCACGTGAAACACACACCCGTTCGCCGGGCATGAAAAAGGCCGGCAGCGCTGGCTGCCGGCCTTCGTTCCCTTTGCCCGGTGTTACTGCTGCAGCTGGGCGATATCCGCCACTTCCAGGAAGAGCGCACGCAGGCTGGCCAGCAGCGCCAGGCGGTTGGCGCGAATGGCCGGATCGTCGGCCATCACCATGACCTGGTCGAAGAAGGCATCCACCGGCTCCCGCAGGCCGGCCAGGGCGTCCAGCGCCTCGGCGTAGCGGCCCTCGGCGAACAGCGGCATCACGCGTTCGCGCTGGGCGCTGACCGCCTCGTGAAGGGCCAGCTCGGCCGCCTCCTGAAGCACGCCGGCGTCGACCTGGCTGCCCACCTCATCGGCCTGCTTGGCCAGGATGTTGGAGACCCGCTTGTTGGCCGCGGCCAGGGCGGCCGCCTCCTCGCGGCCGGCAAAGGCCTGGACCGCACGCAGCCGCCGGGCGAAATCCAGCGGGCGGGTGACCGGGCGGGCGCGTACGGCCAGGTAGGCCTCGGCGGAGATGCCCTCGTCCTGGCCCCAGGCGCGGAAGCGGTCGAGCATGTAGCCGAGCACCTCGTCCACCAGCTTCTCGGCATAGGGCAGCTCCTGATGCTGGGCGGCGGCCAGCTCGAGCAGCTCGCGCAGGTCCAGGTTCAGCTCACCCTTGACCAGGATGTTGAGCACGCCGATGGCCGCGCGGCGCAGGGCGAAGGGGTCCTTGGTGCCGGTGGGACGCTGGCCGATGCCGAAGATACCGGTCAGGGTGTCCAGGCGGTCGGCCAGGGCCAGGGCCAGGGCCAGCCCGGTGCGGCTGTGGGGGATGGCGTCGGCGGCGAAGCGCGGCAGGTACTGCTCCTCCAGTGCCTGGGCGACGTCGGCGGCCTCGCCATCATGCTCGGCGTAATAGCGGCCCATGATGCCCTGCAGTTCGGGGAACTCGAGCACCATCTCGGTGACCAGGTCGCACTTGGCGAGCTCCGCGGCGCGGCGAGCGTGGCCCACGTCGCCGCCGATCTGGCCGGCAATGAAGGCGGCCACGGCGGCACTGCGGTGGGCCTTGTCGGCCAGGGTGCCGAGCTGCTGCTGGAACACCACGCCGGCGAGCTCGTCGATGCGCGAAGCGAGGGGCCGCTTGCGATCCGTGTCGTAGAAGAAGGCGGCATCGGCCAGGCGGGGGCGGATCACCTTCTCGTTGCCCTCGATCACCTGCTGGGGGTCGGAGCTTTCGATATTCGAGATGGTGATGAAGAGTGGCTTGAGCTTGCCCGCCTCATCGAGCAGGTGGAAGTACTTCTGGTTGGCCTTCATGGAGGAAATCAGCGACTCCGCCGGTACCTCCAGGAAGCGCTCGTCGAAGCTGCCGGTCAGGGCTACCGGCCACTCCACCAGGCCGCTGACCTCGACCAGCAGATCCTCGTCGATCACCGCGGTGGCCTCCTGGACCTCCGCCTCGGCCAGCACCTGCTCGCGGATGCGCTCCCGACGGCGGTCGCGGTCGGCCAGCACCCAGGCCTGCTCCAGCGCCTCGAGGTAGTCATCGGCATGGGCCAGCTCGATGGCGGCGGGAGCGTGGAAGCGGTGGCCGTATGTGGTGCGGCCCACTGCGAGGCCCAGGACCTCGGCTTTGACCACTTCGCTGCCGAACAGCACGACCAGCCAGTGTACCGGGCGAGAGAACTCCACCCGGGAAGCCCCCCAGCGCATGTTCTTGGGCACCGGCAGGGCGGCGATGGCCTTCTGCAGGATGGCGGGCAGCAGGGCAGCGGTGGATTCCCCCTGCTGCTGCTCGCGATAGCCGAGCCAAGTGCCCTTGTCGGTCTCCAGGTGAATCAGGTCGTCGACGGTGACGCCGCAGGAGCGCGCAAAGCCCTCGGCGGCCTTGGTGGGCTGGCCATCCTTGAAGGCGGCGGCGAGCGCTGGGCCGCGCTTTTCCACCTCGCGGTCGGGCTGGCTGTCGGCCAGCGCCTCGATGCATACCGCCAGGCGGCGCGGGGTGGCGTAGGCGCGTACCTCGCCATGGGCCACCTCGGCGTCGGCGAGCCCGCGACGCAGGCCATCGGCCAGGGCGTCGGAGAGGGCGTCGATGGCGTTCGGCGGCAGTTCCTCGACGCCCAGTTCAACCAGCAGGGTGTTGGCAGCCATGCTCAAGCGTCTCCCTCGTCGGCAAGCAGTTCCTTCCGCAGGGCTTCGGGAGCCAGCGGGAAGCCGGCGGCCTTGCGGGAGTCGTAGTAGGCGTGGGCCACGTCCCGGGCCATGGTGCGCACGCGCAGGATGAAGCGCTGGCGTTCGGTGACCGAGATGGCGTGGCGGGCGTCGAGCAGGTTGAAGGTGTGGGAGGCCTTGAGCACCTGCTCGTAGGCGGGCAGCGGCAGGCCGGCCTCGAGCAGGCGGGCGCAGTCGCGCTCCTGCTGGTCGAAGGCGCCGAACAGGAAGTCGACGTCGGCATGCTCGAAGTTGTAGGCGGACTGCTCGCGCTCGTTCTGCAGGTAGACATCGCCGTAGGTGACCCTGGAGCCGTCCGGTGCCACGGTCCAGACCAGGTCGTAGACGCTGTCGACGTTCTGCAGGTACATGGCTATGCGCTCGAGGCCATAGGTGAGCTCGCCGGTGACCGGGTAGCACTCGATGCCACCGGCCTGCTGGAAGTAGGTGAACTGGGTCACCTCCATGCCGTTGAGCCAGATCTCCCAGCCCAGCCCCCAGGCGCCCAGGGTGGGGGACTCCCAGTTGTCCTCGACGAAGCGGATGTCGTGCACCAGCGGGTCCAGGCCGAGGTGCTTGAGGGAGCCCAGGTAGAGCTCCTGGAAGTCGGCGGGGGAGGGCTTCATCACCACCTGGAACTGGTAGTAGTGCTGCAGGCGGTTGGGGTTCTCGCCGTAGCGGCCGTCGGTGGGGCGGCGCGACGGCTGCACATAGGCGGAGTTCCAGGTCTCGGGGCCGATGGCGCGCAGGAAGGTGGCCGGATGGAAGGTGCCGGCGCCGACCTCCATGTCGAGGGGCTGAAGGATCACGCAGCCCTGGTCGGCCCAGTACTGCTGCAGGGCCAGGATCAACCCCTGGAAGGTCGAGACGTCAGGCGCCGGCCCGGAGGTCGGCGCGGATGTCGAGGACGAGAGAGTCATTGCGGAAAGCACCGTTGGCCATGAATTCACAGGTCGTCAAGTATACAATCACCGGAAGATCGGTTATAGGCGCACGCCCCGAGACAGAGGATATCCCCATGATCGTAGTGACAGGCGGAGCCGGCTTCATCGGCTCGAATCTGGTGAAGGCGCTCAACGAGCGCGGCCGCCAGGATGTGATGGTGGTCGACGATCTGTCGGACGGCACCAAGTTCGTCAACCTGGCCGACTGCACCCTCGGCGACTACCTGGACAAGGACGACTTCCGTCGCCGGGTCGAGGCGGAGCTGCGCGGCGAGCCGGCCCAGCTGCCCGAGATCGAGGCGATCTTCCACGAGGGGGCCTGCTCGGACACCACCGAGTGGGACGGTCGCTTCATGCTCGACAACAACTTCGAGTACTCCAAGGTGCTGCTGCACTTCTGCCAGAAGCGCGGCATCCCCTTCCTCTACGCCTCCTCGGCGGCCACCTACGGCGGCAGCGAGGTGTTCGTGGAGGCGCCGGAGCACGAGAAGCCGCTCAACGTCTACGGCTACTCCAAGCTGCTCTTCGATCAGTACGTGCGCGCCCGCTGGGATGAGTTCGAGAGCCAGGTGGTGGGCTTTCGCTACTTCAATGTCTACGGCCCCCGGGAGCAGCACAAGGGCAAGATGGCCAGCGTCGCCTATCATCACCACACCCAGATCCGCGGCGGCGACAGCGTCAAGCTGTTCGGTGCCTGGGAGGGCTATGAGGCCGGCATGCAGAGTCGCGACTTCGTCTACGTGGGCGATGTGGTCAGCGTGAACCTGTGGTTCCTCGACAATCCCCAGGTGTCCGGTATCTTCAATCTGGGCAGCGGTCGCGCCGAGCCTTTCAAGGCGATCGGCGAGGCGGTAATCGACTACTACGGCCGCGGCACCATCGAGTACATCGACTTTCCCGAAGAGCTCAAGGGGCGCTACCAGAGCTACACCCGTGCCGACATCGGCAGCCTGCGCCGGGCGGGCTACGACCGCGAGTTTCGCACCGTGGCCGAGGGGGTCGGCGAGTACCTGGAGTGGCTGAATGGCTGAGCCGGCCCCTCCGGGAGAGTCTGGCGGCGAGCGTATCCTGGTGGTTGGCCCCTCCTGGGTCGGCGACATGGTGATGGCCCAGAGCCTGTTCATGACCCTCAAGGCGCGCCATCCGGGCTGCCGCCTCGGCGTGGTGGCGCCCGGCTGGTCGCTGCCGGTGCTCGAGCGCATGGCGGAGGTGGACGAGGCGATCGCTCTGGACGTTGGCCACGGCGAGTTTGGCTGGAAGGCACGCCGCGATGTGGCCCGCACCCTGCGCGGCCGCTTCGATCGCGCCATCGTGCTGCCACGTTCCTGGAAGTCGGCGCTGGTGCCCTGGCTGGCGCGCATTCCGCAGCGTGTCGGCTTTACCGGCGAGCAGCGCTATGGCCTGCTCAACGAGCGACGCCGGCTCGATAAGGCCGTGCTCGACCAGACGGTGAAGCGCTTCGTGGCCCTGGGGCTGCCCGCCGGGGAGACGCTCGATGGTCACGTCCCGATACCGCGCCCGCGCCTCGCCGTGGATGCCGCCAATCTCGCCGAGCTGCGTCGGGCTCACGGGCTCTCGTCACGCCCGGCCATCGGCATGATGCCGGGGGCCGAGTACGGTCCCGCCAAGCAGTGGCCGCTCGAGCACTTTCGCACCCTGGCCGAGGCGCTGGTGGCCGAGGGGTTCGAGGTGCGGGTGCTGGGTGGCCCCAAGGATGCCGAGGCCGGCGAGGCGATCGCCCGGGGGCTGGAGCATGTCCACAACCTCTGCGGGCGGACACGGCTGGCCGACGCCGTGGACCTGCTGGCCGACTGCCGCCAGGTGGTCACCAACGACTCGGGGCTGATGCACGTGGCGGCGGCGGTGGGTACCCGGGTGCACGCCCTCTATGGCTCCTCCTCGCCGGCCTACACCCCCCCGCTCACCGACAGCGCCGAGATCCACACGCTGGGCCTCGACTGCTCCCCCTGCTTCGCCCGGACCTGCCCCCTGGGCCATACCCGCTGTCTCGTCGACCTCTCCCCCGAGCGGCTGCTGGCGGCGGTGCTCGCCGCCGAGCGCCGCCTGGCCGTCGAGAAGTAGCCTGCCCTACTGGACGCTGGCCGGCGTTTCGCCGGTGGCGTCATAGGGCGACTCCACCACCTGGTCGTCGGTCGGCGACGACTCCTTTTCCTCGGACTCCTGAGGGCGGTCTGGCACCAGGCCCTCCCAGAGTCGCTGCTGCAGGGCATTCTCCTCGCGCATCCGGGTGTTGATCCCCGCGAGCCCGTGACGCTCCACCAGGGTCTCGGTGTCGGCCAGCAGCGAGACGCCGAGACCCGCACGGTGCTCATCGATGGTAAAGCCCATCGCCTCCAGCAGGGTCGGGAAGAGGTCGACCATGGAGGCCTCCCGCCGGGTGCGAGTGCCGGCCTCGATGCCGGGGCCGAGCAGCATGAAGGTGTTGTCGCGCTCGCCGGCGATCAGCAGGTCCCACACCGAGACCCGCATGGTGAGGTGGTCGCTGGCCACCACCACCAGGGTGTTTTCCAGCAGCCCCTCCGCCTCCAGGCGCTCCACCAGGTCCCGGGCCAGCCAGGCCGAGCATTCCACCGAGTAGAGGATGTCGACGCCGTCGAACTCCCCCTGGCGGTCGATGCAGCTCTGGGCGGGATAGCCGTTGGGGGCGTGGCCGGCGATGGTGAGGTTGACCACGCCCCAGGGGCCGTCGTGTTCGGCCTCCAGCCGGCGGATCTCCTCGACGGTGAAGTCATAGAGCGAGTCGTCGTGGAGCCCCCAGTTGTTCAGATACTCCGGATCCTCCAGCCGAGGCGCCAGCTCCTCGCGTCCCATCACGGTGTCGAAGCCGTGGCCCTCGTAGAAGAGCCCCTTGCCGGCGAAGGCGGTGCTGGCACCGCCCAGGTAGCTGAGCCGGTAGCCCTGTTCGGCCAGGAGATCCCCCAGGCAGTCGACCCCCGGCACCACCTTGTCCAGCGGCGAGAACTGGCGGTCATGCAGCAGGCCGGCGGGCATCAGCGGCGTGCCGCACTGGCTGGCGATCATCCCGGCCATGGTCCAGCCGGTATTGTCGAGCTGGCGAATCCCCTCGAAGACCCGGCCGCGCGCGCCCAGCGCATCGAGGTCGGCATAGGCGTCGCCGAAGCGCGCGCGGCGCGCGGTCGGCGTAGGTGCGCTCGATGCTCTCCAGGTAGAGCAGCAGCAGGTTGGGCGGATCGGACGGGGCCTGCTCGATCACCGGCGCCACGTAGCGGCGGTCCAGCCAGGCGCCATCGTCAGTGACGATGGCCGCGCCGCGCTGGGTCATGCCGTAGAGCAGGGGGTTGCTGGCCAGCAGCACCAGGGCCAGCAGGCGCTCGCCCAGCCGCCAGCGGTGGTCGGTCCGTACCAGCCAGGTGAAGGCCGCCAGCAGGGCGAGCATGCTCAGGCTGTAGAGCACGGCGGCCACCAGGCGGTCGCTGCCGCCGTGGTCGGACATGCCGGCCTGGAGGTGGAAGAAGATCGCCCCCAGGTCGACGATGCCGAAGCTGTCGTTGAGATAGACGTAGAGCCCCCACAGCGCCAGGGGCAGCAGCGACCAGGGCCACACCCTGGCGGCGGGGCGCGGGGCACGCGGGGCACCCCAGCGCAGCAGCCAGCCGGTAGCGAGCCAGGCGCTGGCGCTCACCGTCAGGGCCCAGGCGGGCAGCAGGCTGATGGTCACCACGGCATAGCCGAGGCAGAGCCCGATGGCGAGTAGTGCCCACCAGCGCGGGTGGCGAAGGAGAGAGGGCAGTTGGGGAAGGGGCATGGGTATCATCGGTCAGGGGGCTATCAGCAGAGCTTATCAAGCCTTGGGAGGCGTCACACACTCGGCCGGGTGGTGCCGGCAAAGGGGGCGCCTTACACTGAGTGTCCCACTTCGCCCTCAAGGACTATCGATGTCGATTGCCGCCGTGCTCATCGTCAAGAACGAGCAGGATCACCTGCGGGCCTGCCTGCAGACCCTCGCCTGGGTCGATGAGATCGTGGTGGTGGATGCCGGCAGCACCGACGGGACCCTCGCGATCGCCCGCGACTTTACCGACAAGGTGGCAGTGGAGGATGACTGGCAGGGCTTCGGCCGCCAGCGCCGGCGCGCCGAGGCGCTGGTGGAGAGCGACTGGATCCTGATGGTGGATGCCGACGAGCGGGTGACGCCGGCGCTGCGTGAGAGCCTGCAGGCCGCGGTGGCACAGAATAGCCCGGCGATCTACACCCTGCCGCGTCTCTCCTGGTGCTTCGGCGGCTTCATTCGCCACTCCGGCTGGTACCCCGACCGGGTGGCGCGCCTCTATCCCCGCGGCCGAGCCGGCTACAACGACGCCCTGGTCCACGAGAAGCTGGAAAACCCCGAGGAGCTGCCGGTGCGGCCTCTCGAGGGCGATCTGCTGCACTACACCTACCGCGACCTGCGCCACTACCTCGAGAAGTCGGCCCACTATGCCCAGGCCTGGGCCGAGCAGCGGGCGGCACGTGGCAAGCGCGGCAGCCTCGCCGCGGGCATCGGCCACGGTATCGGCTGCTTCCTGCGCATGTACCTGCTCAAGGCGGGCTTCCTCGACGGTCGTCAGGGGCTGCTGCTGGCGCTGCTCTCGGCCCACTCCACCTTCGCCAAGTACGCCGACCTCTGGGTCAGGACCCGGACGTCACCGCCGCCGGAAGGCGGCACAAGAGATCGCTGACCGCCTCGGCCGCCGCGGGAATGTCGATGGTTGCCATGTCCTGCTCGCCGGCATCCGCGGGCGGGCAGAAGGCGAGGCGGCGCTCGGCGTGGTTGCAGGTCTGCCAGCGCAGGGGGGTGGCGGAGCGGTGGGCCGGGTAGAAGCCGGCGGTGGCGATATCCAGGCAGCCGGCGATATGCAGCGGCCCGGTGGAGCCGGCGACAAAGAGGTCTGCCGCCGCCAGCGTCCGGGCGAAGTCCTCCAGGCCGGCCCGCGGCGGCAGGCGCTGCGCCTCGAGGCCGGCCTTGCGCAGCGGTGCCAGGATCGCCTCGGCGGTGGCCTCTTCGCCGGGACCGGCGGTCAGCACCCACTGGGCGCGTCTCTCCATCGGCAGGCGGGCATCCACCTCCTGCACCAGCCGCACATACTGCGCGGGGGAGAGGTTGACCGCCGAGCCGCCGCTGCCTCCGTGGAGAAACACCCAGGACCGCGCCGGGTCGAGGCCGAGCTCCTCGGCGAGGCGCCGGCGCTGGGCCCGGCGCTCGCCTTCCGGGAGGGGCCACCAGGGCGGCTCGGGCTCGATATCCGGTGTCAGGTCGAGCTCGCTCAGGAGCGCCTCGGCCAGCTCGATGTTGTAGCGGTACTCCGGCTTTTCCGAGCGCGACCTGCGCTGCACCACCCTTCGGTTGTAGAATAGCTGCGCCCACTTGGTGGCCGGGGCCAAGCGCAGCGGAATGCCCGCACGCCACCCCAGCCAGCCGATGCGGGGCGTGGAGAAGAGCGTGAGCAGCGCATCGAAGCGTGCCGCCTTCACCTCGGCCAGCAGCCGGCGCTGCTCGGCGCGGGAGGCGCCATCGCCCGGGTCGAGCAGCACCTCGTCGACCCAGGGGCAGAGGCGCGCCATGGGCACCGTATAGGCCGGTACCAGCACGCTCACCCGGGGGGCAGGGCTTGCCGCCTTGAGGCGGGCCAGGGCCGGCCAGGCGAGCATGAAGTCGCCGAGCTTGTCATTGCGAACCACCAGCAGGCGCGGCGCGGCGCCCCGGGCGGTGGAAGTTGCAGTCATCCGGGCTCCCGAGCCCCGAGATACCGAAGGAGTCAGCCTTGTCGCACAAGGTCCTGCATATCTGTCTCTCCAGCGGCTGGGGCGGACTGGAAATGTATCCGTCTCGGATTATACCCGAGCTGGCCCGCCAGGGGTGGCAGGCCCACGGCCTGGCCCTGGCCGGCTCCCGGGTCGCCGAGAGCTTCCGCGAGGCCGGCATCGAGCCGCTGACCCTGGCCTCGAAGGGGCGGGCGCTGTTGGCCGCGGGCCGGGTGCTGGCCTACCTCGGGGCCCAGGGCGTCGACGTGATCCACTGCCACAAGTCCAGCGACCTGCGCCTGGGAGCGCTGCTGGTGACCCTGCGGCCATCGCTGCGCCTCTTCTTCACCGATCATATGGGGGTGACCCGCCCCAAGAAGGATCTCTACCATCGCTGGGCCTACGGCAAGGTCACGCGGCTCTTCGCCATCAGCGAGGCGACCCGACAGCGCAACCTGGCCGCCTTCCCGCTCCCCGCCGAGCGCATCCGCCGCCTCTATCTGGGCATCGACCCGGCCCCCTATGTGCCCCGTCTCGATGACCCGGCGCGCGCCGCGCTGCGCCGCGCGCTGGGCGTGCCCGAGGGCGCCGTGGCCATCGGCCTGCCGGGGCGGCTGACGCCGGGCAAGGGGCAGGAGGTGTGGATCGAGGCGCTGGCCCGCCTGGCCGAGGCTAGCCCCGGGCTTGCCTGGCACGGCGTGCTGATCGGTGGCCTGACAGCGGAGGAGGGCAGCGACGAGGCCCACGTGGCGGCCCTGCGGCGGCGCATCGGCGAACTGGGCCTCGAGGCGCGCATTGCCTTCACCGGCTTTCGCCGCGACCTGCCGCGCCTGTTCGAGGCGCTGGAGATCGTATGCGTTCCCTCGCGCAACGAGGCGTTCGGCCTGAAGGTGATCGAGGCCATGGCGGCCGGCAAGGCGGTGGTCGGCAGCGACAGCGGGGCCATTCCCGAACTGCTGGATGTCGAGACGGGGCGCCTGGCGCCCCCCGAGGACGCCGCGGCCTGGGCCGCCGCCCTGGCCGAGCTGGCCGATGACGCCGAGCTGCGCCAGCGCCTGGGGCAGGCGGCGCGGCACCGCGTCGAGAAGGACTTTACCCTGGCGGCCCACGTGGCCAGTCTGACCCGCGAATACGAGAACCCAAAAGGAGCTGAGGGCGAGTGAGAGCCTGGATCGACAAGTGTGCCTACCTAAGCCGGCGCGGAGGGCGCTGGTTGGAGAGTACGGCTCCGAACGAGGTGAGGCGTATCCTGGTGATTCGCCAGTGCGCCTTCGGCGACTACATGGCGGCGAGGCCCTTTCTGGTCGAGCTGCGGCGGCTGTTTCCCGAGGCGCATATCACCCTGGCCACGGTGACGACCTACCGCTATGCGGTGCCGGAGGACCTGGGGGATGAGGTCTTCGTGCAGGAGACGCGAGGCAGCCTGGCGGAGCAGTGGCGCTCGCTGCGCGCCCTGGAACCCGTGGATATTCTCTTCGACCTGGCCGATACCTCCCGCTCCCGGGTGCTGACGCTGATGGCTCCCGCCGCCATCAAGCTGGGCTTTCCCTATCGCGGCGTGTTCAACCGGCTGCTCTACGACGTGGGCCTGCGGCGCTCCAACTATCACTACGAGGCCGAGGTGCTGCTCGACTTCCTCAAGGTCATGGGGCACAAGCCGCGCTACCCGCTCGACTTCGCCATGCCTGTGCATCGGCAGGCGGAGTCGCCCCGGGTCATTGCCTACTTTCCCTTCGCCTCCAAGGCGGAAAAGTCCCTCTCCCTGGACTCCTGGTGCCAGCTGATCGACAGGGCGGCGCGGGAGTTTCCGGACTACCACCACGTGCTGCTGGAGGGACACAAGGCCGAGGAGTCCGGCGACTTCCTGGCCGAGGTGGCGGCGCGCCAGGCCAACGTCGAGGTTCAGCCGCGCATGTCTCTGGAGGCGCTGGGCCCCTGGATGGCCGGCGTATCTGCGCTGGTGTGCGGGGATACCGGCGTGCGCAACCTGGCGCTGGCCACCCATACGCCGACCCTGGGGATCTTCTTCCAGACGCTGCCCTATCGCTACTGGCCCCGATACGAAGACCTCCACGAGGCGGTCTTCCTGAGAAGCGGCGAGGTGCCGGGCAGCACCGATATCCTGCAGGGGCTCGAGGAGCTGCTGACGCGGGTCTATCCCGAGCGCGGTGCGCCGCGTCAGTCGGTGTCCGACGCCTCCTCGTAGCCCCTTCGGATCGGCGCCATGGCATCACCGGCGTCGAACTTGGCCAGGGAGCGCTCGAGGCGGGCCAGGTTGGCGTCCTGCCAGGCGCCCTTCGGGCGCAGGCGGCAGCGGTCCAGGTCGATCAGCCACACCGCGCCATGTTCATCCACCAGCAGGTTGCGGGCGTTGAGATCCACGTGGTCGAGGCCGGCGTCGTGGAAGCGGCGGATGGTGGTGCCGACGCGCCTCAGCAGGTCGTCGTCGGTTTTGTCGGTTTCCAGCCGGCTGGCCAGGGCCCGGGCGCCGGGAATGCGCTCGGTGATCAGGGCGGCCTCGTAGGTGAGGCCGTGGCGGGTGACGGCGGCGGCCACCGGGGTGGGCACCGGCAGGCCGCGCTGGTGGAGGTCGGCGGTGAGGCGCAGCTCCCGGAAGGCGCGGGTGCGCTCCAGGCCGGTCCAGAGGTAGCGCCTGGCGCTGAGCCGGGCGATCAGGCCGCCGCGGCGGTAGGTGCGCAGCACCCACTCGCGCTCCTCGTCGGCGTCCAGAAACAGACTGGCCCCGCGTCCCGGGGCCTCGCCGGTGACTCGCGAGGCCTCCCGCCAGGCTTCCGGCTCGAAGGTCCGGGGGCCGATACCGGGGAGCCTTGTGGACCAGCGGGCGGCCTGGTTGTCGAAGAGGATCGACATGGACATGGTCGCGACATGGCGTATGACCAGTGGCATGTCACTTCCTTGTCGGTGCGACCGCTGCCGCTGTTGGTTGCCGCGACCTGTTCAGCGCGGCGTCGAGGTCGGCCAGGAAGCGGCTGGCAGCACGCCGCTTCTTGTTGTGGTTGCGGCCCGGCACCATGGCGTACATCGGTACCAGGGTGTTGTCGCCGAGCCCGTCTACCAGTGCAAAGTAGTCGTTGCCATTCGGATCACAACCGAGCACCAGGTTGTTGCGGCTCAGGTCGCCTGTAATGGCCGAAGAAGAGAGCAGGCGGTCGAAAAAGGTCGCCAGTAGATCCCGGTGGTGTGGCTTGGCGTGTGACTCGCCAAGCAGCCGTGAGAAGGTGGGGGCGAGCCGGCCGTCGGCTCCCTGAATCGCTTCCACGCTGAGCCCGGCTCCCAGGTCGGTGGCGATGAGCCCGGTGATGCCGGGGAGATGACGGATCAGCTTGTCATCCGTATTTTCTAAAATACGAATATATACGCGAAGCTCGCGCAGCTGGCGGGTGACCTGAAAGCGTGCCTTGAGGCGTCCCGAACCGTGCTTGACCACCTTGATCAGTTGGCCGGGCCGTTCGGGGTGGGGATAGATGAGGCGCGAGCCCCCGCTGGCCAGCGGCTCGATATCGGCGAGTCGTATCAGCGTAGAAGGCTCTGGCATATCAGGTTTCCCCGGTGGTGTCTGAGCTGTCTCTTGTGTGCACAGTGTGACCGCTGTCGTGGTGTGGGGGTAGAATGCTGGTCTATTCGCGCGACACGTTGCCAACCCCATGAAGCATCCTCTGCCTGCACAACCCCGACACATCGGCGTGCTGCGACTCTCCGCCCTGGGCGATGTCTGCAACCTGGTACCGACGGTTCGCGCCCTGCAGCGCCAGTGGCCCGAGGCGCGCATCACCTGGATCATCGGCAAGGGCGAGCACAGTCTACTGGCCGGCCTCTCCGGGGTCGAGTTCGTGGTCTACGACAAGGCCACCCGGCTTGCCGGCATGCGTGCGCTGTGGCGCGAGCTGGCCGACACCCGCTTCGACGTGCTGCTGCACATGCAGCAGGCGCTTCGCGCCAGCGTGCTCTCGCTCGGCCTCAAGGCCGGGGTGCGGGTGGGCTATGACAAGGCGCGCGCCAAGGATGCCCAGCACTGGTTCACCCATCGCCAGCTGGCGCCCCATCCCCGGGCCCACGTGCTGGACTCCTTCCTGGACTTCGCGCGTCTGCTGGGCGTGGAGGACCTCTCCCTGGCATGGGACCTGCCGGTGCCCGAGGCGGCCCATGACGAGGCGCTGGCGCTGACCGGGGACGCCCCCTACCTGCTGATGAGCCCCTGCGCCAACCCGCGGCTGCGCAACTTCCGCAACTGGTCCGCCGAGGGCTATGCGGCGGTGATCCAGCACGCCTGGCAGCAGCACGGTCTGCCGACCCTGCTCACCGGCGGTGGCAGCACCCAGGAGCGCGAGAAGGGCGAGCGCATCCACGCCCTCTGCGATCCGGGGGCGGTGATCGACGCCATCGGCGGCACCTCCCTGAAGGGGCTGCTGGCGCTGATTGCCCGTGCCCGGGCCGTCATCGCCCCGGACTCCGGGCCGGTGCACATGGCCAATGCCATGGGCACCCCGGTGGTGGGGCTCTATGCCACCACCAACCCCGACCGCGCCGCCCCCTACTGCTGGCAGGCGTTCGTGGTCAATCGCTACCCCGACGCCGTGCGCACCTACCTGCACAAGTCTCTGGAGGAGATTCCCTGGGGACAGCGGGTGCGCCACCCCGACGCCATGTCGCTGATCCACGCCGAGGATGTGATCGAGCGCCTGGAGGCGCTGCTCGATCGCGCCGCCGCCACCCACCCGGAAAGGGAGCTTCCCGACGATGAAACTTGATCTGACCTCCCTGGAGCGCTCACGCCTGCTGGTGGTGGGCGACGTCATGCTCGACCGCTACTGGCACGGCGGCACCTCGCGGATCTCCCCCGAGGCGCCGGTGCCGGTGGTGCGGGTCGAGGAGTCAGAGGACCGGCCCGGCGGCGCCGCCAACGTGGCGCTCAACATCGCCTCGCTGGGCGCCCATGCCGCCCTGGCCGGGCTGGTGGGCGACGACGACAATGCCGACCGCCTGGTGTCCCGCCTGGAGAGCGCCGGAGTGGGCACTCACTTCGCCAGGAGCCCCGGCATTCCGACCATCACCAAGCTGCGGGTGATGAGCCGCAACCAGCAGCTGATCCGCCTGGACTTCGAGGAGGGGCTCGGCGAGGTGGACACCGCGGGCCTGCTGGCGGAGGTGGAGGCGGCGCTGCCCGAGGCGGACCTCGTCATCTTTTCCGACTATGGCAAGGGCACCTTGAACCGCGTCCAGGAGCTGATCCGCCTGGTGCGCGCCAGCGGCAAGCGGGTGCTGGTGGATCCCAAGGGGAGCGACTTCTCCCGCTACCGCGGGGCCAGCGTGATCACCCCCAACCTGGCCGAGTTCGAGGCGGTGGTGGGCCACTGCCGGGACGACGCCGAGCTGGCCGAGCGCGGCGAGGCGCTGCGTGCCGAGCTTGCGCTCGAGGCGCTCTTGATCACCCGCAGCGAGAAGGGCATGACCCTGATCCGCGAGGGCCACGAGCCGCTGCACCTGCCGACCCGGGCCCGGGAGGTCTACGACGTCACCGGCGCCGGTGACACCGTGATCGGCGTGCTGGGGCTGGCGCTGGCCGCCGGCCACGCCTTCCCCGAGGCGATGACCCTGGCCAACCTGGCCGCGGGACTGGTGGTGGCCAAGCAGGGCACCGCGACCCTCTCCATCGCCGAGCTCTACACCGCCCTGCAGGGCGACAAGCTGGCCGAGTTCGGGGTGATCGAGGAGGCGGCGCTGATCGAGGCGGTACGCGCCGCCCAGGCCCGGGGCGAGCGGGGGGTGATGACCAACGGCTGCTTCGATATCCTGCATGCCGGCCACGTGGCCTACCTGGAGCAGGCCCGCAAGCTGGGCGACCGGCTGATCGTGGCGGTCAATGACGACGCCTCCATCGCCCGCCTCAAGGGCCCCAAGCGCCCCATCAACCCCCTGGCGCGGCGCATGCAGGTGCTGGCCGGTCTCGGCGCCGTGGGCTGGGTGGTGCCCTTCGCCGAGGACACTCCCCAGCGGCTGATCGAGGCGGTGCTGCCCGACGTGCTGGTCAAGGGCGGCGACTACCGCCCCGAGCAGATCGCCGGCGGCGAGGCGGTGCGCGAGGCGGGCGGCGAGGTCCAGGTGCTGGGCTTCGAGGATGGCGTCTCCACCACGGCGATGATCTCCACCATCCTCGACCGTGAGGCCTGATGGGCTGGCCCCGGGCCCTCTACTCGGTGGCGCTGCATCTGCTGTCGCCACTGATCTGGTGGCGTATCCGCCGTGAGCATGCGCTCACTGACGCCCGCGGGGAGGCTGGCGAGAGTCCCCGGGCCCTGCGCCTGGGGCGCATTCCCGAGACGCCGCCCGGCGAGCCCATGCTGTGGCTGCACTGCGCTTCCGTGGGCGAGGTGCTGGCGGCCCGGCCGCTGATCGAGGCGCTGCTGGCGCGCTATCCCGGGCACCGCCTCACCCTCACGACCATGACCGCCACCGGCGCCGAGCGGGCACTGGCCCTGGCGGCATCCCGCGACGACGGCCGCCTCGTCCACCGCTTCGTGCCGCTGGACTTTCCCGCCGCCGCCGCGCGCTTCGTCGAGCGCCGAGCGCCTGCGTCCCGAACTGGCGCTCTTCTTCGAGACCGAGTTGTGGCCCAACCTGCTCCACGCCTGCCGGCGTCGCGGCGTGCCGGTGGCGGTGATCAATGGCCGGCTATCCCCCAGGGCCTTCCGGGGCTATCGGCGCCTGCGCCCTCTGATGGGCGAGGCCCTGGCCTGCGTCGACTGGCTGGCGGCCAAGTCCGCCGCGGATGGGGAGCGCTTCCGGGCACTCGGCATGGCCGCCAAGCATACCGCCGTGGTGGGCTCGCTCAAGTTCGATATCGCCATCGATGACAAGGCTTTCGAGGTGAGTGAGGGCTTGCGTACTCGCCTGGGCGAGCGGCCGGTGTGGGTGGCCGGCTCCACCCATGAGGGCGAGGAGGCGGCGCTGCTGGCCGCCCATGCCAGGCTGTGCGAGCGCCGGCCCGAGGCGCTGCTGGTGCTGGTGCCCCGCCACCCCCAGCGCTTCGACGAGGTCGCGATGCTCTGCGAGCAGGCGGGCATGCCCCTGGCGCGCCGCTCCCGCGACGAGTGGCCCACGGCCACCACGGCCGTCTACCTGGGGGATACCATGGGGGAGCTGCTGGCGCTCTACGGCGCGGGGGATCTTGCCTTCGTGGGGGGCAGCCTGGTGCCGATCGGCGGCCACAACCTGCTGGAGCCGGCCGCCCTCGGCGTGCCGGTGCTCACGGGGCCTGCGCTTGCCAACTTCGCGGAGGTGGCCGAGGTGCTGCGCGAGGCCGAGGCCCTGGTAGAGGCGGCCGATGAGGCGGCGCTGGCCGCCGCCCTGGCGGCGCTCTTCGCCGACCCCACCGAGCGGCGCCGGCTCGGCGAGGCGGGCCGCGCCGTGGTGGCGGCCAACCGCGGGGCGCTGGCGCGCACCCTCGAGGGCCTGGCGCGGCTGCTGCCGACGAAGTGAGGGCTCGCTTCGCCGTCGGGGCAGGTCAGGCGGGAGTCAGTCGCTCCACGCCGTGCTCGGTTCCCAGCAGCAGCACGTCGGCGCCGCGGGCGGCGAACAGGCCGTTGGTGACCACGCCGACGATGGCGTTGATTCTGGCCTCCATGGCCACCGGGTCGTCGATCATGAACTCGAAGCAGTCGATGATCTGGTTGCCGTTGTCGGTGACCACCCCCTCGCGATAGACCGGATCGGCGCCCAGCTTGACCAGCTCCCGGGCCACGTAGGAGCGCGCCATGGGAATCACCTCCACCGGCAGCGGGAACTCGCCCAGCCGCTCGACCTTCTTGGAGGCATCGGCGATGCAGATGAACCTCTCCGCGCAGGCGGCGACGATCTTCTCCCGGGTCAGGGCCGCGCCGCCGCCCTTGATCATGTGCAGGTGAGCGTTCACTTCGTCGGCACCGTCGATGTAGAAGGGCACGGTGCCGACGCTGTTGAGCTCGAACACCTCGATGCCGTGGCCGCGCAGGCGCTCGGCGCTGGCCTCGGAGCTCGCCACGGCGCCCTTGAAGTCGTCGCGCAGGGCGGCCAGCCGGTCGATGAACAGGTTGGCGGTGGAGCCGGTGCCGATGCCGAGCACGGTGCTGCGCGAAAGCCAGGGCTTGATCTCGTCGATGGCGGCCGCGGCCACGGCGTCCTTCAGCTGATCCTGGGTCAGGCCGGCCTGGGTCATGGGTCGCTCTCCTTGGGTGGGGTGAATCGGCGGAATGGATGGGCGGGAAGTCGGGCGCCATTATAGGCCAGCGAGGCCCGTCTGCCGATCAGGGCCATCGAAGTTGGCAGTGCCGCTCAAGGCTGTTCCGGTGACAGGCCCTCGAGGGGGCGCTACGAGTACTTCCCTGTAGGCTACCTCGGCCATCCCTGGTCCTCGGACCCCCTCTCCGACCTGTCCCCGGCGCCTTTCGCTCTCACCCTATCGGTAATTGCGGTAGCCCAGCCAGCCATGGCGCCGCTGGACGCCAGGCCGGCCGGGATGCTACCAATAGGGGTTCTCTGCAGTGCAGCAACCGTCTGGCGCCCCGCGTCACGCCTCTGGGATATCAGGATGCTCGAAGCTACCGTCAAGAAGATTCTCCAGGCCCGGGTCTACGAAGCCGCCCGGGAAACGCCGATCTCCCCGGCACCCTTCCTCTCCCGTCGCTTCAACAACACCATCCTGATCAAGCGCGAGGACCTCCTGCCGGTCTATTCATTCAAGATTCGCGGCGCCTACAACAAGATGGCCCAGCTCAGCGAGGCCCAGAAGGCCAGGGGCGTGATCGCGGCGTCCGCCGGCAATCATGCCCAGGGGCTGGCCATGGCCGCCAAGCTGATGGGCGTCAAGGCGGTGATCGTGATGCCGCGCATCACGCCGGAGATCAAGGTCCAGGCGGTGCGAGCCCGCGGGGCCAAGGTGGTGCTCAAGGGCGATGCCTTCGCCGCGGCCGCCGAGCACGCCCAGGAGCTGATCAAGGAGCACGGCTACACCTATATTCCGCCCTTCGACGACATCGACGTGATCGCCGGTCAGGGCACCGTGGCAGTGGAGGTCCTGCGCCAGCACGCGGGCCGCCTGGACGCCATCTTCGTGCCGGTGGGCGGCGGCGGCCTGATCGCCGGGGTGGCCGCCTATGTGAAGTACCTACGCCCGGACATCAAGGTGATCGGCGTCGAGGCCGAGGACAGCGCCTGCCTGAAGGCGGCCATGGAGGCCGGGCGGCGAGTGACCCTGGGGCAGGTCGGCGTCTTCGCCGAGGGGGTGGCCGTGGCGCAGATCGGCAAGGTGCCCTTCTCCATCGTCCGCGACCTGATCGACGACGTCATCACCGTCAACACCGACGAGATGTGTGCCGCGGTGAAGGATATCTTCGAGGATACCCGGGCGGTCTCGGAGACCTCCGGCGCCCTGTCCCTGGCGGGCCTCAAGAAGTACATCCAGCAGACCGGCGCCGAAGGGCAGACCCTGCTGTGCATCAACTCCGGCGCCAACACCAACTTCGACCGCCTGCAGCATATCGCCGAGCGCACCGAACTGGGCGAGCAGCGCGAGGCGATCCTCGCGGTGACCATTCCCGAGCAGCCGGGCAGCTTCAAGAAATTCTGCAAGACCATCGGCAAGCGCATGGTCACCGAGTTCAACTACCGCTATGCCGACCCCGAGAACGCCCATATCTTCGTCGGCGTCCAGGTCAAGCCGGGCGGCGAGGATCGCCAGGCGGTGATCGACCGCCTGCGGGAGGCGGGCTACCCGGTGGAGGACCTCACCGACAACGAGCTCGCCAAGCTGCATATCCGCCACCTGGGCGGCGGCCGGCCGAAGGAGCACTTCGACGAGGAGGTCTACCGCTTCGAATTCCCGGAGCGCCCGGGCGCGCTGATGAACTTCCTGACCCACCTGCCCCACGACTGGAACATCTCGCTGTTCCACTACCGCAACCATGGTGCCGCCTACGGCCGGGTGCTGGTCGGCATGCAGATCCCCAACGGTGACCGCACCCACGTGAAGGAGCACTTCGACGAGATCGGCTATCGCTACTGGAAGGAGACGGACAACGCCGCCTACCGGCTGTTCATGGCCTGACCGGGTGTCCCGGTGGGGTAAGTGCTGACTCGCGCCCTGTGCCACGGCAGCCGGGTGTTTCAATCTGTAAGCGTTGGGTAAGGACGGTTGTGGTGAGGGCCGGATGGCCCTATAGTCACGCCCAGTTCCCCCCCCCCTACGGAGTCGATGATGAAGCGCAAGCCCGATCTGGTCATGGCACTGGTGCTGCTGTTCTGTATCGGCCTCGTGGCGACCGGCTACGCCCAGGCGCTCGCGGGCAGCTGAGCCCGGCGAGGCGGCCGACAGCGCCATGACCAGAGAACGATAGCGAACGGGGCGATGCCGAGAGGCATCGCCCCGTTCGTCGTGTTGGGCGTGGGTATCAGGGCCGAATGACCCGGGCGTCGCTGACAATGGCGTCCAGCGGCACGTCCCAGGGCTCCACCGGCAGGGAGGCGACCCGCTGGCACTCGTGGGCCAGGCCGACCAGCCTTGGCCGCGGGCCGGGGCGGCGGGTGAAGGCCAGGCTGCGGTCGTAGAAGCCGCCGCCCATGCCCATGCGCTGCCCCTCCTCGTCGAAGCCCACCAGCGGCAGCAGGATCAGGTCCAGGGCCCAGGCGGGCAGGCGCCGGGCGCGATGGGCGCCATGGCGGGTCTCGGGCTCCGGGATGCCGTAGCGATTGGTCGCCATGGGGGTGTCGGGGTGGTAGTGCACGAACCACAGCCGGTTGCGCGAGAGTGGACGCAGCACCGGCAGGTGGACGCGGGCGCCGCGACGACGCAGCCAGCCGATGAGCGGCGTGGGGGCGATCTCGGCATCGTTGGGCAGGTAGAGGGCGACCCGCCGGGCGCGCTGGACCTCCGGCAGCCGGCGCAGCCGGCGGCACAGGCGTTGGCTGGCGGCCTGGCGCTGCTCTGGGGTCAGGGCACGACGACGTCGACGCAGCTCGCGGCGCAGGGCCTGGCGAGAACCGTCGAAGGATTCGAGAAGAAGGGGTGCGGCTGGTGTCGTCATGAGGTGGGTCATGGCAGACGAGGTTCCCCAGAGTGCCGCTGTCGTTCTGGCCCTTGAACCCAGTGGTTCAAGGTGGGTGGCCGCAGCCGAACCGTCAGGCTTTCCGACGCACGGACATGCACACGGGTCCGGCTAGCATATGGCCCCCTGGGTACTGCGCATAGGCTCGAGGGACGATAACGACTGGCAAACACCCCAGGGAACACCTTCATCCTACCAGAGCCACTGGGAGTGGCCAACGGATTCTGCAGCGGGCGCTCAGCGCTGGGGGGCATCGGCCAGAGCGCGCGCCAGGCGGGCACTCAGCGTGTCCAGGTGACGCTCGCTGGCGCGCTGGGTGTCCAGTGCCTCGAGGAGTTCGTTGGCGATGTTGAGGGCCGCCATGATGGCGATCCGCTCGGTGCCAAGCAGGTTGTTCTGGGCGTGGATGCCGCCCATGGCGCGGTCCAGGTAGCGGGCGGCGCGCTCCAGCTTGTCCTGCTCGTCGGGCGGGCAGGCAATGATGTAGCTGCGCCCCAGCAGGGTGATATCGGTGGTCGGACGCGAGGCGTCGGTCATCGGAAGGCTCCGGGTCGGCCTGCCGGGAGAGCTGCCGCGCGCCCCGGTGGCCCGATGCGTTAACATCCATGGCAGGAAAGGTTTCGGACCTCACTATAAGAGAGCCCTTCCGGGGCGGTCAACGCGCCGCCCCCGGCGAGGCTCTTTCTTGCCCGCACCCGTCACGGATCATCTCATGTCACTGATCAACGAACGCCAGGACTTCTCCACCATCGCCGACCTCTTTCTGCTCCACGGCAGCATGCAGTCGCCGGCCTTCCTGGATGGCCGCCTGTGTGCTGGCCTGGCCATGCACGACCTCTCCGCCGAGGCCTGGCTCGAGGAGGTCTGCCTGGCACTGGGCGTCGAGCAGCCCCGCGACGAGCCCAGTGCCGAACGCTTCCTCGGCTGGCGGCGCCAGACCCTCGACGCCCTGGCCGGCAGCGAGCTCGGCTTCGAGCCGCTGCTGCCCGACGATCTCTTCTCCCTGGCCGAGCGCGCCCGGGGGCTCCAGGAGTGGACCCTGGGCTTCCTGGAGGTGGTCAGGGACGCCGGTGACGGCCCCCGCGAGGCCTGGTCGCCTGCCCTGCGTGAAGCCCTCGACGACCTGGCCGCCGTGGCTGCCATGGAGGTCGAGCTCGAGGAGAGCGCCGAGAACGAGGGGGACCTCTTCGCCCTCACCGAACATGTCCGCATGGCCGCCATGCTGCTCTACACCGAGCAGCATCCCGGCAGGCCCCAGGTCGAGGATGCCGGGGACGACACCCGCCACTGACCCTGTGCCTGCCTGAGCCCAGCCGCCGACCCCCATCCAGAGGAGCCTCCATGCTGCCCGAGATCCTGCCCCGCCCTGCCCCCATCACCAACGATGAGTACCTGGCGCGGCGCCGCGCCCTGATGGCGGCGCTGCCCGCCGACAGCGCCGTGCTGCTGCCCGGTGCCTCCCTGGTCACCCGCTCCCGGGACAGCGAGTTTCCCTTCCGCCAGGACAGCGACTTCCACTACCTGACGGGATTCCCGGAGCCCGATGCCCTGCTGGTGCTGCTGCCGGGGCGCCCCGAGGGCGAGAGCGTGCTCTTCTGCCAGGATCGCAATCCGCTGATGGAGGCCTGGACCGGCATCCGGCTGGGCGCCGAGGGTGCAGTGCGCGAGCACGCGGTGGACCAGGCCTTCGAGAACGCCGAGCGCGACGAGCGGCTCGAGGCGATGCTGGACGGCCGTCGCACCCTCTACCTGCCCCTGGACAGCCCCGAGGCCATGGCCATCGCCGAGGAGGTGCGCAGCGCCCTGGCGGCCAGGGTCCGCCAGGGCGCTTCGCCCCCGGCGGCGCTGGCGGACGTGGCGCCGCTGCTCCACGAGGCGCGGCTGATCAAGAGCGAGGCGGAGCTCGCGCTGCTGCGCCATGCCGCACGGATCTCCGCTAGGGCCCATGTGCGGGCCATGCGCACGGCGCGCCCGGGGCTCGCCGAGTACCACCTCCAGGCCGAGCTGGAGCACGAGTTCCGCTGGCAGGGCGGCAGCGGGCCGGCCTACGCCAGCATCGTCGGTGGCGGCGCCAATGCCTGTGTGCTGCACTACATCGAGAACCGCGCCCCGCTGCGGGACGGCGACCTGGTGCTGATCGACGCCGGCGCCGAGTTCGACCTCTATGCCGGCGACATCACCCGCACCTTCCCGGTAAACGGCCGCTTCAGCGAGGCCCAGCGCGCCCTCTATGCCCTGGTGCTGGGGGTTCAGGAGCGGGCCGTGGCGGCGATCGCGCCCGGGGTGACCCTGGCCGAGCTCCACGAGGGCGTGGTGCGGGGCCTCACCGAGGGGCTGATCGGCCTGGGGCTGCTCGAGGGCGAGGTGCAGGCGCGCATCGATGACGAGAGCTACCGGCGCTTCTACCTGCACTCCACCTCCCACTGGCTGGGGCTCGACGTCCATGACGTGGGCGGCTACCGCCAGGCGGGGGAGCCGCGCTCCCTAGTGCCGGGCATGGTGCTGACCGTGGAGCCCGGCCTCTACGTTCCCGCCGATGAGGATATTCCCGCCGCCTTCCGCGGCATCGGCATCCGCATCGAGGACGATGTGGTGGTCACCGCCGGCGGGCATGAGGTGCTAACCGCCGGAGTGCCCAAGGGAATCGACGAGATCGAGGCGCTGATGGCGGCAGAGTGATCGCCACAACAGCCATCGAATTCAGCATTATGTAATTTACATTACGAAATATCCTGCTCGGAGATGCCGTGAATCAACCCCGACCCTCAGCTCGCCCTGGCCGGGCGGGCGACCCGGAGGCCGTCCCGGGCGGCGCCCGGACCCCGCGTCGCGTGGATATCGCCATCGTCGGCGGCGGCCTGGTGGGGGGGGCCAGCCAGCCTGGCCTGCGCCCTGGTGCCCATGATCGAACGGGCCGGCCTGTCGGTGGCGGTGATCGAGGCCGCCCCGATCCGCGAGATGGCCGACGCCCCCTTCCAGCCCAGCTTCGATGCCAGGGCCAGCGCCATCGCCCAGGGGTCGGCGGAGCACTTCGCCGGCATGGGGCTGTGGCCGGCCCTGGCCGAGCACGCCGCGCCGATCCGGCGTATCCACGTCAGCGAACGCGGCCGCTTCGGGGCGACCCGGCTCACCAGCGAGGAGCTGGGAGTGGCCGCCCTGGGGCATGTGATTCCCAATGCCTGGATGGGGCGGGTGCTGCATCGGCGCCTGGCCGAGCTGCCCATCGCCTGGCACTGTCCGGCCAGGGTGGAGAAGATCGCGCCGACGTCCGGCGGCCACCGTCTCACCCTCTCCGACGGGGAGCGCCTCGAGGCCGGGCTCACCGTGCTGGCCGACGGCGGCCGCTCGGGGCTCAAGGAGCGGCTCGGCATCGAGAGCGACAGCCACCCCTACGACCAGGTGGCGCTGATCACCAGCGTCGAGCTGAGCCGGCCCCACGACGGGGAGGCCTGGGAGCGCTTCACCCCGGAGGGCCCCATCGCCCTGCTGCCGCTGCGCGGCCAGGCCATGGAGCTGGTCTGGACCCACCCGCTGGGCGCCGAGCAGCGCCGGCTGGCCCTCGGCGACGGCGACTTCCTGGCCGAGCTGCAGCGGGCCTTCGGCGACCGCGCCGGACGGTTCCGGCGGGTGGGGAGCCGCCATGCCTATCCGCTGAGCCTGGTGACCGCTCGCGAGACCACGCGCCCGGGCCTGGCGGTGCTGGGCAACGCGGCCCATGCGCTGCATCCGGTGGCGGGGCAGGGCTTCAACCTGGCGCTGCGCGGGGTGATGGACCTGGTGGCCGCCATGGAGGCCGGCCGGCAGCGCGGCGAGGCACCGGGCAGCGCCGGGGTGCTGGCCGACTTCGAGGCGCGCCGCCACGCCGACCGTCACAACGTGGTCCGGTTCAGCGATGGCCTGGTGCGGCTGTTCGGCATCGAGAGCGCGCTGCTCTCCCATGCCCGGGCGGCGGGGCTGATCGGCCTCAACCTGGCCGGCCCGCTGCGCCGCGGCCTGGCACGGCGCGCCATGGGGCTGGAACGCTAGAGGAGAGACATCATGAGGAAGCGACCATGAGTGCAGTGGGCAAGGAGCGGCCGATGGAGGCGAGTGCGGAGCCTCAGGGCCACGACGAACGACCGGCGGGCGTCGCGGAGCACGCCGAGGTGGTGGTGGTCGGGGCCGGCATGGTCGGGGCGGCCCTGGCCTGCCTGCTGGGCCAGGCGGGTGTCGAGGTGGCCCTGGTGGACGCCCGCGAGTCGCTGCTGGACCACGAGGCGGTGGGGCGTGGGCGGCCCGGCATGCGGGTCAGCGCGCTGACGCCGGTCTCCCAGCGGCTGCTGGAGCGGCTCGGTGCCTGGGAGTGGATGGCGGCGCGTCGCATCAGCCCCTACCGGTTCATGCAGGTGTGGGAAGCCGAGGGCAGCGGCGAGGTGAGCTTCTCCGCCGAGCAGGCCGGAGTGGCGAAGCTGGGCCATATCGTCGAGAACGACGTGACCCAGGCCGCCCTGGAGCGGCGCCTGGTGGCGCTGCCCTCGGTGCGGCTGCTGCTGGGTGCCCGAGTGACCGGCTTGACGGACGCCGAGGGGGGGCGGTGCGTGCACCTGGCGGATGGCCGCCGTCTGGTGGCCCCCCTGGTGGTGGCCGCCGATGGCGCCCGCTCGCCGCTGCGCGAGCTCGCCGGCATCGAGACCCGCCAGCGCGATACCGGCCACCGGGCAATGGTGACCACGGTGAAGGTGGCGAGGCCCCACGGCGAGGTGGCCCGTCAGGCCTTCCTGCCCACCGGCCCCCTGGCCTTCCTGCCGCTGCGCCTGAACGGCGAGTCTGACCACTGCTCCATCGTCTGGTCCACCTCGCCGGAGGAGGCCGAGCGGCTGCTGGGCCTGGCGCCCGAGGCGCTGGGAGAGGCGCTAGCGGCGGCCATCGACCATCGGCTGGGTGAGGTGACGGTGGTGGACCGCGCGGTGGCCTTCCCGCTGGTGCAGCGCCATGCCGAGCGCTATGTGCTGCCGGGGCTGGCGCTGGTGGGGGATGCCGCCCACAGCATTCACCCCCTGGCGGGCCAGGGGGTTAACCTCGGGCTGATGGATGCGGCGGTGCTGGCGGAGGAGCTGCTGGCGGCGCGGCGACGCGGCGCGGCGCTGGGCGATGAGCGGGTCCTGGCCCGCTATGCGCGGCGCCGGCGCGGCGACAACGCCGGCATGCTGGCGCTGATGGATGGCTTCCGGCTGCTGTTCGGTGCGCGCCACCCGGCGCTGGCGCTGGCCCGCAACCTGGGCATGGGCGCCGTGGACCGGCTTACCCCGCTCAAGCGCCTGCTGCTGCAGCAGGCGACGGGGCATCGGGGACGGCTGCCTAGGACATGCCGCTGATGGAGCCGGCCTAGCGCCGGCTCAACACATTGAGCGCCTTGAGCAGGTTGAGCGCCTCGCCGAGCTGGTAGTCCTCGCGCAGGCGCTCGCTGAGCTCGGCGCGCTCCCGCGGCGCGTCGCGGGAGCGCAGGTGCCCCTCGAGGTCCGCCTCGCGCACCTCGCGGCCCGTCTCCGTCACCTCCACCCGGCCGCGCACCACCTCCACGTCGGGCTCGATGCCCTGGGCCTGGATGGAGCGGCCGTTGGGGGTGTAGTAGAGCGCCGTGGTGAGCTTGAGCCCCTCGCCGTTGCCCAGCGGCATGATCTGCTGCACCGAGCCCTTGCCGAAGCTCTCGGTGCCCATCACCACCGCCCGGCGCTGGTCCTGCAGGGCGCCGGCGACGATCTCCGCCGCCGAGGCGCTGCCGCCGTTGATCAGCACCACCAGGGGCACTTCCGGGGCGGCGCTGCCCGGGCTGGCGCTGAACTGCATCTCGGTGTCCGGCAGGCGCCCCTCGGTATAGACGATCAGGCCGCTATCGAGGAAGGCGTCGGCGACGCCCACCGCCGCCTGCAGCACCCCGCCGGGATTGTTGCGCAGGTCGAGCACCAGGCCGCTCAGCGGTGCCTCGCGCTCCAGGCGGCGAATCTGCTCGGCGACCTGGTCGCCGGTGCGGGTCTGGAACTGGGTGACGCGCAGGTAGCCGAAGCCTGGCTCCAAAAGCTCGCTGCGCACGCTCTCGGTGCGGATCACCTCGCGGGTCAGGGTGACGGTGCGCGGCGAGCTCTCGCCGCGGCGCAGGATGGTGAGCTCGATGCGGGTGCCCGGCTCGCCGCGCATCAGGTTGACCGCCTCCTGCAGCGAGAGGCGCTCGGTGGGGGTGTCGTCGATGCTCAGGATCTGGTCGCGGGCCTGCAGGCCGGCACGGGAGGCCGGGGTGTCATCGATGGGGGTGATCACCGTCAGTTGGCCGTCCTCGAGCCCCACCTCGATGCCGATCCCGCCGAACTCGCCCTGGGTCGACTCGCGCAGGCTCTGGAACTGTTCACGATCCAGGAAGGCGGAGTGGGGGTCGAGCTCGCTGAGCATGCCGCGCATGGCGTTGCGCAGCAGGGTGGCATCGTCCACCTCCTCCACGTAGGCGCGCTTGATGCGCTCGAACACCTCGGCGAAGGTCTGGATCTCCTCCACCGGCAGGTCGTCATTCACCGCGCTCACGGCGGGCAGGGGGAGCGCCAGCAGGGCGACGGGCAGCAGCGAGGCCAGCAGGCGTCGCGGCGAGAGGGCGAGGCCGGCCCTGCCAGGCATGGGAAGCGCTGGGGTCATGCGATCTCCGCTGTTCCGGGACGGTAGGGAGCCAGCATAGCCCGGCGGCCCCGGGCAGGGAAATAGCGCGCTCCTCAGCGCGTGGCGATCCACGACTGCGGATCGATGGGATCGCCGCCGCGGCGCACCTCGAAGTAGAGCGCCGGACGCTGGTGGCCACCGCTGTTGCCCACCGCTCCCAGCACGTCACCCCGGGAGACCGCCTGCCCCACCTGCACGCCGAACTGCTGGAGGTGGGCGTGCAGGGTCATCACCTGATCGCCGTGGTCGATGATCAGCAGGTTGCCGAAGCCGCGCATCCAGTCGGCGAACACCACCCGGCCGGCGTGCACGGCCCGGACCGGCGTGCCCTCGGCGGCCTGGATCAGGATGCCGTTGCGATGCACACCGTCGCCGGCCCGGAAGCGCGAGGCGACGCTGCCCTGCACCGGCCAGGGCAGGTCGCCCCGGGTCTGCTCGATGGCGGTGGAGGGGGGCGGGCGCTCGAGCCTGGCCAGCTCCTCCTGCACCTGGCGCAGCACCCGCTCGGCATGAGCGCGATCCTGCTCCAGCTCCGTCAGGCGGACCTGTTCGCTGGCGTAGCGGCTGTCGAGGTCGGCCACCAGCGCGGCTCGTTCGCGCATCTGCTCGGCCAGGTCGCTGGAGCGGGCGGCGAGCTCCGTGGCCAGGGCGTCGAGGCGCTCGCCGCGGGCGTCGAGCTCGCGGCGGGTCTCGCCCAGGGCGGTATCGAGCCGGGCCAGCTCATCGAGACGCGCGTTGCGGGCCCGGGAGAGATGGTTGAGGTAGTGCTGTAGGCGGTCGAGGCGGGCGGGGTCGTCCTGGTTGAGCAGCAGCTTGAGCTGCGGGCTCTGGCCCAGACGGTAGAGGGCATCGAGCTGGATATTCAGGGCCTCGACCTGGTCGGCGCGCTCCGCCTCCAGCAGGTCGCGGCGCCGCTCCAGGGTGACGATCTCGTCGCCCAGCTCCTCGCGCTCCTCCTGCAGGAGGTCGAGGCGACGATGGGTCTCGGCCAGGGCGGTCTCCACCCGGCGCAGTCCCTGGCTGGCCTCCGCCTGGGCCTCCCGCGTGGTGGTCAGGCGTCGCGAGACCCCCTGGATCTCGCTGCCGATGGCATCGAGCCGCTCCCGGGCCGCCCGCTCGCTCGGCTGGGCGGCCAGCGGCGCGGCCAGGCAGAGCGCCAGCAGCGCCACCGTAAGCCGGCCTGCCCCTCGGGGCAGGCGGCGTGGGCTGGCCATGGGGCGGCCCGCGTCAGGAGGCCGCGTCGAAGTCGACCAGCACCCGGCCGGTCATCTCCTCCGGCACCGGCTGGTCCATCAGGGTCAGCAGCGTCGGGGCGATGTCGCACAGGCTGCCGTCCTCCTGGAGCCGCGCCGGGCGCGGGCCCACGTAGATCAGCGGCACAGCGAAGGTGGTGTGGGCGGTCTGGGGGTTGCCGGTCTCCGGGTTGACCATCTGCTCGGCGTTGCCGTGGTCGGCGGTCACCAGGCAGGCGCCGCCGACCTTCTCGATCGCCTCCACCACCCGGCCCACGCAGGTGTCGACGGCCTCGATGGCCTTCACCGCGGCGTCGAAGTCGTCGGTGTGGCCGACCATGTCGCCGTTGGCGTAGTTGCAGACGATCAGGTCGTAGTCGCCGGACTCGATGGCCGCCACCAGCTTGTCGGTGACCTCGACGGCGCTCATCTCAGGCTTCTCGTCGTAGGTCTTCACATCCTGGGGGGAGGGCACCAGGATCCGGGTCTCGCCCTGCTACTCGGCCTCGCGGCCGCCGGAGAAGAAGAAGGTGACGTGGGCGTACTTCTCGGTCTCGGCGATGCGCAGCTGGGTCAGGCCGCGGCTCTCCATCACCTCGCCCAGGGTGTTGGTGAGCGACGCCGGCGGGAAGGCCGCGGGGGCGGGGATGTCGGCGGCATACTGGGTCAGCATCACCAGGCCGTCGGCGGCGAGGCGCGGGCAGACGCGGCGCTCGAAGCCGTCGAAGTTTTCCTGGACGAAGGCGCGGGTCAGCTCCCGGGCGCGATCGGCGCGGAAGTTCATGAAGATGGCGGCGTCGCCCTCCTCCAGCACCACCGGGGCGCCGGTGGGGCGGATGCTGGTAGCGGCCACGAACTCGTCGGTCTCGCCGCGCTCGTAGGCGGCGCGCAGCCCCTCCTCGGCGCTCACCGCCTCGAACTCGCCGACACCCTCGGTGAGCAGGCGGTAGGCCTTCTCGACGCGATCCCAGCGGTTGTCGCGGTCCATGGCGTAGTAGCGGCCGATGATGGAGGCGACGAAGCCGTTGTCGGCGCCGACCAGCTCGGCGAGGCGCCCGTTGGCGCGCTCGAGGGAGGCCAGGGCGCTCTTGGGCGGCATGTCGCGACCGTCCAGGAAGCCGTGGACGTAGATACGCTGCGCGCCGCGGCGGGCGGCCAGCTCGGCCATGGCAATGAAGTGGTCGTCGTGGCTGTGCACGCCGCCCGGGGAGAGCAGGCCCAGCAGGTGCACCGCCCGGCCCGCCGCCACGGCGGCATCGATGGGCGCGGTCAGGGCGTCGATGAGATCCAGGTCGCCGTCCTCGATCGCCTTGGTGATGCGGGTGAAGTCCTGGTAGACGACGCGGCCGGCGCCGAGGTTCATGTGGCCCACCTCGGAGTTGCCCATCTGGCCGTCGGGCAGGCCCACGTGGCGGCCGTCGGTGTGGATCAGGGTCGCCGGATGCGCCTGCTGCAGGCGGTCCATCACCGGGGTGCGGGCGGCCAGCACGGCGTTGTGGGCGGCGTCCGGGTTATGGCCGTAGCCGTCCAGGATGATCAGGGCGACCGGGCGTGGCGTGCTCTGGCTGGCGGGGTTCGTCATGGGGCTGTCCTCGATGCGTGGCTGGCGACACTTCAGTGCCCGGGATGGCTTGCAGCGCAGGCGCTGCGCCGGTGTGCTGCCCCGGGGCGGCCGGGAAGCGGGCGGGGTCGCGGCAGATGGCGGATTGCGGCATGATATCGTATGGCGCCGCCGGGCGTCATTGCCGGCCGCAGCCCGCGGGACGTCGTGTATACTGGGCGCCGTTCATTCGGCGGGCCCGCCTGGCCCCGGCCTTCCCCTTCGTGCACCGAGACAAGAGTTATCTGGACCCATGATCGATCAGCTGTTTGAATTCGTGCAGAACCACCCGCTGCTGGTGGGCGCCTTCCTGATGGTGCTGACCGCCTGGATCCTCTACGAGGTCCGCAACAGCAGCGCCAACGGCGTGACCGCGAGCGAGGCGACCCAGCTGATCAACCGCGAGGATGCGGTGGTGGTGGATACTCGCGATGCCGACGCCTTCAAGGCCGGCCATATCGCCGGGGCGCGCAACATCCCCCAGAGCCGCATCGACGAGCGCCTGGGCGAGCTCAACAAGGTCAAGGAAAAGCCGATCATCGTGGTCTGCAAGTCGGGCCAGACGGCGGGCATGACCGTGGCCAAGCTGGCCAAGGCCGGCTACCCTCGCGTGCTCAAGCTCAAGGGCGGCATGATGCAGTGGCAGGCCGACGGCCTCCCGGTCGTGCGCAAGTAACCCCCTTCATCGAATCCACTTCGTTCATCGAGTCAAAGGACCTTTCCCATGGCGGAAGAGAACAACCAGAACGCCGCAGCCGGCAACCCGGCGGCCGGCCAGCAGGACAAGCCCCAGCTGCAGTTCTCCGTGCAGCGCATCTACGTCAAGGACATCTCCTTCGAGGCGCCCAACTCGCCGGCGGTCTTCCAGCAGCCCTTCAAGCCCAAGGTCGGCCTGGACCTCAACACCTCCAGCCGTCAGGTGGGCGAGGGCCTCTATGAGGTGGTGATCAAGGTCACCGCCCAGGTGACCCACAGCGAGGAGGGCACCACCTCCTTCCTGGCCGAGATCGAGCAGGCGGGCCTCTTCCGCATCGCCGGCATCGAGGGGGCCCAGCTGGAGCACACCCTGGGCGCCTTCTGCCCCAACGTGCTCTTCCCCTATGCCCGCGAGTGCATCGACAACCTGGTCAACCGCGGCGGCTTCCCGCCCCTGATGCTGGCGCCGGTCAACTTCGAGGCGATCTACGCCCAGAAGAAGAAGCGCGAGGCCGAGCAGGCCCAGGCTCAGGCGACCCAGTAAGGGCGACGGCGACCCGTGACGACTCACCGGAAAGCGCCGCGCATCCACGTCGCCGCCGACTTCATCGTCGGCGGCGACGTCGTTCTGCCCGAGGGGCCCGCCCGCCACGTGGCGCGGGTGCTGCGCCTGGGCGAGGGCGCCCCGCTGCGCCTCTTCGACGGCATGGGGCAGGAAGCCAGCGCCGTGCTGGTGGAGGCCTCGCGCAAGCGGGTGGTGGCGCGCATCGAGGCCGTCGCAGCGGGCGGCGGCGAGTCGCCGCTGGCCGTGCACCTGGGCCAGGCGATCTCCAAGGGCGATCGCATGGACTACGCCATCCAGAAGGCCGTGGAGCTGGGGGTGGCGGCCATCACGCCGCTCTACACCGAGCACGGCGACGTGCGCCTCAAGGGCGAGCGCGAGGCGAAGAAGCTCGCCCACTGGCAGGCCGTGGCGGTCAGCGCCTGCGAGCAGTGCGGCCGCGCGGTGGTGCCGCCGGTGCACCCGCCGCTGGCGCTGGCCGAGTGGCTGGCCGAGCGCGGCGAGGCGCTGCGCCTGGTGCTGCATCCGGCCACCGACGCCCAGGGCGGGCTCGAGCGGGAGACTGCCCCGGTCGGCGTGGCCCTGCTGATCGGCCCCGAGGGCGGGCTCGCCGAGGACGAGGTCGAGGCCGCCCGGGCCGCCGGCTTCGCCGCGCTCACCCTGGGGCCGCGCATCCTGCGCACCGAGACCGCCCCGGTGGTGGCGCTGAGCCTGCTGCAGTACCGCTTCGGGGATCTGTGAGCGCTCGCTGACCCCTCTCATCCCTGGCTTCGAGGAACATCGCCATGTCCGATTCCCGTGAACCGCGCACGCCGCGTCCCGCCGCCGGCCGGCGCTACCGTGCCCCGAAGTGTGCGGTGGGCGAGGTCGCCTACCTGGAGGTGGTCACCGTCAACGAGACCGGCGCCTTCCTCGACTGGGGGCATCCCAAGGACCTGCTGCTGCCCTACGGCGAGCAGCGCTTCCGGCCCAGCGTGGGCAAGCGGGTGCTGGTGAGGATCTACGAGGACCAGCAGGGGCGGCCGGTGGCCTCCCAGAAGCTCGACCGCTTCGTTGCCGACGAGGCCGAGGGTCTCGCGGCGGGTGACGAGGTGACCCTGGTGATCGCCGAGCAGACCGATCTCGGCCTCAAGGCGGTGGTCGACCATCGCTGCTGGGGGCTGCTCTATCGCGACGACATCACCCGGCCGCTGCGTCGCGGCCAGCGCCTGACCGGCTACGTGAAGCGCCTGCGCGAGGATGGTCGCCTGGACCTCTCGCTGCTGCCCCCGGGCGCGGCGCGCCTCGACGTGGTGGGCGAGACGGTGCTCAAGGCGCTGCGCGCGAGCGGCGGCTACCTGCCGCTGGGCGACAAGAGCGATGCCGCCGAGATCAAGGCGCGGCTGGGGGTGAGCAAGAACGCCTTCAAGCAGGCCATCGGCCGGCTCTACAAGCAGCGCCTGATCACCCTTTCGCCCACCGGCATCCGGCTGGCGCCCGGCGGCGAGTAGCCGGCATACTGGCGCCATCCATTCACTCGACCGGAACCCCGAGCCCATGAGCGAACGCGCCCCGAAGATCGGCGTGGTGATGGACCCCATCGCCGACATCGCCTACAAGAAGGACACCACCCTGGCCATGCTGTGGGCCGCCCAGGACCGCGGCGCCTCGCTGCACTACCTGGAGCAGGAGGACCTCTTCCTGCGCGACGGCCGCGCCTTCGGCCGGCTGCGCGACCTCACCGTGCACCGCGACCCGGTCCACTGGTACGACCTCGGCGAGCCCGAGCCGCGCCCCCTGGCCGAGCTCGACGTGATCCTGATGCGCAAGGACCCGCCGGTGGACGCCCATTTCCTCAATGCCGTGCACCTGCTGGGCTTCGCCGAGCGCGAGGGGGTGCTGGTGGTCAACCCCACCCGAGCGCTGCTCGAGTGCAATGAGAAGCTCTTCGCCCAGCAGTTTCCCCAGTGCTGCACGCCGACCCTGGTCTCCTGCAGCGAACCCGAGCTGCGCGCCTTCCATGCCGAGCACCAGGACGTGATCTACAAGCCCCTGGACGGCATGGGCGGCAGCGGGATCTTCCATGTGCGCCCGGAGGGCCGCAACCTCGGCGCCATCATCGAGACCCTCACCGAGCGCGGCCGCCGGCAGATCATGGCCCAGCGCTATATCCCCGAGATCACCGACGGCGACACCCGCATCCTGCTGGTGGATGGCGAGCCGGTGCCCTATGGCCTCGCCCGGGTGCCCATGGCCGGCGAGACCCGCGGCAACCTGGCCGCCGGCGGCACCGGGGTGAGCCGCGAGCTCACCGAGCGCGACCACTGGCTGATCGGCCAGGTGCAGCCGATGATCCGCGACAAGGGGCTGATGTTCGTCGGCCTCGACGTGATCGGCGCCTACATCACCGAGATCAACGTGACGAGCCCCACCTGCGTGCGCGAGATCGACGACCAGCGCGGCACCGATATCGCCGGGCTGCTGCTCGACGCCATCGAGCGCCGGCTCGCCGAGCGGCGGGCCTAGCACAGGGGGGCGGGAGAGCCCATGAGTGCCTGCGTCAACGACCCCATCCGCTATGCGCCGGTGACCCGGCCCCATCGCCACTGGCTGGCCTGGTCGCTGGCGCTGCTGCTGCACCTCGCGGTGATCGGCGTGGTGGCCAGCTGGCAGTTCGCCGCCCCCCCCGCGCCGCGCTCGAGCCTCGACGTGGTGCTGGTCACCCGCCCCAGCGAGGCGCCGGTGACGGCCGACGCCATCGCCGAGGCCGACCAGCAGGCCGCCGGTAAGCAGCAGGAGGAGGCGCCGGCGGAGTCCCGCGCGGCGCCCATGGAGGAGCTGCCGCTGGTGCAGGAGAGCGTCAGCGACGTGGACCCGGCCACCCCGGCCGAGCCGGAGCAGGCGCGCCTCGAGCCCGAGGCACGCCCCGACGAGCGGGCGCCGCCCGCCGCCGCCGCCGACAGCGAGGAGGCGCGCTGAGACGACCCCCCCGAGCCCCGCGAGAGCGCCCCCCAGGCGGCGGATGCCGCCGCCCCGCCCAGCGTCACCGCGCCCTCCGCCTCGGGCCGCGACCTGCTGGCCCAGGCCACCCGCAGCATCCGCGAGCAGGGCCTCAGCCCGGAGGCGGCGGGCCCCGCGGGCGACAGCCCGCAGCTGGCCGCCCAGCGCGCCGCCGAGGCGCGCTACATCGACGACTGGACCCGCCGGGTGGAAGACTACGGCAACCGCGTGCATCCGGCGCCGCGCCATCTGCAGGGACAGCTGCGCATCCGCGTGGTGATCGGCCGCGACGGCGGGCTTCGCCAGGCGGAGGTGGTACAATCCTCGGGACATGCCGAACTCGACCAGGCCGCGCTGGACACCGTCCACGGTGCGGCGCCCTATCGCCCCTTCGATGCGGGCATGGGCAGCCTGGACACCCTCTCCATCACCCGCGTCTGGCGGTTCGGCCAAGGCAATCACTACGGCGTGCGCTAGGGAGCGTTAACAATTAGGCCAGCCATATGACGGCGGATACAAGGTTGAGTAGCGACTGGTAGTTTCTCGCCAGTCGCTCATAGCGTGTTGCCAGCCGCCTGAACTGCTTGATTTTCTGGAAGAACCTTTCTACCAGGTTGCGATCCTTGTAACAGTGCCAATCTATCTCGGGGCATTCCAAGCGATTCTTTCTCGGCGGAATCACCGGCTCGGCGCCCACCGCTCGAATGATGTCCCTCAAAGCGGTGGAATCATACCCCTTGTCGCCAAGCACCGCCGCTGGAGAAAAGCCCGCCAGTAACGCTGGGGCGGCTCCGTACTCAGACGCTTGGCCCGGTGTGAGGATTAGCCGTACCGGGTTGCCGAGGGCATCGACCGCCGCGTGGATCTTGGTGCTCAATCCCCCACGCGATTTCCCCATGGCTTCGGTGCTCTGAGCCGTTTTTTTTTTGCCGCCCCATGCTGATGAACTTTGACGATACTGCCATCTATCATCAGCTGCTCCATGTCGGGATCATCGGCTAATGTGTCGATAACCTGCTGCCAGACCCCCTTCTTAGACCACCGGTTATAGCGCATGTAGACAGTGTGCCAGCGACCGAAGGCGTCGGGCAGATCACGCCAGGGAGCGCCTGTCCGGGCGATCCACAGGACGGCTTCCACGAACAAGCGATTGTCCTTGGCCGTCACCCCGCGATCTGAAGCTTTGCCGGGGAGCATGTGCTCGATGCGCTCCCATTGGTCATCACGTAGCATTAGCCGAGGCATAGATCACCGAAAAATGCTGATATTCTAAATCAGCCCGATCTCCATCGGCAATTGTTAACGCACCCTAGGACCGCCGGGGAGTCTCATGCAACATTTCGGTTTGAAGGATCACTTCCTGATGGCGATGCCGCACCTGGAAGATCCCAACTTCGCCGGTAGCCTGAGCTACCTGTGCGACCATGACGAGAAGGGCACCATGGGGGTGATCGTCAATCGGCCGCTGGAGCTGACCCTCGAGGCGCTCTTCGAGCAGCTGGAGCTCGGCGGCGAGGAGAGCCCCCATCGCAACGCGCCGGTCTACTACGGCGGGCCGGTGCACAAGGATCGCGGCTTCATCCTGCATCGCGGCTCCAGCACCCCCTGGGACTCCAGCATCCAGGTCACCGAGGAGCTGGCCCTGACCACCTCCATGGACATGCTCCAGGCGCTGGCCGCGGGCGAGGGGCCCGAGGACTTCCTGGTCTGCCTGGGTTGCGCCGGCTGGGAGGCCGGCCAACTGGAGCAGGAGATCCTCGACAACGCCTGGCTCACCGTGGAAGGGCGCTCCGACATCCTCTTCGAGGTGCCGCCGGAGCAGCGTCTGGGGGCCGCCGCCGGCATCCTCGGCATCGACCTCAACCTGATGACCCGCGAGGCGGGGCACTCCTGATGGCGGCAGGGCAAGGCTGATGGCACGGGAAGGCGAGCGGCTGATCCTGGGGTTTGACTTCGGCACCCGGCGCATCGGCGTGGCGGTGGGCAACGAACTGCTGGCCAGCGCCCGCGAGCTCGACCCCCTGCCGGCCCGGGACGGCATCCCCGACTGGCAGCAGGTGGCCCGGCTGGTGGAGGAGTGGCGCCCCGAGCTCTTCGTGGTGGGACTGCCGCTGACCGCGGAAGGGGAGGAGCAGCTGATGAGCACCCGCGCCCGCAAGTTCGGCAAGCGCCTGTTCGGCCGCTTCGGGGTGCCCTGCGAGATGGTCGACGAACGCGGCTCCACCGGCGAGGCCAAGGTGATCGCTCGGGAACGCGGCCACCGCGGCAACTACCGGGAGGCGAGCGTCGACGGCATCAGCGCGGTGCTGATCGTCGAGCGCTGGTTCGCCGCCCGGGAGGGGCTGCCCGGCCGCTGAGCGACGAGCTCAGGCCGGGTCGGCCCGGTCGAAGTCCTGCACCGAGAGCCCGGCGAACTTCTCCAGGAAGAACACCAGGGTCGCGGGGTGGTGGAAGCGCTCCTCGAACTGCTCCTGCTGGCCGTCACGCCGTCGCGTCACGCTGGCCCGGTACTCGTCGCCCGCCTTCACCACCTGCACGCTGGCCTCCCGGTCGCCCTCGCGCTTCTGCGCCTCGAGCCGCGACTGCCCCTCCAGCAGCGTCTCCAGCTGCCGCGCGGCCGCGAGCTCCTCGGGGGTGGCCCAGATCGCCTGATCGCGGTCGCCGTAGCGGTAGAGGATCACCACCAGCAGCAGCGCGAAGACCGCGCTGGTCAGCATCCAGGTGATGGTAACGCCGTCCAGGGAGACCGACAGCAGCACGAAGAGCTGCGCCACCGCCCCCACGGCGAGTACCCCGGCCAGCGGCCGCCACATCCGCGGCCCCATGACCCCGCGCTTGAGGATGTATCCCCACAGCCCCGCCACGGCCACAAGGCCCACCACCAGGTGCACCATGGCCAGCGGGGTGCCGCCGCCGGCCAGCAGGGCGATTGCCCCGATCAGCAGCAGCAGGCTGTAGAACACCGCCAGTAGGCGGTAGGCGCGTTGCAGGCTCATGGGTCTCTCCTCGCAGGCTGATGTCAGACATCAAGCATAGGCGAAGCGCGCCGAAGCGCCTCCCGTCAGAGCTCGCGGTCGTCAACGCCCACGCGGGTCGGCACGAACCAGCGCACCGGGCGCAGCTCCTTCTCGATCAGCTCATCCACCTGCAGCAGGGTGGCGAAGATCGCCATGCGCACCGGGATGCCGTTGTCGGTCTGGCGGAAGATCGCCAGGCGCGGGTCACCGTTGAGGTCCACGTCGAGGTCATTGGCGTCCGGGCGGCTATCCCGGGGCAGCGGGTGCATGACGATGGTGCTGTCGTTGCAGCGGCCATCCAGGAAGGCGCGGTCCACGGTGAAGTCCCGCGACAGGCTGAAACCCTCGCTCATCTCCTCGGTGAAGCGCTCCTTCTGGATGCGGGTGGTGTAGACCACGTCCACGTCGCCGAAGTCGCTGGCCAGGCTGTCGCGCTGCTCCACGCGGTGGCCGCGGGAGGTCACCAGGTCGATCAGGTGGCTCGGCATCTCCAGCCCCGGCGGCGCCACCAGGGTGATGCGCAGCGGTGCGTAGAGGGAGAGCAGCTTGATCAGCGAGTGCACGGTGCGGCCGAACTTCAGGTCGCCGGTCATCAGCACGTGGGCGCCGGCCAGCTGCTTGCCCAGGCGGGTGAACTCCTTGTCGATGGTGTAGAAGTCGAGCAGCGCCTGGCTGGGGTGCTCGCCGGGACCGTCGCCGCCGTTGATCACCGGCACGTTGGTGGCGGCGGCGAACTCCGCCACCGAGCCCAGCTCGGGGTGGCGCATCACGATGGCGTCGCAGTAGCCGCTCATCACCCGGCTGGTGTCGTAGAGCGACTCGCCCTTGGCCATGGAGGAGAAGGTGAAGCCGGTGGTGTCGCAGACGCTGCCGCCCAGCCGGCAGAAGGCCGCGTTGAAGCTGACCCGGGTGCGGGTGCTGGCCTCGAAGAAGAGGTTGCCGAGCACGGCCCCCTCCAGCACGCGGGTGACCTGGCGCCGCTGGGCGATGGGCTCCATGCGGGCGGCGACCCGCATCAGGTGATCGACATGGTCACGGGTCAGGGAATCGACGGAGAGCAGGTGGGAACTCATCGGCGCGGCCTCGGCTGGCGGGGGAGTGGACGGCCGCTAGTGTACTCCGCCGCGGCGCCGGCTTCACTCGGCTCCGGCGACGGCGGGCGCCCCCGGGGCGGCCTGGGCGAAGGCCGGCAGGGCGCGGCAGCGCTCGGTGATGCGCCGGATCCTCGGGTAGGGCGAGAGGTCGCACTCGAAGCGCTCGGCGTTGAACACCTGGGGCACCAGGCAGAGATCCGCCAGGGTGGGGGTGTCGCCGTGGCAGAAGTCGCCGCTGCCCGCCTCGGGGGTCAGCATCGCCTCCAGGGCCTGGAAGCCCTCGGCGACCCAGTGGCGGTACCAGGCCAGCTTGGCCGCCTCGTCCGCCCCCAGCTCGCCCACCAGGTACTTGAGCACCCCCAGGTTGTTGAGCGGGTGGATCTCGCAGGCGACCAGCTGGGCCAGGGCGCGCACCCGGGCGCGGCCGGCGGGGTCCGCCGGCAGCAGGGCGGGCGTCGGATGCACCTCGTCCAGGTACTCGCAGATCGCCAGCGACTGGACGAGGGTCACCCCCTCGTCGGTCTCGAGCGACGGCACCAGCCCCAGGGGGTGGCGGGCGAGGTTGGCCTCACCGCGCTGCTCGCCCTTGACCAGGTTGACCGGGACCTGGTCATGGGCCAGGCCCTTGAGGTTCAGGGCGATGCGCACCCGGTAGGCGGCCGAGGAGCGGAAGTAGCCGTAGAGCGTGGCCATGGGGCTCTCCTTGCTGGGTTCGAGACGTCAGGGCTGGTACTTCACCACCTGCTGGTCGATGGCGCCGAAGATGCTCCTGCCCTCGCGGTCGAACATCTCGATGCGCACCCGGTCGCCGAAGCGCATGAAGGGGGTCTTGGCCGCGCCGTGCAGGATCTGCTCCACCCTGCGTACCTCGGCCAGGCAGCTGTAGCCCACGCCACCGTCCGCCACCGGCTTGCCGGGGCCGCCGTCGGCGTCCGGGTTGGAGACGGTACCTGAGCCGATGATGGCGCCGGCGCCGAGATAGCGGGTCTTCGCCGCGTGGGCGATGAGCTCCGGGAAGCCGAAGATCATGTCGGGGCCCGCCTCGGGCTCGCCGAACTTCTCGCCGTTGAGGTGCACGGTCAGCGGCAGGTGGACGCGGCCGTCCTGCCAGGCGTCGCCCAGTTCGTCCGGGGTGACGGCGATGGGCGAGAAGGCGGAGGCGGGCTTGGCCTGGAAGAAGCCGAAGCCCTTGGCCAGCTCGCCGGGGATCAGGCCGCGCAGGCTGACGTCGTTGACCAGCATCACCAGCTTGATGTGGCCGGCCGCCTGCTCCGGGGTCACCGCCATGGGCACGTCGTCGGTGATCACCGCGATCTCGCCCTCGAAGTCGATGCCGTGCTCCTCGCTGACCGCCTCGATGTCATCACAGGGGGCGAGAAACTTGTCGCCGCCGCCCTGGTACATCAGCGGGTCGGTCCAGAAGGTCTCGGGCATCTCGGCGTTGCGCGCCTGGCGCACCAGCTTGACGTGGTTGAGGTAGGCGGAGCCGTCGGCCCAGTGGTAGCTGCGCGGCAGCGGCGAGTGCAGCTGGCCCTGGTCCAGGGCGAAGGCGCCTTCGGCGCTGCCCGCATTGAGCTCGGCGTAGCGGGCCTCGAGCTTCGGGCTCACCGCGTCCCAGGCCTCGATGGCCTGCTGCAGGGTGGGGGCGATGTCGGTGGCGGAGACGCCGCGGGAGAGGTCCCGGGAGACGATGATCAGTTCACCGTCGCGTCCGTTCTTGAGGGTGGCCAGTTTCATGGGCGTTCAATCCTTGTCGTCGGGGGCGGGGCCGCGTGGCGGCCCCGTCGTCATTCTGGGTGAGGGGCGCGTGGCTCAGGGCCGGTTCGGATCGAAGTGCGAGCGCAGGGTCGACCAGACGTCCACGTAGTCGCGCTGGCGGAACTCCGCCTCCAGCGCCGCCTCGGTGGGATGGTAGACGTAGCGGCTCTCGAACATGAAGGCCAGGGTGGCGCCCTGGTAGTGGGGCGTCAGCTCGGCATTCGAGGCCTTCTCGAAGGTCTCGGCATCCGGCCCGTGGGGCGACATGCAGTTGTGCAGGCTGGCGCCGCCGGGCAGGAAGCCCTCCGCCTTGGCATCGTACTCGCCGTGGATCAGCCCCATGAACTCGCTCATCAGGTTGCGATGGAAGTAGGGCGGACGGAAGGTGTTCTCGGCCACCATCCAGCGCGGCGGGAAGATCACGAAGTCGATGTTGGCCATCCCCGGGGTGTCGGAGGCGGAGGTCAGCACGGTGAAGATCGAGGGGTCCGGATGGTCGAAGCTCACCGTGTTGATGGTGTTGAAGCTGGCCAGATCGTACTTGTAGGGGGTGACGTTGCCGTGCCAGGCCACCACGTCCAGGGGCGAGTGGTCCAGGTCGGTGACCCAGAAGCGCCCGGAGAACTTGGCCACCAGCTCGAAGTCGCCCTGCAGGTCCTCATAGGCCGCCACCGGGCTCAGGAAGTCGCGGGGGTTGGCCAGGCCGTTGGCGCCGATGGGGCCGAGGCCGGGCAGCTCGAAGGGGCTGCCGTAGTTCTCGCACACATAGCCGCGGGCGGCGTCGACGCCCGCCCCCAGGCGCACCTGGAACTTGATGCCGCGGGGGATCAGGGCGATCTCGCCGCTGGCGACCTCCAGCTCGCCCATCTCGGTGCGCAGGCGCAGGGTGCCCTGCTGCGGCACGATCAGAAGCTCGCCGTCGGCGTTGTAGAAGAAGCGCTCGGTCATGTCCCGGTTGAAGGCGTAGACGTGCACGCCGCAGCCGGCCTGGGTGCCGGCATCGCCGTTGACGGCGATGGTCAGCAGGCCGTCGACGAAGTCGGTGGGCGCCTCGGGCAGCGGCACCGGGTCCCAGCGCATCTGGTTGGGGTCGGCGGCGGGGCGGGCCAGCGGCGCGGTGGCCACGGCACGGTCGGGCAGCGGCCGGTAGGCGCTCTGGGAGACCGAGGGGCGGATGCGGTAGAGCCAGCTGCGGAAGTTCTGGTGGCGCGGCGCGGTGAAGGCGGAGCCGGTGAACTGCTCGGCATAGAGGCCGTAGGCGCAGCGCTGGGGCGAGTTCTGCCCCTCGGGCAGGGCGCCGGGCAGCGCCTCGCTGGCGAAGTGGTTGCGAAAGCCGCTCTGGTAGTTAAGGAAAGTCGTCATTGTCATGTGATCCGCCTAGTAGTTTCAATTGAAACCAGTGCCACAATACTAGGCTCAAGCGGTTTCATATGCAACTATAAGCCGGCTGCGTGTGTATCACGAGGAACAGGAGAGGGTGACGATGTCGTCAGGCGAAAGTCATCAAGAAGTGCAAATGCAAGGGCCCAAGCGGCTCGATCTCGACCAGTTTCTTCCCTACCGGCTTGGTAGCCTCGCCGATCGCATCAGCGGTCAGCTGGCCGCTATGTACGAGGAGCGTTACGCGGTCAACGTGGCCCAGTGGCGAGTGCTGGCCTGGCTCAGTCATCGCGATGTGCTGAATGCCAAGCAGATCTGTGAGGCAACGGGAATGGATAAGGCGCGTGTCTCCCGGGCGGTGCAGGCGCTGGTCGATCGCGAATTGGTCAGTAGAACCCCTTCACAGCGAGACCAGCGCCTGCACGACCTTCGCCTGACAGAGTCAGGATGGCTGCTCTTGTCGGAATTGATACCTGACGCGAGAGCCTGGGAGGCCGAGCTGGTGTCCTCCCTCAGCGACAGCGAATATCGCGAGCTGCTCAAGCTGATGCGCAAGCTTGAGCGGCAACTGGAGCGTATCGGCTAGCTGTATCAATCGATCAGCCCCTTTACACAGGAGCGCCCGGCCATGGCCGGGCGCTCCTGTGTCATCGATACGATGAGGTACTCAGGCTTCCGGCACCCGTCCACCCAGCCGGGCGGTGATCTCGGCGGCGGTGTCGCGCACCAGGGCGCCGAGCTCCAGCAGGCGTGTCTCGGGGATGCGCGCCACGGGCCCGGAGACCGAGATGGCGGCCAGCGGGATGCCGTGCTCGTCATGGATGCAGGCGGCCACGCAGTGCAGGCCGATGGCGTGCTCCTCGCGATCGCAGGCGAAGCCCTGGCGGCGAATCTCGGCGAGGCCCGCGCGCAGCGATTCGGGCGTGTGCAGGGTGTTCTCGGTGACCCGGGCCAGGCCCCGCTCGGCGAGGACACGCTCGAGCTCGTCGTCGGGCAGCCAGGCCATCAGCGCCTTGCCGACGCCGGAGGCGTGCAGCGGCGCCCGGGAGCCCAGCCGGGTGATCATGCGCATCATCTGGGACGACTCGCTCTGGGCCAGGAACACCGCGGTGCCGTCGTCGCGGATGCCCAGGTTGGCGGTCTCGCCGGTCAGGGCGGTGAGGCGGCGCAGGAAGGGGCGGCTGGTGGCCACGAAGTCGCGGGCCTCGAGGAAGCTGTTGCCGATGCGGAAGGTCTTGACGTCGATCTTCCAGACGCCGAGCTCGCTGTCCTGGGTGACGAAGCCCTGTCCCTGCAGCGCCTGGAGCAGGCGATGGGTCGTCGAGGGGGCGAGATCGGCCTGTTCGGCCAGCTCCGAAAGCGCAAGCCCCCCGGGGCTCGCCGAGAGGCGCTCGAGCAGGTTGAGCCCGCGTACCAGCGACTGGCTGTGGCCGCCGCTGGCCTTCCCCGATCCCGCGGGTCGTCCCGCCGTCCTGCGCTTGACCTCGCTCACCCTCGACTCTCCTCGTATCGGCTGCCCGCTATGGGCCACAGGATACCCTGTCGGCCGCGGGCTGTCGCGCCTGCGGAAATCACTTCCACACCCTCTCTGCGCGAGGCCGTCGACCCTTGCGATCGCCGGCACCCGGCGCTATCGAGGGCGCCCCGAGCTATCGATGCTGCCCTGAACTATCGATGTCGCCCCGAACTACCGATGTCGCCCCGAACTATCTATGTCGCCACTGCGGCGGGCGCTTCTCGATAAAGGCGTCGATGCCCTCACCGGCGTCCTCGGCCATCATGTTGCAGGCCATCACCTCGCCGGCGAAGGCGTAGGCCTCGTCCAGGGGCATCTGCAGCTGGCGCTGGAACATGCCCTTGCCGGTGCGCACCGCCACCGCGCTCTTGGCGCAGATGCTGTCGGTGAGCGCGGCCACGGCGTCGTCCAGGGCGTCGTCCTCGGCCACGCGGTTGATCAGCCCCCAGTCGCGGGCGGTCTCGGCATCGATGAACTCGCCGGTGAGCAGCAGCTCCATGGCGCGCTTGCGGCTGACGTTGCGCGACAGCGCCACCGCCGGGGTGGAGCAGAAGAGCCCGGCATTGATGCCGGAGACGGCGAAACGCGCGGAGCGTGCGGCCACGGCCAGGTCACAGCTGGCCACCAGCTGGCAGCCGGCGGCGGTGGCGATGCCCTGCACCCGCGCGATCACCGGTATCGGCAGCTCGACGATGGGCTGCATCACCCGGCCGCAGCGGGCAAAGAGCTCCTGGTAGTAGGCCTTGTCGGGGTTGGCGCGCATCTGCTTGAGGTCGTGGCCGGCGCAGAAGGCACGCCCCTCGGCGGCGATCACTACGCAGCGCACGCTGCCATCGTTGGCCAGGCGGCCGAGCTCCTCCTTGAGGGCGACCAGCATCGCCTCGGAGAGGGCATTGAAGCTCTCCGGGCGGCTGAGGGTCAGGGTGGCCACGCCGCCTTCATCGCGGCGCCGCAGGGGCGGAGTCGAGTCGCTCATCATGGTCTCCCGGTTGTTGTTCGGCGTCTGACGCCCAGCCTAGCGCGCCCGGCCGTGGGCGCGCACTTCGACCATGGATAGTTCGACCGTGGAGAGTCCGGCCATGGAGAATCCGGTCATGGAAAGGGGAGCGAGGCCCCTGAACGCGAACCGCCGCGTCGAATGACGCGGCGGCAGGCCTTGCGGGAGGCGGCGGGAGGCGTCAGGCCTGCTGGCCGCTCTCGGAGTAGAGCACGCGCACCTTGAGGGTGTGTTCCACCTGGCGAAGGGCATCGAGGGCCTGGGGGCCGTAGGCCTTGTCGACGTCGATCACCACGTAGCCGACCTTCTCGTTGGTCTGAAGGTACTGGCCGGCGATGTTGATGCCGTTCTCGGAGAGCACCCGGTTGATCTCGGACATCACGCCCGGCACGTTGTCGTGGATATGCAGCAGGCGATGCTTGTCCGGGTGGGCCGGCAGGGCGACCTCGGGGAAGTTGACCGAGGTGACGGTGGTGCCGTTGTCGGAGTAGGTGACCAGCTTCTCGGAGACCTCGATGCCGATGTTCTCCTGGGCCTCGAGGGTGGAGCCGCCGATGTGCGGGGTGAGGATGACGTTGTCCAGGCCGCGCAGCGGGCTCTCGAACTCCTCGTCGTTGCCCTTGGGCTCCACCGGGAAGACATCGATGGCCGCGCCGTTGAGCTTACCGGCCTTGATGGCGTCGGCCAGGGCCTCGATTACCACCACGCTGCCGCGGGCGGCGTTGATCAGGATGGCGCCCTCTTTCATGCGGGCGATCTGCTCGGCGCCGATCATCCACTTGGTGGAGGGCAGGTCGGGCACGTGCAGGCTGACCACATCGGCACGACGCAGCAGCTCGTCGAGACTGCCCACCTGGCGGGCGTTGCCCATGCCCAGCTTGGTCACCACGTCGTAATAGATGACGTCGAAGCCCAGCGACTCGGCCAGTACGGAGAGCTGGGAGCCGATGCTGCCGTAGCCGACGATCCCCAGGGTCTTGCCGCGGGCCTCGTGGGAGTTCCTCGCCGACTTCTGCCAGCCGCCGCGGTGGGCCAGGGCGTTCTTCTCGGGGATGCCGCGCAGCAGCATGATCGCCTCGGCCAGCACCAGCTCAGCCACCGAGCGGGTGTTGGAGTAGGGGGCGTTGAAGACCGGGATGCCGCGCACCAGGGCCGCGGTGAGGTCGACCTGGTTGGTGCCGATGCAGAAGCAGCCCACGGCCACCAGCTTCTCGGCAGCGGCGAAGACGCGCTCGTTGAGCTGGGTGCGGGAGCGAATGCCGATGAAGTGCACGTCGCGGATCTTCTCGATCAGCGCCGCTTCGTCCAGCGAGGTGGGCAGGTGCTCGATGTTCGAGTACCCGGCGTTGTGCAGATTGTCCACCGCGCTCTGGTGGACCCCCTCGAGCAGCAGGACCTTGATCTTGCTCTTGTCCAGGGACGTCTTGGCCATGGTCGAATCAACCCCTTCCGGCGCGTGCCGCATGCAGTGACAGGTAGGAAAAAAGAGGCGCTATTCTAGCACAGGCCCGCCATGAGCCAGGATGAAAATGCTGCGCTGCCAAGATGAACGCCCTGCAAGTCAGGGCACCCGGCACCGGGGCAGACGACGCCCGGGGGGGAGCGTGTATACTGTCGCCTTTCGAGACGCCGGATGCAGTCGGCAGCGGGGCGAGGAGAGCGATGGCGGAGCGCAGGCAGCGGCCCGATGGCCAGCAGAGTGACGTGGCGGAGGCGACCGATTTCGCCACCACCGTCGATCGCCTCGAGCGGCTCGTGGAGCGGCTCGAGTCCGGCGAGCTGTCGCTGGAGGAGTCCCTGGCCGCCTTCGAGGAGGGCATTCGCCTGACCCGCGACGCCCAGCGCCGCCTCGACGAGGCGGAGCTCAGGGTGCGCACCCTGACCGAGGGCGCCGAGGGCGGCATGACCCTGACGCCCTTCGCCCCTCCCGCGGAGGATGAGAGTGAACGCTGAGACCCTGGCGGCCGGCCTGGCCGCGGATCGTGCCCGGGTGGATGCCCGGCTGGAAGCGCTGTTCGGCGAGCGGGGCGCCGCGGTGCCGCGCCTGGATGCCGCCATGCGCCACGGCGTGCTGGTGGGCGGCAAGCGGCTGCGCCCGGTGCTGGTCTATGCCGCCGGTCGCGCCCTGGGCGCGGCGGACGACGCCCTGGATGCGCCGGCCATGGCCATCGAACTGGTCCACGCCTACTCCCTGGTCCATGACGATCTGCCGGCCATGGATGACGACGACCTGCGCCGCGGCCAGCCCACGGTACACAAGGCCTATGACGAGGCCACCGCGATCCTGGCCGGTGACGCCCTGCAGGCGCTCGCCTTCGAGGTGCTGGCCCGCTCCACTCATCCGCGGCTGGCCGCCATGCTGGTCACCCTGGCCGAGGCCGCCGGCCGCGACGGCATGGTGGCCGGCCAGGCGCTGGATCTGGCGGCCGTGGGCGGCCACCCCGACGTGGCAGCGCTGGCCACCATGCATGGCCACAAGACCGGCGCGCTGATTCGCGCCGCGGTGCGCCTGGGCGGGCTCGTCGCCGTGGCCGAGACGGATCCGCGCCTGGCCGCCCTGGACGACTACGCCCGCGCCATCGGCCTGGCCTTCCAGATCCATGACGACGTGCTCGATGTGACCGGCGACACCGCCACCCTGGGCAAGGCGTCCGGGGCGGATGCCGCTCGCGACAAGCCCACCTACCCGAGCCTGCTGGGGCTCGAGGGCGCCCGCGCCCGCGCCGGCGAGCTGGTGGAGGAGGCCGTGGCGGCCCTCGCCCCGCTGGGCGAAGGCGCGATTCCCCTGAAGGCCCTGGCCCGCTACATGATCGAGCGCGACCACTGACACGACAGATGAGCCCATGAAGCTGTTCGACGAGATTCCCGCCGAGCGTCCGGCCACGCCGCTGCTCGACACCCTGGACACCCCGGCCGCGCTGCGTGCCATGTCCACCGCGCAGCTGGCGCAGGTGGCCGACGAGCTGCGCGCCTACCTGCTCTACAGCGTGGGGGTCTCCGGGGGGCACTTCGGGGCCGGCCTCGGCGTCGTGGAGCTCACCGTGGCGCTGCACCAGGCGCTGGAGACCCCCTACGACCGCCTGGTGTGGGACGTGGGCCACCAGGCCTATCCCCACAAGATCCTCACCGGGCGCCGCGAGGCGATGCCGAGGATCCGCCACCACGGTGGCCTGGCGGCCTTCCCGCGCCGGGCAGAGTCGGAGTACGACACCTTCGGGGTGGGCCACTCCAGCACCTCCATCTCGGCGGCGCTGGGCATGGCCCTGGCCGCCCGGGCCCGCGGCGAGACGCGGCGCACCTGCGCGGTGATCGGCGACGGCGCCCTGACCGCCGGCATGGCCTTCGAGGCCCTGGCCCACGCCGGCCACGTGGACGCCAACCTGCTGGTGGTGCTCAACGACAACGAGATGTCGATCTCCGAAAACGTCGGCGGCATCGCCAGCTACCTGGCGCGAATCCTCTCCAGCAAGCCCTACCTGACCATGCGCGAGGGGGGCAAGAAGGTGCTCTCCCACCTTCCCGGGGCCCTGGAGCTGGCGCGGCGCACCGAGGAGCACATGAAGGGCATGGTCAGCCCGGCCACGCTCTTCGAGGAGATGGGCTTCAACTATATCGGCCCCATCGACGGCCACGACCTGCCGCTGCTGGTGCAGACCCTGCGCAACCTGCGCGACCTGGAGGGGCCGCAGTTCCTCCACGTGCGCACCCGCAAGGGACGCGGCTTCCTGCCCGCCGAGGCCGACCCCATCGGCTACCACGCCATCACCAAGCTGGAAAAGAGCGAGCCGGAGAAGAACGGCCAGACGCCGCCGCCGCTCAAGCCCGCCGCGTCGAAGAAGAAATACTGCAACGTCTTCGGCGACTGGCTGTGCGACATGGCGGCGGCCGACGAGCGGTTGATCGGCATCACCCCGGCCATGCGCGAGGGCTCCGACCTCGTGCGCTTCTCCCGGGAGCATCCCGAGCGCTACTTCGACGTGGCCATCGCCGAGCAGCACGCGGTGACGCTGGCCGCCGGCATGGCCTGCGAGGGCATGAAGCCGGTGGTGGCGATCTACTCCACCTTCCTGCAGCGCGCCTACGACCAGCTGATCCACGACGTGGCGGTGCAGGACCTCGACGTCACCTTCGCCATCGATCGCGCCGGCCTGGTGGGCGAGGACGGCCCCACCCACCACGGCAGCCTGGACCTCTCCTTCCTGCGCTGCGTGCCCGGGCTGGTGGTGCTGGCGCCCGCCGACGAGGCGGAGTGCCGCGCCATGCTGAGCGCCGCCTACCACCACCCCGGCCCCGCCGCGGTGCGCTACCCCCGCGGTACCGGCCCGGGCGTCACGATCCCTACCCACCTGGAGCCGATGCCGATCGGCCAGGCCGAGACGCGCCGCGAGAGCGGCGCCGAGCCGGGGCGGCGCGTGGCCCTGCTGGCCTTCGGCAGCCTCAACACGCCGGCCGCCGAGGTGGCCGAGCGCCTCGACGCCACCCACCTCAACATGCGCAGCATCAAGCCCTTGGACCGCGAGGCAATCCTGGCCGCGGCCCAGGGCCACGACCTGCTGGTGACCCTGGAGGAGAACGTGGTGGCCGGCGGCGCCGGCAGCGCGGTGGGCGAGTTGCTGGCCGCCGAGGGCGTGCAGGCGGCGCTGCTCAACCTGGGGCTGCCGGACGCCTATGTGTAACACGGCAAGCCCGCCGAGCTGCTTGCCGAGTGCGGCCTGGATGCCGCGGGCATCGAGGCCGCGATCAGGGCGCGGCTGGGCTAGCCCTTGCGTTTGATATCCACGTCGCTGGCCTGGGTGAAGTCGCCCAGCGCCATCATGTGGCCGAGCTTGCCGGCCTTGGTGGAGAGGTACTGCTCGTTGTGGGGGTTGAGCCCGGTGGTCAGCGGGACGCGTTCCGCGATGTGCACACCGGCGCTGGTCAGGGCCTCGACCTTGCGCGGGTTGTTGGTCATCAGCCTGAGCGAGGCAATGCCCAGGTGCTCGAGCATCGGCACGCAGAGATCGTAGCGACGCAGGTCGGCGCCGAAGCCAAGCTGCTCGTTGGCCTCCACGGTATCGGCCCCCTGATCCTGCAGGTGGTAAGCGCGGATCTTGTTGAGCAGGCCGATGCCGCGCCCTTCCTGGCGCAGGTAGAGCAGCACCCCGCGCCCCTCGTCGGCGATGCGCTTGAGAGCCTCCTGGAGCTGGTAGCCGCAGTCGCAGCGCATCGAGAAGAGGGCGTCGCCGGTCAGGCACTCGGAGTGGACCCGCCCCAGCACCGGCTCGCCGTTGGCCACGTCGCCCAGGGTCAGGGCGATATGGTCCTTGCCGGTGGCCTCGTCCTCGAAGCCGTGCATGGTGAAGGTGGCCCAGGGGGTGGGCAGTCGAGAGGCGGCGATGAAGCGAATCGTCACTGGGTACCTCGGTATCAGGCCGCGGGCGGTGCCGCAGAGTGGTGGGCCATTCTAGCAGGAACGGCGGCGTGGCTCACGGGCGCGTTGAGATCAGGCCGAGCCGGCGCCGCCGCCACCGTGGAGCTTGGCCTCGGTCAAGCCTGGCGTGCGGTGATGCGCTACAATGGCGCGACATTTCCCGTGGATGACCGCCTGCATGGAACTCAAGAACGATCGCTTTCTGCGCGCCCTGGCGCGTCAGCCTGTCGACCGCACCCCGGTATGGATGATGCGCCAGGGCGGCCGCTACCTGCCGGAGTACCGCGCCACCCGCGCCGAGGCCGGCGACTTCATGGATCTCTGCCGCAACCATGACCTGGCCTGCGAGGTGACCCTGCAGCCGCTGGAGCGCTATCCGCTGGACGCGGCGATCCTCTTCTCGGATATCCTCACCATTCCCGATGCCATGGGCCTGGGGCTCTACTTCGAGACCGGCGAGGGACCGAAATTCCGCAAGCCGGTGCGCACCGCCGAGGACGTGGCGGCGCTCAGCGTGCCCGACGCCGAGCGCGACCTGGACTACGTGATGCGGGCGGTCTCCACCATCCGCCGCGAGCTCAACGGCCGGGTGCCGCTGATCGGCTTCTCCGGCAGCCCCTGGACGCTCGCTACCTACATGGTGGAGGGCAGCTCCAGCAAGGACTTCCGCCACGTCAAGACGATGCTCTACGACACGCCCAGCGTGATGCATGACCTGCTCGACACCCTGGCCACGGCGGTCACCGAGTACCTCAACGCCCAGATTCGCGCCGGCGCCCAGGCGGTGCAGATCTTCGACACCTGGGGCGGGGCGCTCTCCACCCCGGCCTATCTGGAGTTCTCGCTGCGCTACATGGAGCAGATCGTCGCCGGCCTGATCCGTGAGCACGACGGGCGCAAGGTGCCGGTCATCCTGTTCACCAAGAACGGCGGCCAGTGGCTCGAGGACATCGCCCTGGCGGGCCCCGATGCGGTGGGCCTGGACTGGACGACGGAACTGTCCGATGCCCGCGCCCGGGTCGGCCACAAGGTGGCCCTGCAGGGCAACCTGGACCCCAACGTGCTGTTTGCCCGTCCTGCGGCGATTCGTGCCGAGGTGGCGCGCATCCTCGACAGCTACGGCGCGGGGCCCGGCCACGTCTTCAATCTGGGCCACGGCATCAGCCAGTTCACCAACCCGGACAACGTCACCGCCTTCATGGAGGCGCTGCACGAGCTGAGCCCGGCCTACCACCGCCGGATCCAGCATGGCTGAGAGGCCCCTGCTGACCTGGCTTGAACGTCTGCACGACCGGCGCCGCCTTTGGGCGGCGCTGGCCGTTCTCGGGGCGCTGGCCATCGCCCTGGGCAGCCTGACGCCGGGCAGCCAGATGCCCTCGAACCTGCCGTGGGACAAGCTCAACCACTTCATCGGCTATGCGGGCCTCGCCGGGCTGATTGGCCTGGCCGGGGTGCGCCTGCCGCTCGCCTTCCTGGTTGCCGTGCTCTACGGCATCGCCATCGAAGTCGCCCAGATCCCGGTGCCGGGCCGCAGCGGCGGCGACTGGGCCGATATCCTCGCCAACTCCCTCGGTGCTACCTTCGCGGTGCTGCTGCTGGCAGCCTTCCGGCGCTGGCTGCGCTGAGCCCCTGCCCAGGCGACGTTCGGCCGTGCATGCACCCGAATGGTGAGCGGCTTCGCGCGGCCGCCCGAAACGGGGCGCTGCACGTGGGTGGGGCCGCCGCCGCTTGCGTTGAAATGGCGCGATCGCGGCAGGCTAACCGGGCTGGAACGATCCTTGCTAGTGTCCAGAGACGTGCTCCGGCACGTCTCAACAATGGACAACGATCTCATCTAGCGAGGGACGATCCCCATACTGAACAAGAAGAACAAGCTGATGCTGCTGGCCTCCGCCGGCGCCCTGACCCTGGCCGCCGCCGGTGTCGCCCAGGCCTCCACCCTGGAGGAGACCCGCAACCGCGGGGCGGTGCAGTGTGGCGTCAGTGACGGCCTGCCGGGCTTCTCGGCCCCGGATGACGAGGGCGAGTGGCAGGGCCTGGATGTCGACGTCTGTCGCGCCGTGGCCGCCGCGGTCTTCGGCGACGCCGAAGCGGTGCGCTACGTGTCGCTCAACGCCGTGGAGCGCTTCACCGCGCTGCAGTCCGGCGAGGTGGACGTGCTCTCCCGCAACACCACCTGGACCACCACCCGCGACACCACCCTGGGCCTCAACTTCACCGGGGTGACCTTCTACGACGGCATCGGCTTCATGATCCACACCGAGATGGGCATCGACAGCGCCAAGGAGCTCGACGGGGCGGCGATCTGCGTGCAGTCCGGCACCACCACCGAGCTCAACGTCGCCGACTACTTCCGCGCCAACGGCATGGAGTTCGACCCCATCGTCTTCGATACCTCCGAGCAGACCGTGGGCGGCTATGAGGCCGGCCGCTGCGACGTGCTCACCTCGGATACCTCCCAGCTGGCCGCCCTGCGCATCCAGCTCTCCGATCCGGACGCCTCCAAGATCCTGCCGGAGATCATCTCCAAGGAGCCGCTGGGGCCGGTGGTGCGCCAGGGCGATGACCAGTGGTTCAACATCGTGAAGTGGTCGCTGTTCGCCATGCTCAACGCCGAGGAGATGGGCATCACCAGCGACAACGTCGACGAGATGCTCGAGTCCGATGACCCGGACATCGCGCGCCTGCTGGGCCAGGACGGCAACTACGGCGAGGGCATGGGCCTCTCCGCCGACTGGGCCTACCAGATCGTCAAGCAGGTGGGGAACTACGGCGAGAGCTTCGAGCGCAACGTCGGCATGGACTCCCCGCTGGAGATCGAGCGCGGGCTCAACGCCCTGTGGACCGACGGCGGCATCCAGTACGCTCCGCCGATCCGCTGAGCCCGGAGGCCGGGGCGGCACCCCTCGCCCCGGCGCCTTCCCCGCTGGCCGTCCCGGCAGATCCGGGGCGGCCGGCGTGAATCCTGCTTGACGGATCCAGGCGGAGACTTCCCATGTCCGTTCGACACCCGGCCCGCCGCCCCGCGGGCCCACGCCCCCCGTTCTGGCGCGACCGCGCCAAGCGGGCGCTCTTCTTCCAGGTGCTGCTGCTGGCCGCCGTGGCGGCCTTCCTGCTCACCATCATCGGCAACACCCAGGACAACCTTGCCGCGCGAGGCATCACCACCGGCTTCGGCTTCCTGGGCAACACTGCGGGCTTCGGCATCGTCCAGAGCCTGATCGACTACTCCTCCCAGAGCACCTATGGCCGCACCTTCCTGGTGGGGCTGCTCAATACCCTGCTGGTCTCGGCACTGGGGGTGCTGGCGGCGACCGTCATCGGCTTCACCGTGGGCATCGCCCGGCTCTCGCCCAACTGGCTGATCGCCCGGCTGGCCAGCGGCTACATCGAGACCTTCCGCAATATCCCGCTGCTGCTGCAGATCTTCTTCTGGTACTTCGCGGTGCTGCGGACCCTGCCGGCGGCCCGCGACAGCCTCAGCTTCGGTGAGGTGATCTTCCTCAACGTGCGCGGCCTCTACCTGCCGGAACCGCAGTTCGAGTCGGGCTTCGGGCTGGTGCCGCTGGCCACCCTGGTGGCGGTGGTGGCCAGCATCGTGCTGGTGGTCTGGAACCGGCGGCGCCACGAGGCCACCGGGCGGCGGCTGCCGGCGGGCTGGATCTCGCTGGCGCTGATCGTCGGCCTGCCACTCTCCGTGCTGGTCGTCACCGGGGTGCCGGTGACCTGGGAGGTGCCGGAGCTGCGCGGCTTCAACTTCCGCGGCGGTATCACGGTGATCCCGGAGTTCCTCGCCCTGTGGGTGGCGCTCTCCATCTACACGGCCTCGTTCATCGCCGAGATCGTGCGCTCTGGGATCCAGGCGATTCCCCACGGCCAGACCGAGGCGGCCCAGTCGCTCAGCCTGCCCCAGGGGCTGGTGCTGCGGCTGGTGGTGATCCCCCAGGCGCTGCGGGTGATCATCCCGCCGCTCACCAGCCAGTACCTCAACCTGATCAAGAACTCCTCGCTGGCCACCGCCATCGGCTATCCGGACCTGGTCTCGGTGTTCGCCGGCACCACCCTGAACCAGACCGGCCAGGCCATCGAGGTGATCGCCATGACCATGGCGGTCTATCTCACCATCAGCCTGCTGGTCTCGCTGTTCATGAACTGGTTCAACGCCCGCGTGGCGCTGGTGGAACGCTAGGAGAGCGCCATGACGATTCGCGACAAGATGATCGAGGCGCGACCGGCGCCGATCCGCACCGTGGGCCCCCTGGCCTGGCTGCGTGCCAACCTGTTCAGCGGCCCGGTCAACAGCGTGTTCACCCTGCTGGGCCTCTACCTGCTTTACCTGCTGCTGGCGCCGACGATCCAGTGGGCGATCATCGATGCCGACTGGGTGGGCACCAGCCGCGACGACTGCTCCCGTGAGGGGGCCTGCTGGGTCTTCATCAATGCCCGCCTGACCCAGTTCATCTACGGGCTCTACCCGCGGGCCGAGCTGTGGCGGGTGAACATCGTCTTCGCCGGCTTCGCGGCGCTGATCGCCTGGCTGGCCATTCCGCGGCTGCCCTTCAAGCGCTGGGTGGCCGTCGCCACCCTGGTGGGTTTCCCGGTGGTCGCCTATGTGCTGCTCTACGGCGGCTACTTCGGCCTGCGGGTGGTGGAGACCCACCGCTGGGGCGGGCTGATGCTGACCCTGATCCTCGCCGTGGTGGGGATGGTGGCGGCGCTGCCGATCGGCATCCTGCTGGCCCTCGGCCGCCGTTCGCAGATGCCCATCGTCAAGAGCTTCTGCGTGGTGTTCATCGAGTTCTGGCGGGGGGTGCCGCTGATCACCATCCTGTTCATGGCTTCGGTGATGCTGCCGCTGTTCCTGCCCACCGGGGTCAGCGTCGACCGCCTGGTGCGGGCGCTGATCGGCATCACCCTGTTCCAGAGTGCCTACATGGCCGAGGTGGTGCGTGGTGGCCTGCAGGCGATTCCCAAGGGGCAGGAGGAGGCGGCCGCGGCACTGGGCATGGGCTACTGGAAGCGCATGGGGCTGATCGTGCTGCCCCAGGCGCTGAAGATGATGATCCCCGGCATCGTCAACACCTTCATCTCGCTGTTCAAGGACACCACCCTGGTGATGATCATCGGGCTCTTCGACCTGCTGGGCATCGTCCAGGCGGCACTCTCGGACTCCCGCTGGCTGGGCTTCGCCCTGGAGGGCTACATCTTCGCCGCCTTCATGTTCTGGATCTTCTGCTTCAGCAGGTCGCGCTACAGCCAGTACCTCGAACGTAAACTGAATACCGGCCACAAGCGGTAAGGAACGAAAACAATGAATGAACAGGCAACCCGGGCCGGCGCCGAGACCCCCATGGTGGAGATGCGCGGCGTCAACAAGTGGTACGGCGACTTCCATGTGCTGCGCGATATCGACCTCACCGTGAGGCGCGGCGAGCGCATCGTCATCTGCGGCCCCTCCGGCTCCGGCAAGTCGACGCTGATCCGCTGCATCAACCACCTGGAGGAGCATCAGGAGGGGGAGATCGTGGTGGGCGGCGTGCCGCTCACCCAGGACGTCAAGCGCATCGAGCAGATCCGCCGCAGCGTCGGCATGGTGTTCCAGCACTTCAACCTCTTTCCCCACCTGACGGTGCTGGAGAACTGCTGCCTCTCGCCCATGTGGGTGCAGAAGAAGTCGCGCCGGGAGGCCGAGGCCCAGGCGATGCAGTACCTGGAGCGGGTGCAGATCGCCGAGCAGGCGCGCAAGTACCCGGGCCAGCTCTCCGGCGGCCAGCAGCAACGGGTGGCCATCGCCCGTTCGCTCTGCATGCACCCGGACGTGATGCTCTTCGACGAGCCCACCTCGGCGCTGGACCCGGAGATGATCAAGGAGGTGCTCGACGTCATGATCGAGCTGGCCCGCGAGGGGATGACCATGCTCTGCGTGACCCACGAGATGGGCTTCGCCAAGACCGTGGCCGATCGGGTGATCTTCATGGACCAGGGGCAGATCATCGAGGAGAACGCTCCCGAGCCCTTCTTCAACGCGCCCCAGTCGGAGCGGACCCGGCTCTTCCTCAGCCAGATCCTCGGCCACTGAGCCGCGCCCGTGGAGCGCTGCCTCCCTAGAGGCGGGGCTCCCGGGCCGGCGTGGTCTCGGCCTGGCCGCCGGCCAGGTCCAGTGAGGGCTCCCGGGCGGCCTGCCGGGTGCGCAGCGGTTCGGCCGGGCGCCGTACCCGGGCGCTACCCACCACGCTGTCGTCGGGGTCCAGCGCGCGGGCGTCGCTGGTCCAGGCGGCGCCGGGGTCATGCACCGCCGGGCGGCGCTCGAAGGAGCGGGTGATCACCGGCCCGGCGCCGAGCTGGCCGGCCAGATGGTGGGGCAGCAGCCACAGCTCGGCGAGCAGGCGCAGGGCCACCGCGGCCAGCAGCCACAGGCCGACGCCCAGTGCCAGCGTTGGCCAGGCCTCCGTCCAGCCCAGCGGGGCGAGCCAGGGAGTGCGGGGCGCCAGCCACAGGGCGGCACCGGCCGCGAGGGCGAGCTGCAGCAGCAGGTGACAGGTGAGCAGGGTGCCGCGGGACAGCGGGCGGCGGGGAAACAGGAACTGTTGCATCGGGGTCCTCCCGGAGGCACATCGTGGCGATGAGGCGCGCCGACGTCCATGCCGGCGATGATGGGATGCTACCGCAGATGGTGCACGGCTGCAGCCGTGGCGTCGCGCGATGCGGGCATCATGGCAGCAGCGTGATGCTGGCCGGTGCCAGCGGCGCGCGGTCGCGATGGGCGCTCAGCGGGCGCCCCTCCAGGGCGGTGAGCAGGATCTGCAGCGGATCGCCATGGCTGACCAGCAGGATGGTCTGTCCCTGCGCCTGGGCTTCCAGGTCAGCGATCACGGCGAGCAGGCGATTCGCCACGCGGGTGACGCTCTCCACGCCGAAGGCCTGGTGCTCGGGGTCCTCGGCATCCAGGGTCCAGGTGTGTGCGTAATGGCTGTCCGCCAGGCCTTCCAGGGTGCCGAAGCTGCGCTCGCGAAGACCGACATGGGGCTCGGGGGCCAGGCCGAAGTGCCGGGCGACCCGCTCGGCGGTCTCGGTGGTGCGGCGGAAGTCGGAATGCAGCAGGCGTTCGGGGCGTGGCCAGCGCCAGTCGTCCAGCAGCTCCGCCAGCTGGGCCTGGCCCTGGCTCGAGAGCCCGAAGCCTGCCAGGCCACGCTCCGGGGTGCTGATGATCAGCCCCCGGGCGTTGGCCTCGCTGTGGCCGTGGCGCATCAGCAGGTAGCGGTTGCGGCGGGGGGGATGAGCGGGGAGAGACGGGGTCGACATGTGCTGGCCGTATCGTGGGGACGTTCTCGGATACTATCCCAGATCAAGCACCGGCGCAGTTCTTCGCCGCCAGGGGCGCCGGTGGGTTGACCGGGCCCGGGACGCTTGCCAATGTTGAGTGAGTAGTGCGGCCGAGACCCGTGGTCTCGGTATCGGTAGAACCTGCATCAAGGAGAGGCTATGACGACGTATATCGTGGTGGCAGACGCAGCGCGGGCTCGGATCTTCACCCGCGACGCGCTCAAGCTGGTCGAGCAGGAGAGCCTGGTGCATGCGGCCAGCCGGCTCCATGAGGGTGACCTGGTGACCGACCGCGGCGCCGACGTGCACGAGTCGACGTCGACGACCTCGCGCTCCTCCGGTGGCGAGAGCACCGCCCGCACCCATGAGGAGATGATCTTCGCCAAGGAGGTGGCCGAGCGCATCTACCGGGCCCGCGTCGACAACACCTTGCAGAAGCTGATCCTGGTGGCGCCGCCGCGCTTCCTCGGCCAGCTGCGCGAGAAGATCGACGGCCCCACGGCCAAGCTGGTGATTCACTCCCTGGCCAAGGATCTCTCCAAGGCCAGCCTCGAGGAGATCCAGGAGGCGGTCAGCGATATGCGCTGAGACGCCCCTCCTCCCCCGTTCGTCGCGCGGGCCCGGCCACCATGGCCGGGCCCGCTGCCGTTGTGGCCCTCAGGGCACCGGTGGCAGGGCGATCTGGTCGCTGCGGGTGATGCCCTCGGTCATCTGCCGGCACAGCTTGAGGAATTCGCGCATGCCGGTGGCCAGGTACTTGTGGCGGTGCCAGATGAAGGCGAACTGGCGGCTCAGGTCCAGCTCCGGGGTGGGAATCGGCACCAGGCTGCCGCGGCGGAAGGCGTCGCGCAGCGCCAGTTTCGACACGCAGCCGATGCCTAGGCCCGATTCCACGGCACGCTTGATGCCCTCGGTATGCTCCAGCTCCAGCAGCACGTTGAAGCGGCCGCGGCGGTGGCGCGCGGCCTGCTCCAGGGTCAGGCGGGTGCCCGACCCCTGTTCGCGCATGATCCAGGCCTCGCGCAGCAGCCGCTCCAGCTCCACCGGGCCGCCCCCCGCCAGGGGGTGGCGCGGTGAGCAGAACACCGCCAGCTCGTCCTCCACCCAGGGCTGGGTGACCACGTCCTCCGCCTCGCAGTGCCCCTCGATCAGGCCCAGGTCGAGCTCATGGTGGCGCACCCCCTCGATGATGGCGCGGGTGTTGCGCACCGCCAGGCGTACCCGGCTGCCGGGGAAGCGCTGCATGAAGTCGCCGATCAGCAGGGTGGCCAGGTAGTTGCCGATGGTCAGGGTGGCGCCCACGTCCAGGGTGCCGATGCCCTGGCGGCCGCGCAGCAGTTCCTCCACCTCCTCGGCCCGGTCGAGCAGGGCCACCGCCTTGGGCAGCAGCTGGAAGCCCAGGGCGTTGAGCTTCAGGCGCTTGCCGATGCGGTCGAGCAGCTGGCAGTCGAACTGGCGTTCCAGCTCGGCCAGGGCGGTGCTGGTCGCCGACTGGGAGAGCGACAGGGCCCGTGCCGCCCGGGAGACGCTCTCGTGCTGGGCCACGGCGACGAAGACCTCCAGCTGGCGCAGGGTGAAACGCATGTCGCAGGCTCCGGTGATCCATATCAAGACTATGGATAAGGGTTATCCATACAATCCATTTAACAGATAACGCCCTTTCCCTTAGAATTCAATGCAAATATTAACCAGCCATCTATTCCTTTTTGGAATATAAAGCCTTTCGGGAATACTAGGAGCCGTCATGAGCAAGTTTGCCCTGGAAGAGGTGCTCAGCGTCCACCACTGGAACGACACCCTGTTCAGCTTCCGTACCACCCGCGAGCGCAGCCTGCGCTTCAAGAACGGCCAGTTCGTGATGATCGGCCTGGAGGTGGGCGGCAAGCCGCTGATGCGCGCCTACTCCATCGCCAGCCCCAACTACGAGGACCACCTCGAGTTCTTCAGCATCAAGGTGCCGGACGGCCCGCTGACCTCGCGGCTGCAGCACCTCAAGGTGGGCGATCAGATCATGGTCAGCCGCAAGCCCACCGGCACCCTGGTCACCGACGACCTGCTGCCGGGCCGCAACCTCTACTTCCTGTCGACGGGCACTGGCCTTGCGCCCTTCATGAGCCTGATCCAGGACCCGGAGGTCTACGAGCGCTTCGAGAAGGTGGTGCTGATCCACGGCGTGCGCAGCGTCAGCGAGCTGGCCTACGCCGATTTCATCCAGAAGGAGCTGCCGGCCCACGAGTACCTGGGCGACGAGATCGGGGAGAAGCTGGTCTACTACCCCACGGTGACCCGCGAGGAGTTCCACACCATGGGCCGCCTCACCGACCATATCCGCACCGGCAAGCTGTTCGAGGACACCGGCCTTCCGCCCATGGACCCCAAGCAGGACCGCGCCATGATCTGCGGCAGCCCCGCCATGCTCGACGAGACCAGCGCGCTGCTCGACGACCTGGGCTTCAAGATCTCCCCGCGCATGGGCGAGCCCGGCGATTACGTGATCGAGCGGGCCTTCGTCGAGAAGTAAGCACCGGGCTTCAGGCCCCAAGCAAAACCCCCGGTGCCTAGGCATCGGGGGTTTTGTGTGTATCGCCCTTGAACTCAGGCTGGCTCTGCGGCGTTAGACCGCGTCCTTGCCCGTTTCACCGGTGCGGATGCGGATCACCTGCTCGAGAGGCGTCACGAAGATCTTGCCGTCGCCGATCTTGCCGGTGTTGGCGACTTGGGTGATGGCGTCGATCACCTTCTCGGCCATGTCGTCGTCCACGGCCACCTCCAGCTTCACCTTGGGCAGGAAGTCCACCACGTATTCGGCGCCGCGATAGAGCTCGGTGTGACCCTTCTGGCGACCGAACCCCTTCACCTCGGTCACGGTGATCCCCTGGACGCCGATCTCGGAGAGGGATTCCCTCACGTCGTCGAGCTTGAAGGGCTTGATGATGGCGGTCACCAGTTTCATGGTCGGACTCCTCGTCTGTTCGGTGCGGTGGCCGAGCCACCCGCTTGCGCCTGATCGTCCTCTAGCATACACCGCGGCGGGCGGGATGAAAAAAGGCCCCCGAAGGGGCCAGGTGGAGCATGCCGTCTCACATGGTGAGCATTGCCATCACTTCTTGGCGACGCTGAACTCGGGGTAGGCCTCCAGGCCGCACTCGGCCAGGTCGACGCCCTCGTATTCCTCTTCCTCGCTGACGCGGATGCCCATCACCGCCTTGAGCACCACCCAGACGAGCAGGCTGGCGAGGAAGACCCAGGCGAAGATGCCGACGATGCCGAGCAGCTGGGCGCCGAAGGTGGCGTCGCCGTTGGAGAGCGGCACCACCAGCAGGCCCCAGATGCCCACCACGCCGTGCACGGAGATGGCACCAACCGGGTCGTCGATCTTCAGCTTGTCCATGGCCACGATGGAGACCACCACGATGGCGCCGCCCACGGCACCGATCAGCGCCGCACTCAGGGCGGAGGGGGCCAGCGGCTCGGCGGTGATGGCCACCAGGCCGGCCAGGGCGCCGTTGAGGGTCATGGTCAGGTCCGCCTTGCGGAACCACAGCTTGGCCAGGATCAGGGCGGCGATCACGCCACCGGCGGCCGCGGCGTTGGTGTTGACCAGCACCTGGGCGACGTTGTTGGCGGAGTCCACATCGGAGACCTTGAGCTCGGAGCCGCCGTTGAAGCCGAACCAGCCCATCCACAGGATGAAGGTGCCCAGGGTCGCCAGCGGCAGGTTGGCGCCGGGGATGGCATAGATGCTGCCGTCCTTGCCGTACTTGCCCCTGCGGGGGCCGAGGACCAGCACGCCGGCCAGGGCCGCGGCGGCACCGGCCATGTGCACGATGCCGGAGCCGGCGAAGTCGGAGAAGCCGGCGGCGTCGAGCCAGCCGCCGCCCCAGGTCCAGAAGCCGGAAACCGGGTAGATCACGGGGGTCATCACCACGGCGAAGGCCAGGAAGGCCCACAGCTTCATGCGCTCGGCCACGGCACCGGAGACGATGGACATGGCGGTGGCCACGAACACCACCTGGAAGAAGTAGTCGGCGCGCATGGAGTAGTAGGGGGCGTCATCGCCGCCGGCCAGCACCGCATCGACGCTGTTCTCGCCGCCCAGCAGGAAGCCCAGGTTGGGCAGGATGCCGCCCTCGGGGCTCGAGTACATGATGTAGTAGCCCACCAGCAGGTACATGGTGCAGGCGATGGCGAACAGCGCGATGTTCTTGGTGAGGATCTCGGCGGTGTTCTTGGAGCGGACCAGGCCGGCCTCGAGCATCGAGAAGCCGGCGGCCATCCACATCACCAGCACGCCGCAGATCAGGAAGTAGAAGGTATCGAGCGCATAGCTCAGCTCTGTCAGTTCACTCATGTCAGTCTCTCCAGAGGCAGGAAACGATCAGACGGCGTCGGCACCGCGTTCACCGGTGCGGATGCGGATGACATCCTCGAGCGGGGTCACGAAGACCTTGCCGTCGCCGATCTTGCCGCTGTTGGCGGCGCCGCAGATGGCATCCAGGACGGTCTCCAGGCGGCTGTCGTCCACGGCGACCTCGACCTTGACCTTGGGCAGGAAGTCGACGACGTACTCGGCGCCGCGATAGAGCTCGGTGTGCCCCTTCTGGCGGCCGAAGCCCTTGACCTCGGTGACGGTGATGCCCTGGACGCCGTTGTCGGCCAGCGCCTCGCGGACGTCGTCCCGCTTGAATGGCTTGATGATGGCGGTGATGAGTTTCATCCCTTGTCTCCCCGGTTGCGTTGGGTATGGGCACGGCGGCCGCATGCCCTGCTACTGCGTCAAACGTGCCAATGCTTGGTAAATGCATCTAAAAACAGCTGGTTGGGTGGGAGTTGCGGCCGTGTGGCCGATCTCCCGGGGAAGGGGGGGCGGGCGGTTGCACCGTGCTGGTGCCGGGTCATGGTGCAGGCGCGCCATCCTGGCGCATCGGCAGGGCATGCGTTCGCGGCGGGCCATGCGTATCCTGTAGCCGGCATTCCACACGTTCAGGAGAGACCCATGGTGAGCCATGACCGTATCAGCCGACTGGCCCAGCAGATCGGCGAGCGCCTGCAGGGCGCGTCCCAGGCGCCGGAGGAGGTGCAGAAGGGGATTCAGCAGGTGGTGCGCGGCGCCTTCGACCGCCTGGAGCTGGTCTCCCGGGAGGACTTCGACATCCTGATGGATGTGCTGCAGCGCACCCGCGCCCGCGTCGAGGCGCTGGAGCAGCAGGTGGCGGCGCTGGAGACGCTGCTCGAGGAACGCACCGCCGAGGTGCCGGCGCCGTCAGCGGCGGCCCCCGAGGCTCCCGAGGAGGATGCCGGCGGCGGCGAAACCGGCCGCTGAGCCTGCCGGGCGCTCTGGCGTCTCCTGGGCTAGCCTGAGGGCAGGATTCCAGGCGAGGGAACGCCCATGACGCTGGCGATCGTCCATACCCGTGCGGGCCTCGGCCTCGAGGCCCCCGAGGTGCAGGTGGAGGTGCATCTGGCCAATGGCCTGCCGGGGATGACCCTGGTGGGACTGCCCGAGGCCGCCGTGAAGGAGAGCCGCGAGCGGGTGCGCAGCGCCCTGGTCAACGCCGGCTTCGACTACCCCCTGCGCCGCATCACCCTCAACCTGGCTCCCGCCGACCTGCCCAAGGAGGGTGGGCGCTTCGACCTGCCCATCGCCCTGGGACTGCTGCTGGCCTCGGGGCAGCTGCCCCCGGAGGCCCTGGCGGACATCGAGAGCGTCGGCGAGCTGGCCCTGGACGGTGGCCTGCGCCCGATCACCGGTATGCTGCCCCTGGCCCTGGCCACCCGCCGTGCTAGGCGGCGGCTGATCGTGCCCCGGGCCAACGCCGAGGAGGCGGCGCTCGCCGGCGACCTCGAGGTGCTGCCCGCCGACCATCTGCTGGACGTGGTCGCCCATCTGCTGGGCCAGGTCCCCATCGCGCCGCACCGGCTGGCGTCTCCGCCGGAGGCGGCGACATCGCTGCCCGATCTCGCCGAGGTGCGCGGCCAGTACCAGGCGCGCCGCGCCCTGGAGGTGGCCGCCGCGGGCTCCCACAACCTGCTCTTCGCCGGCCCGCCGGGCACTGGCAAGACCATGCTGGCCAGCCGCCTGCCGGGCATCCTGCCGCCGCTGACCGAGGAGGAGGCGCTGGAGGTGGCGGCGGTGCGCTCGGTGAGCGGCCTGCCGCTGGCCGCCGAGTGGGGTCGCCGCCCCTTTCGGGCGCCGCACCATACCGCCAGCGCCGTGGCCCTGGTAGGCGGCGGCTCGAAGCCGCGACCCGGAGAGATCTCGCTGGCCCACCACGGGGTGCTGTTCCTCGACGAGCTGCCGGAGTTCTCGCGCCACGTGCTGGAGGTGATGCGCGAGCCCATGGAATCGGGCCAGATCCATATCGCCCGGGCCAGCCACCAGCGCCGCTTTCCGGCTCGCTTCCAGCTGGTGGCGGCCATGAATCCTTGCCCCTGCGGCCATCTGGGGGACCCGCGGCAGGCCTGCCACTGCACCGCGGCCCAGATCCAGCGCTACCAGGCGCGGCTCTCCGGGCCGCTGCTCGATCGCATCGACCTGCAGGTGGAGGTGCCGGCGCTGCCGCCGGAGCAGCTCACGGCGGCGACGACGGGGGAGTCCTCGGCGATCGTCCGCCGGCGGGGGATGGCCGCGCGGGAACGGCAGCTGGCGCGGGGGGCGCTCAATGCCCACCTGGCGGGGCGGGCGCTGGAGGCGGCCTGCGACCTCGCCAGCGCCGACCGCGCCTGGCTGGCGCAGGTGCTGGAGCGGCTCAGGCTCTCGGCGCGGGCCTACCACCGGGTGCTGCGGGTGGCGCTGACCCTGGCCGACCTGGCCGGCGAGCCGAAGCCGGCCCGGGAGCAGCTGATCGAGGCGATCGGCTATCGGCAGCTGGATCGGCTGCTCAAGGGGTGATCCCAGCAGGGCTCTTGCAGATCGTTAGATCGCTCAAGGCTGTTCCGGCGACAGGCCTTCGAGGGGGCGCTATGAATACGTCCCTGTAGGCTACCTCGGCCATCCCTGGTCCTCGGACCCCCTCTCCGACCTGTCCCCGGCGCCTTTCGCTATGGCGTCATGAGTAATCGCGATAGCAGCCTAAGAAGAGTTGCCGGTGAACGGGTGCTACAGCGCCGTGGCGTCCAGGGCGCCCTGCAGGCTCTCCTCCCACATCACCGAGTCGCCGCCGGGGCGGCGCAGCACCAGGGTCAGGCGGTAGGGCAGAAGCTCCCGGTCCGAGAGCCGCAGGCGCGGCCCGTCGGCCATCAGCCGGCTCTCCAGGCGCCACTGGTTCTCCCCACCCCCTTCTCCCATGCTGTCGCTCCAGTCGAGCACCTGGGGGCCGTCGCTCACCGCCAGCAGCGCCCGGGTGAGGCTCTCGCGGAAGCGCTCCTGGCCGATGCTGAGTTCCCCGTTCACCTCCGGAGTGGCCAGCAGCAGCACCTGGTCAGCGGGGGGCTTGGGCAGGGCGGAGGCCTCCATCACCCGGCCGGCGGCGCGCTCGCCGAGGTTGAGCAGCGCCTGACGCAGGGTCTCGGGGCGATCGGGGGCGGCGGCGCAGCCGGCCAGCAGCAGGGGGGCGAGGAGCAGGGAGGCGATCAGGGGGCGGCGGTGGGCGGTCATGGGCGGTCGATCTCGCGGTGGGCGGCGGCGGGCGCCAGGTCGTCGATGAAGCGGTCCAGGGTGTCGAAGAGCGCCTGGCGGATCGGCTCGGCCTCGTTGACCAGGTGGTGGCGCGCCTCGGGGTGGCGGTGAATCTCGGCATTGGGAAACTTGCGCTCCAGCACGGCGAGGTTCCACTCCCAGTCCACCGTGAGGTCCTGCTCCCCCTGCAGGATCAGGGTCTTCACCGGCGTGGGGGGCAGGGCGAGCAGCCGCGGCATCCAGCGGCGCATGGCGCTGACCCAGCCTATGGCGACGCGATCGGCCTGCAGCGGGTCGCCCTCGCGCAGGAAGGCGGCGAAGTCGGTGTCGGTGGAGTTGGCGCGGAACCTGCGCGGGATGGAGCGCACGAAGGGACCCACCAGCAGGTGCAGCCAGCTGGACTGGTTCCAGCCCCAGGGGCGTACCAGCGGGGCCAGCAGGGCCAGGCCGGCCCAGTGGCCGTCGTCGCCGCGGGTCAGGGCGTCGGTGGCCAGTATCGCCGCGCCGGTGCTTTGTCCCACGCCGATCCAGGGGCGCGGGGCGAGCCCCCCCGCCTCCAGGTGCTGCTGCAGGGCGTGGAGGCAGCCCCCGTAGTCGTCGAAGTCATCGATGGAGGCCCGCGGCCCGCTGGAGAGCCCGTGGCCAGGCAGGTCCCACAGGACCACGCGCCAGCGGCGTTCCAGCAGGCGCTCCAGCAGGTGGCGGTAGAGCCCCAGGTGGTCGAAGTAGCCATGCACCACGAAGGCGGTGCCGACCGGGTCGTCGGGGCTCCACACCTGGGTCCAGAGCCGGGAGTCCCGGGCGTCCACATAGCCCACGTAGAGCCCCACGTGCTCGGCCAGCAGTGGGGCCAGGCCGTAGTGGCCGAGGTAGCGCTCCAGGTGATCGTCGCCGGGCACCGGCTCGGCGGGGGTGACCAGCCGAACCGGGCCCAGCGCCTGCAGTGGGGTGAAGTCGCTCATCGAATCCTCCGCGGCGCACGACCATGCCGGCCCGGGGCTTGGACCGACACCATGGAAAGCGGGCAAGCTGTGCGGGCCTGCCTTATCTTTTGGTCTAGCTGAGCGCGATCCCGGCGCTTTGCGGGTTTACACATGGAAGTATTTTCCACAAAATCACGGGCACAGCAGTCACTCCACCCCTGTCCCGGCAGACTGGCACGCGACCCGCCGGCTGCCAAGCACGAGGAGATCCAACATGACCCAACGTGTCACTCGCCATCGCCTTCAGGTGGCCGCCGAGCTGGACCGCTTCATCAGCGAGCAGGCGCTCCCGGGCACCGGCGTCGATGCCGAGGCGTTCTGGGCCGGCGTCGATGCCCTCTTCCATGATCTGACCCCGAAGAACCGCGAACTGCTCGCCGAACGCGATCGCCTGCAGGAGCAGCTCGACGCCTGGCACCGTGAGAATCCCGGTCCGGTGGGTGACATGGCCGCCTATCGCGCCTTCCTCAAGGAGATCGGCTACCTGGCCGAGGCCCCCGCCAAGGTCGCGGTGACCACCGCCAACGTGGATCGCGAGATCGCCGTCCAGGCCGGCCCGCAGCTGGTGGTGCCGGTGAGCAACGCCCGCTATGCGCTGAATGCCGCCAACGCGCGCTGGGGCAGCCTCTATGACGCCCTCTACGGCACCGACGCCATCTCCGAGGAGGACGGCGCCGAGAAGGGCACGAGCTTCAACCCCAAGCGCGGCGAGAAGGTGATCGCCTATGCCCGCGGCGTTCTGGACCGCGCCGCGCCGCTGGCCACCGGCTCCCACCGCGACGCCGTCAAGTACGCACTGCGTGATGGCCACCTGGTGATCACCCTGGAGGGCGGCCGCGAGACCGGCCTCAAGGAGCCCGGCAAGCTGGTGGGCTACACCGGCGAGGCGGCGACCCCCGAGTCGGTGCTGCTGGTCAATCACGGCATGCACCTGGAGATCCAGATCGACCCGAGCCACCCGATCGGCAAGACCGACCCGGCCGGGGTCAAGGACGTGGTCGTCGAGGCGGCGCTGACCACCATCATGGACTGCGAGGACTCCGTGGCCGCGGTGGACGCCGAGGACAAGGTGGGCGTCTATGCCAACTGGCTGGGCCTGATGAAGGGCGACCTGGAGGAGCAGGTGGAGAAGGGCGGCAAGACCATCACCCGCCGCCTGCACGCCGACCGCACCTTCACCACCCCCGACGGCGGCAGCCTGACCCTGCCCGGCCGCTCGCTGATGTTCGTGCGCAACGTCGGCCACCTGATGACCAACCCGGCGGTGCTCGACGCCGAGGGCAACGAGCTGCCCGAGGGGATCCTCGACGGCATCGTGACCGGCCTGATCGCCCTGCACGACCTCAAGAAGGGCGAGGGTGAGCCGCGCAACTCCCGCGAAGGCTCCATGTACATCGTCAAGCCCAAGATGCACGGCCCGAAGGAGGTTGCCTTCTCCAACGAGCTGTTCGGCCGCGTCGAGGACCTGCTGGGCATGGCCCGCGACACCCTCAAGATGGGCATCATGGACGAGGAGCGCCGCACCACGGTGAACCTCAAGGCGTGTATCGCCGAGGCCGCCTCCCGCGTGGTCTTCATCAACACCGGCTTCCTCGACCGCACCGGCGACGAGATGCACACCGCCATGGAAGCGGGCCCGATGATCCGCAAGGGCGACATGAAGGGCGCCGCCTGGATCCAGGCCTACGAGAAGAACAACGTCCAGGTCGGCCTGGCCTGCGGCCTGCGCGGCCGCGCCCAGATCGGCAAGGGCATGTGGGCCATGCCGGACCTGATGGCCGCCATGCTGGAGCAGAAGATCGGCCACCCCAAGGCCGGCGCCAACACCGCCTGGGTGCCGTCGCCCACCGCCGCCACCCTGCACGCCCTGCACTACCATCAGGTGGACGTCACCGCCATCCAGCGCGAGCTGGAGGCCCAGGGCGAGCCGGACTACCTCGATGAGCTGCTCAGCGTGCCGGTGGCCGCCGAGGCCAACTGGTCCGACGAGGAGATCCAGCAGGAGCTGGACAACAACTGCCAGGGCATCCTCGGCTATGTGGTGCGCTGGGTCGAGCACGGCGTGGGCTGCTCCAAGGTGCCGGACATCCACGATGTGGGCCTGATGGAGGACCGCGCCACCCTGCGGATCTCCAGCCAGCACATCGCCAACTGGCTGCACCACGGCGTGGTCGACGCCGCCCGGGTCCAGGCGACCCTGGAGCGCATGGCCAAGGTGGTGGACGAGCAGAACGCGAACGACCCCGCCTACACGGCGATGAGCGCCGACTATGCGGGCTCCAGCGCCTTCCAGGCCGCCAGCGACCTGATCTTCAAGGGCCGCGTGCAGCCCTCCGGCTACACCGAGCCGCTCCTGCACCACTGGCGCGCCGTGCACAAGGCGAAGTAACCCAGCCGAAGCAAGAAGGCATCGCGCAGGCCGACGCGGCCTGCCGTGCACCAGAAGCGCCCCGGGTATCTGCCCGGGGCGCTTTCGGTTATGTTGACGCCAGCGTCACTTCGCCCTATCCACTGCAAGGAGCCCGCCGATGACCCTGATGACCGCCGCCACCATCGAGGACTTCCTCGACGAGGTCTTCCCTCAGCGTATCGGAACCATCGAGGCCGTCGATCACATGCGCGCCACCATGAGCCTGGCCATCGACGACGACCACCTGCGCCCCGGCGCCAGCGTCTCCGGTCCCACCCTGATGGGGCTGGCCGACGTCTGCCTCTACGTGGCGATCCTGGCCCAGATCGGTCCCGAACCCATGGCGGTCACCAGCGACCTGCACTGCCGCTTCCTGCGCCGTCCGCGGGGCGACCGCGACATCATCGCCACGGCGCGCATCCTCAAGCTGGGCCGGCGCCTGGCGGTGGGCGAGGTGCAGCTCTTCTCCGCTGGCGACGAGGAGCCCGTGGCGCTGGTCACCGCCACCTACGCGCTGCCCGATCGCGACTGAACCGGCCCGCGCGCCCACTCAGCGCCGCGGAGCGCGCAGCACCGCGCCGGCCAGCGCCAGCCAGCCGGCGATCAGCAGCACCCCGCCGACGGGCGTGATCATGCCGAGGCCGCCGGCGCCGCTCAGCGCCATGGCGTAGAGCGAGCCCGAGAAGAGCCCCATGCCGGCCGCCCACAGGCCCATGGCCAGCCGCTGTCCCGCCAGGGGCGCCGTAGCGCGCCAGGCCAGCACGGCGAGCAGCGCCAGGGTGTGCCAGGCCTGGTAGCGCACTCCGGTCTCGAAGGCCGCCACCAGGCGCGGGGCCAGCTGCCCCTCCAGGGCGTGGGCGCCGAAGGCCCCCGCCATCACCACCAGGGCGCCGGAGAGCGCCGCCCCCAGCCACCAGCCTCGGTCCTGCATCGGGGTCTCCTCATCTCGCGTCATGGCCGCCACCGTACCCCGCCCGGGCGGACTCGGCTACAATGTCGGGTCCGAAAGCCAACGCAACGACAGCCACCGGAGCGCAGAGAGAAGGCCATGCAGATCCAGCTCAATGGCGAGGCGCATACCCTGGCGCCCGAGCTCACGGTCGCCCAGCTGGTCGAGTCCCTGGGGCTCGCCGGCCGGCGCATCGCCGTGGAGGTGAACGAGGAGATCGTGCCTCGCAGCGAACATGCCGACACCCGCCTGGCCGAAGGCGACCGGGTCGAGGTCGTGCACGCCATCGGCGGCGGCTGAGCGCCGCGCCCGACGCCCTACCGCGAAGACAACCACACAAGGCAGACTCGATGACAGACTTCTTCCAGGACCAGCCCCTGCGCGTCGCCGGGCGCGAATTCGCCTCCCGCCTGCTGGTCGGTACCGGCAAGTACAACGACTTCGACGAGACCGGCGAGGCGATCGCCGCCTCCGGCGCCGAGGTGGTCACCTTCGCCGTGCGGCGCACCAACCTGGGCCAGGAGGCCGGTGAGCCCAACCTGCTCGACGTGATCTCCCCGGAGCGCTATACCCTGCTGCCCAACACCGCCGGCTGCTACACGGCGAAGGACGCGGTGCGCACCTGTCGGCTGGCCCGCGAGCTGCTCGACGGCCACAACCTGGTGAAGCTCGAGGTACTGGGCGACGACTCGACCCTCTACCCCAACGTGGTGGAGACCCTGGCCGCCGCCGAGGTGCTGATCAAGGACGGCTTCGACGTCATGGTCTATACCAGCGACGACCCCATCGTGGCGCGCGAGCTCGAGCGCCTGGGCTGCTGTGCCATCATGCCGCTGGGCTCGCTGATCGGCTCCGGTTACGGCATCCAGAATCCCCACAACATCCGCCTGATCATCGAGCAGGCCAGCGTGCCGGTGCTGGTGGATGCCGGGATCGGGACCGCCTCCGATGCCGCCATGGCCATGGAACTGGGCTGCGACGGCGTGCTGATGAACACCGCCATCGCCCACGCCCGCCAGCCGGTGCTGATGGCCAGCGCCATGAAGAAGGCGGTGGAGGCGGGCCGCGAGGCCTTCCTGGCCGGGCGCATGCCGCGTCGCCAGAGCGCCGACCCCTCCTCGCCCTTCGCCGGCCGCATCAACGGCTGACGCCTCCAGCGATCGCCCGCACCGAACGCCTGACACCCGCGCCCAGAACGAGAGCCCCGACCGCCCCATGAGTGACCAGTCCCGCGACGATACCGCCACCACCGGACCGGAAGGCCCGGACGCCCCGCTGCACCGCCGCGGCATCAAGAGCTATGTGCTGCGTGCCGGGCGCATGACCCAGGCCCAGACCCGCGGCCTCGAGGAGGTCTGGCCGCGGCTGGGCCTGACCTTGGCCGATGGCCGCCAGGACCTGGATGCCCTGTTCGGCCGCTGCGCGCCGCGGGTGGTGGAGATCGGCTTCGGCATGGGGGCCTCGCTGATCGAGCAGGCCGAGACCCACCCCGACACCGACTTCATCGGCATCGAGGTGCATGCCCCGGGCGTAGGCAAGCTGCTCGACGAGGCCGACAAGCGTGGCCTGACCAACCTGCGGGTCTACCGGGAGGACGCCCTGCGGGTGCTCGAGGAGTGCCTGCCCGAGGGTAGCCTCGACACCCTGCAGCTCTTCTTCCCCGACCCCTGGCCGAAGAAGAAGCACCACAAGCGGCGCATCGTGCAGCCCGCCTTCGTCGAGCTGGTACGCAGCCGCCTCAAGGTCGGCGGCACCTTCCATATGGCCACCGACTGGGAGGCCTACGCCGAGTGGATGGCCGAGGTGATGGACGCCGCCCCGGGCTATGCCAACACCGCCGAGCCCCAGACCGCCCCCTACGTGCCGCGGCCCGAGTTCCGCCCACTCACCAAGTTCGAGGCCCGCGGCGAGCGCCTCGGTCACGGCGTCTGGGACCTGATCTACCGTCGCGTCGACTGATCACGCGCTGCCCTCGCTCCTCGAAGCCCCCGCCATGCAGGGGCTTCGTTGTTTGTGTGGGATGAAAACAGCCGTTAAGCGGATCGGCGTGGGTTTCTGCCGAGGCCGAGCATTCGTTGTAGGAACTGGGCTCTGCCCGGCGAAGGGAGGCCGAAGGACTCCTTGGCTGTGTGCGGTAGCTCAAGTAACGCCGCCGGGGCGCCTGCGGCGCCATTCGCCCGGCGGAGCCGATCTCCCACCAGTCGTCTAAAGCCTTGCGACGTTAAGGGGCAGCGCTGAGACCGGCACGCCAATCGTGATAACGAAAAAAAGCCGCCCTCGATGGGGCGGCGGCAAGACCCTGGGGTGGTAAAGAGCAGCAATGAGGAGGGACCCTCCAGACCAAAAAAAGCCGCCCTGGGCAGGGCGGCGGCAAGACCCTGGGGTGGTAAGGAGCAGCAATGAGGAGGGACCCTCCAGACCAAAAAAAGCCGCCCTGGGCAGGGCGGCGGCAAGACCGTGACTAGCAATGAGGAGGGAGAAACCATGGCAGGTGACTGGCGGTACCTGCGATGGCAGTGGCGGCTCATCAACGCCACTGGAAACAAGAGTAATCATTCTCATTTACGGCGTCAACAGTAATGCGAATATTTTTTATTTGCGTTTATCCTGGCGGTGCCCTTAGCCGGCCAGGCGCAGCCACAGGGGCAGGGTAGCCATGGCCAGCAGGGTCTGGGCGGTGATCAGCGCCGCCATCATCTCGGCGTCGCCGCCCAGCTGGCGCGCCAGGATATAGGCGGAGGTAGCGGTGGGCAGGGCGGCGAACAGCAGCGCCACGTCTCGGCTCACCGGGTCGAGACCCAGCGCCAGGGCGAGCAGCAGCACCAGGGCAGGCATCAGCCCCAGCTTGATGGCGTTGGTGACCCAGACGCCGCGATCGAGGCGCAGCAGCGCCTCGGGGCGCAGCGCCACCCCGACCGCCACCAGGCCCAGCGGCAGGGCGGCGCGGCCGAGCAGCTCCACCGTGTCCGCGCTCCACCCCGGCAGCCCGATGCCGCTCACGTTCAGGCCGATGCCGATCAGGCAGCCGAGGATCAGCGGGTTGCGGGCCAGCGCCGCCAGGCTCCTGCCGAGGCTGCCGGCACCGAGGGTCCCGGCGGCGATGAAGCTCGCCACGCACATGACGTTGACCACCGGCACCATCAGCGCCACGGCCACAGCGGCCACGGTGGCCCCCGGCGTGCCGTGCAGGGCGGCGGCCCCGGCCACCCCCACGTAGGTGTTGAAGCGCAGCGCCCCCTGGAAGGCCGAGGTGAAGGCCGGCGGGTCGAGGCCCAGCCAGCCTCGCAATCTCCACAGCAGGACGCCGAAGAGGCCCATGGCGCCGAGCAGGGCCAGGGCCACGCGCGCCACCGGCACCTGGCTGACGTCGGCGGTGGCCAGGGTCGACACCAGCATGGCGGGAAACAGCAGGAAGTAGATCAGCCGCTCCAGCAGGGGCCAGAAGTCGCCGCCCGGCTGGCGCAGCCGGCCCAGGGCGGCGCCCAGCAGGATCAGCAGGAACAGCGGCCCCAGCGCGTTTGCCACGCCTGTCATGGTCATCTCCTTGATCGGGTTGCCCTGCGACATCCTTGCGCACTCTGCCACAGGCGAATGCTGATAAGCTTACCGCGACATTTCCTCTCGTGAGCACTTTCCCTCGTCACCATGCCGACTTCTGTCTCCTCCGACCCGGCCATCTCGCGCCCTCCGCTGCTGCGGCTGCTGGTCCTCTTCACCCTGGGCACCGTGGCCGTGGCACTCTGGTACCTGACCAGCTACAGTCTTCGCGGTGACGACAATGTGCGCTGGTACGTCGAGGAGACCGGCTGCGAGCTGAGCCAGGGCCCCTGTCGGGCGCCCCTGGGCGAGGGGGCTAGCCTGACGCTGGACCTGGGGGCCGAGGGTGAGATCCGCGCCCTGGAACTCCTGCCGATGTCGGTGGCCCTGGAGGGCGTCGAGGCGGACTCGGTGGTGGTGGACTTCATCGGCCGCGACATGGACATGGGGCTGCATCGCTATCCGCTGGCCCGTCAGGCCGATGGCGCCTTCCGCGGTGAGGGACAGATCCCGATCTGCACCGAGGCGGTGATGCCCTGGCGGGCCAGGGTGATCGTCACCAGCGGTGACCACCGCCTGGGCAGCGGATTCAATTTCGAGGTGGAGAGAAGCCGACTATGAAACGACAGGGACTCTGGGCGGGAATCGCGCTGATCGTGCTGGTGCTGGGGGTGGGCGGCTACGGCTGGTTCCAGCAGCAGTTCGCGACGAGCGGTGCGGGCAACGGCCCGACCGGCGGCCCCATCGAGCTCTCCTCGACCCACGGGGAGTTCTCCCTTGCCCAGCTCGAGGAGGATCAGCTGGCGGTGGTCTTCTTCGGCTACACCTACTGCCCCGACGTCTGCCCCATGAGCCTCGCCGTGGTGCGCCAGGCGCTGGCCGAGCTGGACGAGACGGAGCGCGAGCGGGTGGTGCCGCTGATGATCTCGGTGGACCCCGAGCGTGACACCCTCGAGCGGCTGGCGGAGTACACCGGCTTCTTCGGCGATGCCTTCATCGGCGCCACCGGCAGCGAGGCCGAGCTCGAGGAGCTCGCCGAGCGCTACGGCGTGATCTGGCGGCGGGTCGAGACCCCGGAGTCGGCCATGGCCTATACCATCGACCACAGCTCGTCGCTCTACCTGGTGGATCGCGAGGGGACCATCCTGCGGCGAGTGCTCTACTCGCCGGCGCCCCATGCCCTGCTCTCGGCCCTCGACGAGGCGCTCTGACTGGCGTCTTCGGCTGACGCTGCGACCCCGCCTCAGGGCGGGGTCGCGGCTTCCTGCAGTCGCTCGATCATCGCCATGAGGGCGCGAACCTGGGTGCCCTCCCGGGTATCGTGCAGCGGATGGAGCTGCCAGGTGCTCTCGGCGAAGCCCCACCAGTCCCAGCACCCCTGGGGGTTGGCCAGGCTGGTCTCGGCCTGGGGATAGAGCACCACCCGATCGTGGGCGGCGGCCCACTCGTTGAGGCCGCTGTGGCGCACGAAGGTCTCGCCGATCTGCTCCGCGCCCATGCCGCAGCCGTGCAGCGCGACCGTCAGGCCACAGCCGCCCTCGTTGCACGCCTCCGGCACGAACAGGTAGCCCGAGTCATCGAGCCCCTTGACGGCGAAATCGCCCTGATCGAAGTGCAGCAGGTCGCCGGCGGGCGCCTCCGGCGCCTCGTTGGCCCCCGGTTCCGCTGCCTCGTTTGTCTCTGACGGCGCATTGTGGAGCCAGGCCATCGCCTCACCGGCGAGGTCCTGGTCGCAGCCCAGCAGGTGGGTGCCGCCGCCCTGGCGGCAGTCGCCCAGCTCGGTGGCCGGGGGCGGGGTCGCCTGCTGGCCGATGGGCCAGCCGTGGCCGACGTTGTCACTGGTCACGAAGCGCAGCTGCGCCTCGGGGTCCGCCAGCCAGCCGGCGAGCTGCTGGGCCAGGGCCGCGCCCAGAGCCGGGGCGACGGTCTCGTCCGCGTTGCCATGCCAGACGAAGGCGCGCAGTTCGGCCAGGGCCTCGGCGCTGCCCACGCGGTCATGCTCGCGGTAACCGGCGAGGCGCTGCTCCAGCTCATCGAGGGGCGGCGGGCCGAGCCGGGTGGTCATGCACTGCCCCAGGGCGCGGCGCAGGGTGCCCTGGGCGCAGGACCAGGGGCCAGTGCCGAGCACGGCAAGCCCCTGGAAGCGCTCGGGCCAGGCCACGGCGAGCTGGGTGGCCATGTAGCCGCCGGAAGAGACGCCGATCACGCTGGTGTCGCTCCCGGAAAGCCCCAGCCGGGGCAGCTCGGGGAGGGCGTCGGCCGCCGCCGGGGCAGCGACGAACGCCGCCAGCACAAGGCCGGCGGCGGGAAGGGAGGAAGGGATCATGGGGCTCCGGCGTCGGGCTCAGTCATCAATGACGTCGAGCAGGTCGACGCGGAAGATCAGGGTCTCGTTGGGACCGATGGGCCCCTGGCCCTGGACGCCGTAGGCCAGCTCGGCGGGGATCACGATCTCCCAGCTATCGCCGACGCTCATCAGCTGCAGGGCCTCCTGCCAGCCGTCGATGACCTGATCGACGCGGAAGCTGACCGGCTCGCCGCGCTCCAGGGAGCTGTCGAAGACGGTGCCGTCGATCAGGGTGCCTTCGTAGTGCACCTCGACGCTGTCCTCGGGGCCCGGGGTGGCGCCGTCGCCGGACTCCAGCACCCGGTACTGCAGGCCGGAGGCGGTGACCTCGACGCCCTCCGCCTCGGCGTTGGCGGCCAGGAAGGCCTCGCCTTCGGCGCGGTTGTTCTCGGCCCGCTGCTCGGCCTCGGCCTGGCGAGAGGCCATCGCCTGCTGCTGGAACTGCATCAGGGTCTCGGCCATCTCCTCGTCGCTCATCGCCAGTTCGCCACCGGCGAAGACGTCCTGGATCGCCTGGGTGAAGGCGTCCACGTCCAGGTCTCTGACGTCCCGCTGGATGCTCTGGCCAAGGGTCACGCCCAGGCTGTAGCCGAGACGCCCCTCGTCGGTCTCCGGCGCAGCCAGCGCCAGGGGGGCGGCGCCCAGCAGGGCGGTCAGGGAAGCGGTGGTCAGCAGTCTCTTCATGAACGGGCCTTGTGGTTAGGCGCGAAGCGCCATCGGTGATTGGAGACCATGGGACTCCGCGGGGGCGGGGCGGTTCCGCACGGCGATGGTGCAAGACCGGCCCGACCGCAGCCATGATACCACCTGGGTCAGACGACCAGCGTGGGACAGTGGGCGGAGCCGGCCACGCGCTGGGCCACGCTGCCCAGCAGCAGGCTCTTGTCGCCGTTGGTGCCCTGGGAGCCGATCACGATCAGGTCGCACTCCCGCTTGCGGGCGAAGCGCACGATGATGCGCGAGGGGCGCCCACCCTTGACGAAGGCGCGCAGCTTCTCGGCCGGCACGCCCAGCTCGAGGGCATGGGCCTTGGCCTGCACGGCGATCTCGGTGGCGTACTCCTTGAGGGCGTCGTCGGGGATCTCGAGCCTGTCCGGACGCACCATGGAGAGCGAGGCCTCCAGCAGGCTGTGGTGCTTGAAGACGCACAGGGTATAGAGCTCGGCGCCGGTCAGCATCTGCAGGCCGACGCCCTTCTCCAGGGCCTTCAGCGCCCCCCTGGAACCGTCCACCGGGACCAGTATCCGATTGAACATGGCGTGTCCTCTCTTGAGGTTATTGGATCAGGGGTAGTGGATCAGCGGAATGCCAGGTCGCGCAGGAACAGGGCGATCTGCGGGAACATGATGATCAGCGCGGCGGCCAGGGTCAGCATGAAGATGAAGGGTGGCGTGCCGCGGATCACCTCCCAGTAGGGTCGCTTGAAGATGGCGATGGCGGTGAAGATGTCGCAGCCGAAGGGGGGTGTCGCCGAGCCTATCGCCACCTGCAGGGTGATCAGCACGCCCACCAGCACCGGGTCGAGGCCCGAGGCGGCGATGGCCGGGGCGAAGATCGGCGTCAGCACCAGGATCACCACGATGGGGTCCACGAACATGCAGGCCACGAAGAAGGCGATGGAGATGGCGATCAGCACGCCCACCGGGCCGGCCTCGTTGATGCCCACGGCGGCGAGGATCGTCTGGGGGATCTGGGCGAAGGAGATGATCCAGGAGAAGCCGTTGCCCACCGCCACCAGGATGAAGACCACCGAGGTGATCAGGCCGGTGGACTTGGCGATGGCGTAGATGTGGTGCAGCTTCAGCGAGCGGAACACCACGAACTCGAGGATCACCGCGTACAGCACGCAGGCGGCCGCGGCCTCGGTGGGGCTGAAGATGCCGCCGTAGATGCCGCCGACGATCAGCACCGGGAAGCCCAGCGGCCAGAGGGCGTCCTTCACCGAGACGGCGCGCTGCTTCCAGGTCGCCTTGGGCTCGGTCGGTACATTGTGGATGGTGGCGTAGACCACGCAGTAGGCCGAGAACATGGCCAGGATCAGCAGGCCCGGGCCGATGCCGGCGATGAACAGCTCGCCGATGGAGGTGCCGGAGATGACCCCGTAGATGATCATGCCGATGCTCGGCGGGATCAGGAAGGCGATGTCGCTGGAGTTGATGATCAGCGCCAGGGTGAAGGAGTCCTTGTAGCCCGCCTTGAGCATCCGCGGGCGCAGCGGCGACCCCACCGCCACCACGGTGGCCTGGGTGGAGCCGGAGACGGCGCCGAACAGCGTGCAGGAGGTGGCGGTAGAGACCGCCAGGCCCCCCCCCTGATGTGCCCCACGAAGGCCATGACCATGTTGATCAGGCGGTTGGCGGACTGGCCGCGGGTCATGATGTCGGCGGCCAGGATAAACATCGGCACGGCGATCAGCGCGGTGGGGCGGATGCCGCCCATCATCTGCTGGATCAGGGTTTCCATCTGGCCGAGGCCGCCGAAGGTCATGTAGAACCCGACGAACGCCGCCGTCGCCAGGGGGGTCATCATCGGGAAGCCGAGCAGCAGCAGCACGATCATGATGGAGAGGATGATGGCTGTCATGGTGAGGTGTCCTCGCTAGCCCGATCGGGATCAGACTTCCGTTTCCGTGTCCTTGTAGCCGTCCACCACATGGGTCGAGAGGTAGACGTCGCGGGAGGTCAGGTTCTTGATGGCGGTGAGCAGGTACTGGATGCCGGTGATGGCGAAGCCGATCGGCACCCAGACGTACATCATCCACACCGGGATGCTCAGCGAGGGGAGCACGCGACCACGGCCGTAGAGGGTGGAGATGTAGCCGATCGAGTAGTAGCAGAGCACGAACATCACCAGGGCGGTGAACAGGCTGATGACGATCATCATCCAGCGTCGCCCGCCGGTGGGCACGGCGTCATAGATGGCCGACATGCGGATATGGCGCCCGTGGCGGGCCGCATAGCCGATGCCGGCGAAGGTGATCATCACGATCAGGATGCGATTGATCTCCTCGGAGAAGTGCAGGCTCTCGCCGAGGAGGAAGCGGCTCAGCACGTTGGCGATGGTGTTGATGGCCATGAGGATCACCCCCACGGCCAGGATCACCGCCTCGGTGCGGCTGATCCAGGTGTCGATGGCCCCCAGCGGGCCGGGCAGGGTCGAGCGGTAGTTCTTCTCGGCAATGTCGTCTTCGTTCATTTCCATGTCGGCGGGCTCCTGTCGTTCCCCGTGCGCCGTGGCATCGCGAGCGCCTGTCGGGCGCTTCTCACCCTGAGGTTACCGCCTCCCTGGAGGCGCTGCTTTGCCGGCTTCAACGCTGCATGGCCGGATGTTCGGGCCGAAGACAAGGGGGGCAGCCTTTCGGCCACCCCCCGTGTCGATATCGCAGGCGCTGTGGGCCGGCTCAGTCGTCGGCCGTCACCGCCTCCAGGTCGGCGTGGAACTGCTCCAGCAGCGCCTGGCCACGCTCACCGGTCATCTCGATGAAGCGCTCCTCGACGCGCGGGGCGCGGTCGCGGAAGGCCTGGATCTGCTCCTCGGTCAGACGGGTGACGGTGACCTCGTCGGAGGCCGCCTGGATCTTGGCCAGGGACTCGTCGGCCAGGCCCGAGATATGCTCGATGATGATCTCGTAGGCATGCTCGCTGGCATCACGCACCAGCTGTTGCTCCTCCTCGGAGAGGCCGTCGAAAAAGTCCTGGTTGGCCATCATGGCGGTGGTGAACCAGCCGTGGCCGGTGTAGACCAGGTTCGGGGAGACCTCGTAGAGGCCGCCGGACTCGATCCAGAAGATCGGGTTCTCTTGACCCTGCAGGATACCGGTCTGCAGGCCGCCGTAGACCTCGCCCCAGGGCAGCGGCGTCGGGCTGGCGCCGAAGGCACGGTAGGTCTCGGAGAGCAGCGGGTTGGTCATGGTGCGGATGTTCTTGCCGCGCAGCTCTTCCGGGGTGGTGAAGGGCTCGTCCAGGGTGACGACCATCTCGCCTTCCGGATACATCTTGAGCAGCTCCAGGCCCTGTTCGGCGTAGAGCTCCGGGAACATCTCGTTGATGGCCACGCTGGTGTTGAAGAACTCGATGACCTGCGCTTCATCGGTGGGCAGCAGGTAGGGCACGAAGAAGATCTGCGCCTCGGGGATCAGCGCGCCGGTGAAGCCGGGTGACTGGTTGACGAACTGCAGGATGCCCGCCTGGGTCTGCTCCATGATGTCGTCGGACTCGCCCAGCTCGCCGAAGCGATAGACCTGGACGGTATTGTCGGAGTTCTCCTCGATATATTCCTTGAACGCCATGGCGAAGACGTCCTGGACATCGCCTTCGAACTCCTCGTGGGCATAGCGCCAGTTGGCGGAATGGGCCGCCGCGGACATCCCGAAAAGCAGGGCGCCGACGGTGGCCGTGGTCAACAGCTTGGTTGCCTTCATTCTTGTAGTCCCTTTACGGTTTGGATGGTCACGTTCTTGCGAAAATGACAGGCACGACACGGGCCTTTCGCTCGCACATGTGTTTTTCAGGCTAGCGTGGGGCCGGGGGAGGGTCAAGCGAGGCAATCAGCGTCTGAAGCGTTGAAAGATGGGTTTTTTTCTGCAGGAGAAGGGTACTTTCCAGGACTTTTTCGGTACTTATGCCGGTGGTCGGAGACAGCCGCTTTTCACCCGCGAGGACCAGTCGCTCGAGTCGCGTCAGGGCCTCGCGCTCGGCCTCGAGCTCGGCGCGCTTGAGGGTCTCGCGCAGCGCGGCGACCCCGGCATCGCTGGCCGCTTCGGGCTTGAGCCGGCGGCGCACGGTTCGCAGCGGGGCGGTGACCTCGGCCTGCCAGCGGCGCACCTCGGCCACTCCCGCCTCGGCTGCCGGGCCGGGCCGGGCGCCATGTTGCAGCAGCCAGCAGCGCCACAGCAGCTCGCAGACGTCGACGCCGGCCTCGTCCTGCAGTGCCAGGCAGGCCGCCTCGACCCCGGGGCGGGCGTAGAGGGCCAGGGCGAACGCCCACAGGGAGTGTTCGCTCAGACGGCGCCGCAGGACGGCCGTCATTTCGGTAGAATCATCGTTCATTTCATCGGTCGTCGCCGACAGGGCGGCGACCCCCATGCACAGCCCGTGGAGCCCGCATGATCGCACTGCGCCAAGTTTCCCTGCAACGCGGCACCCAGGCCCTGCTGGAGGGGGCCGACCTGACCCTGCACGCCGGTCACAAGGCGGGGATCGTCGGCCCCAACGGCGCCGGCAAGTCGAGCCTCTTCAAGCTGCTGCTCGGCGAGCTGGCCCCGGACCGCGGCGAGGTCGAGATGAGCGGCGGCCAGCGCATCGCCCACATGGCCCAGGAGGTGGAGGCCCTCGATCGCCCCATCGTCGAGTACGTGCTGGACGGCGATCGCGAGCTGCGCGCCACCCAGGCGGCGCTCGAGGCGGCCCGGGAGGCCCACGATGCCCACCGCGAGGCGGAGCTGCACGGCGCCATCGAGGCGCTGGACGGCTACAGCGCGCCGTCTCGCGCGGCCCAGTTGCTGGTGGGGCTGGGCTTCGCCCAGGCGGACCTGGCGCGCCCGCTGTCGGACTTCTCCGGCGGCTGGCGGATGCGGGTCAACCTGGCCCGCACCCTCTTCATGCCCTCCGATCTGCTGCTGCTGGACGAACCCACCAACCACCTGGACCTGGACGCCCTGCTGTGGCTGGAGCAGTGGCTTGCGCGCTATCCCGGCACCCTGCTGCTGATCTCCCACGACCGCGACTTCCTCGACGCAGTGTGCGATCACATCGTGCACTTCGACCGCCAGAGCCTGGTGCTCTACCGCGGCAACTACTCCACCTTCGAGCGTACCCGGGCCGAGAAGCTGGCGCTGCAGCAGGCCGAGGCGGCCAAGCAGCAGGCGCGACGCGAGGAGATCGAGCGCTTCGTGGCGCGCTTCCGGGCCAAGGCCACGAAGGCGCGCCAGGCCCAGAGCCGCCTCAAGATGCTGGAGCGCATGGGCGATATCGCCATGGCCCACGCCGACTCCCCCTTCCACTTCACCATTCCCGCCTCCGACAGGACCTCCCACCCGCTGCTGGTGCTGGACGAGGCGCGGCTCGGCTATCGCGACGAGGCGGGGGAGGCGAAGGTCCAGCTCGACCAGGTCAGGCTGACCCTGCTGCCCGGCCAGCGCATCGGCCTGCTGGGGCCCAACGGGGCCGGCAAGTCGACCCTGATCAAGTCGCTGACCGGCGAGCTGGCGCTGCTGGCCGGCAAGCGGGTACCCGGCGAGCACCTGGCCATCGGCTACTTCGCCCAGCACCAGCTCGAGGGTCTGGACCTCGCCTCGACCCCCTTCATGCACGTGCAGCGGCTCTCACCGAAGGCCAGCGAGCAGGAGATCCGCAACTTCCTGGGCGGCTTCGGCTTCCAGGGCGATGACGCCTTCGGCGAGGTGGGGCGCTTCTCCGGCGGCGAGAAGGCGCGCCTGGCGCTCTCGCTGGTGGCCTGGGAGAAGCCCAACCTGCTGCTGCTGGACGAGCCCACCAACCACCTGGACCTGGAGATGCGCGAGGCGCTCACCGAGGCGCTGGCGGCCTTCGAGGGCACGGTGATCATCGTCTCCCACGACCGCCACCTGCTGCGTGCCACCGTGGACGAGTTCTGGCGGGTGGCCGACCACCGGGTCGAGCCCTTCGACGGCGACCTGGAGGACTACCGGGCCTGGCTCAAGGCGCGCCTCGAGGGCGAGCGCCGCGAGGCGCGTGCCGACAGGGGCGAGGAGGCGCCCAGGGATGATCGCAAGGCGGCAAGACGTGCCGCCGCCGAGCTGCGCGAGAAGCTGCGCCCGCTCAAGAAGCAGCGCGACCGCGCCGAGCAGGCCATGGAGAAGGTCCAGGCGGAACTGGCCGAGGTGGAAGGGCTGCTGGGCGACGCCGCGCTCTACACCGACGCCGCCCGCAAGGCGGAGCTTACCGCCACCCTGGCGCGCCAGGGCGAGCTCAAGTCGCGCCTGGATGACCTGGAGGCCGAGTGGCTCGCCGCCGAGGAGGCGCTGGAGGCCATGGAGGCCGAGCTCAGCGGCTAGCTCTCCAGCAGGAAGGTCACCGGCCCGTCGTTGACCAGCGAGACCTCCATGTTGGCGGCGAACTCGCCGCTCTCCACCCGGGGCCAGGCCGCCTCGGCGCGTGCCAGCAGGTAGTGGAACAGCCGGTGGCCCTCGTCGGGCGGGGCGGCGCTGGAGAAGCTGGGCCTGAGCCCCTTGCGGGTGTCGGCCGCCAGGGTGAACTGGGAGACCAGCAGCAGCCCGCCGTCGACCTGCTGCAGGTTGAGGTTCACCTTGTCGTCGGCGTCTCCGAACACCCGGTAGTGCAACAGCTTGTGCAGCAGCCGGTCGGCGGCGGCCTCCTCGTCGCCCTTCTCCACGCCCACCAGGGCCAGCAGGCCCTGCCCGATGGCGCCCACGGTGCGCCCCTCCACGGCCACGCTGGCCCGGGTGACCCGCTGGATCAGTGCCTTCATCTCTGCTCTCCCCGATGATTCATGACCGTTGCCTGACTGGAAGCAGCGAGCGTAGCACGCGCCTGCTCAGCGGCGCCCCAGCAGGGCGTCGCGGAAGTCGTCCCGCAGCGGCCGGTCACCCAGCCAGATGCCGAAGAGCGCGTTGGCCAGCGCCGGGTCGTCACTGGTATGGAGCGTCTCGCCATTGAGGGCCAGCCGCAGGGCCTCGCCGTCCCAGGTCAGGGCGTAGCGGTCGCCGGGCTCGACGCTGCGATAGGCTCGGTTGAAGGCATTCAGGGCGGGCAGCAGCTCACCGTAGGCGGCGTCGCCCAGGCGCTCGCGCACGCTGTCGCGGGTGGCGGCGGCGAAGTCATCGGCGGCGATGGCGTGGAAGTACTCGAGCTCCAGCCGCCGCGGTACGGCCGATAGCGGGGCCGGCTCGAGGGCCTCGGGGGCCTGGTAGTAGGCCCCGACATAGGCGGTCCAGATCATGTAGCGGAACAGGCCGTGGCCGATCAGGTGGTAGGCCTGGCCGGACTCCTCCAGCGCGGTGGCGAACTGCACGCCCCGCACCTCCACCGTCTGGGTGGCGTCGGCGCGCAGCGGCAGCCAGGTCAGCAGCAGGGCGAGCAGCAGGGCCGCCAGGGGGGCGGGGATGCCCCGAGCCAGGGCGGGATGGGCAGGACGATGCATGGGGAACCTCCGGCGATAGGTCTGCGGTCATGTACAGACTTTATCATCGCGTAGAGGTTCTGTATCGAATATTGCCTACCAGGCGCGGCAGAGCATGATGTCGCAATGGGGCTCGGCCAGCAGCTGCTCGGTGATATGGCTCTGTCGGCCCAGCTGGCCGCGGCTGCCCAGGGCCAGCAGGTCCGGGGGCTGGCGGCGCAGGCGGGTCATCAGCACCTCCAGGGGGTCGCCCTGCTCGAGCACCAGCTCCAGCTCCGGCACCCTGTCGAGCTCGGCCATCAGCTGTTCGGTCTCGCGCTCCAGCTGGGTGCGCAGCCGCGCCACCTCGCGGTCTCGCCAGCGGGCGTAGTCGCCGTCGGAGCCGAGCTCCCGCTCGCCGGGAATGTCCCAGGCGTGGAGCAGGGTGAGTCGTGCCTCGGGAAAGCGCTTGAGGGTCTCGCGCAGGGTATGGCGGGAGGTCAGCGAGAAGTCCACCGGCACCAGGATGTCGCGCCACTCCTGGCTGGCCAGGTGGCTCACCGTGAGCACCGGACAGGGGGCGCTGCGCAGCACCCGGGCCAGGGTGGTGCCGGCGACGAGGTCGGGCTGGCCGCGCTTGCGGTGGGCGCCGAGGACGATCATGTCCACCTCGCGCTCGTGGGCCTCGCGGATGATCTCGGCGTAGGGAGAGCCGGCCACCGTCTGCAGCAGCATCTGGGGCTCCGGGAGGGCATAGTCCTCGCGGATATCGGTCAGCATCGCCTGCATGTCGGCCACCACCGCCTCCTCCAGGTCATGCAGCACCCGCCGCGGCAGGTAGGGGTCGAGCACGTGGATCACGTCGAGGCGGGCGCCCTGTTCGCTAGCCAGGCGCAGGGCCCGGGCGAAGGCGGCGCGGTTCTCGGCCGAGAGGTCGCAGGCGAACAGCAGCGTCTGGGTCATGGTGGCGGTCTCCGCTTCCCGAGGGTGGGACCTTCAGGATGGGAGGCCGGCGCCGCCCCTGCAAGGAGCAAAACGCCGGATTCGCCCTACCACCAGGCGTGGAAGTGGTGCACCGGGCCGCGCCCTTGACCCACATCAAGGCGCCGGCTCGCGGCCAGGGCCGCGCCCAGCCACTGCTTGGCGCCCGCCACCGCGGCCGGCAGGGCCTCGCCCAGGGCCAGGCGGGCGGCGATGGCCGAGGAGAGGGTACAGCCGGTGCCGTGCAGGTTGGCGGTGTCGACCCGGGCGCCCTCGATCCAGTGGGTCGCCTCGTCGGTGATCAAGAGGTCGGGGCACTCCTCGCCGGCGAGGTGGCCGCCCTTGAGCAGGGTGGCACCGGCGCCCAGCGCCCGCAGCGCCGGCGCCAGGGCCAGCATGCCGTCGCGGTCGCCCGGCACCGGGGCGTCGAGCAGCACAGCGCCCTCCGGCAGGTTGGGGGTGACCAGGTCGGCCAGAGGCACCAGCACCTCGCGCACCGCGCGGATGCCGGCATCGTCCACCAGGATGTCGCCGCTCTTGGCCACCATCACCGGGTCGAGCACCACCCAGCGGGGACGGCGGCGGGTCAGCGCCGCGCGGATCACCTCGGCCACCGCGCGGCTCGCCACCATGCCGATCTTCACCGCGTCGATGCGCACGTCGTCGAGCAGGGTCTCGAGCTGGGCGGCGATGAACTCGGCGGGCACCGGGTGCACGCCGCTGACGCCTTGGGTGTTCTGGGCGGTCAGGGCGGTGATCACGCTGGTACCATAGGCGCCCAGCGCCGAGAAGGTCTTGAGATCGGCCTGGATGCCGGCGCCGCCGCTGGGGTCGGAGCCGGCGATGGTCAGCACATTGGGAATCACGCGCGTGGACGGGGCGGATGCGTCGGTCATGCGGTCACCTGAGAAGGGAAGAGAATGCTGAGTCTGTTCGTGGTGGCCCTGGTCAGCGCCACCCTGCTGCCGGGGGGCTCCGAGGTCTGGCTGGCGCGGCTCTGGTGCCTGGGCGAGCCGGCCCTGATGCTGTGGGCGGTGGCCACCGCCGGCAACACCCTGGGCAGCCTGATCAACGTCTGGATGGGGCGCTATGCGCGCCGCTTCCAGGACCGGCGCTGGTTTCCCGCCTCGCCGGCGGGGCTGGCCCGGGCCGAGCGCTGGTACTTCCGCTTCGGCGAGTGGAGCCTGCTCTTCTCCTGGGCCCCGGTGGTGGGCGACCCGCTCACCGTGCTGGCCGGCGTCTTCCGGCTGCCCTGGTGGCGGGCCATCCTGCTGATCACCGTGGCCAAGGGCGGGCGCTACGCGGTGGTGCTGCTGCTCGCCCACCAGTGGCTGGCGCCGCTTTGCCAGTAAGCCGGCAGGAGGCGCCAGTCCTTGGCTAGAGCACCGAGGGCAGCCAGGTGGCGAGCCCCGGCATCAGCGCCAGCGCGAGCAGCATGGCCAGGTGCATGGCGATGAAGGGCGTCACCCCCCGATAGATCGCCGAGGTGGGCACGGAGTCCGGCGTCACCCCGCGCAGATAGAAGAGCGCGAAGCCGAAGGGCGGCGTCAGGAAGGAGGTCTGCAGGTTCACCGCGATCATGATGCCGAGCCAGATCGGGTCGACCCCCATGGCCAGCAGCACCGGCCCGACGATGGGCACCACCACGAAGGTGATCTCGATAAAGTCGAGGATGAAGCCCAGCAGGAAGATCACCAGCATCACCACCAGGGTGGCGCCCACCACGCCGCCGGGCAGCGCCTCGAACAGCTCGGTGACCAGCTCCTCGCCGCCGAAGGCGCGGAACACCAGCGAGAAGAGCGCGGCGCCGATCAGGATCAGGAACACCATGCTGGTGACCTGGGCGGTGGACTGCACCACGTCGCGCAGCACCGGCACGCTCAGGCGACGGTTCACCAGCGCCAGCAGGAAGGCGCCGAAGGCACCCACCGCCGAGGCCTCGGTGGGGGTGGCGAAGCCGCCCAGGATCGAGCCCAGCACCGCCACGATCAGCAGCACCGGCGGCACCAGCCCCTTGAGCAGCAGCGGCCAGAGGCTGCCGGTGTGGCCCAGCTCCTTCATCAGGGAGTCACGGTCGGCGGGTGGGGCGGCATCGGGCTTCACCCAGGCGGTGATCACCAGGTAGACGATATAGGCCACCACCAGCAGCAGGCCCGGCACCAGGGCGCCGATGAAGAGATCGCCCACCGAGAGGGTGCGAGGGCTCCACACCCCCATGGAGAGCTGGGCCTGCTGGTAGGCGTTGTTGAGCACGTCGCCCAGCAGCACCAGGGCGATGGAGGGCGGGATGATCTGCCCCAGGGTGCCGGTGGCGCAGATGCTGCCGGTGGCAAGCTGAGGCGAGTAGCCGCGCTTGAGCATGGTGGGCAGCGAGAGCAGCCCCATGGTCACCACGGTGGCGCCGACGATGCCGGTGGAGGCCGCCAGCAGCATGCCCACCAGCACCACGGCGATGCCCAGCCCACCGCGCAGGGCGCCGAAGGCTAGCGACATGGCGTCGAGCAGGGTCTCGGCGATGCGCGACTTCTCCAGCAGCACCCCCATCAGCACGAAGAGCGGCACCGCCAGCAGCGTCTGGTTGGTCATGATGCCGTAGAGGCGGTTGGGCATGGCGCCCAGGTAGCGGGTCTCGAAGGGCACCGGCACGCCCATCTGGATCAGCGCATAGCCGATGCCGGCGAAGATCAGGGCGGTGCCGGCCAGCGACAGCGCCACCGGGTAGCCCAGCATCAGCACGCCGCAGACCGCGGCGAACATGATCAGCGGCATGAACTCGAGGAGGGTGGCCAGCATCACAGGAGCTCCTCGTGCTGCGGGGTGTCGTTGGGCAGGCGGTGGCGGATGATCAGCACCTGGCGGATCAGCTGGGCGATGCCCTGGATCAGCAGCAGCGCCATCATCACGAGTATCAGGGTCTTGAGCAGGTAGACGCCGGGAATGCCGCCGTCCGGCGAGCGCTCCATGATCGCCCAGCTGCTGCGCACATAGGCGAAGCTGCCGATGGCGATGAAGAGCACCACCGGGATCAGCAGGAAGAGGGTGCCGCAGAGGTCGACCCAGGCGCGGCCCCGGGCGGAGAGTCGCCGATAGAAGATATCCACACGCACATGGCCGTCGCGGTGCAGGGTCCAGGCGGCCCCCAGCATGAAGACCGCGGCATGCATGTACATCACCGATTCCTGCATCACGGTACTGTGGATGCTGAAGGCGTAGCGCATCACCACGATGGCGAACTGCACCAGCATCATGATGATCACCAGCCAGGCAATGCTGGTGCCGATGCGGTCGGTAAAGGCGTCCAGGCCTCGAAGCAGGGCCGGTTCGCGGGTGGGGGAGGTCATGAGAACTCTCGTGCGAAGGCGGAAACGAGGGGCATCATCGCCGATTAGACGATGATCGTCATCCCCGTGGCCTCAACGGCGCCTAGGTGTTGTCATTTCTCAGCCTGGCGGTAATGACCTGCAGGCAGGCGGGGGGCAGGTTCAGCTCCACGGCGATCGGCAGGTGGTCCGAGAAGAGGTGGTCCAGCACCCGGACCTCGGCGGCCTCCAGGGAGTTGGAGAGCAGGATATGGTCCAGCGCTCGCCGCGGCTGCCAGGAGGGGTAGCTGAGCAGCGGGCGCACCGGATGCAGCGGCAGCGAGGCGCAGAAGCGCTGGTGGCCGTGGAGCTGCTCGGGGGTGCAGTTGAGGTCGCCCATCACCACCACGTGGCGCAGCGGCTGGATGATCTCGGAGAGATAGTCGAGCTGGCGCACTCGGGTGCGATGACCCAGCGCCAGATGGGCCACGAAGAGGTGCAGAGCGTTGGGGCCCTCGCCGAAGCGGGCGTGGATGGCACCCCGTCCCGGCAGGGTGCCGGGCAGGCGGTGCTCCTCGATCCGGCTGGGCGCCAGCCGCGACAGCAGCCCGTTGCTGTGCTGCGCGATGCGGCCCAGGTTGCGGTTGAGCTGCTTGAAATGGTGCGGGAAGCCCCCGCGGCCGGCGAGATACTCCACCTGGTTGACGTTGCTGGAGCGGAAGCTGCCGCCGTCGACCTCCTGGAGGCCGACGATATCGAAGCGCCCCAGCACCTCGCTGACCATGTCCAGCCGGCGCAGGCGCTTGGGGTGGGGCAGCAGGTGCTGCCAGCTGCGGGTCAGGTAGTGGTGATAGGCCGAGGTCTGAATGCCCACCTGCATGTTGAAGGTGAGCAGCTTCAGGTGGCTGCCCTCGAGGGGCGGCGTCCTTGCCTCGGCCAGATGCGACATCTCAGCTGTCACCACGCTCCTCGCGGACCTTCTCGATCAGCGCGTCGGCGATCTGGGGCATGTTGGAGAGGCTGCCGGCGCTGCTGGGTGTGACCAGGTAGCGGCCGTCGATCACCAGGGCGGGCACCCCCATCAGGCGCATGGCGCGCAGCCGCGAGTGGGCCTGGTTGACCTTGCTCTTCACCGCGAAGGAGCCGAGTGCCTGGCGAGCCTCCTCCTCGCTGACGCCATAGCCGCTGAAGAAGTCGGCCAGGTCATCGGTCTCGGTGAGGCGACGGTTCTGCTGGTGGATGGCGTCGAAGAAGTCGGCGTGGACCGCCTCGACGATGCCGAGCTCCTCGGCGGCGTAGAAGGCCGCGGCGTGCTTGTTCCAGTCGCCGCCCATGGTGCCGGGCAGGTGCACCACGCTGACGTCCTCATCGAGGGTCTCGTACCAGGCGGTGACGTGCTGCTGCAGGTTGTAGCAGTGCGGGCAGCCGTACCAGAACGCCTCGGTGACCTCGATCTGGCCCTCGGCGACACGGGTCTCGACGGGCTGGGGCAGCACCTCGTAGTGCTGGCCCTCGACCAGCGGGGAGGCGGTGGCCAGGCTCGACAGGCCGAGGCCGGCAAGGGCGAACATCAGGGGCTTGAACATCACGTACTCTCTCCTTGGATGATCCGGCGAGGCCGGGCGTCGCTGCTTTTGAGCGCGTTCGCCACCGAGGGTTCCCCGGTGGCGGCCGGGCCTTCGATGATACGACAAGGGCGGCCCGAGGGCCGCCCTGGCGAGAACTGAGCGTGGCGTCGCTGCCTGCGACGGGCCGGACTCAGTGCAGGCCGTACATGTAGTTGGCCACGGCTTCCATGTCGTCATCGCTCATCTTGGCGGCGATGTCGCGCATGATGTTGGCCGGGTCGTTGGCCCGCTCGCCGGAGGCGAAGGCCTGCAGGGTGGCGACGGTGTACTCGACGAACTGTCCGGAGAGCGCCGGGTAGACGGCGCTGCCGATGCCTTCCCCGGTGGGGGTGTGGCAGGCGGCGCAGGCCGGGATGCCCCTGGAGAGGTCGCCGGCACGGTAAAGCTCCTCGCCGCGAGCCAGCTGCTCGGTGTTGTCGGGATCGACCTGGCCCAGGTTCGCATCCTGCTCGGCGAAGTACTTGGCGACATCCCAGGCGTCCTGGTCCGAGAAGTCGTCCACCTGGCCCGCCATCTGGGGCACCGGGCGGTGGCCGTCGCGGATGTCCATGATCTGCTTGGCGGTGTAGGACATCTGCTGGCCGGCGAGATGCGGGAAGGCCGAGGAGGGGCTGATGCCGGACGGGCCGTGGCAGGCGGCGCAGCTCTGCGCCTTCTCGCGGCCTGCCGCCGCATCGGCGTCGGCCTCCAGGTCGGCGTGGGCGGCGCCGACGGCGCCCATGGTAAATGCCAGGCTTGCCAGTAACTTTCTCATCGCTAATCCACTTTGCCGTTACATTGTTGACCGGTACGTACCCTGGGAGCCGCCCGGATCGCGAGCCTGCCCGGGGCCTTGCGCAGGCGCCGGCGGTTCGCGGACGTCGAGGGCGCGGTGGTACACTAGCGTGCCCCGGGTCGCAGACAAAAGACACTGCATTATACCGAATCACCCCGGCGGCGGGAATGCAAGCCGCGCCCCGTCTCCCTTCGACCATCGTCAGGATGTCATCGCCATGGCGCGACTAAACTATCAGACCGCCCGTTTCCTCACCAGCGCCCCGACCCTGGCCCAGTGCCCGCCCGACAGCGGTGCCGAGGTGGCCTTCGCCGGACGCTCCAATGCCGGCAAGTCCAGCGCCATCAATACCCTGACCCGCCAGAAGGCCCTGGCGCGCACCTCCAAGACCCCGGGCCGGACCCAGCTGATCAACTTCTTCACCCTGGGCGAGGATGCCGACCGGCGCCTGGTGGACCTGCCCGGCTACGGCTTCGCCAAGGTGCCCGAGCAGGTCAAGCTGGAGTGGCAGCGCCACCTCTCGGACTACCTGCAGCGGCGCGCCTCGCTGCGCGGCCTGGTGCTGGTGATGGACGTGCGCCACCCGCTCTCGGAGTTCGACCAGACCCTGCTGGGCTGGGCGGATGACAAGGCGATGCCGGTGCATATCCTGCTCACCAAGGCCGACAAGCTGAAGCGCGGCGCGGCGGCCAGCGCCCTGCAGCAGGTGCGCTCGCGCCTGCGCGAGTGGGAGGACCTGGTCAGCATCCAGCTCTTCTCGTCGCTCAAGGGCCAGGGCGTCGAGGAGGCGCATGCGCGCCTGGACGCCTGGCTGCTGGACTAGTTCCCAGCGCTATCGCAGACGTATACATCGCTCAAAGATTTACCGGCGCCTTTCGCTATCGCTGCCTTTCCAGCCAGCGGATCAGCGTCGGCAGCTCGCGCACATGGTCCAGGCGGTGGATGCCGGCGGGCAGGTCGCGGTCGTCCGGGCCGATCCAGACCGCCTGCATGCCCAGGCGTCGCGCCGGCAGGGCATCCTCGGCCCAGGAGTCTCCCACGTGCAGCGCCCGTGATGGCGGGGTGCCGAGCCGGGCCAGGGCGGCCAGGAAGGGGCGCGGGTCGGGCTTGGGGGCGAGCAGCTCCCCGGCGGCGATGGCCACCGGGAAGTGGCGCCCCAGCGCCAGGCGGGCGATCTCCACGTTGCCGTTGGTAATGCTGGCCAGCCGGTAGCGCCTGCCCAGCTCGTCCAGCAGCTCGTCCACCTCCTCATGGGGCGTGACCTCGTGCCTCAGCACCATGAAGCGCTCCATGGCGCGGCTGGCCCAGTGGTCGGCGTGCTCCGCGGCCAGGCCATACTCGTTAAGCAGTTCGGTCAGCGCACGGTGGCGCAGCCAGGTGAAGTCGCCGCGGCGCAGCGGGTGGGCGCCGGCTAGGCGAAGGCGGCGCTCGATGAAGGCCGCCAGGGGGAAGCGTTCGGCGAAGCGGCCGCGGGCGCCTGACGGCTCTGCCCCGTCGGCGTGGCCGCCGAGGCGCTCTTCCAGCCGATCTTGCCTCCGCCCTTCCAGCCATGCGTGCAGCGCCGCGTCCAGCCAGGCGTAGTGGCCCTCCTCGGTGCGTCGCATCACCCCGCCGTTGTCCCACAGGGTGTCGTCCAGGTCGAAGGTGATCGCCTCGAGTCTCACGATGGTTCCTCGTCGGGTGCCGCGGCGGGCCGGCGCCGCGCCCGCGGGTGGGCAGCGTCGTAGCTGCCCGCCAGGTGCTGCCAGTCGAGGCGGGTATAGACCTGGGTGGTGGCCAGGTTGGCGTGGCCCAGCAGCTCCTGGACGGCGCGCAGGTCCTGGCTCGACTCCAGCAGATGGCTGGCGAAGGAGTGGCGCAGGCGGTGGGGGTGCAGGTGCTCGTCGAGGCCGCGGCGGCGAGCGATCAGCGCCAGGCGCTGCTGGATGGCGCGGTGGCCGAGGCGGGTGCCGCGCTTGCCCACGAAGAGCGCCGTCTCGCCGGGCGCCGCCAGGGTCTCGCGCAGGGCGAGCCAGGTGTCCAGCGCGCGGCGCGCATGGCGGCCCACCGGCACCTGGCGGGGCTTGCCGCCCTTGCCCAGCACCCGCACCCGCTCGGGCTGCAGGTCGGTCAGGTCGAGGCCCGCCAGCTCGGCCAGGCGCAGGCCGCTGGAGTAGAAGAGCTCCAGCATCGCCTGGTCGCGCACCGCCAGGGGCGAGCCGTCGTGAGGGGTCTCCAGGAAGCCCTTCAGGCGGTCGACGTCCACCGGCCGCGGCAGGTGGCGCGGCTGGCGCGGCGCCCGGGTCAGGGCCACCGGATTGTGGGTCAGCCGACCGGCGGCCACCAGGTGGTCGGCCAGCCGCGAGATCGCCGAGCGCCGCCGGGCCAGGCTGCGCGGGGCCAGGCCGCGGGCGCGTTCGCCGCCGAGGAAACGGCGCAGCAGGGCGGCGTCGAACCCGTTCCAGTCGTCGATGTCGCGCTCGGCGAGGAAGGCCAGCAGGGCGGCGAGGTCGCGGCGGTAGGCGTCCAGGGTGGCCGGGCTCGCGGTGCGGGCGAGCCCGGCCAGGAAGGCCTCGACCTCGCGGGCCAGGGGCGTGGCAGGGGGGCGCTCAGTCATGGCGCCCGGCGTGGCGCACCAGCAGCCGGGCCACCACGTCGCCCACGTATTCGGTGAACAGGGTATCCATGCTGGCGCGGAAGTGATCGGCGTCGGGGCTGGCCAGCACCAGGTAGCCCAGCGGCTCGCCCAGGGTCAGCCGGGTGATGGCACAGGAGCCGGAGCGCCGTGGCGCCGTGGTATGGGGCAGCAGCCGCTTCCAGTCGGTGGGGGTGAGCCGGGTGCAGCGGCTGGTGCGGCCGTCGAGCAGGGCCGCCAGGCGTGAGCCGGCGTGCTCGTCGAGCACTTGGCGTGGCGCCTGAGGCGGCTGGGGCTCGGCGTCGGTGAGGCTGGCCGGGCACCACAGCGCCACCGCCGGGGTGGAGAAACGCTCGCAGAACTGGGTGGCCAGGGCCTGGCCCAGGGCATCGCTGTCCTCGGCCTCCAGCAGGGCCAGTACCAGTTCCCGGGTGCGTCGGTACTGGGCCTCGTTGTGGCGGGCCGATTCCAGCAACTGCTCGAGGCGCCACTCGGCCTGTTCGGCACGGGTGCGCAGGTCGTGGACCAGCCGTTCCAGCAGGGAGGTGGCCCCGCGGGCCTCCGGGTGCGGCACGCGCAGCTGCTGCAGCAACCCCTCGCGGCCGACGAAGAAGTCCGGGTGGGTGGCCAGCCATTCGGCGACCCGGTCCGGGTCGAGGGTCTTGCGCGGTTCGGGGGCGGCTCGTGACATGCGGATTCCTCGGCGGTCGGCCCGGTGGGCTCAGTTCAGGATGATGCGGCCGTCATAGACGCGTTCGGCGGGGCCGCTCATGGCCAGGGAGGTGCCGGGGCCTCCCCATTCGATGCTCAGGTCGCCCCCGGGGAGGTGCACGGTGACCGGGCTTTCGAGCAGCCCCTGGCGGATGCCGCTGGCCACCGCGGCGCAGGCGCCGGTGCCGCAGGCCAGGGTCTCGCCGCTGCCCCGTTCAAAGACCCTCAGGCGGATCTCATGGGGGGAAACGACCTGCATGAAGCCCGCGTTGACCCGCTTCGGAAAGCGCGGGTGGGACTCGATGGCCGGGCCCAGGCGCGCCACCGGGGCGCGGTCGACGTCCTCGACCCGCAGCACCGCGTGGGGGTTGCCCATGGAGACGACGCCGATCTCGACGCGCTCGCCGTCCACCGCCAGGAGGTGCAGCGGGCGATCCTCGGCGGCGTCGAAGGGCAGGGCCTCGGGGGCGAAGCGCGGCTCGCCCATGTCGACCCGCACCCGGCCGTCGTCCTCCACCAGCAGCACCAGCGGGCCCCCGGCGGTCTCCACGTGGATCTCGTGCTTGTGGGTCAGGCGCTGGTCGCGCACGAAGCGCGCGAAGCAGCGCGCCCCGTTGCCGCAGTTCTCCACCTCGCTGCCGTCGGCGTTGAAGATCCGGTAGCGGAAGTCCATGTCCGGGTCCCGGGGCGGCTCGACGATCAGCAGCTGGTCGAAGCCGACGCCGAAACGGCGGTCGGCCAGGCGGCGGATCTGGTCGTCCTGCAGGCGCGCCCGCTGCGTGACCAGGTCGAGCACCATGAAGTCGTTGCCCAGCCCGTGCATCTTGGTGAAGTGCAGCAGCATCAGCGCGCGCCCTCCTCGTCGTCGGGCAGCAGCGCCTCGCCGGCCCACAGCTCCTCGAGGCGCTCGCGGCGGCGCACCAGGTGGGCGGACTCGCCGTCCACCATCACCTCGGCGGGGCGCGGGCGGCTGTTGTAGTTGGAGGCCATCACGAAGCCGTAGGCGCCGGCGGAGCGCACCGCCAGCAGGTCGCCCGGGGCGATGGCAAGCTCCCGCTCCTTGCCCAGGAAGTCGCCGGTCTCGCACACCGGGCCCACCACGTCGTAGGTGGCGCTCTCCCGGGCGCGGCGGGTATCCACCGGCAGGATCGCCTGCCAGGCCTGATAGAGGGCGGGGCGGATCAGGTCGTTCATGCCGGCATCGACGATGGCGAAGTTCCGGGTCTCGCCGGGCTTGAGGAACTCCACCCGGGTCAGCAGCACGCCGGCGTTGGCGGCGATCGAGCGGCCCGGCTCGAAGAGCAGGGTCAATCGCTCGCTGCCCGCCCAGCGGGAGAGGCGCTCCAGCAGGGCCGAGGCGTAGTCGAAGGGCGCCGGCGGGTGCTCGTCGCGATAGGGCACGCCGAGGCCGCCGCCGAGATCCAGGTGCTCCACCTCGATGCCCCGCTCGCGCAGGCGCTCGAGCAGCACCAGCAGGCGGTCCAGGGCGTCCAGGAAGGGCGCGAGCTCGGTGAGCTGGGAGCCGATATGGCAGTCCAGGCCGATCACCTTCACATGGGGCAGGCTCGCGGCCAGCTCGTAGACCGCCAGCGCCTCGTCCACCGGGATGCCGAACTTGTTGTCCTTGAGCCCGGTGGAGATGTAGGGGTGGGTGCCGGCATCCACGTCCGGGTTGACCCGCAGCGACACCGGGGCCACCTTGCCGAGCCGGCCGGCCACCTCATTGAGGCGCTCGAGTTCGGGGCGCGACTCCACGTTGAAGCACTTGATGCCCACCTCCAGCGCCCGGGCCATCTCGGCCTCCTGCTTGGCGACACCGGAGAAGACCACCTTGGCGGGGTCGCCGCCGGCGGCCAGTACCCGTTCCAGTTCGCCTACGGAGACGATGTCGAAGCCGGCGCCCAGGCGGGCCAGCAGGCCCAGCACGGCGAGGTTGGAGTTGGCCTTCACCGCATAGCAGATCAGGTGGGGATGGCCGCCCAGCGCCTCGGTATAGGCGCGGAAGTGCCGGGCCAGGGTGGCCTTGGAGTAGACGTAGCAGGGCGTGCCGAACTGCTCGGCGATGCGGGTCAGGGGGACCTCCTCGCCGTAGAGCACGCCGTCGCGGTACTCGAAATGATCCATGCCTAGGTCTCGCTGTCGTCGGGGGCGGTGGCGGCGTCGCGGGGGCCGTACTGCTCGGCCGCCTGCTCGTCATCGGGCAGGTAGAGGGGGCCCTTCTGGCCGCAGCCGGCCAGGCCCAGCGCCATGACCAGCGCCAGGGGCAGGGCGGCGAGTGCCAGGCGGCGCATCAGGCGCCGGCCTCCGGGGCGCTCTCCATCGCGGCCAGGGCGTCGCGGGCGCGCTGGGCGGCGGCGCGCACCTGATCCGGGGCGGTGCCGCCGATATGGTTGCGGGCGGCCACCGAGCCCTCCAGGGTCAGCACCTCGAAGACGTCGCCTTCGATGACGTCGGAGAACTGCTGGAGCTCCTCGAGGCTCATCTCGGAGAGATCCTTGCTCTCGCGGATGCCATAGGCCACCGAGAGGCCGACGATCTCGTGGGCGTCACGGAAGGCCACGCCACGGCGCACCAGATAGTCGGCCAGGTCGGTGGCGGTGGAGAAGCCGCGGCGGGCCGCCTCGGCCATCTGCGGTTTCTTCGGCTCGATGGCCGGCACCATGTCGGCGAACGCCTTTAGGCAGTCCTTGACGGTGTCCACGGCGTCGAACAGCGGCTCCTTGTCCTCCTGGTTGTCCTTGTTGTAGGCCAGCGGCTGGGACTTCATCAGGGTCAGCAGGCCCATCAGGTGGCCGTAGACTCGGCCGGTCTTGCCGCGCACCAGCTCCGGCACGTCGGGGTTCTTCTTCTGCGGCATGATCGAGGAGCCGGTGCAGAAGCGGTCGGGGAGGTCGATGAAGTCGAACTGGGCGCTGGTCCACAGCACCAGCTCCTCGCTCATCCGCGACAGGTGCATCAGCAGCAGGCTGGCGAAGGCGGTGAACTCGATGGCGAAGTCGCGATCGCTCACCGCGTCCAGGCTGTTCTCGGCGGGGCGCGCGAAGCCCAGCAGCTCGGCGGTGACGTGGCGGTCGATGGGGTAGGTGGTGCCGGCCAGGGCGGCGGCGCCCAGCGGCATCACGTTGAGCCGGCGGCGGCAGTCGAGCAGCCGCTCGTGGTCGCGGGCCAGCATCTCGTGCCAGGCCAGCAGGTGGTGGCCGAAGGTGACCGGCTGGGCCGTCTGCAGGTGGGTGAAGCCGGGCATGATGGTGTCGGCCTCGCGGTCGGCCAGCTCGATCAGGCCGCGGCGCAGGCGGGCGAGCTCGGCGGCCACCCGGTCGATCTCGTCGCGCAGGAAGAGGCGGATGTCGGTGGCCACCTGGTCGTTGCGGGAGCGGCGGTATGCATGCAGTTTCTTGCCGGTGATGCCGATCTTGTCGGTGAGGCGCGCCTCGATGTTCATGTGCACGTCTTCCAGCGCCACCGACCACTGGAACTCGCCGCGCTCGATCTCGCCGGCGATCTCGGTCAAGCCCTGAACGATGGCGTCGCGCTCGGCCTCGCTGAGCACCCCGACCCGTGCCAGCATGGTGGCATGGGCGATGGAGCCCTGGATGTCGTGGAAGGCCAGGCGCTGGTCGAAGTCGACCGAGGCGGTGAAGCGGGCCACGAAGGCGTCGGTGGGCTCGTTGAAGCGGCCGCCCCCGGACTGGTTGGTGCCGGCGGTGGTGGAATCTGCGCTCATCGGACTGGGCATCCTGCGTAACGGGTTGCGGTGAAGCGGGGCCACAGGGCCCCGGCGCCGCCGCGGCGGCGCTGGCTGGACATGCCGGGCAGTGTACCAGAGTCCGTCGGCGTGGCGAGGGGGCGCCCGGGGCGTCGATTTCTCCTGCCCTGCCGGGTGCTTTATGATGACAGCCGATATGCTCTAGAGAATGCCAATACCACCGGGCGCCGGCGACGCTGGACGCCGGCAGGGGAACCGGTACAGGGAGAACTTCGTGCAAGCCATCACCAAGCTGCGTATTGCCACCCGCAAGAGTCAACTGGCCCTGTGGCAGGCCGAACATGTCCGCGACCGCCTCATGGAGCTCCACCCTGGCCTCGAGGTGGAGCTGGTGGCCATGTCCACCCGCGGCGACAAGATCCTCGATACGCCGCTGGCCAAGGTGGGGGGCAAGGGGCTGTTCGTGAAGGAGCTGGAGGAGGCGATGCTCGACGGCCGCGCCGACATCGCCGTGCACTCCATGAAGGACGTGCCGATGCACTTCCCCGAGGGGCTCGGCCTCTCGGTGATCTTCGCCGGCGCCGAGGCCACCGACGCCTTCGTCTCCAACCACTACCGGAGCCTCGACGAGCTGCCCGAAGGGGCGCGCATCGGCACCTCCAGCCTGCGCCGCGGCCTGCAGATGCAGGAGGCGCGCCCGGACTTCGAGATCCTCTCCCTGCGCGGCAACGTCCAGACCCGCCTGGCCAAGCTCGACGCCGGCGAGTTCGACGCCATCATCCTGGCCACCTCCGGGCTGCGTCGCCTGGGCCTCGACGACCGCATCGCCATGGAGCTGCCCCCCGAGGTGTGCCTGCCGGCCTGCGGCCAGGGGGCGCTGGGCATCGAGTGCCGCCTCCACGACCCCGAGCTGATCGGTCTGCTGGCGCCTCTGGACGACCCCGACACCGCCACCCGGGTGCGCGCCGAGCGCGCCATGAACACCCGGCTGGAGGGCGGCTGCCAGGTCCCCATCGGCGGCCATGCGGTGTTCGAGAATGACGGCCAGACCCTGTGGCTGCGCGCCCTGGTGGGCACCCCGGACGGCAGCCGGGTGCTGCTCGCCGAGGGGCGTGGCTCCATCCACGAGCCGGAGGCGCTGGGCATCCGCGTCGCCGAGGAGCTGCTCGAGATGGGCGCCGGCGAGATCCTCGCCGAGGTCTACGGCGCCGGCTGATGGGGGCCCAGCCGGTCGTGATCACACGCCCCGGCGAGCGGGGCGACGTGCTGGCCGCGGCCATCGAGGCCCGCGGCCTGCCGGTGGCCCGCCTCGAAGCGCTGCGCTTGGAGGCGCTGCCCGAGACGCCGGAGCAGCGCGCCGCCTGGCTCGACTTCGACCAGTTCCGGCGGGTGGTGGTGGTGAGCCCCTTCGCCGCCGAGTGTCTGGCCGAGGCGCTGGACCGCTACTGGCCGCAGCTGCCCGTGGGCATCGACTACTACGCCGTGGGGGCGGCCACCGCCGCCGCCCTGCACCAGACGCTCGGCGTGCGGGTGCATGTGCCGCCTGCCGCGGCCGGCGAGGACACCAGCGAGGCGCTGCTGCAGCTGGGCTCCCTGCAGCGCCTCGACGGCGAGAAGATCCTGCTGGTGGCCGGCGAGGGCGGGCGCACCCTGCTGGCCGAGGCCGAGACCCTCGCCGCGCGCGGCGCCCGCCTGACCCGCCTGGCGGTCTATCGCCGCACCCCACTCTCCCCCTCTCCCGACATGCAGCGCCGCCTGGCCCGGGGCGACTTTCGCGCCCTGGTGGTCAGCAGCGGAGAAATCCTCGAACATCTGGCAAGATGGTGCACAGGTGCCGCCTTGAACCAACCGCTAATCGTTTCCAGCGCCCGGTTGGCTACACTGGCCGGCAAGCTGGGGTTTCGTGCCCCTGTCGTGGCGTCCGGCGCCACGCCGACCGCGCTGACGACGGCCTTGGCCGCCGCCTGTCACTCGCAGGAAGCCGATGTCGATCAAGACGATCTCGAAAAGGGCTAGCGACAAGATGAGCAAGCAACCACACGAGCAGGACGAACAGAAGGCGTCTGACGGCGCGCAATCGGCGACCTCGGGCGGCGACGCCGGGAAGGGCAATCACCAGAACCGGCGACGTTCGCGGCGCTACGACAAGGCCAGCCAGAGCGCGGCCTCCCAGGATTCGGCTCAGCCGGCTCCGGCGGAGAGCCCCGAGCCGAAGCCGGCGGCGGGCAACGCCGCCGGCAAGGGCGACACGCCGGCCCAGGCCTCAGGCAAGTCGGACGCCACGGCGGCCGGCAGCACGCCCCCGCCGGCCAAGCCGGCCGCCTCCCAGGCCGCCAGCGGCGAGAAGGCCGCCGGCGCTGCCGACAAGGGCAAGCCCGCCGAGCCCCGGCCGGTGTCTGGCGGCAGCGGTGCGGGTGCCGCGGCTCGCCCGGCTGGCGGCGGTGACGGCAAGGGCGGCAAGGCGGGCCTCGCCGCCATCGTGCTGGTGATCCTGCTGGCTATCGCCGTGGTGCTGTTCGGCTGGCAGGCGTGGCAGAAGCTCGAGGCCCAGCAGGCGCGCATCGCCGAGCTGGAGTCCGCCTCCGGTCAGTTCGCCAGCGCCGCCGACCTGGCGGGCCTGGAGAGCCGCCTGGACGAGGGCGAGCGCGAGCGCGACGCCGCCCTGGACGCCGCCATCGCCAGCCTGCAGGGCGAGTTCGCCGACTATCGCGGCGAGGTCAACCAGACCCTAGACCGGGTGCTCGACGAGCTCTCCAGCGAGCAGGAGGCCGACGAGCGCGACTGGCTGCACGCCGAGGCCGCCTACCTGCTGCGCCTGGCCAACCAGCGCCTGCAGCTCGAGCGCGACGTCGAGGGCTCAGCCGCCCTGCTGCGCACCGCCGACCAGCGCCTGCGCGAGGCGGATAACCCCGCCCTGGTGCCGGTACGCCGCGAGATCGCCAGCGAGCTGGCCGCCCTGGAGGCCGTGCCGCGGGTCGACCGCACCGGCCTGTGGCTGGCTCTCAACGCTCAGCAGCAGCAGATCGCCCGCCAGCCGCTCTCCCAGGAGATCGAGGAGGTCACCGTGCGCTCCGGCATCACGGAGGCGCCCAGCGGTACCTGGCAGCAGCAGCTCTCGCGCTTCGGCCAGGAGCTCAAGGAGCTGGTCACCATCCGCCACCATGACGCCGACCTGGAGGCGCTGATCACCCCCGAGCAGGAATCCTACCTGCGCCAGAGCGTGCGCCTGGTGATCGAGCAGTCCCAGCTGGCGCTGCTCAAGGAGGAGCAGGAGCTCTTCGAGGCGAGCCTCGACAAGGCCCTGACTCTGATCGAGGGCTACTACGACACCTCCGCCTCCGGCGTGCAGTCGGTCGTCGAGCGCCTGGGGGAGCTCAAGGCTGCTGCGATTCGCCCGGAGCTGCCGGACATCAGCGGCTCCCAGCAGGCCCTGGCCACCTTCATCGAGCGCCGCTTCGAGTCGCGCCGGGGAGATGACGCAGGAGAAAGCTGATCCTACTTGTCGTTCTGGGCCTGGCGCTCGGCGCGCTCTTCGGCCAGCTGATGATGGCGGTGCCCGGCTACTGGCTGGTGCGGGTCGGCGACACCTCCTTCCAGACCTCCTTCTGGTTCGGCCTGGTCATCCTGCTGGCCGGTTTCCTGGTGCTGCACTTCGTCCTGCGCCTGCTGGGGCATCTGCTCCATCCGGTCTCCAACTTCAAGACGTGGAACGGCCGCGCCCGCAACCGCAACGCCATGAAGCGTACCGTGCGCGGCCTGGTGGCCCTGGCCGAGGGGCGCTGGAAGAAAGCGGAGAAGTCGCTGGTCAAGGCGGCGGACGACTCCAGCACCCCGCTGGTCAACTACCTCTCCGCGGCGCTGGCGGCCCACTATCAGGGCCGCTTCGACCAGGCCGACACCCTGCTCAAGCGGGCGCACCTGAGCACCGAGGGGGCCGATACCGCGGTGGGCATGATGCAGGCCCAGCTGATGCTGGACCGCCAGCAGTACGAGGAGGCCCTGGCGATCCTCACCCGCCTGGACCGCCAGCTGCCCAACCATCCCCAGGTGCTCAAGCAGCTCAAGCAGGCCTACCTCAGCGTCAGCGACTGGGACGGCCTGCGCCGCCTGATGCCGCGCCTCGGCGCCCAGCAGTTGATCTCGAAGGAGGAGCGCGACCAGCTCGAGCAGCGCGCCTACCGTGAGCTGATCGTGCGCGAGGCCCGCGAGGGTAGCGATATCGAGAAGGTGCGCGGCCTGTGGGCCGACATGCCCGACCACCTGCGCGGCAACATCGACCTGATCGTGCTCTACGCCGAGGCGCTGGTGCGCGGTCGTCAGGAGCCCATCGCCGAGCGCCTGCTGCGCCACTCCCTCAAGGAGCACTGGGACAGCCGCCTGGTGCTGCGCTACGGCCTGCTCGACGTGGATGCCGCGCGCCAGCTGGTGACCGCCGAGAAGTGGCTGCAGGAGCGGCCCAACGACCCGGACCTGCTGCTGACGCTGGGTCGCCTGGCGCTGCGCAACGCTTACTGGGGCAAGGCCCAGGAGTACTTCGAGGCGAGCCAGCGCCAGCGCCCCAGCGGCGTGGTGTGTGCCGAGCTGGCGCGGCTCTACGCCAACCTGGGCGAGCACAACAAGAGCCAGCTCTACTATCGCCAGAGCGTGGAGCTGCTCGACAAGTCGCTGCCCTCGCTGCCCCAGCCCCGAGAGGACAAGGACGTGCTGGCCGAAAAGACGCCCTCGAAAGCCAAGCCCGAGGACGCCGCGGGCAAGGGCGGCAAGCCTGCGGGAGAGAAGGCCGACGAGAAGAAGCCGGCCTGAGGCCGGGCGGCCCCGGCCGCCCTGCCACCACCCGAGAAGGGGGCGCCATCCGGCGCCCCCTTCCTGCTTTCGGCTTCCTGTTTCTTCCTTGCTTCTGCTTCCTGCTTCTTCGTTGTTGCCGGCATGCGCCCGCGGGACACGGCCGCGGCGAGGCCCGGGGCGACGCCGTGCAGCAGAACAAAGGCGGGGCTGCCGATGGCAGCCCCGCCTTGCCTTGTGAGGGTGCTGAGCCGTCGGCTCAGTCCTCGTCGAAGTCCCCCTTGAACTCGGGGTTGGGCTTCGAGCGCGGGTCCTCCTCGCCCGCGCGGCTGCTCTCGCCGGAGCGGGGCTGGCCGCCGGGGCGCCCGTCGATGTCGTAGTTCTGCTGCATGATGCGCAGGTTGGCGGGAGGCGCCTCGCCCTCCTTGCCCACGCCGAAGTAGAGGGTGGTGTGGGGGAAGGGGGTCTCGATGCCCTTGCCGTCGAAGTGCAGCTTGACCAGGCGGTTGTAGGCGCGCCCCACGGCCCACTGGTTGCCCGGGGTGGTCTTGATGCGCACGCGGATGTTCACCGAGCTGTCCGCCAGGGCGGTGACGCCGGCCACCTCCAGCGGGGCGAGGATGTTCATCTTGTGGTCGTCGCCGGCCGCCAGCTCGTCGAAGGCCTCGCGCAGCGCCACGATGGCGTCGTCGATGCTCTCGCGGTAGGCGATGCCGTACTCGCCCACGTGGTAGCCGAACTCGCGCATGTAGTTGGAGACGGTGTCCACGCTGGAGAAGGGCACGATGTGGTAGGTGCCGTTGACGTCGCGGATGCCCACCGAGCGGATGCTCAGGCGCTCGGCGGTGCCGGTGATGCCGCCCACGGTCACCACGTCACCGGTGTTCATGGCGTTCTCCACCTGGATGAAGATGCCGGTGATGATGTCCTGGACCAGCTTCTGGGCGCCGAAGCCGATGGCCAGGCCCAGCACACCGGCACCGGCGATCAGCGGACCGATATTGATGCCGATCTCGGCCAGCACGATCATCGCCGTCATGGTGATCAGGGCGATGGCCAGGGCGTTGCGGAACAGTGTCAGCAGGGTCTTGGCGCGGGCATCGGGCTCGCCGGTGCCGGTCTCGGGGTTGAGCTTGTGCTCGATCAGGCTGGCCAGGCCAAGCCAGGCGCCAATGGCGATCACCAGGATCATCGCCACGCTGACCAGCTTGCCGACCAGGCCGCTGCCCGCCTCGGAGGCGTACCAGGCGGCCAGGTCGAAGGCGCCCCAGGCGTCCAGCACCAGCATGATCACCAGCACCACGATGACGGTGCGGATCAGCCGCAGGGCGTTGGGCACATAGCTGTTGAGGCGCGGCTCCAGCAGCGGCAGCTTGAGACGCAGGTCATCGGAGAGCCGGATGCGCCGGCCGATGGTCTGGGTCAGGAAGCTGGAGACCAGCAGGCCCACCACCACGGCGGCGATGGTCTTCAGGGTGGCGAAGAGCACGAAGGGCAGGGCGTCCACCGGGCGCGTCAGGGTCACCGTCAGCACCATGACGAAGTAGGCCAGGGCGAAGAGGTGCCAGGTGCGCGCAAAGAGCTGCAGCGAGATGCGGCTGGCGGTCATGGTGGTCTGCGCCGCCTTGGCGTTGATGGCATCGCGCAGGCGCCGGCGGTTCTTGAGCACCACGATCACCGCGTAGAGGAAGGCCCCCACCATGATCAGGGTGCCCAGGCCCTGGCCCACGGCCGGCGAGACATAGGCGTTGACCAGGGGCACCACCACCATCAGGCCGTAGCCCACCAGGCCGATCAGGCGGGCGATCCAGCGGTTCCAGTAGGAGGCCTCTTCCGCGGAGATCGGCAGCAGGCGAAGCCCCTCGTAGCGAGAGGCGAACAGCATGCGCACCGCCGCCTTGAGCAGTTCGATCACCAGGAAGGCGTTGAGGAAGAGCGAGGCGCGGGTGGAGAGCTCGCCGGTCTCGCCGATGGCGAAGGTGGCGATCAGGTTGCCGCCCAGGTAGGCGAAGGCGACGATCAGCACATCGACCACCGCGGCCAGCGCCACGCAGATCACCAGGCGTAGCACCGGCGTCAGCCCCTCGCCGCTCTGTGACCACTGGCTGACGCCGGTGAACAGGGGCCGGGCCAGGCGGCGGAAGGCCATGAACAGCACGAAGGTGGCAAGAATCACCAGGCCCAGGTTGATGGCGGCGCTGGTGAAGGCCTCCACGTCGAAGGTGCTCTCCAGGTCGCTGTCGAACATGCCGCCGATGGCACCGACGATGGCCGTGAACTGGCTGCCGATATCGCTGGCCACGTGGCTGGTGATCTCGGCCAGCTGGCGGGGGAGGGATAGCTGGGCCTGCTCCGGCGGCGGCTCGACGGCCGCGGCATCGGCGGCGCCGCGCAGCTGGTCGATCAGCTGCTGGCGGCTCTGCTCGTTCTCGAGCAGGTCGGCCAGGGCGGCATTGGCCGAGGGTTGGCCGTCCGGTGCGGCGGGCTGGGCCTGCGCCGGCCCGGCGAGCGCCAGCAGGGCGATCAGCAGCCAGCCGAGCATCAGGGGTAGGGCTCGCATGGGATTCACGCTGTGACCTCCGTCTCTTGCGTGTTGGCAGTGTGTCGTGTGGGGTGGATCCACGGGTATCGCTAGAAAGGCATGATACGGGCTTTGGGGCGAGACCTCGACCCGGCTTGTCCTGAGCGGGTGTCACTGTACAGGGCGTGTAGATCGCGTAAGGGTGCCTCGGCCTTCGCGCTCAGTCGGGAATCCGCCAGGTGGCGGGACACTCGGCGGCGGGGTAGAGCCGCTGGGCGGTGGTGGCGTTGCAGCGTATGACGAGCCGGCTCCTATGGGCGTCGAGGGCGGCCATCAGCGCCTCATCGGGGTGGCGCACCGTGAGCAGCACCAGGCCATCGTGGCGGGTCAGCGCGAAGCGTTCCGCCAGCGTATTCCCTAGGGGGTCGAGCCTTTCGGGCCGGTGGTCGACCACCAGGCGCAGGCGCAGCGCCTCGATGTCGAGCAGGTTGGCGTGCAGGTCGGCCTCGGCGAGCCGGGCCAGCACCTCGGCCACCAGCGCCTCGTCGAGGAAGCCGCCGTCCCGGGGGGCGATATCGAGCAGCACCTGGTCGTCGCGCAGCATGAAGGCGGGCTGGCGGTCGCCTTCGCCCGCCTCGGGGCCGATGGTGCTGGGCGGGGCCTCGGGGTCCAGGAAGGAGCGCACCGTCAGCGGGATGCCGGCCCGCTGCAGCGGGGCCAGGGTGCGCGGGTGGATCACCGTGGCGCCGTGCCAGGTCTGCTCCAGGGCCTCCGCGTAGCTCAGGCTGAGAATCTGGCGCGCATTGGCGAAGCGCCGCGGGTCGGCGTTGAAGAGCCCCGGCACGTCCTTCCAGATGGTCAGCTCGTCGGCACCCAGGGCCTCAGCGAGGATCGCCGCGCTGAAGTCGGAGCCCTCGCGGCCCAGGGTAGTCATGACGCCCCTGGCGGTGGCGCCGATGAAGCCCTGGGTCAGCAGCACCTCGTCGCACTCGGCGGCAAGCGAGGCGATGCGCTCTCGGGTGGTCGCCCAGTCGATCTCGGCCGCCTGATGATGCTCGTCGGTGACGATCAGCGCCCGGGCGTCGCACCAGCGGGTCGCCACGCCGACCGCGTTGAGCCAGGCGGCCACCAGGGTGGTGGAGAGCAGCTCGCCCATGCCCACGGTCTGGTCGTAGTGGAAGGGGTAGGGCGCCTCGCGGTGGGCGGCGTGGGCGGTGTCCAGTTCGGCCAGCCGCTGTTCCAGCGCGTCGGCCACGCTCGAGCCCGGGCCGAACAGCGCCTCGGCCACGCCGAGGTGGTCCTCGCAGATCGCCGTGAGCCGATGGCGATACCCCGCCTCGTCCTGCTCGCGGGCCGCCCGCAGCAGCGCCTCCAGGGCGTTGGTGGTCTTGCCCATGGCCGAGACCACCATGGCGCGGGGCCGCGGCGCCTTCTCGGCCAGCAGGCTGCCCAGCCGGCGAATGGCGTCGGCGTCCCGGATCGAGGCGCCGCCGAACTTGTAGACCCTGCACCTTGCGGCCTGCGTCATCACGAACTCCCTGTGGCAGTGGCTTTGCTCCACCATAGAGGCCCGGGAGGCGGGGGTGAAGCCCCGGGGGGCAGGAGTGCAAGTGCGCGGGGCAGAAATGAAAGAAGCCCCGCGAGGGGGCTTCTGGGTGGTGCGGGTCGAGCGGCAGGCGGCTCAGCTGAGCCGCTGCATGTAGTCCACGTAGCCGAAGGTGCGGACCGTGCTCACCTCGCGGCTCGCCTCGTCGATGCGGCAGATCGACGGCAGGCGGATGCCATTGAAGGTGGTGGTCTTGACCATGGTGTAGTGGGCCATGTCGGTGAACACCAGGCGGTCGCCGATCTCAAGCGGCGCATCGAACGAGTAGTCGCCGATCACGTCGCCGGCGAGGCAGGTCATGCCCCCCAGGCGGTAGGTGTGGGCCTTCTCGTTCGGCTCACCGCCGCCGATGATGTGCGGGCGGTAGGGCATCTCCAGCACGTCGGGCATGTGCGCCGTGGCGGAGGTGTCGAGGATGGCGATGGGGCCGTCATTCTCGACGATATCCAGCACCGAGCAGACCAGGTAGCCGGTGTTCAGCGCGATCGCCTCGCCCGGCTCCAGGTAGACCGTCAGGTGCGGATGCCGCTCCCGGAAGCCACAGATCACCCGCACCAGCCGCTCGACGTCGTAGTCGGCGCGGGTGATGTGGTGGCCGCCGCCGAAGTTGACCCACTTCAGGCCGGCGAGGTAGTGGCCGAAGCGCTCCTCGAAGGCCGCCAGGGTCGACTCCAGATCGTCGCTGTTCTGCTCGCACAGGGTGTGGAAGTGCAGCCCCTCGAGCCCCTCCACCACCTCGGGGGTGAGGTCGGCCGCCCGGGTGCCGAGCCGCGAACCCGGCGCGCAGGGGTCGTAGAGCGGCACCGCCCCGGTGGAGTGCTCGGGGTTGACCCGCATGCCACAGGAGACCCGGCGCGGCGCCGCCGCGATGGTCTCGCGGAAGCGCCGCCACTGGCCCGGGGAGTTGAAGCTCAGGTGGTCGGCGTAGCGCAGCACCACCGCCATCTCCTCCTCGGTGAAGGCCGGCGAGTAGCAGTGCACCTCGCCGCCGAAGGTCTCCGCCCCCAGGCGCGCCTCGTCCTGCCCGCTGGCCGTGGTGCCCACCAGATACTGGCGCACCAGCGGGAAGGTGTTCCACATGGCGAAGCCCTTCAGGGCCAGCAGGATGCGCGCACCGCTGCGCGCCTGGACCTGCCCGAGCAGCTCCAGGTTGCGGCGCAGGAGGGCGTCGTCCACCACATAGGCCGGTGAGGGGCAGGCCATAACGTCGAAATTGAGATCGAAGTCCAGGCCCTGCTCGCGTGCATTCGCCATGGCTCAGGCCAGGGGGTCGTGGTCGGGGTCGAGCTCGACCACCTGCCAGGGCAGCCCCATCTCGCCGATGCGCGCCATGAAGGGGTCGGGGTCGAGCTGCTCGACGTTGAACACGCCCGCGCCCTTCCAGATCCCTTCCAGCATCAGCATGGCGCCGGTCACTGCCGGCACGCCGGTGGTGTAGGAGATCGCCTGGGACTTGACCTCCTCGTAGCACTTCTCGTGGTCGCAGATGTTGTAGATGTGCACCTTGCGACGCTTACCGTCCTTGATGCCGTCGGCGATGATGCCGATGTTGGTCTTGCCCTTGGTGCGCGGGCCCAGCGAGGCCGGGTCGGGCAGCACCGCCTTGAGAAACTCCAGCGGGGCGATCTTGGCGCCACCTACCTCGATCGGCTCGATGCTGGTCATGCCGACGTTCTCGAGCACCTTGAGGTGGGTGATGTACTTCTCGGAGAAGGTCATCCAGAAGCGGATGCGCTCCAGGCCCTTGATGTTCTGGCACAGGGACTCGAGCTCCTCGTGGTAGAGGAGGTAGATGTCCTTCTCGCCGATGCCGTCGAAGTCGAAGGTGCGCTTCACCGCCAGCGGGTCGGTCTCCTTCCACTCGCCCTTCTCCCAGTAGCGACCCTTCGCGGTGATCTCGCGAATGTTGATCTCGGGGTTGAAGTTGGTGGCGAAGGGGTAGCCGTGGTCACCGCCGTTGGCGTCCAGGATGTCGATGCGGTGGATCTCGTCGAACAGGTTCTTCTGCGCGTAGGCGCAGTAGATGTTGGTCATGCCCGGGTCGAAGCCGCAGCCCAGGGTGGCCATGTTGCCGGCCTCCTTGTAGCGCTCCTGGAAGGCCCACTGCTCCTTGTACTCGAACTTCGCCTCGTCGGGATGCTCGTAGTTGGCGGTGTCGAGGTAGGGCACGCCGGTCTTCAGGCAGGCCTCCATGATGGTCAGGTCCTGATAGGGCAGGGCCACGTGGATCAGCACGTCGGGCTTGAACGACTCGATCAGCTTGACCAGGTCATCGACGCTGTCGGCGTCCACCTGGGCGGTCTGGATCGGGCGATCCAGCTGGGCGGCGATCGCCTGGCACTTCGCTTCGTTGCGGCTGGCCAGCATGATCTCGCTGAAGACCTCGGGGTGCTGGGCGCACTTGTGGGTCACCACGCCGCCGACGCCGCCGGCGCCAATAATCAGGACTTTGCTCATGGGGTTTCGAATCCAGATCGGGAAATGTCAACAGTGGTAGGGTCTTATCGGTAGTGAAGCGCCTCAGCGCCCCCGACCCGATGCCACCCCGGTCTTGGCCTCGCCCGGCTCCCCGCAGGGGGGGATGACGAGTGGGCGCAGATAATGGCTCCCCCTGAGGCTGGTATCAAGTGGTTTTCGAGTCAAGTCTGCGACCAAAGTCGCAGGCCTGGGCGCCCAGGGGAGGGCAGGTCATTCTGCCGCGCGCATCATGACGGGCCGATGGCGTCGTAGACGACTACGAAGCGTCTCAGTACCCCATATCTAGGTCTTGCCCCTGATCGGCCAAGGCTTGTAACGCTTCCTCGCTGGAGATGGTCTTCCCGGGCTCCTCGCCCCACAGCATGCCGATGGGAACGGCGAAGCATCCCGGCACCTGCAGCTTGAGGCAGTGGCGGCCGGTGTAGAGCAGCATGCCCCCGCGGAATCCCTTGCCGGCCTGGTCGGCAAGCCTGGCGAGCCCGGCGGCGTCCTTGGCTTGGACGCTGGCGGCGCGCTTGACTTCAACCCCCCAGAGCTCCTGACCCCGCTCGATAACAAGATCAACCTCTACCTGATCCTTGTCCCGGTAGTGTGAAAAGCGCAGCTCCTGATCGACCCAGGAGGCCTGGGCGATCAACTGCTCGACCACATGGCTTTCCAGCAGGGAACCGAAGCGCTCTGCCTCGGTGAGCCACTGCTCCGGACCCAGGCGCCCCAGTGCCGCGGCAAGGCCGGTATCGACCAGGTGCAGCTTGGGGCTCTTGATCAGTCGTTTGGCGTGATTGCGATGCCAGGCAGGTAGCTGCTGGATCAGGAAGAGGCGCTCCAGGATGCCAAGGTACTTGGCGACGGTGGCGCGCTCCATTCCCAGTTCCTTGCTCAGATTGCTGACGTTGAGCAGGCAGGCAGTGCGGTAGGCCAACAGCTCCATCAGCCGCAGCATCCCGTCTTCGTCCTGAATGGCGGCGATATCCCGCACGTCGCGCTGCACGATGGCTTGGAGATACTGGCGATACCACTGGCGTGCCCGATGGGGCGCCCGGCGGTTGGGTTCAGGGTAGCCGCCTTGGCAGAGCACCTCTGCCGTGGGGGCGAGGGGGGTGGTGTCTGCCACCATCCTGGGCGTTAACTGACCCTCCAGCAGCGCGCCGAGCAGGGTCGAAGCACTCACGCGCTTCTCCTGTTCGGTCAGCGGATGCAAGTAGATGACCTCCATGCGACCCGCCAGGGAATCCTGTGCCTTGGGAAGCAACAGCAGGTTGGCTGAGCCTGTCAGCAGGAACCGGCCTGGCTGGCGATCCCGATCCACCATCGACTTGATGGCCAGCAGCAGCTCAGGGGCGCGCTGCACCTCGTCCAGAGTGACGCGTTCAGGCAACCCCTCGACGAAGCCGAGCGGATCCTGCCGAGCCGCTTCCAGCAGCGTCGCATCATCCAGGTTCAGATAGGTGCGTTCGGGGTCGATGCGCTGGGCGAGCGTTGTCTTGCCCACCTGCCGTGGCCCCAACAGGCAGACCACCGGCGTATCGGCGAGAGACTCGAGCACTCGATCGCGAATCAGTCGTGGAAGATAGGGTGGTGTCATGTCGCGCCTCTGCTAGCGTCCAGTTGCTGGAAAGACTAGCGTCCAATTGATGGATAGTCCATCGTCCGATTGGTGCTTTATTTTTCGGCCAGTTGATTTCTTTCTTATCGTCCAACTGCGCTGCCCACCCAATAGGTCATCGGTCAAGCCCAGAAGATTTCTCTCCTGACGCTGGTTTCGCTACCGTCAAAGGCGCTCATCGCACCTTGGAGCTAAGGCATGGCAGACGGTCGTCATGGAGCCCCTGCTGCGCGAGCGGCTGCGCCGGATCAACCTGCGCAACGGCGAGCCCTGGCTCGCTCGGCACGGGGTCGAGATGGAGGGGGTGTGAAAGCGCCCTGGCCTGGATGGGGCTGTGGAGGGCTAGAAACGAAAAAAGCACCCGTAGGTGCTTGATTCGTCGACTTGTTTGGTGGAGGCGGCGGGAATTGAACCCGCGTCCGCCAGCACTCGCCCATTGGCTCTACATGCTTAGATTCCGTTATTTGATTTAACGCCTCTGGCTCCAACGGTCAGGATCCAGCGACGCGATTCCTCGTAGATTTAGCAACCGGCATGAGGACGCTACCGATCACGATCCCATCAGTCTTGGCTCATATCCCCTCCGTGATGAATGGGCACATCACTTCGGGGCCGGACTAGAAGCTAACAGCGTTTAAGCTGCCAGCGCGCCCTGAGCGTAGTTGTCGTCGTTTGCGACTATTTAGTCGTGATGTTGGATTTACGAGATACATCACGCTCTCGGCATGCACCGCAGGGGTTGTCACCGGCGTCGAAACCATGTCGCCCCCTTGATCGTGCATCCTATCAGGATGCGCGTCACTGTGACAGCCTACGCCTTGTTTTGTTCCCGCATGATGCGGCCCCTCTGGCGCTGCCAGTCGCGGTCCTTCTCGGTGGCCCGCTTGTCGTGGAGCTTCTTGCCCGTCACCAGCGCCAGCTCGCACTTCACCCGGTTGCCTTTCCAGTAGAGCTTGAGCGGCACGCAGGTGTGCCCCTTGTCCTGGGTCCGCGAGAAGATCCTGGCGATCTCCTTCCGGTGTAGCAGCAGCTTGCGGGTGCGGACGGGGTCGGCGATCTCGTGGGTGCTGGCGGTGTTGAGCGGCATGATATGGCTGCCCAGCAGCCAGGCCTCGCCGTTCTTGACCAGGATGTAGGTGTCGGTGAGCTGCGCCTTGCCGGCGCGCAGGCTCTTCACCTCCCAGCCGGCCAGTACCAGGCCCGCCTCGAAGACCTCGTCGATGTGGTACTCGAAGCGCGCCTTCTTGTTCTGGGCGATGACGTTGCTGGTGGGCCCATTGCCCTTGCCTTTCTTGTTGGCCATGAAACCTCGTGTCTGTCCGTGCCCTTGGCGGCCGCCCCTTCGATATGGGGGGAAGCGTGATACCATTCAAGGCCTGAAATAACGGCTCATGATACGCCCTGGGCACTGTGAAGTCAGCGGAGAGCTCAATGCCAACGGTCAACCGAACCGCCATGGTGCGACATACCCCCCAGCAGATGTTCGACCTGGTCAACGATTTCGAGCGCTATCCGGAGTTCCTGCCCGGCTGTCGTCGCGCCCGCCTGCTCGAGCGGGATGACTCCCACCTGATCGGCGAGATGACCCTGGGGCGCGCGGGCATCGAGCAGAGCATCGCCACGCGCAACGACCTGATCGAACCGGAGCGCATCGAGATGTCGCTGGTCAGCGGCCCCTTCAAGCGCCTGCGCGGGCGCTGGATGTTCATCCCCATGGGCGAGAACGCCTGTAAGGTGTGCCTGGAGATGGAGTTCGAGTTCGCCAACCGCCTGCTGGGCATGGCCTTCGGCAAGCTCTTCCAGCAGGTGGCGGGGCAGCTGGTGGAGGCCTTCACCCGCCGCGCCGATCAGCTCTACGGGCGCTGAGCCATGGCCGAGATCGCGGTGGAGGTGGCCTTCGCCCTGCCCGGGCATCAGGCCGTGGTGGCGCTGAGCGTGCCCCTGGGCACCACCGCCAGCGAGGCGGTGGTGCTGGCCGACCTGCCCGGGCGCTTCCCCGAGCTGCCCGCGGAGGCCTTCGAGCAGCCAGACCTCGGCATCTTCGGCAGGCGGCTGCGCGAGCCGGCGACCCATCGCCTGCGGGCCGGCGATCGCGTGGAGCTCTACCGCCCGCTGACCATCGATCCCAAGCAGGCCCGGCTGGCCCGGGCCGCCGAAAAACGCTGACGCCCCGCCGGGCAGGGCCACGGCGGGGCGTCCAGGGGCGTCGCCTGCGGGGTCAGAAGTCTCTGGCCGGCTCGCCGCCCATGGGCACGGTCGCGCCGCCTTCTGGCTGCAGCTCAGGGGTGGTCTCCAGCGGCTCGGCGCCTTCTACCTGGGGGCCGGCGCCCTCGCTGGCGCGCAGGTCGATGTCGCGCTCCAGGTTGCCCTCGCGCTGGATATCCACCAGGCGGTTGCCGTCGAAGGTCAGGGTCACGCGGCGCCGTTCCACACCGCCGTAGGCCTCGTCGAGACGGAACACATAGTCCCACTGGTTGGCGTCGAAGGGCGCCTCCAGCAGCGGGCGGCCCATGACGTAGACCACGTCGTCGCGGGTCATGCCGGGACGCAGCTGTTCCACCATGTCGGCGGTGACCAGGTTGCCCTGAGGGATGTCCCGCTTGTAGACCCCGAAGTAGCTGCAACCGCTGGCCAGCAGCAGCGCGGCAGAAAGGGTGACGATTCTTGTCAACTTTTGCATTTGCGCCTGTTCTTCACTATCGTGGTTTCGGTCGATCATACCCGACCCTACCCGATACTGCGAAGAGCAACCATGGCCGACCAGAACCATGAACTGCGCAAGGCCGGTCTGAAGGTGACCCTGCCCCGCGTCAAGATCCTGCAGATCCTCGAGAACGCCCAGGGCGAGCACCACATGAGCGCCGAGGACGTCTACAAGACCCTGCTGGAAGCCGGCGAGGACGTCGGCCTGGCCACCGTCTACCGCGTGCTGACCCAGTTCGAGTCCGCGGGCCTCGTGGTGCGCCACAACTTCGATGGCGGCCACGCCGTCTTCGAGATCTCCCAGGACGAGCACCATGATCACATGGTCTGCCTGGAGAGCGGCGAGATCATCGAGTTCTTCGACGAGACCATCGAGCGGCGCCAGCAGGAGATCGCCGAGGAGCATGGCTTCGACCTCGTCGACCACGCCCTGGTGCTCTATGTGCGCCCCAAGGGCTCGAGCGTGACCCGCCAGGACGCCACCCAGAAGAAGTAGCGGCCCGGCAGCCGGTCCCACGACCGGCGCCCACGGCTCAGCGCGGCCCCGATTCTCGATCGGGGCCGCGCGCGTTCGGGGGTCCGCCGCCGGGGGGTGGGGCTCAGTGGTGGGGGCGCTGGCTGGCGTCGAGCATCTCGCGGGCGTGGGCCAGGGTGCGTTCGGAGAGGTTGACCCCGCCCAGCATGCGCGCCAGCTCGCCCACCCGGCCGGCCTCGTCGAGCAGCGCCATGCGGGTGAGGGTGGTCTCCTGCTCCGCGCGCTTCTCGATGTGCAGGTGCCGGTGGGCCTGGGCCGCCACCTGGGGCAGGTGGGTCACGGTCATCACCTGGCCCTGCTCGCCCAGGCGGCGCAGCAGCTGGCCGACGATCTCGGCGGTGGCGCCGGAGACGCCCACGTCCACCTCGTCGAACACCAGGCTGGGAATGGTGGAGTGGCGGGCGGCGACCACCTGGATCGCCAGGCTGATGCGCGACAGCTCCCCCCCGGAGGCCACCTTGGCCAGCGGCCGGGCCGGCTGGCCGGGGTTGGCGCTGATCAGGAAGCGTACGCCCTCCAGGCCCTCGGCGGCGGGGGTGTCACGCTCCAGCACTTCGACTTCGAAGCGCGCCTTGCCCATGGCCAGGAAGGCGAGCTGCTCCTGGACCGCCTTGCCGAAGCGGGTGGCGGCCTGGCGGCGCGCGTCGCCCACCTGGCGGGCCTGCCCCCGCCACCGCTCGCGCAGGGCGTCCACCTCGGCCTCCAGGGTCTCGAGATCTTCCTCGCCGCCTTCCAGGCGAGCCAGCTCCTCCTGCAGCTGCTGGTGCAGCGCGGTGAGCTCCTCGGGCATCACATGATGCTTGCGGGCCAGGCGGTGCACCTCGCCGAGGCGCTGCTCGACCCAGGCCAGCCGCTCCGGGTCGAGCTCGGTGCCCTCGGCGAAGTGGTGGAGCTCCCGGGCGGCCTCCTCGACCTGGATGCGGGCATCGCCCAGCATGGCGAGCGCCTCGGCCAGGCGGCCGCGGTCGCTGCCCGGCAGCGCCGAGAGGTGGTTGATCGCCTGAGTCAGCAGGCTCATGGCGCCGCCTTCGTCGTTGTCGCAGCACTCGGCGGCGAACTGCGCCTCGCGCAGGCGCTCCTCGGCGTGGGCCAGCTCCTCCTGCTCCTCCTCCAGCGCCTTGAGCTCGCCCTCGGCCAGCGCCAGCTGGTCGAGCTCCTCCACCTGATAGCGCACCAGCTGGCGGCGGGCGGCCAGCTCGTCGCCGTCCTCGGCCAGCCGCCGCAGCCGGCGCCTGGCGGCCTGCCAGGTGCGGAAGGTCTCGGCCATCTCGCCCACCGCCTCGCGGTGGCCGGCGAAGTCGTCGAGCAGGCGCAGGTGGGTCTCCTCGTGCAGCAGCGCCTGGTGGGCGTGCTGGCCGTGGATCTCGATCAGCCGCTCGCCCAGCGCCTTGAGATCGGCCACGGTGGCCGGCTGGCCGTTGATCCACGCCTTGGAGCGGCCATTGGCGCTCACCACGCGCCGCAGCAGGCAATCATCCTCGGGCAGCTCCCGGGCCGCGAGCCAGGCGCGGGCCTCAGGCAGCGCGGCGATATCGAAGCGCGCGCTGAGGTCGGCGCGCTCGGCGCCGTGGCGCACGCTGCCGGCATCGGCGCGCTCGCCCAGGCAGAGCCCCAGGGCGCCGAGCAGGATCGACTTGCCGGCGCCGGTCTCGCCGGTGATGGCGGTCATGCCGCCGGCGAGCTCCAGCTCCAGGTGGTCGACGATGGCGAAGTCGCGAATGGCAAGCTCTGTCAGCATGAGGCCTCCCGGGAAGTCTGCGCGCCCTGATCTCAGGACTACTGGTCATACATCCAATATGTGTGCGTTTATACAGTAGTCCACGATGCCCCACAATGCACGGATCGGCCTCTCCCGGCTGTCTCGCCTTGAGATCCGCTCTGGCGTCCCCATATAGCTCGCAGAACCGTTCAACCCCCCTCATTCATGTTTCATCGGCGGCTAGACGCCGCCGCATCCCTGTCAGGAGAGACCCATGGCCAGAGATCCCCAGACCCCGCTGGACGAGGAACTTGCCCGTCGTGAGCAGGAGGCCGAGCCCCAGCCCATCGAAGGCGAGCTGGAGGAGGCCATCGAGGCGGCCGAGGAGACCGAGGCCGCCGCCGAGGCGAGCGACAACCCCGAGGCCGAGCTGCTGGCCGCCCGCGTCGAGGAGCTGGAGCAGAGCGTCGCCGAGGCCAAGGACCAGGCGCTGCGTGCCGCCGCCGAGGCCCAGAACGTGCGCCGCCGGGCCGAGCAGGAGGCCGAGAAGGCCCGCAAGTTCGCCCTGGAGAAGTTCGTCAAGGAGCTGCTGCCGGTAGTGGACAGCCTGGAGAAGGCCCTCGAGGCCATGGCGGACGAGGCCACCGAGGCCCATCGCGAGGGCGTCGCCATGACGCTGAAGATGCAGCGCGACGTGCTGGCCAAGTTCGGGGTGGAGATCCTGGAGCCGGCGGGCGAGCCCTTCGACCCGCAGTTCCACGAGGCCATGGCCATGGTGCCCAACCCCGAGCTCGACCCCAACACCGTCATGGACGTGTTTCAGAAGGGCTATCTGCTCAACGGCCGCCTGGTGCGGCCGGCCATGGTGGTGGTCAGCCAGGCCGCCGGCTGAGCAACAAATCCTGGCCGCGGGACTTGAAATGAGGCCTGCGGCCCCCAGATAGACGTCAACTCCGCGGCGCAGGCCGCAGAACACGACTCCGGATACACAGCAACGACTTTTCGAGGATTTCCTATGGGACGCATCATCGGTATTGACCTGGGGACCACCAACTCCTGCGTGGCCGTGCTCGACGGCGACAGTGCCAAGGTGATCGAGAACGCCGAAGGCGCACGCACCACGCCCTCCATCATCGCCTACACCGACGATGGCGAGACGCTGGTGGGCCAGTCGGCCAAGCGCCAGGCGCCAGGGTCACCAACCCGACCAACACCCTCTACGCCATCAAGCGCCTGATCGGCCGTCGCTTCAAGGACGACGTCGTCCAGAAGGACATCAAGATGGTGCCCTACACCATCACCGAGGCCGACAACGGCGACGCCTGGGTCGAGGTGAAGGGCAAGAAGCTGGCCCCGCCCCAGATCAGCGCCGAAGTGCTGAAGAAGATGAAGAAGACCGCCGAGGACTACCTGGGCGAGCCGGTCACCGAGGCGGTGATCACCGTGCCGGCCTACTTCAACGACAGCCAGCGTCAGGCCACCAAGGATGCCGGCCGCATCGCCGGCCTCGAGGTCAAGCGCATCATCAACGAGCCCACTGCGGCGGCGCTGGCCTACGGCATGGACAAGTCCCGCGGCGACAAGACCATCGCGGTCTATGACCTGGGCGGCGGCACCTTCGACATCTCCATCATCGAGGTGGCGGACGTCGACGGCGAGACCCAGTTCGAGGTGCTGGCCACCAACGGCGACACCTTCCTGGGTGGCGAAGACTTCGACATGCACCTGATCAACTACCTGGTCGATCAGTTCAAGGCCGACAGCGGCATCGATCTCTCCGGCGACAACCTGGCCATGCAGCGCCTCAAGGAAGCCGCCGAGAAGGCCAAGATCGAGCTCTCCAGCGCCCAGCAGACCGACGTCAACCTGCCCTACATCACCGCCGACCAGACCGGTCCCAAGCACCTCAACGTCAAGGTGACCCGGGCCAAGCTGGAGTCGCTGGTGGAGGACCTGGTGCAGCGCTCCCTGGCGCCCTGCAAGATCGCCCTGAAGGATGCCGGCCTCTCCGCCTCCGAGATCGACGACGTCATCCTGGTCGGCGGCCAGACCCGCATGCCCATGGTGCAGCAGAAGGTCGCCGAGTTCTTCGGCAAGGAAGCGCGCAAGGACGTCAACCCGGACGAGGCGGTGGCCGTGGGTGCTGCCATCCAGGGCGGCGTGCTGGGCGGCGACGTCAAGGACGTGCTGCTGCTGGACGTCACCCCGCTGACGCTCGGCATCGAGACCCTGGGCGGCGTGATGACTCCGCTGATCGAGAAGAACACCACCATCCCGACCAAGAAGACCCAGACCTTCTCGACCGCGGATGACAACCAGACCGCCGTGACCATCCACGTGCTGCAGGGCGAGCGCAAGCAGGCGGGCGGCAACAAGTCGCTGGGCCGCTTCGACCTGGCCGACATCCCGCCGGCGCCGCGCGGCGTGCCGCAGATCGAGGTTGCCTTCGACCTGGACGCCAACGGCATCCTGAACGTCTCCGCCAAGGACAAGGCCACCGGCAAGGAGCAGTCCATCGTCATCAAGGCCTCCAGCGGCCTCTCCGACGACGAGATCGAGCAGATGGTCCGCGACGCCGAGGCCCACGCCGACGAGGACAAGAAGTTCGAGGAGCTGGTGCAGCTGCGCAACCAGGCCGACGGCATGGTCCACGCCGCGCGCAAGACCGTGCAGGAAGCCGGCGAGCACGCCAGCGAGGACGAGAAGCAGGCCATCGAGAGCGCCGCCAAGGAGCTCGAGGAGGCGATCAAGGGTGACGACAAGGACGACATCCAGGCCAAGCTCGACAAGCTGACCGAGGTTTCCGGCAACCTGGCCCAGAAGATGTATGCCGCCCAGGCCGAAGCGGCCCAGCAGGGCGGTGGCGAAGGCCAGGAGGCCGGCGCCAAGCAGGAAGATGACGTGGTCGACGCCGAGTACGAAGAAGTCAACGACGACCAGAAGAAGCAGTAAACCACGCATCTGAACCACGGATGATGCCAGCGCGGGGGCCTGACTCCCGCGTTGGTGTTTCCGCGGTACCCCGACGGAGGCGGACCGATCCATGTCCAAACGTGACTATTACGAGGTGCTGGGCGTAGAGCGCGGTGCCGACCAGAAAGAGATCAAGAAGGCCTACCGACGACTGGCCCAGAAGCTGCACCCCGACCGCAACCCGGACGACGAGGCCTCGGCGGAGAAGTTCCGCGAGGTCTCCGAGGCCTACGAGGTGCTCTCCGACAGCGAGAAGCGCGCGGCCTACGACCAGTTCGGCCATGCCGGCGTGGACGGCCAGGCGGGCGGCTTCGGCGGTGGTGGCTTCGGCGGCGCGGGCGCCGGGGGCTTCAGCGATATCTTCGGGGATGTCTTCGGCGACATCTTCGGCGGCGGTGGCGGCGGGCGTCGTCACCCCAACGCCCGGGCCCGCGGAAGCGACCTGCGCTACAACCTCGAGCTCGACCTCGAGAGTGCGGTGGCCGGCACCAGCGTCGACATCCGCGTGCCGCGCCACGTGGAGTGCGAGCGCTGCGACGGTTCAGGCGCCGAGCCCGGCTCCAGCAAGGAGACCTGCCCGACCTGTGCCGGCCACGGCCAGGTGCGCATGCAGCAGGGCTTCTTCGCCGTGCAGCAGACCTGCCCGACCTGCCACGGCTCCGGCCAGCACATCAAGGTGCCCTGCCACAAGTGCAACGGCGAGGGCCGCGTGCGCGAGACCCGTACCCTGTCGGTGAAGATTCCTGCGGGGGTCGACACCGGCGACCGTATTCGCCTGAACGGCGAGGGCGAGGCCGGCATGAATGGCGGCCCGCCCGGGGATCTCTACGTTCAGGTGCACATCAAGCCGCACCATATCTTCCAGCGTGACGGCAAGCACCTGCACTGCGAGGTGCCGATCAACTTCGTCGACGCCGCGCTGGGTGGCGAGCTGGAGGTGCCGACCCTGGACGGCCGGGTGAAGCTTAAGATCCCGGCGGAGACCCAGACCGGCAAGCTGTTCCGCCTGCGCGGCAAGGGCGTCAAGCCGGTGCGCGGCGGCGCCCCGGGCGACCTGCTCTGCAAGGTGGTGATCGAGACCCCGGTGAAGCTCAACGAGGAGCAGAAGGAGCTGCTGCGCCAGTTCCAGGAGAGCCTCGGCGGCACCAACAGCGCCCACCACTCGCCCAAGAAGAGCGGCTTCTTCGACGGCGTGAAGAAGTTCTTCGAGGACATGAAGCCCTAGGCGGCATCACCCCTCGCAGCGACAGACGGGCCCCGGCATCGCCAGATGCCGGGGCCCATCGCGTTCATGGCTGCCTCAGCGCTGCAGGTGGTCCAGGCGCCAGGCCAGGGCGTCGCGATCCGGCTGCCTGCGCGGGTCACGTGGCAGCACCAGCGGCTTGCCATCTAGTTCGCAGAGCCAGCGGTTGTCGGGTACCAGGGCGTCCCCCCCTGGGCTCAGGTGCCAGCGGTGGTCGGGCCCCGGGGCGATCAGGTGGCTGTCCATGGCCCAGTGCAGATTGGGCGTCAGCGCCAGGCCGTTGGTGGGGCGATCGTCCTGGCTCTCGGCGAAGGGCACCAGATGAGCCGCCTCCACCAGATAGCGATAGTCCGGGGTGATATAGCGCAGCCGGCTGGCCGCGCAGCGGTAGTCGTAGGCTTCCAGCACCAGGGCGCGAAAGGCGGCGGAGCGGGCATATTTCTGGCTCTCCTCCTTCACGTTGCCCGTCAGGCGCTCTGGATGTCGCTCATAGTGGCCGCTTTCAAGCGCTGTGGTCAGGTAGGCATGCAGGCAGTCATGGGCCCGCGAATCGGCGGAGAAGTAGCGAGTCACCAGGAGCGCACAGGCCTCACGCGAGGTCTTCTCGTCCTGCAGCACCTGGAAGAGTGTTTCGTCCAGCCGAGCCGTGCTGAAGCGCTCCCGTAGCTGGCCGATGGACTTGGGCTGGCCAAGCTGCGCCTCCAGAGCGCCCAGCTCGGCGGTGAACTCTGGTGACCAGAGAGGCCCCGTTGGGCCCTGGTCATTTCTCAGGTGCCAGAGGGGGAGCTGTGGGTTGGCGGACTGTCGGGTTGCTGTGGCGGCCTCGTAAAGGTCGTGATAGCGGGCGATCAGGCGATCGTCGATGGCGATCCGGGGCGAGATGATATGCCCCGCCTGGATCTCGCAGATGATGGCCAGCAGCAGGCACGGCTTGTTGGGGGCCGGCCTCCCCCTGCTGTGTCCGTCCCTGAGTCGTGTCAGGCAGCCAAGCGCCTCGTCCATGTCATCTCTCTCGTCCTGTTGTCTTCCCGCTACCGTATCACGTCGCCATGGGCGCCTGCCGTGGCGGCATCCTCGGTTGAAAATGGCCGCTTGGCGCCGGCGGTGCGGGCGGCATAGTCTGGTAGCCCGACATTCCTTCAGGAGGTGGCCGCCATGCCGATTTCACGTGCCGAGATTCCCGCCGATGACGCCGAAGCCCTGATCGACCAGCTCTGCCAGCGCTGGTCCGGGGAGCACGCGGTGGCCAAGCGCGATGCGGGGGTCGAGGTGACCTTTGCTACCGGCAGCTGCTACCTGGTGGCGGAGCCGGACAAGCTGGTGGTGGTCGTGGAGGCCGTCGAGGACGAGGCCCACGACCAGCTGGAGGGAGAGGTGGACAACACCCTGGACGCCCTCCGGGGCGTCGAGCTCGATATCGTCTGGGAAGCGTGAGCCCGGCGGCATCCACCCGCGGCGCCCACCTCGGCATGCTGCTCTGGGCGGCGCTGGTGGGTTTCTCCTTTCCCGCCGTAGGGTTGATGAGTGAACTGCCGCCGCTCTCGCTCACCGCACTGCGCTTTGCCATCGCCTGTGCCGGGCTCTGGTGGCTGGCCAGGCGTGCGCAGGACTTTATGCCGGCGCCGAGGCTGCTGCCGCTCTATGCGCTAATGGGCCTCTGTCTGGCCGGCTTCTTCGGCGCCATGTTCTGGGCCGCCCACCGCGCCACGGCGCTCTCCATGGCCACGCTGTATGTCACGGTGCCGCTGCTGGCCTTTCTGATGGGGCGGGGGGTGGGGGTTGAGCGCCCCGGCTGGCGGCTGCCGGGGATCCTGGCGCTGGGCGCCCTGGGTGCGCTCGGCTTGGCGCTGGCAGAGGCCTGGCACCAGGGTGGTCGGCTGCGTTTCGGCATCGGCGAGGCGGTGTTCTTTCTGGGCTGCTGCTCCACCGCGCTCTATCCAGTACTCAGCAAGTGGGGCCTGGCGCGGGGGTGGCTGCCGGGGACGGCATCGGTGCGCACCTTCTGGAGCCTGGGGGCCGGCGGTGTGCTGATCGGCCTGGTGGGCCTCGCCGTGGAGCCGGTGGGGACGCTGCTGGACATGACCGTCCTCGACCTCGCCCTGCTGATCTATCTGGGGCTCTGCTCCAGCGCGCTCACTTTCTGGCTGATGCAGCGGGCCACCTCGTCCCTGACGCCCGGGGCGGTCACCGCCTATGGCTATCTGGTGCCCTTCGTCTCCATGCTTCTGCTCTTTGCCAGCGCGCCGAGCCAGGTCGGTTGGGTCTGGCTGCCGGGCAGCCTGGCAGTGCTCCTGGCCATGGGGCTCTTGATGCGCGACAGCGGCAGGGCGGGCGGCTGACGGCGCCTCGCCTCTGATATACTGCCGCCCATTCCCGAACCGCTACCGCTTTCACAGGAGTCCATATGACCCGTATCGCCATCGTCGGTGTCGCCGGCCGCATGGGCCGCACCCTGGTCAACGCCGTTCTGCAGGCTGACGGCGCCACCCTGGCCGGCGGCATCGTCGAGCCGGGCAGCACGCTTGCCGGTGCCGACATCGGCGAGCTGGCAGGCCTAGGTAAGCTCGGTGTGGCGGCAGTGGACTCCCTGTCAGCCATCGTCGACGACTTCGACGTGCTGATCGACTTCACCGCGCCCCGGGTGACGCTTTCCAACCTGGCCTTCTGCGCGGCGCACGGCAAGCGCATGGTGATCGGCACCACCGGCCTCTCCGACCAGGAGCTGGACGAGCTCGACGCCTACCGCGAGCGGCTGCCCTTCGTCTTCGCCCCCAACATGAGCGTCGGGGTGAACCTCACGCTGAAGCTGCTCGAGACGGCGGCGAAGGCGCTGGGCGACGAGGGCTACGACATCGAGGTGATCGAGGCCCACCACCGCCACAAGGTCGATGCCCCCTCCGGCACCGCGCTGAAGATGGGCGAGGTGGTGGCCGAGAGCCTGGGCCGCACCCTCAAGGAGCACGGCGTCTTCGAGCGGGTGGGGCAGTGCGGGCCGCGCACCGACAAGGAGATCGGCTTCGCCACGGTGCGCGCCGGCGACATCGTCGGCGAGCACACCGTGATGTTCGCCACCGAGGGCGAGCGCATCGAGATCACCCACAAGGCCTCGAGCCGCATGACCTTCGCCAAGGGGGCGGTGCGTGCCGCGCGCTGGGTGGCCGGCCAGGGCAACGGCCGCTACGCTATGCAGGACGTGCTCGGCCTCGACTGAGGAGGAGTTCGACCAAAGGGGTGGCCGGGGAGCGGTCGATCCTGTAAAATCCCGAAAATTTTGGCCGGGCGCCCGGGCGAGAGCCCCTGAACCAGCGCTTGTTGCTTCGGCCCCTAGTTCTGAGCGAATCAGTTCCGAGCGAATGACAACAAGCGGGATGAAACCGGTATCTATCGGGTTTCGTCCCGCTTTTTTGCGGAGTGGCCGCCCATCTTGCGGGGCGGCCATTCATGGGCAGGCCACCGGTAACCCGCATTTCTGGACGAGTTGTCTCTATATAGCTGTCTGTAAAGCTATTCGTATAAGCATGGGAGGACGTTGCATTGAACAGACCCGCGATACTGGCCCTGGAAGACGGCAGTGTGTTTCATGGCACGGCCATTGGTGCCGATGGACAGACCAGCGGTGAGGTGGTGTTCAATACGGCGATGACCGGCTACCAGGAGATCCTGACCGACCCCTCCTATACCCGTCAGATCGTCACCCTGACCTACCCCCATATCGGCAACACCGGCGTCAACGCCGAGGACGTCGAGTCCGGCGGCATCGCCGCGGCGGGCCTGGTGATCCGCGACCTGCCGCTGCTGGCCAGCAACTTCCGCTGCGAGCAGACCCTCTCCGACTACCTCAAGAGCCAGAACGTGCTGGGCATCGCCGACATCGATACCCGCCGGCTGACCCGCATCCTGCGCGACAAGGGCTCCCAGAACGGCGCCATCCTGGCCGGCGCCGAGGCCGAGGGGGATGACGCCGTCGAGAGCGCCCTGGCCGCCGCCCGCGCCTTCCCGGGCCTCAAGGGCATGGACCTGGCCAAGGTGGTCTCCTGCCAGGCCCCCTACGAGTGGAGCGAAGGCGAGTGGGCCCTCGGCGAGGGCTATGCCGATACGACCCAGGCCGAGCGCCCCTTCCACGTGGTGGCCTACGACTTCGGCGTCAAGCGCAACATCCTGCGCATGCTCGCCTCCCGCGGCTGCCGCCTCACCGTGGTGCCGGCCCAGACTCCGGCCGCCGAGGTGCTGGCGATGAATCCGGACGGCGTCTTCCTGGCCAACGGCCCCGGTGACCCCGCGCCCTGCGACTACGCCATCACGGCGATCCGCGAGATCCTCGAGACCGAGCTCCCGGTGTTCGGCATCTGCCTGGGCCACCAGCTGCTGGCGCTGGCCAGCGGGGCGACGACCGTGAAGATGGGCCATGGCCACCACGGCGCCAACCACCCGGTGCAGGACCTCGACACCGGCCACGTGATGATCACCAGCCAGAACCACGGCTTCGCCGTCGACGAGGCGAGCCTGCCGGCCAACGTGCGGGCCATCCACCGCTCGTTGTTCGATGGCACCCTGCAGGGGATCGAGCGTACCGACCGCCCGGCCTTCAGCTTCCAGGGCCACCCGGAAGCGAGCCCCGGCCCCCAGGACGTCGCGCCGCTGTTCGACCGTTTCGTCGAGATGATGAAGGCCCGCCAGGCCTGAGCCCTGGGACACAGCCCGAGACACGTCGCCCCTCGTCACCTTTTTCTGCGGGAAGCACCATGCCCAAGCGTACCGACATCCAGAGCATCCTGATCATTGGCGCCGGCCCCATCGTCATCGGCCAGGCGTGCGAATTCGACTACTCCGGCGCCCAGGCCTGCAAGGCGCTGCGCGAGGAGGGTTACCGGGTCATCCTGGTGAACTCCAACCCGGCCACCATCATGACCGACCCGGCCATGGCCGATGCCACCTACATCGAGCCGATCACCTGGCAGGCGGTGGAGAGGATCATCGAGGCCGAGCGCCCCGACGCCATCCTGCCCACCATGGGTGGCCAGACCGCGCTCAACTGCGCCCTCGACCTGGACAAGCACGGCGTGCTGGCCAAGTACGGTGTGGAGATGATCGGTGCCAATGCTGAGGCCATCAACAAGGCCGAGGACCGTGACCTCTTCGACCAGGCGATGAAGAACATCGGCCTGGAGTGCCCCCGTGCCAAGGTGGCCCACTCCATGGCAGAGGCCTGGGAGATCCAGGCGGAGCTCGGCTTCCCGGTGATCATCCGCCCCTCCTTCACCATGGGCGGCTCCGGCGGCGGCGTGGCCTACAACAAGGAGGAGTTCGAGGAGATCTGCGGTCGCGGCTTCGACCTCTCGCCCACCAAGGAGCTGCTCATCGACGAGTCGCTGCTGGGCTGGAAGGAATACGAGATGGAGGTCGTTCGCGATCGCAACGACAACTGCATCATCGTCTGCGCCATCGAGAACTTCGACCCCATGGGCGTGCACACCGGTGACTCCATCACCGTGGCGCCGGCCCAGACGCTGACCGACAAGGAATACCAGATCATGCGCGACGCATCGCTTGCGGTGCTGCGCGAGATCGGCGTCGAGACCGGCGGCTCCAACGTCCAGTTCGGCGTGGACCCGGACACCGGGCGCATGGTGGTGATCGAGATGAACCCGCGGGTGTCGCGTTCGTCTGCGCTGGCCTCCAAGGCCACCGGTTTCCCGATCGCCAAGATCGCCGCCAAGCTGGCGGTGGGCTACACCCTGGACGAGCTTTCGAACGACATCACCGGCGGGCGCACCCCGGCCTCCTTCGAGCCGGCCATCGACTACGTGGTCACCAAGATCCCGCGCTTCACCTTCGAGAAGTTCCCCCAGGCCAACGACCGCCTGACCACCCAGATGAAGTCGGTGGGCGAGGTGATGGCCATCGGGCGGACCTTCCAGGAGTCGCTGCAGAAGGCGCTGCGCGGCCTGGAGACCGGCAACGACGGCCTCGACCCCATCGTCACTGACTTCACCGAGGATGCCCTGGCGCACATCAAGGGCGAGCTGCAGGCCGCCGGCGCCGAGCGCATCTTCTACGTGGCCGACGCCATGCGCGCCGGCATGAGCCGCGACGAGATCTTCGCGCTGACCAAGATCGACCCCTGGTTCCTGGTCCAGCTCGAGGACCTGGTGACCACCGAGGCCGAGGTGGCCAGGCGCTCGCTCTCCGAACTCGACGCCCGGGAGCTCTTCCGCCTCAAGCGCAAGGGCTTCAGTGACGCCCGCCTGGCGAGCCTGCTCGGGGTCTCCGAGAAGGAGTTCCGCCGCACCCGCCAGAAGGCCGGCATCCGCCCGGTCTACAAGCGTGTCGACACCTGCGCCGCCGAGTTCGCCTCCGACACCGCCTACATGTACTCCACCTACGAGGAGGAGTGCGAGGCGGAGGTCTCCGATCGCCAGAAGATCATGGTGCTGGGCGGTGGTCCGAACCGTATCGGCCAGGGCATCGAGTTCGACTACTGCTGCGTCCACGCCGCCTTCGCCATGCGCGACGACGGTTACGAGACCATCATGGTCAACTGCAACCCCGAGACCGTCTCCACCGACTACGACACCTCCGACCGCCTCTACTTCGAGCCGGTGACCCTGGAGGACGTGCTGGAGATCGCCGACAAGGAGCAGCCGGTCGGCGTGATCGTGCAGTTCGGCGGCCAGACCCCGCTGAAGCTGGCCCGCGAGCTCGAGGCCGCCGGCGTGCCGATCATCGGCACCACCCCGGACGCCATCGACCGCGCCGAGGACCGCGAGCGCTTCCAGCAGATGATCGACAAGCTGGGCCTCAAGCAGCCGCCCAACGCCACCGCGCGCAGCTTCGAGGAGGCCTTCGCCAAGGCCGAGACCATCGGCTACCCGCTGGTGGTGCGCCCCAGCTACGTGCTGGGCGGCCGCGCCATGGAGATCGTCTACGACGCCTCCGAGCTTGAGAACTACATGACCCACGCGGTCAAGGTCTCCAACGACTCCCCGGTGCTGCTCGACCACTTCCTGAACGCCGCCATCGAGATCGACATCGATGCGGTCAGCGACGGCAAGCAGGTGGTGATCGGCGGCATCATGCAGCACATCGAGCAGGCCGGCGTGCACTCCGGCGACTCCGCCTGTTCGCTGCCGCCCTACTCGCTGCCGGCGGACGTCCAGGACGCCATGCGCGACCAGGTCAAGCAGATGGCCGTGGAGCTGGGCGTCAATGGCCTGATGAACGTGCAGTTGGCCTGGCAGGACGGCGAGATCTACGTCATCGAGGTCAACCCGCGCGCCTCGCGCACCGTGCCCTTCGTCTCCAAGTGCATCGGCACCTCCCTGGCCCAGATCGCCGCGCGTTGCATGGCCGGCAAGACCCTCGAGGAGCAGGGCTTCACCCGCGAGATCGTGCCGCACTTCTTCAGCGTCAAGGAGGCGGTCTTCCCGTTCAACAAGTTCCCGGGCGTCGACCCGATCCTGTCGCCGGAGATGAAGTCCACCGGCGAGGTGATGGGCTCCGGTGACACCTTCGCCGAGGCCTTCTACAAGGCCCAGCTGGGCGCCGGCGAGGCGATTCCGCCCGTCGATGGTGACCGCAAGGCATTCCTCTCGGTGCGCGAGCCTGACAAGGCGGGCGTTATCGAGGTGGCCCGTTCTCTGGTAACATTGGGCTTCACGCTGTGCGCGACCCGCGGTACCGCCGCTGCCCTGGAGGCCGCCGGTATCGAGGTGGAGGTCGTGAACAAGGTCTTCGAAGGCCGTCCGCATATCGTCGATCTGCTCAAGAACGACGACATCGCCTATATCGTCAATACCACCGAGGGTCGCCAGGCGATCCAGGACTCCTCGGTGATACGTCGCACCGCGCTTGCCCGCAAGGTTCCCTACGCCACGACGCTGGCGGGGGCCAGTGCCGTTTGCATGGCGCTGGAGTACGGCAACGAGATCACGGTGCGGCGGCTTCAGGAACTGCATGCAGGAGCTGCACAATGAACAAGGTCCCGATGACCGTTGCCGGAGAGGCACGTCTGCGCAAGGAGCTCGAGCAGCTCAAGGGCGAGGCGCGTCCGAGGGTGATCGCCGCCATCGCCGAGGCCCGTGAGCACGGCGATCTCAAGGAGAACGCCGAGTACCATGCCGCTCGCGAGCAGCAGGGCTTCATCGAGGGGCGCATCCAGGAGATCGAGGGCAAGCTCGGCAGCGCCCAGGTGATCGACGTCACCAAGCTGCCCCAGACCGGCAAGGTGATCTTTGGCGTCACCGTGGGGCTGGTCAACCTCGATACCGACGAGGAGGTCACCTACCGCATCGTTGGCGAGGACGAGGCCGACATCAAGCAGGGGCTGATCTCGGTCACCTCGCCCATCGCCCGCGCCCTGATCGGCAAGGAGGAGGGCGACGTGGTGGTGGTCAAGACCCCCGGCGGCACCGTCGAGTACGAGATCGGCAGCGTCGAGCACCTGTAAGCGCCAGGCCTTGAGCGCCAACCAAGCCGCTCGGTGACGGGCGGCGGGTACGCCAGGCAAGAAGAAGCCCCGCAGACTCGCGTCTGCGGGGCTTCTTTGCTGGGTCGCTTGGCGCTTGGGGGTCAGTGCCGCCCGTGGTGCCCCTCGAAGCGCTGGACGTTGGAGAGCTTCGGGTTGACCCGGGGGTTCTTGCGATAGAGCAGCGCCATCTTGCCGATCTTCTGCACCAGCTCGGCGCCGCTCGCGGCGACCAGCTCCTCGAGAATGATGCCGCGGTCGTCGCGCTCCGGCAGGGCCAGCTTCACCTTGATCAGCTCATGGTCGGAGAGCGCCCGGTCGAGCTCCGCCAGCACTCCTTCGGAAATGCCGTTCTCGGAGACCGTCACCACCGGGTTCAGGTGGTGGCCGATGCTGCGAAATGCTTTCTTTTGTGCCTGTGACAAGCTCATGGTATCTTGCATCTTCTTGGTTGCGCGCAGCCCCCCATAGTACGCGTAAAACGTGGCGCCGAAAATGGCTACGGCGAAATGCCGCGCCGTGCGCGCCCTGAGCCTGGTCCTCTCCGAAGGATCGGCCGGCGTCAGGCCTCCTGGCATGCCGCCTTCTGCATTTCGCTCCTGCGCCTGTCCGTTACCCTCCACTCCTGGTGATGCCGTGGCTCGTTCTCGCACAACATCTCCCGCCTCCGGCCCTGCGCCGGCCGGCAAGAGCGCCGCGAACAAGGGCTCTGCCAGCAAGACCAGCAAGGGCTGGCTGAAGGAGCACTTCGACGACCAGTACGTGCAGCGTTCCTGGCAGGATGGCTATCGCTCCCGGGCCAGCTACAAGCTGCTGGAGCTGGACGACAAGGATCGCCTCTTCAAGCCCGGCATGACGGTGATCGATCTCGGTGCGGCCCCCGGCGGCTGGAGCCAGGTGGCGGCCGAGAAGGTCGGCACCGAGGGGGTGGTGATCGCTTCCGACATCCTCGAGATGGACGCCCTGGCCGGCGTCGACTTCATCCAGGGCGACTTCACCGAGGAGGCGGTGCTCGAGGCGATCCTCGGGGTGCTGGGCGACCGGCCGGTGGACCTGGTGATGTCTGACATGGCCCCCAACATGAGCGGCATGGCCGCCATCGACCAGCCCCAGGCGATGTACCTGGTGGAGCTGGCGCTGGACCTGGCCGGCCAGACCCTGCGCCCCGGCGGCACCTTACTGGCCAAGGTGTTCCAGGGCGAGGGCTTCGACGAATACCTGAAGACCCTGCGTGAGCGCTTCACGCGGGTGGTGACCCGCAAGCCGGATGCCTCCCGGGCGCGCTCCCGCGAGGTCTACCTGCTGGCGCAGGGCTTCCGCGGCTGATGGCGGCCGATCGCCTCGATAGGCCTGGCCTACCGGGACGATTGCCGGACAGCGGCGCGCAACTGTGTCAGAGTGGCGCCTGAGGTGGACCGTCTGCGCCAGCGCGCCGGCGGTGGCCGAACGCAGCTGGCTCCTGTAGTGTCCAATGTGCCAGGCGCATATATGGCCGAAAGATTACTGATATTGAGGGTAGTCCCTTGAACGACATGGCGAAGAACCTGATTCTGTGGTTGGTCATCGCGGCGGTGCTGCTGACGGTGTTCAACAACTTCAGCGTCGACAGCTCACCCCAGTCGATGAACTACTCGCAGTTCGTCCAGCAGGTGCAGAACCAGCAGGTGCGCAGCGTGACCATCGATGGCTACCGGATCACCGGCGAGCGCACCGACGGCTCCTCGTTCCAGACCATCCGCCCCGCGGCGGAGGATCCCAAGCTGATCGACGACCTGCTCTCCAACAGCGTCACCGTGATCGGCAAGGAGCCCGAGCAGCAGAGCCTGTGGACCCGGCTGCTGATCGCCAGCTTCCCGATCCTGCTGATCCTGGCGATCTTCATGTTCTTCATGCGCCAGATGCAGGGGGGCGGGGCCGGCAAGGGCGGGCCGATGAGCTTCGGCAAGTCCAAGGCCAAGCTGCTCTCCCAGGACCAGATCAAGACCACCTTCGCCGACGTGGCCGGCTGTGACGAGGCCAAGGAGGAGGTCGAGGAGCTCGTCGACTTCCTGCGCGACCCCACCAAGTTCCAGCGCCTGGGCGGCAGCATTCCCCGCGGCGTGCTGATGGTGGGCCCGCCCGGCACCGGCAAGACGCTGCTCGCCAAGTCCATCGCAGGCGAGGCCAAGGTGCCCTTCTTCTCGATCTCTGGCTCCGACTTCGTCGAGATGTTCGTCGGCGTGGGTGCCTCCCGCGTGCGCGACATGTTCGAACAGGCCAAGAAGCAGGCCCCCTGCATCATCTTCATCGACGAGATCGACGCCGTGGGCCGCTCCCGCGGGGTCGGCATGGGCGGCGGCAACGACGAGCGCGAGCAGACCCTCAACCAGCTGCTGGTGGAGATGGACGGCTTCGAGGCCAACGAGGGCATCATCGTCATCGCCGCCACCAACCGCCCCGACGTGCTCGACCCGGCGCTGCTGCGTCCGGGCCGCTTCGACCGCCCGGTGGTGGTGGGCCTGCCCGACATCCGCGGCCGCGAGCACATCCTCAACGTGCACCTGCGCAAGGTGCCGCTGGCCGACGACGTCAAGCCGTCGCTGATCGCCCGCGGTACCCCGGGCTTCTCGGGCGCCGACCTGGCCAACCTGGTCAACGAGGCGGCGCTGTTCGCCGCGCGCCGCAACAAGCGCCTGGTGGGCATGGAGGAGCTGGAGCTGGCCAAGGACAAGATCATGATGGGCGCCGAGCGCCGCTCCATGGTCATGACCGAGAAGGAGAAGCTCAACACCGCCTACCACGAGTCGGGCCACGCCATCATCGGCCTGGTGGTACCAGAGCACGACCCGGTCTACAAGGTAACCATCATTCCCCGCGGCCGCGCCCTGGGCGTGACCATGTTCCTGCCCGAGCAGGATCGCTACAGCCTGTCGCGCCAGCAGATCCTCAGCCAGATCTGCTCGCTGTTCGGCGGCCGCATCGCCGAGGAGATGACTCTGGGCCCGAAAGGGGTCACCACCGGGGCCTCCAACGACATCAAGCGCGCCACCGAGCTGGCCCACAACATGGTCGCCAAGTGGGGCCTCTCCGACGAGATGGGCCCGATCATGTACGACGAGGACGAGTCCCACCAGTTCCTCGGCGGCCCGGGCCAGGGCGGCGGCAAGCTGAAGTCCGGCGAGACCATCTCGCGCCTCGACAAGGAGGTGCGCAAGGTGATCGACGAGTGCTACGAGCAGGCGCGCACCATCCTCGAGGAGAACCGCGACAAGCTCGACGCCATGGCCGAGGCGCTGATGAAGTACGAGACCATCGATGCCGACCAGCTCAAGGACATCATGGAGGGGCGCGATCCGCGTCCGCCCAAGGACTGGGAGGATGGCGACTCCTCCGGTCCCGGGGCACCGGTGACCGACGAGCCTGCCGCCGAGGCGACCCCCGAGGCCACCCCCGAGGATGAGACCGGCGGCGACGAGGAGGACGACGAGCCCCGCCGCCGTCCCTCCGACCCGCTGGGCGGCCCGGCCGGCTCCTGAAGCCGCAGCGTCCACCCCCTGACAGGCGCCCCCATCGTGGGGCGCCTGTGCGATTATGAGCCCTGATTCCCGCCACCACGAGCCATGATGACTTCGACCCTTGCCTCCCTCGCCTGCGGCCGCCACCGGCTGGACCTCAGCTTTCCCCGCGTGATGGGGATCCTCAACGTCACCCCCGACTCCTTCTCCGACGGCGGCCGCCATGTGGCCCTGGATGACGCCCTGCGCCACGCCGAGCGCATGCTGGCCGAGGGGGCGGCGATCATCGACGTGGGCGGCGAGTCCACCCGCCCCGGCGCCGATGAGGTCTCGTCCCAGCAGGAGCTCGACCGGGTCGCGCCGGTGGTGGAGGCCCTGGTGCGCGAGCTGGACGCCCTGGTCTCGGTGGATACCAGCTGCCCCGAGGTGATGCGCGAGAGCGCGGCCCTGGGGGCCGGCATGATCAACGACGTGCGCGCCCTGGAGCGCGAGGGCGCCCTGGCCGCGGCAATCGGCACGGGCCTGCCGGTTTGCCTGATGCATCGCCAGGGCGAGCCCCGCGACATGCAGCAGGCGCCCCGCTATGATGTGCCCATCGAGGAAGCGGTGGTCGACTACCTCGCCGAGCGGGTCGCCACCTGCGAGGCGGCCGGCCTGCGCCGCGAGCGCCTGCTGGTCGACTCCGGGTTCGGCTTCGGCAAGACCGTGGAGCACAACCTGCGCCTGCTAAATCGCCTGGAGCGCCTGGCGGTGCTCGAGCTGCCGCTGCTGGTGGGCATGTCCCGCAAGAGCATGATCGGCAAGGTGCTGGAGCGTCCGGTGGAGGAGCGCCTGCCCGGGGGGCTGGCGCTGACGGCCCTGGCGGTGGAGCGTGGCGCCCGCATCCTGCGTGTCCACGACGTGGCCCCCAGCGTGGATGCGGTGAACATGACCTGGGCCGTACTCAAGGAAGGATGCTGATGACACGACGCTATTTCGGCACCGACGGAATCCGCGGAACCGTCGGTGAGCCCCCCATCACGGCGGATTTCATGCTCAAGCTGGGCTGGGCCACCGGCCGCGTGCTGGCCGCGCGCGGCGGCAAGCGCCGCCCGCGGGTGCTGATCGGCAAGGACACCCGGATCTCCGGCTACATGTTCGAGTCGGCGCTGGAGGCGGGGCTCTCCGCCGCCGGCGTCGACGTGGCCCTGCTCGGCCCCATGCCGACGCCCGGCATCGCCTACCTGACCCGCACCTTCCGTGCCGATGCCGGGATCGTCATCTCGGCCTCCCACAACCCCTTCGCCGACAACGGCATCAAGTTTTTCTCCACCGCCGGGACCAAGCTGGACGATGCCCTCGAGGGGGAGATCGAGGCGATGCTCGACGAGCCGCTGACGACGGTGGCGGCCGACCAGCTGGGCAAGGTGGCTCGCATCGACGATGCCGCCGGCCGCTATATCGAGTTCTGCAAGTCCACGGTGCCGGATCGGGTGAGCCTGACGGGCCTGAAGGTGGTGCTGGACTGCGCCCACGGTGCGACCTACCACATCGCCCCCAGCGTGTTCCGCGAGCTGGGCGCTGAGGTGAGCCTGATCGGTGCAAGCCCTGATGGCCTCAATATCAACAAGGCGGTCGGCTCCACCCACCCGGCGGCACTGCGCGCGGCGGTGATCCAGCAGGGCGCCGACCTCGGCGTGGCCTTCGACGGCGACGGCGACCGCGTGCTGCTGGTGGATGCCGACGGTCGCGAGATCGACGGCGACGACATCCTCTACCTGATCGCCCGTGACCGCCACGCCCGCGGCGAGCTGGGCGGGGGCGTGGTGGGCACCCTGATGTCCAACTTCGGCCTGGCGGCGGCCTTCGAGGAGATGGGCGTGCCCTTCGAGCGCGCCAAGGTGGGCGACCGCTACGTGATGGAGCGGCTGGCCGCCAAGGGCTGGCAACTGGGCGGCGAATCCTCGGGCCATATCGTCTGTGGCCACGTGCAGACCACCGGCGACGGCATCGTCTCGGCGCTGCAGGTGCTGGCGATCATGGTGCGCGAGGAGAAGCCGCTGCAGCGCCTGCTGGCCGGCCTGGAGAAGGCGCCCCAGGCGCTGGTGAACGTGCGGCTCACGCCGGGCAGCAAGGCGGCGCTGCTCATGGAGCGGCCGGAACTCCAGGCGGTGGTGGCCGAGGTGGAGGCCGAGCTGGGCGACGAGGGGCGCGTGCTGCTGCGCCCCTCCGGCACCGAGCCGCTGATTCGCGTGATGGTGGAGGGGCGTCCCCATCTGGATGTGGACGGCCTGGCGCGACGCATCGCCGCCGAGGTCGAGTCGCTGCTGGGCTGAGCGGGGCCGGTTGTCTTGACAGGGCCGCTCCTATACCATTTCGCTCCACCTTGAAAGAGGACAGTCGATGCGTACCCCGCTGCTTGCCGGCAACTGGAAGATGAATGGCTCGGCCGATCTGGTCGAGGCGTTCGGTCGTGCCTTTGCCGAGGCCGAGCTGCCGGAGGGGATCGAGGTCGTGATCTTTCCTCCGTTCCCCTACCTGGATGCGGCGCGGCGCGCCTTCGCCGACACCCCGCTGCGGCTTGGCGCCCAGTCGCTCAATCCGCTGCATTCCGGGGCGCATACCGGCGAGGTCAGCGGACGCATGCTGTGCGAGTTCGGCGTGCGCTATGCCCTGGTCGGGCATTCGGAGCGCCGCCAGCTCTATCGCGAGGGCGATGCGCAGGTCTTCGATCGCCTGCTGGCCGCACTCAGCGTCGGCCTGACGCCGGTGCTCTGCGTGGGCGAGACCCTCGAGGAGCGCGATGCCGGCCGCACCATGGAGGTGGTGCTGCGCCAGGTGGGGTTCGTGATGTCGCGCCTGGAGCCGGAGCAGCGCCCGCGCGTGGTCATCGCCTACGAACCGGTGTGGGCCATCGGCACCGGTCGCACCGCCACGCCGGAGCAGGCCCAGGAGGTCATGGCCGGTATTCGCGACTACCAGGCCAGCTACGACCGGGAGCTGGCCGATGGACTGCGGTTGCTCTACGGGGGGAGCATGAATGCCGGCAACGCCGCCGAGCTGCTCGCCCAACCCGATATCGACGGCGGCCTGGTGGGCGGTGCCTCGCTCAAGGTCGACGATTTTCTAGCCATCTGTCAGTCAGCAGGTTGATTCCATGCAAGTTGCCATTCTCATGATCCATGTGGCGATCGCCATCGCCCTGGTCGTCCTTATCCTGCTGCAGCAGGGCAAGGGCGCCGAAGCCGGTGCCGCCTTCGGTGGCGGTGCCTCCCAGACCGTATTCGGCTCCCGCGGCAGCGGCGGTTTTCTCTCCAAGAGCACCGCGGTACTGGCGGCGGCATTCTTCGCCACCTCCCTGACCCTGGCCTGGTATGCCACCCAGGCGAGCCAGGCGCCGGAGGCCGGAATTCCCGACGCCCGTCTGATCGAGCAGCAGCGCGGCATTCCGACCCTTGACGACAGTGCCCAAGGTATGGATAATGCAGCGCCAGTGCTGGAGGGAAGCGACGGCTAGATCGCTTCGCAGTTTCCAGCCTCCCCTGATGCCGAAGTGGTGGAATTGGTAGACACGCTATCTTGAGGGGGTAGTGACCTTACGGTCGTGCGGGTTCAAGTCCCGCCTTCGGCACCATCTGATTCACCGCAGCGCCCTGGGCGCACAGGCGGTCCTTCAGACAGCAGGATTGGCATAGCGGTGAGCATCCCTTGACGTAAGTCGCGGTGATGCGTAGAATCACCGACCTAGATTGATGCGGGGTGGAGCAGTCTGGTAGCTCGTCGGGCTCATAACCCGAAGGTCGTCGGTTCAAATCCGGCCCCCGCTACCATCTTCCGGTTGACGCCTTTCGAATTGCGGTCCATGCGCTAAAGTTCGAAGAGAAGGGGCGGTCAGATTGCCGGAGTGGTATACAGGTTTCTTCTGAAAGCCCCTTCCTGTGAAGGGGCTTTTTGTTAGCAGCATGCAGGGCGTTGCGCGCCCGGCGGCTGTTCCGGGCAACGCCAATCAGCCACCTGACTTTCCTGATGACTCCCGGCCAGGTGCCTGATGCAACGGCTGTAGGAGCGATATTTTCGTGGCAATCAAGGATGCAGCCCTGCACGCAATGATCGAACCCGTGGTCACTGCCATGGGTTTCGAGCTGTGGGGCATCGACTTTCAATCCCAGGGCAGGCACTCCCGTCTGGTGATCTACATCGATCACGAGAATGGCGTCAGTGTGGACGACTGCGCCGACATCAGTCGCCAGGTAAGTGCGGTGTTCGACGTCGAGGACCCGATCCGCGGCGAGTATCGCCTCGAGGTCTCCTCCCCGGGCATGGACCGTCCGCTCTACACCCTCGATCAGTTCACCCCCTATCGCGGCCACGATGTGGCGCTGAAGCTGCGTGTGCCCTTCGAGGGACGACGCAAGTTCCAGGGCCTGCTGGCCGGTGTCGAGGGGGATGAGGTGCTGCTCCAGATGGACGGCGAGGAGTACTGCTTTCCGATCGAGAGCATCGACCAGGCGCACGTGGTGCCAAGGTTCGAGGACCCGGTCGATGGTCAGCCGTGACCATCAGGCTGCCGGTCGGCACGGGGCAATGAGCATGATGCTCGAGGACAGGTTTTCTGGCGAGGCAATGGCATGAGCAAAGAGATTCTGGCGGTCGTTGACGCGATCTCCAACGAGAAGGGAGTTCCCCGCGAGGTGATCTTCGAGGCCGTCGAGGCGGCCCTGGCCAGCGCATCCCGCAAGCGCTTCGAGGATGAAGAGGCCAGCGTGCGGGTGCATATCAATCGTCGTACCGGTGAGTACGAGACCTTCCGCCGCTGGACGGTGGTGGAAGACGACGACTTCGATGGCCCCGACCACGAGATCAAGCTCTCCTTCGCCGAGCGTCGCGACCCGCCCCTGGCGCTGGGCGATGTGGTCGAGGAGAAGATCGAGAACGCCGACTTCGGCCGCATCGCCGCCCAGACCGCCAAGCAGGTGATCGTGCAGAAGGTGCGCGAGGCCGAGCGGGCCGAAGTGGTGCGCCTCTACGCCGAGCGCGAGGGCGAGCTGGTCTCCGGCATCGTCAAGAAGACCACCCGCGACGGCCTGATCATCGACCTGGGCGAGAACGCCGAGGCGTTCCTGCCGCGCAGCGAGATGATCCCCGGCGAGCGCTATCGCATGAACGAGCGAGTGCGCGCCCTGCTGGTCAAGGTGGATCCCGAGGCGCGCGGCGCCCAGTTGATCCTGTCGCGCACCTGCCCGGAGCTGATCATCGAGCTGTTCAGCATCGAGGTGCCGGAGATCGCCGAGCAGCTCATCGAGATCAAGGGCGCCGCCCGTGATCCGGGCTCCCGGGCCAAGATCGCCGTGAAGACCAACGACCGGCGCATCGATCCGGTCGGCGCCTGCGTGGGCATGCGCGGCTCCCGCGTCCAGGCGGTCTCCTCGGAGCTGCAGAACGAGCGCGTCGACATCGTGCTGTGGGACGACAACCCCGCCCAGCTGGTGATCAACGCCATGGCGCCGGCGGACGTCGCCTCCATCCTGGTGGACGAGGATGCCCACGCCATGGACGTGGCGGTGGCCGAGGACAACCTGGCCCAGGCCATCGGCCGCAGCGGCCAGAACGTGCGCCTGGCCTCCGAGCTGACCGGCTGGCGGATCAACGTCATGACCGAGGCGGATGCCGAGGCCAAGCGCGACCAGGAGATCGACAGCCTGGTCGAGCACTTCATCCAGCACCTGGACATCGACGATGACGTCGCGCGCCTGCTGGTGGAGGAGGGCTTCACCTCCCTGGAGGAGATCGCCTACGTACCGGTCGAGGAGATGCTCGAGATCGAGGAATTCGACGAGGAGATCGTCGAGGAGCTGCGCGCCCGCGCCAAGGACGAGCTGCTCAACCTGGCCATCGCCTCCGAGGAGGAGCTCGACGGCGCACAGCCGGCCGAGGACCTGCTGGAGATGGACGGCATGGAGCGCCACCTGGCCTTCATCCTGGCCAGCCGCGGGATCGCCACCATGGGGGATCTTGCCGAGCAGTCCGTCGATGACCTGCTGGACATCGAGGGGATGGACGAGGAGCGCGCCGCGGCATTGATCATGACTGCCCGTGCGCCCTGGTTTGAAAACGAATAGCTCGAAGGCGATTGGCGTGACAGGCGCCATGCCCGGTAACCAGAGACCGGGCGAGAGGATTCGAAGCGAAGAATTGGGGTCACGGGCTCAGGAGGGTCGTAATGTCAGAGATGACCGTTAAGGATTTTGCAGCGAAGGTGGGGCGCGACGTGCCTCGTCTGCTGGAACAGATGAAAGAGGCCGGTCTCGGCCACAAGACCGAAGGCGATGCGGTGTCCGAAGAGGACAAGCGCCAGCTGCTGGACTACCTCACCAAGAGTCACGGTGGGGGCACCAGCGCCGCGGCGCCGAAGAACCGCATCACCCCGACGCGCAAGACGCGTACGCGCATCAACACCGGCGAGCGCGGCAAGACCATCGAGGTGCAGGTGCGCAAGAAGCGTACCTACGTCAAGCGGGCCGATGAAGAGGTCGCGCCGGAGCCGGTCGAGGAGACCGGGCCGCGCCAGCTGGTCGGTGACATGGCCGACTCCCAGCAGGCCCAGGCCGAGCAGGAGGCCCGCGAGGCCGAAGCCGCCAAGACCCGCGCCGCCGATGAGGCCGCCCGCGAGGCCGCGGCCAAGCTCGAGGCCGAGAAGGCCGAGGCCGAGCCGCAGATCCCGGTGCCCGAGCTGGTGGAGCAGCCGGCCGGCGACGAGCCGCCCGCGCCGCCCAAGGAAGGCCGTACCGACCGCCGCACCGCGCCGCCCAAGAAGGCCGCCGCCAAGAAGGGGCGCCATGAGCGCGACGACGATGATCGCGACGAGCGTCGGCGTGGCGGTGCCAAGAAGGCCAAGCGCGCCGAGCGCCGCGGCGGCCGTCGTGGTGGCACTCAGGGGGGCGGCAAGCACGGTTTCCAGAAGCCGACCCAGCCGATCGTCCGCGAGGTCTCCATCCCCGAGTCGATCAGCGTCGCCGACCTGGCCGACAAGATGTCGATCAAGGCGAACGAGGTCATCAAGGCCATGTTCACCATGGGCGCGGCGGTGACCATCAACCAGACCATCGATCAGGACACCGCGGCCATCGTGGTCGAGGAGATGGGCCACAAGCCCAAGCTGATCAAGGACGACGCCCTCGAGACCGAAATGCTCGAAGGCATCTCCTACGAGGGCGAGGAGATCACCCGCTCGCCGGTGGTCACCGTGATGGGCCACGTCGACCACGGCAAGACCTCGCTGCTCGACTATATCCGCAAGGCCAAGGTGGCCACCGGTGAAGCCGGCGGTATCACCCAGCACATCGGCGCCTACCACGTCGAGGACGAGCACGGTGGCGTGACCTTCCTGGATACCCCCGGCCACGCGGCGTTCACCGCCATGCGTGCCCGTGGCGCCAAGGCCACCGACGTGGTCATCCTGGTGGTGGCCGCCGACGACGGCGTGATGCCCCAGACCATCGAGGCGATCGAGCACTCCAAGGCGGCCGATGTGCCCATGGTGGTGGCGGTCAACAAGATCGACAAGCCGGCGGCCGATCCGGATCGGGTCAAGAACGAGCTTTCACAGCACGGCGTGATCTCCGAGGAGTGGGGCGGCGACACCCAGTTCGTCCACGTCTCGGCCAAGAGCGGTGAAGGCATCGAGGACCTGCTGGAGGCGATCCAGCTGGTCTCCGAGGTGCTCGAGCTCAAGGCCGTGCCGGCAGCGCCCGGCAAGGGCGTGGTGGTCGAGTCCCGCCTGGACAAGGGCCGCGGCCCGGTGGCTACCGTGCTGGTCCAGAACGGTACCCTGAAGAAGGGCGACATCGTGCTGGCCGGCCTGCACTATGGCCGCGTACGCGCGCTGACCAACGAGCTGGGCCAGCAGGTCGACACGGCCGGTCCCTCGATGCCCGTGGAGATCCAGGGCCTCGACGGCACCCCGGACGCCGGTGACGACTTCATGGTGGTGGCCGACGAGAAGAAGGCCCGCGAGGTCGCCAACTTCCGTCAGGGCAAGTACCGCGAGGTGCGCCTGGCTCGCCAGCAGAAGGCCAAGCTGGAGAATATGTTCAGCCAGATGGGCCAGGACGAAGTCGCCAAGGTCAATATCGTGCTCAAGGCCGACGTCCAGGGCTCCCTGGAAGCGATCAAGGGCGCGCTGGAAGAGCTCTCCACCGACGAGGTGCAGGTGGCCGTGGTCTCCTCCGGGGTGGGCGGCATCACCGGCACCGACGCCAACCTGGCGCTGGCCTCCGAGGCCATCGTGGTCGGCTTCAACGTGCGTGCCGACGCCGCAGCCCGCGAGATCATCGAGCGTGAAGGCCTGGATCTGCGCTACTACAGCGTCATCTACCAGCTGATCGACGAGGTCAAGCAGGCGATGAGCGGCATGCTGGCGCCGGAGTGGAAGGAAGAGATCGTCGGCGTGGCCGAGGTCCGTGACGTCTTCCGCGCGCCCAAGATCGGCGCCGTGGCCGGCCGGCTGCATGGTGGTCGAGGGCAGCGTCTTCCGTAACAAGAAGATCCGCGTGCTGCGCGACAACGTGGTGATCTACGAGGGCGAGCTCGAGTCGCTGCGCCGCTTCAAGGACGACGTCCAGGAAGTGCGCAACGGCATGGAGTGCGGCATCGGCGTGAAGAACTACAACGATGTCCAGGTCGGCGACAAGATCGAGGTCTTCGATCAGGTCAAGGTCGAGCGGACCCTCTAAGGGCTCGAGGAGTCGTTCATGCGCGAGTTCAAGCGAACCGACCGGGTGGCCGACCAGCTCCAGAAGGAGCTGGCGGTACTCATCCAGCGCGAGGTCAAGGACCCGCGCCTGGGCATGGTGACGGTCAGCGGCGTCGAGGTCAGCCGTGACCTCGGCTACGCCGACGTCCACGTGACCCTGCTGGGCGAGGACACCCCGGAGCGGATCAAGGAGAACCTCAAGGTTCTCAAGCAGGCCGCGGGTTTCCTGCGTGGCCAGGTCGCGCGGCGCATCAAGCTGCGCCACGTGCCGGAGCTGCGCTTCCACTACGACGAGAGCGTGGTGCGGGGCCAGCGGCTCTCCTCGCTGATCCAGGAGGCGGTCGCCAGCGACCGCTCCCGCAGCGGTGACGAGAGCGGTGACGAGGGCGCCGAGCCGCGCGGCGATGGTGAATCCGGCAGCGACAGCGGGCGCGACTGATGGCGCGTCGGCGTCGCGGCCTGCCGGTCAACGGGGTGCTGCTGCTGGACAAGCCCAAGGGCCTCTCCAGCAACCACGCCCTGCAGCGTGCCCGGCGGCTGTTCCAGGCCCAGAAGGCCGGTCATACCGGCACCCTGGACCCCATGGCCACCGGGCTGCTGCCGGTCTGCTTCGGTGAGGCGACCAAGTTTTCCGCCCACCTGCTGGCCGCCGACAAGGTCTACCGCACCCGGGTCGAACTGGGCGCGGTGACCGACACCGGCGACGCCGAGGGCGAGGTGGTCGAACGCTGTGCGGTGCCGCCGCTCACCGCGGCCGACGTGGAGGGCGTGCTCGAGCGCTTCCACGGCGAGATCGAGCAGGTGCCGCCGATGTACTCGGCGCTCAAGCATCAGGGGCGCAAGCTCTATGAGCTGGCCCGCGAGGGCAAGACGATCGAGCGTGCAGCGCGGCGCGTGGCGGTGTATGATGCCCGGCTTCTCGCCTTCGAGGGCGAGGCCTTCGAGCTCGAGGTGAAGGTCAGCAAGGGCACCTATGTGCGCACCCTGGCCGAGGACATCGGTCGGGCCCTGGGCACCGGCGCGCATATCAGCGCGCTGCGGCGCCTGGCGACCGGCCCCTTCACCGCGCAGGGCATGCTGACCCTCGAGGCCCTGGAGGCGCTGCCCGATCAGGCTGCCCGCGAGGCGACGCTGCTGCCCGTCGACGTGCTGGTCGCGCACCTGCCGCGACTCGAGCTGGACGCCTCGGCGGCCGCTCGCCTGACCCTGGGTCAGGCGGCTCGTGTCGATGCCTCGGGCATCGCCACCGGCGAGACGGCAAGACTCTACTGCGACGGGGCCTTCCTGGGCCTCGGCGCGGTAACGGCGCCACAGGAGGTGGCGCCGAAACGGCTGCTGAGCACTGCGGCCGATTGAAGGGAGAAACGCCCGAGACTGCAAATATGCGTGGTCTCACACACTCATCATTCAGGCATATTGCTTACTGGAGAGACAGATGGCACTGACAGCCGAGCAGAAGTCCGCAATCGTCAGCGAATTTGGTCGCGGCGAGAACGACACCGGTTCCCCCGAAGTGCAGGTAGCCCTGCTGAGCGCCAACATCGATGGCCTGCAGGACCACTTCAAGACCAACAAGCAGGATCACCACTCCCGTCGTGGCCTGATCCGCATGGTCAACCAGCGCCGCAAGCTGCTTGACTACCTGAAGCGCAAGGACTTCGAGCGCTATCAGGCACTGATCCAGCGTCTCGGCCTGCGCCGCTAAGAAAAGGGTATTTCGCTGCTGCGCTCGATATCCTGGCTGCCGGCGGTGCCGGTGCGCCGGCCCGATCGCCCTCCTCATGTAGCGAGCTACACTCCGGTTCCTGCGCTCCGGCGGCAACCAGCCTCTCATCGCTCGCAACGCGAAATCCTCCTTTTCTTCAAACGGGTAGCTTCCTTCGGGGGCTACCCGTTTTGTTTCTTTAGCGTTTGAGCAGGGGCGCCAGGGGTGGGTAGTTGGGAGGGGCCGAGGAAATGTCGCCATCCGGTGGCCGCGGGGCGCGTCAACCCCTAAAATGGTCGCCGAGTCAAAACGACCCCAACACAGAAAAGTAGATAGGAAGGAAGTCGCCGTGAATCCGGTCAAGAAGACATTTCAGTACGGTCGCAGCGCCGTCACCCTGGAAACCGGGCGCATCGCCCGCCAGGCCTCCGGTGCCGTCATGGTCACCATGGACGACACCGTGGTGCTCTGCACCGTGGTGGCCCGCAAGGAAGCCAACCCCAACCAGCCGTTCTTCCCGCTCTCCGTGCACTACCAGGAGAAGACCTATGCGGTCGGCAAGATTCCCGGCGGCTTCTTCAAGCGCGAGGGGCGTCCCACCGAGAAGGAGACCCTCACCTCGCGGCTGATCGATCGCCCGATCCGCCCGCTCTTCCCCAAGGGCTTCATGAACGAGGTGCAGGTAGTCTGCTCGGTGCTCTCCACCGACCGCAACCATGACCCGGACATCGCTGCCATGCTCGGCACCTCCGCGGCCCTGGCCATCTCCGGGGTGCCCTTCAACGGCCCCATCGCCGCGGCCCGCGTCGGCTTCGACGAGGAGAAGGGCTACTTCCTCAACCCCACCGTCGAGGAGCTCGCCGGCTCCGAGCTCAACATGGTGGTGGCCGGCACCGAGAAAGCGGTGCTGATGGTGGAGTCCGAGGCCGACGAGCTGCTCGAGGACGAGATGCTGGGCGCCGTGCTCTACGGTCACCAGGAGATGCAGGTGGCCATCCAGGCCATCAACGAGCTGACCGCCGAGGCGGGCAAGCCCAAGTGGGAGTGGCAGGCCCCGGCGGAGAACACCGAGCTCAAGGCCGCCGTGGCCGGCGCCTTCGAGGCCAGGGTGGGTGAGGCCTACCGCATCACCGACAAGATGGCCCGCCAGGATGCGCTCTCCGCCCTCAAGGCCGAGGCCGTCGAGCAGCTGGCCGGTGAGGAAGAGGGCAAATTCGACGCCGAGGAGGTCAAGGGCGCTTTTGCCGGCCTCGAGAAGCGCGTGGTGCGCTCCCGGGTGGTCAAGGGCGAGCCGCGCATCGACGGCCGCGACCACAAGACGGTGCGTCCCTTGGCCATCGAGGTGGGCAGCCTGCCCAAGACCCACGGTTCGGCGATCTTCACCCGGGGCGAGACCCAGGCCATCGTGGTGGCGACCCTCGGCACCCTGCGCGACTCCCAGCTGATCGAGTCTCTGGAAGGGGAGCGCAAGGACCGCTTCATGCTCCACTACAACTTCCCCCCCTACAGCGTGGGCGAGGCGGGCTTCATGGGCGGCCCCAAGCGTCGCGAGATCGGCCACGGCCGCCTGGCGCGCCGGGGCGTGCAGGCCATGCTGCCCGACGATGCCGAGTTCCCCTACACCATCCGCGTGGTCTCCGAGATCACCGAGTCCAACGGCTCCAGCTCCATGGCGTCCGTGTGCGGCGCCTCCCTGGCGCTGATGGACGCCGGCGTGCCGATGAAGGCGCCGGTGGCGGGCATCGCCATGGGCCTGGTGAAGGATGACGACGGCTTTGCCGTGCTCACCGACATCCTGGGCGACGAGGACCACCTCGGCGACATGGACTTCAAGGTGGCCGGCACCAGCGAGGGCGTCACCGCCCTGCAGATGGACATCAAGATCGAGGGCATCAACGAGGAGATCATGGAGCAGGCGCTCCAGCAGGCCCTGGAGGCCCGCCTGAGCATCCTCGAGCAGATGAACGCCGTGATCGGCCAGAGCCGCGCCGAGGTCTCCGAGAATGCGCCCTCCATGGCCACCATCAAGATCGACCCGGAGAAGATCCGCGACGTCATCGGCAAGGGCGGCTCCACCATCCGCAAGATCTGCGAGGATACCGGCGCCTCCATTGATCTGGACGACGACGGCACCGTGCGCATCTACGCCGAGGACAAGAAGGCGGCCAAGGCGGCCATCGACACCGTCCTGGCGATCACCGCCGAGGCGGAGATCGGCAAGCTCTACCGCGGCAAGGTGGTACGCATCGCCGACTTCGGCGCCTTCGTCAACATCATGCCGGGCACCGACGGCCTGGTGCACATCTCCCAGATCGTGCCGGAGCGGGTCAACGACGTGCGTGACTTCCTCAACGAGGGTGACGAGGTGGTGGTCAAGGTGCTCGACATCGACAACCGCAACCGGGTGAAGCTCACCATCAAGGAGATCACCCCGGAAGAGAAGGCGGCCTTCGAGGCCGAGGCAGCCGCCGAGCCCGTGCTCTAAGCGCCAAGCGCCCAGCCGCAACGAAAACCGCCCCCGCAGCCATGCTGCGGGGGCGGTTTCTTTTTGGTCCGCGGCTTGTCCGGCGACAGGTCTCGAGGGGGCGCTGTGAACCCGTCCTTGGGCGCTACCGACGCCATCCCTGGCGTAGGACCCCCTCTGCGACCTGCCTCCGGCGCCGCTCGTGCCGCAGTGTGCGCTTAGCGCTCGATGGCGAGCGCCACGCCTTGCCCACCGCCGATGCAGAGGGTGGCGAGGCCCTTCTTGGCGTCCCGAGCGATCATCTCGTGCAGCAGGGTGACCAGGATGCGGCAGCCGGAGGCACCGATGGGGTGGCCGATGGCGATGGCGCCGCCGTTGACGTTGACCTTGCTGACATCCCAGCCGAGCTCCTTGTTGACGGAGAGGGCCTGGGCGGCGAAGGCCTCGTTGGCCTCGACCAGGTCGAGGTCGTCCAGGCTCCAGCCGGCCTTCTCCAGGCAGCGACGGGTGGCCGGGGCCGGGCCGATGCCCATGATGGCCGGGTCGACGCCGGCGTTGGAGTAGGCGGCGATGCGCGCCAGGGGCGTAAGGCCCAGCGCCTTGGCCTTCTCGGCGGAGCAGAGCATCACCGCGGCGGCGCCGTCGTTGAGGGAGGAGGCGTTGCCGGCGGTGATGGTGCCGTCCTTCTTGAAGGCGGGACGCATGCCGCCGAGCTTCTCGGCGCTCACCTCGCGGGGGTTCTCGTCGGTGTCGAACACCACCGGGTCGCCCTTGCGCTGGGGGATCTCCACCGGGACGATCTGGCCCTTGAACTTGCCGTCGCGGATGGCCGCAGAGGCCTTCTGCTGGGAGGCGGCGGCGAACTCGTCCATCGCCTCGCGGGTGATGGCGTACTTCTCGGCCAGGTTCTCGGCGGTGATGCCCATGTGGTAGTTGTTGAAGGCGTCCCACAGGCCGTCATGGACCATGGTGTCCACGGCCTTCCAGTCACCCATGCGCTGGCCGTTGCGCGAGTTGGGCAGCACGTGGGGCGAGGCGGACATGTTCTCCTGGCCGCCGGCGATGATCAGCTCGGCGTCGCCGCAGCGGATCGCCTGGGCGGCGAGGTGCAGCGCCTTGAGGCCGGAGCCGCACACCTTGTTGATGGTCATGGCGGGGACGGCATCGGGCAGGCCGGCCTTGATGGCGGCCTGGCGGGCGGGGTTCTGGCCGACGCCTGCGGTGAGCACCTGGCCCATCAGCACCTCGTCCACCTGGTCGCCGGACACGCCGGTGGTGGCGAGCAGGTCCTTGATCACCAGGGCGCCCAGGTCGCTGGCGGGAATGCCGGCCAGGGAGCCGCCAAAGGCGCCGATGGCGGTACGACGTGCGGCAACGATCACCACTTCTTGCATGGGAGAGTTCTCCTGAATGGTAGACGACGGGCTTGCGGCCGTGCCGCTCAGCAACGGGGCAGGGCCGGGTCAGTCCAGCATAGGTGACTCTTGTGCGCCGCGGCAATGCTTCCATGGGCGCAGGGGGAGAAAGCGCGGAGCGAGGAGGGGGGGGGACGCCGGTGAATGGCGTCCGGGGACGGGCGGGGCGGCCGGCGTGGTTGCCGGCCGCGGCCCTGGGGCATGATCAGGCCATCTGTACCGGGATGGCGTGGCTGGTATGGCTGACCGTGTTGCCTTCCTGCAGGTAGACCAGCGCCGGCTGGTGGTTCTCGAGCTCCGCTTCGCTGTAGTGGGCGTAGCTGCAGATGATCACGCGATCACCGGGGCCGGCCAGGTGGGCGGCGGCGCCGTTGATGGAGATCACCCGGGAGCCCTCCTCGGCGCGAATGGCGTAAGTGGTGAAGCGCTGCCCGTTCTCGACGTTGTAGATCTGGATCTGCTCATTCTCGCGGATGCCGGACATGTCGAGGAGCTCGCCGTCGATGGCGCAGGAGCCCTCGTAGTTGAGCACGGCGTGGGTAACGCGGGCCATGTGCAGCTTGGCCTTGAGCATGATGGTGAACATGGACGTGGGGTCCTCCGGGTAGGCTGCCTCAGCGCGGCAGGGTCAGGGTCAGGTTGTCGATCAGGCGCGTGGCGCCAAGCCGGGCGGCCGCCAGCAGCACGGCCTCGCGGGTGGTGGGCGTGACGGGGCCCAGGTCGGCGGCGCGCAGCTCGAGATAGTCCGGCGCGAAGCCGGCCTGCTGCAGGCGGGCATACCCACGCGCCAGGGTCGGCCCGGTCGCCTCGCCGGCCTCCAGGGCCTCGCGCAGCTCGCCCAGGGTCTGATAGAGCCGTGGGGCCACCGCGCGCTGCTCGGCGCTCAGGTAGCCGTTGCGCGAAGAGAGCGCGAGGCCGTCCTCGGCGCGCACGATGGGCACGCCGACGATCTCGATGGGGAAGTGCAGGTCGGCCACCATGCGGCGGATCACCGCCAGCTGCTGGTAGTCCTTCTCGCCGAAGCAGGCGAAGTCGGGCTGCACCAGGTTGAAGAGCATGCCGACGATGGTGGTGACGCCGTCGAAATGGCCGGGGCGCGAGCCACCGCACAGCCCCTCGGTGACCTCGGGGACCGCGATGCGGGTCTGCGCCTCCAGGGGGCGCGGGTAGACCGTGCTCACCTCCGGGGCAAACAGCAGATCGCAGCCGGCCGCCTCGAGCCCCGCCTGATCCGCCTCGAGGGTGCGCGGGTAGGCGTCGAGGTCCTCGTTCGGGCCGAACTGCATGGGGTTGACGAAGATCGTGGCGATCACCACGTCGGCACGCTCGCGGGCTGCGGCGACCAGCGCCAGGTGGCCGTCGTGCAGATTGCCCATGGTGGGCACCAGGGCGATGCGCTCGCCGCGACGGCGAACGTCCGCCAGCGCCTCGCGCAGGGCGGGGATCTCTCTGAGGGTGCGCATTGCGGGCTCCAGCTAGAAGCAGTGTTCCTCGGCGGGGAAGCGCCGGGCCTTGACGTCCTCGTGGTAGCGCCGGAAGGCGCCCTGGACGTTGTCGGCCTCGGCCATGAAGTTCTTGACGAAGCGCGGCTTGCGGCCGGCGGTGACGTCGTGCATGTCGTGCATCACCAGTATCTGGCCGTCGGTGTCGGGGCCGGCACCGATGCCGATCACCGGAACGTCGAGTGCCTCGGTGATGGCGCGACCGAGGCTCGCCGGCACGCACTCCAGCAGGATGACCGAGGCGCCGGCCTCGACCAGGGTGCGGGCGTCCTCGAGGATCTGGGTGGCGCGCTCGGCCTCGCGGCCCTGCACCTTGTAGCCGCCCAGCTGGTAGACCGTCTGCGGGGTGAGGCCCAGGTGGGCGCACACCGGCACGCCGCGGCGGGTCAGCTCGCGGATGCCCTCGGCCATCCACGCCTCACCCTCGACCTTGACCAGCTCGGCGCCGGCGCGCATCAGCTCGCCGGCATTCTCCAGCAGGCGCTCGGTGCTGGCATTGCCCATGAAGGGCAGGTCGACCATCAGCAGGCTCGCGCCCTTGCCGCGGGCCACGCAGCGGGTGTGGTAGCAGATCTCCTCGAGCGTCACCGGCAGGGTGCTGGCGTGCCCCTGCAGGACCATCCCTAAGGAGTCGCCGACCAGCAGCACCTCGATGCCGGCGTCGCTGGCGGCCCGGGCAAAGGAGGCGTCATAGGCGGTCAGGCAGCTGAATGACTCACCGGCGCGCTTGAAGGCCTGCAGCGTGCTGAGGGTGACGGTTTTCATGGCGTGCTCTCATCGTTGTGGCAGCAGGGGGCGCAAGGTGAGGGCGTCTCCTGCCGGTAACTGTGCTGAAAGTAACCTGCGATTGTTACCCGAACCGCCAGGGCGTGTCGATAGGTAACACTTCCCCGGCGAGATCAGGTCGGCGGTAACAGCGGTGTCAGGCCTTCGGCCGTCAGGGCGTCGGCCGCTGCCGCCAGGCGCTCGCCATTCGGCAGCACGAGCTGAGGCGCGAGTTCCAGCAGCGGCATCACCACGAAGGCGCGCTGCCTCAGTTCGGGATGGGGCACGACGAGACGTGGCAGGGCCAGCATGCTGTCATCGAACAGTAGCAGATCCAGGTCCAGGGTGCGGGGGCCCCAGCGGCGCGCACGGACCCGGCGGTGGCGCTGCTCAAGCGCCTGCAGCTGGTCGAGCAGCGCCAGCGGCGAGAGATGGGTCTCCAGCAGTGCCACGGCGTTGATGAAGTCGGGCTGATCCTGGGGGCCGAGCGGCCGGCTGGCATAGAGGCGGGAGGCGGCCAGGCGGCGGGTCAGCGGCAGGCGGTCGAGCTCCACGAGGGCCTGCTCGACGTGCCGGCGCGGATCGTCCAGGTTGCTGCCCAGGCCGATCCAGGCGCGGTGTGGGTTCATGCGTTGCCGCTGTCGCCGCCGTTTCCGCCGCGCGGGCCGCGACGGCGACGCTTGCGCTTGCGCGGGGCGCCGCTGCCGGCGGGGTTGGCGCCCACCTTGTCGAGCAGGCGGCGCTGCTCATGCTCGTCGGCCTGCTGGAAGGCGGTCCACCAGTCGCCGAGGCCGGGCTCGAGCTCTCCGGCGGCCTCGCGCAGCAGCAGCAGGTCGTAGGCGGCTCGGAAGCGGGGGTGCTCACGGGTCTGGTAGACGCGACGTCCGCGACGCAGCGGCAGGCGCTGCTGCAGGTCCCAGATGTCACGCATCGGCAGGCTGAAGCGCTTGGGGATCGAGATGTGCTGCAACTGGTGGGAGACCACCTGCTGGGAGGCTGCCTGCAGCGCCGGGATGGGGGGCAGCCCATTGGCCTCCTGCTCGGCCTGGCGCAGCACCACCGGACCCCAGAGCAGCGCGGCGAACAGGAACGCCGGGGTGACCGGGCGCTCCTCGGCGATGCGCCGGTCGGTGCTGGCCAGGGCGGCCTCCACCAGGGGCTCGGCCCAGGGCAGGGCGTCCATGGCCTCGGCGGCCGCCGGGAAGAGCATCTCGAACAGGCCATAGTCGCGCAGCAGCCGGAAGGTCTCCACGCCATGCCCGGACATGAACAGCTTGAGGATCTCGTCGAACAGCCGGGCCGGCGGAATCTGCAGCAGCAGCGGGGCGAGCTCGCGGATCGGTGCCTCGGTGGCGGCATCCAGGTGGAAGTCGAGCTTGGCGGCGAAGCGCACCGCCCGCAGCATGCGTACGGGATCCTCGCGGTAGCGCGTGGCCGGGTCGCCGATCAGGCGCAGGGTGCGCGCCTCGATGTCACGCACGCCATTGGCGAAATCGTGGATCGAGAAGTCGGCGATGCTGTAGTAGAGCGCATTGATGGTGAAGTCGCGGCGCAGGGCATCTTCCTGGATATTGCCCCAGACGTTGTCGCGCAGCAGCAACCCCTCGTCGGACTGCTGGGCGATATGGTCGCCATGGTCATCGCCGGGCTTGCCGCGGAAGGTGGTCACCTCGATCACTTCGCGGCCGAAGCGCACGTGCACGATGCGGAAGCGCCGCCCGATGATACGCGAGTTGCGAAACAGCTCCTTGACCTCTTCCGGCGTGGCGTCGGTGGCCACGTCGAAGTCCTTGGGCATGCGCCCAAGCAGCGAGTCGCGAATGCAGCCGCCCACCAGGTAGGCCTGGTAGCCGGCGTTGTGCAGTCGGTAGAGCAGTTTTAGGGCGGCATCGCTGAAGTGCTGGCGCGACACCGGGTGCTCCTGGCGGGGAATGACGCGCGGCTCGGGTGGGCCGGCGCTGCTGTCGGGGCCGAAGAGGGACTTCAGGCGTTCGCCCGGGCTCTGCAGGAAGCGGGTAAATCCTTTGAACATGCGTCGATATCGACTCGCAGTGCGAAAAAAAGGGTGCTAAAGCGTCCGAGTGTAGCCGACCCCCGGGACCTTGCATAGCATGGTGGCGGTGTGGCCCGGTGCCTGGCGCCCCACCGCGTCCGGCCAAATAGAAGGGGGAGGCCGGCTGGCCTCCCCCTCAAGTGGTCTTGCAGCGTCCTGCTGCTGGTTCTTCTTCGTGATGGCACATCGCCTTGAATACGCACCGCAGTCACCAAGGAGAAGAACAGGCTAGCTGTGTTGTTGTCCTTGTTGGCGCTCCTGGTGGTAACCGCCTCGTATTCAAAACAATAATCCAACCACGACGGCAGCTGATCTGCCTCCCCCCGCCTTGTTGGTGTTGTTGCCGGGGGTGCATCTTCGACGGCGATTGTTCTTGTTGTTGGCCGTACTGATGCGTCGCGTCCTGAGCTTCCGGTGCCTCGCGGGGCTTGTTGTTGTTGGCAAGCGAGGGGCCGGGCACGTTACCTGTTGTTCTTGTTGGCTAATCGTGCCTTGCAGCACTGGCCCGCGAACATTGTTGTTGTTGGCGGTGCGGGCCTCGTCACCCTGGGCTGCAGCGTTGTTCTTGTTGGGGCAGCCGGTGACTCCGGAACTTGTTTTTCTTGCCAAGGTATATAGCAGGCCGCGTGCCACCTGAATTTTATGCCATATCTATCAGTGGCCTAGGAGATTGCGCCTGTTGGCCTCTGCGGCCGGGGCGGGAAAGTGTTACCCCTTGGGCCCCATCGTGGGGCATCGGCTGTGTGGGACGGTAACAAATGGCGCAGGATGGGGTGTCAGGCCCCCTGCGACAGCGCCCGCGGCCTTGGCCGCGGGCGCTGTGTCGTTGGTCGCATAGACGATGGTCGCAGGGTGGCGCCTAGGGTGCCCGGGCGCTCAGTCGGTCTTGCGTCGCGGGCTCTTCTTGCGCGGGATGCCCAGGCGCTGGCGCCGCTCCCACAGGGATTTGCGGCTGATGCCGAGCTTCTGGGCCAGCTCCGTCTCGCTCATCTGGTCCTGGTGCTCCAGCACGAAGTGCTGGAAGTAGTCCTCGAGGGAGAGGTCGTCCTCGCCGCTGCCCTCGTCGTCGAGGCCGGCGGAGGCCTTGGCGGGCTCGGGCTCGGGAGCCGGGGGCTTGCGCGGTGCGGGGGACGCGGCGCTGGGCGGGGAGAGCCCCAGATCGTCCGGGTGGATCAGGTGGCCCTCGGCGAGGATCACCCCGCGCTCCAGGGCGTTCTCCAGCTCGCGGACGTTGCCGGGCCAGGGGTAGTCGTGGATCTCGCGGCGTGCGGCGCGGGAGAGGCGCAGCCCCTCGCGATCATGGCGGCGACACGCCTTCTCCAGCAGGGCATCGGCGATCAGCAGCACATCCTCCTCGCGGTCGCGCAGCGGCGGCAGGTCGATCTGCATCACGTTGAGGCGGTAGTAGAGGTCGAGTCGGAACTCGCCGGTCTTCGACAGGGCGCGCAGGTCGCGGTGGGTGGCGGCGATCAGGCGCACATCCACGTGGCGGGTCTCCACCGAGCCGATCTTGCGGATCTCGCCCTCCTGCAGCACCCGCAGCAGCCGGGCCTGGGCGTCCAGCGGCAGCTCGCCGATCTCGTCGAGGAAGAGGGTGCCGCCATCGGCGGCCTCGACCAGGCCGGTGCGCGAGGCGCTGGCGCCGGTGAAGGCGCCCTTCTCGTGGCCGAACAGCTCCGACTCGATCAGCGTCTCGGGGATCGCGGCGCAGTTCACGCAGATCAGGGCGGCATGGGCGCGCTTGCTCTGCTGATGCAGGGCGCGGGCCACCAGCTCCTTGCCGGTGCCGGACTCGCCCTGGATCAGCACGGTGACGTCGGCGGGTGCGGTCTTGCGGATGCGCGAGTAGACCAGCTGCATGGCGGGGCAGTTGCCGATCATCGGCTGGGCCTGGCCGCTGGGCTCGGTGATGTCCGGCGGCTCGGCGCGCCGCGAGGCCTGCAGGTGCAGCACCCGGGCCACGGTCTCGAGCAGCTCGTCGTGGTCGAAGGGCTTGGCCACGTAGTCCACCGCCCCCTGCTTCAGGGCATCCACCGCCGAGCGCATGCTGGCGTAGCTGGTCATGATCAGCACCGGCACCGGGGCGGCGCGATGGATCAGCTCGGTGCCCGGCTCGCCGGGCAGGCGCAGGTCGCTGATCACCAGGTCGAAGCGCTGCGGGTCCAGGGCCGTGGCCTCGTCCACCGAGCCGGCCTCCTCGACCCGGTAGTCGTGGCGCTCCAGCAGGCGGCGCAGGGCGCTGCGGATGATGGCTTCGTCTTCTACGATCAGGATCCGGCTCATCGCGGTGTCTCACCCTCCTGTGGGTTCAGCGGCAGCCAGAGGCTGATGCGGGTGCCGCGCTCGCCCCCCGGCGGCGGGGACTCGATCTCGATCTGGCCGTGATGCTCGGCGACGATGCTGTAGACCAGCGGCAGGCCCAGCCCCGTGCCCTGGCCGGGCGGCTTGGTGGTGGTGAAGGGCTCGAAGAGGTGGTCGCGCATCCGTTCGTCGATGCCGTGGCCCTCGTCGGTCACGGTCACCCTCAGCCCGGCCCCCTCGGGGGCCGCCTCGATGACGACCCGGTCGCCGGGGCCGCTGGCATCGCGGGCGTTGCCGAGCAGGTTGACCATCACCTGCAGCAGCCGCTGGGCGTCGCCCTGAACGTGGGGCTCGGCGGGGCAGTGGTTCTCGAAGCGGACATCGTCGCCCGAGCGGGCGAGGTGGATCAAGTGGATGGCCTCGTCGACGACCTCGGCCAGGGAGACCGGGGCAAAGGTCTGTCCGCCCAGGTGGCGCCCCCCGTGGGCGAAGCCCACCAGCGAGGAGACGATCCGCGAGACGCGGTCGGTGAGCTGCTGGATCTGCCCGGCGGTCTCGAGGACCTCGGGGTCCTCGGTGTCGTAGCGCAGGTTCTGGGCCAGCGAGGAGATGCCGGTGATGGGGTTGCCGATCTCGTGGGCCACCCCGGCGGCCAGCTGCCCGATGGAGGCGAGGCGAGCGGCGTGGACCAGTTCGTCCTCCAGCCACTTCATCTCGCTGTGGTCCTCCACCAGCACCACCATGCCGCCGGGCTCGCTGTCGTCGCCGGCGAGCTCGGCCTTGTGCAGGCTGAGGTAGCGGACGCCGCCCTCGAGGGTGACCGGCTGCTTGTAGAGGTGGCTGTGCGACTCGGCCAGGATGCGGCCGAGCAGCTCGCCCCAGGGCGCCGGCAGGCTGTCGCGGCGGGCGCCGATCACGCTGGCGCCGTCGATGCCGCTGAGGGTGGCCAGGGCGTCGTTCCACATCAGCAGCTCGCCGTCCTCGCCGAAGGCGCAGAGCCCCACCGGCAGGCGGGTCAGGGTGCGGCGGTGGTAGCGGCGCAGGCCGTCGAGCTCCCTGGCAAGGCCGGTGAGTCGCGAGCGGTAGGCCTCCAGGCGGCTCTCCACATAGTGGATGTCCTCGGTGGCGCCGGTGCTGCCCTGGCGATAGGGCAGGTAGCGGTCGACGATGTCCTGGGCCACCGAGGGGCCCATCAGGCCGGATAGGTTGGCCTGCAGGCGGTCGCGCAGCCGGCGCAGGGCGTAGGGGCGGCCGTCCAGGGGGGAGAGCCCCAGGTCGTCGAGTGCTCGGTCGACCTCGCGGCGAGCGACCTCGTCGCCCAGGGCGCGGGCCAGGCAGGCCTTGAACTCCTCGCCGTTGGCGGCGTCCAGCGGCAGGCGCTTGGGGCGGATCACCGCGTCCACCGAGCAGGCCTCGGCCGCCGCCCGCTCACCCTCGGAGGTGGGGGTGGGCAGGGAGACGAGGATGAAGACCAGGGCGTTGCTGGCCAGGGAGACCAGGGTGATCACGTACCACTCCGGCTCTCCGGCCAGGGCCTCGAGGCCGGGAGGAATGACCACCAGCGCGGGCAGGCCGGTGAGCAGCGGCCCCCACAGGCCGAGCAGCCATACCAGCAGGCCCACCACCAGCCCCGAGACCATGCCCTTGCGGTTGGCGCCGGGCCAGTAGAGCAGGGCCAGCAGCCCAGGCAGGCACTGGGCCATGCCGACGAAGGCGGCCAGCGCCAGGGTGGTGAGGTCGTGATGCACGCCCACGGTGCGATAGAAGAGCCAGCCGCCCAGCACCACGGCGCCCACCAGGGCGCGGCGCAGCCACAGCAGCCAGCGGTAGAGGTTCAGCTGGGCCTCGGGGGGGTGGGCCACCAGCAGCACGTGGTTGAGGATCATGCCGGCCAGGGCCAGGGCGATCAGCACCATGGTGGCGCTGGTGGCGGCAAGCCCCGCGATGAAGGCCAGCGACTGTATCCACAGCGACTCCGACAGCCCGAAGGCCAGATAGGCGGAGGGCAGGAGATCGCCGGCGCCGAGGCGCTGGCCCGCCCACAGTATCAGCGGCACCGGCAGCGCCATCAGCAGCAGGAAGAGCGGCAGCGCCCAGCTGGCCTGAAGCAGGGTGTGGCGGGAGTGGGTCTCGGTGAAGGTGATGTGGAAGATGTGCGGCATCAGCAGGGCCGCGGCGAAGAAGAGCAGCAGCAGGGTGCGCCAGTGGGCGGGGTCGGGCTGTATCACGTCGGCCTGGAAGGCCTGGCCGGGGCCGTCGAGCCAGGTCTGCAGGTCGGCGGGGCCGTCGAAGACCACGAACAGCGAGAAGGCGCCGAGGCCCAGCATGGCGACCACCTTGACCAGCGAGGAGAGGGCGATCACCGCCAGCAGGCTGTCATGGTGGCCATCCACGCGGCCCTGGCGGGCGCCGAACAGCATGGCGAACAGGGCGATCATGGCGCAGAAGGCCAGCGCCAGCAGCGACGGCGAGGCGGCGCCGGTCATCAGGAAGATGGCATCGCCCATGGTCTGCACCTGCAGGGCCAGCAGCGGCAGCACCGCCAGCAGGCTGATCAGGGTGATCAGGGTGCCCACCCAGCGCGAGCGAAAGCGGAAGGCGAACAGGTCGGAGAGCGAGGCGAGCTGGTAGGTGCGGGTCATGCGCTGGATCGGCACCAGCAGCACCGGAGCGAGCAGGAAGGCCCCGGCCACCCCCAGGTAGTAGGCCAGGTAGCCGTAGCCGGAGGTGGAGGCGAGCTCCAGGCTGCCGTAGATGGCCCAGGCGCTGGCGTAGACCCCGAGTGCCAGGGTGTAGACCAGCGGGTGGCGGGTGATCCGCGTGCCGATCAGCCCGCGCTCCACCGCCAGGGCGCAGAGGAAGAGCACCAGCAGGAAGCCGGTGCCCAGGGCGAACATCCCGGCCAGGCTAGCGTTCATCGAGCTTCCTCTTCTGCTCCAGCCACAGGGTCAGCGCGATCAGCCCCCCCCAGATGATGCTCGGGGAGCCGGTACCAGGCGAGCAACGCCGCGTCAGGCTAGCGTTCATCGAGCTTCCTCTTCTGCTCCAGCCACAGGGTCAGCGCGATCAGCACCCCCCAAATAATAAAGGGGCGATACCAGGCCACGCCGGGGCTGGCCCAGCCGCTCATCATCAGCGGCGAGAGCAGGTAGCCACCGAGCACCAGGAACAGCAGGATGCGATAGACGTACATGGGCGCCTCTCAGTCGGACCGGAGCGCATCGCGCGTTCGGTGTGGCTCGGGGCGGATGCGGGAGACCTCCCAGTGGGCGATGGCCCAGGCGAGCTGCTCCGCCACTGGCGCCCCGCGGAGCCCGGCGGGCGGGGCCTGGTCCAGGGCCACGAGGGCGGCATGCAGCAGGGGGCGCACCGCGCCGTCATCGGTGGGCAGGGCCGGGGCCAGGTTCTGCTTGGAGAGCTTCTGGCCCCCTTCGCCGATGATCAGCGGCAGGTGCAGGTAGCGCGGCGCGGGGTAGCCCAGGGCGTGCTGCAGCTGGCGCTGCCAGGGAGTGTTGTCGAGCAGGTCGAAGCCACGCACGACGTCGCTGATCCCCTGCCCGGCGTCGTCCACCACCACGGCGAGCTGGTAGGCCCAGAGGCCATCCTTGCGCTTGAGCACCACGTCGCCGAGCTCGGCCGGATCGAAGCGCTGCTCGCCGAAGAGGCGGTCCTGCCAGACCACCGGGCGCAGGCCCAGGTCGCTGCGCAGCCGCCAGGCCACTGGCCTGCCGGGCTCGCGCACGCCCTCGCGGCACCAGCCGGGGTAGACCGCATGCTCGCGCCACTGCTTGCGCGAGCAGCTGCAGGGGTAGGCCAGGCCGAGTGCGACCAGGCGGTCGAGGGCCGCCTGGTAGGCGTCGTCGCGGTCGTGCTGCCAGAGCACCGGGCCGTCCCAGTGCAGGCCGAAGGCCGTGAGCTGGCGCTGGATCTCGTCGGCGGCACCCGGCGGGCAGCGCGGCGGGTCGATGTCCTCGATGCGCAGCCACCACTCGCCGCCGGCGCGGCGGGCGTCCAGGAAGCTGGCCAGGGCGGCCACCAGCGAACCGAAGTGCAGCGGGCCCGACGGGGTCGGGGCGAAGCGGCCGCGGTAGTGGCTCATGGGCGGCTCCCGCCATCAGACGCGCGAACGGGCACCCAGGGGTGCCCGTTGCGAGGGTTCATGCAGGCCATCGGCATGCCTGGATCAGCCGCCCAGCTGCTTTTCCTTGAGCTCGGCCAGCGTCTTGCAGTCGACGCACAGGGTGGCCGTGGGGCGCGCCTCGAGGCGGCGGATGCCTATCTCGACGCCGCAGGCCTCGCAGAAGCCGTAGTCATCCTCGTCGATCTTGTCGAGGGTCTCGTTGATCTTCTTGAGCAGCTTGCGCTCGCGATCCCGGGTGCGCAGCTCCAGGCTGAAGCCCTCCTCCTGGGTAGCGCGGTCGGCCGGGTCGGCGTAGTTGTTCGCCTCTTCCTGCAGGTGACGCACGGTGCGGTCCACCTCTTCCATGAGCTCCTGCTTCCAGCCCAGCAGGATCTGGCGGAAGTGCTCCAGCTGCTGCTCGTTCATGTACTCTTCACCCGCCGCCGGCTCGTAGGGGGTGAACTTCTTGGGAGCTTCCGCTTTCTTGTCGGCTACTGGCATGGGACTGCCTCGTTACTTGAGTGACTGCTGATCAATACCTGCCTGGGTGCAAGGTATCTCACGCCAAAGGGATGCTTGTTTAGCGGAAAAACCGGGGGTTTGCAACCTCGCCCTCCCCACCGGCTGCGGCCTTGCCACCAAAGTCGCTACACTATGGGCCCTCGATCATATGACACTGTGACCACGCCGCGGGAGCAAGGCTCCCTGGCGTCGGTCGTCGGCCACAGGAGCCCGCCATGGCGTGGAATGCACGCATCGATAAGGTTGCCCCCTTCCGGGTGATGAGCCTGCTGGAAACCGCCCAGGCCCGTGAGGCGGCCGGCCACGACGTCATCCACCTGGAGGTGGGCGAGCCCGACTTTCCTACCCCGGCCCCGGTAGTGGCCGCTGGCCAGGCGGCCCTGGCCGCGGGCCATACCCGCTATACGCCGGCGGCGGGACTGCCGGCGCTGCGCGAGGCGATCGCCGGCCACTATGCCGAGCACTTCGGCGCCGAGGTCGACCCCCAGCGCATCCTGGTGACCCCCGGCGCCTCCGGGGCGCTGCTGCTGGCCAGCCAGCTGCTCGCTGGCCCCGGCGACCGCGTGCTGATGGCCGATCCGAACTACCCCTGCAACCGCCACTTCATGGCCCTGGCCGGCGCCGAGGTGGACGCCGTGCCGGTGGGGCCGGCCAGCGGTTGGCAGCTGGATGCCGGCCTGGTCGAGGCCCACTGGCGCGACACCACCCGGCTGGCGATGCTGGCCACCCCCTCGAACCCCACCGGCCATATGCTCGACGAGGCGCAGCTGGCGGCCGTGGCCGCGACGGTGGCGGCCAGGGGCGGCCACCTGCTGGTGGACGAGATCTACCAGGGGCTCTGCTATGACCTCGAGCCACTCTCGGTGGCCGCGATCACCCCGGACGCCTTCGTGGTCAACAGCTTCTCCAAGTACTTCGGCATGACAGGTTGGCGCCTGGGCTGGCTGCTGGCGCCCGAGGCTGCGGTGGAGCCGCTCACCCGGCTGGCCCAGAACGTCTTCCTGGCCGCCCCCACCCCGGCCCAGCACGCCGCCCTGGCGGCCTTCACGCCCGAGTGCCGGGAGATTCTGGAGGCCCGTCGCCATGAGCTTTCGCGTCGCCGCGACGCCCTGCTGGCGGCCCTGGCACCCCTGGGGCTTGCGCCTTCGCTGCCGCCCCAGGGGGCCTTTTACCTGTGGCTCGATATCTCCCGCTACAGCAACGACAGCCAGGCCTTCTGCCGGCGCCTGCTGGAGGAGGAAAACGTGGCGATCACGCCGGGAATCGACTTCGCCCTCGCGGGCGGCGAGCATCACGTGCGCATCGCCTTCACCACCGGCATCGCGCGGCTGGAGGAGGCAGTGGCGCGTCTCGCACGCTTCCTGGCCCGGCAGCAGGGGGCGCGCATGGACTACCCCGAGCTGGTGCCGGGCACGCTGCTGCGGCGCTACAAGCGCTTCCTCGCCGACGTGCGCCTCGACGACGGCCGCGAGGTCACCGCCCACTGCCCCAATACCGGCTCCATGCGGGCCGTAAATGTGCCGGGCTGCCGGGTGTGGCTCTCGCCCAGCGACAATCCGGCGCGCAAGCTGGCCTGGACCTGGGAGCTGATCGAGCTGCCCCAGCCCGATGACACTCTGGCCGCCGCCTCGGTGCAGACCGGGCGGGCCAACCGCATCGTCGAGGAGGCCCTGCGCGAGGGCCGGGTGCCCGGGCTCGCCGGCTACGCCGACCTGAAGCGCGAGGCGAAGGTGGTACTGGAGGAGGAGGGGCTCTCGGCGCGGCTCGACTTCCGCCTGGACGACCCCGCGCGCGGCGGCGCCTTCGTGGAGGTCAAGCAGGTCACCCTGAAGGAGGCCGACGGCCACGGCTACTTCCCCGACGCGGTGAGCGAGCGGGGCCGCCGGCATCTGGAGGTGCTGGCGGCGCTGGCCGAGCGCGGCCAGCGCGCGGTGCTGCTGTTCTGCGTGGCCCACGAGGGCATCGAGGACGTGGCGCCGGCGGCCCACCTGGATCCCGCCTATGCGGCGACCCTGCGTGCGGTGGCGGTGCGCGGCGTGGAGGTGCTGGCGCAGCGCTGCGAGGTGGTGCGGCTAGGTGATTCGCCGGTGGCGATTCGCCTCGGGGCGCCGCTGCCGGTGGCTCTCGAGCGACGCTTCACCGGTTGAGCGCCGGCCGGGCAGGCCTTGCCCGGCCGGTGGGGGTTCAGCGGTCGATGTAGAAGCGCTGGATGAAGCTGACCCGGGCCGGCTCCGCATTGCGGTCGTGGAGGACCTCCAGGTCGAAGCGCATCGCCTCGTCGTCGTGGATGCGGAATACCGCTATCTGGGAGGGGGCGTCGCCGCTGCGCAGGGTGCGAAAGCTCAGCGGGGTGCGGGCGTCGCCGCTGGCGAGTCCCCCGACCGTCCCGTTCACCGAGACCGGCAGGGCGCGGGTGGTGCCGTCCTCGCGCTCCTCGAGCACGCTGACGTTGAGCAGCGCCATCACCTGGCTGCGCTGGATATTGTGCTCGCGGGCGACTTCCTCGGGCAGGAAGCTGGTGTTCACCGCGCTGTAGTGGACCTGATAATTGCCGACCTGCTCGTACTGCTGGGCGGCGGCGGTGCCGGCCAGCAGCATCAGGCCGGCGGCGAGCAGGCCCTTCAGGACGCCTTGCCTCATCGTGAACCCTCTTTGCCGTTGCCGGGTCAGGCGCGTCGGGTGACCCGGAAGATCGCGATTTCGCCGAACAGGTTGGGCCACAGCCGCGAGGTCCAGTGTCCCTCGTGGTCGCCGATGCCCACCGCCCGGTCGACGATGATCAGACCCTTGTCGCGGCAAAGTTGTTCAAAGTCGTTGAAGGTCGAGAGGTGGATGTTGGGGGTGTCGTACCAGGCGTGGGGCAGCGACTTGGAGACCGGCATGTAGCCGCGGATCCCCAGGTGCACGCGATGGCGCCAGTAGGCGAAGTTGGGGAAGGTGATGATCGCCTCGCTGGCCACCCGCAGCATCTCGTCGAGCATGCGGTCGGGGCGGCGCAGCGCCTGCAGGGCCTGGGTCATGATCACCAGGTCGCAGGCGTCGTCATCGAAGTTGGCGAGCCCCTCGTCGAGGTTCTGCTCGATGACGTTGACGCCGCGGGCGATGCAGGCGGTGATGCCGTCCGGGTCGATCTCCAGGCCGTAGCCGGTGACGTTCTTGTCGCGCGCCAGGGCCGCCAGCAGGCTGCCATCGCCGCAGGCCAGGTCGAGGATGCGGGCGTTCGGGGGCACCCAGTCGTGGATCAGCTTGAAGTCGGGGCGGTTCATCATGCGCGCGTCTCCAGGCCGAGGTCGCCGGCCACGCGGTCCATGAAGGCGGCGAACACCGCCTGATAGCGGGGTTCCGGCATCAGGAAGGCGTCGTGGCCGTGGGTCGAGTCGATGTTGGCGTAGCTGACCGGCTTGCCGGCGCGTACCAGGGCGTTGACCAGCTCCCTGGAGCGCGAGGGCGGGAAGCGCCAGTCGGTGGTGAAGCTGACCACCAGGAAGGGGCAGGTGGCGGGGGCCAGCGCCCGCGCCAGGTCGCCGCCGTGGGCCGCGGCCGGGTCGAAGTAGTCCAGCGCCTTGGTCATCAGCAGGTAGGTGTTGGCATCGAAGGAGGTGGAGAAGGTGTCGCCCTGGTAGCGCAGGTAGGACTCCACCTGGAACTCCACGTCGAAGCCGAAGTTGAGGTCGTCGGTGCGCAGGTCGCGCCCGAACTTGCTGCCCATGGCGTCCTCGGAGAGGTAGGTGATGTGCCCCACCATGCGGGCCAGCTTGAGGCCGCGGCGCGGCACGGTGCCGTGCTCGGTGTACCAGCCGTCGTGGAAGTCCGGATCCGAGCGGATCGCCTGGCGGGCGACCTCATTGAAGGCGATGTTCTGCGCCGATAGCTTGGGGGTGGCGGCGATCACTGCGGCACTGGCGACCCGCTCCGGGTAGGCCAGCGTCCACTGCAGCGCCTGCATGCCGCCCAGGCTGCCGCCGATCACCGCGGCGAAGCGCTCTATCTCCAGGCGATCGGCCAGCCGCGCCTGGCTGTTCACCCAGTCGCCCACCGTCATCATGGGAAACTCCGGCCCCCACAGCCGGCCGCTCTCGGGGTTCTCGCAGCTGGGGCCGGTGCTGCCGTGGCAGCCCCCCAGGTTGTTGAGCGAGACCACGAAGAAGCGGTTGGTGTCGATGGACTTGCCGGGGCCGATATGGGCGTCCCACCAGCCCGGCTTGCGTTCGTCGTCGCGGTGGTAGCCGGCCGCATGGTGGTGGCCGGAGAGCGCGTGGCAGATCAGCACCGCGTTGGAGCGTTCGGCGTTGAGGGTGCCATAGGTCTCGTAGACGAGGTCATAGGCCGGCAGCGTCCTGCCGCAGGCCAGGGCCAGGGGGTCGTCGAAGTGCGCCGTCTGGGGCGTCACCAGGCCGACCGAGTCACCAGGAAACTCGGGCATCAGTCGTTCCGTGTCCAGTCGTTGCGGTGGGCGCTGAGGGCGGGCCTCAGAGCCCGACCAGGGCGCCGGCCACGCCGGCAGCGCGGGTCAGTGAACCCACCACGATACCATCGATCAGGCTGATGGCGATGAACGCCACGATGGGCGACAGATCGATCATCCCGAGCGGCGGGATCACCTTGCGCAGCGGCGCCATGATCGGCTCCACCAGCTGCATCACCAGCAGCGCCCCCGGATGGCTGGCGTTGGGGGCGACCCAGCTGAGGATGATCATGGCGATCAGCGCGAAGAAGTAGATCTTCAGGATGGCGTTGGCCAACGCCGCCACCGCGCCGATGGCCACGGCGGCGACCGGCGCCATGCCGAAGCCGGCCATCTGCAGGATGACGATAATGCTCACCGCCTTGATCACGAAGCCGGCCGCCAGGGTGGCCATGTCGAAGCGACCCAGCACCGGGCCCAGGAAGCCCTGAAAGGGGCGCACCGCCGGCTGGGTGATCTTGACCACCGTCTGGCTGATGGGGTTGTAGTAATCGGCCTGAGACGCCTGCAGCAGGAAGCGCAGCATCAGCAGGAAGATGTACAGGTTGACCAGCGTGTTGATCAGCAGCAGGCCGGCATTTCCCATGAGGGTTCCTCCATGTCGTGGGCAGGCCGCCGCCCGGCGGCCCCGTGTAACTGATCCTGGAACTAGCGGCCGCCGCGCTCGGCGGCCATCTCACGGGCGCGTGCGGCGCAGGCGTCCATGGCCTCGGCGAGGATGCGGCGCAGCTCGGCCGCCTCGAGGTGCTCGATCGCGCGTTCGGTGGTGCCGCCCGGCGACATCACGTTGCGCTTGAGCTCCGCGGGGGACTTGTCGCTGGCCATGGCCATCTTCGCGGCGCCCAGCGCGGTCTGCATGGCCAGGCGGCGGGCCGTGTCGGCAGGCAGGCCCAGCTTGACGCCGGCCTCTTCCATGGCCTCGAACATCAGGAAGAAGTAGGCCGGTCCGCTGCCGGAGACGGCGGTGACGGCGTCGAGCAGGTGCTCCTCCTCGACCCACTCCACCAGGCCCACGGCCTCCATCAGTTCGGTGGCCAGGGCCCGCTGCTCGTCGCTGACGCGGGCGTTGGCACAGAGGCCGGAAGCGCCGGTGCCCACCAGGGCCGGGGTGTTGGGCATGCAGCGGACCAGCGGCAGGTCGCCGCCCAGCCAGGCCTCCAGGGTGGCGGCATCGAGGCCGGCGGCCACCGAGATGATCAGCGGGCGCTGGCGCTGCACCACGCCGGCCAGCCCCTCGCAGACCTCCTTCATGATCTGCGGCTTCACCGCCAGCACGACCACATCGGCCTGGGCGACCGCGGCAACGTTGTCGGTGTTGGTGTGAATGCCGTAGCGCTCGTGCACCGGGGCCAGGAAGGCGTCGCTCGGGGAGGTGGCGGTGATCGCGGAGGGCGAGAAGCCGCTGTCGATCATGCCGCCGATGATGGCGCTGGCCATGTTGCCGGCGCCGATGAAGGTGACTCTGGTGGCCATGGGGGTGTCCTGTATCGCTCGTCGAATGGAGCCGGTGGAGCATCCGGCGGCTACGTTGTTCGGTCGGTGCTCAGCGGGGTGGTTCGCGCTCCCCGAAGATGGCGGTGCCCACCCGCACCAGGGTGGCGCCCTCCCGCACGGCGGCCTCCAGGTCGCTGGTCATGCCCATGGAGAGGGTGTCCAGCGGCGCCCCGGGGAAGCGGCGGCGCAGCGCCTCCAGGGCCTCGCGCAGGTGGGGGAAGGGCTCTCGCTGGGCCTCGGGGGTCTCGGCCGGGGCCGGGATCGCCATCAGGCCGCGCAGGCGCAGGCGCGGCATCGCCAGCACGGCCTCGGCCAGCGCCGGCAGCTCGGCGAGGCTCACACCGGACTTGGTGGCCTCGTCGCTGATATTGACCTGCAGGCAGACCTCGAGCGGCGGCATTGCCTCCGGGCGTTGATCGTTCAGACGCCGGGCGATCTTCTCACGGTCTACGCTGTGTACCCAGGTGAAGTGTTCGGCCACCTCGCGGGTCTTGTTCGACTGCAGCGGGCCGATGAAATGCCAGACGATGCCGTCGAGGTCGGCCAGCTCGGCCTGCTTGGCCAGCGCCTCCTGGACATAGTTCTCGCCGAACTCGCGCTGGCCGAGATGCCAGGCCTCGCGGATCAGCGCCGCCGGCTTGGTCTTGCTGACCGCCAGCAGCTGCGCGCCCTCGGCCGGCCGCCGGCGGCATCCGCCAGGGCCGCGGATAGGCGCCGGCGCACCGCGGCCAGCGATTCGGCGAGGGGGGTGGAGGCAGAAGGGGCCGTCATGTGGCAAGCTCTGTCATACTGAACATTACAAGATGTCACCAGGGCTTCGGGAGCAAGGGAAAACGCATGGATATTACCGAACTGCTGGCGTTCTCGGCAAAACAGAAGGCCTCCGACCTGCATCTTTCGGCGGGCCTGCCGCCGATGATCCGGGTCGATGGCGACATTCGCCGCCTGAACGTGCCAGCCATGGAGGACCGCGAGGTCCGCAAGCTGATCTACGACATCATGGCCGACCGCCAGCGCCGTGACTACGAGGAGTTCTTCGAGACCGACTTCTCCTTCGAGGTGCCCGGCGTGTCGCGCTTCCGTGTCAACGTCTTCAACCAGGCGCGTGGCGCGGGCGCGGTGTTCCGTACCATTCCCTCCGAGGTGCTGACCCTGGAGGACCTCGGCCTCGGCACCGTCTTCCGTCAGCTCTCCATGCTGCCCCGCGGCCTGGTGCTGGTGACCGGCCCCACCGGCTCGGGCAAGAGCACCACGCTTGCGGCGATGATCGACTACATCAACGATAACCGCTACGAGCACATCCTCACCATCGAGGACCCGGTGGAATTCGTTCACCGCAGCAAGCGCTGCCTGATCAACCAGCGCGAGGTGCACCGCGACACCCACGGCTTCGCCCCGGCGCTGCGCAGCGCCCTGCGCGAGGACCCCGACGTGATCCTGGTGGGCGAGCTGCGCGACCTGGAGACCATCCGCCTGGCGCTGACCGCGGCGGAGACCGGCCACCTGGTGTTCGGCACCCTGCACACCACCTCGGCGGCCAAGACCATCGACCGGATCATCGACGTCTTCCCCGGTGATGAGAAATCCATGGTGCGCTCGATGCTCTCGGAGTCGCTGCAGGCGGTGGTCTCCCAGACCCTGCTCAAGCGCATGGGCGGCGGGCGCGTCGCGGCCCACGAGATCCTGATCGCCACCGCGGCGGTGCGCAACCTGATCCGCGAGGACAAGGTGGCGCAGATCTACTCGGCCATCCAGACCGGCGGCAACCTGGGCATGCAGACCCTCGATGCCTCGCTGGCCAAGCTGGTGGCGGACAACGTGGTGGCGCGCGACGAGGCGCAGGCCAAGGCCAAGGGCGTGCTGGCCAACTGACCGGGGGTCGGCCGCGCGGCAGGGAACAACGGGGAAGAGGAGCAGGGACATGACGGCGAAAGAGTGGCTCTACCAGCTGCTGGATATCATGGTGCAGAAGGAGGCGTCGGATCTGCTGATCTCGGTGAATGCACCGCCGACCCTCAAGATGGCCGGCAAGCTGACTCCCCTGGGCGACCAGGGGCTCTCCGTGGCCCAGGTCGACGAGCTGGTCAGCGCGTCGATCCCGGAGGCGGTGATGGCGCGCTTCCAGGTCGAGCGCGAGGCCAACTTCGCGCTCAGCCTCAGGGACAAGGGGCGCTTTCGCGTCAGCGCCTTCCAGCAGCGCAACCAGAAGGCGATGGTGATCCGGCGCATCGCCTTCGAGATCCCCCACCTGGAGGAGCTGTCGCTGCCGCCGGTGCTGGGCGAGCTGGCCAACAACAAGCGTGGCCTGGTGTTCGTGGTGGGCGGCACCGGTACCGGCAAGTCGACCACCCTGGCCTCGATGATCCAGCAGCGCAACGAGACCCTGGGGGGCCATATCATCAGCGTCGAGGATCCCATCGAGTACGTGCATCCGCACAAGAAGGTGATCATCAACCAGCGCGAGGTGGGCATCGACACCGACTCCTTCGAGGTCGCGCTGAAGAACACCCTGCGCCAGGCGCCCGACGTGATCCTGATCGGCGAGATCCGCACCCGGGAGACCATGGAGCATGCGCTGACCTTCGCCGAGACCGGCCACCTCTGCCTGGCGACCCTGCACGCCAACAACGCCAACCAGGCGCTGGATCGCATCATCCACTTCTTCCCCCACGAGCGGCACGAGCAGATCTGGCTCGACCTCTCGCTCAACCTGCGCGCCATCGTGGCCCAGCAGCTGCTGCCCACGGTGGATGGTGGCCGCTGCCCGGCCATCGAGATCATGCTCAAGTCACCGCTGATCGGCGATCTGGTACGCAAGGGCGAGGTCAACGAGATCAAGAACGTGATGTCGCGCTCCCGAGACCTGGGGATGCAGACCTTCGACCAGGCGCTCTACGACCTCTTCCGGGCGGGCAAGATCACCGAGGAGGTGGCGCTGGTGCACGCCGACTCGGCCAACGACCTGCGCATGATGATCAAGTACGGTGACGCCGGAAGCGAAGGGCTGGCCCAGGCACGCGAGGCGGCAAGCCAGCTCTCGCTCAAGCGCGACGAGGACTTCTGACCCGGCAGGGCGGCGGCCGGCCCGCCCCTGGCGCCGTGGCTCAGGGGGCGTAGACCCCGCCCAGCACCCGGGGGCCGGCGGCGCCGGTGACCGAGGGCAGGTTGCCGGGCATGCCGTGCAGCCTTCGCCAGGTCAGCCAGGCGAAGGCGCCGGCCTCCAGCCAGTCGACCGGCCAGCCCCACGCCTCGCTATCGGCAAGGCGCGAATCGGGCAGGTGCCGGTCGAGCCTGGCCAGCAGGTCGCGGTTGTGGGCGCCGCCGCCGCAGGGAATCAGCCGCGCAGCGGTGGGAGCCTCGAGTCGCTCGCGCGCCATGGCCACCGCCAGCGCCACGCTCTGTGCCGTCAGCTCCGCCAGGGTGGCCTGCACGTCCTCTGTGCGTTCCTTCCCCGTCAGGTGCCCCTCCAGCCAGTCGAGATGAAACAGCTCGCGCCCGGTGCTGCGGGGCGGCGGCAGGTGGAAGAAGGGCTCCGCCAGCAGCCGACCCAGGAGTGCCTCGTCTACCCGCCCCGAGGCCGCCCAGGCGCCGTCGGCATCGAAATCGCCGCCGCGATGGCGGGCGTGCCAGGCGTCGAGCAGGGCGTTGGCCGGCCCCGAGTCGAAGCCGAGCGGGGCCCTCGGGTCCTCGGCGGGTGGCAGCAGGGTCAGGTTGGCGAAGCCGCCGAGGTTGAGCACCAGCCGCCACTCGCCGGGGGCACGAAAAAGCGCCTCGTGGAAGGCGGGCGCCAGGGGAGCCGCCTGGCCGCCGGCCGCCAGGTCGCGGCGCCGGAAGTCGGCCACCACGCAGCGCCCGGTCAGCTCGGCCAGCAGGCTGGGGTTGTCGAGCTGCAGGGTATAGGCGGGCCCGCCGGCGTGCCCCTGTGGGGCGTGCTCGATGGTCTGGCCGTGGCTGCCGATGGCCTCCACCGCCTCGCGGGGCGTGCCGCTCGCCGCCAGCAGCGTGGCCACGGCCTGGGCCTGGAGCCGGCAGAAGGCGTCCTCCGCCGCCGCCAGCTCGGCAAAGCCTGCCCCCGCGGCGTGGCACAGCGCCCACAAAGATTCGCGCAGCGCCGCGGGCATCGGCTCGGCGTGGGAGGCCAGCAGGCGGGGGCAGCCGCTGGCTGAGGTGTCGTCTATCTCCACCAGGGCGGCGTCGATGCCGTCCAGGCTGGTGCCGGACATCAGGCCTATATAGAGGGACATGGCACTCTCTCGGGTCGTTGGGGCGTCACCGCAAGGCGTCGACTCATGCTACCATCCTGGCCCAATCGATGGCCCCCGCCGGGGCCCGGCAACCGTACACGTGGAGTAGGAGACAATGACCGACGTGGCTAGCGCACTGGCGCTGCTGAGCGAGGCACCCAGGAGATCCTGCTGGAAGAGGAGCTGATCAAGAAGCTGGAGTCCGGGCGCAAGCTGCGGATCAAGGCGGGCTTCGATCCCACCGCCCCCGATCTGCACCTGGGGCACAGCGTGCTGCTGACCAAGATGCGTCAGTTCCAGGATCTCGGCCACCAGATCATCTTCCTGATCGGCGACTTCACCGGTCGTATCGGCGACCCCACCGGCAAGAACGTCACCCGCAAGCCGCTCACCGAGGAGGAGGTCCGCGCCAACGCCCAGACCTACAAGGAGCAGGTGTTCAAGATCCTCGACCCGGAAAAGACCGAGGTGCGCTTCAACTCCGAGTGGTTCGGCGAGCTCACCGCCGCCAAGATGATCGAGCTGGCGGCCCAGAGCACTGTGGCACGCATGCTCGAGCGCGACGACTTCGATAAGCGCTACAAGGCGGGGCAGCCGATCTCCATCCACGAGTTCCTCTATCCGCTGGTGCAGGGCTACGACTCCGTGGCGCTGGAGGCCGACATCGAGATGGGCGGCACCGACCAGAAGTTCAACCTGCTGATGGGGCGCGAGGTGCAGAAGCACTTCGGCATGACGCCCCAGGTGGTGATCACCATGCCGCTGCTGGAAGGGCTGGACGGCGTGCAGAAGATGTCCAAGTCGCTGGGGAACTACGTCGGCGTGGACGAGGCGCCGGGCGCCATGTTCAACAAGCTGGTCTCCATGCCGGACAGCCTGATCTGGCGCTACTTCGAGCTGCTCTCGCTCAAGTCCAACGAGGAGATCGAGTCGCTCAAGCGTGACGTCGAGGGCGGTGCCAATCCCCGGGACATCAAGATGATCCTGGCCCGCGAGCTGATCGCGCGTTACCACGGCGAGGAGGCGGCGGCCAATGCGCACCGCTCCGCGGGTAACCAGCTGGCCGAGGGCGAGCTGCCGGAGGATCTGCCCGAGGTGGAGGTGGGCTTCGAGGGCAGCGAGCAGGCGCCCATCGCGGCGGTGCTCAACCGCTCCGGCCTGGCCAACAACAGCGCCCAGGCCAAGGACATGCTCGGCAACGGCCGGGTCAAGGTGGATGGCGAGGTGGTCGAGCGAGATCATATGTTGGCGACCGGCCAGAGCTATGTGATCCAGGCGGGCAAGAAGCGCTACGCCCGGGTGACGCTCAAGTAGTCGGACATGATCCGACTGGCCCAGGCCAGTGGACGCTGCGCCCGCCCAAGTGCGGGCGCTGTCGTCTCGGCGCCGCGGTTTGTCCACAGCCCCTTCCGCCGCGGCGCTGTGGATAGTTCGGGGCGATGTACTGACTCCCCGGATTCGCCGCTCTGCCATCATCCTGAAACTTTTTTACACAGAGGGCTTGCCCCGGGCCGGGGGAAGCCGTAAAGTACGCATCCGCTGCCGGTGACCAGCAAGGTTGCAGGCGGTGAAAGGTGGTAGAAGTGGTTGTTCTGCTTGAGGTTTTTGAAAGTTTCGAAAATCTTCTCGCTTGACACTCGCCGCGGATTCCGCTAGAATGCGCACCACTTGTTCTGCAGGGCTCGCTGAGGGCTCTATTCGCAGCGCCTCGGCAAGATGAGGCGGGCAGTCAGCGGAAATCGGACGGGGTGCCACGCACCGCCAACCGCCGCTTGACACGCTGAAGCGAATCGGTAGAATACGCCTTCCTCGCAGGGCGCTGGTGACAGAGAGTTCACTCTCACCGACAGCAAGCGAGATGCTCCACTCGGATGCCGAGACGGGAGCCGCTCTTTAACAATCGATCAGGTAATTCATGTGGGCGCTTGTCGATGTGTCGGTGACCAGTCACTGAAACATCAAGGCAAGCGACTCGTCAAAGATCTTCGGATCTTTTTGAGAACGTTTGAACCTTGAGCCAAGTTTGGTCCGCTTCCTTCTTCGAAGGGTAAGGACTATATGATCTTAAACTGAAGAGTTTGATCATGGCTCAGATTGAACGCTGGCGGCAGGCCTAACACATGCAAGTCGAGCGGCAGCACGGGAAGCTTGCTTCCTGGTGGCGAGCGGCGGACGGGTGAGTAATGCATAGAAATCTGCCCGGTAGTGGGGGATAACCTGGGGAAACCCAGGCTAATACCGCATACGTCCTACGGGAGAAAGCAGGGGGATCTTCGGACCTTGCGCTATCGGATGAGTCTATGTCGGATTAGCTTGTTGGTGAGGTAATGGCTCACCAAGGCGACGATCCGTAGCTGGTCTGAGAGGATGATCAGCCACATCGGGACTGAGACACGGCCCGAACTCCTACGGGAGGCAGCAGTGGGGAATATTGGACAATGGGCGAAAGCCTGATCCAGCCATGCCGCGTGTGTGAAGAAGGCCTTCGGGTTGTAAAGCACTTTCAGTGGGGAAGAAAGCCTTGGGGCTAATACCCTCGAGGAAGGACATCACCCACAGAAGAAGCACCGGCTAACTCCGTGCCAGCAGCCGCGGTAATACGGAGGGTGCGAGCGTTAATCGGAATTACTGGGCGTAAAGCGCGCGCGTAGGCGGTCTGATAAGCCGGTTGTGAAAGCCCCGGGCTCAACCTGGGAACGGCATCCGGAACTGTCAGGCTAGAGTGCAGGAGAGGAAGGTAGAATTCCCGGTGTAGCGGTGAAATGCGTAGAGATCGGGAGGAATACCAGTGGCGAAGGCGGCCTTCTGGACTGACACTGACGCTGAGGTGCGAAAGCGTGGGTAGCAAACAGGATTAGATACCCTGGTAGTCCACGCCGTAAACGATGTCGACTAGCCGTTGGGCTCCTTGAGAGCTTTGTGGCGCAGTTAACGCGATAAGTCGACCGCCTGGGGAGTACGGCCGCAAGGTTAAAACTCAAATGAATTGACGGGGGCCCGCACAAGCGGTGGAGCATGTGGTTTAATTCGATGCAACGCGAAGAACCTTACCTACCCTTGACATCGTGCGAACTTGGTAGAGATGCCTTGGTGCCTTCGGGAACGCACAGACAGGTGCTGCATGGCTGTCGTCAGCTCGTGTTGTGAAATGTTGGGTTAAGTCCCGTAACGAGCGCAACCCTTGTCCTTATTTGCCAGCGAGTCATGTCGGGAACTCTAAGGAGACTGCCGGTGACAAACCGGAGGAAGGTGGGGACGACGTCAAGTCATCATGGCCCTTACGGGTAGGGCTACACACGTGCTACAATGGCCGGTACAAAGGGTTGCGAAGCCGCGAGGTGGAGCTAATCCCGAAAAGCTGGTCTCAGTCCGGATCGGAGTCTGCAACTCGACTCCGTGAAGTCGGAATCGCTAGTAATCGTGAATCAGAATGTCACGGTGAATACGTTCCCGGGCCTTGTACACACCGCCCGTCACACCATGGGAGTGGACTGCACCAGAAGTGGTTAGCCTAACTTCGGAGGGCGATCACCACGGTGTGGTTCATGACTGGGGTGAAGTCGTAACAAGGTAGCCGTAGGGGAACCTGCGGCTGGATCACCTCCTTATCGACGACGTCCCGACACGCGGCAAGTGCTCACAATGAATTACCTGATCGACCAGAGCAAAAGACTGTTTGGGTCGATGGCCCAAAGGTTGGAGGATGTAGCTCAGTTGGTTAGAGCGCACCCCCTGACCTTAAATGGAAAGCAGGGTGAGGTCGGCACGCCGACTCGCTATCTGTGACCAGCACAGTGCCGGGTCTGTAGCTCAGTTGGTTAGAGCGCACCCCTGATAAGGGTGAGGTCGGCAGTTCAAATCTGCCCAGACCCACCAAATTTGCGTGATCCCGCCTTATTCACGAGGGCGCTGATTGAGCGGTCTGAAGGTACTGGCTGTTGGCATTGCTTATCAGGATTCGCCTCTTCAGCGCGAGTGGCTGTTGAGTAATGCCAGAACGCAGCCCTTTTCCTACTTACTTATAGCTCTTTGGAATCAATGGCGGCCGTCCAAGCAGCCGTGATCGCCGACCGCCGCTCCGGTCGCTCGCTTTCTGATGCTGTGGTGGTCTCGCAGGAGCGTCAGCTCAGTGCGGTCAGCTTCGGTAGCCCCTTCAGCAGCGTCGGCCACCACTTGTCGGCGGCGGCACCCAGATGAACGGTGATTCGCCGAGCGTGCAGCCTCAGCGTGGCGGCGACCTTGAGCACCTGCTCGCGCATCCGGCTCAGGCTCCAGCCTTGTCGGGTTTGCCGCTCCAGGAGGCAGCGCAGGCCATGCAGGACCTGGTAGGCGTAGAGACTGAGCAGCAAGCTCACCTCGTTGCGCGCCATCACGTCCTGAACGGTGGAGGCGCCGCGATCGGTCGACGAGAGGTGCACGTCGAGCGCCGACTTCACTTCGCCCATGTGCGCCTCGGCGCTGCCGCGCTTGCGATAGAGTGCTAGGACCTTCTCTGGCGGCCAGTCGAACTTGCTGAGGTTGGTGACCAGGAAGAAGGCATGCAGCAGCAGGTCATCGGGGCGCTCCTGCACGACCAGCACGACGCGCCGTGGTGCCGGCCAGGAACCGGCTTGGTACTCAAGGTCATGGCACCATTCTCGAGGCTGTTCAGGCGGTCGGCCGCGGGGCCGCTTCAGGTAGGGCGCCGCCAATTTTTGCAGGCCCTTGTGGCTGCGTAACCGGCCCAGATACTCGATGTCGCGCTCTTCCAGCGCCTCCAGCGTGTCGTTGTCGGTGAATCCGGCATCGATGCGCACCCGAACCTGGGCGCCAGTGCTCTCGTTGAGCCGCGTCACCAGATGGGGGATCCATGTATCGGCATTCTCAGCCGGGCCGGCGTTGCCCTCGCGTAGCAGGCCACCGACCATGTCGCCTGTTTCGGCCAGCGAGGCGACCAGCGGCGAGTAGATGCGGGTACCGTAAAGGCCATGGTAGGCCGAGCCACCTTGGTGACCGTGGACCTCGATCGGCAGGCCGTCGATGTCCAGCGTCAGCTGCTTGGGGCGCTCGCCGTTCTTCAGCGAGGTCAGGCGCCAGAGCACCAGCCGCAGCAGGCCTTCGTGCACGGCATCGATGTTGTCGTTGCGGCCGAGGCAGGTCAGCAGCCGCGACAGCGTGGCTTGAGACGGCCGGTCCTGCGCCAATGGCGTCGTCCCGCGCGCGTCGCTACAGGCCAACTGCCAGAGCGGGTCACGGCGCAGCGTGTCGGTATCGCTGAGATCGATCCAGCCCATCGCGCGCTGCAGCACCAGGGTGCGTAGCTGACTGGCCAGGGAGTGGCGGATACGCAGCGGGTGACGCGGATCGACCAGGTTGTCTTCGAGCGCCTCAATCACGCCGCTGTTGTCGAGGGCTTCACGCAGCAACAAAGCGCCGCTGTCGCTGGTGGTGCGGTGGCCGCTCAGCTCGACACGGACAGAGCCGTTGCACGAGGGCGTCCAGGTGGATAGGCTTTCACCCATAGCGGATGGCTCCCTTGGATCAGGTTCTTGGGGGAACACACTGAATTTTCAAGAGGATACCATCCGCTATCTTCGTTTTCAGGCCGGTCTCATGAATAAGGCGGGGTGATACCGCGTTGCTCCGATACTCGCATAGCAGGCTATGCGTCGCATCGAAGCGCCTTGTCTCACACAAATTGCCTCGGGGCCATAGCTCAGCTGGGAGAGCGCCTGCCTTGCACGCAGGAGGTCAGCGGTTCGATCCCGCTTGGCTCCACCATCCTCCCCCACAACAGTCATTACCTGATCGGATCCGCAGTCATAAGCCAACCTTGCACTTTGCAATGACCGGTTTATGACTGTCGATTGACAGTCTGCTCTTTAACAATGTGAATCATGCTGACAAACGTTCCTTCCTGGAGAGATTCAGGAAGAACATGAGATACGTCTCAAGCGTATCCGGCAATTGTCAAACTGTCATCGCAGATCAGACCCCTTGGGGTTATATGGTCAAGCGATGAAGCGCACACGGTGGATGCCTAGGCAGCCAGAGGCGATGAAAGACGTGGTAGCCTGCGATAAGGCTCGGCGAGGTGGCAAACGACCTGTGACCCGGGCATTTCTGAATGGGGAAACCCACCCTGCATAAGCAGGGGTATTCCACACTGAATCCATAGGTGTTGGGAGGCGAACCGGGGGAACTGAAACATCTAAGTACCCCGAGGAAAAGAAATCAACCGAGATTCCCCCAGTAGCGGCGAGCGAACGGGGACCAGCCCTTAAGCATGTGACTGATTAGACGAACGCGCTGGGAAGCGCGGCCATAGTGGGTGATAGCCCCGTAGTCGAAAATCTGATCATGTGAAATCGAGTAGGTCGGGGCACGTGAAACCTTGACTGAATATGGGGGACCATCCTCCAAGGCTAAATACTCCTGGCTGACCGATAGTGAACCAGTACCGTGAGGGAAAGGCGAAAAGAACCCCGGAGAGGGGAGTGAAATAGATCCTGAAACCGTGTGCGTACAAGCAGTGGGAGCAGACTTGTTCTGTGACCGCGTACCTTTTGTATAATGGGTCAGCGACTTATTTTCAGTGGCGAGCTTAACCGTATAGGGGAGGCGTAGGGAAACCGAGTCTTAACTGGGCGACCAGTCGCTGGGAATAGACCCGAAACCGGGCGATCTATCCATGAGCAGGTTGAAGGTTGAGTAACATCAACTGGAGGACCGAACCAGGATCTGTTGAAAAAGATTTGGATGACTTGTGGATCGGAGTGAAAGGCTAATCAAGCCCGGAGATAGCTGGTTCTCCTCGAAAGCTATTTAGGTAGCGCCTCACGTATCACCGCCGGGGGTAGAGCACTGTTTCGGCTAGGGGGTCATCCCGACTTACCAACCCGAGGCAAACTCCGAATACCGGTGAGTGCAGCGTGGGAGACACACAGCGGGTGCTAACGTCCGTTGTGAAAAGGGAAACAACCCAGACCGTCAGCTAAGGCCCCGAAATCCTGGTTAAGTGGGAAACGAGGTGGGAAGGCTCAGACAGCTAGGAGGTTGGCTTAGAAGCAGCCATCCTTTAAAGAAAGCGTAATAGCTCACTAGTCGAGTCGGCCTGCGCGGAAGATGTAACGGGGCTCAAACCAGGTGCCGAAGCTACGGGTTCATCCTCTGGATGAGCGGTAGAGGAGCGTCGTGTAAGCCGATGAAGGTGGATTGAGAAGTCTGCTGGAGGTATCACGAGTGCGAATGCTGACATGAGTAACGACAAGGGGAGTGAAAAACTCCCCCGCCGGAAGACCAAGGGTTTCTGTTCGACGCTAATCGGAGCAGAGTGAGTCGGCCCCTAAGGCGAGGCCGAAAGGCGTAGTCGATGGGAAACGGGTCAATATTCCCGTACCTCACTGTATTGCGATGGGGGGACGAAGAAGGCTAGGTGAGCCAGGCGTTGGTTGTCCTGGTGAAAGCCAGTAGGCTGGGATCTCAGGCAAATCCGGGATCCTAAGGCCGAGAGGCGAGACGAACTGACTACGGTCAGGAAGTCATCGATGCCACGCTTCCAGGAAAAGCCTCTAAGCTTCAGATACAGTGGGACCGTACCCCAAACCGACACAGGTGGTCAGGTAGAGAATACCAAGGCGCTTGAGAGAACTCGGGTGAAGGAACTAGGCAAAATGGTGCCGTAACTTCGGGAGAAGGCACGCCGCGTTAGTGTGAAGGGACTTGCTCCCGGAGCACGAGGCGGTCGAAGATACCAGGTGGCTGCAACTGTTTATTAAAAACACAGCACTCTGCAAACGCGCAAGCGGACGTATAGGGTGTGACGCCTGCCCGGTGCCGGAAGGTTAATTGATGGTGTTAGCGCAAGCGAAGCTCCTGATCGAAGCCCCGGTAAACGGCGGCCGTAACTATAACGGTCCTAAGGTAGCGAAATTCCTTGTCGGGTAAGTTCCGACCTGCACGAATGGCGTAATGATGGCCACGCTGTCTCCACCCGAGACTCAGTGAAATTGAAATCGCAGTGAAGATGCTGTGTACCCGCGGCTAGACGGAAAGACCCCGTGAACCTTTACTATAGCTTCACACTGGACGCTGATGTTGCTTGTGTAGGATAGCTGGGAGGCTTTGAAACCCGGACGCCAGTTCGGGTGGAGCCAACCTTGAAATACCAGCCTGGCATCATTGGCGTTCTAACTCAGGTCCGTTATCCGGATCGAGGACCGTGTGTGGTGGGTAGTTTGACTGGGGCGGTCTCCTCCCAAAGCGTAACGGAGGAGCACGAAGGTACCCTCAGCACGGTTGGAAATCGTGCATTGAGTGCAAGAGCATAAGGGTGCTTGACTGCGAGACAGACACGTCGAGCAGGTACGAAAGTAGGTTCTAGTGATCCGGTGGTTCTGTATGGAAGGGCCATCGCTCAACGGATAAAAGGTACTCCGGGGATAACAGGCTGATACCGCCCAAGAGTTCACATCGACGGCGGTGTTTGGCACCTCGATGTCGGCTCATCACATCCTGGGGCTGAAGTCGGTCCCAAGGGTATGGCTGTTCGCCATTTAAAGTGGTACGCGAGCTGGGTTTAGAACGTCGTGAGACAGTTCGGTCCCTATCTGCCGTGGGCGTTGGAAGTTTGAGAAGAGCTGCTCCTAGTACGAGAGAGACCGGAGTGGACGCACCTCTGGTGTTCCGGTTGTCACGCCAGTGGCATTGCCGGGTAGCTATGTGCGGACAGGATAACCGCTGAAAGCATCTAAGCGGGAAGCCCCCTTCAAGATGAGACTTCCCTGAGGCCTTGAGCCTCCTGAAGGGCCCAGCGAGACCAGCTGGTTGATAGGTCGGGTGTGGAAGCGCTGCAAGGCGTTGAGCTAACCGATACTAATTGCCCGTGAGGCTTGACCATATAACACCCAAGTGGTCTGTCGATGACAGATGACAGCGGATACGCACGAGACGTCTCGACGTCAGCATGATTCACCCCCCCTTTTCGCCTGACGACCATAGCGTGCGTGAACCACCTGATCCCATGCCGAACTCAGCAGTGAAACCGCTCAGCGCCGATGGTAGTGTGGGGTCTCCCCATGAGAGTAGGTCATCGTCAGGCACTTATAGAGAAAAGCCCCGATCATCGCGAGATGGTCGGGGGGTTTTTTCGCATGGCGGCGCAGCGTGGCGAGCCAGGGGTCTCCCCATGGAGAGTATCGGGACGCCGACCGGGTACATCGTCAGGCACCTTTTCAGAAACCCCAGCCCGATGGCTGGGGTTTCGTCGTTCTGGGGGTCTCCCCATGGAGAGTCCCGGCGCGCCGGCCCCCGGAGCCCGGCCCCCGGAGCGCCGGCCGGATCATCGTCAGGCACTTATAGAGAAAAGCCCCGATCATCGCGAGATGGTCGGGGCTTTTCGCTGCGTGGGCAGAGGCGTTTAACCGCAGAGGGTCTCGAGGGTCTCCACCAGGCTCTCCATCTCATCCTCGGTGCCGATGGTGATGCGCAGGTAGTCGCGCAGCGCCTCGGTGTTGAAGTGGCGTACCAGGATGCCGCGTTCGCGCAGGCCGGCGAACAGCTGGGCGGCGTCATGCGCCGGATGGGTCACCAGCACGAAGTTGGCCTGGGAGGGCAAGACCGTGAAGCCGAGCCTCTCCATGCGGGTCCGGGTGCGCTCCCGGGTAGTGATGACCTTCTCTCGGCACGCCTCGAAGTGCTCGTGGTCCTCCAGGGCGGCGATGGCCACGGCGCTGGCCAGGCTGTCGATGGGGTAGGAGTTGAAGGAGTCCTTGACCCGGGTGAGTCCCTCGATCAGCTCCCGGGAGCCCACCGCATAGCCCAGGCGCAGGCCCGCCAGGCTGCGCGACTTGGAGAAGGTGCCGGTGACCAGCAGATTCGAATGCCCTGCCACCAGGGGGATGGCGCTCTCGCCCCCGAAATCCACGTAGGCCTCGTCCACCAGCACCACGCTGTCGGTGACTCGCCCGAGCAGCTCGGCGATCGCTTCACGGCTGTGGCCATGGCCGGTGGGGGCGTTGGGGTTGGCGAAGATGGCCCCGCCGCTGTCGCTGGAGAAGGCGGCGAGGTCCACCTCGTGGTCGGCGGTCAGCGGCAGGGGGCGTCGCTCCACGCCATACAGCCGGCAGTAGACCGGATAGAAGCTGTAGGTGGTCTCTGGCATCTCCAGCGGCTGCGGCTGGCAGAAGAAGGCCTGGAAGGCCAGCGCCAGCACCTCGTCGGAGCCGTTGCCCACGAAGACCTGATCGACCTCGACGCCGAACTCCCGGGCCAACGCCTCGCGCAGGGCGCGGGACTCAGGGTCCGGATAGAGCCTCAGGTGATCGGTGGGGAAGTCGCGAAGCACGGCGCCCACGCCCGGGGCCGGCGGATAGGGATTCTCGTTGGTATTCAGCTTGATCAGGCGCTCGCGTGGCTGCTCGCCGGGAATGTAGGGCGTCAGCTCGCGTACCCTGGGACTCCAGAACTTGCTCATGGTCACTCGCTTGTTGGCAAGAGTAGGGGACTCGGCTCATGGTGACCTGCCCGGGGCAGCCGCGCAAGCGGCCGCCGTGCTAGTCTGGGGGCACTTCTGCAGATTCGAATTCAATGGGGCCCCCATGACCGCCCAGATCCTCGCCACCCTGCTGCCGGTGTTCCTGATCGCCGGCTGCGGCTGCGGGACCCTCTATGGTCGCTTTCGCACGCCGGATATCCGCAGCATCAACACCCTCAACATGGAGCTGTTCGTGCCCATGCTGGTGTTTGCGGTACTGGCCGATGGCCAGGCACCGCTGGAGGAGTATGTCGGGCTGGCGATCGGAGGGGCGGTGATCGTCGTAGGCTCCGGGGTGCTGCTCTGGCCGCTGGTGAAGTGGCTGAAGCTGAACCCGAAGACCTTCCTGCCGCCGATGATGTTCAACAACTCCGGCAATATGGGAATTCCGCTGCTGCTGCTGGCCTTCGGTGAGGCGGCGCTCCCGGCGGCCATCGTACTGTTCATCGTGGAGATGCTGCTGCACTTCTCGCTGGGGCTCTGGATGCTCAGTCCCGCCACGCCGCTGTGGCGGATCCTGCGCATGCCCATCGTGCTGGCCAGCATCGCCGGCCTGGCGGTCAACCTGGCCGGGGTCGGGCTCCCCGGCTGGCTGCTCGAGGCGCTGCACATGCTCGGCGGCGTCTGCATTCCCCTGCTGCTCTTCGCACTGGGCGTACGGATGCTCGACATCGACTTCGGCGACTGGAAGACCGGCATGCTCGGGGCGCTGCTCTGCCCGCTGTCCGGCCTGGTGCTGGCCGTCCCGCTGATCTGGCTGCTGGGGCTCTCCGGTATCCAGGCGGCGGCGCTATGGGTGTTCGCCGCCTTGCCGCCGGCGGTACTCAACTACCTGGTGGCCGAGCAGTACCGCCAGGAACCCCACAAGGTGGCCTCGCTGGTGCTGATCGGCAACCTGGGGGCGCTGGTGGTGATGCCGGTGGTGCTGGCCCTGGTCTTCGGGTACGTCTACCCCGGCGCGGGCTGAGGATGATGGCGCGATATGGCAGACTGTCCGCCAGTAGCCTGAGAGGTTATGCTGTCAAACAGGCCGCCGTGAATGACGGTGTCATTGCCCACTGTTCAGGAGGACACACATGCAAATCAGGACCTTGCTTGCGGGATCGGCCATGCTCGCACTGCTGGCCGGGTGTGCCGCTGGCCCGGCTCCGGGGCCCGAGGCGCCCGGCGTCGAGGTCGGGGAGGAGCGCTATCAGGGCACCCTGCCATGCCGCAACTGTGACGGTATCGACCTGGATGTGGTCATGCAGGGTAGCGAGCAGAGCCAGCCGGAGGAGCGGACCTTTACCCTTCAGGCCTCCTATCGTGCCCATCCCCAGAACCCGCCCGATGAGAATTACGCCGGCAACTGGGAGGTGCTCAGCGGCACCGCGACCGACCCGGATGCCACCGTCTACGAACTGACGCCGGACGGCGAGGGGCAGATCTACTACTTCCTGCGCTTGGACGAGCAGACCCTGGAGCTGATCGACCCCCAGCGTCGCCGCTTCCAGAACAGCGAGATGCTGCAGCTGCAGCGCCGCTGATCCACTGCGGTCAGGGACGAACCCCGGGGCGGCCATGGTGCCGCCCCGGGCGTTTGCGGGCTGCTAGAATGCCCCTCCAGCCAGGATCCGGGAGTCGAAACACCATGGCCAAGGCAAAGAGCGCCTTCGTCTGCACCGAGTGCGGTGCCGAGTACCGCAAGTGGCAGGGACAGTGCACCAGCTGCCAGGAGTGGAACACCCTGAGCGAGGTTCGCCTGGCCGCCGCCCGTCCCGGTGCCGGGAGCGCAGGCGCCGGCGGTGGGCGCAGCGGCTATGCCGGGGCCCTGACGCGGGAGGTGGTGGACCTCGCCAATGTGGATCTCACCGAGGTGCCGAGGCTCTCCTCCACCTTCGGCGAGTTTGACCGGGTGCTGGGGGGCGGGCTGGTGCCGGGGTCGGCGGTGCTGCTGGGCGGCCATCCGGGGGCCGGCAAGTCGACCCTGCTGCTGCAGACCGCCTGCAAGCTGGCCCAGTCCCGCCGGGTGCTCTATGTCACCGGTGAGGAGTCGCTCTCCCAGGTGGCGATGCGCGCCCACCGCCTCCAGCTGCCGGTCCAGGGGCTCAAGATGCTGGCCGAGACCAGCGTCGAGACCGTGCTCGCCGTGGCCGAGCGGGAGCGCCCCGAGATACTGGTGATCGACTCCATCCAGACCATGCACCTGGAGGACATCGCCTCGGCGCCGGGGGGGGTGGCTCAGGTGCGCGAGTCCGCCGCGGCCCTGACCCGCTTCGCCAAGCAGAGCAACACCGTGCTGCTGCTGGTGGGCCATGTGACCAAGGATGGCACCCTGGCCGGCCCCAAGGTGCTCGAGCATATGATCGATGCCTCCCTGCTGCTGGAGGGAGGGGCCGACTCGCGCTTTCGCACCCTGCGTGGGCAGAAGAACCGCTTCGGCGCGGTCAATGAGCTGGGGGTCTTCGCCATGCTCGAGCACGGTCTCAAGGAGGTGAAGAACCCCAGCGCCATCTTCCTCTCCCGGGCCGAGGAGCAGTCGCCGGGCAGCCTGGTGATGGTGGTCTGGGAGGGCACACGGCCGATTCTCGTCGAGGTGCAGGCGCTGCTCGACGACTCGGCGCTGGGCAACCCCCGGCGGGTCGCCGTGGGTCTCGATCCCAATCGCCTGGCCATGCTGCTGGCGGTGCTGCACCGCCACGGTGGGCTCTTCACCGGCGACCAGGATGTCTTCCTAAACGTGGTGGGCGGGGTCAAGGTGCTGGAGACCAGTGCCGACCTGGCCGTGCTGCTGGCGGTGGTCTCCAGCCTGCAGAGCCGGCCGCTGCCCCGGGAGCTGGTGGTGTTCGGCGAGGTGGGGCTCTCCGGCGAGATCCGCCCGGTGCCCAGCGGCCAGGAGCGCATCGTCGAGGCGGCCAAGCACGGCTTTACCCGCGCCATCGTGCCTCGCGGAAATGCGCCCAAGTCATCGCCTCCCGGCATGGAGGTGGTCGCCGTGGACAAGCTCGCCGATGCGCTGGAGGCACTCTAGCTGCCGGGCCGAGCCCTGAACCAGCGGTCGTGTCCTGGCCGATGTGCAGAGTAGAATAGTCCCACCGTTTGCCAAGGAGATCCCGATGAGTGCCATTCGCCTGACCCAGTACAGCCACGGCGCCGGCTGTGGCTGCAAGATCGCCCCCGACGTGCTCGACGGCATCCTGGCCAAGGCCGGTCCGGGCGCCACCCATTCGCAGCTGATCGTCGGCAACCAGGGGCGCGAGGATGCCGCCGTCTACGACCTGGGCGATGGCCGCGGCATGATCGCCACCACCGATTTCTTCATGCCCATCGTCGACGACCCCTTCGACTTCGGCCGCATCGCCGCCACCAACGCCATCAGCGACGTCTTCGCCATGGGGGGCACCCCGGTGCTGGCCCTGGGCATCCTCGGCTGGCCGCTGGACAAGCTGCCCGCCGAGGTGGCCGGCGACGTGCTCGCCGGCGCCCAGGCCGTATGCCGGGAGCTGGGTCTGGCCCTGGCCGGCGGCCACTCCATCGATGCCCCGGAGCCGATCTTCGGCCTGGCGGTCAACGGCCTGGTGGAGCTCGAGCATCTCAAGCTCAACAAGGGGGCGAAGCCCGGCGACCTGCTGTTCCTGACCAAGCCGCTGGGGGTGGGCATGCTCACCACCGCCGAGAAGAAGGCGCTGCTGGAGCCCGGCCACCAGGGGCTGGCCCGGGAGACCATGCTCAGGTCCAACCGCATCGGCGTGGCCCTGGCGAAGGTGAAGGGGGTCAACGCCATGACCGACGTCACCGGCTTCGGCCTGGCCGGCCACCTGGCCGAGGTGTGCGCGGCCAGCGGCGTGGCGGCGCGGGTCGACTTCCGCCGCCTGCCGCGACTCGCCGAGGCGGAGGCCTACCGCCGCCAGGGCGCGGTGCCCGGCGGCACCCTGCGCAATCGCCAGGCCCTGGGCGAGAGCCTGCCGGAGATGGACGAGGCGCACTGGCAGTGGCTGTGCGACCCCCAGACCTCCGGCGGCCTGCTGCTCTCGGTGGACCCGGCCTGGGAGGACGATGTGGAGCGCATCGGCCGCGAGCACGGCATCGTGCTCACCCCCTTCGGCGAGGTGGTCAGGGCCGAAGGCCCCGCGCTGATCGAGGTGAAGGGGTGAGTGAACTGCCGCTGGTCGAACCGGATCTCGCCCTGCTGAGCGAGGGGCTTGTGCTGATCGACGTGCGCGCCCCGGTAGAGTTTGCCCAGGGCGCGCTGCCCGGGGCCGTGAACCTCCCGCTGATGGACGACGAGGAGCGCCGCCTGGTCGGCATCGAGTACAAGCAGCGTGGCCAGCAGGCGGCCATCGAGCTCGGCCAGCGGCTGGTCAGCGGCGGCATCAAGGCGGCCCGCGTCAGGGCCTGGATGCAGGCCCTGGAGGCTCACCCCGACGCCATCGTCTACTGCTTCCGCGGTGGGCTTCGCTCGCAGATCGCCCAGCAGTGGATCAGCGAGGCGGGCGTCACCCGCCCGCGCATCCGCGGCGGCTGGAAGGCGATGCGCCAGGCGCTCTGTGCGCGCATCGATGCCGCCGCCGAGCGGCCGCTGCTGGTGGTGGGGGGGCTGACCGGCTGTGCCAAGACCGCGCTGATCCAGGCCCTCGACAACGGCCTGGATCTGGAGGGCTGCGCCCGTCACAAGGGCTCGGCCTTCGGGCGCCACCCGCTGCCGGCCCCCAGCCAGATCGACTTCGAGCACGCCATGGGCCGACGCCTGCTGGCCCTGCCTGGGCCTGTCGTGGTGGAGGACGAGTCGCGTCATATCGGCACCGCCAACCTGCCGCTCACCTTCTGGCGGGCCATGGTGCAGGCGCCACGCCTGCGGGTGGAGATGCCGCTGGACTGGCGCCTGGCGCAGATCCACAAGGACTACATCGACGACCTCTGGGAGGTCTACCGGCAGCAGTGCGGCGAGTGGCTGGGCTGGGCGCTGATGCGCAAGCAGCTGTCGGGTTCGCTGGCCAGGCTGCGCAAGCGGCTGGGGCGCGCCCGGCTCGATCGGCTGCAGCGGCTCCAGCAGCTGGCCTTCCGCGAGCACGCGCGGGGTAATCGCCAGGCCCACGAGGCCTGGCTGGCCCCGCTGCTCACCGAGTACTACGACCCCATGTACCGCTACCAGCTGGAGAAGCACCCCGAGCAGCGCTTCCTCCACGTGGGTGACTGGGAGAGCTGCCTGGCCGCGGCCCGGGAGTGGAGCGCCGCCCAGGCCGTTTCCTAGGCGATTCGCAGGTGCTCAGGCCGCCTGCGGGCGCAGCCACTGGCTGAGCAGGCGGTCGAGCAGCGGCGCCAGCCGCACGAAGCGCTGGGGGTCGGCGAGCATCGCCTCCGCGGGCTGGGCGTGGGGGCTCCGGGCACTGCCGTCGGGGAGCGGGCTCCGTTCGAGCAGCGCTGCCACGCTCTCCGGCGTCGCCTCCAGGTGGCAGAGCAGGCCCACCACCCTGCCGGCGTCCCAGCTGAAGCCCTGCAGCGGGCTCGCCTCGCTGCCGCCCAGCGCCACGCCGTCCTCGGGCAGCGCGAACACCTCGCGGTGCCACATGAAGGCGTCGAACTGCTCGGGCAGGTCCAGCGGGCTTTCCGGCGCCAGGGTGACCCGGTGCCAGCCGGTCTCTGCAAAGGTGCCGCGGGCCGCCACGGCGCCCAGCGCCTCGGCGATCAGGCGCGCGCCGTAGCCGATGCCGAGCAGCGGCTTGTGGCTGTCCAGGGCGCGTTCGATCAGTCGTCGCTCGCCCTTGAGCCAGGGCTGGCTGCCCTCGTCCAGCGGGCCGACGGGGCCGTCGAGCACCACCAGGGCATCGCAGTCGGCGAGGCGGGGCGGCGTCTCGCCGGCGTCCAGATGGAACACCGTATGGCTGTGGCCCATGCTGGAGAGCCAGTCGGCCAGGCGCGCCGGCCCCTGGTGGGGGCTGTGCTGGAGCAGGTGAAGGTGCATGGGAACCTCGCCATCGATGGGTAACGACCTGACAGGGGGCGCAAGGGTACATGAAGCCGGCGCTGCGTGAACAGATACTGACGGTGCTGGCGGCCATCCCGGCCGGGCGGGTGACCACCTACGGGCGCATCGCCGCCATGACCGAGGGGGCGACGCCCCGGCTGGTGGCCCGCGCCCTGCGCGAGCTGCCCGAGGATCACGGCCTGCCCTGGTACCGGGTGATCACCGCCTCGCGCAAGCTGGCCGACCATCCCGGTGCGGCGGAGCAGCGCGAGCGGCTCGCCGCGGAGGGCGTGGTGCTGGACGCCCGGGGCCGGGCCCCGGCCGAGCGCCTCTGGCCATGAGACATTGAGATGTCAAGGAGAGTCCATGAGCGGTTTCTTTCAGCGCCTGCAGGAGCTCGAGCCGCGCTCCCAGCAGGCCTTCATGGCGGCGCTGTGCGAGCGCCTGCTGCCCAACTATGGCTTCTACTGCCAGGCGCTCGACGCCCAGGGCGCCGGTCACGGCAACCCCCAGGCGCTGCGGGCCATCCTCGACCTGGTGTGGGAGCGGCTCTCGGTGAAGGGCGCGAAGATCGATTTCGCCCTGCAGGCGGAGAAGCTGGCCGAGCAGGCGCCCCCGCCGGACGACGACAGCTTCGGCGCGCGCCGCGCCTCCGAGGCGGTCGCAGCCCTCTCGGCGCTGCTGGATACCCTGCAGGGTGAGGCCCCCGAGGCGGTGCTGGAGGTGAGCCGCGCATCTCGCGGAGGTGTCAGGGCCTTTATCGAGCTGACCGAGGGCGAGGAGGACGGCGAGCGGCTGGCCGCCTTGGTGCGCGACCACCCGCTGATGGCCGACGAGAACGACTTCCAGGACGCGGTGCTCGAGGCCGTCGAGGGGCCGCTGGGCCGCGACGAGCTCAAGGCGCTGCGTCGCCTCGGGCGCAACGACGGCGTCAGCAACCTCGGCCTTTCCCTCGACTAGCCCTGCGGGCGCCGGGCTAGAAACGCACCCCGGCGCTCACCATCAGGCCGGCGGCACCGAACACGATCAGGTCGGCCTCGAGGCGCTTCCAGCTGACGCCCAGGCTGGGCAGGATGGCCGGGGCGATCTCGTAGCGGTTGAAGGGGATCTTGTCGCGATACTCGCCGCGGTAGCCGTGCAGGGCCCCGGCGGAGAGCTTGGCGCGGATGCGGGTATCGCCGGACTCCCACATTGGCAGCTCGCGGCCCACGTAGAGGTAGATGGAATCCTGGTTGAAGGAGTTCTTGAAGCGCGCCGCGCCAGTGAACCAGAGATCGGGGTTGTGCAGCTCCACCCCGATCAGCCGCTGGTTGTTGGTGTGCTCCGGGTCCGGACTGAAGTGGTCGGTATAGAGGCTGGTCTGCACCAGCACATGGCTGAGCTCCAGGGCCGGCGGCCAGTCGAGCCGCTCCCGCCAGCCGCCGGCCTCCTCCGCCAGGGCGGCGGAGGGGGCCAGCAGCGGCGTGAGCAGCAGGGCCGTGGCGAGTCGTGTGCGAAGCGACATCCGGTCGTCTCCCTCGGCGCTCAGAGGCGCATCTCGATGCCATGCTCGGCCATGTAGCGCTTGGCCTCGGGGATGGTGTACTCGCCGAAGTGGAAGATGCTGGCGGCCAGCACCGCATCGGCACCGCCTTCCAGCACGCCCTCCACCAGGTGGTCGAGGTTGCCGACCCCGCCGGAGGCGATCACCGGCACGCTCACTGCGTCGGCGATGGCGCGGGTCACCCCCAGGTCGAAGCCGACCTTGGTGCCGTCGCGATCCATGCTGGTGAGCAGCAGTTCGCCGGCACCGTGCTCCACCATCTTCTTCGCCCACTCCACGGCGTCAAGCCCGGTGGGGCGGCGTCCGCCGTGGGTGAAGATCTCCCAGCGCGGCGTTTCGCCCTCGGCGGAGACCCGCTTGGCGTCGATGGCCACCACGATGCATTGGCTGCCGAAGCGCTCGGCGGCCTCGCGCACGAACTCGGGGTTGGTCACCGCAGCGGTGTTGATGGAGACCTTGTCGGCGCCGGCGTTGAGCATGGTGCGGATGTCATCGCAGGTGCGGATGCCGCCGCCCACGGTGAGGGGGATGAACACCTCGCCGGCGATGCGCTCGACCATCTCCACCGTGGTGCCGCGATCCTCGTGGCTCGCCGTGATGTCGAGGAAGGTGATCTCGTCGGGGCCCTGCTGGTTGTAGCGCTGGGCGATCTCCACCGGGTCGCCGGCGTCGCGGATGCCGATGAAGTTGACGCCCTTGACCACGCGACCGGCATCGACGTCGAGGCAGGGGATGATGCGCTTGGCGAGTCCCATGGTCAGCTCCCCCCCTGGCCGGTGAGCTGGTCGCACAGCCGCTGCCCTTCGGCGACATCCAGGCTGCCTTCGTAGATGGCGCGACCGGTAATGGCGCCGAGGATGCCCGGCTCGCCGGCGGCCACCAGGGCGCGCAGGTCGTCGAGGTTGGTCACCCCGCCGGAGGCGATCACCGGCAGGCCGCCGTCCCGGGCAAGCGCCGCGGTAGCCTCCACGTTGACGCCGTTCATCATGCCGTCCCGGGCGATATCGGTGTAGACGATGCTGGAGACGCCGTCGTCGGCGAAGCGCTTGGCGAGATCCACCGCCTTCACCTGGGAGACCTCGGCCCAGCCGTCAGTGGCCACGAAGCCGTCGCGGGCGTCCAGGCCGACGATCACGTGGCCCGGGAAGGCGCGGCACATCTCGCCGACGAAGTCCGGCTCCTTGACCGCCTTGGTGCCGATGATCACGTAGCTGACGCCGGCGGCCAGGTAGTGCTCGATGGTCTCGGCGGAGCGGATGCCGCCACCGATCTGGATCGGAAGCTCGGGCCAGCGCCGGGCGATGGCGGTCACGGCGTCACCGTTGACCGGCTTGCCCTCGAAGGCGCCGTTGAGGTCCACCAGGTGGAGACGGCGGGCGCCGGCCTTCACCCAGCGCTCGGCCATGGCCACCGGGTCGTCGCCGTAGGTGGTGGCGTCGTCCATGCGGCCCTGCTTCAGGCGCACGCACTGGCCGTCCTTGAGATCGATGGCGGGAATCACCAGCATGTCCAGCTCCTCTTGGGTGCCTCAGCGGGCCCCGGTTGAAAGTCGTGGGGCGGCGCGGCCGCCCGGTGCGGCGCCAGCGCCTGGGTCTGTGCGAACCTCAGGGGCCCGGGCGACCCGGGCGCGGCTCAGGGCGCCCAGGTGACAAAGTTCTCGAGCAGCTTGAGGCCGGCCCGGGAGCTCTTCTCCGGGTGGAACTGCACGGCGAAGGTAGCGTCGCGGCCGATGGCCACGTGGGCTTGGATGCGGCCGTAGTCGGTGGTGCCGAAGACCGTGGCCTCGTCGGCGGCTTCCACGTAGTAGCTGTGCACGAAGTAGAAGTGCTCGTCCTGATCGATGCCGGCCCACAGCGGGTGTTCGCGCTGCTGGTGCACCAGGTTCCAGCCCATGTGGGGGACCTTGAGGCGCTGGCCGCGGTCGTCGTGCATGTCGCCGGGGAAGCGCCTCACCTCGCCGCCGAGAAAGCCCAGGCAGCCAATGCCGCCGTTCTCCTCGCTGTGGTCCAGCAGCATCTGCTGGCCCACGCAGATGCCCAGCAGAGGCTTCTCCTGGCTGGCCAGCAGCTCTTCCACCAGGCCGCGCAGCTCGGTCTTCTCCAGCTCGCCCATGCAGTCGCGGATGGCACCCTGGCCGGGCAGCACCAGGCGGGTGGCGCCCAGGATGCGGCGGGGGTCGCGGGTGACCACCACGTTCTCGTGGGTGACGTGCTCCAGTGCCTTGGCGACGGAATGCAGGTTGCCCATTCCGTAGTCGATGACGGCAATGGTCATGGGGCGCTCCTCGTGTGGTCGTGCGGCGGCCTCACAGGCAGCCCTTGGTAGATGGCATCTGGCCGGCCATGCGCTCGTCGGGCTCCAGCGCCATGCGCAGCGCGCGGCCGAAGGCCTTGAAGATGGTCTCTGCCTGATGGTGGGCATTGAAGCCCTTCAGGTTGTCGATGTGCAGGGTCACCATGCCGTGGTTGACGAAGCCCTGGAAGAATTCCCAGAAGAGCTGGGTGTCCAGGCGGCCGATGGTGGCACGGGTGAACTCCACGTCCATGAAGAGCCCGGGGCGGCCGGAGAAGTCCACCACCACCCGCGAGAGCGCCTCGTCCAGCGGCACGTAGGCGTGGCCGTAGCGGCGGATGCCGCGCTTGTCGCCCACGGCCTTGGCGAAGGCCTGGCCCAGGGTGATGCCGAGGTCCTCGACGGTGTGGTGGTCGTCGATGTGGAGATCGCCTTCGGCCTTGATCTCGAGATCGATCTGGCCGTGGCGTGCCACCTGGTCGAGCATGTGGTCGAGGAAGGGCACGCCGGTCTCGCAGGCCAGCTTGCCGGTGCCGTCCAGGTTGACGGTCACGGTGATCCGGGTTTCCTGGGTGTCACGGCTGACCGTGGCGATACGCTCGGACATCGAAGCCTCTCCAGCGCCTGGGCGCATGTCGAATGGGGCCACCGGCGTGCAGTGACCCGAAAGAACGAGTGGACGGCGGGTCTCGCCCGCGGCCGGAAAGCTGCCATTATAGAGAATCGGCGACCCCATCCGCTACAATGCACCCCACTGCGCGGCGGCGACCCTCGCCGCCCCGGCCCAGGGAGACCCATCAATGCCGGTGACACTCCATCCCGTCGACCGCGCCGCCTGGGAAGCGGATGCCCAGGCGCAGCTCGACCTCGCCCGTATCTATGCCGATGCGCCCTCCGAGCGGCTGCCCGCGCCGGTGGACGCCTTCATCCATGGTCATCTGGCCGATGGCCATCGCTTCCTATGCGCCCGCTTCAACGATCGCCTGATCGGTGCGGTGGCCCAGCGCGACGACGGCGAGGCCTGGTGGCTGTCGCACTTCTGCATCCGCAAGCCGACCCGCCGACGCGGCGTCGGCACCCGGCTGCTGACCCTGGTGGGCCAGGCGGCCCAGGCCGAGGAGAGGGCCCTGCGCGCCGAGCTGGGGCAGCTTCGGCTGGCCGATCAGGTGCTGCTGGTGCGGCTGGGCTTCCGGCTCGAACAGCACGAGAGCTTCCATGAGCTGCTGATGCCCGAGAGGAGCCAGTGATGCGTCGCCTTCTGAGTACCCTGCTGGCCGCGATCGGGATTCTCGCCGTTCTGGCCGTGGCCGCGGTGGTCTATGTGACCACCTTCTTCGACCCCGAGGACCTCAAGCCGCGGCTGATCGAGGTGGTGCGCGAGCAGAGCGGCCTGGAGCTGGCCCTGGAGGGCCCCCTGACCTGGTCCTTCTATCCGCGACTCGGCGTCGGCGTCGAGAAGGCCGAGGCCTGGCTGCCCGAACAGACGGTGAGCGAGGAGACCTCCTTCGTGGCCTTCCGGCGGGCCGAGGTGAGCCTGGCCTTCACCCCCCTGCTGCGCGGCGAGATCGCCATCGACGGCATGACCCTGGATGGCATGCGCCTCAACCTCGAGCGGGACGAGGCGGGGCGCGGCAACTGGGAGGCGCTGATGGAGCGCCTCGCCGAGCGCAGCGAGGCCGCCGAAGAGGTGCTGGCGCCGGCAGGCGCCTCCGCCGGCCCGGTGCCGGATGGTCAGGGCGGCCTGGCCGTGGCGCTCAACATCGCCAACGTGCAGGTGCGTGACGGCGAGGTGAGCTATCGCGACCTGGGCGCCGGGCATGAGCTGCGCCTGGAATCGCTCGGCATCACCGGCAGCAACGTCAACCCGCGCAGCGCCTTCCCGATCCGCACCAGTTTCCGCCTGGTCGGCCACGACGACCTGGACCCGGAGGCCCAGGAGAACACTCCCAGGCTGACCAGCGACGTCTCTCTCGAGGGTCGCGTGACCCTGGGGCTGGCGGAGCGACGCTACCGGTTGGAGAACCTCGCGCTGACGACCACCAGCCGCCTGGCCGCGGTGGAGGGCGAGCAGAAGCTGGTCCTGAAAGGCAGCGAGCTGCACCTTGACGCCATCGAGCGCCGCCTGCACCTGGCGGAGGGCAGCCTGGACGCCACGCTCAACCACCCTGCGCTTGGCGATTCGCCGCTGCCGCTCTCCCTGGCCTTCGCGCTGGAGGCGGATCTCCTCGAGGAGACCGCCCACCTGCGCGACCTGGTGCTGAGCGGCGAGCACGGCCTCAGCCTGAACGGCAACCTCAATGTCGACCACCTGCTGGAGGCGCCGCCCCACGAGGGCCAGCTGCGCCTCGCCGCGTTCTCCCTGCGCCCCTGGCTCGAGCGCTTCGACAGCCTGCCTGCCATGGCCGATGACGAGGCCCTCACCGAGGTGGTGCTGACCACCCCCGTGCGGGGCGACATGTCGCGCCTGGAGCTCGCCGGGCTGACCCTGACGCTGGACGGCAGCACCTTCACCGGGCAGCTGTCGGCGGGCCTGGACGGCCGTGCCCTCGACTTCGACCTGCAGGGGGATCGCCTCGACCTGGATGCCTACCTGCCGCCGGCGGAGCCTGCCGGCGAGCGTGCGGCCGCTGGCCTGCCCGGGATCACCAGGGCCCATGCCGAGGCGCCGGGCGCCCTGGTGCCGGCCGAGTGGCTCGCCGAGCTGGCCCTGGCGGGCGAGCTGCGCCTGGGCGGGCTGGGGCTCGCCGGACTCGAGTTCCGCGACGTCGGCCTGACGCTGGAGGGCGCCGACGGCCGCCAGCGCCTCAGCCGCTTCGAGGCCGGCTTCTACGAGGGGAGCCTGGCCGCCAGCGGGGAGCTGGACCTGACCCGCGACCCCATCCACTGGCGGCTGGCGCCTCGCATCGAGCGGGTGCGCGCCGACGAGCTGCTGAAGGCGCTGGGCGACGAGGAGGCCGCGCTGCGCGGACGCTTCTCCGCCGACGGCGAGCTCACCTCCCGCGGCAACAGCTGGCCGGACCTGAGGCGCCACCTCGATGGCCGCGTCGAGGCGCGCATCGATGACGGGGCCATTCTGGACGTCAACGTCTCCCGGGAGCTGTGCACCGCGGTGGCGGCCCTGGAGGGACGCGAGACCAGCCGCGACTGGCACCCGGATACCCGCTTCGAGGAGGCCGGCGCCACCTTTGTCATCCGCGACGGTACCCTCAACAGCGAGGACCTGCTGGTGGTCATCCCGGGCATCGAGCTGGGCGGCGAGGGCTGGCTCGACCTCATCAGCGAGCGCTTCGAACTGCGCGCCGCGGCGCGGGTGGTGGACACCGCCGATGCCGCCTGCCGGGTCAATCCCCGTCTCGAGCGGCTGCCCTTCCCGGTGCGCTGCGAGGGCAGCCTCTCGGGAGATAGCGCCGAATGGTGCCGCTTCGACCGCGAGGCCTTCCAGTCCGCTATCGGCGAGGCGCTGCGCGACGAACTGGGTCGCCGGGTCGGCGAGGAAGCGGAGCGCCGCCTGGAGGGCACCCTGGAGCGTCTCGACGAGCGGCTCGGGGAGGGCAGCGGCCGGGAACTTCGCGATGCCCTGCGCGGTCTGTTGAATTGAGCAACGTCAGTCCCTGCGCCGGCATCCGTGTCGGCGCTTTTTTGTGGAGTCGCGATGAGTGAGATGCCCTCACCCGTCCTGTCCGCCGCAGAGTTCCAGCGGCGACTGCTGGCCTGGTTCGATGTCCATGGCCGCCACGACCTGCCCTGGCAGCAGGAGCGCACGCCTTACCGGGTATGGGTCTCCGAGATCATGCTGCAGCAGACCCAGGTGGCCACGGTCATTCCCTACTTCGAGCGCTTTATGGCGCGCTTTCCGACGGTGCGCGAGCTGGCGGTCGCGCATCAGGACGAGGTGCTGCATCTGTGGACGGGGCTTGGCTACTATGCGCGGGGGCGCAACCTGCACAAGGCCGCAGGCGTGCTCCTCGACGAGCATGGCGGTGACTTCCCCATGGACGCCGAGGCGCTGGCGGCGCTGCCCGGCATCGGGCGCTCCACCGCGGGGGCGATCATCGCCCAGAGCAGCGGGGAGCGCGCGGTGATCCTCGACGGCAACGTCAAGCGCAGCCTGGCGCGCCTGCATGCCGTTGAGGGATGGCCGGGGCGTCCCGCGGTGGAGCGCCGGCTGTGGGCCCTGGCCGAGCACTACACGCCCCACGAGCGCCTGGTCGATTACACCCAGGCGGTGATGGATCTGGGGGCGACCCTGTGCCGGCGCGGCACGCCCGAGTGCGGACGCTGCCCCTTCGCCGATGTCTGCCTGGCCCATGCCCGGGGCGCGGAGCGCCGCTTCCCGGAGTCGAAGCCGAAGAAGTCGCTGCCCACCCGCACCACCCGCATGCTGCTGCTGCGCGATGCGCGCGGCCGCGTGCTGCTCGAGCAGCGGCCTGCCAGCGGCCTGTGGGGGGGGCTGTGGAGCCTGCCGCAGTTCGATGACGAGGCGGCGCTCACGGCCTGGCTCGACAGCCATGCGCCGGGCAGCGCGATCGAGTCGGCCGGAGCGCCCTTCCTGCATGTGTTCAGCCACTTCCGGCTGGAGATCACGCCCCAGCCGGCCCGCGTCGAGCGCCTCGATGCGGTGGGCGAGACCCGCCGCTGGTACGATCCCGAGAACCCCGATGCCGTGGGCCTGGCGGCACCGGTCAAGTCGCTGCTGACCAGCCTGGCGCCCTTAGCCCTGGATGCCCCGCCGGGACCCTACACCCACGAGGAGATCGACCCATGAGTCAGACCGTCTTCTGTCGTAAGTATCAGCGCGAGCTCGAGGCGCTGCCGTTTCCCCCCCTGCCCGGCAAGAAGGGCCAGGAGATCCAGGCCAGCGTGTCGAAGCAGGCCTGGGAGGAGTGGCAGGCCCTGCAGACCCGCCTGATCAACGAGAAGCACCTCAACATGCTCGACCCCGCCTCCCGGGAGTATCTGATGGACCAGATGGAGCGCTTCCTCGACAACCGCGAGACCGACCAGGCCGAAGGCTATGTGCCTCGGGAGGAGGGCTGAATCACCGCCGTTGGCCCGGCCATCTTTTTGAAAGCCAAGGGGTTGACGCGGAACGCCAGCTGAGGTTTAATACGCACCGTTGGCAGCGGCCAGATAGCTCAGTTGGTAGAGCAGGGGATTGAAAATCCCCGTGTCGGGGGTTCGATTCCCTCTCTGGCCACCACACTGCTGGGGTATCGCCAAGTGGTAAGGCACCGGTTTTTGGTATCGGCATTCCCAGGTTCGAATCCTGGTACCCCAGCCATCGCCAACCTTAATTCTGAAAGGCCGTGGACTCGAGTTCCCGGTCTTTCTCGCTGAAGAAGATTGTACTGTGTTGCAGGTCGTGCCTTTGCCGGCATAGCTCAGTTGGTAGAGCAACTGACTTGTAATCAGTAGGTCCCGGGGTCGACTCCTGGTGCCGGCACCATTGCAAACAGTACGCGAAATCAGCAGCTTACGAGCAAGAGTGGAACCCCCGCCTGGCGTGTCAGTAGACCTGACAGCTTCGTGAAATAGAGACAGATCATCAGCCTCACACTTGTTTCCATCTGGAACCGAGGTGAGGTTATGCGCGTTGTATCCGTTATTTCGACCAAGGGCGGGGTCGGCAAGACCACCGTCACTGCCAATCTGGGCGGCCTCCTGGCCGATGCGGGCCTCAGGGTCCTGTTCATCGACCTGGACAGTCAGCCGACGCTCTCCAGTTACTACCCCCTCCGCACCGAAGCCCCCGGCGGCACCTATGAGCTGATCGCGCTTAGCGACACGGCTCCCGACCGCGTCATATCGCAGACGGCCCATCCCAATCTGGATGTAGTGATCTCCAACGATCATGCCGGCCAGCTTCCTCAGCTGCTGCTCAACGCCCCGGACGGCCGTTTCCGGCTTGCCCAGCTGCTCTCCAATCTGTCGGGCTATGACCTCATCCTGATCGACACCCAGGGGGCGCGCTCCATCACGCTGGAGATGGCGGTCCTGGCTTCCGATCACGCTCTCTCTCCCATCACTCCCGAGCTGCTCTCTGCCCGTGAGTTCGTGCGTGGCACCGTTGGCCTGCTGCGCGATCTCGAGGCGCTCAGCCAGTTCACCCACCTCTCCGTTCCCCCCGTTTCCGTACTCGTGAATCGCCTGGATGAAACCGCCGATGCGCGGGGCATCCACCAGACGCTGGCAGAGATGTTCGCCGCCGGCGAGCAGGGCGTCACCGTCATGCAGAGCACCATCCGCGCCGGTGTCGCCTTCCGACAGGCGGCCAGCGCGGGGTTGCCGGCTCACCAGTTCGAGCCGCGCAAGCCCGCCGGCCGCAAGTCGCCCGCCGCTGCCGACCAGGTCAAGACGATGGCCTGTGAGCTCAACCCCGACTGGCAGCCGCTGATCGACGCCATGGTCAGCACCACCGCCATGCAGGGAGGCTGCCACGATGAGTGCCATTGAGAACCTGGTCGAGCTTCGGGTGGCCGAGGAGCGCCCGGAAGCCGGTTATCTGCCACCCCACAGCCTGGAGGCAGAGCAGTCGGTGCTGGGTGGGCTGCTGCTGGATAACGCCATGTGGGACGAGGTCGCCGACCGCCTGGCCCCTGCCATGTTCTATCAGCAGGCCCACCGCCTGGTGTTTCAGGCGATCCGGGAGCTGGCAGATCGCGACCAGCCGATGGATGTGGTGACCGTCTCCGAAGCGCTGGAGGAAGCCCACCAGCTGGAGCAGGTGGGAGGGCTCGCGTTTCTGGCTGAGCTGGCCCGCAATACGCCCAGCGCGGCCAATGTGGCGGCCTATGCCGAGATCGTGAAGGACCGCCATGCGCTGCGGCAGCTGATCCACACCTGCTTCACGCTGAACCAGCAGGCCCTGAACGCTCAGGGCCGCACGGCCGCCGAGCTGATCGAGGAGGCCGAGCAGAAGCTCTTCGCCCTGACGGAGGAGCGCCATGACCGGCTGAGCTCCATGAAGGAGATGCTGGGGGAGGCCATCAACGTCATCGATCAGGCCTTCAATGCGCAGGGTGGGGTGACGGGGATCCCGAGCGGCCTGAGCGAGCTGGACGCCATGACCGCGGGCTGGCAGCCGGGGGATCTCATCATCCTGGCCGGCCGCCCCTCCATGGGCAAGACCGCCATGGGGCTCGGCTTTGCGGAGCATGCCCTGATGGCAGAGGAGGCTGCCGGTCCGGTCTTTATCTTCTCCCTGGAGATGCCCGAGTCGCAGCTGATGCTGCGGCTGATCGCCAGCCTGGGCAATGTCTCCCTGCAGAAGCTGCGCACCGGAAAGATGGAAGACGGGGATTGGCCCAAGGTAACCCCCGCGGTCAGTCGGCTCACCCAGCTGGACGGGAAGCTCTTGATCGATGATGCCTCGGGAATCACCGCTTCCAGCCTGAAGGCCCGCGCTCGCCGCATGACCCGCCGCTTCGGCCGCCCCTCAATGATCCTGGTGGACTACCTGCAGCTGCTTCAGGAGCCGGGCAGCGAAAACCGCACCCTCGAGGTGGGCAAGGTCAGCCGCATCCTCAAGGAAACCGCCAAGGAGCTGCGCACCCCGGTGATTGCCCTGTCGCAGCTCAACCGCTCCTTGGAGACCCGCCCCAACAAGCGCCCCTGCATGGCCGACCTACGTGACAGTGGCGCGCTGGAGCAGGATGCCGACGTCATCGCCTTCATCTACCGCGACGAGGTCTACCACCCCGACAACGAAGACAGCCACGGCCTGGCCGAGTTGATCCTGGGCAAGCAGCGCAATGGGCCCACCGGCACCGTGCACCTGGCGTTCCAGGGGGAGTCGGCGCGCTTCAAGCCGTTGGCCTGGCAGCATCAGGAGGTGACCCCATGAGCCAGTATCGCGTGCGCACACCCGAACCCCGTTCCCGGCTTTCTCAGGCGTTGGCTCAGGTCATGAACGAGACTCGCCAGCGTCAGCTTGAGGCTGAGCAGCAGGGGCTCTCATCTCTCGAGCATCTGATCTGCGTGGCTCAGGGACACAGCGGCCAGTCCCATCACCTGCGCCGCCTACTCCTCGCGCTCTACAACGGCGACAGCTGGCCTTTCGAGATGCAGCGGCTGCGCGGGCTCGACCCTGCCCTGCAGGCAGATGCCCTCGCGGTGATCCAGATGGCCACCTACAGCGGCCACGAGATCCACACCTTCATCGAGGGTGGTGATGCCTTGCTGAAACGCTTCTGGGAGATCGAGGAGGCCAAGGATGAGTAAGTCGCTGTCGGCAGCACGAGGGTGCAAGGGGATGCAGCGTCTGGTGCGCTATGCCGCCACCCGGGGGTGGGAGGTGCAGCGTACCAGCGGTGGGCACATGCGGTTCAGCAAGCCGGGTTGTGCGCCGGTCTTCACCTCCTTTACCACCAAGGACCGCCGCGCCGAGCTCAATGCACGCTCCCAGCTGCGCCGCGCGGAGGGGCAGCAGAGGGGCCGCCATGAAGAGTGATTCCACTGTCATCAGCACCCAGGCGCCGCATGGCGGTGCCGCCTCCGTCCGCTTCGTCACCGAGGAATACCGCCGATGAAACGCCCGAGCGACCAGCAGCTTCGTGAGCGCCTGATGCAGCCCAGCCCCAAGCGTCAGGGGCAGCCCGTGGATGCCATGACACCGCCCGACCAGGAGATGGCCGTCTGGGTCACCCTGGACATGCTCAAGCCCTACGAGCACAACCCCCGGCAGGTCCAGAACCCCAAGTACGAGGAGATCAAGGCGTCGATCCGTGCAGCGGGCCTCAAGCACAAGCCCCCGGTCACCCAGCGGCCGGGCGAGAAGCACTACACCATCTGCGACGGTGGCAATACCCGCCTGCAGATCCTGCGCGAGCTCTATGAAGAGACCGGTGAGTCGCGCTTCCACGCCTTCTATGCCCTGTACCGACCCTGGCAGTCGGAAGTGAAGATGCTGACGGGGCACCTCAGCGAGAACGACAACCGTGGCCAGCTGCTTTGGATCGAGCGAGCCAAGGGCGTGATGGACGCCAAGGCGATGTACGAGGAGGAGAGCGGCGACACGCTCTCGCAGCGTGAGCTGGTCAAGCGCCTTGCGGAGGACGGCTACCAGGTGGCCCAGAGCCATATCAGCAAGATGCTCTATACCGTCGAGCATCTGCTGCCCACGCTGCCCAATACCCTCTACAGCGGCCTGGGGCGGCCGCAGGTCGAGAAGCTGATCAGCTACCGGGAAGCCTGCCGGCTGATCTGGGAGCGCTGCACCCAGGAGGTCGAGCCCCAGGGCTTTGCCGATACCTGGCACCAGACCATGGCCTGGTTCGATGACGAGGGCCAGACCGAGATGAACTGGGGCATCGTGGTGGATCGGCTTTGCGGCATGCTGGCCGACTACACGGGCGTGCACTTCAACGTCTGCGAGCTGACCCTCGACAATATCGTCACCTATCGCAAGCGGCGCTGGGACCTGGAAGAGCATCAGGCCTTCGAGGCCCTGGACGTTGAGTTGCAGCAGATGCGTGACCCCGACGCCCAGCCGCCCTCTCTCTATCCACCGCTGCCCGAGCCCGCCACGGGCGGTGCGCCGGTGGTGAAGGTGCCCGCTTCAGATCCTGGCCGTGAACCTCAATCTCAGCCGCAGACCGACCCTCAGGCCGAGCAGCTGCCGTCGCCTCGGACCCTCAGCCGAGACGCGCCTACCGACGATGAGAGAGCAGAGAGCGCCGAGCTGCTTCGGCTGCGTGAGCAGGTTGCCGCTCTGGAGCGCGAAAAACAGCAGCTGAGCGAGTCACCGTCTCCCTCGGTGTCGGTATTCAGCGAGCCGGCATCGGAGGCTGACCCAGTGCCCATGGCGGCACCCGCAGAGGAGGCGGGTGACTGGCCAGAGGGTGCTGCGCGGACGGAGGCCGAGCGGGCTGCCCGCCTTGAAGGGCTGACTCAGTCCCGCTGGGAAGAGACTCCAGGGAAGCGCGGCTACCGTCACCACCTGGCCAGCGAGCTCGGCGTGCCCAGCTTCGACTTCGAGCAGCTGGCTCCCCTGGCGGCACCGGTGCTCTCCGGTGAGACCACCCCGCCCATTGCCGACGTCTGGTTTATCGAAGGCGTCGAGGATGAGCCTCGCTCACTGCGTATTCGTATCCGTGAACTGGTGCAGGTCATCGCCCGCTGGGGCGGCTTCGGCGGCAGCGACGTGGTGATCGCCGATGACGACGGCATCGGCTTCGACCTCAACCCACTGCCCGAGGCGGCCGACCGCCGTGCCCGCTTCGCCTGGCAGGCGCTGGCCAGCCTGCGCGGCGAGCTCAATCCCGAGTACCCCGCCGATGCCACCCTGTGGGGAGCGCTGCTGGGCACCCATCGGGAAGAGGGCGCTGAGAGCGCCTGGGACGATGCGGTACTGCTTCGTTTCTTCCGTCTGGTGCGGCTGATTCGCCGCCTTCGTGAACACCTGCAGGGACAACAGGAGGCCCAGTCATGAGCTCTTCATCCGCCAACCTGAATCAGGCGCTGCTCAGCCAGGTCATGGGGTTTCTTCGTGAGGGCAACATGCGCCGTGCGCTGGCCCTCGGCTTCAGTGAGGATGAGCTGCGCACCCTGCGGCGACTGAGAGCGAGCGATATCGACTCGCTGGCCTGCGCAGGACCAGTGGTAGCGCGCTTCTCGGTGGATCACGCCGCACTGCGCGGCGTCCTGGCGCGCATCGATCGTGATCAGGACCGTGAGACCCTGATTGACCGCTGCCTGAGGCTGGGGGCCAGCGTCAGCATGATGGGCGCCTTCTTCGGGCTGACCGGCAACGACTGCTCGACGCGCCGTCAGCTATTGGGCATCGCACCTCGCCAGGGGCGGCTGGCGATGCCGCCGGAGCAGGCTGAGCACGATGCCTGGGAGCGCTGGCAGCATATCGCCCTGGACCCCAAGGCGACCGATGACCTGCAGGGTATGGTGACCCTCGCCGAGGAGACCGATATCCCGCTGGCGGTGGTGTGGCACCTGGTCAAGCAGTGGGTCGACCCCGGCCAGCCGCGCACGGCGCCGCCGGCCGAAGAGTGGGCGTCACCTGAAGGAGAGCGGTGATGGTGCAGCTTCGTGATGCCACTCGGAAGGGGCTGGATCGCCTGATTGGCCAGGCGGCTTCCGAGCTGACCCAGCGCCGGGGCGAGTCCCCGGCGTCCTCCGTTGTGAACGGTGAGGTTGGGCAGTCTGGAGAAGCCGCATCCTCGGGCCTCGATGGCCTGCTGTTCTTCGGGAACCCCCATGAGACCGTGCCGCGGTCGTTGCTGCTGGATCCGCGCCTCGGGCACGTTGACAAGCTTGGCTGGCAGATGATGCGCATGCTGGTCAATCCGGACCGAACCACCGCGGTGCCGACCTACGACGAACTGCAGCCCTTGCTGCGGGGGGCGCCGGGCCAGAAGGCGTCGCGGGCCACGGTCGCCCGGGTTATCGCTGTGCTTCGCCTGACCCGCTGGGTCAGCCTCGGGCACCGGGCGCGCAACGCGCAGAACGGCCGCATTATCGGCAACGTCTATATCCTGCACGACGAGCCGCTTTCGCCCGCTGAAGCTTCGGTGCTGGATGCCGACTACGTTGAGTATGTGTGTCGCTGCCTTGATCACCAGAACAAGGTGGTCAAGGCCGTCGCTGCCATGGTGCTCGAGGAGCTCCAGGAAGCCGGTGCCCTGCATGAGCTGCCGACGCGTCTCGATACCATGGCCTCTCGCTCCCGGCAGGCCCGGAGCCGGTCGCCTGTCAGGCATGACGCTGCCCAGTTCTCTACCGTGACTGACCAGAAGAACCAGGGCAGGCAGCCGAGTTCTCATCGAGAACCCGGCCGAGTGCATCGAGAGAACTCCCCTGGTTTTCAGAGAGAACCAAGCCTGAAATCAAAGGCTTATCGGGCTGTCGAGGCAGTTCTCGATGAAAACTCGGGCAGTTCTTCCCGTACAGTACGTACTTCACACTGTGTAAAACCTACAGGTACCTCAGCCGTGAACCTGCACTGGCCGGCATGTCTCTCGATGGATGAGAGCGAACGCCAGGCGACTCAGCTGCTGATGGCGGAGCTGGCCGGCGACACCCAGCAGGCGATTCTCGACGAGGCGGCAGGGCGCGTGAGCGGTGGCTCGGTGCGAAACCCCAAGGGCTTCCTGCGAGGGCTGATCAAGCGAGCCATCGGTGGCGAGTTCGTGGCAACCGGCTACGCCCAGGCTCAGGCGGAGCGCCGGGCGGGGAGGGCGCCCCAGGGGGCTTCCGCCGCCGCCGAGCGGCCGGCAGCTCGAAGCGTACCGCCGTCCTCCCCCCGGACAGCGGAGCCGTCGATTGCCGAGCCGAGCACCACCTCGCCCGAGGAAGACCAAGCCGCCCGAGAGCAGTGTCTGCGCTCGCTGGGGTTGTGGCCATCGGCCGGGAAAAACCCACTCAGCGGCCATTAACGATTCCCCTGTCTTCCCCGCATCAACTGATTGACAGTGCCTGCCGTACCGCGGACACACATCAGCATGAGGGCAACGCGACATGGCCGTTGATCGCCTGGGAGCACTGCGCAGCAAGATCGAGCTGACGCTACACACCCATCACGCAGCACGGATCTGGAAGGGGCGAGGCGTCGAGACAGGGCGTCCGCAGATTATCGGCATGCGGCAGTTTCTGCTGATCTGCGGTGCGATCAAGCAGAACGCCGCCAAGGATGACCCCTATGCGGATCACTGGCTGCTGCAGCTGGATGCCAAGCTCGCCGAGACGCGAGCTCAGCTGGACCAGCGCCTTCAGGAGCTGGATAACCTGCTGGCTCAGCTGCCGCCAGAGCTGGACGTGGAAGAGAATCTCAACCAGCAGCCCCTCAAGATTCCCGTCTATACGGGCGGCCAACACGGCTGGCTCGCTCTGCGCCTGCTGATCGATTTCGACCGCTTCGTCAGGCGCGTCATGCTTGCTCACCATATCGCCCTGATTGGCCGGCGACAGATGGAGGAGTACGTCCGGGTGGGGGGTCACCTCCTGCGCAGCCTGTGCGCGAGCACCCAGAAGTACCCCGGCTTCAGCGGTGCCACCCGGGATGACTTTGCCGCCAACAATGCCAAGGCTCGAGACGCCATCGAGAAGTTCGGCGCACTCCCTGACGATGTGCTCTCCGGCAAGCGGCGCAGCGAGTTTGCACCGCCGATTGCCAAGCCAGCTGAGGCCGCGAGGGCCGGCAGCGACGGCGAGTCGAAAGGAGACTCACCGCCTTCCGCTGGGGAGCCAGGAGACGCTCCCTCGACGTGATTCCACTGGAATCACCTGGGCGGCGGTGCCGAGGAGGGCCCCGGGGTGATTCCACTGGAATCACCTGGGCGGCGGTGCCGAGGAGGCCTCCAGGGTGATGCCAGTGGCATCACTTGGTCGGTGGTGCCGGGGAGGGCTCCAGGGTGATGCCAGTGGCATCACTTGATCGGTGGTGCCGAGGAGGCCTCCAGGGTGATGCCAGTGGCATCACTTGGGCGGCGGTGCCGAGGAGGCCTCCAGGGTGATGCCAGTGGCATCACTTGGGCGGTGGTGCCGAGGAGGTCTCTGGGGTGATGCCAGTGGCATCACTTGGTCGGTGGTGCCGGGGAGGGCTCCAGGGTGATGCCAGTGGCATCACTTGGGCGGTGGTGCCGAGGAGGTCTCTGGGGTGATGCCAGTGGCATCACTTGGTCGGTGGTGCCGGGGAGGGCTCCAGGGTGATGCCAGTGGCATCACTTGGGCGGTGGTGCCGAGGAGGCCTCCAGGGTGATGCCAGTGGCATCACTTGGGCGGTGGTGCCGAGGAGGTCTCTGGGGTGATGCCAGTGGCATCACTTGGTCGGTGGTGCCGGGGAGGCCTCCAGGGGTATGCCAGTGGCATCACTTGGTCGGTGGTGCCGGGGAGGGCCCCGGGGGTGATTCCACTGGAATCACCTGGGCGGCGGTGCCGAGGAGGCCTCCAGGGTGATGCCAGTGGCATCACTTGGGCGGTGGTGCCGAGGAGGGCCCCGGGGGTGATTCCACTGGAATCACCTGGGCGGCGGTGCCGGAGGGAGGTCTCCGGGGTGATTCCACTGGAATCACTTGATCGGCGGTGCCGAGGAGGCCTCCAGGGTGATGCCAGTGGCATCACTTGGGCGATGGTGCCGAGGAGGCCTCCAGGGTGATGCCAGTGGCATCACTTGGTCGGTGGTGCCGGGGAGGGCCCCGGGGGTGATTCCACTGGAATCATCTGGGCGGTGGTGCCGAGGAGGCCTCCAGGGTGATGCCAGTGGCATCACTTGGGCGGTGGTGCCGAAGAGGCCTCCGGGGTGATGCCAGTGGCATCACTTGGGCGGTGGTGCCGGAGGAGGCCTTGGGGTGATTCCAGTGTAATCACCTGGGCGGTGGTGCCGGAGGGAGGTCTTCGGGGTGATGCCAGTGGCATCACGGCAAGTGCATGAGGGGGCAGCTTGGATACCGCATCGAACAGCTATGGCAATGATGCATTCAACAGGTACGCAAAGGGTTTTTTAAAACCCTTTAAGGGTAAGGGGGAGCTGATTCGGCTCCGTGATGAGTTGGAGGAGTCGGCAAGAGCGGCGCGGCAAGAGGCGATCGATATAGCCTCGCAGGCGAATGGGGGGTTGCTGAAGTCGACCGACCTCTGGCTGACCCCATGGGGTAAATCAGGCGTTCCTGCCAGAACGCTGCAGTGGCGCGATAACGAGTTATTGTCAAATCCTGTGTATAGCCGGTCAGGCGGCAGACCTGTCTGACTGATCGGTCAAGGGCTCGCCATCCTGGAACTGGACGTTGTTCACGACCAGCTCCAGCTTGTTGAACCCCTTGATCCGCTTCCAGCGCTTCTGGGCGCTCTGAAGCAGCTTGAAGACCATCGCCAGGGTCGTCGCTCTGGAGCCGCAATTCCGGCTCCGCTTGCTCCGCAGGCGGACCGTGGCGAAGGTCGATTCGATCGGGTTGGTGGTGCGGATATGCACCCAGTGCTCTGCCGGGTAGTCATAGAACGCCAGCAACTCCTCCCGATCCTTGGCCAGGCACTCCATGGCTCTGGGGTACTTGGCCTCGAAGCGTTTCACGGTGCGATCGAAGGCCTTGTGTGCCTCATCGCGGGTCTCGGCCATCCAGATCTCGTGAAGGTCGGCCTTGACCTTGGGCTGCACGGATTTCGGCAGCTTATTCAGTATGTTGGCGGTCTTGTGGACCCAGCAACGCTGGTGATCGGTCTCCGGATAGACCTTGCTCAGTGCAGCCCAGAAGCCCATGGCGCCGTCGCCGACCGCCAGCTTGGGGGCAGTGGTCAGTCCGCGCTCGCGTAGACCCGTGAGCAGCTCTTTCCAGCTGGCCTCCGACTCGCGTTGCCCATCCTCGACAGCCACCAGCTCCTTGCGACCCTGCTCGGTGACGCCGATGATCACCAACAGGCACAGGCGGTCATCCATGCGCACGTTGCTGTACACGCCGTCCGCCCACCAGTAGACATAGCGCTGCTCTGCCAGGTCACGCTTTTGCCAGTCGGCATGCTCGTCCTCCCACTGCTTCTTGAGCCGCGACACGGTGTTGGCCGAGAGACCCTTGGCCTGGTCACCCAGCAGGGCCGACAGGGCCTCCTGGTAATCGCCGGTGGAGACTCCCTTCAGGTAGAGCCAGGGGATCAGCTCATCGATACTGCGGGCCCGCTTCAGGTAGGGCGGCAGCAGCACGCTGCTGAAGGTCACCCCGTCGCCACTGCGGTCACGGACCCGGGGCACCTTGATCTCGACATCGCCGATACCGGTCTGCACGGTGCGCTCCGGCAGGTAGCCGTTGCGGACGACGGCTCGACGGCCGTCTTCCAGCGTCTTGTCGGCATATAGCTCCAGAAACGTGCTCAACTCCGCCTCCACGGCCTTGGCGATCAGGTCTCGGGCTCCCTTACGCAGCAGTTCATGCAGCGGATCGGTGGCACCTGCGTCTGGCTGCGTCACGGCTTGGAGAGTAGAATCGGTCATGGCGTATCCGTCCTATGTTGGTTGTGATCTAGCGAGATCAATCAACAGGATACGCCACCCTCTCTACTGCCCTCCATACACAAGAACTGAGCTTAACTCCGCGATAACAGGCAGAGGAGCATGGGGCTTTGGCTGCTGGAAACGTTCCTGTCTCGCGACGACATATCCGAGGCGATGCGGCAGTCCGTCATCGATCTCGAGGTGCAGCGCTGCGTGTTCAATGCCAAGGCGGCCACGATCAACTGGTCGATCAAGCGAATCGGCAAGGCGCTGGCCGATATCGAGCATGCCGTCTCATTTCAGCGATAACGACCAAGGAGGATACCCATGGGCACCCGCTTTTACGGTGAGGGAAATATCGGCAGCGATCCGGAGGTTCGGACATTCCCCGTGCGTGAGAACCAGCCGCCCCGCACGCTGCTCAGGCTAAACGTGCGATTCGATAACCTGGTCCCCAAGGATGGAGAGATCGTGGATCGTGGTGGCTTCTGGGCCGATGTGGAGTGGTGGCACCGTGATGCCGAGCGCTGGTCCCGACTGTACCAGCGGGGCATGCGGATTGTGGTAGTGGGCAAGATGGTTCAGGACAGCTGGGAGCAGAGCGGCGAGACGCGAACGGCGTTCAAGGTGCAGGCAGACCGGGTCGCTATCTTGCCTCACCGGGTGGCTCAGGTAATCATGGATGCCCCCCATAGCCATCAACAGCCGGCTGAGCAGTATGCCAGCGGCCCGGGAGCCAGCCAGGAAGGCTACGGGGGCTAGCCGCTGAAAGATCATGGATGAATCAAGGAGAAGAATGATGAAGGGAGCCAAGAGGGTGCTGTGCTGGATGGGCCTGGGCGTTGCTGTGACGCTGGTAGTGGGCTGTGCCACACAGGACCATCTCTACTCTCAAGGGCGCTGCCTGACCTGTATCAACAATCCGGTGACCGGGGAACCAGTCAATTACGACCCCGGGCAGCAGCCTGCTATCGAAAAGGATGCTGAGGCAGCCAGCAGCGGCCAGGAAGTATCGGCAAGTAGCCGGCATGGGCGCTTCAGCATGGCATCGCCGCTTGATGTGGATACGGCCTATGCTCGGGTGCGTTCCGAGTTCGGATTCCGCTCCGATGCGGACTTCAACCCGAACAGCAACTCTGACCAGTGGGCGATGATGGACAATGCCTGGCACTTCGATGCCACGCCCGGCGCTTTCTACCAGATGAGTGACTATGCCAGGCAGGCCGTTAACGGGGCCGAGCACTCCCTGGTGCTGAAAGCTCAAATACAGCGCGACGGCAGTGGCTCTCGTATCAACGTAGAGTACCTGCCAACGACCAGTGCCGGGTACGATGGGGATGCCATGGGTGAGGCGCTTGAGGAGCGTTTCCCTATGGCGCTCCGTTAGCGCAGACAGGAGGGCATTCGGTGACATCGCCAGCACTGAGAAAAGAGCGGATCGGCATCACTCATGCAGCGCAGCTGCTGGGTGTTCGTGTCACCGAGTTCAAGGATGCCCTTCAGCATGGCCGCGACCTTCGCGGCCATGCGCCGCCCCAGCCCATTGTCAGAGGTGCCGGCTCTAACGGCACCCAGATGCTGTTCCTCCTGGGCGACGTGATGGACGTCGCCGAGCTGATGGCTAACTCTTGAAGACGGCATAATAAAGGATCAGTCGCAGACGCCCGCTTTGCCCCTCCCATGACTCGCCTGGTAGGCTTGGGCTCTATTCACAAGGAGGGAGGCGTGACATGGATTCCGCCGTCAACAGCGCAGTGAGTCAGGCCCTGGTACTGCAGCAAGCGCAGGCTGCCCAGCAGGTCCAGATGCAGGTGTTCAAGGAAGCCCTCGATATTCAGAAAGATCAGGTCGCTGCTCTGATGGAGTCGGCCGCCGCAGACCCGCAGCTGGCCAGTAGCGGCAACCTGGGTACCCTGATCAATACTTACGCCTAGTCCATCCTGGCCCGACCTCGTATCGGGCCTTTGCCCTCGCCTCTCCCCCGGGTGTAACAAAGCCAATTCGCGCTCGTTCCCTTTCTTGCTTCGCTCCCTTCCACTGCCTTGCCATGCTGCCCTCCACGCTTATGTGGGAGGTGTGCCAATGCGTCTATTCCTGTGCGAGAAGCCTTCGCAGGCCCGAGATATTGCCCGCGTGATTGGTGCCGGCCAGCGCAGCGAGGGCTTCTTGAAGGGCGAGGGGTGTGTCGTGACCTGGGGGTTCGGGCACCTGCTCGAGCAGGCTCCGCCGGAGCAGTACGATCCAGCGCTCAAGCGCTGGTCGCTGGAAGCGCTGCCGATTCTGCCTTCTACCTGGAAGATGGAAATCAAGAAGAGCGGCCGCAAGCAGTTCGGTGTCGTGAAGAAGCTGCTGGGCCAGGCGACCGAGGTGGTAGTGGCCACCGATGCCGACCGGGAAGGGGAAACCATCGCCCGCGAAATCTTGGATCACTGCGGCTATCGGGGGAAGGTCACCCGCTTGTGGCTCTCGGCCCTGGATGATGCCTCGATCCGCAAGGCCCTGGCCGGCATCAGGCCCGGCGAGGCGACCTACCCGCTATATCTGGCTGGCCTTGGGCGTAGCCGGGCCGATTGGCTGGTCGGGATGAATCTGACCCGGGCCTATACGGTGCTGGCTCAGCGACAGGGCCATCAGGGAGTGCTCTCGGTGGGACGTGTACAGACGCCTGCACTGCGGCTGGTCGTGGATCGCGACCGGGAGATTGCCAACTTCGTTCCCCAGCCCTTCTGGGAAGTCGTGGCGCATCTGCAGGCGTCGGGCGGGACCTTTCAGGCGAAGTGGCAACCGAGTGATGCCTCGATCCAGGATGCCGCGGGGCGCTGCGTCAGCGAGGAAGCCGCCCGGTCATTGGCTCAGCGAGTCACCGGGCAGCAGGGGGGTGTCAGCCACCTCGAGACGAGCCGCAAGAAGGAGGCGGCGCCACTGGTGATGGATCTCTCATCGCTGCAGCAGGAGGCGTCGCGCCGCTTTGGTTACGGTGCCCAGCAGGTATTGGATATCGCCCAGGCGCTCTACGAAGTCCACAAGGCGACCAGCTACCCGCGAACCGACTGTCGGTATCTGCCGGAGTCGCAGCGCGATGATGCCGAGCGCATCGTGACGATGCTGCTGCATTCGGATGAGGTGCTGTCACCGCTTCGCCAGCGGCTGGACACGAGCCGCAAGAGCCGTGTCTGGAACGACAGCAAGATTACCGCCCACCACGGCATCATCCCGACCGCGGCCTGCGACCTGGCCAAGTTGAGCGATGACGAGCGCAACGTCTACGACCTGATTCGTCGCCACTACCTGGCCCAGTTTCTGCCGGCTCACGAGTACGATCGGACCGAGGTGCGGGTAGACCTGGAGGGCGAAGCGTTTGTGGCCTCAGGGCGGCAGGTGCGTGTGGAAGGGTGGCGCGAACTCTTTCCCCGGGCGGCGGTTGGAGATGGCGGCGACGAGGAACGGGAAGCGCCCCCGCTGCCGTCGCTGAGCGAGGGGGAGTGCTGCCAGGCCCGTCAGCTTGAGGTGCTGGCCAAACAAACGACACCGCCCAAGCCCTTCACCGAGGGCACCCTGGTCGCCGCCATGAAGCATGCCGCTCGGTTCGTGACAGACGAGCGACTGAAGGCGCGTCTCAAGGAGACGGCAGGGATCGGCACCGAGGCAACGCGAGCCGGCATCATCGAGACCCTGCTGAAGCGGGGCTTCATCAAGCGGCAGAAGCGGGCCCTGGTTTCGACGCCGACCGGCCAGAAGCTGATCGATGCGCTGCCTACCGTCATCACCAATCCCGGCATGACGGCGCTCTGGGAACAGGCGTTGGATGACGTCGCGGCAGGGCGCCTGGCGCTGCAGGAGTTCATGGGCCGTCAGGCCGGGATGGTAGAGAAGCTGGTGCAGCATGCGCGAGAGTCCACGGTGACGATGCCTCAGTCGAAGAGCAAGACGCCAGGAAAAGGCGCCGGCAGCCGGCGCAAGGCGTCATCATCTTGACCCTAAGAGGGGTAGGCTCAATAATGAGAGCCGTACCCCGTTGGTTGCTGACGGTCATCACGCAACGCCCTTTGAGCGCCAACGCTCAATCCCCCAAAGTATTCGCACCTCGCGAGACGAATACGCCCCATCCCGCCTATACGGCTCACACTGCATCATCAACAGTCGGGGTTCGAGGTTCATTAGTCCCAGGCCAACTTGGTTGGTTGGCCACCTATCTCATACGACGACCGGCCTGCCGGCTACCTTGAGCCAGGGTAGCAGCCAGGCCGGTTGACGTTTCCACGCTGGAAACGCCTGCCCTTCTGCGGAGCCCGCCGCATCACCAACGGGAGCCCTTTGTGCAGGGATCTGTGCTTGATCGACCGAATGCGTCCGCGAAGAGATTCGGGTGCCACCGTGAGCGAAGCAAGACAACGAGGGACATGCCTTGGCTCCAGTTGCATGGCGGACATCCTGGTACTTGTCGATACGGCGACGACCCTGTTGATGCCCTCTATGGTCTTCAATCCCAAGACGTGGCGTGCCGCGTCTTGCGAGTGGGGATATCGAGGAGACGCTGCCCAAGCAATGAGCAGCCTTCCAGTGGGCAAGTGCCGCCGCTGGCGGCCCGGTGGTCTCGACCGGTTCCAACCGAGACACCCCAGGCACCCAGGCGTTTCAAGGGTGCGCCGCTTGGCGGTACGCCGTCACCCAAGGCCTCGCGCATCCCGAGACGAGGCCGCCCATTCGGGCTGGATGCCACTGCGATTACAACCCATTCGGGGAGATGCCTCCCCAGGGGGGCGGACCCCCTGGAACCTGGAGGAAGACCCCATGGCCACGATTGTCGACGACCATGTCATGGTCTGTGACGACTGCCTGATGATCATCGCCAATGACGATGCCACCGGGCTGCATCACTTCCTGGATGAGGAGAGCGCTGCCGCCCGAGAAAGGGAGGTGCGTGATTCCATCTACGCAGCGCAGCGCGACGGGAACACCCTCGTCGTCGGCGATAGCGAGTACGACGAAGCGTTCTCGACCTCATCCTGCGACTGCTGCCACACCCACCTGGCAGGCGCTCGGCACCACTGCGTGCTGATGGGCTGAACCAGCGTCTGAATCCACCCCTTGCCCACCCGGGAAGCCACTCGACTTCCCGCAGGGGGCGAGTGTCTCCCGGGTGCACACCGCAACCCACCGAGGAGACACTCCATGACGAACTCCACTCACCAGAGTGCCACCACTGGCTTCTTCGATCTGCATATCACCGGCCTTGGCTATCTCAACCGCATCCGAGAGGTCAGGCCGAAGCGTGGAGACGCGTTCTGGGCATGCGATATCGCCGCCCTGAACGGCCCCGCGGACGATGTGGGCTATACCCGCTTCGACTGCCGGATCAGCGGCCGTGAGGCCGAAGCGCTCGTCAAACGCTGCCGTCAGGCGGTGTATCAAGGTCGCAAGGTGCTGGTGGGCTTCAAGCTGGGCGACCTCTGGACGGACACCTTCGTCTACTCCAGAGGCGACAAGGCGGGCCAGACCGGCGTCAGTCTCAAGGCGCGCCTGCTGTTCATCAGCTGGATAAAGGTGAACGGCGAGATGGTTTACCAGGCACCCCGCCGCGACGAGCAGACTGCCGGCAACGACAGATCCGCTGCCTCAGTGGAGCCGTCTGAAGCCGGCAATGGCTACGCCGCTGCCCACGCGGGAGAAGCGGCCGGCTCCTTCGATTCGCCGGCCATGCACTGATCCATAGCGTTTCCATTCAACCACCCAGCCGGGGAAATGCCTCCCCGCTGGGAAGGTTCTCCCCGGCGTTGTCATGAACGGGAGAACCACGATGGAACACTTTGTCCCCAACCCCTATGCGGTCGAAGGTGCGCTGATTCGGGAGACGGTGCTGCTCGCGCAGTTTCGTCTCACGGTGCATGGCACGCGCTGGGAGTATGACGACACCGCTCCCTCGGACCCCTGGTTCGAGGAGACAACGGTCATCGACGCTGGCAGCTTTGCGACGGTCACCGAGATCGTCCATGCAGAGCCCGACTTTCTGGCGCATATCGGCCCGGAGGTCATGCTGTCTCACGCCGAGGTGCGAGACCGGTACGGGCGCCTTGTGGCAGCAGCGCGCTTTACGATGGGTGCCTTCGAGTGGCTCATGCCGCCCACCGTTCAGGAAGCGTCTGCGCTACGCGAGCGCGAGCAGGCACTGGAGCAGCGGGCCAGGGAGGAGATTGCCCTGGCAGACAACGTCAGCGCAGCGCGCTGGCTTCGCGAGCAGGCGGCAGGCCTGCGGCTGCAGCTGGCTCTGGACCACTACTATCGACCCTATGTGCGCCGTGAGCTCGAGGCGCTCAGCGTCATGCCAAGACACTGACGATTCCCAACCCTGAAAAACGCCCCACCCCGGGGCGTTTTTCCTTTCCCCGCCAGATTACGCTTTCCAATCGACCCGCCCCCGCAAACCCGAGAACCTCCTGCCTCAACGCCATTGAATGGACTCCCTTGAGGCAACGCATGCTCAACCTTCCCACCCTCTCGACCGCTGCGCTGATCGCCACCACGCTGTTGGCGGGCTGTGCCCATCAGCCGCCACAGACTCACGAGCCCTCGAATGCCGACCCTCTTGTGCTCTCGCTGCCGTACTTTGACGTAGACGGCGAGCGGCATCGGGCCGTGGTCACCGGCCCCAACCCGCCGACAACTGAGGCCGTGACCCCGGACATCTACAGCGACGAGCTGCCCTCCGTCGAGGTCATTCGCACCGGGCGCTATCAGCTGGTAGCCACTCAGGCCTCGCTGGGTCAGCGCTACCTCCTGGAGCAGACCATCGACGTGCGCATTCCGGCATCCATGACCACCACCGTGGAGGAGGCGCTGCATCACACCCTGCGCCATACCGGCTATTCGCTCTGCCCCGCGCCCGGCCCCGCCCAGCGCACCCTCTACCGCAAGCCGCTGCCGGCGGCCCACTACCGGCTGGGCCCCATGCCGCTGCGCGAAGCCCTTCAGGTACTGGGCGGCGACGCCTGGGAGCTGGAGGTCGACCCTGTCGCCAGAGAGGTCTGCTACCAGGTGCGGGATATCCGCTATGCGCCGGGGCACGGCGACGATAGCCGTGAGGAGCGCAACGAAGCGGTGGCGGAGGTGAGCGATGAGTGAGACCACCGAGCTGTCGCCCGACCACAAGCCGACGGAGCCGCAGCATCGCCGCAAGCGCGGGGCAGGGAAGGGCGGCAGGAAGACCCTCTACGGTCTGCTGGCGGTCAGCCTGGCCGGTGCCGTGGTGTCAGGAGCGCTGCTGTTGAGGCCGGCGCCTGAAGAGGTGCCGATGGAATCCCTGGTGCAGTCCCAGGTGCAGCAGGCGTTGGTACCGCTGGAGGAGACGCTCGCCCGAGTGGCGTCGCAGCAGGCGGCGCTGGAGCAGCGCCTGGCGGAGCTGGATCAGCGTCTCGAACGGGCCGAGCAGCGAGGGCAGGAGAATGCCGCCGGCATCACCGCCGCACAGGCTCAGCTGGAGCAGCGGGATCCGCTCGAGCCCCGCCTGTCTGAGCTGGCCGAGGACCTGAGTCGCCTGGATAGCGAGCTCAACCTGCGCGTTACCGCCCAGAACGAGCAGATCCAGACGCTGGAGGAGCGACTCGAGCAGAGCCGGCAGGCGGCGCCACGCCCGGCACCTGCCCGCCAGGCGCCGCGGCCAGTGGCCCCGCCGTCGCCCCCGTTCCAGGTCACCGGCGTCGAGTCCCGGGGCGGGCGCCCCTACGTCGGTGTTTCGCCCAACGGCCTGTCGAGCCTGCGGGATATCCGGCTGCTGGGCGTCGGGGATCGCCAGGATGGCTGGGAGCTGACCAGTATCCGCGGCACCCGCGCCGTCTTCAGCCGCAACGGCCGCGCCGTCGACGACCAGATTCCCTGAGCCCACCGGAGATCCTGCGATGACAAACCCGAAACCTGCTGTGCTTTCCGCGATGACCGTTGCCGTGGCGCTGCTGGCCAGCCAGGCCGCTGCCCAGTCCACTGCCCAGTCCACCCCGGAGCATCGCCCCTATGCCTCCGCTGTGATTCAGGAGGCCCAGCGGCTGCTCGAGAGCGAGCGCACTACCACGCGCACGCAGCGGGCCGAGGCCTGGAAGCTGACCGAGCGCGACTGGGAGCGCTACGAGACCCTGATGGAGGGTCCGCGAGGGATCTGGTCGCCCAACCTCGACCCCATCACTGCCCTGGGCGTGGAGGCGCGCAGCGCCGAGGAGCGCCGCCGCTATGCGGAGCTGCTGGTGGCCGTGGAGCGCGAACGCACCGAGCGGGAGCTGGCGTTCCAGCGGGCCTATGACGAGGCCTGGCAGCGCCTCTATCCCGACGAGATGCCGGTGGACGAGTTCACCCTGCGGCCGCGCAATGCCTTTTACTTCACCGACGAGGGCGCGCTGCAGGCGCGGCTGACGGTGTATGTGGCGGTCGAGGCGTGCGAGCGCTGCGACAGCACCGTCAGCGAGCTGATGGCCCAGGGCGCCCAGATGGACATCTTCGTGCTCGACAGCGACGGCGACGACGCCGTGATACGCGACTGGGCCAGCCGCGTGGGCGTGCCGGCGGACCGCGTGCGGGCGCGGGACATCACCCTCAACCACGGCCAGCCGGACCCCGAGCACGGCATCACCATGGGGTCGCTGCCCCAGGTCTACCCGAGGTGAGGAGGGGGCATGAGGCCGACAGCATGCCGGCGCTGGGCAATGAGCTGCGCGCTTGCCTGTGGCCTGGCATGGGTGTCGTCGGTGGCCAAGGCGAGCGCGGTGCCGCCGGCCTATTTCGATGCGGCAAGCCTGCACCAGGTCCCGCCCGAGGTGCTCTACGCGGTGGCCATGGCGGAATCTGTGGTCAGCCTGAAGGCGGGTCGCCGCCCCTGGCCCTGGACCCTGAACGTGGCGGGGGAAGGCTTCCACTTCGCGACGCGCCAGGCGGCCTGCGATGCCCTGGTGCTGGCCCTTCAGGAAACCCGCGTCGTGGACGTGGGCATCGCCCAGCTCAACGTTCGCTGGCAGCCGCAGCTGTTCGGCGCCGGCAAGCGCTTTCCCCATCCCTGCGATGCCCTGGATCCCTACGCCAACCTGGAGGAAGCGGCCCGCCTGCTGCGCGGCCACTTCGAGGCCACCGGCGACTGGGTGCAGGCGGCCGGGCGCTACCACCGTCCCGCTGGTGGAGAGCCTGCGGCCCGCTATCGCCGTATCGTCGCCGCCGAGCTCGAGCGGCTGCGAACGTCTCGCCAGCGGCAGCTGGCAGCCAACTAAGGGAGAGTCGACCGATGGTGAAATGTAATCGCTGCCGCTGGGCGTTAGCCGCTCTGATGGGTGGGCTCCTTGGGCTGCTTGCCGCTAGTGCCCAGGCGGAGACCATGCCGCGTATGTCCCCTGCAGAGCGGCCTGTCTTGGAGGTGCTTGCCGATCATGGCGGCGAACCGGCCCGCCCCTACTTCGTCGCCATCGGCATGGCCGATGTGCCGGAGGAGGAGGGCTATGCCCCGGATCCGCGTGCGCTGGTGCCGTTCAGCGAGGCGGATATGCTGCCGGTGACCAGTGAGCGGCTATCGCCCGGCGAGGTGCGCTTTCGACCGCTGGAGCTGCCGAGCCGCATGACGCCCTTCTTCCTGGTTGGTGACGATGCGTTGTCGCTGCGCTGGCTGGAGGCCCGCGGGGAGACCCTGCGCGAGTTCAACGCGGTGGGGCTGATCGTCGAGGTGGCCACGCCCGAGGGGCTTGAGCGCCTGCGCGAGGCGGCGCCGGGGCTCGAGCTGCGCCCCACGCCGGGGGACGACCTGGCCGGCCGGCTGGGCCTGGCCCACTACCCGGTGCTGGTGACGGCTCAGGGGCTGGAGCAGTAGGAGCGCACGATGAACCAGACACACCCTCTGGAGGCGCTGCTGCGCCCGGCGGTAGAGCTCAACACCGCCCTGGTCTGCCTGGCCTGTGCGGTGCTCTGCATCATGGCGCCCTGGTCCCTGGCTCTATCGCCCAGCGTGGGCTACGGCATGGCGGCGGGTTTCGCCGCTTTCGGGCTGTGGCGTGCCCGGCAGGCCTGGGTGGTGCTGCGGTACCGCCGCAACATGAAGCGTCTGCCGCGCTTCGCGCTGCGCAGCCGGCAGATCCCGGTCAGCCAGCGGCTGCTGTGGATGGGCAAGGGCTTCAAGTGGGAGGCGCGCCACACCCAGCGGCTGCATGAGAGCCAGCAGCCTCACGTGCAGCGCTATCTGCGCCCGGGGCCCGCCTACCGCGTCGCCCGGGAGCTGGAGAACCGGCTGGAGCGCTATAGGGCCGGTTGGCCGTTGGTGAAGCTGCTCGCCGCGGACGTGCCCTGGAATCCGGTGCGCCCGCTGCCGCCGGTGGGCGGCATGGCGGCACTCCACGCCGTGGAGTGGAAAGAACGCGACGTCTACCTGCCCCTGGGGGAGCGGGTCGGTCACACCCTGGTGGAGGGTACCACCCGGGTCGGCAAGACCCGGCTCGCCGAGATCCTGATCACTCAGGACATCCATCGCGGCGACGTGGTCATCGCCTTCGATCCCAAGGGCGACGCCGACCTGATGATCCGCATGTATGCCGAGGCGCAGCGGGCGGGCCGTGGCGATTCATTCTACGTCTTCCACCTGGGCTGGCCGGATATCTCGGCGCGCTATAACGCCGTGGGCCGTTTCGGGCGCATCTCCGAGGTGGCCACCCGGCTCGCCGGCCAGCTCTCAGGGGAGGGCAACAGCGCCGCCTTCCGTGAGTTCGCCTGGCGCTTCGTCAACATCGTGGCCCGGGCCCGTCATGCCCTGGGGCAGCGCCCCACCTACGAGCAGATCCTCTCGGACGTGGTGAACATCGACGGCCTGATGATCGAGTACGCCCAGCAGACCCTGACCCGCCACGACCAGCACGCCTGGGAGCGCATCACCACCATCGAGGGCAAGCTCAACGACAAGAACATCCCCCGCCAGTTTCAGGGCCGCGACAAGCGGGTCGTGGCCATCGAGCAGTACCTGCAGCAGGTCAAGGTGGTGGACGCGGTGCTCGAGGGACTGCGCAGCGCCGTGCGCTACGACAAGACCTACTTCGACAAGATCGTGGCGAGCCTGCTGCCGCTGCTGGAGAAGCTGACCACCGGGCGCATCGCCGAGCTGCTTTCGCCGGACTATGACGACATCGAAGACCCTCGGCCAATCATCGACTGGCAGCAGATCATCCGTAAGCGCGGCATCGTCTACGTGGGCCTGGATGCCATGTCTGATTTCGAGGTGGCCCAGGCGGTGGGCAACTCCATGTTCGCCGACCTGGTCTCGGTGGCCGGCCATATCTACAAGCACGGCATCGATGACGGCCTGCCGGCGGTGAACGGCAAGCGCATGGGCAAGGTGCCGATCAACCTGCACTGCGACGAGTTCAACGAGCTGATGGGCGACGAGTTCATCCCGCTCATCAACAAGGGGGGCGGCGCCGGCATCCAGGTCACCGCCTACACCCAGACCCTCTCCGACATCGAGGCGCGCATCGGCAACGCCGCCAAGGCCGGCCAGGTGGTCGGCAACTTCAACAACCTGGTGATGCTGCGGGTGCGCGAGGAGAAGACCGCCGAGCTGCTGACCCGGCAGCTGCGCCAGGTCAACGTGGCCACCCGCATGCTGGTCAGCATGGCCTCGGATTCCAGCGACATCGCCAACGATATCGACTTCACCAGCTCCGGCGGCGACCGCATCAGCACCGTGCAGGTGCCGATGATCGAGCCGGCGGACGTGGTCTCGCTGCCCAAGGGGCAGGCCTTCGCCCTGCTCGAGGGCGGCCAGCTCTGGAAGGTGCGCATGCCCTTGCCGCTGCCCGACAGGCACGAGGATATTCCCGGCAGTATCGCCGAGCTCGCCGAGCGCATGAAGCGCGACTACACCACCGGCGAGCAGTGGTGGACCGCGGTGATGCCACCGCCGGTGAACCTGGAGCTGGGCGAGTTAGGGGCTGAACTCCCGATGCGGGCCCGCGATGCCCAGGAGCCGCCGCCTGCGCAGGCAGAAGCCCGAAGGGAGGAGCATGGCAAGGGCGAGGCCAAAACGCGCCGGCAGGGCGAGGAGGCCGAGTATCAGCTGCTCGACGAGTGGCCGCTGGCCCAAGAGATGGAGAACCGTGATGAACATCGAGACAACGCCCATGACGCCTGATACCGCGGCAACCGCCATCGTCTCCAGCGTCGCCCTGGAGAGCGGCTCTTTGAGTGAGCTGCCGCCGGCCCTGTTCGGGCTGCTCGACTACGTGGTCATCGGTATCGATCGCGTCGAGCTGACCCAGCGCGCCTACCGCAAGGGGCTCTCGCCGGTGTGGGAGCAGGGCGAGCACCCCCATGAGGGGCGGCTGATCCTGCACTACCACGACCGCCGCTGGTCGCTGCTCTGCTCGCTGACGCCGGTGAGGGTGCACTGAGATGGCCACGGCAGAGCGCGCCCAGGAAACCCGACGCGGCTGGCTCTCCACGCTGTTCGGCCTGCCGTTTCAGATCATGGCGGTGCTGGTGGTCTCGCTGCTGATGTCGGTGCTGATCGAGTGGGCAGGGATCCACTGGCAGTGGTGGAACCAGCCTGGAGCCCAGCACGCCCTAGAGACCCTGGAAGCGGAGGTGGCCCGGCTGGATACCACCTTCACCCGTTCGCTGCTGGTCTCGGACCCGGTCGCCCTGGCGACGGGGGCGGTCAGCAGCGCCTACGACTGGCTGTTCGTGAAAAGCGGGATCTCGGCCTGGCTCGAGACCAGCGCCCATCACGGCGGCTGGCTCGGCACCCTGCACGTCTATGTGCAGGCGGCGCTCTACGTCACGCTGATGACCCTGACCCGGGTGGTCATCCTGCTGCTGACCTCGCCGCTCTTCGCCCTGGCGGCCCTGGTCGGTTTCGTCGACGGCCTGGTGCGTCGTGACCTGCGCCGCTTCGGTGCGGGGCGCGAGTCCGCCTTCATCTACCACCATGCCAAGCGGGCCATCACGCCGGTCTTCGTGGTGGGCTGGCTGCTCTACCTGAGCGTGCCCTTCGCCATTCACCCCAACGCCTTCCTGCTGCCCTGCGCGGCGCTCTTCGGCCTGCTGGTCAGCATCGCCACGGGGAGCTTCAAGAAGTACCTCTGAGGCCCCAGGTCGCGGGCCTTCCGTGGCTTCGTCGCTATCGTCCGGAGCCTGTGCGGGCTCCGGTGCTTACGTGCCCAGGGTATTGAGCGGGCACAGATAAACGTCGTGTGCGGCGCTTATGGTTTCCTGCTGCGACACACCCCGGCGGGCGACAGGATGACGGCAATGCCAGCCAACGGATGGACTGTCTTGCCATGACGCTTCGCCGCCTGCCACGGGCCCTGACGCCCCTGCTCCTGACGCTGCTGACCGCCCATTTCGGTATTGCACATGCCGCCGAGCGCGACGGCCTGCGCGATGAGATCGCCCGCCAGGATCTGGCCCTGATCCAGGACCAGCTGGCCCAGATCCAGCGCATCGTGGACCGGCTCGAGGGCCGCGTCGGGGAGTTCGACCCCCACACCACCCGCGTCTTTCTGGACGTGCCGCGCCTGCGCCGTGACCTCGAGGCGGTGGCCGAGGGCATTGATGACGTGCTCGAGCCGCCTCGCTTGCCGCCTCGGCAGCCTGCGCCGCTCGCCGGCGACTACCTGCGGGAGCGGTACTGATGGATGCCTTCGCCGCCGGTGCCGGCTTCGAGGCGCCACCCCTGGGCGTCCTGATTGCCGGGGTGGGCTGCACCGTGGTGCTGCTCTGGGCGTGTTGGAGCGCCATCTCCTCCTACCGAGGCTACGCCAAGGGACGCGTCAGCGGCGACGACTTCGGCTTCGCCGCCCTGCGCGCCGTCTTTCTGGTCGTGGTCGTGGTGATGTTCTGGATTTTCCTCTGAGGCCGCAGGCCTCGCCTTTTCGTCATTCAGCAATTCGACGTTCAGTAATTCGTCATTCAACAAGGAGCTCGTTATGACTGTCGTGCGTTCACTCTTTTCTCGTGCCCGTGCTCATGCCCAACCCTGGGGCTTTGCCGCCCTGGCCGCGGCGGGGCTCTTGCCGGCCCAGGCCATGGCGCAGGGGCTGCCCTCCATGGAGGCGCCGTCGCGAGGGGAGGGGGGTGGCCTGCTCACCACCCTGCAGAACTACCTGTTCGACTTCGGCGCCTTGGGCGGCCTGATCCTGGCCACGGTGGCCTTCCTGATCGTGGCCATCGCTGCCATCGCCACCTTCAACGAGGCCCGGGTGCGCGGCGAATGGTCGAAGTTCGGCGTGGTGGTTGTGGTGGGGGTGGTGCTGATCATCGCCATCATCTGGCTGGCCACCAAGGCGTCGGAGATCCTCTGATGGCCAACCGTCTCGACTTTCTGCCGACCCGCCTCAACGCCGCGCCGGTGGTGTTCCGGGGCATGACTGGGCATGAGGTTGGGATGATGGCCCTGGGCGGCCTGGCCGCGGGCCTGCTGCCGGGCGCGATCGGCGCCTGGCTGCTGGGGGCCATCGCCATGGTGCCCACTGTGGCCTTCGCCTGTGCCGGCATGGCGCTCTACTTCGGTGGCGCCGTCATGCGGCGGCTGCGTCGCGGCCGTCCCGCCTCCTGGCTCTATCGCAGCCTTCAGTTCCGCCTGGCCCGGCAAGGCATCCGGCTGTGGGGCGGCGAGACCCTGATCACCCGCTCCGGCCCCTACTCGCGGCGGCGGATGCGCTACCAGCCGGGAGGACGGCCATGAGTCGCTTTCGTCACGCCCTGAGCGCCCGGGATGCCCATATCACCACCCTGCGCCTGGTCATCGCGGTGCTGGCCCTGCTGAGCGCCGGCCTGTGGTGGGGCTGGAAGTCGGCCCCGGAGAACCTGACCATCCACAATCCGCCCGACCTGCGCTCCGGCAGCACCCGCGCCTGGTGGGAGGTCGACCCCTCGAGCGTCTACGCCTTCGGGTTCTACGTCTGGCAGCAGATCAACCGCTGGCCCTCCGACGGCCAGAGCGACTATCAACGCAACCTGCAGGCCTACTCGCCCTTTCTCACCCCCTCCTGCCAGCGCTACCTGGACAACGACTACGAGACCCGCAACCGCCGTCAAGAGCTCTCCGGGCGGGTGCGCGGCATCTATGAGATCCCCGGGCGCGGCTATCGCGCCAGTGCCGTCGAGGTGCTGAGCCGAGATGCCTGGGTGGTGACCCTGGATATGGCCATCGACGAGCAGTACGCCGGCACGCCGGTGCGCGATCTGTTCATTCGCTATCCGCTGCGCATCGTGCGCGCCGACGTGGATCCTCAGCGCAACCCCTGGGGCCTGCAGGTGGACTGCTTCGAGGGCACCCCGCAGCGCCTGGCGGTGCCCGGCCGTGAGGAGGAAGGAGAGCTGCTATGAAGCGCCTGATACTGGCCTGCCTGGCGAGCGCGGTGCTGGCCGGCGACGCCCTGGCGGTGGAGATCATGCACTGGGAGCGCCGCCCCCTGGCGATCCCGCTGCCGGTGGATGAGGAGCGCATTGTCACCCTGGACCGCAACGTGCGGGTGGGGCTGCCGCCGGCCCTAGCCAACCCCGAGGTGCTGCGCGTCCAGAGCGCCGGGGGCGTGCTCTACCTCAAGGCCTTTGAGGCCTTCGAGACCCAGCGCGTGCGGGTGCAGGACGTGGAGAGCGGGGATGTGCTGCTGCTGGACCTCTCGGCCCGGGAGGGAGCCAGCAGCGAGGAGATCCTGGTGGTGGACAGCCGCGAGGCGTCACCGGCCAGGGCAAGCGCTTCGCGCGCCTCGACGGGCGCGTCCTCGGGTAGCCGCGGAGAACAGGCGTCAGAGGCGTCCCGGCCGGCGGCTCAGGCGTCAGGCGGTGAGGCTCAGCAGGCCACCGCCACGCCGGTGCCCGTGCGGCTGACCCGGCATGCCGCCCAGTCGCTCTATGCGCCCCAGCGGACCATCGAGCCCCTGCGCGGCGTCTCTCGCGTGCCCATGCGGCTGCCCGAGTCGCTGAGCACCTTACTGCCGTCGCTGCCGGTGACCGCCACACCCCCGGGCGCCTGGCGGCTCGACGGCTGGACGGTCACCGCGGTGAAGCTGGAGAACAACGACCGGCGACGCGCCTTCGAGCTCGACCCGCGCTGGCTGCAGGGGGAGTTCTACTCCGCGACCTTCATGCACCCCTACCTGGCCCCGCGGGGCTCCGTGGAGGACACTACCACGGTCTTTCTGGTCACCCGGCGCGGCGGCCTGGACAGGGCGCTGATCCCGCTGGAGGAGACGGATAAGGCCGAGGAGGGCACCTCATGACCCTGCGCAGCAACACCCTGCTGAAGGTGCTGGTTCCGGCGCTGCTGGTGATCGTGCTGCTGATCGTGGTGCGCGGCCTGAGTAGCGGCGGCGATCCCAGCACGGACGACGAGACCGGGGAGGCAGACCCGACGCTGACCCTGAGCGACGACGAGCTGCAGGCGCTCGGCATCGAAGGAGACACCCCGCGGGATACCGTGGCCACATTGGTCGGCCATGTGCAGGCCATGCGCAGCGACTTGGAGCAGGCCCAGGCGGAAACCCAGGCGCTGCGCGACCAGAACGAGCGGCTGATGACCCGCAACCAGGACGTGGACGGCGCCATCGACGAGGCGCTGCGCCGTGAGCGCGAACGGCTGCGTCAGGAGATCGGCCAGTCCCAGCCGGACAGCTCCATGCTGGGCACCCTGCAGCGTCAGCTGGACCAGCTGCGCCGCCAGGTGGACGGGCAGCGCGACGATGACGATGACCTGCCCATCGGCCTGGGCCTGGAGGGCGGCGGCGGCCCCAGCGGAACGGCCTACTCGGGCCCCGGCTCGGCGCAGGCGCTGACCTGGGTCGAGCCCCTGGACGCCCAGGAGGACGAGCGTGGGCGCGGCGAGACCACCTTCCCGACCCGCTTCGGTGAAGCCGCCGGTGAGCTGGGCGAGGCGGCCCAGCGCGGCTCCAGTGCGGTGGAGAGCCGGGTGACCGGCCGCCACGATGAAGCCAGCGTAGAGCCCGTCTATACGCTGCCGGAGAACTCCACCCTGATGGGCTCGGTGGCCATGACGGCGCTGCTGGGCCGGGTGCCCATCGATGGCACCGTCAACGACCCCTATCCGTTCAAGGTGGTGATCGGCCGCGAGAACCTCACCGCCAACGGCGTCACCCTGCCCGAGGTGGAGAGCGCCATCGTCAGCGGCACCGCCACCGGCGACTGGACGCTCTCCTGCGTGCGCGGCCAGGTCAACTCGATGACCTTCGTCTTCGAGGACGGCACCGTGCGCACCCTGCCGGCCCCGGAGGACGTCAATTCCGGCGACGCCTCCGGACGCACCACCATCGGTTGGCTGTCCGACCCGCGGGGCCTGCCCTGCATCCCCGGGGATCGCAAGACCAATGCCCAGCAGTTCCTGTTGACCAGCTTCATCCTCGGCGCCGCCGAGCAGAGCGCCAATGCCGTCGCCATGGGCGAGGTCACCACCAGCGTGGACAGCGGCGGCGTGGTCAGCGGCCTCACCGGCAGCTCCGGCCGCTATGCGGCCAGCCAGGCCCTGGCCGGCGGCGTCTCCGACGTGCGCCAGTGGGTGCAGGAGCGCTTCGGCCAGACCTTCGATGCCGTGTATGTGCCGCCCGGCCAGCCGGTGGCCATCCATATCGAGCGGGAGCTGCCCATCGACTACGAGACACAAGGAAGGAGGGTGCGATATGACCGCACGGGCGCGGATGTCCTCGATCTGCCGTAGTTCTACAAATCATGCCGCCAGAAGCGCCGTCAGGCCGTTGGCGGCTCTGATGGCCACCCTGCTGGTGGCGGGCTGCGCCACCTCCCAGGAAGAGCTGATGCCGGTGGGCGATACCACCATGATGGAGATCTGGCAGAACCAGGCCGGCCACAGCACCGGCGAACGCCGCCTGCTGGACGTGCGCAGCGAGCTGCGCCGGCCCCTGGAGAGCCCGGAGCTGGTCAGCGAGCAGCTGCGCTACAGCCGCGACGCCAGCAACGAGATCTACAGCCAGTTTCGCCGCCTGCCCAACCCAGATCTGGTGATGTACGTCTTCCCCCATCTGGCAGGGTCCGAGCAGGTGCCGGTACCTGGCTACTCCACGGTGTTTCCCCTCTACCAGCGCACCCAGTACGCCATGCCCGGCGAGAGCGCTCGCCCGACCGCAACGCTGGAGAGCCGGGTTAACGAGGGGAGGGCGCGCTGATGTCCAAGTTCAACGACCTGATGAACCGGCTGTTTGGCAGCGCCCGGGCCAACAACAGCGATCCGGTCCAGACGCAGGAAGCCACGCTCTCAGACCGGGATGATGCCGTGCAGGACGAGACGCAGGCGACCGAGACGCAGGCGCTGGCCGCGCTCAACAGCGACGTTAACGGCCGGCCGCTGGCCCTGCCCCGCGGCAAGGCTCCCTCCGTGGCCGAGCTGCGCTCGCACTTCCGCCGGGCGCCCTCGTTCAGCAACTACCTGCCCTGGGTGGAGTACCTGCCCGAGTCGGGCTGCTTTCTGCTGGAAGACGGGGTCTCAGTGGGGGTGGTGGCCGAGGTCTTCCCCATCGCCACCGAGGGCCGCGCCCCGGAGTCCCTGGAGGCAATTCGCGACCAGATCGAGGCCGCCTTTCAGGACAGCCTGCCGGAGTATGAGCAGCACCCCTGGGTGGTGCAGCTCTTCGTCAAGGATGAGGTCGACGCCCGCCCCGACCTGGAGCGCATGCGCGACTATGTGCGACCGCGAGCCCGGGAGACCGAGTTCACCCAGGACTGGCTGGCGAGCATGGGCGCCCACCTCAAGGCGATCTCCAAGCCGGGCGGGCTGTTCCAGGATGACGGGGTGACCCAGACCCGCTGGCGGGGCCAGACCCGCCGCACGCGCCTGGTGCTCTACCGCTGGCTCGGCAAGAAGCGCCAGGCAGGAGAGCGTCAGCGGGGGCTCTCCCCCGAGCAGGCCGCCAATCAGGTCTACGACCGGCTGGCCGCCGCGCTGCACGGCGCGGGCCTGCGCCTGAAGCGCTATGACGGGCGCGCCTTTCACCGCTGGTTGCTGCCGCGCTTCAATCCGCGACCGCGGCTGGCCCCCGACGATCCGGCGCGCTTCTACGCCCTTTGCGATTATCCAGAAGATGCCAATGAGGTGGCCTGGAACTACGACCTGGCCGAGGGAATGCTCTTCAACTCGCCCCAGGGCGATGTAGAGACCGGGCTCTGGTGGTTCGATGGGCTGCCCCAGTGCTGCGTGGTGGTGGAGGAGATGCGCCGGGCGCCGGTGGTGGGCCACCTCACCGGCGAGGTGCGCCGCTCCGACGGCCAGGCCAGCAACGCCCTGATGGACAAGCTGCCCGAGGGCACCGAGGCGGTGCTGACCATCGTGGCGACGCCCCAGGAGCCCCTGGAGGACCATATCAATCGCCTGCACAGCAAGGCGGTGGGCGACAGCGTGCTGGCCCGCCAGGTGCGCGAGGACTGCGACACCGCCCGCCGCTACCTGGGACAGAACCACAAGCTCTATCAGAGCACCCTGGCTTTCTTCCTGATGGGTGAGAACGAGCAGGACCTCCAGCAGCGCAGCATGGCGCTGGCCACTCAGCTGCTGCAGGTGAACCTCTCGCCGGTGGACCCGGAGGACGAGGTCGCCGGCCTGAACACCTACCTGCGCTGGCTGCCGATGAACTTCGACCCGGAGCAAGATCGCAAGAATCGCTGGTACACCCAGTTCAATTACGCCCACCACCTGGCCAACCTGGCGCCGGTGTTCGGGCGCGGCCGCGGCACCGGCCACCCCGGCATGACATTCTTCAATCGCGGCGGCGAGACCTTCAGCTTCGACCCACTGAATCTCGAGGACCGCTCGGCCAACGCCCATATGCTGGTGTTCGGCCCCACCGGCGGCGCGCGGCAAAGTCGGCCACCCTGAACGGCGTGCTGAGTCAGGTCATGGCCATGCACCGCCCGCGGCTCTTTATCATCGAGGTAGGCAACAGCTTCGGCTTGCTGGGCCAGTATTTCGAGCGTAAGGGCATGAGCGTCAACCAGGTCAAGCTATCGCCGGGCTGCGGGGCCCGACTGCCGCCGTTCGCGGCGGCCACGCGGCTGCTGGAAAACGAGGTGGAGGAGCGGCGCCTCGCTCGAGACGCCGAGGACGCCAATCCCTTTGAGGAGGCGCCCCTGGAGGAGGAAGAGGAGCAGCCCGATGAGGAGCGCGACCTGCTGGGCGAGATGGAGATCACCGCCCGGCTGATGATCACCGGCGGGGATCCCAAGGAGGAGCGGGAGTTTCGCCGCGCCGATCGGCGCATGGTGCGCGACGCCATCTACCGGGCGGCGGAGCGCTGCCGGGAAGAGGGCCGCGACTGCATGACCCAGGACGTGCGCGAGGCGCTCTATGCGATCTCCCGCGACACGGAGATCCCCGAGGAGCGGCAGCGTCGCGCCTATGACATGGGCGAGGCCATGGGGCTGTTCTGCGACGGCTTCGACGGCGAGGTGTTCAACCGCCCCGGCACCGCCTGGCCCGAGTGCGACGTGACCATCATCGACCTGGCCCACTTCGCCCGGGAGGGCTACGAGGCCCAGCTCGCCCTGGCAGTGATCAGCGTGACCAATATGATCACCAACCTGGCCGAGCGCGACCAGTACAGCGGGCGGCCCATCGTCCAGGTCATCGACGAGTGCCACCTGCTCACCGTTAACCCGCTGCTCAGCCCCTACCTGGTCAAGGTGGGCAAGATGGGCCGCAAGCTCTCCCACTGGATCTGGATGGCTACCCAGAACCTCGAGGACTTTCCGGACGCAGCCCGCAAGCTACTCAACATGATCGAGTTCTGGCTGTGCCTCTACATGCCGCCTGACGAGATCGATCAGGTCAGCCGCTTCAAGGAACTCACCGCCACCCAGCGCAAGCTGATGGCCTCCGCCACCAAGGTCTCGAAGAAGTACACGGAGGGGGTAGTGCTCTCAGGGCGCCTGGAGGCGCTGTTCCGGGTGGTGCCCCCCAGCCTCTACCTGGCCCTAGCCGGCACCGAGGGCGAGGAGAAGGCCGAGCGCATGCGCGTGATGCGCGAGCAGGGCTGCTCGGAGCTCGAGGCGGTGCTGCATATCACCCAACGGCTGGACGAGGCCCGGGGTATCGGACCCACGACGTAGACATGGGTTTAGAAAAGTCGATGAAGTTGGCCTAATCTTCAATTTCAGACGCTAAAGTTAAACCACTATGGTTTAAGATGATCACCATAGTTGGCTGATTAGGCAATCTATGGCGATGAAAATAAACCAGCTGTGGCAGAAGATCCCTCATGGCGCGGTGGTGACCACTGCGTGGCTGGAAGACCACGGCATCAGCGCCAACCATGCCGCCAAGCTTACTGAGGCCGGCTGGTTGAAGCGCCTTGGGCGAGGCGCCTACTGCCGGGCAGGCGACCCGCTGACATGGGAGAGCGGGGTCTTTGCGCTGCAGGCGCTGAGCGACCCCGCAACACCCCCGTTCTGGCCGGGCGGCCAGACCGCCCTGGCGCTCCAGGGCTTTGCCCACTACCTGCCCATGGGGCATGACACCACTCACCTGTACGCTGCGGAGCGCCGCTCACAGCTGCCGCTGTGGCTGGAGCAAGCCGACTGGGCCGGGGCTATCGACCTGCACCGGGACAAGGGGCTGCCGGGAGATCTCCCCGGCAGCTTCACGGACTACAACCCGTCTGGGGTGGGGTTTTCCCTTCGGGTCTCGACGCCGGAGCGCGCTATCCTCGAGTGGATCGCCATCACGCCAAACGAGCTGCTGTTCAGCAGCGAGCTGGTGGATACCTTCACTGGGCTCAATACGCTGCGCCCGCGCCGGCTACAGGCGCTGCTGGCAGGGTGCCGCTCAGTGAAGACCAAGCGTGCTTTTCTGGTACTAGCTCGCCATGCCGGCCACGCCTGGTACCATCGACTTGAAACCCACAGCCTCGACCTGGGGAAGGGCAAGCGGCAGCTCTGCAAGGGAGGGCGGTTGGACAAGGAATATCAGGTCACGGTCCCGGAGGCGTTCACGGATGAGCATTGAGGCCCGCTATCACGAACAGGTGCGCCTGCTGGTCGCGCTGTTGCCTTTTCTGAACGACGAGCCCTGCTTTGCCCTCAAGGGTGGCACGGCCATCAACCTCTTCGTCCAGCCCTTCCCGCGGCTGTCCGTCGATATCGACCTCGCTATTGCCACGGCGATTCTGGATCGGCTGCTGTATCACTCTCACTCGACCACGCTGAACATCAAAGGCGTGAGCTACCGGATGAAGGACAAGCGTCGAGCCGGATTGGTGACCACACCGATGACAAAGGAGGACGAGACCTCATACGCCCTTGACTCTGTTCCGATGAGTGCAGGCTTATGATCGGGGGGGGGGGCGGACAACATTCGCTGACGTTGACATCGTCAGCGATACACTTGATGCCCCAACCACAGGACTTCAAGCGGAGCATGGCCGCGACATCGTTTGGGCTCTGCATCGGCTCCCCTCGTACCTGAGTATGGGGAACGTTATATCTGGGATGCTGCGTGGATGGACCCTCCTGGTGAGATCTCGGAGGGGCAATTTCCCGTGTCTCCTGGGAGGCAGTTTTCTATGGCTCCTGACAGCGTTTGCAGTAAGGGCCTCCAATTCTCTCAACCTGCGCCCTCATGAATAAGCCGGATTGACGCTGTCGGGTTATGAACCTGTGGTGTTCGGAGGATGCTTACCTCCCCCCCCCCCTCATAGCTTCAATATTGGCTATGCAACGATGTAGCAGGCGCTTGAGAGCTATGGTGATTTCTGGTGTACGGGAGGCGGTAGGATGGGTGGCGTATCCTGTTGATTGATCACGACCAAGATCTCAATCAACACGAGTGGATACGCCATGACCGATTCTACCCTCCCGGCTCTTTCACAACCAGAACCCCAGGTCGCTGACCCGCTGCACGAGCTGCTGCGCCAAGGCGCCCGTGACCTGATCGCCAAGGCCGTCGAGGCTGAGTTGGCCACCTTCCTGTCACAGTATGCTGATCAGCGGCTCGACGATGGCCGCCAGGCCGTGGTCCGCAACGGTTACCTGCCTGAGCGCACGGTCCAGACCGGGATCGGAGATGTCAGCGTGCAGGTGCCCAAGGTGCGTGACCGCAGCGGCGGTGGCGCCCGCTTCAACAGCAGCCTGCTGCCGCCCTACCTGAAGCGGGCCCGCAGCATCGAGGAGCTGATCCCCTGGCTCTACCTGAAGGGGATCTCCACCGGCGACTATCAGGAGGCCCTGGCGGCGCTGCTGGGCGACCAGGCCAAGGGGTTGTCAGCCAACACGGTGTCACGGCTCAAGAAGCAGTGGGAAGACGAGCATGCCGAGTGGCAGAAGCGGGACCTTGCCGACAAACGCTACGTCTGCTGGTGGGCCGACGGCGTGTACAGCCACATCCGCATGGGCGACCGCCTGTGCCTGCTGGTGATCATCGGCGTCACCGAGCAGGGCCGCAAGGAGCTGGTGGCTATCGAGGACGGCTTCCGCGAGTCGGCAGCCAGCTGGGAGACCCTGCTGACAGGTCTGCGAGAGCGTGGCTTGACTCAGGCTCCCAAGCTGGCAGTAGGCGACGGTGCCATGGGGTTCTGGGCGGCGCTGAGCAAGATTTACCCGGCAACCGAGCATCAGCGCTGCTGGGTCCACAAGACGGCTAACGTGCTGAACAAGCTGCCGAAATCTGTTCAGCCGAAGGTCAAGGCTGACCTCCATGACATCTGGATGGCCGAGACCCGCGACGGGGCGCACAAGGCTTTTGATCGCACGGTGAAACGTTTCGAGGCCAAGTACCCCAAGGCGATGGCGTGCCTGGCCAAGGATCGGGACGAGCTGCTGGCGTTTTACGACTACCCGGCAGAGCACTGGGTGCATATACGCACCACCAACCCGATCGAGTCGACCTTCGCCACGGTCCGGCTGAGGACCAAGCGGAGCCGGAACTGCGGCTCCCGAGCGACGACCCTGGCGATGGTCTTCAAGCTGCTCCAGAGCGCCCAAAAGCGATGGAGGAGGATCAAGCACTTCCAGAAGCTGGAATTGGTCGTTAGCAACGTCAAGTTCCAGGATGGAGAGCAGGTAACCGATCAATCAGACAGGAATGCGGCCTGATCGCCATCCACCAGATTTGACGATAACTCGCGCTTGAGACGCTCAGAGTGCTACCAAAGTACAAGATCTAACCCTGGCCATGGCAAGAAAATACCAAGAAAAAGCAATTTTTTGTCTGTGGTGCAGGCCATGGATATGGCTGAATGCTTGTGTGAGTTGTTTGACTTCAACTTGTTTGGCATCCAAAAAAAATAGTGCCGAGGTAGAAATGGAAAAAATCGCATTCATAGGCCTTGGTAACATGGGAGGGCCCATGTCACTTTGCCTTGTAAAAGCCGGTTACTCTGTCCGAGCTTTTGACATGAATCCGGAAGCGCTAGCCCGTTGTGAAGAAGGTGGGGTTAAGCCCGCAAAAAGTGCGGCCGATGCTCTGCTTGAAGCAGATGTTGTAATTACAATGTTGCCCGAGGATCGGCATGTAGAGGATTTGTATTTGGGGCAGGGTGCCTTAATAGATTGTGCTACTCCTGGTACTATATTAATCGATTGCTCCACCATTTCCCCTCACACAGCTCGGCGAGTTGCTGAGCGTGCGAAAGATAAAGGGTTAAAAATGCTTGATGCTCCTGTGTCAGGTGGGACAGCAGGAGCTGAAAAGGGGATGCTTTCATTCATGGTGGGTGGCGATTTAAAAACTTTCATGAACTGTAAGCCAATTCTTAATGCTATGGGTAAGTCACTGTTTCACGTTGGTGGAAATGGTGCGGGGCAGTCAGTAAAGATATGCAATAATATGCTGGCTGCTTCTCTAATGGTGGCTACCGCTGAGACTCTAGCATTCGGTGTAAAAAGCGGAATAGATCCTTCCGTCCTCTCCAGTGTTATCAATCAGAGCTCAGGGCAAAACTTCATGATTGAAAATTGGAATCCGTGGCCTGGGGTGGATAAAAATACACCTGCTAGTAAAGACTTCGATGGTGGGTTCCAGCTGCGATTAATGCTAAAAGATTTAAATCTAGCAACTTCTAGTGCTGCAGAGAATCAAGCCGCTGTTCCCATGGCATCAATTGCTAAAAGTCTTCTTTCTCTTCATATGCAGCAATCTCCTGAGTATGCAGGAAAGGACTTTTCTTCCGTTGTGAATCTATATAATTCTGAAATTTAAGAGGGCTGTAAAATGAAAAAAGTACTTCACTATATTAATGGAAAGTCTGATCCCGGGCATGGTGAGCGAGAGGGTTTTGTTTTTAACCCATCTACTGGTGAGAAACTCTATCCATGTGCTTATGCAGATAGTGCAACGGTTGATGCTGCAGTGTCCGTGGCTGCAGAAGCGGGAAAAGCATGGAAGTCAATGTCACACGCGAGACGGATTGAGGTGATATACAAGTTCAGGCAAATTGTTCTTGAAAATACACATGAGCTCGCCGTGTTGATTGGTGTAGAGCACGGAAAGACTATTGATGATGCAAAGGGTGAAATAGCCCGCGCTGTTGAGTCAATCGAGTTTGCCACAAACGAACCACACCTTTCAAAAGGGGAGTATTCACGAAATGTCGGTGGTGGGATTGATGTTTTCTCAACTCGAGAGGCTTTGGGTGTAGTAGGTTGTATTGCCCCATTTAACTTCCCGGTTATGGTTCCATTGATGATGGCTACAATGGCCATTGCTTGTGGGAACTCCGTGGTGCTTAAACCGTCTGAAAAAGTGCCTTCTAGCGCCATTAAACTTGGGGAGTTGCTAAAAGATGCTGGGCTACCTGATGGGGTTTGGAATGTGGTCAATGGTGACAGAGAAGCAGTAGATGCAATGCTTGAACACCCCGGTATCGCAGCTGTCAGCTTTGTCGGTTCCACTCCTATTGGCGAGTACATCTACCAAAAAGGCAGTCAATACAATAAGCGAGTGATGTCATTCACTGGCGGTAAAAACCATATGATTGTCATGCCTGATGCAGACCTTGAAGCTGCTGCTAACGCATTTGTAAGCGCTGGATATGGGTCTGCTAGTCAAAGGTGTATGGCAATATCTCTACTCATTCCTGTTGGTGAAGAAACAGCAAGTAAGCTTATTGAACTAATTGTGCCAAAAATAAAAGAATTAAAGGTCGGCAGCTACGATACGCCTCATGCCGATTTTGGGGCTGTGATTAGTCAGCAATCTAAAGATATGGCGGAAAAGGCTCTTGAGGATGCGATTGCAGCAGGCGCAAAAATCCTAGTAGATGGGCGGGGGGTTGAAGTTAAGGGTAAGAAGGGAGGCTTTTATATCGGCCCAAGCCTACTCGATGGTATCACAACCGACATGGATTTCTATAAGAAGGAGGTTTTTGCCCCAGTGCGAGGAGTGTTGCGCGCATCCAGCTTAGATCATGCCATTGAAATCACTAACACCCATGAATATGGGAATGGAGCTGTAATCTATACGCGAGACGGCTATTCTGCTAGCAAGTTTGGTGAGCTTGTGGAGGCAGGCATGATAGGGATTAATGTACCCGTCCCGGTTCCGGCTGGTTACCATAATTTTGGAGGTCTTCGGCGTTCAAAGTTCGGGGATGGGCACTTGTTTGGGCCAGATGCCGTAAGATTCTATACAAAAATTAAGACTTTTTCGCAGCGCTGGCCAGGGAGTGCGGAGTCAAGCATCTATTCCATTAACTTCCCAAGTAACAAATAAAATAAAGAAAAAGGAGCACGACAATGAAAAACAAGAAATGTTTCAACAATGACAGCCTAAAAAGATCTGTTAAAATAGCTTCTGTCGCTGGTTGCCTAGTTTTAACGACAGTGGCCAGCGCCCAAGATCGAGTTCGTTGGCAGCTCCCGATTGCTTTTCCATCTAATCTTCCGGCAATTGGTACGCCAGTTAAGAAAATGGTGCAAACGGTTGGTGAAATTTCAGGGGATAGTGTGCAGCTAAGAATATACGAGCCGGGAGAATTAATCCCCCCGTTCGAAATTCTTGATTCAGTGTCGCAAGGCAGATATATGGCCGGTTACACATGGGTTGGTTATGACGCAGGTTCTATGCCAGTACTAAACTTGTTTGGTGGTGGCGTCCCTTTTGGACTTGAACCACCTGGGTATCTTGCATGGCATTATTTTGATGAAGGAAAGGATCTTTTAGAGAAGGCCTATGAGCCTTACGATGTCCACCCGATCCTTTGTGGTATCGTAGGCCCCGAAGGTGCTGGCTGGTATAACAAGCCAATTGAGTCCGTAGAAGACTTTAAAGGGTTGCGAATGAGGTTTGCAGGGATTGGCGGCCAGGTCATGGAGAGGCTGGGAGTGTCCGTCAACCTTATTCCAGCAGGCGATTTTTATCAAACGATGGAGCGTGGAACAATAGACGCTACTGAATTCTCTTCTCCGGCGGCAGATCCTGTTCTAGGTATGCATGAGATTGTCAGTCACTACTATATGCCGGGATGGCACCAAAGTGCGACCACACTTCACCTCCTAGTCAACGGGGAGGCATGGCGAAATTTGTCTGATCAAACTCGCAGCCAAATTGATGTGGCTTGTAGATCAACAGTGCTTGACGCTTACGCAGAGAGTGAGTTTTCCAACTCACACGCCCTTCAATATTTCGAAGAAAAAGGGGTTAAAGTGGGGCGCTTCTCAGACGAAATTCTCCAGTCACTGAAAGAAGTGAGTGAGGAAGTTGTCGCTGAGGTTGCCGAGCGCGATGATATGTTTAGGACTGTTATGGAAAGTCAGCAAAAGTGGATGGAGCTTTTTGGAGAGTGGCATTACAAGGGCTACCTCCCAAGGGAAAGCTTCCTCGCAGAATAAAATAAACAGGGTAAAGGAGGGGCGTGAGATTCGCCCCTCAAACCAGTAAAATTTATCTTGGGGATTAGCGAATGCCACATAACCCTGGTCCAGGTTCCACTAGGCTACCGGATATCCTGCCCCCTGAGCCAAGCTCTAATTTACCGGAGAATTATTTCTCGCGCCTAACAGACGGGGCTGTTGTTAGTATAAGCCGAGTTTTCTCCTGGCTTTGGGTGGGAACCCTGTTAGTTGTACTCAGTAACGTGGTGGGCCGGTTTTTTCTTAATTCTGGCTCTATTGCCATTGAGGAGTTGGCCTGGCATTTTTTTGGGGCTGGAATGATGCTGACCATGGCCTATAGCGTTGTAACCAACGAGCATGTTCGCGTTGATGTGTTTTTTGAAAAAATGTCGTTGAAAGCACAATGCTGGATTGAGCTATTGTTACTTGTTTTTCTCGTGTTTCCAATTCTTTTGATAATTACAGTTGACTTGTTCGAATATGCCTATCGATCTTGGGCTCAAGGAGAAAGGTCCGTTGCTGCGAGCGGGCTGCCTTACCGATTTATCATAAAAACAATATTTCCAGCCGGATTGGTGTTGTTAACAATAGCACTTCTCTCGAGAGCATCTCGACTTTTTACTCTAGTCGTTGGGTTCCCAAAAAGGCTGCTGTGAGAATATTAGTGTACAGGCCGTCCAAAAAATAAAATCATGTAAAGGTGTGTCTATGGAACAGTTGCTTGTATTTTTGATGTTTTTTTGTTTCATGGTTTTATTGCTGGTGGGACTTCCTGTGGCTTGGGCGCTGGCAGCTTCGGGGTTTTTGTTTGCCGTTATTGGTCATGTTTTAGTTGAGTATTTTAGTGCGGATTTGTGGTTCACCTGGGCCGGGACAATTGGCGTTATGCCAGGAAGAATATATTCGGTGGTAGCCAATGAGCTAATGGTTGCCTTGCCTTTGTTTATACTAATGGGGATTGTTCTCGATTGCTCTGGGGTTGCTCAAAGAACTATGTCTTCAATAGTAAGGGTTATGAACGGGATGAGGGGGAGTTACGCGATTACTGTAGTAATTGTTGGTATTCTTTTGGCAGCGTCAACAGGGATTGTGGGCGCCTCGGTGGCAATGCTGGGATTGTTATCTTTGCAGCCCATGCTCGATGCAAAATACAATAAATCACTTGCTGTTGGAACCGCTTGTTCAGTTGGAACCCTAGGGATATTAATTCCTCCAAGCATCATGTTGGTCATCATGGCTGATAGGCTAGGAACGCCGGATGCTTCAGTTGGAAAATTGTTTATGGGCGCTTTAATTCCAGGGTTAATGCTTGGTGCAATGTACATAATCTATATTTTAATCGCCTCGTTTTTGGATGAAGACTTGGCTCCTGCGATTTCCCAAAAAGAGGGTTTTAGCCCTAAAATATTACTGGACGTATTTATTGCAGTCATACCGCCGCTAGCCTTAATATTTGCCGTATTGGGGTCGATATTCACCGGGTTTGCTACTACAACAGAGGCATCTGCTGTTGGTGTGCTCGGAGCAGTTTTGCTAGCGATGGTTTTTGGTAAATTCAGCGTGGGAATGTTCCGGAAAGCGCTGTATCAAACGAGTCGGACAACAGCATTCATTTTTGCAATATTCATAGGGGCAACCATTTTTGCTTCAGTTCTTCGAGGGTTGGGCGGAGATGATGTGATTCGCGACCTAATAGTGGGTTTGCCGTTCGGTGAAACTGGTGTAGTTCTTTCAATACTATTTCTTGTATTCCTTTTGGGGTTCTTTCTTGATTGGGTGGAAATAACGCTAATAATCCTTCCCCTTGTTGCACCAGTCGTGTTTTTACTTGGCGTGGACCCTGTGTGGTTTGCTGTTCTATTTGCTATTTGCTTACAGACTTCATTTCTTACTCCTCCTGTGGGATTTGCTCTTTTCTACATTAAAGGGGTTGCTCCGCCCCAGATTTCAACCTTGGATGTTTACAAAGGTATTGTTCCGTTTCTTGTTCTGCAAGTTGCAGCGTTGCTAATGGTTCTGTTTTTTAAGCCGCTTGCAACATGGTTGCCGCAACATGTTTATGGCGGATAATTATGGGTGTCTGAGCAGGTGCTGTTTTAAAAAATTTATTACATATATGTTAAGGGGTGGGGTAAGTATTGAAGCGTATCATGCAAATTGGATTAATAATGCTAGAAGGGTAAAAAATGACTTCAGTAATGATTGTTGGACATGGTGGAAACGAAGTTGTCGAGGTCCGTCATAGAGAGCGGCCTCGGCGACAGCCGGGCGAGGCGCTGGTGCGCCTGGAAGCGGGTACCCTCAATCAGGTTGATCTCTACATGCGCAACAGTGGCGCCGGCATCACTCACGAGCTGCCGCTAGGGTGCGTTAACAATTGCCGATGGAGATCGGGCTGATTTAGAATATCAGCATTTTTCGGTGATCTATGCCTCGGCTAATGCTACGTGATGACCAATGGGAGCGCATCGAGCACATGCTCCCCGGCAAAGCTTCAGATCGCGGGGTGACGGCCAAGGACAATCGCTTGTTCGTGGAAGCCGTCCTGTGGATCGCCCGGACAGGCGCTCCCTGGCGTGATCTGCCCGACGCCTTCGGTCGCTGGCACACTGTCTACATGCGCTATAACCGGTGGTCTAAGAAGGGGGTCTGGCAGCAGGTTATCGACACATTAGCCGATGATCCCGACATGGAGCAGCTGATGATAGATGGCAGTATCGTCAAAGTTCATCAGCATGGGGCGGCAAAAAAAAAACGGCTCAGAGCACCGAAGCCATGGGGAAATCGCGTGGGGGATTGAGCACCAAGATCCACGCGGCGGTCGATGCCCTCGGCAACCCGGTACGGCTAATCCTCACACCGGGCCAAGCGTCTGAGTACGGAGCCGCCCCAGCGTTACTGGCGGGCTTTTCTCCAGCGGCGGTGCTTGGCGACAAGGGGTATGATTCCACCGCTTTGAGGGACATCATTCGAGCGGTGGGCGCCGAGCCGGTGATTCCGCCGAGAAAGAAAGAATCGCTTGGAATGCCCCGAGATAGATTGGCACTGTTACAAGGATCGCAACCTGGTAGAAAGGTTCTTCCAGAAAATCAAGCAGTTCAGGCGGCTGGCAACACGCTATGAGCGACTGGCGAGAAACTACCAGTCGCTACTCAACCTTGTATCCGCCGTCATATGGCTGGCCTAATTGTTAACGCTCCCTAGTGATGGGGCTGGACGGCGCCGGTGTGGTGGAGGCCATCGAGAAGGACGAGACGCGCCTGACGGTGGGCCAGCGGGTGGTGGTCTTTCCCAACCTGACCTGCGGGCGGTGCGAGTTCTGCCAGCGGGGCGACGACGTGCTTTGCACCCGCATGAAGCTGATGGGCGAGCATGTGGACGGCACATTCGCCCCGTGGCTCAGCGTGCCGGCAGAGAACCTCTTCCCCATGCCCGCGCACTTGGACTTCGTACAGGCCGCGGCCCTTGGGGTCAACTACCTCACCGCCTGGCGGATGCTCTTCAGCCGCGCACAGCTTAAGCCTTGGGAGACCGTGCTGGTGTTCGGCGTCGGCGGCGGGGTGTCGCTCGCCGCCATGCAGCTGGCCGCCAGCATCGGCGCCCGGGTGATCGTCACTTCCCGGGAGGATGACAAGCTCCAACGGGCCCTGGCGCTGGGCGCCCATGAGGCGATCAACGGCAGGACCGAGGAGGTGGCCCGGCGCGTAATGGCACTGACCGATGGCCGCGGCGTGGATGTGGTTGTCGAGAACGTCGGCGAAGCCGTCTGGGCCTCGGCCATGAAGTCGCTGGTGCGCGGTGGGCGCCTGGTGACCTGCGGAGCAACTTCGGGGGACCAGCCCCCGGCCGATATCAGGCGCCTCTTCATCCGTCAGTTGCAGATCATTGGGTCTACCACCGGCAACGCTTTGGAGTTTAAGGAAATGCTCTCCTATATCCAAAGACGTCAGATTTTCCCTGTAATAGACAGTTGCTATCCGGTGGAAAATATTCACGATGCATTGGACCGCCTTGAGTGTCGGGGACGAATGGGAAAAGTTGCGGTGACATTCCATGGGGGGTGATGCGGGGATGCGCGAAGTTTCTTGGCGTTATTGAGCCTGAATATTGAGCAAGTTAAACTGCACAGTCACATCCCATTTGATTTTAAATATTTTCAACAATTCAGGCAGTGTGGGTGAAATGCAGCATCATTTATTAATCACGCTTGATGTGATTTGCTTGCAGCTTCTTCTCTGGCGTTACAAATGTGCTCATTGAGGTTTGGCAGAAGAGTGCCATTGATGTAAGGTTTAAAATAGGGCGTAAGGGGAGGGGTGTTTTGTTATTTTAAATATTCCCATGATATAATGAGTCAAATTCCCTGCATATTTTGCGGAGGTCGTTTTCCATTGTGTTCTCTCTCCAGATGCAGGGGGTGTTACATGCTGGCTTCGTTTTTTTACGCTTGGGAAAAATGCCATTGACAAGTGAAGTCTTTCGGGGGAAGCTGAGTGTTGTAAAGGGCACATTCTCTTGATGCTAGGCAGGTTGGATAGCTTCTAAATTTACTGGCATCGCTGTGAACCCGCCTCATTCACGAGGGTGCTGATTGAGCGGTCTGAAGGTGCTGGCTGGTGGCATCGCTTATCAGGATCGGCCTCTTCAGCGCGAGTGGCCGTTTAGTAATGCCAGAACGCGGCTCTTTTCCCGCTTTCTTATAGCTCTTTGGAATCAATTGCGGCCGTCCAAGCAGCCGTGATCGCCGACCGCCGCTCCAGTCGCTTGCTTTCTGATGCTGTGGTGGTCTCGCAGGAGCGTCAGCTCAGTGCGGTCAGCTTCGGTAGCCCCTTCAGCAGCGTCGGCCACCACTTGTCGGCGGTGGCCCCCAGATGAACGGTGATTCGCCGAGCGTTCAGCCTCAGCGTGGCGGCGACCTTCAGCACCTGCTCGCGCATCCGGCTGAGGCTCCAGCCTTGCCGGGTCTGCCACTCCAGCAGGCAGCGCAGGGCATGCAGGACCTGGTAGGCGTAGAGACTGAGCAGCAGGCTCACCTCGTTGCGCGCCATCACGTCCTGAACTGTAGAGGCGCCGCGATCGGTCGACGAGAGATGCACGTCGAGCGCCGACTTCACCTCGCCCATGTGCGCTTCGGCGCTGCCGCGCTTGCGGTACAGCGCCAGGACCTTCTCCGGCGGCCAGTCGAACTTGCTGAGGTTGGTGACCAGGAAGAAGGCATGCAACAGCAGATCATCGGTACGTTCCTGTACTACCAACACCACGCGCCGTGGCGCCGGCCAGGAACCGGCTTGGTACTCCAGATCGTGGCACCATTCCCGAGGTTGCTCCGGTGGCCGGCCTCGTGGCCGCTTCAGGTGCGGCGCCGCCAGCTTCTGCAGGCCGGTGTGACTGCGCAGCCGGCCCAGGTACTCGATGCCGCGATCTTCCAGGGCCTCCAGCGTCGCGTTGCCGGTGAACCCAGCATCGATGCGCACCCGAACCTGGGCGCCGGTGCTCTCGTTGAGTCGTTGAGCGCCGCACTAGATGCGGGATCCAAGTATCGGCGTTCTCAGCCGGGCCAGCATTGCCCTCGCGCAGCAGGCCGCCGACCATGTCGCCGGTTTCGGCCAGCGAGGCGACCAGCGGCGAGTAGATGCGGGCACCGTAAAGTCCGTGAAATGCGGACCCGCCCTGGTGGCCATGGACCTCGATCGGCAGGCCGTCGATGTCCAGCGTCAGCTGCTTGGGCCGTTCACCGTTCTGCAGCGAAGTCAGGCGCCAGACCACCAGCCGCAGCAGGCCTTCGTGCACGGCATCGATGTTGTCGTTGCGCCCAAGACAGGTCAGCAGCCGCGACAGCGTGGCTTGAGACGGCCGGTCCTGGGCCAGGGGCGTCATCCCGCGTGCATCGCTGCAGGCCAGCTGCCAGAGCGGGTCGCGGCGCAGCGTGTGGGTATCGCTGAGATCGATCCAGCCCATCGCCCGTTGCAGCACCAGGGTGCGCAGCTGGCTGGCCAGCGAGTGGCGGATGCGTAGCGGGTTGCGGAGGTCGACCAGATTGTCTTCCAGCGCCTCGGTCACGCCGCTGTTGTCGAGGGCTTCACGCAGCAGCAGCGCGCCGCTGTCGCTAGTAGTGCGCTGGCCGCTCAGCTCAACACGGACAGCGCCGTTGCATGAGGGCTTCCAGGTGGATAGGCTTTCACCCATAGCGGATGGCTCTCTTGGTTCAGGTTCTTGGCGGAACACACTGAATTTTCAAGAGAATACCATCCGCTATCTTCGTTTTCAGACCGATCTCATGAATAAGCCGGGGTGAAGCTTGACAGTGTAGTGTTTTCACTGCTGTTTTGGTTATATTCGTAGGTTTGAGAGTTTGCCCGGAGGCGATGTTGTGATTTCACCAAAAGACCCCATGCTGGAGAATGGTTTGCTTTTTTAATTTTTCTCTTAGGCAGGCGGTGCTTCTATTTCGAAGGATTCTTTGTTATTTTGATAATTCCTGTGATCATAAATAGCATTTTTATTATAAAAAGGGTCTGTCATGTCAGCATTTTCAAACTGGCCGCTTTCAAGCGGAAGTGCTCGGATTGATCTTCATGACTTGTGTATTAGAGATGCATGCAATCATCCTTTAGTCAATAATTTTATGGTGACTGCTGCAGGGTATTATCACCGTGCGGCTGGGCACTTTATGCGCCGCACAGAGCATGATGAACACTTGATTGCCTATGTTACTTCCGGTCACGGCTACCTTCAAATTGGTGGAAGTGTCAGTCAAATTTATGAGGTTGGTCCCGGAAGTTTATGGTGGATACCTCCAAATGTTCCTCATTATTACTATGCTTCTCCAAATGAGCCGTGGAGTGTCTACTGGGCGCATGCCCAAAAATCTGAAGCACTCGATATTTATAATTTTATAGGGCTGGCGAGAAATCCTGTTGTAACTATTGGTGTGGCCTCTGGCTTAGCTTTGGGGTTCGAAAAAATAATTAACAGATTGGGCGGTAATGAGATAAATGTTTTGGCGTTAACATCTGCCTCTGCAAGCTTGAAAGCTTGGCTTTTTGATGCCGCTATCATGTTGAATGAGGAGAAATGCTACCATAAATTTTTTCACGAAAAAGTTGAAAAATATTTCTTGGAAAGAGTTGGTGATCCAATGAACTTGGACGAAATTGCCAGTGAGTTCAATATTTCAAAATATCATTTTGCCAGGAAGTTTAAGAAAATAACTGGAAAAACTCCCGCGAGAGCTTTTATGGAGCAAAAAATTAACCATGCTTGTGACTTGTTGTCCAATGATGGTGTAAGCATAGGTCAAATAAGTTATAGGCTAGGATTTAGTGATGAGTCATATTTCACAAAGGTTTTTACAAGATACATAGGGCTAACGCCTTCAAAATACCGGTCTTCATTAATAAAGGCAAAGGGTGTTATATGATAAGATATTTTGATTTAAATCTTTGATGCCGGCATCGACATGCTGTAACAGGCCATTGTGGCATGTGTTCCTACCCGCCAGGCAAGGGGGTACTTGTTGCCCGTGATCGTTAGTGCTCTGCGGGGGAGTCCTTTCCCTATAGGTGATTTAATCATCCAGTACCCAACATGTAGCGCCTGTTGTGCTCTCCAGGAATGGTTTCCCGATTTTAATAACCTCATGTAAAGCGATGGCGGCAGCGGGGCTTTGAGATCTCTCGTTGGCCGCTGAACAGCGTGACCAGACAGCCGGGTATGGGAACATCTAACGAATTTTCTGGTTTTTACACAGCCACGACCGAAAGCTACCCTGCCTGCCACGTTTCCGGCAGGCAGGGTAGCAAAACTTAGTCCTCCGTCCTCACCAACCAACCCTCCACGGCCTCGGCACCGTACTCGTCCTTCCACGCCTTCAGCGTCTTCTGGTTGCCGCCGCGGGTCTCGACGACTTCGCCGGTGTTGGGGTTTTTGTAGATCTTCAGCTTGCGCTTGGCGCGGCTGGTGCTCGTGGTGCTGGCGGCCTTAGCAGTGGCCGGCTTCGGGTCCAGCAGCTTGATGACGTCGGCGGCCGACTTATCAAACTCACGCATCAGGGCCTCGAGCTTGTCCTTAAACTCCAGCTCGGCCTTGAGGCGGTCGTCGTTCTTCAGCTTGTCGAGCTCTTCCTGGAGCTGCTTGAGCTGCTGTTCCTTCTGCATGTAGGTGTTGAGAATGGACATGCGTCTCCTCGCATTGGGTGAGTGTTGGAGGCAAGTATGGTGGCTGCTGTTATTTGAATCAATGCCTCTCTTCAATTAACCGGGGCTGTGGCAGTTGCCAGCAGGATGATGGGTGCGCTGGGATATTGATGGCTGCTGATCCAGAAAACACCCTGCGGCCGAGTTAACATTTTCTGATGCAGCTCAAAGTTGACTCCGCAATGCTGTGCCAGATCCTTGTTCTACTGGAGTGGCAAGCATGGAGAGACACCACCCGCGCCGTTGGCTGGCCGCTTTCGTGCTATTCCCTTGCCTCGCAGGCACTGCACTCGCTGGGCCAGCTATCGAGGTCTTTACCACTGCCGGGGAGCCGGCCGTCAATGTGCCCTCGGGCGTGGCGGTGATCGAACTCGATGCGCCCGGCCGCCTGGATGCCGAGCTGTCGCAAGACCTTCCTGCTGATCCCGAAGTCGCGGAGTCCTTGATGCGCGAGCGCATGGCGACGCCTGAATGGCAGGAGACCGCCAACCGCTATGCCGATAGCTATCTCGGGCTGGCCAGGGCCTGGCAGCTGGGTATCGAGAAAGTCCCCGCCGTGGTGATCGATGGCCGCCATGTGATCTACGGCCAGCCGGATGTGGCCGAGGCGCTGAACGAAGCCGAGCGGTTAATGGGGCAGGAGGGCCGCCGATGAGGCCCTTCAAGACGGCGGGGATTGTACTGGGCGGTGCGCTGCTGAGTCTGGGCGTAGTGGAGCGGCCTGCCCAGGCGCTGACGACGCCACAGATTGTCGCCTCGTCGCTCTCCACCCAGTGCCTGGACTACCAAGTCATCGGTATCTGTGTCTGGCTCAACTGCTCCTGGTCGGGCTGCTCGATCCGTACTTCGGTGCAGGTGCGCCACTACGTCCCTGAGCTGGTGGTCTCCAGCTACGAGAACACCGGCGACAATCCCTGGTGGGAGGTAGCGTCGCTGTCGCCGCCGCTGGGCGAGGCGCTGGCCGGTGGGCAGAGCACCTCCGATGTCAGCCGGGCTCAGCATGAGCACCTGCGCTTCAAGAACGTGGATGCCATCGGCCACCCGGCCGGTGAGGCCTTCAGCAGCTTCGCCAGCGCCTTCGGCATGACCTGCGCTGGGGCAGCGACGCCTTTTCAGCCCTACCACCTCTCGACCCTGGACGCTCTGGCGTGGCGCAGCGGCATTCCCGAGTCGCTCTACCCCGAGGCGCTCACGCCCGGCATGCGTGAGCTGGGCCAGCCCGGCGACCTGTGGGGCAATATCTACCCGCGCAGCGGCTTCCTGACCCAGGTGCACGACTACAAGACCGCGGCGACCACCGCCCAGCGCTCTGCCGATGTCGTCACCCGCACCGGGCAGCCCCACGTCTACACGCGGCTGGTGGCCGCCAGCCGCGACGGCTACTGGCCCCCCGGGCCGGTCAAGGAGGGCGATGCCTCGACCCACCGCTGGCAGCGTCTGACCCCCAATATGAGCAACGCCTGCCGAGTGTGGCCGGACCGCGGCGTCACCGACACCTACGCAGACCGCCTGGACGCGGGCGGTGACTACGCCTGGTCGCTGTGGCGCCCCTATCGCTGCTGCCAGCGCCGCGGCCAGACCCTGCTCTACGCCGTCCCCTGAAGGAGAGAAGTCGATGAAAGGATCTCGCATGCGACGCTTCGCCCTCACGCCGCTGGCCGGCGTCCTAGTGGTGGGGCTGCTGTCTACCCATGCTGCCAAGGCTCAGGCGCAATCCGCCGATGCCCTTTACTACCAGATCGGCGGCGCCTCGCCTTTCAGCGTCTCCGCGGGGCGGGGCTATAACCCCAACGTGCGCGGTATTGGCATCAGTTGGAACATGAATGCCACCTGCGGCAACTTCGATATTGGCGCCACGGTCTCCAACCAGCTCAACGGCGTCACCGACGGCTTCCAGAACCTGATGGGGACGGTGGTTCAGAACGCTCAGGGTGCCGTAGCCTCGCTGCCCGCCATGGTCATCCAGCGGGCCAACCCGGGGCTCTATGACCTGCTGAGCAACGGCGTGCTGCAGGGGCGGGTCGACTTCGACCGCGCCTCCATGTCCTGCCGCCAGATGTCCGAGCGCATGGCCGACATGGTCACCGGGCAGGGGTGGCAGCAGATGGCCGCGGCCGAGAGCTGGCAGAGTGCGGCCCAGTCCAACGCCGACGTCGTCGCGGCGCAGGAGCAGGTCGACCAGTCGGGCGGTAACCAGGGCGTGACCTGGGTGGGAGGCCAGCGCCGCGGCGGCCAGGATCAGGCGCCGATTCGCGTGGTGCAGGACACCGCCCGTGCCGGCTACAACCTGCTGCACGGTCGTGACGACACAACCAGCACGGCTCCCATTGCCGGGGGCGGTGGCGGCTGGGGATCGGTGGCCACCAACGAGGGCAACTGGATCGGCGGCGGCGGGCTGGCAGGCGCTTCCGGTGGGAGCGGTGGCGGCCCAGGATCAGGCAGCGGGGCAGGAAGCTGCCTGGGCGGCATGTGCACGGTCTGGCAGAGCCCCGAGGAGGCCGCCGAGTGGACTCAGACGGTGATCGGCGAGCAGTCGATTCGCACCTGCGACGGCTGCGAGCGCAGCGAGACCCAGGCCGGCAGTGGCCTGGTCCGCGAGCTGGAGCGTGAACAGCAGGAGGTCTACGGGCTGCTGCAGGGGCTGGTCGACGGCAGCGAGCCGCTGACCCCGGAGAACCTGCGCCAGGTTTCCGCCGGCGACGGCCTGACCGTCTCCCGAGGGGTGATCGAGTCGCTGCGCAGCGACCCCGAGGCCTCGCTGCTGATCCATCGCCTGAGTGGCGAGATGGCCCTGGCCAGAACCCTGACCAAGGCGCTGTGGGCGCGCCGGCTGCTGCTGGCCGGGAGCAGTGACCCGGGCATCGCCGACAACGAGCAGGGCATGTCGGCGCTGGATCGCAAGCTGGTGGCCCTGGATCGGGATATCGAGTCGCTGCGCTCCGAGATGGAGATCCGCCAGGCGCTGGGCAACAGTGCTGCCGGCATCACCCTGGAGCGGGCCGCCCGGCGCAGCCAGGGAGCCTCGCAGGGCGAGACCTTCCGTCCGGATGCGGCCCTGGACGGTCGCGGCCGCCCAGCCGGCGAGGAGGGCGGTGACTGATGACGCGACGCGCTTTCACCTGGCTGAATCCGGCCCGCTGGCCGTCGCTGCTGCTCGCCATGGCGGTGCTGGTCGTCATGTTCCTGCTGAGCGGCGCCATTCTCGCCGTCAGCGTGCGGCTGCTGGGTGGGCTCGAGGCCCACCATAGCGCCTGGCAGGCCGCCTGGCCGTGGCTGCTGGCCTGGCGGCTAAGCCTCTACGCCGCGCTGGCCCTGGTCTGGTGGCGCAAGGTGCGCCCCCGGGCGGTGGCGCGCCTGCGCCGGGACCGCGACGATGGGCAGCAGGCGCTTGCCAAGCTCCGCCGGCTCGAGCTGATGGCCCTGGGCATCCTGGTCCTGCTGGAAGTCACCAACCTGATCAACCAGCTGGGAGGTGCCTGATGGGAGGCCTGCTGACCGCGCCACTGGTGGTGTTCGACTACTTCGCCAACGCCATGACGCTGCTGGGTTGGATCATCAACAACGCCATCTGGAACGTCATGGTCGGTACCGGCATCGCCGCGGTGCCGTTCATTACCCTGGTGCTCTCAGAGTGGTTCAAGGCCCGGCAGGAGGGCGACGAGGCGGGGACCAAGGGCATCCTCACGGTCAACCGCATCGAGACCCGGCTCTACGCCATGATCCTGGCCTACGCCTTCACCTGCCTGCCGCTGCTGCAGGTCCAGCTGGCCACCGCCGATATCGACGAGAGCCGCTCGCTGGAGTGTGGCACCCGCCAGTTCGCCTCGGGCGGCTGGTCCGAGGGGGCATTCGGCGCGACCGAGAGCTCAATCGGTGGCCAGCAGGCGAGGATTCCGCTGTGGTGGGCGGGGGTGCATGCGGTGTCCCACGGGCTCACCGCCGCAGCGATCCACGCCATTCCCTGCTCGACGGACTTCGAGTCCATCCGCATGGAGCTGGACCTGCACAGCGTCGAAGATCCGGGGCTGCAACAGGAGGTCGGCGAGTTTCAGCGTCAGTGCTTTGGCCCGGCGCGCAACCGGCTGCTGCAGGAGGGCGGCACCATCGAGGCGACCCGCGCCATGGACGTGGACTGGATCGGCTCGAACTACTTCCAGGCCATGCCTGGCTACTACGATAGCTTCTACGCCGGGCGGCCCATCGCCGGCTTCCCCTACGATGCCGACCGGGACGTCTCCCGGCCCAACACCGGCCCGGGGATGCCGGGCTACCCCTCCTGCCAGGAGTGGTGGTCAGCGGAGAGTGTTGGCCTGAGGGCCCGGCTGCATGAAGAGGTCAGCCCCGGGTTCTGGGACGACTTCCGCAGTGTCTTCACCAGCAGCGAGGCCGAGGACTACGTGATCCGGCGCCTGGTCAGCCCCCGTTCGGGTGCGGCCAGCGGCAACCTGGATCAGGCGGTGGTGGGCTTTCGTGGGCTGGACGGCGGCGGCTTCTGGGATGCCACCGTGACCGCCGGCGCCATGGTGGGCGGCACCCTGTCGATCCTGCCCTTCCAGGCCGGCATGGACATGCTCAAGCAGGCACTGCCCATGGTGCAGGGCATCCTGGTGATGGCCATCATCATCTGCCTGCCCTTCGTGATGGTCATCTCCAGCTACAGCTTCAAGGTCGCCGGCATGGCCACCTTCGGGCTCTTCGCCATGTGGTTCCTGACCTTCTGGTGGGAGCTCGCCCGCTGGATCAACGCCAATCTGGTGGATCTGCTCTACCGCAGCGACGCCGCCAAGCTGAGCTGGCTCTCCGCCGCCAACAACCTCTACGACCGCCTGGTGCTGCAGTTCGTGGAGGGAATGATGTTTCTGGTGCTGCCGACGATCTGGGTGGCGGTGCTGGGATGGGCGGGGATGAGGGTGGGTGACTCCTTGGGGCGTAGCGTTACTCAATCCACAGCACCCTCTCAAAGTGCCGGGCAGAAGGGGGGGAGCCAAACCCAATCGAGCGGCTCTGGTGGAAAACTGAGGTAGGAATAGTTGAGGGGGGACTACGGCTTTGGCAGCTTGCGGTCACTGAGTTTGTCGGATACGCCTCAAGAGGGTTCATAGAACATGGAGAGTCCGGTACTGAACTCGCTCATTGACTCGATGGCCGGCGCGATAGATTCAGCGCGGATATATGACGCCTGAACAGGATCGCGAGCCGCTCGGCACCGGGGTGGAGGGGCACGCCCCGCAGCTTGAGCAGGCCGATGGTATAAGCTGGGAAGGTGGCCAAGGTGCCGAAGCAGGCCAGCCCGTGGCCGGAAAGCGGGTCGTCGACAAAGAACCGCGGGCCAAAGCCGATGAGGTCTGTGCGACGCATCAGCTCGACCATAAGCGTTGGAGAATCGCACTTCACTACCCGTTGTGAAATCGAAACGCCTTGAGCCTCGAGCCAGTCGATCAACTGTTGTGCCGAGCTGCCGGCCGCCAGGTTCAGCACCCAGCGAGCCTCAGCCATCTGAGACCAGTCTGTGGCACCCAGCAATGGGTGACCCTCACGCGCCATGGGTTCCGAAAGCAGCTCGGTCAGCGGTTCGAAGGCGATCTCGTTAGGTAGCTGATCCGCCTTGGCTACGGCGATGGCAAAGTCGATGCGCCCCTCCATTAGACCAGGTAGAGTTAAGCTCAAGTCTTGTGTATGGAGGGAAGTAGAGAGGGTGGCGTATCCTGCTGATTGATCACGCCAGATCACAACCAGCATAGGATGGATACGCCATGAGCAATTCTACTCTCCAAGCCGTGACGCAGCCAGACGCCGGCGCTACTGATCCGTTGCATGAGTTGCTGCGCAAAGGGGCCCGAGACCTGATCGCCAAGGCCGTGGAGGCGGAGTTGAGTACGTTCTTGGAGCTATATGCCGACAAGACGCTGGAAGACGGCCGTCGAGCCGTGGTGCGCAACGGCTATCTTCCCGAACGAACGGTACAGACTGGCATCGGCGACGTTGCGGTCAAGGTCCCCCGGGTCCGTGACCGCAGCGGTGACGGGATCACCTTCAGCAGCGCGCTGCTGCCGCCCTATCTGAAGCGGGCCCGCAGCATTGAGGAGCTGATCCCCTGGCTCTACCTGAAGGGGGTCTCCACCGGCGACTATCAGGAGGCGCTGGCGGCGTTGCTGGGCGACCAGGCCAAGGGACTGTCGGCCAACACCGTGTCTCGCCTCAAGAAGCAGTGGGAGGACGAGCATGCCGACTGGCAAAAGCGTGACCTGGCAGACCAGCGTTACGTCTACTGGTGGGCAGACGGCGTGTACAGCAACGTGCGCTTTGGATGACCGTCTGTGTCTGCTGGTGATCATCGGCGTCACCGAGCAGGGCCGCAAGGAGTTGGTCGTCGTCGAGGATGGGCAGCGTGAGTCAGAGGCCAGCTGGAAAGAGCTGCTCACGGGGCTACGCGAGCGCGGGCTGACGACGGCCCCCCCAGCTAGCGGTTGGCGACGGCGCCATGGGCTTCTGGGCGGCGTTGAGCAAGGTCTATCCAGAGACCGAGCACCAGCGCTGCTGGGTCCACAAGACTGCCAACGTATTGAATAAACTGCCTAAATCCGTGCAGCCCAAGGTCAAGGCCGACCTCCATGAGATCTGGATGGCCGAGACCCGCGATGAGGCGCACAAGGCTTTCGATCGCACGGTGAAACGCTTCGAGGCCAAGTACCCCAGAGCCATGGAGTGCCTGGCCAAGGATCGGGAGGAGCTGCTGGCGTTCTATGACTACCCGGCAGAACACTGGGTGCATATCCGCACCACCAACCCGATCGAATCGACCTTCGCCACGGTCCGCCTGCGGAGCAAGCGCAGCCGGAACTGCGGCTCCAGAGCGACGACCCTGGCGATGGTCTTCAAGCTGCTTCAGAGCGCCCAGAAGCGCTGGAAGCGGATCAAGGGGTTCAACAAGCTGGAGCTGGTCGTGAACAACGTCCAGTTCAAGGACGGCGAACCCTTGACCGATCAGTCAGACAGGACTGCCGCCTGACCTGCCGTACACAGGATTTGACAATAACTCGACCAGGTAGCACAGTGCTCATCATGCCTTCCACCAGACTTAGGCTGGCATCAGGCTGCTCGCGCTCGAACTCCCGAAGTACGGTGGGCAGAGACGTGGTGGCGATCGCGGTGGTCACCGCTACCGTGACCTGCATGCCCGCGCCGCCGCGCAGCCAACGTATTTCATCCCTGGCCTTGTCCAGAGTGGAGACTGCTAGGCGCGCCCGTTTCAGCAGCACCTTGCCGGACGGTGTGAACTCGACGCCGCGGTAGCTGCGGATCAGCAGCTCCGTTCCAAGGTCGGCCTCCAGTTCGCGCAGCGCTCGGGTTAGGGCGCTCTGGCTAAGGTGCAGCGCCCTAGCGGCACCACGAATCGACCCTTCTTCGGCCACCTTCAGCAGGGCCCTCAAATGGTGATCTTTCATCTCAGGTGAACACTTATGCGTGTCATCGAGTAGATTTTATCGTCTTTTCGACATCAGTTGCCACTGACAACATCGATTCCCTTGACGCAAATCCAATGCCAAGAGGTGAAGCTGATGACGGTTCATTCGACGATTACGCCTGATATTGACCAGATGCAGGCCTGCCGCCGCCATATCCATCAGCATCCTGAACTCGGTTTCGAGGAGTTTGCTACCAGCCGACTGGTGGCGGAGCGGCTGGAAGAGTGGGGCTATGAGGTTCACACCGGCATCGCCGCCACCGGTGTGGTCGGTGTGCTTCGCTGGGGGGACAGCTCGGGTCCACGACTCGGCCTGCGCGCAGATATGGATGCTGCTCTACCCATCATCCAGGAAGAGACCGGCCTGCCCTGGGCCAGCCAGGTACCCGGTAAGATGCACGCCTGCGGCCATGACGGGCACACCGCCATCCTGTTGGGGGCTGCCGAGGCCCTGGCGCGCCAACATCGCGAGCAGAGGTTACCCGGCAGCGGCACCCTGAATCTGATCTTCCAGCCCGCTGAGGAGCTGGGTGGTGGCGGCGGCGCCCAGCGTATGATCGAGGATGGCCTCTTCGAACGCTTCCCTTGCGACGCCCTCTATGCGCTTCACAACTTCCCAGGTAAACCGGTGGGTCAGCTGTGTTTCCGGGAGGGCGCTTTCATGGCTTCCTCGGATACGGTCACGCTGACCTTCATTGGCAAGGGCGGCCACGGGGCCCTGCCGCAGCTGGCCGCCGACCCCACTCTGCCAGCGGCTGCGACCGTGCTGGCACTGCAGAGCATCGTCGGGCGCAACGTTGATCCTAACCTCGTCTCGGTGATCAGCGTGGGCCGGATGCAGGCCGGCACCACCGCAAATGTCATTCCCAACAGCGCTGAACTCGAGCTCAGCGTGCGTACCCTGGACCCCGAGGTGCGCGATACCCTGGAGCGCCGCATTCGCACCCTGGCTGAGTCCCAGGCAGAGTCCTTCGACTGCCGCTGCGAGATCAACTATCTGCGCGGCTATCCGGTGCTAATTAACACCCCGGCCGAGACCCAGCTGGCCATCGACACTGCCCGAGAGATGTTCGGCAATGAGCTAGTTGAAGCCCCCACCGCGCCCCTCACCGGCAGTGAGGACTGCGCCTACTTCCTAGAGCAGGTTCCTGGCTGCTACTTCATCGTCGGCAACGGCGATAACGGACACAGCGAAGGGCTGCCCCTGGGGCCGTGTAGCGTGCACAACCCGCACTACGACTTCAACGATGACTGCATGGGGCCCGCCGCCACCTTCCTGATGGGCCTGGTGTCCCGCTACTTCTCGCAGGGGCCCTCTCGCTCCGAGTGATCCACAACCCACGACAACTCCAACGAGATCGTAAAGCGATCCAGAGGTTGACCATGAGCCAAAAACAGTTCTATTCCCGCAAGCTTGCCGCTTCCCGGAAACGCCAGTGGTTCCGGGAGTTTCCGGACCCCATGGTCTTGATCTTCATGGTGCTGATTGTCGTCTATGCGATGACCTTCTTCGTGCCCGCCGGCGAATTCGCACGGGAAGTGGTGGATGGCCGGAGCCGGGTAATTCCGGGCTCATTCGAGTACCTGTCCGATATTGCCAATGTGCACTTTTTTCGTGTCTTCGTGGCCATTCCCGAGGGCATGATCAACGCTGCCCAGTTCCTGTTCATCGTTTTCATCGCCGGCGGGCTCTTCCACATCCTCAAGGGTACCGGGGCGCTGGAAAACGCCATTGGCATTGCCGCCTACACGATGGGCGCCGGCAACAGCATCAGAAGCCGCAACCTGATTATTACCGTTGGCACTTTTATCTATGGCTTCTTCGGGATGGCCGTGGGCGCTGAGAACAACATTGCCTTGGTGCCAGTAGGTGTGCTTATCGCAGCGGCCATCGGCTGCTCGCGTCTGGTGGGTGTGACCATGGCTGTGGGCGGTATCGCCATCGGTTTTGCGCTCTCGCCCATCAACCCCTATACCGTGGGGGTAGCACAGAGCATTGGCGAACTGCCGCTGTTTTCCGGCTGGTGGCTGCGTACTCTGATGCTGCTGATCTGCCTGGCGACGCTTGCCGCCTATATCTGCGTGCGTGTGGTCAACATTGAGTTCAATGACGAACAGCCGGTGGAGATGAGCCGGAAGCTCCAGGACTACACCCTCTCGCGCAACAACCTTGTCGTCCTCGGAATCTTCCTGGCCGGCCTGGTGGTTATGCTTGTCGGTGTCTTCACTCGCGGCTGGTACATTAAAGAGATCGCCGGCAACTTCCTACTCATGGCCATTCTGATCGGGTTGGCCAGCGGTCTCAGCGCCAATCAACTGGTCAAGCAGATGATGGAAGGCGCCTCCTCGGTGACCGCCGGCGCGCTGGTGATCGGTCTCGCCGCTTCGATCCAGGTCATTCTCAGCGATGCTCGCATCATCGACACTATTGTGCACTCGCTGAGCGCCATCGTGGGCGACATGCCGGTGGCCCTGGCCGCGGTGGTAACCAGTGTCATCCAGGGAGTGATCAACCTGTTTATCCCCAGCGGCTCGGCCCAGGCGCTGGTGACTATGCCGATCCTGATCCCGCTGGCCGACCTCGTCGGCATGAGCCGGCAGCTGATGATTACTGCATTCCAGGTGGGCGACGGGCTGACCAACTTGTTCACTCCTACCAATGGCGGCATCCTGGCCATGCTGGCCCTGGGCCGTGTTTCCTATGCCCAGTGGCTGCCCGTGATCCTGCCGATTGTGGTGCCACTCTACATCATGTGCTGGATCGCACTGGTAGTTGCCAACTACGTCGGATACTGAGGCCATGCCGTTTCTCGCCGACGCCGACCTCTCGCTTCCCCTCGCCCTCCGGGATATTCATCGGCGGGCGGTGGAGCAGCCCATCGAGGGCCGGGTAGCCGACTACATCCCGGCCCTGGCCACGGTTGACGCTACTCGTTGCGGAATCGCCTTCGCCACCCTGGATGGGGAGGTCCATGCCGCCGGCGATGCCGACCTTCCCTTCTCGATCCAGAGCATCTCCAAGGTGTTCGGATTGGTGTTGGCGATGCAGCGGATGGGCGACGGTCTGTGGTGTCGGGTCGGCATGGAGCCTTCTGGACAGCCGTTCAACTCCATTGTCCAACTGGAGTGGGAGCACGGCATCCCCCGCAATCCCTTCATCAATGCCGGCGCTATCCTAGTGGCTGATACATTGGTCTCGCACTTTTCTTCCTCTCGCCAGGCTTTTCTCAGCTTTGTGAGACGCCTAGCCGGCAGCGAGTTCTGCGATGTAAATGACGAGGTGCTGGCCTCGGAAACCCGCCACGGCAGCCGCAACGCCGCTCTGGCCTACCTGATGAAGAGCTTCGGTAACCTCGAGGCCGAGGTAGACGAGGTACTGGCCCACTACTTCTTCCAGTGCTCGGTGGAGATGAGCTGCAAGGAGCTGGCTACCAGCCTACTGTTCCTCGCCAACCGCGGCCTGCACCCGATCACCGGCGAAAAGGTAACCTCGCCGCGTGACACTCATCGCGTTAATGCCATCCTTTCCACGAGCGGTATGTACGACCAGTCCGGCCAGTTCGCCTTTTCTGTGGGCCTGCCTGCCAAGAGCGGCGTCGGCGGCGGCATCGTGGCAATTGTGCCAGGCCACGGCGTTATCACCGCCTGGAGCCCGCCCCTCAACAGTCATGGCAACTCCACCCGAGGGCTCTCGATGATCACCGAGCTGGCGGGCCGCATGGGGCTGTCTATCTTCTAATCATACAACTAGGGCAGATGTAGGGTTCCGAATGGACAACCTACCGAGAGATCACAGCTAGCTGTGTGGCTGGGTCCGTTATACCAGGGCGAGTACCCGCAAGGCGAGAATAGATGGCTACCCTTCTTGCAGAGGGTTGCCGAGACTATCGATTGGGGCCCCAGTATGGTCGAAGTAGACCCCTACACTGCGGTTAGTGCGGGGATCGCTAATATCTGCATTCCATGGATCGTTTATATTGGAGCCCTCTGCCTCTGAAGCAGAGCTCACGATGCCCTGAGCCACACCACCAGCCACTACAGCCGCTCCCCCGGCTACCTTGCCGGCTCCCCGGGCGATGCGCCGCCACCCCTCCTGGGTAGTGGCCGTTTGGGCGGTGGACTTGGCCGCGCCCGCGGCAGAGTCGCGCAGCACGCGCAGCGACTCTGCCGTGCTCGCCTGGGTGTGCCAGCCGTCAGACCAGCCTTCCTGCTGTCCACCGTCGAGAGCCTTCCGAGCTGCCTGGCGGCCAGCGCTGGCAGTTCGGGTCAGAAGTGATTTCAGCGCCATGGGCGTCCCTCCCTGGGTACATCAGCCTTCTAGCATAGACGCTGGAAGGGCGAGCCTCCACCGGGTGGAGCCCACAAAGGGGCGAGGACAAAGGTTGAAAAGCCCAAAGGCCGGAAGGGAAGGGGGCTCAAGGGGAAGGGGCTTGCCCTGAAAGGCTGAGTAGAGCGAGTACAGCAAAGGGAAAGGGCAAAGGGTTGCTGGAGAGCTTGTAGCTGTTGCCACATCTGTGAAACTGGAGATGAACGGACGACCCGCTCAGGGTACACTATAATTGTATATACATAGACCTCGCCCGAAGGATGCTCCATGGCCAGCACCCCGCCCCTCTATCAGCAGATCCAACAGCACCTGCTGGACAAGATCCACAGCGGCGAATGGCAATCGAACCATCAGATCCCCCCGGAAGAGCAGCTGGCTCGTGATTTCAGGGTCAGTCGCATGACCGCCAACAAGGCGATCCGTGACTTGGTGCAGAAGGGGTACCTGACGCGCCAGCCCGGCCTGGGCACCTTCGTGACCGACCGCAAGGCCGAGTCGTCACTCGTCACTGGTCGAGGTCTACAACATCGCCGAGGAGGTGCGCTCACGTGGCCATCGCCACAGCAGTGAGGTGTTGATTCGTGAGGCGATCGAGGCGGATGACGAGGTGGCGCTGCGCCTTGGCGTCAGGCTCGGCAGCCGGGTCTTCCATACCCTGATCATTCACCTCGAGAACGAGGTGCCGATCCAGCTCGAGAGCCGGTTCGTCAACCCGCGCTGGGTGCCGGACTATCTCGAGACCGACTTCACGCGCCACACGCCCAACGAGGTGTTGGTGGCCGCCTGCCCCATCACCGATGTGGAGCACATCGTGGAAGCGGTTCTGCCGGATGCCCAGGCGGCGGAGTGGTTGGCCATCGATACGCAAAGCCCCTGCCTGAGCATGATCCGGCGGACCTGGTCCGGTGAGCAGCTGATCAGCTACGCGCGCCTTCTCCATCCAGGGAGCCGTTACAAGCTGCGCTCATCGATGCATCGACAGGTCTCATGACACGCGTTGCAGAACACGAAGACGAGGCCGGGAACGCCTGATCTCGCCTTCGTCGTGCATGGCGCGGATTCAGTTGATGATGGCCTGGACCAGGTAGCCGGTGGGTACCGCCAGCAAGAGGCTCAGCGCGACACGGATGAACCACACTGCCAGCATGCGACCGACCGTCAGCGGAATGCTGGTGGAGAGGATGCAGGGAATGGACGCTGAGAAGAACAGCACCGCCGATACCGATACCACGCCGGCGGCAAACCGTGCGACGAACTCGGCCTCGGCCATCAGCAGGGCTGGCAGGAACATTTCGGCAAGGCCTGCCGCAGAAGCCTGGGCCAGGGCCGCTGCGTCGGGCAGGCCCCAGATGGCCACGAAGGGGTAGAAAAGCCAGCCCAGCCATTCGAACAGCGGCGTGTACTTGGCCGCCAGCAGCCCCAGCAGGCCCACCGACATGATCGAGGGCAGGATGCTGATCGCCATCACCAGGCCTTCCTTGAAGTTGAGCGCGACGCTGCGATGCAGGCCCGGTGCCTTGGCAGCAACCTCCAGGCCGGTATGCCAGGCGGTCGCAAGCCGCTTGCCAGGCACGGCCTCCGGCTCCCCGTCGGCAGCACCGTCATCCATGCGGGAGAGGGGCGGGAGGCGCACTGTAATGGCGGTGACGATGAAGGTGATCAGCAGCGTCAGCCAGAAGTAGAGGTTCCAGAGGCTCATCAGGTCCAGGGTGCGCGCCACGATGATCATGAAGGTGGCCGACACCGTGGAGAAGCCGGTGGCGATGATGGCCGCCTCCCGAGCCGAGTATTGCCCCGCCTGATAGACCCGGTTGGTGATCAGCAGGCCGATGGAATAGCTGCCCACGAAGGAGGCCACGGCATCGATGGCGCTGCGTCCCGGCGTCCGCCAGATGGGGCGCATCACCGGCTGCACCAGTACACCGATCAGCTCCAGTAAGCCATAGCTGATCAGCAGGGCCAGGAAGATGGCGCCGATGGGCACCAAGAGCCCGACCGGGATAACCAGCCTCTCGAACAGGAACGGCAGCATGTCCGGCTCGTGCAGGAAGGCCGGCCCCCAGCCTGTCAACGCCATGAGCGCCGCGACAACCCCGAGAACCTTGAGCGCAGTGAAGATGCGCTCGGTCAGATTGCGCCGCCAGTAGCCCTTGATCAGGGGATAGGCCGTGCCTGCCATGATCATCGCCAGCGCATAGACGCCGCTGTAATCACCCAGCAGGCCCCGTGCCCCGGTCACCATGTGATCGAGGAGGATGGTGCTCCTGCCAGCGATCTCGACGGGAACGAAGAAGATCACGATGCCCAAGGCGCTGGGCAGAAACAGCTTGAGGATGGTGGTCATGCTGGCTCGCTGTCGCGAGCGCTCGTGCGGGGTCTCCATGGCAGGCCTCGAGATTGTGGTGAATGGTGAGTATAGGCATCCTGCCTTCATGTATATACATAAGGTAAGCGAGCACCCCCTCCCCGACTAGCCCACCCCACTAGACATTAGTCTAAAGAATATCCATTTCTAGCCCTGCCTGGAATCAATTTAAATAATTTAAATATATGATTTTAAATAGTTATTAATCATAATATGTCCGTTGAAAGTCTTTCCGTCACGACCTGTGAGAGAGGCCTGAGGGGGTGACGTGAGCCCTTTTCGACGCTAGCCTATCTGTATATACATTAGGTGCCGAGCTCGAGGAGGGGTCATGTCAAACGCGCAAACGCGACGCCTGTGGCGCGATATCTGTGTCTTCGATGGCCTGTGCACCCTGCCGGAGCCCATGGCCGTCATCACGGAGGGAGACCGCGTGGCCTCCCTGGTGGCGATGCGTGACTTCGATGAGGCCAGCGCCCAGGGCTGCCAGGAGATGGGCCGAGGTGGCGTGATGACGCCCGGGCTGGTGGATTGCCACACCCATCTGGTGTTCGGCGGCTCACGTGCCGATGAGTTCGAGGCGCGCCTGGAGGGCGTCAGCTACGAGGAGATCGCCCGCCGCGGCGGCGGCATCCTCAGCACCGTGACCGCCACCCGTGAGGCCAGCGAGGAGGCGCTTTTCGCCGCCGCCCGGCCGCGCCTCGAGGCGCTGATCGCCGACGGCGTCACCACCGTCGAGATCAAGTCCGGCTACGGCCTGACGGTCGAGGACGAGCTGAAGATGCTGCGGGTGGCGCGCCGCCTCGGCGAGGTGTTGCCGGTGCGCGTCGTCACCACCCTGCTGGGTGCCCATGCGCTACCGCCGGAGTTCAAGGATGACAGCGACGGCTATATCGACCTGGTGTGCCAGGAGATGATCCCGGCGGCCGCCGCCGAGGGGCTGGCCGATGCGGTGGACGTCTTCTGCGAGACCATCGCCTTCTCGGTAGCGCAGTGCGAGCGGGTCTTCGAGGCCGCCGAAGCGCATGGCCTGCCGATCAAGGCCCACGCCGAACAGCTCTCCAACCTGGGCGGTACCGCCGTGGCAGCTCGCCACGGGGCGCTCTCCGCCGATCATATCGAGTACCTCGATGAGGCCGGCATCGCCGCCATGCGTGAGGCTGGCAGCGTCGCCGTGATCCTGCCGGGGGCCTTCCACACCCTGCGCGAGACGCAGCAACCGCCCATCGCGGCACTCCGCGAGGCCGGCGTGCCCATGGCCGTGGCCACCGACGCCAACCCGGGCAGCTCGCCGCTGTTCATGCCCACCCTGATGCTCAACCTGGCCTGCACCCTGTTCCGCCTGACGCCCCAGGAAGCATTGGCCGGTATGACGGCTCACGGTGCAGCTGCGCTCGGGTTCAAGGGGGAGGGGCGCGTCCAGGAAGGCGCGACCACCGATCTGTGCGTCTGGGATGTCGATACGCCGGCCGCACTGGCCTATGCCGTCCAGCCCGGGCGGCTGCGTCAGCGCCTGTTCCAGGGGGAACTGACCCATGTCGTCTGATCGCTCACGTCATCAGGATTTCGACATCACCCTGTGGCAGGGACGCACCGATCCCGAGCCCGACAGCGAGCGCTGGCACCAGAAGATCCAGCCGCTGACCGAAAACGCCTCTCCTGGCTGTGCGCTCATCGGCTTTGCCTGCGATGCCGGTGTGGCGCGTAACCAGGGGCGTGTGGGCGCTGCCGAAGGACCTGCTGCGCTGCGCCGTGCCCTGGCACCGCTGGCCTGGCACCGCCAGGCGCCCGCCTATGACGCCGGCGACGTGTGCTGTGAAGGCGACGCCATGGAAGAGGCCCAGCAGGCCCTGGCCGACCGCCTTGCCTCGCTGCTGGCTGCCAGGCACTTCCCCGTCGTGCTGGGAGGGGGCCACGAAGTGGCCTACGCCAGCTGGTCGGGGCTTGCCCGGCACCTGGTGGCCCGCGGGGAGTCAGCACCGCGAATCGGCATCATCAACCTGGATGCCCATTTCGATCTGCGCAATCCCAGCCATGTGCGCTCCTCGGGCACACCCTTTGCCCAGATCGCCAATGACTGCGCGCAGCGTGACTGGCCATTCCGGTATGCCTGCCTCGGTGTAAGCCGGGCCGCCAATACGCGAGCGCTGTTCCACCGCGCCAACGAGCTTGGGGTGATGGTGCGCGAGGATCGAGAGATCACCGTCCAGCGCTTGGCCGACATCGAGCAGGATCTGGCGGACTTCATCCGCGACTGCGACCACCTCTACCTGACTATCGATCTGGATGTGCTGCCTGCCGCTGAGGCTCCCGGGGTGAGTGCCCCTGCTGCCCGCGGCGTATCGCTCGCCCTGATCGAGCCGCTGATCGAGGGCATTCGAGACAGCGGCAAGCTGCGCCTGGCCGACCTGGCGGAGCTCAACCCCGGCCGCGATATCGACGGTCGCACCGCCAGGGCGGCAGCTCGCCTGGTGCACCTGCTGACCCTGAATGACTGAGAGCCGACGGCTCCTGACCACGACAATCCACCGAGACTCCAGAGGCATTTCGACATGACCCAGCGCGACCCCCGCCACGATCCCTCCCGCCAGATCGCCGCCCCCACCGGACCCGAGCGCAGCTGCAAGAGCTGGCTCACCGAGGCGCCGCTGCGCATGCTGATGAACAATCTGCACCCCGACGTGGCCGAGCGCCCCGAAGACCTGGTGGTGTATGGCGGCATCGGCCGCGCCGCTCGCGACTGGGAGTGCTTTGATGCGATCGTCGAGACCCTGCAGCGCCTGGAGGACACCCAGACCCTGCTGGTGCAGTCCGGCAAGCCGGTGGGCGTCTTCGAGACCCACAAGGACGCGCCGCGCGTGCTGATCGCCAACTCCAACCTGGTGCCGGCCTGGGCCAACTGGGAGCACTTCAACGAGCTCGATCGCAAGGGCCTGATGATGTACGGCCAGATGACCGCGGGCTCGTGGATCTATATCGGCTCCCAAGGCATCGTCCAGGGCACCTACGAGACCTTCGTGGAGGCCGGGCGCCAGCACTACGGCGGTGAGCTCTCCGGCCGCTGGATCCTGACCGCCGGCCTCGGTGGTATGGGCGGCGCCCAGCCGCTGGCCGCTACCCTGGCCGGTGCCTGTTCGCTCAACATCGAGTGCCAGCAGACCAGCATCGATTTCCGTCTGCGCACTCGCTACCTGGACGAGCAGGCCACGGATCTCGACGATGCACTCGAGCGTATCGAGCGCTACACCGCCGAAGGCAAGGCGATCTCCATCGGCCTGTGCGCCAATGCTGCCGACATCCTGCCCGAACTGGTCAAGCGCGGGGTGCGCCCCGACATGGTCACCGACCAGACCAGCGCCCACGACCCCCTGCACGGCTACCTGCCCCAGGGCTGGACATGGGAGGAGTATGTGACGCGCGGCAAGGCCGAGCCCGAGGCCACCGTCAAGGCCGCCAAGCAGTCGATGGCGGTGCATGTCCGGGCGATGCTCGACTTCCAGAAGATGGGCGTGCCGACCTTCGACTACGGCAACAACATCCGCCAGATGGCGATGGAAGAGGGTGTCGAAAATGCCTTCGACTTCCCGGGCTTCGTGCCGGCCTATATCCGTCCGCTGTTCTGCCAGGGCATCGGCCCGTTCCGCTGGGCGGCGCTCTCTGGTGATCCGGAGGACATCTACAAGACCGACCAGAAGGTCAAGGAACTGATCCCGGACGATCCACACCTGCACAACTGGCTCGATATGGCCCGCGAGCGCATCAGCTTCCAGGGCCTCCCTGCACGCATCTGCTGGGTTGGCCTCAAGGATCGCGCCCGCCTGGGCCAGGCCTTCAACGAGATGGTCAAGAACGGTGAGCTCAAGGCGCCTGTGGTCATCGGCCGTGATCACCTGGACTCCGGCTCGGTGGCCAGCCCCAACCGCGAGACCGAGTCGATGATGGACGGCTCCGACGCCGTGTCCGACTGGCCGCTGCTCAACGCCCTGCTCAACACCGCCGGCGGCGCCACCTGGGTGTCGCTGCATCATGGCGGCGGTGTGGGCATGGGCTACTCCCAGCACTCCGGCGTGGTGATCGTCTGCGACGGCACCGATGATGCTCACACCCGCGTGGGCCGGGTGCTGCGCAACGACCCGGGCACCGGGGTGATGCGCCACGCCGATGCCGGCTACGAGATCGCCAAGGAGTGCGCCCGTGAAAACGGACTCGACCTGCCGATGATCAAGTGAACGATCTGACACCAACAAACAAAGAGGACATGAAATGAAATATATGCCGAACAGTGAGAAGTGCCCGCTGCCGTACTCACCCTTCAAGAGTTGTACGGTTCCGCGCCCGATCGGCTGGCTCTCTTCCATCAGCCCGGATGGGGTCGAGAACCTGGCACCTTACAGTCAATGGCAGAACCTGACGTTTGACCCGCCAATGGTGATGTTTGCTGCCAACCAGTATCCGGATGGCAGGCGGAAAGATACGGTCATCAACGCCGAGAAGACCGGCTGGTTCGTCTGGAATATGGTGACCTGGGATCTCAAGGACGCCATGAACACGTCCGCCATGGCCGTACCGTATGGTGAAAGTGAAATCAGTCTTGCCGGCCTTAAGACGGTCAAGGCAGACCTTTCCGATGTGCCGATGGTGGCGGATAGCCCCTGTCACTTCGAGTGCAAGTACATCTCGACGCACCGCCTCAAGGGAAACTCGAATGTGGGTACCATCGATATTGTCTTTGCAGAAGTGGTGAAGATTCACGTCAAGGATGAATTTATCACCGAAGAAGGCAAGATCGACATCATGAAAGCGCGCCCCATCGCGCGCATGGGTTATCACGATTACACCGTTGTAGATAATATGTTTGAAATGAAGATCCCTAAAGCATCGCCTGATGAGGCAGATGGACTTGAGGGGCGTCCTTAAAGCATATGTAACGCGAAGCAGGAGGAGCCTTCCTCCTGCAGTTTCATTATTCATGATGAGGCTATAATAATGAAGATCGATGCGGCTCAGGGTGAAACAAGATCAAGATACTCCATTTCGGAGATCGCTAGGGTTGCCATTCCTAGTGTGCTGGGCATAATGGTGTTCTTTGTGCCAATCACGATTGCTGGGAATAACACGATCCTCTTGGATCATCTGGTGACGAGGTTTGAAGCGGCGTTAGGAGCTAATAGCCAGTGGTACGCATTGGCTCTTATTTTTGGCGGAACGGTTCATTCGATAATGACCAGGTTCTGGACTAAAGGTTTTGGTAGCATAGTTTTTGCCATCTTCAAGATTCTCGGGCTTGTGCTGGCGGTCATGGTGATTTTGGGAGCTGGTCCAGCTGTGCTTTACGAGCCGTTTATGCTGGAGTTCTTGTGGAAGGCCTTGGTCATTCCCGTGGCAATTCTGGTTCCCGTAGGTGCTATATTCATGCCTCTTCTGGTGAGCTATGGCCTCGTAGAGCTTGTGGGTACCCTGACCCAGCCATTTATGAGAAAAGCATTTCACGTGCCTGGGCGGTCTGCCATTGATGCTGTTGCCTCATTCATTACGAGCTTTGCTGTTGGCCTTCTGATCACCAACAAAGCTTATTTGAATGGTGAGTACTCTGCAAAAGAAGCTGCCATCATCGCCACTGGCTTCTCAACGGTCTCGGTTGCTTTTATGGTGATCGTGGCGCGCACTCTTGGGTTGATGGATATCTGGGTAATTTTCTTTATGGCAACTCTTTTTACTACAGTTGTAGTGACTGCCGCTAGCGCCAGGATTCCGCCGATTTCACGCATGAGTGACCACGCTGAAAATGCAGAGCGGGAGCCAGAGAAAGGTCGGAGAATTACTACTGCATTATCTGAGTCAGTCAAGGCTGCTAATTCGCCAAAGAACTTCTTTGTTCTTGTCAAGGAGAACCTGAAGGATGGCTTTGTCATGACGATGACAATCCTTCCCACTATTCTCTCTATTGGCACTATTAGTCTTCTGATCGAGAAGTACACGCCTGCATTCGACTATATTGGATATGCATTTTATCCAATCACTATGCTGTTTGGGCTTGAGAACGGGCTAGAGCTTTCGTCTGCCGTATCAACAAGCTACTCGGAAATGTTTCTTCCGGCTTTGATCATGGCTGAGGCCGACATGGTGTCGAAGTTGGTGGCCGGCATTACCGCCATTGCATCGATTCTGTTTGTCGCAGCCTCCATTCCCTGCATCATGGCAACCAGCATCCCAATTTCCTTCTATGGCCTGACGTTTATCTGGTTCGTCAGAACGGCGTTGACGATGTTCGTCTCAATTCCGCTCTCAATGCTGATAGTGTTTTTTATGTGATCGACCACTGGGAAGCCTTACATCCAAAGCTAGCCGCTACCATACCCGGGGTGAAGATCCACCCCGGGTATCAATTCAATCACACTGTGCCCGGAAGATAGAAGTAAAAGGAGGGGTTTTTATACCTTCATCGGTGCTGGCGGCGCTTGCTTCGTATGCTCGTGAAACACGTCGGCAGTTCTGCTTGACGGACTTCTGAGTTACATCAAGGACATGCTGGAAATTTAGAAGGCATCCAACCCCGGCGTTTTCCTCACCAGCTAAAGGTCAGTCGACAGCGCCGCTCAAAATCGACCCAGTCATGGCGTCTTCACACGTATACGTGCCATGGCCGGGCTGCCTTCATGGGTCTGCCATTCTTATTTTTGCGTCTTTATCAATGATGCAATAGCCTCTTGACCCATGCGCGTTGGCCGCCTACGCTTTGTTGCATCATAAAGAATGACGCAACAAGGCGGAGCGCGATGACGACCGCAACACCCCATGAGGTGCCCCTGGAGGCCCTCGCCGAGATCAAGCCAGGCTACCCCTTTCGTGGGGCGCTCAAGCACGACCCCAAGGGGAGTGCGCGGGTGGTGCAGGTGCGCCATCTGGACCCGGAGCACGGCTTTGGGTCCAGCTGCCGGGAGGATGCGTTTGACCGGGTCACCCTGGAGGGCAAGCGCAAGCCGGACTACCTGCAGCCCGGCGACCTGCTGTTTATCTCTCGCGGCTCACGCTTCTTCGCGGCGGTGGTGCCCGACGAGATTCCCGCCGAGACGGTCTGCACGCCACACTTCTTCCTGATTCGCCTGACAGGGGCGGCCCAGGGCAAGCTCTCGCCCGAATTTCTGGCGTGGCAGATCAACCATCACGATGCTCAGGCTTACCTCACCCGCTGGGGCCAGGGCTCGGCCCAGCACAGCGTTACCAAACAGCAGCTCAAGGCACTGCCCGTGACACTTCCCGATCTCGCACGGCAGGCGCTGGTGGTGGCCTATCACCGCGCCGCTCGGGAAGAGGTGACGCAGCTGCAGGCGCTGATCGATAACCGGGCTCAACAGATGCAGGCCCTGGGCAGCGCTGTCCTCGCTCAGGCGCGGGCGCCGCAGTCCGCTTCAAACACCATACCGCATGCTTTGGTCGCCGCCGGCCACCACTGATCAGGGAGGATAACCATGAGCACTGAACTCAACAGCACTGACGCCATCAAGCAGGACCGTATCAACAAGGCGGTCTGGAACGCCTGCGATACCTTCCGTGGCACCGTCGACCCAAGCATCTACAAGGACTACGTCCTGACCATGCTGTTCGTGAAGTACCTGTCGGACGTCTGGCAGGATCACTACGACCAGTACAAGGCCGAGCACGGTGACTTCCCGGCGCTGATCCAAGAACTGATGCAGAACGAGCGTTTCGTGCTGCCATCGGACGCCAACTTCTACGCCCTGCACGAGGCGCGCCATGAGCCCGGCAACGGCGAGCGCATCGACAAGGCCCTGCATGCCATCGAAGAAGCCAATACCGGCAAGCTGGCCGACGTGTTCCAGGACATCAGCTTCAACTCCACCAAGCTGGGTGACGAGAAGCAGAAGAACGAGATTCTGAAGTCGCTGCTGGAGGACTTCGCCAAGGATGATCTCAACCTGCGCCCGAGCCGGGTGGGCAAGCTCGACATCATCGGCAACGCCTACGAGTTCCTGATCAAGCAGTTTGCCGCTTCGTCCGGCAAGAAGGCCGGCGAGTTCTACACCCCGCCGGAGGTCTCCGAGCTGATCGCCGAGCTGGTAGCGCCAAGGGAGAACGACGAGATCTGCGACCCGGCCTGCGGCTCCGCCTCGCTGCTGCTGAAGTGTGCCAACCAGATCCGCAGCGCCTATGACGGCTCCAAGCGCTTCGCGCTGTATGGCCAGGAGGCCATCGGCAGCACCTGGGCGCTGGCCAAGATGAACATGTTTCTGCACGGCATCGACAACCACAAGATCGAATGGGGCGATACCCTGCGCAACCCTAAGCTGCTGGACGGCGAGGGCAAGCTGAAGCACTTCGACGTGGTGGTGGCCAATCCGCCGTTCTCGCTGGAGAAGTGGGGCCACGAGGGTGCCGGCAGCGACCCCTATGGGCGTTTCCGCCGTGGCGTGCCGCCCAAGACCAAGGGCGACTACGCCTTCATCCTGCACATGATCGAGACACTCAAGCCACGCACCGGACGCATGGGCGTGGTGGTCCCCCACGGCGTGCTGTTTCGTGGCTCCAGCGAAGGCAAGATCCGCAAGCAGCTGATCGATGAGGGCATGCTCGATGCGGTGATCGGCCTGCCGGAGAAGCTCTTCTACGGCACCGGCATCCCGGCGGCCATCATGGTGTTCCGCAAGGATAGGACCGACGACAAGGTGCTGTTTATCGACGCCAGCCGCGAGTTCGTTGCCGGCAAGAACCAGAACCAGCTCAGCGACGAGAATGTCGCTAAGGTCGTGCGTACCTATCAGCAGCGCGAAGAGGTCGACAAGTACAGCCACCTGGCCACGCTGGAGGAGATCCAGGAGAACGACTACAACCTCAACATTCCCCGCTACGTCGACACCTTCGAGGAAGAGGAGGAGATCGACCTGATGGCAGTGCGCGCCGAGCGCCACAAGCTGCAGCAGCGGCTCGAGGAGCTGGACCGCGAGATGGAGGGGTATCTCAAGGAGCTGGGCTATGTCTCGTGAGCCCGAGCGGCGGCCTAAGCAAGGATCTCAGCGTTCAGATCTAAGCCCCCAGCTGGTGGAAGAGATCCGCCAGCTGGTTGGCGCCGCCCGGCGTGAGGTGGTGCAGGCCGTCAACAGCACCATGGTACAGACGTATTGGCACATCGGGCGCCTCATCGTTGAAGACGAGCAGCAGGGCGAGGTGCGGGCCGTCTACGGTAAGCAGCAGCTGCAGCGGCTCTCCGAGGAGCTGACACAGGAGTTTGGCAGGGGCTTTGATATCACCAACCTGCGTACCATGAGGCGCTTCTATCAGGCTTTTCCAATTCGAGACGCAGTGCGTCTCGAATTGAGCTGGACGCACTACCGCGTCCTGCTGCGGGTCGAAAGTGAGGCGGCCCGGCGGTGGTATCAGCAAGAGGCCATCGAGCAGGGATGGAGCGCGCGGGCGCTGGAGCGGCAAATCGGCAAGCTCTATTACGAGCGGTTGCTGAGCAGCCGTGACCGAGCCGCGGTGCAGGAAGAGGCGCAGGCGCTCACGCAACCGCTGGCGGAGCAGGATACTCGGCACTACCTGCGCGACCCTTATGTGCTCGACTTCCTGGACCTGCCCAGCGAGCGCTACCTGGAAGCCGACCTGGAGCGGGGGCTGATCGACAACCTCCAGGCGTTCCTTTTGGAACTGGGCAAGGGCTTTGCCTTCGTCGCCCGTCAGCAGCGCATCAGTACCGAGGATCAGGACTTCTATATCGACCTCGTCTTCTACAACTTCAAGCTCAAGTGCTTCCTGCTGGTCGACCTCAAGCTGGGCAAGCTCACCCACCAGGACGTGGGCCAGATGGACAGCTATATCCGCATCTATGACCAGCACCGTAAAGGCAATGACGATAACCCCACGATTGGGCTGATCCTGTGTAGCCAGAAAAGCGAGGCGGTGGTGAAGTACTCGGTGCTCACCGACAGCGAGCAGATGTTCGCGGCCAAGTATTTGCCCTATCTGCCCTCTGAAGAGGAGCTACGGCGTGAACTGGAGCGTGAGCGGGTGCTGGTGCAGCAGCAGATAGCGGCAGCTAGCCCCGGGGAAGGTGACCATGAGTAAACGTTTCGCCCATCTGGACTGGCTGAAGGCGCAGCTGGACCGGCACCGGCCGCTACCGCGCCAGGTGGTGGAGAATCTCCACGACTCCCTGGTGCTGCAGTGGACCTATCACAGCAACGCCATCGAGGGAAACACGCTGACCCTCAAGGAGACCAAGGTCGCCCTGGAAGGCATCACCGTGGGCGGCAAGACCCTGCGCGAGCACTTCGAGGCGATCAACCACCGGGAAGCGATCCTGATGGTGGAGGATCTGGTCAGTCAGAACGAGCCGCTTTCAGAATGGCTGATCAAGTCGCTGCACCAGCTGGTGTTGAAGAACATCGACGACGAGCATGCCGGGGTCTACCGCCAGGTCAACGTGATGATCTCGGGGGCCGACCATCGGCCGCCGGAAGCACATATCGTGCCCCAGGCCATGAGCGATTTTGTTGCCTGGTACCGTGATGAAGCCAACCAGCTGCACCCGGTCGAGCGCGCCGCCCGCGTGCACGGCGAGTTCGTGAAGATCCCCCCCTTTGTGGACGGCAACGGTCGCACCTCGCGGCTGCTGATGAACCTGGAGCTGATGAAGGCCGGCTTCCCGGCGGCATTGATCCAGGTCGAGCAGCGCCTGGCCTACTACGAAGCCCTGGATACCGCCCACTGCAGCGGCGACTACGGGCCCTTTATCGAGCTGCTAAGCGATAGCGTGGAGCGCAGCTTCCAGCCCTATTGGTGGGCGTTAGGAATCGAGAAAGAAATGGAGCAGCCGCTGCAGCAGTCCCAGCAGGCACAGAACAAGGAGGTGGAGGATGATTCCTGAGGGGTGGAAATTAACCAAGCTGGCTGAGGGCATTGAGCTGGTTTCAGGTCAGCACGTTGAGGCTCAGTATGTGAATGAGGAAGGAGCGGGGGAGCCTTATCTTACTGGGCCAGCAGATTTTGATGGAGGCAAGATTATTTCATCAAAGTTCACGGATTTTGCTAATAAATTCTGTGAAGAGGGCGATGTTCTTGTAACGGTTAAAGGGTCTGGGACTGGAAGAATTGTTAGGGCCGACAGGCGGTATGCCATTAGCCGGCAGTTGATGTCTATAAAGGCAAGAGGTTTTGATAGTAACTATTTATATTTTTTGGTTTCCTCTAAGGTGGGCTCTTATGAGGGTGCAGCCGCGGGTCTAATACCAGGAATATCAAGAGTTGACATACTCAATGCTGATGTTCTTGCGCCACCTGTCAGCGAGCAAATAAGAATTGCAAAAATCATATCATCTTGGGATGAAGTTATTGGTGTTTCTGAGCGCATGCTCGAATCCAGTAGAAAGCAAAAACGCGCCCTGATGCAGCATCTGCTTACTGGTAAGCGTCGGCTTCCTGGGGCTGAAGGACGTTGGCGAGAAGAAAGATTGGGGGATCTGTTTAGCGAGAGAAACGAAACCGGTCGGGATGAGCTACCCTTGCTTGCCATCACTGGAGGCTCTGGTGTCATTGATCGCGGCGAACTTGCTAGACGAGATACGTCCAGTGAAGACAAGGGGAAATATAAGCGGCTTTGTATAGGTGATATTGGATATAACACAATGCGGATGTGGCAAGGGGTGTCTGGCCTGTCAGATAAAGAGGGGCTTGTTAGTCCAGCCTATACGGTAGTAACCCCAGGTCACGAAGCTGATGGCTTGTTTTTTTCTTATCTTTTCAAGTTCCCTCGGGTGATTCATGAGTTCTATCGCCACTCTCAAGGCCTTGTTTCAGATACATGGAACTTGAAGTATAGGCATTTCTCAGAAATTAAGGTGGCGGTTCCAGAGGTCGATGAGCAAAAGGCCATCGCCAAAGTGCTCTCCCAAGCAGATGCGGAAATCGAAGCCCAGCAGCGCCGCCTCGACTGCCTGCGCCAGGAGAAAAGGGCCCTGATGCAGCAGTTGCTCACCGGCAAGCGGCGGGTCAAGGTGGAGGCGACCGTTCCCACCGAGGAGGCCGCATGCTGACGCGCATCCTGATCGACCACTTCAAGAGCTACCGGCGGCAGTCGCTGCCGCTGGCACCCCTTACGCTGCTGATCGGGGCCAATGCCTCGGGCAAGAGCAACGCCATCGAAGCGTTCCGATTCCTCTGCTGGCTGGGGCAGGGGCAGAAGCTTTCGGTGCTCAAGCATCGGGTGGACGACTCCGAGGAGATCCTGCGCGGCCAGGTGCGCGACCTGGGCTATCTCGGTGCCGATACCTTTGGGCTAGGCTGTCGTCGGGACGATAGCGACTGGCACCAGTTCGACATCGCGATCGCTCGGCGCGACGGCGAGCTGCATATCACCCAGGAAAGCATCAGCTCGCCCAGCGAGGCTTTTCCTCTCTACCAGGTGGAGCAGGTATCCCAGGGGCTCAGTGCCGATATTCGCGTGGCCTACAACAACTTCGCACGCGGCGGGCGCAAGCCACAGGTGACCTGCACCGACCAGATCGCCGTGATGTGCCAGCTCGCCAGCTCGGCGATGTTTCAGGAGGGGCATGACAAGGCGCGCCATGTGATCCCGGCCACTACCCAGGCGTTTCAGGACCAGCTGGTGGCCACGCTGTTTCTCGACCCGGTGCCCGCGCTGATGCGTGACGACAGCCACCCGGATCGCACGTTGCGCGGTGACGGTGCCAATCTCTCGGGGGTTCTCTATCAGCTCTGGCAGACCGAGGAGAACCGGCCGCGGATTCTCGATTTCATCAAGAGTCTGCCCGAGCAGAACGTGACCGATGTGCGCTTTTTCGAAGACCGCAAGGGGCGCGTGGCGCTCTCCCTCGTCGAGAGCTTCGGCCATCAGGAGCGGGAGTGGTCGGTGGAGCTGCTCTCCGATGGCACCCTGCGGGTGCTGGCCATCGCCGCCGCGATGCTCTCCGCCCCGGAGGGGGCCGCCGTGGTCATCGAGGAGGTCGATAACGGCATCCACCCCTCGCGGGCCTTTCAGCTGATGGAGACCATGCGGCGGCTGGCGGAGCAGCGCCACCTGCGCCTGCTGCTCTCCACCCACAACCCGGCGCTGATGGATGCACTGCCTGACGCCTCGTTGGGCGACGTGGTGTTCTGCTACCGCGACCCGGAAGAGGGCGACAGCCGCCTGGTGCGGCTGGCCGATCTGGACGACTACCCCGGCCTGGTGGCCCAGGGGCCGCTGGGCGAGCTCGTGACCCGCGGCGTGGTCGATCGCTTCGTGAAATCTCCGGTATCGCCCGAACAGAAGAAGGCCAAGGCGCTGGATTGGCTGGCCAGGATGCAGGGAGGCGAGTCGTGAGCTGCGTCTGCCTGATCGATACCTGCGTGCTACTCAACCTGCTCAATGTGCCTGGCCGCAATCAACAGATGGCGGAAGTGACGGCGGACTACCTCCAGTATGTCGACTTGGGGGCGACCCTCATTATGCCCATGGCGACCATGATGGAGACGGGCAACCATATCGCCCAGAACGGTAACGGCACCAAGCGCCGGGAGACCGCCGCGCGTTTCTGCGACATGGTCCGCGCCTCCTTCACCGAGGACAACCCGCCCTGGCAGCCGAGTGAGTTCCCCAGCATCCAGGAGGTGACGACCTGGCTGGACCGTTTCCCCGACCTGGCCGGTCAGAACAAGTCGCCAACCCGTACCGGCGAGGGCACCAGTTTCGGTGACCTGAGCATCATTGCCGAGTATGAAAAATGCTGCCGGCGCTTTGCCATGTCGGAAGTCTTCATCTGGTCGCTGGATAGCGACCTTGCCTGCTACCACCATCGGCCATAAGGGATGCCATGACCGCTCGCCTCACCCCCAACACCACCGAGCTCTACGCCTCGCATATTCCCGCGCTGGCCACGCTGATCAATGCCGGCTGGAGCTACCTGCCGCCCGCCCAGGTTGGCGAGCTCCGGCGCTCCAACCGAGAGGTGGTGCTCAAGCCGCTGCTGGAGGCGTACCTTCGGCAACACCGCTTCGAGTACCGCGGCGAGTGCTACCCGCTCTCCGCGGATGGCGTGCAGCAGGTGGTCAACGGGGTGCTGTCGCTGGGTCTGGGCGAGGGTCTGATGGTGGCCAACCAGCGCCTGCACGAGCGCCTGACCCTGGGCGTGACCATCACCGAGTTCATGCCCAACGGCCAGAAACATGCGGTCACGGTGCCGCTGGTGAACTGGCAAGACGTCGAGGTCAACGACTTCCAGATCACCGAGGAATTCGAGGTGTTGTCGGTCCACGGCACCCATACGCGGCGCCCCGACCTGGTGGGCTTTCTCAACGGTATTCCGGTGGTGGTGATCGAGGCCAAGCAGGCGGCCTCCGGCAACCCCAACAAGTCGATGATCGACGAGGGGGTCAGCCAGACCCTTCGTAACCAGAAGGTCGACGAGATTCCCCTGCTGTTCGCCTACAGCCAACTGGTGATGGCAATCAGCCTGACCGACGGACGCTACGCCACCACTGGCACCCCGGCCAAGTTCTGGATGCGCTGGGTAGAGGAGCAGATCCCGGAGGTGACGTTCGAACGCCTCAAGAATCAGCCGCTACCGGAAACCACTCGGCAGGCGCTGTTCGACGACAAGCCCCCCAGCGTGCGCGCGCACTTCGAGGCGCTATGGAGCAAGCCAGTGCTCCCCACCGAGCAGGACCGCATGCTGATCAGCCTGCTGCGCCCCGACAGGCTGCTGAAGGTCATTCGCTTCTACCTGCTGTTCAGCAAGGGCAAGAAGATCGTCGCTCGTTATCCGCAGTTCTTCGCCATCGAGGCGCTGATCGAGCAGATCACCCAGTTCTCGCCGGACGGCAGCCGCCAGGGCGGGGTAGTGTGGCATACCACCGGCTCGGGGAAGTCGTTCACCATGGTGTTCCTCAGCCAGGCGCTGATTCTGCATCAGGCGCTCAAGGCGTGCCGAGTGCTGGTGGTCACCGACCGGGTCGACCTGGAGAAGCAGCTCTCCAATACCTTCGCCGAGGGCGGCGCTCTGGGCCTGCAGAGCGTAGGGGGCGGGCAGATCGCCAACCGGGCGCGGGCCAGCAGCGGGCGCGAGCTGGCCCGGGAGATCGGCCAGGGCAACCAGCGCGTGCTGTTTACCCTGATCGACAAGTTCCGCTCGGCGGTGAAGCACCCGGAGTGCTACAACCCCAGCGAGAATTTCCTGGTGCTGGTGGATGAAGGGCACCGCAGCCACGGCGGCGAGAACCATGTGCGCATGCGCAACGCCCTGCCGGGGGCCTCGTTCATCGCCTTCACCGGCACGCCGCTGATCAAGCGCGACAAGACCACCACGGCGGAGCGCTTCGGCCCCATCGTGCACGCCTACACCATGCGCAAGGCGGTGGATGACGGCACCGTCACGCCGCTGCTCTACGAGGAGCGCCGCCCCGAGCTGGATATCAACGAGGCTTCCATCGATGCCTGGTTTGACAAGATCACCCTGGGGCTCTCCGACGAGCAGAAGGCGGACCTCAAGAAAAAGTACGCCAAGCGGGGTGCCATCTACGGCGCGAAGCGACGTATCCAGCTGATTGCCTGGGACATCTCGCTGCATTTCGAGCGGCATATCAAGCAGTACCGAAACGGCCTCAAGGCCCAGCTGGCCTGCGACAGCAAGCTCTCGGCGATTCGCTACAAGCAGGAGCTGGATGAGATCGGCAAGGTGACCTCCCGGGTCGTGATCTCCTCGCCGGATACCCGTGAGGGGCACGAGAGTATCGATGAGGCCACGCTGCCCGAGGTGCAGCAGTGGTGGAAGGCTAACGTCCCCGGTGATGCCGAGGCCTATGAGCGCAAGGCCATCGAGGAGTTCGGCGCCGATGGCGAGCCCGACCTGCTGATCGTGGTCGACAAGCTGCTGACCGGCTTCGACGAGCCCCGCAACGGGGTGCTCTACATTGACAAGCCGCTCAAGGGGCACAACCTGATCCAGGCCATTGCCCGGGTGAACCGGCTGCACGAGGAGAAGCCCTTCGGGCTGCTGGTCGACTACCGTGGCATCCTCAAGGAGCTGGATACCGCCATTCAGGACTACCAGGACCTGGAAGAGCAGACCCAGGGCGGCTACGACATCGAGGATATCGAGGGCCTCTACCATAACGTCGACACCGAATATAAGCGCCTGCCCGGTCTGCACGAGCGGCTGTGGCGCTTTTTCGCCGAGGTCGAGAACACCGCCGATCAGGAGGCGTTCCGGCGCGTGCTGATGCCCCACTACGAGCAGGACGAGGACGGGCATGACGTCGACGTGCGCCAGGCGCTACGCGAGGACTTCTACGCGGCGCTGACCGAGTTCGGCATGTGCCTGAAGCTCGCCCTGTCGTCGCAGAGCTTCTTCCAGGACAAGTCGTTTTCCGAGGCCACCGTCAGCGCCTACAAGCGCGACCTGCGCTGGTTCGTCAAGCTGCGCCAGATCGCTCGCCAGGACGCCCAGGAGACGGTCGACTACTCCACCTACGAGAAGCAGATCCGCAAGCTGGTGGACAGCGACGTGACCGGCCTTGAAGTGCGCAGCGGTCCCGGCCTCTATGCCGTCGAGCAGCTGGGCCAGCAGCCGGAAGAGGAGTGGAGCGACGAGAAGGCCCGCAACGAGGCCGACCGCATCCGCACCCGCACCAAGAAGACCATCGAGCAGGAGCTGGGGGATGACCCCTACGCCCAGAAGGTATTCTCCGAGCTGCTGCGCCAGGCGATCCAGGAGGCCGATGCGCTCTTCGATTTCCCGGGCAAGCAGTATGCCCTGCTCAAGGAGGTCGAGGAGCAGGTGCGCGAGCGCAACCTGCCAAGCATTCCCGCCGCTCTCAAGGACAACGCCCATGCTCGGGCCTACTACGGCGTGTTCCGACTGCAGCTGGGCGAAATCGCGTTCGAGACCATGCCGGAGGAGGAGCATCAGGCGCTGGTAGATGAAGCGCTGGCCATCGATGCCCTGGTCGACCAGCAGGTGGCCATGAACACTCTCAACCCCCAGGACATCGAGGCAGGGATCAGAAGGGAGCTGCTTCCTTCGCTGTTCAAGCGCTTCGGCCTGGAGCAGGCCAAGGCAATCATCGATGACGTGATCCAAATCGTGCGGGTAGGGCGGCAGCGCGGATGAGCGAGATCCACCATGCAAACGGCCATGAGCAGGCGCAGCACGCCGTGCGCTATGGAGCGCGGTCGCTACCTTTTTACTGGACCCAGCTGGATACCGCGGCAACGCCTAGGCCCCGCAAGGCGGTGATTCACGTGCACCCCAACGGCGAGGTCGAGGTGCAGACGCCCAGCGGTACCTCGCTTGCCGAGGCCAAGAGAGCCCTGCTCAAGCGTGCCCGCTGGGTGGTAGAGCACCTGGATGCCATTCATGAGCGTCAGCGTCACGTGCTGCCGCGCGACTATGTCAGCGGCGAGACACTCTTCTACCTGGGCCGTCACTATGTGCTCAAGTGCGTGCCCAGCGAGGAAGAGCGCCACGTTAAGCTGCTGCGCGGGCAGATCCGCGTGACGGGCGCTGACCTGGCCCGGGAGAGGGTCAGGAGTGAACTGCGTGCCTGGTACCGGCAGCGTGCCAATGACGTCTTCCAGCGGCGCCTGAATCACGTCGCAGAGCGGCTACGCTGGCTGCAGGAGCGACCCGAGTGGCGGCTGCTGGAGATGAAGACCCAGTGGGGCAGCTGCTCCCCCGGGGGCAGCATCTTGCTCAATCCGCACCTGGTGAAGGCACCCACCGAGTGCATCGACTACGTCATCCTCCATGAGCTCTGTCACCTGGAAGAGCACAACCACAGCCAGCGCTTCTACGACCTGCTCGGCTACGCCATGCCGCGCTGGGAGGCCGTGAAGCACCGGCTGGATGGGATGTCGGAGCTGCTGTTGAATGAGTGAGGGGCAAGGACCGCCCCTTGCCGGCTCTCTAACCCGGAAACGAGGCCTTGCCATGAAGCAGCCATCACCAGATACCCAGGAAATGCTGGAAAGCCTTCGAGAGTGCGTTTCTCGAGAGCTTGAACGCAAGCGGCGCCTTGGCCATTACGCCGTGATCTGGCAAGACGGCCAGCCCGTGCTGATGGGTGAGGATGCTCCGGCTCGGCAGCTCGCCGATACAACGTCCCAGGACATAAGTCGGCGGTAGCGTGGCCCATTGGTAGGTGCGCTCCAGAAGGGCTGAGAAGAAAAATTAGACCTATCCTGACCCGGTTCGCCAAGAGCCCATGGGGCCGGCCGCCCCGTTGGCCACCTGGTTTACAAAGCGGTGGGGTGAGACAACCCAGCTAGCGACCGACTAGGAGATGAGCTTGAGGAGATATGGCGTAGCGGGGTAGCAGCGGAAGCTCGCCATCTCACGAAGGTTATGGCCTTATCTTTTAGTGCTATGCGGAGCATTGCGACGGCTAGTGAGGCAGACTTGAGTATTTCGGCACTGAATGGGGGAGGTCAGAGCCATGACCCGACAGGTTTCAGACGAGCTTATCTGGAAGGGGGCGCGCTACTATCTGGAAGACCCGCCAGGGCTGCCAAAGCGTCACGATGGGCTTGTGGAGCAAGACCCTGATCAATTCTCATCGAATGACTTCGACTTGTTACTGACTCGGACCACCGCCTGTCGGCGTGGATATGTTGTGACCTGGGTGGTGGCAGATGATCGACTTTACCTTGACGCGATTATAGGCTCTCGCTCGCTCGTTGCAGGCCCATTGTTGGCCGATTGGGTATCGGGAAAGCTGTTGGCGCCTACCAAGCCGTTAGGCCTTCACATCAACATCAGTTTTACCCCTCAAAATATTGAGTATCTGCGAATAACGGTGGAAAAGGGCGTTGTGGTTCACTGCTCGGTGGGGAAAGGTGTGGGAGATCCGTATCATGCCCCAGCGGGTTAAAAGAACCAGCTCGGAGAAACCTAGGGCTCGCCGCAGTGAACTCGTTTCAGGGCGTACCAAGTGGTCGATGATATTAGATTCGGTTGCTGCTCTGTCTAAGAGAAAGGGAACAGTGGTGTGGGCGGCATTGCTGCTGGTGTTGCTCGCCTGGTGGCGGCTGCCAAGCTCCATCGCCGGTATGCTGTTCCCCATCGTCTGGATGGTGGCTGTGCAACTCGTCTTTGCCGGCGCCTTCGAGGCCGCACGCCTACGACGGCGCGCCTGGCTCGGACAGTATCTCCAGAAAACCTCGCCTTGGAGCCGTTGGCTCCGTGGTGGTGTAGTGATGGTAAGGTGGCATCAGCTGGCCAGCGCCATTCTAGCGGCTGTGCTATTGGTTTCTCTTCGCCTGGCTGGTTCGCTCGATATGATCCTGCTAGTAGTGGGCGCTGTTGCGTGCTGGCAGTGTGGCCGATGGGCGAGATCGCGCCTGGCCAGGCACGTAATTCCTGAGTACCTATCCGCTGTGACTCGACGGCTTCTGGTAGCTCCCGTCTCCGCACTGCTAGCTCTCGCGTTGATAGTGGCATCGTTGGTACGGCCGCAGCCCTATCTCGTGGGTATGGAGCTAGGGCGCGCTGTGCAGGAGCATGTCGCGCCTAGCGGTCAGTCACTACTGGCCATACTCGAGCGTAGTGCCAGCGCATTGGAGCTCGCTTCGTTCTGGACTGTTCAGAACGCGCTCAATGACCTTGGTGTGTTTGGATGGGCCGCAGTGTTGGGGTGGGTTGGCGTGTTTGCGATACAAGGCGTGATGGCGTTGGCATTTGTCCGCTTGCTTGTGGGCGCCGCAGCTGCGCATGATGCATTAAAACGGTTGGGAGATCATTCTTCCACTGTTAGCGCATCATGTGCGGAAGACACGGGCAAGGGGGGGAGGAAGTGAAGGGATTTTTGTCGAGCGACGCCAGCAATGGAGCGCGGCTGGAGTTTTGGAAGCGCTTCTGCGCCGGTATCTCGCCTGTAAGCCTGTTGATTTCCATCACAGTCATGCTGTTTGTTCTCTTTCTGGCCGGCATGAGCCATCGTTGGCTGGCGGCAAGTGACTCTCCCCTCGTACAGTTCATCATCAATGGTGAGAGCCTGGTGCTGAATGCTGAAGATGGCGAAGCCCTGAGCCGAGATTTCGATGGTCGCCTGGAAGGACTGGAACGCGATGCAGAGCAGCAACTCGAATCTTGGATGGAAACAGCCCTTGCAGAGGCGGGAGAGCAGTACCAAGCAGCGGGAGAGCACTACTTGGATTGGTACTTCTCTGCCACAGGGAGCTATGCCCGCCTCGGCGCCAGCCTGGCGGGAAACTTGGACCCCTGGATAGCGGATCAGATTGAGGGCCGCCTTGTGGGTCCCAGCGGGGTCGAGCAGGCCCTGTCGAGCCTGCATGCCGAGTATCGTGAGCGCCTCCTGGAGGGACAGCAAGGGCTGCTCGCGGAAGCGTTAGGCGATGTCTATCTCCACTACTCAGGGGTTGCCATTCCTGCCGCCGAGATTGGGAGCCGTTCAATGGTCACCCTGAACCTGGACCGCGTCGTGGCCGCTGCGGATCACCTCAAGGACAGCGAGACGCTGCTCTGGACAACTCCGCCGCCTGGTATCGGACTTCTGGGAGGGGCTGGAGTCACTGCTGTTCTGATGGCGCGGCCGGCCATGGCCCGAGCAAGCGGCATCGTGAAGCGCTTTGTGGCGCGTCTTGGCCTGGCCGCGACGCGCTCCTTGACCGCCGGCGGTGCGGCCGCAGCGGGTACGGCGGCAACTGGCCCCGGCGCTGTGGTGGCTGGCACCGTTACGGCGGGTACGGTTATTGCCATGACCGCTGGCACTGAGTACATCGCGCTGGTCAGGCAGGAAGAAGAGCATCGGCCTGCAATGGAGGGGGCGCTAGTGGAGGCCTGGGAAGATCTTGAAGCTGAGCTTCGCATGGCTGTGAGCGCTGATCGCCAGGCGTGGACTACGGCGGTGATGGAGCAGCTGCAGCGCTCTGCTGGACATGAAGCTGATGAGGCTGGACTGCCGGACGCGTATCGGATTCTCCAGCACTTATAAACGCTGTCTAAATTTTGTACCTGGGTAGGGGCTCTCATGCCCTATAGCATCGTAAGCACCCGTTCGATGCTGAGTGGGAGCGCGCGATGAATACACGGCTCTTCATCGAGGCACTGGTGCGCTCAATAACCGTCGCCTACCGTGTGCTGCGCGCAATTTGTCAGCCCAGCCGCGGCAGTTCGTTCCAGCGCGTGGTCCAGCGCGGCGTGCGGTTGGCGCAGCGCAGCTGCCAAGCAGCCTTGGGCGAGGCGCGCCCGAAGGTCACGGTGCCGCGCCCCATCTTGTGGTTGAGCGCATCCAACGTCGCCATCAGGCGGTCGCTACAATCGCGCTGAGCCTTGCTGTCAGGAGTGTCCAGCAGCGACAGCTGAGCCCGGTTGGCATCCACCAGATCAACCAACATCACGCCGGCCTTCACGAAGCGGTAGCGGGGCCGGTAGATGGCCGCGAACGCCTGGCTAGCCGCCTGCAGGACGTCGCGGCTGTCGTCGGTGGGGCAGGGCAGCTCCACCATGACGCTGGGCGAGTACTGTGGCAGGTCAGGGCGGTGGCGATTGGTCTTCAGGAAGACGTAGACGGCACGGGCCAGGCTCTCCTGCCCGCGCAGCTTCTCGGCGCTGCGCTGGGCAAACTGCCGGATGGCCTGATGAACCTCCTCTCGGTTGTCGGTCATCCTCCCGAAGGAGCGTGACGTCATGATGCGCTGACGGGCTTCACCAGGATCATTCATCTCGATGCAGGGAATGCCCTTCAGCTCCAGGCAGGTGCGCTCCAGGGTGACCGAGAAGCGCAGGCGAATCTGCTTGGGGTCGGCCTGGGCGAGATCCCAGGCGCTTTGTACGCCCATCAGCGCCAGGCGCTCCACCAGTCGGCGGCCGGCGCCCCACACATCTCCCAGCTCCACCTGACGCAGCAGCGGCTCGTATGTCTCGCTGCCGGTTCTCAACACGCAGACGCCGCCGTAGCCCGGCAGTTTCTTGGCCGCTCGGTTGGCCAGCTTGGCCAGGGTGCGCGTCGGGGCAACCCCCACGCTGACCGGGATATGCGTGAAGCGCCGTACTTTGGTGAACAGCTCCTGGGCGTGACGGTGCATCTGCTCAGGAGCAAAGCCGTCGAAGCGCACGAACATCTCGTCGATGGAGTAGGGCTCCACGCCGGCAGAGAACTCCTCTAGCACCTGCTGCACCCGGGAGGACATATCCCCATAGAGCTCATAGTTCGAAGACAGCAGCACGATGCGCCGCTGGCGGAGCAGTGGCTGCAGCTCGAAGGCAGGTGTGCCCATGGCCACATCCAACGCTTTGAGCTCGTTGGAGCGGGCGATCACGCAGCCATCGTTGTTGGAGAGCACGCCCACGGGCACGCCCTCCAGCCGCGGCTGGAAGGCCCGCTCGCAGCTGACGTAGAAGTTGTTGCAGTCGATCAATCCGATCATGGGCCCAGCCCCGGCTAGACGGTGTACTCGTGAACCACCGCGCGCACCACGCCCCAGGCCTGGCACTCCAGGTCCGCAGCGGGGATGGGGCGGTAGGCGGGGTTCGCCGAGGTGAAGTAGGGGCGGTTGCCGATCAGCTCGTAGCGTTTCACCACCAGCTCCCCTTCCACCGTGGCGACCAGAATGTGCCCGGGGCGCGGCTCGATGGCGCTATCGACCCCCAGCAGGTCGCCCTCTGTGATGCCCAGCGCCTCCATGCTGTCGCCGGTGACTGTCATGAAGAATGTCGACGCCGGCCGCTTCACCAGCCGCTCGTTGAGGTCCAACGTGCGCCCTTCATAGTCCTGGGCAGGGCTCGGAAAGCCCGACAGCCCGGCCCGCGTGAGGGGCAGAGGGAAGGGCAGCGGCTGTGCCGGCGGCGCCGGATCCGCGGGGATGAGCTTGGCGTGTGTCATGGAGGCCTCCTCTCGATACATGATATTTATACAGTATCAAGCAGACGACCCGGTCTGCCAAGCCCATGCACCACGAAGGTCGGGAGCAAGCGCAGCATGATGTTGCTAATGTGACTGAGGATTCGGCATAGCAAGGGAGTGCGAAATGGCAGCTCATACTCGTCAATGTGGGTCTCTCTACTGGCTCCGGTGGTATGTCGGCTCACGACCCAAAGTGGCTATGCCGAAATAGGGTTGCTTTTAGCCAAGAGAGGGCTTTTTCATGGATGAATCAAGGAAGGGCGATAAAGTGGTTTGGTAAACTCTTTGCTGGGAGAACCTAAAATGCCGGAGGGCTATGCCCCCCGGCCACCGGCTAAAGAAAAGCTAAGGAACTGCTTTTATGTGTCGCGAGCGAAGAGAGGTTGGTCGTCGCCGGAGCGCAGAGGCCGGGGTCTATGCGCTACTAGGTGAGGATTTCGACCGGGCTGGCGTACCTTCTCCGCCGGCGACCAAGATATCAAGTGAAGTAATAGATCAGTGTTTCTATAAATATGTCATTTAGTTTTCGAAGTAGCTTTCAAAAATCACATCAAAGGAGCCATCCTTCTTTAATTCGTGCATAGATTCATTGAATGCTTCTGCCAATGCTTCGTCACGCTGCCGGAAGGCGGCGCCTATTCCCGGTCCGTAGATTGATTCAGGGCCGGTCACCAGTTCGCCTTGTCGTGTAAAACGGTCATCGTTGAACATGGTTCTCTGGGCCAGGGGGAACGCAGTGAACACCAGGTCGAGTCGTCCAGCGTGCATGTCGGCAACCACCGAACCAGAATCAGCGTAGCGCCGGATCTCTGCATCAGGGTAGAACTGAGTTACGTACTCGTCCTGGATGGTCGCTTGCTGGACGCCTATCGTCGTGTCCTCAAGCGGACCATCCAGATCGTGCTCGGCGCCAGCCTTGCCGACCCAGACAGAAGGCACCTGATAATACGGATCCGAGAACAGAACCTGGTTAGAGCGCTCCTCGGTAATGTTCATCGCCGACGCAATGAGGTCGAACTTTCGCGCTTGAAGCGCCGGAATGATACCATCCCAGGCCTGCTCGACCCATACGCATTCGCGCTGCATCCGCTCGCAGGCAGCATTGACGAGTTCTACCTCGAAACCAGTAATAGTGCCGTCCGGCAGCTTGTACTGATAGGGCTCATAGGGTACATCGACACCGATGCGCAGCGGCTTATCTTCTGCATTGGCTACTCCTCCGAGCAGGGCAGCTGCCAACAGCAGATTGGTGAGGGTATGAATTCGCATTTTGTATCCTCGCAGTTTGTTTTGTCGTATGTGCGTGGGTGATTCCGGGCCGATCTTGTTATGCCACTATGGGTTGAGGGCGGAGCGAGAGAACCTCGCGCCGGAGAACTTTGCGTATTCGTGATTTAGGCTGTCTTGCAGGATGGATTCGGCCAGACGGCCGGCATGGAAGGCTGCCAGGCTGATACCGCTGTGGCTGCTTAGGCCATAGGCCCCGGGGTATTGCCGTGAAGCTTCATAGAGAGGGTGGCCATCCGGTGTCATAACGCGCAGCGCTCCCCACGAGCGCACCAGTCGCGCATGGGCGAGAAACGGAAAGATTCGCACCGCGCGATCGGCCAATTGCTGCATTATCGGCAGGGTCACCCCCCTGTCGAAACCGACCTCTTCCTGAATGTCCCCGATCAAGTACGCGCCACTAGCCGTCTGTCGAATCTGTGGGGTCGGCAGTTGGGCAATTTTTTGCAGGCGTTCAGTCACCAAGACCTGGCCGCGCACGGGACGCACCGCCCCACTGAGCCCCAGCATCGGCGCCAATGCTGCGCTGCCCAGACCAGCAGCAAGGATAAGGCGCTCAGCTTCGTAGGTGCCGTGCGTGGTTGCCGCTCGAAAGCCATTCATGAGGGGAGTGAGCAAGTGCACCTCGCAGCCAGGACGATAATCGAGCCCGAGCCCGAGATTGGCTGAAAACAGCGCGCGCAGTAGATACAGGGGATTGCAATGGCCGTCATGGGGCGACCAGGTACCACCGTGCACGCCTTCGCCGAGCCCCGGGAGGTAAGAGGCAAGCGACGTACGGTCGAGATATTGCCAACGGAATTGTCGCGCCAGGTAGGGGGATGTCGACTGGATCGCCGAGTACTCGCGCTGACGTGCCTCTGCTTCCTCCTGATTGAAGCAGAGATCGACTCCACCCCTGTGTTCGTATTCGAGGTCTAACCCGGTGCGCTCCTCGAGTTCAGCGGCAAAATCAGGCCAGGCCAGGCTCGCTTCGAAACTGAGTTCGGCATAGGCTGGCATGCCTGCGCCCTTGCCCTGCACCCAGGTGAGACCGGCGTTCCCTCGTGAGGCGCGCAGTGAGTCGTCGCTTCCATCGAGCACCGTAACGCGACAGCCCGCACGCAGCAGACCATAGGCCACTGCCATGCCGACCACACCACCACCAATGATTAGGAAATCCTGCTGCATGCCATCCGCTTCTTGTAAGTGGTATGCATCGACGATAGCGAGGCGAACGGTATACGATCCAATACCAATAATTGCCATGACGATACACAAATATTATGAAGCTTCCCCATCTTCGCGATAAGCAGGTGCTTGCTTTCAAGCTGGTCATGGAATGCGGCACGGTTTCCGGTGCGGCAAGGCGTATGCTTATCGCCCAGCCAGGGGTCACCCGCTTGCTCAAGCAGCTTGAGCATGATCTGGGGTTTCACCTGTTTGAGCGAGTACGTGGGCGCTTGATACCGACACCTGAAGCGCGCCTCTTCCATCGCGAAGTACAGCGCGTATGGCCTAGCCCGAATATTGCACCAGGCATGAAAAAAGCGGCTGAAAATCGGTTATAATTCAAGAGCCTAACCAAGAATCAGCCGACACAGCCGCCATGACAAAATGTACCACGCCCACCGCCACCTTTCCACGCTGCAAAGGCCGTCAGATCACCGCCAGCTTCGATGGCGGCGAGGTCACCTCTGACGGTGGCATCCTGCTGCTGCGGCAGCTCGACCGCGAGATGGGCCTGACCCGCGCTATCGCTCGCCGGCTGAGTGATGACCGCGATCCTCAACGCTGCCTGCATCGCACCGAAACCCTGGTTCGGCAGCGCGTGTTTGGCCTGGCGCTGGGCTACGAGGATCTCAACGACCACCAGGCGCTGCGTCACGACATCGCCCTGCAGACCGCCGTCGATACCGACGGCGTGCTGGCCAGCCAGTCCACGCTGTGTCGCTTCGAGCAGCAGCAGCCCCGATCGGGACTGGGCGGTCACCATCCACGAGGAAATGATCGAGCAGTTCATCCGCTCGTTCCGGCGGCCACCCAAGAAGCCGCTCTACCTCGACTTCGATGCCACCGACGACCGGGTGCACGGCCAGCAGCTCGGGCGGCACTTCAACGGCTACTACAACCACTACATCTTTCTGCCGCTGTTCGTGTTCTGTGGCGATCAGCTGCTGGTCAGCTACCTTCGCCCGGCCTACCGAGATGCCGCCCACCACGCCGGCGCCATTCTTGCCCTGCTGGTTCGGCGGCTGCGCCAGGCGTGGCCTGAGGTAAAGGTCGTATTCCGCGGCGACAGCGGCTTCTGCCGCCCGCTGATCCTCAGTTGGTGCGAGCGCCACGGTGTCGACTACATCGTCGGCCTCGCCGGCAACCCGCGGCTGGCCAAGCTAGCCCTGGATATCGACTACGAGTCAGCTATCCGCTTCGAGAAGACCCGTGAGAAGCAGCGAGTCTTCGGCTTCATCGAGTACGCCGCCAAGAGCTGGAAGAAGCGCCGACGAAAGGTGGTCGTCAAATCCGAGACCAGTTGGCGTGGCTTCAACACCCGCTACGTGGTGACCAACCTGCGCGGCTGCAGCGCAGAGTGGCTCTACGACCACCGCTACTGCGCCCGAGGCGAGATGGAGAACCGCATCAAGGAGCAGCAGCTCCTGTTCTCAGACCGCACCAGCTGCCACCATATGGTGGCCCAATCAGTACCGACTGCTGCTCTCGGGGCTGGCCTACCTGCTCCTGGAGCGGCTGCGTCGGATTTACCTTAAGCGCACCGCCTTCGCCCAAGCCCAGGTCAATACCATCCGCCTGAAGCTGCTGAAGATCGGCGCCGTCATCACTCGCAACACACGGACCATTCGGCTGATGTTGAACAGCCAGTATCCGGAGCAGGACCTCTTCCTGATGTTGGCCAGCAAGCTGGTGCCGGGATAGCGTCGCGGCGTGCTGCCCCCGGCACAGAAAAGACATGGGGGTGGGGGGAGGTGCGCCCTGAGCACAGGAACTTGATCAAAAAACAGCCAAACTCCACCCCAGATCCCTTTTATCCCCACCGAGCCTGGCATCTGAGGACTTCTGACTGACCCGGTGCAACATCCGGGTTAGCATGAGCATCATGCCTCTGGCTCAGAAAGTCCTGAAACATCATGCGCTTTTCAAGCAGCTTCGCCAGTGCCATGCTCTTGGCAGCCATCGTGGGGTTCCTTCGGTGGGAGTGTTTGGCAACTTGCAACTTTAGCGAAGGCCCACGGTGGCCTAACTTATCAGATCTAACCACACTTCTTGCTGGCACGTTATCAAGTCTAACTTCAGAATTTGATTGATGCGTAAAGCGATGGATTCGATAACATATACGCATAGGGTTGGTAAAAAATGGTATTAGTGTGCATGGCATTTAGGTGCTAGTTTTTAAGCCATAGCGTAAACACTGCATTGGAAAAAATTATAGTAATTTGAGTTATTTTCAATATCTTATTGGTTTAATAATAAAAAATGAGGATGTGAATTATGGGTGGTCGCGTACTTCGAATAGCATTTATAGCTGGCGTAATTGATTTTTCAGTAGCTTTAGCCCCATGATTTTTCCTGCCGATCCTTTTGTTGATTTAATTCTTCTTGTTCCGTATGAAACTCTCGGTTTATTTCCCCCCGGGTTGTTTTTGCGTACAAGTGTATATAGCAGGTTTAATGCATTGGTGTCGGCTTATGTGATCACCATTCCGCATAATAATCGCTTATTTAAAGTATCAGTATTTGGTATGGGGGAACAGGAAGTAAATTCCGTAATGTCATTGAGGGCCAATCAGTGGTCTATTTTTAGTCGTGTCGTATTTCCGGTGACCTTGTCGAGCGTGGCTGGCGGTTGGTTTCTCGCGTTAACCGCAGTTACTTTGAAATTTCGATGGCGTTTTTTGCGTCGCCCAGCCCGACAGCGCTGTTCGTAAAATGTATAAGGGTATTGTTTACACCATCGGCCCGATGATTGCTTTTATATCGACCGTGCTGATCTTTCTAACGGCTTTCTTGGTTCTGATGCTGGATCATGTCTCTGGGTTAGACAAATTACTGATCGGCAATGGGTGAATCGATCAAATGAATACTTATGATTTTGCTATCGTTGGTGGTGGGCTAGTAGGCAGTGCTATTGCTTATGGCCTGGCTAAGGCCAGCTACCGTGTCGCTGTGCTCGATGAGGGCGATGTTGCCTATCGAGCATCTCGAGGCAATTTCGGACTGGTCTGGGTTCAGGGTAAAGGGCTCGAAATCCCGAGCTACTCACAGTGGAGCATGAGTTCTGCATCCTTGTGGCCCAGCCTATCGGAAGAACTCTGGGAGCTCACTGGGGTAGCAACACAACACCAAGCGCCGGGAGGTTTGCATCTCTGCTACAGCCACAAGGAAATAGAGCTGAGGCAGGCTGAACTTACCACGTTGTCCAAGGCAACTGGCGGGCAGTTTGATTTCGCAATGCTCGATCATGAACAGCTACGCGAAATGATTCCGGAAATAGGGGAGAGTGTCACGGGAGCCTCATGGTCACGCTGGGATGGACATGCCAATCCTCTTTATTTGCTACGTGGATTGCATGCCGGTTTTCTTCGCTTTGGCGGTACTTTCCTTCCTGGCAGCAAGGTTCACCGAGTACAACAGCGAGGGGATAGCTTTGTAATCGAGCGTGAAGGTGAGCGAGTCCATGCGGAGCGCGTGGTGCTCGCCGCCGGTCTCGGTAACCGCCTTCTAGCTCCTCAGGTTGGTCTGCAAGCACCACTGGTGCCTAACCGAGGCGAGATCCTGGTTACTGAGCGCATGAGCCCACTTCTGAATCTTCCGACCACGTACCTTCGCCAGACAGGGGAAGGCTCAATTTTGCTAGGTGATTCACATGAAGATGTCGGTTTTGACGAGGGCACAGAAACTCCTGTGCTATGTAACTATTCAGCACCGGTTGGCTGAGTCGGGGCTTCTTGCTGCTTGAAGGCTGGCACCTCCCCCGCAAACAGTTGCTCCAGTGCGGTATGCGCCGCTACCCCTTGCTTGACGGCGGTCGAGAGAAAGCTACGCATGCGGCAGAAGATCTCAGCACCCTCCCAGGAGCGGAAACAGCCCGAGATTTTCTGCTGGACCTTGGTCATTCGCAGATCGCGCTCCCCCTGGTTGTTGGTGAAGGGAGCGGCAGGGTCGTCGAGGAAGCGCAACACGTCGTCCTCGTACGCCTGGAGGCGTTCCAGGAGGTTGCGCGACTTGGTGCGCTTGGCCCGGCCTCGCGTTCCAGGTGGCGGTTTCACCGGCGGGGGGCACTCGGCGTCCCCTTTCGCCAGGCAATCTCGATAGCGCTGCCGCCAGGCTCGGGTCTCATCGGCCGAGAGGCAGCCGTCGGCCACCTCCACGGCGCGATGCATCTCCAACAACAGGTCATGCAAGGCCTTGGCCCATGCCTGGCCATCGTTCTCCCAGGCCGCTGTCAGCTCCCGAAGGTGGTGCGCATTACAGAGCGCGTGCCGGCAATCCGGATAGCGGTAGTAGGGCTTCCAGTGATCATGCACCAGCACGCCACGCACGAAGGGCAATACGCCGATGGCGTCCATCGCTTCCTGGCCGCGCTTGGGGTGCGGGGCCAACCAGGTCAGGGCCTCGTTGGAGGCGCTGTGTAGCCAGTAGCGTTTGCCACCGACCTGCATTCCGGTTTCATCGGCATGGACGGTGGCTGCTTCACGTAGCGCCGGGATCACCCACTCGGCGAACGCCTCGGCCCGCTGGTAGGCCTCCTGGTTGAAGGCGAACAGGGTGCCGGTGCTCAGCGACAGGCCGCACTGCGAGGTGAGCAACTCGCGGATACGCGCATAGGGCAACAGCTGATACTGGGAGAGATAGACGACATGCGCCTTGAGGCGAGGGCCATACTGGATGGGGCGAGTCACGCCCTCGGGGAATGGCGCCACGTAGCGTTGCCCCTGATCATCTTCGAGGACCTCAGCCTGATATTCGGTGACCACGGCCTGGATTACGATGTCCTGCACTTGGCGCGTTTCGACGCCGACCGGGCGGTAAGAACGCCCCTTGGGGAGTTGCCGACGATCGACACGGAGCTTGACCACCTCGTCGGGGTCCGTCACCGGCGCCAACGTCTTACCCTCATGCCCTGGCTGTCCGCCGGGGCGCCGCTCGCCTTTGGCGCGCGAGCGGCGCTGGCGATTGGGATCCTGGGACGGTGGCTTGCTGCTGTTGCGGCTACTGGTGGCCAGGCGATCGGCCATGAGCTTGACCAGCAGCATCAGCACATCGATGGCGGCACGCAGCGACGGCGAGACCGTCTGGTCTTCCTTGAGCTGCTGCCGGACCCGCTCCAGGGCCTCGTCGACGTTGATATCGCTGATGGTCATATCACCGCATAGGTGTGCCGAATGATGCTGTGCACTATGCCAGAAAAATCAGCTGGTTGGCGATACCCCATCCGCAGCCACCTGAATAGTTACTGTGCTATCGCATATCGCCCAACGGGCTGTGCGTGCCCTGCCGGCGCTAGCCAAGACGCGCATAGTACGTACTTGGGGTGCGCTGCGAGTGATGACACCTGATGGCTATCCGCTCTATCAAGCTTCGCTCTCTCATCCGGGCGCATTCGTGGCCTGCTGCCATAGCGGTGTGACCTTGGCTGCAGCCCATGCCAAACGCCTTGCCCCCTGGATCGCTGGTGATTCCTCACCTAGCGAAATAGTTCCTTTCACCGCGGAGAGATTCGATGTTCAAACGGCTAACCCCGCCTGATGCGCCTATGCAGAAAACAGTGATCGTTTACTTCAACGGCCGGCAGGTTACTGCCCAGGATGGCGATACCATTGCAGCGGCGCTGCTCGCGGCCGGCGTCGAAGCATGTCGTCCCACGCCGGTGAGCGGATCCCAGAGAGGCCCCTACTGTATGATGGGGGTCTGTTTTGAGTGTCTGGTCGAGGTGGACGACGTCCCTAATGTCCAGGGTTGCCAGGTCCATGTGAAGGACGGCATGCAGATTCGCTCTCAACACGGCGCAAGGAGGCTCGGCTGATGACGACTCATGACTTGGTGATACTTGGAAGTGGGCCTGCCGGTATGGCCGCTGCCGCCGCTGCCGTGGCCCATGGCATCACCGCGGTGGTGGTAGATGAACAGCCGGCGCCTGGTGGACAGATTTATCGTTCAATTGAGACTACGCCGATCAAGGAGCGGCGAATTCTTGGTAATGACTACTGGTGTGGTGAGGAGCTGGTAGATGGGCTTGATGATCCACGCATTGATTATCGGCCTGGGACTACCCTTTGGCAGCTCACCAGGCAGCTTGAGGTCGGGCTCCTCCAAGGTGACCAAGCGTCGATGGTTCGAGCCCGACATGTCATTCTCGCTCATGGTGCCATGGAGCGTCCTTTTCCGGTTCCGGGCTGGACCCTGCCCGGAGTCATGACTGCCGGAAGCGGGCAGATTATGCTTAAGAGTTGTGGTTTGGTGCCCTCGGCACCGGTTGTTCTCGCTGGCTGTGGGCCACTTCTTTTACTGCTGGCCGTGCAATATTTGCGCGCTGGGGTTCCCATTGCTGCCTTGCTTGATACCTCGTCGCCAGGCCAATACCGGGATGCACTCCCGCTAATGCCAGGTGCGCTACGAAATATTCGAACTCTACTCAAGGGCGTGGGGCTATTGGCCGAACTGCGACGTGCAGGAGTTAGGCATGTTCGGCATGTAACGGCTCTGGAGGCCGAAGGCGAGAACCGACTAGAGCGTGTCCGCTGGCGATGTGGCAATGATCCTGAGTGGCACTCCTTGACAACACCGCTGCTGCTACTGCATCAGGGTGTAGTACCAAACACAAAGTACACAGGTTACTCGGGCGCTCGACTGCACACATGATTGGGACGAGCGGCAACTGTCTTGGCGTCCGCGAACGGACACTTGGTTGGCAACAGATGTCGAGGGGGTCTCGGTCGCTGGAGATGCTGGTGGCATCGTAGGAGCCAAAGCTTCTGCTTTTCAGGGGCGGCTAGCAGGCCTGGGTGCCGCCATCGCTCTAGGTCGTGTTAATGAAGATCAAATCCGAGCGGAAGTGAAGCGGCTACGGCGTGAATTAAAGCGAGAAACGGCTATTCGTCCTTTCCTCGATACCCTCTACCAACCGGCCGCACAATGGCGCCTTCCGGAGGACAATACAGTTGTCTGTCGGTGTGAGGAAGTTACTGCAGGTGAAGTGCGGAACATGGCAAATCAGGGGTGTCGTGGACCTAACCAGACCAAATCATTTACTCGATGCGGAATGGGACCCTGTCAAGGACGTATGTGTGGCCTGACGGTTAGCGAACTGTTGGCCGATGCCAACGGCCAGAGCGTTAGCGAGACTGGTTACTATCGGCTTCGCCCTCCCTTTAAACCCATTACTTTGGGGCAGCTGGCTACAGCCGCTGAGGATATTTCGAGATGAGTGCGCGGATTGTGATTGTCGGGGGAGGTCTCCATGGCTGTAGTGCCGCTGTCCATCTCAGCGCCCAGGGCCATCGGGTCACTGTGATCGACAAGGACTATGCCGGCCGTCATGCCTCAGGTGTTAACGCTGGTGGTGTGCGGCGATTAGGCAGGCATCCTGCGGAGATCCCATTGGCCATGGCGGCCTGGGAGCGTTGGCAACGCATGGCCGAGGTAGTAGGGGACGACTGTGGTTTTCGCCCGGTCGGGCAGATCATGGTCGCCGAGAATAGTGCAGACTTGGAGACGCTGGCTGAGCGTGAGCGACAGGTCCGTTCTCTGGGATTCAACCACGAGTACCTCATTACTCGCGACGAGCTCCGTAAGCGTGTACCTGCTCTGTCTCCCCATAGCCCTGGCGGGCTTGCCTGCGACGGAGATGGTTATGCCAACCCCTATCGTACGGTTACAGCCTGGAGGCGCTTGGCTCAACGGCAGGGCGCAAGTTTCTTCGAAGGTGTGACTGTCACTGACCTGGAGGCCTGTGGCAGCGGCTGGAAGGTTCAGGCTGGCACCCACCGGTTTACTGCTGACATCCTCATCAATTGTGCTGGTGCTTGGGCGGGAACTTTTTGTCAATGGCTGGGTGAGCCAGTGCCTCTCGCAGCGGAGGCGCCGATGTTGATGATTACTGAGCGAATGAAACCATTTCTCGGTCCGGTTATTGGGGCTACCTCCAGGTTACTTTCCTTTAAACAGTTTGAGAATGGTACCGTGATGATCGGCGGAGGAATTCGTGGGGAAGTCGATTCACACCGTCAGGTTGCCGAGACCAGCCTTGGTGGCTTGGCAGAAAATGCAGACACTGTGTTGAGCCTGTTCCCCTTTATGAATGAGGCGCGCATTGTCCGTACCTGGGCAGGGATGGAAGCCGTTATGCCAGACCAAATCCCAGTGTTGGGCTCGAGCAGTACATCCGAGAACGTTATTCATGCCTTCGGCTTCTCGGCCCATGGTTTTCAGCTGAGTCCCATTACTGGGGAAATCGTGGCTGACCTAGCTATGGGGCGCGAGCCGTCCTACCCGATTGAGCCATTTTCGATTACACGTTTCAATGGTAATCACTCCTCAATCTGATCTACTGCTATTCCGCATTATACATCTTGCTCATTTTTCGGCATGCCGAAAAGAGTGACACCACGCCTGAAGTCAGGCAATCAAAGGAGTTAGTCATGATCAAGCGCAGTATCCCTACCCCAATTATGCATCGTGCAGTTGAAGCCAATGGTTTTGTGTTCTTTGGTGGCATCATCGCAGATGATCTCAGCTTGGATATGGCAGGGCAGACTCAGCAGGTATTGGACAAGCTGGAAAATTATCTTGCTGAATCCGGAACTAAAAAGGAGTGTATTGTCTCGGCTACTGCTTATGTTTCTGACTTGTCGCTAAAGAAAGGGATGAACGACGTCTGGGTCCAGTGGTTTGGTCCCGAAAACCTGCCTGCCAGAGCGACTTTAGGGGTGGCAGACCTTGGAGAAGACGTGTTGCTAGAATTGGTAGTTACAGCGGCTAATTAATTGTAGCCACATAAACAAAGCGTATTGTTTTCAGCCCATTGCTCCACTAGATAATTTTTAGATGGAGTAATGGGCTTTGAAGCTTTCTTGTATGTTTGTTCTAAGGAGAAATGATATTGGCTTCTAGGCTTGTTTTATAAAAGATGTCTTGTTTAATTGTTTCCATCTAGAAATTCTACTCGTGTTCTCAGTCGTCAGTTCTCCGTCCTCACCAGCCACCCTCCCACGGTCTCGGCACCGTACTCCTCCTTCCACGCCTTCAGCGTCTTCTGGTTGCCGCCGCGGGTCTCGACGACTTCGCCAGTGTTCGGGTTCTTGTAGATCTTCAGCTTGCGCTTGGCGCGGCCGGTGCTCTTGGCGCTGCTGGAGCTCTTGTCAGCGGTATGCGTTGGATCCAGAAGCTTGATGACGTCAGCGGCTGACTTGTCGAACTCGCGCATCAGGTCTTCGAGGTGATTCTTGAAATCTAGCTCGGTCTTTAGGCAGTCGTCGTACTTCAGCTTGTCGAGCTCGTCCTGCAGCTGCTTGAGCTGCTGTTCCTTCTGCATGTAGGTGTTGAGACCGCCGGTTCTGCGTCCAGGATCTCCCACCAGGCCAGGATGTCCTGCCTGGCATGCTCCATTAGTGCAGCAGCGGGCAGGCGGTCGGACTTAGCGGCGTTGGCTCGCTCGGTGGTTGGGAGCAGATTCCAGAGATCGTTGTTCTGCCAGCGAGACCACGGAAAGCAGTGGTCCACCGCGTAATGGTGGCGGTGCAGATCCTGGTGGGACCACACGCAGTGCAGCGGTGCCGGCCGGATCAGGTGCCTGGCGATCAGTCGGCGAACCTTGTGCGTTTCACGCCGGCTCTCCGGCCAGGTTAGCGCCCGGTGTAGCAGACCTACATCGGCCTGCGGGTTGTAGTCCTGCATAAGCTGCACCCACCCATGCGTGATCGCGGGCTCCAGCCAGCAGGCATAGCGGCTCATGCAGTCCCACAGCGCAGTGGGCACCCGGTACTCGCCGACCCCCAGTGTCAGGATGAGTGTCGTGCCCTCTGATACCCTGTTCTTATAAACCGACCAGGGGGCGAAAGGAGACACTCATGCCTCGTTACTCCGAGGAGCGCCGGCAAGCCGTAGTGACTAAGCTGCTGCCTCCCCACAACCTCTCCCCGCAGGTGATCGCGGAGCAGGAGGGGATCTCGCTGGGCACCGTCTACAAGTGGCGCAAGGAAGCCCGCGCCGAGGGGCGTTGCCTGCCGGATACTCTGGGCAAGGGCGCCGATGGCTGGTCGTCCAAGGAGAAGTTCAGCGCCGTGATCGAGACCGCCTCGATGAACGCCCAGGAAACTGCGGAATACTGCCGCCGCCGAGGGATTTATCCCGAGCAGCTGGAGCGTTGGCGTCACGACTGCGAGCAGGCCGCCAGCCTCTCCCACTCGGAACGCCAACGTGAGGCCGACGAGGCCAGGCAGCAGCGTAAAAGCATCAAATTCCTGGAGAAGGAGCTCGCCCGCAAGAACGAGGCCCTGGCAGAAACCGCAGCGTTACTGGCCCTCAGAAAAAAGGCGAGGGCGATCTGGGGGGACGAGGACGCATGATCAGCACCCCAGATCGCCAACGCGCCATCGCGCTGATCGAAGAAGCCCGGTCCCAAGGGGCCCGCCTGGAGGCCGCCTGCCGCGAGCTGGGCATCACCGCCAGGACGTACCAGCGCTGGACGCGCGGCGGGGAGCTGCACGAGGACCGGCGCCCTTTGGTCGACCGGCCGGTGCCGGCTAACGCGCTGACACCGGCCGAAGAGCAGGAGATTCTCGACGTGTGCCACCGCCCCGAGTACGCCAGCCTGCCGCCAGAGCAGATCGTGGTGCGCTTGTTCGATGAGGAGCAGCGCTACCTGGCGTCACCCTCGTTGTTCTACCGGGTGATGCGCAAGCACCGTGAAGTAGTGCACCGGGGCCGTGCCAAGCCACCTCAACGCCGCGCCAGGCCGACGACCTACCAGGCCACTGCGCCGAATCAGGTGTGGTCGTGGGATTGCACGTGGCTGGGCGGTCCGATCAAGGGGCAGTACTACTACCTGGTGATGATGATCGACTTCTTCAGCCGCAAGATCACCGGCTGGGAGGTATTCCTGGCCGAGTCGGCCCACAACTCCTGCACCGTGCTGGAACGGGCGGTGCTGGCCGAGCAGATCATTGACAAGCCGCTGGTACTGCACGCGGACAATGGTAGCCCCTTCAAGGGCGCCACGTTGCTGGAGAAGCTGCATGAGCTCGGCATCACGCCATCGTTCAGCCGGCCGCGGGTCAGCAACGACAACCCCTACTCGGAGGCACTGTTCCGGACCTGCAAGTACCGGCCTTGCTACCCCGTCGACGGGTTTGCCACGCTCGACGATGCCCGCGAGTGGGTGGCTGGCTTCGTGCAATGGTACAACCACGAGCATCGCCACAGCGGGATCCGCCTGGTGACACCGGCACAACGACATGCTGGGGAGGATACCGAGGTGCTGGCCAAGCGCCATGCCATCAATCAGGCGGCCCGGGAGGCCAACCCCGCCCGTTGGAGCGGTAAGACGCGCAACTGGACGCCCATCGCTACCGTATCGCTCAACCCCGAGCGGGAGCTTCAGGTCACCGTTGTCGAACCGGAAAAACAGGTAGCCTAAATGACCTCAGAGGCGACATATTCCTTGACAACTACCGCCGAACGCGGCCAGCATTTGGGTATCCAGCCGGACGGGCCGGCCGCTGATCCTGATTCCCCGGCGCTGACCGGCAGAGATCAGGCCTACACTTCTTGGCCAGATAGTATATTATTTGGTTTTGGGCGCACCCAATGAATTGGGATACATCAAAAATCTTTAAAAAATATTGAGGTGTATTGGACTCAAAAAATTTGTGTTGTAAGGTGCGATATAAATAAACTATTCCATAAAGGTGTGGCCCCTATTGATTTTTCAGTTTTTTATGGACTGGTTTCTGTCTGACTGCAGCGGATATTGCAAGGCGATAATGAATTAATCGGAAGAGGGCGTTATTCTTTTGGCAAAGGATGTTCAATAAAGCAGTTTAATGAACATGGTGTGCGGTTTTTTTGCATGGAAAGTATTTTTTTGTATTAAGGTGTGATAAATGTTGAATTTGCGGCAAATCGAAGCTTTTCGTGCACTAATGATATATCGGACCGTTACTCAAGCAGCCAAAGCAATGCATATTTCGCAGCCTGCCGCAAGCAGGCTTATATCAGATTTAGAATATAATGTTGGTTTTTCTTTATTCCATAGAGATAAAGGCAGGCTGCTTCCAACTCCAGAAGCAATGGCCTTTTTTGATGATGTGGAAAAAGTTTTTACTGGTCTTGATAAAATTGCCGAATCAGCAAAGGAGATTAAGGATTTTAGAACTGGGAGATTGTTTGTTGTTGGGATGCCTGCAATAGCCCATTGTTTGCTCCCCGAAGCGGTGAACAAGTTTTCAGTAAAAAAAGAGGGCATTACAATAACACTCCAGTCTCACAGCTCTCAGAAAGTTTTAGACTGGATGGCAACACAGCAATGTGATATTGGTTTTATAGGCCTTAAGATTGAAGACCCATCAGTAAAAGTTATACATTTAAAGTCTAGTCCTATGAAAGTTGTCATGCCAAAGAATCATTGGATGGCAATGAAAGATACTGTAAGCATAGATGATTTTGAAGGAGAGAATTATATTTCTTTTTGCCAGAATCAAGACTCTCGCCCATTTGTTGACAAGATTTTTTTAGATAACAAAGTGCAGCGTAAAATAAGGCTGGACACACAACTTTCTAGTGTCGCGTGCGAGATGGTGTTGAACGGTGGTGGGGTTTCTATAGTGGACCCTTTGACAGCCAATTTATATGGTGAAAGAGGGTTGGTGGCAAAACCATTAAGTGAAGTAATCGAATTTCACTATAGTGCAGTGTTGCCGGGTTATAGGCCTCCGTCAATGCTAGCTACTAGCTTTCTCGACCTTGTGACAGCGATGTTAAATGAAGAGCTGGATTAATGCATTCGGATTTTCGGATGTTATCGTGAAATAGGCAGGCCGGGATATTTATGAGGCAGACCTGGAATGGAGGTGGCGAATAGTTTTATCGTGGAATCAAGAGGTTGTAAGGACTTGGTTCAAGAGGACTGATCGCCATTGTTGAGTCCCTAACGACATGGTCGCCCTCGTGCAGCGGCTCTGGGTGTGTCCACCGGAACGGTCAGTGTACGACCAGCGACAGTGGTGCCTTGCTGCTGCGTGAACCTGGCTTATTCATGAGGATGCCCAAAAGTACGCCATGGCCCCATGGCTTGTCGACTGAGTCGGGATCAGTGTGTTACCTGAGGAGCCCCCTTCTTATGCCTGTTTAAAAGGCTTTGCTGTCACATCTATAAGCTGAATGCATATGCAGTGGCCATTAGGCCAGCCGTGTTCGCCAGCCATCAGCATGGCCGCCTTAATCTCTAACATTCGTCACCGCTCAGCGCAACGCAGTCAATTTCGGTAGTCCCTTCAACAGCGTCGGCCACCATTTGTCGGCCGCATCGCCGAGCTGCACCGTGATACGCCGAGCGTGTAGCGATAAGGTTGCAGCCACCTTGAGCACCTGCTCGCGCATACGGCTCAGGCTCCAGCCCTGTCGGGTTTGCCGCTCCAGGAGGCAGCGTAGACCATGCAGCACTTGATACGCGTAGAGGCTCAACAGCAGGCTCACCTCATTGCGAGCCATCACATCCTGAACGGTGGAGGCACCGCGATCGGTCGATGAGAGGTGGACATCAAGCGCTGACTTCACCTCGCCCATATGCGCTTCGGCGCTGCCGCGCTTGCGGTAGAGCGCCAAGACCTTCTCCGGCGGCCAGTCGAAATTGCCGAGGTTGGTGACCAAGAAGAAGGCATGGAGCAGCAGGTCATCGGGACGTTCCTGCACCACCAGCACTACGCGCCGAGGTGTCGGCCAGGAACCGGCTTGGTACTCAAGGTCGTGACACCATTCGCGTGGCGCCTCGGGTGGGCGGCCTCGCGGGCGCCGTAGATAAGGCTCGGCCAACGCCTGAAGCCCCGTGTGACTGCGTAGCCGGCCCAGGTACTCAATATGGCGATCCTCCAGGGCCTCCAGCGTGTCGTTGTCGGTGAAACCGGCATCGATACGCACCCGAATCTGGGCCCCGGTACTCTCGTTGAGTCGCTGCACCAGGTGGGGAATCCAGGTATCGGCATTCTCAGCCGGGCCGGCGTTGCCCTCGCGCAGCAGCCCGCCGACCATATCGCCGGTTTCGGCCAGCGAGGCGACCAGCGGAGAGTAGATGCGTGAACTGGTCTAATTGGAGCGGACACCCCGGTAAGCCTCATACTGGAGGCATTGGTGGTGTTCATGACCAAGAAGACGCGACGTCGGTACTCCGACGAATTCAAGGCTGAGGCGGTCAACATGGTTCGAGGAGAGGGTTATGCCATCTCCGAGGCTGCCAGGCGGCTGGATATCGATCGCAGCCTGCTGGATCGCTGGTGTCGCCAGCAACGTGACCGGGAGGATGGTGTGACTGACGACCAGGCAGATGAGCGGGATGCCGAGATCAAGAAGCTTCGCGAAGAAGTTCGTAAGTTGCGGATTGAAAAGGAGGTTTTAAAAAAGACCACGGCCTTCTTCGCGAGAGAGTCGAGCTGAGATACCAGTTCATCGAGTCGGAGAAGGCCTCCTTCCCAGTGGCGGTGCTGTGCCGTGTCATGGACGTCAGCCGCAGTGGCTTCTATGCCTGGCGTCAGCGTGAACCCGATGAGCAGCGCCAGTGCCTGCACCGGGAGGTCAAGGACATCCACGATCAGAAACGTGGTAGCTATGGGAGCCGGCGAATGGCTAAGGAACTCCGTCGCAGAGGTCATACGGTCGGTCGTTATCAGGCGCGTAGCCTGATGCAGGAAGCGGGTGTCGCCTGCCGACAGCGTCGCCGCTACCGGCATACGACGGACAGCGACCACGGGCTGCCAGTGGCTCCCAACCTGCTCAAGCGGCAGTTCACGGTGCCTGAGCCCAATCAGGCGTGGGTGGCCGACATCACTGCCATTTGGACCTTGGAAGGCTGGTTGTACCTGGCGGCCGTGCTGGACCTCTACGACCGACAGGTCATCGGCTGGGCCATGGCCGACCATATGAAGACGTCACTCACCCTGGACGCCCTGGAGATGGCAATTGGCCGCCGACAGCCTCCCCGAGGCGTGCTTCACCACTCGGATCGCGGCAGCCAGTACGCCTCCCGTGCGTATCGCGAACGACTGGCAAAGCACGGGTTCCAGGCCTCCATGAGCCGCAAGGGGAACTGTTGGGACAATGCGGTCATGGAGCGCTTCTTCGGCTCTCTGAAGAGCGAATGGCTGGAGGGACAGCGGTATTGGACCCGCCAGTCAGCGAGGCGCGACGTCGTGACCTATATCGAGATGGAGTACAACAGCTGCCGGCTCCACTCGACCCTTGGCTACCACACGCCGAGGGAGATCGAGAAAATCGCGGAAGCAGCTTAATAAAAGTGTCCGCTACGACTTGACCAGAACAGCGTGCGCCGTAAAGACCATGAAACGCCGAGCCGCCCTGGTGACCGTGGACCTCGATCGGCAGGCCGTCGATGTCCACGGTCAGCTGCTTGGGGCGCTCGCCATGCTTCAGCGAGGCCAGGCGCCAGACCACCAGTCGCAACAGGCCTTCGTGCACGGTATCGATGTTGTCGTCGCGGCCAAGGCACGTTAGCAGTCGTGACAGCGTGGCTTGAGATGGTCGATCTTGGTCCAGGGGCGTCATCCCGCGGGCATCGCTGCAGGCCAGCTGCCAGAGCGGGTCACGCCGCAGCATGTCGGTATCGCTGAGATCGATCCAACCCATCGCCCGCTGCAGCACCAAGGTGCGCAGCTGACTGGCCAGCGAATGACGGACGCGCAGCGGGTGGCGTCGATCAATTAGGTTATCTTCGAGCGCGTCGATCACGCCGCTGTTATCGAGGGCTTCACGCAGCAGCAGGGCGCCGCTGTCGCTGGTGGTGCGTTGGCCGCTGAGCTCGACACGGACAGAACCGTTGCACGAGGGCGTCCAGGCGGATAGTCTTTCACCCATGGCGAGTGGTCCTCTTGAGTCGTGTTCTGCCAGGAACAGTTTGATTCTACAAGAGAAAACCACTCGCCATCTTGATTTTTTGTGCTGCCCCATGAATAAGGCGGGATAAAAATATTTAGGTTTTCTTATTCTTTTTTCATATTTGGTTGTTAGTTATTATATTTAATATTCCAGTTAAGCAAGTAGAAAAGAGGTGGGTGATTCGTAGAAGAGGTATAATGTGGTTCTTCGTCGTTTCACGTGGATTTGGCCTGGTCGAGCAGGCGTCCCACCGGGCTGCCAATCAGGTAGATCATGGCGATGAAATTGACCTCGTTCCGGTAGCCGCGTGCGCGTGACCGAGCCGCCTGGAACAGACCGTTCATGCCCTCCAGTCGTGCGTTCGTCAGTCCCGAGATCCAGCGCCTGACCACCGCGTCGGCGTGGCGCTCCAGCGTCGCCAGGGCCTTCCCCATCGGCTTCAGCAGTGGCTTCTCGGAGACCGCCGCCTTCATGACCTTAAGGTAGTTCGTGATGCGCCACCGAGCCGCTCGCGGCGTCGGGGCCTTCTGGATCCAGCGCAGCTTTTCCTTGATCACCCAGGCATCGGACGTGGCGCTCTGATCGGCCACCAGCTCCTGGAGCGATGCCAGCTGCTTGGGTGTCAGGTTCTCGTTGTCCAGGCTCTTCAGCAGGGCCCAGCGCAGCGACTTGGGGTGTCCCTGCTCCCGGCGCTCCTTCTTGCGCACCTCGTCCAGCCGCTTGGTGAAGGTCTGCACGATATGAAACCAGTCGACCGTGACCTCGGCCTTGGGAAGATGCTCGGCCACGCCGCTGAGGAAGGCGTTTGACATGTCGCACACGACCTCGACCACGTTGTCCGGGTCGCCGCCATGCGCCGCCAGGAAGGCGCTGAAGGCCTCGATGGCTTCCTTGCCGTGGCCTGGGACGGCAAAGATCACCGGCTCCCGCTTGCGCTGCATGTCGAGAAACACCGTCACGTAGCGCTGGCCGCGCCGGGACGCGGTTTCGTCGACGCCGACGGTGGCTACGTTGCTCAAATCCAGCTCCCCGAGCATGCGGCCAACGTAGTGGTGGACGATGCGCCACAGTCGCTTGTCAGAGATCTCCAGCTGCCGGGAGACGGCCAGCACCGGCATCTCCTTGACCAGCGACATGGCGGCCTGCTCGAACAGCAGGGTGAAGTCGCTGCCCGGCCGCGCCCAGGGCACCTCGATGCGCTTGACGCCATGCTCAGGGCACTTGGTGCGAGGCACGCGGGCGTGCAGGTAGCAGTGATGCTGGAAGAAATTCAGGTGCCGCCAGGTCTTGTCGGCGAAATCGTGAGCCGGACAGGCCTGGCCGCACTCAGGGCAGGGGTAGAGGCTGCCTCGCTCGGCCTCGACGTAGAGATCCAGCCGATGGGGCGATACGGAAGTATCCAGGTGCTGATCCTTGAGGATCCAGGGCGCTTGCAGGCCCAAGCCGAGGGTCAGAATCTGGGTGCCGTCCATGCCATACCTCCTGTCGTCGTGGAGGCCATATCCTGGCCCAGCTCAGGGGGCGAATTCCACACCCAACGACGAAGAGCCTATAATGTTGGCGCATAGGCTCCGCATCAAACCGTATTGGACCAATGTGGCGTAGCAATGCTAGCTTTAATTTTGATAATAATAAATTTAGGAAAAATGTGATGTATAAATTGAAACTAAAAAAAGTCCATAACTTCACGAGGCTCTGATGAATACCGCAGCAAAGATAATATTGACTTCACTGTTAGTAGCTGTTGCTGGGCTGCAGTTTTCTCAAGTAATCACCAGGTATGTCTTAGGAATATCATTCATGGGGATGCAGGATATGTTGATGTATCCTGTTTTATGGCTATATATATTGGGCAGTGTAAATGCATCTCGAGAAGACCAACAAATAAGAGCGAACGTTTTGGAGATATTTCTCAAAAGCGATTGGGCAAAAAAGGTCCAGCTAATTGTATCTGATGTGGTCAGTTTGTCAATAGCTTCATGGCTTACTTTTTGGGCTTGGGATTTCTTTATGTACTCTCTAAAAACGGAGAAGATGACCCCCGTTCTGTATTGGCCAACAATTTACTCAGATGCGGCACTGTTCTTAGGGCTTCTTGCAATGAGCTTGTTTACAGCGATTAATATAGTGACTCGCTTTGTTAGCTTGAATGATAAGAAAGGGGCGCTTAACAATGCTTGAGTCAGCAGCAGTTGCACTTGGTGTGCTTGTATTCCTGTTAACTATTGGGGTGCCTCTACCCTATTGCTTTGCTGGCGGTATGCTGGCCATGGTGCTGATGGGCGATGCTGTGATGAACGGCGTTATGCTTTGGCCCGCCTTATTCATGAGACCGGCCCTGAAAACGAAGATAGCGGATGGTATCCTCTTGAAAATTCAGTGTGTTCCGCCAAGAACCTGATCCAAGGGAGCCATCCGCTATGGGTGAAAGCCTATCCACCTGGACGCCCTCGTGCAACGGCTCTGTCCGTGTCGAGCTGAGCGGCCACCGCACCACCAGCGACAGCGGCGCTTTGTTGCTGCGTGAAGCCCTCGACAACAGCGGCGTGATTGAGGCGCTCGAAGACAACCTGGTCGATCCGCGTCACCCGCTGCGTATCCGCCACTCCCTGGCCAGTCAGCTACGCACCCTGGTGCTGCAGCGCGCGATGGGCTGGATCGATCTCAGCGATACCGACACGCTGCGCCGTGACCCGCTCTGGCAGTTGGCCTGTAGCGACGCGCGCGGGACGACGCCATTGGCGCAGGACCGGCCGTCTCAAGCCACGCTGTCGCGGCTGCTGACCTGCCTCGGCCGCAACGACAACATCGATGCCGTGCACGAAGGCCTGCTGCGGCTGGTGCTCTGGCGCCTGACCTCGCTGAAGAACGGCGAGCGCCCCAAGCAGCTGACGCTGGACATCGACGGCCTGCCGATCGAGGTCCACGGTCACCAAGGTGGCTCGGCCTACCATGGCCTTTACGGTACCCGCATCTACTCGCCGCTGGTCGCCTCGCTGGCCGAAACAGGCGACATGGTCGGTGGCCTGCTACGCGAGGGCAACGCCGGCCCGGCTGAGAATGCCGATACATGGATCCCCCATCTGGTGACGCGGCTCAACGAGAGCACTGGCGCCCAGGTTCGGGTGCGCATCGATGCCGGATTCACCGACAACGACACGCTGGAGGCGCTGGAAGAGCGCGACATCGAGTATCTGGGCCGGTTACGCAGCCACAAGGGCCTGCAAAAATTGGCGGCGCCCTACCTGAAGCGGCCCCGCGGCCGACCGCCTGAACAGCCTCGAGAATGGTGCCATGACCTTGAGTACCAAGCCGGTTCCTGGCCGGCACCACGGCGCGTCGTGCTGGTCGTGCAGGAGCGCCCCGATGACCTGCTGCTGCATGCCTTCTTCCTGGTCACCAACCTCAGCAAGTTCGACTGGCCGCCAGAGAAGGTCCTAGCACTCTATCGCAAGCGCGGCAGCGCCGAGGCGCACATGGGCGAAGTGAAGTCGGCGCTCGACGTGCACCTCTCGTCGACCGATCGCGGCGCCTCCACCGTTCAGGACGTGATGGCGCGCAACGAGGTGAGCTTGCTGCTCAGTCTCTACGCCTACCAGGTCCTGCATGGCCTGCGCTGCCTCCTGGAGCGGCAAACCCGACAAGGCTGGAGCCTGAGCCGGATGCGCGAGCAGGTGCTCAAGGTCGCCGCCACGCTGAGGCTGCACGCTCGGCGAATCACCGTTCATCTGGGTGCCGCCGCCGACAAGTGGTGGCCGACGCTGCTGAAGGGGCTACCGAAGCTGACCGCACTGAGCTGACGCTCCTGCGAGACCACCACAGCATCAGAAAGCGAGCGACCGGAGCGGCGGTCGGCGATCACGGCTGCTTGGACGGCCGCCATTGATTCCAAAGAGCTATAAGTAAGTAGGAAAAGGGCTGCGTTCTGGCATTACTCAACAGCCACTCGCGCTGAAGAGGCGAATCCTGATAAGCAATGCCAACAGCCAGTACCTTCAGACCGCTCAATCAGCGCCCTCGTGAATAAGGCGGGTTTGGGGCTATGCACAGATTTCTTCACCTGTTTTGCTTGCAATACCTCTGTTTGTTTTTGCCGGCACCATAATGAGTGTGAGTGGAATTGCTGAAGCCCTGCTAAAATTAGTTAACGAATTTGTTGGAAGAATTAAAGGTGGTTTGGGTGTTGTTGCCACAGTCAGCTGTGGCATTATTGGCGCAATTTCTGGGAGTGGTTTGACTGGAGTAGCTGCTGTCGGCCCTGTGCTTATTCCAGAAATGGAAAAGCGAGGTTACCCCAGGTCTTTTGCTGCGGCTCTCATAGCTAATTCATCCGTTCTAGGGCTTTTGATCCCCCCGAGTGTTACCATGATAATATTCGGCTGGGTGACAGAGACATCTATACTTGCAGCCTTCTTGGCAACATTAGGCCCTGGTCTGTTGGTCGCCTTTCTTTTATCTGTTGTTAATATTATTATGTCGCGTAAGTTTGATCTTATTCTTGATGATCCGTTGCCACTTAAGGAAAAGGTTAGTTCTGTAGCTAAGAGAAGTTTTTCAGCTACGCCTGCTCTTTTAATGCCGGTGATTATACTGGGTGGGATTTATGGCGGAATAATGACTCCTACAGAGGCTGCTGCTGTTGCAGTGATATATGCCATACCGGTTGGCTGGCTCATTTATAAAGGATTAAGCTTCAAAAGCTTGCTTTCGGCAGGGAAAGAGGCAGGTACATCTGTTGGCGCCATACTTATCATGATTTTCTTTAGCTTGATTCTTAGTCAGATGTTTGTCATGAATGGTGTGCCGCAGGAATTAGTAGATGCTGTTTTTCAATATCCGAAAACAAGTATATCTTGTTGCTGTTAATTTGTTTGATGTTGTTCGCGCTGGGCATGGTTGTTAACGATATTACTGCAATTATCCTCGTCGCTCCGCTGCTTATGCCATTAATGCAAGCTATGGAAGTGAGTCCTATTCAGTTTGCGGCGATAATTGGTGTTAGCACAGCAATGGGCGGTGTTACGCCTCCATATGCAAGCATTCTTTACTTGGCTGCCAGGGTTGGTAATACTAAGTTTTCTGAAATTATCAGGCCTGCAATGATTATGCTGTTTTTTGCCTACATGCCGGTAGCGCTTCTAACAGCATATTGGCCCGGTTTGTCAATGGCCATTCCGGGCCTATTCGGCTACTGAGTAGTAGCTAAATTCCGGTGTTGAATAATTAAAAACCAGGAGTAACTCATGAAACTTAAAACAGCTTCCGCAATTTTTTTGGGTGCTATTGTTTCTCTCGACGTAACTAGTGCTATGGCTAGCACGCTAAAAATAGCTCACATTAGACCGCAAGGTACTGAGCATGATCAGAATGTGAAAGCTTTAGCGGAGTCTGTTACATCTAAAACCGATGATGTGGACTTTAGGGTTTTTGCTGCAAGCTCTTTGGGTGATTACACCACAGTTCAGGAGAGGGTGTCTGTAGGTGCCGTGGAAATGGCACTTCAACCAATTTCCAGCAGTGCTGATAAAAAGCTACAAATTGGGCTTCTACCCTATCTCGCATCTGATTGGGATCAAGCAAAGGAAATATTTGGGCCAGGTTCCCCTATCCGCGAGGCAGTTGCTGAGCGTTATGATGAACAAAATATAAAAGTATTGGCAGGCTATCCTGTCTATTTTGGTGGGATCTCTTTGAATAGGGAGCCTGTCGAAGTGGAAAGTGTTAGTGACAAAGGTGGGGTGAAACTCAGGGTACCTCCATTTAAAACATTCTCCCTTCTAGGTGAGGCATTGGGTTATATTAGTTCTCCGCTCCCATTCTCTGAGGCATTTACTTCTATTCAAACTGGTGTTGTTGATGGAGCTATAGGTGCTGGTGCCGAGGGGTATTATAACTCATTGAGGGATGTTACTCAGTATTACATTCCTCAGAATACTCATTTCGAGTTCTGGTACTTGTTGGTCAATAAAGACACATTTGACAACCTTAGTAGCGAGGCTCAGTCTGCTCTTCTGAGTGCTGCGGAAAATTTTGAGTCACAACGTTGGGAGCAGGCCGAGTCTTCACAAGAGTTTAATGAAAAGCGCCTGGCTGAGTCCGGGACAGAGATTGTTGAAGTTTCTAACGAATTGCTTGAAAAAAGTGCAGAGGTAGCAAGAAGTCAGGTATGGCCTGAGATAATTTCTGATATGGGAGAAGACTGGGCTACACCAATTTTGGAAGAAGCTGTAGGGTACTCTGCTAAGTAATTTTCGAATCACCCTGGGGCGTTATTTCTTTAACGCCCCAGGCTTTTCAGTATTTCCATATTGATAACTCTATTATGAAAAAAAAGAACGTCGTAGTAATTGGTGCTGGGATAGTCGGTAGCTGTTGTGCACTGCGGATGGCCTGTGAAGGTTACTCTGTTACCTTGTTGGATAACCTTAAGCCAGGCAATGGTTGTTCATTTGGTAATGCGGGTGGTATTAGCTCTGCTTCCATAATCCCAATGGCCATACCGGGTATTTGGAAAAAAGTTCCTGCTTGGTTGTTTGATAGTGATGGTCCACTATCTGTTCGCTGGAGGCACTTGCTTAAAGTTTCTCCGTGGCTGTTAAGGTGGATAATGGAGTCAGGTGAAGACCGCTCTACATATTCATCTAAAGCGCTTAAAGATTTAAATCACGATGTTTTAAACCAGTATAAAAAAATGCTGGGAACAGTAAATTTTAACAATCTTATTAGGACTACTGGGCATCTTCATGTTTTCAAACAAAAGCCCAGTTCTAAAGGGGATTTTTTTGTTAAACGAATTCGTGAGGAGGCAGGGATTTGTTTTGAGGAGTTTTTTGATAGAGATGTTAATGTTGTCGAGCCATCTCTTTCTAAAGAAGTAAAATATGCGATTTTGATAAATGATGCTAGCTACACTGTGAGTCCTCATCGCCTTGTCAATACCTTGGTTGAGGCTTTTGAAGAGATGGGTGGCAACTTTGTTCAGGATCATGCTAAAGAAGTAGTCGCTTCAGAGTATGGAGTTAAAGTAATTACAAGGTTGAGCGCTTTAGAAGCTGACTACGTGGTAATTTGTGCGGGAGCTTTGTCTAAAGAGTTAATGAAAAAAGACCTGAGCAAGGTTAAGCTTGAAAATGAAAGAGGCTACCATGTTAATTTGGTGTCGCCAAACTTTATGCCTAATTTTCCTATAGTCTCAGGGGATTATAAGTTTTTTTCTACCCCTATGGAAGATGGCCTTAGGCTAGCAGGGACAGTGGAAATTTCTGGGCTTAGAGCTCTCCCTGACTGGTCAAGGGCAGATATATTGTTGAGGAATGCTAAGCGAATTTTTCCTGATCTTTCTGCATCTGGATCTGAAGTTTGGTTTGGCGATAGGCCTTCTTTTCCTAGCAGTATTCCGTTAATTGACGTATCTCCTGTTCATGAAAATATCTTTTATGCATTCGGTCATGGACATTATGGGATGTCAGGTGCTCCAGGTACTGCTGAAATAATTGCCAACATGATTAAGGGGAAGCCGCAAAAAGTTGATATTTCACCATTCTCTTACTCTAAGCATATCTAACCCCTGAACCATTGAAATCGGCCCCTCAAATGCTTCTAACTGTAGGGTCCTACTGGTTGTTCCGAGTAGTGAGTAATCTGCGCTTTGCTGTGCGAGGTGATGAGCTCGCTTGACTCTCCATGCTCGTGTCGTAAGCTCACTCATGCAAGTGCCGCCTACGGCGGCCCGGTGGTCTCGACCGGCACCAACCGAGGCACCCCAGCACCCAGGCGTTTCGAGGGTGCGCCGCTTGGCGGTACGCCACCTCCCAAGGCCTCGCGCATCCCGAGACGAGGCTGCCCATCCGGGTTGGATGCCGCATCTCTTCTTCGGCACTTATGTGCCATCACCCACCAGGGGATTCACATCCCCGGTGGGGAAGGTGTGTCCCCTGTGTGCACTACCGCAGGAGATCCACCATGAAATCCTACGATATGTCGTTTCTGGCTCGTGACCACGGCTTTGCGGGCAAGGTCCGCATCAGCGAGCGGGTCATGGACGACTGCATGTACGTCGCAGAGCACGTGGTCTCGGAGCATGGGGTCACTCCCATCGAACGCTTCCAGCTGCTGCTGCAGAACGTGGCAAGCCAGCTGTCCGGGTACCCGGCAGGGACCCAGGCGGTGCGGCTGGCTCACCATCGCATCCCGCCCAGCGGGAATCCCCACCAGCCTCTGGCTCTCGAGCTCGAGGCGTTGGTCGTGCAAGGCGACCGCCAGCACGGTGACTACCTGCTGGTGGCACGCCACGACGAGCTGATCCACACGCAGCTTTTCGCCGCGTAACCCTTCCTCACTACCCACCCCGACCGGGACATCGCTCCCGGAGGGGGCGGTCTCGGTCATGTCCGGAGGTTCTGGTCATGACACACACTTCAGCAGCTGCCCTCCCGGCAGAGTCTCGCTACTCCCCATCCAATGCGCCTCAGCTGTTCGTGCGCGACAGCGACGGCAACTACCTGGCGGCCCCCGATGACCATGTCATCGATGCGGCGCGGCAGCTGGTGGAGCGTTCCGTCTCCAAAGGCATGAAGCTCAACACGCCCAATCGGGTACGTGAGTTCCTGTGGCTCAAGCTGGCCGGCTACGACCATGAGGTGTTCGGTGCCATCTTCCTGGACACCCAGCACCGCGTGATCGAGTTCAGCGAGCTGTTCCACGGCACCCTCGACTCCGCCTCGGTCTATCCGCGGGAGGTGGTGAAGGCGGCGCTGCACCACAACGCCGGTGCGGTGATCTTCACCCACAACCACCCGAGCGGAGAGCCCGACCCGAGCGATGCGGACCGACGCATCACCCAGCGCCTTCAGGAGGCGCTGGGTCTGATCGAGGTACGCGTGCTCGACCACATCGTGGTGGGCGGTTCGGACTCGGTCTCCTTCGCGGAGCGGGGTTATCTCTGACACCTCGGGCGCTTGCCCGTGACTTCTTGGACGGGTGCCGGCGCTGCCGGCCCCGTCCGCTCTTTTTGCATCCTGTCGAACAGGAGTCTGGTGATGATCAAGATCCCCGGACGGCTAACCGTCCGCACCATTCATGGGCGCAACGGCCCCTTCAACGTGGGCCGGCTGGCGGCCTCGATCGGCGAGTTCGTCATCAAGGATCCTCAGCTGGACCAGTTCAGCGAAGGGGTGTTTGAGGGCGAGTTTCTGCTGCTCGAGATCCGCCCGGCGAGCTACTTCGCCGGTGGCCGGCTGGTGGTGGAGGTCCGCGCCAAGGTCGGCGAGATGCTGCTGACCGAGGACGGCATGCTGGTGACCCAGCATGGGCCTCGCTTCGACTCCGCGGAGATGGATCCGCTGGAGGAGGAGGCCGCTCCAGCGCCACTCGTGCCGCCAGACCCTCCTGCGCCTGGGTCGGGGGAGCCGATGGCACCGTCTGCGCCGCCGCCTCAGGTTGATGCTGGCGAGGGCCCAAGGCCGCAAGACCCGGAGACCCACGCCGCTGGCCAGGAGGCCAATCCCGACGCCGAGCTCTTCGGCCTGCTCTGGCCCCTGGGGCAGAGCGTCAAGCTCGATCCCACCGTGGACCGGGCGCTGTTCCGCCGTCAGGTGAGTCGACTGAAGGAATTGGGCTACCGATTCCAGGCGCCGACGCAGACCTGGCAAGCCGCTGCCTGAGGCAGCCACTCCCCACCGGGGCATCTCGATGCCCTGGGCTCGGGATGTCCCCATCGCTCTTTACTAACCGATGGAGACCCTCATGCCCGAGCTCTACACCCTCGATGAGTGCCTGGACCTGTACGCCGATGCGTTCTGCATTGGCCGGCAGCGTGAGTGCCTGTTTCTCTCCCTGTGGGGGCGGGATACGGCGCTGCAGGAGCTGCTGGCCAGGCTGACGCTGCCAGCAGCAGACAACGGCCTGGATACCCTGCATCTCTGCCGGGGCGACACTCGCCACCCCATGGTCTTTGGCGACATGGACCGCTACTCCCGGCGCTCTGCCCGGTTGCGCCAGACGCGCTTCGGCACCCTGGTGCACGTGTGGCTCTTCGACCAGTGCTGCATCACGCCGGATCGCGCCAATCTGCACAGCATTGCTCTGCTCGACGACGAGGAGCGCGCCTGCCCGGTGGATGACCGGCTATGGCCTCGCGTGCGGGAGCTCTGCCCGCTGCCCCTGCTGGATCACTGGCAGGTGCCGGTGATGACGCTGCTGCATGCCCAGCAGGCGGTACTGCCGGCCTCGTTTTCGCAGGGGCCGATTCAGGCCTGGGAGATCTCCCTCGATGAGAACGACTTGGCCCTGCGCCTCAGCGGGATGATTCGCGCCGGCGTGCTTACCCCTGAGACCTGAGCGCTCGCTCCACCTTGGTGCGGCCGTTCTGGCCGCGTCTACCATACCGAACCGACAGGAGGTGTCGCATGGCACTGATGTTTCAGCGCATCGCGCGCAACTTCGCCAGGAATGGCTACTTCCCCACGGATGAGGCGTCGCTCGAGCGGGTGCTTCAGGCGCTGAGCCCGGCAAGCGCCGGCCGGATGCGAGTGCTCGACCCCTGTGCGGGGGAGGGTGCTGCCATCGCCGAGCTTGCCCACCACCTGGGTCGCGAACGCGTTCAGGCCTGCGGCGTGGAGTATCACGCCGAGCGGGCCGCCTCGATGGATGGCCTGGTGGATAGAGGCCTGCAGGGCGACCTGATGGACACGGTGATCTCACCGCGCAGCATGGGCTGCCTGTGGCTCAACCCGCCCTATGGCGACCTGCTGGCCGACCACGCCGGCTACGAGCGCTATCAGGGCAAGGGGCGCAGGCGCCTGGAGAAGCTGTTCTACCAGCGCACCGTTGGCACCCTGCAGGTCGGGGGCGTGATGGTGTTGATCGTCCCCGACTACGCCCTGGACAAGGAGCTGACCGGCTGGCTGGTCAACCACTTCACCGAGCTGCGGGTCTTCCGCGCCGCCGTGGATGACTTTCAGCAGGTGGTGATCCTGGGTCGCCGGGTGCGACGCCGTGAGGCGGAGCGCAGCCAGGAGGCCAAGGCGATGCGCGCCCAGCTGCTGCGCGTGGGAAGTAAGGAGATCATACCCGAGGTGATCCCGGAGGTGTGGCCCTTCGAGCCATACGTGGTACCGGCGGCTCAGGGCGAGCTGCGCCACTTCTATCGCGTGTCGCTCGATGCTGAGCAGCTGGCCGATGAGGTCGGGAAGCTGCAGGGGCTCTGGCCCGAGGTGGGCAGCGTGTTCGGGAAGACCGGCCAGGCGCCGCGTCCCCCGGTGCGCCGACTCTCCTCCTGGCATCTGGCCCTGTCGCTGGCGGCCGGGGCGATCTCCGGCGTGGTGACCGCGCCCAACGGCCGCTGCCTGGTGGTCAAGGGCAACACCCACAAGGATAAGGTCGCCAAGACCGAGTTCACCGAGCGGGAGGACGGCGCCATCACCGAGACCCGCGTGCTCACCGACCGCTTTGTGCCGGTGATCCGCGCCTGGGAGATGACGCCAGACTCGCCTCGCTGTGGGCAGCTGCTGACCATTACCTCGACGCCGGCGGCCGATGACGGTGAGCCGGAAGAGAGTGATCAGACGGCAGACGCCGAGGCAGGTGATGCGCCTGAGCCGCTCAACCGGGTCGCCGAACGTGCCGCGAGGCCGGATCCACGCCGCTTCGATGTAGGGCGCGTGGTGATGACCCGGGCCGTCAACGAGCTGGTTGAGCGAGGCGAGGTCTCGCCCATGGCGCTGCTCCGACGACACGTCACCGGCGACTGGGGTGACGTGCCCGAAGAGGACCGCCAGAGCAACGAGCAGGCCCTGGTTCACGGTGACAGGCTGCTCTCGTCCTACCGGATCGGTGAGTCGCTCACGGTCTGGATCATCACCGAGGCGGATCGCAGCGCCACCACGCTGCTGCTGCCAGAGGAGTACTAACCGGCGCCCCGGGCGCCATTCCCCACGGCGGGCCTTTCCAACCCGCCAGGGGAGGGGAGTGTCCGCCGTTTTCTTGTGCACAAGGAGACGGACATGAACGACATCATTCAGCTACCGGCGCCGGCCGGCATGGCGCAGTCTGGCGAGGCCTTCGGGCCTCAGGTGAACCTCAACGCCTTCGTGGAGGAGTTTGGCGATGGCCTGCTGGCCTCGCTCAATCGCTCCCATCCTCCGGTCTATGACGGCGAGGCCAACCCTCGTCGTCAGGCCATCATAGATGCCCTCAAGCGGGCGCCTTTCCCCGAGCAGGCCCAGGTGGTTCAGGCCATCTCAGCGCTGCTGCTCGACCGGCACGAGCCGGCGGGCATCATCAACGCCGAGATGGGCACCGGCAAGACCATGATGGCCATCGCCACGGCGGCGGTCTGTCATGCCGAGGGCTATCGGCGCTTCCTGGTGATCGCACCGCCCCACCTGGTCTACAAGTGGCGGCGGGAGATCCTGGAGACCGTCGATCAGGCCAGGGTCTGGGTACTGAACGGCCCGGACACCCTGGTCAAGCTGCTCAAACTCCGTGAGGCCCTGGACCAGCCGTCCGATGGGCGGCCGGAGTTCTTCATCCTGGGGCGTGTGCGCATGCGCATGGGCTTCCATTGGCGTCCCGCCGCGGCGCGCAAGCGCGTGCCGGGCGGTGAGCTGGCGGCATGCCCCCAGTGCGGTGGCACGGTGGTCGACTGGGACAACGAGGTGGTATCGCTGTCGCAGTTTCTCCGTGAGGAGCGGCGCCACAAGTGCCGGTACTGTCACAGCCCTCTCTGGACGCTGATGCGGCCACAGCGGGCGACGGGCAACCTGCAGCGCGACCTGGTGCTCAAGGCGCTGCGCAAGCTGCCCACCATCGGCAAGGTCTCCTCGGAGCGCCTGGTGCAGCAGTTTGGCGAGGAGTTCCTGGCCACGCTGCTGGGCGACAACATCCACGAGTTCATCAACCTCATGGATGAAAACGGCGAGCTGGTGTTCTCCGACCGGCAGGCGGCCCGCATGGAGCGCGCCATGGCCACGATGGAGTTCGGCTTCGGTGAAGGCGGCTATCAGCCGAGCGAGTTCATCAAGCGGCAGCTGCCGGATCACACCTTCGATCTGCTGATCGTGGACGAGGGCCATGAGTACAAGAACGCCGGGTCGGCCCAGGGCCAGGCCATGGGCGTGCTGGCCGCCAAGGCGCGCAAGTCGCTGCTGCTGACCGGCACCCTGATGGGCGGCTATGCCGACGACCTGTTCCACCTGCTGTTCCGCATCCTCACGCCGAAGATGCTCGAAGACGGCTATCGCCCCAACGGGCGCGGATCGATGGGGCCTGCGGCCATGTCGTTCCTGCGTGACCACGGGGTGTTGAAGGACATCTACACCGAGCGCGATTGCGATTCGCACAAGACAGCGCGAGGCAAGAAGCTGTCGGTGCGGACCGTCAAGGCCCCGGGCTTCGGCCCCAAGGGGATCATGCGCTACGTGCTGCCCTTCACCGTCTTCCTCAAGCTCAAAGACATCGGTGGCAACGTGTTGCCGCCCTACGATGAAGAGTTCATCGAAGTGCCGATGGACGACGAGCAGGCCTTTGCCTACCGGCGGCTCGAGGGGCAACTGACCGCCGAGCTCAGACAGGCGCTGGCACGCAAGGACACCACCCTGCTGGGCGTGGTGCTCAATGCGCTGCTGGCCTGGCCGGACTGCTGCTTCCGACCGGAGACGGTCAAGCATCCGCGCTCGGGCAGCCTGCTGGCGTTCGTGAAGAGCCTCTACGGCGAGCAGCAGCCGATGCCCAAGGAGCGCGAGCTGGTGGAGATCTGCCGGCGAGAGAAGGCGGAGGGTCGCAGGGTGCTGGTCTACACGACCTACACCGGCAAGCGCGATACCAGCAGCCGACTCAAGGCGGTGCTCACCCAGGCCGGCTTCAAGGTCGCGGTGCTGCGCTCCAGCGTGGAGACCCAGCGACGCGAGGACTGGATTGCCGATCAGGTCGACCGCGGTGTCGACGTGCTGATCACCAATCCGGACCTGGTGAAGACCGGGCTCGACCTGCTGGACTTCCCCACCATCGTCTTCATGCAGACGGGCTGGAACGTCTACACCCTGCAGCAGGCCGCTCGCCGCTCCTGGCGGATCGGCCAGCGGCAGTCGGTGAAGGTGCTCTACCTCGGCTATGCCGGATCGTCACAGATCGCCTGCCTGTCGCTGATGGCCAAGAAGATCGCAGTGGCCCAGAGCACGTCGGGAGACGTGCCCGAGTCGGGCCTGGATGCCCTCAATACGGACGGAGACTCCGTGGAGATGGCCCTGGCCAGACAGCTGGTCAGCTGACAGATACCCAACCCATGCCCCCTCTTCGGAGGGGGGTTTTTGTGGCTGCTGTAGGGAGTAACTAACTGATGCGACTTTGGTTGTAAGTTAGGTGATACAGATAAATTAAAAATCTTCTCATAAAGTATATGCGGATGTTCTCAATGAAATAAATTTCCTGATCAATACAATCATCTGCGCTTGGGTCGCATCCCATGGCTATTGCACCAGGGCAAGGAGTGCCCAGGGGTAAACCTCTCTCATCGCATTTAACGTTTCTGCTGGTGCCCGTCAGGGCCCAGCGTTGTGATGCACGGACTGCATCCAGAGGAGCGAGCATTGCGGATTCTCAACATTCTACGCGGCCGCCGCAGCGCGACCGACAGCGACAGCGTCCAGGATGACGCCGGATGGGAAAGCCCGCGTACCGGCGCGGAGCTTCTGGCCACTCCCTATCGACAGCAGCTGATCGTAGCGATTCAGGAAAGCACCTCGCTGACAGCGCCGGTGTTCGAGGCCTACGTCAAGGAGCCGCTGCAACGCTACGCCGAGCGTGTCCAGCTGCTGCCAGCCTCGGAATCTCACCACCATAGCTACCCGGGTGGAATGCTGGACCATGGCCTCGAGACCTGTGTGTTTGGCCTCAGGCTCCGACGACAGCACCTACTCCCTCCGAAGGAGTCGCCCGAAAAGCAGTCCTCTACCGGAGAGCTGTGGAGCGTGGCGGTCATCTATGCCTGCCTGCTGCACGATATCGCCAAGGTCATCGTCGACGTCGATATACACCTGAAATCCGGCCGAAGGTGGTGCCTGTGGGAGGGCATCATTCCCGACCAGTATCGCGTTCGCTATATCAGGGGGCGAGATTACTTCCTTCACGCTGCGGCCAACCCGCTCTTGTGCAAGGAGGTGATAGGCAATGCCGGGCTCGAGTGGCTGAGAAGCCAGCCGGAGCTGTTTGGACTGGTGATGTACGCCATCAGTGGGCACGCGGAACGCTCCGGGGTGATCGGAGAAATCGTCAGCCAGGCCGACAGGGCCAGCGTGGCCAAGTCGCTGGGTGGCAAGGTTTCCAATATCGACAAGGCACCCCGGGAATCCCTGCAGAGCAAGCTCAAAGGTGCCATCCGCCACATCGCCACAGAAAAGATCCGCCTGAATGAAAAAGGCGCTCAGGGGTTTGTCACTCCCGAGGCGCTGTGGCTGGTGACGCCACTGGTACCACGAGAGATCAAGAGCTACCTGCTTTCCCATGGCATAGAGGGTGTGCCAGCCAATGAGTCTCGCCTCTATGACGAAATGCAGTCCCATGGCCTGATTATAGAGAATCCAGAGGGGCGTTCGGTCTGGAAGTGCAGGGTCGAGGTGGGAGAGTGGCGGACCGATCTTTCCATGCTCAAGGTTCATAAATCGCTCGTTTGGAGCGGTGATGAGGAGCCTGAGATTTTCTCGGGGAGTGTCGAGACCATTGACGTCGGTGAGAGTGGTGAAGGTAGTCAGCCAGCTAGGCAACAGCGTAAAGATCAGGAGCCAGGTGACAAGCCTGCGACTCCAGAAACTTCAAGTGAGCTGACTGAGTCGAGTCGCACCGAGGAAGTCCAGGATGATCTGGAAGCCTCCATTCTTGATATTGCAACAGGCGGTGATGAGAAAGCAGCGCCAGGTTTGGAGCGGCAGCCATGTAAACCTGATACGGGTGCCGAGAAGCTTACGGGCCAGGCATCGCCTGGACAGTCATCATCCGGGGAAGACTTTCTCGCCTGGCTGCGAGGCGGGTTGAAAACCCACCAGATATTGATGAACGACTCCAAGGCTCTGGTGCATGCCGTGGATGGGATGTTGATGGTGATCAGCCCCAAGGTGTTCAAGCGCTATTGTCAGGAGGTGAGCGGAGAAGAGAAAGGCTGGAAAGAAGTTCAGGATTCATTCCAGAAGCTGAAGCTGCACAAGAAAAACAAGGATGGCGGAAGTTTTCACAAGGTAAGGGTGGTAGGTCCAAACAAGAAGTCGAGCACGCTTTCTGGGTATCTTGTGGGTAAGGATGACCTGATGGAGGAGGGTAAGGAGGTTTTTGATAACCCCTTTATTGACCTGATTGATGGGAAGCCTGAAGAATGAAAACATTTACCTTTGACGACTTGCTGCAATCCTATTTTTCTGAGCGCTGGCTGACCGAAAGAAGCCGGATTTCCTATAGCGTTCCGGTGAAGCTATTCCGGAGATTCGTGGGTCAGGATAAGCTGCCTGCGGAGGTGTCCCGTGATGATGTCAGGGAGTGGAGGGAGTTCTGCTTCTCGGAGGAGGGTAGAAACCTCGCACACTCAAGTTGGAATAACTACTGCCGGCACAACCGAATCCTCTTCAAGCATGCGATCGATCACGCCTTGATCGACATCTCGTTCAATCCTTTTGCCAAGATGGAGGTCAGCTCTCCCAAAAAGAGAAAGAAGACCCTTAGCAAGCGGCAGGTCGAAATGGCACGTGAAGCTATTGGCCTGTATAAAAAGATGGAGTGGTACCGAAAAAAGCCCTCAGTACTTCACCCTGTCTGGTTTTGGGAGATCGTGTTCGAGACGTTCTACCATACGGGCATCCGTCTGACTCAGCTGTTGCTGATGAAGCCTGAGGATATCAACCTTAAAAGTCGTGTGCTCACCGCTACCTGGCAGGGGGCCAAGAACAACCGCGAACACTTTGTCCCTATCTCCAATGCTCTCTACCCGCACCTGGAGAACTTGATGAACTCGGCCAAGATGGTGGGTATCCAGCGTGGCGAGCAGCTCTTCAATGTAAACCGATTCAGCGTTCGGCACCGAATGGAGACGATGGACTCCTGGCAGGTGGAGAGCTTCTATCAGAAGCTCTCCCAGATTTGCGGCTACCAGATGAGTCCACACCGATTCCGGCATACCCTGGGCACTGAGTTGATGAAGGAACCGGATCGCAACCTACACATCGTCAAGGCGCTGCTTGGCCACAGCAACATCAGCACGACGCTGGAGTACGTCGAGGTCGACATCGGTAGCTTGCGCAGCGCCCTGGAGGGACGAGTTTAGTCTGCACCCGACCCTCAACGGGCACCTGCAACTGAACCACGAGCGGTGTGGGGGCCGCATGCGCTTGGGCACCTTCACTGCTCAACCATTAGCCATTCGATGTGCCAATATCCGGCGTTGGCAGTTTCGGCCTGGCGGATAATGCGTGGTCCGAGAAGGCGCCTTGGCAGATCGCCATTGACAGCGCCGCGGTAATTCCGTATATAGCGGGAACAGCCCTTTCAGCGAGCCCTCATGATTCTCCTTGCAGCGATCGTCGTTGCGTCACTTGCCGTATCGTTCCTGTGTTCTGTACTTGAAGCGGCACTGCTCTCGCTCACGCCGAGCTATATTGCCCAGCTCAAAGAAGACCGCCCTACCGTCCATGCAGCGCTCGCGGCACTTAAAGCCAATATCGACCGACCACTGGCCGCTATTCTAACGCTCAACACCATCGCACATACGGTTGGCGCCACCGGCGTCGGAGCTCAGGTGGCGGTAATATTCGGAGAGCCTTACATAGGCTCTTCGTCGTTGGGTGTGGAATTCGCCCCCTGAGCTGGGCCAGGATATGGCCTCCACGACGACAGGAGGTATGGCATGGACGGCACCCAGATTCTGACCCTCGGCTTGGGCCTGCAAGCGCCCTGGATCCTCAAGGATCAGCACCTGGATACTTCCGTATCGCCCCATCGGCTGGATCTCTACGTCGAGGCCGAGCGAGGCAGCCTCTACCCCTGCCCTGAGTGCGGCCAGGCCTGTCCGGCTCACGATTTCGCCGACAAGACCTGGCGGCACCTGAATTTCTTCCAGCATCACTGCTACCTGCACGCCCGCGTGCCTCGCACCAAGTGCCCTGAGCATGGCGTCAAGCGCATCGAGGTGCCCTGGGCGCGGCCGGGCAGCGACTTCACCCTGCTGTTCGAGCAGGCCGCCATGTCGCTGGTCAAGGAGATGCCGGTGCTGGCCGTCTCCCGGCAGCTGGAGATCTCTGACAAGCGACTGTGGCGCATCGTCCACCACTACGTTGGCCGCATGCTCGGGGAGCTGGATTTGAGCAACGTAGCCACCGTCGGCGTCGACGAAACCGCGTCCCGGCGCGGCCAGCGCTACGTGACGGTGTTTCTCGACATGCAGCGCAAGCGGGAGCCGGTGATCTTTGCCGTCCCAGGCCACGGCAAGGAAGCCATCGAGGCCTTCAGCGCCTTCCTGGCGGCGCATGGCGGCGACCCGGACAACGTGGTCGAGGTCGTGTGCGACATGTCAAACGCCTTCCTCAGCGGCGTGGCCGAGCATCTTCCCAAGGCCGAGGTCACGGTCGACTGGTTTCATATCGTGCAGACCTTCACCAAGCGGCTGGACGAGGTGCGCAAGAAGGAGCGCCGGGAGCAGGGACACCCCAAGTCGCTGCGCTGGGCCCTGCTGAAGAGCCTGGACAACGAGAACCTGACACCCAAGCAGCTGGCATCGCTCCAGGAGCTGGTGGCCGATCAGAGCGCCACGTCCGATGCCTGGGTGATCAAGGAAAAGCTGCGCTGGATCCAGAAGGCCCCGACGCCGCGAGCGGCTCGGTGGCGCATCACGAACTACCTTAAGGTCATGAAGGCGGCGGTCTCCGAGAAGCCACTGCTGAAGCCGATGGGGAAGGCCCTGGCGACGCTGGAGCGCCACGCCGACGCGGTGGTCAGGCGCTGGATCTCGGGACTGACGAACGCACGACTGGAGGGCATGAACGGTCTGTTCCAGGCGGCTCGGTCACGCGCACGCGGCTACCGGAACGAGGTCAATTTCATCGCCATGATCTACCTGATTGGCAGCCCGGTGGGACGCCTGCTCGACCAGGCCAAATCCACGTGAAACGACGAAGAACCGTTTTTTGTTGCTTGGGCGGCGGCCTCGCCGGCCTTGAAACCCGCCTGTGCCACCCCGATATTTCCTGTCGCGATTCCGCCCGGGGTCGCCCGCGGCGCCCTCGCCGTCGGAATGCTTGCTGAAACTGATCACGGATTCACAGGAGGTGATTGCATGTCAGTCAGGACGTCTGACCATACGCTGCACGATACCGTTACTCCCCAGGCTGTTGTCGACTCGCCTGACCCCCAGAGCCGGGTCAGGAGCGCGCCGCGCCCGGGGCAGGACCCCTATCCCACGCGCCTGAGCGAGCCCCTGGACATGCCCTGGCTCAACCGCCGTGAAGCGGTGGTCAAGGGGCGCGCCGACCAGGGCCCGCTGAGCCAGGCCCAGCTCGAGGAGTTCGACCGCAAGGGCTTCCTCTTCGAGCCCGAGTTCATCCGCGGCGAGGAACTCGACGCCCTGCGTCGTGAGCTTTCCGCGCTGCTGGAGAACCCCGAGTATCGCGGCCGCGACTTCAGCATTACCGAGCCCTCCGGCAGTGCCATCCGCTCGCTGTTCGCGGTGCACTTCCTCTCCGAGCGGCTCGGGCGGCTGGCCCGGGATCCTCGCCTGGTGGGACGGGCCCGCCAGATTCTCGGTGGCGAGCCCTACGTTCACCAGTCGCGGATCAACTACAAGCCGGGCTTCGAGGGTAAGGGCTTCGACTGGCACTCCGACTTCGAGACCTGGCACGCCGAGGATGGCATGCCCGCCATGCATGCGCTGAGCGCCTCCATCGTGCTCACCGACAACCACGCCTTCAACGGTCCGCTGATGCTGATCCCCGGCTCCCACCGAGTCTTCGTGCCCTGCCTGGGCGAGACGCCCGACGACAACCATCGCCAGTCCCTGAAGCGGCAGGCGCTCGGCGTGCCGGGCCACGAGGCGCTTGCCGCCCTGGCCGAGCGTCACGGCATCGAGGCGCCCACCGGAGCCGCCGGCGGGCTGCTGCTGTTCGACTGCAACGTTTTGCACGGCTCCAACGCCAACATGTCGCCGGACCCGAGAAGCAACGTCTTCTTCGTCTACAACCGCCGCGACAACCGCTGCGTGGCGCCTTTTGCCGCGCCGCGGCGTCGCCCGAGCTTCCTGGCCCACGGCCCGGACGAGGCCTGGTCCCCGGCGGGGTAGGGGGGCCGTGGAGCCAGCGGTAGTGGTACGCGGCGCCTGGTGCGGTAGACTGTATGGCTTGTCGCCGAGATGCGGCACGCATAATGAGAAGGAGAAGACCCGCCATGCGCTTTGTTCCACGTTTCACCGATGGCCAGGAGTTTCCCCACGCGCTCGGCAAGATCGTCTGCGTCGGCCGCAACTACGCCGATCATGCCCGGGAGCTCGACAATCCGGTGCCCAGCGAGCCGCTGCTGTTCATCAAGCCGGCGACCTGTGCCGTGCCGCTGGAGGAGCCCATCGAGGCGCCCTTCTCCCGGGGCGAGGTGCATTACGAGACCGAGCTGGCGCTGCTGGTCGGCGAGGAGCTCTCCCACGCCACTGCCGATGAGGCCGAGCGCGCCATCGTCGGGATCGGCCTTGGGCTGGACCTGACCCTGCGCGACCTGCAGACCCGCCTCAAGGAGAAGGGGCATCCCTGGGAGGTCTCCAAGGCCTTCGACGGGGCCTGCCCGCTCTCCACTTTCCTGCCGCTCTCTCAGGTGCCCAACTGGAGTGCGCTGACCTTCACCCTCGAGATCGACGGTGAGCTGCGCCAGCGTGGGGAGGGGGCCGACATGCTGTTCCCGGTCGCCACCCTGGTGGCGGAGATGAGCCGCCACTTCACCCTGCTGCCGGGCGATGTGGTGCTCACCGGCACCCCGGCCGGCGTGGGCCCGCTGCCCCGCGGCGCCGAGCTGCACTTCACCCTGACCGGCGGCCTGGAGTTCACCACCCGCGTCGTGGAGTGAGCTTGCCGCACCCCCGATAGCGCACGGCAGTCGTGCAATAGGAAGACGCCCCGCGGCCTGGCCGCGGGGCGTCTTCGTCTGGCGGGGCAGGAGAGCGCGCTACTCGAGGTAGGTATAGCCCGCCAGGCCCTCGGAGAGGTCGTCGAGGAAGCGCTGCTGCTCGGCCTCCTCGAGGCCGCTGGCGGCGAGCTGGTCGGCCAGGTGGCGGCGCAGCACCTCGGCATCGAAGTTGACGTAGCTCAGCACGTCGGCGACTCGGTCGCCCTGCTGGATATGGCTCAGGGTCCAGCTGCCGTCCTCGGCCAGGGTCGCATCCACCGAGTCGGTGTCGCCGAACAGGTTGTGAAGGTCGCCGAGGATCTCCTGATAGGCGCCCACCAGGAAGAACCCCAGCAGCTGCTCCTCGCCCTCCTGCCACTCGGGCAGCGGCAGGGTGGTCTCCACGCCCTGGCCGTCCACGTAGCCGTCGATGCGTCCGTCGGAGTCGCAGGTGATGTCCTGGATCACCCCGCGGCGCACCGGCTCCTGGTCGAGGCCGGTCAGCGGCAGCACCGGGAAGATCTGCTGGATGCCCCAGACGTCAGGCACCGACTGGAACAGCGAGAAGTTGACGAACAGCTTGTCGGCCAGCTTCTCGGCCAGCTCGTCGGCGATCTCGCGGTGGGCACGATTGCGGGTGTCGAGGCGGGCGCGCAGCCTCGCGCAGGCGGCGAAGTAGACCGCCTCGCCCTCGCCCTCGGCGCGGGCGTTGATGTCGGTCATGCCGATCACGAAGCGCTCGTGCAGCTCGCCCATGGCCTGGACCAGGTCGTGCCAGGCTTCCACCAGGCCGCGTGGCTCCATCTGGGCATGCAGCAGGTCATGCACTCGCCACAGCTCGTCGACCTGGGGGTCGCCCTCGACGCGGCGTTCGGGGGCCTGCTCGCTGACCCGCTCCTCGCCGATCACGTTGGTGATCAGCACCGCATGGTGGGCGGTCAGGGCGCGGCCGGATTCGCTGATCAGGTGCGGCTCGGGCAGCCCCTGTTCCTGGCAGGCCTGGCGGAAGGCGTAGACCACGTTGCGGGCGTACTCGAGCATCGAGTAGTTGGCGGAGCAGAAGCTGCGCGAGCGGGTGCCCTCGTAGTCGACGCCGAGGCCCCCGCCCACGTCCACGGTATCCACCGGGGCGCCCAGCTCCACCAGGCTCTGGTAGAAGCGGGCGCACTCGCGCAGCCCGCCCTGGATGTCGCGGATATTGGCGATCTGGGAGCCCAGGTGGAAGTGCACCAGCTGCAGGCTGGCCAGGGCGTCGGCCTCGCGCAGCTGCTCCACCACGGCCAGGATCTGGCTGGCGGTGAGGCCGAACTTGGACTTCTCGCCGCCGGTGTTCTGCCAGCGGCCGCGGCCCACGGTGGCCAGGCGCGCGCGCAGGCCGATGCGCGGCTTGACCCCGAGCTCGGCGGCCTCCTCGAGGATCAGCGGCAGCTCGGAGAGCTTCTCCACCACCAGGTAGACGCGGTGGCCGAGTTTCTCGCCCATCAGCGCCAGGCGAATGTACTCGCGGTCCTTGTAGCCGTTGCAGACGATCAGCGAGGGGCCGTCGCCGGAGAGCGCCAGCACGGCGAGCAGCTCGGGCTTGCTGCCGGCCTCAAGGCCCACCCGGTCGCGACCGCGCTCGGGGGTGGCGAGAATCTCCTCCACCACGCGGCGCTGCTGGTTGACCTTGATCGGGTAGACGGCGGTATAGCCGCCGCCGAACTCCTCCTCGGCCATGGCGGTGTCGAAGGCGGCGCACAGCTGCTCGACCCGGTCGTGGAGGATATCGATGAAGCGCACCAGCACCGGCAGGCGCAGGCCGGCGGTCTTCAGCTCGGCCACCAGGTCGTCCAGCGGCAGGGCCGGGCCCTCGATCTCGCTGCCCAGGGGGCGCACCAGGGCGTGCCCGGAGTCGTCCACGTCATAGTAGCCGCTGCCCCACTGGTCGATGTTCCAGACGCGCCGCGCGCGCTTCGCCGGGCTGCCGGCACTGGCCATGGAGAGACTCATGCATTCACCTCCGGGAGGGGAAGGGCGCCATGTGCCAGGCGCGCCTTGAGGATGGTGCGGAACTGTTCGGGGTCGTGGGGGGTGAGGTCATGGGCCGGCGGATCCACGTAGACCACCAGCAGCCTCGAGAGCCAGTAGCGCAGCGCGGTCATGCGCAGCATCATCGGCCACGCCTCGCGCTCGGCCGCGGTGAGCGGTCGGCGCGCCTGATAGGCGCCGAGAATGGCGTCATGGCGCTCGACGTCGAGGCGGCCGTCGGCCTCGGTGGCCCAGTCGTTTATCACGATGGCCAGGTCGAACAGCAGATCCCCGGTGCAGCCGTTGTAGAAGTCGATGATGCCGCCCAGGCGGTCACCCTCGTAGAGGGTGTTGTCGCGGAAGAGATCGCCGTGCAGGGCCCCCTGGGGCAGCTCGGGGCCGTTGCCGAAGGCCTCCTGGTAGATATCCACCTCATCCTTCATCAGGGCCTGGTCCTCCGGCGAGAGATAGACCAGCACCTTGTGGTGCATGGGCAGCAGCCAGTGGAGATCCCGCGGGTTGGGGCGGTGGCCGGGGAAGTGCTGCGACACCCTGTGCATATGGCCCAGAGCATCGCCCAGGGCCGCACACTGCGCCAGGTTGGGCGCCTTGGGATGTCGGCCGGGCAGGCGCGGGAAGAGCAGCGCCGGCTTGCCGGCCAGGCGGTGCAGCGCCACGCCCTCCCGGTCGTGCAGCGGGCCCGGCACCGGCAGGCGGTGCTCGTCGAGGTAGTCGAGCAGGTCGACGAAGAAGGGCAGCTCGCCGAACTCGCCCTGCTCGAACAGGGTCAGCACCAGCTCACGCTGGTCGGTGGTGACGAAGAAGGTGCTGTTCTCGGTGCCGGCGGGCACCCCTTCCAGGGAGACCAGCGAGCCAGCGTCGAAGCGTGCCAGAAAGTCCGCGACCTGGGTCTCGGTAAGCGGTGTGAATACGGCCATGTGTCTCTCACCCGGGAATGCCAAGCGGCCTATTGTAGCGACTTGGCAGTGTGATGCACGCGTCCGGATTCGGGGAGGGACGATTGATGGTGATCGAGCGGCTCGGGCTGCTCCGGCTGGCGGGTCAGAAGGTCCGCAGGATCCACTGCGGGACGGCGATGCGGTCGCCATCCTGGCGCTCGAAGTTGCCGTCGCCGTCGTGGTCCACCAGGTAGTAGGAGGGGCCGCGGGAAGGCCGAATCTCGATGGCGTAGAGCTCGCCGTTGATGCGGTACTCGCGGATGGTGCGATCCTCATCCTGGCGGATGGTGATGTCCGGCTCAAGGTCGGCGGAGGACTGGGCCAGGGCAGGGCCGGTGGCGATCAGCGAAAGCCCCAGCAGCAGGGCGATGAGGGTGCGTGTCACGAGCATGGTGGCCTCCGGGCTGCCTGGGGCAGTATCGAGGGGAGATACCCGCAGTGTAAGGCGCCCGGCGCACGCTGCCCACTACCCGCGGAAAAACGCTCCGGCAATGCGTATCATGGGTGATCAGGATCACTTTCCGCCCAGCTTGAATGGATGCCTCCATGGCCGATACCCCCATCGTACTCGTCGACGGTTCTTCCTACCTCTACCGCGCCTTTCACGCCCTCCCGCCGCTGACCACCTCCAACGGCCAGCCCACCGGGGCCATCAAGGGCGTGCTCAACATGCTCAAGCGGCTGATCAAGGACTACCCGGACAGTCCCATGGCGGTGGTCTTCGACGCGCCGGGCAAGACCTTCCGGGACGAACTGTTCGCCGAGTACAAGTCCCATCGCCCTCCGATGCCCGACGACCTGCGCTCCCAGGTGGCGCCGCTGCATCAGTGCGTCAAGGCGCTGGGGCTGCCGCTGTTGTGCATCGAGGGAGTGGAGGCGGACGACGTCATCGGCACCCTGGCCCGCCGGGCCACCGAGGCGGGGCGCGACGCCGTGATCTCCACCGGCGACAAGGACATGGCCCAGCTGGTCAACGCCCATATCACCCTGGTCAACACCATGAAGGACGAGACCCTGGACGTGGCCGGGGTGGAGGAGAAGTTCGGGCTGCCGCCCGAGCTGATCATCGACCTGCTGGCGCTGATGGGCGACAAGGTCGACAACATTCCCGGCGTGCCCGGCGTGGGCGAGAAGACCGCGCTGGGCCTACTGCAAGGCATGGAGGGCGGCCTAGAGACCATCTATGCCGATCTCGAGAAGGTCAAGACGCTGGATTTCCGCGGCGCCAAGACGCTGCCGAAGAAGCTCGAGGAGCACCGCGACCAGGCCTTCCTCTCCTACCGGCTGGCCACCATCAAGACCGACTGCGAGCTGCCCGTCGGCCTCGACGATCTCGATATCGCCCACCCGGATCGCGAGGCGCTCCTCGAGCTCTACCGCGAGTACGAGTTCAAGGCGTGGCTCGCCGAGCTGCTGGAGGGCAGCGACAGCGGCGTCGATGATGCCGCCGGCGGCACGCCGACCCCTGCCGATGCCGACGCTCCCCCCTGTAGCGATGCCCGGGAGGACCAGATGATCCTCGAACAGGCCGACCTCGACGCCTGGCTTGCGCGCCTGCAGGCGGCCGAGGCCTTCTGCTTCGACCTGGAGACCACCAGCCTCAACTACATGGAGGCGCAGATCGTCGGGGTGGGGCTGGCGCTTCAGGCGGGGGAGGCGGCCTATATCCCGCTCGCCCACGACTACCTGGACGCCCCCGCGCAGCTCGACCGCGACGCGGTGCTCGCTGCCCTAAAGCCGCTGCTGGAGGATGCCGGCAAGACCAAGATCGGCCAGAACCTCAAGTACGACATCTCGGTGCTGGCGAGCCACGGCATCACGGTGGCAGGGCCCCTGGAGGACACCATGCTGGAGTCCTACGTGCTGGACTCCACCGCCACCCGCCACGACATGGACTCCCTGGCGCTGAAGTACCTCGGCGAGAAGACCGTCTCCTTCGAGGAGATCGCCGGCAAGGGGGCCAAGCAGCTCACCTTCAATCAGATCGCCCTGGAGCAGGCGGCCCCCTACGCCTGCGAGGACGTCGACATCACCCTGCGCCTGCACGGCGAGCTGCGCCCGCGCCTCGCGGCCACCGGGCGCCTGGCCGAGGTACTGGAAGAGATCGAGCTGCCGCTGGTGCCGGTGCTGTCGCGCATGGAGCGCACCGGCGTGGCGCTGGACCCGCAGCGCCTCGATGCCCAGAGCCGCGAGCTCGAGGTGCGCATCCGCGAGCTGGAGGCCCGCGCTCATGAGCTTGCCGGGCGCGAGTTCAACCTGGGCTCCCCCAAGCAGCTCGGCCAGATCCTCTTCGAGGAGCAGAAGATCCCGGTGATCAAGAAGACCCCCAAGGGGGCGCCCTCCACCGCGGAAGCCGTGCTGGAGGAGCTGGCGCTGGACTACCCGCTGCCCAAGGTGATCATGGAGCACCGGGGACTCGCCAAGCTCAAGTCCACCTACACCGACAAGCTGCCGCGGCTGGTCAACAAGGGAACCGGGCGGCTGCACACCAGCTACCACCAGGCGGTCACCGCCACCGGGCGGCTCTCCTCCAGCGACCCCAACCTGCAGAACATCCCGATTCGCACCGAGGAGGGGCGCAAGATCCGCCAGGCCTTTATCGCCCGGCCCGGCTACCGCATCGTCGCCGCGGACTACTCCCAGATCGAGCTGCGCATCATGGCGCACCTATCCGAGGACAGGGGGCTGCTCGACGCCTTCGCCGAGGGGCGCGATATCCATGCCGCCACCGCGGCGGAGGTGTTCGGCGTGCCCCTGGAGAAGGTCTCGGGGGACCAGCGGCGCAGCGCCAAGGCGATCAACTTTGGCCTGATCTACGGCATGAGCGCCTGGGGCCTGGGCCGCCAGCTGCATATCGAGCGCAATCAGGCCCAGACCTGGATCGAGCGCTACTTCGACCGCTACCCGGGGGTGGCACGCTACATGGAGCGCATCCGCACCCAGGCGGCGGAGGATGGCTTCGTCGAGACGGTGTTCGGCCGGCGCCTCTACCTGCCGGAGATCCACTCCCAGAACCGCGCCCGCCGCCAGGGGGCCGAACGCACCGCGATCAACGCCCCCATGCAGGGCACCGCCGCGGACATCATCAAGCGCGCCATGATCGACGTGGACGCCTGGCTGCAGGCCGGCGAGATGGACGCCTGGATGGTGATGCAGGTCCACGATGAACTGGTGTTCGAGGTGGCGGAGGCGCAGGTGGAGGCCTTCATCGAGCAGGTGAAGGGGCGCATGCAGGGCGCCGCCGAGCTCAGCGTGCCGCTGATCGTCGAGGCGGAGAGTGGGGCCAATTGGGACGAGGCCCACTGACTCTCCCTCATAACGCAAATCTCGCCTTTTCCTGTCTACTGACTGGAAGCCATAGCAAGAACGCCACCGCGGCTGCGGTGGCGTTCCTGTTTAGACGGTCGGTGCTACTTGGCTAGTCCCTGAGCACCGTGGCGGTGCGCTGGGGCTCCAGGCTGACCTGCTCGCCCACCTTCCACAGGCTGTGGCTGGGAGTGATGGCGCAGAAGTGCTGGCCGTGCTGCTCCAGCAGGTAGAAGCAGTCGTGACCGCGGAACTCGCGCTCGACGATGGTGGCACCCTGGCCGTCCGGGGCGGCGGAGAGCGCCAGGTACTCCGGGCGCAGCGAGAGGCGCACCGGGCCGCGGCAGTGGCTGTCGATGGCCACCGGGCCGAGTGCGGTGCGGGCGATCTCGCCGTCGGCCTCGCCCTCCAGCAGGTTGGTATGTCCGAGGAACTCCGCCACGAAGGAGGTGGCCGGTGCCTGGTAGATCCGCTCCGGGCGGTCCATCTGGATCAGCTGGCCATAGTGCATCACCCCCACCTGGTCGGCGAAGGAGAGCGCCTCGGCCTGGTCGTGGGTGACCAGGATCACCGAGGTGCCGGCGGCCTTGAACAGCCGGCGCACCTCCTTGCGGGTCGATTCGCGCAGGGCGGCGTCCAGGTTGGAAAAGGGCTCGTCGAGCAGCACCAGCTCGGGCTCGGCGGCGAGCGTGCGGGCGAGTGCCACGCGCTGCTGCTGGCCGCCGGAGAGCTGGTCTGGCATGCGCGCGGCAAGATCCGCCAGCCCCACCAGGTCGAGCCACTCCCGGGACTTGGCGGCCCGCTTGGCTTTGGGCACGTGGCGCATGGCGAAGGCGACGTTCTCGCCCAGGCTCATGTGCGGGAAGAGGGCGTAGTCCTGGAAGACGATGCCGATGCGGCGCTGCTGGGGCGGCAGGGGGGTGACGTCCTCGCCGCGCAGCAGGATCTCGCCGGCATCGGGGTGCTCGAAGCCGGCGATCATGCGCAGCGTGGTGGTCTTGCCGCAGCCGCTGGGGCCGAGCAGGGCGAGGATCTCGCCGTTGTCCAGGGAGAAGCTCACGTCCTCCACCGCCAGCGGGTCCTGGCGGCGATAGCGCTTGTGCAGCCCGCCCACCGAGAGCAGCGGCTCGGGCAGCCGGGTCGGCGCTCCCTGAGGAGCGGCCTTGAGGTTGAGGTTGGACATCATTTGCCCTCCTTGGTGAGCAAGAGGCCCACGGACAGGCTGGAGAACACCACGATGGCGGCGGCGAACGGTGCCGCCTCGGCCAGCATGCCTTCCGAGGTGCGGGTAAAGACGGTGACCGCCAGGGTCGTGTAGCCGGTAGGGGCCAGCAGGAAGGTGATCGGCAGCTCCTTCATGCACAGCACGAAGACCAGTACCACGCCGGCCAGGATGCCGCGGCGCAGGCGGGGGAAGATCACGTTGACGAAGGTGCTGACGGGGCCGTGGCCCAGGGAGTGGGCGGCCTCCTCCATGCTCGGCCGGGTCTGCAGCAGGGCGCTGCGGATCGGCCCCAGGGCCAGCGCCAGCGAGGCCATGGCCCAGGTGATGATCAGCATCGCCAGGGTCTGGTAGAGGAAGGGCACCGCGCGCAGCGAGAAGAACACCATGGCCAGCGCCAGCGCCAGGGGCGGCAGGGCGTAGCCGATATAGGCGGAGCGCTCCACCAGGGTCGCAAAGGGCGAGCGGTAGCGCACCGTCAGGAAGGCGATGGGCAGGGCGAAGGCCGCGGCCAGCAGGGCGGCCGGCAGGGCGGCACCGGCGGAGCGCAGCAGGGTGCCAGGCACCCGGGCGAAGAAGGAGAGATCCGGCGGTGCCAGCAGCAGCCAGTAGGCCAGGATCATCACCGGCAGGCCGATGGATGCGGTGAACAGCGCGACCAGATAGGGCCAGGCCAGGAAGCGTGCCCGGCCGAGCCGCTGGGGCGTCATCGGGCGCGCGACGCCGGTGCCGATGCGCGCCAGCTTGCGCTTCACCACCAGGCTGTCGAGCATCACGAAGCAGGTGGCCAGTGCCAGCAGCATCAGCGCCAGCCAGGCGGCATAGACGCGATCGAAGGCGCCGGAGTACTGGGTGTAGATGGCGTAGCTGAAGGCCTCGTAGCGCATCAGCGCCACGGCGCCGAAGTCGCCCAGCACGTAGAGGGTGATCACCAGCCAGCCGGCCATCAGCGCCGGCATCAGGTGGGGCAGGGTCACCCGGCGGAAGATCTCGCCCTGGGTGTAGCCCAGGCTGCGTGCGCTCTCCTCGAGGTTGCCATCGAGGCCCGCCAGGGCGGCGCGCAGGTTCAGGAACAGGTAGGGGAAGGTATAGAGCGACAGCGCCAGGGTCGCGCCCCAGTAGCCCTGCAGGCGCGGCAGCTGAAAGCCGGTGAGCTGGGCCAGCACCCCGTAGTTGCCCCCCAGGCCGATCAGCGCGTAGGCCATCACGTAGCCCGGCACCGCGAGCGGGATCACGCCGAGAATGGTCAGGGTCTTCTTGAAGCGGATATCGGTGCGGGTCACCAGCCAGGCCAGCGGGAAGGCCATCAGGGTGGTCAGCGCCACTACCCCCGCGGCCAGGGCCAGGGTGTTGAGCAGCAGCTGCAGGTTGCGAGGGCGGAAGACCAGGTCGATGAGGGTGGCACTGTCGGCCTCGAACGCACGCAGCCCCAGGTAGACCAGGGGCACCAGCATCACACCCGCCGCGATCAGCGAGGGCAGCAGGATATGCAGCGGAACGCCGCGTGGCAGCAGCCGGGGCAGGCCCGGAGCGCGGTGCGGCGTGGCGGAGTGACGTAGCTGGGTCATCGTGCCTCGTTATCGATGACCCGCCGCCTCCGGGCGGCGGGTCGCGTGGCGCGGGCCGGGGTTAGAGCAGCCCGGCGTCACGCAGCAGCCTGAGGGTCCCCTCGAGATCGTCCAGGTCGTCCAGGTCGATCTGCGGAGAGACCTCCAGCAGGCGGTCGAAGTCCTCGAGCACCGGGTTCTGGATCACCTCGCGGGTGACCGGGTACTCGAAGACATTGGTGGTGAAGTACTGCTGAGCCGCCGGCGAGAGCAGGAAGCGCACGAACTCCACGGCGGCCTCCTGGTTACTGCTGCTCTCGATCACCGCGATGCCGGCCACGTTCACCAGGTTGCCGATGTCGCCGTCGGCGAAGAAGGCCTGCTCTACCGGGAAGTCGGCGTCGGAGGCCACGAAGCGCGGCAGGTAGTAGTTGTTGACCAGGCCGAAGTCGATCTCGCCGTCGGCGATGCCCTGCACCTGGGTGCCGTTGTTGCGGTAGGTTACGGCACCGTTCTCCTTCATGCCCTCGAGCCACTCGCGGGTGCGCTCGTCCCCGTGCTCCAGGCGCATGGCGGTCACGAAGGACTGGAAGGATCCGTTGGTGGGCGCCCAGCCCACGCGGCCCTCGTAGCGCTCATCGACGAGGTCGAAGATGCTCTCGGGGTGCTCATCCTCGCCAACACGCTCCGGTGAATAGGCGAAGACGCGGGCGCGACCGCTGGCGGCCACCCAGTTGCCGCTCTCGCTGGTATAAATGGTGGGCAGCCCCTCGTAGATGTCGGCGGGCAGCTCGGCCAGCAGGCCGGCCTTGCTCAGCTCGCCCATGGCGCCGGCATCCTGGCCCCAGTAGAGGTCGGCCGGAGAGCGGCGGCCCTCTTCCTGCAGCAGCACCGCCAGCTGGGCGGTGTCGCCGTAGCGGACGTTGACGCTGATGCCGGTGTTCTTCTCGAACTGGGCGATGATCGGTTCAACCATGGACTCGCCGCGACCGGAATAGAGTGTCAGGCTGGCGGCAGAGGCCAGCGGGGCGGCAAGCAGGGTGGCCACGAGGGTGGCGGAGGCGAACAGCGACTTCTGCATATCTGGATGATCCTTGGGTTGGCAGTCGATACGATTCCGCTCTGCGGCGGTTAGCGGTCCACGGCCAGTCTCGGTCTATCGGCACGATAGCAAAATTATTGTCTGCTGCAAATGATAATGATACGCAAAAGAGTTTTCATGACGTGCGTCAATTCCTGCCTCCTCGATGTCCGAAGGCGGGACCTCGCGCCTTGAAAACCGAAGCGCCCGCCATGCAGGGCATGGCGGGCGCAGGGTGTTGCCGGTGGGCGCGGTTCAGTAGCCGAGCAGCGCCGAGGGCAGGCCGGTGATCAGCACCGGGAAGAAGGCCATCAGCACACAGGCCAGCAGGATCAGCGCCACGAAGGGCAGCACCGCCTTGTAGAGATCGACGATCTCCACCCCCTTCGGCGCCACCCCCTTCATGTAGAAGAGCGCATAGCCGAACGGCGGGGTGAGGAAGGAGGTCTGCAGCACCACCGCCACCATCACCACGAACCACAGCACGTCGACGCCCAGCTGCTGGACGATCGGCAGCATGATCGGGAAGCTCAGCAGCACGATGCCGGTCCAGTCCAGGAACATGCCCAGCAGGAACACCAGGAACAGCATGAAGATCATCGCGCCCACGGTGCCGCCGGGCATGGCCATGACCAGGTCGCTGATCACCGTCATGCCGCCGCCGCGGGAGAAGACCCCGGTGAAGGCGGTGGCGCCGACCAGCACCAGCATCACCATGGTGGTGGTCTTGCCGGACTCGACCAGGGTCTTGAAGCAGGTGCTCGGCTTGCGGTCGCCGAAGATCACGAAGAGCAGGAAGGCGATGCCCACGCCGATGGCCGAGGCCTCGGTGGCGGTAGCGATGCCGGTGAACAGCGACCCCAGCACGCCGAGGATCAGCGTCATCGGCGGCAGCACGTACTTGGCCAGCATCACCAGCAGCTGGCCGGTGGAGACCTCGGCGCGCTCCGCGGCGGGCACCGGCGGGCCGTAGCTCGGCTTGACGAAGCAGATCACCAGCACGTAGAGGGCATACATCGCGCCCAGCATCACGCCCGGCACCAGGGCGCCGGCGAACAGCGCGCCCACCGAGACCGGCGAGAGTAGCTGGCCATCAGGATCAGCATGATGCTCGGCGGGATCAGGATGCCCAGGCAGCCGCTGGCCATGATCACCCCGGTGCTGAGCTCCTTGTTGTAGCCGTACTTGAGCATCGGGGCGAGCGCGATCATGCCCATCACCGCGATGGAGGCGCCGACGATGCCGGTGGTGGCGGCCAGCAGCACCGAGACGATGACCACGGTGAGCGCCAGGCCGCCGCGCAGGTTGGCCATCAGCAGGCGCATCGCCTCGAACATCTTCTCGGTGACGCCGGAATCGTTGAGGAAGCGCGCCATCAGCACGAAGAGGGGAATGGCCACCAGGACATAGTTGTCCATGGCGTTGCCGTAGATGTTGTTGATGATGGTGCCGAGCACGCGCTCGCCGGGGCCCAGGTAGGCGCCGATGACGGCGACGCCGCCCAGCACGAAGGCCAGCGGGTGGCCCATGAACAGGCCGATCAGCAGCCCGCCGAACATCACCAGGGTGAGCAGTTCGGGACTCAGGTTCATGCGCTCTCCTCCCGCAGCTGCTGGATGGCACGGATGACGATGGCAATGGCCTGCAGGCAGATCAGGAAGGCCGCCACCACGATGACGCCCTTGATCGGGTAGACCGGAATCGACACCACCCCGTAGGTGGTCTCCAGACGGCTGTAGGAACGCATGAAGAAGCTCCAGCCGAGGGTCAGCAGCATATAGATGAAGGGCACGAAGAAGATCAGGTAGCCGAGGATCTCGACGACGGCCTGCTTCTTGCGCGAGAGCAGGCGCTTGAGCACGTCGACCTCGACGTGGGCGTGATGGCGCAGGCCGTAGGCGGCCATCAGCATGAAGTGGGCGCCGAACAGCATCTTGGTGATGTCGAAGGCCCAGTCGCTGGGGCGCCCGGTAAAGAAGCGCAGGGCGATATCGTAGAGCACCACCAGGGTGATGACGGCGATCAGCGGGGCGATGAGCCGCCCGAACGCCTCGTTGAGCGTATCGATCGCCTTGGCAATCGCATTCATGGATCAGTCTCCGACGTCGGAACGCAGGCCGCCCCGGGCAGGGCCGGGGCGGCTTCGGCACGCCTTACAGGCAGGCTTCGATCTCTTCCAGGGACGGCAGATTGTCCATGGTGCGGCTCATGTTGAAGGGCGCGGAGATGTCACGCCAGGTGGCGTAGTGCTCCAGGTAGCTGACCATGGAGTGGTAGACCTTGGCGTGGTCCGGGTGCTCGCAGGCGCCGCGCACGATCACCTCGTTGGTGATCTCCTGGATGCGGTCGAGCTCCTCTGCGGAGAGGGGGTTGATCTGCACACCGGCCTCGATGAAGTTCTCGGTGCCTTCGGTGGAGCCGCGCTCGGACCAGGCCAGGGACCAGGCCATGGTGGCGTCGGCGGCGATCTTCAGCTTCTCCTGGGTCTCCTCGGAGAGGGCGTCCCAGGCGTCCTTGTTGATCATCACGCCGAAGACGCTGGCGGACTGGTGCCAGCCGGGTACCGACCAGTGCTCGACCACCTCGGCGAAGCCGGCGTTGTAGTCCACGCCCGGGGTGGAGAACTCGCCGGCATCGACCACGCCGCGCTCGATGGCCTGGTAGATCTCGCCGCCGGCCAGGTTGACCTGGGAGCCGCCGAGCTGCTCGAGCACGCGTCCCTGGTCGCGGCCGGAGAGGCGCAGGCGCTTGCCGTCCAGGTCGGCCAGGCTCTCGATGGGCGTGCGGCCCATGAAGCCGGACTCGTTGTTGGTAATGCCGTAGGGCAGGTAGACCATGTTGTACTGGCCGTAGATCTCCTGGTAGAGATCCCAGCCGCCCCACTGCTGGATCCAGTTGAGGTAGTCCACGCCGTTGAACAGCATGGTGGTGGTGGCCAGCGGCGAGAAGGCCGGGTTGCGGCCGGCCCAGTAGCCGGGCCAGTCGCCGGCGGCCTCGATGCTGCCCACCTCGGTGGCGTCGAACACCTCGGTGCCGGGCATCAGGGTGCCGCCAGCGCGGAACTCGATCTGCAGCTCGTCGCCGGCCAGCTTGTTGACCAGTTCGGCCCAGTGGCGGTCGATCTGGATCAGGTCGAGGTTGTCCGGCCAGGTGGTGGTCATGGTCCAGCGCTCCTGGGCCTGGACGGTGGTGGTGAGGGCGGCCAGGGCCACGCCGGCAGCCAGGCCGGTGAGGGCAAATTGGGTCATCTTCTTCATGGAGTGCTCCCTGTGCGGGTTATTGGTGTTGGTCGAGAAGACGTTGCGATTGCCGACGCCCCCGCTGTTGCTGTTCTTCGGGGAGGGCTGGTGCCTGCCGGCCGGTTGATCAGCCGGGCAGGTTCGGCAGCTCTGCCAAGCTAGCACGCGCTCGGTGTCATAATCGACCATCTCCCGGCGGGGTGAACCGCGAGGGGTGTCGAGAGGCAGCGAGGGGCGGGATGGGTCGTCTTTGTTTTTATTATCAATATCTTGGCGTTGTCCTGCGGTGCTTTTCACAGCGGCGGCAGCGTTGAAAGAAGGTGGCGGTGCGACCAAGGTCGTAGGTGTCGAGGAGGTGAGCATGGTGGAAGAGGCAGGGGTCGGGCGGCTGCTGGAGCGGGCGGGAGCGCTGGCGAGCCGGCGCTGGCGCGGCCTGGTGTGGCTCAGCGGCGAGGCGGGCGACTGTCGCCGGGCCGCCCTGGCCCTCTGGCAGGCCGGCGGCTGGCAGGCGCCGCTCTGGGTGGCCCCGGCGCCGCCGCCGGGGCTGCCCGAAGGGGCGTGCCTGGCGCCCGGCAGGGCCCGCACCCGCCTGGGCGGCGAGCAGGACCTGCTGGTGGTGGATGCGGTCTCCGCGGGCGCGGGCTTCGATCCCGATGCCTTCGGCGCCCTGGCCGGTACCCTGCGCGCCGGTGGGCTGCTGGTGGTGATGACCCCGCCGGACTGGGGGGCTCACCCCGATGCCGACTACGCCCGCCTGGCCGAGCACCCGTTCCTGCCGGAGCGGCTTACCGCCCGCTACCTGGGCCGGCTGGCTCGCCTGCTGGCGGCGGCTCCCGAGCCGATCCGCTGGCGGGCGGGGGAGGCACCGCTGCTGCCGCCCCTTGCCGAGCCGGCCCTGCAAGCCCTGGCTCCCGAGCCGAGCAGCCAACGCGCGGATCCCGACTGCCTGACCGACGACCAGGCCGAGGCGGTGGCGCGCCTGGTGCGCCAGCGTCGGCGGCGCCCGCTGGTGATCACCGCCGACCGCGGGCGCGGCAAGAGCGCGGCGCTGGGCATCGCCTGCGCGCGATTGCTGGCCGCCGGCGAAGCGGAGATCCTGGTCACCGCGCCGCGGCCGGCGGCGGTGGAGAGCCTCTTCGAGCGCCTCGCGACGCTCTGCCCGGGAGGAGAGCGACAGGGCCTCGACTTCCGGCTGGGCGATCGACGGGTGCGCTTCGTGGCACCGGACGAGCTGACGCGACTGGCCCAGGCGGGGGCGACCGGCGGGGCCGGGGCTCGGCTGCTGGTGGACGAGGCCGCGGCGATACCCGCCGCCCTGCTCGGCGAGTGGCTGGGTGCCTTCCCGCGCATCGCCTTCGCCACCACGGTGCACGGCTACGAGGGCTCCGGGCGTGGCTTCGCGGTGCGTTTCCTGCCGCGGCTGGCTCGCGAGGCGCCCAACTGGCAGGGCCTGCACCTGGGCGAGCCGATTCGCTGGGCGGCGGATGATCCCCTGGAGGGGCTGGTCAACCGCCTGCTGCTGCTGGACGCCGAGCCGACGGGGGCCCCGTCTGATGGCGACGTCGTCTGGCAGCGGGTGCTGCCCGCCGAGCTGGCCGAGGACGAGTCCCGGCTGCGGGCCCTGTTCGGCCTGTTGGTGCAGGCCCACTACCGCACCACGCCGGCCGACCTGCGCCGCCTGCTGGATGGCCCCGGCGTCGGCATCGGCGCGCTGATGGTCGACCGCTACCCGCTGGGCGTGGTGCTCACCGGCGACGAGGGGGGCTTCGATGCCGAGCTGGCCGAACGGGTGGCCCGCGGCGAGCGCCGCCCCCGCGGCCACCTGATGGCCCAGTCGCTGGCCGCCCACGCTGGCAGCCGCGAGGCGCTCACCGCCCGGCTGCGTCGCGTGGTGCGCATCGCCGTGGCCCAGCCTCAGCGACGCGCCGGGCTGGGCCGGCGGCTGATCGAGGCGGAGGCTGAGCAGGCCCGCCGCGACGGCGTCGACCTGTTCGGCGCAAGCTTCGGTGCCGAGCCTGGGCTGCTCGCCTTCTGGCGCTCGCTCGGCTTCGTCACCCTGCGCCTGGGGCTGACCCGGGAGACCGCCACCGGGGAGCATGCGGTAATGATGGCGCGCCCACTGACCGAGCGGGGCGAGGTGCTGGTGGAAGGGCTCGCCGCACGCTTCCGGCGCGCCCTGCCGGGACTGCTGGCCTTCGAGCTGCGCGGGCTTGCCCCCGAGATCGCCGCCGCCCTGCTGGCGGACGGGCCGGCATTGGACGCCGCCGACCGCCGTGACGTGGAGGATGTGGCCTTCGCCCAGCGCGAGCCGGCCCTGGCCCGTCCGGCACTGCAGGCGCTGGTGCGCCACGCCCTGGCACGGGGCGTGCCGGCCGGTGACGCCTCGCTCTGCCTGCTGGTGGCCTGGGGTTTCCAGGGGGCGAGCAGCGAACGGCTGGCTGCCCTGCTCGGCGTCACCGGGCGCCGCGAGGTCACCGCCCGGCTGCGCCAGGCCGCGGCGGCGCTTATTCAGTGGTGATGCTCCCTGGTGCGTCGACGCTGTTCCGGCGACAGTTCTACGAGGGGGCGCTGTGAATACTTCCCTGTACGCTACCGATGCCATCCCTGGCATAGGACCCCCTCTACGAACTGTCCCCGGCGCGTCGGGGACGACAAGGCTTGCCGAGAGGCCACTTCCCCTGCCAGCACCGGCTGAGTAAGGTAGGCCGGTTATCGCAGAGCAGACACCTCATGAACGAACATCTCGAAAGGCTCGAGCCGCAGCCGCTGTGGCGCCACTTCCGCACCCTGTGCAACACACCGCGCCCCTCCGGGCACGAGGCGGCGCTGGTGGCGGTACTTGAGCAGTGGGCCGAGGCCCGGGGCCTGGCCCACGACCGCGACGCCTTCGGCAACCTGCGCCTGCGCAAGCCGGCCACCCCGGGCTGCGAGGGTGCACCGGGGGTGATCCTCCAGGCCCACCTGGACATGGTGCCCCAGGCCAATGCCGGCTCCTCCCACGACTTCACCCGCGACCCGATCCGGACCCGCATCGGCGACGACGGCTGGCTGCGCGCCACCGACACCACTCTGGGCGCCGACAACGGCCTGGGGGCCGCCGCGGCGCTGGCCATCCTCGAGGATGACACCCTGGCCCACGGCCCGCTGGAGGCGCTCTTCACCCTGGAGGAGGAGACATCCATGGGCGGGGCACTGAATCTGGCCGAGGGCTGGCTTGCGGGCCGGCTGCTGCTCAACCTGGACTCCGAGGATCGCGGCGAGGTCTATATCGGCTGCGCCGGCGGGGCCGACGTGGTGGTGGTGGCGCAGCTGCCGACGGCCTCCATCGGCGAGGACGAGATGGCGATGCGCCTCTCGCTCACCGGCCTCAGGGGCGGCCACTCGGGCATGGACATCCACAAGGGGCTGGGCAACGCCAACCGGCTGCTGGTGCGGGTGCTGCGCGCTCTGGAGGGCTGCGAGGTGCGCCTGGTGGACTATCACGGCGGCACGCTGCGCAACGCCTTGCCGAGGGAGGCCTTCGCCACTCTGGTCCTGCCTGCCGACCAGCGCGAGGCGGCACTGGCGCGGGTGGCCGCCCTGGAGGCGGAGCTGCGCGCCGAGCTGGCCGGGGTCGACGAGGGCCTGGCGCTGGCCCTCGAGCCGGCGGAACCTGACGCCGGCGAGGCGCTCACCGCCCAGACCAGCCATCTGCTGGTGGCGGCGCTGCACGCCGCGCCCTGTGGGGTGGAGCGCATGAGCAGCGAGGTGCCCGGCGTGGTGGAGACCTCCAACAACCTGGGCGTGGTCAGCCTGGCGGAGGGGCGCTTCCATCTCTGCGCCCTGGTTCGCTCGCTGCGCGACAGCGCCACCGCCGACCTGGCCGACCGCTTCAAGGCACTGTTCGAGCTGATCGGCGCCCGAGTGCGGGTGGAGAATGCCTACCCGGGCTGGACGCCCCAGCCGGACAGCGACCTGCTGGGGCGCTTCCGGCGCCTGCATCGCGAGCGACTGGGCAGCGACCCGGCGGTCAAGGTGATCCATGCGGGGCTCGAGTGCGGCATCCTCGGCGGCAAGTATCCGGCGCTCGAGATGATCTCCTTCGGCCCGCTGATCCGCGGCGCCCACTCCCCCGACGAGCGGGCGGAGATCGCCTCGGTGGCAGAGTTCTGGATGCTGCTGCGGGCCCTGGTCGAGGACCTGGCCCGCGAGGGTCAGTGATTGACCTGGATGCGCACCGCCGGGTAGCCGCCCACGGTCACCAGCGGGATGTCGGTGCTGCCGCGATGGTAGTACCGATGGTCCCGGCGGGGCTCGCGATAGCGGGGCGGCGAGGAGTAGTAGTGGTGCTCCACGACGCGGCTCGGGGTGCGGTGGCGATGCTTGGCACGCTTGGCGGCCTTGTAGCGCTTCTGAGCGTGGTGTCGGCCGCGGTCGGCGCGACGGTCATGGTGATGGTAGTGGTGGTGCACCTGGGGCTGGTAGCCGCCGTGACGGTGGCGGTCGGCCATGGCCGGCAGGCTCATGGCGAGTGCCAGAGCGGCCATCAGGGTGGCCAGCAATAGTCGGTTCATGATGTTTCCTCCATGTCGGGCCGGGGTGGGGCGCGTTCCAGTGCCCATGGAGGCAGTATATCGCCGTGTTCATGGGCGGCCGCCCGCCCGGCGGGGGTTGCCCAATCTCTTCATATTCGCAGCGGGGGTGACCGAAAACGGCGACACCGCCCGAAGGCGGTGTCGTGCGCTGCCGGATTCCGCCGGCTGGTGCGGCGGCTCAGCCGAGGTAGGCGTTGAGCATCCAGGCGGTCTTCTCCTGCTCGCGGATATAGTCGCCGGCCTGGGCGGCGGTGCCCTCGTCGTCGGCATCGGAGGCCAGCGAGAGCAGCTCGCGCTGCAGCTCGATCAGGGTCTGGAAACCCTGCAGGGTGCCGCGTACGCAGGCCTCGCCGTCGGTGACGTTCTTGTCCTCGGCGATGCGTGACATGGTCACGTAGTCGCTGTAGGCGTGCACCGGCTGGTGGCCCAGGGTCAGGATACGCTCGGCGACCTCGTCCACCTTGGTCAGCAGGTCGGTATAGAGCTCCTCGAACTTGGCGTGCAGCTCGAAGAACTGCGGCCCCTTCACGTTCCAGTGATAGCCGCGCACGTTCATGTAGAAGATCTGGTAGTTGGCCAGCAGCTCGTTGAGCTTCTCGGCCAGCTGGCTGGCGCTGCCCTCGTGCAGGCCGATGGTATTGATGTTGCTCATGCGGATACCTCCTTGATCGCGATGGGAAAAGTGTAACCCGTCAGCGTGATGGCGATGGAGCCATTTTTCATCATGGCCACCATAGCCGATCTCGATGAGGTGCAGGTGAGCCAAGCGGATTTCAAGTGAGCTGGATCAGCTCCTGGCCGCGGTGAAGAGTCGCACCGCGCTCTCGGCCCGGTCGGCGAGCAGCTCGGCGCAGCGCTCGAGTGCCTCGTCCAGCGCCATGGGGCCATCGGCCAGGGCGAAGGCGGCGGTGACGCCCTCCTCCAGGGCGGCCTGCCAGCCCGGCGCCAGGCGGCCGGCCAGCACCACCACGGGGACGCCCCGGGCTCGCGCCGCCCTGGCCACGCCCACCGGGGTCTTGCCGGCGAGGCTCTGGCCGTCCAGCTGGCCTTCGCCGGTGATCACCAGGCCGGTGCCCTCGAGCAGCGTCTCGAAGCCGGCCTGGGCCATCACCAGCTCGATGCCCGGGCGCAGCTCGGCCCCCAGGAAGGCGCGGGCGGCAAAGCCCATGCCGCCGGCCGCCCCGGCGCCGGGCAGCTCACGGTGCTCCTCGCCCAGGACCCCAGCGGTGACGTCGGCGAAGCGGACCAGGGCGGCGTCCAGCCGGGTCACGTCCTCCGGCGAGGCCCCTTTCTGGGGGCCGAATACCGCGCTGGCGCCGCGCTTCCCCAGCAGCGGGTTGTCGACGTCCACGGCGGCCTCGACCTGCAGCCCGGCCAGCCGTGGGTCAAGCCCGGCGAGGTCGAGCTCGGCCAGTTCGGCCAGGGCGGCGCCGCCCGGGGGCAGGTCCTGTCCAGCGCTGTCCAGCAGCCGGGCGCCCAGGGCCACCAGCATGCCGGCGCCGCCGTCATTGGTGGCGCTGCCCCCCAGGGTGAGCAGCAGCCGCTCGGCGCCGGCGTCCAGCGCGGCGCGGATCAGCTCGCCCACGCCATGGGTGGTGCTGTGCAGGGCGGTACGCTCGTCCGGGGCCAGCGCCTGGATGCCGCTGGCCTCGGCCAGCTCTACGAAGGCGGTGCGGCGCTCGGGCAGCCAGCCCCAGTGGGCGCGGGCGGGGCGCCCCAGGGCATCCTGGACGGTGGCGGTGCGCCGCTCGGCGCCGGTGGCGGTCAGCAGGGCGTCAAGGCTGCCCTCGCCGCCGTCCGCCAGGGGGCACTCCACCGCCTCGATCCGCTCCCCCAGGCGGCGGGTGCCGCAGGCGATGGCGCGGGCCGCCGCCTCGGCGGGCAGGGCGTCCTTGAAACTATCCGGGCAGATGAGGATCTTCATGGGCGGGCTCTTGTGGCGGGTTCTCGGCCCAGCTTAGCCCTCCCGGGCGGTCTACTGAAGCCTTGCCGTTTCCACGGCCCGAGACGATGCGTACACTGCCCCTATTCATTGATCGGAGATTGACCATGCGCCCCTGGCGGCTGCCCCTCGAGCGGATAATAGTGCTGGGAATCGTGCTGGTGGTGGCCGGCTGCCAGACCACCCCCTCCACGCTGCCGGTGGCGGAGCCTCGTCCCGCGGCGGAGTGCCGCTGGACCATCGGCGATGGGGCGATCCAGCCGCTGGTGCGTGCCGCCGTGGAGGCCCTGGAGGCCGATGGCTTCCTGATTCGCCACACCGACCTGGCCCTGGGGCTGGTGAGCGCCGAGCGCACGCGTATCCTGCCGGCCTATGGCGATCGCCACGACCGTTGGGATTCGCGCGGCATGTTCGGCGGTATCGGCATCGGCGGTGGCCGCGGCGGGGTGAGCAGCGGCGTGATGATCGGCTTCGGCGGCGTGGGCAGCTTGACGCGGGATGCGACCCAGCTGGAACGGGTCTCGCTGCTGGCCGGCGATGGCGAGGTACGGGTGAGCCGCGATATCCAGGTCATCGACTGGCGCGGCGAGCTGGCCGAGGCCCGCAGCGCCAGCACTGCGGAGTTCTGCCGGGGGCTGCGCGACGCCATCGAGGCGGGAGGCGCGTCATGAGCCGCCTGCTCTGCCTGCTGCTGCTGCTGACCCTGCTGCTGGCGGGCTGCGCCACCCCGCCGTCCCGGGAGCCACCCCGCGAGCTCGATTTCGCCTACGCGCCGGAGGCGACGCTGCGGGCCTCCGCCCAGGTGCTGATGGCCAACGGCTATGTGGTGCGCCACGCCGATGCCGATCTGGGCCGCCTGGAGGCGGTGTTCTCCGGCTGGCCCGGCTACCGGGTGCTGGTGGAGGTCTCGGGAGAGGGCGAGCAGAGCCGGGTGAGCCTGGCCGCCACCCGCGGCGGCCGCCCGCTGCCGCCGCAGACTCTGGATCGCCTGCTGGTGGAGATGCAGGACCAGCTCGGCATGTGGCGCTGATCACACCTGAGCCGACCTCGGCAAGACACAAGGCTGAAGAACCTGAGAGACACCATGTTCAACCATCTGCGACGACATTTCCGCCTCGCCGCCGTGGCACTGCTGTGCTTCGCCATGAGCGGTCTGGCCCACGCCCACCCCCACGGCTGGATCGACCTGCGCATGCGCCTGGTGGTGGATGACGAGGGCCGGCTTACCGGCCTGCACCAGTCATGGCGCATGGACCCCTTCTACAGCCTGGTGGTGCTGGAGGAGCTCGGCCAGGCCGGCGGCGATGACGGTCTGGAGGCCGCCCTGGACCAGCTCGGCAGCGAGATCCGCGACAACCTGGTGCCCTATGGCTATTACACCGAGCTCTACGCGGGCGACCAGAAGCAGGCGTTCGATGCGGTCAACGACTACACCGTGCTGGAGCGTGGCGGCCGGGTCGAGTTCATCTTCCTGCTGCCGCTGGCCGAGCCGCAGCCGCTGGCCGGCCAGACGCTGCGTTACCAGGTGTTCGACCCCACCTACTACATCGAGATGGTGCATGAGGAGGAGGAGCGCGTGCCGGCGGAAGATGCCCTGCTGGTGGGCGGCGAGCTGGCCTGCGAAACGCTGATCCATCAGCCCAGCCCCGACCCGGAGCTGGTCATGCGTGCCGCCATGCTGGATGTCACCGACGAGGCCGAGCCGGGGCTCGGGCGCCACTTCGCCGAGACGGGGGAGGTGACATGCCGGTAACTCTCAGGCGACTGCTGTGGCTTGCGGGGGCGCTGCTGCTCGCCCTGCTGGCCTGGCAGCTGGTGCTGCAGCCCGTCCTGCAGGGGCTGAGCCTGCAAGTGGTGGCCTGGCAGCGCGATTTCCATCGCTCCCTGACCCTGGCCATCAGCGACTTCTCCGGCGCGCCGTCGTCCGCAGCCTGGATGACCCTGCTCGGTATCAGCTTCGGCTACGGGGTCTTTCATGCCGCGGGACCCGGCCACGGCAAGGCGGTGCTCTCCACCTACCTCATTTCGCAGGGCGGCGCGCGGCGCAGGGCGCTGGGGCTCTCCTTTGCGGCCTCGCTGCTGCAGGGACTGGTGGCCATCGCCCTGGTGGTGGTGCTGGTGCACGGCCTGGGCTGGCTGACCCGCCAGGCCATGGGCAGCGTGGTATGGGTGGAGCAGGCCAGCTTCGTGATGGTGGCGCTGCTGGGGGTCTGGCTCTGCCTGCGGGCGATCCGACAGCTGCGGCGGCGGCCGGCGCTTGCCGGGCATGCCCACGCCAGCGCCGTTCAGGGGCGAGACCCTGGTCACGCTCACGGTGAGGGGCACCAGCATCACGATCATCGCCATGGTCATCAATACGGCCATCAACACGACCATCAACACGACCATCAACACGACCATCAACACGGCCATCAACACGACCATCAACACGACCATCAACACGGCCATGACTGCTGTGGCGGCGAGCACCATGTGGACCCGGCGCAGGCCGCCGACTGGCGCACCGCCCTGGCCACGGTGGTGGCCATCGGCATCCGCCCCTGCAGCGGCGCGGTGCTGCTGCTGGGAGCGGCGACCCTGCTCGGCCACTTCCTGGTGGGTGTCGCCGCGGTGCTGGTGATGTCGCTGGGCACGGCACTGACGGTGTCCGCCCTGGCCCTGGCCAGCGTCTACGCCCGCGGCTGGGCGGAACGGCGCCTGGCCCGCCAGCAGACCCAGCGCGCCGGACGCCTGCTGGGCTGGGCGTCGCTTGCCGGCGGGCTGGCCATCGTGGCGCTGGGGGTATCGCTCAGCGTGACCGGCGCCAGCCAGCCGTCCGGGGTGCCCCTGCTGGGGGACCCCGCGTCGCGCGGCGCCCCGGCGGCAAGCCCTTCCAGCGAGGGAGCGCCTCCTCGCCACCCCCTGGGCGGCTAGTCGAGGTCGAGCCCCTCCACCATGGCCAGCACCCGGTCACGCATGGCGGCCAGGGAGTCGAGATCGTGGCGGCGGGGCTCTCCCTGGCCCCATACCGGCCCGGGCCAGGCTTCGTCGTCCTGGTGACGCAGCACCAGGTGAACATGGAGCTGGGGCACCACATTGCCAAGGCTCGCCACGTTGAGCTTGTCGGCACCCAGCATCGCCTTGAAGGCGCATCCGATGCGGCTCGCCTCGCGCCACAGCTGCTGCTGGTCGGCCTCGTCGAGGTCGAAGACCTCGCTGACGCCCGGGCGCCGTGGAATCAGCAGCAGCCAAGGATAGCGGGTATCGTCCATCAGGCGCAGCTGACACAGCGGCAGCTCGGTGATCGGGTAGCTGTCGTTTTCCAGGCGTTCATCGAGTCTGAGCTCGGCCATGTCCTTTCCTCATGCCGGGTCGTGGCCCTTCATCATGACACAGCGGCGCGGCTCGAGTTCTGCCCTGGCACCGGCTATGCTGGCGCTTCTGCCCGGGCATCGTGACAAGGAGGTCCCATGACCCTGCTCGAAGCGCTGGCCCTGCTCGCCATCGGCGTGGTGGCCGGCTTCATCAATGTGCTCTCGGCGGGGGGCTCGATGCTGACCCTGCCGCTGCTGATGTTTCTGGGCCTCTCCCCCCAGGCGGCCAACGGCACCAACCGGGTCTCCATCGTGCTGCAGAGCGTCGCCGCGGTGGCCAGCTTTTTCCGCGCCGGTGCCCGCCATGTGGGGCTCTCGCTGCGTCTTGCGGCGCCGGCGGTGGTGGGCTCGCTGCTCGGCGCCTGGCTGTCGCTGCAGGTCAGCGATGGGCTCTTCGAGGCGATCCTGATCAGCGTCATGGCGGGGTCGGCGGTGCTGATGCTGCTGCCCCAGCCCCGGCTCGATACCCGGCCGCTTACCGCGGAGCGCCTGACGCCGGCGATCTATCTGGCGATGTTTGTCATCGGGCTCTACGGCGGCTTTATCCAGGTCGGGGTGGGGATCCTCTTTATCGTGGTGCTCTACCGCATGCTGAAGATCGACCTGGGCCAGGTGAACGCCTTCAAGGTGTTGATCGTGCTGCTCTACACCCTGCCGGCGCTGCTGGTCTTCGTCTTCAACGACCAAGTGCGCTGGGGCTATGGCCTAGTGCTGGCGGCGGGCAGCATGCTGGGGGCCTGGCTTGGGGTAAAGGTCAACGTGAGCCCGCGGGGGGCGCTCTGGGTCAAGTGGCTGACCATCGGGGTGATCGGCGCCATCATCCTGCGGCTGCTGCTGGGGTAGCGCGGCAGATCGCCGCCGGCAGTGCTAGATTGGGTGAGGGTACTCAAGATCCACGGGCAAGGAGGCAATCCGATGAAACGCACCCTGGCCATCGTGCTGCTGTCGCTCTTCTCCCTCTCGCTGCTCTCCGGCTGCAACACCATTCGCGGTGCCGGCGAGGATATCGAAGCGGGCGGCGAGGCGATCCAGCGCTCCACCCAGTGAGTGTTTGATTTGAAAGGTCCCGCCACAGGCCGGAGCGAGTCGACTCGCTCCGGCTCTTTTCATCAAGGAAGAGGAGACAATCATGCCCTTCAAGCTGCTCACCCCCGCCATCGCGGGCCTGCTGCTGGCCGGCTGTGCCGGAATGACCGCCCCGCCGGCCCATGAGTCGGCACCGCCGCCGCCCCGGGTGGAGAGCCGCGGCGAGTGCGGCGCGGCCCAGGTGCAGGATCGCGTGGGGCGCGCCTACAGCGAGGCGCTGGGCGAGGCCATCCACGCCGAGAGCGGTGCGGCCGCCATGCGGGTGATTCGCCCCGGTGAGGCGGTGACCCTGGATTACCGGCCGGATCGTCTCAACGTGCGCCTGGATGACGACGACGTCATCAGCGAGATCGGCTGCGGCTAATCCTCCTGGGCGCCGTGCTCGGCCTGGGTGCGGCGCTCCTCCCGTTCGGCCTGCTTGCGCAGCTTCTTGCGCAGCGCCGCCTTCTCGAAGCGCAGCCGCTGCAGCTTCGTGGTCAGCGCCAGCGGCGGCACCCGGGCGGGCTGCCCCGCGTCGTCCACCGCCACCATGGTCAGGTAGCAGCTGTTGGTGTGGCGGATCAGCTTCTGGCGGATATCCTCCGCCACCACCTTGATGCCGATCTCCATGGAGGAGCGCCCCACGTGGTTGACGCTGGCCAGGAAGGTGACCAGCTCTCCCACGTGGATCGGCTGCTTGAAGAGCACCTGGTCCACCGAGAGGGTCACCACGTAGTGGCCGGAGTAGCGGCTGGCGCAGGCGTAGGCCACCTCGTCGAGCTTCTTGAGGATGGCGCCGCCGTGGACCTTGCCGCTGAAGTTGGCCATGTCGGGGGTCATCAGCACGGTCATGGAGAGCTCGTGCTGGCCGGGCAGATCGGTATGTTCCATATCAGTCTCCAGGGCGATTGCCCTGCTCCTCGTCGTGGCCGTTGTCCAGATGGTTGCGCCGCCGCTGGGCCGGCTGCCAGGGCCAGTGGCCTTCCACCTCCACGTGCAGGGTGAAGCCCAGGAAGGCGCGAATCAGCACCACGGCGGCCAGGGTGACCACGCTCTCGCCGCTGTTGAGCACGATCACCGTCTTGATCAGGTCGCCGGCGATCAGGAAGTCGAGCCCCAGCAGGATGGAGCGGCCGATGCCGTGGCGGTACTCCAGATAGGCGTGGCGGCTGTCGTAGAAGTTGCGATGCTGCAGGAAGCGCCGGGTCGCCATGGCAAAGCCGGCGACGATGATCATCACGCCCAGGCCCTCGATGATCAAGGCGACGGTGTCGATCAGCTGCAGGAACCAGTTCACTCGCTTCGCTCCATGAACGCAGAAGAGAGCGCCCCCGAGGTCGGGGGCGCAGGGGGCTCAGAACCAGGTCAGGCCGATGGAGATCACCGCCCCGGTGATGAACAGCTGGATCAGGCAGAAGCCCATGATGTCCTTGGCCTTGAGGCCGGCGATGGCGAGCACCGGCAGGGCCCAGAAGGGCTGCAGCAGGTTGGTCCAGGCGTCGCCCCAGGCCACCGCCATGGCCACCCGTGACACGTCCACGCCCAGCGCCTCGGCGGCGGGCAGCATGACCGGCGCCTGCACGGCCCACTGGCCACCGCCGGAGGGCACGAAGAGGTTGACGATGCCGGCGCTGATGAAGGACCAGAAGGGCAGCGAGGTCTCGGTGGCGAAGGAGACAAGCGCCTCGGACATGCTGGCGGCCAGGCCCGACTGCACCATGATCGCCATGATGCCGGCATAGAAGGGGAACTGGATCACGATGCCGGCGCCGCCCTTGATCGCCTCGTTGAGGCTGATCAGCAGGCTGCGGGGGGTGCGGTGCAGCACGATGGCCAGGAACAGGAACAGGAAGTTGACGATGTTCAGGTTCAGGCCGCCGCCGCGCAGCAGGAAATGGTCGAGCAGGAAGAGCAGCCCGGGAATGCCCACCAGCCAGGCCAGGGTCGTGCTGTTCTCCAGGCGGTCGGCGGGACGGTGGATGCGCACCCGGGCCTCCTCGTCATCGGCCAGCAGCCTGGGGTCCACGTAGACGCTCTCCTTGTCGTCGGGGAGCATCATACGGTTGACCAGGGGAATGGAGATGAAGAGACAGGCCACGATGGCCAGGTTGAAGAAGGCGAAGATGGTGGAGCCGGTGCCCACCACGCCGATCTGGTCGGCGCTGAAGTGACCGTCGGTGGCAATGGTCAGCGGGATGGAGCCGGCCAGGCCGCCGTGCCACACCACGAAGCCGGAGTAGGCGCTGGCCACCAGCAGGCGGTAGTCCACCTTCACCAGGCGGGCGAGCTCCTTGGCGAACAGGGCCCCCACCACCAGGCCGAAGCCCCAGTTGATCCAGCTGGCCGCCAGCGACACATAGGTGACCAGCAGGATGGCCCCACCGGGTCCCTTGGCCAGGGCGGCGAGGCGCTGCAGCAGCTTCTTCACCGGTGGGGAGCTTGCTAGCATGAAGCCGGTGACCAGCACTAGCAGCATCTGCATGGAGAAGGTCAGCAGTCCCCAGAAGCCATCGCCCCACATGCGCATCACCGCCAGCGGCGTCTGGCGCTCCACGGCGATGGCCGCCACGGCGGCGATCACCGTCAGCAGCAGCACGAAGATATAGGGGTCGGGCAGGTAGCGTTCGACCAGCTTGACGGCCGGTCTGGAGAGGGCCTTGAGCATGGGAGTTCCCTTCTTCTGTTGTCGATCTTCTTATGGATGGCGTGTCTCACAGAAAGTAGCGCAGCTTCAGGGGCTTGCGCTACCCGGCTGGCCAACGCAGCGGGTTGGCTCAGCGCGCCTCTCCGGCTCGGTCGCGCCAGCGGGTGCGGCGGTAGCCCAGATAGTAGGCTCCCAGCACGCCGGAGCGTACCGCGGCGAAGAGGGTGAAGGCGAACCACAGGCCGTGGTTGGTCAGCGCCTCGGGGAGCAGCGCCTGGGTGAGCCACCAGGTGGGCAGGTAGGCGGCGAGCCCGACGAAGATGCTGTTGCGCATCTCGCGGATCGCCGTGGCGCCGATGAAGACCCCGTCGAGCAGGTAACTCCACACCGCAATCAGCGGCATCAGCACCATCCAGGGCAGGTAGCTGGACGCGGTGGCGCGCACCTCCGGCAGGCCGGTGAGCAGGGCGATCAGCCACTGGCCGCCGAGGGCGAAGGCCAGGGCCGCGGCCCCGGCGGTGACCAGCGAGAGCCAGGCGGCACTCTTCACCGCCTGGCCGAACTCGTCCCAGCGGCGGCGACCCACGGCGCGCCCGGAGATGGCCTCGGCGGCGTGGGCGAAGCCGTCCAGGGCGTAGCTGGTCAGCATGATGAACTGCAGCAGCACGGCGTTGGCGGCCAGCACGGTATCGCCCTGCACCGCGCCCCTGGAGGTGAAGAAGGCCATGGCGAAGAGCAGCCCCAGGGTGCGCACGAAGAGGTTGGCGTTGACCGCGAAGAGCTCTCCGTAGGCGGCAAGGGCGAGCAGCCGGCTGCGCAGGAAGCGCCCCTCGAGCAGCTTGAGCTGGCGCGTGACCAGCCACAGGCCGAAGGCCAGGGCGGAGTAGTCGGCGATCACCGTGGCCCAGGCCACGCCGTCGCTGGTCATGCCCAGCCCCACCACGAACAGCAGGTCGAGTGCGATGTTGATGCCGTTGGTGAGCACCAGGATGGCGAGGGTCACCCGGGAGTTCTGCTGGCCCAGGAACCAGCCGAGGATGGCGTAGTTGGCCAGCACTGCCGGCGCCGAGAGGATGCGGATCTCGGCATACTCGGCGGCCAGTGCCGTGGCCACCTCGCTGCCGCCCAGCAGCCACAGGCCGAGCGCGATCAGCGGGCGCGAGAAGAGGATCAGCAGGGTGCCGATCAGCGCCGCCAGCAGCAGCGACTGGCCGAGCAGGTTGCGCACGTCGCCGTCGTTCTCCCGCCCCACCGCCTGGGAGGTGAGCCCGGTGGTCCCCATGCGCAGGAAGCCGAAGCCCCAGTAGAGGAAGCTGAAGAGGGTGGCGCCCAGGGTCACGCCGGCCAGGTAGCGGGAGTCCGGCAGGTGGCCCATCACGGCGGTATCCACCAGCCCCAGCAGCGGTACGGTGATGTTGGAGAGGATGATCGGCCAGGCCAGGGTCCAGATGCGACGGCGGGAGGCGTCGGGGGCTGAGGCCAGGGCGGGGGAGGAGCGGTTCACGGCAAGCCTGCTGAGGATCCAAACGGGCCATCCTCGCCCTGCCGCGCCCATAACGCAACCGCCCCGCACGGAGGCGGGGCGGTTCAAGAACAGCGGCGCCGGCTCAGAAGCGGTAGCCGATGCTGGCGGAGATCAGGTCGATCTCGAAATCTTCGCCGCTGTCGCTGATGTCATAGCGCTCGAACTCGGCGCGCACCATGACCTGGTTGACCACGTATTCGACTCCTACGCCATAGAAGGGGTCGATATCGTCGGCGCTATCGCTACCTTCGAAGACAACAGTGCCATTCTCTCGAGCTACGCCAGAGACTTTGCCATCCCAGGCGATCAGGCCCAGCTTGCCGAAGACGCTGAAGCCCGCATCGATAGGCAGTCGTCCTACCAGGGCAAAGCCAAAGCCATCTGCGCTGGCCTTGATATTTTCACTCACAATGTTGCCATTCACTGCAACGGCAGCATTGGCAGTAAAGTCGCCGAAGTCCACATAGCTGGCTTCCACGGCGAAGTTGGGGTTGAACTGGTAGCCGGCAAACAGCTTGAATGCGGTGTCCTTGTCGTCGGTGTTGGCGCCAAGGTCATCCAGCAAGTCGAGGGTATCGTTCTTGAGCTTGGCCTGGCCGATGGCGGTACCCAGGTAGAAGCCCTCGTCGGGCACACCGGGGTAGCTCTGGGCGAGGGCGGGGGTGGCGACCAGGGTGGCCAGGGCGGCGGTGGCGATCAGGCGCTTCATCATGCTCTCCATTGCATGGTGGGGCAGGCGTTGCCTGCGGGGTTGGGCAAGCGGCCAAAGCCGTCTACCCTGATGTAAGATCCTGTGAAAGGATGTAACCTCAGGCATTCTAGAAGCTAATGATGATGAGCGCCATGCTCGGCATGATGGCAACTTGGTGCCGGCCAGCATGACAGACGCCGCCGAGACGGCAGGGAGCAGGGGAGTGACACTGATGGGTAAGCGGACCGTTTTCTTCTTCGTACTGGCGCTGGTGGCGATGCTGGGCAGCTCGCCGGCGGTGGCCCAGCAGCAGCGCATGGAGGCCCGTCCCAGCGGCGGCGCCATGGTGGCCGATGCGCTGATCGCCCGGCCGCTGCTGGCGGTGGCCACCGTGGCCGGCACCGCGGTGTTTCTGGTCTCGCTGCCCTTCACCGCCCTGGGGGGCGGGGTGGACACCGCCGCCGAGACGCTGATCAAGACCCCGGCCGAGGCGACCTTCCGCCGCTGCCTGGGGTGCACGGTGAGCCGGCGCGCCGACGAGATGTAGGGCACTCCGGCCGGCAGGCACGAAACGCAGAACGCCCCGCTCGATAGCGGGGCGTTCTACGTTGCGAGGAGGGCAGCGAGACGAGGGCGCGCTGCTCAGGCCGCGGTGATGAGGCGGTACTTGGCCATCAGCTCGTCGCGGCTCTCCTCGTGTGCCGGATCCAGCGGGATGCAGTCCACCGGGCAGACCTGCTGACACTGGGGCTCGTCATAGTGGCCGACGCACTCGGTGCAGAGGTTGGGATCGATGACGTAGATCTCTTCCCCTGCCGAGATGGCGCCGTTGGGGCATTCGGGCTCGCAGACGTCGCAGTTGATGCACTCGTCGGTGATCATCAGGGCCATGGGGATACCTCACGGAAGTTCTGTTCGGGCGGCACGGGATCTGTTCCGCCCGCGCAGAGGCGCGGCGGAAGGGAAAGCCCGATGCTGTTGGTCAGGTATTGTAATGGCTCTTCAGCGCCGCGGCGACCCTGGGGTGCACGTGCTGCGATACGTCGCCGCCCAGCTTGGCGATCTCGCGGATCAGGGTGGAGGAGATGAAGGAGTTCTCCACCGCCGGCGTCAGAAAGACGGTCTCGAGTTCCGGCATCTGGGCGCGGTTCATGTTGGCCAGCTGCAGCTCGTACTCGAAATCCGAGACCGCCCGCAGGCCGCGCAGCAGGATCCGGGCCTGCTGCTGCTGCATGAATTCGGTCATCAGCCCCGAGAAGCCGACCACCTCGATGTTGTCCAGCTCGGCGACCACCTCGCGGGCCAGGGCGATCCGCGAATCGAGGTCGAGGGCCGGCCCCTTGCCGGGGCTGGTGGCGATGGCGACCACGACCTTGTCGAAGAGCCGCGAGGCGCGTTCGATCAGGTCGAAGTGGCCGTTGGTGATGGGGTCGAAGGTACCGGGGTAGACGGCAATGTTCATCGGTCGGCGTCCGGGAGTCGTCCGTAGGGGTTGTCCACCGCCAGGGAGACGGGGCGCGCATAGCCGGGAATCTCGAGCTCGGCGTCGCTCATGGTGAGCTCGGGACCCTCCAGGACGCCCTCGCCGAAGCGGTAGTGGGCCGTGAACTGACCCTGGTCGGCCCGGCGGCGGTAGTCGGCGGCGGCTGCGCGGGTGGCCTCGCGGCGATCCTGCCAGGCGGCCACGGCGGCCTCGCCGTGACGCGCAGCCAGCAGGCGCTCGGTCACCGCGGGGGAGAGCACCACGCCGGTGGCGTTGTTGCCACCGAAGCCCTTGGCGTTGATGAAGGCGGCGTCCGCCGCGAAGGGCACGGCCTCGCGGGAGAGACGCAGGCGCTCGGCGTGCACGTCGTCGGCCACGGCCTCCAGTGTGCTGATGCCGGGCAGCAGGCCATGGGCGAAGCTGCCCAGGGCGCGGGTGATCTGGTCGCCGGCGGCACTGCCCTGGGAGTGCCCCACGTAGGCCTTGACCGCCACCACCGGCCAGTCATGGATGCCATAGGCCCTGGCCACCAGGTCGAAGACATGAGACTCCGTCACCCGGTTCTTGGGGGTGCTGGTGCCGTGGGCGTGAAGGAAGGTGCGCTGCCGGAGCGCCTCCTCGCCGAGGATCTCGCGCACCAGGGAGGCGGCCTTGCCCAGGGTGATGTAGTTGCCGATGCCGGGGGCGGAGATGGAGCGCTTCCAGCCGTCAGCGTTGACGAAGACGCCGGGCACGCTACCGAGGATCTCGGCGCCCACTTCCATCGCCAGGCTGTCGTCCATCAGCATCACGAACTGGCTGGACTCGGCGATGGTGAAGCCGCAGTTGCGGGCGAAGGGGCGGCAGGCGCGCTGGTAGTCGGCGTCGGTCAGCAGCGTCAGGGCGTCCAGCGCCTTGAGGCTCTCATCGTCGGCCAGCGCTCCCATGGCGCGGAAGCCCTCGATGATCTCCGGGGTCACCGGCGCATCGGCGGTGCCGACCATCACCACCCGGCGGCGGCGGGCCTGGATGTCATCTACACCCAGTCGCAGGTTGTAGAGGAAGCTGGCGCAGGCGCCCAGCGCCGCCCCGGTGCCTCCGACGCTGCCCAGCACATAGGCGTTGAGGAAGTCGGCAGGCATCTGGCCATAGCCCAGCGGCATCTGCTTGGAGGTGGCGCGATTGCCGGAGACGAAGCTCTTGAGCAGGCCGCCCCAGCCCTCATCATCGAGCTGGCCGATGGAGTTGCCGGCGTAGACGGCCACCTCGTCGGGGTCGAGGCGGTCGCGCAGGCTGTCCCAGGCCAGGCCGCTGTCGCCCAGGCAGTCGCTGGCGGCGAAGATCGCCATGGAGAGCCCCCGCGGGTGATGGACGCTGCGGTAGAGCCGGCTGGGTTCGAAGCCGGTGGGCAGCTGGCCGGCGGCGCGCACCTGGGCCGGGCGATTCTCCGGCAGCATCACCTCCATGCTGCCGGCGGGCACCGTGACCTCCATGCTGTGGCGGTCGAGTTCGCGAATCTGCCAGGCGGGCGGCAGGTCCTCCGGCAGCTGGCGGCGGCGAATGCGGAACACCAGGGGGGCATCCAGTTCGAGGCTGGCCCGGCGATTGGCGGGCAGGCCCGCCTCGTTGAAGCGAGGGTCCTCGATGCGACGGATCAAGGTATGGTCGAGCACCTGCTGGCGGGTCTGAGCGACGATCTCGGCGGCGTCCAGGGGGCGCCCATCGGCGTCCTGCCAGCGGCCATCTTCATCGGCGCTGGCCAGGCGCATCATGGCCGCCAGGCCCAGCAGGGTGCTGGCCTGGTCGTCGTCGGGCAGGGCGTCGAGCACGGTGCGACGAAACGCCTGGTGGCCCGAGGCTCTGCCGGCGGGGTTCACGCCGCCCATGCCGACGATCACCGGTAAATGTGACAAGCCGGGTTCCTCGTTGTGCTGTTGGTGTCTACGAGTCGTTATTGGTATCAGGGGGTGGATCATAGCACTCGCCTCGCGGCGGCGTCATGCGGCGGCCGGGGGCGCGTTGACGGTTGAAATGAAACGAATGGTTGAAAGTCGCCCGGGTCGGGGCTAGAATGAAACGGCTGTTTGAGTCATACGAGTGGTCATGGGCGCACCCGACGGGGTTGCGCCCTTTTTTTGGTCTTCGCGGCTGTCGCCCGGCGGCGACTCTGGCGGGGGGCGGTCGACTTGGCTAGGGTGAGGGAGCGGCTGCCGCAGGCGGCCCCTTCCCGGAAGGATTCTCAGGAGGAGACGAGATGACGCATGACGTGCTGAAGAAACTCGGGCTGGCGCTGCTGGTGGGCATGCTGGCGGCGGGCCTGGTGGGCTGCCAGGATGAGCCCGGCCCCGCCGAGGAGGCCGGCCAGGAGCTCGACGAGGCCATGGAGGATGCCGGCGAGAGCGTCGAGGAGATGGGCGAGTCGATCCAGGATACCGCCGAGGGAAACTGACGACCGATCCGGGATCCTGACGCGGAAAGGCCGGACGAGATCGTCCGGCCTTTCCGCATCATGGAAGAGCGTCAGGCGCTCCGGCGTGGCTCAGCCGTTCTGCTCGATGCCCTGCACGTACCAGGGGGCGCCGTCGCGCAGGTCGCGCACCAGGTGCCAGGTCTCGTTGAACTCATTGTGCTCGCCGTTCTCGTCGAGGATGCCGTGGAAGATCACGGTCGCCTCGGCCTGCTGGCCGACCTCCTGCACCATGCCCAACTCGGCGAACAGCCGTACCACCTCGGTGCGGTTGTTGGCCGGGTGCCGGTCGCGTTCGGCGCGAAGCAGGTTGTAGAGCTCCGGTGTCACGTACTCCTGGATGCCGGAGAAGTCATTGTTGTCCCAGGCGCGCTGCAGGGTCATGAAGTGCTCCTTGGCGCCGCCCAGGAAGCGTTCGCGATCGAACCACTCGGGCTCGCCGGCGAAGGCGGCGCCGCCACTCCCCAGCGGTGCGCTGGCCTGGAAGGCCTGGGCGCCGGGGGCGGCGGTGTGCTCGGTGCGTGCCTGGGGCGCCGCGCTGCCGGCACCCGCGCCGGCCATGGTGGCACGGCGGCGCAGGAACCAGATCGCCGCGAAGGCCAGGCCGGCGATCAGCAGTATATCCATCATGCGCAGCTCATCGAAGGCGCCGCCGAAGAAGAGCGCGGCGAGCAGGCCGCCGGCGAGCAGGCCACCCAGCATGCCGGGCATGCGCGAGCCGGCGGCGGCGCCCTGCTGGCCCTGGCGGGCGGGAGCGGCCTGGTTGGGCGCGGCGGCGGGGCGGTCCGCGGAGCGGGAGAAGCTGCCGACGTTGCCGCCGCCGCCCATACGGCGGGCCTCGGCGTAGTCCAGGGCCGGGCCGAGGGTAAAGAGTCCGACGACCAGCATGACAAGCAGATGTCGCATCAGGGGTGCCTCCGATATTGGTCTTGGTAGGGGGTGGGAAGGTCGAGTCGCTTCATTCTACCGGCTATGCTGGGGGGCACCATAAAAACCGACAACAAGCACAAGGAGACCCCAGCATGCGTCTGTCACGAGAGGAGAGCCTGCTGTTGATTGTCGACCTGCAGGCCGGGCTGCTGCCGCTGATCGAGCACGGCGACCAGGCGGTCACCGAGGCGGCCTGGCTGGGCGGCCTGGCCGAGAGCCTCGAGGTGCCGGTGTGGGTGACCGAGCAGTACCCGGAAGGGCTCGGCGGCAGCGAGCCGCGGCTGCTGGAGGCGCTGCCAGGCCACCGGCTGTGGCAGAAGCTCACCTTCGACGCCTGCGCCAACCCCGAGTTCAGCGCCGCCCTGGCCGAGAGCGGCCGGCGCCAGGTGGTGCTGTGCGGCACCGAGGCGCATATCTGCGTGATGCAGACGGGGCTCGGCCTGCTGGCCGCGGGCTTCGAGGTCTACTGGCTCGCCGAGGCCTGCGCCAGCCGCCGCGCCGCGGAGGCGCGCCTGGCCCGGGAGCGCATGATGCAGGCGGGGGCGGTGCCGGTCAGCGCCGACATGGTGGCCTACGAGTGGCTGCACCGCTGCGACGATGAGCGCTTCAAGGAGGCCCATCGCCGCTTTCTCAGGGGGCGCTCGGCGCGCCCGCTCACCTTCGTGTAGCCACTACGGCCGGCGACCCGGGCGCCGCTGCCCTCAGGCGGCGCCTTCCGGGCGGGTGAAGACCAGGGTGTCGCCCTCGCTCATGGCCGTGTTGTAGGCATAGCCGGCGACGTTGAAGCCCTTGAGCCCCTCCGGGTCGTTCAGGCGCTCGCGGATCATCCAGGCCGCCATCAGGCCGCGCGCCTTCTTGGCGTAGAAGCTGATGATCTTTAGCTTGCCGTTCTTCTCGTCCTTGAAGACCGGGGTGATCACCCGCGCCTTGAGGGCCCTGGCGTCGATGGCCTTGAAGTACTCGTTGGAGGCCAGGTTGACCAGCACCGGGCTGCCGCTCTCGGCCACGGCCCGGTCGAGGGCCTCGGTGAGGGTGCCCTTCCAGAAGGCGTAGAGATCCTTGCCCGCCGGGTTCGCCAGCCGGGTGCCCATCTCCAGGCGGTAGGGCTGGATCAGGTCCAGGGGGCGCAGCAGGCCGTAGAGCCCGGAGAGGATGCGCAGGTGCGCCTGGGCGAAGGCGTTGTCGTCGTCGCTGAAGGTGGCCGCCTCGAGCCCCAGGTAGACGTCGCCCTGGAAGGCCTGGGCGGCTGGCTTGGCGTTCTCCGGGGTGAAGGGGGGGCGCCACTCGGCGAAGCGGGCGGCGTTGAGGGCGGCCAGCTTGTCGCTGATGCCCATCAGCTCGGAGAGCCGCTGGGGGGAGTAGTCGCTCAGGATCTCGATCAGCTCGCGACTGCGGTCGAGGTAGTCCGGCTGGGTGTGCATGGCGGTGGTGGCCGGGGTCTCGAAGTCCAGCGTCTTGGCGGGCGAGATCACGCTCAGCATGGGGGCGCTCCTGATCCGGTGGAAGTGCCCCGAGTATACCAAGGGCGCCGCGGCGGTTGGGCTATCGCGGTGATAGCCCTCGAGCGCGGCGCCCGCCGGCCCGGTCTCAGGGCGCCGGGTTGGGCTGGCGCCGGTGCACCGCCTCGATGGCCTCGAGCACCTCGCTGTCGAGCTTGAGGAAGTCGCTCTCGAGGTTGCGCTCGAGCTGCTCCATGGTGGTGGCGCCGATGATGTTGCTGGTCAGGAAGGAGCGCGAGTTGACGAAGGCCAGCGCCATCTGGGCCGGGTCCAGGCCGGCGTCCTGGGCGATCCGCACATACTCGGCGGTGGCCGCCTCGGCCTGGGGGTTGGTGTAGCGCTGGAAGCGCTCGAAGAGGGTCAGCCGCGCCCCCTCGGGCCGCACGCCCTTCAGGTACTTGCCGGAGAGCACCCCGAAGGCCAGCGGCGAGTAGGCCAGCAGGCCCACCTGCTCGCGGTGGGCGATCTCGGCCAGGCCCACCTCAAAGGTGCGGTTGAGCAGGTTGTAGGGATTCTGCACCGAGGCGACCCGCGGCAGGCCCAGGGTCTCGGCCAGCTGCAGGGCGTGCATCACCCCCCAGGGGGTCTCGTTGGAGAGCCCGATGGCGCGCACCTTGCCGGCATCCACCAGCTCCTTGAGGGCGCCGAGGGTTTCCTCGAGGGGCGTGGTCTCCTCCTCCTCGTCATGCTCGTAGCCGAGGCGGCCGAAGTAGTTGGTCTTCCGGTCAGGCCAGTGCAGCTGGTAGAGGTCGACGTAGTCGGTCTGCAGGCGCTCGAGGCTCGCATCGATGGCCTGGTGCAGCTGGTCGCGGGTCAGCCGCGGGCCGCCGCGGATGTGATCGAGGCCGGGGCCGGTGGCCTTGGTGGCGATGATCACGTCGTCGCGGCTGCCGCGCTGCTTCAGCCAGCTGCCGATGTAGGCCTCGGTGCGGCCCTGGGTCTCTGCCTTCGGCGGCACCGGGTACATCTCGGCGGTGTCGATGAAGTTGATGCCGAAGGCCACGGCGCGGTCGAGCTGCTCATGGGCCTCGGCCTCGCTGTTCTGCTCGCCGAAGGTCATGGTGCCAAGACACAGGCGGCTGACTTCGATGCCGGTAGTGCCCAGCGGTCGCGTCTGCATTCTCTCTTCCTCAATTGCCAGGGTCAGCGAAGGGGTGGGGCATGGGGTAAATGCATGGAGTAAGGGCATGGTAGGGGAGCCCGGCGGGGGCGGCAAATCCCCCCCGGGGTTGAGTCCCGGACGGGGCGGGCGTATGCTGGCCGCCGCTTGCGCGCCCCTGGATTCCGGGGCGTTTTGCTTTCGCAGATGACAGACGCCGTGCACAGGGTGGTGCCGAGTGTCTCCACGTTGCGTCAACAGGACTCGGTTACTGGCCATGACACAGGCATCATCACTGTTCACCCGGCTCGAATACCGCCTGGCGGAGCAGCTGTTCCATACCCGCTGGCTGCCTCGCTCCCCGCGTACTCAGCGGCTGACCATGCACCTCTTCCAGCGCTGCGCCGATGCCGGCCATCCGGCGGCGCTCTCCGTCTATGGTCATATGCTCTTCCATCGCGGCCTGACGCCCCAGGACAAGGCCCGTGGGGCCCGCTACGTGATGGAGGCGGCCCAGGCCGGCGACATTCGTGCCCAGTACCAGGCCGCCCAGATCTACGAGCACGGCTGCGTCCTCTACCCGCGTCGCGACGATCGTGCGGTGACCTGGTATGCCCGCGCCGGCGAGTCCGGCCACCCCCTGGCGGCAGCCCGCCTGGCCCGCGCCTATGGCGAGGGGCAGCTGGGCCTGCCGGTGGATCGCGAGCGCGCTGCCGAGTGGCAGCAGCGGGCCGACCAGGCCGCCGGTCTCGCCGAGGCGCTGGACAGCGGCGAAGCCGAGACGCGACACTAGACCGACGCCTGGCCGGGGCGTGACCACGCCCCGGCCCTCTCCATCCCAAGCATCGGCCTCGAGGACCCGCGCTCCCGTGACGCTACCGACACTGCTCGATATCGAGGCGTCCGGGTTCGGGCGCGGCAGCTACCCCATCGAGGTCGGCCTGGCTCGCCCCGATGGCAGCAGCTGTGCCTTCCTGATCCTTCCCCTGCCGGAGTGGACCCACTGGGACCCCAAGGCGGAGCTCCTGCACGGCATCAGCCGCGCGCGTCTGCAGCGCGAGGGTTACCCGGTGCGCCAGGTGGCACGCTGGCTCAACGACGAGCTCGGCGAGCTTGGCATCGCCTACAGCGACAGCTGGGGCTACGACAACACCTGGCTGTCGCTGCTCTTCCACCATGCCGGCATGCTGCCGGCCTTCCGGCTGGAGGCGCTGCGCAAGCTGCTCAGCGAGGGGCAGCTGGCGCTCTGGAAGCAGACCAAGGAAGCGCTGATCGAGGAGCTGGGCATCCGCCGGCATCGCGCCGGCGAGGACGCCCGCCTGCTGCAGCTTACCTACCAGCGCACCCGCGAGCTGGCCGGCGACGCCTGACGCGCGGGCCCGCGACGTCAGGCCGGCTCGGCAAGCCGCGCCTCGAGGATATCCAGCAGTTCTCCCGGCTCGGCGGCGTCGAACAGCTCGGCCCGGGTACGGGCGTTGAGGAAGCCGTGCTCCACGGTGCTGTCGAGGAAGGCCAGCAGCGGCGTGTAGAAGCCGGCGCTGTCGAGCACGCCGATGGGCTTGTCGTGGAGCCCCAGGTAGTGCCAGGTCCAGGCCTCGAAGAACTCCTCCAGGGTGCCGATGCCGCCCGGCAGCACGATGAAGGCATCGGCGTGGGCGGCCATGCTGGCCTTGCGCTCGTGCATGTTGCGCACCCGGATCAGCTCGGTGAGGCCGCGGTGGGCCTGCTCGCGCTCCACCAGGTGATCGGGCATCACGCCGATCACCTCGCCCCCCTCGGCCATGGCGGCATCCGCCAGGGCGCCCATCAGGCCGATGCGGGCGCCGCCGTAGACCAGCACATGGCCGCGCCGGGCCAGCTCGCGGCCCAGCTCGCGGGCGGTCTCGAGGAACTGGGGATCGTTACCGTCCCTTGACCCCAGGTAGATACAGAATCTTGGCATGCTCTTCTCCTTGGCAGAGGCGCGCTGGCCGCCTGCTGGCCGGGTCGCTGTCACCTCGTCACAGGGCCTTATGCTGGCGCCGAGGGCCTGCCGCCGCAAGCCCTTTCCCACCCCATGAAACGACGAAGGGCGCCGAGGTGGCGCCCTTCGCGGGATGTCGCTTGCCGGCGGCTCAGCGCGTGCCCTCGGCGTCACGCTTCATGGCCTGGCGCAGCAGCTTGAGGCCGACGCCGGTGATCACGAACATGCTGGCAATCAGGGCGAGGCTGGCAACGACATGGGTATCGAGGTACATCGGGGGCTCCTTGTTGGGTGTCGAGAGTGAAGCGTTGAGGGTCAGGGGGAATGGGGTCGGGATCCGCCGGGCAGGCAGTCGGCCACGCCGTACTCGGCGTCCATCCACTGGCCGATGACGTTGTCACCGCACAGGTGGTGGGCGTACTGGGTGTGCAGGCAGCGTATCTGGTCCCAGTTGGCGATGCCGCCGATGCCGCGCTCGGTGAGCACGGCATCGTAGCCCAGCCGGATTACCTCCGCCTTTTGTGCCTCGCTCATGTGGCGCCAGCGGGCCGCCACGTAGTCGCGATGGCTTGCGTGGTAGGCGGCGAGGAACTCGGGCTCCTCCTGCAGGCGTGCCTCCAGCTGCTTGATCACGCCGACGGCCTCGATGCGCGAGATCTCCACCTTGAGCCGCTCGGAGCAGAGCCAGTAGAGGGTCGGAAAGGGCTTGCCGTCGACGATCGGCGCCATGCGCAGCACCAGCGGGGTGCCCTCGCTGTCGGTGGCCGCCACGGCCTCAATGCCGCGCGGGGCGCGGCCCAGCTGCGCGGTGATGATCGCCAGCTGGCGCTCGTCAGGAGTCTGATCGGTGCGGATCACCATCGTCGGGGTCCCGTAGAAACTTGTTGGACTGGCCGACGGCCAGGAAGAAGGCGCGGTTGAGCTGCTCGGGGGTGGGCGCATAGCGCCACTCCCGCTCGCAGTAGTCCGCGGCCCGGGCCATCAGCACGTCGTAGAGTCGATTGAACGGGGCATCATAATCGTAGGGGTCGGCGCCGAACAAGCGGATGTGGGGATAGTCGGCGAAGCGCTCGACGAAGTAGCGGATCAGATCCGCCTCAACGGCGCGGTGCCGGGCGACGTTGTCGGGGTCCAGCCAGAGGTCGTAGCGGATGGCCATGATCACCTCCTGTCGGGGAGCGGGTGTCGGCCGAGCCGGCCATGTGATTGGGACAGCATGACACGCCGTTTGGCTCGCCGCGTCAGCCCCTGGCGAGCGGGGCCAGCCTGGCGCCGGTGAGGCGCACCAGGTCGGCGGGGGCCAGGCGGATCTCCAGTCCGCGCCGGCCGCCGCTGACATGGATCGCCGGCAGCGCCGCGGCGCTTTCGTCCAGGAAGGTGGCCAGGCGGCGCTTCTGCCCCAGCGGGCTGATGCCGCCGACCACGTAGCCGGTGGCACGCTGGGCCGCCTCGGGCTCGGCCATGACGGCCCGGCGGGCGCCGGCGGCGCGAGCCAGCGCCTTGAGGTCGAGCTGGCCCGCGACCGGCACGATGGCCACCGCCAGGCGGCCGTCGCCGAGCTTGACGAGCAGGGTCTTGAACACCTCGTCGGGGGAGAGCCCCAGGGCGCGCGCCGCCTCCTCGCCGTAGGCGGGGGTGCGCGGGTCGTGCGCGTACTCGGCCAGGGTAAAGGCCACGCCGGCCCGCTCGAGCTGCTTGACGGCAGGGGTCATGCGGCCACGGGCTCCTCCCGCACGTGGGCTTCCAGCGCCGCGCGCAGCGCCCCCTCGATGGGCACGGCCTTCTTGCTCTGGTGGTCGAAATGGACCATCACGGTGCGGCCGATGTTGGTCATCTGGCCCTCCTGGTGGGCCTCCTGGGTCACCGTGAAGGAGCTGTTGCCGAGCCGCGAGACGTAGGTGCGGATCTCGATCTCGCTGCCGTACTGGAGCTCGGCGAGGTACTCCACCTCCATGCGGGCCATGATCAGGCGCCACTGGCGCGGGTCGAGGTCCGGGGTGAAGAGCCGGAAGAGGTCGTTGCGGGCCAGTTCGAACCAGGCGGGCAGCCGGGTGTTGTTGATATGGCCCAGGGCATCGGTGTCGTAGAAGGCGGGCTCGACGGTGCGGGTGAACATGGCGGGGGCTCCTTGTTGTCGTTTCGGTTGTTGTGATCCGGGCAGGACAGCTTTGCCCCAAGCAAACGCTCGGTCAAGCTCGGGCGGTGCGCCTGCCCTGCTGCCACGCCTGCAGCCGGGTCCAGCCCAGCAGCCAGAGAGTGGCCACGGCGAAGCCGGCGAGGGTGCCCAGGCCAAGCCCCAGCACCGGGTAGGCCAGGGAGACGCAGAGGGTATAGCTGAGCAGCGAGCCGAGCCCGGCCGGGTAGTGCTTGATCACCGTGGCCACCGGGCCGGGACCGTGGGTCAGGTGCAGGATCACCAGGAAGGGGAACATGGTGACCGGGAAGGCCGCCATGACGCCTGCCCAGGCCGCCGGCAGGACGTGGGCGAGGCCGGTGATCACGAAGATGATCGCGGCGGCCAGCAGGGCGCGCACGCCCAGCGCCGCCCAGGAGAAGCGTCCGCCGGGGCGCGCGGGACTGTCCGGCACCCGCCGGTAGAGCCAGGTGAACAGCGCGATGGCCGCCAGGGTGGTGAGGGTGCCGGTGAGGCGATCGAACTCCACCCGGGTGAGCAGCAGGCTCACCGCCAGGAAGGCGGCCAGGCCCGCCGCGGTGCCGGTCAGCACGCCGGGCAGGCCCGGGCGGCGGCCGGCCAGCAGGTAGCCGCCGCCGAGGGCCAGGGTGGCGGTGAAGCCGGCCAGGGTATGCACCGCGCTCTCGGCGGCGAAGCCCGTGGAGAGCTCCAGGCCGATGAAGAACAGGGCGATGGCGGTGCCCAGGGGGTAGCCGGCCAGCAGGCCGGCGACCCGGGGGCTGACGCGCACGGCGATGGCGCCGAGGCCTAGCACCATGCCGATCGAGACCAGAAGCTTGGCAAGCTGCCAGCTCAAGGGGACGTCCATGGGGTTTCCTTGTCGTTATGAAGGGGCCTGGTCGGCTAGATGAGCCGCAGGCCCTGGCGGTCCAGCCAGGCGGCCTTGAGCGGGGCGGCCAGCGGTCCGCGCAGGTGGGCGGGCAGGGCGGCCTCGGCGCTCTCGTGGTCGGTGAAGTCGCGGTTGCGCAACCAGCAGTAGGCCCAGGCGCGGGCCTCGTCGTCGTTCCCGGGCAGCGGCCGGGCGGGCATCTGCATCAGCAGGAAGGCGGCGGTGCGCGCCGCCCACAGCGGGATCTCGTCACCCGCCTCCGGCGCGGTCCAGGCCACCAGGGTGGCCCCGTCCGGCGTGGCTTCCGGCTGGCCCAGTCTGGCGACCCGTGCGGTCTCGGCGAGGATCAGCGCCAGGCGGTCGGCGTCGCCCTGGCCCAGGGTGCGCCACTGGTCGATCAGTGCAGGCAGGCCGCGGCGTACCTTGGCATAGAAGCCGTCCTGGGGCATCGTGCTGGTCATGGCATCGTCCTGGTCATTGCAGGGCCCTGAAGTTAAGGAGTGAGACATGGACTTCGATTTTGCCACGCCCGTGGAGCGGCGGCACCCGTCAGGCGAGCGCCCGTCCCACTGGCCGTCCGACTGGCCGTCCCAGAAGTGGCACCGTTACGACGACGAGGTGCTGCCGCTGTGGGTCGCCGATATGGACTTCGTCTCGCCCCCGGCGGTGCTCGCGGCGCTGCGCGCCCGGGTCGACCACGGCGTGTTCGGCTATGGCCTGGTGCCGGGCTCCCTGCGCGAGACCCTCTGCGCCTGGAGCGAGTGCCACTATGGCTGGTCCATCGAGCCCGACTGGCAGCTGTGGCTGCCCGGGGTGGTGCCGGCGCTTCACCTGGCCAGCCTGGCGCTGACCGAGCCGGGCGACGGGGTGCTGACGGTAACGCCCATCTACCCGCCCTTCCTGCGAGTGGCCGAACGCACCGGCCGTACGCCCCAGCAGGCGGCGATGGCCGAGCCCGCAGCCCCCGGCGCGCCCTGGCGGCTCGATCTCGCGGCGCTGGAGGCGGCGATCACCCCGCGCACCCGGCTGCTGCTCTGGTGCCACCCCCACAACCCCACCGGACGAGTCTGGACTCGCGACGAGCTGGCCGGCCTGGCCGAGCTGGTGATGCGTCACGACCTGTACGTGGTCTCCGACGAGCTGCACTGCGACCTGCTGCTGGACGAGGGCGCCCGGCACGTGCCGCTGGCGGCGGCCTTCCCCGAACTGGCCGCGCGCACCCTGACCCTCTGGGCCCCCTCCAAGACCTTCAACCTGGCGGGCCTGACCACCGCCTGCGCGGTGATCCCCGATGCCGCCCTGCGCCGGCGCTTCGCCGCCGTGGCCAGGGGACTGACGCCGGACGGCAACGTGCTGGGGCTGGTGGCCGCGGAGGCCGCCTACGGCCAGGGCGAGCCCTGGCGCCAGGCGCTGCTCGAGGTGCTGCGCGGCCATCGGCAGGCGCTCGTCGAGCGGGTGGCCCGCTGGCCGGGGGTCACGATGAGCGCGCCCGAGTCCACCTACCTGGCCTGGCTCGACCTGCGCCAGGCGTCGGCCCTGGCGGACTGCGAGTCGCCCCAGCAGGCGCTGCTCGAGCGCGCCGGGGTGGCGCTCTCGGACGGCGCCGACTTCGGCACGCCGGGGTTAGCGCGGCTCAACTTCGGCACCACGGCGACCCAGCTCGAGGCCGCCCTGGCACGCCTGGACGGCGTGCTGGGCGGATGACTCAGTAGAGCAGGGCGAACAGCTTGCGGCGGTAGGTGACCGTCAGCGGGTGGTCGGCCCCCAGGGCATCGAAGACCCGCAGCAGGGTCTTGCGGGCGGCGTCATCGCCCCAGGCGCGGTCGGCCTTCATCAGCGCCAGCAGGGCATCGAGGCCGACCTCGTAGTCGCCGTCGGCCACCCGGCGCAGGGCGCGCAGGTACTGGGCCTCGCTGTCGTCGCGCTCGCCCAGGGCGGCCAGCGCCTCGGCGTCGGGGGCCTCCTCGCCGAACTCGATGCTGGCGCGCACACCCCGGGCCGGGGCGGCGTCGCGCTCCTCCGGGGGCAGGTTGTCGAGCAGTGCGCGGGCGTCGGCGGCGCGGCCCTCGGCCACCAGGGCCCGGGCCAGCTCCACCTGGAAGGGGTAGTGCTGGGGGTTCTGCTGCACCAGCTCCTCGTAGAGGGCGCGGGCGGTGGCGGCATCGCCGGCGGCCAGGGCCTCGGCGGCCTGCTCCTCGGGGCTGGCCGGGGCGTCCTCGGGGGCCGGGAAGTAGCGGCCCAGCCATTCGCGGACCTGCTTCTCGGGCAGGGCGCCCTGGAAGTGGTCGACCAGGCCGCCCTGGCTGATCAGCTTGACGTCCGGCACCGAGCGCACGCCGAGCTGGGCGGCGATCTCCTGGTTCTCGTCGATGTTGAGCTTGGCCAGGATGAAGGCGCCGCGGTATTCGCGGGCCAGCTTCTCCAGCACCGGCATCAGGTTCTTGCAGGGCTCGCACCAGGGGGCCCAGCAGTCGAGCAGCACCGGCACCTGCATGGAGAGCTCCAGCAGCTGCTGGATGTTGTCGGCATCGGCGTCGACGATCACCTCGGGCATCGGGTCGGCGCCGGAGGCGGCCGAGCCGGCGTCGCTGGCGGGGGTGTCGGCGGCGAGGGGTTCGCCGGTGCGCGGATCGACGATAGGCATGGTCGGGTTTCCCGGGATCGAGTGGATTTGTCCACGAGATGCGGGTGACGAGTGCGGGATTCAAGGGGGAGGGGCGAAAAGGGAGGGGATCGACAGGGGGGTCGACCCAACGAAAAAGCCGGTTCCCTGAGGAACCGGCTTCTTGCGATGTTTGGTAGCGGGGACCGGATTTGAACCGATGACCTTCGGGTTATGAGCCCGACGAGCTACCAGACTGCTCCACCCCGCATCAACGTGTAGCGCATTCTACAGGGATTACCCCTTTAGTCAAGGATTGAGTTCAAACGCCTGTCCCTAGTCAAGGATTGAGTTCAAACGCTCGTCCCAGGGCCATGCGGTGGTCCATACTCTCCGGAGTTGTCATCAAACTGGCAACGCTAAAAAGAATAATTGGTGTGCAGGCCGAGGTGGCCTGGTCACAGCGTCATGACAATCAGGGAGGTTACAATGGCCAACAACGCAATCGTTGCTTGGGTGACCGGTGGAACCGGCGGTATCGGCAGTGCCATCTGTCGTTCGCTGGCCGATGAGGGCTATCAGGTGGTGGCCGGCTACCACAATCCGGAAAAGGCCAAGAGCTGGCTCGAAGCCCAGAAGGCGGATGGCTACAGCAACATCGATATTGCCGGGGTGGACCTGGTGGACTTCGAGGCCTGCGTGAACGGGGTCAAGGAGATCGAGGCGAAGCACGGCCCGATCGGCGTGCTGGTGAACTGTGCGGGCATCACCCGGGATGGCACCATGAAGAAGATGACCCCCGAGCAGTGGCACGAGGTCATCGACACCAACCTCAACAGCGTCTTCAACACCTGCCGCAGCGTGCTCGACAGCATGCTGGAGCAGCAGTACGGCCGAATCATCAACATCTCCTCCATCAACGGGCGCAAGGGCCAGTTCGGCCAGGTGAACTACTCGGCCGCCAAGGCGGGGATGCACGGGCTGACCATGGCACTGGCCCAGGAGACCGCCACCAAGGGCATCACCGTGAACACCGTGTCGCCGGGCTACATCGCCACCGACATGATCATGAAGATCCCCGAGAAGGTGCGCGAGTCCATCCGCGAGACCATCCCGGTCAAGCGCTACGGCAAGCCGGAAGAGATCGGTCGCCTGGTGGCCTATCTGGCCCACGAGGAGTCCGGCTTCATCACCGGCGCCAACATCGACATCAACGGCGGCCAGTTCATGGGCTGATCGCCCCGGTTTCCTGCGCCCCTGGTCATCGATCGGCCAGGGGCCGCCGTAACGACAAGAAGCGCGAGGCGATCCCTCGCGCTTCTGCCTTTTCTGGCCTCAGGGTTCTGGTCTCAGGGTGGGGGGAGGCGGGTCAGGCGCTCCAGCAGGCGATCCAGCTCCCCCACTTCGCGGCTCCACAGCGCCGGTGCGACCGGTCCCGTGGCCAGCAGCTCCCGCAGCACGCCGTGGACCTCCTCGGCGCGGGAGAGCTCGCGCCCGAGGTTCTCGTTGAGGCGCTCCACCTGGATCGCCAGGCGCAGCGGGTCGTCGCGATGGCTGACGCTGCCCACGGCAAGCAGGGAGAGATGCACACGCACCCTCGCCAGGCGCTCCGCCACCTCTTCGTCGGTTTCGGGCGCCTGGCGCGCGGCGTTGCGGCGGGCGTGGGCGCTGCGCATGTCATCCGCCAGGCGCGGCGACTCGGGCAGCGCCACCTCGCGGGGCTCGCCGCCGGCCAGGCGCTCGGCGCCGGCCAGGCGCTCGGCGTCGGCTGCCAGGTGGGCGAGCAGCAGCGGCTGAACCTCTCGCCAGCGCTCCACCTCTTCCACCACTGCCAGGCGCTCGAGGCGCTCGCGTCGGGCGCGCACGATGCCCGACCAGCGCCGGCGCATGCCCTCGGTGCGACGTCCGCCGGGGACGGGGAGGGGCTCCAGAGCGGCGGCCTCGGCAATGGCGGAGGCGAGCACCGCCTCGTCGGCGCTGCCGGCGGGGTGCCAGGCGTCCAGGCGTTCGATCAGCGCCTGCATGGCCTCCTGGCGTTCCCGGGCCTGACGGACGCGGTCGTCGCGCTCGGCTTCCCGGGAGGCAAACACCTGGTCGCACAGGCCGCGAAACTCCCGCCACAGCGCCTGCTCCTCGCCCCGTGGGGCGCGCCCCAGCTCGCGCCAGCGCTGCTGCAGCGCCTTGACCGCTTCGGCACGGCGGGCCGCGGGCATCGCCTGGCCCAGCAGGGCGCGCACCTGCTCGATGAGATCGCGCTTGGTCTCGGCGACCGCCCGGGCGCGCTGGTTGATCAGCGCCTGAAGCGCATGGCGGATGCGGGCGAAGCGACGCCCGATGGTCTCGGCCTGGTCGCGGGGCACCGGCGAGGCGCGTCGCCACTGGTCCCTGGCGCGGTCGCGGATCTCGCGCAGGGCGTCGGGATCGGCCTCCTCGGCGGGCTGCTCGAGCAGCGTTTCCAACTGATCGCAGAGGGCCTGCCGGGTGGCCAGGTGGGTCTGGCGCTCGGCGTCGAGGCGTTCGCGCCATGGGGCGAGCCGCTCATGGATGCGGTCGGAGGCGGCCCGGAAGCGGGCCGATTGTTCGCGATTGGCGGCGGCGTCCCCCAGCGCCTTCCACTCCTTGACCAGCTGGCGGTGGCGGCGATCCAGCGCGGCGTCGACGAGGCTCGCCTCCTCGGCCAGGGCCTCGATGGCCTGCAGCAGCTGGTCGCGCTTGGGGCCGGCCACGAAGCTGCGCCAGTCGCGCAGCTCGGCGAGACGGGCCCCCAGCTGTCGAAGGCGCGCCCGGTGGGGCTGGGGCACCCTGGCGTCGAGCCCGTCGGCGGCCTGGCGCAGGCGCTGGTGAAGGCGGCTGGCGCCCTTGAAGGCGCCGCGCTCCAGCAGGCTCTCCAGGTCGTCGAGGTCGGCGATGAAGCGGGCCAGGCGTGCCGTCTGATCTTCCTCGTCGCCCGGGGCATCCGGCTGTGCCAGACGCTGTCGGGCCCGCTGCAGCAGCGGGGCAGGGGCCAGGCCACGAGGCCAGTCGATGGCCCCCAGGAGTGCCGTGAGGCGGTCGTCATCGCCGTCGGTCAGGGCCCGCTCGAGCTCGTCGGCGCGCTCCTCCAGGCGCACCCAGGCCTGGCTGATGCGCTCGAAGCCTTCGCGGACGGCGTCATAGCGCTGGCGGAGCGCCTGGTCCGCCAGGTGCTGATCGGAGAGCGCCTGCCAGCGCTGGGCCAGCAGCTGCTTCTGGGCGCGCAGGCTGGCAATGTCCTGGGCCGTGACCACGTCGCTGCGCCCCAGGGCCTCGAGCCCCTCCTCCAGGGCCTCCACCAGCGCCTCCCTGGCCTGCTCGGCGTCCTCGCGGCGGGCCTCGGCGGCTTCGCTGGCGCGCAGCCGGGCCTCGTGGTCGCCGATCACCTTGCGACAGCGCAGGCAGGCATCGTGGAAGCGGCGCTCCTGAGTGGCATCGGGGAGATCCTGAAGCGCCATCCATTCGCGCTCCAGGTGGCGAAAGCGGCCGCCATAGAGCGGCTCCCAGGGGGCGGTGGCGTGGCGTTCCAGATCGGCCAGCAGCCCCTCGCGGCGCTCCCGGGCGGCGGCCAGCTGCGCCGAGTCGGCGCGCAGACGGTTGAGGCGCTCCCTGGCCCCGCGCATGACCTGGCGGTCGCGTCGCGCCTGCTGGGCCATGCGAGCCAGTCCGGCCTCGCTGTCGACCCGCGCGGCGGCGGCGTGGCGCACGGCGGCGATGCCGTTGTCGCAGGCCTGGCGGATCAGGGCCTCCTCGCCGTCCAGCCTGGCCAGTGCCGCCAGGCGCAGCTGCTGGTTATCGCCCTTCAGACAGAGTTCGGCGAGCAGCGCGTCATCATCGAGCCGTTCGATCAGGGCGATGCGCGTGCCCAGTTCCAGGTTGCCGTTGCCGCCGGCGAGCAGGGCGATCAGCCGGTGAGCGAGCTCCGCTGAGGCATCGCCCCTGCCGAGCAGGGTGATCAGCCGCTCAGGGTCGTCGAGGCGGGCCAGCGCCTCGCTGCGCACGCCGGGGTTCTCATCCAGGGCGAGCCGCTCCAGCGCCTGGCGGTGCTCCTCGCGGCTGAGGTCGAGGCGTGCGACGGCCTGTCGCCGTACCAGGGGGTCGGGGTGCTGCCAGCGCGGGGCAAACAGGCGGCGGAGGAGTCCGGACATGGGCGATCCTGATCAAGGGGCGCATCACGCACCGGGACGCGCCAGTCGGTTATTGTCGGGAGGGCCGGGAAGGGCCGCCAGGCGAGGCTCGGGCCTGGCCTGGGTATCTAAGCATGCGGTGCCGCTGGGGAAAAGCCCGTGCTGTGGCCGCCTGGAGACACTGACAGTGTAGGCTTGCTGGGCGTATGATCAGTTGCAGGGGGCGCGGCACTCGCTTAGCTTTGGTGGCGTACCCCGACCAACACCGATGTGGAGTTCGGCAATGAGCCTCAAAGTGGACAGGGATAGCATGGCCTTCACCTTCAAGGGCGGCATGCTGCCGATGACGGTGATGGAACTGAGCAGCGCCGACCCCGAGCAGATTCGTGAGCAGCTCGCCGGCAAGCTCAGTCAGTCCCCGGCCTTCTTCCAGCACACCCCGGTGGTGCTCAGCGTCGAGAAGCTCGACGAACCCCACCTGGCCCTGGAGCGGATCTGCGCGGTGTGCCGTGCCCACAAGCTGCTGCCGGTGGCGGTGCGCGGCGGTGCCGAGCCGGTCAAGCAGTCGGCCTGGGCGCTTGGCCTGGGCTGGTTCCCGCCCCTGGAGGCGAGCCGCCCCAGGAGCCTCGAGAGCGTGCCGCCGGTCGAAGCCGCGGTGGTCGCCGAGGAGGAGGCAGCGCTGACCTCCCCGCCGGGCGTGGCCAGCGGCGGGAGGATCTTCCGTGGCACGGTGCGCTCCGGCCAGCAGATCACCTCCCCGGAAGGGGACCTGGTGGTCATCGGCGCGGTGAACGCCGGCGCCGAGGTGCTGGCCGCGGGCAGCGTGCATGTCTACGGCGCCCTGCGCGGCCGCGCCCTGGCCGGCATTCATGGCGACCCCCTGGCTGCCATCTTCTGCCGTGAACTCCACGCCGAGCTGCTGTCGGTGGCCGGAAACTACAAGCGACTCGAGGACATCGACCCGCGCCTGCTGGGCGCCACGGTGCAGGTGCGCCTCGACGGAGACCAGCTCGGCATCACCGCGCTGACCTGAGGCACGGCAGGACCGAGAGGGTCATCTCTCTACCATTCAAAGACAGACAGGAAGCGACTCTTGGCCAAGATCATCGTTGTGACCTCCGGCAAGGGAGGCGTCGGCAAGACAACCAGCGCGGCAGCCATCGCCACCGGCCTGGCGCTTCGCGGCAACAAGACCGTGGTCATCGATTTCGACGTGGGGCTGCGTAACCTCGACCTGATCATGGGCTGCGAGCGCCGGGTGGTCTATGACCTGGTCAACGTGATCCAGGGCGAGGCCGGGCTCAGCCAGGCGCTGATCCGCGACAAGCGGGTCGACAACCTGCATATCCTTCCGGCCTCCCAGACCCGCGACAAGGACGCCCTGAGCCAGGAGGGCGTGGAGAAGGTGCTCGAGACCCTCGCCAAGGACTTCGACTACATCCTCTGCGACTCCCCGGCGGGCATCGAGCGCGGTGCCCAGCTGGCCATGTACTTCGCCGACGAGGCGATCGTGGTCACCAACCCCGAGGTCTCCTCGGTGCGCGATTCCGACCGCATCCTCGGCCTGCTGGCCTCCAAGACCCGGCGCGCCGAGCGCGGCGAGGAGCCGATCAAGGAGCACCTGCTGGTCACGCGCTACAACCCGGAGCGGGTGGACAGTGGCGACATGCTCAACCTCGACGATATCCGGGAGATCCTGGCCATTGACCTGATCGGCGTGATTCCCGAGTCCGAGGCGGTGCTGCGTGCCTCGAACCAGGGGGTGCCGGTAACCCACGATGCCGCAAGCGGCGCCGGCCAGGCCTACACCGACACGGTGGCCCGCCTGCTCGGCGAGGAGGTTCCCCTGCGCTTCCACGAGTACCAGAAGAAGAGCCTGCTGAGCCGCATGTTTGGAGGTGTTCGCCGGTGAAACTGCTTGAATTCCTGAAGCGAGAGCGCAAGAAGAGCGCGTCGGTCGCCAAGGAGCGGCTGCAGATCATCGTGGCCCACCAGCGCAGCCAGCGCGGTCAGCCCGACTACATGCCCCTGCTCGAGAAGGAGCTGCTGGAGGTGATCCGTCGCTACGTCCAGGTGGATGACGACGCCATCAACATCAGCCTCGACAGCGAGGACAACTGCTCGGTGCTGGAGCTCAACGTCACCCTGCCGAAGGGGGCTCCGGGCTGAGCAGCTCCGGCTGAGACCGGCGCGGGGCTGTGCTAGGCTGTGTCTCCATCCCGTCTGACCGTCGGAGAGCCCGCCCATGGCGCCGCCCGCTGCCCCGCTGACCTTCCTGTGGCATGACTATGAGACCTTCGGTGCCGATCCGCGCCGTGACCGCCCGGCGCAGTTCGCGGCGATCCGCACCGACGCCGACTTCAACGAGGTCGGCGAGCCGGTGGAGTGGTTCTGCAAGCCCGCCGACGACTTCCTGCCCCACCCCCAGGCCTGCCTGATCACCGGGATCACCCCCCAGCAGGCGCGCCGCCGGGGCCTGCCCGAGGCGGAGTTCGCCGGCCGCATCGAGGCGCTGATGAGTGCGCCCGGCACCTGCGTGCTGGGCTACAACAGCCTGCGCTTCGATGACGAGGTGACGCGCCACCTCTTCTATCGCAACCTGATCGATCCCTACGCCCGAGAGTGGCAGAACGGCAACTCCCGCTGGGACCTGATCGACGTGGTGCGGGCCTTCCACGCCCTGCGCCCGGCGGGCATCGAGTGGCCGCGCCGCGCCGACGGCGCGCCCAGCTTCCGCCTCGAGGACCTGACCGCCGCCAACGGCATCGCCCACCAGGGCGCCCACGATGCCCTGGCCGACGTGCGCGCCACCATTGCCCTGGCGAAGCGGCTGCGCGAGGCCAACCCCCGGCTCTTCGACTACCTGCAGGGGCTGCGCGGCAAGCGCGCGGTGGCCCGGCTGCTCGACGTGCCGGGGCGCAAGCCGGTGCTGCACATCTCGCGTCGCTACCCCGCCAGCCGCGGCTGCGCGGCCCTGGTGGTGCCGCTGGCCGAGCACCCCACCAACCCCAACGGGGTGATCGTCTACGACCTGTCGATGGACCCGACGCCGCTCTTCGACCTTTCCGCCGAGCAGATCCGCCAGCGAGTCTTCGTCAGCAGCGACGACCTGGCCGAGGGCGAGGAGCGTATTCCCCTCAAGGTCATTCACATCAACAAGTGCCCGGTGCTCTTCCCGGCCAGCGCGCTCAAGGACGTGGAGGGGCCGCACCGGGGCGAGTATGGCGAGATCGTCACCCGCCTGGGGCTCGACGTCGATGCCTGTCGCGAGCACTGGAAGCGCCTCGCCGCCCGCCCCGAGGTGGCGGCGCGGGTCAGCGAGGTGTTTGCTGCGCCGCCCCCGGCGGGCCCGGAGGACCCCGACCTGATGCTCTACGCTGGGGGCTTCTTCTCGCCGGCGGATCGCCAGCAGATGCAGCGGGTGCGTGACAGCGACCCCTGGGACCTGGTGGGGGCGCGCTTCGCCTTCCAGGACCCGCGCCTGGAGGAGATGCTGTTCCGCTACCGGGCGCGCAGCTACCCGGAGACCCTGGAGGGGGAGGAGCTGGCGCAGTGGGAGGCCTATCGCTGGGCGCGCATGAACGATGCCGCGGTGGCCGGCCTCACCCTCAAGGGCTTCGCCCGCGAGATCGAGCGGCTCAACCAGGGCGAACTCGGCGATCGCGAGCGCCAGGTCCTCGAGGAGCTGGTGATGCATGTGGAGGCGATCATGCCCCCTCAGGCCTTCGACTGAGCGCCCGAACATCGGCGATGCCTCGAGACCAAGAGGCCTTGAAGTGAAACAGCAGCGCCCGGCCATGGCCGGGCGCTGCTGTTGTTGCGGGGCAATGCATGCCGGCGCGAGGCCTACTCCTCGATCTCCGGCAGCGGCTCCAGGTGCTGGGCGAGGGCCAGCACGTCGTCCGGCTCGTCACCCGGGTCGAAGGCGACCCGGGCCACCGCCGCCTGGCGCAGCTCGGGCCACAGTTCGCGCAGCTCGTCGGCGCTGACCGCCAGGGCCCGCTCGGCGAGTCGCTCGCGGCGGTCGAACTCGGTGTCGCCGAAGGACATCGCCTGCCACAGGCGGCCGGCGCGGCCGGCCAGGCTGGTATCGCGCTGGGTCAGGCGGTCGTGGACCGCCTGGCGATAGGGCGCCAGGGCCTCGTCCTCCAGGGCCGCCAGGGTCTCCTCGAAGTCGTCCAGGAAGGCGTCGATGCGCGCCTCGATCGCCTCGCTCCCGGTATCCGGGGACTGCACCAGCAGCGCGAGCCCCGGGGCATCGAGCATCGGCGAGTAGCCGGCATGGACCACATAGCCCAGCTGCTCCTCGGTGCGCAGCCGCTGGTAGAAGGGGGTGTCGATCAGCCGGCCGAGCACCGCCAGGCGGGCCTGGCTGGTCAGCGAGCGGTCGGGCCCCTGGAGGTAGCGCAGCACCACCGACTCCTCGCGGCTGGTGTGGGGGGTCAGGCTCGGCAGGTCGGTGTCGGCGCGCAGCGGCGTGAGGTCGGGAATGGCCGCTGCATCGAGGCTCGGCGCCAGGCGTTCGGCGACCCGCCGGCCCAGGGCCTCGGCCTCCTCGGCGCCCAGGTTGCCCACCGCCATGGCCTCCAGGCGAAGCTCGGCCAGCAGGGCATCGCGGTAGTCGCGCAGGTCATCCGCGTCGAGCTCACGGCTCGCCTCCAGCAGGGCGGCGCTGGGCCACTGGGGGCGTACCAGCGCCTCGGCGAGGGTGCGACTGGCCTGGCGGTGCAGCGCCGCCTGGGGGGCGTTGCGCCACTCCCGCTGCAGCCGGTAGCGCACCCGCGCCACGCTGGCGTCGTCCACCTCGCCCTCCTGCAGCTGCTCGAGCACCCGCTCCATCATCCGCTCCTGGCGGTCGCGCCAGCCGGAGAAGGCCAGGGTGATGCCGCGGGCGTGGGCATAGGCCTCGACGTGCTGGCCGGCCAGGCGTGCCGGGTAGAGGGCCTCGTTGAGGCTGTCGTCCAGCCAGCCGGCGAGCAGGCGGGCGAGGGCGGCGTCCCGGGCGGAGCTGGCCGCGCCGGGGTGCTGTAGGCTGAAGCGCCACTCCACCTTGGGGGTGTTGAAGGTGGCATCGGCCATGTGCCAGAGGTCGAAGGCCGGCTCCGCCACCAGCCGCCGCGGGCGCTCGTCCTGGTCGTCGAGCAGGTCGAGGTCCTCGGCGATGTAGGGGTTGGGGGCGGGCAGGGCCAGGCCGGAGAGCGTCGGCGCCTCGTCGTGTCTGTCTTCACCCCAAGGGGCGTGAAACCAGGGGGAGCGCTCCTCGCCCTCCACGTCCGGAGCGCTGTAGAGGCGGATCAGGTTGTCGGGGGTGAGGGCGTCGAGGTAGGCCTCGCTGCGCTCGCGCTCGAAGCCGTCCATGCGATAGGCCGCATACTGCACGTCCTCCACCGGGAAGCGCGAGAGGTTCATGGCCAGGCGCATGGCCTCCTGCAGCGGCGCGCCATGCTGCTGGAAGCGGAACTCCTGCTCGGCAAGGCGCGCCTTCTCGTCGTAGCGCCACGCCTCCAGGCCCTCCTCGCGGACCTGCTCGATGGCGGCGAACAGGGTCGCCTCGATGGCATCGCGGGCCTCGGCGCCGGCCGGTGTCAGGCTGACGTTGACGCTGAACAGGGCGTGCTGGCCATCGCCGCGGGCGACCCCCGCCGAGAGGCCGTCGGCCCAGCCGGCCTCGCGCAGCACCGCCAGCAGGCTGCCGTCCCCCTCGTGGCCGAGCAGGTGGGCGATCAGGTCGGCGGGCTTGTGGCGGTACTCGGCGATGGGATCGGGAATCGGGAACAGCAGGCGCAGCTGGCGGCTGTCGCGCACCGACTGCAGCGCGACCCGCCGGGGCAGGGTGTCGGTAAGCGCCAGCGGTTCGGTGATCTCGGGCGCCGCGAGCCCGCGGTCGGCGATGTCGGCGAAGCGAAGCGGCTCGCCACCATGGCCTCGAGCTCATCCAGCGGCTGGGGTGCCACCAGTGCCAGGTGCATGACGTTGGCATCGTAGTAGCGCTCGTAGAAGTCGATCACCCGGTCGCGCAGGCTGGGCTCGCCCTCGGGGCGGTCGGCCAGTGTCTCGCGGCTGCCCACCGAGAAGCCGGTGGTGGGGTTCTCGGGGGTGAGCAGGCCATTGAGCACGTCGTTCTCGCGGCGCACGTCGTCGCGGATGCGCGCCATGTACTCGGAGTGCACGATGTTGCGCTCGCTCTCCAGCTGGTCGGCGTTGAACAGCGGCGAGATGAAGAACTGGCTGAAGCGGTCCAGGGCCCCTTCCAGGGCGCTCGGGTCGATATCGAAGAAGTAGTTGGTGTCCTGGGGCGCGGTGAAGGCGTTGTGGGTGCCTCCGTGGCGCGAGATGAAGCCCTGGTAGGCGTCGGCCTCGGGGAAGGGCTCGGTGCCCAGGAACAGCATGTGCTCCAGGAAGTGGGCCAGGCCGGCGAGGTCCTCCGGGTCCTGGGCGCTGCCCACCGAGACGTTCATGGAGGCGGCGGCCTTGTCGGCCTCGGGGTCGCTGACCAGCAGGGCGGTGAGGCCGTTCTCCAGGGTCAGTATCCGGTAGTCGCGGCTGTCGTGGGGGCTGACCCGCGGCGTGGTCACCTCGGCGATGGCGTCCGCGTCGGGGTGGGGCTCGGCCACGGCGGGTGCGGCGATCAGCAGGGCCGCGGCGGCGGCCAGTCCGCAGCATCGGGCAGTCAGGGTGGATGGCATCGTCTCTCCTGTGGATCTGGGCGTCGTGGCTCGGCGCATCGCGGTTCGCGGCATCGGGGCCTCAGTCGGGCTGGCGCAGCATGGGGCCGACCGGGTGGGCGCAGGCGGCATCCTGATGCGCGGGGCTGTTCACTCGTCTTGATACCGGGAAAGCGCCCAACAGTTCCCGTGGGGCGGGGACGAGCATGGCCTGGGCTGCCTCCGACGGCGTCTCGGGGTCGAGCCAGCGACGCGCGTCCTCGGGGGCGATCACCGCCGGGAGCCGATCGGTGAGCGGGGCCAGCAGCGGACCGGCGGGCACCGTGATCAGCGCCAGGGAGTCGGTGTGCTGGGCCAGGCTGGTGTGAAAGCGGCACCAGAGCCCGGCCAGCAGCAGCGGTCCGCGGTCGACCCGGGTCACCAGGAAGGGCTGCTTGAAGCGCGGCTGCGCCTTCCAGACGTAGACGCCGCTGGCCGGGACCAGGCAGCGCCGCGCCTGGAAGGCCTCGCGGAACATGGGGCGCTCCTCCAGGGACTCGGCCCGGGCGCAGTGGGGAGCATGGTCCAGCACCTCGAGCCAGGGGGGCGTCAGGCCCCAGAAGAGTCGGCCCAGGCGCGGCACGCCGGCCTCGAGGCGAATGGCCGAGAGCATGCGCCTCGGCGCCAGGTTGGGGCTGGTCACCAGGGGGGCGTCGATGACCAGCCCCGGCAGCAGGCGCTCGAGGTCGAGGGGGGCGATATGCAGTCGTCCGGCCATGGGCGCTCCGCGGGGGATGGGTCGCTCAGGGTAACCAAGGGGCGGGCCGGAAGAAAGGGTGAGGCCGGCTCGGTGACCGCGGCGGAGAGGGGAAATCGGGACGGTGAGGGCGTGGGTATCGAAAACAGTGTTCGAACTGCGCTATCCTTGGGTTCCGGAGTGCGTCGACGTCGCCGCGCTCCTGCTTATGCAATCGCCCGCTCGAGGCTCGCGAGGAAACGATGGCCCGTCCCAGACAGCATGCTCCCGAGGCGCTCCATGCCCAGGTCATGGCGGCTTGCGATGCCTGGCTGCAGGAGAATCCGGTGCACACCCTCTCCCTGCGCGCCCTGGCCCGGGAGGTGGGCTGCGCCCCGAGCACCCTGCTCAAGCTCTATGGCAGCTTCAACAACCTGCTCCAGCACGTCAACATCGAGACCCTGGCCCACCTGCGCGAGGTGATCGAGCCGCTGAGCAGTCAGGCCGCGCCGGAGCAGCGGCTCACCGCCCTGGCGCGCGCCTACTGGCAGTTCGCCCAGCACGATGCCTACCGCTGGCAGCTGCTGTTCGACTATCCCCTGGCTCAGGAGGGCGAGCTGGACCAGCGCCAGAGCGACATGATCGAGGGGCTCTTCCTGCGCGTGGAGGCGACCCTCAAGGAGTACCAGCCGGCCCTGGATGACCTGGAGGCGCGTCGCCTGGGGCGCACCCTGTGGGGCAGCGTCCACGGCCTGGTGCTGCTCGGGCTCAACGAGCGCCTGGGCTACTGGCAGGGCCAGCAGCTCGAGGTGGGCGAGCTGCTCGACCAGTTGCTCTGTACCATCCTGGCCGGGCTCAAGGCTAGGTCGACCGGGACGTGAGCATGACGGGTTGGGAGGCCTTGGGGTGGGGAGTGCTGGTCGGCCTGGGGGCGCTGCTGGCCTGGCGGGTCGTTCGCCGCCCCAGGCCCCTGGTGCGCTGGCTGGTCTACCTGGCGGTGCGCCTCATCTACCGGCTGCGACTGAGTGGCACGGCCCATATTCCCGACCGCGGGGCGGCCCTGGTGGTCTGCAACCACGTCAGCTTCATGGACGCCCTGGTCATCGGCGGCGTCAGTCGGCGCCCGCTGCGCTTCCTGATGGACAAGCCGATCTACGACTCGCCCTGGCTCAACTGGCTGTTTCGCCTGGTGGGGGCGATTCCCGTGGAGTCGGAGCGCCATGATCCGGGCAACGTGCGGCGCGCCCTCCACCAGGTGAGTCGGGCGCTGCGCGATGGCGAGGTGGTGATGCTCTTTCCCGAGGGGCGCCTGACGCCGGACGGCGAGATCCACGCCTTCCGGCGCGGCCTGGAGCTGATCCTGGCCCGTGACCCGGTGCCGGTGGTGCCGGCGGGGCTCTCGGGCCTGTGGGGCTCCTGGACCTCCCATGCCGACGGCCCGGCCCTGAGTGGCCGCCCGCGGCGCTTCCGGGCGCGGGTGGCGCTGCATTTCGGTGAGCCGCTTGCCCCGGGGCGGGCCACCCGGGCGGTGCTGGAGCGGCGGGTGAGGGAGCTCAAGGCCGAGGCCGACCAGCGGGCGCTGCCCGCGGGCGTCGAAGCCCTGGAGTGATGCCGAGACCGGCCGTCCGGCGCTGCCCGCGGGCGTCGAAGCCCTGGAGTGATGCCGAGACCGGCCGTCCGGTGCTGCCCGCGGGCGTCGAGGCCCTGGAGTGACGCCGCTCCCGGGCCGCCCTCAGCGGCGGCGCGGGGCCTGCCAGCAGCGCGCGGCGGTGATCAGGTTGTCGCGCACCTCGAGGATCTCCATGCGCACGCTGCCCACCTGCAGGCAGGCGGGGCCGTCGGGAAAGGCCTCCAGGTGCTCGAGGATCAGGCCGTTGAGGGTCTTGGGTCCGTCGGTCGGCAGCTGCCAGCCCAGCGCCTTGTTGATATCGCGAATGTTGGCGGTGCCGTCGATGAGCTGGCTGCCGTCCTCCTGTCGGTGAATCTCCTGCTCCATGCCTGCCACGTCGGTGGTGAACTCGCCGACGATCTCCTCGAGGATGTCCTCCAGCGTCACCAGCCCCTCCACGTCGCCATACTCGTCCACCACGATGCCGATGCGCCGCTTCTGCTTCTGGAAGTTGAGCAGCTGGGTGTGCAGCGGGGTCGATTCGGGAATGAAGTAGGGCTCGCGGGCCTCCTGGACGATGGCCGCCTTGGTGACCTCGTCCCGTGACAGGAAGCGTGCCGCGTTGCGCAGGTGCAGCATGCCGATGATGTTGTTGATGTCGCCCTTGTAGACCGGCACCCGGGTGTGCTGGCTGGTGCGGACCTGGGTCAGGATCTCCTCCAGGTCGTCGTCCAGATCGATGCCCACCACCTCATGGCGCGGCACCATGATGTCGTTCACGGTGACGTTCTCGAGATCGAGGATCGACAGCAGCATCGCCTGGTGGCGCTGGGGAATCAGGGTGCCGGCCTCATGGACCACGGTGCGCAGCTCGTCGCGGGTCAGATGGTCGCCGCCCCCCTCGATGCTCTTCACGCCGAGCAGCTTCAGCAGTCCGTTGGAGATGACGTTCACCAACCATACCAGCGGATAGAGCAGCCTGAGCAGCGGCTCCAGCACCCGGGAGGCGGGGAAGGCGATGCGCTCGGGCTTCACCGCCGCATAGGTCTTGGGGGTGACCTCGGCGAAGATCAGCACGGTGATGGTCAGCAGCGCGGTGGCCACGGCGGGGCCGGTGACCTCGCCGAAGAAGTAGATGGCGATGATGGTGGCGATGGAGGCCGCCAGGTTGTTGACGAAGTTGTTGCCGATCAGGATCACCCCGATCAGGCGGTCCGGCCTGGCGAGCAGCCGCACCACGCGCCTGGCCCGAGAGTCGCCGCTGTTGGCCTGATGGCTCAACCGGTAGCGGTTGAGCGACATCATGCCGGTCTCGGAGCTGGAGAAGAAGGCGGAGAGACAGATGAGCAGGAACAGTAGGCCGAACAGCAATCCCAGCGGGAAGTCGTCGCTCAAGTCGAAGGATCCTCGTTGCGTGTCAGGCCCGATTTGACGGGACGGGCGCGCGCGCTGTCAAGGCGCCGGGAGCGGCCTCAGCCGCGGCCCAGCAGCACCTCCAGTACGAACTTGCTGCCGAAATAGGCGACCAGCAGCACGCCGTATCCGCCCAGGGTCCACCGCACCGCCCGCATGCCGCGCCAGCCCAGCCGGTAGTGGCTGAACAGCAGCACCGAGAAGATCACCCAGGCGGCCAGCGACAGGATCGTCTTGTGGGCCAGGTGCTGGGCGAACATGCTGTCGAGGAACAGGAAGCCGCTGAGGATCGACAGCGTCAGCAGCCCCACGCCTCCCCAGATCAGCTCGAAGAGCACGCGCTCCATGGTGGTCAGCGGCGGCAGTGCCTGGACCAGTCCGCGGATATGGTGCTGGCGCAGGGCGCGGTTCTGCAGGCCCAGCAGCACCGCCTGCACGGCGGCGATGGCCAGCACGGCGAAGGCCAGCAGCGAGCTCAGGGCGTGCAGGGCGATGCCCGGCGTCAGCCCTTCGACGCGCTCGGGGCTTGGCAGCCCCGCGGCCAGCAGCAGCGCCAGGCCGGCCACCGGCAGGATGCCCACCGCGGCGTTGAGGATCGGCTTGAACAGGCTGACCAGCAGCAGCACCGCGACCACCCCGGCGCTGATCAGGATCACGCTGGTGGAGAGGCCGGGCAGCACGGGTGCGCCGTGGCCGAACAGGCCGATGGCCAGCGGCAGATGGCTGAGCAGCCCGAGCAGCGCCATGCCGCGCACCAGCAGCGGCTGCGGAGAGGCCCGGCGCAGCAGCACCATGCCCTGCCAGGAGGCGGCGGCCAGGTAGAGAAGGAAGGCCAGGAAGGCCAGGGAGAGCGCCTGCATCGATTGCGTTCCGTGCGCCGGTGGAAATGAATGACGTGAGCGTTAATGGCGAGGGCTACTATAACCAATCCCTCGGGCAGCGCACAGCGTGGCGGGTGCGTCACCCTGCCGCCAGGGTCGGCGGCGGATGGCGCGCGCATGGAGACTGCCGGCCACAGCGCGTATAATCGTTTCCACTTTCGGGCCGTCGTCACTGGAGAGGCCAATGTTTCAGAATCTCAGCGAGCGTCTGTCGCAGACGCTCAAGTCCATCAAGGGTCAGGCGCGCCTGACCGAGGACAACATCAAGGACACCCTGCGCGAGGTGCGCCGGGCGCTGCTCGAGGCGGACGTCGCCCTGCCGGTGGTCAAGGACTTCATCGAGCGGGTGCGCGAGCGTGCGGTGGGCCAGGAGGTCTCCAAGAGCCTCTCGCCGGGCCAGCAGTTCGTCAAGATCGTCCAGCAGGAGCTCGAGGCGACCATGGGCGAGGCCAACGAGGGCCTCTCCCTCAAGGGTTCGCCGGCGGTGGTGCTGATGGCGGGCCTGCAGGGGGCGGGCAAGACCACCTCCGTGGCCAAGCTGGCGCGCTACCTGAAGGAGCGCGAGAAGAAGAAGGTGCTGGTGGTGTCGGCGGACGTCTACCGTCCGGCGGCCATCGACCAGCTCGAGACCCTGGCCGGGGAGGTCGGCGTCGACTTCTTCCCGTCGCGCTCCGACCAGAAGCCGGTCGATATCGCCGAGGCAGCGATCAAGCACGCCAAGATCCAGTTCCACGACGTGCTGCTGGTGGATACCGCCGGCCGCCTGGCCATCGACGAGGCGATGATGGCCGAGATCCAGGCGCTGCATAAGGCGGTGGCGCCCCAGGAGACGCTGTTCGTCGTCGACGCCATGACCGGCCAGGACGCCGCCAACACAGCCAAGGCCTTCCACGAGGCGCTGCCGCTGACCGGGGTGATCCTCACCAAGGCGGACGGCGACGCCCGCGGCGGGGCGGCGCTGTCGGTGCGCCACATCACCGGCAAGCCGCTCAAGTTCATGGGCGTGGGCGAGAAGGTCGACGCCCTGGAGCCCTTCCACCCGGATCGCATCGCCTCGCGGATCCTCGGCATGGGCGACATGCTGTCGCTGATCGAGGAGGCCGAGCGCACCGTCGACAAGAAGAAGGCGGAGCAGCTGGCGAAGAAGGTCAAGAAGGGCGAGGGCTTCGACCTCGAGGACTTCCGCGACCAGCTCCAGCAGCTCAAGAAGATGGGCGGCATGGGCGGCCTGCTCGGCAAGCTGCCCGGCATGGGCCAGATGGCCGAGCTGGCCCAGGGCCCCGGCCCGGAGAAGGAGCTCGGCAAGCTCGAGGCGCTGATCAACTCCATGACGCCCCAGGAGCGCCGCCGCCCCGAGATCATCAACGGCTCGCGCAAGCGGCGCATCGCCGCCGGCGCCGGCCTGCAGGTGCCCGACCTCAACCGCCTGCTCAAGCAGCACAAGCAGATGCAGAAGATGATGAAGAAGGCGGGCAAGAAGGGCGGCATGCAGAAGATGATGCGCGGCATGTCCGGCATGATGGGCGGCGGCGGCCCCGGTGGTCCCGGTGGCATGGGCGGAATGGGCGGCCCCGGTGGGATGCCCTGGCGGTAGGCCCGAAAAAGGTTCCCAAGCGGGGCTGTTTTCCGTAGAATGCTGCCTCTTCACTGGCAGGACCGCGATGTCGCGGTCATTGTTGTGACCGAATTCAACTCAACCGAAGGACTGACTAGGCCATGGTTACCATTCGTCTGGCTCGTGGTGGCGCCAAGAAGCGCCCCTTCTACCACCTGACCGTTACCGATTCCCGCAACTCCCGCGACGGCCGCTTCATCGAGCGTCTGGGCTTCTTCAACCCGATCGCCCGCGGTCAGGAAGAGCGCCTGCGCGTCGACCTCGAGCGCGTCGCTCACTGGCAGAGCCAGGGCGCCATGCTCTCCGACCGCGTCGCCGAGCTGGTCAAGGAAGCCCGCAAGCAGGCCTGAGCCTGACTTGCTGTTGTCAGTGTTCACGAGGTCGTCGATGAGCGAACACGCTACCGTGCAGCCCGCTGACGATCATGTGGTGCTGGGCAAGCTGACCAGCCCCTATGGTGTCAAGGGCTGGCTCAAGGTGTACTCGTACACCAGCCCCATGGAGGGCGTGCTCGACTACCCCGAGTGGGTGTTGAGATGTGGCGATCGTCTGGAGCGTCGGCGCCTGGTGCAGGGGCGTCGTCACGGCAAGGGCCTGGTCGCGCTGCTCGAGGGGTGTGATACCCGCGAGGGCGCAGAGGCGCTGGCCGGGGCGGAGATCCTGCTGCCCAAGGCCGAGCTTCCCGACCTCGACACCGGTGAACTCTACTGGCACCAGCTCGAGGGCCTGCGGGTCGTGACCCGCGAGGGTGTCGTGCTGGGCTGCATCGATCACCTCTTCGAGACCGGCGCCAACGACGTCATGGTCGTGAAGGGTGCGCTGGACCCCGAGGCAGTCGACGGCGGAGAGCGGCTGCTGCCCTACCTGCCCGAGCAGGTGATCCTCGAGGTAGATCTCGAGGGTGGGGTGATGACCGTCGAGTGGGATCCCGACTTCTGATGGCCGAGGGCTCCCCCGAGCAGGCGGCGATGTGGATCGGTGTCGTCTCGCTGTTCCCGGAGATGTTCGAGGCGATTACCCGCCACGGCGTTACCGGGCGAGCGGTGGAGAAGGGGCGCATCGCGCTGGAGTTCTGGAACCCCCGGGACTTCGCCACCGACCGCCATCGCACCGTGGATGACCGCCCCTACGGCGGCGGCCCCGGGATGCTGATGAAGGTCGACACCCTGCGCGCGGCTATCTTCGCCGCTCGCGAGCGGGCCGAGCGGGCCACCGGGCAGCGCCCGAAGGTGGTCTACCTGTCGCCCCAGGGGCGACGGCTCGACCAGGCCGGAGTGCAGGAGCTGGCGTCGGGTCCCCCCCTGGTGGTGGTGGCCGGACGCTATGAAGGCATCGATGAGCGCGTGGTGGAAGCGGATATCGATGAGGAGTGGTCGATCGGCGACTACGTGCTGAGCGGCGGCGAGCTGCCGGCCATGGTGCTGATCGACGCCGCGGCGAGGCTGGTGCCCGGAGTGCTGGGCCATCAGGACTCTGCGGTCGAGGACTCCTTCAACGACGGGCTGCTGGACTGTCCGCACTACACCCGCCCCGAGGAGATCGACGGGCGCTGCGTGCCGGAGGTCCTGCTCAGCGGCAACCATGGCGCCATCCGGCGCTGGCGGTTGAAGCAGTCCCTGGGGCGCACCTGGCAGCGCCGCCCCGACCTGCTCGAGGGCAGGACGCTGGACCGGGAGCAGCGCGAACTGCTCGCTGAGTTCATCGAGGAACACGCCCTGTCGACCCGCTAGGACAGGGCGGAGGTGCGGGACACGACAAGCCCCCGAGGCCGTGGACCCGTGTCACCCATCATCTCCCGCGCTCTCGAGCTCGCTCGGGCGCCGGGATCACGATTCATCGGCACTCCAAGCCGACTGATGAATCAGGTTATCAAGGAGTTAGTTGTCATGAGCAGCAAGAACAAGGTGATCCAGGCGCTCGAAACCGAGCAGATGAGCAAGGAAATCCCGGCCTTCGCCCCCGGCGACACCGTCGTCGTCCAGGTCAAGGTCAAGGAAGGCACCCGTGAGCGTCTCCAGGCCTTCGAAGGCGTGGTGATCGGCAAGCGTAACCGCGGTCTCAACTCCGCCTTCACCGTGCGCAAGATCTCCCACGGCGTCGGCGTCGAGCGTACCTTCCAGACCTACAGCCCGCTGGTCGACTCCATCAGCGTCAAGCGTCGCGGCGACGTGCGCCAGGCCAAGCTGTACTACCTCCGCGAGCGCAGCGGCAAGTCTGCCCGCATCAAGGAAAAGCTGGCCTGAGGCTGCCGCCTCGGCCGCTGGTGGGCCGGGCGCTGCCCGGCCCCGCGAGACCCCGTCACCGCACCCGCGGGGCGGGGTCTCGTGCCATCTGGGCCACGCCTTCCTGACGCGCCATGACCTCGCCCGACAACGCTTCCCGCATCGATGCCTTCCTCGACGCCCTGTGGCTCGAGCAGGGCGTGAGCGAGCATACCCTGGCGGCCTACCGCCGCGACCTCTCGGCCTGGGCAGGGCGTCTCGACGCCCGGGGCGAGGCGCTGCTGGCGCCGGCCCCGGAGGCGCTGCCTGGCTGGCTCGATGAGCGCCGCGAGGCGGGCTATCGCCTGACCAGCAACGCCCGGCTGCTCTCGAGCCTGCGGCGTTTCTACCGCTGGGCCCTGGAATCCGGGCTCATCGAGGGCGACCCGCTGGCGGAGGTGCGCCTGCCGCGGGTGCGGCCGGCCCTGCCGGATACCCTGGAGGAGGCCGAAGTGGAGCGGCTGATCGCCGCCCCCGATATCGCCACCGACCTGGGGCTGCGCGACCGGGCCATGCTGGAGGTGCTCTACGGCGCGGGGCTGCGGGTCTCCGAGCTGGTCGGCCTGACCACCGATGCGGTCAACCTGCGCCAGGGGGTGGTGCGGGTGCGCGGCAAGGGCGACAAGGACCGGCTGGTGCCGCTGGGCGAGGAGGCGGTAGAGTGGCTGTCACGCTACCTGCGTGCGGGGCGTGGCGGCCTGATGCGCGACGTCACCCGTCCGGCGCTCTTCCCGGGCCGGGATGATCGTGCCATGACCCGCCAGGCCTTCTGGTACCGGATCAAGGCCCACGCGCGCAGCGCAGGTATCGAGCGACCGCTGTCGCCCCACACCCTGCGCCACGCCTTTGCCACCCATCTGTTGAATCATGGGGCCAACCTGCGTGTCGTACAGCTGCTGCTGGGTCACAGCGATCTCTCGACCACGCAGATCTATACCCATGTGGCGCAGGCGCGCCTGGAGCGCCTGCACGCCGACCATCATCCCAGAGGCTGAACGATGAACATCTCTTTCCGGACCCTGCTTGGCGGCCTGTTGGCCACCACCCTCGGTGCTTCCCTGCTGGTCCAGGCCGACTCGCCACAGGGCCAGGCCGAATGGCTGGCCGAGCGCCTGGCGGTCAACGGCCAGCCGATGCCGGTCCAGAGCGTCAGCGAGACCCCTGTGGCCGGCTTCTTCGAGGTGCTCCTGGAGACCGGCGAGCGCTTCTACAGCGACGCCGAGGGGCGCCACTTCCTGGTCGGCGATCTCTACGAGAACGGCGAGCAGGGGCTGGTCAACCTGACCGAGCAGGGCCGCAACGGCGAGCGCGCCGCGCGCCTGGCCGAGGTGCCGGAGGCCGAGCGGGTGATCTTCCGCGGCGCCGGTGAGAGCCGTGCCGAGGTGGTGGTCTTCACCGATACCACCTGCCCCTACTGCCGGCAGCTCCACGAGGAGGTGCCGCGGCTCAACGAGCTGGGCATCGAGGTGCACTACCTGGCCTTCCCGCGCACCGGCATGAATGCCCAGGGTGCCCGCACCCTGCAGCAGATCTGGTGTGACGCCAATCCCAGCGAGGCGATGAGCACCGCCAAGCGGCAGGAGTCGCTTTCTCGGGGCCAACGCGACAACTGCGACAATCCGGTCGAGGCGCAGTATCATCTGGGCCTGGAGCTCGGCGTCCAGGGCACCCCGGCCATCGTGCTGCCCGACGGCCGTCTGGTCCCCGGCTACGTGCCGGCGGAGCGACTGGCCGCCATGCTCGGCATCGAGGGCTGAGCCCCGCTATCCATTAAACGACAGACACCGGCTCGAGCCGGTGCAGCGGCCTGCCTCGGGGCAGGCCGCACCCGCTGAGACACAGCGTCCGGCCACCTGGCCTGGCCACAGCGCCAGGCCAGGTGGCCGGACCACAAAGAATCATCCGAGCAGGAGCGAGACATTGAAACCGGTGAGAGTAGGAATCTGTGGGCTGGGTACCGTCGGCGGCGGTACCTTCAACGTATTGACGCGCAACGCCGACGACATTGCGCGGCGTGCGGGCCGCCCGATCGTGATCGAGCAGGTGGCCTACCGCACTCCCAACCCCGAGTGCGACCTCACCGGCATCCAGACCACTGCCGACGTCTTCGAGGTGGCCACCAACCCCGACGTGGATGTGCTGGTGGAGCTGATCGGCGGCTATGACGTGGCCCGGGATCTGGTGCTCACCGCCATCGAGCACGGCAAGCACGTGGTCACCGCCAACAAGGCGCTGATCGCGGTGCACGGCAACGAGATCTTCGAGGCCGCCCACCGCAAGGGCGTGATCGTGGCCTTCGAGGCCGCCGTGGCCGGCGGCATCCCGGTGATCAAGTCGCTGCGCGAGGGCCTCGGCGCCAACCGCATCGAGTGGGTGGCCGGCATCATCAACGGCACCGGCAACTATATCTTGACCCATATGCGCGACGAGGGCCGCGCCTTCGAGGACGTGTTGGCCGAGGCCCAGGCGCTGGGCTACGCGGAGGCCGACCCCACCTTCGACGTCGAGGGCATCGACGCTGCCCACAAGCTGACCATCCTCGCCTCCATCGCCTATGGCGTGCCCCTGCAGTTCGAGAAGGCCTTCACCGAGGGCATCTCCCGGGTCACCGCCGCGGACGTGGAGCAGGCCGACAACCTGGGCTACGTGATCAAGCACCTGGGCATCTCCAAGCGCACCGACCAGGGCCTGGAGCTGCGCGTGCACCCGACGCTGATCCCCAAGGAGCGGCTGCTGGCCAATGTGCACGGCGTCAAGAATGCCATCGCTGTGATGGGCGATGCCGTGGGCCCGACCCTCTACTACGGCGCCGGCGCCGGTGCCGAGCCCACCGCCTCCTCGGTGGTGGCCGACATCCTCGACGTGGCCCGCGATATCGCCACCGATCACCACTACCGGGTGCCCTACCTGGCCTTCAGCGGCATCAGCGAGGACGTCAGCCAGCTGCCGATCATGCCCATGGAGGAGATCATCTCCGCCTACTACCTGCGGCTGCTGGCGGTGGACCGCCCCGGCGTGCTGGCCCGGGTGGCCACCATCCTCGCCGAGCAGGGCATCTCCATCGAGGCGCTGATCCAGAAGGAGGCCACCGAGGGCGAGCTGGTGCCGATCATCCTGATGACCCACCGCACGGTCGAGAAGCAGATGAACGAGGCGATCCGCCAGATCGAGGCCATGGCCGATATCGCCGGACCGGTGACCCGGATCCGCGTGGAATCACTGGACGAGCAGGAATAACTCATGCGCTACATCAGCACCCGCGGGCAGGCGCCCGCGCTCTCTTTCGAGGAGGTCGTGCTCACCGGTATGGCCAGCGACGGCGGCCTCTACGTGCCGGAAACCGTGCCTCAGCTCTCCCACGACGACCTGGCCGCCATGGCGGGCCTGTCGTACGCCGAGATCGCCTTCCGGGTGATGCAGCCCTACGTCAACGGCGAGATCGATGACGAGACCTTCCGCACCATCGTCACCGAGGCCTATGCCACCTTCAGCCATGACGCCGTGGTGCCGCTCAACCAGCTCGACGCCAACCACTTCCTGCTCGAGCTCTTCCACGGCCCGACCCTGGCCTTCAAGGACGTGGCCCTGCAGCTGCTCGGTCGCCTGCTCGACCACTTCCTGAAGAAGCGCGGCGAGCGTGCGGTGATCATGGGCGCCACCTCCGGCGATACCGGCTCCGCGGCCATCGAGGGGTGTCGCCACTGCGACAACCTCGACATCTTCATCCTCCACCCCTACCAGCGGGTCTCGGAGGTGCAGCGCCGCCAGATGACCTCGGTGCTGGCCGACAACGTCTTCAACGTCGCCATCGAGGGCAACTTCGACGACGCCCAGGCCATGGTCAAGGCGAGCTTCGCCGACCAGTCCTTCCTGAACGGCACCCGGCTGGTGGCGGTGAACTCCATCAACTGGGCGCGCATCATGGCCCAGATCGTCTACTACGTGGCCTCCGCGGTGGCGCTGGGCGCGCCGCACCGCAAGGTGAGCTTCTGCGTCCCCTCGGCCAACTTCGGCAATGTCTTCGCCGGCTACATGGCCTACCGTATGGGCCTGCCGGTGGAGCGCTTCGTGATCGCCACCAACGCCAACGACATCCTGCACCGCACCCTGGCCGCCAACGACTTCTCCAAGCAGGAGCTCAAGGCGACCCTGGCGCCCTCCATGGACATCGTGGTGTCGTCCAACTTCGAGCGCCTGCTGTTCGAGGCCTACGGTCGCGACGGCGCTGCGGTGGCGGCGCTGCTGGAGCGCTTCCAGGCCGAGCCGACCGCCCTGGCGGACGCGCCCCTGGCCAGGCTGCGCGAGCTCTTCGCCAGCCACAGCGTGGATGACGCCACCATCCTCGAGGTGATCCGCGAGGCGCACCACCGCACCCAGGAGATCCTCGACCCACACACCGCCACCGGCTACCGCGCCGCCGAGCGCGAGCGGGGCGAGGCGAGCGTGCCGATGGTGACACTGGCCACCGCCCACCCGGCCAAGTTCGCCGAAGCGGTGGTCAAGGCGGGCTTCCCGGGCGTGCCGCTGCCGCCGCACATGGACGACCTGCTGGAGCGCGAGGAGCGCTACACCGTGCTGCCGGCCGAGCTCTCTGCGGTGCAGCAGTTCGTGGTCGACAACCGCCGCTAGCTTTTCCTTGCGGGGTTGATCCGAGCGCGCATCACCGTCACCAGGGGTGGCCTTAGCATCAGCGAGGGGCGCCGGATCAGCCCCGAGCGGGCTGCTGCCTCTGCGCTCTCAACTGCCAGCACTATCTGCAGGAGTCAGGCGTGAACGCCGCAAGCGATCCCATCGAACTGAGTGAGCGCCTGAGGCCGCGCATCCTGCCGCGGCCCCGGGACGCCGCCCTCTATGCCCGCGCCCAGCGCGAGGGGCTCTCCGAGCTCCAGGCGCGGATCCTCGCCGGGCGCCTGGCGGGCTTCACGGGCGAGATCGGCCCCCTGGTCACGCCCAGCCTGCGCCACCTGGCCCACCCCGACCGGCTCGCCGATGGCCGCCGTGCCGCCGAGCGCATCGCCCGCGCGGTGGTCGACGGCGAGCATATCGGCATCCTCACCGACTACGACGTGGACGGCATCACCTCCCACGTGGTGATAAGGCGCACCCTGGTGGAGCTCTTCGGCGTGCCGGAGGCGAAGCTGCACAGCCTGATCGGCCACCGCATCCATGACGGCTACGGCATCAGCCTGCCGCTGGTGGAGCGCACCCTCGCCCTCTCGCCGCGCCCGACCCTGGTGATCACCGCCGACTGCGGAAGCTCCGATGAGCCGCGTATTGCGCGGCTGGCCGCGGCGGGTATCGACGTGGTGGTCAGCGACCACCACGCCCTGCCGGTGGAGGGGCCCCCGCCCTCGGCCCATGCCGTGGTGAACCCCACCCGAGAGGACTGCGCCTACCCCGACCCCACCATCGCCGGCTGCATGGTGGCCTGGCTGGTGATGTCGCTGGCCCGCGGCGTGCTGATCGAGTGGGGCGTGCTTGCTGAAACCACGCCCAAGCTTTCGCCCTGGCTCTCCTATGTGGCGCTCGGCACCGTGGCGGACTGCGTCTCCCTGGGCGGCAGCCCCGCCAATCGCGCCGCGGTGACCCACGGGCTGGCCCTGATCAACCGCATGGAGGCCGCCTGCTGGCGGGCCATGGCCGAGCGCCTGGGCGCCGACAGCGTGCCCTTCGACGCCGAGACCCTGGGCTTCCAGATGGGGCCGCGGATCAACGCCCGCTCGCGGCTCGACGACCCCTATGCGGCGCTGCACTTTATGCTCGCCGAGCAGGATCATGTGGCAAGCCGCTACCTCGACGTGCTCGACCAGGACAACCAGTCGCGCAAGGCGATCGAGGCCGACATGGCCGAGGAGGCGAAGGCGCTGGCGCTGCCGGCGCTGGCCGCCGGCGAGCCCGCCGTGGTGGTGTTTCTGGAGAGCGGCCACCCCGGCGTGCAGGGCATCGTGGCGTCCCGCCTGGTGCAGGCCTACGGGCGCCCGGCGCTGGTGCTGACCCCGGCGGCGGCCCCCGGCATGCTCACCGGCTCCGGGCGCTCCATCGAGGGGCTGCACCTGCGCGATGCCCTGCAGCGCACCTACGAGCTGGCCCCGGAGGCGCTGCCCCGCTTCGGTGGCCACCGCGGCGCCGCCGGCGTCGGCGTGCCGGTGGACCGGCTCGACGCCTTCAAGGCGGCCTTCCTGCAGGCGGTGGGCGAGCAGCTGGGCGGGGCGGCGCTCTACCCGAAGATCCTCACCGACGGCGAGCTGGGGGCGGATCAGCTGAGCCTGGCGACCCTGGACGAGCTGCAGGCGCTGGGCCCCTATGGCCGCGAGTTCGAGGCGCCGCTGTTCCAGGGTGACTTCGTGGTGGAGGCGCTGCGGCCGGTGGGGGCCGATGGCACCCACCTGATGCTGGAGCTCTCCTCCGGGCCGGTCAGCCTCAAGGCGATCTGGTTCCGGGCCCTGACCCCCGGCGAGATCCCCGCCTTCGGCGTCGGGGATAGGCTGCGCTGCGCCTACAAGCTCAACCGCAATCGCTGGCGGGGTCGCGAGAGCCTGCAGCTGATGGTGGAGCACGCCGCGCCGAGCTGATCCCGGGACCTGGATCAAGCGCCCCCGGGCAGCGCTTCGCTACACTGCCCCACCGTCATCCGTCGCAAGAGAGGCGCCATGGACCCGCAAGAACAGCCCACCGACCCCCATCGCCACTACGAGGATGCCTTGGCGCTGCTGATCGGCACCCTCTTCGTGGCCCTGGGCGTCACCCTCTACAGCCAGGCGCTGCTGCTCACCGGTAGCACCGCCGGTATCGCCTTCCTGCTGCAGTACGCCAGCGGCTGGTCCTTCGGGGTCTGGTTCTTCCTGATCAACCTGCCGTTCTACTGGCTGGCCATCCGCCGCATGGGGTGGTCCTTCACCCTGCGCACCTTTGCCGCCATCGGCCTGGTGTCGCTCTTCTCCGAGCTGACCGGGCGCTGGATCGTGATCGAGGCGGTGGCGCCGCTCTACGCCTCGCTGATGGGCGGCTGCCTGATCGGGCTGGGCATGCTGGTGCTGTTTCGCCATCGCGCCAGCCTCGGCGGGGTCAACATCCTGGTGCTCTACCTGCAGGACCGCCACGGCTGGCGTGCCGGCTATGTGCAGCTCGCCATCGACGGCGCCATCATGCTGCTGGCCCTTGCCCTGCTGCCTCTGGAGCGGGTCGGCCTGTCGGTGCTGGGCGCCGTGGCCCTCAACCTGATCATCGCGCTCAACCACAAGCCCGGGCGCTATATGGGGGTCAGCTGAGGCTCAGCATTCTGGTCGATCATCTTCAGGGACCCTGACGCGCCCCATATTGTTGACGATGATCTTGCGGCCATCGCCGTGGCGACCACAGACGGTGAAGGTGCCGTTGTGGCCACGGCTCCAGCCGGTGGCCTGGTAGCGCACCGGGTAGTCGCGGTTGAAGGTGATGGTCGGCCCGCGGCTGGGCTCGAGCACCCGCAGTACCTCGACGTCGGCCAGATTGCCGGCGGTGGCGTGGCCGTCGAGGATGGCGATGGGCAGCGTCCAGTCATGCTTCTCGCAGTGGGTGGCCTCCGGGCCGGTGACCGGGCAGAGGGCGATCACCTGGCGTCGGGTGACGGCGGTATTGCGGGCCAGCGCCAGGGCGGTCTTGATGCGCATCACCTCGGCGGCCACCTCGTTGCGGGCGGTGAACTGCTGATAGCGGGGAATCGCCGCGGTGAACAGAATGAGCAGCACGGCGATGGCCACGATCAGCTCGATCAGCGTCAGGCCGTGCTGGTGGAGAGCGGACCAGGGCGGCGCAGAGCGCCCTGCCTGGTGGCCGCTGGCATCGACAGGGTGGCGAACGGTGTGGCGAGGCGTGACGGGGCGCATGTGGCCCTCCCGGAGTGGACTCCCTGACCCGTGGGTGGTCCCTTCACCCTAGCCAAGCGACGCGTTCTCCCTGTCAGACAAAACGGACAATGACTGTGAGCGAATTCCTGATTGTGGGGGGCGGGGTCATCGGCATGATGACCACGCTGCAACTGGCCGATGCGGGCCACTCGGTGACCCTGGTCGAGCGGCGTTGCTGCGGCCAGGAGGCCTCCTGGGCGGGGGGCGGCATCGTCTCGCCGCTCTATCCCTGGCGCTACGGCCCGGCGGTCTCGCGCTTGTCGCGCTGGTCGGAGGGCTTCTACCCCGAGCTGGCCCTGCGCCTGCGGGAGGAGAGCGGCGTCGACCCGGAGTACCGCCAGAAGGGGCTGCTCTACCTGCGGGTGGAGGACGAGGCACGCGCCCTTGAGTGGGCCCGGGAGGAGGGCAAGCGGCTCGAGCGCGTCGACGCCGACTTCCTCTATGCCCGGGAGCCTCAGGCGGCGCCGGGCTTCCAGGAGGCGCTGTGGATGCCGACCCTGGGCAGCATCCGCAACCCGCGGCTGGTGAGTTCGCTGCGGACGCGGCTGGCGGCGATGCCCCGGGTCACCCTGCATGAGGAGGTCGAGGTGACGGGGTTCGAGGTGGCCGGCGGCCGGGTGCTGGCGGTGCAGACGACCCGCGGCGACCTGGCCGGCGGCCAGGTGGTGGTGAGCGGCGGGGCCTGGGCGGCGGGGCTGCTCGAGACGCTGGGCGTTGCCCTGCCGGTGCGTCCGGTGAAGGGGCAGATGATCCTGTTCAAGGCGCCGCCGGGGCTGGTGCAGCGGGTGGTGCTGATGGACGGCCGCTACGTGATTCCCCGCGCCGACGGTCGCGTGCTGGCCGGCTCCACCCTGGAGGAGTGCGGCTTCGACAAGACGACGGATGCCGAGGCGAGGGCGTCGCTTCGGGCCAGCGCCACGGCGATCATCCCGGCCCTGGCCGACTGCGAGGTGGAGCACCACTGGGCGGGGCTGCGCCCGGGCTCACCGGACGGGGTGCCCTTCATCGGGGCGGTGCCGGGCATCGACAACCTGCACGTCAATGCCGGCCACTACCGCAATGGCCTGGTGCTGGCGCCGGCCTCGACGCGGCTGCTGGTGGATCGGCTGCTGGGCCGCGAGCCGATCCTTGACCCGACGCCCTATGCCCTGGAAGGGCGCTGTTAGAAGGCGCTGGCCGACTTTTCAGCCAGAGCCTACTCCCGGTCGTCCGGCTTCTGCTCCTTCTTCTCCTGGAGGTAGCGATCGAGGTGGGCGCTGGAGCAGAACCACTCGCCCTGCTCGCGCAGGGCGTCGCTCTCGGGGACGTGCACCTTGCACCAGCTGCAGCGCACCATCTGGCCGCCCTCCTGGCGGGCGTCGTCGTCGTGCTCCAGCAGCTCCTCGCGGTCGAGCTTCCACTCCCGGTACATGCGGTAGAGCTTGAGGCCGGCGAAGAACAGCACGGCGAAGATGATCAGGCGGATGATCAAGAGGTTCATTCCGTAGGGGACTCCCAGGTGGGGGCGGGACGGCTTTGCCAGCCGGCGGCCCTTGCGGGACAATGGGTGTATTCGTCGATTCTCGAGAGATTTCCAAGCCCATGCAAGACCTGACGCTGGTGATGGCTCAGCTGGACCCCCTGGTCGGGGACATTCCCGGCAACACCGATCGCGCCATCGAGGCGGTGCGCGAGGCGCGCATCGAGCATGGTGCCGATATCGTGGTGCTTCCCGAACTCTTCCTGACCGGCTACCCGCCGGAGGACCTGCTGCTGCGCCCCTCCATGGAGACCCGCCTGCGGGCGGCACGCGCGCGCATGGCGCAGAAGGTGGTGCGTGACGTGCTGGTGATCGTCGGCTACCCGGGGCGCCGAGAGGGGCGCACCTGGAACCTGGCCGGCGCCCTCTACAACGGCGAGTGGCTGGGCGAGTATGCCAAGCAGGCGCTGCCCAACTACCAGGTGTTCGACGAGCAGCGCTACTTCGCCGCCGGTACCCAGCCGCTGGTGCTCGATCACAAGGGGGCGAAGCTGGGCCTGTTGATCTGCGAGGACCTGTGGGACGAGGCGCCGGCGCGCCAGGCCCGGGAGGCCGGTGCCCAGCTGCTGGTCAGCCTCAACGCCTCCCCCTTCCACCAGGACAAGCCCGCCGAGCGGCTGCGTCTGCTCGAGGCGCGGGCCGCCGAGGTGGGGCTGCCCATCGTCTACGTCAACATGATCGGCGGCCAGGACGAGCTGGTGTTCGACGGCGGCTCCGCCTGCGTGGATGCCAAGGGAAGCCTGATGATCCAGGCGCCCCACTGGCAGGTGGGGCTGATGCCGGTGCAGCTGGTCAGGGAGAAGGGCCACTGGGTGCCGCAGCCGGGCGAGACCGAGCCCGACGTTGAGCCCGAGGAGAACCTCTACTGCGCGCTGGTCACCGGGCTTCGCGACTACGTCAACAAGAGCGGCTTCGAGGGGGTGGTGCTGGGGCTCTCCGGGGGCATCGACTCGGCGCTGTCGCTGGCCATCGCCGTGGATGCGCTGGGCCCCCAGCGGGTGCAGGCGGTGATGATGCCCTACCACTACACCGCGGACATCTCGAAGGAGGACGCCGCCAGGCAGGCCGAGCTGCTCGGCGTGCACTACGAGGTGCTGCCCATCGAGCCCATGGTGGAGGCCTTCATGACGACCCTGGCCGGGGTCTTCGAGGGCAGCGAGCGCGACACCACCGAGGAGAACCTGCAGTCGCGCTGTCGCGGCGTGCTGCTGATGGCGATCTCCAACAAGAAGGGCCTGATGGTGCTCACCACCGGCAACAAGAGCGAGATGGCGGTGGGCTATGCGACCCTCTATGGCGACATGGCGGGGGGCTACAACGCCATCAAGGACGTCTACAAGACCTGGGTCTACCGCCTGGCCCGCTGGCGCAATACCCAGTCGCCGGCGATCCCCGAGCGGGTCATCGAGCGGCCGCCCTCCGCGGAGCTCGCTCCCGGCCAGCAGGACAGCGACTCGCTGCCGGACTACGACACCCTGGATGCCATCCTGGTGCGCTATATCGAGGGCGACATGAGCGCCGAGGCGATCATCGAGGCGGGCTTCGATCGCGACGATGTCTACCAGGTGGTCCGGCTGGTGGACCGCTGCGAGTACAAGCGCCGCCAGGCCGCGGTGGGGGTGCGGGTCACCCGGCGCGGCTTCGGTCGCGATCGCCGCTATCCCATCGTCAATGGCTGGCAGCCCGGCGACTAGCCCCGACGCCCCGACGCCGCTGCGCACGCCACCGCAACGCCACCTCCCCTGCGGGAGGTGGCGTTCTGCCGTGTGGGGCTCAGGGCGGGGCGGGCGCTCGGGGTCAGGCCGAGAGCGACTGGGCGTTCACGTGCCTGGGTTCGAAGGTGCGGCCGCGCAGCTGGTTGTGGCGGGGGTCGTTCTCGATCAGCACTTCCAGCACCTCACGCGCGCGGTCGCGCATCTCCAGGCCCAGGTAGCCCTCGACCATGACTGCCAGGGCGTCGCGGGTCGCCTCGCTCTCCGGGTAGTTCTCGATCACCCAGCGGCCGCGCTCCACGGCGGCCAGGTAGGCCCCGCGGCGCAGGTAGTAGTCGGCCACGTGAAGCTCGTGGCGGGACATCAGGTTGCGCAGGTAGACGATGCGCTGCTGGGCATCCGGCGCGTACTGGCTGTTGGGGTAGAGCCGCACCAGTTCGCTGAAGTCGGTGTAGGCGTCGCGGGAGGCGCCCAGGTCACGCCGGGAGATGTCGATCAGCTTCAGGCGCTCCAGGCTGAAGCGCCCGGCCTGCCAGGAGGCCAGGCCGCGCATGTAGAGGGCGTAGTCGGCCTGGGGGTGGCTCGGGTGCAGGCGGATGAAGCGGCTGGCGGCGGCGCGGGTGGCCTCCCAGTCGCCCAGCTCGTAGTGGGCGTAGATCAGCTCCAGCTGCACCTGTTCGGCGTGGCTGCCGAAGGGGAAGCGGGTGTCCAGGGCCTCGAGCCGGGTGATGGCCGCCGTGAAGTTGCGGCGCTCCAGGGAGCCGCGCGCCTCTTCGTAGAGCTCGCGCTCGGCAACGCCAGCGAACTCGTCCTGTTCTTCTTCGCTATCGCTGGAGCCGCTGCTGGCGCAGCCCACCAGCAGGCTGGAGGCCACCAGCAGGGCCGCAAGTCGGGCGGTAGGGCGGAATACGCGCATCGTGATCCTCGTGGCAAACAACGCGGACTGGCCGTGGTAGAATCGACCGAAACCCGCTCACTATAAAGCACTGCGCGGCAAAACGCAGTCACCGCGCGCTGCTCTGACCCACTCTCCTGCTGACAGGCCGCCCCGCACCCATGCCACAGACCCTGGAAGCCCAGCAACGCGTTCCCGACGCCATGGCCGGCCTGCGCCTCGACCAGGCCGCTGCCGAGCTCTTCGCCGACCACTCCCGCGAGCGCCTCAAGGCCTGGATCAAGGCCGGCGACCTGACCCTGGATGGTCGGCCCGCCAAGCCCAGGGAGAAGGTCTACGGGGGCGAGTGGCTGCGGCTGGCCACCGAGATCGAGGAGGAGACCCGCTTCGCGCCCGAGGAGATCCCGCTGGACGTGGTCCACGAGGACGACGAGGTGCTGGTGGTCGACAAGCCGGCCGGGCTGGTGGTGCACCCCGCGGCGGGCAACCCCGACGGCACCCTGCTCAATGCGCTGCTGCACCACTGCCCCCGGCTGGCCGGCGTGCCCCGGGCCGGCATCGTGCACCGCCTCGACAAGGACACCACCGGCCTGATGGTGGTGGCCAAGACCCTGGCCGCCCAGGCGGCCCTGGTGGCGCAGCTCCAGGCGCGCACGGTCTCCCGCGAGTACGATGCGGTGTGCGTGGGGGTGATGACCTCCGGCGGCACGGTGGATGCCCCCATCGGCCGCCACCCCAAGGACCGCAAGCGCCAGGCGGTGACGGCCTCCGGCAAGCCGGCGGTGACCCACTACCGGGTGGTGGAGCGCTTCCGCGCCCATACCCATGTCCGCTGCCGGCTGGAGACCGGGCGCACCCACCAGATCCGCGTGCACCTGGCCCACCTGCGCTACCCGCTGGTGGGGGACCCCACCTACGGCGGTCGCCTCAAGCTGCCGCCCGGTGCCGCCGAGCCCCTCAAGGAGATCCTGCGCGAATTCCCGCGCCAGGCGCTCCACGCCCGCAAGCTGGCCTTCGTGCATCCCGGCAGCGGCGAGACGGTGACCTTTTGCTCGGCGCTGCCGGATGACATCCTGATGCTGCTGGACTACCTGCGCCATGACCACGAGACGATGCGCTGACCCCTCCTTGCCGAGGACCCGTTGATGAGCGATGCCCCCGATCTGCGGCCGACCCTGATCCTGCCTGACTGGCCGGCGCCCACCTCCGTGGGCGCCTTCGTCACCACCCGCGAGACCGGCCCGAGCCAGGGCGACTTTGCCTGCTTCAACCCGGCGGACCACGTCGGCGACAACCCCGACCATGTGGCCCTCTGCCGGCGCCTGCTGCAGAAGCAGGTCGACGAGGAGCGGCCGCTGCTGTGGCTCAACCAGGTCCACGGCGCCCGGGTACAGCAGCACTTCGAGGCGACGCCGCCCGAGGCCGATGCCGCGGTGGCCGTCAATCGCGACTACGCCTGCGTGGTGCTCACCGCCGACTGCCTGCCGGTGTTCTTCAGCGACCTTCGCGGCACGCGGGTGGCGGTGGCCCACGCGGGCTGGCGCGGGGTGGCCGGCGGGGTGCTCGAGGCCACGGTGGCGGCGCTGGGCGTGCCGCCGGAGGAGCAGCTGGCCTGGCTGGGGCCGGCGATCTCCAACGCCCAGTTCGAGGTCGGCCCGGAGGTTCGGCAGGCCTTCACCGGGGTCCATCCCGAGGCCGCCGAGGCCTTCGATCCCAGCCCCTATCGCCTGGGCCACTACATGGCCGACCTCTACCGCCTGGCGCGCCTGCGCCTGGAACGTCTCGGCGTCGCCCACATCAGCGGCGGCCACTTCTGCACCGCCTGCGAACCGCGTTTCTACTCCCATCGCCGCGACGATGGCCGCACCGGGCGAATGGCCAGCGTGATCTGGCTGCGATAGCGCCAAGCGAGAGGCGCCGTGGGCCGGTCGAAGAGCGACTCCTTGTGCCTTGATCCGCGTCAACTTGCCACGTGCTTCCCCTGGCGGCCGACTTGAAAGCCGGCCAGCCTGACTCCATTGAGTGTGTCAAGACGAATTGACCGGGCCGAGCGGGGCGTCCGACCGCCTCGCCACCCCGATGGAGGAAGTTCTCATGCGTTTCGACAAGTTCACCGCCAAGCTGCAGAGCGCCGTGGCGGATGCCCAGTCCCTGGCGGTTGGCCGCGGCCATAACCAGCTGGAACCCGGCCACCTGCTGCTGGCGCTGCTGGATGCCCGCGATACCGGCGTGAAGGCGCTGGTCCAGAAGGCCGGCGGCGATGCCGCCCGGCTTCGCGACGCCCTGGTGGGCCACCTCGACGACCTGCCGAAGGTCGCCCACTTCGACGGCGAGGTGCAGCCCTCCCGCGAGCTGATCAAGCTGTTCAACCTCACCGACCGCGAGGCCCAGAAGCGGGGCGACCAGTACATCGCCAGCGAACTGGTGCTGCTGGCCGCCCTCGAGATGGGGCACGCGGTCACCCGGCTGCTGACCCAGGCGGGGGTGACTCGCAAGTCGCTGGAGGCCGCCGTCGACGGCGTGCGCGGCGGCGAGCGGGTCGATGATCCCAACGCCGAGGAGAGCCGCGAGGCGCTGGAGAAGTACACCCTGGACCTCAACGAGCGCGCCGCCAGCGGCAAGCTCGACCCGGTGATCGGCCGCGACGACGAGATCCGCCGCACCATCCAGGTGCTGCAGCGGCGCACCAAGAACAACCCGGTGCTGATCGGCGAGCCCGGCGTGGGCAAGACCGCCATCGTCGAGGGCCTGGCCCAGCGCATCGTCAACGGCGAGGTGCCCGAGGGCCTCAAGAACAAGCGCGTGCTGTCGCTGGACATGGGCGCGCTGCTGGCCGGCGCCAAGTTCCGCGGCGAGTTCGAGGAGCGCCTCAAGTCGGTGCTCAAGGAGCTGGCCCAGGAGGAGGGCCGGGTGATCCTCTTCATCGACGAGCTGCACACCATGGTGGGTGCCGGCAAGGCCGAGGGCGCCATGGACGCCGGCAACATGCTCAAGCCGGCCTTGGCCCGCGGCGAGCTGCACTGCGTGGGCGCCACCACCCTGGACGAGTACCGCCAGTACATCGAGAAGGACGCGGCGCTCGAGCGGCGCTTCCAGAAGGTGCTGGTGGATGAGCCCAGCGAGGAGGATACCGTGGCGATCCTGCGCGGCCTCAAGGAGCGCTACGAGGTGCACCACGGCGTCGATATCACCGACGGCGCCATCATCGCCGCGGCCAAGCTCTCGGCACGCTACATCACCGACCGCCAGCTGCCCGACAAGGCCATCGACCTGGTCGACGAGGCCTCCTCGCGCATCCGCATGGAGCTCGACTCCAAGCCCGAGGAGATGGACCGTCTCGATCGTCGGCTGATTCAGCTCAAGATGGAGCGCGAGCACCTCAGGAAGGAGACCGACGAGGCCTCGAAGAAGCGCCTCGAGGTCCTCGAGGAGCAGATCGAGGCGCTCTCGCGGGAGTACGCCGACCTCGAGGAGATCTGGAAGGCCGAGAAGGCCAGCATTCAGGGGGCGGCCCAGTTCAAGGACGAGCTCGAGCGCGCCCGGGTCGAGCTGGAGCAGGCGCGCCGCCAGGGCGACCTGGCGCGGATGTCCGAGATCCAGTACGGGGTGATCCCGGCGCTCGAGAAGAAGATCAGTGAGGCCGGCGAGGGCGAGGCCGACACTACCCGTCACCAGCTGCTGCGCTCCAACGTCACCGAGGAGGAGATCGCCGAGGTGGTCTCGCGCTGGACCGGCATCCCGGTGGCCAAGATGCTCGAGGGCGAGCGCGACAAGCTGCTGCGCATGGAGGAGGCGCTCCACGAGCGGGTGATAGGCCAGGAGGAGGCGGTGACCGCGGTGGCCAACGCCGTGCGGCGCTCCCGGGCCGGGCTCGCCGACCCCAATCGCCCCAACGGCTCCTTCCTGTTCCTGGGCCCCACCGGGGTGGGCAAGACCGAGCTGTGCAAGGCGCTGGCCCATTTCCTCTTCGACACCGAGGAGGCGATGGTGCGCATCGACATGTCGGAGTTCATGGAGAAGCACTCGGTGGCGCGGCTGATCGGCGCACACCCCGGGTACGTGGGCTACGAGGAGGGCGGCTACCTGACCGAGGCGGTGCGCCGCAAGCCCTACTCGGTGCTGCTGCTCGACGAGGTGGAGAAGGCCCATCCGGACGTCTTCAACATCCTGCTGCAGGTGCTCGAGGATGGCCGGCTGACCGACGGTCAGGGCCGCACGGTGGACTTCCGCAACACTGTGATCGTGATGACCTCCAACCTGGGCTCGGAGATCATCCAGCGCCTGGGCGGCGACGAGTCCAACGTCGACAAGAACTACGAGCAGATGAAGGAGATGGTGATGGAGGTGGTGGGCAGCCACTTCCGCCCCGAGCTAATCAACCGCATCGACGAGGTCGTGGTGTTCCACGCCCTGGGCCAGGAGCAGATCCAGGCCATCGCCGCCATCCAGCTTGCGCGGCTGCGTGCGCGGCTGGCCGAGCACGACCTCGGCCTCGAGGTCAGCGATGCGGCCATGGCGCAGCTCGCCGTGGTGGGCTTCGACCCGGTCTACGGCGCCCGCCCGCTCAAGCGGGCGATCCAGGCGCGGCTCGAGAACCCGCTCGCCCAGGACCTGCTGGCCGGCAGGTTCCTCCCGGGAGATGTCATCCACGTGGAGGCCGAGGGCACCCAGCTGGTGTTCCAGAGCTGAGGCGTACAAAGCGTTACGCGGCCGGCCGGGTGCGAGCCCGGCGACGGTCTACACTGAGGTCAGGTTGCGTCCTGTAACCCCCTTGCCCGCCCGGTGTTCAACCCGGCGGGCTCTTTTATGCCCATGCCCCTCGCCACTCTCACACTTTTTATGCGGTTGACACCGTTGCGTCGCTAATGGAATCTTGGCCCTTCCTGATTTGCGGGCGCGGAACTCTGCGGGCAACCCCCTCATCCCCGCGCGATGGGTAGGCCAGAGGGCCTCTACCCGCCGAAGGACTTCCGGGCACGGGCCAACCGCCCGTCCCGGCCAACGCCCCGACGCGGCGATCCGCCGCGATGAGAGTGCAGGCCCCAACAGGGTCTTTAACTGCCAGGGTTTGGCATCAGGTGCCGGCATGTCCGGCAGCGGCATACCGCCGCACTCGACCCCGCGCCCGCTTCGGGCGCGGATCGCACTCGAGACCTCCAGGGGAGAAACACAACGTGGAACTGCTTTCCGGCGCGGACATGATCGCCCGCTTCCTGCAGGATGAGGGCGTCGAATATATCTACGGCTATCCAGGCGGGGCGGCGCTGCACATCTACGACGCCCTGTTCCGTCAGGACAAGGTCAAGCACATCCTGGTGCGCCACGAGCAGGCGGCCACCCACGCCGCCGACGGCTACGCGCGCGCCTCGGGCAAGCCCGGCGTGGTGCTGGTCACCTCCGGTCCCGGCGCCACCAACGCCGTCACCGGCATCGCCACCGCCTACATGGACTCGATCCCGATGGTGGTGTTGTGCGGCCAGGTGATGAGCCACCTGATCGGCGATGACGCCTTCCAGGAAACCGATATCATCGGCGTGACACGCCCCATCGTGAAGCACAGCTTCTCGATCAAGCATCCGACCGAGATCCCCGAAGTCCTCAAGAAGGCCTTTTACCTGGCCTCTACCGGTCGCCCCGGCCCGGTGGTGGTGGACATTCCCAAGGACATGACCGCCCCCACCGAGCGCTACGAGTACGTCTACCCGAAGAAGGTCAAGATGCGCTCGTACAACCCGGTCACCCGAGGGCACACCGGCCAGATCAAGAAGGCCGTGGAGATGATGCTCAAGGCCAAGCGCCCGGTCTTCTATACCGGCGGCGGGGTGGTCACCGGGCGGGGGAGCGAAGGGCTCACCGATCTGGTCAAGCAGCTGGGCTTCCCGATCACCACCACCCTGATGGGCATCGGCGCCTACCCGCAGGGCGACAGGCAGTGTCTGGGCTGGCTGGGCATGCACGGCTCCTATGAATCCAACATGTCCATGCACCATGCCGACCTGATCATCGCCATCGGCGCGCGCTTTGACGACCGGGTCACCAACAACACCTCCAAGTTCTGCCCCACGGCCAAGATCATCCACGTGGACGTCGACCCGAGCTCGGTCTCCAAGACGGTGCGCGCCGACGTGCCCATCGTGGGACCGGCCGGCAGCGTGATCAGCGAGATGATCAGCCTGGTACAGGGCAAGGAGATCGCCAACCCCGAGGCCCTGGCCGAGTGGTGGCAGAAGATCGACGGCTGGCGCGAGGAGCGTGCGGGCAAGCTCTACGAGCCCTCTAAGTCCGGCGAGAAGATCAAGCCTCAGGAGGTGGTCGAGGCGCTGTGCCGGGTGACCCGCGGCGAGGCCTATGTCACCACCGATGTGGGGCAGCACCAGATGTTTGCCGCCCAGTACTACAAGTTCGACAAGCCCAACCGCTTCATCACCTCCGGCGGCCTCGGCACCATGGGCTTCGGCTTCCCGGCGGCCATGGGCATCAAGCAGAACTTCCCGGAAGAGCAGGTGGTCTGCGTGACCGGCGAGGGCAGCTTCCAGATGATGATGCAGGAGCTCTCCACCTGTAAGCAGTACGGGGTGGGCGTGAAGATCATCAACCTGAACAACGCCTCGCTCGGCATGGTGCGCCAGTGGCAGGACCTGAACTACAAGTCCCGCCATGCCCACTCCTACATGGAGTCACTGCCCGATTTCCAGAAACTGATCGAGTCCTATGGCTTCACCGCGCTGAAGGTCGAGACCCTCGACGAGCTCGAGCCGGCCCTGGAGCGCTTCCTGGCCGACAAGCACGAGCTGGTGTTCCTCGACGTGGCGGTCGACCCGCACGAGCACGTCTATCCGATGCAGGTGCCCCTGGGCGCCATGCGTGACATGCTGCTTTCCAAGACGGAGCGGACCTGATGCGCCATATCATCTCGATTCTGATGGAAAACGAACCGGGCGCCCTGTCTCGCGTGGTGGGGCTCTTCTCTCAGCGCAACTTCAACATCGAGACGCTGAACGTGGCGCCCACCGAGGAGCCGACCCTGTCGCGTCTCACCGTCACCACCGTGGGCGATGACCGGGTGATCGAGCAGATCACCAAGCACCTCAACAAGCTGATCGACGTGGTCAAGCTGGTGGACCTCACCGAGGGCAACCACATCGAGCGCGAGCTGATGCTGGTGAAGGTCAAGGCGCTGGGCGCGGCCCGCGACGAGGTGAAGCGCACCGTGGATATCTTCCGCGCGCAGATCGTCGACGTGTCGCCGAGCCTCTACACCGTGCAGATCACCGGCGATGCCGGCAAGCTGGACGCCTTCCTGCAGGCCATGGCCCCGGTGGGCATCCTGGAGGTGGCGCGTACCGGGGTTTCCGGTATTGCCCGCGGCGACAAGGTGCTGTCGCTGTAGATCGGACGGTTGCCAGACCGCCAAGGCCGCCCCGAGGGGCGGCCTTGCTGTTTTCGGGGAGAGCCTCAGCGCTCGATCACCTCATCCCATAGCGCCTGGATCAGCGGGCTTCTCAGGCGTCGCTCCAGCACGCAGAGGCCCACGTCGTAATGGGGCAGCTCCGGCTTTACCGGCAGCACCCGCACCCGCTCCTGGAGCGGGCTGTTGTCGAGCACGATCTTCGGCACCACGCCGATGCCGAATCCCAGCCCCACCATGCTGACGATCGCCTCGTGGCCCGCCACCTGGGCGTAGATGCGTGGCGCCACCCCCAGTGCCTTGAACCAGGTGTCGGCAAACTCCCGGGAGAGGCCCGCCTCGGAGAGGATCATCGGCACCTCCCGCCACTGCTCGGCGCTGGGCGACTCCGGGGTAGAGGGAATCCACGGGGCGGCCTCCCGCGGCGCGATGAACACCAGCGGCGCACGGGTCAGCGACTTGAAGGCCAGCGCCTCGGGGGTGCGTCGCGGGCGGGGGGTGATCGCCATGTCCTCCTCGCCGGCCAGCACCCGCGCCATGGCCTCGGCGGGGTCGCCGGTATGCAGCTTGAGCTCGATGCCGGGGTGGTGGGTGCGAAACTCGCTGAGCAGCGCGTAGAGGAAGCTGTAGCTGGCGGTCACCGAGCAGTAGACGCTGATCTCCCCGGTGAGTCGTAGCGCCTCGCTCTGCAGCGAGAGCCGCAGCTGTTCCCACTGCTCGAGGGCCTCTCGGGCGTAGGCCTGGAAGGTCTCGCCCTGGCGGGTCAGGGCCACGTGACGGTTGTCGCGCTCGAAGAGCGTGACCCCCAGGCTCTCCTCGAGCTGGCGGATCGAGCGGGAGAGGGTCGAGGGGCTGACGTGGCAGGTTTCGCTGGCGCGGCCGAAGTGCAGGCTGTCGGCCAGGGCGAGGAAGTGCTTGAGGGGGCGCATGTCCATGAGGTCAGTATTGCATGATCTGGCATGTCACGTTGCAAATATCGCGTTTTACGCAATGGTAGGGCTGGCGTATGGTGTCCCCATCGGATGCCGCGAACCCAGTCCCGCGTCAGACGGGGCGGGTGGCCATCAACGCTGACACCCACATTCATCGACGTTCCAGGAGCACGACCATGCACGTTTACTACGACAAGGATTGCGACCTCTCCCTCATCCAGAGCAAGAAGGTCACCATCGTGGGCTACGGCTCACAGGGCCACGCCCACGCCAACAACCTGAAGGAGTCCGGCGTCGACGTCACCGTCGCCCTGCGCGCCGGTTCTTCCTCCGCCGCCAAGGCCGAGGCCGCCGGCCTCAAGGTCGCCAGCGTGCCCGAGGCGTGCAAGACCGCCGACGTGGTGATGATCCTGGCCCCGGACGAGAATCAGAAGGCGATCTACGAGAACGAGGTCGAGCCGAACCTGAAGCAGGGTGCCACCCTGGCCTTCGCCCACGGCTTCAACATCCACTACAACCAGATCGAGCCGCGCAAGGACCTGGACGTGATCATGATCGCGCCCAAGGCCCCGGGCCACACCGTGCGCTCCGAGTTCGTCAAGGGTGGCGGCATCCCCGACCTGATCGCCATTCACCAGGACGCCTCCGGCTCCGCCAAGGAGCTGGCGCTCTCCTACGCTGCCGGCGTCGGCGGTGGCCGCAGCGGCATCATCGAGACCACCTTCAAGGATGAGACCGAGACCGATCTGTTCGGTGAGCAGGCCGTGCTGTGCGGCGGCGCCGTCGAGCTGGTCAAGGCCGGCTTCGAGACCCTGACCGAGGCGGGCTATGCCCCCGAGATGGCCTACTTCGAGTGTCTGCACGAGCTCAAGCTGATCGTCGACCTGATGTACGAGGGCGGCATCGCCAACATGAACTACTCCATCTCCAACAACGCGGAGTATGGCGAGTACGTGACCGGCACCGAGGTGATCAACGAGCAGTCTCGCGAGGCGATGCGCAACGCTCTCAAGCGCATCCAGACCGGCGAGTACGCCAAGATGTTCATCCAGGAAGGCAACAGCAACTACCCGTCGATGACGGCGCGTCGCCGCCTGAACGCCGAGCACCAGATCGAGATCGTGGGTGCCAAGCTGCGCGGCATGATGCCGTGGATCGCCGCCAACCAGCTGGTGGACAAGTCCAAGAACTGATCCCGATCGGTTGTCGGACAGACGAAGAGGGCGCGGGCATCCGCGCCCTCTTTCATTGTGGGGCCGAGCCGATGCGTGGCGTTGTGGGGGCGTGTCGGGCGTGTAGAATGAGGGTGCGCCCTCGCGGCGCCTTCATTTCGGCTATGGACGAGACGCATGAGTCAGGACCCCCGTACTACCGATCACGACCCTGCCCGGCCGGATGCCGAGCCGGACGCCCAGGCGTCACCCGAGCGGGTGCCCCCGGCCGAGGAGGATCTGGCGGCGGCCTTCGTGCGCGAGACCGAGGTGATCGAGGAGGCCGTGGAGGATGGCAAGAAGGTTCGCCGCAAGGGAATCTATCTGCTGCCCAACCTCTTCACCACCTCGGCCCTGTTCGCGGGCTTCTTCGCGATCGTTGCCGGCATCAACGGCGACTTCACCGCAGCGGCGGTGGCGATCTTCATCGCCATGGTGCTCGACGGCCTGGATGGCCGGGTGGCGCGCATGACCAACACCCAAAGCGCCTTTGGCGCCGAGTATGACAGTCTCTCTGACATGCTCTCCTTCGGGGCGGCGCCGGCGCTGGTGGCCTTCACCTGGATTCTCCAGGACATCGGCAAAACCGGCTGGGTGGTGGCCTTCCTCTACGTCGCCTGTGCCGCGCTGCGCCTGGCGCGCTTCAACGTGCAGATCGGCAGCGTCGACAAGAAGTGGTTCATCGGCCTGCCCAGTCCCTCGGCGGCGGCGCTGGTGGCCGCCAGCATCTGGACCTTCCACAGCTTCGATGCCGAGGCCTTCGGCTTCAAGCTGCTGATGCTGCTGATCGTGGCCGCCGCCGGCGTGCTGATGGTCAGCAATATCCGCTACTACAGTTTCAAGGAGGTGGACCTCAAGGGGCCGGTGCCCTTCGTGGTGCTGCTGGCCATCGTGCTCGGTTTCGTGGTGATCTCGATGCAGCCCTCGGTGATGCTGCTGCTGCTGTTCGGGGCCTACGTGGCCTCCGGCCCGGTGATGGCCGTGATGCGCAAGATGAAGAACGCGCCCCCCGCCGGCTGACTACCACCGCCTCATGATCACAGCGCCCGCCCAAGTGCGGGTGCAGTCGTTTCCGATCGCCCATCTATCCACAACCCCCTCCGCCGCGGCGCTGTGGATAGTTCGGGGCGATGTACTGACTCCCCCCCGATTCGCCGCTCTGCCATCATCCTGAAACTTTTTTACACAGAGGGCTTGCCCCGGGCCGGGGGAAGCCGTAAAGTACGCATCCGCTGCCGGTGACCAGCAAGGTTGCAGGCGGTGAAAGGTGGTAGAAGTGCTTGTTCTGCTTGAGATTTTTGAAAGTTTCGAAAATCTTCTCGCTTGACACTCACCGCGGATTCGCTAGAATGCGCACCACTTGTTCTGCAGGGCTCGCTGAGGGCTCTATTCGCAGCGCCTCGGCAAGATGAGGCGGGCAGTCAGCGAAAATCGGACGGGGTGCCACGCACCGCCAATCGCCGCTTGACACGCTGAAGCGAATCGGTAGAATGCGCCTTCCTCGCAGGGCGCTGGCGACAGAGAGTTCACTCTCACACGACAGCAAGCGAGACGCTCCACTCGAATGTCGAGACGGGAGCCGCTCTTTAACAATCGATCAGGTAATTCATGTGGGCGCTTGTCGATGTGTCGGTGACCAGTCACTGAAACATCAAGGCAAGCGACTCGTCAAAGATCTTCGGATCTTTTTGAGAACGTTTGAACCTTGAGCCAAGTTTGGTCCGCTTCCTTCTTTGAAGGGTAAGGACTATACGATCTTAAACTGAAGAGTTTGATCATGGCTCAGATTGAACGCTGGCGGCAGGCCTAACACATGCAAGTCGAGCGGCAGCACGGGAAGCTTGCTTCCTGGTGGCGAGCGGCGGACGGGTGAGTAATGCATAGAAATCTGCCCGGTAGTGGGGGATAACCTGGGGAAACCCAGGCTAATACCGCATACGTCCTACGGGAGAAAGCAGGGGATCTTCGGACCTTGCGCTATCGGATGATCGGATGAGTCTATGTCGGATTAGCTTGTTGGTGAGGTAATGGCTCACCAAGGCGACGATCCGTAGCTGGTCTGAGAGGATGATCAGCCACATCGGGACTGAGACACGGCCCGAACTCCTACGGGAGGCAGCAGTGGGGAATATTGGACAATGGGCGAAAGCCTGATCCAGCCATGCCGCGTGTGTGAAGAAGGCCTTCGGGTTGTAAAGCACTTTCAGTGGGGAAGAAAGCCTTGGGGCTAATACCCTCGAGGAAGGACATCACCCACAGAAGAAGCACCGGCTAACTCCGTGCCAGCAGCCGCGGTAATACGGAGGGTGCGAGCGTTAATCGGAATTACTGGGCGTAAAGCGCGCGTAGGCGGTCTGATAAGCCGGTTGTGAAAGCCCCGGGCTCAACCTGGGAACGGCATCCGGAACTGTCAGGCTAGAGTGCAGGAGAGGAAGGTAGAATTCCCGGTGTAGCGGTGAAATGCGTAGAGATCGGGAGGAATACCAGTGGCGAAGGCGGCCTTCTGGACTGACACTGACGCTGAGGTGCGAAAGCGTGGGTAGCAAACAGGATTAGATACCCTGGTAGTCCACGCCGTAAACGATGTCGACTAGCCGTTGGGCTCCTTGAGAGCTTTGTGGCGCAGTTAACGCGATAAGTCGACCGCCTGGGGAGTACGGCCGCAAGGTTAAAACTCAAATGAATTGACGGGGGCCCGCACAAGCGGTGGAGCATGTGGTTTAATTCGATGCAACGCGAAGAACCTTACCTACCCTTGACATCGTGCGAACTTGGTAGAGATGCCTTGGTGCCTTCGGGAACGCACAGACAGGTGCTGCATGGCTGTCGTCAGCTCGTGTTGTGAAATGTTGGGTTAAGTCCCGTAACGAGCGCAACCCTTGTCCTTATTTGCCAGCGAGTCATGTCGGGAACTCTAAGGAGACTGCCGGTGACAAACCGGAGGAAGGTGGGGACGACGTCAAGTCATCATGGCCCTTACGGGTAGGGCTACACACGTGCTACAATGGCCGGTACAAAGGGTTGCGAAGCCGCGAGGTGGAGCTAATCCCGAAAAGCTGGTCTCAGTCCGGATCGGAGTCTGCAACTCGACTCCGTGAAGTCGGAATCGCTAGTAATCGTGAATCAGAATGTCACGGTGAATACGTTCCCGGGCCTTGTACACACCGCCCGTCACACCATGGGAGTGGACTGCACCAGAAGTGGTTAGCCTAACTTCGGAGGGCGATCACCACGGTGTGGTTCATGACTGGGGTGAAGTCGTAACAAGGTAGCCGTAGGGGAACCTGCGGCTGGATCACCTCCTTATCGACGACGTCCCGACACGCGGCAAGTGCTCACAATGAATTACCTGATCGACCAGAGCAAAGACTGTTTGGGTATAGGCCCAGCGTGACCAATGGGTCTGTAGCTCAGTTGGTTAGAGCGCACCCCCCTGATAAGGGTGAGGTCGGCAGTTCAAATCTGCCCAGACCCACCATTCTCTGAACGACCGGGCAGCTCAGTTGGTTAGAGCGCACCCCCGGAAGTTCTGTGAAGAGAAGGGTGAGGTCGCGGGGTTTGTTTCAAATCTGCCCAGACCCACCAAATTTTATCCAGTCCTGCGTTATTTTGTGACTCGCATAGCAGGCTATGCGTCGCCACAAAATGCCTTGGTCTGAATAAAATTGCCCAGTGTTGGGTAATCAGTGGGGCCATAGCTCAGCTGGGAGAGCGCCTGCCTTGCACGCAGGAGGTCAGCGGTTCGATCCCGCTTGGCTCCACCATCCTCCCCCACAACAGTCATTACCTGATCGGATCCGCAGTCATAAGCCATCCTTGCACTTCGCAATGACCGGTTTATGACTGTCGATTGACAGTCTGCTCTTTAACAATGTGAATCATGCTGACAAACGTTCCTTCCTGGAGAGATTCAGGAAGAACATGAGATACGTCTCAAGCGTATCCGGCAATTGTCAAACTGTCATCGCAGATCAGACCCCCTGGGGTTATATATGGTCAAGCGATGAAGCGCACACGGTGGATGCCTAGGCAGCCAGAGGCGATGAAAGACGTGGTAGCCTGCGATAAGGCTCGGCGAGGTGGCAAACGACCTGTGACCCGGGCATTTCTGAATGGGGAAACCCACCCTGCATAAGCAGGGTATCCCACACTGAATACATAGGTGTTGGGAGGCGAACCGGGGGAACTGAAACATCTAAGTACCCCGAGGAAAAGAAATCAACCGAGATTCCCCCAGTAGCGGCGAGCGAACGGGGACCAGCCCTTAAGCATGTGACTGATTAGACGAACGCGCTGGGAAGCGCGGCCATAGTGGGTGATAGCCCCGTAGTCGAAAATCTGATCATGTGAAATCGAGTAGGTCGGGGCACGTGAAACCTTGACTGAATATGGGGGGGGACCATCCTCCAAGGCTAAATACTCCTGGCTGACCGATAGTGAACCAGTACCGTGAGGGAAAGGCGAAAAGAACCCCGGAGAGGGGAGTGAAATAGATCCTGAAACCGTGTGCGTACAAGCAGTGGGAGCAGACTTGTTCTGTGACCGCGTACCTTTTGTATAATGGGTCAGCGACTTATTTTCAGTGGCGAGCTTAACCGTATAGGGGAGGCGTAGGGAAACCGAGTCTTAACTGGGCGACCAGTCGCTGGGAATAGACCCGAAACCGGGCGATCTATCCATGAGCAGGTTGAAGGTTGAGTAACATCAACTGGAGGACCGAACCAGGATCTGTTGAAAAAGATTTGGATGACTTGTGGATCGGAGTGAAAGGCTAATCAAGCCCGGAGATAGCTGGTTCTCCTCGAAAGCTATTTAGGTAGCGCCTCACGTATCACCGCCGGGGGTAGAGCACTGTTTCGGCTAGGGGGTCATCCCGACTTACCAACCCGAGGCAAACTCCGAATACCGGTGAGTGCAGCGTGGGAGACACACAGCGGGTGCTAACGTCCGTTGTGAAAAGGGAAACAACCCAGACCGTCAGCTAAGGCCCCGAAATCCCTGGTTAAGTGGGAAACGAGGTGGGAAGGCTCAGACAGCTAGGAGGTTGGCTTAGAAGCAGCCATCCTTTAAAGAAAGCGTAATAGCTCACTAGTCGAGTCGGCCTGCGCGGAAGATGTAACGGGGCTCAAACCAGGTGCCGAAGCTACGGGTTCATCCTCTGGATGAGCGGTAGAGGAGCGTCGTGTAAGCCGATGAAGGTGGATTGAGAAGTCTGCTGGAGGTATCACGAGTGCGAATGCTGACATGAGTAACGACAAGGGGAGTGAAAAACTCCCCCGCCGGAAGACCAAGGGTTTCTGTTCGACGCTAATCGGAGCAGAGTGAGTCGGCCCCTAAGGCGAGGCCGAAAGGCGTAGTCGATGGGAAACGGGTCAATATTCCCGTACCTCACTGTATTGCGATGGGGGGACGAAGAAGGCTAGGTGAGCCAGGCGTTGGTTGTCCTGGTGAAAGCCAGTAGGCTGGGATCTCAGGCAAATCCGGGATCCTAAGGCCGAGAGGCGAGACGAACTGACCACGGTCAGGAAGTCATCGATGCCACGCTTCCAGGAAAAGCCTCTAAGCTTCAGATACAGTGGGACCGTACCCCAAACCGACACAGGTGGTCAGGTAGAGAATACCAAGGCGCTTGAGAGAACTCGGGTGAAGGAACTAGGCAAAATGGTGCCGTAACTTCGGGAGAAGGCACGCCGCGTTAGTGTGAAGGGACTTGCTCCCGGAGCACGAGGCGGTCGAAGATACCAGGTGGCTGCAACTGTTTATTAAAAACACAGCACTCTGCAAACGCGCAAGCGGACGTATAGGGTGTGACGCCTGCCCGGTGCCGGAAGGTTAATTGATGGTGTTAGCGCAAGCGAAGCTCCTGATCGAAGCCCCGGTAAACGGCGGCCGTAACTATAACGGTCCTAAGGTAGCGAAATTCCTTGTCGGGTAAGTTCCGACCTGCACGAATGGCGTAATGATGGCCACGCTGTCTCCACCCGAGACTCAGTGAAATTGAAATCGCAGTGAAGATGCTGTGTACCCGCGGCTAGACGGAAAGACCCCGTGAACCTTTACTATAGCTTCACACTGGACGCTGATGTTGCTTGTGTAGGATAGCTGGGAGGCTTTGAAACCCGGACGCCAGTTCGGGTGGAGCCAACCTTGAAATACCAGCCTGGCATCATTGGCGTTCTAACTCAGGTCCGTTATCCGGATCGAGGACCGTGTGTGGTGGGTAGTTTTTGACTGGGGCGGTCTCCTCCCAAAGCGTAACGGAGGAGCACGAAGGTACCCTCAGCACGGTTGGAAATCGTGCATTGAGTGCAAGAGCATAAGGGTGCTTGACTGCGAGACAGACACGTCGAGCAGGTACGAAAGTAGGTTCTAGTGATCCGGTGGTTCTGTATGGAAGGGCCATCGCTCAACGGATAAAAGGTACTCCGGGGATAACAGGCTGATACCGCCCAAGAGTTCACATCGACGGCGGTGTTTGGCACCTCGATGTCGGCTCATCACATCCTGGGGCTGAAGTCGGTCCCAAGGGTATGGCTGTTCGCCATTTAAAGTGGTACGCGAGCTGGGTTTAGAACGTCGTGAGACAGTTCGGTCCCTATCTGCCGTGGGCGTTGGAAGTTTGAGAAGAGCTGCTCCTAGTACGAGAGGACCGGAGTGGACGCACCTCTGGTGTTCCGGTTGTCACGCCAGTGGCATTGCCGGGTAGCTATGTGCGGACAGGATAACCGCTGAAAGCATCTAAGCGGGAAGCCCCCTTCAAGATGAGACTTCCCTGAGGCCTTGAGCCTCCTGAAGGGCCCAGCGAGACCAGCTGGTTGATAGGTCGGGTGTGGAAGCGCTGCAAGGCGTTGAGCTAACCGATACTAATTGCCCGTGAGGCTTGACCATATAACACCCAAGTGGTCTGTCGATGACAGATGACAGCGGATACGCACGAGACGTCTCGACGTCAGCATGATTCACCGTTTTTCGCCTGACGACCATAGCGTGCGTGAACCACCTGATCCCATGCCGAACTCAGCAGTGAAACCGCTCAGCGCCGATGGTAGTGTGGGGTCTCCCCATGTGAGAGTAGGTCATCGTCAGGCACCTTTTCAGAAACCCCAGCCCTATGGCTGGGGTTTCGTCGTTCTGGGGGTCTCCCCATGGAGAGTCCCGGGACGCCGACCGCCGGGTGGCCGGCCCGGTCATCCTCAGGCACTTATAGAGAAAAGCCCCGATCATCGCGAGATGGTCGGGGCTTTTCGCATTTCTGGCGGTCATGCGGCGGCCATGCCGGACTGATAGAATCACCCCCTGTTTCGTGTCGCGGCAGGTCACCATGCAAGCCAGTTCCCGTTCCATCGTCACCAACCAGCCCGGGCCCCACGAGGACCTGAGCCGGCGTGTGACGCGCGCCCTGGCGTACCCGCTGCGCAAGCCGGTGGCAGAACATACCCGCCAGGCCTTTGAGGCGGCTCGGACATGGCGTGCCGCGCGGCTCGACATGCCGCTGATTCTGGACGCCGGCTGCGGGGTGGGGGTCTCCACCCGCCGCCTGGCGGAGCGCTTTGCCAACCATGCGGTGATCGGCGTGGATCGCAGCGAGAGCCGCCTGACCCGCGAGCATGGCCCGCTGCCCGACAACGCCCTGCTGGTGCGCGCCGACCTGGTGGACTTCTGGCGCCTGGCGCTGGCCGATGGCTGGCGGCCCGTGCGCCACTACCTGCTCTACCCCAATCCCTACCCCAAGGCGGCCCATCTCAAGATGCGCTGGCAGGGCCACCCGGTCCTTCCGGTGATCCTGGCCCTTGGCGGGCGCCTGGAGCTGCGCTCCAACTGGCGGCTCTATGTGGAGGAGTTCGCCCTGGCCGTGGCCCAGGCCACCGGCCGCAAGGCCGAGGTCGGGCCCCATGTGCCGGGGAATGATTTCCTGACTCCCTTCGAGCAGAAGTACCATGTCAGCGGACAGCCGCTATGGAAGCTGGTGGTGGAGCTGCCCCATGATCCCGGCCTCGTCCCGATCTCGTGACGCTGGCTCCCTCGATATCCAGCCACTGATATCCCCCTACTGATCCAACCCCGCGGTGTTGCCATGTGTCGTCGTCTGTCGAAACTGCTTCTCTTCCTGGCCTGCCTGCTGCCGGTGACTGCCCAGGCCTCGGGCTTCACCCAGCTGGGCCGGCTGGCCGACAAGGGCTTCCTGATCAGCGCCGAGGCGCGCCTGATCGATGAGGGAACGGTGCTGGGGGCCATCGAGGCCGATCGCCAGCTCTCGCCGGCGTCGGTGACCAAGAGCTACCTGGCCGCCGCGGCGCTGGATCGTTGGGGCCCCCAGCATCGCTTCACCACCCGGCTGCTCGCCGAGTCGCGCCCGGACGGCGATGGCGTGCTGTCGGGCGACCTGATCCTCGACGGCGGCGGCGACCCGGCGCTGACCACCGAGGACCTGTGGCGGCTGGTACAGCGCCTGCACCAGGCCGGGGTACGCGAGGTGGAGGGGCGGCTGCTGGTCAGCCAGTGGCGCTTCGGCCCGGTGGAGTGCATCACCACCGACCGCTGCCAGGCCCGCGATCGCACGGCCAACGCCTACAGCGCGCTGCTCTCCTCGGCGGGGGTCAACTATGGCAGCTGGTGCGTCAGCGTGGCACCCGGCGCTGCCTCCGGGCAGCCGGCCCGGGTGACCGGCTGCGACAGCCAGGCGGCCATTCTCGAGATCGACAACCGCGTGGAGACCCGGCCGGACAACAGCGGCACCGAGCTGCGCGCCGAGCGCATCACCCGCAACGGCCATGATGTCATGGTGCTCAGCGGCCAGATCTCCACCAATGCCCGTCCCCGGGACATCTACCGGGGCAGCTCCGATCCCGCCGACCAGATGGCCAGGACCCTGCTGGCGATGCTCGACCAGGCCGGCATCGCGGTGCGCGGCGGGGTCGAGACCACCCTGGCCGAGCCGCCTGCCGGCGCCCGGTCGCTGGCCGAAGTCGAGGGCAAGCCGCTGCAGGAGCTGCTGCTGCGGGTGATGAACTACTCCAACAACTTCATGGCCGACATCCTCGCCCTGAACCTGGTGGAGACCCCCCGCGCCGATCTGCGCCTCGGCGGTGCGGCCATCGAGGCGTTCGTGGCCGGCATCCCGGACCACGGCCCGGTGACCCTGCTCAGCGGCAGCGGCCTGACCACCGAGAACCGCACCTCGGCCCGTGGCGCCAATGCGCTGCTGGAGAGCATGTTCCACCGTCCGTCGCTGTTCCCGAGCTTCGTGGCGACCCTGCAGTCCCCCGGCAACGGGGTGATGCGCTTCATCCGCCGCGGGTCGCCGACCTTCCAGCACCACGTCATGCTCAAGACCGGCACCCTCAACCAGCCGGTGGCGGTGCGGGCGGTGAGCGGCTACTTCCGCACGCGCAGCGGGCGCTGGGGGGTGTTCACCGCGCTGGTCAACGGCACCGGCAGCACCCCCTACCTGAGCTGGTCCGAGGTGCTGGATCCGCTATCGGTGGACCTCGAGCGAATGATCGACAACCATTGAGCGGCCCACCTCCCACCCAAAGGATCCCCCGATGAAGCCCGGACATACCGGTTGGCGCCACCTGGTGCACTCCACCCGCTACTCCCTCAAGGGGCTCAAGGCCGCCTGGCGCCATGAGTCGGCCTTCCGTCAGGAGCTGGCCCTCTGCGTACTGCTGCTGCCGCTGGCCTGGTGGGTCGGCCAGGGGCCGGTGGAGTGGGTCCTGCTGGTGGGCAGCTGCCTGCTGGTGCTGGTGGTGGAGCTGATCAACAGCGCCATCGAGAGCGTGGTGGACCGCATCGGTCCCGAGCACCACGAGCTCTCCGGACGCGCCAAGGACCTGGGTTCCGCCGCGGTGATGGTGTCGCTGGCCCTGGCCGGACTCACCTGGCTGCTGCTGGCCGGGCAGAAGCTGTTCGGCTGAGTCGCTCGTCGCTCCGGGTGCCCATGGCGTTCGTGCTTCGCTATGCTGGGGGCATTCGCCACCCGGATTCGAGACGCCCATGCCCCTGCCCGATGACTTCCTGCCGCTGATCGATATTCCCGAGCCCCTCAAGGCGCCCCTGACGCGTACCCGGGAGCGGCTGGCCGAGGCGCTGGCCCAGGCCGACCACCTGGCCGGCATGACCGGGCGCGAGTCGCCCCTGGAAGACTGGCAGGGCCTCTCCGAGCCGCGCCGCGAGCAGCTGGCTCGGGTGCTGGCGATCTCGGAGTTCGTGGCCGAGACCCTGGTGCGCTACCCGGAGTGGCTGCTGCACCTGGATGCCAGCGGGGAACTGGACGTCGCCCCCGACGCGGAGAGCCTGCGCGACTGGCTCGAGGAGCGCCTGGAGGCGGCCGAGGACGAGGCCGCCATGCAGGCCGCCATTCGCCGCTTTCGCCGCGCGCGGATGACCGGCATCGTGTGGCGCGACCTCACCCGGCCCGAGGGCACCGACATGTGGGCCACCGCCGCCGCGGTGTCGCGCCTGGCCGAGGTGTGCCTGGAAGGGGCGCTCACCTGGCTGGAGCGCTTCCTCGCGCCGCGCTGGGGCCGGCCCGCCCTGCGCCGCGACGGCAGCGAACAGCGCCTGGTGGTGCTGGGCATGGGCAAGCTCGGCGCCGGCGAACTCAACCTCTCCTCCGATATCGACCTGATCTTCGCCTTCCCCGAGAACGGCGAGACCGAGGGCGGGCGCAAGTCCTTGGCGCACCAGGAGTACTTCACCAAGCTGGGACAGCGGCTGATCGGCGCCCTGGATGCGGTGACCGCCGACGGCTTCGCCTTCCGGGTCGACATGCGCCTGCGCCCGCTGGGCGACGGAGGCCCCCTGGTGGGCAACTTCAGCTCCCTGGCAAGCTACTACCAGGACCAGGGGCGCGAGTGGGAGCGCTATGCCATGCTCAAGGCGCGCCCGGTGGCCGGCGACCTGGACGCCGGGGCCGAGCTGCTGGCCAGCCTGCGCCCCTTCGTCTATCGCCGCTACCTCGACTTCGGGGCCATCGAGTCGCTGCGCGAGCTCAAGGGCATGATCAACCGCGAGGTGCGCCGCAAGGGCATGGAGGGCAACATCAAGCTCGGCCCTGGCGGCATCCGCGAGGTGGAGTTCGTGGTGCAGGCCTTCCAGCTGATTCGCGGCGGGCGCGACACCGAGCTCCAGGTCACCTCGCTGAAGAGCGCCCTGGAGCGGCTGCCGGCGCTGGGCCTGCTGCCCGTCGCGGTGGTCGAGGAGCTCATCCCGGACTACGTCTTCCTGCGCGACCTGGAACACGCGCTGCAGGCGCTGGAGGATCGCCAGACCCAGAGCCTGCCCGACGATGACCTCGACCGCGAGCGGGTGGCCCTGGCCCTGGACATGGAGGACTGGCCGGCGCTGATGGCCAGGCTCGACGAGGTCCGCGCCCGGATCCGCCAGCACTTCGATGCGGTGATCGCCGACCCCGAAGAGGAGGTCGAGGAGGCGTCGGAGGAGGCGGCCGGCGGCATCGCCCTGGAGCAGTGGCGGGCGCTGTGGCGCGGCGAGCTCGACGAGGAGGAGGTCAGCGTGCTGCTGGAGGAGGCCGGCTTCGCGGAGAGTGCCACCGCGGCACGGCGGATCGCCTCGCTCTACCACTCCCGCCAGGTCCAGACCATGCAGCGCATCGGCTTCGAGCGCCTGGAGGCCCTGATGCCGCTGCTGCTCGACGCCGTGGCCGAGAGCGAGGCGCCCGACACGGCGCTGGAGCGGGTGCTGCCGCTGATCGAGGCGGTGCTGCGGCGCACCGCCTACCTGGCGCTGCTGCGCGAGAACCCCGAGGCGCTGGGCCACCTGATGACGCTCTGCGCGGCGAGCCCCTGGATCGCCGAGCAGCTGGCCCGCTACCCGATCCTGCTCGACGAGCTGCTCACCCCCGAGACCCTCTACACCCCCGCCGACAAGGCGCGCCTCGCCGACGAGCTGCGCCAGACCCTGGCGCGGATTCCCGAGGAGGACGAGGAGGCCCAGCTCGAGGCGCTGCGGGTCTTCAAGCACGCCCAGACCCTGCACGTGGCCGCCTCCGACATTGCCGGTACCCGCCACCTGATGAAGGTGAGCGACTACCTCACCTATATCGCCGAGGTGATCCTCGAGGCGGTGCTGGCCATGGCCTGGAAGCACCTGACCCGCAAGCACGGCGTCCCGGAGCTGGCCGACGGCAGCCGCGCCGGAGCCGAGCCAGACTTCCTGATCGTCGGCTACGGCAAGCTCGGCGGCATCGAGCTGGGCTACGGCTCGGACCTGGACCTGGTGTTCATCCACGACGGCGCCACCCAGGGCAGCACCGATGGCCAGCGCCCCCTGGACAACGCCGTCTTCTTCACCCGGCTGGGGCAGCGCATCATCCACCTGCTCACCGCGGTGACTCCCGCCGGCACCCTCTACGAGGTGGACATGCGCCTGCGCCCCTCCGGCAACTCGGGGCTGCTGGTCAGCTCGCTGGCCGCCTTCGCCGACTACCAGCGTCGCGATGCCTGGACCTGGGAGCACCAGGCGCTGGTGCGTGCCCGGGTGGTGGCGGGGCATCCGCGCCTGGTCGAGGGCTTCGACGCCATCCGGCGCGAGGTCCTCGGTCGTGAACGCGACGCCGAGGCGCTGCGTGAGGAGGTGGTCAAGATGCGCCACAAGATGCGCGACCACCTGGGCGGCAAGAGCGGGGAGGGGGAGTTCGACCTCAAGCACGACCCCGGCGGCATGGTCGATATCGAGTTCCTCTGCCAGTACGCCGTGCTCGCGATGGGTCACGAGGCCCCGGAGCTTCTGCAGTGGAGCGACAACATGCGCATCCTCGAGACCCTGGAGGCCGCCGAGCGCCTCCCGGCCAAGGAGTGCCAGCGCCTGCGCGAGGCCTATCTGGCCCTGCGCAGCAGTGCCCACCGCGCCTCGCTGACCCGCGAGCCCGCCCGGGGACGCAGCGACGCCTTCCAGGACCACCGCCGGGTGGTGATCGAGGCCTGGCAGCGGCTGCTTGAGCCGCCACAGGGCGAGCCCGACAAGATCGATTTCGACAAGGACTGACGGAGCAAGGATTCCCGATGAAGAAGATACTGGTACTGCACGGCCCCAACCTCAACCTGCTGGGTACCCGGCAGCCGGAGATCTACGGCCACGAGACCCTCGAGGACATCAACAACGGGCTCTATGAGCGGGCGGCGCTGGAGGGCTGGGAGGTCAGCTGCCGGCAGAGCAACCACGAGGGAGAGCTGATCGACTGGATCCAGGCGGCACGCCTCGATGGCACCGCCGCCATCATCATCAACCCGGCGGCCTACACCCATACCTCGGTGGCGATCCTCGATGCTCTCAACGCCTTCGAGGGGAGGGTGATAGAGGTGCACCTCTCCAACGTCCACCAGCGCGAGAGCTTTCGCCACCACTCCTACGTCTCGCTGCGCGCCGACGGGGTGATCGCGGGGCTCGGCAGCCAGGGCTATCTCGCCGCCCTGGAGGCGGTGATGCGCCAGCCCGGCTGAGGCCGGGTGTCAGTCGCGGCGGGGCTCGCGCTGGGCCGGGTCATCGCCCCTGGCCTCGTCGCCCTTCACCACATAGTCCCCTTCCAGCACCTGCTGCTCGCGGTAGCTGCCGTCGGCGCCGCGGGTCTCGCGGTAGCGGGTCTCCCGGTAGTGGAAGCCGCTGCCGACGTCCTCGGCCTGGTCGGCGCGCATCTTCTCCATGCGCTTCTTCAGCCGGTAGCGCAGCAGCGGCATCAGCGCCCAGCCGAGCAGCAGGAAGAAGAGCCCCAGCACCATGGCGACGATCATCATGGCGCCGAACAGCAGCCAGGCCAGCAGCATCTTCAGGCTGTCCAGCAGGCCGCCGCTGCGCCGCTGCCGGGCGCGCTGCTGCCACGCCTGGGCGGTGCGCCAGGCGACGTTGTGCTGGAAGTCTCGGCGCGGGTCCTGATCGGGACCTCGGGAATCGGACATCACTCTCTCCGTTGGGCGGCGCACGGCGCCGCAGGACATGGTGCCCCGCAAAGGGCTGCCCCTTGGAAAGCGCGCGGGGCGCTTCGTTCCGAGGAGGAATCAGGATGCGACCAGGCGCCACAGCGCGGCGGTGAGGATGCCGGCGGTGATCGCCGGCAGCGGCTTGCGCAGCGCCAGCATCACCACGGCCGTGGCGATCAGCGCCATCCGGGCGCCGCCGTCGCCGTTCACGGCCATGGGGGTGATCACCGCCACCAGCACCGAACCGGCCATGGCGTTGATGAAGCGCTCCACCCGCGGGCCGATGGGCACCCGGGCCATCACGAAGACCCCGCCGGCGCGGGTCAGGTAGGTGGTCAGCGCCATGATCAGAATGGCCAGCAGCACGCCGCCGTTGGCGGCCGTCAGGGTCATCATCTCCTCTCCTTGGCCGCGGGAGGCAGCAGCAGGCCCACCAGGCCGCCGGCCAGGGCCCCGACGATTACATGGGCGTGGGGCGGCAGCCAGGCCATCGCCGCCAGGGCGGCGATGGCCGCGGCACCCCAGGGCAGCAGCACCCCGGGGTCGCGCTTGTCACCCACCAGCATGGCCAGCAGGAAGCAGCCCATGATGGCGTCGAGCCCGAAGCGCTCGGGCTCGCCGATGCCGCTGCCGAAGGCCACGCCGAGACCGGTGCCGATCATCCAGGTGATCCACAGCGCCAGCCCGCCGCCCACCAGGATGCCCAGGCGTGCCGCCGGGGAGCCGCCGCTCATAGCCATGGCCCAGTTGGCATCGCTGAGCAGGATCAGGCTGGCGTAGCGCCGTCCGGCAGGCAGCTCGCGCAGGTGGGGGTAGAAGGCGGCGCCCATCAGCAGGTGGCGGGCGTTGATCGCCAGGGTGATGGCCACCAGCGGCACCAGCGGGATGCTGTCGTCCCACAGCTCGAGGGTGGCGAACTGGGCGGCGCCGGCGAACACCAGGCCGCTCATCAGCAGGGTCTCCAGGCCGGATAGCCCCTGCTGCAGGGCCGCGACCCCGAAGGCGAGCCCGAAGACGATGACGAACAGCGACAGCGGGGCCATGCGGCGGAAGCCCTCGACCAGATGGCCGACCCCCGATCGAGACGCGGCCGGTTCGGTCATGAACGCCACACCTCGGCGACGATTTCGTAGCTTCTCAGGCGGTCCTCCAGGGCGAACACATCGGTATTGAGCATCAGCTCATCGGCGCCGGTCTGCGCGAGGAAGGCCTCCAGCCCATCGCGCACGGTCTCGGGGCCGCCGACGATGGCCGCTCCCAGGAACTGCTGCAGCTGGCTCTCCTCCAGGGGCGTCATCGCCAGATGCTCCACCGGCGGCTTCGCGCAGGTACGCTGGCCGCGGATCATGCCCAGAAACTTCTGACGGGCGGTGGTGGCGAGATACTCGGCCATGGCGTCATTCTCGGCGGCGATCACCGGCAGGCCGACCATGGCGTGGGGCCGCTCTAGCACCGCGGAGGGTCGGAAGTTGTCGCGGTAGAGGCGCAGTGCCTCGAACAGGTAGCCCGGGGCGAACTGGGCGGCGAAGGCGAAGGGCAGCCCCAGGCGAGCGGCCAGCTGGGCGCTGTAGCCGCTGGAGCCGAGCAGCCAGATCGGCACCTTGGTGCCCTGGCCGGGCACCGCACGCACCCGCTGGCCGGGCCGCTCGTCATCCAGGAAGCCCTGCAGCTCCTCGAGCCGCTGGGGGAAGTCCTCGACGCCGGCATAGGGATCCCGGCGCATGGCGGCCATGGTGGCGCCGTCGGAGCCCGGGGCGCGGCCCAGGCCCAGATCGATGCGTCCGGGGTAGAGGGTCTCCAGGGTCCCGAACTGCTCGGCGATCACCAGGGGCGGGTGGTTGGGCAGCATGATGCCGCCGCTGCCCACCCGGATGCGCCGGGTGGCGCCCGCCACGTGGCCGATCAGCACGGCGGTGGCGGCGCTGGCGATGCCCTCGATGCTGTGGTGCTCGGCGAGCCAGAAGCGGGTGTAGCCCAGCCGCTCGGTCAGCTGCGCCAGGGCGACGCTCTCCCGGAAGCTGTCCGCCGCGCTGCCACCCTCGCGGGTCGGGGCAAGATCGAGTACGGAGAGAGGCGTGTCGGCGAGACGGGGCATGGTTCCTCCAGAATGTTAGCCTGCTGATGAAGCCTACCATGGGGGCCGCCGGACCGCCGTGCAATCCTCCAGGTCGAGTGTGCCGCGCCGCTGGCCTGGCCGAGAGGCGGTGGTGGCCACGAGCGTCGCCATGGTAATGCTGGGCCAGGCTGGTAGAGTATTTATTGTACAACTCCTTCACAAAAGGACTCTCTGATGGCAGACCATGGAGGAAAGACGGTCTTTACCGTCTCTGCACTCATCATCCTGGCGCTCGTCGCGGTCGGGGCGGCCTTCCCCGAGGGCTTCGGCAGCGCCGCCAGTGCCGCCCTGGCTGGCGTGACTCAGCTGTTCGGCTGGTTCTATCTCTTTTCCGTATTCGGCTTCGTGATCTTCCTGCTGGGCCTGGCCTTCAGCAAGTACGGCAAGATCCGCCTCGGCCCCCAGGACAGCACCCCGAGCTACAGCTTCTTCTCCTGGGTCAGCATGCTGCTGGCCGCCGGCTTCGGCGTGGGCCTGGTCTTCTACGGCATGGCCGAGCCGATGTTCCACTACATCGACCCGCCCTACGGCGACGTGCCGGCCGAGACCACCGACTCGGCCCGCTACGCCATCCAGTACGCCTACTTCAACTGGGGCATCCACCAGTGGGCGGCCTTCTCGGTGGTAGGACTGATCATCGCTTACTTCCAGTTCCGCAAGGGGCAGGCCGGGCTCGTCTCCTCGGTGCTCTCCTCGGTGACCGCCAAGCATCCCAGGGCGCGCCGCTACGCCCCGGCCCTGGATATCTTCGCCGTGGTGGCCACGGTGATGGGGGTGGCGACCTCCCTGGGTCTCGGCGTGCTGCAGATGAACGGCGGGCTCAATGCCGTCTTCGGCCTGCCGGAGTCGGTGCTGTGGCAGTTTCTGATCCTCTTCGTGATGTTCCTGGCCTACATGGCCTCCACCTGGTCGGGCCTGGACAAGGGGGTCAAGCGCCTCTCCAACCTCAACATGGTGCTCTGCATCGGCCTGATGCTCTACGTGCTGGTGACCGGCCCCACGGTGGCCATCCTCGAGACCATCACCCTGGGGATCGGCGACTACCTGCAGAACTTCATCGGCATGAGCCTGCGCATCTCCCCCTACTCGGACAATACCTGGGCGAGCAGCTGGACCATCTTCTACTGGGCCTGGGTCATCGCCTGGTCGCCCTTCGTGGGCACCTTCGTGGCGCGGGTCTCCCGCGGCCGCACCATCAAGCAGTACGTGTTCGGCGTGCTGATCGTGCCGCCGCTGCTGGCCTGCCTGTGGATCGGCGTGTTCGGCGGCGCGGCGCTCAACATGGAGCTCAATGGCGACGTGGGGCTGGCCGCGGCCACCCAGGCCAACATCACCGTGGCGCTGTTCGAGATGTTCGCCCTGATGCCCTTCAGCGGCCTGCTCTCGGTGGTGGCGATGATGCTGATCTTCATCTTCCTGGTGACCTCGGCGGATTCCGCTTCCTACATCGTGGCCCAGATGACCGACAACGGCTCCATCAACCCGCCGCTCTACAAGCGGGTGATCTGGGGCGTGCTGATCGCTGCGATCTGCCTGACGCTGATCGCCGCCGGCGGCCTCACCGGGCTGCAGTCGGCCTCGGTGCTCGCGGCACTCCCCTTCACCTTCATCCTCTACGGTATGGTGGTGGTGCTGGTGCGCGAGCTGCGCGCCGACCGCCGCGCGATGCTTACCCAGCTCTATCGCCGCCACGGCGAGACCCCGGTGGGCGCCGACGCCTTCGAGGCGGAGCTGCTGGGCGAGGAGGAGCGCCTGCGCCGCGCGCCCAACGTGGTCAACCGCCGCATCAACCGCCGCGAGGGGATGTAGCGACGCGTGGGGGCGGGCAGTGGCGGCGTCCTTGGCGTCGCCGCCACTGGCCTGGCGGCGGCGCAGGCCGTAAGCTCAGGGAAATGGTGAAAACGGACTTCGACCATGTCGCTTCTGCTCACTGCCCGCGCCCCCCGCCGCGGGGCCACCCGACGACGCCAGCCACGGCGTGGCCAGCGCCTGCCCGGCGGGACTGGGCTCGGTCGTTGGCTCGATCGCTGGCTCGACCGCCTGGTGGATATCGCCGTGGTGGTGGCGCTGGTGGTGGGCGCCACGGCCCTGCTCCTGACCCTGGTGACCCGGTAGGACATGCGGGGCCTGCTGCTTCTGATCCTGCTGGCCGGCGCCCTGGCGCTGGCCTGGTGGCAGTTCGAGGCGCTGATCCCGCGGCACTGGCACCCCGCCGAGCCGCTCCACATCGATGACCCCCTCACCCCGGTGACGCAGTGGAAGCTGCGTCGCCTGGCCGACGACCGCGAGGGGTGCCTGGCGGCCCTGGCCACGGCGCCGGAGGGCGAGCTTTCGTTCACGCCTCTCGAGGACCATGAGCCCGTGGCGGGCTGCCCGTTGGCCAACGTGGTGCGCCTGGAGGCCAGCGGCGTCGACTTCAATGCAAGCTTCGTGGCGAGCTGCCCGCTGGCGCTTGCCTGGACGCTCTTCGAGCGCCAGCGCCTGCAGCCCGCCGCGGAATCGGTGCTGGGCAGCCGCGTGGCGAGAGTGGAGCACTTGGGCAGCTTCGCCTGCCGCAACGTCTACGGCCGGGAGCAGGGGCGGCCCAGCGAGCACGCCACCGCCGAGGCGCTGGACGTGGCCGCCTTCCGGCTGGCCGACGGGCGCGAGATCCGCCTGATCGACCACTGGGACGACGAGGGAGAGCGAGGTGAGTTCCTGCGCGAGGCCCGGGACGGCGCCTGCGACCTCTTCGGCAACGTGCTGGGGCCGGATTACAATCAGGCCCACGCCGACCACTTCCACTTCGGCATGCGCGGCTTCCGGCTCTGCCGCTGAGCGGCGCCATGCACCTCGGCGGCTCGAGATGGTGCGCTTCTGGCCCATGCTGCTAGGCTTGCCGTCTCGACCCGCAAGGACAGCCCCATGTCACCCCTGACCAGCGTCACACCGCCGCGGACCCGCGCCTCGCGCAAGGAGATCCTCGGCTGGGCGATGTTCGACTTCGCCAACCAGGCCTACACCCTGCTGATCATCACCGTGGTGTTCGGCGAGCTCTTCACCACGGTGATCGTCGGCGACCGCGGCGACGGCTACCGGCTGGCCAACTTCCTGTGGAGCCTGGCGCTGGCGGTGAGCTACCTGCTGGTGGTGGTCACCGGCCCCCTGTGCGGGGCGGTGATGGACTACCAGGCCTCCAAGAAGCGCTTCCTGTTCGCAAGCTACCTGGCCACCGTGGCCACCACCGCCATGCTCTACTTCGTGGCGCCGGGCTACGTGGTGCTGGGGTTGCTGCTGATCGTGGTCTCCAACTACGCCTACTCCATGGGGGAGTCCTTCATCGCCGCCTTCCTGCCCGACCTGGGGCCGCCGGAGGATCTCGGCAAGATCTCCGGCTTCGGCTGGGCGCTGGGCTACGTGGGCGGGCTCTTCGCCGCGGGCTTCACCCTGGTGGCGCTGGGCGAGGCCACCGCGGAGAACTTCGAGCGCATCCGCTGGGTGGGGCCCTTCGCGGCGGCCTTCTTCCTGGTCACCGCCATTCCCACCTTCCTGTGGGTGAAGGAGCGCGGCACCCCCCAGCCGCCGGGCAAGCCCTACCGGGAGATCGCCTGGGAGCGGGTCTCCACCACCCTGCACGAGCTCCGGCGCTTCCGGGACCTCGGCATCTTCCTGGTCTCACTGCTCTTCTCCATGGCCGGGGTATACATCATCATCGCCTTCGCCTTCATCTACGGCGCCCAGGTGATCGGCTGGGACGAGTCGATCCGCAACCTGATGTTCATCATCGTGCAGATCACCGCGGCGGCAGGGGCGCTGGGCTTCGGCTTCATCCAGGACCGCATCGGCACCAAGGTCACCTACCTCTTCACCCTGGGGCTCTGGGTGGCGGCGATCCTGGCCATCTGGGCGACCCCGGAGGTCACCGCCTTCCTCAACGCGCGCTTCGCCCTCGACTGGGAGGCCCAGCACCTGTTTCTCTTCGTCGGCTGCCTGGCGGGGCTCTCGCTGGGTTCCAGCCAGTCGGCCAGCCGCGCCCTGGTGGGGCTCTTCTCGCCCACCCGCAAGGCCGCCGAGTTCTTCGGCTTCTGGGGCCTGGCCAACAAGCTGGCCGGGGTCTTCGGCATCGTGGCCCTCGGCCTGCTGCAGACGGTGGTGGGACTGCAGGCCTCGATCCTGCTCTGCGCCGCGCTCTTCATCGTCGCCATCCTGATCTGCCTGGCCGTCGACCAGGCCCGCGGCCAGCGGGCGGCGGCGGAGTGGGAGGCGCGCAATGGCCGCTGAGGGGCGCGAGTGATGGGAGAGCCGCTCATCCTGCTGCTTGTCGCCGCCACCTTCCTGGTGGCCGGTGGGGTCAAGGGCATCATCGGCATGGGCATGCCCACGGTGTCGCTGGCGCTGCTGGCCGCCACCCTGGGGCTGCAGCCCGCCATGGCGCTGCTGCTGGCACCCACCCCGATCACCAATGTCTGGCAGGCGCTGGTGGGCGGCTACCTGGGGCGCATCCTCAGGCAGCTCTGGCCCTTCCTGCTGGCCTCGGTGGTGACGGTATGGCTGGGGGTGAGCATCCTGGCGCGGGTCGAGGTGCGCTGGCTATCGGGGCTCCTGGGCGTGCTGATCGTCTTCTATGCGCTCGCCGGGCTGTGCAACCTGGGCCTGGCGAGGCTGGTCGGCGGCGGGCGTCATGCCGCGCCGGTCAACGGGGCCCTGACCGGCCTGCTGACCGGCATGACCGGCTCCTCGGTCTTTCCGGGCGTCGCCTACCTGCAGTCCCTGGGCCTGCCGCGGGAGATGCTGATCCAGGCCATGGGCGTGCTCTTCGTGGCCACCACCCTGGCGCTGGGCCTCGCCCTGGGCGGCCAGCGCCTGCTCAGCATCGAGCTGGGCCTGCTCTCCCTGGCGGCGGTGGTGCCGGCGCTGGTGGGCATGCGGCTGGGGCAGTGGCTGCGCGCGCGCCTCTCGGAGGCGACCTTCCGGCGCGCCTTCCTCAGCGGCCTGCTGGCCATGGGCAGCTACCTGCTGGTGCGGGCCCTGGCGGGTTGAGCCGCCAGGGCGCCGGGGTCGCGCTGCATGACCCTGCCATCACTCCGCCAGGAAGGCGCGCAGGCGATCGCCTGCCTGGTCGATGGCCACCACGCCATCCAGGTGGCCGCGGGTGCCCGTGAGGGGAATCAGCTCCACCGGGGTGCCATCGGCGGCGATCAGCTCGGCGGTGCGCCGCACGCTCTGGGGAGCGAAGACCAGGTCATCCTCGCTGTAGAGCATCAGGGTCGGCGCCTCGATGGCGGCCAGGCCCGCTTCCAGGCTCTTGCCGTAGCCGGCCATGAAGGTCTGGTTGGCGCGCACCAGGTAGAGCAGGTGGTTGGCGTCGGCCACCTCGGCGCGGGCCGTGGCGATGTCGTCAAGGGTCTGCTCGATGGCGTAGCGGGCGTCGAGATCCCGGGCGGGGTCCGCATCCTCGTCGGCCCAGCTGCGGTCGAAGGTTTCGTTGGCCCACTGCCAGTGGTTGGCGTTGAGGGTGACCAGCTTGAGCGCCTCGCGCAGCCCATCCAGCGGGGGCTCGCCGTCGTAGTAGTCCCCGCCGTTCCAGTTGGCATCCACGCGGATCGGCGCGGCCCAGGCGGCGAGGGTGGCCAGCAGCCAGGGGTCGGCCTCGCCGGCGCCGATCACCGGAATCAGCCGCTCGACCCGCTCCGGGTAGGTGCTGGCCCACTCGTAGGCCTGCAGCGCCCCCATGGAGGCGCCCATCACGGCGTGCAGCCGCTCGATGCCCTGGCTCTCCAGCAGCGCCTTCTGGACATCGACGAAGTCGCCGATGGTCACCACCGGGAAGTCCAGGCCCCAGGGCTCTCCGGTCTCGGGGTGGGTCGAGGCCGGACCGGTGGTGGTTACCTTGGGGTCATGGGCGTTGAGGTTGACCAGGGTGTCCGAGGCGATGATGTAGAACTCGGCGGTATCCAGCGGCTTGCCGGGGCCGATGATGCTGTCCCAGTAGCCGGCGGGCCCCTCCTCCTCGTAGCGGCCGGCGGCGTGGCTGGTGCCCGAGAAGAAGTGGGTGATCAGGATGGCGTTGTCCCGGGCCTCGTTGAGGGTGCCGTAGGCCTCCCAGCCCACCGCCAGGTCCGCGATGGTCTCGCCGCCGCGGGTGGTGTATTCCTCCATCTCGAAGACCTGCTTCTCGACAACGCCATCCCAGGCGTAGGCCGCGCCCGCCATCAGCAGCGCCGCCCCCAGGCAGAGGCCGGCGGCAAGGGCCTGAAGGGGAACGGGAGAGGGGTGGTGAGAGGAGTGGTGACAGGAGTGGTGACAGGAAGAGTGGGAATGATGGGCGATCGAGGGAGTCGAAAGCTGAGTGCTGTCCTGCATGGGGCGTTATCCTTGTGATTGCGCGGGTGTCCGGCCGGACGGCATTCAGTACAGTCAGGGAGGAGTGAGGTGTCAACGCGGGAGTGTCACAGGCCACCAACGCCCCGGGAGGCGTGCCATGAGCGATGACAACAGGACGGTCCGGCGCACCGGGCTCGGCATGATGCTGCTGTTCTGGATGCTCTTCATCGGGGCCGGGACCTGGTGGTTCCACGGCTTCCTGGAGAGCCAGCGCAACCCCAACGCCCACCTGGTCAACGCCGTGAACGGCGAGAGCTCGGTGGTGCTGGAGCGCAACCGCGCCGGCCACTTCCTGGCCACCGGGCGCATCAACGGCGAGCCGGTGGAGTTCCTGCTCGATACCGGGGCCACCTACGTGGCCGTCTCCTCGGCGCTGGCCGAGCGCCTGGGCCTGGAGGCGACCGGTAGTGCCTGGTTCAATACCGCCAACGGCCGGGTGCGCGGCGAGCTCACCACCCTCGACGAGGTGAGCCTCGGCGGCTTCGCGGCCCGCGAGGTGCGCGGCTCCATCAGCCCCGGCATGGAGGGCGAGGTGGCGCTGCTCGGCATGAGCTTCCTCAACCGCTTCGACATCGAGAGCCGCGACGCCCGCATGGTGCTCCATCCCGCCGGTTCCCACTGAGGACGTCATGACCCTATCGCGACGCGGCCGGCGCGCCGCCAGGCCCGCACAGATTCCCGGTCCCGGCTGGCTCGACATCCTCTGGCGCGTCAAGGAGCAGCTGGTCGACGACCGCGTCGGCCTGCTGGCCGCCGGTATCGCCTTCTATGCCCTGCTCTCGGTGTTTCCCGCCATCGCGGCGGTGATCTCCCTCTGGGCCCTGGTGCTCGACCCCCAGGACATGGCACGCCAGATCGCCGAGCTGGCACGCTTTGTGCCGCCAGAAGCGGCGGGGCTGATCGAGGAGCAGGCCCGCGAGATCGGCGACAACACCCCCACCGGCCTCAGCCTGACCGCCCTCGGCAGCCTGGCGGTGGCCCTGTTCGCGGCCTCCAAGGGAGTGCGCGGGCTGATCATCGCCCTCAACCTGGTCTACGGCGAGGAGGAGCGGCGCGGTCCGCTGGGCCGCCAGCTGGTGGTGGCCGCCCTGACCCTGGGGTTGATCGTCCTGACCCTGGTCACCATCGTTGTCGTGGCCCTCTTCCCCCTGGCCAGCGGCCTGCTCGGCCTGACGGGTATCCCGGCCATGCTGGTCGGCCTGGCGCGCTGGTCGGCGCTGCTGCTGGTGATGATGGCGGTGATCGCGGTGCTCTACCGCTTCGCCCCCTACCGCCGTTCGCCGCGCTGGGAGTGGGTCAGCGTCGGTACCGTCACCGCCACCCTGCTGTGGATCCTGGGCTCTGCCGGCCTCTCGCTCTACGTGGGGCGCATGGCCACCCTGAGCCAGCTCTACGGCTCCCTCGGTGCCGTGGTGGTGCTGATGCTGTGGTTCTGGCTATCGGCCTTCGTCGTCTTGCTGGGCGCCGAGATCAACGGTGAAATGGAGCGCCAGACCCGCCGCGACACCACCGTCGGCGAGCCCCGGCCTCTGGGCGAGCGCGGCGCCTTCGTGGCCGACACCCTGGGGCCCCGTCGGCCCTGGCGCCGCGATGGCAAGGGCGATGATTCACCCGACGTGACACCCGACGTTCCACAAGATCCCGGAGAGCCCCGATGAGCCTGACCCAGACCCTCGGCATCACGCTGCCGATCCTCCAGGCCCCCATGGCCGGCGCCCAGGGCAGCGAGCTGGCCATCGCCGTGGCCCGAGCCGGCGGCCTCGGCGCGCTGCCCTGCGCCATGCTCGCGCCCTCGGCCATGGCCGAGGAGCTCGCCGCCTTTCGCGCCGCCACCTCGGCCCCCGTCAACGTCAACTTCTTCTGCCATGCGCCGCCCGCACCGGATGCCGCCGCCCAGACTCGCTGGCACGAGGCGCTTGCCCCCTACTACGCCGAGTTCGGTCTCGACATCGGCGCGGTGCCGGCTGGGCCGGGGCGGCGCCCCTTCGACTACGAGGCCTGCGATGCCCTCGAGTCCTTCCGCCCCGAGGTGGTGAGCTTCCACTTCGGGCTGCCCGAGGCCGCGCTGCTTGCGCGAGTCAAGGCGTGGGGCGCCACGGTGCTCGCCTCGGCCACTACGGTGGAGGAGGCCCGGTGGCTCGCGGCCCACGGCGCCGATGCCATTATCGTCCAGGGGCTGGAGGCGGGCGGCCACCGGGGCATGTTCCTGACCGAGGAGCCCACCACCCAGGTGGGCACCTTCGCGCTGCTGCCCCAGGTGCGCGAGGCCGTCGACCTGCCGCTGATCGCCGCCGGCGGCATCGCCGATGCCCGCGGCGTGGCGGCGGCCCGGGCGCTGGGGGCCGAGGCGGTGCAGGTGGGCACCGCCTTCCTGTGCTGCCCCGAGTCGACCATCTCGGCGATCCACCGCCGGGCGCTGATGAGCGAGGCGGCCCGCTACACGGCGCTGACCAACCTCTACAGCGGCCGTCCGGCCCGGGGCATCGTCACCCGGCTGATGCGCGAGCTGGGGCCGATGAGCGATGCCGCTCCGGCCTTTCCCCTGGCCACCGCCGCCATCGCCCCGCTGCGTGCCGCCGCCGAGGCCCAGGGCAGCGGCGACTTCTCCCCGCTCTGGGCGGGCCAGAACGCCAGCCGCTGCCGCGAGGTGCCCGCCGCCGAGGTAGTGGCCGAGCTGGCCAGGGGGCTCTAGCGGGGTGGCGGCAGCGGCTTCCCTCGACGATCCCTTCTACTACCTGGTGAACTTCGAGTTCGTGCTGGGCTGGGTGGCCGAGCGCCATGGCGACCTCTTGAGCGACGAGGAGCTGGCCTTCCTGGCCGAGTTCGCGGCGCTGCCCCGGGCCTCCCGGGCGCTGCTGGTGCGCATGGTGATGCGCCGCGGCGAGCACTTTCGCACCTCGAAGCTCGTCTATCCCGAGATCAGCGCCGAGGTCAGTGCCCATACCGCAGACAGAGCCGAGACCGGCAACAGCGCCGCGAGCGACCCTGGCGAGGCGGCCCTGGCGCCTCTGGTCGCCGCCGGCCTGGTCGAGTCGGCTCCCGCCCTCTCCCTGGAGGTCCTCTTCGCCCAGCTGCGCCTGCCCGAGCTGCGCCAGGCCCTGGCCGGGGAGATCCGCGCCGCCGGGCTTTCGGCCTCGCTGGGCAAGGGCACCCTGCTCGATGCCTTGGCGCCTCGGGGCCTCGCGGCGCGTCCGCTGGCCGCGTGGTGGCCCGAGGCCCCGGATCGGGTGGTGCGCCTGACCGTGATGGCCACCTGCGACCGCCTTCGGCTGATGTTCTTCGGCAACCTGCGCCAGGACTGGTCCGACTTCGTGCTCGCCGAGCTCGGGGTGCAGCGCTTCGAGCGGGTGCCCTTCGGCGCCGAGTCCCGGGCCTTCCAGCGCCGTGAGGAGGTGGACGCCTACCTGGCCCTGCATCGGCTGCGCGAGCGGCTCGACGCCGGCGAGCCCGCATCGATGCTGGCGGCCGAGCTGCCTCCGGTGCTGGCGGATAACTCCTGGCTTGCGGCGCGGCACCGGCGTCTGGAGCTGGCCCTGGGCCGACAGGCGGAGCGGGCCGGGCAGGGTGAACTGGCGCTGTCGCTCTACCACCAGGCGGGCTGGCCGGTGGACGCCGGCAGCGCCGAGGCGCGTATCCGATGCCTGCGCCTGCTGGAGCGCCGGGGCGAGCATGGTGAGGCCCATGCCCTGACGGAAGCCCTGGCCGGCGGGTCACCGGGGGAGGCGGAGGCCCAGGCCCTCGCGCGGCTGCGCCCCCGGCTGCGGCGCCGGCTGGGGCGCGCACCGCTGCCCCGGGAGGCGGCGCCTGATCCCGAGCGCCTCGCGCTCTGCCTGCCGCGCTCTTCCAGCGTCGAGCGCGCGGTGGGCGAGCACCTGCAGCGTGACGACGCCCCGGTGGCCTACGTGGAGAACACCCTGCTCACCGGGCTCTTCGGCCTGCTCTGCTGGGAGGCGCTCTTCGTGCCCCTGCCCGGTGCCTTCTTCCACCCCTTCCACAGCGGCCCGGCGGACCTCTACCGGGAGGACTTCGTGGCCCGCCGCCGCGAGCACTTCGATGACTGTCTGGCGCGCCTCGACGACGGCCGCCACAAATGGGCAATCCTCTCGACATGGCGGGAGAAGCAGGGGCTCGCCAACCCCTTCGTCCACTGGGGGGCGCTGGAGGAGGCGCTGCTGTCGCTTGCGCTTTCGTGCCTGCCCGCCGAGCAACTGCGCGCCTGCTTCGAACGGCTGCTGGGGGACCTCAAGGCCAACCGCGCCGGCCTGCCGGACCTGATCCAGTTCTTCCCCGAGGCGCCCGCCGGGGAGCCCCGCTACCGGCTGATCGAGGTGAAGGGCCCCGGCGACCGCCTGCAGGACAACCAGCGCCGCTGGCTCGCCTTCTTCCGGGAGCACGGCATCCCCGTCGCGGTCTGCCACGTGCGCTGGGCGGACCCCGCATGAGCGGACCTTGCATAAGTGAGGCGCGACGCCTGCGGGTGGCGGTGCGCACCCTGTGCGACTTCACCGCCCGGGAGGGGGACCTCGACCACCGCTTCACCCCGGCGCCCAGCGCCGAGGAGGGCATCGCCGGCCACGCCGAGATCGCCCGCCGCCGCGGCGAAGGCTACCAGCGCGAGGTGGCACTCGCCGGCGTGGTCGAGGGGCTCGAGGTGCGCGGGCGCGCCGACGTCTATGACCCGGCCGCCCGCTGCCTGGAGGAGGTGAAGACCCATCGCGGCGACCTCTCGCGCATGGCGGCCAACCAGCGCGCCCTGCACTGGGCCCAGGCGAAGGCCTACGGCGCCCTGCTCTGCGCCGAGCGGGGCCTGGCCGAAATCACCCTGGCGCTGGTCTACCTGGAGGTGGGCAGCGGTCGGGAGACCCGCCTCGAGCAGCGCTGTGATGCCGCCGAGCTGTGGGCCTTTCTCGCCGCGCTCTGCCGGCGCTACCGCGCCTGGGCCAAGCAGGAGGCGGCGCATCGCGCGCGGCGGGATGCCGCCCTGCAGGGGCTCGCCTTTCCCCATGCCGACTTCCGCCCCGGGCAGCGGGCACTGGCCGAGGGCGCCTACAAGGCCGCGGCCACCGGCCGCTGTCTGCTGGCCCAGGCCCCCACCGGCATCGGCAAGACCCTCGGCACCCTCTTCCCCCTGCTCAAGGCGATGCCCCGCCATGACCTCGACCGGGTGCTGTTTCTCACCATGAAGACCCCGGGGCGCGCCCTGGCGCTGTCGGCGCTTCGCCAGCTGGAGGCGAAGGGTGAGGCGGGAACCACAGCGGAGCCGGGCGGCGGACCCTCGGAAGCGGGGCCCGAGCGACTGCCGCTGCGGGTGCTGGAGCTTACCGCCCGGGAGAAGGCCTGCGAGTACCCCGGCCGAGCCTGCCACGGCGAGGCCTGCCCGCTGGCGGCGGGCTTCTACGATCGCCTGCCGGCGGCGCGCCAGGCAGCGGTCGAGCGCGGCTGGCTGGATCGCGAGGCGCTGCGCGAGGTGGCTCGTGAGCAAGGCGTCTGCCCCTACTACCTGGGCCAGGAGCTGGCGCGCTGGTGCGATGTGGTGGTGGGGGGGGGTCAACCACTGGTTCGACGCCAACGCACTGCTCCACGGCCTGGCGACGGCCAACCGCTGGCGGGTGGGGCTGCTGGTGGATGAGGCCCACAACCTGGTGGAGCGGGCCCGGGGCATGTACAGCGCCGAGCTCGACCAGCGCCGGCTCGCCCGGCTGCGCCGCGGCGCGCCGCCGGCGCTCTCCCGGCCGCTGGCGCGCCTGGCCCGCCAGTGGCAGGGCGTGGTGAAGGAGGCGGGCCTCGCCGAGGCCGGCGAGCCGGGGCGGCCGGCCTATCGGGTGCTGGAGGGCGTGCCCGAGGCGATGCTGGGCGCCCTGCAGGGGGCGGCCAGCGCCATCACCGACTACCTGGGCGAGCACCCCGAGGGGGGCAGCGCCGAGCTCCAGGAGCTGCTCTTCGAGGCGCTGGCCTTCACCCGCCTGGCGGAGGCCTTCGGCGACCACTCGCTCTGCGACCTGGCCCGCCACGGCCGCGGCAGGGCCCTGCTGGGGCTGCGCAATCTGGTGCCGGCGGACTTCCTCGCCCCGCGCTTTGCGGCGGCTCACGCCGCGGTGCTCTTCTCGGCGACCCTGGCCCCGCCCGGCTACCATCGCGATCTGCTGGGGCTACCGGCACAGACGGTCTGGCAGTCGGTGGCCTCGCCCTTCGCCGCCGGGCAGCTCGAGGTGCGCATCCGCGCCGATATCTCCACCCGGCTGCGGGATCGCGAGGCCTCGCTGTCGCCCATCGTCGCCGAGCTGGCCGGCCAGTACCACCGCCGCCCCGGCAACTACCTGGCCTTCTTCAGCAGCTTCGCCTACCTGGAGCAGGCGCGGGCGGCCTTCGCCGAGGCGCATCCGACGATTCCCACCTGGACCCAGGTGCGCGGGATGGGGGAGCCCGAGCGCGACGCCTTCCTGGCGCGCTTCACGCCGGCGGGGCAGGGCATCGGCTTCGCGGTGCTGGGCGGCGCCTTCGCCGAGGGGGTCGACCTGCCGGGGGAGCGGCTGATCGGCGCCTTCGTCGCCACCCTCGGCCTGCCCCCCTTCGACGACTTCAACGAGGCCCTGAAGGCGCGGCTCCAGGCCCGCTTCGGGCGCGGCGATGACTACGCCTACCGGGTGCCGGGGCTGATCAAGGTGGTGCAGGCCGCCGGCCGGGTGATCCGCGGCCCCGAGGACCGCGGCACCGTGGTGCTGATGGACGACCGCTTCGCCCGGCCCGAGGTGCGCGCTCGGCTGCCGGCGTGGTGGCAGCTGCCGGGAACGCCGGGCGATGCCGGCGGTCCGACCCACACGACACGGCCCTGACGCGGGCCCTGAAAAGGAGAGAGTGCCATGCGACTCAATGCCGACTTCGACCAGCGGGTGGTGGTCACCCCCGAGGCCTACCGCTGGGTCGATTCGCCCATGGCGGGGGTCGAGCGGATGATGCTCGATCGCATCGGCGAGGAGGTGGCCCGGGCCACCTCCCTGGTGCGCTATGCGCCCAACAGCACCTTCCCGTCCCATGAGCATGGCGGCGGCGAGGAGATCCTGGTGCTGGAGGGGGAGTTCGCCGACGAGCACGGCCGCTACCCGGCGGGCAGCTACCTGCGCAACCCCATCGGCACCGCCCATGCCCCCCGGGTGGGGGAGCAGGGCGCGACGATCTTCGTCAAGCTGCACCAGTTCTCGCCCGAGGATACCGAGCAGAAGGTGATCGATACCCGCTCGGCCGAGTGGCGCCCGGGGCTGGTGGAGGGGCTTTCCGTGATGCCCCTGCATGACTTCGAGGGCGAGCACGTGGCGCTGGTGCGCTGGGCGCCCAACACCCGCTTCCAGCCCCACGCCCACTGGGGCGGCGAGGAGATCCTGGTGCTGGAGGGCGTCTTCCACGACGAGCTCGGTGCCTATCCCGCCGGCAGCTGGCTGCGCAGCCCCCATCGCAGCCAGCACACGCCCTTCACGGGCGAGGAGGGCGCGCTGATCTACGTGAAGGTGGGCCACCTGCTGCCGGACTGAGCGCGCGAACGCCCCGTCACATTTCGCTACCCGGCTTCCTTTGTCTCCCGGTGGTGCGCTGTGCTACCCATGAAAGGGGCAATTCGCCGAATGGACAAGGAGAAGTCGAATGGGAATCGAAGTGACCGGCCTGCTGGGCCTGATCTGGCTGATCATCGTGATCTGGGCCGTCGTCAAGGTGGCCAAGAGTTCGGCCGGGCCCGTGGCCAAGCTGCTGTGGATCCTGATCCTGCTGTTCTTCCCGCTGCTCGGGCTGATCATCTGGTTCCTGTTGGGGCCAAAGGGGTAGCCAGGCCGGCATGACATGAACGGGGCCGCCTTCGGGCGGCCCCCTTGCATCACGATCGGGCTGCGCGGCCCCGGTTTCAGTCCCAGCTCAGTGCGCCGCCCACCTGGTACTCGGTGACGCGGGTCTCGAAGAAGTTCTTCTCCTTGCGCAGGTCGATGATCTCGCTCATCCACGGGAAGGGGTTCTGGGCGCCGGGAAACTGCTCCTTGAGGCCGATCTGGGCCAGGCGACGGTTGCAGATGAAGTGCAGGTACTCCTCCATGATCGCCGCGTTCATGCCCAGCACGCCGCGGGGCATGGTGTCCCGGGCGTAGGCGATCTCGAGCTCGGTGCCCTCGAGGATCATCTGGGTCACCTCGTCCTGGAAATCGGGGGTCCAGAGGTGCGGGTTCTCGATCTTGATCTGGTTGATCATGTCCACGCCGAAGTTAAGGTGCATGGACTCGTCGCGCAGGATGTACTGGAACTGCTCGGCGACGCCGGTCATCTTGTTGCGCCGACCCATGGAGAGGATCTGGCTGAAGCCGCAGTAGAAGAAGATGCCTTCGGTGACGCAGTAGAAGGCCACCAGGTTGCGCAGCAGCTCCTGGTCGGTCTCCGGGGTGCCGGTGTTGAAGTCCGGACGGGCCAGGGACTGGGTGTGCTTGAGGCTCCAGGCGGACTTGGCGGCCACCGAGGGCACCTCGCGGTACATGTTGAAGACCTCGCCCTCGTCCATGCTCAGCGACTCCACGCAGTACTGGTAGGCGTGGGTGTGGATCGCCTCCTCGAATGCCTGGCGCAGCAGGTACTGGCGGCACTCGGGGTTGGTGATCAGCCGGTAGAGCGCCAGCACCAGGTTGTTGGCCACCAGCGAATCGGCGGTGGAGAAGTAGCCGAGGCTGCGCTCGACGATGCGCCGCTCGTCCGGGGTCAGGCCGTCCTGGCTCTTCCACAGGGCGATGTCGGCGTTCATGTTCACTTCCTGGGGCATCCAGTGGTTGGCACTGCCGTCCAGGTACTTCTGCCAGGCCCACTCGTACTTGAACGGCACCAGCTGGTTCAGGTCCGCGCGGGCGTTGATCATCTGCTTGTCGTCGACCTGGATGCGCGCCGCGCCCATCTCCAGCTCCTCGAGGCCGGCGGCCACGTCGAGCTCCTCCAGTGACTTGCGGGCCCGCGCCAGGCGATCACCCTCGGCGACCCGGTAGCTGCCGCGACTCTCGGCCACGGCTTCGGCCGGCTGGGCCGGCTGCGGCTTGGCGGCCGGGGGCGGCGTGGGTGCGGCCTCGGTCGGTTGCTCGGCAACGGGGGTCTCGTCCTCGTGGAATTCGTCCCAGTTCAGCATTTCACTTACCTCGAGTTGATTGGGGGCCATGGATGGATTCATCGCTCGAGGCTCACCCGGCGCCTCTCGCTCCACCGGCGGCAATACGTGTCCGGTTGGACTTACTGGCAGGCTTCGCAGCCCAGGTCGTCGATCTCGGCGGCCGAGGGGGCCCGTGAGCCTGCACCCGCCTTGCCGGTGAGGAAGTCCTCTACGCCTCTTGGCTCTCGCGCCATCGGCTGGGGTGCGGACGCGGGGGCGTGGGCGGCGGGGGCCTGGTTGCTCACCGCGTTGAGGTTGCCGCGTTCCACCGTGGACTTTTCCACCGCGGTGGCGCCCAGGGCGCGCAGGTAGTAGGTGGTCTTGAGGCCGCGGAACCAGGCCATGCGGTAGGTCACGTCGAGCTTCTTGCCGGAGACCCCCTTGATGTAGAGGTTTAGCGACTGCGCCTGGTCGATCCATTTCTGGCGGCGTGCCGCGGCTTCCACCAGCCATTTCGGCTCCACCTCGAAGGCGGTGGCGTACTTGGCCTTGAGGTCCGCCGGGATGCGCTCGATGGGCTGGGCGGAGCCGTCGTAGTACTTGAGGTCGTTGATCATCACCTCGTCCCACAGCCCGCGCGCCTTGAGGTCGTTGACCATGTAGGCGTTGACCACGGTGAACTCGCCGGAGAGGTTCGATTTCACGTAGAGGTTCTGGTAGGTCGGCTCGATCGACTGGGTCACACCGCAGATGTTGGAGATGGTCGCGGTGGGGGCGATGGCCATCACGTTGGAGTTGCGCATGCCCTGCTGGGCGATCTTGTCGCGCAGGACGCCCCACGCCTGGGTGGCGCTCTCGTCGAGCTCGATGTACTTCTCGCCGCGTTCGGTCTTGAGCTTCTGGATGGAGTCGATGGGCAGCACGCCCTGGCTCCACAGCGAGCCCTCGAAGCTCTCGTAGCGGCCGCGCTCGGCGGCGAGATCCGAGGAGGCCTCGATGGCGTGGTAGCTCACCAGCTCCATGGAGCGGTCGGCGAAGGCGACGGCAGCCTGGCTGGCGTAGGCGATGTCCAGGGCATAGAGGGCGTCCTGGAAGCCCATGATGCCGAGCCCCACCGGGCGGTGCTTGAGGTTGGAGTTGCGCGCCTGGGGCACCGCGTAATAGTTGATGTCGATGACGTTATCGAGCATGCGCACCGCGGTCCTCACGGTCTTGCGCAGCTTGGCGTCGTCGAGCTCGCCGTCGACCACGTGCTGGGCCAGGTTCACCGAGCCCAGGTTGCACACGGCGATCTCGTCCACGCTGGTGTTCAGCGTGATCTCGGTGCACAGGTTGGAGGAGTGCACCACGCCGGCGTGCTGCTGGGGGCTTCTCAGGTTGCAGGGATCCTTGAAGGTGATCCAGGGGTGGCCGGTCTCGAACAGCATCGAGAGCATCCGGCGCCACAGGTCCTTGGCGCGCACCCGCTTGAAGAGCTTGAGCTCGCCGGTGCGGGTCATCGCCTCGTACTCCTCGTAGCGCGTCTCGAAGGCGGCGCCATAGAGATCGTGGAGATCCGGGCAGGTGGAAGGCGAGAAGAGCGTCCACTCCTTGTCGTCGAAGACCCGCTTCATGAACAGGTCCGGCACCCAGTTGGCGGTGTTCATGTCGTGGGTGCGGCGGCGGTCGTCGCCGGTGTTCTTGCGCAGCTCCAGGAACTCCTCGATGTCCAGGTGCCAGGTCTCCAGGTAGGCGCAGACCGCGCCCTTGCGCTTGCCGCCCTGGTTGACCGCCACCGCGGTGTCGTTGACCACCTTGAGGAAGGGCACCACGCCCTGGCTCTTGCCGTTGGTCCCCTTGATCCAGGAGCCCAGGGCGCGCACCGGGGTCCAGTCGTTGCCGAGCCCGCCGGCCCACTTGGAGAGCAGGGCGTTGTCGCGGATGGCGCTGTAGATGCCGTCGAGCTCGTCGGGCACGGGGGTGAGGTAGCAGCTGGAGAGCTGGCTTCTCACCGTGCCGGCGTTGAACAGGGTCGGGGTCGAGGCCATGTAGTCGAAGCTGGAGAGCAGCTCGTAGAACTCGATGGCCCGCGCCTCGCGGTCGTCCTCGTTCAGCGCCAGGCCCATGGCCACGCGCATGAACATCACCTGAGGCAGCTCGTAGCGCACGTCATCGCGGTGGATGAAGTAGCGGTCATAGAGGGTCTGCAGGCCCAGGTAGGTGAAGGCGTTGTCGCGAGTGTGGTCCAGCGCCTCACCCAGGCGCGCCAGGTCGAACTCGGCCAGGCGCGGGTCGAGCTGCTCGAACTCGATGCCCTTCGCCACGTAGGCCTCGAAGGCCGGCCGGTAGAGCTCGGCCATCTCCTGGTAGGTGGCTTCATCCGCCACGCCGAGGAAGGCGAGCGCCTCGCGGCGCAGGTTGTCCTGCAGCAGGCGGGCGGTGACGTAGGTGTAGTTGGGCTCCTTCTCCACCAGGGTGCGGGCGGTCATCATCAGCGCCTGAGAGACGCCATCGACGCTGACGCCGTCGTAGAGGTTCTTCAGGGAGTCCTCGACGATGCGGCCGGGCTCGACGCTGTCGAGGCCCGCGCAGGCATCCTGCACCAGGGTCTCGACCCGGCCCAGGTCCAGCGGGCGGGTGGTGCCGTCGAGCAGGGTCACGTTGAGAGTGGGGTGAGGCTTCTGGATATCGCCGGCGGCGGCGGCGCGCGCCCGGGCGTGGGCCTCCCGGTAGAGCACATAGGCGCGCGCCACCTTCTGCTCGCCGGCGCGCATCAGCGCCAGCTCGACCTGGTCCTGGATGTCCTCGATATGCACGGTGCCGCCGTCGGGCATGCGGCGCAGGAAGGCCTGGGCGATGGCCTCGCTGGCGTCACGCACGAGATCGCGTACCCGGGAGGAGGCGTCGGCGTTGTCGCCCTCCACGGCCAGGAACGCCTTGCGCATGGCCACGGCGATCTTTCCGGCATCGAAGGGCACCACGTCGCCGGTGCGCTTGATGACGCGCAGGGTCTGCGGGGCGGTGACGGTGACGGACGGCGCGTCCGGAGAGGTCGTGGATGACATGTCGATGGAGTCCCTGTCAGGTGAACGAGAGGCGGCGATGAAAAACGCTCGGGGGCGTCTGTGAAGGAACCGCGGCGGAGAGGGTCTTTTCACAGGATGTAGTGTTATGCCTCGTATGGAGGCACAAGATAGTGTGTGTTTTGGCAGGCTTCAAGTGGATAACCCTGTGGACGGCTTGTGATCTTCCTGGGGAGCCGTGGGCCCCCGCCGGGCGCTATGCCGTCGTCGAGTGGCGACAGGCAGGCGTATCCGGGGATTTCGGGTATCCTTTAGCCAATGGCGGTATGCCCCTGGGCGCCGCTGCCCCGATCACCTGCCAGTCAGGATGGAACTTGAGGATGGACGAGAGCTTGGACCCCCGGGAGCAGGATCATGTGCTGATCATCGAGGATGATGAACGCCTGGCCGACCTGACCCGCGACTACCTGCAGGCCAATGGCTTCCGCGTCACCCTGGAGGCCGACGGCGCTCGCGGCGTGGAGCGGATCCTGGCGCTGCAGCCGGACCTGGTGATACTCGATCTGATGCTGCCCGGCGAGGACGGCCTGTCGATCTGCCGGCGCGTGCGCGGTGACTACCCGGGCCCGATCCTGATGCTGACCGCGCGCACCGACGACATGGACCAGGTGCTGGGCCTGGAGATGGGCGCCGACGACTACGTGCCGAAGCCCGTTCAGCCCCGGGTCCTGCTGGCGCGCATGCGCGCCCTGCTGCGCCGGGCCGAGAGCGCCGAGGCCGCGACGGAGCCGCGGCTCACCTTCGGCAACCTGGAGATCGACAGCGCCACCCGCGAGGCCTGGCTGGACGGCGAGCGCATCGATCTCACCAGTGCCGAGTTCGACCTGCTGTGGCTGCTGGCCAGCAACGCCGGTCGGGTGCTGACCCGGGAGGAGATCTTCGCCCAGCTGCGTGGTATCAAGTACGACGGGCAGGACCGCTCCATCGACGTGCGGGTGTCGCGCATCCGGCCCAAGGTCGGTGACGACCCCAACCAGCCGCATCGCATCAAGACGGTGCGCAGCAAGGGCTATCTCTTCGTCAAGGAGAGCTGAGCCATGCGGCGGGTCCTGGCCGACAGCACCTTCCTGCGCGTCTATGTGCTGCTGGCGCTCGCCCTGCTGCTGACCTTCGGCCTGGCCCTGCTGGGCGTGGCCATGGTCGACCAGGTACGCCGTGAGCACCATCGCGAGCAGCTCGCCGAGGTGCCCATGCGCCTGCTCGCCCAGCGCCTCGAGGCGCTGCCCGCCGATGCCCATGCCGGCTGGCTCGAGACCCAGGCCCGCCGCCTCGACCTGACCCCTTCCGTGCTGCCGGTCCAGAGCGCCTCCCTCGGCTACTTCACCCGCCTGCGCCTGGAGCGGGGCAAGGTGCTGGTGCAGGAGCGCGATGAGCGCGGCGGGCGCCTGCGGAAGCTGCTGCCCGACGGCGAGCGCCTGCTGCAGGTGGACCTCGCCAGCCTCAGCGAGCAGCAGCTGCGCGGCTTCACCGAGCTGCTGGCGGAGTGGCTGGCCGAGAGCCCGCCCGCCGAACGGCACGCACGGCTCTCCCGGGTGGCCGAGAGCAGCATCACCGTCGAGCTTGGCGACGCCCCGCCGGCGGGCCTGGACCCCTATCAGCTCGGGCGCCTGGCTGACGGCGAAGTGGTCATGCGTCTCTTTCCTGGCCGCTGGTCCATGGCCATGTACCTGGCGCTACCCGGCGGGGGCGAGGCGAGCTGGCTGAGCATCGGCCCGGTCGAGGCCTTCGATCCGGTGCCGGGCTCCCTGCAGCTGCTGGTGGCGTTGATCCTGCTGGCGGTGCTGGGGGCGACCATCTACCTGCTGATCCGCGGAATCGAGGCGCGCATGGCGCGCCTGGAGCTTGCCGCCACGCGCATCGCCGCCGGCCGGCTCGACACCCGGGTCAAGGTGGAGAGTGGCGACTTCCTCGGCCGGCTGGGCATGGCCTTCAACGGCATGGTGGCCCAGGTCCAGGCGCTGCTGCGCGCCCAGCAGGACATGATCCGCGCGGTCTCCCATGAGCTGCGCACGCCGGTGGCCCGCATCCGCTTCGCGGTGCAGATGGTCGAGGACATGACCGACGATGCGGCGATTCGCCGCCAGCTGCAGGGGATCGATGGCGACATCGAGGAGCTGGACGGCCTGGTCGACGAGATCCTCACCTATGCCCGCCTGGGCAGCGACGCCGTCAAGGGCCGCGAGATGGAGGCGACCCTGGTGGATTGCCGGGCCATGGCGGAGCGGGTGATCGATGCGCTGAGCCCGCTGCACGGCCACCTGGCCATCGTGCTCGCCGAGGGACCCGAGGTGGAGGCCCTGGCCGAGGCGCGCTACCTGCAGCGGGCGCTGCAGAACCTGGTGGCCAACGCCTGCCGCCATGCGCGCAGTCGGGTGGTGATCCAGGTGCAGGCGGAGCCCCGCCTGGTGCGCATCGACGTGGAGGATGATGGCCCCGGGGTGCCGGTCGGCGAGCGCCAGGCGATCTTCAAGCCCTTCGCGCGGCTCGACGACAGCCGCACCCGCAGCTCCGGCGGCTATGGGCTGGGGCTCTCCATCGTGCAGAAGGTGATGACCTGGCACGGCGGCAGCGTGGGGGTGGACGCCAGCCCCGCCCTGGGCGGGGCCCGCTTCACCCTGCTGCTGCCCCAGCGACCCTAGCCGCCGGCGCCCGCTAGGCGGGCTTGATCCCCTCCAGCACCGCGAAGGAGGTCTCCCGGGCGGTGCGCAGGAAGTCCTCCATCCAGGGCGCCTGGCGGGTCTCCTCGCGGATCGCCGCGAACAGGGTGCTCCACACGCCCTTCTCCCCCAGCGCCACGGCCTTCACGTAGTCGCGCTCCAGGTACTCGGTCAGGGCCCAGTTGGGCAGCGCGCAGACCCCGCGGCCGCTGGGCACCAGCTGCATCATCATGATGGTCAGCTCGGCGGTGCGCAGCTCCTTCGGGCGCACCCCGGCCGGGTCCAGGAACTGGGTGAAGACATCCAGCCGCGCGTGCTCCACCGGATAGGTGATCAGCGTCTCCTCGGCCAGCTCCCGGGGGGTGACGAACGCCTTGCCGGCCAGGCGATGCTGGCGGGCCACCGCCAAGAGCCCCTCGTAGCGGAACAGCGGCTCGTAGTGGATGCCGGCCAGCGGCTGGGGGTCGGCGGTGATCACGAGGTCGAGCTGCTCGCGGGCCAGGGCCGGCAGCGGGTCGAAGTGGTGGCCGCCGGGGATGTCGATCTCCACCTCGGGCCAGTGGTCGCGGAAGTGGTCGACGGTGGGCATCAGCCACTGGAAACAGCTGTGGCACTCGATGGCCATGTGCAGCCGGCCCTGTTCGTTGCCGGCCAGCCGCGCCAGGTCGCGCTCGGCCATGCGCACCAGCGGCAGCACCTGTTCGGCCAGGGGCAGCAGCCGCTGGCCGGCGCGGGTGAACTCCACCGGCCGGGTCTTGCGCACGAACAGCGGATTGTCGAGCCGCTCCTCGAGGTCCTTGATCTGGTGGGAGAGGGCAGACTGGGTCAGGTGGACCCGCTCGGCCGCCTCGACGAGGGAGCCGGCGTCGCGCAGTGCGACCAGGGTGCGGAGGTGTCGCAGTTCGAGCATGCCGAGTGAGCCATTTTCATTTTCAAGATTAGGAAGTTTAGTTTGATTCACCCTGCGTGGCCAGCCAGACTCTGCTGGATTATTCATCCATGGAGGGTTTTTCAATGAGTATCTCTCATGTTATCGGTTATCCGCGCATCGGCGCCGATCGCGAACTCAAGCGTGCGGTGGAGGCCTACTGGCAGGGCGAGCTCGATCGCGAGGGGCTGGAGCGGGCAGGGCGCGAGCTGCGCGCCCGGCACTGGGCCGAGCAGCGCGAGGCGGGGCTCGACCTGGTCACGGTGGGTGACTTCGCCTTCTACGACCAGGTCCTGGACCTCTCCGTGACCCTGGGGGCGGTGCCGGCACGCTTCGGCGCCGAGGCCGAGCTGGCGGCCGGCGAGGTGTCGCTGGACACCGCCTTCCGCATGGCCCGCGGCCGGGCGCCCAGCGGCGAGCCCGCCGCCGCCTGCGAGATGACCAAGTACTTCGATACCAACTATCACTACCTGGTGCCCGAGCTCCACGCCGGCCAGTCCTTCCGGCTGGCCAGCTCCCGCCTCTTCGAGCAGGTGGCCGAGGCCCAGGCGCTGGGCCATGCGGTGAAGGTGACCCTGCTCGGCCCCCTGACCTGGCTGTGGCTGGGCAAGGCCCGCGACGAGGGGCTCGACCGCCTGAGCCTGCTCGAGTCCCTGCTGCCGGTCTATGGCGAGCTGCTGGTGCGCCTTGCTGACCTGGGCGTGGAGTGGGTGCAGCTCGAGGAGCCGGCGCTGGTGCAGGATCTGCCCCGTGAGTGGCAGCAGGCCTATGAGGCCGCCTACAGTGTGCTGGGCCGGGCCCCGGTGAAGCTGCTGCTGGCCAGCTACTTCGGCGGCCTGGGCGATAACCTCGGCCTCGCTCTCGGCCTGCCGGTGGCGGGGCTGCATATCGATGCGGTGCGTGCCCCCGAGCAGCTGGCGGCGGTGCTCGACCGGCTGCCCGCCTACAAGGTGCTCTCGGTGGGCGCCATCGATGGGCGCAACGTCTGGCGCGCCGACCTGGCGCTGCTGCGCGAACGTCTGGCCCAGGCGCGCATCCGCCTCGGCAGGCGGCTGTGGATCGCCCCCTCCTGCTCGCTGCTGCATGTGCCGGTGGACCTTGCGCGCGAGACCGAGCTCGACCCCGAGCTCAGAAGCTGGCTGGCCTTTGCCCGCCAGAAGCTCGACGAGACGGTGACCCTGGCGCGCCTGCTCGATGGCCGCGCCACCGAGGCCGACCGCGAGCGTTTGGAGGCCGCTACCCTGGCCCTGCAGGCCAGGCGCGACTCGCCGCGCATCCACCGCCCCGAGGTGGCCGACCGCTTGGCGGGCGTCGAGCCGGCGGACCTCGAGCGCCAGAGCCCCTATGGCGTGCGTGCCCAGGCCCAGCGCCGGGCGCTGGACCTGCCGCTCTTCCCCACCACCACCATCGGCTCCTTCCCCCAGACCGCCGAGATCCGCGCCGCGCGCCGCGCCTTCAAGGCTGGTGAGCTCTCCCGTGAGGCCTACGAGGCGCAGATGTGCGAGGAGATCGCCCATGCCGTGGCGCGCCAGGAAGCGCTCGGCCTCGACATGCCGGTGCACGGCGAGCCGGAGCGCAACGACATGGTGGAGTACTTCGGCGAGCAGCTCGACGGCTACGCCTTCACCCGCTTCGGCTGGGTGCAGAGCTACGGTTCGCGCTGCGTGAAGCCGCCGGTGATCGTGGGTGACGTCAGCCGCCCGGGCCCGATGACGGTGCGCTGGAGCCGGTACGCCCAGTCGCTCACCGACCGGCCCATGAAGGGGATGCTGACCGGCCCCGTCACCATGCTGCAGTGGGCCTTCGTGCGCGACGACCAGCCCCGCGAGACCACCTGCCGCCAGATCGCCCTGGCCCTGCGCGACGAGGTCCGGGACCTGGAGGCGGCCGGCATCCGCGCCATCCAGATCGACGAGCCGGCGCTGCGCGAGGGGCTGCCGCTGCGCCGGAGCGAGTGGCCGGGCTATCTGGCCTGGGCGGTGGATGGCTTCCGGCTGACTGCGGCCGGGGTGCGCGACGAGACCCAGATCCACACCCACATGTGCTATTCGGAGTTCAACGACATCATCGAGTCGATTGCCGCTCTGGATGCCGACGTCATTACCATCGAGACCTCACGCTCGAACATGGTGCTGCTCGACGCCTTCCAGGACTTCGCCTATCCCAACGAGATCGGCCCCGGCGTCTACGACATCCACTCGCCCAATGTGCCGGACGTGGCGTGGATGGTGGCGCTGATGGAGAAGGCCGCCGAGCGCATCCCGCTGGAGCGTCTGTGGGTCAACCCCGACTGCGGCCTCAAGACCCGCCGCTGGGAGGAGGTGGAGCCGGCCCTGGCCAACATGGTGGAGGCGGCGCGCCAGCTGCGCCGGCGCTTCGGCTAGGCGCCTCCAGCGTTGAGCCAGCGGGAGCGGCCGCCGGCCCCGGCGGCTGCTATGCTCGGCGGGTCAAGGAATCGTAACCCTCGCAAGGAGATGCCATGTCCCGCCTGCTCGTTCCCGCCGCCCTCGGGGCGGCCCTGCTGTTGGGGGGCTGTGCCACCGCCCCGGCGCCGGCGCCGATCACCTCCGGTCATCACGCCCCGCTGCTGCCCTCGGTGCTCTTCCCCGGTGGCGCCGAGAGCATCACCGCCTGGCGCTGCACCCCCGACCAGGCCCTGGTCACCGCCGTCCCGGAGGGGGCGGAAAGCGAGCTGCGGCTGTGGTCGGCCCACGGCGCCTGGCGGCTTGCGCCCGCCGTGGTGGCCAGCGGCGCCCGCTACGAGCAGGGCGACGTCAGCTTCTGGGACAAGGGCTCCGAGGCGGTGGTGGAGACGCCCCGGGGGCGGCTCGAGTGCCAGGCCTACGTGCAGCGCCAGGCCCTGACCCGGCAGCAGCGGCCCGGGGTGATGTTCCAGGGGCGCGGCAACGAGCCGGGCTGGATGGTGCACCTGGCCCACGACCGGCCCGAGGCGACCCTGAGCCTGGATTACGGTACCCGGGAGCAGACGCTGCCCTATCGGGTGACCACCCTGGACAACGGCGCGGGGCGGGTGATCCTGCAGAGCGGCCGCGGCGATACCCCCTTCGAGCTGCGCATCGAGGCCGGCGCCTGCCTGGACGACATGAGCGGCGAGCCCTTCCCGGCGCGGGTCACCCTGACCGTGGACGGGCAGCAGTATCGGGGCTGCGGCCAGGGCATCGCTCCCTGACCGGGGCTGGCGAAAACTGTGTGCCCTCGACGCCTTTTCGCCAAGCCCCGGCGATTTGATCTTGGTCTCATCGATTTTATCGAACGGAGGGTGCGGATTTTTGCGCTTTTTATGGCAAAAAATGCATCTATCATGGTGACCATCATCCTGATGTCTGACTTCTAGGAGGTCGCCATGACCACTCGTACCCTCGTGATTACCGCTTCCATCCTCGGCGAGAACGGCCAGTCCAAGGCCCTGGCCGAGCACTTCATCGCCCAGGCTAAGAGCCGCGACGGCGTCGATGTGACCCATCGCGACCTGGTGGCCAGCGAGCTGCCCCACCTCAACCTGGCCGAGCTCGGCAGCTGGCAGGTCGCCGAGGAGGAGCGCAGCGCCGAGCAGCGCGCGCTGGCTGCCCGCTCCGACTCGCTGATCGAGGAGCTCAAGGCCCATGACGTGGTGGTGCTGGCGGTGCCGATGTACAACTTCGGCATCCCGAGCCAGCTCAAGGCCTGGTTCGACCGCGTGATGCGCGCCGGCGTGACCTTCCGCTACACCGAGAACGGTCCCCAGGGCCTGGTGGAGGGCAAGCGTGCGGTGATCCTGGCGGCCCGCGGTGGCCAGTACGCCGGCACCGAGATGGATACCCAGACCCCGCACCTCAAGCTGATGCTCGGCATGATCGGCATCAAGGAGGTGGATAGCGTCTTCGCCGAAGGGCTCAACATGGGCGAGGGCAAGCGTGATGCGGCGCTCAAGGAGGCCCGTCAGGCCATCGACGGCCTGGTGGAGCGTCTGTAAGGCGGCGCTCTTCCGGCGCTGCGCTCGATAGCGCGCACACCCGAACGCAGCGGGGCGGCCAATGGCCGCCCCGCTGCGTTGTGGCGTCTGCCTGCCTCAGCAGGCTTCCGGGGTCTCCAGCGCCCAGCCGGCGGCGACGAAGTCGCTGGTGCAGAGGGCTGTCTCGGGTGTCAGGATGCGGCCGGCCAGCCGGGTGAGGGCCTCGCGATTGCCGCGGGAGGGTGGCTCGAGCTGTTCGGAGGTCGCCACCGGCTGCCAGCCGTCGCTTTCGCGGGTGGCCAGGGTGAAGGCGAAGGGGTGAAAGCCGGGGAAGCCCAGCCGCAGGTCGGTCACCACCAGGGTCTCGCGACCGTCGAGCTCGCGGGTTTCGTAGCGCAGGAAGGGGCCGGCGAACCAATCCAGCCGCTGGCCACGCGGGCTGCCGAGTGCCACCGCCTCCAGGTCGGCCCCACGGCGGTAGGTCTCCACCAGCGGCGGGGTATCGCCGTCCAGCACGCCCACCAGCAGTTCGTGATGCGCGTCGCCATCCACCACCGTGACCCGCCACAGCAGGGTGTTGAAGGGGGTGGGCTGGACCAGGCGCGGGGCCTCGGCAAGCCCCCGTTCGGCCAGTACCGGCTCCAGGCGATGCTCCACCAGCTGTTTGGCGCCGAAGGCGAACACCAGGTAAGCGGACGAGAGCGCCAGCCCCCAGGCGGGGCCGCGCCGCCCGTCGCCGGTGGCCAGCGCCACGCCGATGCCCACCAGCAGCGGCAGGGTGTAGAGCGGGTCGATGATAAAGACGATCGGCCAGGCCACGGGCGGCACGTCCAGCGGCCACCACAGCTGGGTGCCGTAGGTGGTGAGGGCGTCGAGCAGCGGGTGGGTCAGCAAGCAGAGCCCGAAGAAGGCCCCCCAACGCGTCAGGGAGATATCCCGAGTCCTGGCGAAGCGGGCGGATAGCAGCGTCAGCGCCGTGGCCAGCCCCGCCAGCACGAAGAGCGAGTGGGAGAAGCCGCGGTGCCGGGTGACGTTGGCCACGGCATCGCCGTAGTCGATGATCACGTCCAGGTCGGGCAGGGTGCCGAGCACCGCGCCGATCAGCACCGCCTTGCGGCCCAGCCGGCGGCCGAGCACGGCACCGCCCACGGCGGCGCCCAGGGCAGCCTGGGTAATCGAATCCATCGGGAGGCGTTCCTCGCTGAGGGTACCCGGCTATGATGCCACGAGTGGGGGACGGGTTCCCTTACGCATCCGCCCAACGCGGCCCGGCGGCGAGGATGCGCGCCTGTACCGGGCAGTCGTCGCGGTGGGCGCCGGGGAGGTAGCCGGTGCTCATCAGGAACTCGCCAGTGATCTCCGGCCCGGTGAAGCGGAAGATGCGCCTGAAGAGCCTGACCCACTCCGCATGGGGCAGCGGGTGGTGGTGGTCGAGCCAGGCGGCGAGGCTGCCGTGCGCTTCGCGCAGGGCCTGAAGCATCCGGGCGTTGTGGATCACGGCCTCGACCTTCAGGCGGTTGCGGATGATACTGGCGTCGGCCAGCAGCCGGGCCCGCTCGGCCTCGCCATAGGCGGCCACCCGGTCGATGGCGAAGCCCTCGAAGGCCTCACGGAAGGCGGTGCGCTTCTTCAGCACCGTGAGCCAGGAGAGCCCCGCCTGGTTGATCTCCAGGGTCAGGCGCTCGAAGAGGGCCTCGTCCTCGGCCACCGGGAAGCCATACTCGTGGTCATGGTAGGGGCCGTGAAACGGATGGCCCGGGGCCAGATCACAGTAGTGCGACATTTCCACCCTCTTTCCTTCGGCAGGTATTGGCAAGCCGTCGGTGGCTTGTCACGATGCCATCATCCCGCGTCACGCTTCAGGAGTTCCCTAGCATGAAACACCTATCCATGAACCGCAAGGTGACCGCGCTCTCGCTGCTGGCCGGTGGCGCCCTGGCCGCCTACCTTTTGGTCACGCCCGGCGCCAGTCCCCAGGCCGGCACCGTGGTCGAGATGTACCAGGACCCCAACTGCGGCTGCTGCGGCGCCTGGGCCGACCATCTGGAGGCCGAGGGCTTCACGGTGGAGCGCCACAAGACCCGCGAGATGCGCGCCATCAAGATCGAGCAGGGCCTCACGCCTGAGCTCGCCTCCTGCCATACCGCCATGGTCGACGGCTACGTGATCGAGGGCCACGTCCCGGCGGCGGACATCCACCGCCTGCTGGAGGAGCGCCCCGCCGTGGCGGGGCTCGCCGTGCCGGGCATGCCCCACGGCTCGCCGGGTATGGAGACCGGCCGCTACGACGACTACCGGGTGCTGGGCTGGCACCGTGACGACCGCACGCCTGAGATCTTCAGCGAGTACACTCACTGATTCCCCAAGGGTATCTTGGGTTATCGATGCCGCGTCAGCGAAAGGCGCCGGGGACAGGTCGGAGAGGGGGTCCGTGGACCAGGGAAGGTCGAGGTAGCCCCCAGGGAGGGGTTCATGGCGCCCCCTCGCAGGCCTGTCGCCGGATCAGCCTTGAGCGGTACCGCCATCGGCGATAGCCCCGTGTTTCCCCGACTAAGGAGTTGAACATGCAGTATCTGCACACCATGGTGCGCGTCAGCGACCTCGACGCCTCGCTGCGCTTCTACTGCGACCTGCTGGGCCTCAAGGAGGTGCGGCGCAAGGAGAACGACAAGGGGCGCTTCACCCTGGTCTTCCTGGCCGCCCCCGAGGACGAGGCGCGCTCCGCCGAGCTCAAGGCGCCGGAGCTCGAGCTCACCTACAACTGGGACCCGGAGGAGTACACCGGCGGGCGCAACTTCGGCCACCTGGCCTATCGGGTCGACGATATCTACGCCCTGTGCGAGAAGCTCCAGGCCAACGGCGTGACCATCAACCGCCCGCCCCGGGACGGCCATATGGCCTTCGTGAGAAGCCCCGACGGCATCTCGGTGGAGCTGCTGCAGAAGGGTGACCCGCTCCCCGTCCGGGAGCCCTGGGCCTCCATGGAAAACACCGGCAGCTGGTAGGCGGCCGGCCACTCGACAAGGAAGAACGACGACCCATGAAGACGACAGTTGTGGTCCGCCTGGGCCTGGTGATGGCCGCCGCCGCTCTGCTGGCGGCCTGTGGCGGGCGCCCCGAGGCGCCGCCAGAGCGTGAGGTGAGCCTCTCGGGGCCGGTAGTGGAGCAGCGCTGGAACCTGCTGCTGGTGGGCACCGACGAGCGGCTCTCCCTGCCCGAGCCCGCCTGGTTCCGCATCGACGAGAACGGCCGCGTCAGCGGCAGCGACGGCTGCAACCAGCTGATGGGACGGGCCAATCTCGGCGAGAATCAGCGCATCGAGTTCTCGCAGCTGGCCACCACCCGGCGCGCCTGCCCCCAGGGCGAGGACGCGGCCCGGGTGAAGGGGATGCTGGAGACCGCCTACCGCTACCTGATCGACCATGACCGGCTGGTCTTCTTCGGCCCCGATCAGCGAGTGCTCGGCGGCTGGCGCAAGGCCAACTAGGCGAAAGCTTCGACGGCGTGGCAACTCGGGGCTGTTCCGTCGACAGGGCTACGGGGAGGCGCTGTGAATACTTCCCTGTACGCTACCGATGCCATCCCTGGCATAGGACCTCCCCTTTGCCCTGTCCCCGGCGCCCCTCGTCATCTGGCCTATGAGTCGTCCGCTTTCTATCGCCCCGGCAGCAGCGCCTGGACCCTGGCCATGCCCGCGGTGAGGCCGCGGGCCATGGCCGGTCCGACCGGCGTGAGCAGGAACCAGGGCGCGATGATCAGGTTGATGGCGATGGCGCCGAAGTAGACGTCGCTGAACCAGTGGGCACCGCTCAGGATGCGGGGGGCGCTCAGGATCACCGCGGCCACCAGGCTCACCAGCATCACCTTCAGCCCGGCGAAGCGCCACATGAAGGCGGCGAAGAGGAAGAGGTTGACCCCGTGGTCGCCGGGAAAGCTCGCACCGGAGCTGTCCTTGGTGGAGAAGTCGACCATCTCGGTGATCAGGTTGACCTCCTGGTAGACCAGGGTGGGGCTCGGGTGGCTGTAGTCGATCACCATGCGCACGCCCTGGGCCATGAACACCGCCACCAGCAGCATGGTGACGCCGATACCGCCCCAGCGCAGCATGCGCTGCTCGCGCAGCGGGTCTCGGGAGATGGCCCACAGGTAGATCACCAGCAGGATCAGCAGGCTTACCACGTCGAAGAGTCGCGCGTTGGTGGCCGCTACCAGCCACACCCAGGCGTCGTTCTCCTCGGTAAGCCAGCCGTTGGTGGTAAAGAAGACGGCGTCGTCGATCTCGGTCCAGAACAGCAGGTCCGGCGAGAGCCAGGTGAAGATCAGCAGCGCGCCCAGCAGGTTGAACAGCAGAAGGCGCCCGATGGCGAGGGCGGGGGGAGTCTGTGGCATCATGAAGTCGCGGGTCGGTGTATGTTCCGGCCCATTCTAGGCGAAGGGTTTTTGACAGAACAGCGTTTCTTAATATCTCTGTCACCGCCCTGTGCCAGGTCAATCCCGGCAGGCGATCTTGTCGGCCGAAACGACAGCGGCCCGCCGATGGCGGGCCGCTGCGTGCCAGAGGCGAGTGGGATCAGAGCGCGGCGATCTTGTCGCGCTGCTCCACCAGCAGGCGATGGGCGGCCTGGAACTCGGCCAGCTTGGCGCGCTCCTTCTCCACCACCGCTTCCGGGGCCTTGGCCACGAAGCCCTCGTTGCCGAGCTTCTTCTCGATGCCGCCGATCAGCTTCTCCTGCTTCTCGATCTCGCGGGCCAGGCGCGCGAGCTCCGCGTCCTTGTCGATCAGGTCGGCCATGGGCACCAGCACCTCCATCTCGCCCACCAGCTGGGTGGCCGAGAGCGGTGCCGCGGCCGGGTCGTCGAGCCAGGTGACGCTCTCGAGCTTGGCCAGCTTGGCCAGGAAGCGGCGGTTGGCCTCGAGGCGCTCGCGGTCGGCGGTGCCGCCCTTGGTGAGCAGCACCTCCAGCGGCTTGCCCGGGGCGATGTTCATCTCGGCGCGGATGTTGCGCACCGCCACGATCACGCCCTTCAGCCACTCGATGTCGCGGGTCGCCTGGTCGTCGAGCAGCGCGTCATCGGCGGTGGGCCAGGGCTGGGCCATGATGGAGTCGCCCTCGCCCTGGCGGGTGCCGGCCAGCGGCGCCACGCGCTGCCAGATCTCCTCGGAGATGTAGGGCATCATCGGGTGGGCCAGGCGCAGGATCGCCTCCAGCACCCGCACCAGGGTGCGGCGAGTGCCGCGCTTGGCCGCAGGGCTTGCGTCCTCGTCCCACAGCACCGGCTTGGAGAGCTCCAGGTACCAGTCGCAGTACTCGTTCCAGACGAACTCGTAGAGCGCCTGCGACGCGTGGTCGAAGCGGAACTCCTCCATCGCCTTTGTCACCTGGGCTGCGGTCTGCTGCAGCCGCGAGAGGATCCAGCGGTCGGCCAGCGACAGCTCGACGTCGCCACCGGCAGCCCCGCAATCCTCGCCCTCGGCGTTCATCAGCACGTAGCGCGAGGCGTTCCACAGCTTGTTGCAGAAGTTGCGGTAGCCGTCCAGGCGGCCCATGTCGAACTTGATATCGCGCCCGGTCGTGGCCTGGGAGAGGAAGGTGAAGCGCAGGGCATCGGTGCCGTGGGGCTCGATGCCCTCCGGGAACTCGCCGCGGGTGGCCTTCTCGATCGCCTTGGCCTTCTGGGGCTGCATCATGTTGCCGGTGCGCTTCTCCACCAGGGTGTCGAGCGCGATGCCGTCGATCAGGTCGATGGGGTCGAGCACGTTGCCCTTGGACTTGGACATCTTCTGGCCCTGGCCGTCGCGCACCAGGCCGTGCACGTAGACCTGCTTGAAGGGCACCTCGCCGGTGAACTTCAGGGTCAGCATGATCATCCGGGCGACCCAGAAGAAGATGATGTCGAAGCCGGTGACCAGGACGCTCGAGGGATGGAAGGTCTTGAGCTCAGGGGTCTGTTCCGGCCAGCCCAGGGTGCCGAAGGTCCACAGGCCCGAGCTGAACCAGGTGTCCAGCACGTCCTCGTCCTGGGTCAGGACGACGTCGGCGGCCAGGCCGTTCTCCTCTCGGGCCTCGGCTTCGCTGCGGGCGACATAGACGTTGCCGTCCACGTCGTACCAGGCGGGAATGCGGTGGCCCCACCACAGCTGGCGGGAGATGCACCAGTCCTGCAGGTCGCGCATCCAGGCGAAGTACATGTTCTCGTAGTTCTTCGGCACGAACTGGATGTCGCCCTTCTCGACGGCCTCGATGGCGGGCTTGGCGAGGCTCTCCACGGCGACGAACCACTGGTCCGTGAGCAGCGGCTCGATGACATCGCCGCTGCGGTCGCCGTAGGGCAGGGTGTTGCTGACCGTCTCGATCTGCTCGAGGAGCCCCGCGGCCTCCATGTCGGCGACGATCCGCTTGCGCGCCTCGAAGCGGTCCAGGCCGGCGTAGGCCTCGGGCAGGCTCGGGTCGATGTCGGGCAGGGGCCGGCCCTGGATGTCGAAGGCCTCGGCCTGGGGCAGGATGGCGGCGTCCTGGGTGAAGACGTTGATCAGCGGCAGCCCCTGGCGGCGGCCCACCTCGTAGTCGTTGAAGTCGTGGGCCGGGGTGATCTTCACGCAGCCGGAGCCCTTCTCCATGTCGGCGTGCTCATCGGCGACGATGGGGATGCGACGGCCGACCAGCGGAAGCGTCACGAACTTGCCGACCAGGGAGGCGTAGCGGGGATCCTCCGGGTTGACCGCCACGCCGGTGTCGCCCAGCAGGGTCTCCGGACGGGTGGTGGCGACCACCAGGTAGTCGAGGCCCGCGTCGGTGGTAACGCCGTCGGCGAGCGGATAGCGGAAGTGCCAGAACTGGCCCTGCTGGTCGCGGTTCTCCACCTCGAGATCCGAGATGGCGGTGTGCAGGGTCGGGTCCCAGTTGACCAGGCGCTTGCCGCGGTAGATCAGCCCCTCCTTGTGGAGGCGCACGAAGACCTCCTGCACCGCCTTGTAGAAGCCGTCGTCCATGGTGAAGCGCTCGCGGGACCAGTCGACGCTGGCCCCCATGCGGCGAAGCTGGCGGGTGATATGGCCGCCGGACTCGTGCTTCCACTCCCAGACCTTGTCGATGAAGGCGTCGCGGCCGAGGTCGTGGCGGCTCTTGCCCTCCTCGGCGGCGATCTTGCGCTCCACCAGCATCTGCGTCGCGATGCCGGCGTGGTCGGTGCCCACCTGCCACAGGGTGTTGCGCCCCTGCATCCGCCGCCAGCGGATCAGGGTGTCCATGATGGTGTCCTGGAAGGCGTGGCCCATGTGCAGGCTGCCGGTGACGTTGGGCGGCGGGGTCATGATGGAGTAGGGCTCGCCCTCACCGGAGGGGGCGAAGCGGCCATCGGCCTCCCAGCGCTCGTACCAGCGGGATTCGATCTGCTCGGGTTGGTAGGTCTTGTCCATGGGCGTTCCGGGTCCAGAAATGAGCACCGCCGACCCGGGGGTCGGACGGCAGGAGAGGGCGATGAAAATGGGGCTGATTATAGCCCGGGGAGGCACGCGGCGTCAGCCGGACTGGCCGGGGCATATCGTGAGGGGCTGACCCGGCGACAGGTCTCTGGGGAGGCGCTGTGAACCCCTCCCTGGGCGCTACCGATGCCATCCCTGGCATAGGACCTCCCCGACGACCTGTCCCCGGCGCCCCTCTCCAGGCGTGGGTGGAGCCACTACCCTCCGCGCAGCTGGTGGGCCTTCACGGGGTAGCCGCGCTTCTTGTAGGTCTGCCAGCACTCGCGCTTGGCGGTGAGCACATCCTGGTGCTGGTTGATGATCTCGGCGACCCGTTCGAAGCGGGAGAACCACTCCGGAATGTCCGGGGCGAGGTTGAGCAGCGCCTGGACGGCCAGGTCGGGGGAGGGCGGGGTGGCCCAGCCGATGGTCACCGGCACCCGCTCATCCAGCTCGGCCGCCGCCTGCGTGTCCAGCAGGGCGTGGGGTACGTAGGCGTCGGGGCGGAAGGTCCAGAGCCGGTCGTCGAGCTCCCGGGCCATGGCCTCGTCCTCGGCGTGCAGGTGCAGCCGATAGCCCTTGCGCTGGATGGTCTCGGCCAGCCGGCAGGCGAAGTCGAGACGCGCCTCCAGGGTGGTATCGGGGAGGACGTAGAAATCGACCTGGGTCACTCCTTACACCAGCCGCGTCAGCCAGCCGTGGGTATCCTCGGCGCGGCCGTACTGCAGGTCGAGCAGCTTGCTGCGCAGGCGCTTGGCGATAGGGTTTCCACTGTCGGCCTTCAGCCGGATGGTGCCCTCCTCGGTGACCAGCTCGCCCACCGGGGTGATGACCGCCGCGGTACCCCAGGCGAACACCTCGGTCAGCTCGCCGGAGGCGGCCGCCTCGCGCCACTCATCGATGCTGATCGGGCGCTCCTCGGGGGTGAGGCCCTCGTCGCGGGCCAGGGTCAGCACCGAGTCGCGGGTCACGCCCTCGAGGATGGTGTCGGTCAGGCGCGGGGTGGCGATGCGGCCGTCCTTGAAGACGAAGAACAGGTTCATGCCGCCCAGCTCCTCGATCCACTTGTTCTCGACGGCATCCAGGAAGGCCACCTGGCTGCAGCCGTGGGTGCTGGCCTCCTTCTGGGCAGCCAGGGAGGCGGCGTAGTTGCCGCCGCACTTGGCGAAGCCGGTGCCGCCGGGGGGGGCGCGCTTGTAGTGGCTGGAGAGCCAGATGGAGACCGGCTCGACGCCGCCCTTGAAGTAGGCGGCGGCCGGCGAGGCGATCACGTAGTAGTCCACCTCATGGGCCGGGCGCACGCCGAGGAAGCTTTCGCTGGCGATCATGAAGGGGCGCAGGTAGAGGCTGCACTCGTCGGCCTCGCTCTTCGGCGTCGGCACCCAGCCGTGGTCCTGGGCCAGCAGCGCCTTGAGCGAGCCGATGAAGTCCTCGTCGGAGAGCTCCGGTAGGGCCAGGCGACGGGCGCTGCGGCGGAAGCGCTCGGCGTTCTTCTCCGGGCGGAAGGTCCACACCGAGCCGTCGGCGTGGCGGTAGGCCTTGATGCCCTCGAAGATCTCCTGGCCGTAGTGCAGCACGGCGGCGGCGGGGTCCAGGGTCAGCGGCCCGTAGGGGCGTACCTCGCGGCCGTGCCAGCCGGCATCCAGGGTCCAGCGGACGTGGGCCATGTGGTCGGTGAAGTAGCCACCGAAGCCGGGGTTCTCGAGGATCCCTGCCCGGATGGTGTCGGCGGTGGGGGTGGCGTTGGGAAGCAGTTCGAAGCTGGCAGTCGACACGGCAAGGGGTCTCCGCTACGCCCGGGGCGTGCCAGCCCCGGGGTGATACTGGAAGCTCGGGCCGGCGAGAGCCGGCCCGGGTCGTGGATTTATCGTCAGTCCCACATGAGAAAGGCGACGCGGAAAAAACGCAAGCCCGCGCCGCTATTCCACCTTGGTTTCCACTCAGGTTTCCACGATGGCTTCGCTTTCGCGATCCAGCAGGTACTGGGTCAGCAGGCCCACGGGACGGCCGCTGGCGCCCTTCTGCTTGCCGGAGGTCCAGGCGGTGCCGGCGATGTCCAGGTGCGCCCAGGGGAACTTGTCGGCGAAGCGCGAGAGGAAGCAGGCGGCGGTGATGGTGCCCGCCGGGCGGCCGCCGATGTTGGCCAGGTCGGCGAAGTTGGAGTCGAGCTGCTCCTGGTACTCGTCCCACAGCGGCAGGTGCCAGGCGCGGTCCCAGGCCGCCTCGCCGGCGTCGAGCAGGTCGAGGGCCAGGTCGTCATCGTTGGAGAGCAGGCCGGTGGCGTGGTGGCCGAGGGCGATGATGCAGGCGCCGGTGAGGGTGGCGATGTCGACGACGCTGGCCGGCTCGAAGCGCTCGGCGTAGGTGAGGGCGTCGCACAGCACCAGGCGGCCCTCGGCGTCGGTGTTGAGCACCTCCACGGAGAGGCCCTTCAGGGTCTTGATGATGTCGCCGGGCTTGGTGGCGCGGCCGTCGGGCATGTTCTCGGCGGCGGCGACGATGGCCACCAGGTTAACCTTCGGGCGGATGCCGAGGACGGCCTTGACGGTGCCGAAGACGCTGGCTGCGCCGCACATGTCGAACTTCATCTCGTCCATGGCCTCGCCGGGCTTGAGCGAGATGCCGCCGGTGTCGAAGGTGATGCCCTTGCCCACCAGCACGTGAGGGGCCTCCTCGGGATTCTCGGCGCCCTGGTACTTCATCACGATCAGCCGCGAGGGCTGCTCGCTGCCGCGGCCCACGGAGAGCAGGCTGTGGGCGCCCAGCGCCTCCAGGGCCTCCTCGTCGAGGATCTCCACGGCAAGCGCGCCGCCGGAGGCCTTGCCCAGCGCCTCGGCCTGCTCGGCCAGGTAGCTCGGGGTGCTCGGGGTGCAGACGTTGCCCGGCAGATTGCCCAGGGTACGGGTGAAGCTCACGCCCTGGCCCACGGCGTCACCGATGCGCGCGCCCTCGCGGGCGGCGCCGGCCTCGCCATCCTCGCTGACCAGCAGGGTCACCTGGGCGAGGCGCGAGGTGGGCGCCTTCTCCGACTTGAACTCATCGAAGCGATAGAGGGCGCGATGGGTCGCCTCGGCCACCATGCGCGCCTTCCAGTCGGCGCCGCGCTCGGCCAGGGGCACGTCGGTGAAGGCCACGGCGCAGTCGTCCACCGGCAGCTCGGCCAGCGCCGTGAAGGCGGCGTCCAGGGCCTTGCGGAAGGCGGCCTCCTGGCACTTGTCGCGCTTGCCCAGGCCCACCAGCAGCAGGCGCTCGGCACACAGGCCCGGGGCGAAGGGGATCATCTGCACACGGCCCAGCTTGGCGTCGAAGTCGCCGCGCTCGATGAGCTGGCCGATCAGCTTCTCGCTGGCGTCGTCGAGGCGTGCGGCGGCGGGCAGGAGCTCGCCCTCCTGATACACCGGGATGACGAGGCAGGCGGTCTCGACCTTGGCGGGGTTACCCGTCTTGACAGGAAATTCCATGGCGTCTCCACAGACAAGCGTGTTGGTTGCAGGCGTCGGGGGTTGCAAGCGCTAGGGTTACAACTGCTGGGGGATTCTGGATAATGCCGGCACGTCGCCGTGCCGTCCCAGTGTACCCAAGGCATGGCCCCATTGCATGGCAGACGCCGCATGATCATCTTCCGTTATCTGACCCGCGAGATCCTGCTGACCATGGCCGCCGTCGCCGGCGTGCTGCTGCTGGTGATCATGGGCAGTCGCTTCATCCGCTACTTCGCCGACGCCGCCGAGGGGGGCATCCCGGCGAGCATCCTCGGCACCCTGATGCTGTTCCACCTGCCGGGCTTCCTCGAGCTGATCCTGCCGCTGGCCTTCTTTCTGGGCATCCTGCTCGCCTACGGCCAGCTCTACCTCAACAGCGAGATCACCGTGCTGGTGGCCTGTGGCACCAGCCCCAACAAGCTGCTCAAGGTGAGCCTGGTGCCGGCCACCCTGGTGGCGATCCTGGTGGGGCTGTGCAGCCTGTGGCTGACCCCGCCCGGCGCCCTGCACAACGCCGTGATGCTCGAGGAGCAGCGCAGCCGCATCGACTTCTCGGCCCTGGCGCCGGGGCGCTTCCAGGAGTTCGGCAGCGGCCGCACCGCCTACATGGAGGGCCTCAGCGCCGACGGCAGCGAGATGCGCGGCGTCTTCATCAGCGAGCGCCAGCGGCGCCGGGACGGCACCCCGGAGACGGCGGTGACTCGCGCGGAGGGGGGCTACCAGACCCTCGATCCCGAGACCGGCAGCCGCTTCCTGGTGCTGGCCGATGGCGAGCGCTACAGCGTCGATCCGGGGCGCTTCGAGGCGGAACGTCTCGAGTTCGACACCTACGCGGTGCGCCTCTCCCAGGCCGACGGCATGCGCGAGCTCGACGCCCCCGAGTACGCCACCACCGCGGCGCTGTTCGGCGACGACTCGACCCGCGCCCAGGCCCAGCTGCAGTGGCGCCTGGGGCTGCCGCTGATGGTCTTCATCCTGACCCTGCTGGCGATGCCGCTCTCCCGGGTCAATCCGCGCCAGGGGCGCTTCGCCAAGCTGCTGCCGGCGATCTTCCTGCACGTGGCCTACCTGAGCCTGCTGCTGGCGGCGCTGGATGCCATCGGCCGCGGCGCCCTGCCGGCCGTGGTGGGCATGTGGCCGATCCACGGCGCCTTCCTGGCCCTGGGCCTGGTGATGATGATGCGCGCCCAACGCAAGGGGATGAGCGGATGATTGCCGATCGCTTCGACCGCTACCTGGCGCGCAACGTGCTGGGGGCCATCATCGTGGTGCAGGTGGTGCTGCTGGGCCTCGACCTCGTGATCACCTACATCAACGACCTGGACGACGTGGAGGGCGACTATGGCGCCTTCCAGGTGCTGCTCTACCTGGGGATGCGCCTGCCCTGGCGCTTCTACCAGTATGCGCCGGTGGGGGTGCTGATCGGCGCGCTGATCGGGCTGGGCAGCATGGCCTCGAGCAATGAGCTCACCGTGATGCGCGCCGCCGGGCGCTCGCTGACCCGCATCCTGTGGGGGGCGATGAAGCCGATCATCCTGGTGATCGTTGCCGTGCTGCTGGTCGCCGAGTACGTGGCGCCGCGCACCGAGCAGTTCGCCAATGCCTGGCGCCTGGAGCGCATCCAGGGGGCCGGCGCCGTGGTCACCGAGCGCGGCGGCTGGCAGCGCGAGGGTGACAGCTTCTACCGCTTCGGCGCCATCCGCGCCGATGACACCGTGCTCGACCTGACCCGCTACCGCTTCGAGGGGGAGCGCCTGGTGGAGGCCGCCAGCGCCGAGCGCGCCGCCTGGCGCGACGGCAGCTGGCGGCTGGAGGAGGTGGAGATCACCCGCTTCCATGACGAGTACACCGAGGCGCAGCAGCACGAGACCCTGCCCTGGGAGACCAGCCTCACGCCGGAGCAGCTCAACCGCCTGCTGCGCCCCATCAACAGCCAGGCGCCCAGCGAGCTCTGGGCCTATGCCCGCTACCTGCAGGCCCAGGGGCAGGCGGCCACCCAGCCGCTGCTGCACTTCTGGCAGAAAATGCTGATGCCCTTGACCATGGGCTCCCTGGTGCTGGTGGCCGCCTCCTTCGTGTTCGGCCCGCTGCGCACCGTGGCGGCGGGGCCCCGGGTCTTCTATGGGGTGGTCACCGGCCTGGTCTTCAAATACCTGCAGGACCTGTTGGCGCCGGCCTCCATGGTGTTCGGCTTCTCGCCCGCCTGGGCCGTGCTGGCGCCCACCCTGATCTGTGCCGCCGTGGGGCTCTACCTCCTGCGGCGCACCGCCTGAGCAAGGAACTTCCATGCAACGACGTTTCGGCAATCTCGACGATGTCTGGCCGGCGGGGTTCGCCCGCCGGCTGGGCGCCATGGTCTACGACAGCTTCCTGGTGGCCGCCATCTGGATCCTGGTGGCCGGCCTGCACCTGACGATCGGACGCCAGCTGCTGGGGATCTCTGCCGAGCGGGTGGGGGACGGGCCGTTCTGGGTGCTGTCGCTGCAGCTGCTGCTGCTGCTCTCGGCCTTTGCCTTCTTCGCCTTCTTCTGGACCCGCGGCGGCGTGACGCTCGGCATGCAGGCCTGGCGGCTGCGGGTGCAGACCCCTGACGGCCGCTCCATCACCCTGGCCCAGGCGGCGGTGCGCTTCGTGGTGGCCTGCCTCTCGATCGCCGCCTTCGGCCTCGGCTACCTGTGGATCCTGTTCGATGCCGAGCGGCGCAGCTGGTCCGATATCGCCTCGGGCACCCGGGTGGTGGCACTGCCCAAGCCGGCGAAGTAGGGGGCGAGCCGCGCGGGGTTGATCCGGATCAGACATTTGTCGATTCCCGCTTGCAGGGGGCTATGCGAATCATTTACATTTACCTCCGCAGTCGTCAGCGAGGTGATGTCGATGTACGTATGTCTCTGCAAGGGGGTCTCCGACCACCAGATCCGCCAGACCGTCGAGGACGGCGCCCGCAGCTGGCGCGACGTCCAGCGCGAGACGGGCTGCGGCACCCAGTGCGGCAAGTGCGCCTGCCAGGGCAAGGTCATCACCCGCGAGGCGGTGAAGGCCGAGCTGATGGTGGGTGCCGAGGACCTTGCCTACGCTGTCTGACGGAATCGAGATCATTCTCGCTTTCGTTATCATCCTCTTGATTTCATTGGTTTTTCGCCAGAATTCGCTAGACTGGCAAGCAGCGCCTGGCAATGTCGCCCCTGGCATGCCAAGCTGCAGTCACATTTCCCTGACGACAGCCACAAGGTGAATCCATGAAAGGCGACAGCAAGGTCATCGAGCATCTCAACAAGGCGCTGGGCAACGAGCTGGTGGCGATCAACCAGTACTTCCTGCATGCCAAGATGTACAAGGATTGGGGCCTGCAGAAGCTGGCCAAGTGGGAGTACGACGAGTCCATCGAGGAGATGCAGCACGCCGACAAGCTGATCGAGCGCATCCTCTTCCTCGAGGGTATCCCCAACCTGCAGGACCTCGGCAAGCTCAATATCGGCCAGAACGTCCGTGAGATGCTGGAGTGCGACCTCAAGATCGAGCACGAGGGGCGCGCCGACTACATCGAGGCGATCACCTACTGCGAGCAGGTCAAGGACTACGTCAGCCGCGACCTCTTCCGTGACATCCTCGCCGACGAGGAAGATCACATCGACCATATCGAGACCGAGCTCGGCCTGATCGACAAGGTCGGCATCGAGAACTACATGCTCAAGCAGATGCAGATGGCCGGCGAGGAGTAACTCGCCTTCCCTCCTTCTGTCTGCTTCCCCTCACCGGCGCCCTCGTGGCGCCGGTGGCGTTTTTGGGCAGCCCCCCTCCTGAGCGACGCGATGTTCTACGCTGGTGCATAGCCCCCGCCGTGGCGTGGGGCAGTGCGCCGTCATGGTGCTGGTGCCGGCGGCGGGGATGCCCTGCCATGGCGCGCCTGCCTTGACCGACAGGTCAGGCCGTCAACCTGGCAGGCTTCCTGCAAAGCAAAGAAGAACAATGCCACCACCCTTCAGGTCGGTGGACCACAACACGATCCGCGCGAGGGCAACTTCATGAGTCGTCACCTCCTCTCCAGGGCCGGGCTGCCGCTCGGCATGATGGGCCTGCTGCTGGCCGGCGCCACCCTCTCCAGTGCCACCCTGGCCGACGAGACCCGCATCCGCTTCCAGCTCGACTGGCGCTTCGAGGGCCCCTCGGCCCCCTTCCTGATGGCCGTGGAGCGCGGCTACTTCGCCGAGGAGGGGCTCGACGTCCAGGTCGACTCCGGCAGCGGTTCCGCCGGCGCCATCAACCGGGTCGCCTCCGGGGCCTACGAGATGGGCTTCGGCGATCTCAACGCCCTGGTGGAGTTCCTGGCCGAGAACCCCGACGGCCCCGGCATTCAGGGGGTCTACGTGGTCTATGACGGCTCCCCGGCGGCGGTCTTCGCCCGCAAGGATCGCGGCATCGAGTCCCCCGCCGACCTGGTCGGCAAGTCGCTGGCCGCGCCCGCCTTCGACACCGGCTACCGCGCCTGGGGAATCTTCGCCGCCGCCAATGACCTCGACGCCGACGGCGTCGAGTGGCAGAACGTCGACCCGACCCTGCGCGAGACCCTGCTGGTGCGCGGCGACGTGGACGCCATCACCGGCTTCTACTTCACCAGCCTGCTCAACCTTGAAGGGCGCGGCATGGGCGAGGAGGAGCTGACCATCCTGCCCTTCCCGGAGTATGGGGTGCCGCTCTACGGCAACGCCATCATTGCAAGCGAGGCCTTCGCCGAGGCCAACCCTGAGGCGGTGGAGGGCTTCCTGCGCGCCTTCAACCGGGCCCTGGCCGAGACCCTGGCCGACCCCGAGGGGGCCATCGACTACGTGCTGGCCCGGGACGGTCTGATCGACGTGGAGCTGGAGACGCGCCGCCTCAAGCTCGCCATCGAGAGCGTGATCGACACCCCGGATGCCCGCGCCCACGGGGCCGGCGCGGTGGACGAGGCGCGTCTGGCCAACGCTATCCAGCTGGTGGCCGACGCCTACGACCTGCCCGAGGTGCCGGCGACGGAGCGGGTCTTCACCTCCCGCTACCTCCCCGCGGAGGAGGCGCGGATGATCTTCCCGGCGCAGGGAGACTGAGCATGACGGCACCCGCCACCCTGACCCCGGAGGGCGCTACGCGCGCCGGGGCGGCCCCCTTCGTGGCCTTCGACCAGGTCAGCCTGGCCTATGACGAGACGGGCAACGCCATCGAGGAGGTGTCGCTGACCATCGAGGAGGGGGAGTTCGTCGCCTTCGTGGGCCCCTCGGGCTGCGGCAAGTCCACCTTCATGAAGCTCTGCACCGGCCTGCACGCCCCCACCGCGGGGAGCGTGCGGGTCGATGGCCAGCCGGTGGGCGGGCCGCTGAAGATCTGCGGCATGGCCTTCCAGAGCGCCAACCTGCTGCCCTGGCGCACCACCCTGGACAACGTGCTGCTGCCCCTGGAGATCGTCAAGCCCTACCGCGCCCAGTTCCGCAAGCGCCGGGCCGAGTTCGAGGGCTGGGCCCGGGAGCTTTTGCGCACCGTGGGGCTCGAGGGCTACGAGGAGCAGTACCCCTGGCAGCTCTCCGGCGGGATGCAGCAGCGCGCCTCCATCTGCCGCGCCCTGATCCATCGACCGCGGCTGCTGATGCTCGACGAGCCCTTCGGGGCGCTGGACGCCTTCACCCGGGAGGAGCTCTGGTGCGTGCTGCGCGACCTCTGGGAGGCGCAGCGCTTCACGGTGGTGCTGGTCACCCACGACCTGCGCGAGGCGGCCTTCCTGGCCGACACCGTCTACGTCATGAGCCGCCGTCCCGGGCGCATCCTGGAGCGGCGCCAGATCGACTTCCCGCGCCCGCGATCGCTGGAAATGACCTTCGAACCCGCCTTCACCGGCCTGGTGCAGGAACTGCGCGCGCGGATCGGCACGATCCGCGGCAGCTGAGGAGTCCCCATGTCCAAGCACAATCGGCTGCTCGAACGCCTGGCCCCCTGGATCGCCGTGCTGGCGCTGATCCTGATCTGGGAAGCCACGGTCAGGCTCTTCAACGTGCCGCCCTTCATCTTCCCCAGCGCCTCGGCCACCGCTCAGGCCCTGGTCACCTTCGCCGGCCCCATCGGGGTGCACTCCTGGCAGACCTTCTGGACTACCATGGCGGGCTTCGGCCTGGGGGTGGCGGTGGGCCTGCTGCTGGGCTTCATCATCGGCTCCTCGCGCTTCCTCTACCACGCCTGCTACCCACTGCTGGTGGGCTTCAACGCCATTCCCAAGGTGGCCTTCGTGCCGATCCTGGTGGTGTGGTTCGGCATCGGCTCGGTGCCGGCGATCCTCACCGCCTTCCTGATCTGCTTCTTCCCCATCGTGGTCAATGTGGCCACCGGGCTCGCCACCCTGGAGCCGGAGATGGAGGACGTGCTGCGGGTGCTGGGGGCGCGGCGCCTGGACGTGCTGCTCAAGGTGGGGCTGCCGCGCTCGCTGCCCTACTTCTTCGCCTCGCTGAAGATCGCCATCACGCTCGCCTTCGTGGGCACCGTGGTGTCGGAGACGGTGGCCTCTAACCAGGGCATCGGCTACCTGATGATGAGCGCCGGCTCCCAGATGCGCATGTCGCTGGTCTTTGCCGGGCTGATCGTGATCAGCGCCATGGCCATGGTGATGTACGAGCTCTTTGCGCTGCTCGAAAAACGGATGACGGCGTGGGCCCACCGCGGGCAGAGGTAGTCGGCCTCAGAACGCCTTTTCGAGCTCGAAGCGCGGCACCGGTTCGCCCTGGACCTCCACCGTTTCGGTGAACATCGCCAGGGGCCTCACCCAGAGGCCGTAGTCGCCGTAGAGGGCGCGATAGACCACCAGGGGCTCCTCGGTCTCGCTGTGATGGGCAAGGCCCAGAACCTCGTAGCGGTTGCCCTTGTAGTGGGCATAGATGCCGGGGACGGGAAGCGGGCGTGACATGGCGAAGACTCCTGGAGGGGGTGGGTCAGGGAGAGGCCTGGGCGCTGCGGGCCAGGCGGGCGAGCACTCGGGAGGCGGCCACGAAGCCGAAGCTGCCGGTGACAAAGGTGGCGGCGCCGAAGCCCGAGGCGCAGTCGAGCCGCGTCGACTCGCCGCTGCCCGGCTTCTGCAGGCACACCTCGCCGTCGGCGCTCGGGTAGACCAGCTGTTCATCAGAGTAGACGCACTCCACCGAGAAGCGTCGCTTCGGGTTACGCGAGAAACCGAAGTCGCGCCGCAGGCGCGCGCGCACCTTGGCCAGCAGTGGGTCGTGCTCGGTGCGGGCCAGGTCCGCCACCCGGATGCGGGTGGGGTCGGTCTGCCCCCCGGCGGCGCCGGTCACGGTGATTGGCAGCTTGCGCCGCTTGCACCAGTTGATCAGCGCTGCCTTGGGCACCACGCTGTCGATGGCGTCCACCAGGTGGTCGGCGTCCTCGGGGATCCGCTCGGCGAGGTTGGTGGGGGTGACGAAGGCGATCTCCTCCACCACCTCGATGCCGGGCTGGATGGCCCGGCAGCGCTCGGCCAGCACCTCCACCTTGGGGCGGCCCACGGTGCCGTCCAGGGCGTGGAGCTGGCGATTGACGTTGGAGACGCAGACGTCGTCCAGGTCGATCAGGGTCAGCTTGCCGATGCCGGAGCGGGCCAGCGCCTCCACTGTCCAGCTGCCCACGCCGCCGACGCCCACCACCACCACGTGGGCGCTGCGGAAGCGCTCGACGGCGCGGCTGCCGTAGAGGCGGCGGATCCCCCCGAAGCGCAGGTCGTGGTCGTCGGTATCGACGCTCTCCTGGGGAACAACGGCGGGGGAGGAGAAGGGCAGGTCGGTCATGGCAGGTATGGGTCAGTCGATGGTGGCGGGTTGGAGGGGCGTGCGGGTAGCGTCCACGGCGTCCACCGGCAGGTGGCCGGCCCAGCCGAAGCGCCGGAAGAGCGCGCTCATGGTGGCATCCAGGGCGCAGGTCAGGCGCAGCGGCTGCCCGGTGACCGGGTGCACGAAGGAAAGCTCGGTGGCGGCCAGCAGCAGGCGCGGGGCGTCGAGGTGCTCGGCGAAGAAGCGGTTGTGGTTGCCCTTGCCGTGCTTGGCGTCGCCGATGATCGGATAGCCCCGCTGCGACAGGTGGCGGCGGATCTGGTGACGGCGCCCGGTCAGCGGGCGCGCCTCCATCAGCGAATAGCGGCTGCTCGGGTAGCGGTCCACCTGCACCGGCAGCTCCACGCTGTCCAGGCGGCGGATATCGGTCACCGCCTCCAGGGCGGGCATCTCGGCCTTGGGACGGCTGCCGTCCTCCTCGCGCAGCGGGTATTCGAGCCGCTCGGCCTCGGGGCCGATGCCACGCACCACCGCCAGGTAGCGCTTGGCCACCCGGCGCTCGGTGAAGGCCTCGGTGAGCCGGGTGGCGACGCCTGGAGAGAGCGCCAGCACCATCACCCCGGAGGTGGGGCGGTCGAGCCGATGTACCGGGTAGACCCGCTGGCCGAGCTGGTCGCGCAGCCGCTGCAGCAGGAACTCGCGCTCGCCGCGAGCCAGGGCGGTGCGGTGCACCAGCAGCCCCGAGGGCTTGTGCACGGCCACCAGGTGCTCGTCGCGATGGAGTATCCGCAAGGGGTCGCTCATGCCGGTCAGGTCGCCGCCAGGGTCGTGGAGAAAGGGGCGGCCATTGTCGCCGCCCGGGGCGGCGATGTCACCCATGGGGCCTGGGCTCAGCGGGTCGGCGAGGGGAGGGCGGCCAGGCGGCGGATCTCCACCTGGGCGAACCACTCGAGGTCGTCGGCGGCGCGCGCCAGCCGCCGGGCCGTCGCGGCACTCTCCAGCGGCGAGTGCTCGTCGAGGCAGGCCACCACGGTCACCGCTCCCTCCAGGTAGTGCAGCTCCAGGTCGAGGATCCAGGGCCACTCGGGAAGCCCGGCCCAGCGCTCGGTCAGCGCCGCCTCCACCGCAGGGCGCAGCGGCAGGCCCGGCAGGCGGCTGGGGTCGCCCTCGCCGGCGTCGTCCTCGGGGTCGATGTGGAAGGTCAGGTCGGTGAGCGCCGGAAACGCCTGGCGCAGGCGGCGGCTCACCTCGTTGCCGATCTCGTGGCCCTCGGAGACGCTGATGCGCGGCGAGACCACCACGTGGAGGTCCAGCATGGTGTGCCCGGCCGACTGGCGGGTGCGCAGGTCGTGGACCCCCGTCACCCCGGGCACGGAGAGCGCCACCTCGCGCATCGCCTCCTGCTGGGGAACCGGCAGGGCGGTGTCCACCAGCTCGCGGCCCGACTCCCACAGCAGGTCCCAGCCCACCTTGCCCACCAGCAGGCCGACGATCACGGCGGCGATGGTGTCGAGCCAGCCGTGGCCCAGCTGGGTGCCCACCAGGCCCACCAGCACCACGCCGGTGGAGAGCACGTCGGAGCGCGAGTGCCAGGCGTTGGCCTCCAGCAGCTTCGAGCGCAGGCGGCGCGCCACCCGCATGGTGAGGCGGAAGAGCGCCTCCTTGGCCAGCAGCGCCAGCAGCGCGATCAGCATCGCCCAGAGGCCCGGCGGCGGGATCTCGGCGCCGGCCACCAGGCGCTCAATGCTCGACCAGGCGATGGCGCCGGCCACGAAGATCAGCACGCTGCCCAGGAAGAGGGTGGCCAGGGTCTCGATGCGACCGTGGCCGTAGGGGTGGTCGTGGTCCGGATCCTGGCTGCCGTAGTGGGTGGCCGCCAGCACGAAGCCGTCGGTGACCAGGTCGGAGAAGGAGTGGATGCCGTCGGCCACCAGGGCCGCGGAGCCGACGATCAGCCCGGTCACCAGCTTGACCAGGCCGATGATGGCATCGACCCAGATGGCCAGCAGGGTGACGCGGCGGGCGTCGCGGGCCTTATGAAGGGCGGGGCTGTGTTCGGTGCTCGACATGGTGCCAGGCCTCGGGCGGCGTGGTCGATGGGCTAGGGCAGCGGCCCCGGCGGAGCCGCTGCAATGCAAAATAGTACCGAAAGGGTCCACTTTCACGCAACGCTGTCGGGTTGATGTCGCCTCCCCCCTGGGGCACTGTCTTGGCAGGTACCTTCCCGAACAGGAGATCGCATGGCTTCCACCGTACTGATCACCGGCGCCAACCGCGGCGTAGGCCTCGCCCTGGCCCGCCACTACCACGCTGCGGGCTGGGAGGTGATCGGCGCCTGTCGCGGCAGCGGCGATGACACCGCCGAGCTGCGCCTGGTGGCCACACGGGTGATCGAGGGCATCGATGTGACCCGCGACGAGGATGTCGCCCGGCTCGCCGTGGAGCTGGAGGGGCAGCGCCTCGAGGTGCTGATCAACAACGCCGGCCTGCTCCGCGACGAGCGCCTGGGCGAGATCGACTTCGACTCCATCCGTACCCAGATGGAGGTCAACGCCTATGCGCCGCTGCGCGTCACCGAGGCGCTGCTCGGCTGCCTGGGGGAGGGCAGCAAGGTGGCCAACATCACCAGCCGCATGGGCTCCATCGCCGACAACGACTCCGGCGGGCGCTACGGCTACCGCGCCTCCAAGGCGGCGCTCAACGCCTTCGGCAAGTCCCTGGCCATGGACCTCGCCCCCCGCGGCATCGCCGTGGTCCAGCTCCACCCGGGCTATGTGCAGACCCGCATGGTCAACTTCGGCGGGCTGATCACCCCGGAGGAGGCCGCCGCCGGCATCGCCGAGCGCATCGCGGCCCTGAGCCTCGCGACCACCGGCACCTTCTGGCACAGCAACGGCGAGCCGCTGCCCTGGTGACGTGAGCCTTCGACGAACGCAGGCTTCGCCATTGGCGTTGGCGGCGATGGCAAAATTGTGTGTAGGCTAACGGTTCTGTCCTCGACCGGAGCCCCCCATGTCCGAGCCATCCTCTGCGGCACTGCCTGCCCCCTCCCGCCGCGAGGGGTGGTGGGTGCTGGCCGCCACTACCTGGGTCCAGGTGCTGTGCAGCGGGGGCATGCTGCTGGTGCCGACCCTGGCGCCCCAGATGGCGGCGGCCTTCGGCGTGCCGACGGGCTGGGTGGGGCTGCAGGTCAGCCTGCTCTACGGGGTGGCGATGCTCGCCTCGCTGCAGTCGGCGGTGCTGGCCAGGCGCCTGGGGGGCTGCCGGGCCAGCCAGCTGGCCATGGCGCTGGTGATGGGGGGCTGCCTCATGGCGCTGATCGGCACGCCCCTGGCGCTGCTGGCCACCACCCTGCTGCTGGGGCTCGCCTACGGGGTCACCAGCCCCGCGGCCGCCGAGCTGCTCTCCCGCTTTACCCCGCCCGAGCGGCGCAACCTCGTCTACTCCATCAAGCAGACCGGCGTGCCCCTTGGGGGCGTGCTGGCGGGTCTGATGGCGCCGCCCCTGGCGGCCATCTGGAACTGGCAGGCTGCCTTCCTGGCGGTGGGGGTGGCGTGCCTGGCCACCCTGGCGGTGCTGCAGCCGCGTCGCGAGCGCTGGGACGCCAGCCGGGACGCCAGCGTGCGCATGCAGGGCGCCGGCAGCCTCGGCGTGCTGCGCCGCTACCGCGCCATGCGCTGGCTGGGGGCCACCGGCTTCTGCCTCTCCGCCGCCCAGCTCTCGCTGCTCAGCTTCGCGGTGGCCTACATGGTCGAGGAGCTGCTGCTGAGCCTGGTGCTGGCCGGGGCCGTGGTCTCCCTGGTGCACGTGGCCGGTGTCACCGGGCGCCTGGTCTGGGGCGCGCTGGCCGACCGCCTGGGGGGCAGCCTGCCGGTGCTGTTCGGCCTGGCCGGGGTCATCGCGGTGATCTTCTTCCTGCTGGCGGTGCTGGGCACCGCGGTGCCGACCTGGGTGACCCTGACCCTGATGGTGCTGGCCGGCGGCACGGCGGTAGGCTGGAACGGAGTCTACCTGGGGGAGGTGGCGCGGCGCTGCGAGCCCGGCGAGGTGGGCGAGGCCACCGCCGCCGTGCTGGTGCTTACCTACATGGGGGTGCTGGTGGGACCGGCGCTGTTCAGCCTGATCGTGTGGCTCACCGACAGCTACGCGGTGGGCTTCCTGCTGCCCACGGTGACCGGCGCCCTGGCCGTCTTCTGCCTGCTGCGCTGCGTGCGCAGCGACGGCCTGGCTGCCAGCGCCGGCTGAACGGCGCGGCAAAGCAATGTCGCCGCGGTTACCGCGCCGCCAGGGCGGAAGGGGCGGTGACGCGACGGTAGAGCTCGGCCAGCTCGGCGGCCTTGGCATCCTCGTGCCAGCCTGCTGCATAGGCGCGGCCTCGCTGGACGAGGGCCCGACGCAGGTCGTCGTCCTCCAGCACCCGGTTCACCTTGGCGGCGAAGTCGTCGTGGGTCTCCTCGGCGATCAGGCAGCCTTCGCCCTCGGTGAGCACGTCACGGGTGCCCATCACCGCGGTCGAGACCACCGGGGTGCCCAGCGCCATGGACTCCAGCAGCACCAGCCCCCGGGTCTCGGTGCGCGAGGCGAAGACGAACAGGTCCGCGGCGCGGTAGGCGGCCTGGAGGGGGCCGTCGCGGTCCAGGTAGCCGAGGAACAGCACGGCGGCCCCCACCCCGGCATCCCGGGCCAGGCGAGCCAGCGCGTCCTGGGCGGGGCCCTCGCCGGTGATGATCAGGCGGGTATCGGGGTGCCTGGCGAGTACCAGAGGCAGCATCTCGATCAGGAAGCCGATGTTCTTCTCATGGGCGGCGCGCCCCACGAAGAGCAGCAGCCGTGCCCGGTGCGGGAGGCCATAGCGGGCGCGGAAGTCGCTCTCCTCATGGGGGTGGGTGAAGGCCTCCAGGGCCAGCCCGGTGGGAATCACCGCCATGGGGGTGGTCACCCCGTAGCGGGTCAGCGCCGACTGCATGGCCCGTGACGGTACGATCAGGGCATCGAGCCGGTGGCACTGGTTCACCGAGAGGCGACGCGCGGCGAAGCGCAGCCAGCGGCGTGGCAGCCAGCGCACGTAGTGGTGCAGGTACTCCTCGAAGAGGGTGTGGTAGGTGGCCACCACCGGAATGCCCAGGCGTCGCCCCAGCCCGATGCCGGCATAGTGGGCCACGAAGGGCGTATGCACATGGATCAGGTCGAAGGCCGGCTCGGCGAGCGGCGCGGCCAGGGCAAGGAGCTCCCGGTAGCGCATCATGCGGTCCTCCGGGTCCCCGGGGACGCCCCGGGAGGAGACCCGTATCACTCCCGGCTCGTCCACCTGGCCCACCGGGTAGTCAGGGCAGACCAGGGTGACCGAATGGCCCTGGCGCTGGAGCGCACCGCGGAAGCTGGCGATGGAGGTGGAGACGCCGTTGATGCGCGGAAAGTAGACGTCCGAGAGCATCAGGACCCTCAAGGCGCCCGGACGGGCCTCGGCAGCGCCGGTGGCCGCCTGGAGCGCCGCTGCGGCTGGCGACAGTCGCGCCCGCTGCTCGGCCTGGATCCGCTGGGCCAGCGCATTGCCCCCGGCCAGCCGAATCAGGTATTCCACCTCCGCTTCGCTGAGCGGCTTGCGTGCGCGCCTTGGCATACCGGGCGACCCTCCTGTGGGTATCTCGCCCATGGTGGTCTGCGACCGTGACGTTTGTGTGATCACGGGCCCCGGGCTCGCCGGCAGGGTTGTCCTCGCGCGCTATGCTGAAAGTGGCCGAGGTGCATTGCCTCTCTCTTACCCAAGGAGTACGCCCATGTTGGACCTGATCTCCCATCCGGCAGAGCATGTCGTGGCGATGAAGGCAGGGGGCATCGTGACCGGCAGCGAACTGCAGCGCGCCATCGACGCCATCGAGGTCGCCAAGCGCAATCATCCCCTGATCAGCCTGGTGGTCGAGATCGACGACCTGCGCCTGATGACCCTGACCGCCCTGCTCAAGGACGTCGGCTACGGCCTGACCCAGCTCGGCGACCTCGAGCACTACCACCGCGCCGCCGTGGTCACCGACCAGGCCTGGATCCAGCTGGTGGCCGACCTGGAGGAGCGGCTCTTCAAGGCGGTGGAGATCCGCACCTTCGCAAGCCACGAGCACGCCGCCGCCATGGCCTGGGCCGCCGAGCTGCCCCCGGGCGCCCACGAAAATCCGGAGGAGGACGGCTACCACGGCGCGTGATAGCGTAGATGGCTTGGTTCACCACACCGGCAGGACGCCATGTCTCCCGAAAGCGCACTCCTCTATCTCCTGGCCATCTTCGTCTTCGCCGTGACCCCGGGCCCCGGGGTCTTCACCCTGCTGGCCCGCGGCATGGCCTCCGGCGGGCGCGCCTGTCTGACTCTGGCGCTTGGGATGACCGCGAGCGACCTGATCTACCTGATGCTGGCCTTCTATGGCCTGGCGGCCATCGCCGAGAACTGGGGCGAGGCCTTCACGGTGATCCGCTACCTTGGCGCCGCCTACCTGCTCTACCTCGCCTGGAAGATGTGGACCGCCCCGGTGACCGCCGAGCCCCTGGACCCCGAGCAGCGGCGGGGCGACGCCCTCAAGGGCTTCCTGCAGGGCTTTCTGATCTCCGCCTCCAACCCCAAGGTGATCCTCTTCTACATCGCCTTCCTGCCCACCTTCATCGACCTCACCGCCCTGGGCGGCGCCGACATGGGGCTGGTAGTCGGCCTTACCTTTATCGGGCTGATGGCGGGGCTGATGCTGGTGGCCTACGGGGCCTCCAGCGCACGACGTTTCCTGCAGACCGAGCGTGCCATGAAGGGCGCCAACCGCTCCGCCGGCTCGCTGATGGCCGCCGCCGGCGCCTTCCTGATCGCCAAGGGGTGAGGGAGGAGTGGCGCCCGGTCAGCCCTGTGCTGCCGGGCGGGTTGCTTCCGGATACTCGATAGTCGAGCTGTGCCCAGTGGTCGAAGCCGCCGAGGCCGCCATGTCCGGCTCGTCGAGGCGTACCCCGCTCTCCCGATGGAAGGGGTGCAGGGCGTCTCGGGCCATATGGAAGTGCAGGCGCTGGCCCTCGGCCACCGGGGGCTGACCGGGGGTGCGGATCACCAGGGTCTGGTCGCTGCCGGCCAGGCGCACATGGAGGTGACTCTCGGCGCCGGCGGCCTCGAAGAGCTCCAGGGTGGCCGAGAGGGTCAGATGGGGCCCGTGAGGCGCCTCGAGGCGCAGCGCGTCGGGACGGATGCCGACGATGCCGGTGCCCGGCGGCAGATCCCGCAGCAGGGCGCCATGGGTCGCTGCGCCCGCGTCGCTCAGCAGAGCATCCAGGGGCAGCAGGTTCATGGCCGGCGAGCCGATGAAGGTGGCCACGAAGAGCGAGGCGGGCCGGGCGTAGATCTCCATGGGCGTGCCCACCTGCTCGATGCGCCCGCCGTTGAGCACCACCAGGCGGTCGCCCAGGGTCATGGCCTCCAGCTGGTCGTGGGTGACGTAGAGGCTGGTGGTCTTCAGGCGGCGCTGCAGCCGCTTGATCTCCACCCGCATCTGCACCCGCAGCTTGGCGTCCAGGTTGGAGAGCGGTTCGTCGAAGAGGAAGGCCGCGGGCTCACGCACCAGGGCCCGGCCCATGGCCACCCGCTGGCGCTGGCCGCCGGAAAGCTGGCGCGGCTTGCGGGGCAGGAAGGGCTCGATCTCCAGCATCCTGGCGGCCTCCTCCACCCGGCGACGGATCTCGTCGCGCCCGAAGCCACGATTCTTCAGGCCGTAGGCCAGGTTGTCGAACACCGTCATGTGGGGATAGAGCGCATAGTTCTGGAACACCATGGCGATATCGCGCTGGGCGGGCTCCAGCTCATTGACTCGACGCTCGCCGATATGGAGCTCCCCGGCGCTGATGGTCTCGAGTCCCGCCACCATGCGCAGCAGGGTCGACTTGCCGCAGCCCGAGGGGCCCACCAGCACCACGAACTCGCCGTCGGCCACCTCCAGGTCGACGCCCTTCACCGCCTGCACGCCGCCGGGATAGGTCTTCTCGAGACCCTCGAGCTTGATACTTGCCATCATTATTTCTCCGTCTCGGTGAGGACCTTCACGAACAGGCGCTGCATGAACAGGATCACCAGCACCGGGGGCAGGGCGGCCATCACCACCGCGGCCATCACCAGGTGCCACTGGGGGTCGCCGTCGGCGGCGGTGGTCATGCGCTGGATGCCCATCACTACCGTGTAGTAGTCGCTGTCGGTGGTGATCAGCAGGGGCCAGAGGTACTGGTTCCAGCCGTAGATGAACAGGATCACGAAGAGGGCCGCGATATTGGTGATGGAGAGCGGCAGCAGGATGTCCCGGAAGAACCGGAAGGGGCCGGCGCCATCCACCCGGGCGGCCTCCAGCAGCTCTTCCGGCACCGTCATGAAGAACTGGCGAAACAGGAAGGTGGCAGTGGCCGAGGCGATCAGCGGGATGGAGAGCCCGGCGAAGCTGTTGAGCATGCCGAGGTCGGCCACCACCTGGAAGGTGGGGATGATGCGCACCTCCACCGGCAGCATCAGGGTGACGAAGATCAGCCAGAAGAAGAGCAGCCGGAAGGGGAAACGGAAGTAGACGATGGCGAAGGCCGAGAGCAGCGAGATGACAAGCTTCCCCACGGTGATCGCCAGCGCCATCACCAGGCTGTTGAAGAGCATCTGGCCCACTGGCGGCGCCCCGGCCCGCGACAGGCCGCTCTCCCACATGGCGCGGTAGTTCTCCAGGGCGTGGCCGCCGGGCATCAGAGGCAGGGTGCCGCGCAGGAACTCTCCCGGGGCCTGGGTGGAGGCGACGAGGGCGATGTAGACGGGAAATAGCACCAGGGCCACGCCGGCGATCAGAATCAGGTGCGCGGCCAGCTGGCTCAGGGGGCGGTGTTCGACCATGGGGGCTCCTCCGGGTCAGTAGTTGACGCGCCGTTCGATGAAGCGGAACTGCACCACGGTGAGGAGCACCACGATGGCCATCAGGATCACCGACTGGGCGGCGGAGCTGCCCAGGTTGAGCCCCACGAAGCCGTCGGCGTAGACCTTGTAGACCAGGGTATTCGTCGCCTGGGAGGGGCCGCCCTGGGTAGTGGCGTGAATCACACCGAAGGTGTCGAACATGGCGTAGACCACGTTGACCACCATCAGGAAGAAGGTGGTGGGCGAGAGGAGTGGAAAGACGATGGTCCAGAAACGCTTCACGGGGCCGGCGCCATCGATGGCCGCCGCCTCGATCAGCGACTGGGGGATCGACTGCAGCCCGGCCAGGAAGAAGAGGAAGTTGTAGGCGATCTGCTTCCAGGCGGCGGCGATGATTACCAGCATCATGGCATCGCTCCCTGAGGTGCGGTGGTTCCAGCGGTAGCCCAGCATTTCGAGCGCATAGGGCACGATGCCGATGGAGGGGTTGAAGAGGAACCACCAGAGCACCCCGGCGATGGCCGGGGCGATGGCGTAGGGCCACACCAGCAGGGTGGTGTAGGCGTTGCGCGAGCGCAGCATGCGGTTGACGGTGGCCGCCAGCAGCAGGGCGGCCGACATCGACAGCAGTGTGGTGCCGATGGCGAATACCGCGGTTACCGAGAGCGAGTCGAGATAGGTGTCGTCGGCGAAGAGCCGTGCGAAGTTGGCCAGGCCCACGAAAGTGCTGTTGAGGCCGAAGGCGTCCTCGCGCAGCAGCGACATGTATAGCGCCTGCAGCGAGGGCCAGATGAAGAAGATCAGGGTCACGATCACCTGGGGGGCCAGCAGGGCATAGGGCAGCCAGCGCCCGGGAAAGGTCATGCGTTTGGTCTGCATCGGAAGGCTCGAAGCGACGGTAAACAGGCGCCCCCTCCGCGGGGAGGGGGCGCAAAGGCAGGGCTCAGCGGTTGGCGGCCTCGAAGTCGCGCAGCAGGGCGTTGCCGCGGCGGGCGGCGTCGGCGCTGGCCTGCTCGCCGTTCTTCTGGCCGCTCATCACCGCCTCCATCTCCTCGGAGATGATGTCGCGGATCTGCACGAAGTTGCCGAAGCGCAGCCCCTTGGAGTTCTCGGTGGGCGGGTTGAGGTTCATCTGGCGAATGGAGATGTCGGCGCCCGGGTTCTCGGCGTAGAAGCCCTGCGTCTCGCTCAGCTCCCAGGCGGCCTGGGTGATCGGCAGGTAGCCGGTGCGCTGGTGCCAGTCGGCCTGCACCTCGGGGCGGGAGAGGTACTCGAAGAAGGCGGCTACGGCCTCGTACTCCTCGTCGCTGTGGCCCTGCAGCGCCCAGAGGGTGGCGCCGCCGATGATGGAGTTCTGGGGCGCGCCCTCCACCTCCGCGTAGTAGGGCTGCATGGCGAAGCCCACTTCGAAATCGGCGTTGGCCAGCACCCCGGCCCGAGAGGCGGAGGAGCCGAAGAACATGGCGCACTCTCCCGAGTAGAACATCGGCGCGGCGTCATCCCCCGGCCCCGGGCCGCCCCAGCGAAAGACGCCTTCATCCTGCCACGCCTTGAGGTTGTCCCAGTGGCTCGCCACCAGGTCGTTGTCGAAGACGAACTCGGTGTCCAGGCCGGCGAAGCCGTTCTCCCGGGTGCCCAGGGGCGAGTCGTGCATGGCGGAGAAGTTCTCCAGCATCACCCAGCTCGGCCAGGAGGTGGTGAAGCCGCAGCGGGCCGCGCCGCTCTCGCGCAGCTGGCGGGAGGCCTCGACGATCTCCTCCCAGGTCTCGGGCGTGCCGTTCAGGCCCGCGGCCTCGAAGGCGTCGCGGTTGAGATAAAGGATCGGCGTGGAGGAGTTGAAGGGGAAGGAGAGCATGTTGCCGCGGGTATCGGTGTAGTAGCCCACCACCGCCGGCAGGAAGGCCTCGCGATCGAAGGCGCGGCCGTGGTCCTCCATCAGCTGGTGGATGGGGTAGATGGCCCCCTCGGCGGCCATCATGGTGCCGGTGCCCACCTCGAAGACCTGCAGGATGTGCGGCTGCTGGCGGGCCCGGAAGGCGGCGATGGCGCCGGTCATGGTCTCGGTGTAGTTGCCGCGGTAGCTGGGGTTCACCCGGTAGTCATCCTGGGAGGCGTTGAACGCCTCGGTGATGCCTTCGAGAATCTCGCCGAGCTCGCCGCCCATGGCGTGCCACCACTGGACCTCCACGGCGGCGTGAGCGGACAGCGACAGGGTGGCGGCGGTGACGCCGGCGGCCAGGCCTTTCAGTGTGGGTGCGAACATGGGGCTCTCCTTGCGATGGGGACGGCCTGCGGCCGCGCGAAACCTCGCAAGACGTTAGCCGCGGAAGGTGACGACGCCGTGGCGGGTCGGTGTCAGTCGGGTGGCGAAGCGGTGTCAGCTGCATGGCAGCGCCATGACATGGCCGCCGGTCACGCCGTTGTCACCCGGTTGGCTCATGCTATGGCGCTTATCGAGTTACCGGGCCACTGGAGACCGTCATGCGCCTTGCCCTCTTCGATCTCGACGACACCCTGCTGGATGGCGACTGCAGCGCGCTGTGGAACGACTGGATGGTGGAGTGCGGCTGGATCGACTCCCCCGGCGAGTATCTTGCCCGCACCCAGGCCATGAACGCGGCCTATCACGCCGGTCGTCTCAAGTTGGAGCAGTTCCTGGCGTTGACGCTGTCACCCCTGATGGGACGCCACGAGGAGGAGGTCGCCGCCGAGGTCGAGGCCTTCGTGGCCGAGCGCATCGTGCCGCGCTTCTTTCCCCAGGGGCATGCACTGGTGGCGCGCCATCGCGATGATGGCGACCTGCCGCTGCTGATCTCCGCCTCGTCGCGGCACCTGGTGGGCCCGGTGGCCAGGTGGCTGGGCATCGAGCAGGTGATCGCCGTGGAGCCTGCGCTCGAGGCCGGGCGCTTCACCGGCGCCACCACCGGGGTGCTCTCCTACCGGGGCGGCAAGGTCACGCGTCTGGAAAGCTGGCTGGCCGAGCGCAACGCCACTGCCAGCCACCTCTGCTTCTACTCCGACTCCCAGAACGACCTGCCGCTGCTCAACCGGGTGGACCGCCCCGTGGCGGTCAACCCCGACCCCGTGCTGGCCGAGGTGGCCCGGGTCGAGGGGTGGGAGAGACTGGATTGGCGGTGCTCCGCACACACTCGGCGTCATTCCGTCGCTGCTGCTCCGGTGACGAGTTTCGCTGAAGTCGAAGCGGCAGTAGGACGTGGACACCAGCAGATCTGAAGCGATCGCTTCGTCTTTCGTCCGTGATTTGGACAGCTTTCCTGCTAGGCAGGTAATAGAGGATGACAGTGTCGGCATTTGAAAATCTTCCGATTCGCTACGCCGGTCTGGCAATGCTGGTCGCCGCGGCCTCTCTGGTGCTTTTCTCCGGAGGCCTGGCATGGAGGATCATGCAGGAGGGTGGTCGAAACCTGGAGCGGCTGGAGCATATCCATGTGCAGCAGGCATCCAGTCTGAACAGGCTGCATATCTCGGCCCTCGAAGGCCTCAACCTGATGGATCGGGCGCTTGAAAGGCAGCTTCGTCCCTCCCTGGGGGATCCCCTTCAGGCCATCCAGGATGTAGAGCATGAGCTGTCGGAAATACGGGTTGCCAGGGTAAGGCTCGAAAGCTCCATAGCAGACCATGGGCACACGAACCCAGAGCTGCATGCCGCCATCGATGTGCAGTCAGCTCATCTTCTGGCGCTGATGGAAGAGCAGCTGGGGGCCATCCGGTCCGGTGATCGGGCGGCCTATCGTCAGGTCACTGGCGAGGCCGTCGTCGCGAGCCGCGACCTGTCGGCATCTTCGCGGGACTTCTACCGTAGTGCCGAAACTCAGGTCGGAGAGCTGCTGGAAAACGCCAGAGGTCAGGCCACCCGTTTCGGATGGATACTGGCTGTGGGGGGTATCGCGGCCGTGCTCTTCCTGACGCTGCTTGCCTGGCTGGCTGAGCGGTATGCGCTGATGCCGCTGCGCAGGCTGGTAACACACTTTCGCACCATGGCAGGGGGCAACCTGGCGCTGGATATCGAGCCTATGGGAGACAATGAGATCGGCCAGCTATACACCGAGCTTGAGTCTCTGCGTGCGTCGCTGGCCGAGACGGTGGAGCAGCTCCATCTCAACAGCTGCCAGGTGCTTGGCAGCGCGCACCATATCAGCCATGGCAATGCGGAGCTTGCCTCTCGAACCCACCAGCAAGGGCGCGCCATCGAGCAGGCGTCATCGACGCTGGGGACGCTGACGGAAGCGGTCGCCAGGACGGCGGAGCATACCTCGAGAGCGTTTCAGCTGACGACCAGTACGGTCGAGCAGGTGCGTGGTTCGAGCGCTGTCATCAAGGATTTTGTGGCTACCATGCAGGAGATCCATGCTCGCTCTCAGCGTATCAATGAGATCGTGACATTGATCGATGCCGTGGCATTCCAGACCAATATTCTGGCACTCAATGCCTCGGTGGAGGCGGCAAGGGCGGGTGAGAACGGCAAGGGATTTGCTGTCGTGGCCAGTGAAGTACGAGTGCTGGCGTCGCGCAGTGCCGACGCCGCCCATCAGGCCCAGGCCCTGCTCTCCTCCTCTTATCAGAGTGTGGAAAAGGGCAACAGGCTATCCAGTCAGGCTGAAAGCAGCATGTCGCGCATCCTGCAGGAGACAGAGGCGCTGGATGCCCTGATGGTAGGTATCAGCGAGGCCTCAGAAAGGCAGCGTGATGGCATCGTCCAGTTCAGTGCAAGCGTGCGCGAGCTGGAGCTGGCCAATCAGGCGAATGCTCGCCAGGCCGATATCACACGACATGAGGCGGAAGAGCTCGAGAGCGCCGCCGGCCGGATGAGCCAGCAAGCGGCTCGCTTCAGCCGGGAGCCAGCGACAACTGAGGTGCTGTCATCTGACTGACACCCATCCGTCTTATGGTCTCGAGCTTTCTGCATGGGGCGAGGATGCCATGGTGAACGAGCAGGCGCTGCTGGACGAGATCATTGCCAATGAGGAGCTGGCGCCTCACTTCCAGCCCATCGTGGACGTTGCACGGCGTGAGATTCACGGCTATGAGGCGCTGATAAGGGGCCCGTCCGGGACTCTGCTCCATGCCCCTCAGCGGCTCTTCGAGGTCGCGCTGCAGACCGGGCGGCTGGTGGAGCTGGACCTGCTCTGCCGGCGCATCGCCATCGAGCGCTTCGTGGCGCTGAGGCTCGAGGGCAAGCTGTTCCTCAATGTTATGCCCGCGACGCTTCTGGAACGAGACTTTCGCGAAGGGCTGACGCTGGGTTTTCTTGACCGCGCCGGCCTGGCCCCCGGGCGCGTGGTCATCGAGCTGACCGAGCACCACCCCATCCTCGACTACCAGGCCATGCGCCAGGCCATGCAGCACTATCGCGACATGGGCTTTCGGGTGGCCCTGGATGACCTGGGGGCCGGCCACTCCAGCCTGCGCCACTGGGCCGAGCTCAGGCCCGATATCGTCAAGCTGGACCGCCACTTCATCTCCGGCATCGACACCCGGCCGGACAAGCGCGAGTTCCTGCGCTCGCTGCTGGATGTGGCGCGCAGCCTGGGCTGCGAGCTGATCATCGAGGGGGTCGAGACCGCCGAAGAGCAGCGCTGCCTCTGGGAGCTGGATCGCAGCCTCGCGTTGATGCAGGGCTACTACTTCGCACGGCCCAGCGCCGAGCCACCCCGCGAGATGAGTGCCCTGCTGCCCATGCATGAGCTGCCGGCCTCGGCACCGCGGCAGACCGCCGGTGCGCTGATGGTGGCGGTGCCACCCGTGGCGCCGGAACTGCCCGTGGCCGAGCTGGCGGAGCGTTTCCGAGAGGAGCCCGGGCTGCGCTGCGTGGCTGTGGTCGCCCAACACCGGCCCGTGGCAGTGGTGCGGCGCCACGAGTTTCTGACCCTGTTCACCAACCCCTATAGCCACGCGCTCTACGCGCGCAGGCGTGTCAGGGACATCGCCGACCGGCGGATGCTTGGCGTCAGAGTGGATACCTCGCTGGAGGCCCTGAGTCAGCGCATAACCGATGCGGGCGGCCTGCAGCAGGAGGACTTCGTTATCGTCGATGCCGAGGGGCGCTACCTGGGTATGGGCAATATCATCGACCTGCTGCGCGAGATCACCACTATCCAGGTGCGCCAGGCGCGCAACGCCAATCCGCTTACCGGCCTGCCGGGCAACATCCTGATCCAGGAGAGCTTGGCGGAGCGGCTCCGGCAGGAGCGGGCGTTCGTGGCCGTCTATGCCGATCTCGACAACTTCAAGGCCTTCAACGACTGCTACGGCTATGCCGAGGGGGACCGGCTGATCCTGGCGCTTTCACGGCTGCTGCTGTCACACCTGAGCGAGGCGGAGGATTTCCTGGGGCATGTCGGCGGCGACGACTTCATGCTGCTGCTCGGCGGCCCACGCTGGCGCGCCAGCTGTGAGCAGGTGCTTTCCGACTTCGCGGCGCTGGTCCCGGACTTCTATCAGCCTGAGCACTGCGCTGCGGGCGGGCTTACGTGCGAGAATCGCCGCGGAGAACCGGTCTTTCACCCCCTGGTCAGCCTATCGCTGGCGGCCCGTCCGGTTCATGCCGGGGAGGGGGTCAGGCCCGCCCAGCTGGCTGCCGAGCTTTCCGAGCTGAAGGCCCAGGCCAAGCGCCGGGCGGGCAATACGCTGTTTATCGACCGCCGCCGCCACGCCTGCCAGGCATGACGGCGGCGAGGGTCACCCCGCGATCGGCAGTCGCTTGCGGCTGAACACCGTCAGTGCCACCAGCAGCGCCGTGGTGGTGAAGATCGCCACGGCGCTCATCGCCATGCCGACGCCGGGGGAGCCCTGCTCGAATTGGCCGAACACGAAGGTCGAGACCGTGCGCATGCCGGCGGGCGCCACCATCAGTGAGGCGACGAGTTCACGAGAGGCGATGGCGAAGACCAGCAGCATGGAGACGATCAGGCTCGGGGCCAGGGTCGGCAGCAGGATGCGCCGGAAGGCGGTGAAGAAGCCGGCGCCGCACACCCGGGCCGCGGCCTCCAGGCTCTCGCCCATCTGGCGGAAGGCCGCCGAGGCGTAGCGCACCGGATAGGGCAGCAGCAGGCAGGCATAGGCGAGCAGCAGCATGGCGCCGGTGTTGTAGACCTGGATCGGCCACCAGTTCTGGTTCCAGGCCAGGATCAGCCCCACCGCCACCACGATGCCGGGCATGGTATTGGGCAGCAGCAAGAGCAGGTCGAGCAGCCCCTTGCCGCGCAGCTGGGCGCGCACCACCAGGTAGCCCACCAGGGCCCCCAGCACCCCGGTGAGCAGCGCCGCACCGATGGCAAGACCCAGGCTGGTGGAGAGCGCCTGCAGGGCGCCGCCGCGGTTGGCGAACAGCGCCTCGAAGTGGCGCAGCGAGAGGTTTTCCGGGGTCAGGCCGCCGGAGAGAGTGCCGGTGAAGGCGGTGGCCAGCACGGCGAGTAGCGGCACGCCCACCGAGACCAGCCCTACCAGCCCGAACAGCGCCAGCACCGGCCAGCGCCAGGGGCCCAGCTCGATACGCTCCACCGCCGCCGGCTTGCCTGTCTGGCTGACGAAGGAGCGTCGCGTCACCAGCCAGTGCTGCAGGTAGAAGGCGGCCATGGCCAGCATCATCAGCAGCAGCGAGAGCACCGCCGCCTCCGGGATATCGATGGGCCAGTCGGAGAAGCGCTCGTGGATGCCGGTGACCAGCACCTTGTATCCCGCCTGGGCGCCCAGGGTGGCCGGCGTGCCGAACTCCTCGATGGTCAGGGCGAAGACCAGCAGCAGGCTGGCGGCGATGCCGGGGGTGGAGAGCGGCAGGGTGATACGCCAGAAGGCGCGCCAGGCCCCGGCGCCGCTGACCCGGGCGGCCGAGGCGTAGCGTCCCCCGACGCTCATCATGGTGCGTGACACCGCGAAATAGACCACCGGGAAGACGTTGAGCACCATCACGAAGACGATGCCGAAGAAGGAGAACAGGAAGCCGCTGGCGGAGAACCCGGTGAGCTGCTCGGCGTAGCCCCGCGGCTGCAGTGTCAGCATCCAGGAGAGGGCCGCGATGTAGGGCGGGATCATGAAAGGGATCAGGAAGATGAGATCCCAGGCGGCGCCGCCGGGCACCCGGGCCAGGGCGCGCAACGCTCCCAGCGGGATGGCCAGCAGGGCACAGGCGACCACCACCGCGAGGCCCAGGCGAAGGGTGTTGCCGAGCAGCCCCAGCAGCGCCGGGTCGGAGAGCAGCGGCATGAACAGGCCGAAGGCGCCGGCGAGCTCCCCGCGCGACCAGCCGGGAAAGATCGCCTGCAGCACCACGTAGAGCAGCGGCAGCCCCACCAGCAGCAGCAGGGCGGCGGCGGTCAGCAGCATGACGACGCCTGCCCCGGTGAACCGGGGCAGGCGAGAGACGACAGGTACCGGCATCAGCTCCCCGTGGCCTCGCGGAAGCGGGTGAGGATGGCGTCGCGCCGGGCATTCATGGCCTCGCTGTCTACCTCGATCAGGGTCAGCTCCTCGAGGGTCGGGCGTAGCGCCTCGATATCGGTGCGGGCCGGCATCAGGTAGCTGTCGGCGACCCGCGCCTGACCCTGCTCGGAGAGCACGAAGTCGACGAACCGCTCGGCTTCGTCGGGCATGGAGGTGGAGGCGAGGATCATCATCGGCCGCGGGGCGATCACGGTGCCGCTCTCGGGGAAGATCACCTCGATGGCCTCGCCCTCGGCCTGCTGGCCCAGGGAAATGTAGTCCACCGCGCCGAACACCACCGACTTGGCGCCCTGCAGCACCGGGTTGAGGGCGCGGGCGTTGGGGCCGGGAACGATCATGTCATTGTCGGCGAGCGCTTCCATCAGCGTCCAGGTGGCCTCCTCGCCCAGGGCGGTTAGCAGGCCGGTGATCAGCTCGAAGGCGGCGCCGGACTGGGCCGGGTCAGGCATGGTCACCTGGTCGCGGTAGGCCGAATCGGTCAGGTCGCTCCAGTCGGCGGGGGCCGGCACGTCGCTGTTGCGGTTCCACACCAGGGCCAGGGCCGAGACTCCCTGGGCCACGTAGTGGCCGGTCTTGAGGAAGTCGGGCACCGTCTCGGCGTTGGGCGAGAGGTACTCGTGCAGGAGGCCATCCGCGTGGAGTGATTCGGCACTGTCCCAGGAGGCGGAGATCACCACGTCGGCCAACGGATTGGCCTGTTCGGACTCCAGGCGTGCCATCACCTGGCCGGTGGTGCTCTGGAAGACGTTGACCTCGATGCCGGTCTGGTCGGTGAAGTCGGCGGCGAGGTCCTCGATCAGCGCGCCGGGGCCGGCGGAGTAGACGGTCAGCGCGCTGGCCGTGGCCAGGCCCGGCAGGGCGAACAGGCAGGCGCCTAGGGCGAGGGGTTTCAGGGGGAACATGGGAGTCTCCGGGATCAGAGAGTGAGCGGGAGTGTCGGAATCAGCCGGTGGCGGTGGCCGTCACGTCGGCGTGGGGCATCAGGTCGAGCAGGTGCGCCCGGTCATCCCAGGCGCGCAGGGCGGTCACATCGAGATCGATCCCCACCTGGCAGCCACGCTCCGGGGCATGGGAAGCATGCAGCTTGAGGGCGCTGCCATCGGCCAGGGTGAGCTGAAGCGACAGGTGTTCGCCCTGGAACAGGCGGCCGGTGATGCGCGCTCGAAGCAGGCCGTCATCGGGGGCGCAGAGGCGCAGGGCCCGGCGCGGCAGCAGCAGGCGCACGTCGCCTCGGTAGCCGCAGGCCGCGGCCATCGGCAGCCGGGTGTCGGCGATGGCCAGGCCGTGAGCATCGAGCCGACCGTCGAGCAGGGTGCCGGCGTCCACGAAATCGGCGATGGCCGGCGTAGCCGGGGTGTGGAAGAGCGCCTCCGGCGAATCGACCTGCTGCAGGCGGCCCTGCTGCAGCACGGCGACCCGGTCGGCCAGGGCGAAGGCCTCGTGCTGGTCGTGGGTGACGAACACCGCCGTCAGGCTGAGCTCCTCGATCAGGCCGCGGATCTCCAGTGCCAGGCTTTCCCGCAGGCCCTTGTCGAGGTTGGAGAGGGGCTCGTCCATCAGCAGCAGGCGGGGCCTGGCGACGATGGCCCGGGCGAGTGCCACCCGCTGCTGCTGGCCACCGGAGAGGGCGCCGGGGGCACGCTCGGCGTAGTCGGCAAGCCCCACCACCGAAAGCGCCCATTCCACCTGGGGGCGGCGTGCGTTGGGCTTCACCCCCTGCATCTCCAGCGGAAAGGCCACGTTCTGGTAGACGCTCATATGGGGCCACAGGGCGTAGTCCTGGAAGACCATGCCCAGGCGGCGGTCGTCGGGGCTCAGGTGGCGGCCGGGAGCGGCGACGCACTCGCCATCGAGGTGAATCTCGCCGTCATCGGCATCGGCCAGGCCGGCGATGCAGCGCAGCAGGGTGGTCTTGCCGCAGCCGGAGGGGCCCAGCAGGGCCAGCACCTGGCCCCGGGGCAGGGCGAGATCGATGCCACCCAGGGCCAGGGTGTCGCCGAAGCGCTTGTGGAGTCCTGCAATTTGTAGTGCGTATTTCATGTGAGATCCGGCTGAAATATCGTCCCACCTTACGTTGATCGTCTTTCATTTCTGTGAAGCTCACTGCAAGCATGAAATCGTCACCTTCCTGACATGATCCCGGGATATCGTCCTCGGCCATACAACAAGAAGCCACGAATGGCTCGTCTTCCAGGTCGGCGCTATTCGCCGAGCGAGGAGGCATCCCTTTGCATATCCCAAGAGATCATTCAAGGAAACCTATCATGTTCAAGAAGTCCCTTATCGCCACCGCCGTGGTCGGCGCGCTGTCCACCTCTGCCGTCGCCCAGGCGGCCACCGTCTACGATCAAGACGGCACCAAGGTCGATATCTACGGCCGCATCAACTACCCCGGATATTGCACCGGGCCGGCCAGACGCTCTCAGGTTTCAGGCCCGGAGAGTGTGATCCCTCTCCGGGCCTGAAATTGGCTACATATTGATCAAATTACTGAGTTCAAGACGCACTGCCCCCAACCCCCATGTGTTTTCTGTGCCGGGGACAGCACGCCGCGGCGCTACCCAGGCACCAGTTTGCCAGCCAGCTTCAGGAAGAGGTCCTGCTCCGGGTACTGGCTGCTCAACATCAGCCGAATCGTGCGCGTGTTGCGAGTGATGACGGCGCCGATCTTCAGCAGCTTCAGGCGGATGGTATTGACCTGGGCCTGGGCGAAGGCGGTGCGCTTGAGGTAAATCCGACGCAGTCGTTCCAGAAGCAGATAGGCCAGCCCCGAGAGCAGTAGCCGGTACTGGTTGGGCCACCACTCGTGGCAGCTGGTGCGGTCGGAGAACAGGAACTGCTGCTCCTTGATGCGGTTCTCCATCTCGCCCCGGGCACAGTAGCGGTGGTCATAGAGCCACTCGGCGCTGCAGCCGCGCAGGCTGGTGACCACGTAGCGGGTGTTGAAGCCACGCCGGCTGGTCTCGGACTTGACGATCACCCTTCGTCGACGCTCCTTCCAGCTCTTGGCAGCGTACTCGATGAAGCCGAAGACACGTTCCTTCTCCCAGCTCTTCTCGAAGCGGATGGCCGATTCGTAGTCGATGTCCAGAGCCAGCTTGGCCAAGCGCTTGTTGCCGGCGAGGCCGATGATGTAATCGACGCCATGGCGGTCACACCAGTTGAGGATCAGCGGACGGCAGAAGCCGCTGTCGCCTCGGAAGACGATCTTCACCTCAGGCCACGCCTGGCGCAGCCGCCGGACCAACAGAGCGAGGATGGCACCGGCGTGGTGAGCGGCATCCAGCGAGGCCGGACGCAGGTAGCTGACCAGCAGCTGGTCGCCACAGAACACGAACAGCGGCAGGAAGATGTAGTGGTTGTAGTAGCCGTTGAAGTGCCGCCCGAGCTGCTGGCCATGCACCCGATCGTCGGTAGCATCGAAGTCGAGGTAGAGCGGCTTCTTGGGTGGCCGCCGGAACGAGCGGATGAACTGCTCGATCATCTCCTCGTGGATGGTGATCGCCCAGTCCCGGTCAGCTTGCTGCTCGAAGCGGCACAAGGTGGACTGACTGGCCAGCACGCCATCGGTATCGACGGCGGTCTGCAGGGCGATATCGTGACGCAACGCATGGTGGTCATTGAGATCCTCATAGCCCAGTGCCAGGCCGAACACGCGCTGCCGGACCAGGGTTTCGGTGCGGTGCAGGCAGCGCTGAGCGTCGCGCTCGTCGCTGAGTCGGCGAGCGACGGCGCAGGTCAGGCCCATCTCGCGATCGAGCTGCCGCAACAGCAGGATACCGCCGTCAGAAGTGACATCACCGCCATCAAAACGGGCGATGATCTGACGACCTTTGCAGCGTGGAAAGGAGGCGGACGGCGTGGTACATTTTGTCATGGCGGCTGAGGCGGTTGATTCTTGTGTAGGAGCTTGAATTATAACCGATTTTCAGCCGCCTTTTTCATTTCCGGTGCAATATCCAGGCTACATGATCACCTCTGGCGGGAATCAGGACCTGAGCCCGGGTGCGGACAAGACCAGCGGCAGCGAGTTCCAGAACAACGGCTCGCGCTTCGGCTTCCGTGCCAGCCATGAGCTCAACAGCGACCTGAGCGCCTTCGCCCGCATGGAGTTCCGTTTCGATGCGGATGAGCGTAACAACGATGGCATCAAGGATATTCGCAACAGCTATCTGGGCCTGAAGAGTCAGCAGCTGGGTACCCTGACCATCGGCAACTTCGACAGCGTCTACTTCGAGGCCGTCAGCAGCCTGTTCGACGTCTACGAGAACGATGGCTTCATCAGCCTGGACAGCGGCTCCACCAGCTCCCGCGGCGACACCGTGGCCTACGCCTCACCGGCCTTCAATGGCCTGCAGGGCCATGTGCAGGTCAAGCACATCAGCGGCAATGACGCTACGGTGGGCGCTCAGGACAACAGCTCCACCACCTCCACGGCGGCGGCGGTCACCTACAGCTGGGAAGACCTCTACCTGGCGGCGGGCTATAACCAGTCCAGGGATGTCTCCGATCGCGGCGCGACCTATGGTGGCGGTGACAACAACTCCGCCGGCGAGGATATCTGGGGCGTCTCCGCCCAGTACAAGTTCCTGCCGAACTTCTCTGCCCGGGTCATGTACGAGGAGCTGGGCTCCGTGAACGAGGGGGCATCGGCCAGCGCCAAGAAGGAGATCGTCGGCCTGGGTGCCACCTTCAACTACGGCCAGGGAAACCTCTACGCCGACGTCTACGACGTCAGCTACGTGGGCGACATCAGCAGCAGCAACCCCTGGGCCATCGGCGTCGACTATCGCTTCAGCCCGATGCGCGTCTATGCCGAGATCTTTGACGAGGATGTCAGCGGCGAGAACATCGACGACAGCCTGCTCTACACCGTCGGTATCCGCTACGACTTCTAAGCGCTTCCTTCACGTTTTATCCCGCATGACCCTGCCGATCTTCGCCGCCAGCAGGCGGTGAGGGTCGGCAGGAGAGTCGCCCAGGATTCTCTTTCATCACCGTATGTCTCGCACTGATTCGATTCTTGCCGGCCGGGCAAACCCGCCGGCCTTTTTGGTTGCCTGCATCGAGTAACCAGGCAGCAAGGTCCGGGGAATCGGCCATGAAAAAGGCCGCCCGGAGGCGGCCAAGGGTGAGAGAAATGGAGGGGGGTGTTCAGGTCACCCGCTTGCGAATCCAGGCGCTGACCTGCTCCACGCCGATCACCACCAACAGGATGGCGAGGATCACGGTGAGGGCCTGGTCGTAGCGGAACAGGCTCATGGCGGCGGAGAGCTCCACGCCGATACCGCCGGCGCCGACGAGGCCCAGCACCACGGCGCTGCGCACCGCCTTCTCCACCGAGAAGAGGCTGGTGGCCACGAACGACGGCGTGCACTCGGGCAGGATGGCGCCGCAGACCACGCCGCTGCGCGAGGCGCCAGTGGCGGCCAGGGCCTGGCCGGGGCCGGGGTCCACTTCCTCGATACGCTCCGAGAAGAAGCGCGCGCAGAAGCCGATGGTGTCCATGATGATGGCCAGGATGCCGGCCAGGGGCCCGAGCCCCACGGCGACCACGAAGATCAGCGCCCACACCAGATCGGGCACGGTGCGCAGGGTGGCCACCAGGTTGCGGGCGATCACCCGGATCACCGGGTGGGGGCTGGTGTTGCGGGCGCAGAGCAGGGCCATGGGCAGGCTCAGGATCACTCCGAATACCACGCCGACGATGGCCATCTGGAAGGTCTCCAGCATGGCCATGGCGATCACGTCCCAGCGGGCAAAATCCGGCGGCAGGGCCTCGCCGAAGAAGGTGCCGAGGTTCATCACCCCGCGCAGCAGGCGATCCGAGTGGATATCGGCGCTGGAGAAGCCGCTGATGAAGAAGGCCGCGAAGGCCAGCAGTAGGATGAAGGCGATGGGGGAGGGGCGTTCAAGCCTGGGCGGGGCGCTGTGTCGGGACGACGCTTGGTTCATCCGGTTCGGTCTCCAGGGTCGGTTGGGTCTGATAGAGCTCGGTCAGGTCAAGGTCACCGACCTGCTGGGCGGGGCGGTCGAAGGCCAGGCGCCCGGCGCGCAGGCCGATCAGCCGCTCGCCATACTCCCGGGCCAGTTCGACCTGGTGCAGTACGCAGAGCACGGTCATCTTCCGCTCGCGCACCACCGACCAGAGCAGTTCCATCACCTCGCGGCCCGCGCGGGGGTCGAGGCTGGCCACCGGCTCGTCGGCCAGCACGATCTCGGCGTCCTGCATCAGCATGCGGGCGATGGCCACGCGCTGCTGCTGGCCCCCGGAGAGGGTGTCGGTGCGACGCGCCGCCAGATGCGCCAGGCCGACCCGCTCGGCCATCAGCACGTACTCGGAGGGGCCGGCCAGCACGATATCGACCTGCTCGAAGCGCAGGGCGTTGATGGCGGTGGTGCGGTTGCCCACCGGGAAGAACTCCACCGTCACGCCGAGCCGGGACTCGACCTCGTCGACGAAGCCCTCGTGTGGTCCTGAGCCGGCCGCAGGTGGTATTTTCAGCCCAGGTAGTTCAGATGCCCCGAGCGGAGAGAGTCGATGGCAGAACAGCGCGCGCCGCATCTGGTGGTGTTCACCGGAGCGGGGATCAGTGCCGAGAGCGGTATCCAGACCTTCCGCGCCGAGGATGGCCTCTGGGCGGATCATCCGGTGGAGGAGGTGGCAACGCCCGGTGCCTGGCGGCGGGACCCGGCCCGGGTACTGGCCTTCTACAATGCGCGCCGCGACCAGGTGCGCCAGGCGCGGCCCAATGCCGCCCACAAGGCGCTGGCGGCGCTGGAGAAGCAGGGCTTCCGGGTCAGCATCATCACCCAGAACATCGACGACCTGCACGAGCGGGCCGGCTCCCGCCACGTGCTGCACCTGCACGGCGAGCTTCTCAAGGCGCGCTCCACGGTGGACCGGCGCATGCACTATCCGCTGCCCCGCGGCGGCATCGAGCTGGGCGACATCTGCGACAAGGGCAGCCAGCTCAGGCCCGACGTGGTCTGGTTCGGCGAGGAGGTGCCCCACTTCGGGGAGGCCTGCGAGATCGTCAGCGAAGCGGACCTGCTGCTGGTGGTGGGCACGTCGCTTGCCGTGATGCCGGCGGCCTCGCTGCTTCAGTACGCGCCCTTCGATGCCCCCCGCGTGCTGGTGGACCCCGAGGCCGAGGCGCTGGCGCCGCCCGGGGTGACCCGGCTCAGCCAGCCCGCCGGCAAGGGGGTGCCGGCGCTGGTGCGCCACTGGCGGCGCGAGGGACGGCTCTGGGTGCCGGAGACGCTGCTGGCCTCCTGAAGGGCGCCTGCGGAGGTGCTAGAATGCGGCGCCTCTTTCCATGCGGTAGCCGCCATGCAGCACGACAGCCCTGACACCTGTGCCGAGCGTCCTCTGGACGGGGCGCTTTCCCATGACCCCGGAACCGCGCTTTCCCATGACCCCGCCACCGGCCATCCGCGGCCGCCCCGGCGCGAGTTCAAGGCCCGGGGCAGCTTCGTTGCGCGCTGCCCGGGCTGCCACCTGCCCGAGCTCAACTGCCTCTGTCCCTATGCGGTGAGGGCCGAGAGCGAGGCGCGGGTGTGGCTGCTGACCCACCCCATGGAGCACCACAAGCCCACCAACACCGGGCGGCTGATCCGTGACGTGCTGCCCGAGACCGAGGTCTTCACCTGGTATCGCACCGCGCCGGACGAGCGGCTGCTGGCGCTGCTGGACGACCCCCGCTACGCCCCCTTCGTGATCTTTCCGGACGACCAGCCGGACTACGCCGAACGGGTGGTGGGCATCGACGCCGTGGCCGAGGCCAAGGCCGCCGGGCGCACGCCGGTCTACGTGCTGCTGGACGGCACCTGGCGCCAGGCGCGGCGCATCTTCCGCAAGAGCCCCTACCTCGACCGGCTGCCGGTACTGCCGCTGCACAGCGAGCGGCTGACCCGCTACCGCCTGCGCAAGCCGGCCTCCGCAGCCCATCTGTGCACCGCCGAGGTGGCCGCCGAACTGCTGCGCCAGGGGGGCGACGACTCGGCCGCCCAGGCCCTGGACGACTACTTCGACGCCTTCAACGAGAGCTACGCCGCCAGCCGGCGCTTCGAGAAGATCGAAGCGCCGACGGCGGCGATGCGGCGGCTGCTGGAGCGAAAGGGATAGCGCTATAACGCAAAGCTAGGGGCGCTGGGGACAAGCCGTAGAGGAGGTCCTACGCCATGGATGGCGTCGGTAGCGTACATGGAGGTATTCACAGCGCCTCCTCGCAGGCTTGTCGCCAGGTCAGCCCCGGGCCTTAGGGGCTCCTGGCGTGATCAAGGCGAGCTGCCGAACAGGGCGCCGGCGATACGGAAGCCCGCGACCCAGGTGCCGGCGGCGGAGCCCAGGGTGGCCAGCATGAAGACCAGCAGGGTGCGCGAGACGCGGTTGCGCCACCAGCCCTTCAGCTCGGTGACGTCGTGGCGCAATGTCGAGAAGTCGCGCACCTTGGGCTTGCGCAGGTAGAGCTCGACCCCGGCGGCCACGAAGCCGGCGCCGATGGTGGGGTTGAGCGAGGTGAGCGGCGCGGCGAAGAAGGTAGCCGCCACCGTCAGGGGGTGAGCCAGGGCCACCAGGGTGGCCGCCGCCGAGAGCACGCCGTTGATCAGGAACCACTCGCCGACCAGCTGCCAGCCGAGCTCGGTGTTGCGCGAGAAGCCGATGGCGAAGCCGGTCAGCACCAGGACGGTGACCAGCCAGGGCAGCGCTCGCCACAGCTTCGAAGGCGGCGGGGTCTCCTCCAGCGCCTCGCGCTCCGCCGTGGGCGCCTCGGGCAGCGGGGTCTCGAACTCCTCGGCCATTCCCTTCAGATGCCCCGCGCCGATCACCACCAGGACATGGCGGTAGCGCCCCGGCGGGGCCTCCTCGGCCAGGCGCAGCACCATGTAGCGGTCGCGCTCGCTGATCAGCGGCGTGTAGAGGGTCTCGGATTCGGCGGCAAACTCGCTGAAGGTGGACTCCAGCACGTCGCCCTCCTTGAGGCGCTCGATCTCCGCGGCGGAGACGTCCTGGCGCGACAGCACGCTGCCCAGCAGCCCCGAGAACAGCGAGAAGCGCTGCCACCAGGGGGCGTTGTGGTAGATGCGCTTGAGGGTCACCCCCACGTCGCGGTCGATCAGCAGCAGCGGCAGGCCCGCCTCACGGCTCTCCTCCAGGGCGGCGCGCATCTCGGCGCCGGGCTCGATGCCCGACTGCTCGGCGACGCGCTGCTGGAAGGCGCCCAGCGCCAGGCTCGCTGCCACCATGCCCGCCTTGCCCTGGCGAAAGATCTCGAACAGGTCCTGGTCGTGCAGGGCGTCCGGGTTGTCGAGGCTGTGGTGTCGGGCATCGCACAGCTCGATGGCCACGGCGTCGAATTCGCCGGAACGGACCAGGGCGCGCACGTCCTGGGCGCTCTCGGCGGAGACATGGGCGGTGCCCAGCAGGGTGTAACGGGTCTCGCCCACCTGGATGACGCGGCGCGGGCCGGTCACGCCGGCCGGCGAGTCGATGGGCATCGCGGTGTCCTGGGAGTCGGTCATGGACGCTCGATCTGAAAGTGTGAGGGACCGATTATCCACGATGGGCCCGTGCCGGCCAAATCCCCTCAGCGCCGCCAGAAGGCGGGGGTGAACAGCACCAGCACGGTGAAGATCTCCAGGCGGCCGAGCAGCATGGCCATCACCAGGATCCACTTGGCCAGGGTCGGCAGGTCGCCGTAGTGGCTGGAGGCCTCGCCCAGCGCCGGACCCAGGTTGTTGAGCGCCGAGGCCACGGTGGACCAGGCGGTGACCTGGTCGACCCCGGTGGCCATCACCCCCACCAGCATCAGGAAGAAGAGCATCACGTAGACCGAGAAGAAGCCCCACACCGCCTGGGCGATGCCGTCCGGTACGCTCACCTTGCCCACCTTGACCGCGATCACCGCGTTGGGGTGGATCAGGCGCATCACCTCGCGCATCCCCTGCTTGAGGATCAGGATGATGCGGATCACCTTCATGCCGCCGCCGGTGGAGCCGGAGCAGCCGCCGACGAAGGCGGCCATAAACAGCAGGAAGGGCAGCGCCCCCGGCCAGGCCGAGAAGTCCGCGACGCCGAAGCCGGCGGTGGTGGCCACCGAGACCACCTGGAAGATGCCGTGGCGCAGGCCCCGCTCGGTGCCGTAGGTCTCGGTGAGCCACAGCGAGACCACGGTGATCACCGCCAGGCCCAGCAGGAAGAGCAGCAGGAAGCGCGCCTCGGGGTCCTGGAAGTAGTGGGTCAGCCGCTTCTCGCGCCAGGCCACGAAGTGCAGGCTGAAGCTCACCGCAGAGACGATCAGGAAGAACACACAGATCATCTCGATCACGGCGCTGTCGAAGTGGCCGATGCTGGCGTCATAGGTGGAGAAGCCGCCGATGGCCACGGTGGAGAAGCTGTGGCCCAGTGCGTCGAACCAGTTCATCCCGGCGGCCATGTAGGCCAGCATGCAGGTGACGGTCAGGGCGGCGTAGATGTACCACAGCGCCTTGGCGGTCTCGGTGATGCGCGGGGTGAGCTTGGAGTCCTTGAGGGGGCCGGGGATCTCGGTGCGGTAGAGGGCCATGCCGCCGACGCCCAGCGTCGGCAGGATCGCCACGGCCAGTACCACGATGCCCATGCCGCCCAGCCACTGCAGCTGCTGCCGGGAGTAGAGGATCGACTCGGGCAGGTGCTCGATGCCGGTGATCACCGTGGCCCCGGTGGTGGTCAGCCCCGAGAAGGACTCGAACACCGCATCGGTGATGGAGAGCGCCGAGTCGCCGGTGAGCATCAGCGGCAGCGAGCCGAACAGCGCCAGCACGCTCCAGAACAGCGCCGCGATCAGAAAGCCGTCGCGGGTGCGCAGCTCCTTGCGCGCGCGCCGGTTGGGCAGGTACATCACGGCACCGGTCACCACCGTGATGGCGATGGCGATGGCGAAGGCATTCCACTGGCCGTCGCCGAACAGCAGGGAGATCAGGATCGGCGGCACCATGGTCAGGCTGAACAGCATCAGCAGCAGCCCCAGGATGCGCAGGATCATGCGCAGGCTCATCGGTGACTCCCTGTCAGAAGAAGGTCAGGCCGACCTGGAACAGCCGCTCCACGTCGCGGATGCGGCGCTTGTCGATCACGAACAGGATCAGGTGGTCGCCGGACGCCACCACCACGTCGTCGTGGGCGATCAGCACCTCCTTGCCGCGCACAATGGCGCCGATGGTGGTGCCCCGGGGCAGCTCGATCTCGCCGATGGCACGGCCCACCACCTTCGAGGACTGGGTATCGCCGTGGGCGATCGCCTCGATGGCCTCCGCCGCGCCGCGGCGCAGGGAGTGGACGTTGACGATATCGCCGCGTCGCACGTGGGTCAGCAGGCTGCCGATGGTGGCCTGCTGGGGCGAGATGGCGATGTCGATCTCGCCGCCCTGGACCAGGTCCACGTAGGCGGCGTTGTTGATCAGCGTCAGCACCTTCTTGGCCCCCATGCGCTTGGCCAGCATCGACGACATGATGTTGACCTCGTCGTCGTTGGTCAGCGCACAGAAGATGTCGCACTCCTCGATGTTCTCCTCCTCCAGCAGCCGCTTGCTGGTGGCGCTGCCGTGCAGCACCACGGTGCGGTCGAGGCGTTCGGAGAGCACCGTGCAGCGCTCAAGGTTGTGCTGGATGATCTTCACCTGGTGGCTGTGCTCCAGGTGCTCGGCGAGGCGCTCGCCGATGTTGCCGCCGCCAGCGATCACCACCCGGCGGAAGTCGCGGTCGAGGCGGCGCAGTTCGCTCATCACCGCGCGGATATCGCGGCGGGCGGCGATGAAGAAGACCTCGTCGTCGGCCTCGATCACGGTGTCGCCGCGCGGGATGATCGGCCGGTTGCGGCGGTAGATGGCCGCGACCCGGGTATCCACGCTGGGCATGTGGCGGCGCAGGAAGGCGAGATCCTGACCCACCAGGGGGCCGCCGTAGATCGCCTTGACCGCGACGAGCTGGACCAGGCCGCCGGCGAACTCCAGCACCTGCAGGGCGCCGGGGTGCTCGATCAGCCGGCGGATATGGTCGGTGACCACCTGCTCGGGGCTGATCAGCACGTCGATGGGCACCGCCTCGTGGGCGAAGAGCCCCTTGCGGGTCAGGTAGGCGGTGGCGCGCACCCGGGCGATCTTGGTGGGGGTGCGAAAGAGGGTGTGGGCGACCTGGCAGGCGATCATGTTGACCTCGTCCTGGCTGGTCACCGCGATCAGCATGTCGGCGTCCTCGCAGCCCGCCTGGCGCAGCACCATGGGGTAGGAGCCGGGCCCCACCACGGTGCGGATGTCGAGCTTGGTGTGCAGCTCGCGCAGCTTGTCACCGTCGGTGTCCACCACGGTGATGTCGTTCTCCTCCCGGGCCAGGTGTTCGGCCAGGGTGCCGCCGACCTGGCCGGCGCCGAGGATGATGATCTTCATGGAGTCTGATGTCCGCTGGCAGCGAGCGCGGCGCCTCTTGTGCGCCGCAACAGGATGGCGGCAAGCCTAAACCAGCCGCGGGGAGAAGAACAGCACGCCATCAGTCGAGGGTGAAGCCGACCTTGATGGTGACCTGCCAGTGGGCCACGCGGCCGTTTTCCAGATGGCCGCGGGTATCGATGACCTCGAACCAGCGCATGCCGTGCAGGGTCTCGCCGGCCTTGGCGATGGCGCTCTCGATGGCCTGCTGGATGCCCTCCTCGGAGGAACCGGTCAGCTCGATATGCTTGTAGGTATGGGTGCTCATGATGCCTCCTGCGCGGGTGGTGGTCGGCCGCTCACTGCGGCCGTTTCTTCAGTCTGGCATAGAAGAAGCCGTCGTGACCGTCGAGCTCGGGGAGCAGCTGGCGGCCGGCGCCGGCGGGCCGCCCCCAGGCCACGTCCTCGGGGGTGGTGACTTCGGCATCCGGGGTGCGCGCAAGGAAGGCGGCGATCTGGTCGCTGTTCTCCTCCGGCAGCACCGAACAGGTGGCGTAGAGCAGGGTGCCGCCTTCGCGCAGCAGCGGCCAGAGGTTGTCGAGCAGGCGGGTCTGCAGGGCGGCCAGCGCCGGAATGTCGCTGGGGCGGCGCAGGCGCTTGATGTCGGGGTGGCGACGGATCACGCCGCTGCCGGAGCAGGGAGCGTCGAGCAGGATGGCGTCAAAGGGCGCACCGTCCCACCAGTCGCGGGCGGTGGCATCGCCATGGGCCAGGCGCGCCTCCAGGCCAAGCCGACCCAGGGCGTCCTCGACCCGAGCCAGGCGTTCGGCGTCGCTGTCCACCGCATGCATCTCGATGTCGAACAGCTCCAGCAGGTGGCTGGTCTTGCCCCCCGGGGCGCAGCAGGCGTCCAGTACCCGGGCGCCGGGACGCGGCGCCAGGGCCGGGCCGAGCAGCACGCTGGTGAGCTGGGCGGCCTCGTCCTGGACGCTGACGAGGCCCTCGGCGAAGCCCGGCAGCAGCTGGACGTCGCAGGGCGTCTCCAGGGTGATGCCGTCCGGGGCGTGCAGGCAGAGCCTCGCCTGGATGCCGGCCGCGGCCAGCCGGTCCAGGTAGGCCTCGCGGTCGCCGTGGCGGCGGTTGACCCGCAGCGTCATGGGCCCTGGGGCGTTATTGGCGTCGCAGATGGCGCGCCAGTCATCGGGCCAGGCCTGGCGCAGTGCCTTGAGCAGCCACTTGGGGTGGAGCATCGCCACCGCCGGGTCGCGGTCCACCTCGGCCTGGAGCTCGGCGGCCTCGCGCTGCAGGCGGCGCAGGCAGCCATTGAGCACCCGGGTGGCCCACTCCTTGCCAAGCAGGCGGGCCGCCCCGGCGGTCTCGCCCACCGCGGCGTGGGCCGGGATGCGCAGGTAGAGCTGCTGGTGGATGCCCAGCAGCAGCAGCGCCTGGACGTCGGCATCGCGCACCTTGAAGGGCTTGACCAGCAGCTTGGCGGCCAGCGCCTCGAGGCGGGGCAGGGTGCGGCAGGCGCCGTAGCAGAGCGCCTTGAACAGGGCGCGATCACGGGCCACCACCTGGTGGTCGTCGAGGCCGGTGAGCGACCCCTTGCCGGTGATCACCGGCACCAGGGCGCGGGCCGCAGCGGCGCGTACCGCCAGACCGCCGTCGTTCTCCAGTCCGCGCTTGCGTTGGTGCAGTTCGTGGGAGCGATGGCTGGGGGGCTGACTCATGCGGAGGCCTCCTCGTCATGGTGGCCCAGGCGCAGGCCAGGCGCGAAGCGCTCGGCCCGGGGACGCAGCAGCTCACTCACCGGCAGTGCCTTGCCGCCGGGCAACTGGGCCTGGGTCACTCGCAGCACCTGGTCGCCCGCGGGGCCACAGGCGATGCGCAGCGCCTCGCCGTCGTGGTCGAGCAGGGTGCCCGGTGCGGCGGGCGCCTCGCCTTCGCTGAGCCCGCTCGCCTCGGCCATCAGCAGGCGCAGGCGGTCGCCGTCGAAGGCGCACCAGGCCACCGGCCAGGGGTTGAAGGCGCGGACCCGAGCGGCCATGGCCGCGGCCGGCTCGCGGAAGTCGAGTTCGGCCTCGGCCTTGGAGAGCTTGGCGGCATAGGTGACGCCGGCTTCGGGCTGGGGCGTGGCCGCAAGGCCCGGGCCTGCCAGGGCGTCCAGCGCCTCGACGATGGCCTCGCCGCCCAGCGCGGCCAGGGTGTCATGCAGCTCGCCGCCGGTGGTGGTGGCGGTGATCGGGGTGCGCCGCACCCGCAGCATGGCACCGGTGTCGAGGCCCTCGTCCATCTGCATGATGGTCACGCCGCTCTCGGCGTCGCCGGCCTCGATGGCGCGCTGGATGGGGGCGGCGCCACGCCAGCGCGGCAGCAGCGAGGCGTGGACGTTGAGGCAGCCCAGCCGCGGCGTCTCGAGCACCTCCCCGGGCAGGATCAGCCCGTAGGCCACCACCACCATGAGGTCGGCGTCCAGGGCGGCGAGCTCGGCCTGGGCCTCGGGGGCCCTGAGGGTCTCCGGCTGATGGACCGGCAGCCCATGCTCGAGGGCGAGACGCTTGACTGGGCTCGGCGTCAGCTTGCGGCCGCGGCCCGCGGGGCGGTCCGGCTGGGTGTAGACGGCGATGACGCGATGGCGGCTGTCCAGCAGCGCCTGCAGACTCTCGGCGGCGAAGTCGGGCGTGCCGGCGAAGATGACGCTGAGGGAGTGAGAGTCGTGGGGTCGGGACATGGTTCGTGCCTGGCCGGGGAGTGGATGACCTCAATGATAACGGAGCCGGCCGCAAACGACGAAGGCCGACGCCATGGCGTCGGCCTTCCGGGGGGAGCTCGCGGAGGAATCAGGCGGGCTGCATCAGCTTGTGGCGCTTCTGCATCTTCTTCATCACCCGGTCGCGCTTGAGCGGCGAGAGGTAGTCGACGAACAGCACCCCCTCGAGGTGGTCGTGTTCGTGCTGGATGCAATGGGCCAGCAGACCGTCGGCCTCGAGCTCGTAGGGCTTGCCGTCGCGGTCCAGTGCCTTGAGGCGAACCTTGAGCGCCCGTGGCACCTCGGCGTAGTACTCGGGAATCGACAGGCAACCCTCGCTCATCAGGTCGCGCTCGTCGCCGATCGGGGTGTACTCGGGATTGATCAGCACCAGCGGCTTGTCCTGGGCATCGCTGACGTCCATCACGATCACCCGTCGGTGGACGTTCACCTGGGTCGCGGCCAGCCCGATGCCGCGGGCGTCGTACATGGTCTCGAGCATGTCGTCGACCAGTTGACGGACCTCGTCGTCGTCCGTCTCCACCGGCGCCGCCCTGGTGCGCAGGCGCTCGTCGGGGAATTCGAGGATCGGTAATTTGGCCATGGCGTTGGTTTCACCGTTATGCTGTCATTTACAGAATGACACTATTCTAGAGGGGTGCGTTCGGTGGAGAAACCGCCGAATGCACATCACGTCGATAACCTAAGACTATAGCATGCCGGCCGGGTTTGATGAGAGCGCGTCAGGGCCAGGCAACCGACGCGGGGAGAGCAGGGATGAAACAGATGAAAGAGGGCAAGGTGCGGCGCCGCTGGCCAGGCAGGGCGGCGCTGGTGCTCGGCGTGGCGCTGGCGCTGGGGGGAGGGGCCGGCAAGGCCCTGGCCCAGGGGCTCTCCTGGGACGATGGCCTGCGCGGCGATGCCCCGGACCGCTACACGGTGGTGCGTGGCGATACCCTCTGGGACATCTCCGGGCGCTTCCTGCGCCACCCCTGGCAGTGGCCCGAGGTGTGGCAGGTCAACCCGCAGATCCGCAACCCCCACCTGATCTACCCGGGCGATGTCATCTACCTCTATGACTGCAACGGGCGTCCCTGTCTGGGGCTGGAGCGCGGCCAGGGCCAGGTGCGGCTCTCACCGGAGATGCGCACCATTCCCCACCGAGAGGCGATCGAGCCGATTCCCCTGGAGGCGATCCGCCACTTCCTGCGCGACCACCGCATCGTCGACGACCCCGACGCCCTCGACGAGCTGGCCTATGTGGTGGGCGGCGACGATCGCCGCCTGCTGAGCGGCGTGGGAGATCGCCTCTATGCCCGCGGGGAGGTGGAGGGCAGCGGTCGGGTCGGCTTCTATCGGGTCGGCGAGCGCTTCCTGGACCCCTCCAGCGGCGAGCTGCTCGGCCTGGAGCTGGAGAGTGTCGGCCAGGCCCGCCGCGAGCGACAGGAGGAGGAGATCGTGGTGCTGGAGGTGACCTCTTCGAGCCAGGAGGTGCGCAACAACGACATCGTGCTGCCCCTGGAGGTGCGCGATCTGGTCACCGAGTTCATCCCCCGCGCCCCGGAGCGCGAGGTGGAGGGCACCGTTCTCGCGGTGCCGGGGGGCGTGCAGTTCATCGGCCGCCTGCAGGTGGTGGCGCTGGACCGCGGGCGCCGCGACGGCCTCGAGCCCGGCCATGTGCTGATGGTCGAGCAGCGCGGCGAGCTGGTCAGCGACCCGCGCACCGGCGAATCGCTGCGCCTGCCCGGTGAGGACGCCGGTCTGGTGATGGTGTTCCAGCCCTACGAGAAGATGAGCTATGGCCTGGTGATGAAGGCCAGCCGCTCGCTCTCGGTGGGGGATCGCGTGCACAGCCCCGAGCGCGCCCTGGGCGCCGCCCTGCGTTGAGGTAGTCGCATGCCTGCCCAGCGGCCTGGCGTCCGGGAGTGGCTGGCCCTCTTCAGGCTGCCGGGCCTGGGCGGTGCGCGGCTGGCCGAACTGGCGGCCACGGCCACCGCCTGGCCCGATGGCTGGCTGGCGCTACTGCCCCGGGAGGCCGCCACGGCGCTGCGCCTGTGGCTCGACCATCCCGGGCGCAGCCCGCTGACGGTTGAGATCGACCGGGCCGAGGCGTGGCTCGCCGCGGCCCCCGATCGTCACCTGCTCCACCCCGGTCATCCTCGCTGGCCGACCCTGCTCGCCGAGATTCCCGATCCGCCACCCCTGCTGTGGGCCTGGGGCGACCTAGCCGCGCTCGCGCCGCCGCGCCTGGCCATGGTGGGGGCGCGCCGTGCCACCCGGGAGGGGCTGGCCAATGCGGCCAGCTTCGCCCGGGAGCTAGCCGGGCGCGGCTGGTGCGTGGTCAGCGGCATGGCCCTGGGCATCGACGCCGCCGCCCAGCAGGCGGCGCTGGCGGCGGGCGGGCCCAGCGTCGCGGTGCTCGGCTGCGGCGTCGACGTGGTCTACCCGGCCCGCCACCATCGCCTGCATGAGCGCCTGCGCGAGCCGGGTGGCCTGCTGCTCTCCGAGCATCCGCCCGGCACTCCGGCGCGGCCGGCCTTCTTTCCCCGGCGCAACCGCATCGTTACCGGGCTCTCCTTCGGCGTGCTGGTGGTAGAGGCGGCCGAGCGCAGCGGCTCCCTGGTCAGCGCCCGCCTGGCCGCCGAGCAGGGCCGCGAGGTCTTCGCGCTGCCGGGCTCCATCCACAACCCCCAGGCCCGGGGCTGCCTGCGGCTGATCCGTGACGGGGCCGTGCTGGTACGCGAGGTCGACGATATCGTCGCCGAGCTGACCCAGTGGCTGCCCGCCGCGAGCCCCCGGGTGCCAGCAGACCCGCTCCCGGCGGAGGAGGGCGCCGCGTCCGGCGAGCCGCTGCTGCGCTGGCTGAGCGGCCAGCCGACGCCGGTGGATACCCTGGTGGGCCTCTCGGGACTGGGCATCGCCGAGTGCCAGCGGCGCCTGCTGGAACTCGAACTGGAGGGGCGGGTGGCTCACGCCGCCGGCGGCTGGGTGCGCCTCTCGGGGGCATGATAGAATCCCCGGCCATTCATCAGCCCAGCCTGCCCACCGCCGAGGAGTTCCCATGAGCCAGGCCAGTCAGATCGCCCATGCCGTTGTCGCCCTGCACCGTGGTGGAGTGATCGCCTATCCCACCGAGGCCGTGTGGGGGCTCGGCTGCGATCCGGACAACGACGAGGCCCTGGCGAGGCTGCTGCGCCTCAAGCAGCGTGATCCCGCCAAGGGGGTGATCCTGGTGGCGGCCAGCATCGCCCAGTTCGCCCCCTGGCTCGAGGGGCTGCCCCTGGAGCTCCACGCGCCGCTGGCAGCCAGCTGGCCGGGACCCAATACCTGGCTGGTGCCCGACAACGGCCGCAGCCATGGTCTGGTGCGCGGCGGCCACGACAGGGTGGCGCTGAGGGTGAGTGCCCATCCCCTGGTGGTGGCCCTGTGCGAGGCCTTCGGCGGGCCCATCGTTTCCACCTCGGCCAACATTGCCAGCGAGCCGCCGGCCATGAGCGCCGAGGAGGTCCGCGGGGTCTTCGGCGATGGGCTCGATGCCATCGTTGAGGGGGAGCTCGGCGGCCTCGAGCGGCCCAGCACCATCCGCGATCTGGTCACCGGCCAGCTGATGCGCGCCTGATTCCCGACATTCCCCCGCCCGGCCTCGAGGAGATCGCCTTGGCCCACGCCCGACTCGACGACGTCAAGACCTACCTGCTCGACCTTCAGGAGCGCCTCTGTGCGGCCCTCGCCGCCGAAGATGGCGGCGCGGGCTTCCGCGAGGACGCCTGGGAGCGCCCCGAGGGGGGCGGCGGGCGCTCCCGGGTGATCGAGCACGGCCGCGTGTTCGAGAAGGGCGGCGTCAACTTCTCCCATGTCTTCGGCGAGCGCCTGCCACCCTCGGCCACGGCGGCCCGGCCGGAGCTGGCCGGCCGCAGCTTCCATGCGGTGGGTGTCTCCTGGGTACTGCATCCGGAAAATCCCCACGTGCCCACCAGCCACGGCAACGTGCGCTTCTTCATCGCCGAGAAGGCGGGGGAGGCGCCCGTCTGGTGGTTCGGCGGCGGCTTCGACCTGACCCCCTACTACCCGGTGTTCGAGGACGTGGTGCACTGGCACCGCGTCGCCTGCGCGGCCTGCGCGCCCTTCGGCGATGACGCCTATCCGCGCTACAAGGCGTGGTGCGACGACTACTTCTATCTGAAGCACCGCGACGAGACCCGCGGCGTGGGCGGGCTCTTCTTCGACGACCTCAACGAGGGGGGCTTCGCGCAGTGCTTCGCCTTCCAGCGCGCCGTGGGCGACGCCTTCCTCGAGGCCTACCTGCCCATCGTGGCCCGCCGCCGCGAGACCCCCTGGGGCGAGCGCGAGCGCGACTTCCAGCTCTATCGCCGCGGCCGCTACGTGGAGTTCAACCTGGTGTGGGACCGCGGCACCCTGTTCGGGCTGCAGAGCGGCGGGCGCACCGAGTCGATCCTGATGTCGATGCCGCCCCTGGCGCGCTGGGAGTATGCCTGGACGCCGGAACCCGGCAGCCCCGAGGCGCGGCTCTACGACGACTATCTGCGCCCTCGGGACTGGCTGGGCGAGGCGGGTCTCGATGACTGATCAAGGAGTGACCATGACCGACCGCTACTGCGTCTTCGGCCACCCGGTGGCCCATTCGAAGTCGCCGGCCATCCACGCTGCCTTCGCCGCCCAGACCGGCCAGGCCATGGAGTACACCGCCATCGAGGCGCCCCTGGACGACTTCGCCGGTGCCTGGCGGCGCTTCACCGCCGAGGGCGGGCGCGGCGCCAACGTCACCGTGCCCTTCAAGGAAGAGGCCTTCCGCCTCTGCGACACCCTGAGCCAGCGCGCCCGGCGCGCCGGGGCGGTGAACACCCTGGTGCTGGGAAAGAACGGCCTGACCTATGGAGATACCACCGACGGGGTAGGGCTGGTGCGCGACCTCGTGCGCCACGGCGTGACCCTGGCCGGCGCCCGCATCCTGGTGCTGGGCGCCGGCGGCGCGGTGCGCGGGGTGCTGGAGCCGCTGCTGGCCGAGAGGCCGGCGAGCCTGGTCGTGGCCAACCGCACGGCGGCCAAGGCCCGCGCCCTGGCCGCCGACTTCCGCGAGCTGGGCACGATCACGGGCGGCGGCTTCGATGCCGTGGCCGGTCCCTTCGATGTGGTGATCAACGGCACCAGCGCGAGCCTAGCCGGGGACCTGCCGCCGCTGCCTGACGACCTCTTTTCAGAGGGTGCTACCGCCTACGACATGATGTACGGCGCCGAGCCCACGGTGTTCCTGCGCTGGGCCGAGGCCCGCGGCGCCCGGCCCGTCGACGGCCTCGGCATGCTGGTGGAGCAGGCGGCGGAGTCCTTCTACCAGTGGCGCGGCAGGCACCCCGACACTGCCCCGGTGCTGGAGACACTCAGGGCGTCGCTATAGTCTCGGCGTCGCCCTCAGCGTCTCTTTACGTAGAGCCCTCAGCGTCCTTTAACGTAGAGCCCTCAGCGTCTCTTTACGTATAGCCCCACCATGCACAGCCCCATGCCGATCACCAACAGCAGCATGCCGCCGTTGACCAGCCACGGGTAGCGCTGCAGCCAGGAGACGAAGGGCTGAGGCGTGTCGCGGCACACCCCCTCCAGGTAGTCCCAGTAGCCGCCGGCGTAGGTGCACTCGCGCACGTCCGACAGTTCCCAGAAGTAGACCCCCATCAGCAGCAGGATGGGGGCAATCAACAGCAGCAGTCCAAGTCTCAGCATTCGCTTTCCAACAAGCCGTAGGGTTTCGAGCGCAGCAACGAATCAGTGTTGCCTAGGGGCGCGGGCAGTTCGGCGTGCGTCCCGCCTGTCGCGCCTGCTCGAAGCGTGCCACCGCCTCGGGCATGTTGGCCTGCAGGCCGGCCATGCGCTGGCCCTGGCTGGGGTGGGTGGACATCCAGGCGGGGGGGCGAGCGCCGCCGGCGGCCTCCATGTTTTCCCACAGGGTGACGCTCTCGCGGGGGTCGAAGCCGGCATCCGCCATCAGGCGCAGGCCGATCACATCGGCCTCGCTCTCGTGGCGCCGGGAGAAGGGCAGCAGCACACCGTACTGGGCGCCGAGGCCCAGGGCACCCATCATCTGCTGTCCCCCCGGGCCCTGCATGCCGGAAGCCGAGGAGAGCACGGAGAGGCCGAGCTGGGTGGCGGTCTGGGTGGAGACCCGCTCGTTGGCGTGACGGGCCAGCACGTGGCCGATCTCGTGGCCGACGACCGCCGCGACCTGCTCCTGGGTCCGGGCGACGTTCAGCAGGCCCGTATTGATCCCCATGTAGCCGCCCGGCAGGGCGAAGGCGTTGGCCTGCTCCGACTCGAAGACGCGAATCTGCCAGTCCTGGGCGCGCTGCTGCTCCGCCGGCAGTGCACTGATGATGGCGTCGGCGATGCACTGGGCATAGCGCTGCTCGGCGGCGCCGGCCTGGGGCAGGTCCTGCTGCTACTGCTCGAAGGCCTGGGCGCCCATCTGGTTGAGCTGGGCATCGGAGACCAGGGTGAGCTGCTGGCGACCGGTGGGAGAGGTGGCACAGGCGGTCAGGCTGAGGCTGAGCACGCCAACGGTGAGGAAGTGGAACCAGCGCATGGGGGTCTCCTGTGACCAGTCATGTTCGTCTCAGTGCGGTATGACGCTGGACGGCGCCACAAGGTTCGCCACAAGATACCCGGAATGCCTGCAAGGTCAACCGCCCGAGACGGAGAAGGAGCCCCCATGGACACGGAGCTGACGCGCCGCCTGATCAACCTGCTGGACCACGTGGAGCACTGGTTGCCGCCGCCTCCCCAGGAGGTGGACTGGACCCGTGATGTGGCGGCCCTGTGGCAGCGCCACAGCCTGGGCGGCCGGCTGCTGCCGGTGCCGCCGCGCGATGCCCTGAGCCTCGACGACCTGCTGGGCATCGAGCGCCAGAAGCTGGCGCTGGTGGACAACACCCGCGCCTTCCTGCGGGGGCTGCCGGCCAACCATGCCCTGCTGTGGGGCTCCCGGGGCAGCGGTAAGTCGTCGCTGATCCGCGCGCTGCTCAACTCCCTGGCCGCGGACGGGCTGCGGCTGGTGCAGGTAGATCGCCACGATCTCGCCGGGCTGCCCATGCTGGTGGAGCAGCTGCGCCACCAGCCCCACCGCTTCGTGGTCTACTGCGACGACCTCTCCTTCGAGGGGCACGACGACGCCTACAAGGCGCTGAAGAGCGTGCTGGATGGCGCCCTGACCGGCCCACCGCCCAACGTGCTGCTCTATGCCACCTCCAACCGCCGCCACCTGCTGCCGGAGTCGATGAGCGACAACGAGGGCTCGCGGCTGGTGGGCGACGAGCTCCACCACGGCGACGCCGTGGAGGAGAAGATCTCGCTCTCCGATCGCTTCGGCCTGTGGCTGGGCTTCCACCCCTTCAACCAGGACATCTACCTGGAGGCCTGCTGCCACTGGGTCACCCAGCTGGGCAGCCGCGAGGACTGGAATGCCGAGGCTCGCGCCGAGGCGATCCGCTTCGCCACCCTGCGCGGCGGGCGCAGCGGCCGCGGCGCCTGGCAGTTCGCCACCCAGTGGGTGGGCCGCCGGCGCCTGCATGGGCAGTAGGGGGAGGCCTGTCGACGGGGTAGCCCCGAGTCGAGCTGATATCAGCATTACCCCCGCGGTATCAGCCTGCCATCCTCGCCCACGCCCAGGCGGATGGTGGGGGTGAGCAGGCCGGCGGGCAGGGTCATGCCCAGGCCGCGCAGGTCGCCCGGAGTGATGGCCAGTTCGCTGCCGGCGGGCAGCTCGCCCTGGCGGGCCAGCTGGCTGGCCAGCTCCACCATGGGGCCTAGCAGTCTGTCGGTTTAGAGGGCATGAAGCGTAGAAGCACCGTCCCCTCTCTGGTTTCTTCGCAGGGTAGTCGGTCATGTGGCGGGAGAGTCGCTGTTGGCCCTCCCTGCCTCGCCTTGCACCGCTCTGACCCCGGTGACGCGCTACCCGGTGAGGGATCTCCCCTCATCCGGCAGCCAGGCGGTGCATTCGCTTGATGTTCCAGGCCAGGGTGGCCAGTCGCCACTCGCCACTCGCCGCTGACCTTGTCCAGGCCACGCAGCGAGAACTGCCGGAACCCCATCACGTGCTTGATGATGCCGAAGACCGGTTCCACCGTATGCTTGCGCAGCGCATACAGGGCGCGTCCCGCCCGGGTCTTCAGGCGGTGCGCCATCTGCTCGACGGGATCCTCACTCGCCGGGGCGGGCGGATCCGCCGCGAAGCGCTCGAACACGGGGAGATGATGGACATCGCGCTTCATGGCCAGCAGCGGTTCGATGCCATGGGCCTGGCAGGCATCGACATTGGCCGCACTGAAGTAGCCCGTGTCGGCCAGCAGGCAACTGGGGCGCCCCAACGCCTCGGGGTAGCCCTGCCATGCGGTCAGTAACGGCATGACCTGCTGCTTGTCGTTGGTCGCCTGGGTGACATGCACGTGGGTGACCAGCAGGGTGTCGGTATCGACGGCCGCCTGGGCGTTGTAGCACTGATCGAAGGCCTTGCCGGTGACCGGCATGATGCGTGATTGTGGGTCGGTGAGGTTGACCTGATCCTTGTCGCGGGGGCCGCCCGTCGGTGGCTCGGGATCCCGCCCCCGAGGCGTCTTGCCGGCCTTCCGCTGCGCCTCACGGCGCGCCACCTTTTCCTGGTAGGCGGCTTGTTCGACGGCGTCTCGCTCCTCGGCCCGCGCCTCGATCTTGGCCTTGGCCTCGGCGATCGCCGCCAGGCGCTGTTCGCGACGGGCAATCTCCGCCGGGATGTCCATGCCATCGGCGGCGTCATCCCGATCCGCGGACTCGGCCCGTTGGGTCAGCGCCTTCACCTCGGCCTTGAACTGAGCCTCCAGCTTCTTGGCATGGCCGTACGACAGCGCCCTATGCTTGCTGGCGTTGGCCTTGAGCTTGGTGCCATCCAGCGCGATGGTGCCGAGCTTGAGCAGCTTCATCTCGCGGGCCAGCAAGAGCACCTGGACGAACAGTTGCTCCAGTTCGGGCAGGAAGCGCCGCCGGAAGGTGGCCAGGGTGTCGTGGTCGGGATGGGTGTTGGCGGCCAGGTAGCGGAACGCCACCGAGTCATAGGTGGCCCGCTCGATCTTGCGGCTGGAATACACCCCGGTGGCATAGCCATAGACCAGCAGACTCAGCAGCACCGCCGGGTGATGGGCCTTATGCCCCCGGCCGGCGTACCGCCGCGTCAACGCCGAGAGGTCCAGCTGCTCGACAACATCCACCACGAAGCGCGCCAGGTGGTCATCGGGCAACCACTCGTCCACGGAAGGCGGCAGAAGATAATCGGTCTGGCGGTCAACGGGGATGAAGCGGCTCATGGCGACGTTCCGGTGGTGGCGGCTGGAAGCGAGTATCTCACGACGTTATCGAAAACCCGACAGACTGCTAGCCCCTCGCGTCCGCCGGCCAGCAGGTCGAAGGCCACCGGCAGGCGCAGGTTGGCATCGTCACCCGAGGTCAGGGTCACGTCCTGCTCGTAGTTGCCGCTGACCGGGTCCACGCCCGGCATGTCCAGGCTCCAGCGGAAGCCCGACATCTCCACCGGCGGCATGCCCACCGGCAGCCCGAGGCCCATGGCCAGGGTGGCCTGCACCGGCAGGCTGCCGGCGCCGAGGCTCTGGAGCGCCAGGGACATGATGTCGCTGGTGTCGAGGCGGGCATCCACGGCGTAGGGGCCGATGCGCACCTCCTCGACGCCCAGCGAGGTCACCGCCAGGCGGAAGGCGAAGAGCCCGGTCTGCCGCAGCGCCAGGCAGCCGGCGAGCAGGGCGGAGAGGCACAGCGGGGCAAGCAGCCGCCAGCGCCGGAAACGGGCAGGAACGAGACGAAACATGGGCGGAGATGCCTCCTGTCGGAATGGGGGGTAACGATGGGCGGGGCCCGCGGCGCACTATGCTGCGCTGCAAAATCGGCGCATTAGAGGGCCGGCGGACTCGGCTGTCAAGCGGATTGTGTCAAGGGGTCGTGCCAGGCGGATTCTGCGGGATTCGGCGAGGCGCGGGAAGTGGCCGAAAAGCGACAGCGCCCGGCCGCCCCTCTGTCGTTGCAGGGGCGGGCCGGGCGCTGTCAGGCGGGCTTGGCGCGGCGGATTCAGCGGCGGCGGCTGTTGCGCGCCTCCTTGGTGCGGCCCAGTTCGCGCTTCTTGGCCTTCTCGCGGTCGCTGGCATCGGCCATGGGGTCGAAGGGGTTCTTGCCCGAGCGGAACTCGAAGCGCATCGGCGTGCCGCGCACCTTGAGCACCTTGCGGAAGGTGTTGGTCAGGTAGCGGCGGTAGGCCTCGGGCAGCGAGTCGGTCTGGTTGCCGTGGACCACGATGATCGGCGGATTGGCGCCGCCCTGGTGGGCCATGCGCAGCTTGATCCGCCGGCCATGCACCATGGGCGGCTGATGGGACTCCACCGCGTCCTGAAGGATAGTGGTCAGGCGGTTGGTGGACCAGTGGGCGTTGGCCGAGGCGAAGGCGCGCTCGATGGAGGGGTAGAGGTCGCCTACGCCGGTGCCGTGCAGCGCCGAGATGTAGTGCAGGTCGGCGTAGTCGGCGAAGCCCAGGCGGCGCTTGATCTCGGCGCGCATCTTCTCCTTGGCCTCGTGCTCCAGGCCGTCCCACTTGTTGACCACCAGCACCAGGGCGCGACCGCTGGTCAGCACGTAGTCGAGCAGGTGCAGGTCCTGCTCCACCAGGCCAGTGCGGCCATCCAGCACCATGATGGCGACATGGCACTCCTTGATCGCATCCAGGGTCTTGATGATCGAGAACTTCTCGGCGATCTCGTGGACGTTCTTGCGCCGCCGGACGCCGGCGGTATCGATCAGCACGTAGGGCTTGCCGCGGCGTTCGAAGGGGATCTCGATGGCGTCGCGGGTGGTGCCCGCCTCGTCATAGACCACCACCCGCTCCTCGCCGAGCAGGCGGTTGACCAGGGTCGACTTGCCCACGTTGGGGCGGCCGATCACGCCGATACGGATGCCCTTGGTGCCGGTATCCACCGGGATGCTCTCGTCCCGCTCGGGGAAGGGGGAGAGCACCTCGTCGATCAGTGCGGTGACGTTGCGGCCGTGGGCGGCGGCGATGGGACGCGGCTCGCCGAGCCCCAGCTCCCAGAACTCGGCCACGGCGCTCGGCTCGTCGAGGCCGTCGGTCTTGTTGACGACCAGCCAGGTCTTCTTCTGGTTGACCCGCAGGTGGTTGGCGATGGCCTGGTCGGCCACGTTGAGGCCGGCCCGGGCGTCCACCAGGAACAGCACGATGTCCGCCTCGTCGATGGCGACGAGGGACTGCTCGGCCATGGCGGCGTCGATGCCTTCCTCGTCGCCGCTGATGCCGCCGGTATCGATCACCGTATAGGCCTTGCCGCCGAGCACGCCGTTACCGTACTTGCGGTCCCGGGTCAGCCCCGGGAAGTCGGCCACGAGGGCGTCCCGGGAGCGGGTCAGGCGGTTGAACAGGGTCGACTTGCCCACGTTGGGGCGGCCGACCAGGGCGATCACGGGTGTCATTGGCGAATGTCCAGGGCCTTGAGAGTGCCGTCGTTGGCCAGCACGTGGATGCGGCGGCCCTCGGTGATGGGCCGCACGCTGATGCCGGAGCGGTCGACGCGTTCACGGCCGACGATGTCGCCGCTGCGGGCGTCGATCAGGTGCAGATAGCCTTCGAAGTCGCCGAACACCAGCTTGCCATCGGCGAAGGCCGGGGCGGTGATGCTGCGGCCTTCCAGGGCGGTATTGCGCCAGATCTCGCTGCCGTCGTTGGCGTCCAGGGCGTGGATATGGCCCGCCTCGTTGACGGCGAAGAGGAAGTCGCCGACCAGGATCGGGGTGTGGTAGCTGGAGTAGTCGATGGCCCACAGCGGCTCGCCGCGGGTGGCCTCCAGGGCGACCAGGCGGCCGTTGAAGCTGGAGACGAACAGGCGGCCGTCCGGGGTCAGCACCGGCTGGCCGGCCAGGTCCACCAGGCGGTCGATGTCGCTGCGGCCCTGGGCCACGGCGATGCGACGCTCCCACAGCGGCTGGCCGCTGCGGTTGTCCAGGGTCACCAGGCGGCCGTTGGCGAAGCCGGCGAAGGTCACCGGGTCGATCACCGTGGGGGTGCCGGTGCCGCGCAGGGTCAGCGACGGGCGACTGGCGCTGTAGCTCCAGCGCTCCTCGCCGCTGGCGCGATCCAGGGCGGTGACGCTGCCGTCGACGCTCTGCACCACCAGCAGCTGCTGGTTGGGCTGCGGGGCGGCCAGGATCTCGCTGGGCACCCGGGCGCGCCAGCGCACGCTGCCGTCGCGCTGGCTCAGGGCCAGCACCTCGCCGTTGCGGGTGCCGAGGTAGATATCGCCGGCCACGGCGGTCAGGGCGCTGGAGACCGGGACCTCGAGCTCCACCTGCCACCGGCGGTCGCCGTCGTCGGCATCGAAGGCGGCCAGGCGGCCGCCCTCATCGGCGGCGAACAGGGCGTCGCCATCCCGGGAGGGGGCGATCGGGTAGGTGGCACGCCCCAGCCCGCGGCCGACCCGCGCGCTCCAGACGCTGGCGAGTTCGGCGCGCTCCTCGAAGCTTGCCAGCTCCTTGGGGGGATACTGCGGCTCCACCTGGTTGCGAGCGCAGCCGGTGAGTACAAGCAGCCCGGCCAGGGCGGCGATCAGGAAGGTCGGTTTCATGAGTCCACCCCCTGGTGGTCAAGGCCAAGGTTGTCGAGTTTGAGCTGCACGCCGTAGAGCGGTTGGCCGCGCGCCTCGGCCAGGTCCAGCGCCTCGCGCCAGGCTTCGCCGGCGTCGCTGTCACGGCCCAAGGCGTGGTAGGCGTCGCCGCGCACCTCGGCGCGTTGGGCGGCCAGCGCCTCGGGCACCCCGGCCTCCAGGGTGGCCAGGGCCGCCTCGGCGTCGCCGTCGGCGACCTGCAGGCGGGCCAGGCGCAGGCGAGCCAGCCCCTTGATGTAGTCGCGGCTGCTGGCATCGATCACCGCCTCCAGGGCGGCGCGTGCTTCGGCGGGGATCTCCTGGGCCACCGCCAGGCGGGCATCGATCAGCCGGGCCAGGTCGGCGTAGAGGGTCTTGCCGTGGTTGTCGGTGATCTCGACGACCAGCTCGCGGGCCTCGGCGATGCTGGCGTCGTCGAGCTGGGTGCCGGCGATCAGGTTGATCAGGTGCTGGTAGCGGGCCGAGGCGGCGCTGGCCTGATTCTCCTGGTAGTTCTGCCAGGCGTTCCAGCCCAGGACGCCGGCGGCGGCGATGGCCACCCCGGCGATCAGCGAGATGCCGTTCTCCTTCCACCAGCGCTTCAGCGCCTCGACCTGCTCTTCTTCGGTTCTCAGCTCCGCCACGGGCGGTCTCCTTCTGTTCGGCTGGGCGCCGGCGCAGAGCCGGCGCCGGAATGATCAGGTGTCCCGGGAGGTCAGCAGGCCGCTCAGCACCTCGACCAGCGCCTCCTGGCGCAGGCTCTGCTGCTCGCGCTCCTCGCGCAGGAACTTCAGGGTGACGGTGCCCTGGGCCAGCTCGTCCTCGCCCAGCAGCAGCGCCAGGCGGGCGCCGCTCCTGTCGGCCTTCTTGATGCGGCTCTTGAAGCTGCCGCCGCCGCAGTGCAGCTGGGCGCGCAGGCCGGGCAGCTCGCCGCGCAGCCGTTCGCCCAGCAGCAGGGCGGCGGCGGTGGCGCTGTCATCCATGGGCAGCAGGTAGAGGTCGAGTTCGCCGAGGGCGGACTCGGGCACCAGCGCCAGGGTCTCGAGCAGCAGCACCAGGCGCTCGATGCCCATGGCGAAGCCCACCGCCGGCGTCGGCTTGCCGCCGAGCTGCTCCACCAGGCCGTCGTAGCGGCCGCCGGCACACACGGTGCCCTGGCTGCCGAGCGCGGTGGTGGTCCACTCGAACACGGTGCGACCGTAGTAGTCCAGGCCGCGCACCAGCCGCGGGTTGATCACGTAGGCGATGCCGGCGGGGTCGAGCATGGCGCAGAGCGCCTCGAAGTGGGCGCGGGAGTCGTCGTCCAGGTGGTCGATCAGCTTCGGCGCGTCGGCCAGCATCTCGGCCATCTCGGGATTCTTGGAATCCAGGATGCGCAGCGGGTTGCTGCCCAAGCGGCGCCGGGAGTCCTCGTCGAGCTGCTCATGGTGCCGTTCGAAGTAGGCCACCAGGGTGTCGCGGTAGGCGGCACGCGCCTCGGAGGAGCCCAGGGAGTTGAGCTCCAGGGTGACGTGCTCCGCAAGGCCCAGTTCGCGCCACAGGCGCGCCGAGAGCAGGATCACCTCGGCATCGATGTCCGGCCCCTCCAGGCCGAAGGCTTCCACGCCCACCTGGTGGAACTGGCGGTAGCGGCCCTTCTGGGGGCGCTCGTGGCGGAACATCGGGCCCTGGTACCAGAGCCGCTGGGTCTGGTTGTGCAGCAGGCCATGCTCCATGGCGGCACGCACGCAGCTCGCCGTGCCCTCGGGACGCAGGGTCAGGCTGTCACCGTTGCGGTCGTCGAAGGTGTACATCTCCTTCTCGACGATGTCGGTGACCTCGCCGATGGAGCGCTTGAACAGGGCGGTCTGCTCGACGATGGGGGTGCGGATCTCGGCGTAGCCGTAGCGGGCCAGCAGTGCCTGCACCTTGCCCTCGAAGTACTGCCACAGGGGGGACTGCTCGGGCAGCAGGTCGTTCATGCCGCGGATGGCCTGGATCTTCTTCTTGCTTGGCTCTTTTTGACTTGCCTGGGACTTGCTCAACGCTTGCTCCTTGATGGGTCGCCGCTGCGATCTCTGCGATTCAGCCGCGGGCGATCATGTCCTTCTCGGCCTGCTCCTTCTCGCGCACCTTGTCGCGGATCAGCCGCTCGAGGTCGTCGACCAGGTGGTCGTTGCGCAGCTTGGAGGCCGGCTTGCCGTCGATGTAGACGAGGTTGGCCGGCGACCCGCCGGTGAGGCCGATGTCGCTTTCCTTGGCCTCGCCCGGGCCGTTGACCACGCAGCCGATCACCGAGACGTCCAGCGGCGTCCTGACGTCCTCGAGGCGCTCCTCCAGGGCGTTCATGGTGCCGATGACGTCGAAGTTCTGGCGCGAGCAGCTGGGGCAGGCGATGAAATTGATGCCCTTGGCGCGCAGGCGCAGGCTCTTGAGCATGTCGAAGCCGACCTTGATCTCCTCCACCGGGTCGGCGGCCAGCGACACCCGGATGGTGTCGCCGATGCCGTCCATCAGCAAAAGGCCGAGGCCAATGGAGGACTTGACGGTGCCCGAGCGCAGCCCGCCCGCCTCGGTGATGCCTAGGTGCAGCGGCTGCTCGATCAGGCCGGCCAGCTTGCGGTAGGCGGCCACCGCCATGAACACATCGGAGGCCTTGACGCTGACCTTGTACTCCTGAAAGTCGAGGCGGTCGAGGTGGTCGATATGGCGCATGGCGGACTCGACCAGCGCATCCGGGGTGGGCTCGCCGTACTTCTTCTGCAGATCCTTCTCGAGCGAACCGGCGTTGACGCCGATGCGGATCGGGATGCCGTTGTCCCGGGCGGCGCTGACCACGGCGCGCACGCGCTCCTCGCGACCGATATTGCCGGGGTTGATGCGCAGGCAGTCGACGCCGAGCTCGGCCACGCGCAGGGCGATCTTGTAGTCGAAGTGGATGTCGGCCACCAGGGGCACCGCCACCTCACGCTTGATCTTGCCGAAGGCCTCGGCGGCGTCCATGTCGGGCACCGAGACGCGCACGATGTCGGCGCCTGCCTCCTCGAGGCGGCGGATCTGCGCCACGGTGGCGGCCACGTCCAGGGTGTTGGTGTTGGTCATGCTCTGCACGGAGATGGGGGCATCACCCCCGACCGGCACATTACCGACGTGGATCTGGCGTGACTTGCGACGAACGATGGGGGATGGGGCGTGCATGGTGACGGTCAATCTCCCAGGGTGAAACGAGCGACGTTGTTGGCGCCGGCGCGGGCCGTGAGGTCCACGGCTTCGCCTGCCCAGATCAGCTCGACGCCGGTGGCGTTGCCCACGGTCAGGCGGAAGGGCGGTTCGCCTTCGACGCTCGCCGTGGTGCCGGGTTCCTGCAGGCCGACGAAGATGCGCTGGTTGTTGGCATCGAAGATCTCGGTCCAGGACTGCTCGTTGAAGGTCAGCTCCAGCTGGCGCGGGTCGGCGGCGCTGGCTTCCTCCTCCACGGGGGCGTCATCGATGGCGGCCTCGTCGACCATCTCGGGCTCGGCATCGGCCAGCGCCAGGGCGCTGTCGGCGTCGACCTCGACAGGGGCCTCGGCGATGGCGTCGGGGTCTTCCACCAGGCCCAGGCCCTCACCCTCTTCGGGCAGCGGCGGGAGGCTCTCGGTGGCCGGGGCCTCGGTCACCGCGGGGGGCTCGGGCTCGGCGATGGTGGTGGTGGTGCCGTCCAGGCCGTCCACGGCCACCGGGCTGCTGTCGCCGATGCCGGGGGGCTCATTGCCGCCGCGGCTTTGCCACCACATCAGGGTCAGGCCGAGCAGGCCGGCGATCACCAGCAGGGTGACCAGCCGGAACAGCCAGGCACCGATGTGGGAGGGAGGGCGCGTCACCTGAACCGGGGCGATGCGGCGCTCGGCCTCCTCGCTACCGAAGCGGGCGCGATAGGCCGAGAGCACCGGCGTCTCGTCGATACCCAGCAGATGGGCGTAGGCACGCAGATAGCCCCGCCGATAGGTGGGGATCGGCACCTCCTCGTAGCTGTCCTCTTCCAGCCCGCGAATCACCGCCGGGCGCAGGTTGAGCGCACCGGCCACCTCGGTGACCGTGAGGCCCTGGGACTCACGCTCCTGCCTGAGCTGTTCGCCCGGCGAGGCCGAGAGGGCGGTATCCGCGGAGTCCGGTGTCTGGGTGTCGCTCATGGCTGAGCATCCTTCGTCTAGAGTCTTGGGTCAGGGCGTGCCGGAGCGGCCGTCCAGTTGTTCGGAATAGAAGGCCGCCGAGGCCCGGTCGCCGCGGGCCTCGGCGATCTGACGCGCCAGGCGCAGCGCCTCGGGGTTCGGGCCTGCCAGGCGAATCAGGGTGTCGATCTGCTGCTGGGCGAGCTCGTGGTTGCCGGCGGCATACTCGAGCTCGGCCCGGGTGAAATAGCTGCGCGGATTGCGCGGGTCGATGCTCTGGGCGCGCTTGAGGCTCTGTCGGGCCGCCTCGAGGTCGCCCAGCTCGCGCTGGCACTGCCCCAGGTTGGCGAAGAGCTGAGCCCGGGCCGGGTACTGGGCGTCGTTCGAGGCCAGCTCGAGCTGTTCGCAGGCCTCGCGGATGCGGCCCTGGTCATAGAGGAAGGCCGCATAGTTGTTGCGCCCCCGGGTGAAGTCGCGATTCGCCGAGAGCGCACGACGGAAGGTCTCATCGGCCAGCTGACGCTCGCCCTGGCGCTGGTAGACCATGGCCATGGCCTGCAGCGCCTCCGGGTCGTTGGGGGCGATGGCCAGGGCGCGGTCCAGGGCGCCCATGGCGCGCTGCAGGTTGTCGCGCTCCAGATAGGCCACGCCCAGCTGGGTGTGGGCATCGGCGGGACTGGTATCACGCTCGCTGCCGGCCAGCCCCTGGGTCTGGGTGGCACAGCCGGCAAGCCACAGGGTGCCCAGCAGCAGGGCCAGGGTGGGTAGCCGTGAGGTTCCTGGCAGGCGAGTGCGGCGCGTCATGGTGTTCTCCCCAGGGTCGACACGAGGCCTCCGGCGGCTGGCCGCGGGCAGGCGGGGGCGATCAAAAGCCTGACCATCAAAGCGTTGTGACCAGTTGAAGTCAAGGCGGCCTGCCCGCTCAGTCGGCGTCGATCTGGATCGACTGGATATAGCGCTCGTGGCGCTTGGTACGATCCTTGACCCGTCCCACCAGCTGGCCGCAGGCGGCGTCGATGTCGTCGCCGCGGGTAGTGCGGATCGGTGCGGTGTAGCCCAGTTCGTAGAGCCACTGCTGGAAGCGCACGACCTGGTTGCGCGAGGGCTTCTCGTAGCCGGAGTGGGGGAAGGGGTTGAAGGGGATCAGGTTGATCTTGCAGGGCAGCTCGCGCAGCAGTTCGGCAAGCTCCTGGGCATGCTGCTGCTGGTCGTTGACGTCCTTGATCACCGTGTACTCGACGGTGACCATGCGGGTGTCGTCGCACTTGGCCAGGTAGCGGTGGCAGGCGTCCAGCAGGGCACGAATGTTGTACTTGCGGTTGAGCGGTACCAGCTCGCTGCGCAGCTCGTCGTTGGCGGCGTGCAGCGAGATGGCCAGGCTCACGTCGAGCTCGTCGCCGAGCCTGTCGAGCATCGGCACCACCCCGGAGGTGGAGAGGGTGACGCGGCGCTTGGAGAGGCCGTAGCCGTTGTCGTCGAGCATCAGCTTCATGGCCGGCACGACGTTATCGTAATTCAGCAGCGGTTCGCCCATGCCCATCATCACCACGTTGGTGACCGGGCGGTTGGCGGTGTCCTTGCGCGGGCCCACGCTGCGCTGGGCGACCCACACCTGGCCGATGATCTCGGCGGCGGTGAGGTTGCGCTGGAAGCCCTGCTTGCCGGTGGAGCAGAAGCTGCAGTCCAGCGAGCAGCCCACCTGGGAGGAGACGCACAGGGTGCGGCGCTTGCCGTTGTCGGCGGGAATCAGCACCGTCTCGACGTAGCTGCCATCCTCGACCTCCAGCACCCACTTGCGGGTGCCGTCGCTGGAGGTGCCCTCGTAGACCACGCCGGGGCCGCGGATCTCGGCGACGTCGGCGAGCTTGGCGCGCAGCGCCTTGGAGAGGTTCGTCATGGCCGCGAAGTCGTCACAGCCCTCGTGGTGAATCCACTTCATCACCTGGGCGGCACGGAACTTCTTCTCACCGATGGAGAGGAAGAAGGCTTCCATCTCCTCGCGAGACATGCCGAGCAGGTTGGTCTTCTGGGGTGCGGTATCAGCGGTCATGGCGGTCAGCGGGTCGGGAAAGGGAGAAGCAGGGGAGGCGGGGGCAGGGCCCCCCCCCGGGAGACGCGATCAGCGCGGGCAGATCTCGTCGGCGCCGAAGAAGTAGGCGATCTCGCGCTCGGCGGACTCGGGGGAGTCGGAGCCATGCACGGCGTTGGCGTCGATGGTCTCGGCGAAGTCGGCGCGGATGGTGCCCGGCGCGGCTTCCTTGGGGTTGGTGGCGCCCATCAGCTCACGGTTCTTGGCGATGGCGTCCTCGCCCTCGAGCACCTGGACCACCACCGGGCCGGAGGTCATGAAGCCGACCAGATCCTTGAAGAAGGGGCGCTCCTTGTGCTCGGCGTAGAAGCCGCCGGCCTTGTCGTCGTCCAGGTGCAGCATCTTGGCGGCGACGACCTGGAGGCCGGCCTTCTCGAAGCGGGCGATGATCTCGCCGATGGCGTTCTTGGCAACGGCGTCGGGCTTGATGATGGACAGGGTGCGCTGGGTAGCCATGGTCATGTCTCCAGTAGGGGATGGGGGGGGGAGGAATAGCGCCGCGCCGCCCGTGGGCTCCCGGATCGGAGCGTGGGCGGCGCGGTGAATCTGATGAAGCTCGGCGGCTGACGCCGATTGGGCGCGGATTATACCGCCCCGGGGCGGCGTTGAACAATCGTCGCTGATTGCGGGGCGCCGACCCGGCGCCCTTGTGCTTTAGACCGTGAAGCTCTCGCCGCAGCCGCACTGGTCCTTGACGTTGGGGTTGTTGAAGCGGAAGAAGCGGTTGAGCCCCTCGTTGACGTAGTCCACCTCGCTGCCGTCGAGCATCTCCAGCGCCTCCGGGGCGACGAAGACCCGGACGCCGTGCTCCTCGAAGCAGGTATCGTCGTCGGCGGCCTGGTCGGCGAAGTCGAGCACGTAGCTGTAGCCGGAGCAGCCGCTGGGCTTGACCGAGACGCGCAGGCCGAGGCCCTCGCCGCGCTCGGCGAGCACCCGGCGGATCTGGTCGGCGGCGGCGTGGGTGATGGTCAAATGCGCCATGGGTCTCTCCTGGGTTCGGTGGAATGGCCGTGAGTCGTTGGATGGGCCTGGGGCGGTGCTAGATCGCCTGGCGACGCAGCCCGGTCAGGGCGTGGCGCAGCGCGGAAAGCGCCGTGTCGATGTCGGCCTCGGTAGTGAAGCGCCCGAAGCTGAAGCGCAGCGAGGCCAGCGCCAGCGCCCGCGGCAGGCCGATGGCCTTCAGTACATAGGACGGCTCCACGCTCGCCGAGTTGCAGGCGGAGCCGGTGGAGAGGGCCACGTCGCGCAGCGCCATCAGCAGCGACTCGCCGTCGACGCCCTCGAAGGCCAGGTTGAGTATGTTGGGCACCGCCACCTCCACCGCGGTATTGCGGTGGATGCCGTCGAGATCCGCCAGGCCCGCCAGCAGGCGGTCGCGCAGGGCGGTGATGCGCGCCTGGTCGTCCTCGCCCTCGGCGCCGGCCAGGGCGAAGGCCTCGCCCATGCCGACGATCTGGTGGGTGGCCAGGGTGCCGGAGCGCATGCCGCGCTCGTGGCCGCCGCCGTGGATCAGCGCCTCCAGGCGGATGTCCGGGTCGCGCCTGACGTAGAGGGCGCCGATGCCCTTGGGGCCGTAGGCCTTGTGGCCGGAGAGCGACATCAGGTCGATGCCGAGTCGCCCGACGTTGAGGTCCAGGCGCCCCACCGCCTGGGCGGCATCCACGTGGAAGAGCGCGCCGCCGGCGTGGGCCACCTCGGCAAGCGCCGCCAGGTCGTGGATCACGCCCAGCTCGTTGTTCACCGCCATCAGCGACACCAGCACGGTGTCCTCACGCATCGCCTCGCGCAGCTGCTCGGGCGTGACGCGGCCGTCGCGCCCCGGGGGGAGCCAGGTCACCTCGAAGCCCTCGCTCTCGAGGGCGTGGGCGGTATCCACCACCGCCTTGTGCTCGACCACGGAAGTCACCAGGTGGCGGCCGCGGTGGCGGTTGGCCCGCAGGTAGCCGATCAGCGCCAGGTTGTCGGCCTCGGTGGCGCCGCTGGTCCAGACGATCTCGCGGGGGTCGGCGCCGATCAGGTCGGCCACCTGGCGGCGGGCGTTCTCCACCGCCTGCTCCGCCTGCCAGCCCAGCATATGGCTGCGCGAGGCGGGATTGGCGAAGATGCCATCGAGGGTCAGGTGGCGGCTCATCAGCTCGGCGACACGGGGGTCGACGGGCGTGGTGGCGGCATAGTCGAGATAGACGGGTGTGGTCATGGACTCGGGTATCGTGTCGCTCGGTGGGGCGCCTTCAGGGCGCCGAGGCGAAAACGTCGCCGCCGTCCAGGCGCTCGCGCTGGCGGTCGGCGATCTGCTGGACCTCCTGGCGGGCCGCGAGCTGCCCCAGGGTGATGCCTTCCAGGAAGCCGTGAATCTGCTCGGAGAGCTCGCACCAAAGGTGGTGGGTCAGGCAGGTGTCGCCCTGCTGGCAGTCGGAGAGCCCGCCGCAGCGGGTGGCATCCACCGACTCGTCCACCGCGTCGATCACCCGGGCCACCGAGATGGTCTCCGGCGCCCTGGCCAGCAGGTAGCCGCCGCCGGGGCCGCGCACGCTGGCCACCAGCTCGGCCCGGCGCAGCCGTGCGAACAGCTGCTCCAGGTAGGAGAGCGAGATCTCCTGGCGCTTCGAGATGTCGGCCAGGCTGATCGGCCCCGCCTGGGCGTGCATGGCCAGGTCGAGCATGGCGGTAACGGCGTAGCGTCCCTTGGTGGTCAGGCGCATGGCGGCCTCAGCGCCGAACGGGTCGGCGGTCGGTGAACGGGCGCTCCGCTGCGGAGCGTGGTCAAGCAAGCATTATGGTAAAGACCGAGTGCTATGGTCAACCATTGGTGCCGCGGCCGTCGTCGCCCTTGGTGGTCGCCGGTGCTTCCCTGGCGGCCGGCGCCTTCTCGGGCATGGCGCAGGCGTCGGCATCGTCGAGGATGTCGGCGAAGTCCTCGTCGCGCAGCTCCGGCAGGCGGCCGTCGCGATAGCTGGCATCCACCTTGCGCAGGGTCTGGCACATGCGCTCGATGCGCTCGTCCACCGCGTGCATGTGATCGAGCATCGCCTGGATCGAGCGCGCCACCGGGTCCGGCATGTCCTCGCTGATGCCGTAGGCGTCGAAGCCGAACTTGCGGCGCATCGCCTCGCGGCGTTCGGGGTCCACTTCCAGCACCTCGGCGGCGTCGGGCTCGGTGCGCTTGACGATCTTGCCGGGGATGCCCACCACGGTGGCGCCGGCGGGCACCTCCTTGGTGACCACGGCGTTGGAGCCGATCTTGGCGCCGGCGCCCACGGTGAAGGGACCGAGAATCTTGGCCCCGGCCCCGACGATCACGCCATCGGCGAGGGTCGGGTGGCGCTTGCCCTTGTTCCAGCTGGTGCCGCCCAGGGTCACGCCCTGATAGAGGGTGACGTCGTCACCCACCTCGGCGGTCTCGCCGATCACCACGCCCATGCCGTGATCGATAAAGAAGCGCCGGCCGATCCTGGCGCCCGGATGGATCTCGATGCCGGTGAGCCAGCGCGAGAAGGTGGAGAGGCTGCGCGCCAGCCACTTGAGGTTCTTCCGCCACAGCCAGTGGCTGAGGCGGTGGATCAGCAGGGCGTGCAGGCCCGGGTAGTTGGTCAGCACTTCCAGGAAGTTGCGCGCCGCCGGGTCGCGGTCGAAAACGCTGTTGATGTCCTCACGCAGACGTTGAAACATGCAGCGGTCCTTGGGGTGGGGGGCAGGGCGGCATCCGCCGCGGGCAATGGTCTCAGTGTGGGGGCGCGGTAGGCCTCCTTCAAGGCACGGCCTCGGGCGTCATCCTGGAATCGCCTCAGGTATCGTCCCGGGGCGGGGCCAGCTTCTCGGTATCGGAGAGGATGCCGCGCAGGATGTTGAGCTCCATGCGCTCGGGGCGTGCCCGCAGGGTGAAGCGGCGCAGGCGGGCCATCAGCTGGCGCGGCATGGCCGGGTCATGGAAGCCGATGGCGATCAGGGTGCGCTCCAGGTGGGCGAAGTAGTGCTCCAGCTCCTCGTGGGTGGCCAGCGCCTGGCCGGGCTCCTCGGCGGGAGCCTCTTCGCCAGCCAGCCAGGCCAGGCGGCACTCGTAGGCGAGCACCTGCACGGCGGCGGCCAGGTTCAGCGAACTGAAGTCGGGGTTGGTGGGGATGTGCACGTGGGCGTGGCAGCGCTGCAGCTCGGCGTTGGTCAGGCCGCTGTCCTCGCGGCCGAAGACCAGGGCGACCCGGGCGCCGTCGCCAGCCAGCTCCGCCGGCAGTCGGCCGCCCAGCTCGCGCGGGGTGATCATCGGCCAGGGCAGGGTGCGCGAACGGGCGCTCGCCCCCACCACCAGGGTGCAGTCGGCGACCGCCTGCTCCAGGGTCTCGACCACCCGGGCGCCGTTGACCAGGTGGTCGGCGCCGGAGGCCCGCGATACGCTGTCGGCGGTGACCGGCTCGCAGCGCGGCGCCACCAGGGCCAGGTCGGCCAGCCCCATGTTGTGCATGGCGCGGGCGACGCCGCCGATGTTGCCGGGGTGGCTGGTGCCGATCAGGACGATACGGATACGGTCGAGCATGAAGGTTCCCTGGGGCGAAATGAATCGGGCCGATGAATCTGGGCGACAGAGTCTAGGGAGCGTTAACAATTAGGCCAGCCATATGACGGCGGATACAAGGTTGAGTAGCGACTGGTAGTTTCTCGCCAGTCGCTCATAGCGTGTTGCCAGCCGCCTGAACTGCTTGATTTTCTGGAAGAACCTTTCTACCAGGTTGCGATCCTTGTAACAGTGCCAATCTATCTCGGGGCATTCCAAGCGATTCTTTCTCGGCGGAATCACCGGCTCGGCGCCCACCGCTCGAATGATGTCCCTCAAAGCGGTGGAATCATACCCCTTGTCGCCAAGCACCGCCGCTGGAGAAAAGCCCGCCAGTAACGCTGGGGCGGCTCCGTACTCAGACGCTTGGCCCGGTGTGAGGATTAGCCGTACCGGGTTGCCGAGGGCATCGACCGCCGCGTGGATCTTGGTGCTCAATCCCCCACGCGATTTCCCCATGGCTTCGGTGCTCTGAGCCGTTTTTTTGCCGCCCCATGCTGATGAACTTTGACGATACTGCCATCTATCATCAGCTGCTCCATGTCGGGATCATCGGCTAATGTGTCGATAACCTGCTGCCAGACCCCCTTCTTAGACCACCGGTTATAGCGCATGTAGACAGTGTGCCAGCGACCGAAGGCGTCGGGCAGATCACGCCAGGGAGCGCCTGTCCGGGCGATCCACAGGACGGCTTCCACGAACAAGCGATTGTCCTTGGCCGTCACCCCGCGATCTGAAGCTTTGCCGGGGAGCATGTGCTCGATGCGCTCCCATTGGTCATCACGTAGCATTAGCCGAGGCATAGATCACCGAAAAATGCTGATATTCTAAATCAGCCCGATCTCCATCAGCAATTGTTAACGCACCCTAGCATGTTGCAACGCCTCTGCCGCCGGGCCGGTCGCGCGCCGGCGTGGCGCAATCGGGCCGCGTCTGCTAGGATTCGCGCCGACCGTTCCAGCCGAACGCTTTCACGAACCTCCCCGTTCTTTAACACCACCGACTCCCCAAGGCCCGATCATGCATCCGATGGTCCAATATGCGCTGCGCGCCGCGCGCAGCGCCGGCGAACAGTTCCTGCGCATTCGCGAGCGTATCGAGAATGCCCACGAAGAGAGCAACCTCGACCGCCTGCTCGAGGACGCCGCCCGCAACGCCGAGTCGCTGATCGTGAATCAGCTCTCCCGCGGCTACCCCCAGCACGGCGTCGTCGGCCGCTTCACGCCCCACCGTGCCGGTGAGGGTGAGGGCAGCGACACCCTGTGGAAGATCGAACCCTTCCACGGCTACTCCAACCTCGGCGTGGCCGCCTCCGGCTTTGCGCTGTCGGTGGTCTGCCTGATCAAGGGCCGCCCGGAGCATGCGGTGGTGATCTGCCCCTTCAGTGATGACGAGTACCTGGCCAGTCGCGGCCGCGGTGCCCAGCACAACGGCAAGCGCATCCGCGTGCCCAAGACCCACGCCGTGGGCGGCGCCCGCATCGCCATGGGGCTGCCGGAGACCTGGCTGCGCCCGCGCAACCTGCCGGCCTACCTGACCCTGGTCCAGCAGCTGGGCCCGATCATCGAGGTGCAGCGCGCCTCGGGCAGTGGCCTGCTGGATCTGGCCGAGCTGGCCGCTGGCCGCGCCGATGCCGCCTTCGTGCTGGGCCTGGAGGAGCAGGACATGCACGTGGGCAGCCTGCTGCTCAAGGAGACCGGTGCCCTGATGGGGACCCCGGACGGTCAGCCCAGGGTCGAGGTGGAAGGCCAGCTGATGGCCGCGGGCCCGCGCCTCTACAAGGCCCTGGTGCAGCAGCTCAAGCCGCACTTCTAGGCCGCACGCCCGGCGTGGCGAGGCCATAACGAAAACCCCCGCAGGGATGCCCTGCGGGGGTTTTCTGTTTCTGCGTGAAGCCAGAGGCGTGTGCCCGGGTCAGGGCAGCTCCTCCTCGGCCTCGGCGTCCTCCTTCTTGGCGGGGATCAGGTCCTCGCGCTGCTGCTTCACGGCGATCAGCAGGGCCGCGGCCACGTAGATGGAGGAGAAGGTCCCCACCACCACGCCGATGATCAGGGCGATGGAGAAGTGGTGGATCATGTCGCCGCCCAGCAGCAGCAGCGCCATCAGCACCAGCAGGGTGGTACCGGACGTCGCCAGGGTGCGCGACAGGGTCATGTTGATCGCTTCGTTGAAGATCGCCGGCATGTCGTCGATGCGCGACTTGCGGATCGTCTCGCGGATGCGGTCGTAGACCACGATGGTGTCGTTGAGCGAGTAGCCGATCACCGCCAGCAGCGCCGCTAGCACGGTGAGATCGAAGTCGAACTGGAACAGCGAGAAGATGCCGACCACGATGATCACGTCGTGCATCAGCGCCAGCAAGGCGCCGATGGCGAACTTGTACTGGAAGCGGAACGCCACGTAGAGCATCACGATGCCCAGCGCCACCAGCAGGCCGAGGCCCGACTGGTCGCGCAGCTGCTCGCCCACCTGGGCGCCGACGAACTCGGCGCGGATCAGCTCGACGCTGTCGCCACCGGAGCGCAGCAGCTCCACCACGCGGTCGCCCACCTCGGGGTCGAAGGCCTGCTGCAGGCGGATCAGCACCTCGGTGGAGGCGCCGAAGGTCTGCACCGAGACGTCGCGGAACTCGGCGGCCTCCAGGGTCTGGCGCACGGCCTCAAGCGAAGGCGCCACGGCGTAGCGCACCTCCACCAGGGTGCCGCCGGTGAAGTCCAGCCCCAGGTTGAGCTGCTGGAACAGCAGCGAGACGATCGACGCCAGGATCAGCAGGCCGGAGATCGCGAAGGCGATCCGGCGCTTACCCATGAAGTCGAACTGTCGGTTGATGAGGGTTTTCATGACCACCTCTTATATCCAGAGCTTCTTGACCGGCTTGCCGCCGTAGACGAGGTTCACCATCGCGCGGGTCACCAGCAGGGCGGTGAACAGCGAGGTGATGATCCCCAGCGACAGGGTCACCGCGAAGCCCTTGACCGGGCCGGTGCCGATCGAGAACAGGATCACCGCCACCAGCAGGGTGGTGATATTGGCATCGACGATGGAGGTGAAGGCGCGCTCGTAGCCGGCATGGATCGCCTGCTGGACCGAGAGCCCGCCGCGCAGCTCCTCGCGTATGCGTTCGAAGATCAGCACGTTGGCATCCACCGCCATCCCCAGGGTCAGCACGATGCCGGCGATGCCGGGCAGGGTGAGGGTGGCACCGAGCAGCGACATGGCCGCCATCAGCAGGGTCAGGTTCAGCGCCAGTGCGACGTTGGCGATGATGCCGAACACCTTGTAGCGGATCAGCATGAAGAGCACTACCAGCAGCAGGCCGATCTGCACCGACATCACGCCGCGCTTGATGTTCTCGGCGCCAAGGCTCGGGCCGATGGTGCGCTCCTGCACGAAGTAGATCGGCGCGGCGAGCGAACCGGAGCGCAGCAGCAGGGCGAGCTCGGCGGCCTCGGTGGGCGAGTCGAGCCCGGTGATGCGGAAGCTGTTGCCCAGCGCACTCTGGATGGTGGCCAGACTGATCAGGCCGCGCTCGGTGTAGGGCTCGCGGACGATCACCTCCTCGCCGTCGACCACCTCCACGCGGTCGCGGGTCTTGTGCTCGATGAAGAGCACCGCCATGTTGCGGCCGATGTTGGTGCGGGTGGCGCGGTTCATCAGGGTGCCGCCGGTGCCGTCCAGGTTGATGTTGACCTGGGGGCGACCGTTCTCGTCGAAGCTGCGGCTGGCGCTGGAGACGCTGTCGCCGGTGATGATGACGTCGCGCATCAGGTCGGCGGTGCGGGATTCGTCGTTGCGGAACGCGAAGGTCTCGGTCTCGGCGTCCGGGGTGTCCGGGCGCGCCTCGAGGCGGAACTCCAGGTTGGCGGTGGCGCCCACCACCCGCTTGGCGGCCACGGTGTCCTGTACGCCGGGCAGTTCCACCACGATGCGGTCGGGGCCCTGGCGCTGCACCATGGGCTCGGCCACGCCCAGCTCGTCGACCCGGTTGCGCAGGGTGGTGAGGTTCTGGTTGACCGCGTAGTCCTGGATCTCGTTGACCGCCTGGTCGGTGAGGGTCATGGCCAGTGCCGCGCCGCGGCCGTCGCCCACGTTCTGGTAGTCGAAGTCGCGGAACTCACGGCTGATCAGGCGGCGGGCCGCGTCGCGGTCCTCCTCGGTGGTGAAGGTCAGCGTGAGGGTGCGTCCCTCGATCTCGGTGCCGCGATAGCGGATGCGCTCGCTGCGCAGCTGCTCGCGCATGGCGCTGGCGTTGACCTCGAGGCGCTGGGTCACGGCGGCGTCCATGTCCACTTCCAGCAGGAAGTGCACGCCGCCACGCAGGTCGAGGCCCAGGGTCATGGGCGAGGCGGAGAGCGCCTGCAGCCAGGCGGGGGTGGATTCGGCGAGGTTCAGTGCCACCACGAAGTCGTCGTCGAGCATGGCGGCGATGCGGTCGCGGGCCTGGAGCTGCTCGTCGGCGTCGGCGGCGTCGGCGAGGCGGATCAGTACGCTGCTGGCGTCGCGCTCGACGGCCTTGATGGTGATGCCGGCGTCACTCAGGGCGCGCTGGACGCGCTCCAGCTCGCCGTCGTCGATGGTGGTGTCGCCGCTGGCGCTGCTGATCTGCACTGCCGGGTCTTCGGGGTAGAGATTGGGCAGCGAGTAGATAAGGCCGGCGGCGAGGACGATCAGTATCAGCAGATACTTCCATAGTGGGTAACGGTTGAGCATGCGAGCCCTGCCCTCAGGTTGCTGACAACGTTTTCTGACAACGTGCGTTGCGGACGTTAGGAGGATGACGTCTAGAACGTCATGATCGCCGCGGGGGTGCCGCGGCGATCAGAAGCGGCCCCACCGCGAGGGGCGGGGCCGGAAGGACACGGCTCAGATGGCCTTGATGGTGCCCTTGGGCAGCACCGCGGCCACGGCGTTCTTCTGCACGTTGATCTGGGTGCCTTCGGCGATCTCCATGGTCAGGAATTCGCTGTCGTCGCTCACCTTGGTGATGCGGCCCAGCACGCCACCGCCGATGACGATCTCGTCACCCTTGGAGAGGCTTCCGATCAGCTGCTTGTGCTGCTTGGCGCGCTTGGCCTGGGGGCGCCACAGCAGGAAGTAGAAGATCAGCACGAAGCCGAGCAGCATGACGATCTGGGCCATGCCGCTGCCGGCAGCGGCATCCTGGGCGTAGGCCGGAGCGATGAAGAAATCCAGCATGGGTGGGTGTCTCCTGGTTGGTATGAAAAGTTGGTATGAACAGTGAGTATGAAAGGTCGGGATAGGTAACGGTGGACGCCCCGGCAGGGGCAGTCTCGTCCGGTGTCGGCCGCCAGGGGCCGGCACCGGACGCTATCAATTCGGGGCGGGAGGCACCGGCAGGCCGCGCCGTGCGTAGAAGCCTTCCACGAAGTTGGCCAATGTACCCGCTTCGATGGCACCGCGCAAACCGGCCATCAGGCGCTGGTAATGGCGCAGATTGTGGATGGTGTTGAGCATCGAGCCGAGCATCTCGCCGCAGCGGTCCAGGTGGTGGAGGTAGGCCCGGGAGAAGTGCTGGCAGGTGTAGCAGTCGCACTCGTCGTCTAGCGGCCGGGTGTCGTGACGATGCTTGGCGTTACGGATCTTCACCGTGCCCTCGGCGGTGAACAGGTGGCCGTTCCTGGCGTTGCGGGTCGGCATCACGCAGTCGAACATGTCGACCCCGCGGCGCACCCCTTCCACCAGATCCTCGGGCTTGCCGACGCCCATCAGGTAGCGGGGCTTCTCCTCCGGCATCCAGGTGGGCAGGTAGTCCAGGGTCCGGATCATCTCCTCCTTGGGCTCGCCCACCGAGAGGCCGCCGATGGCCAGGCCGTCGAAGCCGATGTCGAGCAGGCCCTTGAGCGACTGCTCGCGCAGCCCGGGGTACATGCCACCCTGAATGATGCCGAACAGCGCCGAGGGGGAGTCGCCGTGGGCGTCCCGGGAGCGCTGTGCCCAGCGCAGCGAGCGCTCCATGGAGAGGCGCGCCTCCTTCTCGGTGGCCGGGTAGGGGGTGCACTCGTCGAAGATCATTACCACGTCGGAGCCCAGCGAGTGCTGCACCGCCATGGACTCCTCGGGCCCCATGAATACCTTGGCGCCGTCCACCGGCGAGCGGAAGTGCACCCCCTGCTCGGTGATCTTGCGCATGGCGCCGAGCGAGAAGACCTGGAAGCCGCCGGAGTCGGTGAGGATCGGCTTGTGCCACTGGGCGAAGTCGTGCAGGTCGCCGTGGGCCTCGATCACCTCCATCCCCGGGCGCAGCCAGAGGTGGAAGGTGTTGCCAAGGATGATCTCGGCGCCGATCTCCTCCACCGACACCGGGGTCATGCCCTTGACGGTGCCGTAGGTGCCCACCGGCATGAAGGCGGGGGTCTCCACCGTGCCGCGGGGAAAGGTGAGGCGGCCGCGGCGCGCCCGGCCATCACTGGCCAGGCGCTCGAAGGTCATGAAGCATTCGTTACGCATGAGGGGTCTCGGCGCTCCTGCGGGTTAGAAACATCGCGTCGCCATAGCTGAAGAAGGCGTAGCGTTCGGCCACCGCCTCGCGGTAGGCCGCCATGGTGGTGTCGAAGCCGGCAAACGAGGAAACCAGCATCAGCAGGGTGGACTCCGGCAGGTGGAAGTTGGTGATCAGGGCGTCCACGCAGCGCCACTCGTAGCCCGGGTAGATGAAGATGTCGGTCTCGCCGCGGTAGGGGGCGATCTCACCGGTGGCACTCTTCATGCAAGCGCTCTCCAGGCAGCGCACGCTGGTGGTGCCCACGGCGATCACCCGGCGCCCGGCGGCGCGGGCCGCCTGCACCTTGGCGCAGGTCTCCTCGTCCACCTCCAGCCACTCGCTGTGCATGACGTGCTCGCGGATATCGTCCACGCGCACCGGCTGGAAGGTGCCGGCGCCCACGTGCAGGGTGACGAAGGCGCGCTCCACGCCCCTCTCGGCAAGTCGCCCGAGCAGCGGCTCATCGAAGTGCAGCCCGGCAGTGGGGGCGGCCACGGCGCCGGCGCGGCGGGCGTAGACGGTCTGGTAGCGCTCGCGGTCGGCGCTCTCGTCGGCGCGGTCGATATAGGGCGGCAGCGGCATATGGCCGTGCGCCTCGAGAAGCGCGATCAGCGGCGTCTCGCCGAGGAAGCGCAGCTCGAAGAGGGCATCGCGGCGCCCCTCCACCACGGCGTGGATATCGCCCTCGAAGATCAGCTCGGTGCCGGGCTTGGGCGACTTGCTCGAGCGCAGGTGGGCCAGGCCGCGGTGGGCGTCCAGCGGGCGCTCCAGCAGCATCTCCACCTTGCCGCCGCTGGCCTTGTGGCCGTGCAGCCGCGCCGGGATCACCCGGGTGTCGTTGAACACCAGCAGGTCACCGGGCTCGAGCAGCTCGAGCAGGTCAGGGAAGCGGCGGTGGGCCAGCTTGTCGCTCTCGCCGTCGACGCACAGCAGGCGACAGTCGCTGCGCTGCTCGGAGGGATAGCGGGCAATCAGCTCGTCGGGGAGCTCGAAGTGGAAGTCGGCGCGCTGCATGGGAGGTGTCGGGATCCGGTGTCTTGGCAAGCCGCCTAGGATACCGGCTCCATGGGGTGAAGTCAGGGGGGGAAGTCAGGACCCAGATTGACCTGCTGAAGGGCCCACGTATAATGCGTCACGCGTTGCCGGCGTGGCGAAATTGGTAGACGCAGGAGATTCAAAATCTCCCGGGGGCAACCTCTTGCCGGTTCGAGTCCGGCCGCCGGTACCAGCGTGACGCTTCTCCAGGTCAGCCTTCCAGAACAGCCGCCTTCGGGCGGCTGTTCGCGTTGGTGCGGGCCCCTCCCGTTGGCGAAGCCCCCGGGCTCGCGGTGCCGGGCGCGGCGGGGTATCGTGAGTGGCACATACCATGTCCCTGCTAATGGAGTCAGCATGAGCGATCACGCCTACGTTCCGCCCCGGGTATGGAAGTGGGAGCAGCCCAGCGGCGGCAAGTTCGCCAGCATCAACCGCCCCATCGCCGGGCCCACCCACGACACGGCGCTGCCGGTGGGCAAGCACCCGCTGCAGCTCTACTCCATGGGCACGCCCAACGGGGTCAAGATCACGGTAATGCTGGAGGAGCTGCTGGCGCTGGGCCATGCCGGCGCCGAGTACGACGCCTGGCTGATCCGCATCGGCGATGGCGACCAGTTCGGCAGCGGCTTCGTGGCGGTCAACCCCAACTCCAAGATCCCGGCGCTGATGGACCACACCGTCGACCCGCCCCGGCGGGTATTCGAGTCCGGGTCGATCCTGCTCTACCTGGCCGAGAAGTTCGGCGAATTCCTGCCGGACGCCCCTGCCGAGCGCACCCAGACCCTCAGCTGGCTGTTCTGGCAGATGGGCAGCGCTCCCTACCTGGGCGGCGGCTTCGGCCACTTCTACGCCTATGCCCCGGAGAAGTTCGAGTACCCCATCAACCGCTTCGCCATGGAGGCCAAGCGCCAGCTCGATGTGCTGGACCGTCGCCTGGCAGAGAGCCGCTACCTGGGGGGCGACGCCTACAGCATCGCCGATATCGCCACCTGGCCCTGGTATGGGCAGCTGGCGCTGGGGCGACTCTACGATGCCGGGGAGTTCCTGCAGGTGCAGGAGTATCGGCACCTGCGGCGCTGGGCCGAGGAGATCGACGCCCGGCCAGCGGTACGGCGCGGGCGCATGGTGAATCGCACCTTCGGGGAGCCCTCGGAACAGCTCCACGAGCGCCATGACGCCGGCGACTTCGCGACGCGCACCCAGGACCGGCTCGAGCCCGGGAGCTGAGGGCGGCAAGCAGCGTGGCGTGCTGCCCCACGCCGCGGTGAAGGGAACCGTCTGGCAGGACGGCAGTCTGTGAGGGAGCCCCGGTCATCGGGGCCGCCCTGCCAACGAAGCCAAGGAGAGTGCTTGATGAGTTCCAGTGACGCGTCCTCGCCGTCTGAAACGCCCCTTCGCCGCCACCACCGCCCCAGAGGGCTCTCCGACCGGTTCGCCTACCGGCTGGTGCGCTTCATGCGTTTCTTCGCCGACCTGTTCTTCGCCGGACGCTATGGCCACCGCGCCGTGGTGCTGGAGACGGTGGCGGCGGTGCCGGGGATGGTCGGTGGCACCCTGCAGCACCTGCGCTCCCTGCGGCGCCTGAAGGATGACGACGGCTGGATTCGGACCCTGCTGGACGAGGCCGAGAACGAGCGCATGCACCTGATGACCTTCATCGAGGTGGCGCAGCCCACCCGGCTGGAGCGGGCTCTGATCGTGCTGGCCCAGGGGGTGTTCTACAACCTCTTCTTTCTGCTCTACCTGTGTTCCAGCAGGACGGCCCACCGGGTGGTGGGCTATCTCGAGGAGGAGGCGGTGATCAGCTACACCGAGTATCTCGAGGGCATCGATAGCGGCAAGTACGAGAACATTCCGGCGCCGCAGATCGCCATCGACTACTGGAAGCTGCCGGCCGATGCGCGCCTTCGCGAGGTGGTCGCGGCGGTGAGGGCCGACGAGGCCGACCATCGCGACGTCAATCACGATTTTGCCGACCAGATCGCCGGCGGTCGCTGAGCGCCGGGCGGTGGCGTCTGCCTCAGTTGATGGCGGTGATGATGACCGGTGCCACGCCGCGATGGAGCATGCCGAGCTCGCGGGCGGCGCGCTTGGAAAGGTCGATGACACGCCCCTTCACGAAGGGGCCGCGGTCGTTGATCACCACCGTGACCTCGCGGCCGGTGTCGGGCCGGGTCACGACGACTTCGGTGCCGAAGGGCAGGTCGGGGTGGGCGGCGGTCAGCTGGTTCTGGTCGAACCGCTCACCGCTGGCGGTGGCCCGCCCCTGGAACTTGTCGTGATAGAAGGAGGCGTAGCCTTCCTGGATATCGGGCTCGGCCTCATGGGCCATGGCCGCCTGGGTACCGAGGGTCAATGCGCCTGTCAGGCAGCAGGCGAGTAACAGTCTCGATCGGGTTCCCATCTGGTTTCCTCAGGGTCTCTCGTGGTGCGGGTCGCGTATGCTGCGATGCAGCGAGTTGCCATAAGGGCGATCAAATAGTAGCCGCCTTTTCCAGGGGCGGCAAGCAGCGTTTCGAAGATCGGCGAAGATCGATGCAAGATGGCGACAATTGTGTAACTGCTTTGTTGGCGCACCCTCTACGCTGCGGTGCAGCACCAAGGCTAGCCCGCCACGCTAAGGCGCCCCTCCTCGAGAACCCCCGTTGCGCCATAGCGCCAGGGGCGGTTGTGCAGGCCGTGGCCCACCGGCAGGCCGTGGTAGAACGGTAGCCCAAGGGGGGCCAGGGTCTCGGCGACGATCGCCTCGAGCGGCGTCTCGTCATAGGGGCGGCACCCTTCGAAGGTCCCCAGGCAGACGGCGCCGGCCTCATCCAGGGCGCCGGCCTGCACCAGTTGCCAGAGGGCGCGCTCCAGCCGGTAGTAGGGCTCGCCCACGTCCTCGAGGATCACCAGGGCGCCGGGCGGCGCGCGGGAGGCCAGCGGGGTGCCGGCGAGGCTGGCCAGGGTGATGAGGTTGCCGCCCACCAGCGGGCCTTCCCGCCGTGATGGGGCGTCGTGCCAGGCGGTGAGCGGGTAGTCGAGGGAGGCGCTGCCGCGGATCAGGGCGAGGGTCTCCTCGAACTGGCGCCGAACGACGGTGCGCTCATCCGCGGATCCATCGAGCAGGGCGCCTGCGGCCTTGACCACCGGAGCGTGGATCGCCGGCAGCCCGTGCAAGTGGCACTGGTGGAGCAGGGCGGTGAGGTCGGAGTAGCCGACCAGCGGCTTGGGCCGGCCGGCCAGCCGCGCCCAGTCGATTCCCGCTGCCAGCTGGGCGCAGCCGAAGCCGCCGCGCACCGCCCACACCGCCTGGGTGTCGGGGTCGGCATAGGCGGCGTGGAGCTGCGCAAGGCGCCACTCCCGATCGCCCGCCAGGTAGCGGGTCCGCCGCTGCAGCGGGGCCGGCCGGCGCACGGTCACCCCGAGGGACTCGAGTCCGCGCACGCCCCGCTCGATGTCGTCCTCGGGGGTGAAGGAGGAGGGGGCAATCAGGCTGATGGCAAGCGGCATGGCGACACGTTCCGGTGGCGAGCGAAGGACCAAGGATGGCATGCCGCGTCACCGGGTGCATCTCGCCGGGCCCCCTCGCGGGGCGTATCCACGCCGGACGCATCCACGCCGGACGTATCCACGCCGGACGTATCCACGCCGGACGTATCCACGCCGGACGTATCCACGTCGGGCAGATCCGGCAGGCCGCAATGAAGACGCCCCATCCGGAGTCCGAATGGGGCGTGGGGATGGCACGCGGCTGCGACGGCGCGTGTCAGTGCCGGGGGCTTTCCTCTTCCTCCGCGAACAGCTCGGCCTTGGCGTCGCGCATGACGTCCTCACAGGCGGCCTGCTGGGCGAGCTGGGTGAGCAGGCTCTGGGTCACGGCGAAGCCCTTGCCCAGGCAGGTGTTGATCTCGTCCTCGCTCACCGCGGGTGTGACGTCGCAGTCGATCTTCAATGTCCTGCCGCCGCCGTCCAGCCGGTCGGCAAACTCGCGCAGCTGCCAGGCGATCCTCTCCTTCCAGCTGGCTGATTCTTCCGCGCCTTCGTTTACGCTAAACGTGCACCGCCATTCAGGTTTGTAGACCTTCATGTGAACCTCCGTGCTGGCTTGGAATGAATGATCGATCGTGTATTCTGCTCCGTACTGAGGGTGTTGCGCCTTCAGCATACCGGTTTCGTGCCGCCGCTGCAGTCCGCGCGTGTCGGCATGTCGTCCCCACTGCCAGGAGAGTGCCGATGGCGAGCATCTTCACCCGTATCATGCAGGGAGAGATCCCGGGCCACTTCGTCCACGAGGACGAGCAATGCGTGGTCATCATGACCATCCAGCCGATGAAGCCCGGCCATGTGCTGGTGATCCCCCGCGAGGAGGTCGACCACTGGGATGACCTTCCCGAAGCGCTCTACGTGCATCTGATGGGCGTCTCCCGGCGAGTCGCCAAGGCGATCAAGCGGGCCTTTCCCTGCCGGCGGGTCGGCATGCTGGTGGTGGGCCTCGAGGTGCCCCACGTGCATATCCACCTGACCCCGCTCGACGAGATGAGCGACATCCAGGTCGTCGACCTGCCCATGGCCGACCCGGCCGACCTGGCGGCGGCCGCCGAGACGCTGCGTGCGGCCCTTGGCTAGCAGCCTGCCGGGCAGGCGCGAGGGGCGGTGGCATCGCCTGCTGCGCACCGGCCTGGCGGCCGGCACGCTAGGCCTGCTCGGTGGCTGTGCGGCCCTGGCGCCGTCGCCGCCGCGGGACCAGAGCAACGTCTGCGAGATCTTCCGCGAACAGCCGCGCTGGTACGACTACGCCCGGGAGTCCGAGGCGCGCTGGGGGACCCCCATCGCCACCCAGATGGCCTTCATCCAGCAGGAGTCCTCGTTCCAGAGCCATGTGCGCCCGCCGCGCCAGCGCTACCTGGGCTTCATCCCGGGGCCGCGCCCCTCCTCGGCGCGGGGCTATGCCCAGGCCCTGGACCCGGTATGGGGGGAGTATCGCGACGAGGCCGGCGGCACCCTGGCCCGGCGCAGCCACATGAAGCATGCCACCGACTTCATCGGCTGGTACAACGCGCGCAGCCAGCGGCAGGCCGGTATCTCGCTGAACAACCCCGAGCACCTCTACCTGGCCTATCACGAGGGGGCCGGTGGCTATCAGCGCGGCACCTGGCGCGGCAAGCCCGCGGTGCAGCGGGCGGCCGGCCTGGTGGCGAGCCGGGCCAGCCGCTACCAGGGGCAGCTGGCCAGCTGCGAGGCGGAGTTCCAGTGCCGGCGCTTCTACCAGGTCGGGCCCTTCTGCCGCTGAGCCCGCGCGGGGTCAGGCGATCTCCTTCCAGCCCTCGTGTGCGCAGCTGCCGCAGCGGTAGAGGGCTTCAAAGCCGCCATAGTCGCTCTCGCGGATGGTGACGCGCTGATAGTGATAGCTGCGCAGCGAGCAGACCGGGCAGCGCTCCACCTCGTCGCGGGGTGCCCTGGGCGGCGGCCCCGCGGGCCTCGGCGCCGGGGGCGACGCCTCGAAGAGCCCCTCGAGGTCGCCGACCAGGGTCTGTGCCAGGCGGCTGGCATGCTCGCGGTGCTCGACGGCGGCCAGGCCGGCCAGCTCGTCAATCCTGGCCTTGATGTCGGCCAGCCGTGCGGTGATGTCGGCCATCGCGCTTCTCCTGCGGGGGCGGTAGGGGCTCTCCTGAGCATAACCCCCCGGCGGCGGTCCGGCACGGGGATCCGTCAGGGCATGGCGGCGTCGGCCTGGATGGCCAGCCAGATCGTCAGCTGGTCGCGCAGGTCGTCGGCCACCGGCTCGGCCTGGGCGAGGATCTCGTGGATGCGGTTGAAGTGCAGCAGGCGCACCCCCACGGCCTCCGGCTTCAAATAGAGGTGCGGGCGGCGATGCGCCAGCGCCTGCCGGATCAGCGACTGCTGCATGATGCTGAAGGTCTTGAACAGCAGGTCGGTGATGCCGGGCTCGGGGTCGCTGTCCGGGTGGCGGGCGCCGGAGACGTCCACCGCGATCACCAGGTCCATCTCATCCATCAGCAGCTCGAAGGGCAGCGGGTTGGAGGTGCCGCCATCGATCAGCAGCTGCTCGCCGCGGCGCACCGGCGAGAACAGCCCCGGCACCGCCATGCTCGCCTCGATGGCGGGAAACAGCCGGCCCGCCTCGATCACCACGCTGTCGCCGCTCCAGTAGTCGGTGGCCACCACCGAGAGCGGGATCGCCAGGTCATCGAAGGTGCGCGCCTCGGTGTGGGCAGCCAGATAGCGCAGGAACCCCCCGGAGTCGAACAGGCCGCCGTCGCTCAGGCCGAGCTGCAGTAGGTCCGCCAGGTCCAGCTCCGAGCCGGCGAGCCCCGAGAGGGCGTCCAGGGGCGAGCCCGCCACGTCGTCGAAGATATCCTGGATCTGGTCGGCGGAGAGCCCCGCCGCATAGAGCCCGCCGATCACCGCGCCGATGCTGGTGCCGGCGATGCGGTCGGGGACGATCTCCAGCTCGTCGAAGACCTGCAGCACGGCGATATGGGCCAGGCCGTTGGCGCCGCCGGAGCCCAGTGCCAGGCCCAGGGTAGGGCGCTGGGCGGCGCCGGCCTGGGCGAAGAGCAGGCAGTGGGCCAGCGCGGCGGCCAGCAGGAGGTGAAGGGCACGAGGAAGGGCGCGGGTGGTCGATTGTCGCACGGTGGACTCCTGGCGAGGGTGGTGACAGGCGCTCTGGCGGTCGCTGCCACCACTATGCCATAGCCGGGCCGCGACCGAGGTGCCGCGGGGGCGGGTTGCCAGCCGATGGGCGAAGGGCCATGTTGATAGCCATGAGCGATACGGAGAGCGACATGGCTGAGCCCCGGTCACCCACCCCGCGTCCCGCCCCCTCTGCCCCGGAGCCGTCCGGATCGGGAGGGCGCGATGGCGGTGGTGGCAACGCCCCCAGCGGGCTGCCCCGGCAGCAGTGGCTGCTGTTCGTCTGGATGGCGGTGGCCCTCCTGCTGATGTTTCACTACCTGGACGGCGCCGACCGCCAGGCCCGGGTGGAGCTGACCTACTCCGACTTCCTCGAGGCGGTGGACGCCGGCCACGTGGATGAGGTGACGCTGCGCGGCCAGGCCCTGGAGGGCGTCTTCAGCGACTCCGGCCGCCTCGACCTGGACCTGGGCGAGACCCGGGCCTTCACCACCACCCGCCCGGACGTGGAGAGCGAGCGCCTGCTGGAGCGCCTCGAGGCGCAGCAGGTGCGCATCGCCGCGCGCCCGGCGGAGCCCGAGGCGTGGCAGCGCCTGCTGATGGGGGTGGTGCCCTGGCTGCTGATGCTGGCGCTGCTGTTCTGGTTCTGGAACCGCATGCAGGAGCGCATGACCGGCGGCAGCGGCACCTTCGGCATGGGCCGATCCCGGGCGCGCCTGGTGGAGCCCCAGCAGAGCAAGGTGCGGCTGGCCGACGTGGCGGGCTCCGAGAACGCCAAGCGCGATATCTTCGAGGTGATCGAGTTCCTCCGGGAGCCCGAGCGCTTCCAGGCCCTGGGGGCGCGAATGCCCCGCGGCATCCTGATGATGGGCCCGCCCGGCACCGGCAAGACGCTGATGGCCAAGGCGGTAGCGGGCGAGGCCGGGGTGCCCTTCTTCAGCATCAGCGGCTCCGAGTTCATCGAGATGTTCGTAGGGGTGGGGGCCTCCCGGGTCCGCGACCTCTTCCGCCAGGCCAAGGAGAAGGCCCCCTCCGTGGTCTTCATCGACGAGATCGACTCCATCGGCCGCACCCGGGGGACCGGGGTGGGCGGCGGCCACGACGAGCGCGAGCAGACCCTCAACCAGATACTCGCCGAGCTGGACGGCTTCGAGGGGCATGAGGCGGTGGTGGTGCTCGCCGCCACCAACCGCCCCGACGTGCTCGACCCGGCGCTGCTGCGCCCCGGCCGCTTCGACCGCAAGGTGACCCTGGAGAACCCCCATCGCCAGGCCCGGGAGGCGATCCTCAGGGTCCACACCCGGCGCATGCCCCTGGCCGATGACGTGGATCTGGCGCGGCTGGCCGAGATCACCATCGGCTTCTCCGGGGCGGATCTCGCCAACCTGGCCAACGAGGCCGCCCTGCTGGCCGGGCGGCACGGCCGGGCCGACCTGGACTGGGCCTGCTTCCTGGACGCCCGGGATCGGCTGATGCTGGGGGAGGAGCGCGAGATGGGGCTCTCCGAGGCCCAGCGTCGCCTGGTGGCCTACCACGAGGCGGGGCATGCGCTGCTCGCCCACCTGCTGCCCCAGGCCGACCGCCTGGAGAAGGTGACGGTGCTGCCCCGGGGGCGCACCCCGGGCGTCACCGCCCAGGTGCCCGACGAGGAGCGCGTCAACTACAACGAGTCCTACCTGCACGATCGCCTGACGGTGATGTTCGGCGGTCGGCTGGCCGAGTCGATCGTGTTCGGCGAGGTGAGCAGCGGGGCGGAGAACGACCTGGAGCAGGCGACCCGCCTGGCGCGGCGCATGGTGGCGCGCTGGGGCATGAGCGAGCGGGTGGGCCCCATGGCGCTCTCCCAGGGGCAGGAGCACGCCTTCCTGGGGCGCGAGATGACCCAGCTGCGCGAGCACAGCGAGGCCTCCGCGGGCCTGCTGGACGAGGAGATCCGGCGCCTGCTCGGCGAGATGGAGGCTCGCGGACGCCGGCTGCTGGAGCAGCACCGCGCCGAGCTGGACCGTCTGGCCGCCGCGCTGGAGGCGCGTGAGACCCTGGAGGGGGAGGAGATTCGCGAGGTACTGGAAGGCGGCGCCTCACGGCTGCCGGTGCGGGCCTGAGAGCGGCAGTCGGTATCTGCAGCGTGCCGGGCAGCTTTCTGCTATCCTGCAGGCCTTCCAGTCTCCCGCTTCCCCGGCCCATGCCGCCCGGCCTTCGCTGCTCTTCATTGTCGACCCCGGCCGTTATCGACCCCGGCTCGTTCGCTGTCGTCGGCGCCCCTATTTTGTCTGCAGGATGTTCCCTTGTCTGATTCCTCCCCCGACGCCGCCTTCGCCTCGCTGCCGCTGGCGCCGGAGCTGCTCGATAACCTCGCCTCCCTGGGCTTCGCCGCCATGACGCCGATCCAGGCCGAGAGTCTGCCGCCGATCCTGGCCGGTCGCGATGTGATCGCCCGGGCGAAGACCGGCTCCGGCAAGACCGCGGCCTTCGGCCTGGGGCTGCTCTCGCGGCTTGCGCTTTCAAGCTTCGCGGTGCAGGGGCTCGTCCTCTGCCCGACCCGGGAGCTGGCCGACCAGGTGGCCGGCGAGCTGCGCCGGCTGGCGCGCACCCTGCCCAACGTCAAGGTGCTGACCCTGTGCGGGGGGGCCCCCTTCGGCCCGCAGCTCGCCTCCCTGGCCCATGGCGCGCTTATTGTGGTGGGCACCCCAGGCCGGATCGAGGAGCACCTGCGCAAGGGCTCGCTCGTCCTGGACGGGCTTGCGACCCTGGTGCTGGACGAGGCCGATCGCATGCTCGACATGGGCTTCCAGGCGAGCCTCGAGGCGATCGTCGCCGAGACCCCGGCGTCGCGCCAGACGCTGCTGTTCAGCGCCACCTTCTCCGACGCCGTGCGCCCCGTGGCCGCGGCGCTGATGCGCGACCCGGTCACCGTGGAGGTGGCCGAAACCCACGATGCCGGCAGCATCCATGAGCGGGTCTACCGGGTCGCCGACGGCGACGAGGCGCGCCTGGAGGCGCTGTGCCGGCTGCTGCTGCACTTCCGCCCGGCCTCGAGCGTGGTGTTCTGCAACACCAAGCGCGAGACCGACGAGGTGGCCCAGGCGCTGGAGGCGGCGGGCTTCAGCGCCCTGGCGCTGCACGGCGACCTGGAGCAGGCCGACCGCGACCGGCTGCTGGTGCTGTTCGCCAACCGCAGCGCCTCCATCCTGGTGGCCACCGACGTGGCGGCCCGCGGGCTGGACATCGCCGAGCTGGATGCGGTGTTCAACTACCACATCGCCCGGGATCTCGAGGTGCATGTGCACCGGGTCGGGCGCACCGGCCGGGCCGGCAGCGCCGGCATCGCCTGCACCCTGGTCGGCGAGGGCGAGGATTACCGGCTGGCGCGGCTGGCCGACTTCCTCGGCGAGCCCCTCGAGGAAGCCCCGCTGCCGCCCCGCTCGGTGCTCTCTCGCGAGCCGCTGGGACCGCCCATGGCGACCCTGCAGCTGGGGTCCGGCAAGAAGCAGAAGGTGCGCCCCGGCGACATCCTCGGCGCCCTGACCGGCGAGGCGGGGCTGGCCGGCGACCAGGTGGGCAAGATCAAGGTGCTGGCCAACAGCGCCTTTGTTGCCGTGCGGCGCGAGGTGGCCGACGAGGCCCTGGAGCGCCTGGTCAACGGCAGAATCAAGGGGCGCAGCGTTCGCGCCCGGCGGGTCGGCCGGTGAGGCGCATCGGCCAATTTCGGGAGAAGAGATGAAGATACCCAAGCGACTGCAGCCGCTGGTGGACGACGGCCTGATCGAGGCGGTCGAGAGCCAGCTGATGAGCGGCAAGGAGGCCCAGGTCTACGTGGTGCGTTCCCACGGCGAGCGGCGCTGCGCCAAGGTCTTCAAGGAGGCCAAGCAGCGCAGCTTCAAGCAGGCCGTGCAGTACCAGGAGGGTCGCCGCGAGCGCAACAGCCGGCGCTCCCGGGCCATGGCCAAGAAGACCCGCTACGGCCAGAAGGAGCAGGAGCAGGCCTGGCTCAACGCCGAGGTCGACGCCCTCTACCGGCTGGCCGCGGCGGACGTGCGGGTGCCCAAGCCCTATGGCTTCATCGACGGCGTGCTGCTGATGGAGATGATCTCCGACGCCGAGGGCTTCACCGCCCCGCGCCTGGACGATGTCACCCTGAGCGCCGAGCAGGCCCGCGAGTCCTACGCCAAGATCATCCGTGACGTGGTGAAGATGCTGTGTGCCGGCCTGGTGCACGGAGATCTCTCCGAGTTCAACGTGCTGATGGCCGCCGATGGCCCGGTGATCATCGACCTGCCCCAGGCAGTGGACGCCGCCGGCAACAACAGCGCCGAGTGGATGTTCGAGCGCGACGTGGACAACATGCGCCGCTACTTCGGGCGCTTCGCCCCTGAGCTTCTGGCCACCGACTACGGCAAGGAGATCTGGGCGCTCTATGAGTCGGGCGAGCTGCATCCGGAGAGCGAGCTCACCGGCTGCTTCGTCCACGACACCGCGCCGGTGGATGTGGGCGACCTGATGACGGTGATCGAGGACGTGCGCGACGAGGAGGCCTATCGCCGAGCGGCCCTCAACCGCGGCGACGAGCCCGGGGTGGAGGAGGCCGCCGAGGAGTGGCAGGCGGCCCAGAAGGAGCGCTGAGGCAGCGGTGGTGCCGTGTATCTGCCATCATGGTCCCATCGACCACGGCATGGGAGCGCAGCGATGCGACTGCAGCACGCCACCTGGCAGGAGGTGGAAGCCTATCTGGAGCGCGCCAGGGGCATCATCCTGCCCATCGGCTCCACCGAGCAGCACGGCCCCAACGGCCCGATGGGCACCGACGCCCTCTGCCCCGAGACGATCGCCTGGACCCTGGGCGAGCGTCACGGGGTGCTGGTCGGCCCGACCCAGGCGATCGGCGTGGCGCAGCACCATCTGGCCTTTCCCGGCAGCCTGACCCTGAGGCCGAGCACCCTGGTCGCGGTGCTGCGCGACACCATCGAGTCGCTGGCGCACCACGGCTTTACCCACGTCTTCTTCCTTAACGGCCACGGCGGCAATATCGCCACCGTCAACGCGGCCTTCGCCGAGGTGCTCGGCGAGCGCAGCCTGCGGCGCGAAGTGGCCGGCGAGCTGCAGCTGCAGCTGTTCAACTGGTTCGCCGGTCGCCGCGGCCGCGAGCTGGCCGAGTCGCTCTACGGTGATGCCGAGGGCAGCCACGCCACCGCCTCCGAGGTGTCGCTGGCCTGGCATGCCGCCCCCCCCCCCCAGACGGTACGCGATGTGGCCATGTCGCCGCGCCTGGCGCCGGCCGGCAGCGCCCAGTGCGACGCCCACACCTTCCGCCGGCGCTTTCCCGACGGACGCATGGGCTCCGACCCTTCCCTGGCCAGCCCCGAGCACGGCGAACGCTTCCTCGAGGCGGGCGTCGAGGATGCCTGGGAGGCTTACCAGGCGTTCGTCGCCAGCCGCTGAGTTCGCACGCATCGCCCACCGGAACCCGCCCATCGGCGGGTTTCTGCTATCTTGGCCTGCCACTTCCACGACCGAGACCCCCGCCCGAGGAGGCCAGCATGCCCATCGTCACCATCCAGCAGTTCCCCCGCGACCTGGCGCAGAAGCGCGAGCTCGCCCGCCGCATCACCGAGGCCTTCGAGGAGGTCTACGGCGCCCGCCCGGAGTCCGTGCAGGTGTTCTTCCAGGAGGTGGACGGCGAGCACTGGGCCCGCGGCGGCGTGATGGGCTGCGACACCCCCGGGGACTGAGCAGGACCCGTCTGCCAACCCTGCCAGGCTCGACTAGTCTTGGAGGGCGGGAGCGGGCCGTGCCGGCCCGATCGAACCAACCGGGTGGTGGATGCCGCCCAGCACGCCATCACGGGATGGACAAGGAGATAACAATGAACAAGCGGACCTATTCCCAGGCCCTGGCCCTGGCGCTGGGAGTGGCCGGCAGCGCGCTGCTGGCGGCGCCGGCCATGGCGGAACTGGAGCGCATCTCGGCCGCCGAGGGCGCCGAGGTCTACTTCATTGCGCCGGAGGATGGCGCCACCCTGTCGGGCCCGGTGACCGTACGCATGGGCCTCACCGGCATGGGGGTGGCGCCGGCGGGTGCCGACTTCCCCGACACCGGCCATCACCACCTGCTGGTGAACATGCCGCTGGAGGAGGTGGACCTGGGCGCGCCGCTGCCCTTCACCGACCACACGCGCCACTTCGGCGGCGGCCAGACCGAGGGCCGCCTGGAGCTCGAGCCGGGGGAGTACACCCTCCAGCTGCTGTTCATGGACTACCGCCACGTCAGCTTCGACCCGCCGCTGGTCTCCGACGTCATCACCATCACCGTGGAGTAGCGCGGCCGGCCGTCAGGCGCCGGACTGGCGGCTGACGGCCATCAGCAGGGCAGTGGCCATCTACGCGATGGAGCGGTGATGGGTGACCGGCAGGGGGCTCAGCGCCTGTCGGCGACCGTCGCTTCCGGATGGCGATCCCGCCACAGGCAGGCGAACATCCACAGGAAGACCGGCACGTTCATCAGCAGGCCGTAGAGAAGCGGCACCAGGCCGATGGCCGGCTGCTGCAGCAGCACGAAGGCCACCATCATCGCTACCCCGGCGTTCTGTACCCCGACCTCCACGGTGATGGCGCGCACGCTGTCGTGGGGCAGGTGCAGCCGGCGAGCGACCCCGTGGCCCAGCAGCATGCTGAACAGGCAGAGCAGCAGCACGGCGAGGGTCTCGAGGCTGAGCAGTGACGGCAGCCGTTCGGCGTGGCTGGCGAAGAGCGCCACCACCACCGAGATCATCGCCACCCCGGTGAACCCCTTGACCCCGGGCAGCACCACCTCGAGCCAGCGCGCCGGCAGGGCCTGGCGCAGCAGCATGCCCGCCAGCACCGGCAGCAGGGTGACCAGCAGCAGCTGGCCGACGGTGTGCCAGTAGGGGAGCGACAGGCCGCCGGTGGCCAGCCCCAGCAGCTCCAGGTTCCAGCCCATCACCAGCGGCAGGGTGAAGGGCGCCAGCACGGCGGCGATGGCGGTCAGGGTGACCGACAGGGCCAGGTCGCCCTGCACCAGGTAGCTGAACATGTTGGAGGTGGCCCCACCCGGCACCAGGGCCACCAGCAGCAGGCCGGCCGCCGCCAGGGGCGGCAGGGGCAGCAGCAGCACCAGCGCCCAGGCCAGCAGCGGCAGGGCCAGCATCTGCAGGCCGGTGCCGAGCAGCACCCGACGAGGGTGGCGCCAGGTGCGGGCGAAGTCCGCCCCGGTCAGGCTGAGGCCCATGGCCATCATCACGCTGGCCAGCACCCAGGGCAGGGCCACCTGGGACAACCAGGCTGCGGACATGTTTTCTCCTTGCAGGCAGGGGGGGTACGCCACAGAGTATGCCCCATGTCAGGCGCCGCGGCGAAGGGCGGCGGCGCGCTCAGGGAGGAGGTCGATGACGACATCGGTGAGTCACAAGGTGATGGTCTGGGGGCAGACGCTGCGCCCGCGCACGCTGCCCGCCGCGCTGGGGCCGGTGCTGCTGGGTCAGGCGCTGGTGGTGCCCGGCCACTTCAGCATGTCGACCGCCGTTCTCTGTCTGGCCTGCGCGCTGGCGCTGCAGTTGGCGGTCAATCTGGCCAACGACCTCTTCGATGGCCTCTCCGGCGTGGACCAGCCCGACCGCCTGGGCCCCACCCGCGCCCTGCAGGCGGGCTGGCTCAGCGCCGGCGAGCTGCGCGCGGGCCTCGCCGTGACCCTGGGCGTTGCCGTGGCCACGGGGCTCTGGCTTGTGCTCTTCGGCCACTGGCTGCTTTGGCTGCTGGGTGGCCTGGCGCTGCTCGGCGTGCTCGGCTACAGCGGCGGCAGGCGCCCCTACGCCAACCGCGGGCTGGGGGAGCTCGCGGTATGGGGCTTCTTCGGGCCGGTGGCGGTGCTGGGCTCGCTGCTGGCCCAGCAGAGCCCGATCACCCGGGAGGCGGTGGCGGCAGGCATCCTGGTGGGCATGCCGGTGGCCGCCATCCTGGTGGTCAACAACCTGCGCGACCGCCATACCGACGCCCGGGCCGCCAAGATCACCCTGGCGGTACGGATGGGGCCGGAGGCGACTCGCCGCCTGTTCGCACTGCTGACGACAGGGCCCCTGGCAGCCACGCTGCCGCTGGGGCTGACCGCCTGGGCCTGGATCACCTGGGGTCTCACGGGCCTGGCGGCGCTGGGGCTCGTGCGCGAGATGCGACGCCGCGACGGCGCGGCGCTCAATGGCCTGCTGGGCCTGACGGCGCTCTACTCCCTGGCGATGGCCCTGTGGCTGGGGCTGCGCCTGGTAGTCGCGAACGGCTGAGCGCCCACGGGTTCGCCAGCGGGCGCGGAAGGAGGAGACGATGCTGCTGCGCTGGCTTGTCGGGATCGCGCTGGCCTATCTGCTGGTGGTGGCGCTGGCCTGGGCCTTCCAGGAGCGGCTGCTCTACCTGCCGCATATGGGTCGCGAGCCCATCGGTACTCCGGCCGATCGCGGCCTGGCCTGGTCGCCGGTGACCCTCGAGACCGAGGACGGCCTGGCCCTGGACGCCTGGTGGCTGCCCCACGAGCGCCCTCGGGCCAGCCTGCTCTTCCTGCACGGCAACGCCGGCAACATCTCCCACCGCCTCGACTCCCTGGTGCAGTTCCACCGCCTGGGGTTCTCGGTGCTGATCCTCGACTATCGCGGCTACGGCCGCAGCGAGGGGCGACCCTCCGAGGCCGGCCTGGCGCTGGATGCCCGGGCCGGCTGGCGCTGGCTGCGGGAGGAGGCCGATCAGGCCCCGGAGGAGATCGTGCTGTTCGGACGCTCCCTGGGGGCCGCCGTGGCGGCCGAGCTGGCCGAGGCGCTGGAAGCAGAGGGGCTCGAAGAGGAGGGGCCGGCGGCGGCGATCCTGGAGTCGCCCTTCCGCTCGGTGCCGGCGCTGGCCCAGCGCGTCTACCCCTTCCTGCCGGCGCGCTGGCTGGCGCGCTTCTCCCACGACACCGAGAGGCACGTCAGGGGCGTCGAGGCGCCGCTGCTGGTGATCCACAGCCGCGACGACGAGATCATCCCCTTCGCCGAGGGCGAGGCCGTCTACCGGGCGGCGCGAGACCCGAAGCGCCTGCTCGAGATTCGGGGTGGCCACAACACCGGCTTCCTGGAGAGCGAGCCGGACTACTCCGCAGGGATCGAGGCCTTCCTGACGGAGCAGGCGCAGCTGCCGCTGCGCTGAAGGGGTGCTGCCGCCCTGAGCGGGCGGCAGACGGGGGAGGGCGTTACTCGGGCAGCTCGGCGTTGTGGAAGACGTTCTGGACGTCGTCCAGCTCGTTGAGCATGTCGAGAAACTTCTCGAACATCGCCACGTCGTCGCCCGCCACGGGCGTGGTGGTCTGGGGCACGAACTGGATCTCGTCCACCTCGAAGTCGAGCTCGCCGAAGGCGTCGATCAGCGCCTGCTTGGCCTTGGCATACTCGGTGTGCGGGGCGAAGACGGTGATCTGGCCCTCCTCGTTCTCGATGTCGGTCACGTCGACATCGGCCTCCATCAGCGCCTCGAGGGTGGCTTCCTCGTCCTGGCCCTTGAAGGCGAGGATGGCGCAGTGGTCGAACATGTGGCTGACGGTGCCCGGGGTGCCGATCTTGCTCTTGGTCTTGGTGAAGCAGGCGCGCACGTCACCGAAGGTACGGTTGGGGTTGTCGGTCAGGCAGTCGACGATGACCATCGCGTTGCCCGGCCCGAAGCCCTCGTAGCGGGCCGGGGAGAAGTCCTCGCCGCCCACGCCGCTGGCCTTGTCCAGCGCCTTCTCGATCACGTGGGAGGGCACCTGATCCTTCTTGGCGCGCTCGATCAGGCCGCGCAGGCTCAGGTTGCCGGCGGGGTCGGTGCCACCCTGCTTGGCGACCACGTAGATCTCGCGGCCGTACTTGCTGTAGACCTTGGTCTTGGCAGCGGCCGTCTTGGCCATGGATTCCTTGCGGTTCTGAAAGGCCCGTCCCATATCGTTGTCCTGTAGCGTTCAACACGAGGCTGGATTCTACGAAACCGGGCCGGAGGCGAACAGGGATATTTTCGCTTCCTTCCGCCGGGCTGCACCGGGTCCGGGGCTACACTGCCGATAGCCGCGAAGCCGCCCGTGCGCCGCCGGCTGGAACCTCGTCGTCGCGATCAGGAGAGCGCCCATGGACCATCACGCCTACCGTCATGCCCTGGCCGAGCAGCTGGAGGGCGCCGAGCTGCCCTTCGCTCCCGCCGAATTCGCCGCCCGCCTCGCCCGGGTGCACGCCGCCATGCGCGATGCAGGCCTCGAGGCGCTGCTGCTCACCGACCCCGCCGATATCTTCTACCTGACCGGCTACCACACCTTCGAGGTCTCGGTGCACACCGCCCTGGTGGTAACGGCCGACCGCCGGGTGCTGCAGGTGCCCTCCATCGAGACCGGGCCCGCCGTGGTCACCGCTGCGGTGGACGAGATCCTTGGCTACCGCTGGGAGGGGATCGACGAGGTGATCGCCCCGCTGGCCGAGACGCTCTCGCCCTTTCGCAGCATCGGCCTGGATCTCTTCGGTGCCGGGCTGCGCTTCGGTGTGATCCGCGAGCTGCAGGCGCGGCTCGGCGCCGAGCGCTTCCGCGACGACGGCGGGGCCCTGCTCGACGCCGTCCGCCTGGTCAAGACGCCGGCGGAACTCGACTGCCTGCGCGAGAGCGCGCGGATCACCGCCGCCGGCCTCGCCGCCGCCGAGGCGATCATCGCCCCCGGCGTCACCGACAACGAGGTGGCCGCCGAGGGCGCCCGGGCGATGCTGGCCGCCGGCGGCGAATTCATGAGCCTGCAGCCCATCGTCACCAGCGGGCGGCGCATCAGCATCATCCACGTCAACCACAAGCGCACCGTCATCGAGGCGGGTGATCCGGTGTTCCTGGAATTCGGCTCGGCCTTCCAGCGCTATACCGCTCCCATGATGCGCACCGTCGTGGCCGGCCACGCCAGCCGCGAGATGCAGGCGGTCCGGGACCTCTGCCGGGCTCTGTTCGAGACGCTCGCCGCCGAGATGCGCCCCGGCCGTACCTTCGACGATGCCGCCCGCGCCGCCGAGGCGGTGCTCGCTCCCCACGCCGACCGGCTGTTCTTCTCGGGGGTGTTTGGCTATGCGGTGGGCGCCCAGTTCCCGCCCAGCTGGGTCGAGGGCACCGGCTACATCGCTCGCGGCCAGCCGCGCGAGTTCGCCGCCGACATGGTCTTCCACCTGCCGCTCTGCCTGCGTCTGCCCGGTCAGTGGGGGATCGGCCTGAGCGATACCGTGCGGGTCACACCGAATGGCGGCGAGCCGCTCACCGACAACGACTGGCGGCTGGCCGAGGTGGCCGAGGTGGCCGACTGAGACATTGGTCTACATTTTAAGTTTTTTAGTATACAAAAGTTGTGTACACCCTGGCTCTTGACTAGGCTCGGTCATCGCGACCCCAACCAACGACAAGAATCGCGATGAGCCCCTCGATGAGCACACCACAGCACAGCCACTCCGTCTTCGACTTCCATGGCCGGCCGCCCCTGGCCAGGGCCCTGCCCCTCTCCTTCCAGCACATCCTGGCGATGATCATGGGCACGGTGACCGTGCCGATCATCGTGGTCGGCGCCGCCGGCGGCAGCCTGGCCGATCAGATGCTGCTGATCCAGGTCTCGCTGATCGCCTCGGCGCTGGCCACCCTGGTCCAGCTCTATGGCGTGGGGCGTTTCGGCGCCCGGCTGCCCACCATCTTCGGCGTGGGCTTCGCCTACGTGCCGACCCTGGTCGCCGTGGGCGCCCAGTACGGCATCGGCGGGATCCTCGGTGCCCAGGTGGTGGGCGGCATCGCCATGATCCTGGTGGGGCTCTTCATCACCCGCATTCGCCACCTCTTTCCGCCCATCGTGGCGGGGGTGGTGGTGCTGGTGATCGGGCTCTCGCTCTACGACATCGCCATCCACTACATGTCCGGTGGGGTGGGCGCCAGCGACTACGGTGATCCGCAGAACTGGCTGGTCGCCCTGGTGACGCTCGGGGTGGTGCTCGGCGTCTCCCAGTTCGCGCGGGGCTTCATGAAGCTGGCGGCGATCATCTGCGGCATCGGGGCGGGCTATGCGCTGGCCCTGGCGCTGGGCATGGTGGACATCACCCCGGTGCGCGAGGCGGGCTGGTTCAGCGCCCCGCGGCTGCTGCCCCATGAGCTCGAGTTCCACGCCGCCGCCATCCTCTCGGTGGTGATCATCTGCGTGGTCAACTCGGTGCAGACCATTGGTGATCTCTCCGCCACTTCGGTGGGGGGCATGAACCGTGAGCCCACCACCCGGGAGCTGTTCGGCGGCCTGCTGGGCAACGGGGCGACCACTGCGGTCGGCTCCTTCTTCGGCGCCATGCCGACCTCCTCCTACAGCCAGAACGTGGGCATCGTGGCGATGACCAAGGTGGTCAGCCGCTTCGTGCTGGCGCTGGCCGCGCTCTTCCTGCTGGTGGCGGGGCTGGTGCCCAAGTTCGGCGCCGTGATGACCACCATTCCCTATCCGGTGCTGGGCGGGGCCACCATCACGGTGTTCGGCATGATCACCATGACCGGCATCCAGCTGATCACCCGGGACGAGATGTCGGCGCGCAACATGACCATCGCCAGTCTCGCCCTGGCGCTGAGCATGGGGGTCTACGCGGTCCCCGAGGCGATCGGCCAGCTCCCGGCGATGCTGCAGCTGGTGGTGGGCGGCTCGCCCATCGTGGTCGCCGCCCTGGTGGCCTTCACCCTCAACCTGGTGCTGCCGCGGCGCAGCCTGCCTGACGAGGCCGCCGAGCGTGAGGCCCTGGCCAGGGCGATGGCCGAGGAGGAGCCGACCGGCCGCCGGGCGCAACGCGCCGAAGGGGGCCGCCCCTCCTGAGCGGGATCAGGAGCCCGGCGGCGCTGGGCAACCGGCCTGCGTGGCTTCACCGGCCGCGCGGTCGACCACCTGCACGGTGGTGGAGAGGGTCAGCCGCTCGTCCGGCGCCGCGGTGAACTGTAGCTCGCCGAACAGCGCCAGGTAGCCCGAATCGGGCCGCGGCAGGGAGAGAGCCAGCCCCGCGCCGTCGGCCGCCAGGGGATGGGGTTCCCAGCGTGCCTCGCGGAAGTCGCGTACCGGAGCCCGGGCCACCCAGGCCCGGGCTTCGTCGACGGGCTCTCCGGCGCTCACCCGCAGCGTCACCCGCTCGGCTTCGCAGTCAAACGTCCAGTCCAGTGTCGGCAGCGGCTCGCCGCGACTCACCCGGCGATGGAAGGCGGCCAGGCTCGGCAGCAGGCGGGCGTAGTCGCGCAGCCGGTGGCCCTGGTTGGGCAGGTAGAGCACATGGCGGGGCTCGGGCAGGGCGTGCCAGTAGAGGTTGAGGGCGTCCACGGGCCAGTAGGCGTCGTTACTGGCCAGCACCAGCAGCTTGGGCTGGGTCAGGCGCTCCCGGTAGCGGTAGGGGTCGACCATGGCCTGCAGGGCGCGGCCCGCGTCGCTGTCGAGGCGGGCGTCGATGCCGCGCTCGGTGTAGTCGGCGATCTGCGTCGAGGGGGCGCCCCACACCCGGCGCTGGTGGGCCAGCTGCGGCTCCATGTCGAGGATGTCGAACACCATGGGGGCGAGTGCTGCCACCCGGGGGGCCACCGCGGCGGTGAGCCAGGTGGTCCAGCCGCGCTTGGAGGCGCCGGTGAGGGTGAAGGTCTCGAGGGGGGCCGCCCAGTCGGCGGTCAGCGCCTGCAGGGTATCCATGGCGCGCACCGCGCTGTTGACCATGGGCAGCAGCAGCGGCCAGTCGGTCTCCTCGGGGGCGTCGAGAAAGCGGACGAAGGTCTCGGCGATCAGCGCATCCTCGGTCAGCCCGCCCAGCAGCGGCTGGAAGGGCACCTGGCGCAGCACCGCCACGGGCGTTTCCAGCGCCCGGGCCAGGGCCACGAAGCTGGCGGCATCCCGCGGCGGCTCGCGGGAGGGCTCGCCCTCGGCCGGCCAGGTGCCGCTGCCGATGAACAGCAGGGCATGAGGGGCGCCGCGCCCCTCGGTGGGGTCGATCAGCCACAGCTGGTGGCGCCACAGGGTGCCGCGCCAGCGCTGGGAGGCCAGCTCGATCAGCCGGGTCTCGGTACCCAGCAGACGATGCCGGGCGACTTCCTCCCAGTGAAAGTCGGCACCGGCGCTAGCCACGTAGGCCGAGAGGGCCGATTCCGGTGAGGAGGCCGGCGTGTCATCCGCGATGGCGGTGAGCGGCAGCAGGCAGGCGAGCCAGAAGAGCAGGGTCGCAGGGCGCATGGGCAGGGTCTCGCGAGAGCTCTTCTCCAGCATAGCGGACCACGGCTGGACAGCCGGTACCCGGAAGCGTCGGGAAGGTGCCGGCCGCTGCATGATGGAGCCGGGCGGGCCGAATCAACGCTGAATGGACTGCGTCAGGTCGGCACACTCTGCACCAAGGCGTTACACTGCGGTTACCTCCGTTGCACTCGCAAGGAACGCTGCTCGATGATCGAACCCGACGCCCAGGCCGATGTGATGGCGCGCCAGCGTGCGCGCCGGGATCGCCGGGTCGCCATCGCCCTCTACATCCTGGGCATGCTGATGCTGTTCGGCTCCCTGGGCGGTTTCCTCTTCGACCAGTACCAGCGTGACATGCAGGCCGCCCGCGAGCGCACGGCGGCGCGGGCCGACCTAGTGGCGGAGTGGGTCGCCAGCATCTTTTCCGCCAGCGACTTCAGCCTCTCCACGGTGTCCCAGCTGATGCAGCCGCCCCAGCGCCAGCGGCTCTTCGGTGACCCGCCGGACCCCGAGCGGATCGAGCCCTTCCTGGCCCAGCAGCTCGACCGCCTGGGGTTCGTCGACGAGATCAGCCTCGTCGACCCCGAGGGGCAGGTCGTCGCCTCGTCCAGTTCGCTCTATCCCCCGGGCTTCGATGTCTCCGGCCTGCCGTTCTATCGCACCCTGCGGAGCGCGCCCGAGCGGGCGGAATGGATCTCGCCGATCCACTGGTCGGCGCTGGAGCAGCGCCATGTGGTGGTGCACGCCCGGCGGCTGCCCGATGGTCAGGGCCTGGCCCTGGTGGAGCTCGACCCCGGGGTGTTCGGCGAGGCCCTGGAGCGGCTCAGCCTGACGCGCGGCGAGAGCATCGCCATCATCGACACCGAGATGCAGCTGGTTGCCCGGCGCCCCCGGGTCGGTGATGAGCACTCCCCGGCGGTGCTCGGGGTGTCGATCGACGAGCCCCATACGCGAGCCTTCATCGCCAGCGGGGCGCCGAGCGCCACGCTCAAGGCCAACTCGCCGCTGGATGGCGGCGAGCGGCTCTATACCTTCCAGCGAGTCGACGACCTGCCCTTCGTGGTGGTGGTGGGCGAGGCGCGGGAGGTGCTGCTCGGCGACTGGCTCCATCGCCTCTGGGTCCGGGTGATGATCGGGCTGGCGGTCATGGGCCTGGGCTGGCTGGCGCTGCGCCACTACCTCAACCGACTGCGGCTGGAGGAGGAGGTTCGCCGGCAGGCCCTGGAGCGTGAACTGGCCCGTCGCGAGGTACAGGCCCGGGAGTCGCGCCTCCAGGCGCTGGTGGGCTCCATCCGGGACATGATCTTCGTCTTCGATGGCGAGGGGCGCTTCAGCTATATTCACGCCCCCGACCCCGACGAGCTGATGACCGAGGCCGCCGCGGTGCTGCAGCGCCCCTATCGCGAGGTGCTGCCGCCCGCCATGGCCGCCCAGCTCGACCAGGCCTTCGCGGCGCTTCGGCAGGGCGGCGAGCCGGTGGAGTATGACTACACCCTGCCTATCGGCGGCGAGCCGCGCCAGTTCCACTCGGTGCTGAGCCCGCTGCTGAGCCCGGGCGAGGCGCCGGCGGAGGCCTTCGGCGGGGCGCTGGCGGTGGTGCGCGACGTCACCGAGGAGCGCGCCACCGAGGCCCAGCTGCGCATCGCCGCCACCCCCTTCGAAACCCACCTGGGGATGCTGATCACCGATGGCGAGGGCCGCATCCTCAAGGTCAATGACACCTTCACGCGGATCACCGGCTACAGGGAGGCCGAGGTGCTGGGCAGGAACCCGCGGCTGCTGTCGTCGGGGCTCCACGAGGAGGCCTTCTACCGGCGGCTGTGGCGCAGCGTGGTGAGCAGCGGCAGCTGGCAGGGGGAGGTCTGGAACCGGCGCAAGAACGGCGAGGTGTTCCCTGAGTGGCTGACCCTCTCCGCGGTGCGCAACGCTGCCGGCACCACGACCCACTTCGTAGCGACCTTCAGCGACCTCACCGAGCGCAAGGCGGCCGAGCAGAAGATCCACCAGCTGGCCTTCTTCGACCCGCTCACCGGCCTGCCCAACCGCCGCCTGATGCTCGACCGTCTGGAGGTGGCGCTCAAGGACAGCTATCGCAGCGGTGAGTTCGGCGCGCTGATGTTCCTCGACCTCGACCACTTCAAGCAGGTCAATGACACCCTCGGCCACCATGCCGGCGACCAGCTGCTCCAGGCGGTGGCCCAGCGGCTCGAGGGGGTGCTGCGCGATACCGATACCGTCGCCCGGCTGGGCAGCGACGAGTTCGCCATCCTGCTTCACGACCTGGGGACCGAGCTTGAGGAGGTGGCGGTGATCGCCGAGCGGGTCGCCCATAAGCTGCTGGCGGTGATGCAGGCGCCGATGAGCCTCGGTGAGGAGCGCCTCGGCGTGTCGGTGAGCGTCGGGGTGACCCTCTATCGCGACCACGAGACCACCCTCGACGAGATCCTGCAGCAGGCCGACCTGGCGCTGTTCCAGGCCAAGGCGGCGGGGCGCAATACCCTGGCCTTTTTCGACCCCGAGATGCAGGTGCGGCTGCAGGCCCGCGCTCGCCTGGAGGCGGACCTGAGGCAGGCGCTGCCCAAGGGTGAGCTGCGCCTGTACTACCAGCCCCAGGTAGACGAGCGGGGCGTGGTCATCGGCGTCGAGGCCCTGGTGCGCTGGCAGCATCCCGTGCGCGGCCAGGTCTCGCCCGGCGAGTTCATTCCCCTGGCCGAGGAGAACCGGCTGATCGTGGCCATCGGTCACTGGGTGCTGGAGACCGCGTGCCGGCAGCTGGCGGCCTGGGCGGCGGACCCGGCACGCTCGGCGCTGAGCCTCTCCGTCAACGTCAGTCCGCGGCAGTTCCGCGAGCCGGATTTCGTCGACCGGGTGCTGGAGACCCTCGAGGCGACCGGCGCTCCGGCCTCCCGCCTCAAGCTCGAGGTGACCGAGAGCCTGCTGCTGGAGGCCCGGGACGAGGCGCGCTCGCGCATGCTGGAGCTGCGCGCGCGGGGGGTGGGCTTTGCCCTGGACGACTTCGGCACCGGCTACTCCTCGCTTGCCTATCTCAAGCGGCTGCCCCTTGACCAGCTCAAGATCGACCAGTCCTTCGTGCGCGACCTGCTGGAGGACGAGGCCAGCGAGGCGATCGTGGCCAGTACCATCGCCCTGGCCCAGAGCCTCAAGCTGGAGGTGGTTGCCGAGGGGGTGGAGACCGAGGCCCAGCGGGCCTGGCTGCTGGCCCACGGCTGCCGGGCCTTCCAGGGCTACCTGTTCGGGCGGCCGGTGGCGGTGGAGGCCCTCGAACTCGATGCCTGAGAGGGCTCAGCCCTCGCCGTCGTGGAGGTGGGCCTCCGCCTCCGCGGCGCTCTGGTAGATGTGTGGGGCCACGGCCCGCGCCTCCAGGGCATGGCCCAGCTTGCGGCGCATGAAGCCGCTGGTGGTGTAGCGGGTCACCCGGGTATAGAAGCGCTCCTCCAGGCCGCGCACCATGGCCGTGTAGGCCTCCAGCACGGCGTCATTGATGCGGCAGTGGTCGTAGTTGACCACCGCATAGACCCGCCGGCCCAGCGGCGCCAGCCGCGTCTCCACCTCCCGCTCGATGTCATCCACGTCGTCCCGGGTCGCGATGTGCAGGTTCTCGAAGTCGATGAACAGCACCTCGCCGGCGGCGTCCAGGTGCAGGCGCCGGGCCAGCGGGCGCTCGAGCAGCGTCTCGCGCAGCCCCATGGGTGCCTCGATGAAGATGCGCGGGTCCATCTCGCGCAGCGGTGCCGGCATCCGCGGCGTGAAGCCCATCTGGGCGAGGATATCGCGCTCCAGGTCCACCCCTGGGGCGATCTCGGTCAGGGCGAGGCCCTCGGGCGTGAGCTCGAACACGCAGCGCTCGGTCACGTAGAGCACCGGCTTGCCGTCGGCGGCGGCCAGCGCGCCGCTGAAGGTGCGCTGCTCCACCTCGGCGACGAACTTGGGCTGGCCGTCCCCGGGCAGGCGCAGGGCGCCGTCGACCACCTCCAGCGCCTCCCGGCTCGCCGTGAAGGTGCCCATGAAGACCACCCGGCGGGCGTTCTGGCTGATATTGATGAAGCCACCGGCGCCCGCCAGGCGGCTGCCGAAGCGCGACACGTTGACGTTGCCGGCGGCGTCCGCCTGGGCCATGCCCAGGAAGGCGATGTCCAGGCCGCCGCCGTCGTAGAAGTCGAACTGGGCGGGCTGGTCGATGATCGCCTGGGTGTTGAGGGCGGCGCCGAAGTCGAGCCCGCCGGCGGGCAGGCCGCCGATCACGCCGGGCTCGGCGGTCAGCGTCACCAGTTCCAGCACCCGCTCTTCGCTGGCCACCGCGCCGACCCCCTCCGGCATGCCGATGCCGAGGTTGACCACGGCGTTGGGCGTGAGCTCGAAGGCGGCACGCCGGGCGATGATCTTGCGCGCCGAGAGGGCCATCGCGCCCGGCGCGGCCATGGGCGTGCGCAGCTCGCCGGAGTAGCCCGGGTGGTAGGGGGTCTGGAAGGTCTGCCAGTGGTGTTCGAGGGCGTCGCAGACCACCACGCAGTCCACCAGCACCCCGGGGATGCGCACCGCCTTGGGTGGCAGGGTGCCGGATTCGGCCAGCCGCTCCACCTGCACGATCACCAGGCCGCCGGAGTTGTGCACCGCCGTGGCGATGGCCAGCGCCTCCAGCACCAGCGCCTCGCGCTCCATGGTCACGTTGCCCAGGGAGTCGGCGGTGGTGCCGCGCAGCAGCGCGACCTGCAGCGGCAGCGCCGGGTAGAAGAGATACTCCTGGTCGTCGATCGTCATCAGCCGCACGCGCTCCTCGGTGCTGATGGCGTTGATCCGCCCGCCCTCCAGGCGCGGGTCGACGAAGGTGCCGAGCCCCACCCGGGTGAGGGTGCCGGGCTTGCCGGCGGCGATATCGCGAAACAGGTGGGAGATCACCCCCTGGGGCAGGTTCCAGGCCTGGATGCGCCCCTCGATGGCCAGCCGCTGCAGCGCCGGCACCAGTCCCCCCCAGGCCGCCGCCGATCACCCGGGCCACCAGCCCCTCGTGGCCCAGGTGGTTGAGCCCGCGGGTCTTGCCGTCGCCCTGGCCGGCGGCATACATCAGGGTCAGGTCGCGGGGTTCGCCGCTCTCCAGAAAGCGTGCCTCCAGGGCCACCGCCAGGTGCTCGGCGAAGCCGATGCCGACGAAGCCGCCGGTGGCCACGGCGTCGCCGTCGCGGATCAGCTCCACCGCCTCGCGGGCGGAGACCACCTTGCCCTTGGGGGAGAAGGGGCGGTCGGTGAGCAGCGGGTGGGTGCGGCGTTCCATGGCGAGTCCCCTCGACGTGCGTTGCGGTTGTGATTGTTGTTGTGATGGCTGCTGTCGTGCATGGCATTCACGTTAGCACGCCGCTGCGTCGAGCGACGGGTATGGCCCGTTGCCAAGCGTGAGCCCCTGTCTGATACTGTATGAAATTCCAGTATTCATCGGAGGTGCCCATGTCGTGCATTCACCCGACCCGAGCCCGCATCGTGGGCCGGGCCGCCGGCCAGGGGGCGGGTCCGCCCCGGCCGCTGATGGGCTGCCGGGTGCGGGCGGGCTTCCCGAGTCCCGCCGACGACCACCTGGACGCCGAGATCGACCTGCATGCCCACGTGGTGAAGCGCCCCGCGGCCACCTACTTCGTGCGCGCCGAGGGGGATTCCATGCTCGGTGACGGCATCCATGACGGCGACCTGCTGGTGGTGGATCGCAGCCTGGAGCCGCTGCCCGGCCGGGTGATCGTCATCGCCCTGGAGGGGGAGCCCACGGTCAAGCGCCTGGAGCGTCGCGGCGGGGCGGTGTGGCTGGTGGCCAGCAACCCGCGCTTCGCGCCGATTCCCCTTGCCGGGCGCGAGTGCGAGGTGTGGGGGGTGGTCACCCATGTGCTCCACGACCTGCTGGGGCGCACCCCGTGATCGCCCTGGTCGACGGCAACAACTTCTACGTCAGCTGCGAGCGGGCCTTCGATCCGCGCCTGGCGGGCCGGCCGGTGGGGGTGCTCTCCAACAACGATGGTTGCGTGGTGGCGCGCTCCGAGGAGCTCAAGGCGCTGGGCGTGGCCATGGGGGCGCCGCGCCACCTGCTGCCGCCGGCCGTGCGCCGCCAGGCGGTGCTGCTCTCCAGCAACTATGCGCTCTATGGCGACATGTCGCGGCGGGTCAACCAGGTGCTGGCGGAGTTCTCGCCGGACGTCGAGCTCTACTCCATCGACGAGAGCTTCGTGGGCTTTGCGGGCTTCCCTGAGGAGGGGCTGGAGGCCCGCTGCCGGGCGCTGCGGGAGACCGTGGGCCGCTGGACCGGCATCCCGGTGGGGGTGGGCGTGGCACCGACCCGGGTGCTGGCCAAGCTGGCCAACCGGCTGGCCAAGCGCGAGCCGGCCTTCGAGGGGGTCTGCCTGCTAGACGCCGACGGCGAGGCGACCCGCCGGGCCCTGGCCGCCTGCCCGGTGGAGGCGCTGTGGGGCGTGGCCCGGCGCAGCGCCGAGCGGCTGGCGCTGATGGGCATCACCACCGCCTGGGAGCTGCGCGAGGCCGACCCGCGCTGGGTGCGCAGTCGCTTCTCGGTGGTGATGGAGCGCCTCGTCTGGGAGCTGCGCGGCCGCCCGGCCATCGCCCTCGACGACATGAGCGAGCCGCGCCGGCGTCTGCTGGTCTCGCGCTCCTTCGGCCGGCTCACCGGCGAGCGCCACGAGCTGGAGGCGGCGATCCGCCAGCACGCCGCCCGGGCCGGCGAGAAGCTGCGCCGCCAGGGCAGCCTGGCCCGGGCGGTGCAGGTGTTCGTGCGCACCAGCCCTTTCCTGGCCGGCGAGCCTCAGTACCGCAACGCCGCCCTGGTGGCGCTGCCCGCGCCCAGCGCCGACAGCCGGGAGCTGCTCGCGGCGGCCCGCCGCGGCCTGGAAGCGATCTTCCTCGAGGGCTACCGCTACCAGAAGTGCGGGGTAATGCTGCTCGACCTGGTGGACGCCGAAGGCACCCAGCCCTCGCTGCTGGAGACGCCCGACGACGAGGCCCGACGCGCGCGCAGCGGGCGGCTGATGGCCACCCTGGACCGGCTTAACCGCGAGATGGGGCGCGATACCGTGCGCTTCGGCCTGCCCCGCCAGGGCAACGCCTGGGCCCTGCGCTGCGAGCATCGCACGCCGCGCTATACCACCCGCTGGAACGAGCTGATGCGGGTCAAGACGGGGTGAGCAAGCTCCTGACACAATAAGTCATTGCGGGGCGATCCGCGTCAGGCGGGTCGCCGGTTCGCTACACTGGGGCCGAGAGCGCGGGGGCAGAGGCCTGCTCCCGCGGCAGGTCCATCACCGTCAAGGAGAGTCTTCAATGCGCATGCAGGGAAAGAGGGTCATCGTCACCGGCGGGGCCAGCGGCATCGGTCTGGCCAGCGTGGAGCGCTGCCTGGAGGAGGGCGCCAGCGTGGTGATCGCCGATCTGGAGAGCAGCGACGGGAGCGCACGGGCGGCGGCGCTGGACGCCCGGCACACCGGGCGCTGCCTGTTCAAGGCCTGCGACGTCACCGATACCGCCCAGGTCGATCGCCTGTTCGCGGAAACGGAGAGTGAGCTCGGCGGCGTGGATGCGGTGTTCAGCAACGCGGGCATCGGCGGCATCGCGCCCTCCGATGAGGTCAGCGACGAGGAGTTCCTGCGGATCATCGACATCAACCTGAACGGCGTCTTCCGGGTGGCCCGGGCCGCCCTGCGGGTGATGTATCGCCAGGGCAGCGGCAGCATCGTCAACTGCGCCTCCATCCTCGGGGTGTTCGGCCAGTCCCAGACCGCCGCCTATACCGCCGCCAAGGGTGGGGTGGTCAACATGACCCGCGCCCTGGCCATCGAGGCGGCGCCGAAGGGCGTGCGGGTCAACGCCATCGGTCCCGGCTACATCGACACCCCGCTGCTGGCCGAACTCGACGATGAGCTGCTGCAGGGGCTGATCGGCCTGCATCCCCTCGGCCGCCTGGGGCGCTCCGAGGAGGTGGCCAACGCCTTCCTGTTCCTGGCCAGCAACGAGGCGAGCTTCGTCACCGGGGCCCACCTGATGGTCGACGGGGGCTTCACCGCCGGCAAGTCATGAGACGCCCCGGGCATGGCAGGGCGGCGCCTGGACTGCCATCCTGACAGGGCAATCATCGAGGAGCCCTGCCATGTCCGTCTCGTTCCTGCCGCGCTGCCGGCGTCTGCTGATCCCCTGCCTGGCCCTGCTGCTGGCCTGGGCACTGCCCGGCCAGGCCCGGGAGCTGGCCGTACCGCCGGAGGCGATGGTGGAGGTCGAGGTGGCCACCGTGGGCATGTCGGGCATGGCCGGTGTGCCGGTGGTGCTGCTGCGCGAACCCGGCGCCCGGGAGGTGATTCCGATCTTCATCGGCGTGGCCGAGGCCCGCGCCATCCTGCGCGCCCTGACCGGCGAGCGCCCCTCGCGCCCGCTCACCCATGAGCTGCTCGGCGACGTGCTGGCGGGGGCCGAGGTGGCGCTGACCCGAGTCTATGTGGACGCCCTCACCGACAGCACCTTCCTGGGCATGCTGGAGCTCTCGGTGCCGGGCCGCGAGTCACCGCTGCGCATCGACAGCCGCCCCAGCGACGCCATCGCCCTGGCGCTGACCGCCGGGGCCAGCATCCACGTGGCGCCGGAGGTGCTGGAGGCGGCCCGCCAGATCGAGTACCAGGGCTTCGATGACCAGGTGGTGGTGGCGCTGGGCATCACCGTCACCCCGCTGGACGACGATCTGCGTGAGGCGCTGGGGCTGCCGGACAGCGCCGGGGTGCTGGTCAGCGACGTGAGCGGCGAGGCCGCCGAGGCGGGGCTTGAACCCGGCGATCTGCTGCTGGCGGTCAACGGCGAGACCCCGGAGACCCCGCTGCACTTCCTGGAGCTGGTGCGCGACACCCCTTCGGGAGAGCCGGCGCGGCTGCAGGTGTGGCAGCGCGGCGAGGTCATCGAGGTGGAGCTCTCCACCGAGGTGCCGGCACCCACGCCGCGGCGCCGCGCGCCGGGGCTCGAGGCCTGAGGGGGCTTGGCAGCCGCGCCCGGGCGGGCAAGAATGGCGCCCGGGGGGACTGACCATGCTCGATTCACTGATTGCCTTCGCCCTGCTCGGCGAGCCCGCCCTTGCCGCACCCCCGGATACCGGGCTGGCGGCCCGGGAAGCCCACCACCGGGAGCTGCTCTCCTGCGACCGGCTGGTGGGCCACTGGCTCCAGGAGGACGAATACCTGGCGCTGTACAACGCCATCGCGGATTCCCGCCAGGCACTGGAGCCACTGCGGTCCATGCCCTTCAGCGAGGAGGAGTTCCCGAAGCATGCCGCCGACCTGAGGGTGGGTGACGTCCACTATGGCGAGGCGGATCTTGCCCGCCTGCACGACCGGCCTGCCGAGGCGGACGTGCGCGAGGCCTACCTGGTGCTGCGCCCCCACTGCATGCGGCTGATCGGCTACTTCTGAGGGCCAGGCGCCCCGGCGCCCTGAACGCACAACGGCCACCGCGACGATTCGCCAGGTGGCCGTTTTTCAATGTTTTATGGTGCCGCAAAGAGGATTCGAACCTCCGACCTACGCATTACGAATGCGTTGCTCTGCCAGCTGAGCTATTGCGGCACTGCTGTCGATGGTAGCGCTGCCGCGGTGCTTCGCCTAGTCCCCGGCGGGCTCGCGCAGCCGGGTGAGCCCCTCCTGGGCGGAGGAGGCCACCAGGCGGCCCTGGCGGTCGTAGATGCTGCCGCGGGCGAAGCCGCGGGCACCACCGGCCCAGGGGCTGTCCATGTCGTAGAGCAGCCAGTCGTTGACCTGGACGTCGTGGTGGAACCAGAGGGCATGATCGAGACTGGCGATCTGCAGTTTGGGGTCGCGGAAGTCGAGCCCGTGCGGTACCAGGGCCGTGGTCAGCAGGTTGAAGTCGGAGCTGTAGGCCAGCAGGTGGCGATGCAGGGCGGGGTCGTCGGGCAGCTCGCCGGCCAGGCGGAACCAGACCCGCTTGTGGGCCGGCTGGCCGGACCGGCTCTCCTCGCCGGCGAGCAGGAACTCGATGGGGTGGCTGTCGAAGCGCACCAGGCGCGCGCCCTGTTCGGCCAGGCGCTCCGGGGAGGCGACCTCGGGCATGGCGGTCTGGTGTTCGAGGCCGGACTCCTCGCCGTGGAAGGAGGCGCTGCAGAAGAAGATCGGCCGGCCCTTCTGGATGGCGGTGACCCGGCGGGTGGTGAAGCTGCCGCCGTCGCGCACCGCGTCCACCTGATAGACTACCGGGCGGTGGGGGTCCCCGGGGCGCAGGAAGTAGCCGTGCAGCGAATGGGCTCGGCGCTCTGCCGTCACCGTCTGGCTGGCCGCCGACAGCGCCTGGCCCAGCACCTGGCCACCGAACAGCTGGGGGAGCCCGAGGTCCTGGCTGGTGCCGCGGAACAGGGTCTCCTCCAGGGGTTCCAGGGCCAGCAGGCCGACCAGGGCGTCGAGGGGGGTGGGCATGGGGGCGATCTCCGGGCCGTCGTGGCCGCGTCGGGCCACTCATACAGATGTTTCATGGCAGTCTACATGGAGTCGAGGGCGTTGCGCAGCGATGAGTTCTACATGCACCGGGCGCTGGACCAGGCCCGACTGGGCTTGGCCGCCGGCGAGGTGCCGGTGGGGGCCGTGGTGGTGGATGGCGCGGGCGAGATCGTCGGCGAGGGTTTCAACGCCCCGGTGGGGGGGCGCGACCCTAGTGCCCATGCCGAGATCCGCGCCCTGCGCGATGCCGGCGCCCGGCTCGGCAACTATCGCCTCGACGGCTGCACCCTCTACGTGACCCTGGAGCCTTGCCTGATGTGTACCGGGGCCATCATCCATGCCCGCCTGGCCCGGGTGGTCTACGGCGCTGCCGAGCCGCGCACCGGCATGGTGGAGTCGAAGGCCAACCTCTTCGCCCAACCCTGGCACAACCACCGGGTCGAGGTAGTCGGCGGCCTGCTGGCCTCCCGCGCTTCACGGCTGCTTCGGGAGTTCTTCGCTGCCCGGCGCGGCGAGTGACTCCGCCAGCCTGGCCCGGTTGCGGCCGGCGCCCTTGGCCCGGTAGAGCGCCATGTCTGCCGCATTCAGCAGGTCGTCGACCCCCAGGGGGCCGGGGGCGCCTGTCGCCACGCCGATGCTGATGGTGAGCGGGGTGCCATCGGCGTGGGTCAGGCCGCGGGCCGCAACGGCCTCGCGCAGGGTGTCGGCGACCCGCATGGCCTCCGGGCCCTCCCGGCCGGGCAGGCAGGCCACGAACTCCTCGCCGCCCAGGCGGGCGAAGAGCCCGCCGGCCGGCTCGATCACCTCGCGACCCAGGCGGCCGGTCTCGATCAGGTAGCGGTCGCCCTCCAGGTGCCCGAGGCGGTCGTTGATCCGCTTGAAATGGTCGATGTCGCAGAGCAGCACGCTGATGGGCTGGCGCGGGTCGTGGGCGCGCAGCGCCTGCAGGAAGGTGCGCCGGTTGGGTAGGCCGGTAAGCTCGTCATGGCCGGCCAGCCACTCGACCTCCTGCTGCAGCCGGGTGCGCTTGCGGATCTCGCGGCGCAGCTCGTGGTTGGTGCGTCGCACCGCCCGGTGCTGGTTGGCCATCTCCTGCTGGGAGAAGAGCACCAGATAGAGCAGCTGGGCCAGCAGCAGGCCCACGCTCAGGCTCACCACCGGCTGACGGGGCAGGTCGCCCAGCAGCCGAGGCAGAGTGGGCTCGGCGCGCAGTACCAGGGGGATGCCGGAGAGATCCAGCTCGGCTTCCAGCTGCCAGGGCCCCAGGCGAGCCTCGGCGGACTGGTGGGCGAGGCGCTCGCCGCCATGGAACAGGCTGAGCTGCTGGGTGCCGGGGTCGATGGCGGTAAACAGCGTCTCGGCAAGGACCGGAAGGCTGACCACCATGGCCACGGCGCCTCTCGGGTGTGACTCATGCGAGAGGAAGAGCGGCAGGTAGTGGATCACCCCCGGGCCGCCCTGCAGCAGCTCGATGATATCGGTGCGCGCCTCCCTGCCGTGCTGCAGGGCGCTTATCACCGCCTCGCGTCCGGCGGGCTGATCCTCGAGGAGCCGGGAGCCGAGTATCCGCAGGTTGTGCGCGTTCGGTGGGTGCACCAGCTGGATGCGGGTTGCGGCGTCGATATAGGCGATGTTCAGGAAGTAGCGGAAGTCACGCTGATAGGGCGCCGCCTGGGTGGCCCAGTCGGTCGAGCCGGGCGTGGCGGCCGTGAGGCGCCAGACGTTGGCAAAGCGGCGCATGGCGGCGAGGTGGTCGTGGATCTCCCGGGAGAGGCTCTCGGCCATCTGGGCATGCTGCTGGCCGATGCGCTCGGCGAGCTCGCGCTCGCCGAGCGCCTTCTGGTGATGCCAGAAGAGCAGGCTCAGCAGGGCCAGGCAGAGCGCCGGCCACAGGGCGCGGCGCAGCCGGAAGGCGTGCTGTTGCCAGGCGCCGGCGACATCGACCATCTGGCCCGCCAGCAGGGTCAGCAGGATGGCCTGATCGAGCCAGCTCCCCCGCAGGGACAGCAGGGCGGGCGCCGAGTGGAATGCCTCGGCCGCCTGGGCCAGCAGCAGCAGGCCGGCGATCCCGAGCAACATGGGGGCGCCGAGGCCGGCGCGGGTGCGCACCGCAAGGCTCAGCAGCAGGGCGATCAGGCACAGGGTCAGCAGCAGCGGGGGGCGCCAGTCCACCAGCAGGCTGCCCGTCAGCAGCCGGTCGGCCAGCCGATCCCAGGCGGCATGGGGCAGCCAGTGTTCCGGTAGCAGATAGCTGACCAGGCACAGCGTCAGGAGCCCCAGGGCCGGCCACAGCAGCGCCTGGGCAGCGACAGGGCCCAGGCGATACCAGAGCAGCTGCCCCAGTGCAGCCATGACCAGAAGCACGGCGGTGGGAAGCGAGCCGTAGAGGCCGATTACGGCCAGGGCCAGGGCGATCAGGCTCCCCAGCAGCGCCGCCAGGCTGGCCGCGATGGCCCAGACGCTTACCGGGCGTTCACTGGCCAGGCGCAACGGATAGTATGGCGTCATGGCTCTCTTCCGGCTCCGGCAGCCGGGCGTTGAGCAGGTAGAACTGCTCCTGGCTGCGGTCAACGTAGCTCAGTATCTCGTGGTAGCGCCGAATATTGCGCACGTAGATCACCGGCTCGCCGCCGCGGGCATAGCCATGGCGGGTCTGGCTGTGCCACTCGCGCTCCTGCAGCAGCGGCAGCGACTCGCGCACGTCGGCCCAGCGGTCCGGGTCGCCGCCACGCTGCTCGGTGATGCGCCGGGCGTCGTAGAGGTGGCCCAGACCCACATTGTAGGCCGCCATGGCCATGAACAGGCGGTCCTCTCCGGTTATCGACTCGGGCAGCCGATCCTTTAGCTCGCGCAGGTAGCGGGCGCCGCCCTCGATGCTCTGGGCGGGGTCCAGGCGGTCGCTCACCCCCAGGTCGCCGGCGGTGGGCAGGGTCAGCATCATCAGCCCGCGTACCCCGGTGGGGGAGGTGGCCTCCGGGTCCCAGTGGGACTCCTGGTAGCCCCGCGCGGCCAGCAGCTTCCAGTCGAAGCCGGTCTGGCGGGCCGCCTCCCGGAACAGCTCGGTGTAGTCCGGGAGGCGGGCGTGGAGGTGCTGGATGAAGGTGCGCGCGCCCACGTACTCCAGGTAGTCGTCATGGCCGAAATAGCGCGCCACCAGGGCCTCGAGTTCACCCTCGTCGTGAAGCGCCGCGAGGAAGCGGTTGGCCGCCTGCGCCAGCGCCAGGCCACCCTCAGCGGGAAAGGCCCAGGCCAGGGAGAGCGGCTCGCCCAGCGCGAAGCCACGCTCCACCCCGGGGAAGAAGAGCCGGTTGAGGCGGAACTGGTGCTCGAAGAGCACCGCGGCGTCGAGCCGCCCGTCCTCGACCCAGCGCAGCAGCTCGGCGGCCTCCAGGTCATCGGACTCCTCCCAGGCGAGCGACGGGTGCTCGGCCTTGAGCTCGCGCAGCACCCGGTCGGTGCCGGCGCCGGCCAGGGTGCCGAGGCGCAGTCCCTGCAGCCGGTCCAGGCCGGTCACCGGCGGCAGGCCGCGGCGGTAGACCAGCACCGGCTGCAGCTCGAGGATCGGCCGGCTGAAGATCACTCCGTCGAGGCCCGGGGTCAGCGGCAGTGCGGCGGCCCCCAGGTCGCCCTCCCGGCGGACGGCCTCGAGCACGCTGGCGATATGGTGGTCCGCGCGCAGCGCCAGGCTCACGCCCAGGGAGGCGGAGAAGCGGCGTACCAGCTCGTATTCGAAGCCGGTGGGCCCCTCGCGTCCCTCGTAGTAGGTGGTGGGGGTGTTGCGGGTGTGCACCTGCAGGAACTCGCGGGCGAGGATCCTCTCCAGGTGCCGGCCGTCGGGCGTGCCCGGGGAGGCGGGCCACAGGCCCAGCAGGAGCGCGCCGGCCAGGCCCAGAGCGGGCAGGGCAGGGCGGCGGCGCCAGCGGCGCAGGAGCTGATCGATCGGCGGCAGGGGCATGCGGGGGACGGCTGGCGATGACGACCCACCACCATAACCAGCTGCGGCGCGGCTGTCATCCGTGCGATTTCTCACCGCGATTTCTTCCGCCCCGGGCTTTCCAGTATCATATGCGCTCTCTGCCGCTGGCCGCGGCCCCTCCTTGATGATTTCCAGAGGCTCCAGGATATGCTCGAACTGCGCGGCGCCCCCGCCCTCTCCGCCTTCCGTCACGCCAAGCTGCTGGCCGCCCTGCGCGAGGCGGCGGCCGACGTCGAGTCGCTGCAGGCGGAGTACGTGCATTTCGTCGACCACGACGGCGAGCTCTCCGGCGATGAGCTGGCCGTTCTGGAGCAGCTGCTGGACTATGGTTCTCAAGTTAAGGGTTCTCAAGTTAAGGGTTCTCAAATTCAGGGTTCTCAAATTCAGGGTTCTCCCGTCGAGGTTTCCCAGATCGAGGAGCGCGCCGAGGGCCAGCTGTTCCTGGTGGTGCCGCGCATCGGCACCCAGTCGCCCTGGTCCTCCAAGGCCACCGATATCGCGCGCAACTGCGGCCTGACCCAGGTGCGCCGCCTCGAGCGTGGCATCGCCTACCGGGTCAAACTCAGGGGCGTGCTCTCCGAGCAGGCCTACGAGGGCATCCGCGCCACTCTGCACGACCGAATGACCGAGACGGTGCTGGCCGACAGCTCCGACGCGGCACGGCTCTTCGCCCACCATGAGCCGGCGCCCCTGGGCAGCGTCGACATCCTCGCGGGCGGTCGCGAGGCGCTGGAGGCCGCCAACGTCGCCCTCGGCCTGGCCCTGGCCGAGGACGAGATCGACTACCTGGTGGCGGCCTTCCGCGACCTGGGCCGCAACCCCACCGACGTCGAGCTGATGATGTTCGCCCAGGCGAACTCCGAGCACTGCCGCCACAAGATCTTCAACGCCGACTGGGTGATCGACGGCGAGGCGCAGACGCACTCGCTGTTCAAGATGATCAAGAACACCTACCAGGCCTCCCCGGAAGACATCCTCTCGGCCTACAGCGACAACGCGGCGGTGATCAAGGGCGCCACGGCGCCGCGCTTCTTCCCGGCCCCGCTGACCGGCCAGGCCGGCGAGCGCGCCGTCTACGGGAGCGTCGAGGAGCCGATCCAGATTCTCATGAAGGTGGAGACCCACAACCACCCCACGGCCATCGCCCCGCATCCGGGCGCGGCCACCGGCGCCGGCGGCGAGATCCGCGACGAGGGCGCCACCGGCATCGGCGGCAAGCCCAAGGCGGGTCTCACCGGCTTCACCGTCTCCAACCTGCGCATTCCAGAGTTCGTGCAGCCCTGGGAGGCCTTCGACTACGGCAAGCCCGAGCGCATCGTCTCGGCCCTCGAGATCATGCTGGAGGGCCCCATCGGCGGGGCGGCCTTCAACAACGAGTTCGGCCGCCCCAACCTGGCCGGCTACTTCCGTACCTACGAGCAGGACACCCTGGGGGCCAACGGCATCGAGCGCCGCGGCTTCCACAAGCCGATCATGCTCGCCGGTGGCTACGGCAACATCCGCGACGGCCACGTCCAGAAGGGCGAGATCCCCGTCGGCGGCAAGCTGATCGTGATGGGCGGCCCCGCCATGCTGATCGGCCTGGGCGGGGGCGCGGCCTCCTCCATGGCCTCCGGCACCTCCAGCGCCGACCTGGACTTCGCCTCGGTGCAGCGCGGCAACCCCGAGATCGAGCGTCGCGCCCAGGAGGTGATCGACCGCTGCTGGGCCCTGGGCGAGTCCAACCCCATCCGCTTCTTCCACGATGTCGGCGCCGGCGGGCTCTCCAACGCCCTGCCGGAGCTGGTCAAGGACGGCGAGCGCGGCGGCCTGTTCGACCTGCGTGCGGTGCCCAACGCCGAGCCGGGCATGAGCCCGCTGGAGATCTGGTGCAACGAGGCCCAGGAGCGCTACGTGCTGGCGGTGGCCGCGGAGGACCTCGACACCTTCGACGCCCTGTGCCAGCGCGAGCGCTGCCCCTATGCGGTGGTGGGCGAGGCCACCGAGGCGCACCACCTGGAGGTGCGCGACGGCCACTTCGAAAGCAAGCCCGTCGACCTGCCGATGAGCGTGCTGTTCGGCAAGCCGCCGAAGATGACCCGCGAGTTCAGCCGCCAGAGCACCGAGATGCCCGGCGTGATGCTCGACAACCTCGACCTGCGCGAGGCCATGGACCGTGTGCTGCGCCTGCCCACCGTGGCCTCCAAGAGCTTCCTGATCACCATCGGCGACCGCTCCATCACCGGCCAGGTGGCCCGCGACCAGATGGTCGGCCCCTGGCAGGTGCCGGTGGCCGATGTCGCCGTGACCACGGCCAGCTTCGACACCCACGCCGGCGAGGCCATGGCCATGGGCGAGCGTCCGCCGGTGGCGCTGATCGACCCCGCCGCCAGCGCCCGCCTGGCGGTCGCCGAGGCGATCACCAACCTGGCCGCCGCGCCCATCGCCAAGCTCGGCGATATCAAGCTCTCCGCCAACTGGATGAGCGCCGCCGACCACCCCGGCGAGAACCAGGCGCTCCATGACGCCGTCCACGCCGTGGGCATGGAGCTCTGCCCGGCGCTCGGCATCGCCATCCCGGTGGGCAAGGACTCCATGTCCATGCGCACCGCCTGGCAGGAGGAGAGCGGCTCTGATGAAGGGCACGGCGAGCGGGAGGAGAAGAGCATCACCTCGCCGCTGTCGCTGATCGTCACCGGCTTCGCGCCGGTCACCGATGCGCTGAAGACCCTGACCCCCCAGATCAACCTTGAGCAGGACGAGTCCGACCTGCTGCTGATCGACCTGGGCGGCGGCAAGAACCGCCTGGGCGGCTCGGCGCTGGCCCAGGTCTATGGCCAGGTGGGCAGCGAGTGCCCGGACCTGGACGACCCGGAGGACCTCAAGGCCTTCTTCGCGGTGATCCAGGGGCTCAACGCCGAGGGCAAGCTGCTCGCCTATCACGATCGCAGCGACGGCGGCCTGCTGGTGACCCTGCTGGAGATGGCCTTCGCCGCCCACGCCGGCCTCGAGATCAAGCTCGACTGGCTGGTCGACGAGCCCGCCGAGGCGGTGAATGCGCTGTTCGCCGAGGAGCTCGGCGCGGTGATCCAGGTCAACCGCCAGCACACCGAGGAGGTGCTGGCCCAGTTCGCCGCCGCCGGCATCGAGACCTGCGGCGTCATCGCCCGGCCCCGCTACGACGACCAGGTGCGGGTCACCCTCTTCGAGGAGCCGCTGCTGGAGACCACCCGCATGCTGGCCCAGCGCACCTGGTCCGAGACCAGCTACCGCCTGCAGGCGCTGCGCGACAACCCGGAGTGCGCCAAGAGCGAGTTCGACGGCCTGCTCGATGACCGCGATCCGGGTCTCTCCGCCACCCCCGCCTTCGACGTCGACGAGGATGTCGCCGCGCCCTATCTTCAGGCACCCGGGCTCAACTTGGCTCGGCCTTCGGTGGCGGTGCTGCGCGAGCAGGGCGTCAACGGCCAGGTGGAGATGGCCTGGGCCTTCGACCGCGCCGGCTTCGAGGCCGTGGACGTGCACATGAGCGATATCCTGGCAGGCCGGGTATCGCTGGATGAATTCAAGGGGCTGGTGGCCTGCGGCGGCTTCTCCTACGGCGACGTGCTGGGGGCCGGCGGCGGCTGGGCCAAGTCGGTGCTCTTCAACGAGCGCGCCCGGGAGCAGTTCGCGGCCTTCTTCCAGCGTGACGACAGCTTCTCGCTGGGCGTCTGCAACGGCTGCCAGATGCTCTCCCAGCTCAAGGAGCTGATCCCCGGGGCCGAGTCGTGGCCGCGCTTCGTGCGCAACGAGTCCGAGCAGTTCGAGGCCCGGGTCGCCATGGTGCAGGTGGAGAAGACCCCCTCGATCCTGCTGGCCGGCATGGAGGGCTCCCGCCTGCCCATCGCCGTGGCCCATGGCGAAGGCCGCGCCGAGTTCCGCGACAGCGCCCACCTGCGCAGCATGCAGGGCAATGGCCAGGTGGCGCTGCGCTTCCTGGACAACCACGGCCAGGTCACCACCCGCTATCCGGCCAACCCCAACGGCTCGCCCTCCGGCATCACCGGCCTGACCACCCCGGATGGCCGCGCCACCATCATGATGCCCCATCCGGAGCGGGTGGTGCGCGCGGTGACCAACTCCTGGCGTCCGGCCGAGTGGACCCGGGACGGCGCCTGGCTGCGCCTGTTCCGCAACGCCAGGGTCTGGGTGGGCTGATTCACCGACCTCGCGCAGCAGCATCCCTCCAGCAGGAGATCAAAGGCGGCCTTCGGGCCGCCTTTGTCGTCTTGAGTCGCCCTCGGCATGAAACGAGTGTTTGAATGCGCGACCCGGGCCCGGCACACTCGATGCCATGGTGCCGAACAGGAGGACTGGCCAGATGGATGGAAGAAGCATGGAGGAGCGGTTCGAGGGGCGGGTGCGTCTCGGCGTCGAAGCGGGGGTGGCCGAGGTCACCCTGAGCCGACCGGAGGCCCACAATGGCCTGGACTGGGCGATGATCGACGGCCTGCTGGCGGCCCCGCGCCGCCTGGCCGCGCTCGATGGCCTGCGCGCCGTGGTGCTGGCCGGTGAGGGCGAGAGCTTCTGCGCCGGCCTGGATATGGGGGCCATCATGGGCCAGCCGGCGCGGCTGCCGTCGCTGCTCGAGGCCGACGAGGCCGGCATCAATCCGGTACAGCGCCTGGCGCTGGGCTGGCGCAACGCCGGGGTGCCGGTGATTGCCGCCCTGCACGGTCATGTCTATGGCGGCGGCCTGCAGATCGCCCTGGGCGCGGATATTCGCGTGGTGCACCCCGAGGCGCGGCTGGGCCTGCTGGAGATCGACTGGGGCATCATCCCCGATATGGCGATCAGCGTGACCGGCGCCGGACTGCGTCGGGACGCACTCCAGGAACTGACCTGGAGCGGGCGCAAGGTAAGTGGCGATGAGGCCGTTGCCATGGGTCTGGCCACCCGCCTGAGTGAGACGCCCGAGGCCTCCGCCTTGGTGAGCGCTCGGGCCATCGCCGCGCGCTCGCCCAGGGCGGTGGCGGCAGCACGTACCCTCTTCGAGATGGCGCCCGACCTGGGGTTTCGTGAGCGCCTGGCCCTGGAGGCCCGCTTGCAGGCCGAGCTGCTGGGCAGCGCCGAGCAGCAGGAGGCGGTCGCCGCCCGCCTGGAAAAACGCCCGGCCCGCTTTGACAGCCGCCGTTTGGGTTGATCCATGGCAAGCCGCTAGAATGGCGGCTTCGCTTATCTGGGCCCTGCCATGACCGTGCCCCTCTCCCTCGATGCTCTCGCCGCGCCCCCCAGCCTGCGCCCCTACCAGCAGGAGGCGGTGCGACGGGTGATCGAGCACTTTCGCGGCTCGGACGACCCCGCCGCGGTGGTGCTGCCCACCGGCAGCGGCAAGTCCCTGGTGATCGCCGAGCTGGCGCGCCTGGCCCGGGGGCGGGTGTTGGTGCTGGCCCACGTGCGCGAGCTGGTGGAGCAGAACCATGCCAAGTACCTGGCCTATGGGCTTGCGGCGGACATCTTCAGCGCGGGCCTTAAGCGCAAGCGCAAGGAGAGCGCCCGCCAGGTGGTGTTCGGCTCGGTACAGTCGGTGGTGCGAAGCCTCGAGAGCTTCGCCGCACCGGACCATCCGCGCGGCCCCTTCACCCTGCTGGTGATCGATGAATGCCACCGGGTCTCCCCCCCCGAGGACGCCAGCTACCGCCGGGTGATCGAGGCGCTGCGCGCGGCCAACCCGCGCCTCAAGGTGCTGGGGCTGACCGCCACCCCCTATCGGCTGGGCCAGGGATTCATCTACCACCGCCACCATCACGGCATGGTGCGAGGCGATGACGACTGCTTCTTTCGCGACTGCGTCTTCGAGCAGCCGCTGCGGCTGATGGTGAAGCAGGGCTATCTGGCCGAGCCGCGGCGCATCGACGCGGCCCTGTTCAGGGACGGAGAGGAGCTGCGCTATGATTTCTCGGTGCTGTCCCCCTCGGCCAGCGGGCTGTTCCGGGAGGAGGAGCTCAACCGGGTCGTGGCGGGCCACCGCGCCACCCCGGGGATCATCGCCGAGGTCATCGAGCGCGCCCGCGACCGCCAGGGGGTGATGCTCTTCGCAGCAAGCGTAGCCCACGCCGAGGAGATCCTCGGCTACCTGCCCGCCGCCGAGGCGGCGCTGGTCACCGGCGAGACCCCCCTGGCCGAGCGCGAGCGGCTCATCGCCGCCTTCAAGGCCCGCGAGCTCAAGTACCTGGTCAACGTGGCGGTGCTCACCACCGGCTTCGATGCGCCCCATGTGGATCTCATCGCCATCCTGCGTCCCACCGAGTCGGTGAGCCTCTACCAGCAGATCGTCGGCCGCGGGCTGCGCCTCTCGCCTGGCAAGCGTGACTGCCTGATCCTCGACTACGCCGGCAACCCCTGGGACCTCTATGCGCCGGAGGTGGGCTCCCCGAAGCCCGCCTCCGACAGCGAGCCGGTGCAGGTCCCGTGCCCCGCCTGCGGCCACGCCAACCTCTTCTGGGGCAAGCGCGACGGCGAGCTGGTGATCGAGCACTTCGGCCGCCGCTGCCAGGGGCTGGTGGAGGACGAGCCGCAGGCCCGTGGCGCGGCGTCGGGCGCCGAAAAACGCGGCGTGGCATCGGGCGCCGGGAAAAGGCGGCAGTGCGACTTTCGCTTTCGCTTCAAGGTGTGCGGGGAGTGCGGCGCCGAGAACGATATCGCCGCCCGGCGCTGCCACGGCTGCCAGACCCTGCTGGTGGACGCCGATGACAAGCTGAAGGCGGCGCTGCGCCTCAAGGATGCCCGGGTGCTGCGGGTGGCCGGCATGCAGCTCGAGGCCACCGTCAACGGCCGCGGGCTGCCGCGGCTCAGGGTCACCTACCACGACGAGGAGGGCGTGACGCTGGCCGAGTGGTTCGCCCTGGAGACCCCGGCCCAGCGCGGTGCCTTCGCCGCGGCCTTCCTGCGCGATCACCTGCGGGCGCCCGGCGTGCCGTTCCGGCCCACCACGCCGGAGGAGGTCGTGGCCGAGCGCCGCCGCCTGCGCCACCCCGACTTCGTGGTGGGGCGCAAGGTGGGCCGCCACTGGCAGGTGCGCGAGAAGCTCTTCGACTATGTCGGGCGCTATCGCAAGGCCAGCGAGGCTGAGTAGCAGGCATGCACGGTCCGAGCGAGAGGCGCCGGGGACAGGCCGAAAGGGAGGTCCTACGCCATGGATGGCGTCGGTAGCGTACAGGGAGGTATTCACAGCGCCTCCCTGAAGGCCTGTCGCCGGGATAGCCTCGAGCGCTGGCGGCATGTCGGCAGAAGCGGCGGCAGAACTATCTCCGGCGCCCTGCTCTTGCTAGACTGCCCCGTTGATCCTGCGTCCCGGAGAGGCACGCCGCGTGAGCGCCACCCCCGATACCGCCAGCCCCGAGCAGAGCGTCGCCGCGGCCCAGCACGCCGCGGTGCTCGGAAGGCTGTTCGACGAGCCGATCACCGAGCTGCCCGAGGATCTCTATATCCCGCCGGAGGCGCTGCGGGTCTTTCTGGAGGCCTTCGAGGGGCCCCTCGACCTGCTGCTCTACCTGATCCGCCGCCAGAACCTCGACATCTTGGCCATCGACGTGGCCGCCATCACCCGCCAGTACATCGAGTACGTGGAGCTGATGAAGGCCATGGAGATCGAGCTGGCCGGCGAGTACCTGCTGATGGCGGCGATGCTGGCCGAGATCAAGTCGCGCACCCTGCTGCCGCGCCCGCCGAAGGAGGGCGGCGACGGCGAGGAGGAGGATCCGCGAGCCGAGCTGATCCGGCGCCTGCAGGAGTACGAGCGGCTCAAGCATGCCGCCGAGGCGCTGGCCGAGCTGCCGCGCCTGGGGCGAGACTGGTTCCCGGCGCGGGCGCTGCTGCCGCCGCTGGAGTCGCGGGTGATCCATCCGGACGTGGAGCTCGGCGAGCTGCTCGGAGCCCTGGCCGGCATCCTGCGCCGCGCCGAGCTGGTGCAGTCGCACCATATCAGCCGCGAGGTGCTCTCGACCCGGGAGCGCATGCTGGCCATCATGGAGCGGCTCGGCCACGATCACTTCACCCCCTTCGAGGCGCTGTTCAGCCTGGAGGAGGGGCGGGCGGGGGTGATCGTCACCTTCATGGCGATCCTCGAGCTCGCCAAGGAGGCGATGATCGAGATCGTGCAGAACGCCCCGCTTTCACCGATCCACGTGCGCGCCCGTACCCCGGTGGAGGCGGACGAGGCCGGCGACCTGGACGACCTGGAAGCCGAGGGGGAGAGCGCCTTCGCGGACGATGATGAGGGAGGGCGGCCATGACCGCCATGGAGTATCCCGAGGCCCTGGACGAGATCCTCGAGGCGGCGCTGCTGGCGGCCGGTGAGCCGCTCTCCCTGGAGCGCCTCGACGGGCTCTTCGATGATCACGAGCGACCGCCAAGGCGCGCCCTGCGCGAGGCGCTCGAGCGCCTCGGCCTGCGCCACGAACGCGGCGCCATGGAGCTGCTCGAGACCGCCTCGGGCTACCAGCTGCGCATCCGCCCGCGGCTCTCGCCCTGGGTCTCGCGGCTGTGGGACGAGCGTCCCCAGCGCTACTCCCGGGCGCTGCTCGAGACCCTGGCGCTGATCGCCTACCGCCAGCCGGTGACCCGCGGCGACATCGAGGAGGTGCGCGGGGTCACGGTGAGCGGTTCGATCATGCGCACCCTGCTGGACCGCGGCTGGATTCGCGTGGTGGGCCACCGCGACGTGCCGGGGCGCCCGGCGGTCTATGCCACCACCCGCAGCTTCCTCGACGACTTCGGCCTGAAGACCCTCGACGAGCTGCCGCCGATGCACGAGCTCAAGGACTTCGAGGAGCCCGGGTGGATGAGCGAGGACGAGGCGCCGCCGCCGCCCCAGCACGACCTGCTGGCCCAGGCCGATGCGCCCCTCGACGATGCGTCCCTCGACGATGTGCCGGAAGAGGGCGAGCAGGCGGCAGGCACTACCGATCAGGAGGCACCGGCCGCGTCCGGTGCCACCGACGCGACGGCCGGGATGGCCGACGACAACCACGCCGGGACGGCGTCAGAACGGTCCGGCCTGAGCTTCGCCGAACTCGAGGCTCGCCTGACCGAACGTGCCCGGAGCCGCGTCGACGATGACGCTGCCCCGGGGGCGGAATCCACACCCAGTGAGAACGACTCATGAGCACTACCAGCGAAAAACTTCAGAAGGTCCTGGCACGCGCCGGGCTGGGCTCCCGCCGCGAAATGGAGACCGCCATCGCCGATGGGCGGGTCAAGGTCAACGGCCAGGTGGCGACCCTCGGCGACCGCATCGAGATGCGCGACCGGGTGCTCTTCGACAACCGCCCGGTGACCCTGCGCGGCGCCGATGAGGTGCCGCGGCGGGTGATCATGTACAACAAGCCCGAGGGCGAGCTGTGTACCCGCAAGGACCCGGAGGGTCGCCGCACCGTCTTCGACCGCCTGCCGCGGCTCAAGGGCGAGCGCTGGATCGCCATCGGCCGCCTCGACATCAACACCAGCGGCCTTTTGCTGTTCACCACCGACGGTGAGCTGGCCAACCGCCTGATGCACCCCTCCACCCAGGTGGAGCGCGAGTATGCGGTGCGGGTCATGGGCGAGGTGACCCGGCAGAACGTGGTCGCCATGGTCCAGGGCGTGATGCTCGAGGACGGGCCGGCGAACTTCACCGACGTGCAGGAGTTCGGTGGGGAGGGCATCAACACCTGGTTCCACGTGGTGATCCTGGAGGGACGCAACCGCGAGGTACGCCGCCTGTGGGAATCCCAGGGGGTCACCGTCAGCCGCCTCAAGCGGGTGCGCTACGGCAACATCTTCCTCGACAAGCGGGCCAAGGCCGGCGAGTGGGTGGAGCTCTCCCAGGCCGAGATCGATGACCTGGCCGAGCTGGCCGGGCTGGAGTCACGCAAGGTGCCGGATCTCACCCCGGACGAGAAGAACCGCTGGAGCCGCGACAAGCACAAGCGCAAGCCGGTACAGGCGATGCGCAAGCCCAAGACGCGCCGCTGAGCGGCGGCGGCGACAAAAGGCAAAAAAGTCCTTGCCAGCCAGGGGGCGGATCAGTAATATCTGCCCCCGTTCGGAAGGGTCGTTAGCTCAGTTGGTAGAGCAGTTGGCTTTTAACCAATTGGTCGTAGGTTCGAATCCTACACGACCCACCATCCGGACCTGCAGGCTTGTACGCAAGCATGGGTCGTTAGCTCAGTTGGTAGAGCAGTTGGCTTTTAACCAATTGGTCGTAGGTTCGAATCCTACACGACCCACCAGATTCGACGCCCCGGCCTCCCAGAGGTCGGGGCGTTCTGGTTTCTGGCCCGGGTGCCCGGTGAGGCGCGCCGTGAGCCGAACGGTTCGGCCCGCCGCGCGTCCAAGCGGAGCAGCGGCGCGATTTCCTGACCGGATTTCTTAACCGATAGTGGCCACGACCCCCGCCTCCTGGTCTAGAATAGGGTCCTTGCCGACGGTGGCGACAGACGCCCCGGGCAGCCGGCGCATCGTCCGCGCGGAGCGCGCGAGCCGCGATGCACCCGATCACGCAGGGGGAGCCCCTGCCAGTCACAGTGGTAGACACGATGACGATCATGACTTCACGTGCGGAGGTACGCGAGTACCTGACCCGCACCTATTGCCCCACCCGCATTCCCGCCGAGGACGAGGCGCGCGTCGAGGAGATCAAGCGGCTCCTCGAGGCCAACAACGCCGTCCTGGTGGCTCACTACTACACCGACGATGCCATTCAGCAGCTCGCCGAGGAGACCGGCGGCTGCGTGGCCGACTCCCTCGAGATGGCCCGCTTCGGCGCCCGCCACGCGGCCGACACCCTGGTGGTGGCCGGGGTGCGCTTCATGGGCGAGACCGCCAAGATCCTCTCCCCGGAGAAGCGCGTGCTGATGCCCACCCTGGAGGCGACCTGCTCGCTGGACCTGGGCTGCCCGGCCGACGAGTTCGCCGCCTTCTGCGACCAGCACCCCGACCGCACCGTGGTGGTCTACGCCAACACCTCGGCGGCGGTGAAGGCGCGCGCCGACTGGGTGGTCACCTCGTCGATCGCCGTGGAGGTGATCGAGGAGCTCCAGGCCCGCGGCGAGAAGATCCTGTGGGCCCCGGACAAGCACCTGGGCGGCTACATCCAGAAGAAGACCGGCGCCGACATGCTGCTGTGGGACGGTGCCTGCATCGTCCACGAGGAGTTCAAGGCCAAGGGGGTCGAGGAGCTCAAGGCGCTCTACCCGGAGGCCGCGGTGCTGGTGCACCCCGAGTCGCCGGCCTCGGTGGTGGCGCTGGCCGACGTGGCGGGCTCCACCTCCCAGCTGATCAAGGCCGCCCAGGCGCTGCCCAACGACAAGCTGATCGTGGCCACCGACCGCGGCATCTTCTTCAAGATGCAGCAGGCGGTGCCCGGAAAGACCCTCTTCGAGGCGCCCACCGCCGGCAACGGTGCCTCCTGCAAGAGCTGCGCCCACTGCCCCTGGATGGCCATGAACGCCCTGGACAACCTGGCCGACGCCCTGCGCCACGGCTCGGGCGAGATCCTCGTCGATGACGCCCTGCGTCAGGCGGCGCTGAAGCCCCTGGAGCGGATGCTCAACTTCCAGCGCTGATCACGGGCGCTGGGCGCTAGAACTTCTCCAGCGTCTCCCGATAGCCGATGAACGCCTCGCGGCGCTGCTCGATGCGAGCAGTGGCCGCGGCGTCTCCCTCACGCTCGGCCACCTGCCGGGCCACCTCGAGCTGACGAATCCCCTCGCTGATGCGCCCGGTGAGCTGCAGCTGCTCGGCCCGGGCCAGGTGTCCCCAGGCCTCGCGTCCGCTGCGCCCGGCGGCTTCCGCCAGCAGGGTGAACACCTGCGGGTCCTCGTGGCGGCGCTCGGCCAGTTCGCGCAGCACCCGCCACGCCTCGTCGGGGTCGCGCTGCAGCAGCGCCTCGCCCCGGGTCAGGGTGGCGGGCAGGTGCCCCGGCATCAGCCGCAGCAGGCGGCGGCTGCGCTCGATGGCGTCGTCGTAGCGGCCGGCATCGAAGGCCACCTGGGCGGCGGAGGCGGGCAGCAGCCCCAGGTCGGGCTCCTGGCGGGCCAGGGCGTCGAGGGTCGAGAGGGCCGCCTCGACGTTGCCCCGACGGGCCTCCACCAGGGCGCCCAGGTAGCGTCGGGCGGCGTCGGGCACGTCGTCCTGGGCGAGCCGGGTGATGGCCTGCTGGGGGTCGCGCTCGTGGATGGTCAGCAGGGCGCGGGCGCGCACCAGGTGGTACTGGAGGTCGTCGTCGCGGGGGGCGGCGACCGAGAGCTGACCGGCGCGGTCCTGGGCATCGCCGATGCGCGACTCGGTCACCGGGTGGGTGAGCAGGAACTCCGGCGGGTTGCCGCCCTGCAGCCTGGCCATGCGCTGCATGGCCTGGAACATGCGCACCATGGCCTGGGGGTCGTAGCCCGCCTGGGCCATGGCCTGCAGGCCGATGCGGTCGGCCTCCTGTTCGAAGCGCCGCGAGTAGGCCAGCTGGTCCTGGATGAAGGCGGCCTGGGAGCCCATGGCCACGCCGATGCCGGCGTCGCCCCCGCCGGCGGCGGCGATCAGCATGCCGGCCAGCATGGCGGCCATGGCGGGTACCTGGGTCTGCTCGGTGCGGGCCTGGCCGCGGGCGTAGTGGCGCTGGGAGAGGTGGCCGAGCTCGTGGGCCAGCACCGAGACCAGCGCCGCCTCCTCCTCCGCAAAGGCGAACAGGCCGGCATTCACCCCGATGATGCCCCCCGGCACGGCGAAGGCGTTGAGCTGGCGGCTGTCGACCAGGGTCACCAGCGGCTGGCTGCCGCCCAGCCCGCTGTGGGGCAGCAGGCGCGCGATCATCGACTCCACGTAGTGCTGGGCGATGGGGTCCTGCCACTGGGGGGCCCGCGCCTGGAACTGGCGCAGCCAGGCCCGCCCCAGGCGAAATTCCTCGCCGCTGGCGGCCTGGCTGTCGCCGCTGGCCAGGCTCGGCAGCCCGGCGGCGCTGTCCCACTGGGGCTGGGTCCACTGGCCGGCGGCGGGCAGGGGCAGCGCCAGGCACAGGGCGCCGGCGGCGAGTCGGGGAAAACGGCGCGGCATGCTCGGGGTCTCCTGTGGTGGGCCGAGGTGGCCCATGGTCTGACATTGATTCAGCCGGTAAAGTGCCTTTAAATCCCAAGGGTTTCCGTGCCGCGCGGCCATCCGTCGTCCGGCAGCAATCCGCCCCACCCCCATTGTTCCGGGAGAGATCATGGCTCTGCAACCCGATGACCTGCTCGACGCCCGCGGTCTTCCCTGTCCGCTGCCGCTGCTCAAGGCGAAGCAGGCGCTGGCGCGCCTGGCCCCGGGCCAGCTGCTCGAGGTGATGGCCACCGACGCCGGCTCCTGGCGGGACTTCGAGACTTTCACCGCCCAGAGCTCCCACGAGCTGCTGGAGCGAGAGGAGCGCGGCGACACCTACCACTACTGGATCCGCAAGGGCGGGGAGGGCAATTCATGACCCTGCGGGCGGTCTTCAAGAGCTGGATCGACCACTACTTCTCCGACGAGGAGGCGGTGATCCTGCTGGTGCTGCTGGTGCTCGGCTTCGCGGTGGTGATCCTCTTCGGCCGCATGCTGGCGCCCTTCCTCACCGCGCTGGTGATCGCCTTCCTGCTGCAGGGGGCGGTGGGCTGGCTGGAGCGGCGCCACGTGCCGCACCTGATGGCGGTGAGCCTGGTGTTCCTGGGCTTCATTGGCCTGCTGCTGGCGCTGGCCTTCATCCTGATGCCGCTGATCTGGAACCAGCTGGTGGGGCTGGTGCAGGAGACGCCACGCATGTTCGCCAGCGGCCAGCAGCTGCTCGACGACCTGCAGGAGCGCTACCCGCACCTGGTGACCCCCGACCAGATCCAGAACTGGATCGCCGTGGCCGGCCGCGAGATGACCCAGTTCGGCCAGCGCGCCCTGACCCTGTCGCTGGCCTCCCTGGGCAACGTGCTGGCGCTGATCATCTACCTGGTGCTGGTGCCGATTCTGGTCTTCTTCCTGCTCAAGGATCGCGAGAAGCTGGTGGACTTCACCCTCTCGCTGCTGCCCCAGAAGCGCGCCCTGATGACGCGCATCTGGCACGAGATGGACGACCAGATCGCCAACTACGTGCGCGGCAAGTTCATCGAGATCATCATCGTCGGCACCGTCTCGTTTCTCACCTTCGCCTACTTCGGGCTGCCCTATTCGGCGCTGCTGGCGGTGCTGGTGGGCTTCTCGGTGCTGGTGCCCTACATCGGCGCGGCGGTGGCCACCCTGCCGGTGGCGGCGGTGGCCGGCTTCCACTTCGGCATGACCAGCGAGTTCGCCTATGTGCTGATCGCCTACGGCATCATCCAGGCGCTGGACGGCAACGTGCTGGCCCCGATTCTCTTCTCGGAAACCAACAATATCCACCCGGTCTCGATTATCGTGGCGGTGCTCTTCTTCGGCGGGATCTGGGGCTTCTGGGGGATCTTCTTCGCCATCCCGCTGGCGACCCTGCTCAAGGCGCTGGTCTACGCCTGGCCGAGGGGGATCCAGCGGCACAAGCGCGAGGAGGCGGCCGAGGCCCTGGCCGAGGAGTGAGCCACGGGCCTGCGAGACCGCATCGGCGGCGCAGGCCCCTGGGATCAGCCGGCGTGCAGCGCCTGGGCGGCCTCCAGCACCTCCTGGGCGTGGCCCGGCACCTTGACCCCGCGCCACTCCCGGGCGAGGTTGCCCTCGGCGTCGATCAGGAAGGTGCTGCGCTCTATCCCCAGGTGCTCCTTGCCATACAGCTTCTTGAGCTTGATGACGTCGAAGAGCCCGCACAGGGTCTCCTCCTTGTCGGAGATCAGCTCGTAGTTGAAGGCCTGCTTGGCCTTGAAGTTCTCCTGGGCGCGGAGGCCGTCCCGGGAGACCCCGAGGATCACGGTGTTGGCGGCCTCGAAGGCCTCCTTGTGGTCGCGGAAATCGCCGCCCTCGGTGGTGCAGCCCGGGGTGCTGGCCTTGGGGTAGAAGAAGAGCACCACCTGCCGGCCCTTGAGCTCGGAGAGGGTGACCGTGGTGTCGCCGGTGGCGATGGCGGTAAAGTCGGGGACCGGCTGGCCTGTGCTCACGCTCATGGAAGTCTCCTGCGCGTTGGTGGGGGGGGAGATTGATTACACGCAAGCGGCGCGGCGCTGTCAAAGTGGTGCGCCTCGCTGTACAGGCTCTGGCCGGCTGAGTACCATTTGACCCTTGATGCGGGCCACGGGCCCCACTCCCTGTCGACCCGGTGGTTACCGGGCCGTGGCGCAGCCGTCGAATCGAGAGGAAAGAAAGGATGATCACTGGCAGTATCGTCGCCCTGGCGACGCCGATGAAGGTCAATGGCGACATCGACTGGGAGGCGCTGCGTCGCCTGGTGAACTTCCACCTCGACAACGGCACCGATGGCATCGTGGCCGCCGGCACCACCGGCGAGCCCACCACCATGTCGTTCGCCGAGCACTTCGACGTCATCCGCACCGTGGTGGAGGAGGTCGATGGTCGCATCCCGGTCATCGCCGGCACCGGCGCCAACGCCACCTCCGAGGCCGTCGAGCTGGCCCGCTACGCCGGCGAGGTGGGGGCCGACTACTGCCTGTCGGTCTGCCCCTACTACAACAAGCCCACCCAGGAAGGCCTCTACCGCCACTTCAAGGCGGTGGCCGAGGGCAGCAAGCTGCCGGTGATCCTCTACAACGTGCCCGGCCGCACCGCCTGCGATCTCTACAACGAGACCGTGCTGCGCCTGGCCGAGGTGGACAACATCGTCGGTCTCAAGGATGCCACCGGCAACCTGGAGCGCGCCGAGGACCTGATCTCGCGGCTCAAGGGCAGCGGGTTCATGCTCTACTCCGGCGACGACGCCACCGCCTGCGACTTCATGCTGATGGGCGGCCACGGGGATATCTCGGTGACCGCGAACGTGGCCCCCCGGGCCATGCACGACCTGTGCGTCGCGGCGGTGGCCGGCGATGCCGACCGCGCCCACCAGCTCAATACCCGGCTGATGCCGCTGCACACCAACCTGGGCATCGAATCCAACCCGATCCCGGTGAAGTGGGCGCTCTACCGCATGGGGCTCGTCGAGCCGGGCATCCGCCTGCCGCTCACCTGGCTCTCGGAGAAGTACCACTCCACGATCAGCGAGGCCCTGCAGCTGGCCGGCGTGATCGAGGACTGATCGGCGTCGTGCCGGAACCTGGAGAACTGATGCAAGGTAGACGCATGAACTCAGCGCTGAAATGGCTGCCTCTGGTGGCCGCCGTGGCCCTGGCGGGCTGCGCTCGCCCCGACGGCTACTACCACGACCGCAACGTCGACTACGCCGAGGCACGTATCGCCCCGGCGCTGACCCTGCCCGAGACCCGGGACCCCCAGCGCTACCGCGATGCCATGCCGGTGCCCCAGGCCGCCGGTGATTTCCAGGCCGCCGACGGCCGCTTCCGCGCACCGAGCCCTCAGGCCCTGGGCGCCGGTCGCGCCGTGGAGCGCGACTTCGTCGAGCGCCGTACCATCGGCCGCGACGCCTGGCTGGTGGTGGGCGCCGACCCCGGCACCGTCTGGCCCCAGCTCGAGGACTTCGCCCGCAGCCGCGGCCTGGGCATCCAGGCCAGCGACTCCTCCCGCGGGGTGATCGAGACCGGCCAGGCGCGCCTGAGCGTGCGCCAGGGGCTGCGCGCCGGCGACAGCGAGGTGCGCTGCGACCAGGGCGGGGCCCCGGTGGGCGCCTGCCTTGACGCCCTGGAGTCCTTCTTCGGCGCGCGCAGCGCCACTGCCAGCGCGTCGTCCCTGGCCGCCCAGCGCCTGGCCGGCGAGTCGCGCCTCAGCCTCGCGCAGCGTGGCGACGAGTGGCTCGTCGAGATCCCGCTGGAGCTCGATCGCACCTGGGCCGAGCTCGATCACCAGCTGCGCCAGGACTTCACCGTGGAAGAGCGCCGCGAACTGCTGGAGAGCGACCCGGCGAGCCACGAGTTCCTGATCAGCTACATGACGGTCACCGAGCGCAACCGCAATCCGCTGCAGATCGTCTTCAGCGCCGACGTGCGCCAGATGCACCAGCAGATCCGCCTGGTGCTGGAGTCCGAAGGCCCCCGGCAGACCGTGCTGCGGGCGGTGAACGCCAGCGAGCGCGGCTTCAGCCCCGAGGACCAGCGCGAGCTGCTCGAACGGGTATCGGGCCTGCTGCGCTGATGACGGAAGGGCAGCAGGCCGGGAGGCTGCGCTTCGCCTCCCTGGGCAGCGGCAGCAAGGGCAATGCGACCCTGGTCAGCGACGGCGAGACCCACCTGCTGGTGGACTGCGGCTTCGGCCTGCGCGAGACCGAGCGTCGGCTTGCCGACTTCGGGCTGCACCCGCGCCAGCTCGATGCGGTGCTGGTCACCCACGAGCATGGCGACCATATCCGCGGCGTCGGCCCCCTGGCGCGACGCCACGGCGTGGCGGTCTACCTGACGCCCGGCACCTGGGCCTCGGGGCGGCTCGGCGAGCTGCCGAGCCGCCACTGGATCACCCCCCAGTCACGCTTCGCGGTCAAGGGGTTGACCATCGACCCGGTGACCGTGCCCCACGATGCCCGGGAACCGGTGCAGTTTCGCGTCCACGGCGGCGAGCGTAGCCTGGGGGTGCTCACCGACCTGGGCCACCCCACCGAACACGTGGCCGAGGCCTTCGCCGGCTGCGACGCCCTGGTGCTGGAGTGCAACCACGATGTGCAGATGCTGGCCGATGGCCCCTATCCGCCGCGGCTGAAGCGCCGGGTGGGCGGCGACTGGGGGCACCTGGCCAACGCCCAGGCCGCCGCCCTGCTGCCGCGCCTCGGCCTGGATCGACTGCAGCACATCGTCTGCTCGCATCTGTCGGAACACAACAACCGCCCCGAGCTGGCCCTGGCGGCCCTGGTGCCGCTGCTCGACGGCGACGACTCCCGGCTCAGGGTCTCCTGCCAGGAGGCGGGCCTGGCGTGGCAGGCCATTGCCTGACCCCAGCCCCTGAGCTCCCCCACTACCACCTACCCCAAGCCTCCGGAGGCTTCCATGGAAAAGCGTCAAGAACTCTATGCCGGCAAGGCCAAGTCGGTCTTCGCCACCGATGACCCTTCCCGGGTGATCCTGCAATTCCGCGATGACACCAGCGCCTTCGACGGCGAGCGCATGGAGTCGCTGGCGCGCAAGGGCATGGTCAACAACTGCTTCAATGCCTTCATCATGGAGAAGCTGGCGGCGGCCGGCGTGCCCACCCACTTCGAGAAGCGCCTCTCCGCCACCGAGAGCCTGGTCAAGTCGCTGAAGATGATTCCGGTGGAGTGCGTGGTGCGCAACATCGCCGCTGGTGGCCTGGTCAAGCGCCTGGGGGTCACCGAGGGGCAGGAGCTCACCCCGCCCACCTTCGAGCTGTTCCTGAAGAACGATGCCCTGCACGACCCGATGATCAACGAGTCCCTGGCCGAGACCTTCGGCTGGGCCACGCCCGAGCAGCTGGCCGAGATGAAGGCGCTGACCTTCAGGGTCAACGAGGTGCTCAAGGGGCTGTTTGCCGACGGTGACCTGCTGCTGGTGGACTACAAGCTGGAGTTCGGCCTCTTCGAGGGGCAGATCGTGCTGGGCGACGAGTTTTCCCCGGACGGCTGCCGGCTGTGGGACGCCAAGACCCGCGAGAAGCTCGACAAGGATCGCTTCCGCCAGGGGCTCGGCGGCGTGATCGAGGCCTACGAGGAGGTCGGCCGTCGCATCGGCGTCGAGTTCGTCTGATCGCGCCGGCGGTTGCCGCCTGAACGACGAAGGGCCCCTCGGGGCCCTTCGTCGTGTCTGGTGCCGCGCTCAAGCCGCCACGATCGCCACCACCTCCATGCGGGTCTCCTCGCCGACGGCGACGGCGCGGAAGCGCACGTCCACATCGCGCAGGCGCACGCCGTAGGTGCGCGCCTCGGCCCCCTTCCGGTAGGCGGGGCGCGGATCCTGGGCCAGCACCTGGATGATCAGCTCGCGCAGGGAGTCACCGTCGGGGCGTTCGGCCAGGGTCGCGGCGGCCTCGTCGTTGAACGCCACCGCCAGCTGTGGCGGGGCCTCGGGGGCGAAGCCGGCGCGGGCCTCGGGGCGAGACTCCGCCCAGGGCAGGTAGGGCTTGATATCGAGCACCGGCGTGCCGCTGACCAGGTCGGCGCCGGCCAGGGCCAGGCGCACGCCGCGGCGGGTGTCGATCGCGAGGAGCTCCACCAGCGACAGGCCCAGGCGATTGGGGCGATGGGTGCTGCGGCTCGCGAAGACCCCCACCTTGGCGTTGCCGCCGAGGCGCGGCGGACGCACCAGCGGCGTCCAGCGCTCGGGGCTCTCGTGAAAGACGAAGGTGAGCCACAGGTGGCTGAAGGCCTCGAGGCCACGCACCGCCAGCGGGTCGTCGAAGGGGGGTGCCAGCACCAGGCTGGCCCGGGCCGCCGGCGCCAGCCCCGGCTGGCGGGGAATGCCGAACTTGTCGGGGTAGTCGCTCTCGATGACGCCGATCGGCGACAGCGTGAAGGCGTCGGGGAGGGGGAGTTCGCTCATGGGCGGATTATGCCCGGCGCCGGCGCCGGCGGCGAGGGGATTGGCGCCCGGGGCCGGCTTGTGTAGTCTCCCCGCAACAGCCAGGTTTCGACAGGATCGCCATGAGCCAGATCGCCAGTGCCCCGACGGCCGCCACGGCCCCGCCCCGGGGGCCGCGCATACGCTACCGCCAGGCCCTTTCCCGTGATGCCGCCGACCAGGCCGAGGTCTTCCATCACGCCGTGATGCAGGGCGCCATGGCCCACTACAGCGTCGCCGAACGCGAGGCCTGGGCATCGGCCCTGCCGCGGGATGCCAGCGCCTGGGCGGCGCGCCAGGCGCTCTTTACCACCCTGGTGGCCGAGTGCGATGGCCGCTGCGTGGGGTTCCTGGAGCTGGACCTGCCGCGGGGTCGCATCGAGACGCTCTACGTCTGGCCGTCGCTCGCCCGCCGCGGCATCGGCTCCACCCTGCTGATTCATGCCGAGCGCCTGCTGATGGAGCAGGGCCATGCGCGGGCCCGGATCGAGGCCAGTCTGGTGCTGACGGAGCGTCTGGTGCGACGCGGCTGGCAGGAGGTGGGCGAGGAGTGGGTGGAGCGCGGCGGCGAGCGACTGTGCCGCAAGACGCTGGAGAAGCGCCTCGCCGCCGTGGAGACCTGAGCGCCGCCTTCTTTCGCCTTCCTTCAGTCGATGATCCGCATCGAGAGGTCGATGGCCTTGACGTCCTTGGTAAGGGCGCCGCTGGAGATGCAGTCCACGCCGGTCTCGGCGATGGCGCGCAGGGTGCTCTCGTCGACGTTGCCCGAGGCCTCCAGGGTCGCCCGCCCGGCGGTGCGCCGGACCGCCTCGCGCATCTCGTCGAGGCTGAAATTGTCCAGCATGATGATATCGGCCCCCGCCGCCAGCGCCTGCTCCAGCTCCTCGAAGGTCTCCACCTCCACCTCCACCGGCGCCTCGGGCGCGATGTCGCGTGCCTCGCGGACGGCCGCCACGATGCCGCCGCAGGCGGCGATATGGTTCTCCTTGATCAGGAAGGCATCCCACAGGCCGATGCGGTGGTTGTGGCCGCCGCCGCAGGTCACCGCGTACTTCTGGGCCAGGCGCATCCCCGGCAGGGTCTTGCGGGTGTCGAGCAGGCGCACGCCGGTGCCCGCGATCAGATCCACGCAGTGGCGTGTGCGGGTGGCGGTGGCGGAGAGGGTCTGCAGCAGGTTCAGCGCCGCACGCTCGCCGGTCAGCAGGCTGCGGGCAGGGCCCTCGAGCTCCAGGAAGGCCTGGCCGGCCTCGAGGCGGTCGCCATCGGCGGCGCCCCAGCGAAGCGTCACGGCAGGGTCGAGTCGGGCGAACAGCGACTCGACCCAGGCCACGCCGCACAGCACGCAGGCCTCGCGGGTGATCACCCGGGCCCGCGCCGTCGCCTCGGCGGGGATCAGTCGGGCGGTGATGTCGCCGGAACCGACGTCCTCGGCCAGCAGGCGGGCGGCGGCGGCGGCGGCGGTCGCGGATCTCGTCGCTGAGCGTGTCGTGGTAGGGCAGGGCGTCCTGGTAGTCCATGCGGGGCACTCTTGGGGTGGCAGCCGGCGCGGGGTGGCCGAGGTGAGCGGAGGCGTCCATTATAGGGAATCCATGCCGATCACGTCAGGGGAGAGCAATGCCGATCACACGGGGATGGCTTGAGGGCGCGCGGCGGGTGCCGTCACCCAACTGCGATGAGCGACCCGACGGTGAGGTGTCGCTGCTTCTGCTCCACTCCATCAGCCTGCCGCCCGGCGAGTTCGGCGGCGAGCATATCGAGCGCCTCTTCACCAACCGCCTGGACCCCGCGGCCCACCCCTTCTTCGCCGAGATCCACCAACTGCGGGTCTCCGCCCACCTGCTGATTCGCCGCGACGGCGAGTGCGTCCAGTTCGTGCCCTTCGATCGCCGCGCCTGGCACGCCGGGCGCTCCCGCTGGCGCGACGGCGAGCGGGAACGCACGGCGCTCAACGACTTCGCCATCGGCATCGAGCTCGAGGGCGACGAGGTCTCGCCCTACGCCCTGGCCCAGTATCGCGCCCTGGCGCGGGTCGTGGCCGAGCTCCTGGCCGCCTATCCGGCGCTGGACGAGACGCGCATCACCGGCCACGCCCGGGTGGCGCCGCTGCGCAAGTCCGACCCCGGCCCGGCCTTCGACTGGGCCTTCTTCCGGCAGCGGTTGGCACTGCAATGCACGGAAAGCAACGAACATTTCGCTTCCCGGCCCGCTGGCGTCGACCCTTTTTGAGAGTGTCGATAATCAAACGGTAGTTCGGCTACAAGTGGCTGTTATTGCCCGGGGTGGCGTCGCGCAGAGTGCGGCAACCCCTTGTGCTGCGGTGCAATGTCGCGTCTATGGAATAAGTTTCCATTTAATCACTAATTGGCACTCGCGGGTGTTTGCGGTATCTTTCGGCTACCAACGGCAGATCGATCGCGTCGTCTTGTAAAACTACTACACAAATCCCTGCGCACGGTGGATGCGCCTCTCCAGAAGAGAGGCCGTCGCGATCGCCGTATTGCGGGGCGCACGACACCCTATCGTCATTTGGAGAGACGTCATATGAGTCTGGAGGCAAGAGAGGATCTCGATCCGGTCGAGACCACGGAGTGGCTGGAATCCCTGGAGTCGGTGCTGGATCGCGAGGGCGAGGAACGCGCCCGGTTCCTGCTGACACGCCTGGCGGATCGCCTGCGCCGCGACGGGACCCAGGCTCCCTTCTCGGCAACCACGCCCCACCGCAACACCATCCCGGTGCACCGCGAGGCGCCGATGCCGGGCGATCTGTTCATGGAGCGCAAGATCCGCTCCCTGATCCGCTACAACGCCATCGCCCAGGTGATCCGCAACAACCGCGCCAATCCGGGGCTGGGCGGCCATATCGCCAGTTTCATGTCGGCGGCGACCCTCTATGACGTCGGCTTCAACCACTTCTTCCGCGCCCCCAACGGCGACTTCGAGGGTGACCTGGTCTATATCCAGGGCCACGTGGCGCCGGGCATCTACGCCCGCGCCTACCTGGAAGGCCGCCTGACCGAGGAGCAGATGGACAAGTATCGCCAGGAGGTGGACGGTGACGGCCTGTCATCCTATCCGCACCCCTGGCTGATGCCGGACTTCTGGCAGTTCCCCACCGTCTCCATGGGCCTCGGGCCGATCCAGGCCATCTACCAGGCACACGTGATGAAGTACCTGCACTCACGTGAAATGAAGGACATGCACGATCGCAAGATCTGGTGCTTCATGGGCGACGGCGAGTGCGACGAGCCCGAGTCCCTCGGCGCCATCCATCTGGCCAGCCGCGAGAAGCTCGACAACCTGATCTTCGTCATCAACTGCAACCTGCAGCGCCTCGACGGCCCGGTGCGCGGCAACTCGCGGATCATGGACGAGCTCGAGGGCGTCTTCCGCGGCGCCGGTTGGAACGTGCTCAAGGTGGTCTGGGGTCGGCTGTGGGATCCGCTCTTCGAGAAGGACAAGAAGGGCGTGCTGCAGAAGATCATGGACGAGTCGGTCGACGGTGAGTACCAGAACTACAAGGCCAACGACGGCGCCTATACCCGCAAGCACTTCTTCGGCAAGTACCCCGAGACCGCCGAGATGGTCAAGGACATGTCCGACGAGGACATCTGGAAGCTCAACCGTGGCGGCCACGACCCGTTCAAGGTCTATGCGGCCTACCACCAGGCCACCCAGAACGCCAATGGTCGACCCACCGTGATCCTGGCGCACACCGTCAAGGGCTACGGCATGGGCAGCGGCGACGGCGAGGCGGCCAACGAGGCGCACCAGGTCAAGAGCATGGAGCTCGAGGCGCTGAAGAAATTCCGCGACCGCTTCGGCATTCCGCTCACCGACGAGCAGCTCAAGGAAGTCCCCTACTACAAGCCGGCCGATGACTCCCCGGAGCTGCGCTACATGCACCTCCAGCGCGAGCGCCTGGGCGGCTACCTGCCGCAGCGCCGCAGCGACTTCGAGGCCCTGCCGATCCCCGCCCTGGAGGACAAGACCTTCGCCTCCCAGATGGGTGGCTCCAAGGGGCGTGAAGTCTCCACCACCATGGCCTTCGTGCGTGTCCTCAACGGCCTGGTGAAGGACAAGCAGATCGGCAAGCAGGTGGTGCCCATCGTGCCCGACGAGGCGCGTACCTTCGGCATGGAGGGGATGTTCCGCCAGCTCGGTATCTACACCTCCGAAGGCCAGAAGTACGAGCCCCAGGACAAGGGCCAGATCATGTTCTACCGCGAGGACAAGAAGGGCCAGATCCTCGAGGAGGGCATCACGGAGGCCGGCGCCATGTCGGCGTGGATCGCCGCGGCCACCTCCTACAGCAACCACAACCTGCCGCTGCTGCCCTTTTACATCTACTACTCGATGTTCGGTTTCCAGCGCATCGGCGACCTGGCCTGGGCGGCCGGCGACCTGCAGGCGCGCGGCTTCCTGGTCGGCGGTACCGCGGGGGGCACCACCCTCAACGGCGAAGGCCTCCAGCACCAGGATGGCCACAGCCTCCTGCAGGCCTCCACCATCCCCAACTGCCGCAGCTACGACCCGACCTATGCCCACGAGGTGGCGGTGATCGTCCAGGATGGCCTGAAGCGCATGTTCGCCGACAAGGAGAACTGCTTCTACTACCTGACGGTGATGAACGAGAACTACGAACACCCCGAGCTCGCCGAGGTCCCCGTCGACGACATCGTCAAGGGCATGTACCTGCTGCGCGAGACCGAGGGTGACAAGGGCCGCGTCCAGCTGCTGGGCTCCGGCACCATCCTGCGCGAGGTCGAGGCCGCCGCCGAGCTGCTGCGCGACGACTGGGGCGTGGGCGCCGATATCTGGAGCGTGACCAGCTTCAACGAGCTGCGCCGCGAGGCGCTGTCGCTGGATCGCGAGGCCTTCCTCAACCCCGAGGCGGAGCCGGGCAAGCCCCACGTGACTCGCTGCCTGGAAGGGCGCACCGGGCCTGCCATCGCCTCTACCGACTACATGCGCCTGTTCGCCGATCAGGTGCGTGCCTGGGTGCCGACCGACTACCACGTGCTGGGCACCGACGGCTACGGCCGCTCCGATACCCGCCAGAAGCTGCGCCACTTCTTCGAGGTCGATCGATTCTTCGTGACCGTGGCGGCCCTCAAGGCGCTGGCCGAGCGTGGCGAACTGGATCGCAAGGTGGTGGGCGAGGCCCTGAAGAAGTACGGCATCGACCCGTCCAAGCCCAACCCGCTGACCGACTGATCCGCGAGCGGCGGGCCCGCGGGCCCGCCCCAGGCACGAGTTTGAAGGAGCGCGACCTTGAGTAGCGAAATCATCAAAGTTCCCGACATCGGCGGCAGCGAGGATGTCGAAATCATCGAGATCGCGGTGTCCGAAGGTGACGTGATCGCCGCCGAGGACACCCTGATCACCCTGGAGTCCGACAAGGCCAGCATGGATGTGCCCTCGCCCAAGGGCGGCAAGGTCATCCGGGTGCTGGTGAAGGAGGGCGACACCGTCTCCGAAGGCGACGAGATCGTCGAGCTGGAGGTCGAGGGTGCCGGCGGTGGCCAGGGCGGCGGTGGCGAGAGCGAGGCCCCGGCGAAGGCCGAGCCTGCCCCCGAGAAGGCCGCCGAGCCCGCCGCCCAGAAGCCCGCGGCCAAGGCCGGCGGTGGCGGCAAGCGCACCGTGGAGATCAAGGTGCCCGACCTGGGTGGCTCCGACAATGTGGAGATCATCGAGGTGGCCGTGGCCGTGGGCGACGAGGTCGAGGAAGAGGCGACCCTGATCACCCTGGAGTCCGACAAGGCCTCCATGGACGTGCCGAGCCCCCACGCCGGCCGGCTGGTGTCGCTGACGGTGAAGGAGGGCGATACCGTCTCCGAGGGCGACGTCATCGGCACCATGGAGATCGCCGGCGAGGGAGGAAACTCCGAGCCGGCCCCCGCCGAGCCCGAGCCTGCCGCGCCCGAGCCCGAGCCTGCCGCCGAGCAGGAAGAGGCCGCCGCCTCCGGCGAGCCCGAGCGCCGCGAGATCCGCGTCCCGGACCTCTCCGGCTCCAGTGACGTGCCGATCATCGAGATCGCCGTCGCCGCCGGCGACGAGGTCAACGAGGAAGATCCGCTGATCACCCTGGAGTCCGACAAGGCCTCCATGGACGTGCCGAGCCCCTTCAAGGGCAGGCTGCTCGAGCTCACCGTCAAGGAGGGCGACACCGTCTCCGAGGGTGACCTGATCGGCTACATGGAGGTGGCGGGGAGCAAGCCGGCACCCAAGGCGCCGGCCAAGGAGCCGTCAAGGGCCGAGACGCCCAGGGCCGACAAGCCCGCGCCGACCCCGGCCGGCACGCCGAGCCCCGAGGCCCAGATGGCCGCCCACAAGCCTCGCGATGCCAAGCTGGTCCACGCCGGCCCGGCGGTGCGCATGCTGGCCCGGGAGCTCGGCGTCGACCTCGGCCTGGTCAGGCCCAGCGGCCCGAAGGAGCGGGTGCTCAAGGAGGACGTCCACGCCTACGTCAAGCAGGTGATGGCCAGCCAGGGCAAGGCCCAGGCCGCCGCGCCGGCGGCCGCGGGCAGCGGGATTCCGCCGATTCCGGACCAGGACTTCAGCCAGTTCGGCGAGGTGGAAGAGAAGCCCATGGGCCGCCTGATGAAGATGGGCGCCACCAACCTGCACCGCAGCTGGGTCAACCTGCCCCACGTCACCCAGTTCGACGAGGCGGACATCACCGAGCTGGAGGCCTTCCGCAAGTCCATGAAGGCCGAGGCAGAGGCCCAGGGCGCCAAGCTCACGCCGTTGCCCTTCCTGATCAAGGCGTGCGCCTTCGCCCTGCGCCAGTACCCGCAGTTCAACGTCAGCCTGAAGAGCGACGGTGAGACCCTGGTGCACAAGAAGTACGTGCACATCGGCATCGCCGTGGACACGCCGGACGGCCTGATGGTGCCGGTGATCCGCGATGCCGATAAAAAGTCGCTGATCGACCTGGCCAAGGAGTCGGTGGAGCTGGCCAAGAAGGCGCAGACCAAGAAGCTCAAGCGCGAGGAGATGACCGGTGGCTGCTTCACCATCTCGAGCCTGGGCTCCATCGGCGGCACCGCCTTCACCCCCATCGTCAACGCTCCGGAGGTCGCCATTCTCGGCGTCTCCAAGGCGTCGATGAAGCCGGTGTGGGACGGCAAGGCCTTCGAGCCGCGGCTGATGATGCCGCTGTCGCTCTCCTACGACCACCGGGCGGTCAACGGGGCCGACGCGGCGCGCTTCACCGCGCTGCTGGCCCAGCTGCTGAGCGATATCCGTCGCCTGCTGCTGTGACCCCGGCCGGGCCCTGCCCGGAGGCTTCGGCCACCTGACGACGGCGCCCTCGGGCGCCGTCGTCCTTTGGGCGCGCACGGGCCTGGCGGACGCGGTGCAGGGGTCGCCAGACCAAAGTGCTATTCGGCCCGAGGCGGTTGATCTTCAACGATTTTCCGGGTGAAGGCCGGGGCGCGCCAGGGGGTGGCGCTTGTGCCCGACCCGGGCCACGGTTATCGTTCCCCTCCAACCATTTCTTCACTACTGACAGCCACTTGTAATTGAGGACAACAACATGCGTTTGATCCTGTTGGGCGCCCCGGGTGCCGGCAAGGGCACCCAGGCCCAGTTCATCTGCGAGCGCTTCAATATTCCGCAGATCTCCACCGGCGACATGCTGCGCGCCGCGGTCAAGGAGGGCAGCGAGCTGGGGGTCAAGGTCAAGGAGATCATGACCAGCGGTGGCCTGGTGTCCGACGACGTCATCATCGCCCTGGTGAAGGAGCGGATCGCGCAGCCCGACTGCGAGAACGGTTTCCTGTTCGACGGTTTCCCGCGCACCCTGCCCCAGGCCGACGCCATGAAGGAAGCCGGCGTCAAGCTGGACCACGTGCTGGAGATCGCCGTGGAGGACGAGGAGATCGTCAAGCGCCTGGCCGGCCGCCGCGTGCACCCGGGCTCCGGCCGCGTCTACCACGTCGAGTACAATCCGCCGAAGGAAGAGGGCAAGGATGACGTCACCGGCGAGGCGTTGATCCAGCGCGACGACGACCGCGAATCCACCGTGCGCAACCGCCTGGCGGTCTACCACGAGCAGACCGCGCCGCTGGTCGACTACTACCAGGCCTGGGCCGAGCAGGAGCCGGCGCTCGCCCCGACCTACCACCGGGTGGAAGGCATCGGCAGCGTCGACGATATCAAGGGGCAGGTGCTCAAGGCCCTCGAGGGCTGATCAACCCTGCTGTCGGCGCGGGGCTTTCCCGGCGCCCCTGTGTAGAAGGCTGCAATCTGTATGGCCCGCCTCGGCGGGCCATCGTCGTTTGTGGCCCCGGCGCGTATAATGTCCGCCACCTTTCTCCCCTGCGATGGTGCTGCCATGTCGATCCTGCTGGCCCTGGATGCCTCCTCGAGCGCCTGCTCGGCCGCCCTGCTGCGCCGCCGCGCGGGCGCCGAGGACGAACTGCTCTCCCGCTTCGAGATGACGCCACGCGAGCATACCCGGCGCCTGCTGCCCATGGTCGATGAGGTGCTGGCCGAGGCCGGCATTGCCCCCTCGGCGCTGGACGCGGTGGCCTACGGCCGCGGCCCCGGCTCCTTCACCGGCCTGCGCATCGCCGCCGGGGCCGCCCAGGGGCTCGCCTACGGGCTCGATCGGCCCCTGATCGGGGTCTCCACCCTGGCGGCCCTGGCGCTGGGCGCTCACCGTCGCCATCACTTCCGCTGGCTGGTCACCGCCCTGGATGCGCGCATGGGCGAGATCTACGTGGCCGCCTGGCAGTGCCGCGACGGCCTGCCGGAGCCCCTCCTCGAGGAGGCCGTGATGCCTCCTGAGCGGCTGCGCCTGCCGGCTGGTCACGACGACCACGACTGGGTCGGCATCGGCTCCGGCTGGGGCCTCTGGGAGCAGATGCCCGTCGAGGTGCAGGCGGGGATGAGCCAGCGCCTGCCTGAGGCCGAGGCCGCTGCCGAGGAGATGGCGCTGCTGGCCATGGCCGAGCTGGAGGCGGGGGGCGGGCAGCCGGCCCACCTGGTGCAGCCGGTCTACCTGCGCAACGAGGTGGCCTGGAAGAAGGCCAGGTGAGCGCGCTGCCGCCGGTGGCGGTGCGTGGCGAGGCGCTGGCCGCTCTGGCCGAGCGCCTGGGGCTGCCCGTCGAGGGCGAGGCCGAGCTTCATCTCGAGCGGCGCGACGGTCGCCTGGTGCTGGCCGGCGACGAGAAGCGCTACGGTCATCCGCTGGCGGTGGAGTTCACCTCCGGGAAGGCGGCTCATCGACGTCGCTTCGGCGGCGGGCGCGGCCAGCTCATCGCCCGGGCCTGCGGGTTCTCCCAGGGGGTGACCCCCTCGGTGGTGGACGCCACGGCGGGCCTGGGGCGCGATGCCTTCGTGCTGGCGAGCCTCGGCGCGCCGGTGCTGCTGGTGGAGCGGGTGGCGGCGATCTTCGCCCTGCTCGAGGACGGCCTGGCCCGCGCCCGGGCGGACGCCGAGACCGCCGAGATCGCCGCGCGCATGCGCCTGGTGCATGGGGATGCGGCCGCCGCGCTCGCGGCCCTGGTGGCCGGGTCGGACGTCGCGCCCCAGGTGATCCACCTCGACCCGATGTTCCCCCATCGCGACAAGTCGGCGCTGGTCAAGAAGGAGATGCGGCTGTTTCGCACCCTGGCCGGTGACGATGCGGACGCCCCGCGCCTGCTGGAGGCGGCCCTGGACGTGGCTACCCACCGGGTGGTGGTCAAGCGCCCGCGCAAGGCGCCCCCCATCGCGGGGCCGGCCCCGCGCCACGTGATCGAGGGCAAGACCAGCCGCTACGACCTCTACGTGCACCGGGCGCTCAAGGCGGACTGAGCCATCAGGCCTGGCGCGTCACCAGCTGCAGCCGATGGCGCAGGGCCGGGTCGAACAGCCGGCTCGAGCGTCAGCGCGTCCGGGGCGGGCTCGATCAGGCGCGGCCGGACCCAGGCGGCGAGCAGCCGGGTCATCAGCGCGCGCAGGGGGGGGGTGAGTTGGTGACGCAAGGCCATCCGTTTGCCCCGACGCAGGAAAGGGGAAGAAAAGGCCAGTATAGTCTCCGGGAAGGCCTCGGGTCAGGCCCGCCGCCCAGGACAGGGAGTCAGCCATGCACGGGATCTGGAGAGACGGCAACCACTTCGAGCTGCTGCCCGAGGCCAGCCGTTTCCTGCCGGCCATGTTCGAGGCGCTGGAGCGCGCCGAGTCGTCGATCCTGATCGAGCTCTACCTGATGGAGTCGGGACGGCTGGCCTCGGCGCTGATCGGCGCCCTGGTGAAGGCCTCAGAGCGCGGCGTCGCGGTGCTGCTGCTGCTGGATGGCTACGGTGCCATGGGGCTCTCCGGTGAGGATCGCGAGCGCCTGGAAACGGGCGGTGTGGCGCTGCGCTTCTTCAACCCGCTGGGCTTCCACTCCCTGGCCCGCAACCTGACCCGGGACCATCGCAAGCTGGTGGTAGTGGATGGCCGGGTCGCCTTCACCGGCGGTTTCGGCGCCGTGGACGAGTTCCTCGACGCCTGGTACGAGGTGGCCCTGCGCATCGAGGGGCCGGTGGTGGCCGACTGGGTGCGCCTGTTCTGCCGGCTGTGGGACTCGCCGCTGACCCGGGGCAGCGGGGCCACGGGACTGGTGCATGGGCTGGTGACCGAGACCCGCCAGGCAGAGGGCTACCGGGGCATGACTGGGCGGGTGGTGTGGGGGCAGGGCTATCGCTACCAGGCGATACGCCATTCGCTCTATCGGCAGGTCTCCGGGGCACGCAAGCGCATCTGGATCTGCACCCCCTACTTCGTGCCCACCTTCAGCCTGCGCCTGCGCCTGGCCCGGGCGGCACGCCGCGGCGTTGACGTGCGCCTGCTGCTGCCCGGTGAAGCCCATGACCACCCTGGGGTCCGCTACGCCGGCCAGCGCTTCTACGGTCGGCTGCTCCGGGCCGGGGTGCGCATTCACGAGTTCCAGCCCACTTTCATCCACGCCAAGTTCTCGCTGGCCGACGACTGGGTCAGTCTGGGCTCCTGCAACTTCGACCACTGGAGCCTGCACTGGAACCTGGAGGCCAACCAGGAGGTGGCCGACCGGCGCCTGGCGGCCGAGGTGGCCGAGATGTTCGAGCGCAACTTTGCCGCCAGCCACGAGATCGACCGCGAGGCCTGGTCCCGGCGCCCGCGCTGGCAGCGATTCAAGGAGTGGCTGTTCGGCAGCCTGGATGGCCTGCTGACGCGGCTGCGGTAGCACTCGCTATCGCCGGCGCCCCTTGCCGGCGGGCTTCTTCTTGCGCGGCATCGGCTTGGGGGTCTCCGGCGGCACCCGGTAGTGCAGGTAGAGGTCCAGCACCAGCTCGGGGAGCTGGCGCACCAGCGCCTCCAGGCGGGAGCCGTCGCCGATGAACTCGGCCATGTCGGGCTCGTCGTCGAAGAGCCCCGAGAGGGCCATGAAGGGCAGCAGCAGGGTGGCGGCGGCCTCCTCGTCCTCCTCGAACCAGGCGGCCTCGTCGAGGAAGACCCCCTCCATGAAGCCGGCGCACCAGTCACCGATGGGGGTCTCCTCCGCGGGCAGGTCGTCCAGGGTGAGCTCGAAGGGTAGCTCCGGCAGGAGCCCCTGCTCCAGGGCGGCGATGGCGTTGCGGCGCAGCCGGTCGAGCAGGCCGAGGATCTCCTCGCGCTCGCTGGCGTCATGGAACTCCGGTTCGCCCTGGAACAGCTCTGCCACCCAGGCGGCCGGGTCCGCCTCGCAGGGCGCCACCGCCAGGGCCACCAGGAAACCATGGCTGCCGATCAGGTCCAGGGCATCCTCGCCGACCCGCTCGGAGGCCAGGAAGTCATCCAGACGGTCGAGCTCGGCATCGTCGAGCAGGGGTTCGGGCTGGGGGGTGTCGGACATCGTCACTCTCACGGACAGGAGGGCAGGAAGGGCGCTTTACGCCTGGCGGGCGAGAGGCCATTCTAGCACCCCATGAAACGACCCGCGCTGCCCACCCCGGATCCCGACCGCGTCGCGGCCCTCGACCGCGAGGCGCTGCTGGCTGCCCTGCACGCGCGGGTGGACGCCGCCTGGCGGCTCTGTTGCGAGGTGCATCCAACGCTGCCGCGCCCGGCGGTATGGTGCGACCTGCGGGGCAAGTGTGCCGGCCAGGCCCACTTCGGCCGCGGCGGCCTGCGCTTCAATCCGGTGCTCTATGCCGAGAACCGCCTCGACTTCCTGGTCGAGGTGGTGCCCCACGAGATGGCTCACTGGCTCGTTCACCACCTGGAAGATGGCCCCCGGGTACGCCCCCACGGCCGCGAGTGGCAGACGGTGATGCGCGAGCTGTTCGGCCTGGCGCCCCGCACTACCCACCGCTTCGATACCGGCCGGGCGAGCCCGGCGCCCCACCGCTACGCCTGTGATTGCCGCGAGCATGCCTTCAGCGCTCGTCGCCATGCGCTGGCCCGGCAGGGGCAGCGTTATCGCTGCCGCCACTGCGCTCAGACCTTGGTCTATCTTGGCCTGGAGGTGTTTGAAAGTGCCGTCTAACATTATGTTTTTAAAAAGAAAATTGTTCATACCAATGTCTAAGGGGAAGTGGCGCCGGGCGAGAGTATGCTGAGTCCACCTTAAATGGCGTCGGGCGTCCCCACACAATCCCAACGTACGGTTGCCCGGCATCACTCACCTGACGGGGCCATCCCAAGGACAGAGGCACTTCCATGAGCGATCAGCAGAACGTCTATCCGGTGCGCGACGACATCGCCGCCAAGGCCTGGGCCGACAAGGCGAAGTACGAGGCGATGTACCAGCAGTCCGTGGACGACCCCGATGCCTTCTGGGCCGAGCAGGCCAAGCGCATCGACTGGGTCAAGGCGCCCACCAAGATCAAGCACACCAGCTTCGATCCGCACAACGTGGACATCCGCTGGTTCGAGGACGGCACCCTCAACGCCAGCGCCAACTGCCTCGATCGCCACCTGGAAACCCGCGGCGACCAGACCGCCATCATCTGGGAAGGCGACAGGCCCGATGAGTCCGCCCACATCAGCTACCGCGAGCTGCACGCGCGTACCTGCCAGCTGGCCAATGCCCTGAAGGAGCTGGGCATCGGCAAGGGCGATGTGGTCACCCTCTACATGCCGATGATCCCCGAGGCCGCCGTGGCCATGCTGGCCTGTGCCCGCATCGGGGCGGTGCACTCCGTGGTGTTCGGCGGCTTCTCCCCGGATGCACTGGCCCAGCGCGTGATCGGTGCCAGCTCCAAGCTGGTGATCACCGCCGACGAGTCCGTGCGCGGTGGCAAGCACGTGCCGCTCAAGGACAACGTCGATGCGGCCCTGACCCGCAAGGGCACCGAGGTGTGCCAGAACGTGCTGGTGGTCAAGCGCACCGGCGGCGAGATCGAGTGGAACGAAGGGCGTGACGTTTGGTACGGCGACCTGGTCGACAAGCAGTCCACCGACTGTCCGGCCGAGGAGATGAACGCCGAGGATCCGCTCTTCATCCTCTACACCTCCGGTTCCACCGGCGCGCCCAAGGGCCTCAAGCACACCACCGGCGGCTACCTGGTCTACGCCAGCCTCACCCACCAGTACGTCTTCGACTACCAGGACGGCGAGATCTACTGGTGCACCGCCGACGTGGGCTGGGTCACCGGCCACAGCTACATCGTCTACGGCCCGCTGGCCAACGGCGGCACCACCCTGATGTTCGAGGGCGTGCCGAGCTATCCGACCCATGGCCGCATGGGCGAGATCGTCGACAAGCACAAGGTCAACATCCTCTACACCGCGCCCACCGCCATCCGCGCCCTGATGGCCCACGGCGACAGCGTGATGGACTCCAGCCAGCGCGACACCCTGCGCATCCTCGGCTCGGTGGGCGAGCCCATCAACCCCGAGGCCTGGGAGTGGTTCTACCGAGTGATCGGCAACTCGAAGTGCCCGATCGTCGACACCTGGTGGCAGACCGAGACCGGCGGCATCATGATCGTGCCGCTGCCCGGTGCCACCCCGCTCAAGCCGGGTTCCGCCACCCTGCCGTTCTTCGGCGTGCAGCCGGCGCTTTACGACAGCGAGGGCAACACCCTCGAGGGCGCCGTGGACGGCAACCTGGTGATCACCGACTCCTGGCCGGGTCAGGCGCGCTCCATCTGGGGTGACCACGAGCGCTTCATCCAGACCTACTTCTCCACCTACAAGGGCGTCTACTTCACCGGCGACGGCTGCCGCCGCGACGAGGATGGCTACTACTGGATCACCGGCCGCGTCGACGACGTGATCAACGTCTCCGGCCACCGCATGGGCACCGCCGAGATCGAGTCGGCGCTGGTGGCCCACGAGGCCGTGGCCGAGGCCGCCGTGGTGGGCTTCCCCCACGACATCAAGGGCCAGGGCATCTACATCTACGTGACCCTGACCGGCGACGTGGAGCCCACCGACGAGCTCAAGAAGGAGCTGACCCAGTGGGTGCGCAAGGAGATCGGTCCGATCGCCTCGCCCGACGTCGCCCGACGACGTCATCCAGTGGGCCCCGGGCCTGCCCAAGACCCGCTCCGGCAAGATCATGCGCCGCATCCTGCGCAAGATCGCCGCCAACGAGTGCGACGGCCTGGGCGATACCAGCACCCTGGCCGACCCGAGCGTGGTGGATGACCTGATCGAGAACCGCGCCGTGCGCTGATTTTCGCGCCAGCGCTGTACCGTCGAGCCGGCCTTCGTGGCCGGCTTTTTTGATCCGTTGGTCAATGTTGTCGACAATGTGGCCGGAGCGCTTGGGAATCGGCTCTGCCATGGGGTAACATGCCCCACAGTCATACAAGAGCCCGAGTGGCGGACGATGCCCGCTGCCAGAGGAACCGGAGGAGAATCCATGGCCTTTGCCCAGAAATTCATCGTCGCCGATGACCATCCGCTGTTCCGCGCAGCCCTCACCCAGGCGCTGCGTCAGCTGGCCCCCCAGGCCGAGATCGTCGAGTCCGACACCATGGAGGCGACCGCCGAGGTGGTCACCCGCCATCCGGATGCCGACCTGATCCTGCTCGACCTGCACATGCCCGGCGCCCACGGCTTCTCCGGCCTGATCCAGCTGCGCGGCCAGACCCCGGATATCCCGGTGGCGGTGGTCTCGGGCAGCGACGAGCCCTATGTGGTGCGCCGCGCCATCGACTACGGCGCCTCCGGCTTCATCCCCAAGTCCTCCTCGCTGCAGCTGATCGCCGAGGCGGTGGGCGAGATCCTCGACGGCGAGGTGTGGCTGCCCGCCGAACTGGCCGCGGCCATGGGCGAGGCCAACGAGGAAGAGACGAAGTTCGCCGAGGCGATCGCCTCGCTGACCCCGCAGCAGTTCCGCGTGCTCAACATGCTCACCGAGGGCCTGCTCAACAAGCAGATCGCTTATGAGCTCAGCGTCTCCGAGGCCACCATCAAGGCCCACGTCACCGCCATCCTGCGCAAGCTCGGCGTGCACTCCCGCACCCAGGCGGTGATCGCCGCCCAGAAGCTCGAGGTGGAGCCGCCGAAGGTGGAGTCCTGACGCCAGGCGCCAAGGAAACGCAAAAAACCCACCGCTTGGTGGGTTTTTTGCGTTCAGGGGGCGCGACTACTGCGCCGCTCGGCTGGCCTGAAGCGTGCGGGTGAGCAGGGCGCGCAGGGCGGCGGGGCGCACCGGCTTGAGCAGCAGCTGGTAGCCGGCACGGCGGATCTCCTCGGCGACCTCCTCGGTGCGGTCGGCGGTGATCACGATCCCCGGCACCGCGCCCTCCAGTCGCTCGGAGAGCGCCTCCAGCGCCATCAGGCCGGTCACCTCGTTGTCCAGGTGGTAGTCGGCCAGGATCGCGTCGGGGTCCCCATCGAGGTGGCGCAGCACCGACTTGGCGCCGCCGATGCTGGTGGCGGTGAAGACCTCGCAGCCCCAGCCGGAGAGCATCGCCTTCATGCCCTCCAGGATCAGGGTCTCGTTGTCGATGCAGAGGATCCGGGTGCCGACCAGCTTGTTGCCGGCGCGCTTGGGCGAGGCGGCCTCCTCGGCCTGTTGTGCCTCGCTGCGCGCCGCCACCATCGGCACACTGACCGAGAACATGGTCCCCGAGCCCTCCTTCGAGCGCACCGTGATGGGGTGGTCGAGCACCCGACTCATGCGGTCGGCGATGGAGAGCCCGAGCCCCAGCCCCTTCTCGCTCTCCTTGTGGCGCGAGGCCTGGTCGAGGCGGCGGAACTCCTGGAAGATCTCCGCTTGCTTGGATTCGGGAATGCCGGGGCCCGAGTCCCACACCTGGATGGAGAGGCGGTCGCCGCGGCGACGGCAGCCCAGCAGCACGCGGCCCTCCTGGGTATAGCGGATAGCGTTGGAGAGGAAGTTCTGGATGATCCGGCGCAGCATCTGGGCATCGCTGTCGACCCAGGCCCGGGTCGGCACCACCATCAGGTCGAGGCCGCGGTCCTCCGCCATCACCTCGAACTCGGCGCGCAGCGGCCGGAAGATGTCGGCCAGCGCGAAGTGGCTGCGCCGGGGGGGGGGTGGAGGGCACCGGCATCGAGCTTGGAGATATCGAGCAGGGTGCCGAGCAGCTCCTCGGCGGCCTGCAGCGAGTTGTCGATATGGCCGATGGTGCGCTGCATGGTCGCGGGCTCCATCTCTTGGGAGAGCGCCGAGGTGAACAGCCGGGCGGCGTTGAGCGGCTGCAGCAGGTCGTGGCTGGCGGCGGCCAGGAAGCGGGTCTTGGAGGCGTTGGCGTCCTCCGCCAGCTGCTTGGCCTGGCGCAGCGCCAGCTCGGCCTCGGCGCGCACGCGGTTCTCCTGGCGCAGGGCGGCGTTGGCCTCGGAGAGCGCCTGGGTGCGCTCGCGGACCCGCTCCTCCAGGGTCTCGTTGGTCTCCTTGAGGGCGATCTCCGCCAGGCGCCGCTCGGTGATGTCCTGATAGAGGGCGAAGAAGCCCAGGATCGCCCCGCTGTCGCCGAAGTGGGGGGTATAGGTCACCAGCATGTAGCGGCGCCCCTCGGGCAGCCGGATCGACACCTCGAAGCTGACCCGCTCGCCGGCCAGCGCCCGTTCGATCCAGGGTTCGCGCTCGCGGGCCATCTCCGGCGGCACCACGTCCTGGACCCGCTTGCCGATCACCGCGTTGCGATCGATGCCGAAGGCCTGCTCGTAGGCGCGGTTGGTGAAGAGGTAGCGGCACTCCTTGTCGAAGTAGGCGATCAGCGCGGGCACGTTGTCCGTGTAGATACGGATGTTGTTCTCCGAGCGGATCAGCGCCTCCTCGATGCGCTTCTGCTGGGTGATGTCCTGGTAGGTGTAGACGAAGCCGCCGCCGGGCATGGGGTTGCCCTGCACCTCCAGCACGCTGCCGTCCTGGCGGTAGCGCACGTAGCGGTGGGGCTGGCCCTCACGGATGTTGTCGAGCAGCAGCTGGACGTGCTCCTCGGGGTCGCCGGGGCCGTATTCGCCGTTGTGGGCGTTGTAGCGGAAGATCTTGTCCATCGGCGCGCCGACCCGGATCAGGTGGTCGGGGAAGCGGAACAGCTCCAGGTAGCGCTGGTTCCACACCACCAGGCGCAGGTTCTGGTCCACCACGCTGATGCCCTGGTTGATGTTCTCGATGGTGGCCTGGAGCAGGGCGCGGTTGAACTCCAGCACCTGGGAGGCCTCGTCGACGATGGAGATCACGTCGGAGATGCCGATGCCGCGGCCCTGCAGCGCCGAGTTCACCACGATGCGTGCCGAGGAGGCGCCGAGCACCGAGGCCAGGAAGCGCTCGGTGAACTGGATCACGTCGATGGAGGCGCGGGTGCCATCCTCCAGCGGCTTGCCGCTGCGCCGTGCGTAGTCGTCGAAGGCGCGCTGCACCTGGCCGGCGCCCAGGAACCGCTCGCACAGCACCTTGAGGTCGCCCACCGTGGTGGCCCCGGTCCACGGGCGGTTCACCGAGGTCTGGCGGGTCTCCACGCTGTCCACGAACAGCGAGGCCTGGATGCGCTCCACCACCCGCTGGGAGGTGATCTGGGAGACGAAGATGTAGCAGAACAGGTTGATGCCCAGCGAGAGCATCACGCCATGGGTGAAGCTGTCGCCCACATTGAGGCCGAACAGCGAGGTGGGCGACAGCCAGCTCACCCCCAGCGGGCCGCCGTCGAGCCAGTGGGCCGGCAGCACCCCGGCGGTGATCATCGCCGGCATCAGCAGGCTGTAGACCCAGATGGCGAAGCCGGCGTTCATGCCGATGATCACCCCCAGGCGGTTGCCGCGCTTCCAGTAGAGCCCGCCGATCAGCGCCGGGGCGAACTGGCCGGCGGCGGCAAAGGAGAGCATGCCGATGGAAGCCAGCGAGGTGAACTCGCCGATCAGCTGGTAGAAGCCATAGACCATGGCCAGCACCGCGACGATGGTGAGCCGCCGGGCGCGCAGCACCAGGCGACCGTAGTCGCGGGCCTTGGTGTCGAACCAGCGCAGCCGGAACAGCGCCGGGATGACGATCTCGTTGGAGATCATGATCGAGACCGCCACCGCGGCCACGATCACCATGCCGGTGGCCGCCGAGAAGCCGCCGATGAAGGTGAGCAGGGTCAGCCACTCGCTGCCCGCCGCCATGGGCAGCGCCAGCACGTAGGTGTCCGGCTCGATGCCGCTGTCGGCGAACAGGGTCAGGCCGGCGGCGGCCAGCGGCAGCACGAAGAAGGCGAAGAGCACCAGGTAGAGGGGAAAGAGCCAGCGCGCCTTGGCGGCATCGTCTCGGTGGGTGTTCTCCACCACCGCCACGTGGAACTGGCGGGGCAGGCAGAGCACCGCCAGCATCGCCAACAGGGTCTGGGCCCAGAAGCTCTGGCCGAAGTCCTGCTGGGCCAGCTGGCGCTGCAGTTCCAGCTGCACCTCGGCCTGGGCGAAGAGCTCGCCGAGGCCGCCGAACATGCCCCAGGTGACGTAGGCGCCGAGGATCATGAAGGCCAGCAGCTTGACCAGCGACTCGAAGGCCACGGCGTGGATCAGCCCCTCGTGGTGCTCGGTGGCGTCGGTGTGCCGGGTGCCGAAGAGGATGGCGAAGGCGGCCATCACCACCGCCACGTAGAAGGCGGTGTCGGCGAACAGCGGCGTGTGGGTGGGGTCACCGGCCGCGGTGAGCACGCTGAAGGAGGTGGAGACCGCCTTGAGCTGCAGGGCGATGTAGGGCAGGGCGCCGATCAGCGCCACCAGGCTGGCGAAGGCCGCCAGGGATTGGGTCTTGCCGTAGCGCGAGGCGATGAAGTCGGCGATGGAGGTGACGTTCTGGTGCTTGGCAACGCGGATCATCTTGGCCAGCACCGGCCAGAACAGCAGGAAGGTGAGGATCGGCCCCACGTAGATGCTGGCGAAGGACCAGCCGCCGGTGGCGGCCTGGCCGACGGCGCCGTAGAAGCTCCAGGAGGTGCAGTAGATGGCCAGCGCCAGGCTGTAGATGATGGGCCGGCGATGGCTGGCGCCGTGCTCCTTGGCCCGGCGATCGCCACGCCAGGCGATGCCGAACAGCACGGCGATGTAGAGCAGCAATATGGCAACCAGCAGCCAGCCTGAGAACATGGGGTTCCTCCCTCGGGTCTGGCGCCCATTCTAGGGCAATGTGCCCCGGGAAGGCAGGCGGCGGGCCTCAGGTCTCCTGGCAGAGCGCCCGATAGAGGGCATCATCCTCGTCGAGGGTGCGCATCGCCTCGAAACGCGGCCGGCGTTCCTCGCCGATCAGCGGCAGGGTCTCGCGGGTGTCGCAGTTGATCAGCCAGGCCTGGTGGGTGACCAGGTCCACGTGCTGCTTCTCGAAGCGGTAGCGGATGTACTCGACCAGCCGCTCGCCGTTGGCATCGCGCTCGGCCATGCTGTCGCGGTCCACCACGCTGAAGGCGTTGGCCATGGGGAAGGCGTAGGTCCAGGGGCGCCAGAACATCGAGCCGTGCTCCACCGCCACCACGCTGGCGGTGGCGGGCAGCTGTGCCTGCTTGTGGCTGAACCAGGAGTACTCGTAGTGGATCTGGTAGCCGAGCATGCCCAGGCCGCCGAACACCGGGATGATCCAGGTCGGCAGGCGCTTGCCGCTGGCCATGCGCAGCAGCATGCCGATGCCGGCGGCGCCGAGGCCGGCGAAGATCGCCGCGATCAAGTGCCAAATCATGAAGTGTCCTTGCTCAAAGCGATCGGGCTTCCCTAGGGAAGCCCGATCGGTGGAGAATGACTGGCCCGGCGAGCCGGGCCAGGGGCCATTATGGCTTAGTGGTCGATGGCAGTGCCAGCACCCTTGGGATAGCGCACGCTCTCCACCAGGTCCTGGATCTCCTGCGGCGGCTCCTGGGTGACACTGGAGAGTGCGAAGGCAACCGCGAAGTTCATGATCGCACCCACCGCGCCGAAGGAGAGCGGGGAGATGCCCATGATCCAGTTGTCCGGGGTGTTGGGCAGCATGTTGGTGCCCGGAATGAAGAACCAGCCCAGGTAGGTGAAGATGTAGAGCAGGGTGGCGACCAGACCGGTCAGCATGCCGGCAACCGCACCCACGTTGTTCACCCGCTTGGAGAAGATCCCCATCATCAGTGCCGGGAACAGCGAGGCGCCGGCGATACCGAAGGCGAGGGCCACCGTCTGGGCGGCGAAGCCCGGCGGGTTGAGGCCCAGGTAGGTGGCCAGCAGGATGGCACCGCCCATGGAGATCCGCGCCGCCAGCATCTCGCCCTTCTCGGTGATTTTGGGGTTGATCATGGTCTTGATCAGGTCATGGCTGATGGCCGAGGAGATGGCCAGCAGCAGGCCCGCGGCGGTGGAGAGGGCGGCCGCGATACCGCCGGCGGCGATCATGCCGATGACCCAGCCGGGCAGGTTGGCGATCTCGGGGTTGGCCAGTACCAGGATGTCGTTGTTGACCGACAGCTCGTTGCCTGCCCAGCCGCGACGCTCGGCGACCTCGTCGAACTCCGGGTTGGCATCGTTGTAGAACTGGATGCGACCGTCGTTGTTGAGATCGTTGAAGGTGATCAGGCCGGTGTCTTCCCAGGTGCGGAACCACTCGGGACGGTCCTCGTAGAGGATCGGCTCGGCGGCGGCGGACTCGTAGTCCTCGACCTGGCCGGTCATCTCCGGATAGACGGTGGTCATCAGGTTGAGGCGCGCCATGGAGCCCACGGCCGGTGCGGTCAGGTAGAGCAGAGCGATGAAGACCAGCGCCCAGCCGGCAGACCAGCGAGCGTCGGCCACCTTCGGCACGGTGAAGAAGCGGATGATGACGTGGGGCAGGCCCGCGGTACCGACCATCAGCGACAGGGTGAACAGCACCATGTTGAGCTTGTTGTCGACGTCGGCCGTGTAGTCCTGGAAGCCCAGGGCGACCACGACGTCATCGAGCTTCTGCAGCAGCGGCACGCCGGACTCGGTGTGGGTGCTGAACATGCCGAACATCGGGATCGGGTTGCCGGTCAGCTGGAAGGCGATGAACACCGCCGGGATGGTGTAGGCGATGATCAGCACGATGTACTGGGCCACCTGGGTGTAGGTGATGCCCTTCATGCCGCCGAATACCGCATAGAGGAACACGATGAAGGCCGCGATCCAGATGCCCCAGGTGTTGGAGACCTCGAGGAAGCGCGAGAAGGCCACGCCGGCGCCGGTCATCTGGCCGATGACGTAGGTCACGGAGGCCACGATCAGGCAGATGACGGCCACCAGGCGCGCCGCCTTGCTGTAGAAGCGGTCACCGATGAAGTCCGGCACGGTGAACTTGCCGAACTTGCGCAGGTAGGGCGCGAGCAGCATGGCCAGGATCACGTAGCCGCCGGTCCAGCCCATCAGGAACGACGAGTTGGCGTAGCCGCCGGAGGCCAGCAGGCCGGCCATGGAGATGAACGACGCCGCGGACATCCAGTCGGCGGCGGTGGCCATGCCGTTGGTGATCGGGTGGACGCCGCCGCCCGCCACGTAGAAGTCCTTGGTGGAGCCCGCTCGGGCCCAGATCGCAATGCCGATGTAGAGGGCGAAGGAGGCCCCTACGAACAGCAGGTTGATGGCAAATTGGCTCATGCTGGCTTACTCCCCCAGACCGAATTTCTGATCGAGCTTGTTCATCTTCCAGGCGTAGAAGAAGATCAGCACGATGAAGGTGAGGATGGAGCCCTGCTGGGCGAACCAGAAGCCCAGGTCGGTGCCGCCCACGGGAATGCCGGAGAGCAGGGGCCGGAACAGGATCGCCATGCCGTAGGAGACGAAGGCCCAGACGATCAGGCATCCCGTGATCAGGCGTACGTTCGCCTTCCAGTATTCGGACGAATCGACTTTCTCTTCTGCCATTGTCGTGTTCTCCACTTGTTATTGGTGGGGTTGGGAACTGGGGGTCTGTCGGTTGCGGGTCACCAGGGCAATCGCATGTCTTGTGTCAGGCCGTTGCGAGCCTTGGGGTAGATCCCGACTGTGAGAGGGCCGGTGGCCCGTATCTCGCCGGTGTCGGCAGGCATCGTTGTCGTGCGATTGCCCTGCATGATGCATGGTGGATAGTGGGCAATGAGTGTCAAAAATGAATCCCAGACTTTCGTATCATGAGAAAAATACGAGTAACTATTCAGGTGGCTGCGGATGGGGTATCGCCAACCAGCTGATTTTTCTGGCATAGTGCACAGCATCATTCGGCACACCTATGCGGTGATATGACCATCAGCGATATCAACGTCGACGAGGCCCTGGAGCGGGTCCGGCAGCAGCTCAAGGAAGACCAGACGGTCTCGCCGTCGCTGCGTGCCGCCATCGATGTGCTGATGCTGCTGGTCAAGCTCATGGCCGATCGCCTGGCCACCAGTAGCCGCAACAGCAGCAAGCCACCGTCCCAGGATCCCAATCGCCAGCGCCGCTCGCGCGCCAAAGGCGAGCGGCGCCCCGGCGGACAGCCAGGGCATGAGGGTAAGACGTTGGCGCCGGTGACGGACCCCGACGAGGTGGTCAAGCTCCGTGTCGATCGTCGGCAACTCCCCAAGGGGCGTTCTTACCGCCCGGTCGGCGTCGAAACGCGCCAAGTGCAGGACATCGTAATCCAGGCCGTGGTCACCGAATATCAGGCTGAGGTCCTCGAAGATGATCAGGGGCAACGCTACGTGGCGCCATTCCCCGAGGGCGTGACTCGCCCCATCCAGTATGGCCCTCGCCTCAAGGCGCATGTCGTCTATCTCTCCCAGTATCAGCTGTTGCCCTATGCGCGTATCCGCGAGTTGCTCACCTCGCAGTGCGGCCTGTCGCTGAGCACCGGCACCCTGTTCGCCTTCAACCAGGAGGCCTACCAGCGGGCCGAGGCGTTCGCCGAGTGGGTGATCCCGGCGCTACGTGAAGCAGCCACCGTCCATGCCGATGAAACCGGAATGCAGGTCGGTGGCAAACGCTACTGGCTACACAGCGCCTCCAACGAGGCCCTGACCTGGTTGGCCCCGCACCCCAAGCGCGGCCAGGAAGCGATGGACGCCATCGGCGTATTGCCCTTCGTGCGTGGCGTGCTGGTGCATGATCACTGGAAGCCCTACTACTACCGCTATCCGGATTGCCGGCACGCGCTCTGTAATGCGCACCACCTTCGGGAGCTGACAGCGGCCTGGGAGAACGATGGCCAGGCATGGGCCAAGGCCTTGCATGACCTGTTGTTGGAGATGCATCGCGCCGTGGAGGTGGCCGACGGCTGCCTCTCGGCCGATGAGACCCGAGCCTGGCGGCAGCGCTATCGAGATTGCCTGGCGAAAGGGGACGCCGAGTGCCCCCCGCCGGTGAAAACCGCCACCTGGAACGCGAGGCCGGGCCAAGCGCACCAAGTCGCGCAACCTCCTGGAACGCCTCCAGGCGTACGAGGACGACGTGTTGCGCTTCCTCGACGACCCTGCCGCTCCCTTCACCAACAACCAGGGGGAGCGCGATCTGCGAATGACCAAGGTCCAGCAGAAAATCTCGGGCTGTTTCCGCTCCTGGGAGGGTGCTGAGATCTTCTGCCGCATGCGTAGCTTTCTCTCGACCGCCGTCAAGCAAGGGGTAGCGGCGCATACCGCACTGGAGCAACTGTTTGCGGGGGAGGTGCCAGCCTTCATGCAGCAAGAAGCCCCGACTCAGCCAACCGGTGCTGAATAGTTACAAATACGATTCAATGCGGTGTCAACGAATCCTTGTCAATCAAAAGGATGGGGGCGTGTTTCTGCTGAGTTACACGAGGTACGTCAGCCAGGTTAGGACGATGGTATAGGGGGTGTGAGAGGGGCGGTCGGGGGCGGGCGCGACACGGCTTGGACGATCGTCTAAGGAGGCGGAGGAAGACCAAAGTCGCAGGGTCGCTGCGTTCGCGGGCGAGGCTTGGACGATCGTATAGGGGGCCAAAGGGGGAGACGATCGTCTAGCTTATAAGGGCGACAGGGAGGTTGCTATGCTGCCACCAGTCCTACGAGACCCAACAACAACCCCAACAATCATCTGGTGGCGGCCACAACGCCGTTTTCCTCTCCGGCCCCCTCGTCTGTCGATCGCCTGCTGGCGGTGGCGCGACAGGGAGGCCCGAGTCGGGATGCCGCCCGCGAGGTCTGCGCCATGGTCGAGGTCGATCTTTCCCAACCGCCGTTCACCCTGCTCGACGAGGCAGGCCGCGAGCGGGTTCGCCAGGGCGTGGACCTGGCCTACTTCGATCGCGACGAGATCATCCTCGAAACGGGGCAGGCCGGTGAGAACCTCTTCCTGATCCACAAGGGGGAGGTGGCGGAAGTCGACCCCACCCTGCCCGCGGCCCGCTCGCGCATCGGCCACTACACCCGCGGCGACCTCTTCGGCGCCATCAGCATCCTCAACGGCAAGAGCCGCTACCGCTTCCGTGCCGAGCAGGAGAGCCTCTGCTACCTGCTGCCCAAGGCGCTCTTCCTCGAGCTCTGCGATGACTGTCCCCCCTTCGCGGAGTTCTTCCGCCAGACCCTGGCCCACAAGGCGCGCCTGCTTACCGAGCAGCGCGCCGAAGGCGGGGTGACCATGGCCGGTTTCATGCTGGCCCGGGTCGACGAGTGCATGCGTGAGCCGCTGATCGTGCCGGCCGCCACGACCATTGCCGAGGCGGTGACCACCATCAACGAGCGCCATGCCGACAGCCTGCTGGTGGCGGGTGACGCCGGCCCCGGCATGATCACCAAGACCGACCTGCTCAACGCCCTGGTGGTGGAGGAGCGCGACCGTGACAGTGCCCTGGACGGGATCGGCAGCGCCGAGCTGATCACGGTGGGGCCGGGGCAGTACCTGTTCGAGGCGCTGGTGGTGATGACCCGCCACAAGGTGGAGCGGGTGGTGGTGGTGGAGAAGGGGGTGCCGGTGGGGGTCGTCGAGCTCACCGACGTGCTCAGCTACTTCTCGAGCCGCAGCTACGTGGTCAGCCTGCAGGTCGAGCAGGCCGAGAGCCTCGAGGCCCTGGCCGCCGCCAGTCGCCGCACGCCCGAGCTGGTCAAGGCGCTGATGGCCCAGGGGGTCAAGCTGCGCTTCGCCATGGGCCTGCTGGCGGCGCTCAACGGACGGATCATGCACAAGGCCTGGGGCTTCCTGGTCGACGAACGCTACCACCGCGACAGCTGCCTGATGGTGATGGGCAGCGAGGGGCGCGGCGAGCAGATCCTCAAGACCGACCAGGACAACGGCCTGATCCTGACCGACGACCTGGAGTGGCCCGGCTGCGCCGAGCAGATGCAGCGGCTCACCGAGACCCTGATCGAGCTGGGCTACCCGCCCTGTCCCGGCAACATCATGGTCTCCAACCCCGAGTGGGTCGGCACCGTGACCCAGTGGCGCGAGCGCATCGCCCGCTGGGCCGAGAAGCGGGACGGCGACAGCCTGATGAAGCTGGCGATCATGCTCGACTCCCATGCGGTGGCCGGTAACCCGGCCCTGCTCGACCGGGTGCGTGACGAGCTGTTCGCGCGCTGCTCCGGCGACGAGCTGCTGCTCTCCTACTTCGCCCGCACCATCCTGCGCTTCTCCACGCCGCTGACCCTGTTCGGCTCGCTCAAGCGGCCCCAGCATGGCATCGACATCAAGAAGGGCGGCATCTTCCCCATCGTTCACGGGGTGCGGGTGATGGCCCTGGAGCGGCGCATCCGGCCGACCTCCACCCTGGAGCGGCTGGATGCCCTGGCGGCGGACGGCCGCCTGGAGCCGCGCTTCGCCGAGGACCTCGGCGAGGCGCTGTCGCTGTTCACCGAGCTGCGCCTCAAGCAGCAGCTCGCCCATCTGGACAGCGGTGGCGAGCGCAAGCCCGACCGCGTGGTGGTACAGGAGCTCTCCTCGCTGGAGCGCGACCTGCTGCGCGAGGCGCTGCATATCGTCAAGGACTTCAAGCAGCGCCTCTCGCACCGCTTTCATCTGGAGTATTCGTGACGGCCCGAGGCTGCACGAAGGCATGACGATGCACGAAGGAACGACAATCACAACAGGAGACCCCTCATGCTCAAGGTCCTGCGGCGCGCTGCCGACCGAAGACGGCACGCCAACGGCGACTACGCCTGGCTCTTCCACCCCTATACCGGTGACGAGATGGTGGTCATCGATACCGAGACCACCGGGCTTGATACGCGCAGCGCGGAGCTGGTCTCCATCGCCGCCGTCAAGGTGCGTGGCGACCGGGTGCTGACCAGCGAATCCCTGGACCTGCGCCTGGCGCGCCCGGCCTCGCTGTGTGGCGATTCGATCCGCATTCACGGCCTGCGCGGCATCGACCTGGAGGGCGGCATGGCGGTGGACGAGGCGCTGGAGCGCCTGCTCGACTTCGTCGGCAATCGCCCGCTGGTGGGCTGGCACCTGGACTTCGACCTGGCGATCCTCAATCGCGAGCTGCGCCCGCGCGTCGGCTTCGAGCTGCCCAACGCCACCATCGACGTGGCCCAGCACTATCTGCGCCGCCTGCGCCGCCGCCACCCCGAGGTGGAGTCGGCGCCGCGCTTCGAGAAGGTGGCCGAGCTGCTGGACGTGCCGGTGATGGGGCGCCATACGGCGCTGGGGGATGCGGTGACCACGGCGCTGATCTTCCTGCGCCTGGAGCGCGAGACCAGCGCCCTGCGGGGCGACGCCTGAGGCGTGACGGCGTCGCCTGACGTCGCCGGCGATGGTAGGATGGGCGCCCGTCATTTTTGCCCGCACTGGCAGCGCCGACCGACATGCAAGACGCCGTGATCTTCGACCCCCGCGACACCGACGCCGAGGCCCCCGCCGGGGGCTCCCCGCAGCAGGAGGCCCCCTCGCCGCTCCTCGATGCCCTGGATGCGCGGGGCAGGCGCGAGTTCAACAAGCTCCAGAAGCGCCTGCGCCGCCAGGTCGGTAACGCCATCATCGACTACGGCATGATCCACGAGGGCGACCGAGTGATGGTCTGCCTCTCCGGCGGCAAGGACAGCTACACCCTGCTCTCGATCCTGCGCAGCCTGCAGCGCAACGCCCCGATCGACTTCTCGCTGGTGGCGGTCAACCTCGACCAGAAGCAGCCCGGTTTCCCCGAGCAGGTGCTGCCCGAGTACCTCGAGTCCATCGGCGTCGAGTACCATATCCTCGAGCGCGACACCTACTCGGTGGTCAAGGAGAAGACGCCGGAGGGCAAGACCACCTGCGCGCTCTGCTCGCGGCTGCGCCGCGGCTCCCTCTACGGCTTCGCCGAGGAGATCGGCGCCACCAAGATTGCCCTGGGCCACCATCGCGAGGACATCCTCGAGACGCTGTTCCTCAACCTCTTCTTCGGCGGCAGCCTCAAGGCCATGCCCCCCAAGCTGCTCTCCGACGACGGCAAGAACATCCTGATCCGCCCGCTGGCCTACTGCCGCGAGGCGGATATCGCCGAGTTTGCCCGGCTGATGGCTTTCCCGATCATCCCCTGCAACCTGTGCGGTTCCCAGCCCAACCTGCAGCGCCAGGTGGTCAAGGAGATGCTCGCCGAATGGGAGAAGAAGCACCCCGGGCGCCTGGAGAGCATGTTCAAGGCGGTGACCAACGTGGCACCGTCGCAGCTGGCCGACCGCGAGCTGTTCGACTTCGCCGGGCTCGAGGAGGCGCAGGCGCGGCGGCAGGCCAGCCGCATCGAACTGCTGAACGAGTAGCCCCGACGCCGGCGCCAGGGCTCGGGAACTCATGGCTCGAAAACCAGAAACCCCCATCGGGCACTCGCCCGATGGGGGTTTCTACGTGAGGGGTTAAGGCCAGGCGGCTCGGTGCTACTTGGCCCCTTCCTCCTCGGCGACCTGGATCAGCGACTCCAGGTCGAGGATATGCACCTCGCGGCCCGAGACCTCCACCAGGCCCTGGCTCTGGAAGCGGCCCAGGATGCGACTGACGGTCTCCACCGCCAGGCCCAGGTAGTTGCCGATATCGGCCCGGGACATGGAGAGCCGGAAGCTGTAGGGGGAGTAGCCGCGCCGGCGGAAGCGGTCGGAGAGGCTGGTGAAGAAGCTGGCCAGGCGCTGGTCGGCAGTCTTGCGAGAGAGCAGGCGCATCATGCGGCGGTCGTCGCGCAGCTCCTTGCTCATGCTGCGATAGAGCTGGCCGCGTAGCTCGGGGAGGGACTCCGACAGCTGGTCCAGGCGATCGAAGGGGATCTCGCACACGGTGGTGGTCTCCAGGGCCACGACCGTGCCGGGATACTGCTCCTCGTCGATGCCGTCCAGCCCCACCAGTTCGCTGGGCAGGTAGAAGTTGGTTAGCTGGTCGTCGCCGCTGCCCTCGGTGGTCACCTGCTTGAGGCTGCCCGAGCGCACCGCATAGACGCTGGTGAAGGGGCTGTCCTGGCGGAACAGGGTCTCTCCCTTCTTGAGGGGCGCGCGCCGTCGGATGATGGCGTCGAACTGGTCCATGTCCTGAACCTCGAGGGCCAGCGGCAGGCAGAGCGAACTCAGGCTGCAGGTCTGGCAGCGAGTCTCGTGCAGTACAGAGCGCCGCCGTCCGGTCAGGCTATCGGGCATGGCCGCCTCCTCCTTGATCATGATCATGTCGACCATTATGGAGGAAACTTCGGGCAGGGCAAACCACCTCCAAGGAGGTAGGCCCGCCCGGCCTGGCTTACGCCACCGGGGTGGCCTGGGGATCGAAGGCGGCGAGCAGGTGGGTCAGGCCCCAGAGCCCGTCGGGGGTTACCCGCAGGCACTGGCCGTGGCGCTCGAGCAGCCCCGCCCGGCAGAAGGGGGCGAGGCGCTCGAGGGCACCGGCCAGGGCCGCGCCGGCGTCGAGCCCATGGGCCTGCGAGAGTGCGGCCAGATCCAGCTCGCGGCGACAGGCGAGCGCCTCGATGGCATCCCGGTGCAGGCGTTCGACCGCGTCCAGCCGGTAGCCGGCGCTGGCGGGCAGCTGGCTGGCGTCCAGCGCCGCCTCGTAGTCGGCCAGGCTCAGGGCGTTGCGGGCCAGGGTATCGCCGACCCGGCTGAGGGCGGCGACCCCGAGGCCGAGCTGGTCGCCGGGCGGGTAGTGGGTGTAGCCCTGCAGGCCGCGGGCCAGGCGACCCTCCCCCAGGGCCTGGGCCAGGCTGTCATCGGGGCGGGCAAACTGGCCGAGCCCGATGTGCACGTAGCCGGCGTCATCTAGCCGCTCGCGAGCCGCCTCGAGGATCGCCAGCCGGGTGGCGGCGTCGGGCAGATCCTCGGCGTCGATCTCGCGCTGGGGGCGGTAGCGCTCCGGCAGGTGGGCGTAGCGGCGCAGGGTGATGCGCGCCGGGGTCATGGCGATCACCTGCTCCACGGTTTCGCCGAAGCCCCGGGGGGTCTGCAGCGGCAGGCCCACGATCAGGTCGAGGTTGAGGGAGTGGAAGCCGAGGCGTTCGGCCTCGTCCACCAGGGACTCGGTCAGCACCCGGGGCTGGACCCGGTTGATCGCCTTCTGGACGCGCAGGTCGAGCTCCTGGACGCCGAGGCTCAGGCGGTTGAAGCCCAGCGCCTGAAGGTGGCGCAGGGTGAAGACATCGGCCTCGCGGGGGTCGATCTCGATGCTGAAGTCGCGCCCTCGGGCGCCGGACAGCCCGAAGCGGGCGTCGAGGCGGTCGAACAGGTCGCCCATCTGGTCCAGCGAGAGGAAGGCGGGGGCACCGCCGCCCCAGTGCAGGCGCTGCACGGCCGGGAGGCGGCCCAGCAGGCGGCTCACCAGCACCATCTCGCGGTCGAGCCGCGTGAGGTAGGGGTCGGCCTGGCGGCTGTCCCGTGAGGGCACCCGCTGGGAGGCGCAGAAGCGACAGGCCTGCCGGCAGAAGGGCAGGCGCACGTGCAGCGCCAGCGGCGCGCCGGGGGAGCGCTCGGCCAGGGCCCGGGTCAGCGCCGCGGGGCCGTCCCCCGTCGCCAGGCGGGCGGCGTCGGGGTAGGTGAGGTAGTGCGATCCGTCGTGGTCATGGTACTGCATCGAGGGCCTGCCTCCGGCAGTCCAGGATGGCCCGGCGCGATCGTTGCGTTTCGCCTGAACGGGCATGACGGCGCTCCCGGCTATGGATGTGCTCTCCATGCTAGGGCGGCTAGACGCCGGCGGCGTTGAGCTGCGTCAATCCGGCGTGGAATAGTGCCGAATCAGCCGTGACCCTGAGCGGGCAGCATCAGCCACAGCTGCCACAGGGCGAAGGCGATGATCGACAGCGCGGCGATGTTGCGGGTGGCCCGGTGACGAATCAGCCCCCCCAGCTGGCGCGCCGCCAGGCCGGTGGCGAGCAGCGCCGGCAGTGTGCCGAGGCCGAAGGCGCCCATCAGGGCGGCCCCCTTGAGCGGGTCGGCCATGGCCAGGCTCCAGGCCAGCATCGAGTAGACCAGCCCACAGGGCAGCCAGCCCCACACCGCGCCGAGCGCCACGGCCTGGGGCGCCCTCACCACCGGCATCAGCCGCCGGCCCACCGGCTCCAGATGGCGCCAGAGGCGCCTGCCCAGCGCCTCGACCCGCAGCAGCCCCTTCCACCAGTCGGCGATATAGAGCGCCATCAGGATCAGCATCAGCGCGGCAAGGCCCTGCAGGACGAGGCGCATGCCGGGGGTGAGGCTGAGCAGGGTGCCGAGGGTGGCGACCAGGGCGCCGGCCACCATGTAGCTTCCGATGCGCCCCAGGTTGTAGCCCAGCAGCAGGCCCGCGAGGCGAGCAGGGGAACGCATGCTGGGGGGCACGGCGAAGGTCAGGGCACTCATGATGCCGCCGCACATGCCGATGCAGTGGGCGCCCCCCAGCAGGCCGAAGACGAAGGCCGCCGCGAGGGGCGGCAGGCCGAGACCGGTGGGGTCCATCAGGGCTCCGGGTCGGCGTCGCGGCGTTCCTGCGCGGCGCGCTCGCGGGCCTCGCGGCGGCGCTGGCGCTCCTCGGGGGGAAGGTCGTTCTCGTCCTCGTCGAAGAGGATGCGGTGGGCGGGGCCCTCCAGGTCCTCGAACTGGTCATGCTTGACCGCCCAGAAGAAGGCCCAGACGGCCAGGCCCAGCAGGGTCAGCGACAGCGGGATCAGCAGGTAGAGAATGCTCATGGGGTCACCCGGCTCGGTTCAGGGGATGGCGTCGGCAGCGGGGCGGCAGGCATGGCACGGCTGCGGAAGCGGTTGAGGCGCAGGGCGTTGCCCACCACCACCAGGGAGCTGGCCGACATGCCCATGGCGGCCAGCCAGGGGGGCACCAGCCCCACGGCGGCGATGGGCATGGCGGTGAAGTTGTAGCACACCGACCAGATCATGTTCTGGCGCATCACCCGGCGGGTGGCGCGGCTGATCTCGACCGCCTCGACGATGCGTGACAGGCGCGGGCTCAGCAGGATGGCATCGGCGCTGGTGCGTGCCAGGTCGGTGGCGCCGTTCATGGCGATGGCCACGTCGGCACCGGCCAGCACCGGCACGTCGTTGATGCCGTCCCCGACCATGGCGACCTTCTCGCCCGCGGCCTGGCACTCGCGGATGCGCTCAAGCTTCTCCTCGGGGCTGGCGCCGCCGCGCCAGGTGGGGATATCGAGGCGCCGGGCGAGGTCGCCGGCGGCCTCTGGGGTATCGCCGGAGAGCAGCTCGACCGCAAGGCCCAGCGCCTTGAGCGCTGCCACGGTGTCGGCGGCATCCTCGCGGATCCTGTCCTGCAGGGCGAACCAGGCCCGGGGCTCGCCCTCTTCGGCGAGCAGCAGCCACTGCCCCCCGCCGGGGGCTCTTGGCGTCGCGTCCGGGGCGGCGAACTCGGCCTTGCCGAGCCGCCAGCGGCGGCCGTCGAGGGTGCCCTCGAGGCCCTGGCCGGTGCGGCTGGCCACCTCGGTGGCGTGCACCGTGGCCAGCCGGTAGGGATGGAAGGCCCGGGCGATGGGGTGCTCCGAACGCGCCTCCAGGGCGGCCGCCAGGGTGCGGGCCCGCGCGGCGTCGAGCCCGCCCAGGGGCCGCGTCTCCACCAGCGTCATCTGGCCGCTGGTCAGGGTGCCGGTCTTGTCGAGGATCACCCGGTCGATCTGGGAGAGCGCCTCGATGGCATCTGCGCGGGTCACCAGCACGCCCCGGCGGCGCAGCTGGCCGTGGCCGGCGGTGAGTGCGGTGGGGGTGGCCAGGGCCAGGGCGCAGGGGCAGGTGACCACCAGCACCGAGAGCATGATCCAGGGCATGCGCGCCGGGTCGATGAACCACCAGGCGATGGTGACGACGGCGGTGACCACCAGCAGGCGCAGCACGAAGAGGTGGGCCATGCGCGCCGCCATCTGCGCCAGGCGCGGGCGGCTGGCGAAGGCGCGGTCGGTGAGGTCGACGATGCCGGCAACGCGGGCGTCGCGTCCGGCGTGGGTCACGCGCACCACCAGGGGACTCTCGATATTCTGGCTGCCGCCGGTGACGGTGTCGCCGAGGCGGCGGGTGACCGGCAGGTACTCGCCGGTCAGCATGGACTCGTCGAGGCTCGATTCGCCGTCCTCGATCACCCCGTCGGCGGGCACGCCGTGGCCGGGCTTGACCAGCACTCGGTCGCCGGAGGCCAACTCGCTGGCCGGCAGGATGCGCTCCTCCCCCTCGTCGGTGAGGCGAATGGCCGAGAGCGGCAGGGCGCCGGCCATGGCGTTACCGCTGTGGCCGCTGCGGCGGCGGGCGCGGGCCTCCACGTAACGCCCGAAGAGCAGGAAGAAGGTGAACATCGCCGCCGAGTCGAAGTAGACCTCGCCCTTGCCGGTGATCACCGCATAGCCGCTGGCGGCGTAGGCGAAGCCGATGGCCAGGGAGACCGGCACGTCCATGCCCAGCACCCGGGTGCGCAGGTCGCGCACGGCATTGCGGAAGAAGGGCGCCGCCGAGAAGAACACCACCGGGGTGGTCAGGGCGAAGGAGAGCCAGTGGAAGAGGGCGTGGAAGTCCTCGCTGATGCCCTCGGGGCCGGCCACGTAGATGGGGATGGAGAACATCATCACCTGGGCCATGCCCACCGCGGCGATGATCAACCGGCGCACGTTCATGCGCTCCTCGTGCTGCAGGCGCGCCTGGGCCTCGTCGGGCTCGTAGGGCTGGGCCTGATAGCCGATGGCGGCCATCTCGGCCAGGATCCGCGACAGCTTGACCGCCTCGGGGTCCCAGCTCACCCGCACCCGGTGGTGGGTCAGGTTGACGGCGCTGGAGGCGACGCCGGGCAGGGCATTGAGGCGGTGCTCGATCAGCCAGGCGCAGGCCGCACAGGTGATGCCGTCCACCGCCAGGGTGGCGTGGACCCGGCCACTGTCGTCGCCTTCCGCGTGCACGAACTGGCGCTGCAGCCCCGGGTCGTCGAACACCGCCCAGGTCTCGGCGCGCACGGTGTCGCGCTCGTCGGGGGGTTCCGGCAGCTCGGTGCGGAAGCGGTAGTAGCTCGCCAGCCCGCCATCGACGATGGCGTGGGCCACCGCCTCGCAGCCGGGGCAGCAGAGCGGCTGGCGGGTGTCATCGAGGGTGATCGACCAGGGGGCGCCGGGGGGAACCCGGCTGCCGCAGTGGTAGCACTCCGCCGAGCCGACAGCGACAGCGTCACTCATGGGCGCAGGAGTCCTTGCCGCTCAGGCATGTCAGGTGTCGCCGTCGGGCGCGGCCCGGCCGGGGGTCAGGCGCACGGACTCCTCCTCGGGGAAGCGTGCCTCGCCCACCAGGCGCCACTCGGGCTCGTCACTCTGGGGCTGCAGCTGCAGGTACCAGCGGTAGCGCAGGTTGTCGGGGGCCTGGCCCAGGTAGCGACCGTCGCGCACGTGTTCCAGGGTAAGCTCGATGTCGCGGTCGTCCTGGGTGGGGAAGATCAGCTCGAAGTCGAGCCTCTCGGGGAAGCCGTTGCCGCCCTCCAGGTCGACGACCACGTCGCTGGTGAGCGGGTCGATGCGCAGGCTGGCGGAGAGCCCCAGTTCGGCGGCGCGCTCCTGCTTGGCCAGCACCATGTTGATGGCGCGGCCATGTTCGTAGTAGTCCTCCTGCACCATGCCGTCGGCGCTCCTCACGGCCAGCACCGCCAGGGTGCTGCTGGCGGTGATCGAGGTGAACAGGAGGCCGAGCAGCAGCCAGGGCCAGAACTGCTTGTACCAGGGGGTCACGGTGTTGGACATGTCATCTCCGGATCTCGCCGATGAAGCGGGTCTCGCGCTCCATGGCGATGCGTGGGTGGTCATCGGCCTCGATGCGCAGGGTGATGGGGTGGCTGGGGCGCTCGATCACCGCCGGGTCGGCAGTGATCGTCACCACGGCGCGGCGGCTGTCGCCGGCGGGCACCGTGAGGCGCTCGGTATCCAGGGCCAGCCCCGGCAGGCCCGAGGCCTCCAGGCGATAGCTGTGTTCCTGGCCGTCCAGGTTGCGCACCATCAGCACATAGACATTGCTAAGCCGGCCCTCGCGGGTCAGCTGGTAGAGCTGGGTACGTTCGCGCTCCACCTCGAAGCCCAGCGGCATGCGATCGGTCACGGCCCAGGCGAAGACCCCGATCATCACCAGCAGCGCCGCCAGGTAGCCCATCAGGCGCGGCCGCAGGATATGGGTGGGCTTGCCCTCCAGGGCGTTCTCGGTGGTGTAGCGGATCAGGCCGCGGGGGTAGCCCATGCGGTCCATCACGCTGTCGCAGGCGTCGATGCAGGCCGCGCAGGTGATGCATTCGTACTGCAGGCCGTCGCGGATGTCGATGCCGGTGGGGCAGACCTGCACGCAGAGGTCGCAGTCGATGCAGTCGCCGTGGCCGGCGGCCCGGGCCTGCTCATGGGTGAGCGTTTTCTTGCGGGCCCCGCGCGGCTCGCCGCGCCCCGTGTCGTAGGAGACGATCAGGGTGTCGCGGTCGAACATCACCGACTGGAAGCGGGCGTAGGGGCACATGTAGATGCACACCTGCTCGCGCAGCCAGCCGGCATTGAGGTAGGTGAAGACCAGGAAGAAGCCGACCCAGAAGTAGGACCAGCCGTGGGCCTGCAGGGTCGGCAGATCGACCACCAGCTGGCGAATCGGCGTGAAGTAGCCGACGAAGGTCACCCCGGTGGCCAGGGCGATGACCAGCCAGATGGCGTGCTTGGCGCCCTTGCGCCACAGCGTGTCGGCGCTCATGGGCTGGCTGTCGAGCTTGATGCGTCGGTTGCGGCTCCCCTCCAGGCGGTGCTCGAACCAGATGAACAGGAAGGTCCAGACGCTCTGCGGGCAGGTGTAGCCGCACCAGACGCGGCCGGCGAACACCGTGATGAAGAAGAGTCCGAAGGCGCAGATGATCAGCAGCCAGGAGAGCAGCATGAACTCCTGGGGATAGAAGGTGGCGGCCAGGATATGGAATTCGCGGCCGGGCAGGTCGAACCAGATCGCCGGGCGGTCCCCCCAGGGGACCCAGGGCATCACGAAGAAGAGCAGCATCAGCAGCCAGTTGGCGCCGCGTCTCACCCGCTGGAAGAGCCCCTTGATCTCCCGCACATAGATATGGCGCCGCTTGGCGTACATCTCCTGCTGCACCGTGGCGCCGGGCGCATGGTGCTCGACCGGTGACGGTGTGACATCGCGGGCGGGGATCTTGTCGCTCATGGCAGGCTCACGGCAGGGAGGAGGGGAGGGCCGGCGCTGATCTTGCGGCACTCATTGTATCGAGTCGCCGGTCCAACGAGAAAGGGTGCGACCTGACGCCGCACCCTTCCGCTGGTTCCTGGCTCTCGGGTCAGTCCCGGAAGCGCAGGCTGTAGACGTAGGCGGCCACCAGGTGGACGCGCTCCTCGCCGATGTAGGCTGCCTGGGCCGGCATGTGGCCGTTGCGGCCGTTGCGCAGGGTCTGGCGCACGGAGTCTGCCACGCTCTGACCGGGTGCCTGGTAGAGCCAGATATCGTTGGTCAGATTGGGCGCACCCAGCGCCTGGTTGCCGGTGCCGTCGGGCATGTGGCAGGCCGCGCAGACCGAGGCGTAGGTGGCGGCGCCGCGCTCGGCGCGCTCCTCGTCATGCTCCAGGCCGGAGAGGGCGAGGACATGCTGGGTGACGTTCTCGATGTTGGTCTCGCCGAGCTGCTGCCAGGAAGGCATCAGGCCGTTGCGGCCCCGCACCAGGGTCTGGACGATCTGCTCGGGCTCGCCGCCGTAGAGCCAGTCGTCGTTGGTCAGGTTGGGGAAGCCGTAGCCGCCCTGGGCGTTGGAGCCGTGGCACACCGCGCAGTTGTTGAGGTAGATGCGCTCGGCCACCTGCATGGCGTCGGCGTCGCGAGCCAGCTCGGGGATCGGGATCTCCTGGTACTGGGCGAAGATCGGCGTGAAGCGCTCCTCGGCGCGGGCGACCTCCTCTTCCCACTGCCCCTCCTGGGTCCAGCCCAGCACGCCGGCGAAGTTGCCGAGGCCGGGGTAGAGCACCAGATAGCCCAGCGCGAAGATCACGGTGCCCACGTAGAGCTGGAACCACCAGCGCGGCAGCGGGTTGTCGTACTCCTCGATGCCATCGGCGGCGTGTCCGGTGGTCTCGATGTTGCCATCGGCGTCGGGGATCTTGTCGGTCTTGCGGTTGGCGTAGAGCAGCCAGAAGGCAAGGCCGATGGAGCCCAGCGTGATGACGATGATCCAGGCGCTCCAGAACCCGGAAAGGGAGTCACCCCAGAGATTGTTCATGTGTTCCTGTCTCCCTTGCTCTTGCGGGAATCCGCCCCGTTCGGCGAGGCGCTCCTGTCACGGTTCGGTTGCTCATCATCATCGGCGAAGGGCAGGTGGGCCGCCTCGTCGAAATCCGGCTTGCGCCGCTTCGAGTAGGCCCACCAGGTGATGCCGAGGAAGGCCACGATCAGCAGACCGGTGATAATGCCGCGGAAAGTCCCGGTATCCATGATCAGCGCGTGCCTTCGAGAACGGTGCCCAACTGCTGGAGATAGGCCACCAATGCGGTGATCTCCTGCTGGCCGCGAACGTCACGCGTGGCGTTGGCAATGTCCTCGTCGGTATAGGGCACGCCCAGGCGGCGCAGCGCCTCCATCTTGCGCGGCGTGGCGTTACCGTCGAGGGTGCGCTCGAAGAGCCACGGGTAGGCGGGCATGATCGACTCGGGCACCACGTCGCGCGGGTTGTACATGTGGGCACGGTGCCAGTCATCGCTGTAGCGGCCGCCGACGCGGGCCAGGTCCGGGCCGGTGCGCTTGGAGCCCCACAGGAAGTTGTGGTCGTAGACCGACTCGCCGGCCACGCTGTAGTGGCCGTAGCGCTCGGTCTCGGCGCGGAACGGGCGGATCATCTGCGAGTGGCAGCCGACGCAGCCCTCGCGGCGATAGATGTCGCGGCCTTCCAGCTCCAGGGCCGAGAGCGGACGCAGCCCGTCCACCGGCTCCGTGGTCTGCTTCTGGAAGAACAGCGGCACGACCTCGGCCAGGCCGCCGAAGCTGATGACGACAAGGATCAGCACGGCGAGCAGGCCAACGTTCTTTTCGACAATCTCGTGTTTCATTGGTGTCGGTATCCCCGGTTGGCTCAGGCAGTCTGCGGAAGCGGCTGACGAGCGCCTTCGCCGCGCTTGACGGTCATGGTGACGTTGTAGGCCATGATCAGCATGCCCACGACCCAGCACAGGCCGCCGATCAGGCGCACGATGTAGCCCGGGCCGCTGGCCTCGACGGACTCGATGAAGGTGTACATCAGGGTGCCGTCGGGGTTGATGGCGCGCCACATCAGGCCCTGCAGGATGCCGTTGACCCACATGGAGGCGATATAGAGCACGGTGCCGATGGTGGCCAGCCAGAAGTGCACGGCGATCAGGCCCACGGAGTGCATCTCGGTGCGGCCGAACAGGCGCGGGATCAGGTGATACATGGAGCCGATGGTGATCATCGCCACCCAGCCCAGGGCGCCGGCGTGCACGTGACCGATGGTCCAGTCGGTGTAGTGGGAGAGGGCGTTGACGGTCTTCACCGCCATCATCGGTCCCTCGAAGGTGGACATGCCGTAGAAGGAGAGGGCCACCACCAGGAAGCGCAGGGTCGGGTCGGTGCGCAGCTTATGCCAGGCGCCGGAGAGGGTCATCATGCCGTTGATCATGCCGCCCCAGGAGGGCGCGAGCAGGATGATCGACATCACCATGCCCAGCGACTGGGCCCAGTTGGGCAGGGCGGTGTAGTGCAGGTGGTGCGGCCCGGCCCACATGTAGACCATGATCAGCGACCAGAAATGCACGATGGAGAGACGGTAGGAGTAGACCGGACGCTCGGCCTGCTTGGGCACGAAGTAGTACATCATCCCCAGGAAGCCGGCGGTCAGGAAGAAGCCCACCGCGTTGTGGCCGTACCACCACTGCACCATGGCGTCGATGGCGCCGGCGTAGATGGAGACCGAGTACATGGCGGTGACCGGGATGGCGGCGTTGTTGACGATGTGCAGCACCGCGACGGTCAGGATAAAGGCGGCGAAGAACCAGTTGGCCACGTAGATGTGGGAGGTCTTGCGCTGCTTGATGGTCATCAGGAAGACAAGGGCATAGGTGACCCACACCACGGCGATCAGGATGTTGATCGGCCACTCCAGCTCGGCGTACTCCTTGGTGGTGGTGTAGCCCAGCGGCAGGGTGATCACCGCGGACAGGATCACCGCCTGCCAGCCCCAGAAGGTGAAGGCGGCCAGCTTATCGGACCACAGGCGGGTTTGACAGGTCCGCTGAACCACGTAGTAGGAGGTGGCGAACAGCGCGGAACCCCCGAAGGCAAAGATCACGGCATTGGTGTGCAGCGGCCGCAGGCGGCCGAAGCTGGTCCAGGGCAGATCGAGGTTGAGTTGCGGCCATACCAGTTGTGCGGCGAGGATGACGCCGAGGAGCATGCCGACGATGCCCCACACTACTGTCATGATCGCGAACTGCCGAACTACCTTGTAGTTGTAGGTCGGGTGTTCAAGTGCTGTGCTCATGTCAGGTTCCCATCGAACGCGGTAGCAGGGTGGTGGGTTTGAAGCTGCGGAAGCTGCGCCAGTTTGCCACGGACCCAGCGCCCCAAGAAATGATGCAGGTCAAGCCGGTCTGGATTCTAGCGCAGCCCGCCTCGATCCTGAACACGCCAATTAGTGTAGTCGGAGAGCCCACGACAAGCTCCCTTACCACATCATATGCCACCCGAGATTATGCGCCCATTACCTCGACCCGATTTCCGGTACCTGCTGGAGGGAGATCGAGGTCGCCGGCTTGTTGCCCAAGAGCCCTTTGGAGATGCGCGGCGAGGCCCCGCTCGGGCGCCAGCAACATGGCCGAGCGTGCCTGAACCCGGGGGCGTGGGGGTGGCGTGGGCAACTCGATGAAATGCCGACAAATGGCGGTTGTCGAAGAGTGGGCAAAAAGCGTTGACATTGGCCGGCACCCCTGTAGAATGCAGCGCCACGTGACCAGGGGTGGTTAGCTCAGCTGGGAGAGCACCAGCCTTACAAGCTGGGGGTCACAGGTTCGAACCCTGTACCACCCACCATTGCCCTCGGGCGGTCGTGGATCACGTAGAAAGCACGCAGCGGACCGGTAGTTCAGTTGGTTAGAATGCCGGCCTGTCACGCCGGAGGTCGCGGGTTCGAGTCCCGTCCGGTCCGCCAACGTGTTTTCGCCAGGTGTCATCTTGCGGACCGGTAGTTCAGTTGGTTAGAATGCCGGCCTGTCACGCCGGAGGTCGCGGGTTCGAGTCCCGTCCGGTCCGCCACGATGATGGCCTGACAGCAGTAGAAAGTTGCAGCACGCTTTGCAGTTCACGTGGGTGATTAGCTCAGTTGGTTAGAGCACCAGCCTCACATGCTGGGGGTCACTGGTTCGAATCCGGTATCACCCACCACGCGGACCGGTAGTTCAGTTGGTTAGAATGCCGGCCTGTCACGCCGGAGGTCGCGGGTTCGAGTCCCGTCCGGTCCGCCAACTGCTGCAAGTGTTTCTGCCCGTGCACGGTCATGCACACGACTTCTCGAAGCTCCGAGCCCAGCCGCTCGGGGCTTCGTCGTTTCTGCCCCCTCCCTCGTTCCTGCCCCCTTGTTCCTCTGCCGTTTCCTGCATCGGGCTTTGCGCCTTCGTGTCTGCTGTCATACAGTTGTTTGAATTTGGATCAAGAACAAGGAGCATGCCGTGACTGCCTATCCCCATCTCTTCCGTCCCCTGACGCTGGGCCACCTGACGCTGCCCAATCGGGTGCTGATGGGCTCCATGCACACCAACCTGGAGGAGGCGCCCGGCGGCTTCGAGCGCCTGGCCGCCTTCTATGCCGAGCGGGCCCGGGAGGGGGTGGCGCTGATCGTCACCGGCGGCATCGCGCCCAACCCCGAGGGCGCCGTCTTCCAGGGCGCCGCCACCCTGGAGCGGGAGGCGCAGCTGCCCGATCATCGCCGCCTGGTGGAGGCGGTGCACGCCGAGGGCGGGCGCCTCTGCCTGCAGATCCTGCATGCCGGGCGCTACGCCTATTCGCCGGAGCTGGTGGCCCCCTCGGCGATCCAGGCGCCCATCAATCCCTTCACGCCCCGGGAGCTCTCCGCCGACGAGGTGGAGCGGCAGATCGCCGACTATGTGCGCTGTGCCCGCCTGGCGCAGCAGGCCGGCTACGACGGCGTGGAGGTGATGGGCTCCGAGGGCTACCTGATCAACCAGTTCGTCTGCCGGCGCACCAACCGGCGCGACGATGCCTGGGGCGGGTCCTTCAAGAATCGCATCCGCTTCCCGGTGGAGATCGTGCGGCGCATGCGCGCGGCGGTGGGCGACGATTTCCTGATCATCTTCCGCCTCTCCATGATCGACCTGGTGGAGGAGGGCAGCACGCATGAGGAGGTGGTGGTCCTGGGGCGCGCCATCGAGGCCGCCGGCGCCAGCCTGATCAATACCGGTATCGGCTGGCACGAGGCGCGGGTGCCGACCATCGTCACCAGCGTGCCGCGGGCGGCCTTCACCGAGGTGACCCGCCGGCTGAAGGCCGAGCTCTCGGTACCGCTGATCACCACCAACCGCATCAACATGCCGGAGGTGGCCGAGCGGGTGCTGGCCGAGGGCCATGCGGACATGGTCTCCATGGCGCGCCCCTTCCTGGCCGACCCGGCCTGGGTCACCAAGGCCGCCGAGGGCCGGCCCGAGGAGATCAACACCTGCATCGCCTGCAACCAGGCCTGCCTGGACCATACCTTCGAGGGCAAGGCGACCTCCTGCCTGGTCAATCCGCGCGCCGGCCACGAGACCGAGCTCGTGATCGAGCCCGCCCGCGCGCCGCGGCGCATCGCCGTGGTGGGGGGCGGTCCGGCGGGGCTGGCGGCCGCAGTGACCGCCGCTCAGCGTGGCCATGCGGTGACCCTGTTCGAGCGCGGTTCCGAGCTGGGCGGGCAGTTCAACTACGCGCGCCGTATCCCCGGCAAGGAGGAGTTCGACGAGACCCTGCGCTACTTCCGGGTGATGCTCGACAGGCACCGGGTGCAGGTGCGCCTCAGCTGCGAGGCGGACCTCCAGGCGCTGCGCGACTTCGATGCGGTGGTGCTGGCCAGCGGGGTGCGCCCGCGCGCCCTGGCGCTTCCCGGCAGTGACCACCCCAAGGTGATGGGTTATCCCACGGCGATCCTGCACCCGGAGCGGGTCGGGCGGCGGGTGGCGATCATCGGCGCCGGCGGGATCGGCTTCGATGTGGTGGAGCTGCTCACCCAGGGCGCGTCCTCGTCGCTGGACCGCGAGGCCTGGTGCGACGAGTGGGGCGTGGATCTCTCGGTCGCCACGCCGGGCGGGCTCAAGGCGCCGCGCCGCCCCGAGGTGCCACGCCAGGTCTTCCTGCTGCAGCGCAAGGCCTCCAAGCCCGGCCGCGGCCTAGGCAAGACCACCGGCTGGGTGCATCGCGCCTCGCTCAAGCATCGCGGCGTCGAGACGCTGGCCGGCTGCGAGTACCTGAGCATCGACGATGCCGGCCTGCATGTCCGCCAGGCGGGCGAGGTCCGCCGGCTGGCGGTGGACAGCGTGGTGGTCTGTGCCGGCCAGGAGCCGGTGCGCGAGCTGCTCGACCCGCTGCAGGGGGCGGGCATCGAGGTGCACCTGATCGGCGGCGCCGAGGAGGCCGCCGAGCTGGATGCCAAGCGCGCCATCGATCAGGGCACCCGGGTGGCAGCCGCCCTCTAGATCCTTGCCCGAGTGCTTCGTGCCTCCCTCCAGGGCCCGCCGAGACGTCTCGGCGGGCCCTCGCCATCTTGCGTTGGCAAAACTGCCTCCCTGCCAACGAACCCTTGGTCGTCCACAGGCTCTTAGGGGATAAGGTCCAGCGTTGATTCGATGTCCGCTAATGCTGTGCCGGACTGTCCTACGCTGTGATTGCCACGACCCGGGGCGCCCCGGACGAACCAGGCGCCGAATCATCGGGCTTTAAGGAGGCATCGATGAGCATCTTCGACCATGTGCAGAACCGTTACGAGCGCGTCCAGCAGGAGGAGCTGACCCTGCAGGAGTACCTGGAACTCTGTCGACGGGAGCCATCGGCCTACGCATCTGCCGCCGAGCGGATGCTCGAGGCCATCGGCGAGCCCGAGGTGATCGATACCGCCAGGGATCCACGGCTGTCGCGGATCTTCTCCAATAAGGTCATCCGCCGCTACCCGTCGTTCTCGGAGTTCTACGGCATGGAGGAGGCGATCGAGCAGATCGTGTCGTTCTTCCGCCACGCCGCCCAGGGCCTCGAGGAGCGCAAGCAGATCCTCTACCTGCTGGGCCCCGTGGGGGGCGGCAAGTCGTCGCTGGCCGAGCGCCTCAAGCTGCTGATGGAGAAGGTGCCCTTCTACGCCATCAAGGGCTCGCCGGTCTATGAATCGCCGCTGGGCCTGTTCTCCCCCGAGGAGGATGGCGAGCTGCTCGAGAAGGAGTTCGGCATTCCGCGGCGCTACCTGAAGAGCGTGATGTCGCCCTGGGCCGCCAAGCGCCTCAAGGAGTACGGCGGCGACATCTCCCAGTTCCGGGTGGTGCGCCTCTACCCCTCGCGCCTCAACCAGATCGCCATCTCCAAGACCGAGCCCGGCGACGAGAACAACCAGGACATCTCCTCGCTGGTGGGCAAGGTGGATATCCGTCAGCTGGAGATGTACTCCCAGGACGACCCCGACGCCTACAGCTTCTCAGGGGGGCTGTGTCGCGCCAACCAGGGCCTGATGGAGTTCGTCGAGATGTTCAAGGCGCCGATCAAGGTGCTGCATCCGCTGCTGACCGCCACCCAGGAGGGCAACTACAACCCTACCGAGGGCATGGGGGCGATCCCCTTCGAGGGCATCGTGCTGGCGCACTCCAACGAGAGCGAATGGCAGGCGTTCCGCAACAACCGCAACAACGAGGCCTTCCTCGACCGCGTCTATATCGTCAAGGTGCCCTACTGCCTGCGCGCCTCCGAGGAGGTCAAGATCTACCAGAAGCTGCTCGAGCACTCCTCGCTCAGCCAGGCGCCCTGCGCCCCGGATACCCTGCGCATGCTGGCCCAGTTCACGGTGCTCTCGCGGCTCAAGGAGCCGGAGAACTCCAGCGTCTACTCGAAGATGCGCGTCTATGATGGCGAGAACCTCAAGGACACCGACCCCAAGGCCAAGTCGATCCAGGAGTATCGCGACACCGCCGGGGTCGACGAGGGCATGGACGGGCTCTCCACCCGCTTCGCGTTCAAGATCCCCTCCAAGGTGTTCAACTTCGACAGCCACGAGGTGGCGGCCAACCCGGTGCACCTGCTCTACGTGCTGGAGAAGCGCCTGGAGCAGGAGCAGCTGCCCCGCGAGACCTTCGAGCGCTACCTGCGCTACATCAAGGAGTACCTGGCGCCGCGCTACGTCGACTTCATCGGCAAGGAGATCCAGACGGCCTACCTGGAGTCCTACTCCGAGTACGGTCAGAACATCTTCGACCGCTACGTCACCTACGCCGACTTCTGGATCCAGGACCAGGAGTACCGCGACCCGGAGACCGGCGAGCTGTTCAATCGCCAGTCCCTCAACGAGGAGCTGGAGAAGATCGAGAAGCCGGCCGGCATCTCCAATCCCAAGGACTTCCGCCACGAGGTGGTCAACTTCGTGCTGCGGGCCCGGGCCCAGAACAACGGCATGAACCCGAGCTGGCAGTCCTACGAGAAGCTGCGCGGGGTGATCGAGCAGAAGATGTTCGCCAACACCGAGGAGCTGCTGCCGGTGATCTCCTTCAACGCCAAGGCCTCCCAGGCGGACCAGAAGAAGCACGAGGACTTCGTGGCCAGGATGGTGGATCGGGGCTACACCGAGAAGCAGGTGCGCCTGCTCTCCGAGTGGTACCTGCGGGTGCGCAAGTCGCAGTAGGCCGAGGAGGTCTTCCATGACCTATTTCATCGATCGACGGGCCAATGCCAAGCACAAGAGCGCGGTCAACCGGCAGCGCTTCCTCGACCGCTATCGCACCCATATCAAGCGCTCCGTGGAGGAGGCGGTGAACCGCCGCTCCATCACCGATATGGAGCGCGGCGAGAAGGTGTCGATCCCGAGCCGGGATATCTCCGAGCCGGTGTTCCAGCATGGCCCGGGGGGCAGGCGCAGTATCGTGGCGCCCGGCAACCGCGAATTCGTCGAGGGCGACCGCCTGCGTCGCCCCGGCGGCGGGGGGGGTGGCGGGGGCGGGGAGGGCAGCGCCTCCGACCAGGGCGAGGGCATGGACGAGTTCGCCTTCACCCTCTCCCGCGAGGAGTTCCTCGACTTCGTCTTCGACGGCCTCGAGCTGCCCCACCTGGAGCGCAAGGCGCTGGTGGACCTCGACGAGGTGAGGCCGGTGCGGGCGGGGGTGTCGAAGGAGGGGGTGCCGGCACGGATCAATATCGTGCGCTCCATGCGCGAGGCCCAGGCGCGACGCATTGCCATGCGGGCGCCCATCCGCCGCGCCCTGCGCGAGGCGCGCGAGGCCCTGGAGGTCGAGGAGAGCAAGGACCCGGTGCTGCGCAACCCGGCGCGCATTGCCGAGCTCAAGGTGGAGATCGAGCGCCTGGAGAAGCGCCTCGAGGCGGTGCCCTTCATCGATACCTTCGACCTGCGCTACAACAACCTGGTCAACCAGCCGATGCCCTCCAGCAAGGCGGTGATGTTCTGCATCATGGACGTCTCGGGCTCCATGACCCAGGCCCACAAGGACATCGCCAAGCGCTTCTTCCTGCTGCTCTACCTGTTCCTGGAGCGCAGCTACGAGAAGGTCGAACTGGTCTTCGTGCGTCATCATACGGCGGCCAAGGAGGTGGACGAGGAGGAGTTCTTCTACTCCCGGGAAACCGGCGGCACCATCGTCTCCAGCGCCCTGACCCTGGTCGACGAGATCATCGCCAAGCGCTATCCCCCCCGCCAGTGGAACCTCTACGTGGCCCAGGCCTCGGACGGTGACAACTGGGACGACGACTCCGTCGCCTGCCGCGACCTGCTGCTGAAGCGCCTGATGCCGCGTCTGCAGTACTACACCTACGTGGAGATCACCCCCCATGCCCACCAGGCGCTATGGGAGGAATACGAGACGGTGGCCGCCGAGTTTCCGTCGCGCTTCGCCATGCGCCAGATCGTCGAGGCCGGGGACATCTATCCGGTGTTTCGCGAGCTGTTCAAGCGGCGCGCCGCTGGCGGCTGAGCGCCGACGCGGCGCCGAGGAGGGACCATGACACGACGCAAGCCCATTGCCACCGGCTCCGACTGGAACTTCGAGACCCTGACCGAATTCGAGCGCGAGATCGCCCGGCTGGCCGATGAGTATCGCCTCGACACCTATCCCAACCAGATCGAGGTGATCACCACCGAGCAGATGATGGATGCCTATGCCAGCGTCGGCATGCCGGTGGGCTACCACCACTGGTCCTTCGGCAAGCAGTTCCTGGCGGTGGAGCAGGCCTATCGGCGTGGCCAGATGGGCCTGGCCTACGAGCTGGTGATCAACTCCGACCCCTGCATCGCCTACCTGATGGAGGAGAACACCCTGATGATGCAGGTGCTGGTGATGGCCCACGCCTGCTACGGTCACAACTCCTTCTTCAAGGGCAACTACCTGTTTCGCACCTGGACCGATGCCAGCTCGATCATCGACTACCTGATGTTCGCGCGGCAGTACGTGGCCGAGTGCGAGGAGCGCCACGGCGTGGCCGCGGTGGAGCAGCTGCTGGATGCCTGTCACGCCCTGCAGAACTACGGCGTCGACCGCTACAAGCGCCCCTCGCCGATCTCCGCCGCCGAGGAGTCGCGCCGCCAGAAGGAGCGCGAGGCGTACCTGCAGTCCCAGGTCAACACCTTGTGGAGCACCATCCCCGGGCGGGCGCCCGCGGGTGTGCTGGCCGGCGATCACGACGAGGAGGACCCGCTGGGGCTGCACGCGGGCGGGCGCTACCCCGCCGAGCCCCAGGAGAACCTGCTCTACTTCATCGAGAAGAATGCGCCGCTGCTGGCGCCCTGGCAGCGCGAGGTGGTGCGCATCGTGCGCAAGCTGGCCCAGTACTTCTACCCCCAGCGCCAGACCCAGGTGATGAACGAGGGCTGGGCGACCTTCTGGCACTACACCCTGATGAACCGCCTCTATGAGGAGGGGCTGGTCGACGAGGGGCTGATGCTGGAGTTCCTGCAGTCCCATACGGCGGTGGTGCATCAGCCCGCCTTCGACAGCCCCTGGTACAGCGGGATCAATCCCTATGCGCTGGGTTTCGCCATCTTCAGCGACCTCAGGCGCCTGTGCGAAGCCCCGACGGAGGAGGATCGCCAGTGGTTTCCGGATATCGCCGGCAGCGACTGGCGGGAGACCCTGGAGTTCGCCATGAAGAACTTCAAGGATGAATCCTTCATCCAGCAGTTCCTGTCGCCCAAGGTGATCCGCGACCTCAAGCTGTTCATGGTGGTGGACGACGACCAGGAGGAGATGCTCGAGGTCAGCGCCATCCATGACGAGCGCGGCTACCGTCGAGTCCGCGAGGCGCTGGCCACCCAGTACGCCCTGTCGCTGCGCGAGCCCAATATCCAGGTCTACTCGGCGAACATCCGCGGCGACCGTTCGCTGACCCTGCGTCACGTCCAGGACAGCCGTCGCCCCCTGGCGCGCAGCGTCTATCCGGTGATCCGCCACCTGCACCAGCTGTGGGGCTTTCCGGTCACGCTGGAGTCGATGGAGGAAGACGAGGTGGTGCGGCGCTATCAATGGCCGCTGCCGGACGAGGCCGCCCGCGCCTGAGGGCGGCCAGGCCGCTGCCACGAAACGAAAAAACCTGCGCCAAGGCGCGGGTCTTGTCTGCTTGGCCGCGGTGTGCGGCGGCCTCGGATCAGGCCTGGGCGGTCCAGGACTGACACCACCCCTTGGGTTCGACGCTGTTCTGCGGGAACAGCTGGCAGCCTTCGCTGTCGGCCTGCCAGAACATGCAGTTGTCGCAGACCTCGCCTTCCTCGTAGGCCGGGTGATCGGCGGCGTCCTCGGCGACTTCGACGTAGTTCAGGGCCTGGGCCTGGTCGCTTTCCGGATCGAGGCGCGGCAGGGTATCGGCGAAGGCGGTCTTGGAGAGGATGCCGGCGCCCAGCGGCAGGGCGGCGAGGCCCAGCAGGCTGTTGCGCATGAAGTCACGACGGCTATGGTTGGCCATGGGATCTCCTTTTCGTCACGGTTGCAGGAAAGCTTCCTGTTCTTCTTTCTCTTGCGCAGGGTGGTGAGCCACCTCTTGCTCCGACAGGGGCTGCCCCGGGGAGTTCGCTGCTCTATGGTAGTAGAGTGCCTGTAGCGATGCGAACCAGCCATTGGCCGTGCGGCAATCTGTCGCGTGGCAGACGGGAGTCCAGGAGGACCGATGATCTTTACCCGTTTTACCTCCCCCCTCGGCGAGATCCTGCTGTGCGCTGAGCCCGAGGGGCTGTGCCGGCTCACCCTGGCCGCGGAGGGGCAGCCCGACCCGGAGGCGGCTCGCCGGGACGATGACGCCCTGGCCGAGGCCCGAGACCAGCTGCTCGCCTACCTGGAGGGGCGGCGCCATGGCTTCAGCCTGCCCCTGTCGCCCGGCGGCAGCGACTTCCAGCGTGAGGTGTGGTCGGCGCTGCTGCGCATCCCCTGGGGCGAGACACGCACCTACGGCGAGCTGGCGCGCCGGCTCGGCCGCGAGGGGGCGGCGCGGGCCATCGGCACCGCCAACGGCGCCAATCCGCTGCCGCTGCTGATTCCCTGCCACCGGGTGGTAGCCGCCGACGGGCTGGGCGGCTACAGCGGTGGCCTGGCGCTCAAGCGTCGGCTTCTCGAGCTGGAGGGCAGCCTTCCCGGCTGAGCCGCGATTCTGCCGGGCTGCCGGCGCTGCTATACTCGCGCCATCGCCGGTCGCCGCCGGCCGGACAACCACCAGGCCCCGCGGGGCCTTCGCAGGGAGAGTGCCCGATGCAGAATGCCGTGATCCTGATCAATGCCGAGAAGGGCCAGGTCAAGGCCGTGGCCGAGCGCCTGGCCGACGTGGAGGGGATCAGCGAGGTCTACTCCACCTGCGGGCGCTATGACCTGGTCGCCATCGCCCGGACCCGCGACTTCGAGAGCCTGGCGGAGCTGGTCACCGAGCGGCTCAACGCCGTGGAGGGTATCCGCGACACCGAGACCCTCAACGCCATGCAGGTGCACTCCCGCCACGACCTGGAGACCATGTTCTCGCTGGGCTGGTAGCCCGCGAGAGTCGCCTGTCGAGTCAGCCCCCGGGGCGGGTGGCTCGGGTCGGCCTGCCTCCCCTCCCGTCATCTGTCGCTGGAAGCCGTTTCAAGGATGAGTCGTCGTCGTTCCCCCGTCCCGCGCTGGCGCCGCCAGGTGCGCCGCTTCGGTATCACCCTGGTGTTCGTGCTGGTCACCTCCGGCCTCTGGTATGGCCAGGAGCGCCAGGTCCGCGACCAGCTGGTCTGGATGGGGGTGCCCGAGTGGCAGAGCCCCACGCCCGCAAGCCTGCATCGGGTGCTGCGCAACGAGGGGTTTCTGGTGGGCTGGTCCGATGTGCGGGTCAATCCGCTGTGGGTCAGCTATCGCCTGTATGCCGTCGATGACCCCGCGGCGGGGCCGCGGCCGAACTTTCAGCGCGACTGGCGCACCCTCTGGCCGATCGGTACCGACCACTACGCCGGCAGCGGCTACGACCGCGGCCATATGGCGCCCAACTATGCCATCGCCGTGGTGCACGGGCCGGATGCCCAGCGCGACACCTTCACCATGAGCAACATGTCGCCTCAGCGTCCGGATCTCAATCGGCGGCTGTGGCAGCGCCTGGAGGAGGTGGTGATCGACCACTTCGTGCCGCGCTTCGGCGAGGTGCAGGTAATCACCGGGCCGGTTTTTCCGGAGCGCTTTCTCGACAACGTGCTCAACCGGGTGGGCTTCGTGGAGATTCCCGAGGCCTTCTACAAGATCATTGCTGTGCCGGGGGAGGAGCCGCGCGTGCTGGCCTTCATCATGCCCCAGGAGGTGCGTGGGGATGAGCCGCTGGACGACTACCTGGTGAGCGTGGACGAGATCGAGGCGCGTACCGGGCTCAACTTCTTTCCCAACCTGCCCGAACCGGTCGCCGAGGCGCTGGAGGGGGAGGTGGTGACCCGCGGCTGGGCCCTGGAGGAGGTGGCGCGCCGGCCGGGTCGCTTCTGACGGGGCGGGCGTAGCGGACAGGCACAAAAAAGCCGCGATCTCGGTCGCGGCTTCCTGTGCTGGTCTTGCTGGGTGCTCTTGTCTGGATCAGTCGGCATGAAGCGATATAAAGTGGTGCCCAGGAGAGGACTTGAACCTCCACATCCGTAAGGATACTAGCACCTGAAGCTAGCGCGTCTACCAATTCCGCCACCTGGGCGCATCATGCATCTCGTCGTGTTCGCGGGTTTCCCGAAGGATGGTGCCCAGGAGAGGACTTGAACCTCCACGTCCTTACGGACACTAGCACCTGAAGCTAGCGCGTCTACCAATTCCGCCACCTGGGCGAACACGAGCGAGTCGAGCTGATAAAGAGCAGGGGAGCGGACTCCCGATCATCGATCCCGAGGGAGCGATGGTGCCCAGAAGAGGACTTGAACCTCCACGTCCTTACGGACACTAGCACCTGAAGCTAGCGCGTCTACCAATTCCGCCATCTGGGCAAGCGACGCGTATGTTACCCGATTCCATCGCCATTGCAAGAGGGCCGGGAGCGCTTCGCGGGTTTTTTTCGCGACGCCTTTCGCCACCGTGCCGGGGCCTGGCGGCATGCCGAGGTTGGGTGGTGGCGCCCGCAGCGCTATACTGCGGCCATGACAATAGACCCTATCAGCAAGATTCCATGCCCGCGGCGCTCGTGCGCCTTCTCCTTCCTGCCGTCCCCGACCCTGCCAAGGATGCTCTCCGCATGACCCACTGGACGCTCAGCGACGACCCGCACGCCAGCCGCGAGGCCCACAAGTACGACAATCCTGCTCCCAGCCGCGAGTACCTGCTCGCCCGGCTCGAGGAGTATGGCAAGCCGATCACCCACGAGAAGATGAGCCGCCTGCTGGGCCTCGATGACGAGGACCTCGAGGAGGCGGTCCGCCGCCGCCTGGCCGCCATGGAGCGTGATGGCCAGGTGCTGCGCAACCGCGCCGGTGCCTATGCGCTGATCGACAAGCTCGACCTGATCCGCGGTAAGGTGCTCGGCCACCGCGACGGCTTCGGCTTCCTGATCCGCGAGGATGGAAAGAAGCCGGATCTGGTGCTGCCGCCGCGCCAGATGCGCCGGGTCTTTCACGGCGACTACGTGCTGGCGCGCATCAGCGGTCGCGACCGCCGTGGCCGCGACGAGGCGACCATCGCCGAGGTACTCTCCCACAACACCCAGACCATCGTCGGCGTCTACCGCGAGAACACGCCCGAGTTCGGGGTGCTGATCCCGGAGAACCCCCGCATCACCCAGGAGGTGATCATCCCGCACAGCGCCTGCGGCGGGGCGAAGGATGGCCAGGTGATCTCGGCAAGGATCGTCCAGCAGCCCGAGACCCGGGTGCAGCCGGTGGGCGAAGTGGTCGAGGTGCTCGGCGAGCGAATGGATCCCGGGATGGAGATCGATATCGCCATCCGCAGCTACGAGATTCCTGCCGAGTTCCCGCCGGAGGTCCACGACCAGATCGCCGGCATGTCCGCCGAGGTGGTGGACGCGGACAAGCACCACCGCATCGACCTGCGCGACGTGCCGCTGGTCACCATCGACGACGAGAGCGCCAAGGACTTCGACGACGCGGTCTGCGCCTGGAAGACCAAGTCCGGCAGCTGGAAGCTGCTGGTGGCCATCGCCGACGTCTCCCACTACGTGCGTCCGGGCAGTGCCCTGGACCAGGAGGCGATTCGCCGCGGCAACTCGGTCTACTTCCCGGGGCAGGTGGTGCCGATGCTGCCGGAGCTGCTCTCCAACGGGCTCTGTTCGCTCAATCCGGCCGTCGACCGCCTGGCGCTGGTCTGCGAGATGAACATCTCCCAGAGCGGCACCATCAGCCGCTACCGTTTCTATGAGGCGGTGTTCCAGTCCCATGCGCGCCTCACCTACAACAAGGTGGCGGCGATCCTCGACGAGGACGATTCCGCAGGGGATGCGCTGCGCGAGGAGTACCGGGAGCTGGTGCCCTCACTCAAGAACCTGCACGCGCTCTACCGGGTGCTGCGCGAGGCGAGGGAGGCCCGCGGGGCCATCGACTTCGAGACCACCGAGACCGCCATCGTCTTCAACGAAGAGCGCAAGATCGAGAAGATCGTGCCGCGCAGCCGCAACGACGCCCACAAGATCATCGAGGAGTGCATGCTGGCGGCCAACGTGGCCACGGCGCGTTTCCTCGACAAGCACGACCTGCCGGCCCTCTATCGCATCCACGAGCGCCCCTCGCCGGAGCGCCTCGACAAGCTGCGGCTGTTCCTCGCCGAGCTCGGGCTCTCGGTGGGCGGCGGCGACGAGCCGACCCCCCAGCACTACCGTGACCTGGCCGAGGCGATTCGCGGGCGGCCGGATGCCGACGTCATCCAGACGGTGATGCTGCGCTCCATGAGCCAGGCGGTCTACTCGCCCCAGAACGAGGGCCACTTCGGCCTGGCCTATCCGGCCTACGCCCACTTCACCTCGCCGATCCGCCGCTATCCCGACCTGCTGGTGCACCGCGCCATCCGCTCGGTGATCCGCGGCCCGCGCCAGACCAACACGGTGCTGCGCGCCGACGACGCCAAGGTGGAGCCGCCCAGCAAGTGGTGCCCCTATACCTTCGAGCAGATGCTCGAGCTCGGCGAGCACTGCTCCATGACCGAGCGCCGCGCCGACGATGCCACCCGCGACGTCGAGGACTGGCTCAAGTGCGAGTTCATGTCCGACAAGCTGGGCGAGGTCTTCGACGGCACCATCGCCTCGGTCACCCAGTTCGGCATCTTCGTGCGTCTCGACGAGGTCTATGTCGAGGGCCTGGTGCACGTCACCTCGCTTCCCTCCGACTACTACCACTACGAGCCGGAGAAGCATCGCCTCAAGGGCGAGCGCAGCGGCATGAGCTACCGGCTGGGCGATGGCGTCAGCGTGCAGGTGGCCCGGGTCGACCTCAACGATCGCAAGATCGACTTCGCCCTGGCCGACGACAAGCCTCGCCCCAAGCGTGCGCCTCGCCGTCGCGGCAAGGGCGATGAGGCCCCGGACAAGGGGCAGGCCCGGGCCGGTGGCGGGCCGGCCGCGGCAGGCGCTGGCCGGGCGGAGGAGGGCGACGGCAAGAAGCGCGGTGGCGGTCGCCGCCGACGCTCGCGCCGCTGAGCGAGTCCGATCCGTGAGGGGCGCCGGCGGCCTGCCGCTGGCGCCCCTGCTCGTTTCCCTGCGTGGATGAATGCGATGAAACAGAAGCGATCCCGCCGCCCCGTCGGCGGCAACTCCGGCACACCCGGCGGCCTCGAGGCCGTGTTCGGCGTGCACGCGGTGCGCGCCCTGCTCGAGCGCGGTGAAGCGCCAAGGGAGCTGTGGGTCCAGGAGGGTAGCGCCGGCGGCCGCCTCGCCGAGCTGGTGGAGGCGGCCGCCGGTCGCGGCGCCCGCATCCAGGCCCGCCCTCGTGACGAGCTCGACCGGCTGGCCCAGGGGGCGGCCCACCAGGGCATCGTCGCCTTCACCACGCCGCTGGCCTTCGCCGGCGAGGCGGAGCTGTGGTTCCGGCTGGAGGACTGGTCCCGGGAGGAGCCGCCGCTGCTGCTGGTGCTGGATGGTGTCACCGACGTGCACAACTTCGGGGCCTGTCTGCGCAGCGCCGACGCCGCCGGGGTGCACGGCGTGATCGTGCCCAAGGACAAGGCGGCCCCGCTCAATGCCACGGTGCGCAAGGTGGCCTGCGGCGCCGCCGAGAGCGTGCCCGTCTACCAGGTCACCAACCTGGCCCGGGCCCTGGCCAGGCTCAAGGAGCTCGGCGTGTGGATCACCGGCACCGCCGGGGAGGCCGAGGCGCTGGTCTATGAGGCCGACCTCGCGGGCCCTACGGCCCTGGTGATGGGCGCCGAGGGCAAGGGCATGCGCCGCCTCACCCGGGAGGCCTGCGACCAGCTGGTCAAGCTGCCCATGGCCGGCAGCGTGTCGAGCCTCAACGTCTCGGTGGCCACCGGCATCTGCCTGTTCGAGGCGGTCCGCCAGCGTCGTGGCTGACGCGCCGCCGCTTGCTATCTCGCCCCGCACTCCCTAGAATACCTGCGCCCGTTCGTCCATCGAACGGGCGCTCGTGTTTTTCCGTTATCACCTCCTTGCTTCCCCGGAGCTCAGGTCTCCCGCGGAAGCTGCCAAACCGCAAGGAGATTCCATGCGTCACTACGAAATCGTGTTCATGGTCCACCCGGACCAGAGCGAGCAGGTTCCTGCCATGGTCGAGCGCTACACCAGCCTCGTCACCGAGAACGGCGGTACCGTGCATCGTCTCGAGGATTGGGGTCGTCGTCACCTGGCCTACCCGATCAACAAGATCCACAAGGCCCACTACGTGCTGATGAACGTCGAGTGCGAAGGCGAGACCCTCGACGAGATCGAGAACATCTTCCGCTTCAATGACGCCATCCTGCGCAGCCTGGTGGTGCGTTGCAAGGAAGCGATCACTGAAGCTTCCCCGATGATGAAGCCGGTGGAAGAGAAGCGCGCCCGTCGCGACGAGAAGCCCCGCGCCGAAACCGCCTGATCTCACCCATCGCACGTCTGAAGGAGTCTTCACATGGCACGCTTTTTCCGTCGCCGCAAGTTCTGTCGTTTCACCGCCGAGGGCGTGAAGCAGATCGATTACAAGGATCTGGACACCCTCAAGGCCTACATCACCGAGACCGGCAAGATCGTTCCCAGCCGTATCACCGGTACCAAGGCTCGCTATCAGCGCCAGCTGGCCACCGCCGTCAAGCGCGCCCGCTACCTGGCCCTGCTGCCCTACACCGATAGCCACCAGTAAGCGGCTGGCGTGATGCTCGCGATCGCCCGCTGGATGATGCGGGGAACGCCCTATGCCGTCGGCGGGGCCGCCCTCTCCACGCTGATTCCGTGGCTGTTCTGGCTGGGGGCCGCCATCGCGGCCCTGGTCACCCTGCGTCGCGGTCTCTCCCCGGCGCTGCCGGTGATCGTGGCGGCCGGGCTGCCGGCCGGATGGTGGTGGGCCCAGGGCGACGTCATCCCGTTGACCAGCGTGCTGCTGGTCACGCTGATGGCGATCGTGCTGCGCTCCCGCATGCGCTGGAGCGAGGCGCTGATCACCGGCGCCCTGGTCGGCGCGGGGATGATCCAGCTCGGCGTCTTCCTGCCGCCGGGCGGGGCCGGCCCCATGCTGGAGCAGCTTCGCCAGGGTTCGCCCGAGGTGGAGCGCCTGCTCAGCGAGTTGACCAGCCAGGGGCTCGATACCGAGCAGCTGGCCGGGATGCTGATCGGTGGCATCACCGGGCTCGTGGTGCTGGTCGCCGCCGTGGCCTGCCTGGCCCTGGCGCGCAGCTGGCAGGCGGGGGTCTACAACCCCGGGGGATTCCGCGAGGAGTTCCACGCCCTGCGCCTGACGCCCCGCGAGCTCGCCGTGCTGGTGGTGCTCGGGGTGGTCGGCGGCGTGATGGGCCTCGTCGGCCTGGGCATGCTGCTGTGGATCCCGCTGCTGGTCGCCGGCATCGCGCTGGTACACGGCTATATCGGACTGAAAGGGATGAACGGGCTGTGGCTGATCCTCTTCTATGTGTTGCTGATCACCACCTGGCCCATGATTCTGATTGTGCTGCTGCTGGCCTTCATCGACGTCTTCGCGGATATCCGCGGGCGCCTGGCCAGCCGCAACTGACAAGAGGTTAACGAGATGGAAGTCATTCTGCTCGACAATATCGGCAAGCTCGGCGGCCTGGGCGACCAGGTCACCGTCAAGCCTGGCTACGGCCGCAACTACCTGGTGCCCTACGGCCTCGCCGTGCCGGCCACCAAGGACAACATCGAGGCCTTCCAGGCCCAGCGCGCCGAGCTCGAGGCCCAGGCCGCCGAGCGCAAGGCCGAGGCCGAAGCGCGTGCCGCCCAGCTCAACGAGATCGAACTCTCCCTGGTCGCCAAGGCCGGCGACGAGGGCAAGCTGTTCGGCTCCATCGGTCCCCGCGACCTGGCCGAGGCCATCGCCTCTGCCGGCTTCGATGTGGCCAAGAGCGAAGTGAAGATGCCGGAAGGCCCGATCCGCGCCACCGGCGAATACGACATCCACCTGCAGCTGCATGCGGAAGTCGACGCCACCGTGCGCGTGGTGGTCGTGGCCGAGTAACACCGGTCCGCCATCGCCCTGCGGGGCGACACCAGGGGCGCGAGGAGAGATCCTCGCGCCCCTGCGTCTTTTTCGGCCGCTGGCAGAGCCAGCGGCCTGGGGTAGAATGAGCTCCCCGCGTTACCCAGGTGCCCCTCGCCATGAACGAGCTCCTCGAGCACGACAAGGAAACCGCCGCCCTCAAGGTGCCGCCCCACTCGCTGGAGGCGGAGCAGTCGGTGCTGGGTGGCCTGATGCTCGACAATCAGGCATGGGACAACGTCGCCGACCGTCTGGTGGCCGACGACTTCTACCGCTACGAGCACCGGCTGATCTTCAACGTCATGGCGGGGCTGGCCGAGGCGGCCCGCCCGCTGGACGTGGTGACCCTCTCCGAGGCGCTCGAGGGGCGCGACCAGCTCGATACCGTGGGGGGGCTCGCCTACCTCGCCGAGCTGGCCCGCAACACCCCCTCGGCCAGCAACATCCGCGCTTACGCCGATATCGTTCGCGAGCGCGCCACCCTGCGCAAGCTGATCCGCGCCGCCAGCCAGATCGCCGACGGCGCCTTCAGCCCCCAGGGGCGGCCGGCGGACGAGCTGGTCGACGAAGCCGAGCGGCTGGTGTTCCAGATCAGCGAGGAGCGCCCCAAGTCGGGCGGGCCCATCGGCATGAGCGAGCTGCTCGCCAAGGCGGTGGATCGCATCGACGAGCTCTTCAACATGAAGGGGGAGATGACCGGGCTCTCCACCGGCTTCCGCGACCTGGACGAGATGACCTCGGGCCTGCAGCCTTCGGACCTGGTGATCATCGCGGGGCGGCCCTCCATGGGCAAATGCATCATGGCCGGCTCGCGCCTGGTGGACCCGGCCAGCGGTGCGCTGGTCACCATCGATGAGCTGGTGGCCCGACAGCAGGCCGACCTGCTCTCTCTGGGTGATGACTTTCGTCTGGCGCCGGCGTGCGCCAGCGCCTTCGTGGATGATGGGTGCAAGCCCGTCTTCCGGGTTCGCACGGCGCTGGGCCGCGAGATCTGCACGACCCTTACGCACCCCTTCTTGACGGGCGACGGCTGGCAGCCTCTGGAGCGCCTCGCGGTAGGGGAGCGTGTGGCCGTGCCGAGGCGGTTGCCGGTCTTCGGCCGGGAGCGCCTGCCGGAGCATCAGGTGAAGGTGCTGGCCTACATGATCGCGGACGGCGGCACGACCCAGACCAATGCGCTCTTCACCAACGCCGACCCGCGCCTGCGCGCGGAGTTCGACGAGGCGGTGGCGGCCTTTCCCGGGCTGGTGTGCCGGCCGGTGGAGAGCGCCGGGCGCACTCCCGCCCTGCGTGTGAGCCGTGAGCCCCAGGCCCTGGTGACGGCACGCGAGGCCTTCGGCAGGGCGCTTCGCGGGGCCCTGGCTCGGGCCGGGATGACCGGGGAGGTCCTGGCGGGTGCGCTCAACGTCAGCAAGGCGGCGGTGAGTGGCTGGTGCCAGGGCCGGGCCATGCCCGCCGAGGCAACCTTCGGGCGGCTCTGCCACGTACTGGAGGTTCCGCCGGCCGAGCTCGAAGTGGACGACTACGCCCGGGCGGCGAAGAATGCCAGCAGCCCGATGCGGCGCTTCCTGGAGGCCCATGGGGTATGGGGGATGAAAGCCACCGCAAAGCGGATGCCTGCCGGAATCTTCCGCCTCGAGAAGCCGCTGCTGGCACTCTTCCTCAACCGGCTTTTCGCCTGTGACGGCAGCGCCTTCGTGCAGGCCAGCGGCCAGGCCAGGGTCAGCTACGCCTCATCCAGCCGGGAACTGATCCGTGAGGTGCAGCACCTGCTGCTGCGCTTCGGCATCCTGGCCAAGGTGCGTGAGAAGCCCCACGCCAAGGCCAGTCCTGACTGCCTGCCCTGGGAGCTGGAGATTCTCGACCGCGCCAGCATCGAGACCTTTGTCGCCGAGATCGGGATCTTTGGCAAGGAGTCACGGCTAGCCGAGGTCCAGGCGTGTCTGGGCGGCAAGCGGCATCACAGCAATCGCGACAGCCTTCCGCGCTCGGTCAATCGCTATGTGAAGGCGATCAAGGGAGAGCGCTCCTGGCGTCACCTGTTCGAAGCGGCCGGTCGCCGGCTGCCCGAGGGTGGTAATCTGCACCTCAGCGGCGGCAGCGAGCGCTGCCTGTCGCGGGCGCGCGCGGCGGAGCTCGCCGCTGTGCTGGAGGATGAGTACCTGGCGAACCTGGCCGACTCGGACCTCTACTGGGACGAGATCGTCGAGATCACCCCTCTGGGGCATCAGCAGGTCTATGACCTGACCGTGGACGGGACCCATAACTTCGTCGCCGAGGATGTCTGCGTCCACAACACCACCTTCGCCATGAACCTGGTGGAGCATGCGGTGATCGCCAGCGACCGTCCGGTGATGGTCTTCTCCATGGAGATGCCCGCCGAGTCGCTGATGCTGCGCATGCTCTCGTCGCTGGGGCGCATCGACCAGACCCGGGTGCGGACCGGCCAGCTGGAGGACGAGGACTGGCCGCGGCTCACCTCGGCGGTGAACCTGCTCAAGGACAAGCAGCTGTTCATCGACGACACCGCGGCGCTCTCCCCTAACGAGATGCGCTCGCGCATCCGGCGGGTGGTGCGCGAGCACGGCAACGTCGGTCTGGTGATGATCGACTACCTGCAGCTGATGCAGATTCCCGGTTTCTCCGAGAACCGCACCGGGGAGATCTCCGAGATCTCCCGCTCGCTCAAGGGCATGGCCAAGGAGTTCGGCTGCCCGGTGGTGGCGCTCTCCCAGCTCAACCGCTCCCTGGAGCAGCGCCCCAACAAGCGCCCGGTGATGTCGGACCTGCGTGAGTGCGTGACCGGCGACACCCTGGTCATGCTGACCGATGGCACGCGCCGCCCCATCGCGGAGCTGGTGGGGCAGACGCCGCGGCTGTGGTCGGTCAATGCCGCCGGACGTCTGGAGCCGGCGGCCAGCGACAAGGTGTGGCCGGTGGGGCGGCGCCCCGTGTGGCGTGTGCGCCTGGCCAGCGGGCGGACTCTGCGCTGCACCGCCGAGCACCGGCTGCGGGCCTGGGAGGGCTGGAAGACGCTGTCGGAGCTGGGAGAGGGGGACCGCCTGGCCCTGGCCAGCCATCTGCCGGCGCCTGCGCGCCCCGAGCGCTGGGATGACGAGGCATTGATCCTGCTGGCCCATCTGGTGGGGGATGGCAGCTATGTCTCCGGCCAACCGCTGCGTTATACCACCGCCAGCGAGGCCAACAGCCGGGCGGTGACGGAAGCCGCCGAAGCGCTCGGCTCCCGAGTCAGCCGTCATCCCGGGCGCGGCTGCTGGCACCAGCTGGTGATTGCCGGCAACGGCAATCGCTGGCACCCGGCGGGGGTGGGAAAGTGGCTCAAGGCGCTGGGTATCTTCGGCCAGCGCTCCCGGGAGAAACACCTTCCCGAAGGTATCTTCCGCCTCGATGATGATCAGCTGGCGCTCTTCCTGCGTCACCTGTGGGCGACCGATGGCAGCATCACCCTGAGTGCCCGGGGGCGCGGGCGCATCTATTTCAGCACCGCCAGCCGCCGCCTGGTCGATGATGTGGCGGCCCTGCTGCTACGCTTCGGTATTCAGGCCAGGATCAAGCATATCGTTGCGAAGGGTGGTGAGGGCTGGTTCACCGCGGATATCTCGGGGGTCGAGCCGCAGCGCCGCTTCCTGGAGCGCGTCGGCGCGTTCGGCGAGCAGCAGGCTCGTGCCGCCGAGCTGCTGGCGCATCTGGCCGGTGTCATCCCCAATACCAATATCGACACCCTTCCCCGTGAGGCCTTCCGGGAGGTCAAGGCCCTGATGGCAGAACGCGGCGTCAGTCAGCGGGAGATGGCGCGCCTGCGAGGGACGTCTTATGGCGGCAGCTCGCACTTCGGCTTCGCTCCTTCGCGCACGACCCTGGCAAGTTACGCGCAGTTGCTGGATGAAGAGGCGCTGAAGTCCCGCCTGGAAGACGACCTCTTCTGGGATCGTATCGTCGAGATCGTGGCCGAGGGAGAGGAGGAGGTCTTCGACCTGACGGTGCCCGGCAATGCCTGCTGGCTGGCCGACGGCATCGTCACTCATAACTCCGGCGCCATCGAACAGGATGCAGACGTCATCGCCTTCGTCTATCGCGACGAGGTCTACAACCCGGACAACCCCGACAACCAGGGCCTCGCCGAACTGATCATCGGCAAGCAGCGTAACGGCCCCATCGGCACGGTGCACATGGCCTTCATCGGCAAGTACACCCGCTTCGAGGACCTGGCCCCGGACAGCTACGGCGACACCTTCGGCGAGTAGGCCGAGGCGCCCGGCTTGAGCCCGGCGAGCGGGGCCGTATAATGCCAACCCCCCAGGCCCGGGCAAATCGAGCCGGGCAGTGAGAATCGAGGAGGCAGCATGGCAGGCGGATTTCGGCGCGGCAGTCGGCAGCGTACCCCCAAGCTACAGGCGCGCGGCGAGCTCCAGTCCCTGGAGCGTGAAGGCCCCTTCAAGGAGTGGCTGGGCATGCCCGACCTCTATCGCTACCACCTGGTGGTGGAGGGCGAGGCCTACAGCTACCAGACCGAGGACGCCGAACTGCCGGTGCAGGTCGGCGACAGCGTGGTGTTTCGCTACAAGGAGACCAAGGCGGGCAAGTGGATCGACCGCAACTCCCTGGGCAAGGCGATCGATCCCTCCAGCTATCAGTAACTTGCGGAACCCTCCCGGGTCTCGATGGTCATAGTCTCGACATGCAGCCGTCATCCAGGCGTCACGCTGTGGCCTCAGGCTGTTCGGAACTGCAATCACAAGATACCCGGGAGGGAAGCATGGAATTCAAGGACCTCAAGGCCTTCGCGGCCCATCACGACAACTACGAGATCCGTGTCATCGGTCATGCCGGCAGCCGCTTCTATCAGGTGGAGCTGGAGGATATCGAGGGGCAGCGCCACATGCTGACCCGCCAGGGCAAGCCGGTGCTCTTCCGCGCCCTCGACGACGTCTATCTCGAGCTCAAGCGCGCCGGCATCCATCGCGCCTATCTGGTGCAGTACGTGCCTCACGACGAGGTGGTCGGCCGCGACGCCCACTACCACGACCCGCTCTCCTCGCGCGCATGCGCTGGTCTTCTAGGCCCTCCATCCGGCCCCCGCACCATCGAGGGGCGCCCTCTTCGTTTTCCCGCCTACCGTTTCCGCCGCCGACCCTCCAGCCAGCGCCCCAGGCGCACCCGGCGGCGGGCAAACCAGCGATACCCCGCGTTCATCACCGGCGCCACCCCCCGCAGGCTGCTCAACCAGACCAGCCGCCGATACCCCAGCACGGCGTAGAGCGCCCGGCTGGCATCCATGCCGATGAACCAGCGCCCCTCGGCATCCCTCAGGTGCAACCGCCCGATCATCGCCTCGAAGGTACGCCCCAGCGCCGTGGCGTCGAACTCCGCTGCCTGGATGTCCACCAGGGCCACGCGCTCGCGCCGCGGATGGCGCGCCAGCCAGGCCACCTCCCGCTGGCAGAGCGGGCAGTGGCCGTCGTGATAGAGGATGACCGGCGGCGTGGCGGAGAGGGCGGGGCGTCGATTCACGGGGTTTACCTCAAGCTGTACAAATGTATCTGATAGTACAACTCGATCCCCCGTCGGGCGAGCGGCCTGATACACTAGCCGCATCTCATCACTTCGTGCGCATCGACCAAGGAGCCCCCCCATGACCACTGAGACCAAGGATTCGGCCAGCCAGGCCATGGACCGTCCCGGCGAGGGCCGCCTGGCCCATGCGCCCAGCGACCATCCGCCCGTTCGGCGCGCCCGAGTCGGCGTGGTGCTGGCCAACCTGGGCACCCCGGACGCCACCGACTACTGGTCCATGCGCCGCTACCTCAGCGAGTTTCTCTCCGACAAGCGGGTGGTGGACTACCCGAGCTGGAAGTGGCAGCCGCTGCTGCAGCTGATCATCCTGGCGCGGCGGCCCTTCAAGTCCGGCGAGGCCTATCGGAGCATCTGGAACACCGAGAAGGACGAGAGCCCGCTTTTGACCACGACCCGGGAGCAGACCCGCAAGGTGGCCGAGGGGCTCGCGGCGCGCTACGGCGAGCAGGTGATGGTCGACTTCTGCATGCGCTACGGCAACCCCTCCACCGACAGCGTGCTGAAGCGCATGCAGGCCGCGGGCTGCGAGAAGATCCTATTCTTCCCGCTCTACCCCCCGTACGCCTCGCCCACCACGGCGACCGCCAACGACCAGGCCTTTCGCACCCTGATGCAGCTCAAGTGGCAGCCGGCCCTGCGTACCGTGCCCGCCTACTTCGAACACCCCCAGTACATCGAGGCGCTGGCCGCTACGGTGCGCGAGGCTTACGAGGCCGCGGCGACGCCGCCCGAGGTGCTGGTGGCCTCCTACCACGGGGTGCCCAAGCGCTTCCTGATGGAGGGCGACCCCTACCACTGCCAGTGCCAGAAGACCACGCGATTGCTGCGCGAGGCGCTGGGCTGGGAGGGCGAGGCGATCCAGACCGCCTTTCAGTCCCAGTTCGGCCCCGAGGAGTGGGTCGGCCCCCAGACCGTGGAGCACGTGGCCGAGCTGGCCCGTCAGGGGAAGAAGCATATCGCGGTGATCTCGCCGGCCTTCTCCGCCGACTGCGTGGAGACCCTGGAGGAGATCGAGGAGGAGATCCGCGACGCCTTCCTGGCCGCGGGGGGGGAGACCTTCACCTACGTGCCCTGCCTGAATGCCCGCGACGACCATATCGCGGCGCTGCTCGCCATCATCGGCAACGAGCTCTCCGGCTGGGTAGCGCCCGGGGCCTGAGGGCCGCCGGGCGGTGTGCCGGTATCAGCGGGGCAGGCGGGACTTCTGGCGAGACCTCTGGCGTGACTGGCGGGTGCGCCACGGGTGGCGCGCCTTGGCGGGTCGCGCCACCCGGCTCTGGCCGACGTCCTCGTCGCGCAGCTCCGGCAGCGAGCCGCGGGTCCCGGTGGTGAAGCGCAGGTGCATGTGCAGCCCGGTCTTGGCCAGCATATGGCCGGTAACCGGCGCGGTGATGAAGAGGAACAGGGTGATCAGCAGCTCCTGCACGTGGAACTCCCGTTGGGTCACCGTGAAGTAGAGCATCGAGGCGATCAGCACGCAGCCGATCCCCAGGGTGGTGCCCTTGGTGGGGCCGTGCAGGCGCATGAAGAAGTCCTTGAACTGCAGCATGCCCAGGGAGCCGGTGAAGGCGAACACGCCGCCTGCCACCAGCAGGAAGGCGACGACGCCTTCGGCCAGCAGGGTGAAGCTCATGGGTGCCTCCTCACTCGATGATGTCGCCGCGCAGCAGGTAGCGGCAGATGGCCATGGTACCGACGAAGCCCAGCATGGCGATCAGGATCGCCGCCTCGAAGTAGGTCTTGGTGTTGAGCCACAGCCCCAGCAGCACGATCAGCGCGATGGAGTTGACGTACAGGGTGTCCAGGGCCAGCAGGCGGTCGGGCACGTCGGGCCCCCTGGCCAGGCGCAGCACGTTCATGGCCATGGCCGCCACGATCAGGCCCAGGCTGATCATCAGCGCGGTCTCTAGCATTCGAAGATCTCCTTGAGCGGGCGCTCGTAGCGCTCCTGTATCTCGCGCACCAGCGCCTGCTCATCCTCCATGTCGAGCACATGGATCAGCAGCGATGAGCGGTCCAGGCGGATATTGGTGGAGACGGTCCCCGGGGTCATGGTGATGGTGTTGGCCAGCAGGGTGATGGTCAGCGGTTCCTTGACCTGCAGGGGGTACTCGATGAAGCCTGGGTGGGGCTCACGCTTCGGTGACAGGATCAGCAGGCTGACATGGATGTTGGCCTTGACGATGTCGTAGAGCACCACCAGCACGAACCAGGCCAGCTTGAGGGGGTGCCTGACCTGGGGCAGCGGCTCCCAGAAGCCGCGGGTGAGCAGCGGGATGCCCACCGCCAGGGCGGCGCCGAGGAGCAGCTGGCCCGGTGCGATGCTGCGCACCAGCAGCAGCCAGACGACCAGCAGCACCAGCGACAGGGTGGGGGTGGGCAACAGGCGACCCATGGCTCTCATGGTGACTCTCCCTCGTCGATGGTGTGCCGGCCGAACTGCAGGGCCGGGGATTCACCGAGCAGCCGGGAGACCACGACCTGGGGCGCGGCCAGCTGTTCGGCGGTATCACGGGCGTAGTCGCTGACCGGGCCGGCGAAGCCCACCAGCAGCGGGGCGCTGGCCAGCAGCCAGAGCACGCCCGCCAGCTGCGGCCGGGAGACTCGGCCGCTCTCCACCTCGCCCTTGTAGCTGGCCCAGAAGAATACCGAGCCGGCGCGGGACATGGCGATCAGCGCGCAGAGGCCGGCCAGCAGCAGCAGGGGCCAGAGCCACAGCCGGGCGCTTCCCTCGGTGGCCTGCATCAGCAGCAGCTTGCCCAGGGCGCCGGCCAGGGGGGGGAGGCCGGCCACCGCCACGGCGGCGACCAGGAACATGCCGCCCAGCAGATGGCGCTGATAGAGGCGGCGGCCGCGCACCAGGCGGGTGCCCGCCTTGCCGCGCTGCTGGCCGATCAGCTCGGCGATCAGGTAGAGCGCCCCGCACGCCAGGGTGGTGTGGGGCAGGTAGTAGAGCAGGGCGCCGACGGCGTCCACGGAGCCCAGGGCCAGGCCGGCCAGCAGGGTGCCCACCGAGACCAGCACCAGGTAGGCCACCAGGGTGCGCAGGTCCCGGGCCGCCAGCACGCCGACCCCGGCCAGGGCGATGGTGGCCAGCCCCGACCACCACAGCCAGGCGGTGATCGCCTCGGCGGCGGGCGACTCGCCGAAGATCAGCGACTGCACCCGCAGGATGGCGTAGAGCCCCACCTTGGTCATGATGGCGAACAGCGCGGCCACCGGCGCCGGGGCGGCGGCATAGGTGCGTGGCAGCCAGAAGTAGAGGGGCAGCAGGGCGGCCTTGAGGCTGAACACCACGATCAGCAGCAGGGCGCCGGCGGTCACCAGCGCCGCCTGGTCGCCGGACATCACCGCGACACGACGCGCCATGTCGGCCATGTTGAGGGTGCCGGTGGCGCCGTAGAGCACCCCCAGCGCCACCAGGAAGAGCGCCGAGCCCGCCAGGTTGAGGATCACGTAGTGCAGACCGGCGCCGATGCGCTCCTTGCCGCCGCCGTGCATCAGCAGGGCATAGGAGGCCAGCAGCAGGATCTCGAAGAAGACGAAGAGGTTGAACAGGTCGCCGGTCAGGAAGGCCCCGTTGAGCCCCATCAGCTGCAGCTGGAAGAGGCCATGGAAGTTGCTGCCCCGGGCGTCCTCGCCGGCGCTGGCGAAAAGCACGCAGCCCAGCGCCAGCACCGCGGTAAGGACGAGCATCAGCGCGGAGAGCCGATCCAGCATCAGCACGATGCCGAAGGGGGCATGCCAGTTGCCCAGGGCATAGAAGAGCAGCCCGCCGCCGGCGGCGCCATGCAGCAGCCAGGCGCTGACCAGCACCTGGGCCGCGCACAGCGCCACGCTCAGCTGGCGCCGCCGGGTGTCGCTGGCCTGGCTGGCCAGCAGCAGCGCCATGGCGCCGATCATCGGGATCAGCACCGGCAGGGTGATCAGGTGCTGCATCATTTCGCGTCTCCCGCTTCACCGGACTGCCCATCGACGTGGTCGCTGCCCAGCTCGCTGCGCGCGCGGATCGCCAGGATCACCACGAAGGCGGTCATGGCGAAGCCGATGACGATGGCGGTGAGCACCAGCGCCTGGGGCAGCGGGTCGGCGGGGCTGATCGACTCGCCGATCACCGCCGCGGCGTGGGTGTGCAGGCCGCCGGTGGAGAAGAGGAAGAGGTTTACCGCATAGCCGAGCAGGGCGAGGCCGACGATGACCGGGAAGGTGCGCCCGCGCAGCAGCAGGTAGATGCCGCTGGCGGTGAGCACGCCGACCACCAGCGAGAAGAGGGCTTCCATCAGCGTTCCTCCAGCGTCGGGCGATGGATCGTGGTGACCCGGCCCAGGTTGATCAGGATCATCAGGGTGGCGCCGACCACGGCCAGGTAGACGCCCACGTCGAAGAGCATCGCCGAGGCCAGCTCGATCTCGCCGATCAGCGGGAGATGGAAGTGGCCGAAGGCGGAGGTGAGGAAGGGGTAGCCGAACAGCCAGCTGGCAAGGCCGGTGGCCACGGCGACGGCCAGGCCCGAGACCGCCACCACCGAGTAGGAGATCGGCAGGCGCTCGCGGGTCCAGTCGTGGCCGCGGGCCATGTACTGCAGGATCAGCGCCACGGCGGTGATCAGGCCGGCGATGAAGCCGCCGCCGGGCTGGTTGTGGCCGCGCAGGAAGATGTAGACCGACACCAGCAGGGCGAGCGGCAGCAGGATCTGGGCCACCACGGCGAGGATCATCGGGTGGCGGTGGCGCGACCAGCGGATGCCCTCCAGGTTGCCCGCCGGCTTGAACAGCCGCATGCGGTTGCGGTTGAGCAGCTTGAAGGTGGCCAGGCCCGCCAGGGTCAGCACGGTGATCTCCCCCAGGGTGTCGAAGCCGCGGAAGTCCACCAGGATGACGTTGACCACGTTGGTGCCGCCGCCGCCGGGCACCGCCTCGCGCAGGAAGTAGTCGGCGATCGAGATCGTCTCCCGGGTCAGCAGCGCATAGTTGAGCATCGCCACCACCAGGCCCAGCGACACGGCCAGCAGCAGGTCGCGCAGGATCCGTCGGCTCGAGACCAGCAGGGGAGGGCGCTGGGGCAGGAAGAAGAGCGCCAGGATGAAGAGGATCATCGACACCACCTCCACCGAGAGCTGGGTCAGCGCCAGGTCGGGGGCGGAGAAGCGCACGAAGGTGAGCGAGACGGTGAGGCCCACCACCGAGAGCATCAGCAGCGAGACCAGCCGCCAGCGGTGGCTCAGGGCGCTGCCGATGGCACCGAAGACGATCAGTGCCGCCCCCAGCACCAGCATGCCGTCCACCGGCTGCAGGCCCAGCGGGCCGGTCAGGGCGTCGAGGCGGGTCAGGCCCACGGCCACCATGGCCAGGGCGGTGAGCAGCAGCAGCGCCTGGTAGCGCTGCAGGGAGCCGTTCTCCAGGCGCTGGGTGAGCCACAGCGCGGCCTTGATCACCCTCAGCACGGCGGCCTCGAAGATGCGCCCGGCGTCCCGCGCGGGGAACAGGGCGGCGATGGCGGCCAGCCGGCGGTGCTGGCGCAGCACCAGCACGCCCGCGATCACCGCTACCAGGCTCATGGCCAGGGGCAGGTTGAGGCCGTGCCACAGCGCCAGGGAGATCAGCGGGGTGGTGTCGCCCTGGACGGCGAGGCTGGCGGCGTTGACCAGGGGTGCGGCCAGGGTCATGGGGAAGAGACCCACCGCCAGGCTCATGGCGGCCAGGAACAGGCCCGGGGCCAGCATGCCGCGGGCCGGGTCATGGGCCTCGAGGGGCGGCTGGGCCTTCTGTTCCCGGGTCAGCTTGGGGGCGGCGAAGAACAGGCTCCAGATCAGGCGCAGCGAATAGGCCACCGAGAGGGTGGCGGCCACCATCACCAGCAGCGGGATCAGCGCGCTCAGCGCCCCCAGCACGTTGTTGAGCAGGCTCTGCTCGAAGAGCATCTCCTTGGAGAGAAAGCCGTTGAAGGGGGGAAAGCCCGCCATGGCGGAGCCCGCCAGGATCACCATGGTGCCGGTGAGCGGCATCATCGACCACAGGGCGCCCAGGCGGTCGATGTCACGGGTGCCGGTCTCGAGGTCGATGATGCCCACGCTCATGAACAGCGCCGCCTTGAAGGTGGCGTGGTTGAGGATGTGGAACACCGCGGCGACGATGGCCAGCGGGCTGCCCAGCCCCAGCAGCAGGGTGATCAGGCCCAGGTGGCTCACCGTGGAGAAGGCCAGGATGCCCTTGAGGTCGCGCTCCAGGAGGGCGAACCAGGCGGCATAGAGCATGGTGGCGAGGCCCACCAGGGAGAGCGATACTGCCCACAGCGTGCTGTCGCCCAGCGCCGGGGTGAGCCGGGCCATCAGCAAGACCCCGGCCTTGACCATGGTGGCCGAGTGCAGGAAGGCGGAGACCGGGGTGGGCGCCGCCATGGCGTGGGGCAGCCAGAAGTGGAAGGGGAACTGGGCCGACTTGGTGAAGGCGCCGAACAGCACCAGCGCCAGGATCAGCGGGTAGTGCGCCGAGGCGCGGATGACGTCGCCGGCGGCCAGCACGTCCGCCATGGCGAAGCTGCCCACCACGTTGCCGATCAGCAGCAGGCCGGCGAGCAGCGCCAGGCCGCCGGCGCCGGTGACCGCCAGCGCCATGCGCGCACCGCGGCGGGCGTCGCTCCTGTGGCCCCAGAAACCGATCAGCAGGAAGGAGGAGACGCTGGTCAGCTCCCAGAAGAGCCACAGCAGGATAAGGTTGTCCGCCATGGCGATGCCGATCATGGCGGTCATGAACAGCATCATGTAGGAGAGGAAGCGACCGTCGTCCTCGTCGGCGCTCAGGTAGTGGCCGGCGTAGAAGAGGATCAGGCTGCCGATGCCGAGGATCAGCAGCGCGAACAGCAGCGTCAGGCCGTCGATGCGCAGCGCCAGGTCGAGGCCCAGCAGGGGCATCCAGGCAAGGGAGGCGCGGACCACCTCACCGTCGATCACCGCCGGGGCCTGGGCAAGCACCAGGCCCAGGGCGAGCAGGGGAACGATCAGGGTGGCGAGAACGCAGAGGCGTCGACCGTGGCGAGAGGTGGATATCGGCACCAGGGCGCCGAGCAGGGTGAGGAGGGGAATCCACATCAGTGCCATCGGTTTGCTCATCCACGCAATGGCGGGGGCACAACTGGCCAGGCCGGGCACCGGGGGTACGGGGTGCGCTGTGGCCCGGGCAGCCACGTCACCGCCCGGCTCGTGTTCATCTCGATGCCCTGGTGGGGGATCGAGGCGCTGGTGTGCGGCAACCGGGCACGGCGAAAATTTGCATGATAATCATTCACTAATGATACAATGCCGACTTTCGTTTAAGGTGATATGTGGCCCGTTCTTGCCACTCGCCGGCGAGAGTCTATAGGCTTTCTCTATTGATAAACAGGCTCCGGGGTGCTGCGCCGCGTCATCCATTAGGCGAATGCTGACCTGGGTCAGCTGGGCCCGATCTGCGAACCTTGGACCTTCGAACGAACCCGACCAGGAGAGTGACCTTGATGCAATTCGCCGTGCTATCGGGATTCCTGCTGGCCGCGCTGGCGCCGCTCTTCCATCGCTGGTTCGGCGACCGTACCAGCTTCTTCCTGGCCGCCTTCCCCGCCGCCCTGGCGCTCTGGTTCCTGACCCAGCTGCCGGCGGTGATGGCCGGCGAGACCCTGGTGTTCGCCATGGAGTGGGTGCCGTCGCTCGGCATGAGCCTGACCTTCGTGGTCGACGGCCTCTCGATGCTGTTTGCCCTGCTGGTGACCGGCATCGGCACCTTCGTGCTGATCTACGCCGGGGGCTACCTGAAGGGGCACCCGGACCTGGTGCGCTTCCACCTGGCGATCCTCGCCTTCATGGTCTCCATGCTGGGGCTGGTGCTGGCCGACGGTCTCTTCACCCTGTTCGTCTTCTGGGAGCTGACCAGCATCACCTCCTACCTGCTGATCGGCTTCAACCATACCGATCTGGAGGCGCGCAAGTCGGCCCGCCAGGGGCTCTTCGTCACCGTGGCGGGGGGGCTGGCGCTGATGGCGGGCCTGGCGATGCTGGGGGTGGCCGGCGGCAGCTGGTCGCTTTCCGAGCTCAATGCCATGGACGACGTGCTGCGCGACCATGACCTCTACACGCCGCTGCTGATCTGCCTGCTGCTGGGCGCCTTCACCAAGTCGGCCCAGTTTCCCTTCCACTTCTGGCTGCCCAACGCCATGGCGGCGCCCACCCCCGTCTCGGCCTACCTGCACTCGGCCACCATGGTCAAGGCGGGCATCTACCTGCTGGCGCGCCTGCAGCCGAGCCTGGGCGGCACCGAGCTGTGGACGGTAACCCTCTCGGTGGTGGGGGCGCTGACCATGTTCACCGGCGCCTTCCTGGCCATCCGCCACACCAACATCAAGAAGCTGCTGGCCTACTCCACGGTGATGGCGCTGGGCACCCTGACCATGCTGCTGGGCATCGGCACCGAGGGGGCGCTGATCGCCTTCGTCACCTTCCTGCTCGCCCACTCCCTCTACAAGGGGGCGCTGTTCATGGTGGCCGGCATCCTCGACCACGAGACCGGCACCAAGGACGTCACCGCCATGGGCGGCCTGAGGCCGCTGATGCCGATCACCGCGGTGGTGGCCATGGTGGCGGCGCTGTCGCTTGCCGGGGTGCCACCGCTGTTCGGCTTCATCGGCAAGGAGCTGATGTTCGAGTCGGTGCTCGAGGCGAGCGCCTGGCGGTGGCTGATCCTGCTGCTTGCCTTCTCCGCGGCGATCCTGACCATCGCCGTGGCGGCCATCGTGGTGCTGCGGCCCTTCTTCGGCCAGCGTCGCCAGACCCCGCGGGTGGCCCACGAGGCCCCGGCCTCCATGCTGCTGGGGCCGGCGGTACTGGCCGTGCTCTCGCTGCTGCTTGGCCTGCTGCCGGCCCTGGCCGGCACCGGGCTTCTGACCGCTGCCGCCTCGGCGGTGGCCGGCACCTCGCTGGAGGTCAGGCTGTCGCTGTGGCACGGCATCAACCTGCCGCTTCTGATGTCGCTGGTCAGCCTGGCGCTGGGCTACCTGCTGTTCAAGCGCTGGGATCGCGTCAGGGCGCGGCTGGCGCGCCTCGACCCGCTCATCGCCCGGGGCCCGGAGGCCGGCTACGACGCCTTCATGGATGGCGTGGTAGTGGTCGCCGAGTGGCAGACCCGGGTGCTGCAGAACGGCTACATGCGCAACTACATCCTGGTGATGATCGTCACCCTGATCGCCCTGGTCGGGAACTCGCTGCTGCTGCGCCATGCGCCCCAGTTCCATGTCGCCCTGGACGTGCAGTTCCACGAGGCGATCGTGGTGGGCACCATGGTGATGGGCGCCCTGTTCGCCACCATCTCCCGCTCGCGGCTCGGCGCCGTGGTCTCGGTGGGCATCATGGGCTTCTCCATCGCGCTGATCTTCATCCTCTTCAGCGCCCCCGACCTCGGCATCACCCAGCTGCTGGTGGAGACCCTGACAGTGATCCTGCTGGTGCTGGTGCTGTTCCGCCTGCCGCGCTTCTCGAGCCTCTCCACTCCCCTGGAGCGGGTGCGCGACGTGGCCGTGGCCGGCAGCCTGGGCGGGCTGATCACCCTGCTGGTGCTCACCTCCTGGAGCATCGACCAGTTCGTGCCGATCTCCGACTACATGATCGCCAACAGCGCGCCGCTGGCCTACGGGCGCAATATCGTCAACGTGATTCTGGTGGACTACCGCTCGCTGGATACCCTGGGCGAGATCTTCGTGCTGGCGCTGGCCGCCATCGGGGTCTTCGCCATGCTCAAGCTGCGCGCCCCGGAGAAGCCGAAGAAGAGTGCTGCGACCAAGGAGAACGCCGATGGTTAAGTCCGGCACCATCATCCTCAACACGGCGGCACGGATGCTGATGCCGCTGCAACTGTTGTTCTCTATCTTCCTGCTGCTGCGCGGCCACGACGAGCCCGGCGGCGGCGTCATCGCCGGCCTGGTGGCCGCCGGTGCCTTCACCCTCTACCTGTTCGCCTTCGGGGTCAGCGCCACCAAGGAGGTGCTGCGCATGCTCGACCCCCGCGACCTGATCGGCATGGGCCTGCTGCTGGGCATGATCTCGGTGGTGCCGGCCTGGTTCGTCGGCGAAGCCTTCCTCACCGCCCAGTGGTGGGAGATTCCCGGCATCGACTTCAAGGCCTCGACGCCGCTGATCTTCGATATCGGCGTCTACCTGGCCGTGCTCGGCTCGGTGCTGACCATGGTGATGACGCTGATGGAGGTGGACAAGGATGAGCCCTGAGAACGCCGCCCACCGGACAGGAGATGCCCCATGGAACCCGTGATGGCGCTGGCCATCGGCATGATGTATGCCGCCGCGATCTTCCTGATGCTGCGTCGCTCCATCGTCAAGCTGGTGATCGGGCTGATGCTGCTGTCGAACGCCGCCAACCTGCTGATCTTCACCTCGGCGGGCATGACCCGCGGGGCGCCGCCGCTGATTCCCGAGGGCATGCTGGCGCCCGCCGGGGCGGTGGCCGACCCGCTGCCCCAGGCGGTGGTGCTGACCGCCATCGTGATCGCCTTCGGCGTGCTCGCCTTCGCCGTGGTGCTGATTCGCCGGGCCTACGAGATCGTCAAGGCCGATGACCTGGACAAGATGAAGGATACCGACACGTGAGGCCCGAAGTCGCACTTCCCGTCCTCCTGCCGCTGCTGTCGGGCGCCATCTCGCTGCTCTTCTGGCGCTCGCGGCCCATGCAACGCTTCACCGCCGTGGCCGGCAACCTGGCCCTGCTGGTGGTCTCGCTGTGGCTGTTCACCTCGGTGCACCAGGATGGCTACGTGACCATCCAGATGGGGGGCTGGGAGGCCCCCTATGGCATCACCCTGGTGGCCGACATGCTCAGCGCGGTGATGATCGTGCTCACCGCCCTGATCGGCCTGGCGCTGGCCGTCTACTCGCTGGCCTCCACCGGGCCGGATCACGAGAAGTTCGGCTACTACCCGCTGATGCACCTGCTGCTGGCCGGGGTCGCCGGTGCCTTCCTCACCGGCGACATCTTCAACCTCTACGTCTGGTTCGAGGTGATGCTGGTGGCGAGCTTCGCGCTGCTGATCCTCGGCGGCGAGAAGGCCCAGATGGAGGGGGCGATCAAGTACGTGACCCTCAACCTGCTGGCCTCGGTGATCTTCCTGACCGCCATCGGCCTGACCTACGGCATGGTAGGCACCCTCAACATGGCCGACATCGCCCTGCGCCTCCACGAGGCGGAGCACCAGGGCATGGTGGAGGTGCTGGCGGTGATGTTCATGGTGGCCTTCGGCATCAAGGCGGCGGCCTTCCCGCTGTTCTTCTGGCTGCCGGCCTCCTACCACACGCCGCCGGTGGCGGTGTCGGCGCTGTTCGCCGGCCTGCTCACCAAGGTGGGGGTCTACTCGCTGTTCCGGGTCTTCACCCTGATGTTCGACGAGACCCTGGACTACACTCAGGACCTGCTGATCTGGGGCGCGGCCCTGACCATGGTCACCGGGGTGCTGGGGGCGGCGGCCCAGTACGAGTTCCGCCGCATCCTGTCGTTCCATATCGTCAGCCAGATCGGCTACATGATCCTGGGCCTGGCGCTCTACACGCCCCTGGCGATCGCCGGCGGCATCTTCGCGGTGATGCACAACATCGTGGTCAAGACCAACCTCTTCCTGATCAGCGGCATCACCCGGCGCCTGCAGGGCACCTACCAGCTCAAGAAGATGGGCGGGCTCTACAAGGAGCGCCCCTGGCTCGCCGTGGCCTTCTTCCTCTCCGCCTTCTCCCTGGCCGGCATCCCGCCGCTGTCGGGCTTCTTCGCCAAGTTCGTGATCGTGCGCGCCGGCATCGAGGCCGAGGCCTACGTGGTCACCGGCATCGCCCTGGCGGTGGGCTTGATGACCCTCTACTCCATGGTCAAGATCTGGAACGAGGTGTTCTGGAAGGCGCTGCCCGAGGAGAACCTGGTGCCCGAGCAGGAGACCGTGGTGGGCGACGATGGCCGCATGGTCAAGCCCAGCCTGTGGCTGATGACCCTGCCGGTGGGGGTGCTGGCGGCGCTGTCGCTTTTGATCGGCGTCTTCGCCGAGCCGCTGATGGGCCTGATGAACACCATCGGCGAGCAGCTGATGAACCCCCAGGGCTACATCGAGGCCGTGCTGGGCGGTAACGTGGATGTCAGCGAGGCCCTCATCGAGGCGCCGGCAAGCGAGGAGGCAAGCCCATGACCGGAGCCATCTGGAACCTGCTGCTGGCCCTGGCCTGGGTCGTGCTGAGCGGCGACTTCACCGGCCTCAACCTGGTGGTGGGGCTGGTGTTCGGCTTCATCGCCCTGGTGCTGATCGAGCCCCAGGTGGAGGCCCTGCAGGGCTATCCCGCGCGTATCCCGAGGATCCTGGGCTTCATCGGCTTCTTCATCAAGGAGCTCTTGATGGCCAACCTCAAGGTGGCCTTCGACATCCTGACCCCGCCCTGGCACATGAAGCCCGGGGTGATCGCCATGCCCCTGGAGGCGCGTACCGAGCTCGAGATCACCATGGTGGCGAACCTGATCTCCCTGACCCCCGGCACCCTGAGCCTGGACGTCTCCGACGACCGCAAGGTGCTCTACATCCACGCCATGTTCCTCGACGATGAGGAGGAGCTGCGCCGCAACCTCAAGGAAATGGAATACCGTGCCCTGGAACTGTTTCGCTGAGCCTGGCCGCGAGGTACCCGCATGGATATCGTGATACTGATCAGCCAGGTCATCATGAGCCTCGCCCTGATCCTCTGCTTCGTGCGCGTGGTGCGCGGGCCGAGCCTGCCCGACCGGGTGGTGGCCCTGGAGCTCTTCGCCAGCATCGTCGTGGGCCTGGTGGGCGTCTACGCCATCAAGTCCGACGTCTCGAGCTTCATCGATGCGGCCATCGTCATCGCCCTGATGGGCTTCCTGGCCGCCATCGGTTTCGCCCGCTTCCTGGAACGTGGAGGACCGCGCGATGATTGAGTTCATCAAGGGCACCTTCGTCATCGCCGGCGCCCTGCTGATGCTGCTGGCGTCGCTGGGCATCCTGCGCCTGCCCGACCTGTTGACCCGCATGCACGCCACCACCAAGGCCGCGGCCCTGGGGGTGATCCTGGTCATGCTGGCGGTGGCGATGCACTTCGCCGAGGTGGGGGTGGCGGCTCGCGCCTTCGCCATCATCGTCTTCATCCTGATGACCGCCCCGGTGGCGGCCCACATCATCGGCCGAGCCGGCTACTTCGTGGGTTCCAAGCTGTGGAGCGGCACGGTCAAGGATGAGCTGCGTCCCAACTATGACCCGCTCACCCACGAGCTGAAGAGCGGCCACGAGACCGAGGCCAACGCCCGGCGCGAGCCGAAGGAGAGCGACCCCTCCTGATCCATGCTGACGCTGCCCGTCGAAGGCCGCCTCCGGGCGGCCTTCTGCCGTGAGGAGGGCAGGCGGGCTTTAAGTTATACACTTGTTGTACGATAATGAGGCTCTGTCCATGAAGATGGGGCCCCATCGTGCACCTCAAACCTCACCTGCCCAGCAAGACCTGCGGCCACTGCCAACGACCCTTTGCCTGGCGACGCAAGTGGGCGCGCTGCTGGGCGGAGGTGCGCTTCTGCAGCGAGCGCTGCCGCCGCGAGGCGCGCCGCGCGGGGAGGGCCACATGAGCCTGACCCTTGCCTGGCTGCGCCACGACCTGCGTCTCGCCGACAACCCCCTGTTCCAGTTCGAGACCCCGCCCGAGCAGCTGCTCTGCGTCTACGTGCTCGATCGGGCCTGGCTGGAGACCCTGCCTGGCCTCGAGGCGGCGCGCATCGGGCCGGCCCGGCTGCGGTTCCTGTGGGAGAGCCTGATCGCCCTGCGTGGGGAGCTGCTCAGGCGCGGCAGCGACCTGCTGGTGCGGGTGGGCGACCCGGTGATGGTGGTCGCCGAGCTCGCCGACCGGCACGGGGCCAGTCAGGTGCGGGTTCGCCGCGATGCCGGGCGGGACGAGGCCCAGCAGGTACACCGGCTGGCCGAGCGCCTGGGGGAGGGCGTCGCGCTGTGCCAGCCCGACAGCGGGCTGCTGCTGGACGAGGCGAGCCTGCCGGTCCCGGTGGCGGCCCTGCCGGGGAGCTTCTCGGCCTTTCGCCGCAGGGTGGAGCGTGCCGGGGCGGTGTCGGCGGCGCTGCCGGCCCCCGTGACCCTGCCGCCCTGGCCCGAGGCGGCCCCCCGCGGCTTCCCGCCCCTGGGCAAGGTGTGCAGCCGGGCGGCGTCCTGGACCCCCGACAAGCGTACGGCCTATCGCTTCGTCGGCGGCGAGGCCGAGGGGCTGGCGCGCTTGGATCACTACCTGTGGCAAAGCGGTGCCGTGGCTCGCTACAAGCAGACGCGTAACGGTCTGCTGGGCGCCGACTTCTCCACCCGGTTCTCGGCCTGGCTGGCCCACGGCTGCCTGTCGGCGCGCCAGGTGCACGATGCGGTGCGAGCCTGGGAGGCCCGGCATGGTGCCAATGAGTCGAGCGGCTGGGTCATCTTCGAGCTGCTATGGCGGGACTATTTTCACTGGGCGGCCCGCCAGGAGGGGGCGGCGCTCTTCGGCCCCCGCAGGCTTCCCCCGAGGAGTGACGCCTTCCGGGCCTGGTGCGAGGGGGGCACCGGGATGCCCTTCATCGACGCGGCCATGCGCGAGCTCGCCGCCACCGGCTGGCTCTCCAACCGGGCTCGCCAGAACGTGGCCAGCTACCTGGTCCATGAGCTCGGCGTCGACTGGCGGCTGGGTGCGGCCTGGTTCGAGCATGCGCTGATCGACTTCGATGTGTCCAGCAACTGGGGCAACTGGCGCTATGTGGCCGGCGTCGGGCGTGACCCCCGCGGGCACCGTTTCGATGTGCTCTGGCAGGCCGCGCGCTACGATCCCGACGGGGCCTACGTGGCGCACTGGCTGCCCGAGATCGCCGTGCTGCCCCCGGGCAGCGGCCGGCATCGTCCCTGGACGGTGGCGCCCGAGCACTTTGCACTCCCCCTTCCGGAGGCGCCCGGCCAGGGGGGACAGGCAGGAGCGCGCCAGAGTGGCTGAGGCGCCCGTCCAGCTGGTGTGGTTCAAGCGCGACCTGCGCAGCCACGACCACCGGCCCCTCGCCGAGGCCTGCGCCGCGGGGCCCGTGCTGCCGCTCTACGTGATCGAGCCGTCGCTCTGGCAGCAGCCCGACAGCGCCCAGCGCCACTGGGACTTCATCGCCGAGAGCCTCGAGGCGCTGGCCGATGCCCTGGCCGAGTTCGGCCTGCCGCTCTGCGTGCTGGAGGGCGAGGCGGTCGAGGTGCTGGAGCGCGTGGTCGCCCTCCTTGGCCCCTGCGTGCTGCGCTCCCACCAGGAGACCGGCAACGCCTGGAGCTTTGCCCGCGACCTCGCGGTGGCCGACTGGTGCCGGCGGCGGGGTGTGCCCTGGCACGAGACCCGCCAGCACGGCGTGATCCGCGGGCTGGGGCATCGCCGCGGCTGGGCGACCCAGTGGGAGGCGCTGATGGCCGAGCCACTGGCGGCCCCGCGCCCGGCCCGCTCACCCGAGGGGGGGCAGCGACTGGCACCGCTGCCCCGCACGTACTGGCGGGCCCAGCGGCTCGGTGCGGGCCGCGAGTCCTGCCCGGGGCGCCAGGCCGGAGGCCGGCTCGCGGGGCTCGACGCCTGGCACTCCTTCCTGGCGGGGCGAGGGGTGCGCTTCCACCGGGACATCGGCAGCCCCGACCGCGCCCGTCGTGCCGGCTCCCGGCTATCGCCCCACCTCGCCTGGGGCACGCTCTCCCTGCGCGAGGTGGTGCAGGGGCTGCGCCGGGCCAGGGGCGAGCGGCGCGGCGATGCTGAGTGGTCTCGGGCCCTGGCCGCCCTGGAGTCGCGGCTGCACTGGCACTGCCACTTCATCCAGAAGCTGGAGAGCGAGCCCGCGCTGGAGCAGCGCACCCTGCACCCCGCCCTGCGCGGGCTGCGCGAGACACCCGCCCCCGAGCGGCTGGCCGCCTGGTGCGAGGGGCGAACCGGCGTGCCCCTGGTGGATGCCTGCATGATCTCCCTGCGGGAGACCGGCTGGCTCAATTTCCGCATGCGCTCCATGCTGGTCTCCTTCGCCACCTTCGGGCTGGGGCTGCCATGGCGTGACCCGGCCCTGCACCTGTCGCGGCTCTTCGTCGACTACGAACCCGGCATCCACTATTCCCAGGTGCAGATGCAGGCGGGGCTCACCGGCACCAACGCCCTGCGGGTCTACAACCCTCTCAAGCAGGCCGCGGAGCGCGACCCCGAGGGACGCTTCGTGGCACGCTGGCTGCCCGCCCTGGCGGGGCTGCCATCGACCTGGCGACACCGTCCCTGGGCCCTGCCGGCCGCCGAGCGTGCCGCCCTGAACTTCCACCCGGGGCGGGACTACCCGCGGCCGATCCATGACTTCGAGGCGGAGGCGCGACGCTGGAAGCGCGAGCTCCACGCCGCCCGCCGCGCCCCCGGGGCGCACGAGGCCAGCGAGGCGCTGCTGGAGCGGCTCGCCAGCCGCCGGCCCGGGCGGCGCCCCGGCACGCCGGCCGCCTCGCCCCAGCTCTCGCTCTTTTCGGAACCCGACCAGGAGACGCCATGACTGCCGCTCGCCTTCCTCGACTTCCCCTTGGCCTCGGTCTCGCCGGGCTGCTCCCGTTCCTCGCGTTGGCGGGGAGTGCCTGGCTGGCGCCGCTGGCCTGGCAGCTTGTGGCCATTCCGGCCTTCCTCACCTACAGCGCCGTGATCCTCTCCTTCCTGGGCGGGGTGCAGTGGGGCGTGGCGATGTCCCTGGAGCCGGACGACAGCGCCGGCTTCCGGAGGCGGCTGGCCCTGAGCATGGCGCCGAGCCTGATCGCCTGGCCGGCGCTGCTGCTGCACCCGGCCACCGGGGCCTGGGTGCTGATCGCCGGTTTCCTGGTGGTGCGCCTGCACGAGTGCGGCAGGACGAGCCGCGAGCTGCTGCCCACCTGGTACCAGTCGCTGCGCACCCTGCTGACCGTGGTGGTGGTGGCCTGCCACGGGCTGGTGATCTGGCGCCTCGCCGGCGGCTAGGGGGGTGGTGGTGGTGCCGTTTCTGCGCGATGATCGGCGCAATGCCATGCCATGGAGAGCGCAAGCGTGATGAAACGGACACTGACCCTCGGCCTGATGCTGGGCCTGCTTGCCGGCTGCCAGAGCGGCCCGGCCCGGGACGCCCAGGCGGCGGATGAGCCTGCCGCCGACGCCACCCCGACGGCGGCCGAGGCGACCGCCAGCGAGGCCGAGCCGGCCCCGCCTGCCAACTTCGACGCCTGGCGCGCCCAGTTCCGCCGGGAGGCCCGCCAGGAAGGCATCTCCGAGGCGACCCTGGCGCGGGCCCTGGACGGTGTCCGCTACCGGCCGCGGGTGATCGAGCTGGACCGCTCACAGCCGGAGTTCGTGCGTCCCATCTGGCAGTATCTGGACAGCGCCGTCTCCGCCCAGCGGGTCACCCAGGGGCGCGCCAAGCTGGCCGAGCATCGCGACACCGCGCGGCGCATGGAGCAGCGCTACGGCGTGCCCGCCGAGGTGGTCGTGGCGATCTGGGGCATCGAGAGCAACTACGGCGGCAACTTCGGCAGCTTCTCGACCCTCGACGCGCTCTCCACCCTGGCCTTCGACGGTCGCCGTCGCGACTTCGCCCGCGGCGAGCTGCTCGCCGCCCTGCGCATCATCGAGGCCGGCGACATCGCCCCGGATCGCATGGTCGGCTCCTGGGCCGGCGCCATGGGCCACACCCAGTTCATTCCCTCGAGCTTCGAGGCCTACGCCCTGGACGGCGACGGCGACGGACGCCGCGACATCTGGGGCAGCATTCCCGACGTCATGGCCTCCACCGCCAACTACCTGGCTCGGGCCGGATGGGTCACGGGCCAGCCCTGGGGCGTGGAGGTCGTGCTTCCGGACGACTTCGACTACGCCCGGGCGGAGCTCGCCAACCGGCGCTCGGCCCGGGAGTGGGCCGACCTCGGCGTGCGCCCGCTCGGCGGCGGTCGCCTGCCCGACTTCGACGCGGCCTCGGTGATCGTGCCCGCCGGGGCCCGCGGCCCGGCCTTCCTGGTGGGTCCCAACTACCGGGCGATCCTGCGTTACAACAACGCCACCAGCTATGCCCTGGCGGTGGGGTCCCTGGCCGACCAGATCGCCGGCCGCGGCGGCATCCAGGCCGGCTGGCCCCGGGATGAGCAGCCGCTGAGCCGTGATCAGGTGCGCGAGATGCAGCGCTCGCTCAACGCCCGCGGTTTCGATGTGGGAACCCCGGACGGCATCATGGGCCCCAACACCCAGCGCGGGCTGCGGGCCTACCAGCAGTCGATCGGCGTCACGCCGGATGGCTTCGCCACCCTGCGGCTGCTGGAGCGCCTCCAGCGGTGAGGGCGGCTGACGCACCGGGCCTGCCGCCCGGTGCGTCAGGCGGGGAACCCTCGGCTCTCTGTGCGGTCCATTTGCACGTTTTGTGCATTTTCTCTCTGCCCCTGAAAGGAGATCACCCATGGATTTCGCTGCCTCGACGCGCCGCATGGTGCGCCCCCTCGCCCTGGCTGCCGGGCTCCTGGCCGGCATGGCCCAGGCCGGCGCCGACGACAAGGTGTTCGGCTGGGTCGAGCGCGCCACCATCGAACCCTGGGGCGTGGCGGTGAAGGCCAAGCTGGACAGCGGGGCGCTGACCTCGTCGCTGGATGCCCGGGAGATCGAGACCTTCGAGCGCGACGGCGAGGATTGGGTGAGCTTCCGGCTCAAGCTGGAGGATACCGCCAGCGGCGAGGCCTTCACCGAAGAGCTCGAGCTGCCGCTCTATCGCGACCTGCGCGTGCGCGGGGCCGGGGGGCGCGACGAGCGGCCGGTGGTGCTGATGAAGGTCTGCCTGGGTGATACTGTCTATGAGGAGCAGTTCAGCCTGCGTGACCGCGAGGAGATGAACTATCCGCTGCTGCTGGGGCGGCGCACCATCTCCCACCTGGGTCTGCTGGACGTGCGCGAGACCTTCATGCAGCGCCCGAACTGCAGCGAGGAGTCACCGCTTCTCGAGCATGAGCCCGACGAGATGGGCGAGGGCCACGACGGCTGACGCCACCCCCCGGGTCAGAACAGCCGGGCCAGCAGGGCGGTCACCGCGGTCTCCACGCGCAGGATGCGCGGCCCCAGGTGGATGCCCTCGCAGCCCGCCTCGAGCAGCTTCTCCACCTCCCAGGGAATGAACCCGCCCTCCGGCCCCACCAGCAGCAGGGTGGGGTCGTCTATCCCCCGCGGGCAGGCCTGGGCCATGCCGGGGTGGGCCAGCAGGCCGCGCCGCCCCTCGAGCAGGCCGGGCAGGCGCTCCTCCACGAAGGGGCGAAAGCCCTTCTCCAGGGTGACCGTGGGCAGCAGGGTGTCGCGGGCCTGTTCGAGCCCCAGCACCAGGTGCTGGTGGATCTTCTCCGCGGCCAGCTCCGGCGACTGCCAGTAGCTCTTCTCCACCCGGCGGGTGTGCAGCAGGGTGATCGCCTTCACGCCCAGCGCGGTGGCATGCTCCAGGCTTCTCGCCAGCATGCGCGGCCGCGGCAGGGCCAGCACCAGGTGTACCGGCAGGGCCGGGGGCGGCGGCTGGTCGAGGCCGTCCAGGCGGAAGGTGGCTTCCCGGTCGTCGAGGGCGAGCAGCTCGCCCTGGCCGATGCCGCCACCCAGTACCCCCAGCGTCAGGCGGTCGCCCGGCGTGGCGCGATGCACCTCGCGCAGGTGGCGCAGTCGGCGCGGGTCGGTAACCCGGGCCAGGCGGTGGTTCTCGATATCCTCCGGAGCAAGCAGGATCAGGTTCATCGGTGCCTCGCGTTGGCGGCAATGTCGTGCATGGCCTTGCATGGATGGTGTCGCGGTGCACAATAGCCGTACAGGGGTACATACCCCCACATCGACCGAGGAGCAGCGCCGTGCGCGCGATTCGCAAGTATGCCAACCGCAGGCTCTATGATACCGAACAGAGCCGCTATGTGACCCTCGAGGATCTGCGCCAGCTGGTGCTCGATGACGTGCCCTTCCGCGTCGAGGACGCCAAGAGCGGCGAGGACCTGACGCGCACCATCCTGCTGTCGATCATCATCGAGCAGGAGCAGGCCGACGGCGATGCCGAGGTGTTCTCCAACGACCTGCTGGCCCAGTTCATCCGCGTCTACGATATGGCCCAGCCGCTGCCCCTGGCCCGCTATCTTGAGCAGGGGACCCGGCTGATGATGGAGCAGCAGCAGCGCATGCAGGATCAGTGGCAGCAGGCCATGCGCCACTCGCCCCTGGAGCTGATGCGCGAGCTGGCCGAGGAGAACATGAAGTTCTGGCAGCAGACCATCGGCCAGGCCGGCGGCAAGAACGATGATGAGACGAAGTGAGGCCCGGGCGAAGGCGCACGCTTTCTGACATAATGCCGCCTCGTTACGGCTCGTCGAGCTTTCGATTCGCAGAATGCAGGTGGAACGAATGAAGGTGCTGATCATCGGCGGCGGTGGCCGCGAACATGCCCTGGCCTGGAAGGTCGCCCAGTCGCCCCTGGTGGCCCAGGTCTTCGTGGCGCCCGGCAATGCTGGAACCGCCCGGGAGGCCGGCCTGGCCAACGTCGACATCGCGGTGGATGACCTCGACGGCCTGGTGGCCTTCGCCCGGGACGAGGGCATCGACCTGACCATCGTCGGTCCCGAGGCGCCGCTGGTGGTCGGTGTGGTCGATCGCTTCCGCGAGGCGGGCCTGGCGATCTTCGGCCCCACGGCCGGCGCCGCCCAGCTCGAGGGCTCCAAGTCCTTCACCAAGGACTTCCTGGCCCGCCACGCCATTCCCACCGCCGACTACCGCACCTTCACCGAGGTGGCGCCGGCGCTTGCGTACCTCGCCGAGCAGGGCGCCCCCATTGTCATCAAGGCCGACGGCCTGGCCGCCGGCAAGGGCGTGATCGTGGCCATGACCCTCGACGAGGCCGAGGCAGCGGTGCGCGACATGCTGGAGGCCAACGCCTTCGGCGACGCCGGCGCGCGGGTGGTGATCGAGGAGTTCCTCGACGGCGAGGAGGCCAGCTTCATCGTCATGGTGGACGGCGAGACCGTGCTGCCCATGGCCACCAGCCAGGACCACAAGCGGGTGGGCGAGGGCGACACCGGCCCCAACACCGGGGGCATGGGCGCCTACTCCCCGGCCCCCGTGGTCACCGACGAGGTGCATCGCCGCATCATGGAGCGGGTGATCCTGCCCACCGTGAAGGGCATGGCGGCCGAGGGGCACCCCTACACCGGCTTCCTCTACGCGGGGCTGATGATGGACGCCGAGGGCAACCCCAAGGTGATCGAGTACAACTGCCGCTTCGGTGACCCCGAGACCCAGCCGATCATGCTGCGCCTCGTGTCCGACCTCGCCGAACTCTGCCTGGCCGGCGCCACCGGTGCGCTTGCCGGCAAGGCGTGCGACTGGGATCCCCGCGCCGCGGTGGGCGTGGTGCTGGCCGCCGGCGGCTATCCCGGCAGCTACCGCAAGGGCGATGTGATCGAGGGCATCGAGGCCGCCGAGGCCACCGGCTGCAAGGTCTTCCATGCCGGCACGGCGGAGCAGGACGGCCAGCTTGTCACCGCCGGCGGGCGGGTGCTCTGCGTCACCGCCCTGGGCGAGGGGGTCTCGGCCGCGGCCGAGCAGGCCTACCGCGGCGTCGACGCCATCCGCTGGGAAGGCGTGCTCTGCCGTCGCGACATTGCCTACCGGGCCATTGCCCGGGAGGGTGTTTAAGGAGGTGCCCATGGAGCGCGCCAGGCTCGAGTTTCCCGAGACGGCCATCGTGCACCGTCATCCGCTGACGGTGCGCGTCACCGACATGAACTACGGCCGCCATCTGGGCCATGACACTCTGGTGTCGCTGCTCCACGAGGCGAGGATCCAGGCCTTCGGTGCCCTGGGCCTCACCGAGTGGGACCTCGGCGGCTACCCGAGCGTGGTGGCGGACCTCGCCGTGCAGTACCAGTCCGAGGCGCGCTGGCCCGATGCCCTGGTCGTGGAGACGGCGATCCCGACCCCCGTCGGGCGGGCGATCACCGTCTACCACCGCGTGCGCCACGCCGAGGGCGGCCGCCCCGTGGCCACCGCCCGGCTCAACGTGATGCTGGTCGACCCGGCCACCGGGCGCCCGGTGGCGGTGCCCGAGGCCGTGGTCGCGGCGCTTGCCGGAGCAGGGGGCGCCTGATGTCCCGCGAATATCCGATCATCGCCGTGACCGGCTCCTCCGGGGCCGGCACCACCACGGTCAAGCGTTCCTTCGAGCGCATGTTCGCCCGCGAGGACGTCCATGCCGCCGTGGTCGACGGCGACGCCTTCCATCGCTATACCCGGGAGGAGCTGGCGCGGATCTTCCGCGAGGAGCCCGAGCGCAAGGACGAGCTCTCTCCCTTCGCCGTGGAGGCCAACCTGCTCGACGAGCTCGAGGCGCTGTTCCAGGAGTACGGCGAGCAGGGCAGTGGCACCTATCGCCACTATATCCACGCCGAGGACAAGCGGATGATCGAGGCCGGCTACCGGGTCGGCACCTTCACCGAGTGGCAGCCGCTGCCCTACGGCACCGACCTGCTCTTCTACGAGGGGCTCCACGGCGGCCTGGTGACGCCCGAACACGACATCGCTCGCCATGTGGATCTGCTGGTGGGGGTGGCGCCCACCATCAACCTGGAGTGGATCCAGAAGATCGTGCGCGACACCAAGCTGCGCGGCCACTCCCAGGAGGCGGTGATCGACACCATCCTCGGGCGCATGGACGACAACGTGCGCTACATCCAGCCGCAGTTCTCGCGCACCCACATCAATTTCCAGCGAGTCCCCACGGTGGATACCTCCAACCCCTTCGAGGTGCAGGATATCCCCACCGATGCCGAGTCCTTCGCGGTGATCCGCTTCCGCGATCCCGCCACCGTGGACTTTCCCTACCTGCTGGCGATGATTCCGGATTCCTTCATGAGCCGTCCCCATACCCTGGTGGTGCCAGGGGCGCGGGTGTCGCTGGCCATGGAGCTGATCCTCGCGCCGCTGGTGCGCCACCTGCTGGCCCAGCGCCGCTTCCGCTGAGCCCCACCCTCCAGAGCTCCGACCAGGGAGAGACGCCATGGCCTGCCTGTTCTGCCGGATCGTCAACCGCGAGATCCCCGCCACCATCGTCTTCGAGGACGACGAGGTGCTGGCCTTCGAGGACATCGCTCCCCAGGCCCCGACCCACCTGCTGGTGATCCCCAAGCGCCATATCGCCACCCTCAACGACCTCGACGAGGGCGACCGCGCCCTGGTCGGCCGGCTGCCCATCGTGGCCGCCGGGCTGGCCCGCGAGCGGGGCTTCCATGAGGCGGGCTACCGGGTGGTGATGAACTGCAATGACGACGGCGGCCAGACGGTCTACCATATTCATATGCACCTGATGGGCGGTCGACGCTTCACTTGGCCGGCTGGCTAGCCGGCGCCCTGCGGGCAACCGCGCAAGCCCAGGCGTTCGACGCATCGGGTGCAGCTTCTTTCGACGCCACCGCCAGGTGGCGTCGGCCGTTCAGGGCGGTGCTTCAGGCGGCAGGGGCCCTCGGCTACAATGGGGCATCCATTCCGGACCGAGGCGCGAAGAGATCGTCATGAACCGCAAGCTCTCTCCCAGCGACAACCTGATCCACCAGTTCGATACCGTGCTGCGCACCCTGGTGCCCCATGCCGCCCAGGCGTCACGGCCGTCTCCGGCGACCCCCGAGGTGCAGGATGCGCCCATGGACGAGGAGGAGCGCCGCCATGCGGCCGGGCTGATGCGCATCAACCACACCGGCGAGGTGTGCGCCCAGGCGCTCTACCAGGGCCAGGGGTTGACCGCCAAGTTGCCCGATGTGCGTGACCAGATGGAGGAGGCGGCCAGGGAGGAGATCGACCACCTGGCCTGGTGCGACGAGCGGCTCCAGGAGCTGCACGACCGCCCCAGCCTGCTCAACCCGCTCTTCTATGCCGCCTCCTTCGGCATTGGCGCGGTGGCCGGGGCCGTGGGCGACCGGGTGAGCCTCGGCTTCGTGGCCGCCACCGAGGAGCAGGTGGGCCGCCATCTGGAGGACCACCTGGTGAAGCTGCCGGCGGGGGATCAGCGCTCCCGGGCGGTGCTGCGCCAGATGGCCATCGATGAGGCCCACCACGCCCAGCTGGCGCTGGAGGCCGGTGGCGCCCGCTTCCCCGCCCCGGTCAAGTTCGGCATGACGCTGATGTCCAAGGTGATGACCAAGAGCGTCTATCGGGTCTAGGCGCCGAGCGCCAGGAACCAAGGATCAAGGGCCACGATTCAGCGGGAGGCGCCGGTGGTAGGCCGAAGAGGAGGTCTGAGGACCAGGGATGGCCGAAGTAGCGTACAAGGATGTATTCACAGCGCCTCCTCGCAGGCCTACTTCCGGATCAGCCTCCTGCGCAGGCTTATTCCTCAACAATGGTATAAGAGTGCGTCACCTCGACGCCGCCCTTCACCAGCATGATGGAGGCGCTGCAGTACTTCTCCGCGGAGAGCTCCACGGCGCGCTGCACCTGCTTCTCCTTCAGCCCCTTGCCGGTGACGGTGAAGTGCACGTGGATCTTCGTGAAGACGCTGGGCACGTCATCGGCGCGCTCCGCCTCCAGGCTCGCCACGCAGTCGCTCACCGGGGCGCGGGACTTCTCGAGGATCTCCAGCACGTCGAAGGAGGTGCAGGCGCCCAGGCCCATCAGCAGCATCTCCATGGGGCGCGGGCCGGTGTTGCGGCCGCCGTGGTCGGGCGGGCCGTCGATCACCACGCTGTGGCCGCTGCCGCTTTCGGCAACGAACTGACGTCCATCGGTCCATTTCACGCTGGCTTTCATGATTCTTGATTCCTTCTCGATTGTCGGGAAATCGCGGCAGCATAGCAGTCGTTGCTAAGCCCCGCACATCGCTCAAGGCTGTTCCGGCGACAGGCCTGTTCGGGGGCGCTGTAAATACTTCCCTGTACGCTACCGATGCCATCCCTGGCATAGGACCCCCTCTCAGACCTGCCCCCGGCGCCTCTCGCTCTAGCAGTCTGTCGGTTTAGAGGGGCATGAAGCGTAGAAGCAACGTCCCCTCTCTGGTTTCTTCGCAGGGTAGTCGGTCATGTGGCGGGAGAGTCGCTGTTGGCCCTCCCTGCCTCGCCTTGCACCGCTCCTGACCCCGGTGACGCGCTACCCGGTGAGGGATCTCCCCTCATCCGGCAGCCAGGCGGTGCATTCGCTTGATGTTCCAGGCCAGGGTGGCCAGTCGCCACTCGCCGCTGACCTTGTCCAGGCCACGCAGCGAGAACTGCCGGAACCCCATCACGTGCTTGATGATGCCGAAGACCGGTTCCACCGTATGCTTGCGCAGCGCATACAGGGCGCGTCCCGCCCGGGTCTTCAGGCGGTGCGCCATCTGCTCGACGGGATCCTCACTCGCCGGGGCGGGCGGATCCGCCGCGAAGCGCTCGAACACGGGGAGATGATGGACATCGCGCTTCATGGCCAGCAGCGGTTCGATGCCATGGGCCTGGCAGGCATCGACATTGGCCGCACTGAAGTAGCCCGTGTCGGCCAGCAGGCAACTGGGGCGCCCCAACGCCTCGGGGTAGCCCTGCCATGCGGTCAGTAACGGCATGACCTGCTGCTTGTCGTTGGTCGCCTGGGTGACATGCACGTGGGTGACCAGCAGGGTGTCGGTATCGACGGCCGCCTGGGCGTTGTAGCACTGATCGAAGGCCTTGCCGGTGACCGGCATGATGCGTGATTGTGGGTCGGTGAGGTTGACCTGATCCTTGTCGCGGGGGCCGCCCGTCGGTGGCTCGGGATCCCGCCCCCGAGGCGTCTTGCCGGCCTTCCGCTGCGCCTCACGGCGCGCCACCTTTTCCTGGTAGGCGGCTTGTTCGACGGCGTCTCGCTCCTCGGCCCGCGCCTCGATCTTGGCCTTGGCCTCGGCGATCGCCGCCAGGCGCTGTTCGCGACGGGCAATCTCCGCCGGGATGTCCATGCCATCGGCGGCGTCATCCCGATCCGCGGACTCGGCCCGTTGGGTCAGCGCCTTCACCTCGGCCTTGAACTGAGCCTCCAGCTTCTTGGCATGGCCGTACGACAGCGCCCTATGCTTGCTGGCGTTGGCCTTGAGCTTGGTGCCATCCAGCGCGATGGTGCCGAGCTTGAGCAGCTTCATCTCGCGGGCCAGCAAGAGCACCTGGACGAACAGTTGCTCCAGTTCGGGCAGGAAGCGCCGCCGGAAGGTGGCCAGGGTGTCGTGGTCGGGATGGGTGTTGGCGGCCAGGTAGCGGAACGCCACCGAGTCATAGGTGGCCCGCTCGATCTTGCGGCTGGAATACACCCCGGTGGCATAGCCATAGACCAGCAGACTCAGCAGCACCGCCGGGTGATGGGCCTTATGCCCCCGGCCGGCGTACCGCCGCGTCAACGCCGAGAGGTCCAGCTGCTCGACAACATCCACCACGAAGCGCGCCAGGTGGTCATCGGGCAACCACTCGTCCACGGAAGGCGGCAGAAGATAATCGGTCTGGCGGTCAACGGGGATGAAGCGGCTCATGGCGACGTTCCGGTGGTGGCGGCTGGAAGCGAGTATCTCACGACGTTATCGAAAACCCGACAGACTGCTAGGAGATATGCCTATCGAGCAGGCGCCGGTCGAGCTCGGCCAGCCGTTCGGGGGTGCCCACGTCGACCCACTCGCCGCGATGGTGGTGGCCGCCCACGCGCCCCGCGGCCATGGCGCGGCGCAGCAGCGGTGCCAGGGCGAAGGCGCCGCGGGGCTCGTCGGCCACCAGCGCGGGATGCATCAGGCTGATGCCGGCGAAGGTGAGGCGCGGCTCGCCCTCGGCGTGGACGCGGCCGGCGGCATCCAGATGGAAGTCGCCGGTCGGGTGGTGGTCGGGATTGGTCACCAGCGCAAGGCACGCCAGGTCGTCGCCCAGGGCGGGCAGGTCGGCCGGGTCGAGGTCGCACCAGATGTCGCCGTTGACCAGCAGGAAGGGCGCCTCGCCGAGCAGCGGCAGCGCCTGGCGGATGCCGCCGCCGGTCTCCAGCGGCGCCTCCTCGCGGCTCCAGGCGATCCGCACCCCGTACTCGGTGCCGTCGCCCAGGGCGGCGATGATCTGCTCGGCGCGGTAGCTCACGTTGATCACCACCTCGGTGATGCCCGCTATCCGAAGCCGCGCCAGGTGGTGGACGATCAGCGGCCGGCCGCCCACCGGCAGCAGCGGCTTGGGGCAGCGGTCGGTGAGCGGGCGCATGCGGGTGCCGAGCCCCGCGGCCAGGATCATCGCCTTCATTCCGTGCCCTCCAGGCGTGCCGCCAGGGCCGGGCGGAAGGTGTCGGCCAGCCAGGCCTTGACGTCGGCGTGCCCGTCGAGCCCTGCCAGGCTCTCTTCCAGATGGGCCAGGAAGTGGGGCAGGCGCTCAAGGTAGCCGCTCTTGTGGTCGCGCAGGGTCAGCCGGCAGAAGATCCCCAGCACCTTCAGCGAGCGCTGGGCGGCCATGGCCTGAGCCTGGGCCAGGAAGGTGGCCGTCTCCACGCCGGCGGGCAGGCGGCCATCGGCCTGGGCGCGGCGGTAGAAGGCCTCCACCCAGGTGGCGAAGCGGTCGGCGTCGAAGCGGCAGTAGCGCCCGCGCAGCAGCGAGATCAGGTCGTAGCTGAGCGGGCCGGCCACCGCGTCCTGGAAGTCGATCAGGTGCAGGGTGTCGCCGTGCACCATCAGGTTCATGGCGTCATAGTCGCGGTGCACCGTGACCACTGGCTGAGACAGGGCCGAGGCGATCAGCGCCTCGCGCAGGTCGCCCCACCCGGGCGGCGGCGCCAGGTCCAGCCACTCGCCAAGGCACCACTCGGGGAAGAGGTCGAGCTCGCGGCCCAGCAGGGCCCTGTCGAAGCGGGGCAGCGCGTCCGGGCCGGCGCGGTTCTGCAGCTCATGGATCAGGGCAATGGCCCGCTCGTGCCAGGCCAGGGTGGCGGCGTCGTCCTCGTGGCCGAAGCAGGCCTGCAGGGGGGTATCGCCCAGGTCATCGAGCTCCAGGAAGCCGCGGGCAAGGTCCTCGCCGTGAAGACGCGGCACCGGCAGGCCGGCGGCGGCCCAGCGCCGGGCGATGGCCACGAAGGGGTGGCTGTCCTCCTGCTCCGGCGGGGCATCCATCAGCATTCGGGTGACGCCACCCGGCAGCGACAGCCGGTAGTAGCGGCGAAAGCTGGCGTCGCCGGCGGCCAGGCGCAGGTCGATCTCCTCGGCCGGCAGGCCGTGGCGCTCGGCGGCCCACCGGCTGAGCAGCGCGAGGCGCGAGGGGGCGGCGTCGGACATGGTGGCTGGCTCCTGGGTGACGTGAAGGGTCCGGCGGCGGGTCGGTTGACGGCCGCGGGGGCTCGCCGCATGCTGAGCGCAGCGTGGCCCGCCGGCAGCACAGGCGCGGTGCGGCCTGTATAATACCGATTCACCCCGCCAAGGACATCGAGGAACATGGGCAAGCGACTCTCATGGACGGCCCTGGCCGGCCTGGCGACCCTGAGCCTGGCCGGCGCTCCCTATGCGGCGGCCTCGCCCGCCTCCCTGCCCGCCGAGTCGCTGGACTTCCGCCCCTGGGGCGATGACCGCCCCGCCGGCGCCCTGTGCCGCGGCGTCTACGTGATGCCCGACTACCGCCTTGCCGAGCCGCCGCCGGGCCGCGTGGCCAGCGAGTCGGACAGTGCCAGCTACGGCGAGGATGGCGAGACGATCCTGCGCGGCGAGGTGGTGCTGCGTCGCGATACCGCCCAGCTCGAGACCCCCCAGGTACGAGTGCCCGGCAGCCGGGAGCGTGCCTTCGCCGAGGGTCCCCTGGCGCTGCGCGACCAGAACCTGCTGGTGCGTGGCGAGGCCGCCGAGCTGTCACTGGTCAGCGATGCGGCGCGCATCGACAACGCTCACTACGTGGTCCACGACCGCCACCTGCGCGGCGATGCCCTGCAGCTGGAGCGCCTGGAGGATGGTCGTTACCGGCTCTCCTCGGCGAGCTTCACCACCTGCGACCCCGGTGACAACCTCTGGCGCCTGGTGGGGGGCGACGTGGTGCTCGACCGCGAGAGCGGCTTCGGCACCGCCCGAAATGCAAGGCTCGAGGTGGGGCGGGTGCCGGTCTTCTACTGGCCCTGGGTGCGCTTTCCCATCGACGATCGCCGCCACACCGGTTTCCTGTGGCCGGCCGTGGGGATCTCCAGCGATGCCGTGGACTACGCCCAGCCCTTCTACTGGAACATCGCGCCCAACCACGACGCCACCATCACCCCGCGCTGGATCACCGATCGAGGCCTGCTGCTGGGCGGCGAATACCGCTACCTCTTCCCCAGCGACGCCGGCCAGATCGAGGGGGCCTTCCTCGGCAGCGACGACGGCGGGTCCAGCGACGACCCCAACGCCGCCTCGCGCCGCCACGAGGGCGAGGACCGCTGGTATGTGGACTACCGCCACGCCGGTACGCTCAATCCGCGCAGCCGCTACCAGCTGCGCTACGGGGCGGCCAGCGACGGCCGCTACTTCGACGACTTCGGCAGCGACTTCGCCGAGCAGAACACCTCCGCCATGCCGCGCCTGGCCCAGATCGACTACCGCGGCGACGTCTGGCGCCTCGACGCCCGGGCCCAGGGCTTCCAGAAGCTGGACGACCCCCTGGCCGACCGCGACAAGCCCTTCTACCGGCTGCCGAGCCTCTCCGCCAGTGCGCGCTGGAACCAGGGAGGCTTCTACCAGCAGTGGGGCTCCAACTACACCTACTTCTGGCGCGACGTGGACGAGAACAGTATTCCCTTGGAGAGGGAGTCCGCCATCGGCTCGCGGCTGCACCTGACGCCGGCGATGGGCTGGCGCTTCGACGAGAGCTGGGGGCACCTGGAGCCGCGCCTGGAGTGGCTGGCCACCGCCTACGAGCTCGACTACGGCGAGCGCGAGACCGACCGCGACACCTCCCTGACCCGCGAGGTGCCGGTGGCCTCCCTCGACGGCGGCCTGGTCTTCGAGCGCGAGCTGGAGCTGGGGGGGAGCGGCTACCGCCAGACCCTGGAGCCCCGCGCCAACTACGCCTATGTGCCGGCCCGGGATCAGTCGGAGTTCCCCGACTTCGATACCAGCGAGCGCGCCTTCTCCTGGGGCCAGCTCTGGTCGCCCCATCGCTTCTCCGGCAGCGACCGCGTCGGCGACCTCAATCGCCTCTCTCTGGGGGTGGAGTCGCGGCTGCTGGAGGACGCCCGCGGCCGCGAGCGCGTCTCCGTGGGGGTAGGCCAGGCCTACTACTTTGAGGATCGCACCATCGACATGAACGGCGATCCCGATACCCTGCCCGGCAACTTCATCGATCGCTACCGGGCCACCCGCGACCGCTCGCCGGTGGTGACCCGTGCCGACTGGCAGATCACCGACCGCTGGCGCACCCGCTGGCAGTGGCTCTACGACGACAACTTCGAGCAGACCGAGCGCACCTCCCTCGACCTGCAGTATCGCTCGCCCGCGGGCCACGCATTGAACCTCGGCTACCGCTGGGAGCTCCAAGGCTTCGATCCGAACACCACGGATGACACCACGGACGAGTTCCGCGACTTCAACCGCGAGGAGTACGACCTGTCGTTCGCCTGGAAGGCCAGCCACCGCGTCGACCTGATCGGTCGCTTCCTCTACGACCACACCAACGACCGCTCCCTGGAGCAGCTGGCGGGTGTGCAGTGGAACGACTGCTGCTATGGTCTGCAGCTGGTCTGGCGGGAGTGGGTCGATGACAACGACACGGCCCGGGTGGAGGACGACTTCACCGATCGCGGGATCTTCCTGCGCTTCGTGTTCAAGGGTCTCGGCGGCGTGGGCCGCGAGGCCGACAGCTACTTCGAGGAGGCCATCCCGGGCTATCGCTCCACCGCCTTCTGACCCGGGCGCCACCCGCCGTTGCCAAGTTCTAGAGAGGAAAGATGACACATAAGCAGACAGTGAGCCGCCGGCGCACCCCCCCGATGGCCGCCGGCCTGGCCCTGGCGCTGGGCCTTTCCGCCGTGCCGCTGAGCGTCCAGGCCCAGGAGTTCCAGTCGATCCAGCGCCAGTCGCTGGATCGCATCGTGGCGGTGGTCAACCAGGGCGCCATCATGGCGAGCGAGCTGGAGGAGCGGGTGGCCCAGACCCGCAGCCAGCTCACCGCCCAGCAGATCGACCTCCCCCCTGAGCGGGTGCTGCGCGAGCAGCTCCTCGAGCAGATGATCCTTGAGGAGATCCAGCTGCAGATGGCCCGGGAGGCCGGGCTCTCCATCGATGACACCGAGCTCAACCGCCAGGTGCGGGCCATCGCCGAGAGCAACGGCATGAGCCTTGAGCAGTTTGCCGACGCCCTGGAGGCCGACGGCCTGGCACTCGCCACCGTGCGCGAGGAGATCCGCCGCGAGCTGGTGCTGCGCGAGCTGCAGCAGCGCCGGGTGGGCAGCCGGGGCAATCTCTCCGAACGGGAGGTGGAGCGTTTCATGGAGCAGGAGGGCGCCAGCCGCCAGCAGGCCCAGCAGGCGCTTTTCCAGCGTCGCGCCAACGAGGAGCTGGAGGTCTGGCTGCAGGAGATCCGCTCCCAGGCCTTCGTCGACAACCGGCTCGACGGCCGCTGATGGCGCCGGCCGAGCCCCCGGTGCTGGCGCTGACCACCGGCGAGCCGGCCGGCATCGGTCCGGAGCTGGTCGTGATGCTGGCGGCTCAGTCACGGCCGGCGGCCCGGGTGGTCGCGGTGGGGGACCCGGGGCTTCTGGCCGAGCGCGCCGCCGGGCTCGGCATCGCCCTCGAGCCGCTCGAGCTCGCCCCCGGCCAGGCGGTGTCCGAGGCCGCTCCCGGGCGCCTGCCGGTGTGGCCGGTGGCCCTGCGGGCGCCGTCCCGCCCCGGCCAGTTGGACGCGGCCAATGCCGCTTACGTGCTCGAGACCCTGGACGTGGCGATCGCCGCCTGTCGCGCCGGCCACGCCGCGGGGATGGTCACCGCACCGCTGCACAAGGGGGTGATCCTCGATGCCGGCCACGCCGGCTTCACCGGTCACACCGAGTACCTGCGCGACGCCTGCGGGGTGGAGGAAGTGGTGATGATGCTCGCCACCGACCTCGCGCTGCACGCCACCCGACCCGGCTGGCGGGGCTCGCCGGCGCTGCGGGTGGCGCTGGCCACCACCCACCTGCCGCTGCGCGAGGTGGCCGATGCCATCACCGCCGGGCGCCTCTCCCGGGTGCTGCGCATCCTCGATGCGGAGCTGAAGCACTGGTATGGCCTCCCGGCGCCGCGCATCGCGGTGTGCGGGCTCAACCCCCACGCCGGCGAGGGTGGCCACCTGGGCCGCGAGGAGCTCGAGGTGATCGAGCCGGCGCTCGCGGCGCTGCGCGCCGAGGGGCTGCGGCTGGACGGCCCGCTCCCCGCCGATACCCTGTTCACGCCGCGTCACCTCGAGGGGGTCGACGCGGTGTTGGCCATGTATCATGACCAGGGCCTGCCGGTGCTCAAGTACGCCGGCTTCGGCAGCGCGGCCAATATTACCCTCGGGCTGCCCTTCGTGCGCACCTCGGTGGATCACGGCACCGCCCTGGATCTCGCCGGCACGGGGCGCGCCGACCCCGGCAGCCTGCGCGTGGCCGTGGCGCTGGCCGCCGAGATGGCCTGGCGCCGCTCATAAGCCGGTCGCCGGAAAGCTCCGTTTCCATGCAAGAATTCAAGATCCTAGCGATAGAAGGACACCCCTGAATGTCATCTCGCCCCCCGGTTCACCGGGCCCGCAAGCGCTTCGGCCAGAACTTCCTGCGTGACCGCGGCATCATCTCGCGCATCGTGCGCGCCATCGGGCCGCGTCCCGGCGAGCGCCTGGTGGAGATCGGCCCCGGCCAGGGCGCCCTCACCGAGCCGCTGCTGGAGGCCGCCGAGGGTCATCTCGAGGTGATCGAGCTCGACCGCGACCTGATCCCCGGGCTGCGGGTGCAGTTCTTCAACTACCCCGGCTTCGTGATCCACGAGGGCGACGCCCTCAAGTTCGACTTCCGCGCCCTGCGAGGCGAGGGCGAGCGGCTGCGGGTGGTGGGCAACCTGCCCTACAACATCTCCACCCCGCTGATCGCCCACCTGCTGCAGTCCGGCGATGCCATCGCCGACATGCACTTCATGCTGCAGAAGGAGGTGGTGGAGCGCCTGGCCGCCGAACCGGGCGGCCCCGACTGGGGGCGGCTCTCGGTGATGGCCCAATACCGCTGCCGGGTGGACTCGCTGTTCGTGGTGCCGCCCGAGGCCTTCGTGCCTCGGCCCAAGGTGGACTCCGCCATCGTGCGCCTGACGCCCCATGCCGAGCTGCCCCATCCGGCCACCGACGAGGCGCTGCTCTTCACCCTGGTGCGCGAGGCCTTCGGCCAGCGTCGCAAGACCCTGCGCAACAACCTCAAGGGGCGCATCACGGCGGAGGCGCTCGAGGCGCTCGGCATCGATCCCGCCCGCCGCCCCCAGACCCTCACCGTGGAAGAGTTCGTGCGCATCGCCAACCACCTGGCCCAAAGCGGCGCCGAGGCGGGCGAGGAGGTGCCGGAATGAGGCCGGTGCTGCCCGAGGCCCTGCAGGGCCAGATCAGGGTCGAGGTGGAGCCCGAATTCCGCGAGGAGGAGTCCGCACCGGGCGAGGGGCGCTACGTCTTCAGCTACACGGTGACGGTGCACAACGCCTCGCGCCACAGCATCCAGCTGATGGCCCGCCACTGGAAGATCACCCAGGGCAGCGGCAAGGTCCAGGAGGTGCGCGGCAAGGGGGTGGTGGGCCAGCAGCCGATGATCGGGCCGGGGCAGCAGTTCCGATACACCAGCCGGGCGATCCTCGATGGCCCCGTGGGGGTGATGGAGGGCGACTACACCTGCGTGGATACCGCCTCCCAGCGCCCCTTCGAGGTGGCCATCGCCCCCTTCCGCCTGGCCGGCCCCAACCAGGTACACTGAATCCACTGTTTCACCCTTGCCGGGAGCGCCATATGACCACCTATGCCATCGGCGACCTCCAGGGCTGTCACGCCGAGTTCGTCGAGCTCCTCGAGGCCCTCGACTTCGATCCCCGCCGCGACCGACTGTGGCTGGCCGGTGACCTGGTCAACCGCGGCCCGGGGTCGCTGGCCTGCCTGCGCGAGGTGATGGCACTGGGTGAGGCGGCCCGGGTGGTGCTCGGCAACCACGACCTGCACCTGCTCGCCGTGGCCCGCGGCGGCGCGGCCCTCAACCGCAAGGACACCCTGGATGCCATACTCGCCGCACCGGACCGCGAGGCGCTGCTGGACTGGCTGCAGTCGCGGCCTCTGCTGGTGCGCGACACCCTCGGGCAGGACACCCTGATGACCCACGCCGGCCTGCTGCCCCAGTGGTCGCTGGACCAGGCCGCCGGCCTGGCCCGGGAGGTCCAGGCCGTGCTCGGCGGCGAGCACGCCGGGGCCTTCCTCGAGCGCATGTACGGCAACGCCCCGGCGCTGTGGCGCGACGACCTCGATGGCGTCGACCGGCTGCGGGCCATCGTCAACGTCTTCACCCGCATGCGCTTCATCGATGCCGAGGGAAGGCTCGACTTCTCCGCCAAGGAGGGGCTCGACAGCGCCCCGCCGGGTTTCGCTCCCTGGTTCCAGTACCCCCGCGGCGACGGCGCCCGGCTGCTGTTCGGCCACTGGGCGGCCCTGCAGGGGGCGACCCCGCACAGTCGCGTCGATGCCCAGGCCCTGGATACCGGCTGCGTGTGGGGCGGGGCGCTCACCGCCCTGGCCCTCGAGAGCGGCGAGCGCGCAAGCGTGCCCAGCCGGCGGCGCTGACGCCGGCGATAACCTTCAAGCCCTGACCACGAGAGGCCACCATGAGCTTCCAGCATCTCGATATCCCGACCCTGCAGGCCTGGCTCGACGAGGGCCGCGAGGCGGCGCTGGTCGATATCCGCGACCCCATGAGTTACGCCCAGGGGCACATTCCCGGCAGCCGGCGCCTGGACAACGACAGCGTCGGCGCCTTCCTCGGCGAGACCCCGGCCGAGCGGCCGGTGGTGGTGGTCTGCTATCACGGTCACTCCAGCCAGCAGGCTGCCGCCTGGCTGGCCGGCCAGGGGCTGTCCGAGGTCTACAGCCTCGACGGCGGCTTCACCGAGTGGCAGCTTCGCCACCCCGACCGCGTGGAGGCCTGACCCTTGGACGTGACGCGGGACCCCGCCGTGGAGGGCCTCGAGGTCTTCTGCGTGCGCGGGGCGGTGCGCGATGCGCGTCTGGGCTGGCCGGTCTACGACCACGACTGGGTGGTGGTGGGGGCCACGCCGGAGGAGATGCACCGCCGCGGTTTCAAGCCGGTGGGGCGCGACTTCCCGGTCTTCCTGCATCCCGAGACCCACGAGGAGTACGCCCTGGCGCGCACCGAGCGCAAGGCCGGCCACGGCTACACCGGCTTCGTGGTGCACGCCAGCCCCGAGGTGACCCTGGAGGAGGACCTGGCGCGCCGCGACCTGACCCTCAACGCCATGGCCGAGAGCCCCGCGGGGGAGCTGATCGACCCCTACGGCGGCCTGGCCGACCTGGAGGCGCGAGTGCTGCGCCATGTCTCGCCGGCCTTCGTCGAGGACCCGCTGCGGGTGCTGCGGGCGGCGCGCTTCCTGGCCCGCTATGCCGGGCTCGGCTTCACTATCGCCGAGGAGACCCGGGCGCTGATGCGGGAGCTGGTGGCCAGCGGTGAGATCGGCCACCTGGTGGCCGAGCGGGTCTGGACCGAGACCGAGAAGGCGCTCGCCGAGCCCTGGCCGGAGGTCTACTTCCAGGCGCTGGAGGCGTGCGGTGCCCTGGCGGTACTGATGCCGGAACTCGCGGCCGACCCCGAGGCGCTGGACGAGGCCCTGGGCAGGCTCCATTGCCTGCCGGAAGAGCTCGATGGCGAGGCGCTGGCGCGCTGGCGCTGGGCGCGACTGGTGGAGCACCTGGACGAGGCGGCGCGAAGCGCCCTGGCCGAACGGCTGCGCCTGCCCAGGGCCCATGCCGCCCTGGCTCGCCAGGCGGCGCTGACCCGGGAACTGTGTCGGGAGGCGCGCGAGGGGGCGCTGCCGGGGCAGCGGATACTGGGCTGGCTGGATGCCATCGATGCCTGGCGGCGCGGCGAGCGGGTGGCCCCGCTGGTGAGCCTGGTGAGCCTCGAGGCGCCGGCGCTGGCCGACGACCTGGCGCTGGCCTGGCGGCTGGCGGCCCAGGTGCTGCCGACGACGCTGGTGGAGGAGGGCTTCCAGGGGCGAGCGCTGGGCGAGGAGCTGGCCCGCCGGCGGTGCGAGGTCATCGAGGCGGCGCTGGCGCCCCCGGCGTCCTGAGTCGGGTCAGTCGGCCCGGGAGATCATTCGCCCGGCCCAGTGGAACTCGATTGCCCACAGGCGCTGGCTGCCGGCCTCGAAGCCGGCCCACAGCGCCGCATAGGTCTCGCCGCTCTCGGGGTGGCGGGCCTCGGGCAGCAGCTCGGCCAGGGGCTGCAGCACGAAGGCGTGATGCCTGATCTCGTCGCGGGGCAGGGCGACGCCGTCATGCTCGCCGGTCAGTTCCCCCACGGTGAGCAGGTCGATGTCCAGGGTGCGCGGGCTGAACTTGGGGCTCGCCTTGCGCCGGCCGTTGGCGAATTCCAGGCGCTTGCACCAGGCCTGCAGCTCCCCCACCGTCCAGTCGCTGTCGAAGGCCGCCACCAGGTTGTAGAAGTTGCGCCCATCCTCGAAGCCCACCGGCTCGCTCTCGAACACCCGCGAGATCCGGAGCTCTCCGAAGGTCTCCGCCAGGGCATCCAGGCAGGCGTGCACGTGGCGGTCGCGCTCGATATTGCTGCCGATGCTCACCGTGACCAGGGCCATCAGCTTGCCTCCGGGCGAGTGCCGCGTTCGATCTGTACGCCGACGGCCGCCGCGGCGGGCACCGCTCCCGGCTTGCGCACGGTCAGCCGCAGCCAGGGAATGGCGAACTCCTCGCGCAGGGTGTCGGCCAGCCGCTCGGCGAAGGTCTCCACCAGGGCGAAGTCGTGCGCGGCGGCGAAGGCCTGGATGCGCTCGCTGATGGCGGCATAGTCCAGCGTCAGGGTGATGTCGTCCGCGGCCGCGGACGGGCGGATATCCGTGGCCAGCGCCAGGTCGAGCACCAGGCGCTGGGTGATGGTGCGCTCCCAGTCGTAGACCCCGATGACGGTGTCGACGCCGAGGGACTCGATCAGCACGAGATCCATGGTGGAGTTACTTCCGCAGTCAGAGGGTGGGCGCCGCAGTCGTCGAATCGCCTGCGGCAGGCGTGGCGGGATTGTACGCGAGCCGCCCGCTGGCGAACACCGCAGGTGCTGGGCGCGCTTCGCTGTGCCTGGCAGAATGGAGCCTGTTCCTTCTCGGGAGGCCGGCCATGGAAGCGCCGCTCATCTTGTCGCTGCCGCTCTGGGCCCCGATGCTGCCTCTGGTGGCGCTGGGCTATCTCAGCGGGAGCTGGCTGGGAGCCCTGACCGTCTGCCGGCTGGCTGGCGTCGGCGACCCCCGCCTGGACGGCTCCTTCAACCCGGGGTTCTCCAACGTGCTGCGCCTCCACGGGCGCCGCCTGGCGCTGGCCACCCTGCTGGTGGATGCCGCCAAGGGCATGCCGGTGCTGCTGCTGGCGATCCTGCTGGGAATGCCCCCCTGGGCCCAGGGCCTGGTGGGGCTGGCGGTCCTGCTGGGCCACAGCTACCCGCTCTGGCACCGCTTCCGGGGGGGCAAGGCGGTGGCCAGCGCCTTCGGGGTGATGCTGGTGCTGACGCCGGGGGTGGCGCTGGTATGCGCGCTGCTCTGGGCGCTGCTCGCCTGGCGCGTGCGCACCGCCGCGGTGGCGTCGCTGGCCAGCGCCGCCGCCGCTCCCCTCGCCAGCCTGTGGCTGGCGCCGGACTATGTGGTCGTGGTGATCGCCTTCACGCTGCTGGTGCTGGTGCGTCACGTGCTCAATATCCAGCGCCTGGGGCGCGGCGACGAACCAGGGCTTTAGCCTTGTCTGGTGTGTGCCGAGGACGGCCGGGTAACGAAGCGAAGCGATATCTACCCGGGGGGGCTGGCAACGAGCGCCGCCGCGCACGTCAATCGACAGGGATGTCGATTGAGGGGCACCCGTGAAGGATTATGTTGTGCCCCGACGTGCAAGCGGCAAGCGAAGTGGCAGGGTTTCGCCCCCGGGATCGCGAGTCTCGTTACCCGGCGTTCAGGCGTAGGCTTTAAGGCGCTTTCAGCGTATCCATCGGCCAGCGCGGCACCGCCTTCATCACGCCCTGCTCGTCGCGCTCGCCGGCCAGCAGCCGCTGTGCCCCCACATAGGCGATCATCGCGCCGTTGTCGGTGCAGAAGCGCCCACGGGGGTAGTAGGCCCTGGCGCTGCGCTTGGCGCACTCGTGCTCCAGCCGCTCGCGCAGCCGCGCATTGGCGCTGACCCCGCCGGCCATCACCAGGCGCTTGAGGCCGGTCTGATCCAGGGCGCGGCGGCACTTGATCACCAGGGTGTCCACCACCGCCTCCTCGAAGGCGCGGGCCACGTCGGCGCGGGCCTGATCGTCCAGTTCGCCCGCCTCCTCCAGCTGGCGGATGGCGGTCAGGGTGTGGGTCTTGAGGCCCGAGAAGCTGAAGTCGAGCCCCGGGCGGTCGGTCATCGGCCGCGGGAAGCGGAAGCGCTTGGGGTCTCCCTGCTCGGCCAGTCGCGCCACCTGGGGACCGCCGGGGTAGTCCAGGCCGAGCATCTTGGCCGCCTTGTCGAAGGCCTCGCCGGCGGCGTCGTCCACGGACTCGCCCAGCAGGGTGTAGTCGCCAAGGCCCCTCACCTCGACCAGTTGGGTGTGGCCGCCTGAGACCAGCAGCGCCACGAAGGGGAACTCGGGGCGCTCATCCTCCAGCATGGGCGCCAGCAGGTGGCCCTCCATGTGATGAACCCCGAGCACCGGGATGCCCAGCGCCCGGGCCATGCCATGGGCGGTGGCGGCGCCCACCATCAGGGCGCCCACCAGGCCGGGCCCCGCGGTGTAGGCGATGGCGTCCAGCTCGTCGCGGGAGAGCCTCGCCTCGTCGAGCACCTGCTGGATCAGCGGCAGCAGGCGCCGGGTGTGGTCGCGGGAGGCCAGCTCCGGCACCACGCCGCCGTATTCGGCGTGCATGGCCACCTGGCTGTAGAGCGCATCGGCGACGAGGCCGTGCTCGGTGTCGAAGAGGGCGACGCCGGTCTCGTCGCAGGAGGTCTCGATGCCCAGTACGCGCATGGTGTCGGCTCGGTTGTGCGGAACAGCCCGGCATTCTACGCGGTTTGGGGGTGGAAAGCATTTGCAAAGGGTGGGGGGCACGACTAGACTATTGTGCGCTGCAAGACTGGGTCGTGCACCCAGGTGGCGATTTCCCGCGACCGTTTTCGCCTTCCGGCTCGCCTCCCGGCGTTCCGGGTGCTTTCTCGTCGCGAAAGCTGCCACCCGCAGGGGTGTGCGTACTAACCGAACTCTAGTTACCTAAGGTAGGTGAGTGCTTAATGCCTTCTGTCAAAGTACGTGATAACGAGCCGTTTGACGTCGCACTGCGTCGCTTCAAGCGTTCCTGCGAAAAAGCCGGTGTTCTCTCCGAGGTACGTCGTCGCGAGTCCTACGAGAAGCCCACCGCAGAGCGCAAGCGCAAGGCGGCGGCTGCCGTCAAGCGTCACGCCAAGAAGGTCCAGCGTGAGCGCAAGCGTTTCGAACGGCTCTATTGATCCGTGCTGGAGATAGTCGGGGCTCCGGACCCGGCCGTCTCAGGAGGACGCCAAGCGGCCGCCATCCGGTGGCCGCTTGTTTTTTCCTGGGTGGCGGTACCCAGCGGGTGCCGACGCCCTGAAGCGATCGCATCGCGGCTCGTCGAGGTGATCCGATTCCATGGCAGGACAGATTCCCCAGCGCTTCCTCGATGACCTGCTGGCCCGCGTCGACGTGGTCGAGTTGGTGGGCGAGCGGGTCAAGCTGAAGAAGGCCGGCCGCAACTACTCCGGGCTCTGCCCCTTCCATCAGGAGAAGACGCCGTCGTTCACCGTCAGCGCCGACAAGCAGTTCTATCACTGCTTCGGCTGTGGCGCCCACGGCAACGCCCTGCGCTTCCTGATGGAGTACGACAAGCTGCGCTTCCCGGAGGCGGTGGAGCAGCTCGCCGGCCGGCTGGGTCTGGAGGTGCCTCGCGAGGGCGCCGATGACCCGCGGGCCCAGGCGCGGGGGACGCAAGCGCAAGGAGGGGGTCAACCTGCTCGAGCTGGCCGCCAGCTTCTTCCGCGAGCGGCTGAAGATGCCCGAGGGCCAGGGCGCCCGGGGCTATCTGGAGCGGCGCGGCCTCTCGCCGGAGGTACAGCAGACCTTCGGCATCGGCTATGCCCCGGACGACTGGGAGGCGCTCAAGCGCCACCTGACCGAGCGGGGCATCGGCGAGGCGGTGCAGGTGGAGTATGGCCTGCTGGTGCATCGCGAGGAGAGCGGACGCACCTACGACCGCTTCCGCGACCGGGTGATGTTTCCGATCCGCGACATCAAGGGCCGCACCATCGCCTTCGGCGGCCGGGTGCTGGGCGATGCCAAGCCCAAGTACCTCAACTCGCCCGAGACCCCGGTGTTCCACAAGGGGCGCGAGCTCTACGGCCTCTTTGAAGCCCGCCAGGCCGACCATCGCCTGGAGCGCCTGGTGATCGTGGAGGGCTACATGGACGTGGTGGCCCTGGCCCAGTTCGGCATCCGCAATGCGGTGGCTACCCTGGGCACCTCCACCAGCGAGGAGCACCTGACCCGGCTATTCCGCCTGGTCAGGGAGGTGGTGTTCTGCTTCGACGGCGACCGCGCCGGGCGGCAGGCCGCCGCAAGGGCGCTGGAGACGGTACTGCCGTTGATGATCGACGGGCGCCAGGCGCGCTTCCTGTTCCTGCCCGAGGGGGAGGATCCGGACACCCTGGTGCGTCGCGAGGGGGCCGAGGCCTTCCAGGACCGCATCACCTGCGCCAGTCCTCTGTCGGAGTTCCTCTTCGACCAGGCGGCGGCGGGGCGCGACCTGGCGAGGATCGAGGATCGCGAGCGCTATGCCAGCCAGGTGCTGGCGGCGCTGGCCCGCCTGCCGGAGGGGGTGCTGAAGTCGCTGATGCTCAGCGAGCTCTCGCGGCGTACCGGCGTCGAGGCGGCAGACTTCAGCGCTCTGCTGGCGCGCTCGGCTGCCGCCGAGCCTGCGCCGGGGCGGGAGGTGCCCGGTGCGGGTGCGCCGCTGGACGAGCCCGCCGGCATGTCCGAAGCGCCGCCGCTGGGGGAGAGTGCGGCCCCGGTGGCGCCCTCCGGCGGGGCGCTGAGCCTGGTGGCCCGCGCCCTGCAGTTGCTGGTTCACGAGCCGGCGCTGGTGGCGCGGCTGCCGGAGGAGGACGACTGGTGCCCGGAGGAGGAGCCCGACGGCCGCCTGTGCCGTGAGGTGATTCGCCTGCTGCGGGCCGGTCGCTATCGCAGCGCCCAGGTGCTGCTGGCCCACTTCCATGGCAGCGCCGAGGGCGAGCGCCTCGCCGCCCTGGCGCGCCGCGAGCTGCTGATCCCGAGAGAGGCGCGTGGCGCCGAGCTGGAAGGGCTGGTGGCTCACTTTCGCAGGACGCGGCAGCGGCGCTCTCCCCAGGAGGAGATCGACGCCCTGCTGGCCAGGGAGAGGAGCGGGGAACGGCTTTCGCGGGAGGAGAAGCAGCGGCTGATGGTCCTGCTCACCGAACTGCATGGCTGACCGGAAGGTCAACTAGCATTATTCAGGTTGGCGCCAGGGTTGATTTTTCTCCTACCATCACCACATAGGAGAGAGCGCCACCCCAGGGGCAACCTGACAACCTAACACACCTGATTGACTGCGCAAATAGAGCGAACTGGCAGAAAGGGGCGTTACGGCGCTATACTGTTTGGCTTCACGAGTTTTCTCCACCGAGCGCTTCAGGTGCTTCATTCTTCTTCGTCGAGATAGGGTTTCTATGGCTGGAAATGCGCAGCAGCAGTCACGTCTGAAGGAGTTGATCGCGCGCGGCAAGGAACAGGGCTACCTGACCTATGCCGAGGTCAACGACCATCTACCCGAGGATATCGCCGACCCCGATCAGGTGGAAGACATCATCGGCATGATCAACGACATGGGTATCAGCGTCGTCGAGGAAGCCCCCGATGAAGATACCCTGATGATGTCGGATCACTCCACCGACGAGTCTGCCGCCGAGGAGGCCGTGGCGGCCCTGGCGGCGGTGGAGAGCGACGTGGGCCGTACCACCGACCCGGTGCGCATGTACATGCGTGAGATGGGGACCGTGGAGCTGCTGACCCGCGAGGGCGAGATCGAGATCGCCAAGCGCATCGAGGAGGGGACCCGCGAGGTGATGTCCGCGCTGGCCTACCTGCCCGGTGCCGTCGACTCCATCCTCGAGGCCTACGACGCCACGCAGGATGAGGAGGCGCCCGGTCGCCTGTCGGACCTCTTCTCCGGCTTCATCGATCCCGACGAGGGCATCCCCGGGGTGGCCGAAGCCGAGGTGCCCGACCCCGAGGTCAGCGACGAGCTGGACGAGGAGAGCGACGGCGCGGACGACGAGGACGAGGAAGACACCACCAGCAACGAGGGCGGCCCGGACCCGGAGGAGGCGCGTGCGCGTTTCGAGCAGATCCGCGAGCAGAGCGCCGCGGCTCAGGCCGCCATCGAGGCCCATGGGCGTGGCTCAAAGCAGGCCCAGGAAGAGCTGGCGCGCCTGGCCGAGCTGTTCTCGCCGATCAAGCTGGTGCCCAAGCACTTCGAGCGCCTGGTGAATCAGGTGCGCATCAGCGTCGAGCAGGTGCGTGCCCAGGAGAAGGCGGTGATGCAGCTGTGCGTCAAGAAGGCACGCATCCCCCGCAAGACCTTCATCAAGTCCTTCCCGGGCAGCGAGTCCGACCCCGAGTGGCTCGACGCCTTCGGGCAGGAGTTCCCCAAGTACGCCGACCGCCTCGAGCCGCTGCGCACTGACATCCAGCGTGCCCAGCGTAAGATCGCCTTCGAGGAGGAGATGGTTCGCCTGCCGGTGCAGGAGATCAAGGAGGTCAACCGTCGCCTCTCCATCGGTGAGGCCAAGGCGCGCCGTGCCAAGAAGGAGATGGTCGAGGCCAACCTGCGCCTGGTGATCTCCATCGCCAAGAAGTACACCAACCGTGGCCTGCAGTTCCTGGACCTGATCCAGGAGGGCAACATCGGCCTGATGAAGGCGGTGGACAAGTTCGAGTATCGCCGCGGCTACAAGTTCTCCACCTACGCCACCTGGTGGATTCGCCAGGCGATCACCCGCTCCATCGCCGACCAGGCGCGCACCATCCGTATTCCGGTGCACATGATCGAGACGATCAACAAGCTCAACCGGGTCTCCCGGCAGATGCTCCAGGAGATGGGCCGCGAGCCCACCCCCGAGGAGCTGGGCGAGCGTCTCGAGATGCCGGAAGACAAGGTGCGCAAGGTGCTTAAGATCGCCAAGGAGCCGATCTCCATGGAGACCCCCATCGGTGACGACGACGACTCGCACCTGGGTGACTTCATCGAGGACAGCACCATGATCCTGCCTATCGACTCCGCCACCGGCGAGGGGCTGATCGAGGCGACCCGCAACGTGCTCGGTGGTCTCACCGCCCGGGAAGCCAAGGTGCTGCGCATGCGCTTCGGTATCGACATGAACACCGACCACACCCTCGAGGAGGTCGGCAAGCAGTTCGACGTCACCCGCGAGCGTATCCGCCAGATCGAGGCCAAGGCGTTGCGCAAGCTGCGCCACCCCTCGCGCTCCGAGCCGCTACGCTCGTTCCTCGACGACTGAACGTCGCAGCCGATACAAGGACGCCCGCAGGTCAGACCTGCGGGCGTCTTCGTATGCGTATGCGCGTGCCTGGGCGCTACGTTACAGCGTGTAGTGGGTCGCGGCGCCGGGGCCCACCGGCAGGCCGAGCAGGAAGACCCAGACGAAGAACAGCAGACTCCAGCCGATCAGCATGAAGAGGGTGTAAGGCAGCATCAGCGCCACCAGGGTGCCGATGCCGAGATCCTTCCGATAGCGTGCCGCCACCGCCATGATCAATCCGAAGTAGCTCATCATCGGCGTGATCAGGTTGGTCACCGAGTCGCCGATGCGGTAGGCCGCCTGGATCACTTCCGGCGCATAGCCCATCAGCATCAGCATCGGCACGAAGATCGGTGCGGTCACCGCCCACTGCGCCGAAGCGCTGCCCAGGGAGAGATTGACGAAGGCGCACATCAGGATGAACAGCGCGAACAGTGCCGGACCGCCAAGCCCCAGCGACTCGAGCACGTCGGCGCCGGCCACGGCGATGACGGTGCCGAAGTTGCTCCAGTTGAACAGCGCCACGAACTGCGCGGCGAAGAACACCAGAACGATATAGAGGCCGAGACTGCTCATGCTGCGCGACATGGCGTCGATCACGTCGCGATCGTTGCGCATGGTGCCGGCCAGCCGGCCGTAGACGAAGCCGAGGAGAGAGAAGGAGACGGCGACGATCACCACGATGCCGCTGAGGAAGGGCGACCCGCTGACCAGGCCGGTCTCAGGGTGGCGCAGCACGCCCCACTCCGGGACCACCAGCAGGGCCAGGCCGGCCACCAGGGCGAGGGTCGCCAGGCCGGTGCCCTTGAGTGCCCGTTTCTCCGTCGCCGAGAGTGTAGCCATCTGCTGGCTGTCGATATCGGCCTCGGCATAGGCGGCATCGAAGCGGCCCAGCTTGGGTTCGACGATACGCTCAGTCACCAGGCCGCCGATCAGGGTCACGGCGAAGGTGCTGACGATCATGAAGAACCAGTTGGCCTCGGCGCCGACCACATAGGCCGGGTCGAGAAGCCGAGCCGCTTCCTGGGTAATGCCGGAGAGCAGCGGGTCCACGGTGCCGATCAGCAGGTTGGCGCTATAGCCGCCTGACACCCCGCAGAAAGCGGCGGCCAGCCCCGCCAGGGGGTGGCGGCCCAGGGAGTGGAAGATCATCGCCGCCAGCGGAATCAGCACCACATAGCCGAGTTCGGCGGCCATGTTGGACATGATGCCGGCGAACACCACCGCATAGGTGACGATCCGCGGGGAGCGGTTCAGCACCAGGGCTCGCATGCTGGCCGAGAGCAGGCCGGAGTGCTCGGCTACCCCGACCCCGAGCATGGCCACCAGTACGGTGCCAAGCGGTGCGAAACCGGTGAAGTTGGTCACCATCTCGGTAACCAGTCGCCGCAGACCATCGGCGTTCATCAGGGAGTTGACGGCGATCCACTCGCCCTCGTTGGCGGGACGGGGGTCGGCGACCGAAACGCCGAGGGCGCCGGCGATGCCGCTGGCCACCACCACGATGACGCAGAGCAGGGCAAAGAGGGTGACGGGGTGGGGCAGCAGGTTACCGAGCCACTCCACGGTGTTGAGGAAGCGGGTGAAGGCACCGCGTCTGATGCGCTCTCCCCGCATACGGGAGCTGGACATGGTTGTTTCTCTTTAGGAGTGAGTTTGTAGTGGTATTTTTTTTTTTAAGGCATGGCGCGACATTACTTCGAAGTGCCGGCGTCTGCAAACTCAATCTCTCTTGTCCATGACCTCACGCAGAGCGATCTCCCTGAGGAGACCGCTCTGCGTGGTGAAGTAGCGGGTGGCGGGCTAGCGGAGTAGCGGGTGATTCAGGCCTTGCGGCGGGCCAGGGCCCAGCGCCGGGCCAGCAGGGGCAGCTCGATGACGGCGATCAGGATCAGCGCATAGCCGAGCAGCTCCACCACCTCCTCGGCGGCATCCTTGAAGGTGCGCACATAGTTCTCCTCCATCACCGCCATCCAGAAGTCCTGGCGGCCATAGAGACGCGAGAAGACGTAGGTAGTGAGCACCCCTGCGGCAAAGAGGCCGAAGGAGAAGCTGTTGGCGTAACTCGCGAACTCGGTGACGAAGCGCCGGCGTTCGCGGATCACCCAGAAGAGTATGGGCACGATCACCAGCGTCACCAGCACCTTCCAGGTATGTCGCGCCACCCAGGTGTCCAGGAAATAGTCCTGCTCGCGAATGAAGGAACTGAAGGTGAAGGCGAACATCAGCAGGGTGACGGTGGGCAGCACCTTCAGCACCTGGCGGGTATAGAGCAACAGCAATGATGCCATGAGCAGTAGCACACTCTGGGTGAGCTCGGTAAAGCCGTACTCCGAGAAGCGTACCTCGGGATAGTGCAGCGCCTCGATGTAGGCGCCCTGGGCAAGCCCTGCGATCAGCAGGATATAGAGGGTGGCGCGCAGGCAGGTGGCGGTGAAGCCGATGGGCCAGGGCTGGCCGGGGGGTGGGAGTTGAGACATGGGGGGCAAGGGTTTCCGAATCAGGACATTCATTGATGCATGTATTCTACTACCTGGGTCTCATTTTGCCCATGCTTTGATAAAGCTGTTTCTTTTCAAAGCTCTGTGTCAATCGAGAGATTCGTTTTCAAGCTATTGAAAAACCGGAAACTACGCCATTGGTCGAGTCATGCCCAACTGACTATTGCTGTGCCGCCTCGAGTCCTCTAGCTTACGTTAACGTAAAATGCCGGAGCGCCCCTGATCCACAAGCGCCCGGCCAGTCCGATGCCGAGATGGCCAGAACAACGACAACGGCACACAACAACGACAACAGCACCAACGGCGGATCGTTCGCGCGATCCAGAGAGGACGTCACATGACCCAGGACTTCATTCTGGAGACTCGGGGGTTGACCAAGGAATTCCGCGGCTTCACCGCCGTGGACGATGTCAACCTGCAGGTCCAGGAGGGGCATATCCATGCCCTGATCGGCCCCAACGGGGCGGGCAAGACCACCGTCTTCAACCTGCTCACCAAGTTCCTGCCGCCCACTCGCGGCGAGATCCTCTATCGCGGCCAGCCGATCACCGGCATGAAGGCCAACGAGATTGCGCGGATGGGCCTGGTGCGCTCCTTCCAGATCTCCGCGGTGTTCGGCCACATGACCGCCATGGAGAACGTGCGCGTGGCGCTGCAGCGTCCCATGGGAACCTCCTTCCACTTCTGGAAGTCCGAGCGCACCCTCGACCACCTCAACGACCGCGCCATCGAGCTGCTCGAGGAGGTGGGCCTGCGCGACTATGCCGACGTGCTCACCGTGGAGATGCCCTACGGCCGCAAGCGGGCCCTGGAGGTCGCCACTACCCTGGCCATGGACCCCACCCTGATGCTGCTCGATGAGACGACCCAGGGCATGGGCGCCGAGGACGTCGACCGCATCGTCGAGCTGATCCGCCGGGTCGCCCGGGGGCGCACCGTGCTGATGGTGGAGCACAACCTCAGTGTGGTGAGCCGGCTGTGCGATCGCATCACCGTGCTGGCCCGCGGCGCGGTGCTGGCTGAGGGCGACTACGCCACCGTCTCCGCCGACCCGCGGGTCAAGGAGGCCTACATGGGCAGCGAAGCGGCGGAAGAGGAGGCCACGGCATGAACCAGGCAGCCCAGGCGATGCAGGCCCCGGCCCTGCAGTACCAGGACCGCGACGGCGCCGAGATGCTGCGGGTCAGCGACCTGCACGCCTTCTACGGCGAGTCGCACATCCTCCACGGTGTCGACTTCAACGTGAAGCGCGGCGAGCTCGTGACCCTGCTCGGGCGCAACGGCGCCGGGCGCAGCACCACCCTCAAGGCGATCATGAACATGGTCGGCCGGCGCACCGGCTCGATCATGGTCAACGGCAACGAGACGCTGGGCATGAGGGCCCACCGCATCCCGCGGCTGGGGATTGGCTACTGCCCTGAGGAGCGCGGCATCTTCGCCAGCCTCGACGTCGAGGAGAACCTGCTGCTGCCGCCCACGGTGCGCTCCGGCGGGATGTCGATCGACGAGATCTACGCGATGTTCCCCAACCTCTACGAGCGGCGGCGCAGTCAGGGCACGCGGCTCTCCGGGGGCGAGCAGCAGATGCTGGCCATGGCGCGGATCCTGCGCACCGGGGCGCGGCTCTTGCTGCTCGACGAGATCACCGAGGGGCTGGCACCGGTCATCGTCCAGGCGCTGGGCGAGGTGCTGGTCAAGCTCAAGGAGCGCGGCATGACCATCGTGCTGGTGGAGCAGAACTTCCGCTTTGCCGCCCCCCTGGCCGACCGCCACTTCGTGATGGATCACGGCCGCATCGTAGAGGAGATCGCGGCGGCCGAGCTGCCGAGTCGGCGCGAGCATCTGCACACCCTGCTGGGGGTGTAGGCTGGATCTGCGCCTCGGCGCCACCGCTATTCACAACACCGAATCCCAACGACACGCCGCAACACCACATCGCAACAACAACAAGAGCCCCGCTTCGGGGCAGAGGAGATCAGCATGACCTTCATCAAGAAGAGCCTCACCGCCGCCGTTGCCCTGGCCGCCACCGCTGCCATGGCTACCACCGCCCAGGCCGAGATCAGCGACGGAGAGGTGCGTATCGGCTACCTGGCCGACATGTCCGGCACCTACCGCGACCTGGCCGGCCCCGGTGGCCTCGAGGCCCTGCGCATGGCCGTGGAAGACTTCGGCGGCAACGTCAACGGCGCCCCGATCCAGGTCTTCAGTGCCGACGACCGCAACAGCGCCGACGTGGGCGCCAACACCGTGCGCGAGTGGTTCGATACCCGCAACGTCGACCTGGTCTCCGGCATGGTGGCCTCCTCGGTGGTCATCGCCGCTACCCGGGTGATCGAGGAGAACAACGGCCTGGGCATCATCTCCGGCTCCGCGGCCTCCAGCATCACCAACGAGCACTGCACCCCGAACCATATCCACTGGGTCTATGACACCTACCCGCTGGCCAACGGCACCGCCAAGGCGATCGTCGAGCAGGGTGGCGACACCTGGTTCATGCTCACCGCCGACTACGCCTTCGGTCACGCCCTGGAAGGCGACGTGACCCGGGTGGTCGAGGAGGCCGGTGGCCAGATCGTCGGCGGCGTGCGCCACCCGTTCCCCACCGACGACTTCTCCTCCTACATCCTCCAGGCCCAGGGCTCCGGGGCCAAGATCATCGGCCTGGCCAACGCCGGTGCCGATACCGTCAACGCCATCAATACCGCCAGCCAGTTCGGGGTGGTGGAAGCGGGCCAGCAGCTCGCCGGCCTGCTGGTGTTCCTCAACGATGTCTACGCCATGGGCCTCGAAACCACCCAGGGCCTGCTGCTGACCACCGGCTGGTACTGGAACATGGACGACGAGTCCCGCGAGTGGGCCGAGCGCTATTACGAGCGCGTGGGCCGCATGCCGACCATGGTCCAGGCCGGCATCTACTCCAGCACCATGCACTACCTAGAGACCGTGGCCGAGCTGGGCACCGACGACCCGGTCGCGGTGCGCGCAGCCCTGGGCGAGAAGCCGATCAACGACTTCTTCTCCCGCAACGGTCGTGTCCGCGAGGACGGCCGCATGGTCCACGACATGTTCCTGGCCCAGGTGAAGTCGCCGGAGGAGTCCGAGCACGAGTGGGACCTCTACGAGATACTCGCCACCATCCCCGCCGAGGAAGCGTTCCGTCCGCTCTCCGAGAGCCAGTGCAAGCTGGTGCAGAACTGAAGCGAGCAAGACCGGCGGCGGCCTCGGCCGCCGCCCCCTCTGACGGGAGATTCCTGACATGACGATGATATTCGGGGTGCCGCTGGCGGTGTTCCTCGGCCAGCTCCTGCTCGGCCTGATCAACGGTGCCTTCTACGCCCTGCTCAGCCTGGGCCTGGCGGTGATCTTCGGCCTGCTGAAGATCGTCAACTTCGCTCACGGTGCCATGTACATGCTGGGGGCCTTCGCCACCCTGCTCGGCATGCGCTACCTGGGCATCAACTACTGGGCGGCGCTGCTGCTCGCGCCGCTCTTCGTCGGCCTGTTCGGCATGCTGCTCGAGCGCACCCTGCTGCGCCGCATCGCCCACCTGGACCACCTCTACGGCCTGCTGCTGACCTTTGGCCTGGCGCTGATCTTCGAGGGCACCCTGGTCAACTTCTTCGGCGTCTCAGGGGCTCGCTACCCGACTCCCGAGGCGCTCCAGGGCGGCTTCCAGCTTGGCTTCATGTTCCTGCCCAAGTACCGCGCCTTCGTGCTGGTGGCGGCCATCGTGGTGTGTCTCGCCACCTGGTACATGATCGAGCGCACCCGCCTCGGCGCCTACCTGCGCGCCGGCACCGAGAACCCGGCGCTGATGCAGGCCTTCGGCGTCAACGTGCCGCTGCTGATCACCCTCACCTACGGCTTCGGCGTGGCGCTGGCCGCCTTCGCCGGGGTGCTGGCCGCACCGCTCTATCCGGTGTCGCCCACCATGGGCTCCAACCTCTTGATCGTGGTCTTCGCGGTGGTGGTGATCGGCGGCATGGGCTCGATCCTGGGCGCCGTGCTCACCGGGCTTGGCATGGGCCTGATCGAGGGCCTCACCAAGGTGTACTACCCCGAGGCGGCCAACACCGTGATCTTCCTGGTGATGATCCTGGTGCTGCTGCTGCGACCCGCCGGCCTGTTCGGCAAGGAGGCATGACCATGTCCGCGACCCAGACCCAGACGCTGACTCCCTCCATGAAGCGTCAGCGCCGCGCCGATATTCGCCGCAACGTCTTCTACCTGGTGCTGATCGGCATCGGCCTGGTGGCGCCCTTCGTCGCCTACCCGGTGTTCCTGATGAAGGTGCTGTGCTTCGCGCTCTTCGCCTGCGCCTTCAACCTGCTGCTCGGCTACGCGGGGCTGCTCTCCTTCGGCCACGCGGCCTTCCTGGCCACCGGCGGCTATGTCACCGGCTACCTGCTGTCGAGCCACCCGGCGCTCACGCCGGAGCTGGGTATCCTCGCCGGGACCCTGGCCGCCGTGGTGCTCGGTGCGGTGTTCGGCGCCCTGTCGATCCGCCGCCAGGGCATCTACTTCGCCATGGTGACCCTGGCGCTGGCCCAGCTGGTGTTCTTCGTCTACGTCCAGTCGCCCTTCACCGGCGGCGAGGATGGCCTGCACGGGGTGCCGCGGGGTGAGCTGTTCGGCGTCATCAGCCTGCGCAGCAACCTGGCGATGTACTACTTCGTGTTCGCGGTCTTCCTGCTCGGCTTCGCCATCATCCAGCGCGCCGTGCACTCGCCCTACGGCCAGGTGCTCAAGGCGATCCGCGAGAACGAGCCCCGGGCGATCTCGCTGGGCTACAACGTCGATGCCTACAAGTGGCTGGCCTTCGTCCTCTCCGCGGGGCTGGCCGGCCTGGCGGGCTCCACCAAGACGGTGGTCTTCCAGCTCGCCTCGCTGACCGACGCCCACTGGCACATGTCCGGCGAGGTGATCCTGATGACCCTGCTGGGCGGGGTGGGCACGCTGTTCGGCCCGGTGGTCGGCGCCGGCATCGTGGTCAGCCTGCAGCACCTGCTGGCGCAGTCGCCGCTGGGCAACTGGGTGGGGCCGATCCTCGGGGTGATCTTCGTGGTCTGCGTGCTGAGCTTCCGCAGCGGCATCGTCGGCGAGATCCTCAAGTCCTACCGCAAGAACTTCAAGTAGACGGCAAGGGGCGTCCGGTCGCGCAACGCCGAGGCCCCGACCATACTCTTCACTTCTACCTTCAGGCGCCCCCCGGGGCGCCTTTTTTGATGCGCCTGGCGCGGCGCTCACCGGTGCCAGAGAAAGCTCGAGGCCATCACGCCGCTGCCCGCACCGGTGCCGGTTCGTCCTGGCAGGCTGCTGGGCAGATGCGCCACCAGATGATCGATGAACTGGCCTACCTTTGGGGAGCGCTGGCGGTGGCGTGGAAAGACCGCCCAGACGGCAGTATCGTCATGGCGATAGGCGTCGAGCACCGAGATCAGCTCGCCGCTGGCGAGGTAGGGGTCCACGTAGTAGTCGGGCAGCTGGGCCAGCCCCAGCCCCTTGAGCGCGGCGTCGAGCAGGGCGGGACCGGAGTTGGCGCGCCAGACGCCTGGCACCCGCACCTCGCGACGCACTCCCTCCACGGCGAAGCGCCAGTGGTCCCGGCTGCCCACCAGGCAGCGGTGGCGGGAGAGCTCGGCCAGCGAGTGGGGTTGGGAGACATGGGCGAAGTAGGCTGGGGCCCCCACCACATATTCACGCCGCTCGCAGAGGCGGCGTGCGATCAGCGTGGAGTCCTCCAGCTTGCCCATGCGGATGGCGATATCGAAGCCCTCGTCGATGATATCCACCTGGCGGTTGGTGAAGTGCATGCGCACCTCCAGCCGCGGATGCTCGAGCAGGAAGGCGTTGGCCAGCGGGGCGATGAAGCGCTCACCGAAGGTGGTGGCCGAGGTCAGGCTGAGCAGGCCGCGGGGGCGCTCCTGGAGGTCGCTGAGGGCGGCCTCGGCCTCGCGGAAGCCGTCGAACAGCTGGCGGCAGTGGGTGAAGTAGAGTCGTCCCTCGTCGTCGTCGGTCAGGTGGATCTGGCGCGTGGTGCGGTAGAGCAGGGCGGTACCGAGCTGCTGCTCGAGCTGGGCCACAAGCCGGCTGACGTGGGAGGGCGAGACGGACAGCTCCCGGGCGGCGGCGGCGAAGGTGCCCAGGCGCACCACTTCCACGAAGGCTTCGATACGATCCCAGCGCTGCATGGCAGGTTCCTCGTTGATTATTGCCTCACAGCAATAATGTCGTGCATTTGGTGCAGTTTATCCCAGGCCGGTGCTTTGCCTACACTGTTCCCACTGCCTGTTCATCGTCAACGAGGATATCGCCATGAAATCACGCGCCGCCGTCGCCCTGGAAGCGGGCAAGCCCCTCGAGCTGGTCGAGATCGACGTCGAGGGCCCCAAGGCCGGCGAGGTGCTGGTGAAGATGGCCGCCACCAGCGTCTGCCATACCGATGCCTATACGCTGTCCGGTGCCGACCCGGAGGGCAACTTCCCGGCGGTGCTGGGCCATGAGGGCGCCGGCATCGTTCAGGAGGTGGGTGAGGGGGTGACCAGCGTGCGTCCCGGCGACCACGTCATCCCGCTCTATACCGCCGAGTGCGGCAAGTGCAAGTTCTGCCTCTCCGGCAAGACCAACCTGTGCGGCGCCGTGCGCGCCACCCAGGGCAAGGGCCTGATGCCCGATGGCACCAGCCGCTTCTCGCTGGACGGCAAGATGCTGCACCACTACATGGGCACCTCCACCTTCAGCGAGTACACCGTGCTCCCCGAGGTGTCGCTCGCGGTGGTCTCCAAGGAGGCACCGCTGGACAAGATCTGCCTGCTGGGCTGCGGCGTGACCACCGGCATCGGCGCGGTCATGAACACCGCCAAGGTCGAGCCGGGCTCCACCGTGGCCGTCTTCGGCCTCGGCGCCATCGGCCTGGCCGTGATCCAGGGGGCGGTGATGGCCAAGGCGAGCCGGATCATCGCCATCGACGTCAACCCGGAGAAGTTCAAGCTGGCCGAGCAGTTCGGTGCCACCGACTTCGTCAACCCCAAGGAGTACAGCGACCCGATTCAGCAGGTGATCGTCGACCTGACCGACGGCGGCGTCGACTACTCCTTCGAGTGCATCGGCAACGTCAACGTCATGCGCTCGGCGCTGGAGTGCTGCCACAAGGGGTGGGGCGAGTCGATCATCATCGGCGTCGCCGGTGCCGGCGAGGAGATCTCCACCCGTCCGTTCCAGCTGGTCACCGGCCGGGTCTGGAAGGGCTCCGCCTTCGGCGGCGTCAAGGGGCGCTCGGAGCTGCCGGGCTACGTGGAGCAGTACATGAAGGGCGAGATCAACATCGACGACTTCATCACCCACGACATGCCCTTCGAGAAGATCAACGAGGCCTTCGACCTGCTGCACCGGGGTGAGAGCATCCGTACCGTTCTTCACTACTGACGCGCCAGGCGTCGTATCGCCCTTGACCCCCTTGCGGAGCGGCCGGGAAAGGCATCCCGGCCGCCAGGAGACCTCATCATGACCATGACCGAGAACCTGGAGCTGGTATCGGCCAACAAGAGCTTCGGCGGCTGGCACAAGCGCTATCGCCACCGCTCCCGGGCGCTGGACTGCGAGATGGTCTTCGCCATCTACCTGCCGCCCCAGGCCGAGGCCGAGCGGGTGCCCCTGCTGTGGTGGCTCTCCGGACTCACCTGCACCGACGAGAACTTCATGCAGAAGGCCGGCGCCCATCGCCTGGCGGCGGAGCTGGGTATCGCCATCATCTGCCCCGACACCAGCCCCCGGGGCACCGACCTGCCCGGCGAGCACGACAGCTACGACTTCGGTTCCGGCGCCGGCTTCTACGTCAACGCCACCCAGGCGCCCTGGAAGAAGCACTACCGCATGTACGACTACGTTACCGAGGAGCTCCCTTCGGTGGTGCGCCAGCACTTCCCGGTGAACGGTCGCGAGTCCATCAGCGGCCACTCCATGGGGGGCCATGGGGCGCTGATCATGGCCCTGCGTCGGCCCGGCCACTACCGCTCGGTATCGGCCTTCGCCCCCATCGTCAACCCGTCCGACTGCCCCTGGGGCCAGAAGGCCTTCGGTGGCTACCTGGGCGAGGACCGCGGCAAGTGGACCCAGTACGACGCCTGCGAGCTGGTGGCCCGCGGTGCCTCCCGCCAGCCGCTGTTCATCGACCAGGGCGAGGCCGACGACTTCCTCGACGAGCAGCTCAGGCCCGAGCGGCTGGAGGCGGTGTGCGCCGAGCACGACCACCCGCTCACCCTGCGTCGGCAGCCCGGCTACGATCACAGCTACTACTTCATCGCCTCCTTCATCGAGGATCACCTGCGCTATCACGCCGAACGGCTGCACAAGAATCTCTAGCGCGTTGAGGCTGGCGCGTTGAGGATGCGCCGGCCGCTCGCCTCCCTTGCCGCGATGCGAGCCCGTATACTGGTCGTCTGGCGTCGGGTTCGCAGGGGCGAGTGGTCGTGGGTCGAGCGATAGTGAGAAGAGGAATGGGCAGGGCATGGGGCCGCCGGCTGTGGGGCTGGCTGTGGCGCGTCGTGCTGGGCTTCGTGGTGCTCTCGGTACTGCTGGTGCTGCTGTTTCGCCAGGTGCCGGTGTTCGGTTCCATGGTGATGGTGGAGCGCAAGGTGCAGTCCTGGATCTCCCGGGAGCCCATCGAGCTTCGCCACCAGTGGCGCCCCTGGGAGGCGCTCTCCGACCACGCCAAGCTGGCGGTGATCGCCGCCGAGGACCAGCGCTTTCCCGAACATCGCGGCTTCGACCTGGTGGAGATGCGTCGAGCCTGGGAATCCAATCGCGCCGGAGGGCGCCTGCGAGGGGCCAGCACCCTGAGCCAGCAGACCGCCAAGAACCTCTTCCTGTGGACCGGGCGCAGCTGGGCGCGCAAGGGACTGGAGGCGTGGTTCACCCTGCTGATCGAGACCCTGTGGCCCAAGCAGCGCATCCTCGAGGTCTATTTGAACATCGCCGAATGGGACAGCGGCGTGTTCGGCCTGGAGGCCGCGGCCCAGCACTACTTCGGGGTCTCTGCCGGCCAGCTCACGGCCGTGCAGGCCAGCCGCCTGGCGGCCATCCTGCCCAACCCGCGAGGTTGGGATGCGGCGCGCCCCAGCCCTCACGTGGAGCGGCGCAGCGCCTGGATCCGCCAGCAGATGAACAACCTGGGCGGGCCGGCCTATCTTGAAAGACTCTAGCAGTCTGTCGGGTTTTCGATAACGTCGTGAGATACTCGCTTCCAGCCGCCACCACCGGAACGTCGCCATGAGCCGCTTCATCCCCGTTGACCGCCAGACCGATTATCTTCTGCCGCCTTCCGTGGACGAGTGGTTGCCCGATGACCACCCGGCGCGCTTCGTGGTGGATGTTGTCGAGCAGCTGGACCTCTCGGCGTTGACGCGGCGGTACGCCGGCCGGGGGCATAAGGCCCATCACCCGGCGGTGCTGCTGAGTCTGCTGGTCTATGGCTATGCCACCGGGGTGTATTCCAGCCGCAAGATCGAGCGGGCCACCTATGACTCGGTGGCGTTCCGCTACCTGGCCGCCAACACCCATCCCGACCACGACACCCTGGCCACCTTCCGGCGGCGCTTCCTGCCCGAACTGGAGCAAACTGTTCGTCCAGGTGCTCTTGCTGGCCCGCGAGATGAAGCTGCTCAAGCTCGGCACCATCGCGCTGGATGGCACCAAGCTCAAGGCCAACGCCAGCAAGCATAGGGCGCTGTCGTACGGCCATGCCAAGAAGCTGGAGGCTCAGTTCAAGGCCGAGGTGAAGGCGCTGACCCAACGGGCCGAGTCCGCGGATCGGGATGACGCCGCCGATGGCATGGACATCCCGGGCGGAGATTGCCCGTCGCGAACAGCGCCTGGCGGCGATCGCCGAGGCCAAGGCCAAGATCGAGGCGCGGGCCGAGGAGCGAGACGCCGTCGAACAAGCCGCCTACCAGGAAAAGGTGGCGCGCCGTGAGGCGCAGCGGAAGGCCGGCAAGACGCCTCGGGGGCGGGATCCCGAGCCACCGACGGGCGGCCCCCGCGACAAGGATCAGGTCAACCTCACCGACCCACAATCACGCATCATGCCGGTCACCGGCAAGGCCTTCGATCAGTGCTACAACGCCCAGGCGGCCGTCGATACCGACACCCTGCTGGTCACCCACGTGCATGTCACCCAGGCGACCAACGACAAGCAGCAGGTCATGCCGTTACTGACCGCATGGCAGGGCTACCCCGAGGCGTTGGGGCGCCCCAGTTGCCTGCTGGCCGACACGGGCTACTTCAGTGCGGCCAATGTCGATGCCTGCCAGGCCCATGGCATCGAACCGCTGCTGGCCATGAAGCGCGATGTCCATCATCTCCCCGTGTTCGAGCGCTTCGCGGCGGATCCGCCCGCCCCGGCGAGTGAGGATCCCGTCGAGCAGATGGCGCACCGCCTGAAGACCCGGGCGGGACGCGCCCTGTATGCGCTGCGCAAGCATACGGTGGAACCGGTCTTCGGCATCATCAAGCACGTGATGGGGTTCCGGCAGTTCTCGCTGCGTGGCCTGGACAAGGTCAGCGGCGAGTGGCGACTGGCCACCCTGGCCTGGAACATCAAGCGAATGCACCGCCTGGCTGCCGGATGAGGGGAGATCCCTCACCGGGTAGCGCGTCACCGGGGTCAGGAGCGGTGCAAGGCGAGGCAGGGAGGGCCAACAGCGACTCTCCCGCCACATGACCGACTACCCTGCGAAGAAACCAGAGAGGGGACGTTGCTTCTACGCTTCATGCCCTCTAAACCGACAGACTGCTAGCCTCGTCTGCCCGCCGACTCCGGGAGTCCGCCATGACCGAATCGACCGCCACGCCCAAGCGCCGCCTGCGCGGCAAGACCCGCGGCCGTGAACTGGCGCCGGTGGCGCTGGCCGCCCTGCGCGTGCTGCTCGGCGACGAGAGTGAGGCGCCGGAGCTGCGCCGTCGCGACAGGCTGATCGAGCACCTGCACGCCATCCAGGATGCCCACGGTCACCTCTCCCTGGTGGAGCTCAGGGCGCTGGCCGCCTACATGAACCTGCCCATGGCGGCCATCTACGAGACGGCCACCTTCTATGCCCACTTCGACGTGGTCCACGACGGCGAGGCCCCGCCGCCGGAGGTCACCGTGCGGGTCTGCGATTCGCTCTCCTGCCAGTTGGCCGGCGCCGAGGCCCTGCGCCAACGGCTGGCGGCGGGCCTCGACCCGGAGCGGGTGCGGGTGGTGCGTGCCCCCTGCATGGGACGCTGCGACACCGCCCCGGTGGTCGAGGTGGGCCATCATCACCTGCTCTACGCCACCCCGGAGGGGGTCGAGGCGGTGGTGGATACCGGCCACACCCATCCCGAGGCGATCCTCTGGCAGCGCCTGGCCGACTACCGCGTCGGTGGCGGCTACTCGCTGCTGACCCGGTGTCGCGCCGGCGAGGTGGGCGTCGAGGTGCTGATCGATGAGCTCGAGCGCGCCGGCCTGCGCGGCCTTGGCGGGGCGGGCTTCCCCACCTTCAAGAAGTGGCAGGCGGTGCGCGCCGAGCCCGGCCCCCGCTACGCGGTGATCAACGCCGACGAGGGCGAGCCCGGCACCTTCAAGGACCGCTTCTATCTCGAACGTGAGCCGCACCGCTTCCTGGAGGGGGCCCTGGTCAGCGCCTGGGCGGTGGAGGCCCGCGCGCTCTACATCTACCTGCGCGATGAATATCCCGGGCTGCACCGTGTGCTCACCGAGGCGATCGCCGAGCTCGAGGCCGCGAGCCTGGTCGCCCCCGGCTTCGTGGTGCTGCGCCGCGGCGCCGGCGCCTACATCTGCGGCGAGGAGTCGGCGCTGATCGAGTCCCTGGAGGGCAAGCCCGGCAAGCCGCGCCACCGGCCCCCCTTCGTGGCCCAGCGGGGGCTCTTCGGTCGGCCGACCCTGGTCAACAACGTCGAGACGGTCTACTGGATCCCGCTGATCCACGAGAAGGGCGCCGACTGGTTCGCCGGCCAGGGCCAGGGCCGGCACGGGCGCAAGGGGCTGCGCAGCTTCTCGGTCTCCGGCCGGGTCAAGCGGCCCGGGGTGCACCTGGCCCCCGCCGGCATCACCCTGGCCGAGCTGCTCGAGGAGTACTGCGGCGGCATGGCCGAGGGGCACCGCCTCGCCGGCTACCTGCCCGGTGGCGCCTCCGGCGGAATACTCCCGGCCGGCAAGGCGGATATCCCGCTGGACTTCGATACGCTCCAGGCGCACGGCTGCTTTATCGGCTCGGCGGCGATCATCGTGCTCTCGGACCAGGACGATCTGCGTGCGGTGGCCGCCAATTTGCTGGCCTTCTTCGCCGACGAATCCTGCGGTCAGTGCACCCCTTGCCGGGTGGGCACCGAGAAGATGCTGACCCTGCTCGAGCGTGACGCCTGGGACGTCCAGGCGCTCGAGCGCCTCGCCCGGGTGATGATGGACGCCTCCATCTGCGGCCTGGGCCAGGCGGCGCCCAATCCGGTGCTGAGCCTGCTGCGCGACTTCCGCGGCGAGCTCGAAGCTCAGAACCTCATCGTGAAAGGGTAGGGAGGCAGACCATGCAGACCACGCAGACCCCGAACCCCGAGACCTTTATCCTGACCCTGGACGGCGTCGAGGTGAGCGCCCGTCCCGGCGAGACCCTCTGGCAGGTGGCCAGACGCTTTGGCGAGACCATTCCCCATCTCTGCTTCAAGGACGCCCCGGGCTATCGGGCCGACGGCAACTGCCGCGCCTGCATGGTGGAGATCGAGGGGGAGCGGGTGCTGGCGGCCAGCTGCCTCCGCGAGGCGGCCCCCGGCATGGTGGTGAGGAGTGCGAGCTCCGAGCGCGCCCGCGAGGCGCGGGAGTCCGTGCTGGAACTGCTGCTCGCCGACCAGCCCGAGCGGAAGGCGAGCCCCGACCGCGCCAGCCATCTCTGGGCCATGGCCGAGGCGCTGGCCATCGATGCCACGGCGGTGAGCGAGCGGCTGCCGGAACGCGACGAGCGCGCCGCGCCCACCGTTCACCATGTGCGCCCGCGGGAGGCGCAGCGCTTCCAGGATGCCTCCCATACCGCGATGAACGTCAACCTCGACGCCTGCATCGAGTGCGGGCTCTGCGTGCGCGCCTGCCGCGAGGTGCAGGGCAACGACGTCATCGGCCTGGCCCATCGCGGTGCGGCGGCGAAGATCGTCTTCGACTTCGACGACCCCATGGGGGAGAGCACCTGCGTGGCCTGCGGCGAGTGCGTCCAGGCCTGCCCCACCGGGGCGCTGATGCCGGCGACCCTGATCGACGAGGCGGGCCGCGGCGACTCCGCCGTGGCCGACCGCGCCGTGGATTCCGTCTGCCCCTACTGCGGGGTGGGCTGCCAGCTTACCTACCATGTGAAGGATGACGTACCACACGTCGAGGAGCGCCGGGGGCAGGACGAAGGGGAGGTCCGAGGGCCAGGGATGGCCGAGGTAGCCTCCATGGAAGGACTTGTAGCGCCTCCCCGCAGTCCTGTCGCCGGAACAGCTCCGGGGCCTGGGCGCATTCTCTTCGTCGAGGGCCGGGACGGCCCCGCCAACCAGGGGCGGCTGTGCGTCAAGGGGCGCTTCGGCTTCGACTACCCCAATCACCCGGCACGCCTGACCAGGCCGCTGATCCGCCGGCCCGGCGTGGCCAAGGGGCTCGATCCCGACTTCGATCCGGCAAGGCCGCTGACCCACTTCTTTGAAGCGAGCTGGGAGGAGGCGCTGGAGATGGCCGCCACCGGGCTCGTCGACCTCAAGGCGGCCCACGGCCCCGGGGCGCTGGCCGGCTTCGGCAGCGCCAAGTGTTCCAACGAGGAGGCCTGGCTCTTCCAGAAGCTGGTGCGTACCGGCTTCGGCTCCAACCACGTGGACCACTGCACCCGGCTCTGTCATGCCAGTTCGGTGGCCGCACTGATGGAGTGCCTGGGCTCCGGCGCGGTGACGGCGTCGTTCATGCAGGCGCTCGAGGCTGACGTGGTGCTCCTCACCGGCTGCAACCCGGCGGTGAACCACCCGGTGGCGGCCACCTACTTCAAGCAGGCGGCGAGAAACGGCACCCGGCTGATCATCCTCGACCCCCGCGGCCAGGCGCTGGACGCCTACGCCTGGCGCAGCGTGCGCTTCTCCCCCGGCGGCGACGTGGCGCTCTACAACGCCATGCTCAACGTCATCGTCAGTGAAGGCCTGTATGACCCGGCCTATATCGACGCCCATACCGAGGGCTTCGCGGCGCTCAAGCAAAGCGTGGTGGACATGACCCCCGAGGCGATGAGCGGCCTGTGCGGCGTGGCCCCCGAGGCCATCCGCGAGATCGCCCGCGCCTATGCCACCGCCGAGCGAGCGATGATCTTCTGGGGCATGGGCATCTCCCAGCACGTCCACGGCACCGACAACGCCCGCTGCCTGATCTCGCTGGCGCTGGCCTGCGGCCAGACCGGGCGCCCCGGCACCGGCCTGCACCCGCTGCGCGGCCAGAACAACGTCCAGGGTGCCTCGGATGCCGGCCTGATCCCCATGGTGTTGCCTGACTACCAGCCGGTGGGCGACGCCCAGCTGCGCGCCGCCTTCGAGGAGCTCTGGGGCGCCGAGCTCGACCCCGAGCCTGGGCTCACCGTGGTGGAGATCATGGACGCCATCCTCGCCGGCCGGATCCGCGGCATGTATATCCTCGGCGAGAACCCCGCCATGTCAGACCCTGACCTGAACCATGCCTGCCAGGCCCTGGCGGCCCTGGAGCACCTGGTGGTGCAGGATCTGTTCGTCACCGAGACCGCCCAGTTTGCCGATGTCATCCTGCCGGCCACCGCCTGGCCGGAGAAGGAGGGCACGGTGACCAACACCAACCGCCAGGTGCAGTTGGGCCGCGCCGCCGTGGCGCCGCCGGGGGAGGCGAGGCCCGACTGGTGGATCATCCAGGAGATCGCCCGGCGCTTCGGCCTGGCCTGGGACTACGCCCACCCGAGCGAGGTGTTTGCCGAGATGAAGCGCGGCATGCACTCGCTCGATCATATCTCCTGGGAGCGTCTGGAGCGCGAGGGCTCGGTGACCTATCCGTGCCCCGCCGAGGATGCCCCGGGCCAGGACGTGGTGTTCACGGATGCTTTCCCGCGGGCCGGCGGACGGGCGAAGTTCGCTCCCACCCGGCCGCTGCCGCCGGACGAGCCAGTGGACGACGCCTACCCCACGGTGCTCACCACCGGGCGGCTGCTGGAGCACTGGCATACCGGCGCCATGACCCGCCGCGCCAGCGTGCTCGACGCCCTGGAGCCCGAGGCGACGGCCAGCCTCTCCTCCGGGGAGCTCAACCGCCTCGGGGTGGCGCCGGGGGAGGAGATCACCATCGCCACCCGCCGCGGCGAGATCACCCTGACGGCCCGGGTCGACCCGGGGATGCCCGACGGCATGGTCTTCGTGCCCTTCGCCTACGTGGAGGCGGCGGCCAACCTGCTCACCAACCCGGCGCTGGACCCCTTCGGCAAGATCCCGGAGTTCAAGTACGCTGCCTGCCGGCTGGCGAAGGCTGCCCCCTGACCACCAGCACCACCCCGGCGATGGCGACGGCCATGCCGGCAAGCGACACCGGCGGCAGCGCCTCGTCGAAGAGCCACCAGGCCTGCAGGGCGGTGACCGGCGGCACCAGGTAGAAGAGGCTCGCCACCCGCGAGGCCTCGCCGCGCCTGATCAGCGCCATCAGCAGCAGGATGGCGGCGATCGACAGCACCAGCACCAGCCAGCCCAGGGTGAGGGCGAAGGTGGGCGTCCAGGTCACGCGGCGCTCCTCGAAGAGCAGGGCGCCGAGCCCCAGCACCGCGCCCGCCGCCAGGTACTGCACCACGGTGCCGGAGAGCAGCGGCATGCCGGTGCAGTGGCGCTTCTGGTAGAGGGTGCCGCCGGCGATTCCCAGCAGCGCGATCAGGATGGCCAGCAGGGCGCCGGCGCCGAAGCCCTGGAAGAGCGCCTCGCCCGGGTCGAGCTTGCCGCCCAGCACCAGGGTGACGCCGACGAGCCCCAGCACCAGCCCCAGCCACTGGCGCCCGCCCAGCCGCTCGCCCAGCAAGGGGCCGGCGAGCGCGGCGGTGAGCAGCGGCTGCAGCCCCACCAGCAGCGAGGCGAGCCCCGCCGGCATGCCCAGGTAGATGCCATAGAAGACCCCGCCCAGGTAGGCGCCGTGCACCAGCAGGCCGGAGACGGCGATATGTCCCCACAGCCGAGCCCCCCTCGGCCACTCCCCGGAGAGCCAGTGGGCCAGCGGCACCAGCAGCGCCAGGGTCAGCACGAAGCGGATGAACAGGAAGGTGAAGGGCTCGGCGTAGGGCAGGCCGAACTTGGCACCGATGAAGCCGGTGCTCCACAGCACGACGAACAGCAGCGGCATGGCGGCAAGCCAGAGACTGGCAGCGCGGGAGGCAGGGGGCATGCGAAACATCCATGTCAGGAAGTCGGGTCAGCCCACGACCATACTGCGCCGCTCAAGTTTCGCCTAGCCCCCGGCAGGCTGTCGGCGGCTCTTTTTCGGAATGAATGTCATTCCCATTCACAGGCGATGCCTCGAAGCCGCCCATGCCGGGCCTGATGGCGAAGCGGTGACTCAGGGTGTCGCTTATCGGCAACGAATGTAAAGTTGCTCACACTTCATGTTTCAAAGTTTTACACGAAAATTCTGAACGCCGACCGGTCGCTGCCGTCACAGTTCCCACATGCACGCAACGCCCCGACGGGGTCCTATAACGACTGGAGGAACTCATGAAACGGATGACCGCTCTCTTCTCTGCCGCCCTGCTCAGCGCTGGCCTGATGTCCGCCACCGCCCACGCCCAGCAGGATCCGGCACAGGACCCGGCGGCAGCTCCCGAGCAGCCCCAGGCCGCCGCCCCGGCCATGGACTTCTCCGACGAGCAGCTGCAGCAGTTCGCCGATGCCTCCCAGGAGATCGCCGTGATCTCCCAGGAGTACACCGAGCGCCTGCACTCCGCCGAGGATGAGGCCTCCCAGCAGGAGGTGCGCATGGAAGCCAACGACAAGATGGTCGAGGTAGTCGAGGAGAGCGGTCTTGACGTGGATACCTTCAACGCCATCGGCCAGGCGATCCAGCAGGATCCCGAGCTGATGCAGCGCGTCCAGGAGATGGCGCAGTCGTAAGGTCGAGCTCCTCCTGAAGCCGACTCCCATCGGCAGCTGACGGCCACCCTTCGGGGTGGCCGTTTGCATGTGTGCCGGCTTTACAGCGCCGCCGGCAGCTCCCAGACTTCCGGCATGTGACCAGCCGGACGGGAGCGCGACTCATGGAAGTGGAACTGCTGGAAATCCGCCAGCATATGGGGCGCTTCCCGCCCTTCGATGCCCTCTCGGACGACCTGCTCGACGAGATCGCCGGCCAGGTCGAAGTGGCCTACTACCGGGCCGGCAGCGAGATTTGGCTCCTCGATCAGGAGATCCACGAACTGGGCTACATCCGCAGCGGCGCCGTGGAGGTCTATCGCCGCAACGGCGACCTCTACGACCGCCGCGGTGAGGGCGATATCTTCGGCCACTTCAGCCTGCTGCGTAACCACCGGGTCCGCTACCCCGTGCGGGCGCTGGAGGACAGCCTGATCTACTTCCTCCCGGATGCGCTCTTCCAGCGTCTCTGCGAGGAGGATGAGCACTTCGCCGAGTTCGTGGAACTGGAGCGCCCGCGCCTCGAGTCGGCGGTGGAGCAGCACAAGAAGCAGAACGACATGATGATCACTCGGGTGCGCAAGCTGCTGACCCGCTATCCGGTGATGGTGGTGGCGAGCACCACGGTGCAGGAGGCCGCGCGCCTGGTGGGCGACTCCGGCGCCTCGGCGGTGCTGGTGCTGGATGCCCCCGGCGACAACCCCCGCTACACCTTCCGGGACAGCGAGGAGCGCGCCTGGCAGGTGCGCGGCATCCTCACCGACAGCGACTTCCGTCGGCTGGTGGCCGAGGGGCGCCCGTCCGACACGCCGGTGGGGGAGATCGTGGTCGACCGGCTGGTGGCGATCCAGTCCGACGAGTCGGTCCACGAGGCGATGCTCACCATGCTGCGCAACAACATCCACCACCTGCCGGTAATGCATCGCCGCCACCCGGTGGGCATCGTCCACCTCTCCGACATCATCCGCTACGAGACCCACTCCAGCCTCTACCTGGTCAGCAACATCTTCAACCAGTCCACGGCGGAGGGCCTGGCCAAGCTGGCCCCGGACGTGCGTGCCGCCTTCGTGCGCATGGTGGAGGATGGCGCCGACTCGCGGATGATCGGCAGCGCGCTCTCCACCATCGGGCGCAGCTTCACTCGGCGCCTGCTGGAGCTGGCCGAGGAGGCGCTGGGGCCGCCGCCGGTGCCCTACTGCTTCATGGCCATGGGTTCCATGGCGCGCAACGAGCAGTCCATCGTCACCGATCAGGACAACGCCCTGGTGCTGGATGACGCCTTCGACCCCGAGGCCCACGACGCCTACTTCCTGGCGATGGCGAAGATCGTCAGCGACGGCCTGGACGCCTGCGGCTACACCTACTGCAGCGGCGACATCATGGCCACCAACCCGCGCTGGCGGCAGCCGCTGGCGGTCTGGAAGGGCTACTTCGAGGACTGGATCCACGACCCGACCCCGGAGCGGCTGCTGCACAGCTCGATCTTCTTCGACCTCGATGTCGTCCACGGCGAGAACGTCTTCGTCGAGCAGCTGCAGGACCTGGTGGCCGAGCAGGCGCCGAAGAGCCCGCTGTTCCTGGCCGCCATGGCGCGCAATGCCCTCAATCGCACCCCGCCGCTGGGCTTCTTCCGCACCTTCGTGATGGAGAAGGATGGCAAGCAGAACAACTCCATCAACCTCAAGCGGCGCGGCACCGCGCCGCTCACCGACCTGATCCGCGTCCACGCCCTGGCCTGCGGCTCCCGGGCCCAGAACAGCTTCGAGCGCCTCGACGATATCGATCGCACCCAGCTGCTGGCGCAAGGGGTCAGCGACAAGCTGCGCTACGCCCTGGAGTTCCTCGCCATGTCGCGCATCCGCCACCAGGTGTTCGACCTGCAGCACGAGCGTGCCCCGGACAACAACATCGAGCCGGAGAACGTCTCCGACGCCGAGCGCCACACCCTCAAGGACGCCTTCCAGGTGCTCAGCAACGCCCAGAAGTTTCTGAAGTTCCGCTATCCGGTCCCGGCCACGGCGGCGCGCCGCCCGCGAGGGACCCGGTGATTCGCCTGCCTGGCGCGACGCGCCAGCAGGAACCCGGCTGGCCGGAATATCTGGCGGACCGCGCCGCCCGGGTAAAAGACACGCTGCTTCAGGACTATTTCGCCGCGGGCTGCCCGGACCCCGCCACCCCCATCGGCGAGGTGCCGCTGGTGGCGCTGGATATCGAGACCACCGGCCTCGACCCGCGCCGCCATGCCATCGTCAGCGTCGGGGTGGTGCCCTTCACCCTGGCACGCATCCCGCTGCGCGAGCGACGCTACTGGGTGCTCAAGCCGGTCCGTGAGCTCACCGAGCAGTCGGTGATCCTGCACCGCATCACCCACGGCGAGGTGGCGAACGCCCCCGATCTCGCCGCGATCCTGCCGGAGCTGCTCGGGGTGCTGAAGGGGAGGGTGGCGGTGGTACACTACCGCCAGATCGAGCGGCCCTTCCTCGACTCCGCCATCCAGGCCCGGCTGGGGGAGGGCCTGCGCTTCCCGGTGATCGACACCATGTCGCTGGAGGCGAGGCTGCACCGTCAGTCGCCGTGGGCACGCTTCCGGCGCTGGCTGGGGCGCCCGCCGGTCTCGATCCGCCTGCACAATAGCCGCGCGCGCTATGGCCTGCCCGCCTACCAGGGGCACCATGCCCTGGTGGACGCCCTGGCCACCGCCGAGCTGCTGCACGCCCAGGTGGCCCGCCACTACTCCCCCGACACCCCGCTGGGTGAGCTGTGGAACTGAACGAAGGAGGGCGGCCAGTGGCCGCCCTCCTTCGTTCATGCTGCGATACCGGCTGGTCTCAGCGCGGCTCGCTCATCAGCCCCTTGATGATGGCGTAGCAGCCCACCAGCAGGACCAGGGTGAAGGGCAGGCCGGTGGAGATCACCGCCGCCTGCAGCGCCGCCAGGCCGCCGCCGATCAGCAGGCCGATGGCGATGGCGCCCTCGATGATGGCCCAGAAGATGCGCTGGGGCTTGGGCGCGTCCACCTTGCCGCCGGCGGTGATGGAGTCGATCACCAGGGAGCCGGAGTCTGAGGAGGTGATGAAGAACACCACTACCAGCACGATGGCGATGAAGGAGGTGATCTCGGTGAGCGGCAGCCCGGCCAGCATCACGAAGAGCGCATCCGCCTCGCCCTCGAAGGTACCGGCCAGCAGCTGGCTGATGCCGGCGCTGCCGAAGGAGGTCATCCACAGCACCGAGACCAGCGACGGCACCAGCAGCACGGCGATCAGGAACTCGCGCACGGTGCGCCCGCGGGAGACCCGGGCGATGAACATGCCGACGAAGGGCGACCAGGAGATCCACCAGGCCCAGTAGAAGGCGGTCCAGCCCTGGCTGAAGTTGGCGTCCTCGCGCCCGAAGGGGTTGGAGAGCGCCGGCAGGTAGCTGAGGTAGTGGCCCAGATTCTGGAAGAAGCCGGTGGCGATCATCAGCGTCGGGCCCACCAGGATGACGAAGGCCAGCAGCAGGAAGGCGAGCCCCATGTTGAGCTGGGAGAGGCGCTGCACGCCCTTGTCGACGCCGAGGGTGATGGAGCCGATGGCCACGATGGTGATGGCGACGATCAGCAGCACCATGGTGACGTTGGTATCGGGAATGCCGAAGAGGTCGTTCAAGCCGTTGGTGGCCTGCTGGGCACCGAGGCCGAGCGAGGTGGCCAGGCCGAACAGGGTGGCGAACACCGCCAGGATGTCGATCACATGCCCCGGCCAGCCCCACACGCGCTCCCCCAGGATCGGGTAGAAGATCGAGCGCATGGTGAGCGGCAGGCCCTTGTTGAAGGAGAAGATCGCCAGCGACAGCGCCACCACGGCGTAGATGCCCCAGGGGTGCAGGCCCCAGTGGAAGATGGTGGCGGCCATGCCCAGCGCCAGGGCGCCGGCCTCGTCGCCCTCGGCGCCGCCCAGCGGCGACCAGTCGGTGCGCGCGCGGCCTTCGCTGCTGATGCCGCCGAGCGCCGCCTGGAAGTGATCCATGGGCTCGGAGACGCCGAAGTACATCAGGCCGATGCCCATGCCGGCGGCGAACAGCATGGATAACCAGCCCGCGTAGCTGAAGTCCGGCTTGGCATCGGCCCCGCCGATGCGCACCTTCCCCAGGGGCGTGAAGATCAGCACGATCGACAGCAGCACGAAGATGTTGGGGGCCAGCAGGAAGAACCAGGCCATGTTGCCGGTCAGGAAGTTGAAGGTGCTGGTGAACAGCGGACCGACCTGGTCCTGCAGGGCCAGGGTGATGATCACGAAGAACATCACCACGATGGCCGACACGGCGAATACCTTGCCGTGCAGGTCCACGTCGATCCCCATGGGCGAGGCGGAAATGTTGTCCTGGCCGATCACGTAGTCGGTATCGATCAGGTTGGCGGGCCCCTCCGGGGCCGGAATGCCCTCGGAAGCCTGCGGCTTCTCGGGGGCGTTCTCGTCATTGGCCATAGTGGCTGTCTCCCTTGCGTAGCGTCTTGGGGGTATCCGGGCGGGCCGGCTCAGGCCTTGGGTGGGCGCACCAGGAACACCGAAACATCGGTGTGGGTCGCCACCTTGCCGCCGTGGGCTGGCATTTCCTCAGTGCCTTCAAAGCCTAGCTTCGCTTCGTGGAAAGCGATTCAACGCCCGGCTGGCGTCACGGGGAGGCGACTATACCTTCGTATAGCGTTGATTCCGAACCGACCCGACTCCTTCCGGCGGGTAATCCGGGGCGCATGTGTCAGATCTGACCACCCGATGCGCGGGTGTCGGCACGCGACTCGTCGTCGCCTATTGTTTTTTAAGTCATTGATTGTCTAATTTTTTATTGGCGGTTGGCCAGGAGTGGCATGGCGACTGCTCCTCTCTTGGTGAAGTCAATGAACCCAGGAGATGTCAATGCCTCAGCAAGCACCGTCCAGCCAGGTGGAGTCTCGACAAGGTCATGCCTCCCGCTCGCCCCGAGGGCGTCGCCTGAAGGCGCTGGCGGCCATCGCCGCCCTGTCGCTCGGCAGCCTGGCGCTGGCCGGCTGTGGCAACGGTGATGATGAGCTGCCCCCCATGGAGCCGGCGGACCCGCCCATGGAGGAACCGGCCCAGCCTATGGAGGATGAGCCTGGCATGGGCGATGAGCCTGCGATGGGCGACGAGCCCGGCATGGACCAGGCCCCCGCCCAGAGCGACGACCCCATGGATCCCATGGAAAGCCAGGAACCGATGATGGACGAGATGGACGAGATGGACGACGAGGAAGCGGGCAACTACTGACCGCAAGTTCGTCCCGATACGACGAAGGATGATCCGAAAGGAAAGGAGCGAAGCATGATGTCACAGGAGCTGTTGAAGAAACTGGGCGTTCTCGGTGTCTCTGTCGGCCTGCTGGCCAGCCCGCTGGCCTTCGCCGATATGCATGACCCTGCGGCAGGCGATCCTGCGGCAGGCGATCCTGCGGCAGGCGATCCTGCGGCAGGCGACCCTGCGGCCGGCGACCCGGCGGCCACCCAGCCCGCAGATCCGGCCACTCAGCCTGCCGATCCGGGTGCCCAGCCCGCCGACCCCGGTGTCGACTCCGTGAGCGATCCCATCAATGACCCGGCGGCCGATCCGGCGGGGGGTGACCCCATGGCACCGGCGGAGCCGGGCGGCGCGACTGACGAACCCGGCTTCGGCAGCGGCGCCAAGCCCATGCCCAACGGCGAGCCGGGTGCGGCCCAGCCGGATGCGGCCCAGCCCGGCGGCGAGGATGACGAGTGGGAGATGCCGCAGGAGTAAGGCCCGTCATGGTGGTGTTCCCCGGCGCGGCCGGCCGATGCTCTCTCCTATCCCCTCGGCATCGGAAGCCGGACCGCGCCCTTCAACCCCTGCCAGGTGCAGGGGTTTTTTCTGCCTGTCGGTTTTTTGCCTGTCTGGTTCGTTCTGTCTGTCTCCCGGTCGCATTCAGCCGTCGTCGAGGCGGCGATAGAGGGTGCGTCGGGCGATGCCCAGGATGTCGGCGGTGCGGCGCTTGTTGCCGCCGGTGGCGTCCAGCACCTTGCGGATATAACGCTTCTCGACCTCCTCGAGGCTTGGCCAGGCCTGCTGCGGCGTGCTGGGGGCCAGGCTGCCGGCCACGACCTCGCCGCTCTCGCGGCGGGATGCCTGGGCCTGCTCGCGCAGGCGCTCGGGCAGGTCGGCGTGGCGAATCTCGCCCGAATCGGCCAGGGTCACCGCGCGCATGATGGCGTTCTCCAGTTCGCGCACGTTGCCCGGGTAGCCATAGGCGAGCAGCGCCTGCAGGGCAGCGGGCTCGATGCCCTCGATGCGCTTCTGCTGGGCGTCGGCGTGCTTGTCGATCAGCGCCGTGATCAGCCGCTCCAGGTCGCCCTCCCGCTCGCGCAGCGGGGGAATACGCAGCGAGAAGGTCTCCAGGCGATAGAAGAGGTCGCTGCGGAAGTGGCCCGTCTCGATGGCCTGCTCCAGGTCGCGGTGGGTGGCGGCGATGATGCGCACGTCCACCGGCTCCTCCCGCTCGCCGCCCACCGGTCGCACGGTCTTCTCCTGCAGGGCGCGCAGCAGCTTGGCCTGCAGCTCCGGCGACATCTCGCCGATCTCGTCGAGGAACAGGCTGCCGCCCCGGGCCGACTGGAACAGCCCCTGGCGATGGTCGCTGGCGCCGGTGAAGGCGCCCTTCACATGGCCGAAGAACTCGCTCTCCATCAGCTCGCCGGGGATGCTGGCGCAGTTGACCGCCACGAAGGGGCCCTCGGCGCGCGGGCTCTCGGCGTGTATCGCCCGGGCCAGCAGCTCCTTGCCGGTGCCGCTCTCGCCGAGCACCAGGATCGGCGCATCGCTCTTCGCCAGCCGGGCGGCGTCGTGGAACAGCGCCTGCATCGGCTCGCTCCCGCCGACGATGCCGTGGAAGTGGCCGGGCGGCGCGTCGCGCTGGAAGCGCTCGGCCAGGCGGCGGTGCTCCAGCACCCGGAATACCGCCTCGCGGACGTTCTCCAGGTCCAGCGGCTTGGTCAGGAAGTCATCGGCGCCGAGCTTGAGCGCCTCCACTGCCTGGTCGATGGTGCCGAAGGCGGTGATGACGATGAAGCCGAGGGTGCTGTTCTCGGTGCGCAGCTGCTCCAGCAGGGCCAGGCCGCTCATGCCGGGCAGGCGCACATCGCTGATCACTAGGGCCACCGGGCTGTGGCTGAGGGTGGCGAGGGCCTCCTCGGCGCTGGCAGCGCCCAGGGTGGCGTGGCCGGCCTCCTGGAGCTCCTCCTCGAGCAGCTCCAGGATGGCGGGATCGTCCTCGACGATGAGGATCGGGCAGGGGGGCACGGCGTCCTTGGGGGTCACGATTGGCGTCCTCGCGTTGCCGAGTGGTTGGGGGTAACGGCCTCGTTCTCTCCCGTTTCCAGAAGGTCCTCCAGCGGCAGGGTGATGGCGAACCCGGCACCGCCGAGCTCGCTGTCGAACACCCCGATGGTACCGCCATGGTCGTTGACGATGCGGTGGACCATGGAGAGGCCGAGGCCGCTCCCCTGGCCCACCGGCTTGGTGGTGAAGAAGGGATCGAAGACCTGGGACTTGTCGGCCTCGCGGATGCCGCTGCCGTCATCCTCGAGCCTCAGGTGCAGCTGATCGCCACGGGACTCGGCGCTTAGCCTGACGCGGCGGGTGCCCTCGGCCTGGGCGGCATTGCGCAGCAGGTTGGTGAGCACCTGGGTCAGCTGCTGGCCGTTGGCCAGCAGCCGCGGGGGCCTGGGGGGGGAGCTCGGTGTCCAGGCGGATGCCGCCCTGCTCCAGCTCCTCCTCCACCAGCTGGCGGGCCCCCTCCACCAGGGCGTCCAGGCGGACCCACTCCTTCTCGACGTTGTGGCGCCGCCCCAGCTCCATCAGCTGGCGCACGATCTCGACGATGCGCGCCACCTCGCCGCGGATACGCCCGAGCCGGGCGCGTTCATCCTCGCCGATCACCTCGCGGCGGGCCAGGCGCTGGGCCTGGCCGTTGATCACCGTGAGCGGCGCGCCGATCTCGTGGGCCACGCCGGCGGCCAGCACGCCAAGCTCGGCCAGCTTGCGGGACTTGCGCAGGCGCTTCTCGAGGGCGATCTCGTTGAGGCGGCGCGCCTCGATGTCGGCATCCTTCTCGGCCATGGCGTCGAGCATGCCGTTGAGGGCTACCGCCAGGCGGCGGTACTCCTCCGGCCCGCGGGGCGCAGCGCGCTGCTCGCGGTCGCCCCCCTCGACCCGGGCCATCACCTCCAGCAGGCGGTTGATGGGGCGCTCGATATGGCGCCGGAAGCCCCACCAGATGCCCAGCACGATGCCGGTGGAGCCGATCAGGAAGGCCAGGCCGGCCACCAGGGTCAGGAAGCCGGTGTAGTTCTCGATGCCGGTATTGAGCCGGTTGACCTGCAGCACGCCGCGCAGCTCGCCGTCCGGGGTGGTCAGCGGCATCAGCGCCGAGTAGTAGGTCCAGCCATCGTGCTGGCGGTAGTCGCCGGTGGGTTCGCCGGCCTCCACCACCTCGCGGATCTCCGCGGGTTCGAACAGCGACTCGCCGAGCCCCAGGCCGTAGATCTCCTGGCCCTCGCGGTCGAACACGTAGGCCCCGTAGATGCGGTGGAAGGAGAAGGCCGCATGCAGCGACTCCTCCAGGGATTCCGGCGAGTCGCGGGCCATGGCGTAGCCCAGGGAGGTGCCGATGGCATGGGTGATGATCTGGACCTCGGTCTGCAGCTTGGAGCGGACGTTGTCCTCCAGCGAGTGGATCGCCACCAGGCTGAAGACCACCAGGATCAGGAACAGCGGCACGATGACGGTGAGGATGATCAGGTTGCGCAGTCGCATGCTGGGTCCCGTGGCTGGCGCAGGCCGGCCCCGCCGCGGCAGCAGCGGGGCCGGTGATGGAAGTGCCGGGCCGATGCCCGGTGCGATGTCAGTCCGCCGGCACCAGCCGGTAGAGGCTGCCGCGGGCGTCGTCGTCGAGCAGGTAGAGGGCGCCGTCGCGGCCCTGGCGGACGTCGCGGATGCGGCCGATCTCGCCGTCGAGGATCACCTCGCTCTCGGCCATGCCGTCGCCCTCCAGCACCAGGCGCTTGAGCAACTCGCTGCGCAGGCCGCCGGCCAGCAGGTTGCCCTGCCATTCGGGAAAGTGCTCGCTCGTTACCTCAGCGAGCCCCGAGGGGGCTTGGGTGCCGTCGAAGACGTGCACCGGATCGCGCATCCCGGGCAGGGAGTCCGCACCGATGGGCTGCCGGGTGGAGTAGTCCACGCCCAGGCTCACCTCGGGCCAGCCGTAGTTCTCGCCGCCCTCGATCAGGTTGAGCTCGTCGCCGCCCAGCGGGCCGTGCTCGGTGGCCCAGACGCGGCCGTCGGCGGTGACGGTCATGCCCTGGATATTGCGGTTGCCGATGCTGAAGAGCGCCTCCAGGGCGTCGCCGTCATCCAGGAAGGGGTTGTCGTCCGGCACGCCGCCGGTCTCGGTGAGGCGCAGCACGCTGCCGGCATGGTCGCCCTTGTCCTGGGCCCGGGGCGGCTGGCTGCCGCGGTCGCCGATGCTCATCAGCAGGGTGCCGTCGGGCAGCCAGGCCAGGCGCGAGCCGTAGTGGCGGCCGGGGCCGGAGAAGCGGTCCTGGACGAAGAGCTCCTCGACATCGGTCAGGGCGCCGTCGCCCAGGCGCGCCCGGGAGAGGGTGGTGGCGGTGCCGTCGCTGCCGGCCTGGCTCCAGGTGAAGTAGACCCAGTCGTGCTCGCCGTCGCCCGTGCCATAGTCGGGATGCAGCACCACGTCGAGCAGGCCGCCCTGGCCGCGGGCGTTGACCTCGGGCACGCCTTCCAGGTGGGAGATCTCGCCCGACTCGCTGACGTGGGCCAGGCGGCCGGGGCGTTCGCTGACCAGGAAGCTGCCATCGGGCAGCTGGGCCACGGCCCAGGGGTGTTCGAACCCGGTGGCCACGCGCTCCAGGCGCAGGTCATGGTGCTCGGTCTCGATCCGCTCGACGACTGTCTCGGGCAGGGTCTCGGCGGCCAGCGCCTGGCCGCCGACGGCCAGCCCCCCCAGCAGCAGGGCGGCAGGCAGTCTGCGAAGTGGTGCAGGCATCGTGTTCTCCCCTCGTTGGCTCGTTCATCGAATGATGAGGCATCTACCAGCATAGGGACTTTTCGGCGGCGGGCGCGTTCCCTGTCGCCATCTGGCGACGCCGGCCCGCTCGATGGCGCTACATCAGCCAGGCCAGCAGCAGGGGCAGATAGAAGAGCGCCAGCAGGGTTGAACAGAACACCAGGCTGGCCACGTAGGCGGGTTCGCGGCCGGCCTTCTGGGCGAACAGGTAGTTGAAGACCGCCACCGGCATGCTCATCTGCAGCACCAGGATGCTCTGGGCCAGCGGGGGCAGCCCCAGCAGGGCGCCGATGCCCCAGGCCAGCCCCGCCGCCACCGGGATGCGCACCAGGCTGAAGCCGACCCCGGACTTGAGGCTCCTGACCTGGATGCTGGCCAGGGAGACCCCCAGGGTGATCAGCATCAGCGGCACGGTGAAGCCGGAGATCAGGTCGACGCTGTTGTCGAGCCAGCGCGGCAGCGAGGTGTCGGTGAGCAGCAGCGCCAGCGAGATCACGATGGCGTAGACGGTGGGGGTGCGCGCCAGGGTCTTCAGCGCGTTGCCCTGGCTCGCCATGACCGAGCCCACGGTGAACTGGAACAGCGACACCGTGACCATCACCGTGATGCCGAAGGCGAAGCCGGCGCTGCCGAAGGCGTAGAGCACCACCGGCAGGCCCATGTTGCCGGTGTTGGGGTACATCATGGGGGGGAGCACCACCCGCCAGTCTCGCCGGAGCAGCCGCGCCATCAGCGGGGTCGCGGCGGCCATGGCGATCATCACCAGGGCGGTGGCCAGCATGGTGCGCCCGACGCTGCCGGCGTCGATCTGGGCATTGGCAAGCGAAGCGATGATCAGCGCCGGGGTGCCGATATTGAAGACCAGGCGGGTGACGAACTCCACCGGGTAGGGCTGGCCCAGGCGAATCCAGGTGTAGCCCAGGCCGGCGCCGGCCAGCACCGGGGCCATCACGGCGAAGAGTTCGGCGATCATCGAGAGGTCCTCGTGGGGCGGGGCGGCCCATTGTCCTGAATCGCCGGGTGGGCTGGCAAGCGCCGGCGCCTCTCTCTCGAGGGCTCAGGCCGCCCTGGCGGGGGGCTGCCAGGCGCTGGGCACCGCCTGGCGCAGGCAGTCGAGCAGGGCGGTCACCCGGCGTGGCTGGTGGCCAAAGGGATAGAGCAGGGTGATCGGCAGCGGGGCGGGCTGCCACGCCGGCAGGCAGGCCACGAGCTGGCCCGGGTGGTGATGCGCGTGGCGCTCGACCATCCAGTGGGGTAGCAGGCCGATGCCCTGGCCGCGACTGATGGCGTCCATATGCAGCACCGGCAGGTCGACCCTCAGCCGCGAGACGGGCGGTAGGAAGTGAAAGGGTGCCTGGTCGGGGTGGTGCAGGGTCAGGCCCTCACGGCTGGTGCCCAGCAGGTCGATCCAGGCATGGCCGGCCAGCTCGCGGGGATGTTCGGGTGCGCCATGGCGGGCCAGGTAGTCGGGGTGGGCATGCAGGCCGCGGGTCAGTGCGCCCAGCGGCTCCTGACGCAGCCCCGATTCCGGCACCTCGCCCAGCCAGACGTGCACGCCCTGGCTCTCCGGGCCGGTGCAGGGCGCATCGCCCGTCTGCAGGGTCAGCGCGATGCCGGGATGGCGGGCGAGGAAGGCGTCCAGGGTCGGCGCCAGCCAGCAGCGGGCCAGGGCGCAGTGCACCGTCACGCAGAGCTCGCCGCTGACCTCCTGGCGCAGCTCGTCCAGGGCCGTTCGGCTGCGCTCGGCCAGGGCGAGCATCTCGCGGCAGTGGTCATGGAACAGCAGGCCGGCCTCGGTGGGGATCAGCCGGTTGGCCTGGCGGCGCAGCAGCGGCTGGCCCAGGCGGCTCTCCAGCTGGCTGACGCGCCGGCTCAGGGTCGACTTGGCGAGCCCCAGCTCACGAGCGCTGCGGGTCAGGCTGCCGGAGGCCATGATGGAGGCGAAGGCGATCAGTTCATCGAAGTCGTGCATGGAAGCGACTCATGGCAGGTGTCCTTGACCAGCGCAGTATGCCAGCTAACCATGCGGATGAAAATCATTAACAATTGAGTCTGTGTCTCATGGGTCGCCATGGGCATGTGAAAGCCCCGGCGGTGCCGGGGCGAAGATCAGGATCGAAACAGTGCCGTCGGGCGACAGCGCTGCCGGGCGCCAGGCGGCCTAGAAGTCGTAGCTGGCGGAGAGCCAGAAGCTGCGGCCGTCCAGGGCCACGCCGTCGGTGGAGCGTCCGGTCTGGGTGAAGCGGTAGGCCTGGTAGGTGTCACCCTGCCACTCGTAGCTGTCGGCGCGGCCGAAGTCCTTGTCGAGGAGGTTGTAGACGGTGCCGGTCAGGCGCACGTTCTGTGCCAGCTGGTAGGAGCTGCGCAGATGGAAGAGCTCGTAGCCGTCCAGCTTGTTGCCCACCTGCTCGAGGAGCGCGAGGTTCTGGCCCGAGTCCGGCAGGCCGCCGGAGAAACGCTCCCGGGATGAGTAATACTCGCCGTCCAGGCTTGTGCTCCAACGGTCGCTGATCTGCCAGGTGACCCCGGCGGTCAGCTTGTGCTTGGGCGCATTGGTCAGCTGCAGTCCCTCGTTCTCGCCGGAGGTGATCTCGGTCTCCGTGAAGGTATAGCCGCCGCTCAGGTACCAGGAGGGAGTCAGTTCCATCCGGGCGCTGAGCTCGATGCCCTGGGTCTCGGCGCGGTCGATATTGACCAACTGGCCGAAGCTCTCTTGGGCGGTGAAGTTGCCCACGCTCAAGCAGTTGGCCAGGTCGGCGTTGGGGGTGGTGCCATTCACCTCATATTGACAGTTGGGGATGTCCGCGGCGTCGGCGATGCGGTCGGTGAAGCGGGTATGGAAGGCGGTGGCGCTCGCCGTGAGCCCCTCGCCGCTGTCATAGCTGGCGCCCAGCTCATAGTTGGTACTCTTCTCCGGCTTGAGATCCGGCGAGCCGATGGTCACGGTCTGGCCCTGAGCGGTGAAGCCGGTCACGCCGTCGTGAAGCTGGTTGAGAGTCGGCGTCTTGTAGCCGCGGCTGACGCCGCCCTTGAGGGTCCAGTCGTCGCTTGCGCTCCACACCAGATAGCCGCGGGGGCTGAAGTGGCCGCCGAAGGCGTCGTGGTTCTCGTAGCGCCCGCCCAGGGTCAGGGCCAGGTCCTCGGCAAGCCACCACTCGTTCTCGGCAAACAGCGCCCAGCTGTCCTGGCGGAAGACCTGGTTGCCCGCGGCGCCATCCTCCAGCCGGGAATCGATGGCCTGGCCGCCCAGGGTCAGCATATGGTCGCCCAGCGGCATCACGAATTTCGTATCGAGGGTGATATCGCGGTTCTCCAGCAGGCGTGGCTCGCCGCCCTCGGCTTCGTAGCCGAAGTCGGGCGCGCTGCCCGCCGGTAGGGTGCGGCCCAGGGTCTCGGTGGTGCTGTGGGTCAGGCTGCTCTCCAGGGTGCCCGCCGGCAGCCGTGCGGTGTGGCCGATAGCCACCTGGTCGCGGTTGAAGCGCAGCTCATCCTCGTAGCCGAAGACTCGCTCCGGGGTGTCCAGGTTGCCCAGCCTGCCGTCCGCGTTGTCGTAGACCTGCCGGGAGCGCTCCCGGTCCAGCCACAGCTCGTTCGTCTCGTCCGGGGTGGCGTTGAGACGGCCGCCGATGGAGTAGATGCGCGCCTCGCTGGGACGAGGGTCGCGGCCTGGGGTGCTGTCGGCAGGGCCTTCGATGAGGCGCTCGGAGGCGTCGCGGTCATAAAGGCGGCCGCGCAGCTGCAGCCCGAGGCGCTCCTCCACCAGGGGGCCTGCGGCATAGAGGTTGAGAGTCTGGGAGTTCCCCGCGTCGCGGTCCTGCTGGAAGGTGGTGTCCACGGCGACAGAGCCGCTCCACTCACTGGCCACCCGGCGGGTGATGATATTGATCACCCCGCCCATGGCGTCGGAGCCGTAGAGGGTCGACATGGGCCCGCGGATCACCTCGATGCGCTCGATGGCGGAGAGCGGCGGAATAAAGCTGGTGCCGGTCTCGCCGAAGCCGTTGGGGGTCACGTCGCCGGAGGCGTTCTGGCGCCGGCCGTCGATCAGGATCAGGGTATAGGACGCCGGCATGCCGCGAATGCTGACGTTGAGCCCGCCGGTCTTGCCGGTGCCGGAGCGCACGTCGACCCCGGGCACGTCGGCGATCGCCTCGCCGATATTGGAGAAGCGCTTGCGCTCAAGCTCCTCCCGGGTGACCACCGAGATGCTGGCCGGCGCATCGCGCAGCGCCTGCTCGAAGCCGGCGGCGGTGACCACGATGTTCTCCAGGCGAGCGCTCTCCTCGGCCTGGGCCTGGGCGGGTAGGGCGGCAGCGGCGGCCAGGGCGATGGCGCTAGCCAGTGCCTTGGAGGGGAAGGGCTGGGCAAGGCGAGGCGGGAGTGAGCGAAGCATGACGTCCTCTTGAATGAGTTTGATTCTCAGTTGCGAGGAGGATTCTAGGCCCGGAAGTTCCCTGTCGAACAGCGACGGTGGTGGAACAGCGCGTTGCCGAGAACGAAACGCACCGTTGGACCAGGCTGCCAGGGCATTGGCCGGGGGCGGGCGCCCTCGGCTATGCTTCGCTGGCTAAGCACAAGGACGCCTCATGACCATCTCCGCCTTATCCGCCAGTGCCTCACCCAACAGCTTCCAGGCGCTGGTGCGCCTGCTGCGCTACGCCCGGGGCTATCGGCGGCGCATCATCGCCGCCACCAGCTGCTCGATCATCAACAAGATCTTCGATATCGCCCCGGAGATCCTGATCGGCGTGGCCATCGACGTGGTGGTCAACCAGGAGCGCAGCTTCGTGGCGCGGCTGGGCTTCACCACGCCCCAGGAGCAGATCTTCGTGCTGGCGATCCTGACCTTCTTCATCTGGGCCGGCGAATCGATCTTCGAATACCTCTACAAGATTCTGTGGCGCAACCTGGCCCAGCGGCTCCAGGCCGACATGCGCCTGGACACCTACGAGCACGCCCAGCGCCTTGACATGGCCTACTTCGAGTCGAAGAGCTCGGGGCAGCTGGTGGCCACCATGAACGACGACGTCAACCAGCTGGAACGCTTCCTGGACGGCGGCGCCAACTCGCTGATCCAGGTGGGCGTCACCGTGGTGGCGGTGGGCGCGGTCTTCTTCGTGATCTCGCCGCTGATCGCGCTGCTCGCCTTCACTCCCATCCCACTGATCATCTGGGGCGCCTTCTTCTTCCAGCGCAAGGCCGGCCCGCTCTACGCCGACGTGCGCGAGAAGGTGGGGGATCTCGCCAGCCGGCTCTCCAACAACCTGGCCGGCATCGCTACCATCAAGAGCTTCACCAGCGAGGCCCGGGAGGCGGCGCGGCTGCGCGAGGTGAGCGAGGCCTACGTGGAGGCCAACCGCCGGGCGATCCGCGTCAGCTCCGCCTTCATCCCGGTGATCCGCATGGCGATCCTCGCCGGTTTCCTGGCCACCTTCACCGTGGGTGGCATGCTCGCCCTGCGCGGTGACCTCAACGTGGGCGCCTACGGGGTGCTGGTGTTCCTCACCCAGCGCCTGCTCTGGCCGCTGACGGGCCTGGCCGAGGTGATCGACCTGTTCGAGCGGGCCATGGCCAGCACCCGGCGCATCCTCGACCTGCTGGCGGTGCCGATCACCGTGCGTGACAACCATGACGCCCCCCTGGCCGAGCCCCTGCGCGGCGAGGTGAGCTTCGAGGGGGTGAGCTTTCGCTATGCGGCAAGCGAGGTCGGTGTGGAGAACATCAGCCTGCAGGTGCCCGCCGGCCATACGCTGGCCCTGGTGGGGGCCACCGGCTCCGGCAAGTCGACCCTGATCAAGCTGCTGCTGCGCTTCTACGACCCCAGCGCCGGGCGGGTGCTGATCGACGGCCAGCCAATCGATCAGGTAAGCCTCGCCTCGCTGCGTGGCGCCGTCGGCCTGGTGAGCCAGGACGTCTACCTGTTCGAGGGCTCGATTCGCGACAATATCGCCTACGGCAAGCCGGACGCCTCGGAGGAGGCCATCATCGAGGCGGCACGCACCGCCGAGGCGTGGGAGTTCATCCAGGCGTTGCCCCAGGGGCTCGACACCTCGGTGGGGGAGCGGGGCATTCGCCTCTCCGGCGGCCAGCGCCAGCGGCTGTCGCTTGCCCGGGCGCTGCTCAAGGACCCGCCCATCCTGGTGCTGGACGAGGCCACCAGCGCCGTGGACAACGAGACCGAGGCCGCCATCCAGCGCTCCCTGCGCAAGATCGCCCACGGCCGCACCGTGATCATGATCGCCCACCGCCTCTCCACCATCGTCCACGCCGACGAGATCGTGGTGATCGAGGGTGGCCGGGTGGTGGAGCGCGGCACCCATGCGCAGTTGCTCGAGGCCGATGGCCGCTACGCCGCCCAATGGCGGGTGCAAACCGGGGCGCTGATGGAAGGCGAGCCGCTCGGCTGAGGTGCTGCCGGGGGCGATTCGCTTCATCGCGGCGGCGTTGCCCGCGGCCTCGTTCTGGACAAGACTCGCTCCATCACCTCGAGACAGGAGCGAGTGTCATGTCAGCGAACGCGGGGTCTGGAATATCGGGGCGTCAGCGGCCTGCGCGGCTAGGGCGCCGGGCGCTGGTCGCCGCCCTTGCGATGGCGGGCATGGCGCTGCCGGCGGCGGCCGCACCGCTGCTCACGGCGGCGGAGTCCGATCCGGTGGCGCTCGGCTGGATGCAGGGCTTCCCGCCGCCTTCCGAGAAGATCATCGGCCAGCCCGACAGCGACTACTTCAGCTTTCCCAAGCTGCGCTGGACGGTGTGTCATTTTCGCGAGCTGCTGCCGACACGGCGGGTGAGTCGCGGCCTCGAGGCGCCGCGAGCCTTGCCCTATGCCCTGGATCCGAACATCGATGCGGTCACCTTCACCCCGCTGGGGGGCGGCGAGCCGATGACCTGGGAGGCGGCCTTCGACGCCAACTACACCGACGGCCTTCTGGTGTTGCACGAGGGGCGGGTGGTCCACGAGCGTTACGCGGGCTGTCTGGACGAGGCCGGCGTGCACGGCGCCATGTCGGTGACCAAGTCGGTGACGGGGCTCCTGGCCGAGATCCTGATGGCCGAGGGGGCGCTGGACGAGACGGCCCTGGTGGCGGAGATCCTGCCGGAGCTTGAGGAGAGCGCCTTCGGCAACGCGACCGTGCAGCAGGTCATGGAGATGACCACCGGGCTCGACTTCAGCGAGGACTACGCCGACCCGGAGGCGGAGATCTGGACCTACAATGCGGCGGCAAGCCCGTTGCCCAAGCCCGACGACTACGAAGGGCCGCGCAGCTACTACGAGTTCCTGGCCACGGTGCAGCCCGACGGCACCCACGGCGAGGCCTTCGGCTACCGTACCGTGAACTCCGATGCCCTGGGGTGGATCATCGCCCGCACCGCCGGCCGCTCGGTGGCGGACCTGGTCAGCGAGCGCTTCTGGCAGCCCATGGGCGCCGAGCAGGATGCCTACTTCACCGTGGACGCCATCGGTACGCCCTTCGCCGGCGGAGGGCTGAGCGCCGGCCTGCGCGACCTGGCGCGACTAGGCCAGCTGGTGCTGGATGGCGGCGAGCTCGATGGTAAGCGGCTCTTCCCCGAGGCAGCGGTCGAGCGCATCCGCCAGGGCGGCGACCGCGACGCCTTCGCCCGGGCCGGCTACGCGAACCTGCCCGGCGGCAGCTACCGTGGCATGTGGTGGGTGCTGCACAACGAGCATGGCGCCTTCGCCGCCCGGGGCGTGCATGGCCAGACGATCTACATCGACCCCACCGCCCGCATGGTCATCGTGCGTTTCGCCTCCCACCCGGTGGCGGGAAACGCGGCCAATGACGCGACCTCGCTGCCCGCCTATCAGGCGCTGGCCGAGTACCTGATGGGGCGTGACCCAAGGGCGGAGTAGCGAATCAGCGTCTCACCAGCACCGCATCCAGGTTCACCGGCACCTCGTCGCCGATCTGCTCGTAGCCGAGCAGCAGCAGCAGCAGCACCGAGCGCAGCGTCGGGTCGGCCATCAGCTCGCGGCCGTCCAGCGCCACCCGCTCGGCGTTGGTGACCCGCACCCGCGCAGGCGATTCCCGAGTGAAGCGCACCGCCAGGGGCTCGCTGCGGGTGCGGTTGCCGGACTGCACCGAGAGCATCAGCACCTCCACCAGCGATTCGCCCACGGGCAGGCGCTCCAGGCGCTGCGGGGGGAAGCGGGTGGTCAGGGTGGCCATGGGGCGCTCGGTGAAGCCCGAGAGCCAGGGCGGAAGCGGCCCCATTCGCTCGATCACGTCGCTCTGGGCCAGCCGCAGCGGCAGCACCAGAGTGCCGTCCGCCTCGGTGGTACCGCTCAGCCGACGCACCTCGTGCAGGCGGGGAATGGGGCCTTCCGGGGCGATCTGCACCACGGTGGCCGCAACCCGCGACTGGGCGGGATCCAGTTCCCAGGCGGCCGCTGCCGCCGCCGGAAGGGCAGCCAGGGGCGCAACCAGCAGGGCGACCAGGGCGGAAGACCGCAAAAGAGGACGAGCAAGCGAGAAGGCAAGCAAACGAAGAGGCACCGGCGGATCTCCAGAAGGGGCGGGCTCAAGGAAGACCACGGCGGAGGGAGAAGGTGCCATGGAGGCCGCGAGCGGCGCGCGGGCTATGGCCACCTTCAGCGCCATTCGCTATCATACGCCGGCGCGCTCGCGCACCTTCCTCTGAAAGGGCCTATAGCTCAGTTGGTTAGAGCAGGGGACTCATAATCCCTTGGTCGTAGGTTCAAGTCCTACTGGGCCCACCATTCTGGCTGTTAGTCATCTCGTTGGTTACCCCCTCGCTGTGTATGATGGTTCGCACTTATTACCATCAGTACCAAGAACGCGGGGAAGCATCGTGAACACGGAGAGTCACTCTCAGCTGGCGGCCTTCATCTGGTCCGTGGCGGATCTGCTGCGCGGCGATTTCAAGCAGTCCCAGTACGGCCGCATCATCCTGCCCTTTACCCTGCTGCGGCGCCTGGAGTGCGTGCTGGAGTGCGTGCTGGAGCCCACCAAGGCCGACGTGCTGAGTGCCGCCCGGGAGCACCAGGCCAAGCCCGACGCCGTGCGCGAGAAGCTGCTGCTGCGCGCCGCCGTCCAGCCCTTCTTCAATGCCTCGCCGTTGACCCTGGGCAGCCTCTCCGACACCCAGACCGCCGACGACCTGATGAGCTACGTGCAGTCGTTCAGCCAGGACGCCCGGGAGATCTTCGAGCACTTCGAGTTCGAGGGCTTCGTCCAGCAGCTGGCCGCTAACAACCTGCTCTACCAGGTGGTGCAGCGCTTCGCCGCCATCGACATGAGCCCGCAGAGGCTCTCCAACTACGGCATGGGCCTGGTGTTCGAGGAGCTGATCCGCAAGTTCGCCGAGAGCTCCAACGAGACGGCGGGGGAGCACTTCACCCCGCGGGACATCGTCCACCTGACCACCTCGCTGGTGCTCACCGGCCAGGACGACAAGCTGCGCCCCCACCGCATCGTCACCGTCTACGACCCGACGGCGGGCACCGGCGGCTTCCTCTCCGAGAGCGACGAGTACATCCAGCAGGTCAGCCGCGACGTCACCGTCTCGCTGCACGGCCAGGAGCTCAACCCCGAGTCCTACGCCATCTGCAAGGCCGACATGCTGATCAAGGGCCAGGCGGTGGAGCAGATCAAGCTCGGCAACACCCTCTCCGATGACCAGCTCCCCGGCGAGCACTTCGACTTCATGCTCTCCAACCCGCCCTTCGGCGTGGAGTGGAAGAAAGTGCAGAAGCAGGTCACCGACGAGCACAACCACAAGGGCTACGACGGCCGCTTCGGCCCTGGCCTGCCGCGGGTCTCCGACGGCTCGCTGCTGTTTTTGATGCACCTGGTGAGCAAGATGCGCCCCCGCCAGGAGGGCGGCTCGCGTATCGGCATCATCCTCAACGGCTCGCCGCTGTTCACCGGCGGCGCCGGCAGCGGGGAGTCGGAGATCCGCCGCTACCTGCTGCAGCACGACCTGGTGGAGGCCATCGTCGGCCTGCCCACCGATCTCTTCTACAACACCGGCATCGCTACCTATGTGTGGATCCTCTCCAACCACAAGCCCGCCGAGCGTCGCGCCCAGGTGCAGCTGATCAACGCCACCGGCCGGGCCAGCAAGATGCGCAAGTCGCTGGGCAGCAAGCGCCAGTTCGTCGCCGACCGCGACATCGAGGAGATCGTGCGCCTCTACGGCGCCTGCCAGGAGAGCGAGGAGAGCAAGCTGTTCCCGGTGGAGGCCTTCGGCTACCGACGCATCACCGTGGAGCGCCCGCTGCGCCTCAACTTTCAGGCCAGCCCCGAGCGCCTGGCCCGGCTCGATGACGAGAAGCCGCTGCAGAAGCTCACTGATGCCGAGCGCGAGGTGATCAAGGCCGCCTGCGCGACCCTGGATCCGGAGCAGGTCTTCACCAACCGCGACGCCTTTACCAAGGCTCTGAAGGCCGCCCTCCAGGAGGCTGGCCTCAAGGTCGGCGCCCCGGTGCAGAAGGCGATTCTCAGCGCCCTCTCCGAGCGCGACCCGGAGGCCGACATCTGCCTCGACAAGAAGGGCAACCCGGAGCCCGACAGCGGCCTGCGCGACAACGAGAACGTGCCGCTGGGCGAATCCGTGTTCGACTACTTCGAGCGCGAGGTGAAGCCCCACGTCCCCGACGCCTGGATCGATGAGGAGAAGCGCGACCCGCTGGACGGCCGCATCGGTATCGTCGGCTTCGAGATCCCCTTCAACCGTCACTTCTACCAGTTCACTCCGCCACGACCGCTGGAGGAGATCGACGCCGACCTCAAGGCCTGCACCGACCGGATCAAGCAGATGATCGAGGAGCTGTCGGCATGAGCTTCCCGAAGTACCCCCAATACAAGGATTCCTGCGTCGAGTGGCTGGGTGAGGTGCCGGCGCATTGGGATATATTTCCCATCAAGCGTGACCTGGAATTACTTACAAGTGGGTCTCGGGGTTGGGCATCACATTACGCGGATGACGGAGCGGCATTTATCCGCATTGGAAATTTGACCCGAGATCATATCCATCTGGATTTGGCCGACCTGCAGCGTGTCAATGTCCCAGTGGGTTCAGAGGGTGAGCGCACCAAGGTCAAGCCGGGTGATGTGCTTTTCTCGATTACTGCCTACCTTGGTTCAGTTGCTGTGGTCTCAGATGACATTGAGACGGCGTATGTCAGTCAACATGTTGCCCTTGCAAGACTTTTCAAAAAAAGGCTGTTGCCTGGCTGGGTTGCCTATGTGACGTTGTCGGATGTCGGGAAAAACTATTTGTCCTCTCAAGGTTATGGCGGGACGAAGATTCAGCTCTCACTTGAAGATGTGGCTGATCTCTTGGTGACAGCGCCTCCTCTATGTGAGCAAGCCTCCATCACTTCCTTTCTCGACCACGAAACCGCCCGCATCGACGCCTTGGTGGAGGAGCAGCAGCGTCTGATCGAACTGCTCAAGGAGAAGCGCCAGGCGGTGATCTCCCATGCCGTCACCAAGGGGCTGGACCCCGATGTGCCGATGAAGGACTCCGGGGTGGAGTGGTTGGGGGAAGTGCCGGCGCATTGGGAGGTGGCACCCCCTAAAAATCTAGCAATAGAAAAGGTTGCTGGGCCTTATGGAGCATCATTGACCAAAGCAATGTATACCACGTCAGGTTATAGGGTTTATGGTCAGCAGCAAGTTATACCAAATGACTTTTCATCAGGTGATTACTACATTCCCCAAGAAAAATTTGAGGAGATGATTCGATACCAGGTTTATCCTGGCGATGTGCTATTCTCGGTGATGGGAACTGTTGGGAAGGTTGCGGTTGTTCCTCCAGAAGTTGAGCCGGGAATTATAAACCCTCGTTTGGTTCGCTACAGGTTTTTCCGCAGGGTTAACCCTGACTTCATACGCCTCTTAGTGATGAGCCAGCATTATCAGAGGAGTCTCCAAGAATCTGCTCAAGGCTCCACCATGGAGGGCCTGAACATGTCCATTCTTGGTGATCTTCAAATTTTGCTACCAGACCCGGAAGAACAAGGCGAAATCGTGGCCTGGCTTACTAAAGAAAGTTCGTTGCTTGAAGAGCTAGTGAGTCAAGCTAAACACGCTATGGAGCTATTGAATGAACGTCGCTCCGCCCTGATCTCCGCCGCCGTCACCGGCAAAATCGATGTCCGTGGCTGGCAAGCCGATCAACAATCTGAGCAGCCTGAGATATTGATGGCCGCTGAGACGCGGGCCACCTACGGCTAAGGCAAGGAGGCTATCGATGAAGTTTGAAACTTTTCAGGCCGGACGTTGGGTGCCGCAGTACCAGTACAAGAGCTTCAGCCCGGTCACAGTGAACCGTGAGTGGAGCTGGGAAGACCCTCAGATCAACACTCTTCTGGAGCGGGCTTCTCGAGCCCTGGCCGAGCTCGATGCCTTCACACTGATCGTGCCGGATGTGGACCTTTTCATTCAGATGCATATCACCAAGGAGGCCAACAACTCGTCTCGCATTGAAGGCACCCAGACTGAAATGGACGAGGCGGTGCTGGACAGCAGCCAACTGGCGCCCGAAAAGCGCGATGACTGGCAGGAGGTGCAGAACTATGTCCAGGCGATCAACGAGGCGGTCGAAGAGTTGGAGCATTTGCCGCTGTCCAATCGGCTGCTCAAGCACACCCACGCCATCCTGATGCAGGGGGTGCGTGGTGAGCACAAGTCACCAGGTGAATTTCGTATCAGCCAGAACTGGATCGGCGGCAGCAGTCTGGCCGATGCCGCCTTCATTCCGCCTCATCCCGATGAAGTGCCGGCGTTGATGGGAGATCTGGAGCTCTTCTGGCACAACGACAATGTCAGCGTTCCTGAACTGATCAGGATCGCCATCAGCCACTACCAGTTCGAGACCATTCACCCCTTCCTCGACGGTAACGGCCGCATTGGCCGGCTGCTGATCGCACTTTACCTGGTCAGCAAGGGACTGCTGCGCAAGCCTTCGCTGTATCTGTCTGACTTCTTCGAGCGCAACCGCGCCAGCTACTACGACGCCTTGACTCGGGTAAGGATGTCGAACGACATGGTGCACTGGGTCAAGTTCTTCCTGTCGGCCATCATCGAGACGGCTGGCAAGGGCAAGGCCACCTTCGAGGGCATCCTGGCGCTGCGCCAGCAGATGGACCATCTGGCATTCGGCTACGGGAAGCGGGCTGAGAACGTTCAGAAGCTGCTCAAGCATCTTTACAGGCGCCCGGCGGTAACGGCCGGCCAGGTCAGTGATTTGCTGGGTGTGACCCACCAGACCGCCTCTGCTCTGCTCAACAAGATGGTCGAGGACAACATGCTGAGTGAGATCACCGGCTACCAGCGCAACCGGATCTTCGTTTTCGAGCGGTACATGCAGCTGTTCCGCTCATGACTGACCGTATCATCGGCCATGTAAGGCACGGTGGCTGAAATTGATATACAGGAATCTTTGTGTAAATCCGGGGGTGTTATCCTTACATATGGGATCCATGTGTGAGGCAGCAGCCTGCTGCCAAAGTGCTGCTCCGGCTCGAGGGAAGCTCGGGCTTGGCCCGTGAAGGCAGCATACACTGGCAACCTCAACGGCCCATACTGAGGCCACCTAAGCGGAGACGGTATGACCCAAGGACGCAGCATCCGGCTCTTTCTGGTGGACGGCACGCCCAACGGCCTGCTTACCGCCGAGATCATGAACTGGACCGGCCATGTGCTCACCGGGCCGCGCAGCAAGCTCAGCGAGCTGGTGCAGCGCCCGGAGTGCGGTCGGACCGGGATCTACTTCCTGGTCGGCCCCGACCCCGACAACAGCCTGCGTCCGCTGGTCTACATCGGCGAGAGCGACGACGTCGGCACCCGGTTGAAGCAGCACAACCGCCCGGAGGAGAGGGGCGGCAAGGACTTCTGGGAGAAGGTCTGCCTGGTCACCAGCAAGGATCAGAACCTCACCAAGGCCCATGTGAAGTACCTGGAGAGCCTGCTGATCCAGAGCGCCGGCCAGGTGGGCCGCTGCAAGCTGATCAACGGCACCGCCCACGAGTACATCAACCTGCCCGAGTCGGACCGCGCCGATATGGCGTTCTTCATGGAGCAGATCCGTACCGTACTGCCGGTGCTCGGCTTCGACTTCCTGCGCGAGACCTCGCGCCCTTCGCGGGTGCCAGAGGGGACCCCAGTAGCAGAGCCCGAGGCCTCGCCGCGCTTCACCCTGGAGGTGCCGCGGCACGGCATCCGCGCCACCGGCCAGGAGATCGACGGCGAGTTCTACGTCTTCAAGGGCTCCCTGGCCCGGGGCAGCTGGGTCGGCACCGAGCGCGGCTACCAGAGCCTCTATAACCAGCTCTGCGAGGACGGGGTGCTGGTGGAAAGCGATGGCACGCGGGTCTTCAACGAGGACCAGAGCTTCAGCAGCCCCAGCGCCGCCGCCGCTGTGGTGTCCGGCCGCAGCGCCAATGGGCGCATCTCCTGGAAGACGGAGGGTAGTGGGCTGACTTATGGTGAGTGGCAGGATCGACAGGTCAGCGCCGCCGCTGGAGGGGAAGGAGGAGAGGGCAGGGATGGAGCTGAATGATGGGTGATGTCGGAGAGTATATTGTTTATGTGGATGAGAGTGGTGATCATGGCCTGAGGAACATTAATCCTGATTATCCAGTGTTCGTGTTGGCATTTTGTATCATCCACAAGCAAGATTACCTGACAAAGATTGTGCCGAAAATGCAGGAGCTGAAGTTTCGCTACTTCGGTCATGACATGGTGGTCCTCCATGAGGCGGAGATCCGGAAATCAAGAAAGCCATTTGATATCCTTCTCAATCCTAATGTCAGGCGTGACTTCATGGGAGACCTTTCTGCTATTATAGAAAAATCCCCTTTTACTCTGGTGGCTAGCTGCATCATGAAAGAAGAGTTTTCAAAGAAACATGGTGTTGATGGAAATCCTTATCATGTTGCGATGGAGTTTGGCCTGGAGCGTGTCTTCATGGAATTGCAGAGTCGCGGACAACGTGGCCAGCTAACCCATGTGGTTTTTGAGCAGAGGGGGCTGCAAGAGGATCAAGCTCTGGAGCTTGAGTTTAGACGAATCAAAGATCGATCACGTATGGAGGGGCTGGAAGAAACTTTGGATATCGTCATGGCCAGCAAGAAGGTGAATTCGGCTGGTTTGCAGCTGGCCGATATGGTCGCCCGTCCCATCGGTCGCCATCTGCTGAACCCGGATCAACCAAATCGGGCATTCGAGATCTTGGAGACCAAATTTCGGCGCAGCCGTGCTGGACAGGTCCGCGGCTGGGGGCTGAAGGTATATCCCTGAAAACAAAAGGCCCCGACGCATTCGCCGAGGCCCCTTGCCGATCGGGCATTCCCAATCCATAGTTATATGATAGGCAGTTAGGCCGATCATGGCAACCACAGCGGCTCACCTGGCAACAACACCCCCCACGCCTCTCACAGAAGCGCACCTTGGGGGGTTACTTTTTGTGTACTGAGCGCGGACATCGTAGGCTAAGAAAAATAAAGACGGATTCGCAGGGGAGATCATGGCGGACAGCAGGGAAGCCAGGTTCCAGCAGGACATCATCGACGCCATGGTGGCCGGCGGTTGGAAGGCCGGCACGGCCAGCGACTACGACCGCACCTCGGCGCTCTACACCGACGATCTGCTCGGCTACGTGCGCGAAGCCTGGCCGGAGCGCTGGGAGAAGTTCTGCAAGGCCAACTCCAAGGCGCCGGAAACGGTGCTCGTGCAGAAGGTAGTCCGCGAGCTGGAGCGGGCCGGCACCCTGGAGGTGCTGCGCCATGGCTTCAAGGTGCCGGGCCTGTCGGGTGAGAGAATGGCCGTCTGCAGCTTCCAGCCCGACCACGGCATGAACCCCGATTCCCTGGCCCGCTACCGCGCCAATCGGCTGCGGGTGGTGCCGGAAGTCTCCTATTCGCCCCACGCCCGCGAGAAGGGCAAGGGCGGCGACAGTGCTGGCCAGAACTACAACCCCCGCCTGGATCTTGTGCTGTTCGTCAATGGCATCCCCACCGCGACTCTCGAACTCAAGAGCCAGTTCAAGCAGACGGTCGAGAACGCCAAGCGACAGTATCGTCAGGATCGCCCGATCAAGGACCCCGTCACCCGCAAGCCCGAGCCGCTGCTGACCTTCAAGCGCGGCGCCCTGGTCCACTTCGCGGTGAGCCAGGCCGAGGTGGCGATGACCACCAAGCTGGCTGGCAAGGAGACCTACTTCCTGCCCTTCAACCGCGGCACGGAGGAGGGTGGCGCCGGCAACCCGCCGGCGCCGGACGCGCAGAGCTATGCGACCGCCTACCTGTGGGAAGAGGTGTTCGCCCCGGACGCCTGGCTGAAGGTGCTCGGCCGCTTCCTGCACCTGGAGCAGAAGACCGTCGAGGACTTCCATGGCCGACGTACCACGAAAGAGACGCTGATCTTCCCCCGCTATCACCAGTGGGAGGTGGTCAATCGCCTTGTTCAGGCCACCCTGGCCGAGGGGCCGGGGCGGCGTTACCTGGTGCAGCACAGCGCCGGCTCGGGGAAATCCAACTCCATCGCCTGGACCGCCCACCAGCTGGCCAACCTCTACGGCGATGACGGCAAGAAGCTCTTCAACTCGGTGATCGTGGTCACCGACCGCACGGTGCTTGACAGCCAGCTCCAGGACACCATCTACCAGTTCGAGCACGCCCACGGCGTGGTCTGCCGGATTACCCGCGACATTGGCAACCAGAGCAAGTCGGAGCAGCTCGCCGAGGCCCTGGCCAGCAACACCCGCATCATCATCGTCACCATCCAGACCTTCCCGGCCCTGTTCGACGCTCTGGACAAGCGACCGCAGCTCGCCGAGGGCCACTATGCGGTGATCGCTGACGAGGCTCACTCCTCGCAGACCGGCAGCTCGGCCAGCAAGCTCAAGGCGCTGCTGGCGGCCGCGGGAGAGGCCACAGAGGGCGATAGCGACCGCGAGGGCGGCGGCGAGCTGGAAGTCAGCGCAGAGATGATGCTCGATGCCGCCGTGGCCTCGCGCCGCCCCAGCGAGCGCATCAGCTACTACGCCTTCACCGCCACCCCCAAGGCCAAGACCCTGGAGCTGTTCGGCCGCCCGCCGGATCCCACGCTGCCGGCCAGCGCCGATAACAAGCCCGAGCCGTTCCACCTCTACTCCATGCGCCAGGCCATCGAGGAGGGCTTCATCCTCGACGTGCTGCGTAACTACGTCACCTACAGCACCGCCTGGAAGCTCGCCCATCCCGAGGGCGAGGAGCAGGAGGTCGATTCCAAGAAGGCCTCGCGCACCCTGGCCAAGTGGGTGCGGCTGCACCCCTACAACATCGCCCAGCGGGTGGAGGTGATCGTCGAGCACTACCGCGACAACGTCCGCCACCTGCTCGATGGCCAGGCCAAGGCCATGGTGGTCACCGCCAGCCGCCAGGAGGCGGTGCGCTACCAGCTGGCCATGCAGGCCTATATCAAGGCCCAGGGCTACGACGACGTGCACCCCATGGTGGCCTTCTCCGGCAGCGTGCCGCCGGACGAGGTGATCACCGAGGAGGTGACCGAAACCAGCCGCCTGCTCAACCCCGGGCTCAAGGGGCGCGACCTGGCCGAGGCCTTCGACACCGACGACTTCAACGTGATGATCGCCGCCAACAAGTTCCAGACCGGCTTCGACCAGCCCAAGCTCTGTGCCATGTACGTGGACAAGAAGCTCCAGGGCGTGGACTGCGTGCAGACCCTCTCGCGGCTCAACCGGCTGTTCCCCGGCAAGCAGACCTTCATCCTCGATTTCTATAACGACGAGCAGGAGATCCTCGACGCCTTCGCCCCCTACTACCGCAAGGCGGAGCTGGCCGACGTCTCCGACCCCAACGTGGTCTACGACCTGCAGCGCAGCCTGGACGCCAGCGGCATCTACCACTGGCCGGAGGTGGAGGGCTTCGCTCACGCCTTCTTCGATCCCAAAGCCCCGGCCTCGAGCCTCAGCTACCACTGCCGTCCCGCCCAGGACCGCTTCAAGCAGCGCTACCGGCTGACCCTGGAGCAGCTGCAGACCTGGAAGGAGGCGCGCCGGATCGCTGAGCAGCGCGGTGACGACAAGGGCCTCAAGCGCGCCGAGCAGGAGCTCAAGGAGGCCGGCACCACCCGGGATGAGCTCGACCTGTTCCGCAAGAACCTGCAGAGCTTCGTGCGCGCCTACGAATTCCTCAGCCAGATCGTCACCTTCGACGACCCCGAGCTGGAGCAGCTTTGCGTCTACGCCCGCCACCTCTACCCGCTGCTGAGCACCGACCGCCTGCTGGAGGAGGAGGCCATCGACGTTAGCGAGCTGGAGCTGACCCACTACCGGCTCACCAAGCGGGAGGAGAAGCGCCTGCAGCTCGAAGAGGCCGATGGTGACTACGGCCTCAAGCCGGTCAGCGATGTGGGCTCAGGCAAGCCCTACGATCCCGAGAAGCAGCGCCTGGCCGAGATCATCGACCGGCTCAACGACATCTTCGGGGCTGAGGTGAGTGACGAGGATCAGCTCCACTACGCTCAGGGCATCGCCAAGCGGCTACAGCGTGATGAGGCGCTGATGGCCCAGGTAGACCAGCATGACGAGGCTCAGGTGATGCACGGCCTGTTCCCCAAGAAGGTCACCGACGCCGTGCTCGACGCTCTCAATGACCACGAGAAGCTCAGCATGCCGCTGCTGGAGGACGAGGAGACGGGCCGGCGATTTGCGCTGTTGATCCTGAAGTTGCTGGCGGGACGGGAGGCTCGAGCTGAAAGATAACCGCGGTTGCTGGAGCTCCCAGTGGGTGGGGACGTTGAATGGCAGAGTTCCTCCTTGGGGGCATTGCATTAGTGGGGTGCGTGCCATTCTCCCGGATCAGCGCTGCTGGTGTCGGCTCCTGCGGCCCGGCAGGGGCTCTGGTTGCGGCTCGCGACGCTCTGGTGGCCTGGTGCCGCAGAGGAGCATGGCCTCGTCCAGGCTGGTGGCTACCGCATCCCAGGGCAGCGGCGAGCCGGCGAGGTGGCAGTGGTAGAGAGCGTCGTCGTCGATCTCGACACGATGGATGTCGTTGCCCTGATCGTCTTGCCACCAGTCGGCGTGGATATGCTGCCAATGGGGGGTGAGCGGGGCGCCAAAGGAGATATTCATATGGCTGTCCCTCCTTGAGCACGAGGCTGGACGTGAAGGATGACGACTTCGCGAAAGGGGTGTGGGGTAATCGCCAGGCCTGATGGATCACCGGCCCCTCCCTGCTGCTCGAAGTGCCAGGGGGGCTCCGGCTCTCTGTGATGCTGGCGGGTCAGGGTGGTGACGCGCCGTCGGCATGCTCCCCTTATGCCTCAGGCTAGTTGAGAAACGACGTTTGTAAATACTGTTAACATTTGATCTTTCTCTGTAGTCATCTCACCCGAGGGACAGTAGAAACCTGGGTCATGTTCGAATAACGCTCCCCTGATCCAGCGCAACTGGCTTGCGATGCCGCGGTGCGATACTGCCGCCCCGCAGGTTTACACCCCGCCATGTCAGAGGAGACGCAGATCATGTCCCGGCGCACTCGACCTGACCTCAACACGGCCATGCGGGGCCTGATCCACGAGATCCGGGCGCAGGTGCCCTTCGACACGCCCGAGTCGAGCCTCTGTCGTGGGCCCTGCCGGGGGTGCTCCAAGAAGCTGTTGGAGTTCCTCGATACCGAACTCGAGGAGTGGGAGGGCCGGCTCGAGGAGGGCGAGGTGCCGCGCTTCGGCGACCTCGCGCGCCTGGGGAGGCTCGCTCGCAAGGTCGTGGCGGCGCTGCGCAGGAATGGCCTGATCGCCTCTGCCTGAGCCTTGATCGAGCCGCGCGGCTCCTGCTCATCCAGAGTGGGGAGTGCCAATACAGCGTATTGCTGGCGCGGCGGAAGTCCGACTGGCGTATTCAGCCATTTGCGACAGGCACTGATGCCGTCAGGAGCAGGGCATCCGATACCACCGCCTGGCTTGATCGGCACAGGTAATGGGGTAGGGTGGCGGGAACCGATGAAGAGCGAGGGGGCAGGGGTGATCGCCAGTGCGTGAACTCATGGAGCGCCACCAGTCCTGGGTCTACCTGGTCGCGATTCTCGCCGGTCTGGGGCTCGGGCTTGCCTCGCCATCCGTGACCGGGTCACTGGGTCGGCTGCTGTGGCCGCTGCTCGGTCTCCTGCTCTATGCCACCTTCACCCAGGTGCCGTTGACGCGGCTCTCCCTGGCGTTTCGGGATTGGCGGTTTCTGGGCGCCCTGCTCACTGGCAACTTCGTGATCATCCCGCTGATGCTGGGCGTCATGGCGTGGTGGCTACCGCTTGCGCCGGCCGTTCTCGTCGGGGTGTTGCTGGTGCTGCTGGTGCCCTGCACCGACTGGTTCATCAGCTTCACCCACCTCGGCAAGGGAGACACCGGCAGGGCCATCGCCGCGGCGCCGATCCTGCTGCTCGTCCAGATCGTCGCCCTGCCGGCCTACCTTTGGTGGTTCCTGGGCAGTGACTGGCTGCGGATTGCGATCAGCGGCCAGCTGCTTGGCGCCTTCGCTGGGCTGATCCTGCTGCCCCTGGCGCTGGCCTGGCTGACCGAGCGGCTGGCGGCTCGTCACCCGAATGCCCGGCGCCTGGTCCACGGCCTGGGGTTCCTGCCCGTTCCCCTGCTCGCTAGCGTGGTGTTCCTGATCGCGGCGTCCCAGGTGAACCGGGTGGCCGGCCTGACCGGGGTCCTGGCGCAGGTGCTGCTGATCTTCGTGGCCTACCTGGCCCTGGCCGCGCTGCTGGGCAGGCTGCTCGGCCACGGCTTCAGGCTGCCTCCGGCGTCGGCCAGGACCCTGACCTTCAGCTTCGGCACCCGCAACTCCTTCGTGGTCCTGCCCATCGCGCTGACGCTGCCCGAGGCCTGGTACGTCGCCGTGGTGGTCATCGTCTTCCAGTCGCTGGTCGAGCTGTTCGGCATGGTGGCCTACATGGCCTGGGTGCCCAGCCGGTTGATTCCCGACCGCGATGGCAGGTGAACCCCTCAGGCCAGGTCGAAGAGCAGGAGCTCCGCCTCCGTTACCCCTACGGCTTCGATGGTCTCCCCCCGCTGGAAGGCGGCGGCATCGCCGGCCGAGAGCCGCTGCCCGTTGATCTCCGCCTCGCCGCGCACCACGTGCAGCCAGGCATGGCGCACCTCCGGGGTTGGTACCCGCTCGCCGGCAGCGAACAGGCCGACGTAGAGGTTGACGTCCTGATTGATGCTAACCGAGCCATCGCGCCCCTGCCGAGAGACCACCAGCCGCCACTCGCCCTGGCGCTGCTCGGCGGGAAAGGCCTTCTGCTCGTAGCCGGGGGCGATGCCTCGCGCCTCCGGCTCGATCCAGATCTGCAGGAAGTGCAGCTCCCGGTCGGGGGCGTTGTTGAATTCGCTGTGGATCACCCCGGTGCCGGCCGACATGCGCTGCACATCGCCCGGGCGCATGATCGCACCGTTGCCCATGCTGTCCTTGTGGGCCATCTCGCCTTCCAGCACGTAGGAGAGGATCTCCATGTCACGGTGGGGGTGAGCGCCAAAGCCACTGCCGCCCGTGACCCGGTCCTCGTTGATCACGCGCAGCGTGCGAAAGCCCATGTGGTGCGGGTCGAAGTAGTCGGCAAACGAGAAGGTGTGGCGCGACTTCAGCCAGCCGTGGTCGGCGTAGCCGCGCTCGTCGGCATGACGAATGATCATCGGGTTTTCCTCCGGGGTTGTTCCCTCAGGGGGTGGCCGCCTCCACCTTCGCCTGGTCGCGGGCGAGCTCCTCGCGCTGGCTGCGGCGTCGGTAGTAGAAGGTCAGGAAGGTGGAGGTGATGACGATGAACAGCGAGTACATCACCGGGATCAGCAGCATCTGCTGCTGGATCTCGCCGGCAAACGAGAGGGTGACGATCAACACTGCAAGCGGCCCGTTCTGGATGCCGGTCTCCAGCGACACGGTGCGGGCCTTGAGCGGGTTGAGGCGGGCGGCACGGCTGAACCAGTAGCCGATCAGGAAGCCGCACAGGCCGAGGCCGATGGCCGCCAGGTAGATCTCGGGGCCGGTGGTCATCAACAGTTGCCCGTTGCGCGGCACCCAAGTCGCGATCAAAAAGACGATCACCACCACGCCGAGGATGCCGCCCATCAGCTCGGTGCAGGCGCCGAGGTTGGCGTTGCGCCGGCGCAGCCACATGCCGAACAGGGTCGGCACCAGCAGCACGCCGAGCACTGCGACGATATTACCCGAGGGGATCCGGAAGGCGGCGTCGATGCCGGTGGTGTAGAGGGCCAGCACCACCGGCACCATGACCACCGCCAGCAGGGTCGAGCAGACCGTCATCAGGATGGAGAGGCCGAGCAGGCTCCTCGAGAAGTAGGCGAAGATATTGGAGGTGGTGCCGCCGGGCACGCAGCCCATCAGGATCAGGCTGACCGCCTGGATGGGGGGCAGTTGCAGGGCGCGGCCGATCAGGAAGGCGAGCAGCGGCATGAACAGGTACTGGGAGGCGAAGCCGATACCGATCGCCTGGGGGTGACGCATGGCGATGCGGAAGTCCTTGAAGGTCAGCGACGACCCCATGCCCAGCATGATCACGGCCATCATGATGGCCAGCAGCGTTTCCTCGAGTGGGCTCAGCATGCGGGGCTCCCGTCGGTGGCTTGTGGGTGATCCTTGAGGTAGTCGGCGCGCAGGTCCTTGCGCAGCACCTTGCCGATGGGGCTCTTGGGCAGGTCGTCGACGAATTCGACCTGCCTGGGCACCTTGTAGCGGGCCAGGTGCTTCCGGCAGTGGGCCTTCACCGTCTCGGGGTCGAGCTCGCCGCGGGTGACGATATAGGCCCGCACCGCCTCGCCGCTATCGGCGTCGGGCACGCCGATCACTCCCACCTCTTGCACGGCGTCCAGCAGGGCGATGCAGTCTTCCACCTCGTTGGGGTAGACGTTGAAGCCGCTGACCAGGATCAGGTCCTTCTTGCGGTCGACGATGCGCAGGTAGCCGTCCTCGTCCATGGCGGCCACATCCCCCGTATAGAGCCAGCCGTCGCGCAGGGCTTCGGCGCTGGCCTCCGGCTGCTGCCAGTAGCCCTGCATCACCTGGGGGCCGCGGGCGGTAAGCTCCCCCGGCTCGCCCTGGGCCACCGGCGCGCCGCCCTCATCGACCAGGCGCACCTCGGTGCCCGGCACCGGGATGCCGATGCTGCCCGGCTTGCGCCTTCCCACCAGGGGGTTGAAGCTGATCACCGGCGAGCTCTCGGTGAGGCCGTAGCCCTCCACCAGCGGGGTGCCGGTGACTTTCTCCCAGCGTTCGGCCACGGCGGCATGCAGGGCCGTGCCGCCGGCCGCCGCGGCACGCAGCCGGCGGGGCGGGTAGAGGGTGAACCACTCCTCGTTGAGCAGGGCATTGAAGAGGGTGTTGACCCCGCTGATCCAACTGACGGGGTAGTTCTCGATGGCCCGCTGCAGGTTCTGGATCGGCCGCGGGTTGGGCACCAGGACGTTGTGGGCGCCGTGCTTGAAGAAGGCGAGCAGGTTCACCGAGAAGGCGAAGATATGGTAGAGCGGCAGGGCGGTGAGCACGCACTCCTCGCCGTCGCCGATGTGCGAGCCGGCCATGGCCTCGATCTGGGCCACGTTGGCGAGCAGGTTGCCGTGGCTGAGCATGGCGCCCTTGGCGACCCCGGTGGTGCCGCCGGTGTACTGCAGGGCGGCGAGGCTCTCCGGCCCCAGGTCGCGCCAGTAATCCTTCACCGTCACGCCCTGGCCCAGGCGTCGCCCCTCGGCCAGCGCCTCGCCGAGGGCGGTGGCCTCCACGGGGCAGGGGGGAATCACCCGGTTCCAGTACTTGAGCACCGCCTTCACCACCTGGCGCACCACGGGGGGGAAGCCCTGGGCGAGGCTCGTCACCACCACCTGGCGGATGGCGGTGTGGGGCAGCACCTCGGGCAGCTTGTCGACGAAGAGATCGACGATCACCAGCGCCTCGGCGCCGCTGTCGCGGAACTGGTGGGTCATCTCCGTGGCGGTGTAGAGCGGGTTGGTGTTCACCAGCACGCAGCCCGCCTTGAGGATGCCGAAGACCACGATCGGGTAGCTCAGGCAGTTGGGGAGCTGCACCGCGACCCGGCTGCCCGGGGCGAGCCCGAGCCCCTCGCGCAGGTAGGCGGCGAAGGCATCAGAAGCCTCATCGACCTGGGCGTAGCTCAGGGCGCCATTCATGCCGTTGGGCATGCAGCTGGTGAAGGCGCGCCGGTCGGCGAAGCGCTCGGCGCTCTCGCTGATCAGCGCCGCCAGGTTGGGGTGCGCCGGGGGCGGCAGCTCGGCCGCTATGCCGTCGCGGTAGTGACGCGTCCAGGGGCGGGAAGCCTGGGCGTGAGGGGTGGCGGCATCCTGCGGTGACTCCATGGGGCTCCTCCCCGAGGGGCGATTGTTATTTTAGTGTCTTCTTGATAGCGGGAAACGGCCGCCACTGCACCCCTTTTCTGGCCGCCTGGCGCACGCTCTTTCCACGCCCCGGGCTCACCGCCCCTCGGGCGAGAGGTCCACCACCACCGGGTCATGGTCCGAGGAGCGGAAGGGATCGGGGCGGATGAGCTCCGCGGCGCTCTCCGGGCCATCGTAGCCGAGGAAGGGGGGCTCGTCGGCGTTGATCGGCCAGGGGTGCACCGCCGCCACGGCCGCGGCCAGGGCGGGGCTCGCCAGGGCGTGGTCCAGGTAGCCCGACTCGCCGTGGAACACATAGGTGTAGCGCCGCTCCGGCGGCAGCTCCCTGGCGATCAGGTCGACCAGGCCGGTGTCGGTCAGGGTGCGGATCGGCTCCTCGGCACCATAGGCGTTGAGGTCGCCGACCAGCAGCAGCCGCTCGCTTCCCTCGGTAGCGAGGCGCTCGAGGAAGGCCGCCATCGCTTTCGCCTGGGCCACCCGGCGCTCGTTCCAGCAGCCTTGGCCCTGATCGATATCGCCGCGGGCGGGGCAGCCGCTCTTGGCCTTGAAGTGAGCGGTCACCACCCCGAAGGCCTCACCGCCCTCCCGGGGTTGGAAGAAGGCCGCCAGCGGCGGGCGATGGTGCACCGGGTCGTTGTCGGCATGGAGCTCGCTGATCGCCTCCACCCGGTCCGGCCGGTAGAGCAGGGCGAGCTTGATGGCATCGGAGCCGCGGTCGGCGCGGCCGCCCACCGCCCGGTAGGTCACGCCGGTGCGAAGGCTCAGCTGCTCGACCAGGTCGGCCAGCGCCCCCGGAGTGTTCTGAACCTCCACCAGTGCCAGGATATCGGCACTCAGCCCCGCCACTGCGGCGGCGAGCTTGGCCCGCTGGCGCTCCAGCTCCTCGGCGTTGGCCGCGCCGCGCTGGCCCAGGGTGGTGAAGTAGTTCTCGACGTTGAAGGCTGCCACCCGCAGCCGCTCTCCCGGCTCGTCCAGCGGCGCCGGGCGCGGGTTGGCATCCAAGAAGCGCGGTGTCTCGGTGGGGTGCAGGCGCCAGGCGTCGAAGGCGTGGGTCAGCACCCCGGTCAGCCCCGCGACCCGGCTGCCGACGCGTCGGGTGCCGTCGTCGTTCAGGTAGGGAATGGGGCTCGGGAAGGCACGGTAGCTGCCGTCGTCGAGCATCAGGACGGCGCGCTCCTGGTCATGGTCCGGCGCATTGGTAGGGCGGAAGAGCCGCTCATTGGCGAGCCTCAGGGAGCCATAGCGCCCCAGTTCGTAGTTGCCGGTAACGGTGAGGGGCTCAGAGAAGGCGACCAGCCGCCCCTCCAGCCGGGAGAGCGCCTCCTCGTCCAGGGGCCAGGCCAGCGCCTCGGGCTCCGGCAGTTGGTCGCGGGCGCAGATCTCGACGCGCTCGACCCGCTGCAGCTGAATCTGCCCGCGGTATTCGCCGGTGCGGGCGTGGAGCTGGACGTGCTTGCCCGGCACGAGGCGTTCGGCGTCACGCTCGGTGGCCCCGGGCATGTAGACGAAGAGCCCACCCGGGCCCTGCTCGGTGGCCTGCTGCAGGTAGAAGCCGTTGAGGCGGTCGCGACCCAGGAAGGCACCGGTGACCACGCCCTCGGTCACCACCGCCTGGCCTTCGGGCAGGGCCGGCGCAGCGTCGGTTCCCTTGATGGCGGCGAGGTCGGCGGTGGAGGGTTCGGGGCAGCTGGCTGGGGCCTGCGCGGCCACCAGCAGCAGGGCCAGCAGCAGATAGCGCCCGATGCGCCGGGTGCCCAGCAGGCGGGGGGCGCCGTCGGAGGCGGCACTCAGCCGTGCAAACAGGGCGAGATTTTGCCTGGGTTTCATGGGGATGATGTCGCTGCCCTGAAGATTGCCAAGTCCAAGATAGTGTCATGAAGACGAGCCGTGACTCTAGCGAGGTTTGTCGTGCACTCCAAGGACGAGCGCAGGGCAGGGGGCCTCTGGCCGGTAGGTCAAGCACTGCGCCACCCTTACGTCAGGGGGATCGGGTAGACTCGTGCTGCACGAGGACCATTGAGACGCGACCGAGGGGGGAGCATGGGGATCGGAGCATCCGGCCTGTTGCTGGTAGCACTGGGCGGCGCGCTGGGCGGCATGGGCCGCCTGGCGGTGACCAACCTGTTCAGCCACTGGCTGGGGGCGCGCTTTCCCTGGGGCACCCTGGCAGTCAATCTAAGCGGTGCGCTGGTGGCGGGCTGGTGGGCCGCACGGCTGGGGATTCCCACCACCCTGGATCTCTCCTCGGCGTGGCTGGCGCTGGTGGTGGGGCTGCTGGGCGGCTACACCACGGTCTCCTCCTTCAGCCTGCAGACCCTCACCCTCTGGCAGAGCGGCCACCCGCGCCGCGCCGTGGCCAACGTGCTGGCTACCTGCCTGGCGGGCCTCGCCCTGGCGTCGCTTGGCTGGTGGCTGGCGGGAGGTGGCGCATGAGCCGCGGATATTCCCCTCTGTTCCCCTATGCCGCGGTGGGGCTCGGCAGTGCCCTGGGCAGCCTGCTGCGCTATCTGGTCTCCATGGGGTCGCTGGCGCTCTTCGGCCCGCTCTTCCCCTGGGGGACCCTGGCGGTCAATGTTGTCGGCTCCTGGCTGATCGCCTGGCTGGCCACCCTGGGGGGGCGCTACACCCACGGCCGCGTGGCGCGCTGGCAGCCCTTCCTGGTGGCCGGCTTCTGCGGCGGCTTCACTACCTTCTCGCTGTTCAGCCTCGAGACCCTTCATCTGATCACGCTCGGCCGTCCCTGGCTGGCCGCGGCCTATGTGGCTGCCAGCCTGCCGCTCTGGTTCGCCGCGGCCTGGCACGGGCAGCGGGTCGCCAGGACGATGCGCCAGGCGCGGGGGCGGCGTTGAGCATGACCAGCACCGCCAGGACGGTGGCCAGCACGGCCGAGAGGCCCAAGCCGATCAGCCAGATCCTGGAGCCTTTCGTTATGCACTCTCCCCGGTCGCTGGCGTCATGGGCCGCTGCATTCTGCCAAGCGTGACACCCTAGCATGATGCCATCGCCGGGTGGACGGGAACCGGGGTATCGCTTCTGCGCGTCAGTCGCTATGGGCCGGACGGAAGCCACTTCAGGTGGCCATCGAGACGGGGTAGGCTGTAGGCCGACAGGATGAGTCGAGAGGTGTACGGCGTGAGCCAGGGAGTGGTGACCTATCAGGTGAGAGAGGAGGCGCTGGCGCGGCCCGAGGAGGTTCGGCTGGGGTCGAGTTCGCCGTCGTTCCTGCGGCCGCTGCTGGGCCGGGCCCATCGGCGGCGGAGCCTGCTGGCGAGCGGGGTGAACTGGGAGCGCATCCTGTTCATCGAGGTCGACGGCGAGGTGGCCGGCTATCTCCAGTTCTATCTGGGTGGCGAGGGCCCGCATCGTCTCGGCCATGAGGACCTGCGCGCCGAGTTCGGTGCCGCCAGCGCGGCCTGGGCGCTGGGCGCTCTACCGGCTGGTGCAGTGGCGCTTCCGGCGCTTCGACGCCTACCTCTATCGCATCATCATCGACGAGCGCTTTCGCGCCCGGGGCCTCGGCCGGCAGCTGCTGGAGCGCTGGCTGGCGCTGCTGGCCGAGCAGGGCGTGCGGCGGGCGGATCTTGAGGTGTGGGGCAACAACCCGCGGGCCGAGGCCCTCTATGCGGCGCTGGGGTTCCAGGTGAAGCGACGTCGCCGGCTGCCACTGCGCGCGAGCTGGCTGCGTGATCGCGAGCTGACCCACATGATCAAGCGATGGTAGGGCCGCCATGTCGGTGAGCGGTTTCGTCGATCGCGTGTGGGCCGAGGGGGTCTCGGGGTGGAGCCCTGCGCCCCGGGTACTGGTGTCGGTCAATGGCGCCGCGGTGGCCCTATCTGTCAGCGTAGTTGTCACCTAAACGGATTGAGAGGTGATCAACGTGCTGGTGGATGCCGAGCGGGGCGAGCTTGCCCTGATCGACTGGGAGCGCTGGGGCCAGTTGCCCATCGGCTTCGATCTGGCCCTGCTGATGCGCGGCCTTCCAGGGGAGGTCGCCGAACCCCTGGCCGGCGGTGGCCGGGCCCAGCGTCTGGGCGTGGCGGGCTTTACCTATCTCTTCCAGCGGCTCGACCGGCCTGGCCTGGTGCAGACGGAGGAGGGCAGGGCGCTGCGCCGGCGCTGCCGGGAGCTGGCCGGCCACCGCTGATCGCCGAGATAGCTTCCTTGATGCCGGCGACGGGGGGAGCGTCGGAGTACTCAGGTGAAGTCGGGGTCGCTGGTCCTGACGATCAGGTCGCTCTCCTCGCCGGGGAGGGTCACGGAGAACTCGCCGGCGCCCAGGTAGGTCACCGGGTGCCCCTCGCGGGTGCGCAGGGCGGGCTCGCCGCTGACCGGGCCGGCGCGGGTGAGTTCGCCAAGCTCCTTCACGCTGACCAGGATGTCGATCATCACCTCTCGACCCTGGTCATCGAAGGCCATGATGGTGCGTTCGTGTTCGCTCATGGAGTGGCTCCGGGGGCTGATGGGGCTGCCTCCAGTATCGGCGCTTGAGCCGGGAGTGGCGAGTGCCGGAATGCCGCGGGACGGACAGGGTGGCAGCGCTCAGCGCTCGACCCAGCCTCGGCTGATCAAGGGCGCGAACAGCAGGTGATAGAGCCGCCTCGCCACGTGGTGATAGAAGGGCAGGGTCAGCCAGCTGCGACTGACGCCGACCAGCGCGGCCACGCCGGCGGCCAGCAGCAGGGCGCCCAGCATGTCCTGGGGGAAGTGCACGCCGAGAAAGACCCGCGCCCAGGCGACCGGCACGGCCAGCAGCAGCAGGTAGCGGCCGATGCGACGGGTGCCGGCATGCAGCAGCAGGCTGAAGCCCATGGTCAGCATGATGGTGGCATGGTTGCTGGGGAAAGCGGGCGTCGCCGCATGCTCGAGGAAGGTCTGCCCCACCGGCATCATGAAGGGGCGCGGCGTGGGCCACCAGTACCCGATCAGCCAGCTCGCGGCCAGGGCGAGCAGGGTGGCGATGAACGCCTCGAGCAGCGGACGCTTCAGGCGGTCGCTGCCGCGCAGCCAGCCGATGACCAGCAGGGCCGGCACCAGCCAGATCAGATAGACCGCGGCGAGCTCGGCCAGCAGCAGCAGGCGAGGATCGCTGTCCGGTGCGGCATTCAGCTGGGCGAACAGGGCGAGATTGAGCGTCTTTTCCGTGAGCATGAGGTGTCGGGGCGTCGTCCTTGAGGGGGGGCACAGGTCCGCACCGGCGGGTGATCCGGTGCGCGGCCTTTCTGCAGTGTGTGACAGGAGTATGACGATGCGCCCGGGCGGGGACAATGGGGCGACCATGAGGTCGCCCCTTGCCCGGGCGTCAGGCGGGCAGGCCGAGTACCGCGGTGGCGATGGCGAAGTAGATTAGCACGCCCACGGCGTCGGCGATGGAGGTCACCAGCGGCGCGGAGGCGGTGGCCGGGTCCCAGCCCAGGCGATTGAGCAGGAAGGGCAGGATCATGCCGATCAGGCTGCCCATGATCACGATCAGCACCATGCTCATCGCGACCACCATGGCGATCTCGGTGCCGGCGCGGAAGATCCCCACCACCGAGACGGCGAGTGCCATGGTCAGGCCCAGGGCGATGGCCACGCTGACCTCGCGGCCGAGCAGTCGCGCCCAGTCCCGAGTGCGCACATCGCCGGTGGCCATGCCGCGCACCATCAGGGTCGCCGCCTGGGAGCCGGCGTTGCCGCCGCTGTCCACCAGCAGGGGCAGGAAGAAGACCAGGGCGATATAGGCCTCGATGGTCTCCTCGAAGTAGGCGATGCCGGCGCCGGAGAAGATGTTGGCGAACACCAGCAGCACCAGCCAGACGATGCGCTTGCGGTAGAGGTCGAAGAGGCTGGCGCTGCGCAGGCCGCCCTCCAGCTTGCCCACCGAAACGCTCTTGTGCATGTCCTCGGTGGCCTCCTCCTCGGCCACGTCCATGGCGTCGTCATAGGTCACGATGCCCACCAGGCGCTCGCCGCCGTTGGTCACCGGCAGGGCCATCAGGTCGTAGCGCGAGATCAGCCTGGCCACCTCTTCCTGAGGGGTGTCCACCTTGGCGACCACCAGCTCCTCGACCATCAGGCTGGCCAGGGTAGCGTGGGGATTGGCCAGGATCATCTCGCGCAGCGACAGGGTGCCGGTCAGGCGGCCTTCGTCGTCGACACAGTAGATCTGGTAGATGGTCTCGGCGTTGGGGCCGGTGCGGCGCACCTTCTCCAGGGCGGTGGCCACGTCCATCTCGGCCGGCACGGCCACGTACTCGGAGGTCATCAGGGCTCCGGCGGTGCCTTCCTCGTAGCTGGCCAGCTTGCGGATGTCCTCGCGCTCGGCGTGGGCCAGGCGGCGCAGCAGCCCCTGCTGGCGGGCCTCGTCGAGCAGCTTGAAGAGGTCGGCACGCTCGTCGGCGCTCATGTGGTGCAGCAGCTCGGCGAGGGTGGCGTCGTCCATCTCGGCGGCAAGCGCGCTCTGGGTCTCCTCCTCCAGGTAGCCGAAGGCGCTGGCGCGTTCGTCCAGGGGCAGGTAGTCCAGCAGGGAGAGGGTGGTGTCCTCCTGCTCGTGCTGGATGAACTCGGCGAGGTCGGCCAGCTGCATCTCGGCGACCAGATGGCGGATGGCAGCGGTGTCCTGCTGCTCGATGGCGCTGCGCAGGTCGGCAGCGAGCTCGATGTAGCTCATGGTGTGGCTCCTTGGCGCGCGTCAGGCGGGCGCGCAGGAACCAGGGCCTAGGGGGTAGGCGCGGGCGGGCTCCGGCGCACCACGACGTTTGACGCGGCGCGGCCAATCAAGTTGTCGGTCGTGTCGTAGCGACTCGGAGGTTCCATTGATTCCTCAAGGGGGTTTCGCTGCCATGCAGCAGCGCCGGCATATTAGCCGCGAGTCAGATGAGGGTCAATTAAGATCGATTGGCAATTGCCGTTATCGCAAGGCGCCTCATATGGAGGCCTCCTCGGCGTTTGCCGGGCCAGGCCGGGACCGATGGCCGCCGCGATCTCCGCCACGCTAGTGGGGGACAGACCACCAGCGTGTAGTCGTGGCGCAGCACCCGCGCCAGCAGGTCGAAGACCACTCGAGACTCATTCCCCCTCCTGCCAGTTCCACTGGCTGCGCGCCACGGCGTCGTGGGCGTGCAGGCTCTCGGCGTGCACCACGGGCAGGGAGAAGCCCTCGAGGCCGGGCTGGTCGCGCAGGGCGTGGTGCAGGCGCCGAGCGGCATCCTCACAGAACATCAGGTTCTGGCCGTTGGCCAGGGCGAAGGCCTGCTCGTCCACGCGCTTCACGGCGGTCTGCAGGGCGGTGCCCAGCGCCCGCTCCACGCGGTCGACCAGCGCCAGCAGCGGCAGCGCCGCCTGATCGGCGTCGAGGCGCACGGCCAGGTGCGCCTGGCTTCGCTGGCTGTGGGGGGTGGCCAGCACGCCCTGGTCGCTGCCCAGCCATGCCCGCACCGCCTCGCGGGTCACCGGCATCTCGGTGAAGTCCTCGTCGAAGGCCTGCTGGATCAGCTGGCGGGCCAGGGCCGCCGAGCAGGGGCAAGTGGAGGAGTAGCCCACGCTCAGCTCGAGGATGGCGTGCAGGCCCTGGGCGTCGCGGCGGCAGCACAGGGTGAAGGGGTAGGTCTTCCAGCCTGACAGGGGACTGATCAGCGCCGGGCGGCGCAGCAGTGCTTCCCCCTCCAGATCGAGAAAGGCCCGCTTGGCGAGCCCTTCGTGGCTCTCCAGGAAGGCGTCGAGTACCGCGGCCACCATCGGCAGCGAGAGCTCCTGCCCCTCCAGCTCGGCCAGCGCCAGGTAGAGGCGGGACATATGGATGCCGCGGGCGGTGGGGTCATCGAGGCTGACGCCCGCCGAGGCGCGGCCGGCGATGGCCTGGCCGGCCACCTTGAGCGGCAGGGCGATGCCCTCCATGCCCACCCAGCTCAGGGTGCCGAGGCGGGTGGAGGGCGAGGCCGCGATATCTTCCAGAGGTTGCTTGTTCATGAAGGGCTCATTGGGTGATTGCGGCTGTAAATGTTATAACATAACATTTTGAGCCGACCGATCACCAGCCAAAGGCCTACCCGAGGTACACCATGTCGCGTCACGCCAGCTCGCTCCCTTCGTCTGCCGGCCCGGCCGGCGTTTCCTACCGGTTGAGAAGTTTCCTGACCCGCCACCGATGGCGGCTGGGCGGCCTGGCGCTGCTGGTCATCGTGGCCGCGCTGCTGATGCAGCTGGGCGTGATGCGCGGCCTGAGCCTGCAGATCCTGGCCTGGCAGCGCGAGCTTCACCGGGCGCTCACCCTGGCGGTGAGCGGCTGGTCCGAGACGCCCAGCTGGGCCACCGCCGGCTGGCTGCTGGCGCTGAGCTTCGGCTATGGGGTCTTCCATGCCGCCGGCCCCGGCCACGGCAAGGCGGTGCTCTCCACCTACCTGGTCTCCCAGGGGGGCGGCCTCAAGCGCGCCCTGGGGCTCTCGTTCAGCGCCGCCCTGCTGCAGGGCATGATGGCCATCGCCATGGTACTGGTGCTGGTTCAGGGCCTGGGCTGGCTGACGCGCCGGGCCGTGGGCAGCGTGGCGAGCCTGGAGCTGGCGAGCTTTCTGATGGTGGCGCTGCTGGGGGCCTGGCTCTGCCTGAGGGCCTGGCGGCTGCTGCGGCGCACGCGGGCCGGCGGCGATCACGGCCAGCATGATCACCGCCACGCCCACCACCACCACGACCACCAGGGGGCTCACGGCCATGCGCACGCTCACCGCCATGCCCATGCCCATGACCACAGCCACGCCCATGACCACAGCCATGACCACAGCCATACGCATGACCACAGCCACGTTCATGGGCACGCTCACGGCCATCAGCACGATGGCTGCGGCTGCGGATCGCGCCACCATATCGCCCCGGAGGAGGTCGGCAACTGGCGCACGGCGCTGGCCACCGTGGTGGTAATCGGCCTGCGCCCCTGCACCGGCGCGGTGCTGATGATGGGGGCGGCCAGCCTGCTGGGCCATGCGGCCCTGGGGGCTGCGGCGGTCATGGTAATGGCGCTGGGCACGGCGATGACGGTCTCGGCCCTGGCGCTGGCCAGCGTGCTGGCCAGGGACTGGGTCATGCGCCACTACGGCCGGTTCGCCGGCGGTGGGGGCGCGGCGCGCCTGGGGCGGCTGAGTGTCTGGCTGGCCATGGGGGGCGGCCTGGCGATTCTGTGGCTCGGGGCCTCGCTGGCCTGGCAGGTCGGCAGCGCGCCGACGGGCGGACTGCCGCTGCTCTCCTGAGGGCGCCGCGTTGACGCCTTTATGACTAATATTGTTATGATATAACGTAATATATAACTAGAGGAAGCAAGCAAGTGATCAAGAAGAACGTCAAGGGAACCCTCGCCGGCCTGACCACGGCCGCGCTGATCATGCCGACGCTGGCAGTGGCAGAGAGCGGCGGAGACCGCGACTGGGACATCGATGTCTCGCTGATTCTGGAGGGCATCTACTTCAACGAGGTCTCCAGCGGCAATCAGACGCCGGCAGGCTTCTCGGACCACGACCATGGTCATGACCACGGTCACGATCACGACCACAGCCTGAGCGATGGTTTCAATCTCGGGCACTCCGAGCTGGTGATCGAGTCGCGCCTCGGTGACCTGCTGGACGGCACCCTGCTGATCGGCTTCGACGAGGACCATATCGAGGTCGAGGAGGCCTATCTGGTCACGCGGGCGCTGCCGGCCGGCCTCCAGCTCAAGGGCGGCAAATTTCTCTCCGACGTGGGGTACATGAACAGCCGACATCCTCACGACTGGGACTTTGCCGACCGGCCGCTGGTCAATCGCTTCCTGTTCGGCGATCACGGCCTGCTGGAGACCGGGCTGCAGGCCAGCTGGGTGGCGCCGACGCGCACCTTCACGCGCTTCGGCGTAGAGGTGCTGCAGGGCGATAACGGCAGCTTCAACCGCTTTATGGCCGCGGGCGGCGGTCACGATCATGAAAGCGAGCACGGCCACGACCATGGGCATGACCATGACCACGGGCACGACCATGGACATGATCACGGCCATGGGCACGACCATGACCACGGCGGCGCCCCTTACTCTCAGACCAGCGCACCGCGTCTGTTTACGGCCTTCGTCAAGACGGGTCCCGACCTCGGCCCGGACCATGCCCTGCAGCTGGGGGCCTCCACCGGCTATAACCGTCAGGTTTCGCGGGTTGAGGACCACGGCCATCACGCCCATGCCCTGGAGGGTGACACCTGGTTTGCCGGCCTGGACCTGGCCTACCGCTACGACGCCGGCCGCGCCTATGGCCAGGGCGACTGGCGTGTAACCAGCGAATATTTCCACGTCTGGCGCAACCTCGATGAGTACGTCGAGCGCAGCACCGGCTGGGAACAGCGCGACGGGCATCGTGAGCGCCAGGACGGCATGTATCTCGAGGCGGTCTACGGGGTGGCGCCTCGCTGGCAGGCGGGGCTGCGCACCGAGGCGCTGGGCCTGACCAACAAGGTGGTCGACTTCCACCCCACCGAGGTCGAGTCCCTGAGCACTTCTTACCGGCACAGCGCCCAGGTGACCTTCCGCCCGGTGGAGCCGGTGTTCCTGCGTGCCCAGCTGAGCCAGAACGACTTCGCGGTCGCCGGCGGGGAGCGCGATCGCGGGCTGGAGCTGATGTTCCAGGTCAATGTGGCACTTGGCGCTCACGGCGCCCACCGCTTCTAAGGAGTATTAGATGCGATTCATGCGCAATCGCGGCGTCGGGGCCCTGGCCCTGGCGCTCCTGCTGAGCCTGCCGCTGCCGGCCCTGGCGGCGCTGAACATCGTGGCGACCACGGCAAGCCTCGGGATGCTGGCCAACGAGGTGGGGGGTGAGCAGGTGTCGGTCACGGTGCTGGCTGCGCCGGACCGCGATGCCCACTACCTGGACGCGCGCCCGAGCTTCATGGCGGCGCTGCGCCGTGCCGATATGCTGCTGGAGGTCGGCGCCGGGCTGGAGGAGGGGTGGCTGCCCGCCGCCCAGCGCGGCGCCGCCAATCCGGCGGTCAACAGCGGCCGGGAAACGCACTTCGTCGGTGCCAGCATCCTGCCGCTGCGGCGCTCCATCACCATGGATGGCCCGAACGTGGGGCACGTGCATACCGAAGGCAATCCCCACTTCAACGTGGACCCCCTGCGCATGGCGTCGCTGGGCGAGGCGCTGGCGCGGCGGCTGGCGCGTCTCGACCCGGCCCATGCCGAGGCGTATCACGCGCGTGCCGGCGCCCTGGCGGAGACCCTGCGCGAGCAGGCTCGGCAGCTGGCCGAGGGCGTGGCCGAGCAGCGCATCGTGGTCTACCACGAGGACCTCGACTACCTGGAAGAGTGGCTGCCCGTAGAGGTCGTCGGCTATCTCGAGCCGGCGCCGGGCATTCCGCCCAGCGCCCGCCACCTGGGCGAGCTGGTCGGCAAGCTGCAGGGCACCGAGGGGCGGGTTCTCTATGCCAGCTTCCAGCCCTCCAGGGGGGCGGAGTTCCTGCAGCGTCAGCTGGGCTGGCCGGCGACCAGCGTGGCGCTGGAGCCGCAGACGCCGACGCTTGAGGGCTATCTGGCCCTGATGCGGGACTGGGTCGACGCGCTGGACGCGCGCTGAATGGCCAGCGGCAGCGAGGTCGTGGCGCTGGAGCGTGCCACGCTGGGCGTTGCCCGGGCCCTGGTCGGCCCTCTGAGCCTGAGGGTCTCTTCGGGGGCCCGGCTCGCCATCACCGGCCCCAACGGCAGCGGCAAGTCGCTGCTGCTCAAGGCGATTGCCGGCCAGGCGACGCTGTTTTCGGGTCGCCTGCGCTGCGCTCCGGGGCTGACGCTGATGTTGCTGGCCCAGGAAAGCGCCCGGCGCGAGCCCTGGCCGCTTTCCGGCTGCGACTGGTTCGCCGCCATGGAGGTGGTGCCGCCCGCGCTGCCGCGCCTGGCAGCGCTGCTGCCCAGGCGGCTGGATACCCTCAGCGGCGGGCAGTGGCAGCTGCTGCGGCTGGCGGCGGCGCTGTCGCCGCCGCCCGGCGCGGGAGGGCGGGCGCCCCACCTGGTCATGCTGGACGAGCCGGCCAACCATCTGGATCACGCCGTCAAGGAGGCCGCCGTGGAGCTGATGACGGCGCTGGACCCGGGCGTCACGCTGCTGATGACCGGCCACGACAGCGGCATGATCGAGGCCTGTGGTGCGACCGCTCTGCCTCTGGAGGCCTGCCTAGATGCCGCCTGATCTTCTCTGGCTGCCGCTGCTGGCCGGCACCGGCATGACCCTGCTGCTCGCCCTGGCCGGCGTCGGCCTCTTTCTGAAGGGCTCCGCCTGGCAGGCCCTGGCGCTCAGCCAGTGGGCCGCCGTGGGCGGCGTGGCGGCATCGGCGCTGACCTGGCCGGTGCTGCCTCTGGCGCTGGGAGTGAGCGGGGGTATGATGTGGCTGCTGCGCCTGCAGCGACAGGGCGAGCATGCGGCGCTGGCCAGCTTTCTGGCTGGCCTGGCCCTGGTGACGCTGCTGGCGGCCAACGCTCCCCAGGCGAGCCTGGCAGCGGCCCGCTGGGCCGAGGGTCAGCTCTACTTCGTGGCGCCGACCGACGCCTGGGCGGTTGTCGGGCTGACGCTGCTCTCCCTGCCTCTGCTCCGGCCCCTCAAGCGCATCTGGCTGCGCTCACAGCTGCTGCCCAACCTGGCCTCCTGGGCGGTGCCAGGCCTGCCCATGCGCCTGGCGGAGGCGGCGTGGCTGGTCGCCGTGATCGTCATGGGCGCCATGGTCTTTGGCGTGCCGGCCGCGCTGTCGACGCTGCTGTTCCCCGCCTGGATCAGCGCGCTGCGGGCGCGCCACCTGCAGCACTGGCTGCTTCACGCCGTGCTGCTGGCGCTGGCCTCCTTTATGCTGGCCTGGTGGCTCAGCCTCTGGCTGGACCAGCCCTTCGCCCCCGTGCTGATCGTGACCCACGCGGCGGCGGGCATCACGCTATGGGCGCTGCGCTCCGTTCCCTCTTCAACTCGACGATCAACCCCATGACATCGACTGTGACAGGCTCCGCTTCCACTCCGTCTCGCGCCACCGCGCCTTCCGCCGATGCCGGCGCCTCGCGCACGGCGTCGCCGATCTTCCGCGCCATCGAAGCCCTTCAGGGCAGCCAGCCCTGGGGCAGCTTTCTCGATGCTGGCACCGGCTACAACTCGCTGCGCTGGGTCTCCTCGCTTGAGACCGAGCGCTGGGCCGCGGTCACCGCCTCGGCCGGCATGGCCCGAACGGCCAGAAAGGCGGCGGGGGAGCGCATGCGCCCTCAGGACCGCGTGCTGGTGGCCAACTGGATCGCCCCCGAGCTGTTCTACGGGGAGTGCTTCGACACGGTGCTGCTGGACTACTTTATCGGCGCCATCGAGGGCTTTGCGCCCTACTGGCAGGAGCAGGTGCTGACGCGCCTGAGGCCCCACGTAAAGGGCAGGCTCTATATCGTGGGCACCGAGCCCTATGTGCTCGACGCCCCCGATACCCGGGAGGGGCGCATCGTTCAGGCCATCGGCAGGCTGCGCGACGCCTGTCTGCTGATGGGCAACGGGCGCCCCTACCGGGAGTATCCGGCCTCCTGGGTGCTGCGCCAGCTCGGCACGGCCGGCTTTCGCGTGCTCGAGGTGCGCCAGTTTCCCATCCGCTACCGGGAGCGCTTCGTCAATTCGCAGCTCGACCTGTGCCTGAAGCAGCTGGATCAGCTGAAGGACCCGGCGCTGGCCGAGGCGCTCCGGGGGCGCATCGAAGCGCTGCGCGCCGAGGCGCTCCCCCTGGCGCGCAGCGAGACGGGGCTGCCCTGCGGCGCCGACTATGTGATCGCCGCCGAGCCACTGGCCCCCGGGCATCATGCGCTATCCCTGCCGACATATCCCGGTGGCGACCCGGCGACGTCAGCCGACGAGAACGCCTGAAAAGCACCAAGGCAAATGAGAATGCTTTAGTTTTACATTTTAAATGTTATTTGATAACATCCGCGCGTCAAGCCTGTAAGAACAACAACGCCTCTACCTATGCAGTGGAAGCGATCGTGCCAAGCCGAGGGGGGAGGACAGTCCAATACCGTCCTCCAGAAAGGGAACACACCATGCTGCTTTGCCAGAAAAAAGCGCTCCCCAAGGCGCTAGCAGTCTGTCGGGTTTTCGATAACGTCGTGAGATACTCGCTTCCAGCCGCCACCACCGGAACGTCGCCATGAGCCGCTTCATCCCCGTTGACCGCCAGACCGATTATCTTCTGCCGCCTTCCGTGGACGAGTGGTTGCCCGATGACCACCTGGCGCGCTTCGTGGTGGATGTTGTCGAGCAGCTGGACCTCTCGGCGTTGACGCGGCGGTACGCCGGCCGGGGGCATAAGGCCCATCACCCGGCGGTGCTGCTGAGTCTGCTGGTCTATGGCTATGCCACCGGGGTGTATTCCAGCCGCAAGATCGAGCGGGCCACCTATGACTCGGTGGCGTTCCGCTACCTGGCCGCCAACACCCATCCCGACCACGACACCCTGGCCACCTTCCGGCGGCGCTTCCTGCCCGAACTGGAGCAACTGTTCGTCCAGGTGCTCTTGCTGGCCCGCGAGATGAAGCTGCTCAAGCTCGGCACCATCGCGCTGGATGGCACCAAGCTCAAGGCCAACGCCAGCAAGCATAGGGCGCTGTCGTACGGGCCATGCCAAGAAGCTGGAGGCTCAGTTCAAGGCCGAGGTGAAGGCGCTGACCCAACGGGCCGAGTCCGCGGATCGGGATGACGCCGCCGATGGCATGGACATCCCGGCGGAGATTGCCCGTCGCGAACAGCGCCTGGCGGCGATCGCCGAGGCCAAGGCCAAGATCGAGGCGCGGGCCGAGGAGCGAGACGCCGTCGAACAAGCCGCCTACCAGGAAAAGGTGGCGCGCCGTGAGGCGCAGCGGAAGGCCGGCAAGACGCCTCGGGGGCGGGATCCCGAGCCACCGACGGGCGGCCCCCGCGACAAGGATCAGGTCAACCTCACCGACCCACAATCACGCATCATGCCGGTCACCGGCAAGGCCTTCGATCAGTGCTACAACGCCCAGGCGGCCGTCGATACCGACACCCTGCTGGTCACCCACGTGCATGTCACCCAGGCGACCAACGACAAGCAGCAGGTCATGCCGTTACTGACCGCATGGCAGGGCTACCCCCGGGCGTTGGGGCGCCCCAGTTGCCTGCTGGCCGACACGGGCTACTTCAGTGCGGCCAATGTCGATGCCTGCCAGGCCCATGGCATCGAACCGCTGCTGGCCATGAAGCGCGATGTCCATCATCTCCCCGTGTTCGAGCGCTTCGCGGCGGATCCGCCCGCCCCGGCGAGTGAGGATCCCGTCGAGCAGATGGCGCACCGCCTGAAGACCCGGGCGGGACGCGCCCTGTATGCGCTGCGCAAGCATACGGTGGAACCGGTCTTCGGCATCATCAAGCACGTGATGGGGTTCCGGCAGTTCTCGCTGCGTGGCCTGGACAAGGTCAGCGGCGAGTGGCGACTGGCCACCCTGGCCTGGAACATCAAGCGAATGCACCGCCTGGCTGCCGGATGAGGGGAGATCCCTCACCGGGTAGCGCGTCACCGGGGTCAGGAGCGGTGCAAGGCGAGGCAGGGAGGGCCAACAGCGACTCTCCCGCCACATGACCGACTACCCTGCGAAGAAACCAGAGAGGGGACGTTGCTTCTACGCTTCATGCCCTCTAAACCGACAGACTGCTAGAGGCGCTCGCCCCGGCGCACTCCAGGTCTTCGTTGGGCCGCGGCGTTGTCGCCGCCGGTGCCTGCATGCTGGCCGCGATGAGCGTCAATGTTCACGCCCAGTCCCAGGACGCGCCGTCGGCGGACCTGGAGACCGTTACCGTCACCGGGTATCGCGGCACCTTCATGGACAGCGTGCGCTACCAGCGCAGCGTTCAGGAAACGCCGCGTATCGTGACGGTGTGGACCAGCGACCTGCTGGAAGATCAGAACGTGACCGAGCTGCGCGATGCGCTGCGCAACGTCTCCGGCATCAGCCTGCAGGCGGGGGAGGGCAATCCCCCCGGCGGCGACCAGCTCAAGATCCGCGGCTTCAACGCCCGCGACGATATCAACGTCAACGGCGCCAGGGATCTGGGCAACTACTTCCGCGATCCGTTCTACGTCGAGCAGATCGAGGTCATCAAGGGGCCCAACTCGGCGTTTTCCGGCCGGGGTTCCGCCGGCGGCACCATCAACTTCGTGACCAAGCAGCCCCTCATGGAGGATCGCAACCGGATCGATACGTCGGTCGGCACGGATAACCTCTTTCGCCTGACCGGGGACTTCAACCGCCGCATCGACGACAACAGCGCCGTGCGGCTGAACCTCATGCACCACACCCAGAACGGCCACGGCCGAGACGTGGTGGAGCAGGACCGCCACGGCGTCTATGCCGCCTACGTCTGGGGGCTGCAGGAAGACACACGGGTCGAGCTGGATTTCCTCCACACGCGCCAGAACAACATCCCCGATCAGGGGATACCCATCGACCGGGAAGGCTTCAGCGGCGACCCGGCGGTGCTCAACGATCGCGGGCGCACCTCGGGCGGTCAGCGTGCTGGCGATGGTTACTACACGGGCCGTCTACCGCCGGGCATCGACTACAGCAGCTATTACGGTCACGTTGATGACTACCAGAAGATCAACGTCGACCAGCTGGGCGTGGCGATCGAGCATTACGTCAATGACGGCCTGAGCGTGCGCAACCAGTTCCGCGTCAGCCGCGTGGAGAACGACTCCATCACCTCCTCGCCGCGTATCAAGGTGCCTGAAGCGGCCTGGGGAAGCGGCGACTTCGACCAGGCGCTGGTGCAGGGCGACCTGAAGCCCCGGGACCAGACCGACACCTCCTTCTTCAACCAGACCGACCTGCTGCTCTCCTTCGACACCGGCCAGGTGGCACACGACCTGATCCTCGGCGCGGAAGTGGGCTATATCGACATCAAGAATGACCGCCGCCCCGACCAGAGTGGCCCCCGGACGTCCCTCTATGACCCCGAGCGTCGCGTCCGGCCGGTGGCCTACTACGACGGCACCCGCCATCGCCTGGAATCCGAGCAGCTGGGGCTCTATGCGCTGAACGTGGCCGCTCTCTCGCCCCAGTGGGACCTGCATACCGGGGTGCGCTGGGACCATGTCAAGTCCACGGCAACCGACACCGGCTATGAGGGGCTTCCCGGCGGAAATCTCGGGCCGGCATCGCGAACGGACAGCGAATGGAGCGGCAACCTGGGGCTGGTCTTCAAGCCGACAGCGAACGGCACCCTCTATGCGTCGGTGGGGACCGCCTTCGACGTGACCGGCACCTTCGACCGGGGCCTGGTACAGCTGGCCGGCGGCGCCGATGCCACCGGCCAGAAGCATGGCGGCGATCGGCAGCGGGAAGACATCATCGATGAATCGGCCTTCGACACTGACCCCGAGCGCACCGTGGCCTATGAGCTCGGTACCAAGTGGAGCCTGGGTGAGAACCTGCTGCTGAGCGCGGCGCTGTTCCGTACCGACAAGACCAACGCCCGGACCCCCGCCCAGGGCGGTGGCGACCTGCTCGACGTGCTGGACGGCAAGCAGCGCGTGGAAGGGTTCGAAGTGGGGGCCATGGGCAGTCTGGCGCCCGGCTGGGACCTCTATGCCAGCTATACCTACATGGACTCCGAGGTGCGCAGCTCCAACAACGAGTGGGAGGTGGGCTCACGGCTTGGCGGCACGCCCCGGCATACCTTCAACCTCTGGTCGGACTATGAGGTGACCCCCCGCTGGAGCGTCGGCGGCGGCATGGAGTATGTGGCCAGCCAGGTCAACAGCGTGGCCTCCGAGCCCGGAGCGCGCCGTCGCCAGGTCGAGATCGACGGCTACTCCGTCTTCCATGCGTCCACGGCCTATCGCTTTACCGACGAGCTCCAGCTGCGTGTGAACGCCTTCAACCTTACCGACAAGGACTACATTTCCCAGCTGGCAGAGGGCGGCGCCCAGGGCATTCCCGGGCCGGGCCGGCACGCCATCGCCACGCTGCGCTATGACTTCTAGAGCCATTCCATGATTGTCAGTTTTGAGAACATTCTGACACCTGACGAGCTGGCGGCCATGCGCCGCCAGCTGCTGGCCGCCGAGTGGGCCCGCGGCATCAGCGCGGGGCCCCAGGGCAGGCAGGTAAAGAAGAATCTGCAGATACCCGAACAGTCGGCGGTGCTCAGGGAGCTGCGCACCCTGGTGATGCGGGCCCTCAACCGTTCGCCCGATGTCATGAGCGCGCTGCTGCCCTTCAAGATCATCCCGCCGAACTTCAACCGCTATACCGTGGAGGATAGCCACTACGGCAAGCATATCGACAGCACGCTGCGCCCCCTGCCGGACGGCAGCTACCTGCGCACCGACGTCTCCGCGACGCTGTTCCTGTCGGATCCGGAGGAGTACGACGGGGGCGAGCTGAAGATCATCGACACCTTCGGCGAGCAGACCGTCAAGCTCGCGGCGGGGAGCCTGGTGACCTATCCGTCGGGCTCGCTGCACGAGGTCACGCCGGTGACGCGCGGCGAGCGGCTGGGGTGCTACATGTTCATGCAGAGCCTGATTCGCGACACGGAGAAGCGCCGCCTGCTCTACGAGATGGACAATTCGCTGCGCCGCCTGAGGGCCGAGCAGGGCGAGGCCCAGGCGGACCTGGTGGCCCTGACGGGCACCTACAACAACCTGGTGAGAATGTGGTCGGAGTGCTGATATGAGCTGAAAACCATTCCTTGAGTCCTTTGTTTCGAACGTATTGGCGCATGAAGGCTGAAAAGCATCATGCGCCTTTTTTGTCGTCCTCCTGGGCGGTTTACGGCGGCGTTGGGCTCTGCTCGGCCTGGGGGGCCTGGAAGTAGTCGAACAGCCGGGTCACGGCCTCGGGCGCCACGCCATTGGTGATAAAGACGAAGCGCGAGACCCCGTCTGGGCAGGCCTCCGCTGGCAGCGTCACCGGCGGGTGGAAGATATTCTGCACGCCGTGCAGCGCCAGCGGCTGCTCGCGCCCGGCAATCTTCACGATGGCCTTCACCCGCAGAATCTTCTCGCCCAGCAGCGACATCAGCAGGTCCAGCCAGTCCTCCAGCACCTCAGGTTCGATGGGGTGCTCGACGGTGAAGCAGAAGGAGCGGATCTGCTCGCCGTGGCGGGTGAGCGTCGGGTAGGACGCGGGCGCCATCATCGAGACCAGGGCGCCCTGTGTCGGCGGTGAGATGCCCGCGGCGGGTGAGACCTGAGAATAGGAGGCCGCACGCAGCCAATGGTCGGCGCGCCGCCCCTGGGCGGGCAAGCCGCCGCCGATGACATGCTCGGCCGCCAGCTCGCCATGGCACACCTGCAGCTGTTCGGCGGCCGGGTTGATCGTCGCCAGCTGGCAGGCCAGCCGTGACAGCTGCTCCTCATCCACCAGGTCCGTCTTGGTCAGCAGCAGCCGGTCGGCAATCGCCGCCTGGCGCTGGGATTCGCGATGGGCGTTCAGGGTCGAGACGCCGTTGGCCGCATCCACCAGGCAGACCACGCCGTCCAGGCGAAAGCGGTGGGCGAGCCAGTGGTCGGTCATCAGGGTGTGCAGGATGGGTGCCGGGTCGGCCAGGCCGGTGGTCTCGATGAGCATCCGCGAGATCGGCCGGCCCCCGTCGCGCTCAATCGCCTCCCAGGCCTGCTGGACGCTTCGGCTCAGGTCGCCGCGGATGGTGCAGCAGAGGCAGCCGCTGCTCATCTCCACCACGCTGTGCTCGTCGCCCTTGGCGACCAGCCGATGGTCGAGGCCGATATCGCCGAACTCGTTGATCACCACCAGCGCATCGCGCATGGCGGGCTGGCGCACCAGGTGGTTGAGCAGGGTGGTCTTGCCGCTGCCGAGAAAGCCGGTCAGCACCGTGACCGGCGTGAGGTCTGCGTCGTGCATGGCTTACTCCCAGGCGGGGAAGGGGTCGGGCAGCGCTTGCCATGCGTCCTTGCCGGCCAGCAGCTCCTCCTCGCTGAGCAGGCAGGCGTCCAGGGCCTGGCGGATGCGGGCCTCGTCGAGGTTCTGGCCGATGAAGACCAGCTCCTGGCGCATGTCGCCGAAGGGCTCCTGCCACTTGTCGAGGATGGCGGCGCGGTAGTCGGGGTCCTCCGGCCAGCGCGACTCGGGTACCGCCTTCCAGAACATGCCGGCAAAGCCGTAGTGGGCGATGCCGCCGGCCTGGCTCCACTGGCCGGCGAACTGCGGTCGGGTGGCCAGCCAGAAGAAGCCCTTGGAGCGCAGCAGCCTGCCGCCGAACCAGTCGCCATGCAGCAGCTCGAAGAACTTCTGCGGGTGGAAGGGGCGCCGGGCATGGTAGGCGAAACTCGAGATGCCGTACTCCTCGGTCTCCGGCACGTGCTCGCCGCGCAGCTCCTTGAGCCAGCCCGGCGCCTGCTGGGCGCGCTCGAAGCTGAAGCGGCCGGTGTCGAGCACCTTCTCCAGCCGCACCTGGCCGTGGGTGATGGGGATCAGCTCGGCCTCGGGGTTGAGCGAGCGCAGCACGGCGGTGAGCTCGTCGAGCTGGGCCGGCGTGAGCAGGTCGCTCTTGCTGATCAGCAGCACGTCGCAGAACTCGATCTGGTCCACCAGCAGGTCGGCGACGTTGCGCTCGTCCTCCTCGCCCAGGCTCTCGCCCGCCTCGGCCAGGGACTGCGCCTCGCGGTACTGGGTAAGGAAGTTGGCGCCGTCGACCACGGTGACCATGGTGTCGAGGCGAGCGACATCCGAGAGGCTTCGGCCCTCTTCGTCGGCGAAGGTGAAGGTCTCGGCCACCGGCAGCGGCTCGGAGATGCCGGTGGATTCGATCACCAGGGTGTCGAAGCGCCCCTCTTCGGCGAGCCGGCGCACCTCGATCAGCAGGTCCTCGCGGAGGGTGCAGCAGATGCAGCCGTTGCTCATCTCCACCAGCCGCTCCTCGGCGCGGTTGAGGGTCACCTCCTCCTCGTCGCCGGGGGCGCCGCGCACCAGGGCGGCATCGATGTTGACCTCGCTCATGTCGTTGACGATGACCGCCACCCGGCGGCCTTCGCGGTTGGCGAGAATATGGTTGAGCAGGGTGGTCTTGCCGGCGCCCAGAAAGCCGGAGAGCACGGTCACCGGCAGGGGCGTGTGCAGGGATGTCATCAGCCTTCACCTCGGGTCTTGCGGTAGTGGTTCTCGCGCTGTTCCTGGCGCTCCTTGGCCTCCAGGCAGAGCTTGGCGGTGGGTCGCAGCAGCAGCCTGGGGAGACCGATCGGCTCGCCGGTCTCCGCGCAGTAGCCGTAGTCGTCCGCGTCGATACGGCGCAGGGCCGCCTCGATATTGGCCAGCAGGCGGGTCTCGCGGTCGGCCTGGCGCAGCTGCAGGCGTAGCTCCTCCTCGAAGGCCGCCTGGTCCAGCTCGTCGCTGTCGCGCTCATGGGAGGCCATGGCGGCGCGCACCTCGCGCAGGTGCTCTTCTACCTGCGCCTTCTCCTCGAGCAGCCGGTCGCGAAAAAAGGCCAGCTGCTCGTCGTTCATGTAGTCGTCGTCGGGCATCGCCAGCAGGCGCGCCTCTTCGGGGGTATAGGGCATGGTGGTCTCTTGCTGGCGTCAGGCGGGGTCGATGGTCAGCAGAAGGCGCTTCTGCCCCTCGATCAGTGCGGGGCTGCGGTGCACCAGAGCGCGGTACTCGTTGCCCTCCCAGCCGCCCCCCTTGAGCAGGGCCAGGTCGCCCGCCTCGAGTCGCTGGATGGCATCGGGGTCGCGCACGATCTCCGGCTTGCTCGCCGAGGGGGCGCCCAGGCCTTCGCGGTTGACGGCCTCCTCGGGGAGCCACTCGCTGCCCGGGCCGTGATAGGTGGTCACCAGGCGCACCGGCAGGTTGTCGACGTGGAAGCGCGGGCACATGGCGGCGTCCAGCAGGCGCAGGCGGATGCCCACCGTATCGGTATCGAACAGGTAGGCCATGGCCTCGGCCAGCAGTTGGACGTCCTCCACCAGGGCGCCGGCCGCCTCGGGAGCGGGCAGCCGCTTGAGCAGATCGGCGCGCAGATCGTCACCGGGTTGGCCCAGCCAGGCCAGCTGCCAGGCGCGCTCGGTCTGGCACTGGGCCTGGACGCTCTGCTGCAGCGCCGCCGAGAGGCGCCGGCGCATGACGGCAATGTTGATGTCGTCCTCGAAGATGCGCGGCAGGACATCGATTTCGTCACCCAGGGCCAGGTGGCGGGTAAACCCCGCATCGGAAAGGGGAGCAGAAAGAGCGGGTGTCGGCATGAGATGACTCCACGGCGCCAAAATTTAGAGATGTTATAACGTATCTTTTTTGGGCGTCGAAGCCAAGCGCGCAGTGTGACGGTAACCGAGATGAAAGAGCGCCCGCCATGCAGGGCATGGCGGGCGCTCGGTGTGGCCGGCGGGGCGCGGCTCAGTAGCCGAGCAGCGCCGAGGGTAGGCCGGTGATCAGCACCGGGAAGAAGGCCATCAGCACACAGGCCAGCAGGATCAGCGCCACGAAGGGCAGCACCGCCTTGTAGAGATCGACGATCTCCACCCCCTTCGGCGCCACCCCCTTCATATAGAAGAGCGCATAGCCGAACGGCGGGGTGAGGAAGGAGGTCTGCAGCACCACCGCCACCATCACCACGAACCACAGCAGCACGTCGACGCCCAGCTGCTGGACGATCGGCAGCATGATCGGGAAGCTCAGCAGCACGATGCCGGTCCAGTCCAGGAACATGCCCAGCAGGAAGACCAGGAACAGCATGAAGATCAGCGCGCCCACGGTGCCGCCGGGCATCGCCATGACCAGATCGCTGATCACCGTCATGCCGCCGCCGCGGGAGAAGACCCCGGTGAAGGCGGTGGCGCCCACCAGCACCAGCATCACCATGGTGGTGGTCTTGCCGGCATCGATCAGCGTCTTGAAGCAGGTCGATAGCTTGCGGTCGCCGAAGATCAGGAACAGCAGGAAGGCGATGCCCACGCCGATGGCCGAGGCCTCGGTGGCGGTGGCCACGCCGGTGAACAGCGCGCCCAGCACGCCGAGGATCAGCGACATGGGCGGCAGCACGTACTTGGCCAGCATGACCAGCAGCTGGCCGGTGGAGACCTCGGCGCGCTCCGCGGCGGGCACCGGCGGGCCGTAGCTCGGCTTGACGAAGCAGATCACCAGCACGTAGAGGGCATACATCGCGCCCAGCATCACGCCCGGCACCAGGGCGCCGGCGAACAGCGCGCCCACCGAGACCGGCGAGTAGCTGGCCATCAGGATCAGCATGATGCTCGGCGGGATCAGGATGCCCAGGCAGCCGCTGGCCATGATCACCCCGGTGCTGAGCTCCTTGTTGTAGCCGTACTTGAGCATCGGGGCGAGGGCGATCATGCCCATCACCGCGATGGAGGCGCCGACGATGCCGGTGGTGGCGGCCAGCAGCACCGAGACGATGACCACGGTGAGCGCCAGGCCGCCGCGCAGGTTGGCCATCAGCAGGCGCATCGCCTCGAACATCTTCTCGGTGACGCCGGAATCGTTGAGGAAGCGCGCCATCAGCACGAACAGGGGAATGGCCACCAGGACATAGTTGTCCATGGCGTTGCCGTAGATGTTGTTGATGATGGTGCCGAGCACGCGCTCGCCGGGGCCCAGGTAGGCGCCGATGACGGCGACGCCGCCCAGCACGAAGGCCAGTGGATGGCCCATGAACAGGCCGATCAGCAGCCCGCCGAACATCACCAGGGTGAGCAGTTCGGGACTCAGGTTCATGCGGCTCTCTCCTCCCGCAGCTGCTGGATGGCGCGAATGACGATGGCGATGGCCTGGAGCAGGATCAGCACGGCGGCCACCACGATGACGCCCTTGATGGGGTAGACCGGGATCGACACCACCCCGTAGGTGGTCTCGCCGCGGCTGTAGGAGCGCATGAAGAAGCTCCAGCCGAGCGTCAGCATCATGTAGATGAAGGGCACGAAGAAGATCAGGTAGCCGAGAATTTCCAGCGCCGCCTGCTTGCGGCGGGAGAGCAGGCGCTTGAGCACGTCGACCTCGACGTGGGCGTGATGGCGCAGGCCGTAGGCGGCCATCAGCATGAAATGGGCACCGAACAGCATCTTGGTGATGTCGAAGGCCCAGTCGCTGGGGCGTCCGGCAAAGTAGCGCAGGCCGATGTCATAGAGGACGATCAGCGTGATCACGGCGATCAGCGGCGCGATGAGCCGCCCGAGCGCCTCGTTGAGCGTATCGATCGCCTTGGCAATCGCATTCATGGGAACAGTCTCCGACGTCGGAACGCAGGCCGCCCCGGTGGGGTCACCGGGGCGGCGGCAGGGGCCTTACAGGCAGGCTTCGATCTCTTCCAGGGACGGCAGATTGTCCATGGTGCGGCTCATGTTGAACGGCGCGGAGAGATCACGCCAGTTGGCGTAATGATCCATATAGCTAAGCATCGAATGCAGCACCTTGGCGTAGGTAGGATCTTCGCAGGCGCCGCGCAGGTAGACCTCGTTGGTGATCTCCTGGATGCGTGCCAGGTCCTCGTCGGAGAAGGTGTTGATCTCGACGCCGGCGTCGATGAACTTCTGGGTGGCGTCGGTGGACTCGCGCTCGGACCAGGCCAGGGCCCAGGCCATGGTGGCGTCGGCGGCGATCTTCAGCTTTTCCTGGGGCTCCTCGGAGAGGGCGTCCCAGGCGTCGCGGTTGATCATCACGCCGAACACGCTGGCGGACTGGTGCCAGCCGGGGGTGGCCCAGTAGTCGGCGACCTCGGCGAAGCCGGCGTTGTAGTCGACGCCCGGGGTGGAGAACTCGCCGGCATCGATCACGCCGCGCTCGATGGCCTGGTAGACCTCGCCGCCGGCCAGGGTCACCTGGGAGCCGCCGAGCTGCTCCAGGATGCGGCCCTGATCGCGACCGCCAAGACGCAGACGTTTGCCCTCGAAGTCGGCCAGGGTCTCGATCTTGGTACGCCCGATAAAGCCGGTCTCGTTGTTGAGAATGGCGTAGGGAAGGTAGTGGATATTGAACTGGTTATAGACCTCCTGGTAGAGCTCATAGCCGCCCCAGTGCTGGATCCAGTTCAGGTAGTCGACGGCGTTGAAGAGGCTCGCCGTGGTGCCCAGCAGGGCGAAGGCGGGGGAGCGCCCTGCCCAGTAGACGCCGGTCTCCCCGGCGGCTTCGATGCTGCCGGTCTCGGTGGCATCGAACACCTCGCCGGGCGGCATCAGGGTGCCGCCGGCGCGGAATTCGATCTCGATGTCGTCACCGGCGATCCGGTGCACGGTATCGACCCAGCGGCGGTCCGCCTCGATCAGCGCCAGGCTGTCCGGCCAGGTGGTGGTCATGGTCCAGCGCGCCTTGTCGGCGACGGCCTGGGTGGAAACGGTGGCGAGCGCCATGGCGGCAGCCAGAGAGCAGGTGGCAAGCAGGTGAGGGTGCTTGTTCATGACGTGATCCTTGTAATTATTGGGTCGGTAACGGGTGACATTGGCGGGCCGGTTGGCCTGCGTTTCACGCCTGGTTCTCATCCTAGGCAGCGGTACCCCGCGCCGATATACGTAGTACTACGTACCGGGCTGCGTAGATGGTCCTGCCTCGTCGGTGCGCTTCATCGTCATGAGAGCTGGATGATGCGTGAGACCATCTCCGCGGTGTTGCGGCAGTCAAGTTTCTTCATGATGCGCGCCCGGTGGGTCTCGACGGTGCGATGGGAGATGCCCAGCTCCCGGGCGATCTCCTTGCAGGTCAGACCGTTGGCGATGAAGCCGGAAATTTCCCGCTCGCGCATGGAGAGCTGGTTTTCCGCCTGGGGGCGCACATCGATCTTGATGAAGGTCCACACCGCCAGATCGAACGGCGCCTCCGGCGTCAGGGTGCGCCCGCGGGTCTTGGCCCAGAAGACCTCCCCCGAGCGGGTCTGCATGAAGCGCTCGTCGGCGTAGTTGGGCGTCCTGAGCATCTCCTTGTAGCCGCGATCGCCGATCGTCTTGAAGTCGGCGAAGCTCGGGTAGAGCTTGAGCATCAGCTGGCCGATCAGCTCGCTGCGCGGATACTCGAAGAGCTCGCAGAAGGCGTGGTTGCACTCCAGGATGCGACGCTTCTGGGTGACCACGATGGCGCTGGCCGAATGCTCGAAGGCCAGCGCCATCAGCTCGCGCCCCATGGGCGGTGAGGTCGTCATTGGGCGTGGTACCTCCCCTGGCGGTGATGCGCTAGACGCAGGTCCAGCCGCCGTCGATGGGCATGGCGGTGCCGGTGATGTGGCGGGCCGACTCGCCGCCCAGGAACAGCGCGAGTTCCGCCACGTGGGCCGGGGGAATCAGGCCGCCGTCCGGCTGCTTCTCCGAGACCAGGTGACGGATCGCCTCCTGCCGGCTGCTGCCGAGCCGCTGCTGTCGCGCCTCGATCTGCGGCGCGATGATGGGCGTGTCGGTCCAACCCGGACAGATGGCGTTCACCGTGATGCCCTGGCCGGCGGTCTCCAGCGCCACCTCCCGGGTGAAACCTACCACGCCGTGCTTGGCGGCCACGTAGGCCGACTTGTCCACCGAGGCCACCAGGCCATGCACCGAGGCCAGGTTGATGACGCGCCCCCAGCCCTTGCGGCGCATGTCGACGAGCGCCTGCTTGGTGCAGTGGTACACGGCCACCAGGTTGATGGCGGTGATCGATTCCCAGAGATCATCGGGGAAGTCGGCGATGGGGGAGGTCTTCTGGATGGCGGCGTTGTTGACCAGCACATCGACGTCACGCTGCTCCTCACGGAGCCGGGCAAACATGGCGTGAATCTCCTGCCGGCTGCCCAGGTCGGCCTGCTGGTAGCAGACCTCGCGGGCTCCGACCGAGAGCAGCTGGGCCTTGAGGGCGGCGACCGTCTCCTCATCGGCCGCCACCCGGTCATGGATGATGATGCCGGTCCCCTGGCGAGCGTAGGCCAGGCAGATGGCGGAGCCAATGCCGCCCAGGGCGCCGGTGACCAGCACGTTCTTGTCGTGAAGGTATGACATTGGGACTTTCCTCGCTTGTTATTGGAATGATGACGGGAAGCGTTGCCGAAGCCGCCGGCGCGTCACCGGCGGCAACGTCAGTCGGTGACGCGCTCCAGCAGGCTGGCGTAGTTGGCCACGCCCATGCCGCCGATGTTGAAGACGGCGGCCAGGCGGGCATCCGGTATCTGTACGCCGGTCGCCTCGCCGAGCAGCTGCCGGGCCGCCAGCACGTGCATGGAGACGCCGGTGGCCCCGACCGGGTGCCCCTTGGACTTGAGTCCGCCGGAGGGGTTGATCGGCAGCCTGCCGTCGGGCATCACCCAGCCCTCCTCGATGGCGCGGGCGCCCTGGCCGTGGGGGGCGAGTCCCATGGCCTCGTAGATCATCAGCTCGGCGATGGTGAAGCAGTCGTGCACCTCGGCCAGCGACAGCGCCTCCAGGCCGACGTTGCCCTCGGCGAGCAGCTGCTGCCAGGCGCGCTCGGCGCCCTCCAGGCGGGTGAGGTCGCGGCGGGCCAGCGGCATGAAATCGGTGACCTGCGCCCTGGCGCGGAAGCGCACCTGGCGAGGGCCGGCGGGGGCCGCCTCGGGGTGGGCGAGCACCAGGGCGGCGGCGCCGTCGGAGACCGGCGAGCAGTCGGTGCGCTTCAGCGGCGGGGCGACCACCGGGTTCTTGTCCGAGACCTTGCGGCAGAACTCGACCCCGAGATCATTCCTCAGCTGGGCGAGGGGGTTGTGGACGCCGTTGGCGTGGTTCTTGGCGGCGATGCGCGCCAGGGCCTCGGTGTGGTCGCCGAAGCGCTCGAAGTAGGCCCGGGCGACCTCGGCGAAGATCCCGGCGAAGCCGGCCTCGACGCCCTGGGACTCGGGCCGGTAGCTGGCACCGAGCAGCCCCTCGGCGATGGCGGCGGGGCTCGCCTCGGTCATCTTCTCGGCGCCGATCACCAGCACCCGCCGGGCCAGGCCGCCCTCGATCAGGTTGATCCCCTGATAGAGCGCCGCCGAGCCGCTGGCACAGGCGTTCTCGCAGCGGGTGGCGGGCTTGAAGCGCAGATCGGGGTCGGCCTGCAGCGCCAGCGAGGCGGGGAACTCCTGGGCACACATCCCGCTGTTGAACTGGCCGACATAGATGGCATCGATGTCGCGCGCCTCGACGCCGGCGTCGGCCAGGGCCGCACTGGCCGCCTCGCTGATCAGGGTTTCCAGGCTCGCCTCGAGCTTGCCAAACGGGCTGTGGGACATGCCGATGATGCGGGTCTTCATGAAGTGCTCTCCTGCTGTGGGCGGGCGAGGCGCTGCCTCAATGCTGTCTTGACGATCTTGCCGTAGGCGTTCTTGGGCAGCGACTCCAGGACCTCATAGCGCTTGGGGCGTTTGAAGCGGGCCATGCGCTCCAGGCAGTGCCGGTCCAGCTCGGCAGGGTCGAGCGGACGATGGAGCGAGACGAAGGCCACCACCTCCTCGCCCCACTCGGGGTGGGGGGTCCCGACCACCGAGGCCTCGTGGACGGCGGGGTGCTGCAGCAGCACCTCTTCCACCTCGCGCGGGTAGATGTTGGTGCCGCCGCTGATGATCACGTCCTTGACGCGATCGGTCAGGTAGAGAGTGCCGTCGACCTCCATGCGGCCGATGTCGCCGGTGCGCAGCCAGCCGTCGCGCAACGCCTCGCGGGTGGCCGCGGGGTTGTTCCAGTAGCCCAGCATCACGCTGTCGCCACGCACGCAGATCTCGCCTTCTTCGCCTGCAGGCAGCGGGTTGCCCTGGCGATCCTGGATGGCCACTTCCACCTGGGGGTGGGGGCGACCCACCGGCACCAGGGCCTGGCGATCAGCCGTTGTCTCGGCGGTCTCGGCGTAGGGCGCATGGGCCTCACGGTCCATCACCGAGATGGTCATGGGGCTCTCGCCCTGGCCGTAGATCTGCACGAGTCGGGGGCCGAAGGTGGCCAGGGCGTCGCGCAGGTCGCGCTCGTACATGGGGCCGCCGCCATAGACGATGGCCTGCAGGTGCTCGAGCGCCAGCGGCGTCGCCTCTGCCTCCAGGTGATCGACGAGCCGGCGGATCATGGTGGGGGCCAGGAACATGGCAAGCCCCGCGCGCTGGTTGACCAGGTCGACGAACTCGGCCTCGTCGAAGCCGGCGCTGGCGGGCACCAGGTTGGCGCAGCCTCGCATCAGGTAGGGAATCAGGTAGATGCCGGAGCCGTGGGAGAGCGGCGCGAAGTGCGCCAGCACGTGGTCGGTCTCGACGCGATCCACGTTGGTCAGGTAGCAGTTGGCCATGCAGGCGAGGTTGCCATGGGAGAGGGCGGCGCCCTTGGGTCGCCCGGTGGTGCCGCTGGTGTAGAAGATCCAGGCGGGATCGCGGGAGGCCCGGTGCAGCGGCTCGGCGAGGGGCTCGCCGTCGGCCGCGAAGCCGGGCGCGTCGAGCCTCAGCAGGACTGCCGGGCTGGCAAGCTCGGCGTCCGGGGTGCGGTCGCTGATCAGCAGCCGGCTGCCGCTGTCCTCGAGGATATAGTCGACCTCGCGCCAGTGCAGCTTGGCATTGATCGGCACGACCACCAGCCCGGCGTACCAGGTCGCGAGCAGGGCATCCAGATAGGCGGGCCGATTCTTCATGTAGATGGCCACCCGCTCGCCCGGGGTGAGCCCGAGCTTGACGAAGTGGCCCCCCAGGGCCTGTACCCGCGCTTGAAGCTGGGCGTAGGTGGCGTGGAGCGCCGCGCCATGATAGAGCGCAGGACGCGTTGGCCCGACCCGCGCGCTGTGGTCGAGGTAGTGGGCAATGTTCAAGGGATCTCTCCGCACTGTCTTGTCGTTGTGATTCGGGCATTCGCCGTATGCACCAAGACTAGAGGCCTCCCCTACGGATCGATATACGTAGTACTACGGATGCGATTCCGTATTAGGTCGCGAGTGGCGGGCGCGGTCAAACCTGCCCGCAGGGGGGGGGCGGCCGAGCGCGGGAACGGGGACATCGCTGGTTGGGCGTGGCGGGAAGGCGGCGGAGGATGCGGTCTTAGCGAAGGGGAGGCGGCCTCGCCTGGCAGGCGAGGCCGCTTGGCGGGTTACGCCGTCAGCCGGCTGGCCACGGCGTCGAGGAAGCCGTTCATGTCGACCAGGGTCTCGCTGGCCGGGTCGCGGGTCTTGCCCTTGAGGTCGCCGGTGATGATGCCGGCATCCACGGTGTCGATCAGCGCCGCCTTGAGGGCATGGGCGTAGTCGATCAGGGCGTTGTTCTCGTCGCGCTCGCCCAGGGTCTCCAGGGCGTTGGCCACGGCGAAGAGCAGGGCGGAGGAGTTGAAGTGCGCCTCCCGGCCGTCGGTCTCCAGGTACTTCAGGTAGAGGTCGTGGGCGGTGCCGTGGGGCGCCTCGAACAGCATGGTGCCGTCCTTGCTCTCGATGATCGAGCTGGCGGTGGCCAGGCTGCCGCCCAGGGCGGCGGAGATGTCGGAGAAGATGTCGCCGTCCAGGTTCTGCGCCGGGTAGAGGGCGTTGCGGGGCGGGTCGGTGATCATCTTGATGAGCTGGCTGGAGGGCCGCATGATCATGAACGACGGCGGTGGGGTGCCGGTCTCGGCGAGCTCGCGACGCACGTCGGTGATCGCCGTGCTGAACACCTCGTCGTACTCCATGTACTCGCGCTTGAGGCCGAAGTAGACCTCCTTGCCCTTGCGCGAGGCGTCGCGGAAGACCTGCAGGACCCAGTCCTTGATCGCCGCCTGGTCGTTGGACATCAGCAGGATGGCGTCGCCCTTCCTGACCCGGCGCGCGTGCTTCTCCTCGCCGTCGACGATCACCTTGAGGATGCCGTCTTCCGAAGCGGGGGCGTTGAAGCTGCCGTACTGGTCGCCGCCGCCGGCGCTCATGCGCGAGATGGAGACCTGGGCCTTGCGGTCGGGAATGCCGAAGCGCTTGAGCTCCTCCACCAGCTTGTAGAGCTTGCGGCCGGTGGTGTTGTCCGGCACCCCCCACAGGGCGCGCTCCGGCGGATTGGCCACCAGGCGGGCGGCTTGGGCGTCGATCAGTTCGTAGTGATAGGAGAGCCCCAGCGCTTCGACCTGCTCGCGGTAGTCGCGATCAAAGATCTCCTCGATGGCGGCCCGCATCACGCCGTCGTAGCCGGCGATGACGGTATCCTTGAGGCCCAGGTAGATGTCGCGTTTTTCGCCGATGGCGCGCTGGAAGAAGCGGTGGGCCCAGGCCTTCACGTCTTCCACATCGTTGGTGGCCAGCAGCCAGGGGTCGCCCTTGTTGACCTCGCGGCGGTGCAGTTCGACCGGGTCGCCGCTGGCTCCCACGAACATCAGCTTGACCACGCCGGTGGCCCGGGAGAGCTCGTTGAAGCTGTCCTTGATGCCGCCGGTCTCCATGGTGTCGACCTCGATGTCGCGGCCGATCCATTCGGGGCGCGAGAACTTGAGGTTGCGAAACTCGATGTCCTCGCGGGTGATGTTGCCGCCGATGCCCTTGCGGATGGCGCCGTTGGGCGATCTGGTGGCCAGCGGGTGGAGCTTGGTGCCGTCGATCTCGGGGTGCTTGGCGAGCAGCTCGCCGAGCTGGGTGCGGTTGACCGTCATGCCGGCGTTCTTGATCCCCACGCCGTGTTCCCTGAGCGCCTCGACCGCGTCGACGATCACCTGGCCGTTGGTGACCAGACGGTTCTCCGCCGAGAGGTCGATCTCCACCAGCGGAATGTCCAGCCGGGACGTCACGAAGGTCTCGAGGATCTTCTCGAAGGCCACCTGGGCCATCTCGTCGCCGTGCAGGATGACGAGAGGGGCGTCGACGCGGATCTTGTTGCTCATCACTCTTCCTTGTTCACTAGGGTGCGTTAACAATTGCTGATGGAGATCGGGCTGATTTAGAATATCAGCATTTTTCGGTGATCTATGCCTCGGCTAATGCTACGTGATGACCAATGGGAGCGCATCGAGCACATGCTCCCCGGCAAAGCTTCAGATCGCGGGGTGACGGCCAAGGACAATCGCTTGTTCGTGGAAGCCGTCCTGTGGATCGCCCGGACAGGCGCTCCCTGGCGTGATCTGCCCGACGCCTTCGGTCGCTGGCACACTGTCTACATGCGCTATAACCGGTGGTCTAAGAAGGGGGTCTGGCAGCAGGTTATCGACACATTAGCCGATGATCCCGACATGGAGCAGCTGATGATGATAGATGGCAGTATCGTCAAAGTTCATCAGCATGGGGCGGCAAAAAAAAAACGGCTCAGAGCACCGAAGCCATGGGGAAATCGCGTGGGGGATTGAGCACCAAGATCCACGCGGCGGTCGATGCCCTCGGCAACCCGGTACGGCTAATCCTCACACCGGGCCAAGCGTCTGAGTACGGAGCCGCCCCAGCGTTACTGGCGGGCTTTTCTCCAGCGGCGGTGCTTGGCGACAAGGGGTATGATTCCACCGCTTTGAGGGACATCATTCGAGCGGTGGGCGCCGAGCCGGTGATTCCGCCGAGAAAGAATCGCTTGGAATGCCCCGAGATAGATTGGCACTGTTACAAGGATCGCAACCTGGTAGAAAGGTTCTTCCAGAAAATCAAGCAGTTCAGGCGGCTGGCAACACGCTATGAGCGACTGGCGAGAAACTACCAGTCGCTACTCAACCTTGTATCCGCCGTCATATGGCTGGCCTAATTGTTAACGCTCCCTAGGGATCACTCTGTGGTAATCGTTGCGCTGATCGGCACCCTCCAAGGGTAACGTCCCGGGAAGAGGTGTAATTCAGACGGGAGGATGAGGTCACCATGGGCCTTCGATAAAGTTGCAAGTCGCCAAACACGCAACCAACCGAAGGAACCCCACGATGACCAACAAGAGCATGGCACTGACGGAGCTGCTTGAAAAGCGAGCGGTGGCACCGGACTTCCTGCGTGAGACGCTGGCCTTCATGCTCCAGGAGCTGATGGAGCACGAGGTGGCCGAGCTGTGCGGGGCCGATCGCCACGAGCGCTCCGAGGAGCGGGTCAACCGGCGCAATGGCTACCGGGAGCGGCCGTTGGAGACGCGTATGGGCCGAGTGGATCTCAAGGTCCCCAAGCTCCGCCAGGGCAGCTACTTCCCCGGCTTCCTCGAGCCGCGGCGGATGAGCGAGCAAGCGCTCACGGCGGTGGTGCAGGAGGCCTACGTGCAGGGCATCTCAACTCGTAAGGTCGACGACAGCTGGTCCAGGCCATGGGGATGACCGGGATCTCCAAGTCGCAGGTCTCCCGACTGTGCGCCTCGATCGATGAGCGCGTCCAGAGCTTCCTGGAGCGGCCGCTGGAGGGGCACTGGCCCTACGTATGGCTCGACGCGACCTATATCAAGAGTCGAGAGCACGGCCCGGTAGCGAGCCAGGCGGTGGTGGTGGCCACGGCGGTGAATCAGGACGGTTACCGTGAGGTGCTGGGCCTCTCCGCAGGTCCGGCTGAGACGGAGGGCTTCTGGACGGCGTTCCTACGCTCGCTGGTGGCCCGGGGGCTGAAGGGCACTCGCCTGGTCATCTCCGACGCTCACGAGGGGCTGAAAAAGGCGATCGCGACGGTACTGACTGGGGCGGGCTGGCAACGCTGTCGAGTGCACTTCATGCGCAACGTGCTCTCGCAGGTCCCTAAGGCCCACCAGCCAGCGATCTCGGCGGCGGTGCGCACGGCCTTTGCCCAGCCGGATCAAGCCGCAGCGACGCGCCAGTGGCGGCAGGTGGCCGACAGCCTGCGTGAGCGCTTCGCCAAGGCGGCGGACTGCATGGATAGCGCCGAGGAGGACGTGCTGGCGTTCATGGCCTTCCCGAAAGATCACTGGCCGAAGTTGGCGTCCACGAACTGCTTGGAGCGGCTGAACAAGGAGATCAAACGGCGCAGCAACGTCGTCGGGATCTTCCCCAACAACGCGTCGGTGACGCGCCTGGTCGGAGCGGTACTGCTGGAGCAGAACGATGAATGGCAAGTCAGCCGCCGGTACCTGAGCCTGGAGAGCCTGGCCCCGGTGCTCAAGGAGGCGACTGAGGCAGGCACCGAACAATTGATTCACGAGGAGGCGGCGTAACAGTCAGCGAAGGCCGCGGTGGCCTCACCCGCTGTTACACCACTTGACGGGACACTACCCCTCCAAGGGTACGCCTGCGGTGCGACGGACGCTACGCGCAGAAAGCAGTACGGCATGGGGCGGGGGCTGGGGTAGCCGGTGTGGCGCGGCGTGCGGCGCTCGTCGGGATGCACCTCGTTGGCGGGCAGCACCGGGTCGTAGCCCTCGGCGCGCAGCGCCTCGATCACCTCCCGGGTGTGCTCGCTGCCCAGGGTCTCGAGCGTCGCCTCCACCTCGGTGGCGCGCAGCGAGAGGTCGGTGAAGGTGCGCTGGTGGGCGATCTGGATCACGTTGGCGCGCTGGTCGGCCAAGAGCCGGGTGAGCTCCGCCAGTGCCCCCGGCACATCGGGAATCGCCACCCGCACCCGCACGATGCGGGCGGTGCGCACCAGGCCCCGCTGAATCACCGAGGCGAGCGCCAGCATGTCGATGTTGCCGCCGCACAGGATCAGCCCCACCTTGCGCCCCCGGTAGCGCTCGGGGTCGGCCAGCACTGCGGCGAGCCCCGCGGCGCCGGCGCCCTCGGCCACCGTCTTCTCGATCTCCAGCAGCAGCAGGATGGCGCGCTCGATCTCGGGCTCGTCCACCAGCACGATGTCGCGCACCCGCTCGCGCACGATGGGCAGGGTCAGCCGTCCCGGCTGCTTCACGGCGATGCCCTCGGCCAGGGTGGCCAGGCCGCAGTGGATCGGCTCTCCGGCCAGCGCCTGCTTCATGGCCGGGAAGCGCGACGTCTGCACGCCGATCACCTCGATGGCGGGGTTGAGCGCCTTGGCGGCCACCGCGTTGCCGCCGATCAGCCCGCCGCCGCCGATGGGGATCACCAGGCACTCCAGGTCGGGCACCTCGTCGAGCATCTCCAGGGCGATGGTCCCCTGCCCGGCGATGATCCGTTCGTCGTCGTAGGGGTGCACGAAGACCAGGTCGCGCTCCTCGGCCAGGCGCCGGGCATAGTCGCCGGCCTCGGCGACCCCGTTGCCCTCCAGGTGTACCTCGGCGCCGAAGCTGCGGGTATTGCGCACCTTGAGGTTGGGCGTGTGGCGCGGCATGACGATGGTGGCGTGAATCCCCAGACGGGAGGCGTGGTAGGCCACCGCCTGGGCGTGGTTGCCGGCGGACATCGCGATCACCCCGCGGGCACGCTCATCGGCGCTGAGCGAGAGCAGGTGGTTGAGGGCGCCGCGCTCCTTGAAGGCGGCGGTGAACTGGTGGTTCTCGAACTTGATGTAGAGCTCGCAGCCGGTGAGCTGGGAGAGGGTGTGCGAGTGCAGGCAGGGGGGGCGCTCCACGCTGCCCCGGATGCGGGCGGCGGCCTGTCGGACGTCGTCGAGGGTCACGGTCATGGTGGGCGGCTCCGGGTTGGCTGAGCCCCCCATGATGCGTCGCCGTGAGACGCTTGTCGAAGCCGTCGCCGACCCCGCGAGGGAAACGCTTACCGAACCCCGGCGGCTGGGATAGAGTCCATCCAGGCACCCCTTCCAGGGTGATACTGACGAGGAGCATGCGATGAATGCCAGCAGGATACTGGAACAGCTGATGCAGCAGGCCGGTGGCCAGTCGGGCCGTCAGGGCGGCAGCGGGAGCCAGGGCGGTTCGGGCCTGGATATCAAGGGCATGCTGGATGGGCTCTCGCGCCAGCTGGGCGGTGGCGGCGAGGGGGGCGCAGCCGGGCAGGGCGGTGGCTCGGGGCTCGGGGCTGGACGTCAAGAGCCTGCTGGGCGGCGGCGCCCTGGGGCTGCTGGTCGGCTCCAAGCGTGGCCGCAAGCTGGGCGGCAAGGCGCTCAAGTACGGCGCCATCGCCGGAGTGGGCGCGCTGGCCTGGAAGGCCTGGCAGAACTCGCGCGGGCCGGGCGGCGAGTCGCCCGCCGAGGGCGAGCCGGTGGAGCGCCTGGGCGGTGAGGCCCGCGAGCGGCGCAGCCTGGAGCTGCTGCAGGCGATGATCATGGCGGCCCGTGCCGATGGCCATATCGACGACCAGGAGCGGGCGCTGATCACCCAGCAGATCGATGCCCTGGGTGCGGACCAGGAGCTGCACGCCTGGGTGGAGCGCCAGCTGGCGGCACCGCTGGATGCCGAGGCCCTGGCTCGCCGGGTCGATTCGCCCCAGGCGGCCCGCGAGATGTACCTGATCAGCGTGGCGGTGGTCGACGAGCAGAATGCCATGGAGCGCGCCTGGCTCGACCAGCTCGGCCAGGCCCTGGCGCTGCCCGGTGAGGTCACCGCGGCGCTGGAGCACCAGGCGCGCGAGGCCGGCTGATGGAAGCGGCGCTGATGACGCTGGCCACCGGCTTCGGCCTGGGGCTCTCGCCCTGGGCTTCGGGCACGGTGGGCTCACTGCTCGGCCTGCCGCTGGCCTGGTGGCTGCTGGGGCGCACCCGCCGCGTGCAGGCGGGCGTCACCCTGGCGCTGCTGCTGGCGGCGGTGCCGGTCTGCCACCTGGCCGAGCAGGCGCTTGCCGCCAAGGACGACGGACGCATCGTGCTCGACGAGATCGTCGCCTTCCCGGTGGCGGTACTGGGCCAGGCAGGGGCGCGAGCGCCCTGGGCGATGGCCTCCGCCTTCGTGGTCTACCGGGTGTTCGACAGCACCAAGCCGCCGCCGGTGACCCTGGCCGAGGCGGTGCCCGGCGGCGCCGGCATCGTGCTCGATGACATCGTGGCCGCCGCCATGACCTGGCTGGTGATGGCGGGCGGCCTCGCACTGTGGCGGCGTCAGGGGTCGTCCTGAGTGCCTGGCAGGCGCTGCGCCAGCCCGGAGACGTGGGGATCCTCCACGCCAAGCGCCTGCAGCGCGTCGGCCAGGTGGAGCAGGTAGTCGCGGTTGGCGCCGCTGGGGCCGTGGGCCCGGGCGATCTGCTCGGCGATGGCCTCGAGCGGGGCGTCGCCGAGGAAGGCGGCGTTGTCCTCGGTGGCCAGGTAGACCAGCCCCTCGGCGCGGCCGCCGGCCGGGTCGTCGAAGCAGAGGGTGATGACCTCGCGCAGGTAGCCGTTCTTCTCGCGCACATCCAGCGGGGCGAGTACCTCCGGGGTGATGCGGTAGGCCATGCCGTGGCACACCGCCCCGGGGTCGCGCACCAGGGTGGCCACCCGGCCAGGCGCCTCCGGGGTGCCGCGATGGTCGTGGGAGCCCTGCCAGAAGCGCCGCGACCAGCCGTGGATGAACGCCGGGCGCCGCTCCAGATAGGCGAAGTCGACCTTCCAGATCAGCGAGCCGTAGCCGAACAGCCAGATCTCGTCGTGGCCGTCGAAGTGGGTCATCTGGCGGTTGAGGGCGGTGGTGTCCAGGGCCATGGTCGTCGTGCAGCCGGTGGTGGAAAAGGAAGCTTCCATGATGCGTCGGCAGGCGGCGAAAGTCTAAGGGGGGAAGGAGCGCGACGTGGTCATGCGGGTGCGGTAGTCTGGCGGCCTGTTCACTTTCTGCTGATGGAGTCTCTGCCATGACCGTGATGATACTCGGCCTCTTGATCTTCCTGGGGGTTCACTCGGTGCGCATCGCCGCCGACGACTGGCGCAGCGCCAGGATCGCCCAGATGGGCGAGCTGCCCTGGAAGGCTGCCTACTCGGTGGTCTCGATCGTCGGCCTGGCGCTGGCGATCTGGGGCTATGGCCAGATGCGCCTGTCGCCCACCTGGGTGTGGTTTCCGCCGGTGGGGCTGCGCCACGCCGTGTCGCTGCTGATGATTCCCGCCTTCATCCTGCTGGTGGCGGCCTATGTGCCGGGCAACCACCTCAAGGCGAAGCTGGGCCACCCGATGATCATCGCGGTGAAGCTGTGGGCTTTCTCCCACCTGCTGGCCAACGGCCGGCTCGGCGACATCGTTTTCTTCGGCGCCTTCCTGCTCTGGGCGGTGTTCGACTTCCGCGCCGCGCGCCGTCGCCCAGCACCGCCGGCCCAGGCGGCGAGCGCGGTGCGTACGGCCATCACTGTGGTGGCGGGTCTGGTCGCCTACTATCTGTTTGCCTTCCATCTGCACGTCTGGGTCACCGGCGTGCCGGTGATGTGACCGCCTCGGCTTACCCCGCCGGTGAGCCGAGGGAGGCCAGCAGGGCCTCGTGATCATCGGCGATGGGGCCGGCGGTGTAGGGCATCGTCGGCCCCTCTTCATGGCAGGGGAAGCCCAGTGCCCGGGCCTGCTCCTGAAGCAGGGCCAGGAAGCGCTCGCCGTCGACGCGGTCGTTGGCGGCAGGCCAGCGGCAGCCCAGCAGGAAATGGGCCAGGGCGAAGGCGAGGCTCTCGCGCACCTCGAGATCCTGGCTGGAGCGGAAGGCCGCCAGGCGGATGCGGGCATGGGGATAGAGCAGCAGGAGGTCGCGGGCATGCTGCGGGGTCAGTGCCAGGCCGCTGATATCGCTCATGAAGCGGGCGGCCTCGGCGTACTGTCCGGCACTGGGCGTAAGCTCCCTGAGCTCCAGGTAGAAGCGGGAGGCCTCCTGGCGCAGGCGTAGCCGGAAGGCCGCATCGTTGCCGCCGGCGAAGCGCGCGGCCTCGGCGAGGTGCAGCGTGTTGCGGGGTGTGTCGATGAACAGCATGGCCGGCTCCCTGCGTGGCTGACTGCGCGAAGCCATGCCGGCCCCGCGATTCATCTTTCACTACTCACGCCATCCAACATGGTTCATGCCCTTGACCGCGGTCAAGTGACGGTTTGGCTCAGGGGCTCCCCCCAGACTCGCTCCAGCACCGCCAGGGCCTCGGCGATCACCGCTTCCTCGCCGCGGTCGCGCCGCCAGATGAAGCAGAGCGCGCAGGGCAGGCGGATCCCCTCGGCCACGGCGAGGCCACGCTCCTGGCGCTCGGTCATGGCCAGGGCGTCCCGGGCGAGGCTCAGGCCCACCCCGGCGCGCACCAGGTCGAGCATGCAGGCTTCCTGATCCACCTGGGCGACCCCGTTGGGGACGAGCTCCAGCGGGTCGAGCACGCCGTGCAGCAGGCGGTGATGCACGGAGTCTTGCGGGGTGACGATCCACGGCAGCCGGGCGAGCCGCTCCCAGTCGGTACCGGCCAGGCGGCTGCCCCAGCCGGCCGGGGCGATCACGTGGTAGTGGAATTGGGTGAGCTCGCGGTGGACGATCTCGTCGGCGGCCTCGCCGGGGCCTTCACCCGGCGGGGCGAGATAGAAGCCCACGTCGAGTTCGCCGCGGCGGACCCGCTCCAGCACGCTGCCGCTCATGCCGTGGGAGAGCTCCGTCTCGAGCTGCGGGGCGCGCTCCACCAGGCGGTGCAGGAAGGCGCCCAGGCGGATGAACTCGGGGTCGACGATGGTGCCGATCTTCAGCCTCCCGCGCAGGGTGCTGTGCAGGGCGCGGGCCTGCTCCTCGAAGGCAGCCACCGCGGCCAGCGCCTTCTGGGCGGCGGGCAGCAGCGCCTGGCCGTCTTCGGTCAGCGCCAGCCCCTGGGGGCGGCGACGGAAGAGGGTGAGCTCCAGGTTGGCCTGGAACTGCTTGAGCTTGAGGCTCACTGCCGGCTGGGTGAGGTGGAGGCGCTCGGCGGCCCGGGAGACGCTGCCTTCGTGGGCGACCGCAACGAAGGCGCGCAGGGTCTGAAGGTCCTGCATGGGGAGGCCTCTCGTTGTCATGGCATGATATTAGTAGAGCTTATATCCTGGTTTTGAATTACTCAATTGATTCGGGTGGCGCCGGGGCTAGTCTAGTGCCAAACAGGCGCGCATCCGTCGCTTCCTGTCACGGACAGTGGACGTCTGCCCCTCATTCCGACAACGACGAGACGAGACCACCATGAGCAACTCCAGCATCCTGCATTATATCAATGGGCAAATGACCGCCGGCGAGTCCGGCCAGAGCCAGGAGGTCTTCAACCCGGCCACCGGCCAGGTGAGCGGCCGAGTGGCCCTGGCCTCCCGCGCCGATGTGGATACGGCCGTGGCCGCCGCTGCCGCGGCCTTCCCGGCCTGGGCCGATACCCCGCCGATCCGCCGTGCCCGGGTGATGTTCAAGTTCCTGGAGCTGCTCAACGCCCACAAGGATGAACTCGCGGAGGCGATCACCCGGGAGCATGGCAAGGTCTTCACCGACGCCCAGGGCGAGGTGGCCCGCGGCATCGATATCGTCGAGTTCGCCTGCGGCATCCCGCAGCTGCTCAAGGGCGACTACACCGAGCAGGTCAGCACCGGCATCGACAACTGGACGGTGCGCCAGCCGCTCGGCGTGGTGGCCGGCATCACCCCCTTCAACTTCCCGGCCATGGTGCCGATGTGGATGTTCCCGGTGGCCATCGCCGCCGGCAACAGCTTCATCCTCAAGCCGAGCCCGCTGGATCCCAGCGCCTCGCTGCTGATCGCCGACCTGCTCAAGCGGGCCGGGCTGCCGGACGGCGTCTTCAACGTGGTGCAGGGCGACAAGGAGAGCGTCGAGGCGCTGATCGACCATCCCGAGGTGCGCGCGCTCTCCTTCGTGGGCTCCACGCCGATCGCCAACCTGATCTACGAGCGCGGCGCCCACCACGGCAAGCGCGTCCAGGCCCTCGGCGGCGCCAAGAACCACATGGTGGTGATGCCCGATGCCGACCTCGACAAGGCCGTGGATGCGCTGATCGGCGCCGCCTACGGCTCCGCCGGCGAGCGCTGCATGGCGATAAACGTTGCGGTCCTGGTGGGCGACGTGGCCGACCAGGTGGTACCGCGCCTGGCCGAGCGGGCCCGCGCCCTCAAGGTCAAGAACGGCATGGAGCTCGACGCCGAGATGGGCCCCATCGTCACCGCCCAGGCTCACCAGCGCATCACCGGCTATATCGAGAAAGGCGTTGCCGAGGGTGCCGAACTGGTGGTGGACGGCCGCGACTTCGATGCGGCAAGCGCCGGTGAGGGCTGCGCCGAGGGCTTCTGGATGGGCGGCACCCTGTTCGACCACGTCACCCCGGAGATGACCATCTACAAGGAGGAGATCTTCGGCCCGGTGCTGGTCTGCGTTCGGGTCCCCGACATCGCCACCGCCATCCAGCTGATCAACGACCACGAATTCGGCAACGGCGTGAGCTGCTTCACCGAGAGCGGCAGCGTGGCCCGTGAGTTCGGCCGCCGCATCCAGGTGGGCATGGTGGGCATCAACGTGCCGATCCCAGTGCCCATGGCCTGGCACGGCTTCGGCGGCTGGAAGCGCTCGCTGTTCGGCGACACCCACGCCTACGGCGAGGAGGGGGTGCGCTTCTACACCAAGCAGAAGTCGATCATGCAGCGCTGGTCAGACTCCATCCGCGGCGGCGCCGAGTTCGCTATGCCGACGCATAAATAAGGTTTTTCGCAGGCTAGCGTGAAACTGCCCTGTGGGAGCCCGGGTCCCCCGGGCGAATGGCGCCGCAGGCGCCCCGGCGGTGTTGGTGAGGTTGGCATCTTCCGCCAGGAGTCCTTCGGCCTCCATTCGCCGGGCAAAGCCCAGCTCCCACAAGAAGTTCTCAGCCTCAACCAAGGCTCATGCCAGTTTGCGAAATAAGCAGCACGAGCCACCATTTGCCGCAGTGAGATCACGCCATGGCTGATCAGGAATTCGACTATATCGTGGTGGGGGCCGGCACCGCCGGCTGCCTGCTGGCCAACCGCCTGAGCGCCGATCCGGCCAACCGGGTGCTGCTGATCGAGGCGGGCGGCCGCGACAACTACCACTGGATCCATATCCCGGTGGGCTATCTCTACTGCATCGACAACCCCCGCACCGACTGGCGCTTTCGCACCGAGCCCGACCCGGGGCTCAACGGCCGCTCGCTGATCTACCCGCGGGGCAAGACCCTGGGCGGCTGCTCGAGCATCAACGGGATGCTCTATATCCGCGGCCAGGCCCGCGACTACGACGGCTGGGCCGAGTTCACCGGCGAGTCCGCCTGGCGCTGGGAGAACTGCCTGGCGGACTTCATGAAGCATGAGGACCACCACCGCCTGGATGCGGGGGGCGACGCCGACGCCGCCCATCGCGACTTCCACGGCCACGGCGGCGAGTGGCGGGTCGAGAAGCAGCGCCTCAGCTGGCAGGTGCTCGACGACTTCGCCACCGCAGCGGTGGAGGCTGGCATCCCGCGTACCCGGGACTTCAACCGCGGCGACAACGAGGGGGTCGACTACTTCGAGGTCAACCAGCGCAAGGGATGGCGCTGGAACACCTCCAAGGCCTTCCTGCGCGGGGCTGAGACCCGCGGCAACCTGACCCTCTGGCACTCCAGTCAGGTGCTGGGGCTCGAGCTCCAGCGTGGGGAGAGTGGCGAGCCGCGCTGCACCGGCGTGCGCGTCGAGCGGGGCGGCGCCGAGGTCGTGGCCCGTGTGGCCCGAGAGGTGATCCTCGCCGCCGGAGCGATCGGCTCGCCCCAGCTGCTGCAGCTCTCGGGCATCGGCCCGGCGGCGCTGCTCGCCGAGCACGACATCCCGGTGGTGGTAGACCTGCCCGGGGTGGGGGAGAACCTGCAGGACCACCTGCAGATCCGTTCGGTCTATCGCGTCACGGGGGCGAAGACCCTCAATACCATGGCCAACTCCCTGGTGGGCAAGGCGAAGATCGGCCTGGAGTATGTCCTCAAGCGCACCGGGCCCATGAGCATGGCGCCGTCGCAGCTGTGCGCCTTCACACACAGCTCCGAGGCCTATGAGCATCCCAATATCGAGTACCACGTCCAGCCGCTGAGCCTGCCGGCCTTCGGGCAGCCGCTGCATGACTTCCCGGCGATCACGGCCAGCGTCTGCAACCTCAATCCCACCAGCCGCGGCACCGTGCGCATCACCAGCCGCGACCCGCGCCAGGCGCCGGCCATCGCCCCCAACTACCTGAGCACTCCGGAGGATCGTAAGGTGGCGGCGGACTCGCTGCGGGTCACCCGGCGCATCGCCGCCCAGCCCGCCTTTGCGAAGTACCAGCCGGAGGAGGTGAAGCCAGGCGTCGAGTTCCAGAGCGACGAGGACCTGGCGCGGCTGGCCGGGGATATCGGCACCACGATCTTCCATCCGGTGGGCACCACCAGGATGGGGCGCGACGACGATCCCATGGCGGTGGTCGACCCACACCTGCGGGTGCGCGGCGTGGCGGGGCTGCGCGTGGTGGATGCCGGGGTGATGCCCACCCTCACCAGCGGCAACACCAACTCGCCGACGCTGATGATCGCCGAGAAGGCCGCGGCCTGGATCCTGGCCGGGGAGTAACTTTCTCGTCATCGAAGGCAAATAGTGTTTGACCTGCGCCCGAGAAGGGCGCAAGCTGTGCGCAGTTGGTTAGCAAGTCGAAAATCGCAAGTGGTCATCGAAGGCTCATGGCATCGATTTCCCGGTGAAAGGTTTCTTGTTCTACCCACTGCAACTCGGGTATTTCCCGGAAAATCAATTGCTATTAGAGGAATTCGATAATGGCTACCGGTACTGTCAAGTGGTTCAACGACACCAAGGGCTTCGGCTTCATTTCTCCGGACGACAACGGCGACGACCTGTTCGCTCACTTCTCCGAGATCCAGGCTGACGGCTTCAAGACCCTGCAAGACGGCCAGAAGGTTTCCTTCGACGTCACCCAGGGCAAGAAAGGCCTCCAGGCTTCCAACATCAAGGTCATCGGCTAATCGCCAGCTGACACTGATGTGACTCCTTCGGGAGTCGAGAAAGGGCCCGCCACGTGCGGGCCCTTTTGCGTGTGCGCGAGTTGGCCCGGGAGGAGCGTACCGGGGAGCCGGCTCAGGCAGAAAGGTAGGATCGATATGGCTATTTGTGGAATAAGAGAAGCTCCACAAAGAACTTTTTAGAATAATCGGCGGGCGGCAGAATAGGGGTACTCTCGTTGACCGGATACCTGCCATGCCCCTGGACGCCTGGATCTCCCTCGCCGTCGTGATCGCCGTCTTTCCGCTGATGGCCTTCTCGCGGCTCGGGCCGGATATCGTCCTGCTGGGCGCGGTGATCCTGCTGCTGACGCTCGGCATCCTCGAGCCGTCCCAGGCGCTGGGCGGCTTCTCCAGCACTGGCCTGTTCACCGTGGCCTTCATGTATGTGCTGGTCACCGCCATCCGCCAGACCGGCGGCATCGACCTGATCATCCGCCATGTGCTGGGCCGGCCTCGCCGCGAGAGCGGCGCGCTGCTGCGCCTGCTGCTGCCGGTGGCCTCGCTGAGCGGCTTTCTCAACAACACCCCGGTGGTGGCCACCTACATTCCCGCGGTGCTGAGCTGGAGTCGCCGCGTGCGCGTGCCGGCTCACCGCCTGCTGATGCCGCTCAGCTTCGCCTCCATCCTCGGCGGTACCATCACGCTGTTCGGCACCAGCACCAACCTAGTGGTGCACGGCCTGCTGGTGGACCGTTCGCCCGAGCTTGCCATGGGGCTCTTCGATCTCGCCTGGGTGGGCGTGCCGGTGGCGGTGATCGGCCTCGCCTACCTGATCCTGCTGGGGCCGCGGCTGTTGCCGGCGCGGCGCGGCGCGGCGGCGGCCTTCGAGAACCCCCGCGAGTTCACCATCGAGATGGAGGTCGACCCGGAGGGGCCGCTGGTCAATCGCACGGTGGAGGAGGCGGGGCTGCGCCACATCCAGGAGCTGTTCCTGGTGGAGATCGAGCGCGACGGCAACGTGGTCAGCGTGGTGGGGCCCGGCGAACGGCTCAAGGGCGGCGACCGGCTGGTGTTCGCCGGCACCAGCGAGGGGGCAGTGGAGCTGCAGCAGGTGCGCGGCCTGATGCCGTCGCGCCACGGTGAGTCGAGCCTGGAGAAGGACTTCAAGGAGCGGCGCCTGGTCGAGGCGGTGGTCTCCAGCCAGTGCCAGTTCGTCGGTCAGCGCATCCGCGACGGCCACTTCCGCACCCTCTACGGGGCCGCCGTGCTGGCGGTGTGCCGCGGCGGCGAGCGGGTCGCCGGCAACCTCGGCCAGGTGCGCCTGCAGCCCGCCGACGTGCTGCTGCTGGAGGCACGCCCGCCCTTCATCGAGCGCCATCGCCAGTCGCGGGACTTCCTGCTGATCAGCCAGCTCAACGGGGCGGCACGCCCCGTTCACGAGAAGGCCTGGCTGGCCTGGAGCATCCTGGCCGGCGTGGTGGCCCTGGCCAGCCTCGGGGTGATGAGCATGATGAATGCGGCCATGCTGGGGGCGGCGATGGTGCTGCTGACCGGCTGCTGCTCGGTGGGGGCCGCCAAGCGCGGGCTGGATACCCAGGTGCTGCTGACCATCGCCGCCTCCTTTGGCCTAGGCGCGGCGCTGGAGAGCTCCGGGGCCGCGGCGGCCCTGGCCGGAGGGGCCCTGGCGCTGGCGGATGGCAACCCGCTGCTGCTGCTGGTCGGGACCTACCTGCTGGTGGCGCTGCTGACCGAGCTGGTCACCAACAACGCCGCCGCGGTGATCACCTTCCCGGTGGTGATGGCCAGCGCCGAGAGCCTGGGGGTGAACCCGATGCCCTTCGTGGTGGCGGTGATGTTCGCCGCCTCGGCGAGCTTCCTCACGCCTATCGGCTACCAGACCAACCTGATGGTGCACGGGCCCGGAGGCTACCGCTTCGGCGACTTCCTGCGGGTGGGCGGGCTGCTCAACCTGATCACCGCCGCGGTGGCCCTGACGCTGATTCCGCTTATCTGGCCCTTCTGACGGACCTGGCGTCTCGCCGCCGCCATGGCTTTGCGGTAGGGTGTCGGGTCTGATTTCCCCGACCAATGGAAGCCCTCCCCATGAGCCAACCCGGTGAGCTGATCATCGAGCCGAAGGGCGGCAAGCCCGCCGATGCCTGTGTCTTCATCCTGCACGGCCTGGGCGCCGACGGCAGCGACTTCGAGCCGCTGGTGCCGGCCCTCTCGCTGCCGGCCGACGCCAGCGTGCGCTTCATCCTGCCCCCTGCGCCGCGCCTGCCGGTGACCATCAACGGCGGCATGGTGATGCCGGCCTGGTACGACATCCTCGAGATGAACCTGGGGCGGCGCGTCGACGAGCGCCAGCTAAAGGCCTCCGCCGAGCGCATCCAGGGCCTGGTGCGCGAGCAGATCGGCCACGGCATCGACAGCCGTCGGATCATCCTGGCCGGCTTCTCCCAGGGCGGGGCGGTGGCCTACCAGGCGGCGCTCTCCTTCGAGCAGCCGCTGGGCGGCCTGCTGGCGCTCTCCACCTACTTCGCCACCGCGGAGAGCATCGCCCTGGCCGAGGCCAACCGCGAACTGCCCGTCGAGGTGCACCACGGCAGCTTCGACCCGGTGGTGCCCGAGACGCTCGGCCGCGCGGGCTTCGAGCGGGTCAAGTCGCTGGGCTATCCGGCCCACTATCGCCAGTACCCCATGGCCCATGCGGTCTGCCCCCAGCAGGTCGCGGATATCGGTCACTGGCTGAGCCAGCGTCTGTCACGCTGACCCCGGTGGCAGGCCCCTCCGGGCGAGCCCCCAGGCCCCGACCCGGCTCGCCCAAGGTCGCCTCGACACCGTCGGGGCGGCTGGGCAAACTGTGCCGACGACCTTTCGGCATGCCTCCAGGACAGACACCATGAGCACTTCCCCCTTCGCCAATCTCCCCGATGCCCAGGGCTATTTCGGTCGCTTCGGCGGCCAGCTGATTCCGCCGGAGCTCAAGGCGGTGATGGACGAGATCGACGCCGCCTACGAGGAGATCCGCGTTCGCGAGGACTTCCAGCAGGAGCTGGCCAGCCTGCTCGCCGACTACGTGGGCCGGCCCAGCCCGATCTTCCACGCCCGGCGGCTCTCCGAGAAGCTGGGGGGTGCCCAGATCCACCTCAAGCGCGAGGACCTCAACCACACCGGCGCCCACAAGATCAATCACTGCCTGGGTGAGGCGCTGCTGGCCAAGTTCATGGGCAAGACCAAGGTGATCGCCGAGACCGGCGCCGGCCAGCACGGCGTGGCCCTGGCCACCGCCTGTGCCCTGGTGGGCATCCCCTGCGAGATCCACATGGGCCAGGTGGACATCGAGAAGGAGCACCCCAACGTCACCAAGATGAAGATCCTTGGCTGCACCCTGGTGCCGGTGACCCGCGGCACCGCGACCCTCAAGGATGCCGTGGACAGCGCCTTCGAGGAGTACCTCAAGGACCCGCACAACTTCATCTACGCCATCGGTTCGGTGGTGGGGCGGCACCCCTTCCCGAAGATGGTGCGCGATTTCCAGTCGGTCATCGGCCGCGAGTCCCGCGAGCAGTTCCTGGCGCGCCATGGCCGCCTGCCGGACCACGTCACCGCCTGCGTGGGCGGCGGCTCCAACGCCATCGGCATGTTCACCGCTTTCCTGGAGGACGAGGGCGTGCATCTGGTGGGCGTGGAACCGGCCGGCGAGGGCCTCGATACCCCGCGTCACTCCGCCACCCTGACGCTCGGCAAGCCCGGCGAGATCCATGGCATGGCCTGCTACGTGCTGGAGGATGAGGCCGGCAACCCCATGCCGGTGCACTCCATCGCCTCCGGCCTCGACTACCCGGGCGTGGGCCCCCAGCACAGCTACCTCAAGGAGCAGGGCCGGGTCGACTACCAGAGCGCCAGCGACGAGGAGTGCCTCGAGGCCTTCCTGACCCTCTCCCGGGTCGAGGGCATCATCCCCGCCCTGGAGAGCGCCCACGCGGTGGCCTGGGCCATGCGCGAGGCGCCGAAGCTGCCCGCCGACCAGCACATCCTGGTCCACCTCTCCGGCCGCGGCGACAAGGATGCCGACTACGTGGCGGACAAGCTCGGCCTCTAGGCGCTGCCCCGGCCAAGCGCCATCGGCCATGCGTACAGGTGCCAGGCCACGCATTCTGGGTTAGGGTGGAGGGCGGACTCGGAGAGGTCCCTTCACTTGACGCAGGGAGTGTCGTGGCTTGGGCATGGAGATAGTCAGGCGGACATGGCAGCGCTGGCGGGCCGGAGGCGAGGAGAGCGCCCCCGGCCTCGATGCGCTGCTGCTCGCGCACTATCCCGGGGCGGTCATGCTGCTCGACGAGCAGGGCGTGGTGTTGCGCGTCAATCCCGACTTCGAGCGCCATGCCGGCCACCCTCCCGACCAGCTCCTCGGTCGTCGGGCGGTGACGCTGGATGCCGACCCCCTGCATGGCGGTTTCGCCCTCGCTCTCGATCACTGCTTCACCACGCGGCAGGCATGGCGTGGCGTGCTCCTCTGCCGGCGCGCCGATGGTGCCCCGCGCCACCAGACCACCATGATCCAGCCCTTGGAGGAGCGCCCTGGTGGCCCGCTGCGGCTGCTGGTGATCCAGTATGACGTCACCGGCATGCGCGAGCGGGAACTCCACGATCGGCAGCTGCTGGCGCGGCTCGAGGGCACCGTCTCGCGCCTGCCCGGGGCGGTGTTCCGCCTGCGCCAGGATGCGGCCGGCCATCTGGAGCTGCTCTATGCCAGCGAAGGACTGGTGGCGCTGATCGGGCAGACGCCCGAGCGGGTGATGGACGATATCGAGCGGCTGCTGGGTCGGGTGGTGGCGGAGGATCGACGCCGGCTCGAGGTGGTCCTGGCGCAGTCGGCGGTGAGCCTGGAGCCCTGCCAGCTGGAGCTGCGTCTCGACCTGCCGAGTGGCCAGCGCTGGCTGGAGGCCCGCGCCCGGCCGCAGCGTCGCCGCGACGGCAGCACTCTGTGGGACGGCCTGCTGGTGGAGATCACCGAGCGCAAGCACGAGGAGTTCAAGGTCCGCCGGCTGGTCAGCACCGACATGCTCACCGGGGCGCTGAACAGGCGCGCCTTCTTCGAGCAGGGCGCGGCACTCCAGGCGCGTGCCCAGCGCCACGGCGAGGCCCTGCCCCTGGCGATGCTTGACCTCGACCACTTCAAGGCCCTCAACGATACCCACGGCCATGCCGCCGGCGACCTCGCCCTGCAGGCCTTCGCGGCCACCTGCCGCGAGTGCCTGCGCCCCTACGACCTCTTCGCCCGCATCGGCGGAGAGGAGTTCGCCGTGCTGCTGGTGGATATCTCGCTCGACGAGGCCTGGCCCATCCTGGAGCGCCTGCGCCGGGCGGTGGAGGAGATCGTCCTGGAGGTCGAGGGGGCGACCATCCGCTTCACGGTCAGCCTGGGCCTGGCGATCCTGCTCCCCAACGGCAGCCTGGAGGGCGCCCTGGGCGATGCCGACCGGGCCCTCTACCGGGCCAAGCACGAGGGGCGCAACCGGATCTGCGGGCCCGGCGGCGCCTCGCCGCTTCCCCGCGACGCTGATCCAGCGTGAGGGGGTGCCCTGGCATTCACCCCGCGAAGTGGTCAGGATCTTCGTCATGACGTCGATTGCCCTGATTCTCCTGGCGCTGCTCTGCCTGCTGGACCGGCAGCTCGCCCGCGCCTGCCTGGCCTTCATCGCCTTCGCCCTGGTGATGGCGCTCGCCTGGTGGCGGCTGGGGGCTCCCTGGCTGGCCGCTGCCGAGGCGCTGCTGGGCGCGCTGCTGTCCGGCGCTGCCCTCTTCCATGCGCTGGGTCGCGCCGGCGACGTGCCGCGCCTGCCCCAGCGGGACACCACGCCGCGCTCCGGCCTCCGGGCGGCGGTGCGTTGGCTCGCCGTCCTGGCCTGGCTCCTGCTTGCCGGCCTGGCGCTGGTGGGACTGCTCGCCAGCGAGCGGCTCTCCCTGCGCGGGACCGCCATGCCGGCCCTGGTGCCGACGGGGCTCGGGGTGATGGCGCTGGGGCTGTGGGCCTTCGCCCCCCATCGCCACCTGCTGCGCCGGCTGCTGGCCTTCAACGTGCTCGGCTCCGGCGTCTTCCTGCTGCTGGCGGGGCTTGCGGGCACCGCACCCGAGGTGCAGGGGCTGATCCTGGTGGGGCTGACGGTGGCGCTGGGCGGCTCGGTGCTGGGCGCCCTGCTGCTGCGCCGCCTGCATGCCCTGGAGGGCAGCGTGATCCTCGAGCCCGAGGCCGCCCATGAGTGAAGCCGCAAGCCTGCTGCTGTGGCTGACGCTGGCGGCGCCGCTGCCACTGGGCCTGCTGGCCCTCTGGAAACCGCCGTGCCAGATGCGCACGGTGGTGCTGGCCACCGGGGCGCTGCCGCTGGCGACGCTGTGGCTGCTGCCCAGAGCGGGGGAGGGCGCGCTGCACGGCAGCCTGGCGCTGGGTGGGCTCTCGCTGCACTGGCGGCTGGATGCCCTGGCGGCGCTGCTCCTGCTGCTGACCCAACTGGTGCTGCTGGCCAGCGCCGCCTACGGCGTGGGTCACCGCCGCGCGGCGCTGGCCGCCGACGCGCCCCATGCGCGCTTCTGGCCGCTGCTGGGCGGCCTGGCGTTCGCCCTGGGGGTGATCTGGGTGGCCGCCGACCTGCTGCTGCTCTATGCCGGCCTGGAGCTGATGGGGCTGTGTGCAGTGGGCATGATGCTGCTGCCCGGCAAGGCCGAGGCGATCCGCGCCGGCCTGCGCTACCTGCTCTACGCCCTGGTGGGATCGCTGGCCTGGCTGCTGGGGGTGGCGCTGCTGCTGGGTGCCTGGGGCACCCTGGAGCTGAGCGGCCTGGCCGCGGTGGCCGAGCCCGATGCCACCACCCGCATCGCCATGGCGCTGCTGGCCGGCGGCCTGCTGCTCAAGGCGGCGATCTTCCCGCTGCATGGCTGGCTGGCCCCGGTGCATGCCAGCGCCTGGACCCCGGTCAGCGCCGTGCATGGCGCCCTGGTGGTCAAGGCCTCCTTCTTCATCCTGATCACCCTGTGGCGGCGGCTGCTGCCGGAGGCCGAGGGGGCGGCCTGGGCGCTGGGCCTGCTGGGGGCGGCGGCGGTGCTGTGGGGCGGGCTCAAGGCGTGGCGTGCCGACTCCCTCAAGCAGGTGGTGGCCTGGTCCACGGTGGGCCAGCTCTGCTACCTGATGCTGGCCTTTCCGCTGCTGGCCGGCGCCGCCGCCTCGGTGGCGTCGCTGGCCTGGCAGGCCACCTGGCTGCAGCTGGCCGGCCACGCCCTGGCCAAGGCGGCGATGTTCATGGCCGCCGGCAACCTGCTGTTTTCCACCGGTGCCAGCCGCCTGGTCGACCTGGCCGGCACCAGCCGCCGGCTGCCGCTGTCGCTGATGACCTTCGGGGTGGCCGCGGTGACCCTGATGGGGCTGCCGCCCAGCGCCGGCTTCACCGCCAAGTGGTTGCTGCTGCAGGCCTCGCTGGAGGCGGGCCAGTGGCCCTGGGCGGTGGTGCTGGTGCTCGGCACCCTGCTGACCGCCGCCTATGTGTTCCGGGTGCTGCGCTGCTCCTTTGTGGAGGAGGCTCCGCGCCATGAGTTCCATCCCCTGCCGCGGGGCACCGACCTTACGCCGCTGCTGCTGGCCCCGGCCGCGGTGGGTCTCGGCCTGGTGGCGGAGTGGCCGTTGTCGCTGCTGCGCCAGGGAGGGGTGCCATGAGCGGGGCCTTCTTCCCGGTCGCCACCCTGGCCACGTCGCTCGCGGCGGCAGCGATCATCTTCCTGCTGCCGGAGGGTGCCTTCCGCGCCCGGACCGGGCTCAACCTGGCCGCCGCCGTGCTCAAGATCGGCCTGGTGGCCTGGATGGTGCGTGGCCTCAGCCAGGGGCATGCCTACGCTGTGGAGTTCCCGGTGCTGGAGGGGCTCGCCTTCGTGCTGCGCGCCGACCCCCTGGGCATCATGTTCGCCGGGCTCTCCTCGCTGCTGTGGCTGTTCACCACCATCTATGCTATCGGCTACCTGGAGGACTCGCCCAACCGGCGGCGCTTCTTCGGTTTCTTCAGCCTCTGCGTGGCCAGCACCCTGGGCATCAGCCTGGCCGGCAACCTCTTCACCTTCCTGATCTTCTACGAGCTGCTGACCCTCTCCACCTACCCGCTGGTGGCTCATCGCGGCACCCCCAAGGCGCTGGCCGCGGCCACCCTCTACCTGCGCTTCACCCTGACCGCGGGGCTGGTGCTGATGATCGGCATGGTGGCGCTGCACGCCCTGGCCGGCGATATCCGCTTCGGCCAGCGGGAGATCCTCGCCGAGTTCGGCCCCGAGCAGCGCGGCGTGCTGATCGCCATCTTCTGGGTGCTGATCGCCGGCTTCGGGGTCAAGGCGGGCCTGGTGCCGCTGCACGGCTGGCTGCCCCGGGCCATGGTGGCGCCGGCGCCGGTCAGCGCCCTGCTGCACGCGGTGGCGGTGGTCAAGGCCGGCGCCTTTGGCATCGTGCGCTTGGTCTATGACGTCTATGGCGCCGAGCTCAGCCACGCCCTGGGGCTGCTCACCGGGCTCGCCGTCATCGCCACCGTCACCATCCTCTATGGCTCCGTGCGCGCCCTGGCCCAGGTGGAGCTCAAGCCGCGGCTGGCCTTCTCCACGGTGAGCCAGGTGAGCTACATCGTGCTCGGGATCGGGCTGTTCGGGCCCCTGGGCACCATCGCCGCGCTCTCCCACCTGCTGCACCAGGGGCTGATGAAGATCACGCTGTTCTTCTGCGCCGGCAACTATGCCGAGGAGCTCGGTATCCACCGCATCGATGAGCTCGATGGCGCGGGACGACGCATGCCGCTGACCAGCCTGGCCTTTACCGTCGGCGCCCTGGGGATGATCGGCCTGCCGCCACTGGTGGGCTTTCTCAGCAAGTGGTACCTGGGCACTGGGGCGGTACAGGCCGGGATGTCCTGGGTGATCGCCGTGCTGGTGGCCAGCAGCCTGCTCAACGCGGCCTACTTCCTGCCGATCCTCTACCGGCTGTGGTTCCGGCCCGGCCCGGCGCATGGGGTGGGCACCTGGCCCGAGGAGCGCCATCTGGGCCGCCTCGAGACCAATGCCTGGCTGCTGCTGCCGGTCATCGCGACGGCGCTGTTCAGCGTGATGGCGGGGCTGCTGGCCGGGCTGCCCTACAGCCCGCTGGAGTGGGCGACCCGGGTCGCAAGTCTGGAGTACCTGCCATGAGCCAGGAGATCTTCGCCCTGCTGATGATCGCCGCGCTGCTCTGGCCGCTGCTGCTGGGGTTGCGCCAGCCGCTGATGGCGGCCCTGGCCGGGCGCGACGAGGTGCGTTTCCCGCTTGACCCGCTGTGGGCCACGGCGCCGCTGCCGGCGCTGGCCCTGGCGCTGCTGGGCGGCGACGGTGAGCTGTCGATGGCAGCCTGGCTGCTGGGCGGGGTCTGGGGACTGGACGAGCCGCGTCGGGTGCTGCTGGCGTTCACCGCGCTGCTGTGGCTGCTCGCCGGCTGGTATGCCCGCGGCTATCTGGCCGGGGACGGCGAGCGGGCGACCGCCGGGGACGGCGCGGCGGCCACGCGCCTTGCCCGCTTCGCCGTGCTCTGGCCGCTGACCCTCTCCGGCAACCTGCTGCTGCTGGTGGCCGAGGACATCGCCAGCTTCTACCTGGGCTTCGCGGTGATGACCTTCGCCGCCTACGGCCTGGTGATCCACTCCGGCACCCGGGATGCCCTGACCGGCGGGCGCGCCTACCTGATCATGGCGGTGCTCGGCGAGGGGCTGATCCTGGGCGGCCTGCTGTGGGGCGCCGGCAGCCTGGGAGTGCTGACCCTGGGCGAGCTGCGCGAGGGGCTCGCCACGCTGGAGCAGGGCGCCTGGATCGGCGTGCTGCTGTGGCTCGGTTTCGGGGTCAAGGCCGGCGTGGCGGGCCTGCACCTGTGGCTGCCCCTGGCCCACCCGGTGGCGCCGACGCCGGCCAGCGCCGTACTCAGCGGGGCCATGGTCAAGGCCGGGGTGGTGGGCTGGATGGCGACCCTGCCGCTGGGCGAAACCGCCACCGCGGAGGGCATCGCCTGGCTGGGCCGCGCCATGCTGGCGGTGGGACTGGTGGGGGCTATCGGCGCTGCCCTGGTGGGCGTCTGCCAGCGCCACCCCAAGGCGGTGCTGGCCTACTCCAGCGTCAGCGTCAGCCAGCTCGGCATGCTGGCCGCCCTGGTGGGGGCGGGGCTCACCGCCCCCGCGCTGTGGCCGGCGCTGGTCCCTGCCGTGGTGCTCTTCGCTGCCCACCACGGGCTCACCAAGGGGGCGCTGTTCCTGGGCGTGGGCATCGCCGAGCATCCGCCGCGGCTGCCGTCCTGGGCGCTGACGCTGCTGCTGGCCGCCCCGGCGCTCTCCCTGGCCGGCGTGCTGGGTTCCGGGCTTGCCACCAAATGGGCCTTCAAGGAGGCGCTCTACGACGGTGGCTACGCGGGCCTGGTGACCTGGCTCTCCCTGGCGGCGGTGGGCACCACGGCGCTGATGGCGCGCACCCTGTGGTGCCAGTGGCCGGGCGAGCGGCGGGCCCGGGGGGATGGGCTGATGCCGCTGGCCGCTCCCATGCCGCTGGCCTGGCTGCTGCTGATGGCCAGCGCCCTGGCCCTGCCGCTTTGGCTGCCGGTACTGGGCATGGCGCCCGCCTGGCCGCCGGCGGCGGAGCTCATCGGCCTCCTGTGGCCGGCCCTGTTGGGGCTCTCGCTGTCGCTGCTGGTGGGGTGGCTGGTGCATCGTGGGGTGCTGCGGGCGGCATGGCGGCGTCCGCCGCCGGGGGATCTCTGGTGGCCGCTGGCCCATGGCCTCGACCGGCTGTGGAGGGCCGCCGTGCCCGGTCTGGAGCGGCTGGCCGCACGCAAGGCGGGCTGGGTGGCGTGGTGGGTCGGCCTGGAGCGGTCGGCCACCGCGGCGCTGGAGGCGCTGGGCGAGGGGGAGGCGTGGCTGCGTCGCCACGCCGCGGTGTTGATGGTGGTCGTCGCCGTGGGGCTCGCCCTGGTGCTGCTGTTCAGCGCCGCCTGAGGCCGGTGGGGGCCTCAGGCGGTAGCGGGCGGTGGCGTGTCAGAGCAGCTCCTCGCCGGCCAGGGCCAGCCGCGAGCGCTCGACGCTCTTCAGGGTGATATGTCCGGCATGGGGCCAGTCGCGGAAGCGCTGCACCACCGCCGCCATCCCGCAGCTGTTGGCGGTGAGGTAGGGGGTGTCGATCTGGCCGACGTTGCCCAGGCAGACGATCTTAGTGTTGCGCCCGGCCCGGGTGACCAGCGACTTGAGCTGCTTGGGCGTGAAGTTCTGCGCCTCGTCGATGATCAAGAAGGTGTCGTTGAGGGTGCGCCCGCGCATGAAGCCCGGTGAGCGGATCTGCACCCGGGCGCCGAGCAGCTGGCGGGTGGCGCCGTTGTCCCAGCTCGATTCCCCGTTCTCGTCGCGCAGCAGGTTGTCCATGTTGTCGTGGAAGGCGCCCATCCAGGGCGACATCTTCTCCTCCTCGGTGCCGGGCAGAAAGCCGATATCCTCGCTCATGGAGATGGGGGCCCGGGTGAAGACGATGCGCTCGAAGCGCTTGGTGTCCAGGGTCTGCTGGAAGGCCGCGGCCAGGGTCATGAAGGTCTTGCCGGTGCCGGCGCTGCCGGCGATGGTGACCAGGTCGATGTCGTCGTCCATCAGCAGGTTGAGGGCGAAGTTCTGGCGGCAGTCGCTGGCATGCACCCCCCAGACGCTGGCGCCGTGGCGATAGTTGGTGAGCAGGTCGAGGCGGGCCCGGCCTCCGCTCACCTCGCGCACGATGGCCTCGAAGCCGGCCTCGCAGTCACCGTCGGCCACCAGCATGCCGGGGTGCCAGTCGGCGGGGATCTCGCCGTTGAGGTGGTAGGTCACCCGCTGGCCCTCGCGCTCGACGCTGACGTCGAGTGACAGGCCGTTCCACAGCTCGCTGCCGGCGTCCGGGTAGACCCTCACCCCCTCCAGCATGGCGTCGCTGTCGTCGAAGGCGCGGTCGTTGAGGTAGTCCTCCACCGGCACGCCCAGGGCGGCGGCCTTGACCCTGAGGTTGATGTCCTTGGTGATCAGGATCACCGAGGCGTCCGGGGGCTCCTGGCGCAGCCGGCAAGTCTCGGCGAGGATGCGGTTGTCGGGGTTCTCCTCGAGGGGCTCCAGGGGCGTCAGGTCGGTGTAGCAGAGCAGCCGCAGGCGTCCCTCGGGGCCGTTCAGGCGCACAATGGGAATGCCGTCGCGGATCTGTTCGAGTCCGACGTTGGCGGTGAGGTCCGAGAGGGTGCGGCTGACCTGGCGGGCGGTGCGGGCGATCTCGCGAGCGCCATTCTTGTGCTTGTCGAGCTCCTCGAGCACGGTCATGGGGATGACCACCTCGTGCTCATCGAACTGGTAGAGGGCGGCTGGGTCGTGGAGCAGGACGTTGGTGTCCAGCACGTAGAGACGGGTGGCCTTCTTGTCGATGCGTACCATCGGCGCAGCTCTCCTGATTGTCGCGAGCGGGCGTCGTTTATGACGTCCCTATGTCGACACTGTCAGCGCACGATGTCAGGAAAGTGACAGGGCCGACGGTGTCGTGCGGCGCTGATCCTCCCTCCTGTTGCCTTGGACAGACGGCGGGGCAGCGAGTGCCCCACCCGTTTCCCGAGCATGGTCCGCGCCTCTGGAGCTGGCAAGATGCGTCTCTCGCGAAGTCTCAACGCAGGCCGCCTATTCGGTATCTCGATAGACGCTCTCGACGTCCAGGGTGGAGCGGCTGCCCAGCGCTTCGAAGTGCTCGGCGAGCCAGCCATCGGCGGTGCGCCGTCCCGCGTCGCGCAGGTGGCAGAGGAAGGGCCACTCGGCGTTCATCTTGCTCGAGACCGAGAGCTTGCTCAGGGTCTCGTCGCCGTCGATGCGGTGAAAGAGGGTGCCGGCATAGCAGCCGATATCCACGCCCTGGTCGCCGAGCAGGCGCTGCAGCATGGCGATCATGTGCACCTCCTTGATCAGCGAGGCGTTGAAGGTGATCTCGTTCAGGCGGCTCATGATTGCCGCGGCGCTGGTGGGCAGCTCCTCCCGGTAGATGGGGTTGATCTGCACGATGACGATGTCTCTTGTGCCGCAGTGCTCCATCAGGGGCATCAGTGCGGGGTTACCCATGTAGCCGCCGTCCCAGTAGGCCTCGCCGTCGATCTCCACCGCCTGGAAGACCGTGGGCAGGCAGGCCGACGCCATCACCGCATCCGCGCTCATCTCCTCCCGGGTAAAGATGCGCTGCTTGCCGCTGCGCACGTTGGTGGCGGTAACGAACAGCTTGAGGTCGGGGCAGCGGCGCACCCCCTCGAAGTCGACCCGCTCGGCGAGCAGGTCGCGCAGCGGATTGAGATTGAAGGGGTTGAACTGGTAGGGCGAGACCAGCCGGCTCATCAGGTCCATGGCGATATAGCCGGGGGAGTGGTCGAGGCTCCAGTTGCCGGTGAGCATGTCCAGCGGGGTGCGCCGGATGGGGCTGGTCATGCCGGCGCGGCTCACCGCCTGCCAGAAGTCGTGGAGGGCCTGGCGAGCGGTGTCGCGGTCGCCCCGGGTGAGGGCGTCGGCCATCACCACGCCGTTCATGGCCCCGGCGCTGGTGCCGCTGATGCCCTCGATCTCGATACGGGAATCTTCCAGCAGGCGGTCCATCACGCCCCAGGTGAAGGCGCCGTGGGCGCCGCCGCCCTGCAGGGCCAGGTCGATCCGTTTGGTCTCGCTCATCGGCTTGCCTCTCATGGCGGTTGCGTTGTGCTGCATTGCATCACGAACAGCATAGAGAGTTCACCCCGGGGCGGCCAGCGCTGGCGTCAGGCCTGGATCCACACCTCCTCGCCCTTGAAGCTCACCTTCCAGGTGCGCAGCTGAACGCTGTCGTCCTCCAGGCACCGGCCGTCGGCGAGGCGGAAGTGCTGCTTGTAGAGCGGCGAGGCGACCACCGGCTCGCCCTGTAGATCGCCGACGATGCCGCGGGCGATGACGTTGGCCCCTGAGAAGGGGTCGCGGTGGTCCATGGCGTAGAGTTCCTGCGCGTGGCCGGGGAGCTGCGACGTGTTCGGGTCGCTTGGCTGCGACGTGTTTGGGTCGCTTGGAAGATAGAAGATCGCCACCTGGGCGGGGCCTTCCGGGGTTTCCAGCCAGGCGGCGACGCCGGAGTGGGGCACCAGGTCGGCGCGGGTGCATAGACGTTGCCAGGTCTGGGTCATGGTGTTGGCTGCTGCAGAGGCGATAGTCATGGGGAAAGACTCCTTCAGGCGGGACGTAACTGGCCGCGCTCGCTGGTATAGATGATGTCCGGGTCGGGGCGACTGTCGTTGACGAAGCTTCTGAAGCGCTTGAGCTTCTCCGGGTCGCTGATGGCGTTGGCCCACTCGCACTGGTAGGTGTCGACCACGGCCTGCATCTGGCGCTCCAGCTCCTCGCCGATGCCGAGGCTGTCTTCGAGGATCACTTCCTTGAGGTAGTCCAGGCCGCCTTCCAGGTTCTCGCGCCACACCGAGGTGCGCTGCAGGCGATCGGCGGTGCGGATGTAGAACATCAGGAAGCGGTCGATGTAGCGGAACAGCGCTTCGTCGCTGAGGTCGGTGGCGAACAGTTCGGCGTGGCGCGGGCGCATGCCGCCGTTACCGGAGACGTACAGGTTCCAGCCGTTCTCGGTGGCGATCACACCGATGTCCTTGCTTTGGGCTTCGGCGCACTCGCGGGTACAGCCGGAAACCCCGAACTTGATCTTGTGCGGCGCGCGCAGGCCCTTGTAGCGGTGCTCCAGCCGGATCGCCATGCCCACGCTGTCTTGCACGCCGTAGCGGCACCAGGTGCTGCCCACGCAGGATTTCACCGTACGCAGCGATTTGCCATAGGCGTGGCCGGTCTCGAAGCCGGCTTCGATCAGCTCGCCCCAGATGGCCGGCAGGTCCTCCAGGCGCGCGCCGAACAGATCGATGCGCTGGCCGCCGGTCACTTTGGTGTAGAGGTTGTACTTCTGCGCCACCTGCCCCAGACCCACCACACTTTGTCGGGGGTGATCTCCCCGCCGGCGATGCGCGGCACCACCGAGTAGGTGCCGTTCTTCTGCATGTTGGCCATGAACGTGTCGTTGGTGTCCTGCAGCGGGATATGGGCCGCGTCGGTGATCGGCTCGTTGAAGCAGGAGGCCAGTATCGAGGCCACCGCCGGCTTGCAGATGTCACAGCCAAGCCCCGGGGCTGGTGAAGAGCCGAGGCCGTGGCCCACCTTGGAACCGTGCTTCTCCATCAGCTCGCTGAAGGTCTTGATGCCCTCCACCCGGACGATGTCGTAGAGCTCCTGGCGGGTGTAGTGGAAGTGTTCGCAGATCGACTTGTCGACCTCCACGCCGCGGCTTTCGAGTTCGTGATCCACCAGGGTCTTGAGCAGGGCGGCACAGCCGCCGCAGCCGGTGCTGGCGCGGGTCTCGCCTTTCACCGCGCCCAGATCAACCGCGCCGCCGTCGATGGAGGCGCATACATCTGCCTTGGTGACGTTGTGGCACGAGCAGATCATGGCGGTGTCCGGCAGGGCGTCCGGTCCCAGCGCGGGGGCGGCACTGCTGCCGGCCGGCAGGATCAGCGAGGCCGGATCCTCGGGCAGTTCGATGCGGTTGGCGTAGTACTGCAGCAAGGTGTCGTAGACGCTGTTGTCGCCCACCAGCATGGCGCCGACCAGGCGCTTGCCGTCGCTGGAGACCACCAGCTTGCGGTACTGCTGCTTGAGCGGGTCGAGAAAACGGAACTGGCGTGCTCCGGGTGTACGGTCGCCGTGGGCGTCGCCGATGGAGCCCACGTCGACGCCCATCAGCTTGAGCTTGGTGCTCATGTCGGCGCCCTTGAAGGGCTCATTGCCTTCGAGCAGCGTGACGGCGGCGGCCTTGGCCATCTGGTAGCCGGGGGCGACCAGGCCGAAGATGCTGTTGTTCCACAGTGCTACCTCGCCGACGGCGAGGATGGCCGGGTCGCTGGTCAGGCAGTTGTCGTCGATCACCACGCCGCCGCGTTCGCCGATCTCCAGGCCGCAGTCGCGGGCCAGCTCGTCGCGGGGACGAATGCCGGCGGAGAAAACGATCAGGTCGGTTTCCAGCACTTTTTCGTCCTGAAACACCATGCGGTGGCGGCTGCGCTCGCCGTCGACGATCTCCTGGGTCGCGCGACCGGTGAGCACCTGCACGCCCAGCGATTCGATCTTCTCGCGCAAGAGCTCGCCGCCTTCGGTGTCCACCTGCATCGGCATCAGCCGCGGGGCGAACTCCACCACGGCGGTGTCGAGGTTGAGCCCGCGCAGGGCGTTGGCGGCTTCCAGGCCGAGCAGGCCGCCGCCCACCACTACGCCGGTGGCGGCATTCTCGGCCGCGGCGCGGATGGCATCGAGATCGTCCAGAGTGCGGTAGACCAGGCAGCCCTCGCGGTCATTGCCGGGAATCGGCGGCACGAAGGGAAAGGAGCCGGTGGCCAGCACCAGTCGGTCGTAGGGGGTGCGGCCCTCGGCGGTGACCACCACGCTCGCATCGCGGTCGATGGCGGTGACCGCTTCATCGAGGCGCAGGGTGATGCCGTGCTCGGCGTAGTAGTCGGCGGTGGAGAGGGCCAGCGACTCGGCGTCCTGGCCGTTGAAGACCTCGGAGAGGTGGACCCGGTCGTAGGCCAGGTGGCGTTCCTCGCCGAACACCGTGATGGCATAGCGCTCGGTGGCGCCGCGTTCTACCAGCTGTTCGACCAGGTGGTGGCCGACCATGCCGTTGCCGATGATGATCAGGTGCGGTTGTGTAGACATGTCAGGCGGCCTCCTTCTCGGGGCGGGTCTGAGTGGGGGAATCCTCGGGCTTGGGTGAGGCGTCGAGTGAGGCGTCGAGTGAGGCGTCGAGCAGGGCGTCGGCGTCGGCCGCGCCCAGCAGCAGCGCGGGTCGGCAGGGGGTGAGATCGCGTCCGGCCAGGGCCTGGGCGAAGTACCAGGGACCCGGGGCGGTATCGCCATAGAGCACCGCTCCCTCCAGGGGGCCCTCGCGCAGCAGGAGCCGGCGGTAGTCGCCCTGATCGGGGTCGTGGTAGGCGAGCACCTCGTGCTCCTCGCCCGGCTCGGTGGGGCCGAAGGCATAGAGGGAGACGCCGCTGACCTTGAGCCGGGTGGCGCTGGGGCGCTCCGCGTAGCCGCCGACCGCTTCACCGGCGAGGTGGGCGGCGAGCACCTCGACCTGGCGCCAGATCGGCTCCACCAGGCCATAGGTGTGCTGTTCGAACTGGCAGCATTCGCCGAGGGCGAAGATCGCCGGGTCGGAGGTGGTCAGGTACCCATCCACCCGGATGGCGCGGTCCACCGCCAGGCCGGCGGCTCGCCCCGGCTCGACGTTGGGCGCGATGCCGATGGCCACCACCACGCAGTCGGTGGGCAGGCGGCGCCCCCCCTCGAGGCAGACGGCGGCGACACGGCCCTGGCCATCGTCCTCGAGGGCGGCCAGCCGGGCGCCGGTGATGACCTCGAGCCCGCGGCCGACGAGCTCCTGCTCGAGCAGGCCCGCAGCGGTGGCATCGAGCTGGCGGTTCATCAGGTGCTCCGCCCGCTGCAGCAGGGTGACCGCCATGCCGCGCTTGCGCAGCCCCTCGGCGGCCTCCAGGCCCAGCAGGCCGCCACCGATCACCACGGCGCTGCCGCCGCGGCTGGCGCAGTCGGAAAGGGTGGCGGCATCGTTCAGGTCGCGGAAGGCATGGACGCCCGCGAGCCGGATGCCGGGCAGCGACGGCAGCGCCGGGCGCGAGCCGGTGGCCAGCACCAGGCGGCCATAGGCCAGGTGGCGTCCGGCATCGGTGGTCAGGCGTTGCGCCTGACGATCGATCTCGGTGACGCGCTCGCCGAGGATCAGCTCGATGCCCTGCTCGGCATACCACTCGGCCGAGCGCAGGGTCAGGGTGTCGCGCTCCAGTTCGCCGGCCAGCAGCGGCGAGAGCAGGATGCGGTTGTAGGCGGGAGTGGGCTCCTCGCCGATCACCGTGATGCGGGCAGGCCTGGCCGGCTGCCTGAGTAACGCTTCCAGCAGCCGGTGGCTGGCCATGCCGTTGCCGACGATGACCAGTGGGTCCTGGGGTGCCTGGGTGCTGTGCGGAGGCATGGAGCTCCTCCTCTGCCTGTGGGTGAACGCAAAAGGGCGCCTCGACCCCGTCTCGTGGAGAGACGGGTGCGAGGCGCCCTTGCCTGATGTTCGTTGACGGGCGATCGCCGTTGATCGCCGTCTGAGCAGACCCATCAAGAATCTCGCCAGCAGGCGGTTGTCGCGCCATACATTTCGTTTAATCAATGGGTTGCCGAGGCCTGGCGGCGGCGTGGCGGGAGAGGGCGGGTGCCGGGGGAGCGCCTCGCTGGTGCAGCAAAAGGGGGGTGTGCACCGCGATGAGGCAGGTTTCGGCGGCGTCGACCCGGCGCGAGGTGGCACCCCGTGGCGGGCACGGCGCGAAAAGCCAGGCGTCAGGCACGGGGTAGGGCGGGTTGGCACCCCGCTTGCATCGCCCTGGGTATCCATAAGGCGCCATGTCGGCGCCTCTCGGGGCAACGACGCCCGCCGCTTCCTGGCCAGACCGGGACGCGGCGGGCGTCTGCGTTCATGGGCCTTGGAAACGACAACAGCAGGAGACTGCCATGCGGCACATCAGCACCACCTGTCCCTACTGCGGCGTCGGCTGTGGGGTCCGGGCGACCCTGGCGGACGGGCAGCTGACCGCGGTGGCCGGCGATGCCGACCATCCGGCCAACTACGGACGCCTCTGCGTCAAGGGCTCGGCGCTGCACGAGACCCTGGGCGAGCAGGGCCGGCTGATGCGGCCGCGGGTGGACGGCCGCGAGGTGGCGTGGGCCACGGCCCTGGATGCCGTGGCCGAGCGGCTGGCGGCCACCCGTCGCGAGCATGGCAAGGAGGCGGTGGCCGCCTACCTCTCGGGCCAGCTGCTCACCGAGGACTACTATGTCGCCAACAAGCTCTTCAAGGGCTTCATTGGCACCCCGCACCTGGATACCAACTCGCGGCTCTGCATGGCCTCGGCGGTGGCCGCCCACCGGCGCGCCTTCGGCGCCGATGCGGTGCCCTGCAGCTACGAGGACCTGGAGGAGGCCGAGCTGGTGGTGCTGGTGGGGTCCAACCTGGCCTGGAACCACCCGGTGCTCTACCAGCGCCTCAAGGTGGCCAAGACCCGCAACCCGCTGATGCGAGTGGTGGTGATCGACCCCCGGGTCACCGACAGCTGCGAGATCGCCGATCTCTACCTGGGTCTTCGCCCCGGCAGCGATGCCCGGCTGTTCAACGGCCTGCTGGCCTGGATGGCCGACCGGGGCAGGCTCGATGCTCTCTATCTGGCGCGCCATACCCGGGGGCTGGACGCGGCCCTGGCGGCGGCCCGGGAGGATGACGTTTCGCTGGCGGCCGTGGCCGCCGACTGCGACCTGGACCCGGAGCGCCTGGAGACCTTCTACTACTGGTTCGCCAGCCAGCTCCACGTGGTGACCCCCTTCTCCCAGGGGATCAACCAGTCCAGCAGCGGCACCGACAAGGGCAATGCGATCATCAACTGCCACCTGGCCGGCGGCAAGCTGGGCCTGCCCGGGGCCGGCCCCTTCTCGATCACCGGCCAGCCCAACGCCATGGGCGGCCGCGAGGTGGGGGGCCTGGCCAACCAGCTGGCCGCCCATATGGACTACGACAGCCCCGGCGCCATCGATCGGGTCACCCGCTTCTGGTCGACGCCCTCGCTCACGCCGAGCCTCCCCGAGGCCCCCGGCCACAAGGCGGTAGACCTGTTCGAGGCGATCGAGCGCGGCGAGATTCACGCCCTGTGGATCATGGCCACTAACCCGGCGGTGAGCCTGCCCCGTGCCGACCGGGTACGGGCAGCGCTCGAGCAGTGCCCGCTGGTGATCGTCTCCGAGTGCGTCGCCGACACCGACCTGCTGGCGTACGCCGACATCGTGCTGCCGGCATCCTCCTGGTCGGAGAAGGACGGCACCGTGACCAACTCCGAGCGGCGCATCTCCCGCCAGCGCGGCCTGCTGCCGCCGCCGGGGGAGGCGCGCCACGACTGGTGGATCATCTGCGAGGTGGCCCGCCGGCTGGGCTACGGTGAGGCCTTCGCCTACGCGCACCCGGCGGAGATCTTCGACGAGCACGCCCGGCTCTCCGGCTTCGAGAACCTTCCCGGCACTCCGGGCGAGCGGCTGTTCGATATCTCCGGGCTGGCCTGGCTCGACCGCGCCGCCTACGACGCCCTCGCACCCATCCAGTGGCCGGTCACGGCCGCCGCGCCCCGCGGCACCGCGCGGCTGTTCGAGGAGGGCCGCTTCGCCACCCCCGACGGCCTGGCCCGCCTGGTGCCGGTGCGCCCCCGCGGGCCCGAGCAGGCGCTCTGCGCGGCGCGACCGCTGCGCCTCAACACCGGGCGCATCCGCGACCAGTGGCACACCATGACCCGCACCGCCCGCTCGCCGCGGCTGATGAACCACCGCCCCGAGCCCTTTATCGAGGTGGCCCCGGCCGATGCCGCAGCCTGGGGGGTGTCCGACCAGCAGCTGGCGCGACTGCGTGGCGCCGGCGGCGACTATGTCGGACGAGTGCGGCTCGCCAAGGGCCAGCGGCGCGGCGAGGTGTTCGTGCCGATGCACTGGAACGACCGCTTCAGCGGTGCGGCCCTGGCCGGCCGTCTGCTCGCCGCCCACCTCGATCCGCTCTCCGGCCAGCCCGAGGCCAAGCAGGGCGCCGTGGCGCTGGCCCCGCTGGCGATCGCCTGGGAGGCCACCCTGCTGGTGGCGCCGGATCTGGCCGGTGAGGCCGACTGGCGCGAAGAGGCCGCCTACTGGGCCCGAATTCCCCTGGCCCACTGCCAGCGCTGGCAGCTGGCCGGCACCCCCGAGAGCGCCGACCGCGACTGGCTGGCCTGGGTAACGCGCCATTTGCCGGCGGCGACCCTGTGGCTCGAGGACCCATCCGGTGGGCGCCTGCGTGCCGCCGGCATCGAAGCGGGGCGCCTGCGCTGGTGGCTGATGGTGGGGCCGCCCGGCGAACTGCCGGGGCTGGCCTGGCTCGACGAGCGCTTCGCCGAGGCCGCCCGGGACGAGGCCCTGGACGGCGCGCGTCGTCGTCGGCTGCTGGCCGGCGGTGACGCCGGTGCCGCCGACAGCGGCCCGGTGGTCTGCAGCTGCCACCAGGTGGGAAGGAGCACCATCGTGACCGCCATCCGCGACGGGGATGCCAGCATCGAGGCGCTGGGGGCGCGGCTGGCCTGCGGCACCCAGTGCGGCAGCTGCGTTCCCGAGCTCAAGGCCCTGATCGAGGAGAGCTCCGCCGCCTGAGAGGTCTGCCGCCCGGAAGCGGCGAGGGTCTGGTTAGTCGTCCGGCCCGTGCCGGGCCGGCTGTTGGCTCTGCAGCAGGTCGGCGAGGTCGAGGATGGCGCGGGAGAGGTCGGCCATGCTGCGGCTCTGGTCCATGGCCGTCTTGCGCATGTAGCGGTAGGCCTGCTCCTCACTCATGGCCTGGTTGGCCATGATGACCCCCTTGGCGCGTTCGACCAGCTTGCGCTCGCGCAGCGCCTTGCGGGTGTTCGCCAGTTCGTTGCCGAGCCCCTGCAGCCGGTCGGTCTGGCTGCGCACGAGCTCGAGCAGCGAGCGATTGAGGGGCGAGGCGAGGGCCTCGGCCGTCGCCTGCCCGTCGATGCCGCCGGGCGTGGCCGCGACGGTATCGCCCAGCAGCGGGTCGAGCGCCGAGGGGCCGGTGTCACACGGCGGCGCGGCCAGCGCCTGGCGCGCGGCGGCCAGGCGCTCGGCACATAGTGAAGCCAGCTCCTCGCCCAGGAAGGCCTCGACCCGGTGCATGGCATCGATGCGTCGGGTGGTCAGGGCGAACCAGAGCTCCCCCAGCTGCGCGGGGTCGCTCACGCCGGCCGCGGCGGCATCCACCGGCGCTGCCCCGGCGATCTCGCGCAGGCGCTGGATCGGTGCCAGGTCGCTCTCCGGCAGGGCGGCGTCCCAGCAGGTTCGGGCCTCGGGGCTGGCGAACTCCAGGAAGGTCGCGAAGCAGCGCGTCTGGGCCTCGAGCAGCCGCCCCAGCAGCCGGCGATGGGCGGCGTCGAAGCCGCCGGCGGTGAAGCCGTGGGCGCCGCAGGCGCGCTCCTGTCCGGCCAGCTCCTTGCCCTTCAGCAGGTGAAAGAGGGCCACCAGGGCCAGGGTGATGCGGGTGTCACCGCCGCCATCGGCGGCCTCGAACACCAGGCCCAGCAGGCCGCCGATCAGGCCGTTGTAGTCGCGCGTGGCGTCGTCCGGTGTCATCCGTCGGGTGGCCACGGCGCCACGCACCGTCTCCAGGGCGTCCAGGGCCTGCCACACCTCCGCGCCGCGGCGCAGCAGCCGGGCCCCCTGGGCCGTCTGCTCCGGGAGCTCGGCAAGCTCCGTGAGACGCCGCCGGACGGCCAGCTCGGCCGACTGGCTGTCGGCGATCCGCTCGCTGCGGTCGGCAGCGAAGCGCCGCCCCTCCGAGGCCAGGTAGATGGCGCTGCAGCCGCGCTCCTTCTGCAGCGCGTGGATCAGGCGACCGGTGTCGATGACGATGCCGCAGGCCGCGGAGAGCTGCTCGAGGGCGCCGAGCTCGCAGCGCCTGGCGGCCTGTCGCAGGCGTGATGCCGATGTCATGGGATAACCTCCCTTGCCAGGACGACCGCCGCCCCGGGCGGGCGGCGGTCGGTAATGGGGGCGAGGCGGCCACGTCGGCCGCCAGGCTCAGCGCAGCGAGAGGGCGCCGGCACCGGCGTCCTCGCCCAGCGCATCCCGGTACGCCTTGGCCTCCTCGGCCTCGGTCTCGTCCGAGAAGCGTACCAGCAGCGCGCAGGAGGCCAGCACCAGTACGGTCAGGCCCAGGTAGAAGAGCCCCTGCTGGTAGGTGATCGCCTCGGAGCGGAACAGGAAGGCGGCGGCCACCGCCCCCACGTTGCCGCCGGCGCCGACGATGCCGGCCACCGCGCCCAGCGCCTTCTTGTTGATGAAGGGCACCACGCCATAGGTGGCCCCTTCCGCCATCTGCACGAACAGGCTGAACACCAGCATGATACCGATGGCGTAGGAGAGCACGTGCATCTGGGAGAAGGCGACCAGGGCGATGCCCTCGCAGATCAGGGCGATGAACAGCCAGCGCACGCGGCCCTTGAGGCCACCATTCCTGGCGAACAGGTCGGAGAAGATACCGCCCAGGGTGCGGGCGAAGACGTTCATCAGCCCGAACAGGCCGGCGAGCATCCCGGCCATGGCCAGGGTCAGGTCGAAGTGGTCGAAGAAGTAGATGGCGGCGATGTTGTTGATGGTCAGCTCGACGCCGAAGCAGATCGCATAGACCACGAACAGCGCCCAGACGCGGATGTCCTTGGCGGCGGCCATGAAGCTGCTGCCGGCACCGTGTTCGCCCGTGGCCTCGGGCAGCTCGCCGCGTGCGCGCAGCTCGGCGAAGTTGCCGTTGGGGGCGTCCTGGGTGAACAGCCAGTAGCCGATGCCGGTGGCGAACATCACCACGCCCGGCACCACCATGGCCAGGCGCCAGCCCAGGGTCTCGCTGACGCCGAGCATCAGCAGCCCGGAGAAGATCAGCGGCATCAGGATCTGGGTGGTGCCGCCGCCCAGGTTGCCCCAGCCGGCGCTGGTGGCGTTGGCGGTGCCCACCACGTTGGGGGCGAACATCATGGTGGTGTGGTACTGGGTGATCACGAAGGCCGCGCCGATGGCACCGATGGCCAGGCGCGCCAGCAGGAAGGTCTCGAAGCTGTTGGCGAAGCCGATGCCCATCACCGGGATCGAGCCCAGCAGCAGCAGGCCCGAGTAGGTCTTGCGCGGCCCGATACGGTCGCAGAGCACGCCGATCGCCAGGCGCACGATCACGGTGATCAGCACCGAGGCGATGATGGTGTTGCCAATCTGGGTCTGGGTCAGGCTGAGGTCCTCGCGGACCACCGCCATCAGCGGGGCGATGCCGAACCAGCCGAAGAAGCAGATATGGAAGGCGAACCAGGAGAAATGGAAGGCCCGCATCTGGGGAGTGGTGAAGTCCAGCAGGCGAATCCTGTTGGCCTTGTTGAGAATGTTCATGGCGTTACCTCGCGGATCAGTCAGTCGCGTTAGCAAACGAGCCCTTCGACGTTGAAGGTCAGGTTCGACGCACTCGTGCTCCACGGAGCCTGGTCCACGCCCAACAGGTCTTGATCCGTATTAAGCAAGTGATCTGCCACTTCTGGATTTTTTATCTGGATTTCATTGGCTTGATAGAAAAGCCGAGGGCCGCCCTCGTCGGGCGGCCCTCGGTTCTGCGGGGCTGGGGCTTTCTGATGGTGCAGTGCGGCACGGACGTGCCCGATCCTGGTGCCTGCGGCGGCACGCCGGAGTCAGCGCATGGCCAGCTGGCGGTCGTCACGGTCGCAGGCCAGGAAGGCGGAGCCCTCGAGCCACTCCGGGTCCGGGTAGTAGACGAACAGGTACTGCTCCTCCTTGATGCTGTCGATCAGCGGGTAGGTGACCTCCTGGCGCACCGCCGGACAGCCGTGGCTGCGGCCCAGGCGGCCGGTCTGCTCGATGAACGACTCGCTGACGTAGTCGGCGCCATGGATGACGATGGCGCGCTGGTAGGCCAGGTCGTTGACGCCGGCCTCCAGCCCCTCCAGGCGCAGCGAATAGCCGTTGCGCCCGTAGTAGGTGTTCATGGTGCGAAAGAGCCCCAGGCTCGACTGGTAGCTCTCGGGCACGTTGGAGAAGGTGGTGGCCATGGCGTCACCGGAGCCGCGGCCGTGGGAGACCAGCTCCTCGAACATCAGCTCGTTACGGGGCAGGTCGAAGACCCACAGGCGCGGCTCGGTGGAGGGCAGCGAGTAGTCGATCACCGCCAGCCGCCTGGCGTCCGGGTCGGCACAGGCCAGGGCATTGGCGGCCAGCGACAGCACCTTGGGGTCGGCGCCGGGGGCCAGGCGGGTTAGGCGTTGCTCCAGGCTCTGCCCCTGGAGGACCTCGGGGTGCAGTGCCTGGGCGAGGAAGGTATCGGCATGAACCTGGCCGGCAGCGAACAGCGCGCAGCCGGCGAGCAGGGGGAGCGGAAGCAGGGAGCGAGTCATGAAAACACTACCTCGAGAATCGGTCACGGGCCGAGGGCCAGGCAAGACGAAGCGGGGCCCGCTTCCCTGTGGCCCCGCACCTGGGACTATTATGGAGAGAGAGGCAGGGAAAGCCAATTTAGCCTTAAACGATAAAAGGAAGTGAACATGCGGCCATTTGTCACCATCCTCGCCATCCTGGCGCTGATGCTCTCCATGTCGGTCGGCGCGCAGGAGGCGCCGCGAGAGGCCCCGCGCGGCGATCTGAAGGCAGAGATCGCCCGCCTGCTGGCCGAGATGCCGGCCGGGGAGGGTGCCGAACTGCGGGGCTTCTATGCCGCCCGCGATCACCGCGCCGCCTGGGGGGAGCGGCAGCGGGTGGCCGCCTTCGCCGAGGCCCTGGAGACCCTGGAGAGCGACGGGCTGGACCCGCGGGACTACCGCGCCGACCGCCTGGTGGCCGAGCATCGCCGCCTCCAGGAGGCCAATGCCGGCCCGGCCGAGCAGGCGCGCTTCGAGCTGGCGACCTCGACGCTGTTGCTGAACGCCCTGCGCCACCTGCAGCGCGGCCGCCTGGATCCGCGCGCGGTGGACCCCCAGTGGGAGATCCCCTTGGAGCCGGCGCGACTCGACTTCGAGGCGATCTCCCGCGCCGTGGACGGCCAGCGCTTCGAGCAGGCCTTCGGCGAGGCGCGCCCCGCCTATGCCCCCTACGAGCGCCTGCGCAGCGGCCTGGCCCGCTATCGCAATATCGAGCGGCTGGGCGGCTGGCCTGGGCTGCCCGACACGCCTCGGGTGCTGCGGGCAGGAGACGTGGACGACGCCGTAGCGCAGCTGCGCCGGCGGCTGGCCATGGAGGGGGAGCTCGAGGTGATGGCGGCCGACACCGACGCCTTCCCCGGGGCCGAGCTGCAGAGCCCGGACCCGCGGCGCTTCGATACCGCGCTGGAAGCGGCAGTGAAGCGCTTCCAGCGCCGCCACCTGCTGGAGGTAGACGGCGTGGTGGGCCCCCCGACCCGAGCGGCGCTGAACGTCCCGGTGGCGGCGCGCATCGACCAGATCCGGGTCAACCTGGAGCGCGCCCGCTGGCTGCTGCACGGCCTGCCCGAGGCCTTCGTGCTGGTGGATATCGCCGGCTATCGGCTCAGCTACTTCCGCCCCAACGGCGAGATCTGGCAATCGCGCATCGTGGTGGGGCAGCCCTATCGGCGTACGCCATCGCTGCGCTCCGAGATCACCCATATGACCGTCAACCCGACCTGGACGGTGCCGCCTACCATCCTGCGCGAGGATGTGCTGCCCAGGGTGAGGCGGGATCCAAGCTACCTGCAGAGCCAGAACATGCGCGTGCTGACCCCCTCGGGGCAGCGCCTCGACCCCTGGCAGGTGGACTGGTACAACCCCGGCAACGTGATGATCCGCCAGGATCCGGGGCCCCAGAATGCCCTGGGGCAGGTGGTGATCCGCTTCCCCAACGACCACCTGGTCTATCTGCACGATACGCCTGCCCAGGGGCTCTTTGCCCGGGAGCAGCGCGCCTTCAGCTCCGGCTGCATCCGCGTGGAGGGGGTGCTGGCGTTCGCCCAGCTGCTGTTCGACGATACCGGCAGCGGCCAGGACGTGCGCGCCCTGATCGCCAGCGGCCAGACCCGCAACGTCTCCCTGGGCCGGCCCATGCCGGTGATCCTGCACTACTGGACGGTGCACCCGGACGAGAATGGCCAGCTGGTGTTTCGCCCGGACATCTACGAGCGCGATGACGCCCTGCTGCGGGCGCTCGACCGCCCGCTGGCGCTATAGCGGCGGGTAGCAGGCGTCACTCGTAGCCCTTCGCCTGCAGCCGGAAGAGCCGGGCGTAGCGCCCGTTGGCGGCCATCAGGCTCGCGTGGTCGCCCTGCTCGAGGATCTCGCCGCCGTCGATGACCAGTATCTGGTCGGCGGCGCGCACCGTGGAGAAGCGGTGGGAGATCAGGATGGTCATCTTGTCGCGGCTGTGCTCGCGGAAGTCGGCAAACACCGCCGCCTCGGCGGCGGCGTCCATGGCCGCGGTGGGCTCATCCAGTACCAGGATGTCGGCGCTCTCCCGCATATAGGCCCGCGACAGGGCGATCTTCTGCCACTGGCCGCCGGAGAGCTCCTGGCCCCCCTTGAACCAGCGCCCCAGCTGGGTGTGGTAGCCCCCGGGCATGTCGGCGATGAAGTCGTCGGCCAGCCCTCGGCGCGCCGCCTCCTGCCAGCGCGCCTCGTCCTCGAAGGCCGCCACGTCGCCGGCGCCCAGGTTCTCGCCCACCTTGAGCTGGTAGCGTACGAAGTCCTGGAAGATCACCCCGATGCGCCGGCGCAGGGCGCCGACGTCCCACTCGGCAAGGTCGCTGCCGTCGAGCAGGATGCGCCCCTCGCCGGGCTCGTAGAGGCGGGTAAGCAGCTTGATCAGGGTGGTCTTGCCCGAGCCGTTGGCGCCCACCAGGGCGAGGCTCTGCCCCGGCCTCAGATGAAGGCCGATGCCCGAAAGCGCGGGCCTGTCGGCGCCGGGGTAGGTGAAGCCGACGTTCTCGAAGCGAATGCCGTCGCCGGGGCGCGCGCCCTCGGTGAGGGTGCCGGCCTGGGGCGCCACCGGCTGCTCCAGGTACTCATAGAGGTTGGAGAGGTAGAGGTTGTCCTCGTACATGCCGCTTACCGAGGTGAGGCTCGCCGAGAGCGCCGCCTGGCCCTGCTTGAAGACCATCAGGTACATGGTCATCTCGCCCAGGGTGAGCTGTCCGCCCACCGTCTCCACCACCACCCAGGCGTAGGCGCCGTAGAAGGCCAGGGTGCCCAGCAGCCCGAGGGCGAAGCCCCAGCTCTCGCGGCGAATCGTCAGCCGACGATCCTCGCCGTAGAGGGTGTCGAAGATCCTGCGGTAGCGGTCGAGCAGCAGCGGCTCCAGGCCGAACAGCTTGACCTCCTTGATGCTGTCCTCCCGGGCCAGCACCGTCTCCAGGTACATCTGCATGCGGGTCTGGGGCGAGCGCCAGCGGAACAGCCGGAAGGCGTCACCGGAGAACTTGGCCTCGGAGAGAAACACCGGAAGCGCCCCTACGGCCAGGATCAGCAGCGCCCAGGGAGAGAACTGCACCAGCAGCACCCCGAAGCTGATCAGCGAGATGCCGTTCTGGGCGAGGCCGAAGGTCTTGTTGACCAGCCCCAGCGGGCGGATCGAGGCCTCGCGGCGGGCCCGGGTCAGCTTGTCGTAGAACTCCGAGTCCTCGAACTGGGCGAGCGACAGGGTGCCAGCCTTCTCGAGGATCATGACGTTGACCTTCTGGCCGAGCAGGGCGCGCAGCAGCGACTGCTGGGCCGAGAGGCCGCGCTGGGCCATGGCGATGGCGGCGATCACCCCGGCCTCGGCCAGCACGTAGCGCAGCACCGGCCAGGCGCTCTCGAGGGTGAGGGGCGCGCCGGACTCGCGATGGTAGGCCATGGCCTCCACCACCGAGTCGACGATCAGCTGGCCGATCCAGGCCGCCACCGCGGGTAGCACGCCGGCCACCAGGGTGCACAGCGCCAGGCCCACGGTGAGTGGCCGCGAGGTCTGCCAGACCAGCACCAGCGCACGGCGGCTGTAGCGGAAGACCCCGAAGAAGGCCGCCAGGCGGTTCGCGGGGGGAGGGGCGGGTTGGGTGCGGCGCATATGGGGCGAGGACAAGCGGTGTCTCCGTACCTGGAGAGGGCGGCAGGGGCGGTTCAGCCGGCGCGTGCCGCGGCCCCGGGGTCAGGCACTAACCACAGCGCCCCGCTGGGGAGCGGGGCGCTGTGGCATATCAGGCGAGGGGTCAGCCCTCGTCGTCGCCGCTGTCGCGACGGCTGGCCACCACCGCGCCGGTCTCGCCGCTCTGCAGGGCGGCCAGCAGGGGTTCGGCCTGGCGCTTGAAGGCCACCAGCTGCTCCCCGGTGAGGCTCTTGTTCTCCGGCAGCTCCACGGTCATCGCATTGACCTGGGTGTTGTTCACCAGCACCTCGTAGTGCAGGTGCGGGCCGGTGCTGCGGCCGGTGTTGCCGGAGAGCGCGATGCGCTCGCCCATGGTCACGCGGTCGCCGCGGCTGACCAGCGGGCGGGAGAGGTGCAGGTAGCGGGTCTGGTAGCCGTTGTCGTGGCGGATGACGACATAGCGCCCCGCCACCGGGTGGTTGGCGACCTTCTCCACGCGGCCGTCCGCGGGTGCGATGATCGGCGTGCCGATGGGCATGGCGAAGTCGGTGCCGCGGTGGGGGCTCACGCGGCCGGTGACCGGGTGCCGGCGATTCGGGTTGAAGCCGGAGCTGAGGCGGTAGCTGCCCTCGAAGGGATAGCGATTGAAGGCGGGGTCGAGGCTCTCGCCGTCCGGGGTGTAGAACTTGCTGTCGGCGCCGTTGCGCACCAGGGTCATGTCGAAGCGCTCGCCCTCGTACTGCACCGCCAGTACCCGCGGGTCGAAGCTCGAGCCGTCGATAACGTCAGACTCCACCAGCACCTGGAAACGATCGCCGCGACGGGTGTCGCGGCGGAAGTCGAGGCGCTGGCCCAGCACGCGGGTCAGCTCGCTGATCTCTGCGCTGGAGAGGCCGGTGGCCTGGGCCGAGCGGGCAAAGCTGCCGCTGACGGTGCCGGCGAACAGGCGCTGGGAGGCCTCGCCGGTGCGCTCGATGGTGGCGACCTCGAAGCCGGCATCATCGCGCTCCACCATGAAGCCGGTGCGGGCGTTGCGCATCATGCGCAGGGCGAGCAGCTTGCCCTCTTCGTCGAGCTGGTACTCGAAGGAGTTGCCGGCGCGCCAGCGGGTGAGGGCGTTCTTGTCGGGCAGCTCGTCGAGCAGGCGCAGCACCTCGCTGTAGCCGAGCCCCAGGTGGTTCTGGGCCATCACCGCGAAGGTATCGCCCTGCTTGACGGTATAGGTCTGCCACTCCGGCACGAAGGGTTCGGTGGCGGCGATCTCCTTCTCGAGGATCACGGGGCCATCGTCGAACAGCCCGAGCTCCTCGTCCGACACCGGCTCATAGGAGGTGGCGTCGGCCATCAGGGCGCCATCGTGGTCGAGCATGCCGCTGCCGATGGTGCCCACTACCACTGCCATGTGCACCGCGCCCTGATCGAGCTTGGACTGTGCCTGGGAGGCGTCGGAAGCGCCGCTTTGGGCCGGGCGAGTGAGGGCCAGCGGCAGGCCGCCATCGGCGGAGGCGCTGGCGGTGTTGATCAGGTCGAGGTCGAGCGCCTCACCGTCGACGAGCTTGGCCAGGGGCAGTTGATGCCGGGTGGCGTCCAGCGCCTGGCTCGCCATCTCGATGGCGTCGCCGACGGGGCTGCGTTCGAAGCTGAGGGTGGGAAGGACGGGTCTGGCGTCGACCTCGAGGGGAACGATCACGGTGTCGAGCGTACGGTACTCGCGCTGGACATCCTGGTAGGTGGTGACAATCTTCTGTGCGCCCAGCACGGTGACCATGGTGGCGACCGGCAACAATAACAGCTTGTGCGTGCGGGGCAGCGAATGGAGGATTCGCAGCATGGGTAAAGGCCAGTGAATAATGAAAAAGAGAAAAAAGGCCTGAGAACCATAACCCATGACGTATGGTGTGCCTAGGCTGTACGTATGCACAGTGGGATAGGCCGCGCTGCATTGCAGCGCGGCCAGCCGGTTCAGAAACGGCGTTTACTAACTATCCATTGGGCCCGGGGGAGAGTGAAAAATCAACCCCTGCGCCTCCGGAGCCATGCCGATCAGCCGGTGAGGGTGCCGTCGCGATAGTCGCGCAGCGCCTGCTGGAGCTCGGCCTGGCTGTTCATCACGAAGGGGCCGTAGTGGGCGACAGGCTCCCGGTGGGGGGTGCCCGCCAGCAGCAGGGCCTGGCCGCCCGTGGCGCTGGCCACTGCCAGGCGGTCGCCCTTGGAGAGCCGCGCCAGTTGGCCAGCCGGTACCCGGGTATCGCCCACCTGAAGCTCGCCCTCGAACACGTAGGCCAGCAGGGTAGGGGCGTCGGCCTGCAGGGTCAGCTCACCCCCCGCCGCCAGGCGCAGGTGGGCCACGCCGCCGTTACCGGCCAGGGCATTCAGGGGGCCCGTCACCGCCTCGCCGTCATCTCGGGCCCAGCGGCCGCCCAGGGCGATCAGCTCGGCCTCGGTGCCGGCCAGTCGCGGCATCTCTTCACCGCGCACGTCGCGGTACTCCGCCGGGCTCATCTTCTCGCTGGCGGCCAGGTTCAACCACAGCTGGAAGGCGTGCAGGCCATGGTGGTCGGTGAGTGGCATCTCGGAGTGGACGATGCCGCGCCCGGTGTGCATCCACTGGGCGTCGCCGGCGCGAATGGTGCTGGAGTGACCCATGTGGTCCTCGTGGGTCAGGCCGCCGTGGATCACGTAGGTGAGGGTCTGGATGCCGCGGTGGGGGTGGGGCGGAAAGCCGCCGATATAGTCGTCGGGACGATCCGAGCCCAGTTCGTCGATCATCAGGAAGGGGTCCAGCCCGCCGCCGAAGTCGTGGATCCGCTTGATCTTGACGCCGTCACCGTCCTGGCTCGGCTGGCTGGACTGGAGGCGATCGACCTGGCGAAGGAGGGGAGCTGTCATGATAGGGGGCCTCTGGCTGTCGTGAGGGCTTCTTTATGAAGCGATATCTGGCATTCTAGGCCGACTTTTTCGAAGCTTAAGCGCATTGTTTCGCTTTGTTCATTCGAGGATATCGAAATGTCACGCGTCACCCTGGCCCAGTGGCAGATGCTGGCCGCGGTCGTCGACCACGGCGGCTTCGCCCGCGCCGCCGAGGCGATCCACAAGAGCCCCTCCACCCTCAACCACGCGGTGCACAAGCTCGAGGAGCTGCTCGGCGTCCAGGTGCTGGAGCCGGTCGGCCGGCAGGTGCGCCTGACCGAGGCCGGCGAACTGCTGCTGCGCCGCGCCCGCCAGCTGATCGAGAGCGCCGCGGCCCTGGAGGACGTGGCCGGGCGCCTGGCGGAGGGGCTGGAGGCGGAGGTGGTGCTGGCCGTGGATCAGGTGTTCCCCTCGGACGCCCTGGCCCGCGCCCTGGATGACTTCTCCGAGGCCTACCCCTATGTGCGGGTCCAGCTGCACGAAACGGTGCTCAACGGCGGCATCGAGATGCTCTACGACGGCAGCGCGGATCTCGTGATCTCCGGCCTCTCGGCCCAGGGCTTCCTGGGCGAGCCGCTGGTCACCGTGCGCTTCCTGGCGGTGGCCCACCCCGACCACCCCCTTCACCATCTGGAGCGCTCGCTGGACCTGCGCGATCTCGTGCAGCACCGCCAGCTGGTGGTGCGCGATTCGGCGCAGCGCCAGTCCCTGGATTCGGGCTGGCTCAAGGCCGAGCAGCGCTGGACGGTGAGCCACCTGGAGACCTCTATCGACATGGTACAGCGAGGCCTGGGCTTCGCCTGGCTGCCGGAGACGCGCATTCAGGGCGCCCTTGCGGCGGGGCGGCTGAAGCCGCTGCCGCTCTCCGTCGGCGGCGTGCGCGAGATCCCGGTGCAGCTGATTCACCGCGATCGCGACCGCGCCGGCCCCGCCACCCGGGCCCTGGCCGAGGCGCTGGCCCAGGGGGCGAGCGGCTGCATGGCCCAGGATGGTTCAATTTTATCGAACGATTGAGCCCAGAATATGCGCTGAAGAGTCGATGAATTCGCAATAGGATGGTCGCATCACGATCCATCGGCGGCCAGGAGCCGCCCCCAGAGGAGACGCTTCATGGGCCTTCTGATCAACGGCAAGTGGCACGACCAGTGGTATGACACCGACAAGCACGGAGGCGAGTTCGTGCGCGAATCCGCCAAGCTGCGTGACTGGGTGACCCCCAGTGGCGAGAAGGGGCCTGACGGCCAGCCGGGCCTGCCCGCCGAGGCGGGGCGCTATCACCTCTATGTCTCGCTGGCCTGTCCCTGGGCGCACCGCGTCATGATCCTGCGCAAGCTCAAGGGCCTCGAGGAGCTGATCGGCCTCTCCCACGTCAGCCCGCTGATGCTCGACGAGGGGTGGACCTACAACGTGGCCGAAGGGGCCAGCGGCGATCCGGTCAACGGCGTCGACTTCCATCACCAGCTCTATACCCTGACCGATGCGGGCTATACCGGCCGCGTGACCGTGCCGGCGCTGTGGGACAAGCAGCAGCGGCGCATCGTCAACAACGAGTCCTCGGAGCTGCTGCGCATGTTCAACGGCGCCTTCGATGAGCTGACCGGCAACCGCCTCGACTTCTATCCCGAGGAGCTGCGCGCGACCATCGATGAAGTGAACGCCGACGTCTACGACCACATCAACAACGGGGTCTACAAGTCGGGCTTCGCCACCGAGCAGAAGGTCTACGAGAAGCACGTGGTGGCGTTGTTCGAGGCGCTGGATCGCATGGAGGCGCGCCTGGCCGAGCACCGCTACCTGGCCGGCGAGTGGCTCACCGAGGCGGACATTCGCCTCTTCACCACCCTGGTGCGTTTCGACGCCGTCTACCACGGCCACTTCAAGTGCAACCTGCGCCGCATCGAGGACTACCCGAACCTCTCGAACTACCTGCGCGAGCTCTACCAGTGGCCGGGCATTGCCGAGACGGTCAACTTCGACCATATCAAGCGCCACTACTATTACAGCCACGACACCATCAACCCGACCCGCATCGTGCCCCACGGCCCGCTGCTGGAGCTCGACCGCCCCCACGACCGCGAGCGCCTGCCGGGCCAGGGCATCCGCGAGAAGGGTTAACGGTTCTTCGCCAGCCAGCGATGCCCCATCGCTTTGAAAGCAAGCGGAGGCCTCGGTCTCTGCTGGCATTGATCCTTGCTGGTGGGAGCTGGGCTTTGCCCGGCGAATGGCGCCGCAGGCGCCCAGCGGTGTTACCAGGCAATGCAGTGGCCTCGGCCTTTCGCCCCGCGGAGCGTGGCTCCCACCAGTAAAAACAGCGCCCAAGTAGGTATTGCGCGATGGTGATTCTTTACTGGTGAGAGCTGGGCCTTGGGTGGTAAATGATGGGTTTATCGGTTCTTCGCCAGCCAGCGGTCCAGGGCATTGGCGAACTCGCGGCGATCCGCATCGCTGTAGCCCCTCGGCCCGCCGGTGTGCTCGCCGCTGGCTCTCATGGTTTCCATGAAGTCCCTCATCTGCACCCGAGCGCGGATATTGTTCTCGTTCAGGGCCTCGCCCCGGGTGGTCATCACCTTCGCCTGCCGCTCGATGGCCGCCATGGCCAGGGGCAGGTCCGAGGTGATCAGGAGGTCGCCCGGCTGGATGCGCTCGACGATCTCGTCATCGGCGGCGTCGAAGCCCTGGCTCACCGCCAGCCCCTTGACCCAGCGGGAGGGCGGCAGCGGCACCGCATGGTTGGCCACGAACCAGGCTGGCGTGGCGGTGCGCTCGGCGGCGCGTACGATGATGTCGCGGGCTACCCGGGGGCAGGCGTCGGCGTCGACCCACAGCGTCGGCATGGCGTGTCTCCCGGAGCAGAAAGAGTGGCGTGCCCGGCGAAAAGGCTGGCCAGGTCAGAGTGGCGATGGTAGCATGCGACCTTCCTCGCATGTGCTGACCCCACCATCATGTACGACGCCATCGCCGCCGGTCCTCGACCGAGCACAGGATGCGCGCCGCAACGCCAGGCCCAGCGACACTTGTTGGCCGCAAGCGTTCGAATTGTGTAGATGGAGCGCCACCGAGATCCCGCCACCCTGGCGAGATCGGCGCAAACGGTCGCCACAGGGTTCCTGATCGCCATCCTCGATGGCACGGGCCCGATGCCAGGTGCGACCGGCGTCCCCGACTCCGATGTCCCGTGCTGCTGCCCCTGAAGGGCGCCGCACGCCTGACCGTATTGTTCGCGTCAGGGACGCCAATGAATTTTTGCCGGCAACCCCGGCCTACCAAGGTGTGATTGATGACCCCGACTTCTGTCGCCTCGCCGAGCTTCGGTGACCTCGCTCTGCTGCCCGCCGTTCTGTCTGCTGTCGAGACCCTGGGCTACGAGACCCCCTCGCCGATCCAGATCCAGACCATTCCGGCCCTGCTGGAAGGGCGTGACATGCTGGGCCAGGCCCAGACCGGCACCGGCAAGACCGCTGCCTTCGCTCTGCCGCTGCTCTCCCGGCTCGAGCTGACCCGTCGCGAGCCCCAGGTGCTGGTGATGGCGCCGACCCGCGAGCTGGCCCAGCAGGTGGCCGTCTCCTTCAGCCGCTATGGCCAGAACCTCCAGGGCCTGGAAGTGGCGGTCCTGTGCGGCGGCCAGGAGTATCGCGAGCAGCTGGGTGCCCTGAAGCGTGGCGCCCAGGTCGTGGTCGGCACCCCCGGCCGGATCATCGATCACCTCGATCGCGGCAGCCTCAAGCTCGACGGGCTCTCCGCCCTGGTGCTGGACGAGGCCGACGAGATGCTGCGCATGGGCTTCATCGACGACGTCAAGCGCGTGGTCGCCGACACCCCGAAGGAAGCCCAGCGGGTCTTCTTCTCCGCGACCCTGCCGACCGAGATCGAGCGCATCGTCAACCGTTACCTGGTGGACCCGGTGAAGGTGGCCATCGAGTCGCGCACCACCACCGGCGAGAACATCGAGCAGCGCCTGGTGCGCGTCGATGGCGGTGCCAAGCTGGAGGCGCTGTCGCGCATCCTGGAAGTCGAGCCGGTGGATGCCGCCATCGTCTTCGTGCGTACCCGGGCCGCCTGTACCACCCTGATGGAGCAGCTCTCCGCCCGCGGCGTCAACGTGGCCAGCCTCTCCGGTGACCTGGACCAGAGCCTGCGCGAGCGCACCATCCAGCGCCTGAAGCGTGGCAAGGTCGACGTGCTGATCGCCACCGACGTGGCCGCCCGCGGCCTCGACGTGCCGCGCATCACCCACGTCTTCAACTACGACCTGCCCCAGGACTCCGAGGCCTACACCCACCGCATCGGCCGCACCGGCCGTGCCGGGCGTACCGGTATCTCGATCACCTTCGTGGGCTTCCGCGAAGGCCGCAAGGTGGGCTGGATCGAGCAGGCCACCGGCCAGAAGATGACCGAGATGGAAGTGCCCGACGAGGCCGCCATCCGCGCCCATCGCGACGAGGTCTTCCACCAGAAGGTGATCGCCGCGCTGACCGCCGGTGCCGAAGAGCAGCGCGCCCTGGTGGGCCGCCTGGTCGAGGATGGCTACGACCCCATCGAGCTGGCCTGTGCCTTCGCTCGCCTGGCCCGTGCCGACGAGGCCCCCATCGGCCGCATGCAGGCGCCGCGCAAGGAAGCCCGCAACGATCGCCCCACCCGCGACGGCAAGCCGCCGCGTCGTGAGAGCCGCGGCCCGAGCGAGGGCATGACCCGCTACCGCGTCTCCGTGGGCCACAAGGACGGCGTCAAGCCCGGCCAGCTGGTCGGGGCGCTGGCCAACGAGGGCGGCATCGAGGGCTCGCGTATCGGCCGCATCGATATCCGCACCTCCTTCTCCGTGGTGGAGCTGCCGAGCTCGCTGCCGGCCAGCATCCTGGCCAAGATGGCCCGCGCCCGCGTCGCCGGCCGCGCCCTGGAGATCAGCGAGGACAGCGGCGCCCCCGAGCGCGCCCCGCGCCGTCGTCGCGAGGATGGTGACGCGCCGATTCGTCGCCCGTCACGCGCCTGAGGTAACGGTCGCCGCCAGCGGGCGGCACCACACCCCCCGACAGGTCGGAGCTCAGCTCCGGCCTGTTGTCGTTGTGAGCCCTGAATCGTCTGCCAGCAAGGAGGAAGAGTCATGTGGAAGCGGCTGCCGTTTCGTCTGCGCGGCTACCTGATCACGGTCACCGGCGTGCTGCTGCTCTCGCCGGATGCGCTGCTGGTCAAGGACACCAGCGTGGACGTGGCCACCTTCATGTTCTGGCGAGGGCTGATGCTCGGCCTGGTGCTGCTGATGATCGCCGCGCTGCGCTATCGGGAGCGCCTGCCCCAGGCCATTCGTGCCTGCGGCCCGGCGGCGCTGTGGTGCCCGCTGGCCTTCGCCGCCAGCGCCTGGGCCTTCGTCGGCGCCACGCGGCTGACCACGGCCGGCAACGTGCTGGTGATGCTCAACCTGGCGCCGCTGGCGGCGGGGCTGATCGGCATGCTGCTGTTCGGCCAGCGGCTCCGCCGCCAGACCTGGGTGGTGATCGGGGTGTGCGTGGTCGGGGCCAGCCTGATGGCCGCCGGCGAGGTGGGGCAGGGCAGCCTGCTGGGCCTGGCCGTGGCGCTGATCATTCCGGTGGCCATCGCCGTGAATACCACGGTGGCCAGCGCCCAGCGCGGCAGCGGTACCCGGGGGCTCGACACCACCGTGGTGCTGCCGCTGGGCTGCCTGGCGATGCTGGTGCCGGCCGCGCTGATGGGGGGCGCCCAGCTGCCCGCCACCGAGGACATGCAGCGCCTGGCGCTGATGGGGCTGATCCTGCCGCTGGCCTACTTCCTGATCCAGACCGGCGCGCGCTACCTGCCCGGCGCCGAGGTCAGCCTGGTGATGCTGGTGGAGACTCTGGCCGGCACCCTGCTGGTGTGGTGGTGGGTCGGCGAGGTGCCGGCGGCACTGGCCTTCGTGGGCGGCGGCATGATCGTCGCCGCCATGCTGGCAAGCTCCCTGCGCGACCTCTACCGCCAGCGCCGCAAGGCCGCCGAGGGTGCCCCGGATGCTCGGCGCCTGCGCGACGCGGCGGCGGAAGCGAGCATCGAACGCGGCGAGCCCGCTCCGCCGGTGGGCGAGCGCCACTGAGCCAGCGGGTTCTGATCCGACGAGTTCAGTCTCGGCGCGACGGCTCCCCTGCCACCGCCTCGGCGACGCGCGCCAGCAGCGAGCCGGCCTCGGGGGTGGCGCCGACGCCGGCCAGCAGCGCCTCCGGGTCCTGGCCCTGGTCGCGCAGCGCCGCGACCTGGCGGGCCAGGTAGGCGCGCATCACCTCGGGGGTGAACTCCGGGTGGAACTGCACGCTCCACTGGCGTGGCCCGTAGCGCAGCGCCTGATGGGCGTCGTGGGCGTTGCGGGCCAGCACCACGGCGTCTTCCGGCGCCTCGAGCACCGCCTGGGCATGGGTCAGCTGGGCCGGGAAGCGCTCCGGCAGCTGGCCGAGCAGGGCGTCCGCGCGGCCCGCCTCGGTGAGCGTCACCTCATGGGTGCCGGACTCGCGTCCCGCCGGATGGTAGTCGCTTACCCCGCCGAACGCCGCGGCCATCAGCTGGTGGCCGTAGCAGACCCCGAGCATGGCCGTGTTGCGCTCGCGCGCCTCCACCAGCCAGGGCTTCAGCGCCTCGCTCCAGGGCTCGGCGTCGCTGACCATGGCGTGGGAGCCGGTGATATAGAGGCCGTCGATCTCCTCGAGGGCGGGCAGCGGCTCGTGGCGGGCGTCGAACACCGCGGCGTCGAAGCCGGCGGCGGCGAGCACCTGCTGGAACAGCGCCTCGAAGTCGCCGTGGGCCTCCACCACCTCGGGGAAGGCGTCACCGGTCTTGACGATCAGCAGTCGGGGCATAGGGGGTATCCTCTTTCTAAATCAGGCGCGGCGCAGCCGCTCGCCCAGGGCGGTCATGAACGCCGCGCCGGCCTCGAGCTGCTCGATGTCGATGTATTCGTCGGGTTGATGGGCCTGGCCGATGCTGCCCGGGCCGCAGATCACCGTGGGCAGGCCCTTGCGCTGGAACTGGCCCGCCTCGGTGGCGTAGGCCACCGCGCCGGCGGGGCGCTCGCCCAGCAGCGCATGGCACAGCGCCAGCACCTCGGCGTTGTTGTCGTCGGCCAGCGCCGGCACCGTCTCGTTGAGCGTCTGGGTGACGATGCTCGCCTCCGGGGCGCGGCTCTGCATCTCGGCCTCGAGCTCGGCGGCCCGGGCGTTGACCCGGCCCAGCAGCTCCTCGAAGCGGTCCGACGGCAGGTGACGGATCTCCCACTCGAAGGTGCACTCCCGGGCCATGATGTTGATGGCCGTGCCGCCGGCGATCTTGCCTACGTGCAGGCTCGAGTGCACCACGTTGAAGGCCTCGTCCACCCGCCCTTCGGCGCGCAGCTCGGCCATCACCTCCTCGATGTAGGTGACCAGCCGGGCCGCCACGTGGATCGCCGAGACCCCCTGGTTGACCTGGCTGGAGTGGCTCGCGCGCCCGGTCACGGTGGTACGCAGATTGGTGGCCCCCTTGTGGGCCACCACCGGGTGCATCATGGTCGGCTCGCCGACGATCACCGCGGCGGGCCGTGGGTGCTCGGCCATCAGCCGCTCGATCATGCGCGGCGCGCCGATGCAGCCCACCTCCTCGTCGTAGGAGAGCGCCAGCCAGATGGGCGTCTTGAGGTCGAGGGTCACCCAGCGAGGCACCTCGGCCAGGGCGCAGGCGATGAAGCCCTTCATGTCGCAGGTGCCGCGGCCGTAGAGGCGGCCGTCGCCCTTGTCGATCAGGGTGAAGGGATCGGTGGACCAGGGCTGGCCGTCCACCGGCACCACGTCGGTATGGCCGGAGAGCACCACACCATCGACCACCTCCGGGCCGATGCGCGCCAGCAGGTTGGCCTTCCTGCCATCGTCGCTCTCCACCCGCCAGTGGGGCACGCCGTGCTCGTCGAGGAAGGCCTCCACGAAGGCGATCAGGTCGAGGTTGGAATCCCGGGAGACGGTGGGGAAGCCCACCAGGCGGTCGAGCATCTCGGCGGCGGTCATGGCGCGCTCCTTGGTCACGTTTCGGGAAATCCTATCACGCCCGCGGGGCAGGCCGGCGGCCTGGGCGTCATAGCCCCAGACTATCCGGTCGATGCCGTCACTCTTTCTGACAGCAGTCATTAACAGGCTTAAGATGTCGGGCGACGACGGATACCCGTCCATTCACTCTTCATCTGGAGGCGTCTTGATGCCGGATACATCCTTCTCCAACCCCGGGCTCTTCACCCCGCTGCAGCTGGGCAGCCTCAGCCTGCCCAACCGCGTGATCATGGCGCCGCTGACCCGCTCGCGCACGCCGGACAGCGTTCCCGGCAGGTTGCAGCAGATCTACTATGGCCAGCGCGCCAGCGCCGGGCTGATCATCAGCGAGGCCACCAATATCTCGCCCACCGCCCGCGGCTACGTCTACACGCCGGGGATCTGGACCGACGCGCAGGAAGCCGGCTGGAAGGGCGTCGTCGAGGCGGTGCATGCCAAGGGCGGGCGCATCGCCCTGCAGCTGTGGCACGTCGGCCGTGTCTCCCACGAGATGGTCCAGCCCGACGGCCAGCAGCCCGTGGCACCGAGCGCCCTCAAGGCCGAGGGGGCGGAATGCTTCGTCGAGTTCGAGGACGGCACGGCGGGGCCGCACCCCACCAGCACGCCGCGGGCGCTTGAGACCGACGAGATCCCCGGCATCGTCGAGGACTACCGCCAGGCTGCGCAGCGCGCCAAGCGTGCCGGCTTCGACATGGTCGAGGTCCACGCCGCCAACGCCTACCTGCTCAACCAGTTCCTCGCCACCGGCACCAACCGGCGCACCGACCAGTACGGCGGCTCCATCGAGAACCGGGCGCGCTTCCCGCTGGAGGTGGTCGACGCCGTGGCCGAGGTGTTCGGGCCCGAGCGGGTCGGCATCCGCCTGACCCCCTTCATCGAGTTGTTCGGCCTCACCGACGAGGAGCCCGAGGCGATGGCCCTGTACCTCGCCGACGAGCTCAACCGTCGCGGCCTGGCCTACCTCCACTTCAACGAGCCCAACTGGGCCGGTGGTGACATTACCTTCCCCGAGGGCTTCCGTGAGCAGATGCGCGAGCGCTTCAAGGGCGGGCTGATCTACTGCGGCAACTACGACGCCGAGCGCGCCCAGGCCCGCCTGGATGACAACACCGCCGACGCCGTGGCCTTCGGCCGCCCCTTCATCGCCAACCCCGACCTGCCCGAGCGCTTCCGCCTGGGGGCCGCCCTCAACGAGCCCGACCATAGCACCTTCTACGGTGGTGCCGAGGCTGGCTACACCGACTATCCCTTCCTCGATAACGGCCACGACCGGCTCGGCTGAGTCGGCGTCCGCCCCTGAAGGTAGCAAGCCCGGCCAGCGTGCCGGGCTTTTTGATGATGAAGCGGGTGGTGCGGGGCATCGTCGGTGATTGGCGCACATCAACACCGCGGCGTAGCATCCACAGAACGCATTGCCAGGGACCGCCAGCCGGGACGGCCATCGGCAAGTTCAGGCAGGGGTAGGCCGCAGCTTCAGGGAGCAGGATATGAACACCAGTAGCCAGGCACCCATCGTCATCTATCAAGAGGCCGATCAGCAGGTCGAGGTGCGGCTGGACGTGGAGCAGGGCACCGTCTGGCTGACGCAAAGGCAGATGGCTGAGCTATTCGGTAAGGATGTCCGCACCGTTAATGAGCATCTGCTGAACGTCTATTCCGAAGGAGAGCTGGAGCGTGATTCAACTATCCGGAAATTCCGGATAGTTCGGCAGGAGGGCGCGCGAAAGGTCTCTCGGAGCATTGAGCACTACAATCTGGATGTCATCATTTCGGTGGGGTATCGGGTCAAGTCTCCACAAGGCACCCGCTTCCGCCAGTGGGCGACCCGGGTGCTGCGCGAGCACCTCACCCAGGGCTGGACCCTGAGCCGGCAGCGCTTCGAGGAGAACGCCCGCGAGCTGGAGGCCGCCATGGCTCTGGTGCGCAAGACCGCCGGCAGCCCGGCGCTGGCCCCCTCCCCGAAATAGTGGCAGGCTAAGGATATGTCGGACCCACCCTGCCGGGAGAGCGGGGGAGTCACGCTCAGGCAAACCGGGAACGGGTACCACCTATGCAGGGACCACCAGGCCGCGGGGATGGCGGCAGCGCCGGGCAGGATGCCGGCGGCAACTTCGCCTTTCTGACCGGCCACGACCCGGTCTTTCTCGAGCTCGCCGCCAGCGCCGAGCGCGCCTTCAGTCACGATCCCAACACCACCCTGATCAAGCTGCGCCAGCTCGGCGAGGCCATGGCCCAGGACATCGCTGCCCGTCTGGGCATCGGAGTGGACGAGCGTACCGGCCAGCGCGACCTCCTTTACCGCATCGACAGCGCCCTGGGGCTCGACCCCACCGTGCGTGAGCTCTTCCACACCCTGCGCATCGAAGGCAACCGCGCCACCCACCAGTTCCGCACCCAGCACCGCGAGGCGATCCAGGGACTCAAGGTCGCCCGCAGCCTGGCGGTCTGGTTTCATCGCGCCTTCGCTGACCCCGACTTCAAGCCCGGCGCCTTTCGTCCACCGGAAGACCCCAGCCGCGAGCTGCGCGAGCTCCAGGCCCAGATGGCGCGCCTGCAGGGCGAGCTGGTCACTGCCACCGAGCAGGCCGATGCCCAGCGCCAGCTGGCCGAGCTGGAAGCCCGCGAGAAGCAGGAGTACGCCGAGCTTGCCGAGGCCATGGACGAGGAGGCCCGCGCCCTGGCCGAGCAGTCGCGGGCCCAGCAGGCGGAACTCGAACGCCGCGAGCGGGAGTTCCAGCGGCGCCTGGCCGAGCAGGCTCGCACGGGGGCCGAGAGCGAGCCGCCCCGGGCGCTGCGCCAGCGGGTCGGTCAGGCCGACCGCGCGCTCAACGCCCAACTGGGTCTGGATGAAGAGCTCACCCGCCTGCTGATCGACCAGCAGCTCCAGGAGGCCGGCTGGGAGGCCGATACCCTGGAACTCACCTGGCAGAAGGGCGTGCGCCCGGAGGCCGACCGGACCCTCGCCATCGCCGAGTGGGAGCTGCCCAACGGCCAGCGCGCCGACTACGTGCTGTTCCATGGGCTGGTGCCTATCGGCGTGGTGGAGGCCAAGCGCCAGAATATCGACGTGGCCGGCAAGCTCGCCCAGGCGGAGCGTTACGCCCGCGGCTTCGATCGGCGCGGCTTTGCCGGCGGCATCACCCCGGCGTGGGAGGAGGAGGGGCGCACCGTCGCCTGGCCCGACGACGCCGAGGGCCATTTTCATGTGCCCTTCGTCTTCTCGTGCAACGGCCGGCCCTATCTGCCGCAGCTGGCCGAGAAGTCCGGCATCTGGTTCCGCGACGTGCGCGAACCCGGCAACCTGGCCCGGGCGCTGCCGCACTTCCACAGCCCCGAGGGCCTGCTCGACCGCCTCAAGCGCAGCCGTGCCCTTGCCGAGCAGCGCCTGCGCGAGGAGGACTTCGGCTACCTGCGCCTGCGCGACTATCAGGAGAACGCCATCCGTGCCGTGGAGGCCGCCCTGGAAGAGGGCGCGCCCCGTGCGCTGCTGGCCATGGCCACCGGCACCGGCAAGACTCGCACCATCATTGGCCTGATCTACCGATTCCTGAAGACCGAGCGCTTTCGCCGCGTGCTCTTCCTGGTGGATCGCACCGCCCTGGGCCAGCAGGCCCAGGACGCCTTCGACGAGGCGCCGCTGGAGCAGAATCACACGCTTTCACAGATCTACAACGTCGCCACCCTGGGCGACATGGCCGCCGAGGCCGAGACCCGGGTGCAGGTCGCCACGGTGCAGGCTATGGCGCGGCGGCTCTTCATGGCCGACGCCCCGCCGCCGGTGGACGCCTACGATTGCATCATCGTGGACGAGGCCCACCGCGGCTACACCCTGGATCAGGAGATGACCGAGGGGGAGCTGGCCACCCGCGACGCCGGCCAGTATCTCTCCCGCTACCGCCGCGTGCTCGACCACTTCGACGCCGTGCGCATCGGGCTCACCGCCACACCGGCCAAGCACACCAGCGAGATCTTTGGCCGGCCGGTCTTCACCTACTCCTACCGGGAGGCGGTGGCCGACGACTGGCTGATCGACCACGAGCCGCCGATCCGCTACGAGACCCTGCTCAGCCAGAAGGGCATCCACTTCGCGAAGGGCGAGACGGTCAGCCTGATCGATTCCCGCACCGGCGAGGTGGAGAGCGCCGAGCTGGAGGACGAGCTCGACTTCGAGATCGAGGCCTTCAACCGGCGGGTGATCGCGCCGGAGTTCAACCGTGTGATCTGCGAACAGCTGGCCCGGGAGCTCGACCCCTTCGGCGAGGAGAAGACGCTGATCTTCTGCGCCACCGACCTGCACGCCGACATGGTCAAGCGCCTGCTCGACGAGGCCTTCCACGCCCACTACGGCGAGGCCTACCGCCAGGCCGCGGTGGCCAAGATCACCGGCAAGGCGGACAAGGTCGACGACCTGATCCGCCGCTACAAGAACGACAAGTACCCCAATATCGCCATTACCGTGGACCTGCTCACCACCGGCATCGACGTGCCGCGCATCTGCCACCTGGTGTTCCTGCGCCGGGTGAAGTCGCGCATCCTCTATGAGCAGATGATCGGCCGCGCCACCCGCCGCTGCGACGAGATCGGCAAGACGGTGTTCACCATCTACGATCCGGTGGACCTCTATGCGGCGCTCGCCGAGGTCAACACCATGCAGCCGCTGGTCAAGGACCCCGGCGTGACACTGGAGCAGCTGCACGAGGAGCTCAGCGACCCGGCGCAGCTGGCGCGGGCCCTGGAGGCCCCCGGCCAGGCGGCCGGGGAGAGCCACGCCGATGACGTCCTCGACCAGTACAGCCAGATGCTGATGCGAGTGATGCGCAAGGCTACCAAGCACGCCGAAGGGCGCGACGACCTGCGCCAGCAGCTGGAGAGCCTCGAGCAGAGCTGGGGCGTGGCGCCGGAGAAGCTCCACCAGCACCTGCGCGAGCTGGGCCCCCGGGCCGCGGCCAGCTTCCTGCACCAGCATGCCGGCCTGCTTGGCCAGGTGGCCGAGGTGAAGACGCTGCTCGGCAGCGAGCGTCTGCCGCTGATCTATGAAGGCAGCGACGAGCTGCTGGGCCGCACCCAGAGCTACGGGGTGCACGAGAAGCCCGCCGACTACCTGGAGAGCTTCGAGGCCTTCATATGCGAGCGGCTCAACGACTCGGTGGCGCTGGGCGTGGTGGTCAATCGCCCCCGGGACCTCACCCGCGAGACCTTGAAGGAGGTGCGCCTGCTGCTCGACGGCGCCGGCTACAGCGAGGCCCGGCTGGAGAGCGCCTGGCGTAACACCACCAACCAGGAGATCGCTGCCAGCATCGTCGGCCATATCCGCCGTGCCGCCCTGGGCGAGGCGCTGGTGCCCTTCGAGCAGCGGGTGCGCGACGCCATGCAGCGCATCTACGCCCTGCATAGCTGGACACCCGCCCAGCGCAAGTGGCTCGACCGCCTGGCCAAGCAGCTCACCCACGAAGTGGTGCTCGACCGCGACTTCATTCACCAGCGCTTCGCCGAGCAGGGGGGCATCCAGCGCCTGGATGCCGTGCTCGACCATCACCTCGACGAGGTCCTCGAGGCCCTCAACGATGCCCTCTGGGAGGCGAGCTGACATGTTCAAGAAATGCGATTTTTTCGACAGGTTGCGCGGACATGTCGATGGCGTCGACATGTCTCGAGGACATGTTCAAGAAAGCCGTTTTTTTCGACAGGTCCCCTGGATATGTCGATGCCATCGCCACGACGGCCCCCGTAGAGCGGCGAGAAGGTAAAATAGCGGCAGGCCTTATTTTAATTTCAGGCGTAACTTAAAATAAGGCGCGACGCTATTTTACCCAGGCCCGCTTTCGAGCGGTGAGAGGGAGCCCCCATGGAACGCGGACTCACAGGCCACTACGAGGAGAGCATCGCTGGCGGCGTGCGCTGCCAGGCGTTCATCCCCGACCCGCTGCCGCCACGGCCGGCGCTGGCGCTCGACGGCAAGCTGCAGGGACGCATCAATCAGGCGATGCTGGCGCTGGGCCGTCTCGACGCCATCAGCACCCTGCTGCCCGACGCCTCACTCTTCCTCTACAGCTATGTACGCAAGGAAGCCGTCATGTCGTCGCAGATCGAGGGCACCCAGTCCTCGCTCAGCGACCTGATGCTCTACGAGATGGAGGGTATGCCGGGCGTACCCATGGACGACGTGCAGGAAGTCTCCTGCTACGTGAATGCGCTGATGCTGGGCGTGCAGCGCATCCGAGAGGGCTTCCCCATCAGCCATCGCGTGGCGATGGAAATGCACACGACGCTGATGACGTCCGGACGTGGCATCAATCGGATGCCAGGGGAGTTTCGCAGCAACCAGGTGTGGCTCGGGGGGCACCGCCCCGATGAGGCGGTCTTCGTGCCGCCGCCGCCTCATCGGCTGGCCGAGTGCTGGGCGGCGCTGGAGCGCTTCATCAACGACATGCCCGAGGCCACCGACCCACTGATCAAGGCCGCCCTGACCCACGTGCAGTTCGAGACCATCCACCCCTTCATGGATGGCAACGGGCGCCTGGGTCGTCTGCTGATTCCGCTGATCCTGGTGGAAGCGGGCATCCTCAGCGAGCCCCTGCTATACCTGTCGGTGTTCTTCAAGAAGCATCGCCAGGTCTACTACGAGCGTCTGCAGCAGGTACGGGTCACCGGCGACTGGGAGGCCTGGCTGCTGTTCTTCGTGGACGCCGTGGCCGAGACTGCCAATCAGGCAGTTGCAACGGCTCGGCGGCTCAACCAGCTGCGCGAGCAGGACAAGGCGCGCCTCGGCGAGCTGGGTCGCCAGGCCGGCTCGGCGGGGCTGCTGCTCGACGCGCTCTTCCAGCAGCCCATCGCCAATGTCGCCCACTTGAGTGAACGCACCGGGCTGACGCCGGCCACCGTAGGGCGTGTGCTGACCCCTCTCGAAGACACCCTTGGCATCGTCCATGAGCTGACCGGCCAGAAACGCAACCGGATCTTCGCCTACCGGGCCTACATCGACATACTCAATCAGGACCCCTCATGACCCAGAACGACATCGTCCAGAAGCTGTGGAACCTCTGCGACGTGCTGCGCGACGACGGCATCAACTACTCCGACTACGTCACCGAGCTGGTGCTGCTGCTGTTCATCAAGATGGAGTACGAGAACACCCAGGCCGGGCTGCTCAACGCCCACGCCTTGCCCGAGGGCGCCCGTTGGCCGGACCTCACCGGCCGCTCGGGTCTTTCCCTGCTCAACTACTACAAGCAGATGCTGCTCGACCTCTCCAAGAGCAGCGACCGGCTGATTGCCGCCATCTACGCCGACGCCCAGACCCGCCTGCGCGAGCCGCGCCACCTGGAGCAGCTGATCCGCGACCTGGACCGCATCGACTGGTTCAGTGCCCAGAAGGATGGCCTGGGCGACCTCTACGAGGGGCTGCTGGAGAAGAACGCCAACGAGACCAAGTCCGGCGCCGGCCAGTACTTCACGCCCCGCGCGCTGATCAACGCCATGGTGCGCTGCCTGCGCCCCCGGCCCGGCGAAGTGATCCAGGACCCCGCCGCCGGCACCGCGGGCTTTCTGATCGCGGCCGATGCCTACATCAAGCAGCAGACCGATGATCACTTCGATCTCGATGCCAGGGCCCAGGCCTTCCAGAAGCTCAAGGCCTTCGTCGGCATCGAGCTGGTGCCTGGCACCCGGCGCCTGGCGCTGATGAACTGCCTGCTGCACGGCATGGAGGGCGATGACGAGGGCGTGGTGCACCTGGGCAACGCCCTGGGCGAGGCCGGCAAGGCGCTGCCCCGCGCCGACGTGATCCTCGCCAATCCGCCCTTCGGCACCGCCAAGGGCGGCGAGGCCAGCATCACCCGCGACGACCTCACCTACCGCACCAGCAACAAGCAGCTCGCCTTCCTGCAGCATATCTACCGCGGGCTCAAGCCCGGCGGCCGCGCCGCCGTGGTGCTGCCCGACAACGTGCTGTTCGAGGCGGGGCAGGGCACCGAGATCCGTCGCGACCTGATGGAGAAGTGCCACCTGCACACCCTGCTGCGGTTGCCCACCGGCATCTTCTACGCCCAGGGCGTGAAGACCAACGTGCTCTTCTTCACCCGCGGCACCGCCAAGAACCCGCACCAGGACGAGGGCTGCACCGACAACCTCTGGGTCTATGACCTGCGCACCAACATGCCGAGCTTCGGCAAGCGCACCCCCTTCACCGAGGCCCACCTCAAGCCCTTCGAACAGTGCTACAGCCCCACGGGCAGCGACGCCCTGGGCGAGCAGCTGGCCGCCCGGAAGGAGGGCGACTGGAGCTTCGGCGCCGAACAGATCGAAACTGCGAGTGTTGAAGAGAGTGCCTCCGCTGCCGACGATGCCAATGCGGGGGTGGCCGTCGTTATGGAAAAGCGGCTGCAGACCTCGCGCTGGCGCAAGTTCAGCCGCGAGTGGATTCGCGACACCAAGGGCGATTCTCTGGATATCACCTGGCTCAAGGACGCCGACAGCCTCGCCGCCGAGAACCTGCCCGAGCCCGACGTGCTCGCCGCCGAAGCCATGAGCGAGCTCACCGAGGCCCTGCGCGAACTCGATGGCCTGATGGCCGCCCTCGGCAGCCAGGACGAGGCTGCAGCACAGAAGCGGCTGCTGGCCGACGCGCTGGGGCTTGGGGATGACGCCGCAAGCGATGGGGGTAAGGCATGAGCGAGCGGGTATTGCCGGAGGGGTGGGTGAGCACGACTCTGGGTGAGCTGTGCGAACTCAATCCCAAGCAAAAGCTGGATGATGAGCTTGAAGTCGGGTTCATGCCCATGACGGGTGTGCCGACCACTTTTCACGAAAAGCCAGAGTTCGAGACTCGAAAGTGGGAAGCCGTGAAGAAGGGGTATACCCAGTTCAAGGACGGCGACGTGCTATTCGCTAAGATTACCCCCTGCTTCGAGAACGGAAAGGCTACCGTTGTCGAAGGATTTCCTTGCGGTTGGGGGGCTGGTAGCACCGAGTATCATGTCCTCAGGCCCCGCGCAGAGGTTGTAGATCCTAGGCTGCTGTTGGCATTTGTCAGAACGAAAGATTTTCTTAATAATGGTGAGCTGAATATGTCCGGTTCTGTCGGGCATAAGCGGGTGCCAAAGGATTTTATTGCCAGCTATTCTTTCCCATTGATGCCGAAAGAAGAGCAAAAGCTTATCGCCGATAAGCTGGATGAGCTGCTGGCTCAGGTCAATAACCTGAAAACCCGCCTGGATGCCATTCCCGCTATCCTCAAACGCTTTCGGCAGTCCGTGCTGGCGGCAGCGGTGAGTGGGAGCCTGACTGATGGCTGGCGTGGGGCTCCCGAACTTACGGGGTGGGAGGATGTTTATCTGGGAGACGTGATCGAAAAGCCTAGGTACGGAACGTCTTCAAAATCACAGAAACATGGCGATGTTCCAGTGCTGAGAATGGGGAATCTTCAGCAAGGTGAGATTGACTGGGGCGATCTTGTCTATACTTCGGATCCTTCAGAGATTGAAAAATACACGTTGAAGAAGGGGGATGTGCTGTTCAATAGGACGAATAGCCCTGATCTGGTGGGTAAGACGTCGATCTATAGAGGTGGAAGGGAAGCAGTTTATGCGGGTTATCTGATTTGCCTTCGGTCCAAGAGTCGGTTGGTTCCCGATTACTTGAACTATCACCTAAATAGTCCGCGTGCCAGGCGCTACTGTAAATTGGTGAAGTCTGACGGTGTCAGCCAGTCAAATATCAATGCAAAAAAGGTGGCCGCATACCCGATGTTGCTGCCACCGATTGAAGAGCAAGCCGAAATCGTCCGCCGCGTCGACCAGCTCTTCGCCTTCGCCGATCAGATCGAGCAGCAGGTCGCTAACGCCCAGACCCGTGTCGACAAGCTGACCCAGTCCATTCTTGCCAAGGCCTTCCGCGGCGAGCTGACCGCCGAATGGCGTGCCGAAAACCCCGAGCTGATCAGCGGCGAGCACTCCGCCGAGGCGCTGCTGGAACGGATCAAGGCGGAAAAGGCGAAGCAGAAGCCGGCCAAGACACGGCGGGGCGGCAGGAAGGCAACGGTGACATCATGACGCGACACAACGAGACGGCACTGCTTGCCGACGAGCAGCTCGTGCGGCTCGCCGGCGAGGCCGCCTTCGAGCGCGGCGTGGCCTATTTCCGGCAGGGCCAGGTGCTGGGCTGGAACCGGCAGGGGAATACCGTCACCGCCCAGGTCGCGGGCAGCGAAAGCTATCGGGTGACCCTGCGGCTCAATCCCCGTGGCCTGGAGGGCGGCTGTGACTGCCCGGCCTCCGAGGGCATCGATTTCTGCAAGCACTGCGTGGCCACTGCCCTGGCCTATCGGGCGGAGCAGGCGGAGCAGCAGCGCTTGATGACGGGGGGAGAGAGAGGCCGCCTGCTCGCCTATCTGCAGCAGTTGGACAAGGACTCGCTGGTGGAGGCGCTGGCCGAACTGATCGAGGAGGACCCGGTGCGGCGGCATCAGTGGTCGCTGCGTGCCGATGCGGTGCTCGGCGTGCTCGATCACAAGGCGCTGAAGAAGCGCATCACCGCGGCCTTTCCGCTAAAGCGCCACCTGCATCGCTACGGCCAGGTGCGGCCCTATTTCGCCAAGGCGGAGGCCGTGGTCGACCAGCTTGCCGAGCAGGCGCCGCAGTTGCCGCCTGATACCTGCCTGACCCTGGTGGAGTACGCCCTGTCGCGCCTGGCCCGAGCGCTCGAGACCATCGACGATTCCGGCGGCTTCCGCTTCCACTGCGAAGAGACGCTGCAGAAGCTGCACGTGCAGGCCGCACAAAGGCTCGATTGGTCCGCCGAGACGCTGGCGGCCCACCTCTATGAGATCGCCTTCGGGGATAGTCATGATTTCTACCCGAAGATTCCCGATGCCTACGCCGAGGCCCTGGGCAGCGAGGGAATGGACGCCTACCTGACCCTGCTGCAGCGGGTCTGGGACGCCTTGCCGAGCCTGACCGCCAAGGCGAGCTGGTCCAAGAAGTTCCACTATGAGCGGCTGCGCGAGCCCCTGCTGAAGCGCGCCGAGGCGAGTGGCGATGTCGCCACCATCCTGGCGCTGCATCAGAAGAGCGCCACCGAGGTGCAGGACTACCTGAAGATTGCCGAGCTGTGCATCGCGCATGACGCCTGGGACCAGGTGGAGCTGTGGCTCGCCCGGGCGGCCAGGGCCGAGGACGAGCGCTACCCGCACTGGCGGCGCGAGCGCGAGCGGCTGCAGATACGCCTGCTGCTGCATCGCGGCGAAGCCGAAAAGGCGGGGCAGCTCCAGTGGCAGATCTATCAGCAGACGCAGCAGCTGGAGGATTATCGGCATCTGCTCGAGCTGGCCGATGAGTATGGCCTGGCCACCGATTATCGCCAGCGCGTCCACGATTGGCTTAAGAAGGAGATCGACAAGGCGCCCGAGGCGCCCTGGGGCTATGCGCCCCAGGTGGTCAATAGCCTGCTGGAGATCTACCTCTACGAGCACCGCCTGGAGGAGGCGCTGGCATTCAGCTCTGACCGGCCGGTGGCGGCTGGCCTGCTGCTGAGGCTGGCCCAGCAGCTGGGCAACCCCGACCAGAGCCTGCCGCTCTATCTTCGCCTGGCCCGCAGCGAAGTGCGCAACGCCGACAACCGAAGCTACCGCAGCGCCATCGCGCAGCTTCGTGAGCTGCATGGCACGCTCGAAACGCTGGAACAGCACCGGGCATTTGCCGCGGCGCTGGAAGAGTTGCGTACCGAATTCAGGCAGAAGCGCAACTTCATCAAGTGGCTGAATGAGGCCTTTCCGCCATGAGAAAAATCGGGGGCGTACCCCTGTTTCCATCTGGTTCTATAAAATGGGAGGGACCCAGATTGTCGGATGACGTTGAGATTGAAATTTCGGGGAGAGAGGCGAACCTGATTCTGCGGTATGGGTATCCGTTCCCGGACCAGGCCCCCGCCTTTGAAGCGGTGGCAGGAAAGGCAGGTTTTCATCGGCTGATGATTGAAAGGTTTTGGCTCGAAATGCTGGTCGGAGACCTGAGCAGGTCAATAAAAGAGGTCGGGAGTCCGGCATTGCAGGAAGAGCTTGACTCCCTGTGCGTTACGCTGGAAACCGCCATGAGATATTCAGACTAGACCGTGAGAATGGCAGGGTGATAAGCCGAAAAGAGAGAGTCCACGCCACTTGCTGGAACGAGCCTGGCGTCATGAGAATCAGGAGGCGTAATGCTGAATCCGGATCAGTTTCAAGTCAATGAGGCCTGGATCGCCTTCAGGCTGAACGAGTGGCCAGTCCATACGGAGCAAGATGGTGATTTCGATATTTTCGCGTTCATGGATGCCGCAAGCTGTTTTCTCCTAAGTTCCAGGCCGGTGCCGGCAACGGGTCGGGGTGAGGGGCCGGGAAAGCTGGAATCCCGGCGCTTGTTGAAGCAGGCCAAGGCCCATAAGAAACGCTGGCCCAAGAAGCTTTTCGTTCCCAAGGAGTGGCCGGCGTCGTCAATTGTCGCCGAGGCGAAGAGGCAGGGTATTGCCGTGGTTCATGTTCCAGAAGATCAGCTGCTTTCTTTTATCAGTGATGCGAGAGAGGGGTTCAGGGAGAGTTTGATCGGGCCTCGGGTGGGGCCGCATGATTGACCCCGCCTTATTCATGAGACCGGCCTGAAAACGAAGATAGCGGATGGTATCCTCTTGAAAATTCAGTGTGTTCCGCCAAGAACCTGATCCAAGGGAGCCATCCGCTATGGGTGAAAGCCTATCCACCTGGACGCCCTCGTGCAACGGCTCTGTCCGTGTCGAGCTGAGCGGCCACCGCACCACCAGCGACAGCGGCGCTTTGTTGCTGCGCGAAGCCCTCGACAGTAGCGGCGTGATCGAGGCGCTCGGCGACAACCTGGTCGATGCGCGTCATCCGCTGCGCATTCGCCACTCGCTGACCAGCCAGATACGCACTCTGGTGCTGCAGCGGGCGATGGGCTGGATCGATCTCAGCGATACCGACATGCTGCGCCGTGATCCGCTCTGGCAGCTGGCCTGCAGCGATGCGCGCGGGGTGACACCACTGGCACAGGAGCGGCCGTCTCAAGCCACGTTGTCCCGGCTGCTGACCTGCCTGGGGCACAACGACAACATCGATGTCGTGCACGAAGGCCTGCTGCGGCTGGTGCTCTGGCGCCTGACCTCGCTGAAGAACGGCGAGCGCCCCAAGCAGCTGACGCTGGACATCGACGGCCTGCCGATCGAGGTCCACGGTCACCAAGGTGGCTCGGCCTACCATGGCCTTTACGGTACCCGCATCTACTCGCCGCTGGTCGCCTCGCTGGCCGAAACAGGCGACATGGTCGGTGGCCTGCTACGCGAGGGCAACGCCGGCCCGGCTGAGAATGCCGATACATGGATCCCCCATCTGGTGACGCGGCTCAACGAGAGCACTGGCGCCCAGGTTCGGGTGCGCATCGATGCCGGATTCACCGACAACGACACGCTGGAGGCGCTGGAAGAGCGCGACATCGAGTATCTGGGCCGGTTACGCAGCCACAAGGGCCTGCAAAAATTGGCGGCGCCCTACCTGAAGCGGCCCCGCGGCCGACCGCCTGAACAGCCTCGAGAATGGTGCCATGACCTTGAGTACCAAGCCGGTTCCTGGCCGGCACCACGGCGCGTCGTGCTGGTCGTGCAGGAGCGCCCCGATGACCTGCTGCTGCATGCATTCTTCCTGGTCACCAACCTCGGCAAGTTCGACTGGCCGCCGGAGAAGGTCCTGGCGCTCTATCGCAAGCGCGGGAGCGCCGAGGCCCACATGGGCGAGGTGAAGTCGGCGCTGGATGTGCACCTGTCGTCGACGGATCGTGGTGCCTCCACGGTCCAGGTCCAGGATGTCATGGCCCGCAACGAGGTGAGCCTACTGCTGAGCCTCTACGCGTATCAGGTCCTGCATGGCCTGCGCTGCTTGCTGGTGCGTCAGACCCGACAGGGCTGGAGCCTGAGCCGGCTGCGCGAGCAGGTACTCAAGGTCGCAGCCACGCTGAAGCTGCACGCCCGGCGCATCACCGTTCACCTCGGCGATGCGGCTGACAAATGGTGGCCTGCCTTGCTGAAGGGGCTACCGAAACTGACCGCGCTAGGCTGACTCGTCGGCGATACCACCACCGATCCCTGCGCCAAGCAGCCCCACTTCGGCTGACGGTGACGGCTGCACGGATGAGGGCAATACATTCCTGTAGGCTATAAGAAGAACTAAAGTTTGCGCTTTTTTGCATATAACAGCGGGTTCTCATGCTGCCAACGCGGTGCCGGTGGGCTGGTGTTGGCAGCGAGGGCTGACAATCCACTCAGCCAGCGCCCTCATGAATAAGGCGGGTTGACTACTTTCTGCTCGATGTCTTCACCGACCGAGCCTTTGCCGGCAACCCGCTGGCGGTATTCCCCCGGGCAAAGGGGCTGGATGACGGCATGATGCAGGCTATCGCCAACGAGCTGAACCTCTCCGAGACGGTGTTCGTCAGTGAGGCGACCGGCCAGCATCGCTATCCCATCCGCATCTTCACGCCGACGAGGGAGCTGCCCTTCGCGGGCCATCCGGTGATAGGCACCGCTCATCTTCTGCTTCATCTAGGTATGGCCGAGCGAGAGTGTCCGCTGATTCTCGAGGCCGGCGTTGGCTCATTGCTCGTAGAGTTCGATCAGGCGTTGGCTCGCCTGACCACGGCAGAATCCGTCAGCATCCTGGCGAGCACCTTGACCCAGGCCTCTGCCGCTGAACTGCTGGGGCTGGAGGCGCATCAGGTCCTTGGTGAGCCGGTTCTCGCTTCCTGTGGGCTGCCTTATCACCGGATCGAGCTCTCCTCACAGGAGGCCTTGGCGAAGGCACGGCCCTGGCCGACTGCCTGGGCGGAATGGGTATCACCCAGCGGCCACGATCAGGCCTATCTCTATGTGGTCGTCAAGGAGGCTGGTGCATCACGCGCCGTGAGAGCCCGAATGTTTTCCACCCCGGGCGGCATGCGTGAGGACCCGGCGACTGGCAGTGCGGCGGCGGCCCTGGCAGGGTATCTGGCCCAGAGCAAGGGAGTTGGCCGATGGCAATGGCAGATCGAGCAGGGCATCGAGATGGGTCGCCCTAGCCGCATCCTTGCCGAGGCCGATCGCATCGAAAACGATCTTTCGATCCGCATTGCAGGAGAGGCAGTGATAGTGGGAAGCGGGGCGCTGCACCTGCCAGGCGAACTGATGGTTTCCCGGGAGGCCCTATGAAACCCTTTTCCGTCCTGATGATCCGGCTGCTGGGTCTCTATCTCTTCCTGAATACGCTGTTCGCGGTGCTGCCGGCGCTGCTGGGCCCCCACCTGGGAGAGTTCTGGTCAGCCGAGCTGCTGCCGGTGCTGATCGCCACGGTGGCGGTGCCCATGGGGGGCGGCGTGTTGCTGTGGTGCTTCGCCGGCCGCCTGGCGGAGCGGCTGCATGGCGCTGGGGGAGTGAGTGATGGGGCGAGCGGCCGCATCCCGGACGACGACCTGGTGCGTGCCGGCACCTTCCTGATCGGTGTCACTCTGGTGGTGCGCCACCTCGGCATGCTGGTGGGGGCCTACTCGACTTCCGGCGTCGTGGCCTATGACGCCCTGGTCGTGGTGGTCGCGGGCCTCTGCATGATGCTGGGCGGCGGTGCTATCGCCGGGCTCTACCGCAGGGTGAAGTATCTGGGGGTGGGCCGGTAGGGCGGCCATGGTGAAGCCCGCTGCCCGGGTCAGATACCTGTCACCAGGAAATCGACGGCGGCAATGATCCGGTCACGATAGAGGCCGAGATCATGTACCGCCTTACCGAGACGCTTCCTTGGCGTGGAACTGCGCCATCAGAATGTCCGCTCGCCGTCACCGAAGGTGCCGTTTTCCTCCGCGAACTGGTTGTAGGCGCGGATGGCGTCGGTGTTCTCCCGTTGCCACCGTTCGCGCTGCTCCGCACGTACCTTGTCCGACAGCGCGCTCTCGAAAGTGGCAGAAAGGTTTATGCCCAGGCGCCGGGCCTGCTGGAGCAGGTCGCTGTTGATGCTGACGTTGGTGGCCTTCTTGGGAGCTTGAGTGTCGTAGGGCTGGGTCATGTCAATGGCCTCGCAGCGGGCATGCGCATAGTGTGTGCGCGCCAGGCGTGTTCGACAAGTGTGGCGGTTCTTACGCCCCGCGCTGGTGCATCCGCCGGCTCAGACGCGCCAGCATGGAGACCTCGCCGCGCAGCCAGGGGCCGAGCAGGCGCATGGAGAGCGGGATGAACAGGAACACCATCACCGGGGTGAGCGCGAGGGTGCTGACCAGCACCTTGGGAAGCAGCGGTAGCCCCGCCAGCAGGCCCCCGAACAGCGCCTGAAAGAGCAGCGACACCGGAAAGAAGGCGAGCCAGATGGCGATGGCCTGCTTCCAGCGGGGCGGCGCCTGGCCGGTGGCGTCCTGGAACCAGCCGTCCAGGCCGGTGGCGCGATGCTCGTGCGGTGCGACGAAGAGCCCTTCGCCGCGGGCCAGCCAGGCGCGGCGCGAGGCGGAGTGCTCCCAGGCGGCCAGGGTGTCGGCATCGCGGAAGCGGAAGATGATCTGGTACTCGTCGTCACCGGGCGGCGGGGCCAGCACGCCGGAGCCCAGGTAGCCGCTGAAGTCGGCGGCCAGCGCGCGGCCTTCCTCCAGCCAGGCGGTGAAATCGGTGTAGCGGCCGCGGGAGACGCGTCGGGCCACCATCAGGGTCAGGGGGGCAGGGGACATGGTGTATCTCCTTGATCGGGGCGCCGGGGTAGGGCGCCGAATCACACTCGGGCCGGGTAGGCCCTCGTGAGCGTTCATGCAGCAACTATTCAAAGCAAGAAGTATATACATGCCGTCCGTGCCTGGCGGGGAGATCAGCTTTTCAAGATTGGGGTTCTGGTCGTTTTTGCTGCTAAGTGCCGGGATGGCCGGCATGATCTTTCTGGTTGGTCGGGGCCTGGCAGCATCGGATTCGAGCAGCGGCATCATGGTGGTGTGCCGATCACTCGTTCCAGCTCACGGTTGAAGGCCTCCGGCTTGGCCATGTGCAGGAAGTGATCGGCCTCTTCCATGATCACGGCCTCGAACTCCGGCAACAGCTGCCGGTTGGCGTCGACGTCGGTTGGCCACAGGTCGGCATTGATCGCCACCACCGGTATCGTCAGCTCCTCGAAATGCCTTGTCGCCTCACCATCGGCATGCCGTGACAGCATGTCTTCCATGGCGCTGATAGCCACCTCGGGCGGTGCGGCCGCCATGTCATGCATTACCCACTCGCGCAGCTTGGCATCGGTGCTATCGATGAACATCGACGCCACGAACTGGCGTGCGGCCGAGGCAAAGTCATCCTGAAGCGGTTCCAGCAGCTCGTCGCGCTGCTCCTGGCTGATCTCCGCGACCATGTCGTGGAAGGTGTCGACGCCGATGATGCCGATGACGCGTTCCGGCACCAGGCGTGCCGCTTCCACGCTGACCGGCCCGCCCATGGAGTGTCCGATAAGGATCGCTTGCGCCACGTCCAGGTCGTCCAACACCGCCTTCACGTCCTCTCCGAAGGCTGGCAGGGTGTAGGAATCACGCCCCAGGCCAGAGTGGCCGTGCCCCGCAAGATCGACCGTCACCACGCGATGGCGCTGCGAAAAGTGCGGCACTTGCCCGCGCCAGTAGCGGCCATCGCCGCTCCAGCCATGGATGAAGACGAGCGTCGGCTCGCCGCTGCCCTGCACCTCGTAGGCAATCGGTACCCCGTCCGCCGAGTCGGCCATGCGTGGCCAGTTGACCTCGGTGGCCAGCACCGGGCTGGCAAGTGCCAGCAGCAGCAGGCCCAGGTAACGCACACCCCGCAACGCATATACCTTCATGATGCCCTCCGTCGAGTCTGACGTGACTGATGCAGCATAGACGAGACCAGCGTTTCGTTTCACCGAGTCCGGGCCCGGCCCACAGAGACAGGGAAGCTCTCGCTGCTGGATGGACTTTGCGGAGATTCACCGTCTGCTGGAGGCGCTTCGCCGGCGATGGTCGTGTCCCTGGCGCGCTCCAGCGACTGAGCGCGTCGCGGCCGGAGGACTAAGCTGAAAGGGATTTCACACGGCGGAGTCCCCCATGCTGGAGCTCTATCTGCTGCGTCATGCCAAGGCGAAACGCGGGGGCAGCGAGCTGCCCGACGCCGAACGGCCCCTGAGCCAGCGAGGCCGGCGCCCGGGCCAGGCGGTGGCCATGGCGCCGGCGCTGATGCGCTGGGGGGCGTTCGAGGGCGAAGTGGTCTCGAGCCCGGCCCGGCGCACCCGGGAGACCCTCGAGGCGATGGCCGCGGCGCTGCCCGAGGGCACCCTGGGCTCGGTGGCCCGCTTCGGCGAGGCGCTCTACACCTTCGACGGTGAAGCGCTGCGCGACTGGCTGCAGACGTTACCCGAGGGCAACCGGCGGGTGCTGGTGGTGGGTCACAACCCGGTGCTGCTGGAGTTGGCCCGCTGGCTCAGCCCCGTGGCGCCCGATTCCCTTCCCACCGGCGGACTGCTGCACCTCAGCCTGCCCGGCGAGACCTGGCAGGCGCTTGCGAGGCACACCGCCGAGCGGCTGGCGTGCCTGACCCCGGAGCAGGCCAGCCATGCGCTCTTCCAGCGCCGGGCGCCCGCGCCCCCGGAGCTGCGCAAGGCCGACCTGGCCGGCCGCCTCCAGGGGCAGCTCGGCCATCTCTATCGTCTGGTTCGGGCCCTGGAGCCCGGCGTGATGGCAGGCATCGATCCCGAGTTCCTGCACCAGTACCGCGTCAACCTGCGCCGCAGCCGGGCGATCGGCGAGGCCGTGCTGGCCACCGTCCGGCAAGCCGGGAACGGGAAGGCGCCCGGGCTAAAGAAGCGGCTGAAGGCGCTCAAGCAGCGTGCCCAGGCCACCAGTGACCTGCGCGACCTCGATGTCTTCCTGGAGAGCCTGGCGCAGGCGCCGCCGCCGCTTCAGGCGAGCACTCGACGGGCGCTTCACGCCTGGCTGAACGAGCGGGCCCGGGAACAGCACGAACGCCTCTGCCGGCAGCTGGGCCAGCCCGACTACGCTGCCGACATGCAGGCCTGGCAGGCGTTCCTCGACGGCGACGGCTTTCGGCAGGCGCTTGCCCGGCTCTCTGCGGCGCGGGTCGCGGCGGTGCTGGACGAGCGCATCGCAGGCCACGATAGCGACCTGGCCGCCCTCACGCCTGACGCCCCCGACGAGGCCTTCCACGACCTGCGCAAGGCGGTGAAGCGCATCCGTTACCTGGCCGAGCTGGATCCGAAGCGCCACCGCCGTTTCCTCAAGGGGCTCAAGCAGCGCCAGACCCTGCTCGGCGAGTTTCAGGACCTCTGCACCCGCCAGGCTTGGATCGTGGCCTTCTTCGCCAGCGCCCCTTCTCTCGCCAGCGATGGGGCGCTGGAGGGCGAAAGGAGCGCCTGGCGTGAGGGACTCGCCAAAGAGAAGCTGGCGCTGCGCACGCAGATCATGGCGCTGGCGCCGCTCTGCGAGTCAGGGCCTGCTGCCCGCTGAGCTCAGCGCTGGCGGCACTCGTGCGGGTGCGCCCCTCGGCTACTCCCGCTCGGCCCGGGTCGAGCGCAGCAGCACCCGGTCCATGCCCCGGGTGCTCAGCACCCGCTTCAGGGCGGCGAAGAGATGGGTGGGCAGGGTGACCGCATAGCGGGGCCTGGGGCGCGGGTGCTCCAGGGCGTGGATCAGCTTGGCCACCACAGCCTCCGGGCCCAGGGTGAAGGCGGCCTTGCCCTCGGTGCTGGCCAGCCGCGCCTCCACCTTGCGGTAGGTCTCGGCATGGGCGCTGCGCTCGGTATCGATATGGGCCCGGAAGGCGCGGTGGGCGTTCTCGCGAAAGCGGCTGGTGATGGGGCCGGGCTGGATCAGGCTGACGTGGATGCCGCTGCCCGAAAGCTCCTGGCGCAGGGTATCGGTGAGCCCCTCCAGGGCGAACTTGGAGCAGATGTAGGCGCCGCGGTAGGGCAGGGCGGCGAACCCCAGCACCGAGCTGTTCTGCACGATGCGCCCGTGCCCCTGGGCGCGCATCATCGGCAGCACCCGGGTGGTGAGCTCGTGGGTGCCGAGCAGGTTGGTCTCGAGCTGCTGCCTCAGCGTCTCCCGGGAGAGATCCTCCACCGCCCCGGGCTGGCCGTAGGCGCCGTTGTTGAAGAGCGCCGTCAGCCGCCCGCCGGTGCGCTCCGCGATATCGGCCACCGCCGCCTCGATGGAGGCGCTGCTGTCCAGGTCCAGCGCCAGCGCCTCCAGGCCCTCCCCCTTCAGCCGGGCCACGTCCGCCTCCTTTCTGGCGGTGGCAAACACCCGCCAGCCCCGCGCCGCCATGGCGTGGGCCGCGGCGTGGCCGATCCCGCTGGAGCAGCCGGTGATCAGCAGGCTGCGCGCCGCTCCGGCTTCGTTATCCGTCATTCGTTTCTCCTGGTGATCTTGGCAACTGTGTGTGTCTTGGCGTTGGAGGGCGGGCGTTACGGGCCGCCCTGCAGTATTTCCCGGGTCGCCTCCATCACCCGGCCATCCACGCTGCGCTGGACCTTGTCCTCGATCTCGCCGAGCAGCGCCTCCACCCTGGGGCCCTCGTTGGCCACCGCCACGAAGGTCCATTCGCTGGCCTCCAGCCGGTCGTGCTCGCCGCTCTCGCAAACCGCCACCGCCGGGTTGCGCCCGAAGCGCTCGTGCAGGCCGCCCATGCGCTGGCGCTTCTCCTTCAGCGAGCGGCAGCCGGGCAGCGAGATGTGCAGCGTGAGAATCCCCATATGCATGCTGATCCCTCCTTCGCCCTTTTCCTGACCTGGATCATTTCCCCGTCTCGCCCGGGTGTCTACCCTTCTCTGGCACAACATATGGTGCCTGATAGAAGAAAAGGCACCATATATAGATAATCGGTCAGTGAGGGAACACCCATGCAACGCCAGCCGACCGGCGCCGTCAACGTCGCTTCGACGGTCAATGAATACCTGCAGCGCGCCGACTGGCGCGTCAACGCCAACGCCAACCAGGGCTACTCCCTGGGCGGGCTGATCCTCAATGCCTCGGGCAAGCTGATCGCCAACTACTGGCTGGATGAAGTCTATCCCGCCGCGGTAGGCGAGGCCCACCGGGAGGGCGACCTGCATATCCACGACCTGGACATGCTCAGCGGCTACTGCGCAGGCTGGTCGCTGCGCCAGCTGCTGATCGAGGGCTTCAACGGCGTGCCGGGCCGGGCGGAGAGCGCGCCGCCCCGGCACCTCACCAGCGCCCTGGGGCAGATGGTCAACTTCCTCGGCACCCTGCAGAACGAGTGGGCCGGCGCCCAGGCGTTCAGCTCCTTCGATACCTACCTGGCCCCCTTCGTGCGCCGTGACGCCCTCGACTACCCGGCGGTGAAGCAGGCGGTGCAGGAGTTCATCTACAACCTCAACGTGCCGTCGCGCTGGGGCAGCCAGACCCCCTTCACCAACCTCACCTTCGACTGGACCTGCCCGGCGGACCTGCGCGACCAGGTGCCGATCATCGGCGGCGAGGAGCAGCCCTTCACCTACGGCGAGCTGCAGGCCGAGATGGACCTGCTCAACCGCGCCTACTTGGAGGTGATGGAGGAGGGAGACTGCCAGGGGCGGGTGTTCACCTTCCCGATCCCCACCTACAACATCACCCCGGACTTCCCCTGGGAGAGCGACAACGCCGAGCGGCTCTTCGCGCTCACCACCGCAAGTACGGGGCTGCCCTACTTCCAGAACTTCCTCAACTCGGACCTGGAGCCCCACATGGTGCGCTCCATGTGCTGCCGGCTGCAGCTCGACCTCAGCGAGCTGCTCAAGCGCGGCAACGGCCTGTTCGGCAGCGCCGAGCAGACCGGCTCGCTGGGCGTGGTGACCATCAACTGCGCGCGCCTGGGCTACCGCTTCGCCGGCGACCGCACGGGGCTCTTCCAGGAGCTGGACCGGCTGCTCGCGCTCGGCCGCGACAGCCTGGAGATCAAGCGCGGCTGCATCCAGGGCTGGATGGACGACGGCCTCTACCCCTACAGCCGCCGCTACCTCGGCACCCTGCGCAACCACTTCTCCACCCTAGGGGTGAACGGCCTCAACGAGATGGTGCGCAACTTCTTCGAGGACCGTTTCGATATCGCCAACCCCGAGGGGCAGCAGCTGGCCATCGAGCTGCTGGAGCACGTGCGCGAGCGGATGCGTGAGTTCCAGGCGGCCACCGGCCACCTCTACAATCTGGAGGCGACCCCGGCGGAGGGCACCACCTACCGCTTCGCCAAGGAGGACCAGAAGCGCTACCCCGACATCCTCCAGGCGGGCACGCCGGACTCTCCCTACTACACCAACTCCAGCCAGCTGCCGGTGGGCTATACCGACGACCCCTTCGAGGCGCTGCTGCACCAGGACCCGCTGCAGACCCGCTACACCGGCGGCACCGTGCTGCACCTCTACATGGGGGAGCGGCTTTCCTCACCGGCGGCCTGCCGCAAGCTGGTGCAGAGCGCGCTCTCTCGCTTCCGCCTGCCCTATATCACTGTGACGCCGACCTTCTCGATCTGCCCGGTGCACGGCTACCTGGCCGGCGAACATGAGTTCTGCCCGAAGTGCGATGACGCCCTTCTGGCAAAGCATGCTCGGGCCGACGCCATGGCCTGAGGCCTTTCCCCGCAATACCACCAACCTGAAAAGGAGCATCCCATGCGTCATAGCGTCGAGAGCCTGCCCACCGAAGCGCGCCAGCGCTGCGAGGTCTGGACCCGAGTGATGGGCTATCACCGCCCGGTCAGTCAGTTCAACCGCGGCAAGCAGTCCGAGCACCGTGAGCGGCGCCACTTCAGCGAGCAGGCCGCCACCCCCTGACCCACCGCCACACCGAGCGCCCCCACTCCAGAGCGACAGGGGGCGCTCGGCCGGATAACCGCCATGCCCCATCCTGAATCCAACCGGCCACGACTGCCCGTGGCCGGCCTCACCCCCATGACCACCCTGGACTACCCGGGCCACCTGGCCTGCGTGGTGTTTCTGCAGGGATGCCCGCTGCGCTGCGGCTACTGCCACAACCCCGGGATGCTCGCGCCTCGCCGCGCCGGGCCCGGCGAGTGGGCCGAGGTGGAAGCCTTCCTGGCCAGGCGCCAGGGGCTGCTCGACGGCATCGTCTTTAGCGGCGGCGAGCCGACCCTGCATGCCGACCTGCCCGTCGCCGCCGCCCGGGCGCAAACGCTTGGCTTCAAGGTGGGGCTGCATACCGCCGGGGTCTACCCGCGCCGCCTGGCCGAGACGCTGCCGCACCTGGCGTGGGTGGGGCTCGATGTGAAGGGCCCGGCGGCGTGCTTCGACGCCATCGTCGGCCGCCCCGGCCTGGCCGCCGCCCACGCCGAGAGCCTCGAGCTGCTGCTGAAAAGCGGCGTCGCCTTCGAGTGCCGCACCACCGTTCACTGGCGCGATCTCGACCTGGAGAGCCTGCGCCGCCTGGCCCTCGACCTCGCCGAATGGGGCGTAACCCGTTACGCCCTGCAGGTGGCCCGCCCCGGCCGCTGCCTCGATCCCGCCTACGCCCGCCCGGTGCCCAGCGCCCCGACCCTCGGCGAGCTCGAAGCGCTGGTGGAGACCCTGGCGCCGGCCTTCGTGCGTATTGAACTGAGGACGTAAGCCAAAGACGACACTGCCTTGTAAGCCATTGCCCACTGGTGCTCAGGCGGCTTAGGTGTCAGGCTGCTAGGTTACAGAATGTTGCCGGCACGCCGCCATCCCCGGCCTGCGCCTGGAAAAGCGTGAGAGTCTCGAAGGACGGCCCGATCTACACGGCCGCTTGCCGGAAATGCGAGCATCAGCATCTAGTCTATCGGTAGGGAGAGGGGGGGGCATGATGGCAGATAACGACCCAAAGCCGACATGCCGGAAAGGGCAGCAAGCATGTTCATCGGTATTATGCTGTCAAGTTATATTTTTATTTTTTGGTTTTTTAATAAGTTAAGTAACTATTCAGGTGGCTGCGGATGGGGTATCGCCAACCAGCTGATTTTTCTGGCATAGTGCACAGCATCATTCGGCACACCTATGCGGTGATATGACCATCAGCGATATCAACGTCGACGAGGCCCTGGAGCGGGTCCGGCAGCAGCTCAAGGAAGACCAGACGGTCTCGCCGTCGCTGCGTGCCGCCATCGATGTGCTGATGCTGCTGGTCAAGCTCATGGCCGATCGCCTGGCCACCAGTAGCCGCAACAGCAGCAAGCCACCGTCCCAGGATCCCAATCGCCAGCGCCGCTCGCGCGCCAAAGGCGAGCGGCGCCCCGGCGGACAGCCAGGGCATGAGGGTAAGACGTTGGCGCCGGTGACGGACCCCGACGAGGTGGTCAAGCTCCGTGTCGATCGTCGGCAACTCCCCAAGGGGCGTTCTTACCGCCCGGTCGGCGTCGAAACGCGCCAAGTGCAGGACATCGTAATCCAGGCCGTGGTCACCGAATATCAGGCTGAGGTCCTCGAAGATGATCAGGGGCAACGCTACGTGGCGCCATTCCCCGAGGGCGTGACTCGCCCCATCCAGTATGGCCCTCGCCTCAAGGCGCATGTCGTCTATCTCTCCCAGTATCAGCTGTTGCCCTATGCGCGTATCCGCGAGTTGCTCACCTCGCAGTGCGGCCTGTCGCTGAGCACCGGCACCCTGTTCGCCTTCAACCAGGAGGCCTACCAGCGGGCCGAGGCGTTCGCCGAGTGGGTGATCCCGGCGCTACGTGAAGCAGCCACCGTCCATGCCGATGAAACCGGAATGCAGGTCGGTGGCAAACGCTACTGGCTACACAGCGCCTCCAACGAGGCCCTGACCTGGTTGGCCCCGCACCCCAAGCGCGGCCAGGAAGCGATGGACGCCATCGGCGTATTGCCCTTCGTGCGTGGCGTGCTGGTGCATGATCACTGGAAGCCCTACTACCGCTATCCGGATTGCCGGCACGCGCTCTGTAATGCGCACCACCTTCGGGAGCTGACAGCGGCCTGGGAGAACGATGGCCAGGCATGGGCCAAGGCCTTGCATGACCTGTTGTTGGAGATGCATCGCGCCGTGGAGGTGGCCGACGGCTGCCTCTCGGCCGATGAGACCCGAGCCTGGCGGCAGCGCTATCGAGATTGCCTGGCGAAAGGGGACGCCGAGTGCCCCCCGCCGGTGAAACCGCCACCTGGAACGCGAGGCCGGGCCAAGCGCACCAAGTCGCGCAACCTCCTGGAACGCCTCCAGGCGTACGAGGACGACGTGTTGCGCTTCCTCGACGACCCTGCCGCTCCCTTCACCAACAACCAGGGGGAGCGCGATCTGCGAATGACCAAGGTCCAGCAGAAAATCTCGGGCTGTTTCCGCTCCTGGGAGGGGGCTGAGATCTTCTGCCGCATGCGTAGCTTTCTCTCGACCGCCGTCAAGCAAGGGGTAGCGGCGCATACCGCACTGGAGCAACTGTTTGCGGGGGAGGTGCCAGCCTTCATGCAGCAAGAAGCCCCGACTCAGCCAACCGGTGCTGAATAGTTACGTCTTTTTAAGGCATTATATTGGATATCGCACAGAAGTAGACCATGAAAGCGCTTTGATTCGTGTTTTTGCACGAGAACCACATGGCAGTTTTTACGATGGTATAGATATTTTCATTACTTTCTATCTACGAACTAAAGAAGGAGCAGATCAGCTAGATTTTGGGCGGAAGCGCCGGGATTTGCAAGATTCTTTGGATAGAGAAAGAAAGGCAGAAGGCAAGGGAGATTCAGAATGAGAAGACATCGGGCGCAGCTAAATATTAAGCCTTGTTTGGCTACACGCTTTCCGAGCCTATCAAAAGGGTTGGATATTGATCTTGATGTCAATATGTTCACAGAAGATGTTCATTTTGCAATTATGCCAATAGGTGGAAGAACATATAAGCAAGAAGACTTCGCTGTTGAATTTCAGGGTAAAGAACCAGATTGTGAAAGGGCAAAAGGAATAGTTGGTGAGCTAGGTGAGTTTGATAGGTATGATCCTACTGGAATGGCATGCGATGCTGTAGAAAATATTGCCAGATACCTGGCCTGGGAAGGGCAAGCGGTCTTTGAAATCATAGAACACAAGGATAAGATATATGTTAATGGCTTTACGCCCAAGAATCTCTTTAAATTATTTAATTGGTACCTGCAAATAATCCCACCAGGCGACTGGGATTTGTGGAAGCGAAAATTTTCGTTTGTTAATAAGGGGAAAGTGTGGAAAGTGGAAATTCCACATGAGCTTGGAGGGGTGAGGGGCTATAAAAAAATCTTGAAAAAGCTGCGTAGGTATAATCGATTAGGCCCCGGTTTTTATAGGAGAGATTTAGAGCGCGGAATACTGCAAGGAGATTTTGATTTGTTAAAATATGTTAGAGACAGTGAAATATATTGTAATCGTGTTACTAGATCTTGGGGGTGGAACAGAAGAGATTGGGGGCAGGAAAAATGTACTGAATTCTACTCGTTCTATAAGATGCTCAGCTTTAAGTATGCACAGGCGCTTTTACGCGAGCACATACTTGAAGAGATTAATCGTCTTTTAGACAGGTTGGAGATTAAGTGCAAGTTGATAGTAACTGGTCTTCCGACTTCAGGTGACATTTCACAGATAATAAATGATATGCGAGAAGGTGAGCTTTCATTTTCTGCAGTATCAGATAAAGTCGCAATATAGTTATGGCAGAACGTTGCATAACCCTGAATGACAAGGCCATGCGCCGGATGCCTAGCAAGCCGCTGGAGGCGGACGGCGCAAACGTGCCGCCACTTAGCGGCTGGCCATTATATAATTTTTTACTGAAAGTCCGCTTCTGGCCGGTAGCAGCCGTGAATCATATGGTCGTTTTCTTTACGCGCGCTGACCGCCTCTCCAGGAAGCTCTGGAGGGGCGGTTTTCCGTAAAGAAACCACGCAAACCTTGGCGTGCACAAAAAACGGGCCTTCTTCTCCCCCCCCCCCCCCCCGCTGCGAGGGGGCGAGGCTGAGCGCTGGGTAGGTCTCAGGAAGGCATGGGGCAGCGATGGTGGTCCATGCTCACGCGAAGCCCAGGAAGACGGCCAGGGCTCTGTTGACGGCGACCATGGTGCTGTCATCGAGGTGGCCGAAGGCCTCTCCCACCCTCTCTCGCTTCACCGTCATAGGCTTGTCCACCATGATCTGGGAGCGTCGCTGCAGGCCATTCTCGGGGGTGGGCTCCACATCGAGGCGGATCAGTGGGGCATCGACCCGGGTGCTGGAGAGCAACAGCACCGTCACACTGCCGGTTCCGGCAAACTGATCCGACTGGATGATGAGGGCGGGACGCGGCTTCCCGAAGTCACCCGAAATGGCGATGGTCACTAGGTCGCCACGCCTCATGCGTCACACTCGTCGTCGTCCAGGTCCAGGAGGGCGGCATCCATGAAGTCCTGCAGATCCTGATCCCCGGCGTCGGCGGCCGCGACGGCAGCGCACTGGCGGCGGGCCTCTTCGGCGAAGCCGGGTTGGCGAGTATCCGGTACCCAGATCTGGATCGGGCGCAGGCCGGCCGCGCGCAAGGCGGCGCGGTGCCTCTTCACCCGGTTGTTCACGTTGTCGGTTGCTACCATGGCGAATCCTCCGTCCGTTTCATGTAACAGGGTAGCGCGCCCTTCCGTTACATGCAACGAAGGGTGTCCAGAAAACGATCGTTAGACGGCCAATTCGGACATTGTCCGAGAATAGGCTTGTTTGATGGGTTGTCGGACAATAAGATAGGCGGACGGATTAACGGACAAAATGGCGGCATATGGCACTGATCGGCTATGCGCGGGTCTCGACGGCGGAGCAGGACACCGCCTTGCAGACCGATGCGTTGCTCAAGGAAGGATGCGAGCGGATCTTCAGTGACACCGTCTCCGGGGCCAAGGCGGAACGCCCCGGCCTGACGGCTGCTCTGGAGTTTCTACGCGACGGGGATGTGCTGGTCGTATGGCGACTGGATCGACTAGGTCGCTCGCTGCCGCATCTGATCGAGGTGGTCAGCACCCTGGAGGCGCGTGGCGTCGGCTTCCGGTCGCTGACCGAAGCCATCGATACCACCACGCCGGGTGGACGGTTGATCTTCCACGTGTTCGGCGCCCTGGGGCAGTTCGAGCGTGACCTGATCCGTGATCGCACAAAGGCGGGGCTGGCCGCTGCCGCTGCCCGTGGGCGCAAAGGTGGACGCAAGCCCGTCGTCGCCGACGACAAGCTGAAGCGAGCAAAGGAGCACCTCGCCAACGGGCTGAACGTCCGCGAGGCTGCCGCACGGATCAAGGTCAGCAAGACGGCCCTCTACGCCGCTTTGAAATCCAACCAGCACGATGCCTCAGATCACCGTGCCACCGACTCCTGACACGCCGTGCGGTTGTCTTCTGAAAATGACACCTCAAGGAGACCCTGGAGGGGCGGTTTTTCGTAAAGAAATTGCGTAAAGCTTTCTATGTGAAGAAAAGGCAGGTTTTCTTACGCAGCGTCGAGTACGCGCATTTCGACATGCAGCCCCGCTGCGACAACCATGTTCACCAGCGTATCGAGACTAAACAGGTGGATTTTTCCGCGCATCAGGTCGGACACCCTGGGTTGAGTGACGCCCAGCCGCTTCGCGGCTTCGCCTTGGGTCCAGCCCTGCTGGGTAATGTGCTGCTCAAGTGCCATCATCAGGCCGGAGCGAAGCTTCATGTTTTCCGCTTCGGCGGCGGTGTCCTCGATGGCGTCCCACACGCTGTCGAATGTCTCATTGCTCATTGTCTCACCTCGCTCAGCAAGGCGCGGTATCTGGCTTCGGCCAAGTCGAGATCCGCCTTACTCGTCTTCTGGGTTTTCTTCTGGAAGCAGTGCAGGACATAGACAGCCTCGGCGAGCTTGGCGACGTAGATCACCCGGAACGCCCCGTTAGCGTCTCTGATACGAATTTCCCGCACGCCTTGACCAACGGTAGCCATTGGCTTCCAGTCTTTCGGCTCGAGCCCCCGTTGCACCTTGTCGAGCTGGTATCCCACTTCCTGTCGAACTGTCGCTGGGAACGCTCGGAGGTCGGCGAGGGCGCTACCTCGGAAATTTAGGGGCTTGTGTTCTGACATGCCGCAATTATACAAAGTTCTGTATAGATCGCAATGTAGGGAGGCCCCTCCCCTTCCGTAGGAGCGCCTGGGTGCCGCCCTGGCATCAGCTACAAGCTGCGGTCACAATGTAAAGAAGACCAAGGTGTAACTATTCAGGTGGCTGCGGATGGGGTATCGCCAACCAGCTGATTTTTCTGGCATAGTGCACAGCATCATTCGGCACACCTATGCGGTGATATGACCATCAGCGATATCAACGTCGACGAGGCCCTGGAGCGGGTCCGGCAGCAGCTCAAGGAAGACCAGACGGTCTCGCCGTCGCTGCGTGCCGCCATCGATGTGCTGATGCTGCTGGTCAAGCTCATGGCCGATCGCCTGGCCACCAGTAGCCGCAACAGCAGCAAGCCACCGTCCCAGGATCCCAATCGCCAGCGCCGCTCGCGCGCCAAAGGCGAGCGGCGCCCCGGCGGACAGCCAGGGCATGAGGGTAAGACGTTGGCGCCGGTGACGGACCCCGACGAGGTGGTCAAGCTCCGTGTCGATCGTCGGCAACTCCCCAAGGGGCGTTCTTACCGCCCGGTCGGCGTCGAAACGCGCCAAGTGCAGGACATCGTAATCCAGGCCGTGGTCACCGAATATCAGGCTGAGGTCCTCGAAGATGATCAGGGGCAACGCTACGTGGCGCCATTCCCCGAGGGCGTGACTCGCCCCATCCAGTATGGCCCTCGCCTCAAGGCGCATGTCGTCTATCTCTCCCAGTATCAGCTGTTGCCCTATGCGCGTATCCGCGAGTTGCTCACCTCGCAGTGCGGCCTGTCGCTGAGCACCGGCACCCTGTTCGCCTTCAACCAGGAGGCCTACCAGCGGGCCGAGGCGTTCGCCGAGTGGGTGATCCCGGCGCTACGTGAAGCAGCCACCGTCCATGCCGATGAAACCGGAATGCAGGTCGGTGGCAAACGCTACTGGCTACACAGCGCCTCCAACGAGGCCCTGACCTGGTTGGCCCCGCACCCCAAGCGCGGCCAGGAAGCGATGGACGCCATCGGCGTATTGCCCTTCGTGCGTGGCGTGCTGGTGCATGATCACTGGAAGCCCTACTACCGCTATCCGGATTGCCGGCACGCGCTCTGTAATGGCGCACCACCTTCGGGAGCTGACAGCGGCCTGGGAGAACGATGGCCAGGCATGGGCCAAGGCCTTGCATGACCTGTTGTTGGAGATGCATCGCGCCGTGGAGGTGGCCGACGGCTGCCTCTCGGCCGATGAGACCCGAGCCTGGCGGCAGCGCTATCGAGATTGCCTGGCGAAAGGGGACGCCGAGTGCCCCCCGCCGGTGAAACCGCCACCTGGAACGCGAGGCCGGGCCAAGCGCACCAAGTCGCGCAACCTCCTGGAACGCCTCCAGGCGTACGAGGACGACGTGTTGCGCTTCCTCGACGACCCTGCCGCTCCCTTCACCAACAACCAGGGGGAGCGCGATCTGCGAATGACCAAGGTCCAGCAGAAAATCTCGGGCTGTTTCCGCTCCTGGGAGGGTGCTGAGATCTTCTGCCGCATGCGTAGCTTTCTCTCGACCGCCGTCAAGCAAGGGGTAGCGGCGCATACCGCACTGGAGCAACTGTTTGCGGGGGAGGTGCCAGCCTTCATGCAGCAAGAAGCCCCGACTCAGCCAACCGGTGCTGAATAGTTACACCAAGGTTTGATTAACACCAGCCGTGCTGAGTTGGTGGTTCCGGCTGAAAGGCCGCTCCTGGCCGCAAGCGGCTGTCTATTGCCCTGGCTTCGTCACCCCTCGGCAACCTTCCTGGCGATATAGAACCCATAGCCGAAATACTCGCCATAGCGTTCGTACAGTTCGATCTCCTGCTGCTGCTCCTCGACGATGGCTCGGGCGACGGGGCTGTTGCCATGGTCCTCGAGGAAGGCCGGGACGCGCTCCTGCAGCGGGCGGTAGTAGTGCTCTCGCCAGCAGTGTGGCGGCAGCACGAAGTAGCCGAGCGGTGAATAGCCGTGGCGCTCCAGCACGGCGAGCTTGGCCGAGGCGGTGTCCACTTCGGGGTACTGGGCGCGCCAGAAGGCGTCGAGCTCGGCAGGGCGCTGCTCGGTGAGCCAGGTGAGTTCGGAGACCGCCAGGACGCCGCCGGGCTTGAGAAAGCGGCGCCACTCGCGCACGCCGCGGGTAAAGCCGATGTTGTAGATCGCCCCTTCAGACCAGATGGCATCCAGCGATTCCGGCGCGAAGTCGAGCGCCTCCATGGAGGCGTGGCGGGGAGTGATGCGCTCGGCCAGGCCAGCCTCGAGGGCGCGGGCCTTCAAGATGTCGAGAAATGGCTCGAGGAAATCCGCCGCCACGATCTGGGCATCGAGCGCCTCGGCGAGCACCAGGGTGGAGGCGCCGGTGCCGCAGCCCAGATCGGCGATGGCGAGGTCGCGCCGCCCGCAGAGCCCAGCGAGCTGGAGCGCGAGCCGGGTTTCAGCCTGGCCGCCGGGCCCCTGGCGTTCGTTGTGGCGGTGCAGGTCGGCCAGTAGCTCCAGTTCGTTCATGGCGGGCTCGCTCCTCGGGTGGCGGCGCTACAGGGTCTCTTCCAGCAGCATGGCCAGCCGCCGGTGGTGCAGGGCGTCGGCGGCGGCGTCATAGGAGGGGGCGTCCTTGGCGGTGAAGCCGTGGGCGGCGCCCCGGTAGAGCTCGGTGATGAAGTGCACGCCGGCCGCAGCCAGGGCTTCGTCCATGCGGGCGATCTGCTCGGCCGGCAGCAGTTCGTCCTGGTCGGCGTGGCCGAGATAGACGCGCCCCTGGATGCGGCTGACCACGTTGACGGGGCTCGCCGGGTCGCCGGCCTCCGCCAGCCGGGCCGAGTGGAAGCCGGCCGCGGCGGCAACGCGGTCGGGGTAGTCGGCCGCCATGCGCAGGGCGAAGGCGCCGGTCATGCAGTAGCCCACCACACCGATCTTGCCCGCGGCGAATTCGGGTTCGCCATCGAGGCAGCCGAGCAGGGCAGCGAAGTCGCGGGACTGCGCCTCGGGCGTGAGGTGAGCGGCATAGCCGAACAGCGTCGGGCGCACGTCCGGGTCGCGGAAGGACTTGCCCTCCGGCACCACGACCCCGCGGGCATCGCGGTAGTAGACGTTGGGCATCAGCACCGCATAGCCGTTGTCGGCGATGCGCTGGGCCTTCTCGTGATAGCAGGGGCGCAGGCCGCCGATATCGGTGAACAGCACCACTGCCGGGAGGGGGCCTTCGGCGCCCGCGGGCGTGAAGAGATGGGCGTCGATGGTGCCGTCGGCGGCGGGGATATCGATGGCGCGAGACATGGGCGGGCTCCGGATGGCAGTGGGGGAGGGCGGTGAGGGCCTCGTCAGAGTGTCATCTAACCAGAGCCGGGCCCCGCCGGTCACCCTTCGCATTTGGCCCCTGAGCACCAGCGGCGTGCGGGTGATGGCAAGAGCGGGGGTGGCCCCGCCTCAGAAGCGATCCCAGTAGGGCGGGTCGCCGAAGTACCCCTCCAGGAAGTCCACGAAGTGGCGCACCTTGCTGGCCAGCAGCTGGCGGTGGGCGTACACCGCATAGAGCCCGAGCGATTCGGGCTCATGCTCGGGCAGCACGATCGCCAGGCGCCCCTGGCGGATGGCGTCGCCGCAAAGGAAGGTCGGCTGCAGAGCGATGCCGGCCCCGCCCACGGCGGCCTCCACCAGCACGTCGCCATTGTTGCTGGTCAGCTCGCCGCCCGTTCTTCCTCCGCCGCCGCTGCGTGGCAGCCACTTCAGCAGCGGTTCCTGACTCTCCTCCATGTAGCGGTAGCGCAGGAAGCGGTGCCCGGCGAGCTCCCTCGGGTGCTCGGGCGTGCCGTGGGCCGCCAGGTAGCCGGGCGAGGCGCACAGCACCAGGCGTACGGGCGCGATGCGCCGGGCGATCAGCGAGGAGCTCTTCAGCCGCCCGATGCGCAGGGCGATGTCGAACCCCTCCTCGACGATATCCACCTTGCGGTCGTTGAGCTGCAGGTCGATATCCACGGCGGGGTGGGCCCGCTGGAAGTCGTTGATCAGCGGTGCCAGGTGGCGGATGGCGAAGGAGACCGGGGCACTGATGCGCAGCCGTCCGCGGGCCTGGCCCTGCAGCTCGCCGAGCTCGCTCTCCATGTCGTCGATCTCGGCAAGCACCTGCTCGGCGCGCTGCCGATAGGCGGCCCCCGCCTCGGTCAGGTGCAGCCGGCGGGTGGTGCGGTTGAGCAGGCGCACCCCCAGGTGCTCTTCCAGCTGCGAGACATACTTGCTGACCAGCTGCGGGGAGAGCGCCAGGCGCTCGGCGGCCCGAGTGAAGCTCCCCTCGGCCACCACGGTGACGAAGGTGCGCATGGCGTCGAGGCGGTCCATGGCGGGCTCCTGCGGAAGGGGGGATAATTATCAACATTACATTGATAGTCATGCAATGTCTTCGCGCTTATTCCGCCTTATTGGCGAGAGTAGAGTGGCCTCATCGCTCGAGGCCACAGACGGCCTCGGCTCCCCGAGACACCCTGATGAGGAAGACCCCATGAAGACCCAGCTCGTGAAATCCCTGTTCGATACCGCCGGCGGCTACGGCGCCCTGGCCCTGCGCATCCCCGTTGGCCTGATCCTGGCTGCCCACGGCGCCCAGAAGCTCTTCGGCTGGTTCGGCGGCCATGGCCTGGCGGGCACCGCGCAGTGGCTGGAGAGCATCGGGCTGGCACCCGGCCTGCTGATGGCGCTGCTGGCCGGCGGTGCGGAGTTCTTCGGCGGCCTGGCACTGATGTTCGGCCTGCTGACCCGCCCCGCGGCGCTGGTCTCCGCCTTCACCATGCTGGTGGCGATCTTCAGCGTGCATATCAGCCACGGTCTGTTCATCGCCAACGGCGGCTACGAGTTCGCCCTGGCCCTGCTCGCCGCCACCGTGGCGCTCACCCTTCAGGGCGCCGGCCGATTCTCGCTGGATGGCCTGGTCGCGAAGCGGTTCTGAGCCGACTAAGCGGCTGACCCGACCCGGCACCCGCCCATGACGGCGGGTGCCTCACCACCTGGAGGACGCAACATGCTGGTCAACGGCATCTGGCAGGAGAACTGGCAGCCGGTTCAGGCGAAGGACGACGAGGGGCGCTTCATTCGCCAGACCTCGACCTTCCGCCACTGGATCACCCCGGACGGCACCCCCGGCCCCACCGGCAGGGGCGGCTTCAAGGCCGAGCCCGGGCGCTATCACCTCTATGTCGCCTATATCTGCCCTTGGGCCTCCCGGGTCCTGATGGCACGCCGGCTCAAGGGGCTCGAGGCGCTGATCGGCGTCACCGTGGTCAACCCGCGCCTCACCGACCAGGGCTGGCAGTTCGGTGGCTTTCCCGGCGCCGACGAGGACCCCCATCACGGCGCCCGCTACCTGCATGAGCTCTATACCCGCGCCGACCCCGAGGTCTGCGGCCGCGCCACGGTGCCGGTGCTGTGGGACACCCACACCGACACCCTCGTCAACAACGAGTCGGCCGATATCCTGCGCATGCTCAACGGCGCCTTCTCGCATCTGGTCGACCGGGGACCGGACCTCTATCCCGACCACCTGGCCGCGGAGATCGACGCCCTCAACAACGTCATCTACACCGAGCTGAACAACGGCGTCTACCAGGCCGGCTTCGCCTCCAGCCAGCCGGCCTATGAGGAGGCCTACGGCAAGGTCTTCGCCCGGCTCGATGCGCTGGAGGCGCGCCTCGGCGACGGGCGCTCCTATCTGTTCGGCGAGGCACTGACCGAAAGCGATATCCGCCTCTTCGTGACCCTGGTGCGCTTCGATGCGGCCTACCACGGGCTCTTCAAGTGCAACCGCAACACCCTGAGTGACATGCCGGCCCTGCACGCCTATCTGCACCGCCTCCTGGCGCTGGAGGGCATCGCCGAGACGGTCAACCTCGAGCACATCAAGGCGGGCTACTACTCCATCAAGGCGCTGAACCCGACCGGGATCGTGCCCGTGGGCCCTGCCGCCCTCTGAGCCCGGGAAATCCCGGCGGACGGCAAGCCCACGGCGGGCTATGGTGAGGTCAGAAGGCCACGAACCCGAGGAGCGCCCCATGAGCAACCAGATCAAGGACGCCGCGGCGTCGTCATCGCTGGACTGCCCGGTGGTAGAGGGCCGGCGCCAGGTGCAGCATGTGCCGGCACGCAAGGCCGAGGTGGGCGGCATTCCCATCCACCGGGTGCTGCCCTCGCGGCAGCGGCGGCTGGTGGGGGCCTGGTGCTTCCTGGATCACGCCGGGCCTGCGGTCTTCAAGGGCGACAGCCGCGGCATGCAGGTGGGTCCGCACCCCCATATCGGCCTGCAGACCTTCACCTGGATGATCGCCGGCGAGGTGCTGCATCGCGACAGCCTCGGCAGCGAGCAGGTGATTCGCCCGGGCCAGGTCAACCTGATGACCGCCGGGCGCGGCATCAGCCACACCGAGCAGTCGCTGCCGGAGGACCCGCAGCTCCATGCGGCCCAGCTGTGGATCGCCCTGCCGCACGCCTATCGCGATACCGCGCCGCGCTTCGACCACTACCCCGAGCTGCCGACCTGGCAGGAGGAGGGCGTCACCCTGACGCTGCTGGTGGGTGAGCTGGCCGGCCGCGAGGCGCCCACGCTCACCTTTTCGCCCCTGGTGGGGGTGGACCTCGCCGTCGAGCGCGAGGCAACGCTGACCCTGCCGCTGCGGCCCGAGTTCGAGTACGCCCTGCTGCCCCTGGAGGGCGCGCCGAGCCTGGAAGGGGAGGCGCTCGCCGTGGACGAGCTGGCCTACCTGGGCCGCGGGCGCGATGCGATGACCCTGGCCCTGCCGGCAGGCGCCCGAGTGCTGCTGATCGGCGGCGAGCCGCTGGGCGAGGAGGTGCTGATCTGGTGGAACTTCGTCGGCCACAGCAAGGCGGAGATCGTCGAGGCTCAGCGCGAATGGGAAGCCGGCGGCGAGCGCTTCGGCCGCGTTGCCGGCTTCAGCGACGACGAACGGCTGATGCCGCCGCCGCTGCCCTGGAGGGAGTAGGCCCCGGGGCGACCACCGAGCCCCCGGGTAGCCTCTCAGGCGCTGACGATGCGCGCGCGGCTGGTACCGTTGCCCAGCGGCTCCACCCTTATCTGCACCGGGATTCGCTCGTGCATCTCCTGCACGTGGGAGATTACCCCCACCCGGCGGCCCAGCGCCTGCAGGCCGTCCAGCGCCTCCATGGCCAGGGCCAGCGACTGCGGGTCCAGGCTGCCGAACCCCTCGTCGATAAACAGCGACTCGATGGTGAGCTCGCCGGAGGCCATGGAGGCGAGCCCCAGAGCGAGCGCCAGGGAGACCAGGAAGGTCTCCCCGCCGGAGAGCGAGTGCACCGAGCGCGTCTCATCGCCCATGTCCTGATCCACTACCAGCAGGCCCAAGGGCGATCCGCCCCGCGCCAGGCGGTAGCGGCGGGTCAGCCCCGCCAGGTGGGCATTGGCGTGCTCGAGCAGCTGCTCCAGGTTGTAGGCCTGGGCGATGCGCCGGAACACCTTGCCGTCGGCGGAGCCGATCAGCTCGCTGATCCGGCCCCAGCGGCGGTACTCGGCCTGGGCGGCTTCCAGCTCGCCTTGGCCGGCCCGCTGGCGCTCACGGCGGCGGTCGTCGTCGGCCAGCGCGAAGGCGGCGGCGTCACGCTCGCCCTGGGCGGCCGCCAGCCGCGGGGCGAGTTCGGCCTGGCGCGCCGCCAGTGCCTCCCGTCGCTGGGCGATCGCCTCGGCGGTGCGATCGCTCAGCAGTGCCTCGTCGTCGGCCTCATCCTCTCCTGACGCCTGCTCGCCCAGCCCCCCGTCGCGGCGGTGGGCGAGCAGCGCCCGGCGCCGCTCGGCCAGGGCGGCGCCGGCCTGCTGGCGAGCCTGGTCGGCCGCCTCTATCTCGCGCTCCTCCTCCCGGGCCTCGGCGTCGTCCTGGGCCAGCAATCGCGCCAGGTTAGCGTCGTCCAGCGCGGGGTGCTGGGTCCGCCAGTCGGTGAGTTCGCGGGCGAGGTCGTCGCGCTCCTGCTGCAGGGCGTTGAGCCGCTCGGCCAGGTGCTCCTGACGCTGGGCCAGACGCTGCTGCGCCTGTTCGGCGGCGTGGCGGAGGGCCAGCGCGCCGTCCCGGGCCTGGCGGGCCTCGGCCTCGGCGGCATCGAGTCGCTGCTGCCATGCCTCCGCCGAGGCGTGCTCGCCGAGCAGGGCGCGCAGGGCACGCAGGGTGTCGTCATGCTGGCGCTGCAGCTCGGGGAGGCGCTGCTCCAGTTCCGTCAGGTCGCGGTCGGCCCTGGCCTTATCGCCCTCCAGGCGAGTGAGGGCCAGCTCACCCTGGCGCAGCGACTCCTCCAGGGGGGCGAGCTCGGCTTCGGCCCGCGCCAGCGCCTCCAGGGTCCGCTGGGCCTGCCGGCGGCTCGCCTCGCTCTCGTGGCGCCGGGTCTGCAGCCAGGCCTCCCGGCCCGGCGCCTCCACGGCGTCGAGCTCGTCCTGGAGCGGATGCTCCATCAGGGCCGTGCGGGCCTCCGCCAGGCGGACTTCGGCGCCTGCCAGCGTCCGCTCGCCCTGGGCAAGGGCGGCCTCCAGGGCGCGGTACTCGCCCAGCAGGGAATCTCGCCGGGCCTGGGCATCGTCGCGGGCCTGCCGGGCGGACTCGAGCTGGCGCCCCTCCTCGGCCTCCTGGGCGGCGAGCTGAGCCGCCTCGGGGGTGGCCGGCGGCTGATGGCGCCAGGGGTGGTCCTGCCCACCGCAGACGGGACAGGGCTCGCCTTCCCGCAGGCCATCGCGCAGCCGGGCCACGCTCTCGCTGCGTACGGCGCGGCTGCGCTCGATCAGGGCGGTGACGCTCTCCAGGTGGCCCTGGGCCCGGTCGAGGGCCTGGCGAGCCGTCTGCCCCTCGGCCAGCAGGCGCTCGCGCCGCTCGCGGTCGGTCGTTTGCTGGTGAGCCTGGTGGCGGCACGCCTCTTCGGCACGCTGGTATTCCTGCCAGCGGCTGGCCAGCGCCTCCAGGGCGAGGGTGCGAGCGGCGGCCCGATCGTGGGCCTGCTGGTCGGCCTGGCGGGCGGCCGCCAGGTGTGAGTGCTCACCCAGCAGCTCGGCCAGGGCCGCCTGCCACTGACGCTGCTGCTCATGGCGCTTCTGCTGGGCGGCCTGCTCGCGCTGGTGGTCGTCACTCAGCTTGGCGGCCTGCGCCCGGGCTTGGGTGAGCTGGGTCTCGCACTCGGCCAGCTCGCGCTGGCGCTGGCTGAGGGCGTGCTGGTGCGCCCGGGCCTCATGAAGGGCCGGTTCGGCGCGCTGGCGTGCCTCGCCGGCGTGCGTGAGGGCCTGCTCGGCCTCGGCCAGGGCGCGCCCGGCGGCCTTGTGCTCGGCCTCGGCGGTGGCCAGTGCCTCGTCGGTCTCGCGCCGGGTCGCCGCCAGGGCGTCGAGCTCGGCGGGCAGGGCCGCCTGGCGGGCCAGGGCGTGCCGCCGGGGGGCGATCAGCCGGCGCCAGTCGCGGTCGCGGCGGGCCTCGGCGAGATCCTGCCAGGTCGCCTCGGCGGCCTGCTGTTGCGCCAGGCCCTCGGCATGGGCCGCGTGGCGCCGGTCGTCCTCCTCGTGCCAGCGGCGCGTCGCCTGGAGCGATTCCGCCTGGGTCTGCAGGTGAGTAAGGGCTTGCTGGGTGGCCTCGGCGGCACGCTCGAACTCTGCACGGGCTTCGGGCTCGGCGGGCAGGTCGTCGGCAAGCTTCGCCTCCAGGGCCTCCACCGTCTTTCGCGCCTCGCTGGCGCGTCGGTAGGCGGCCATGGAGATCTCGGAGTACTCGGCGGTGCCGGTGAGGCGCTCCAGCAGATCGCTTCTGGCGTTGTCGTCGGCCTGGAGGAAGGCGGCGAACTCGCTCTGGGCCAGCAGCACGGCGCGGGTGAACTGGTCGAAGGTGAGCCCCAGGCGCTCCGGCAGCAGGCGCTCGAACTCACGTTTCTGGGCGGTCAGCAGGCGCTCGTCGTCGAGGTCGGTGAGCGATTGCTCCGCCGCCTGCAGGCGGCCGGTGGCCTTCTCCCGGGCGCGGCGCACCGCCCAGCGGGCGCGGTAGCGGCGTCCGTCGCGGCCCAGGAAATCCACCTCGGCGTAGCCGCTGGCGGTGCCGCGGCGCAGCAGGGTGCGCGCATCGCTGGTGGTGAGGCGGGAGTCCGGGGTGTCATCGATCTGGCTGTCGCGGGCCGGCGCCTGGCGCAGCCGCGGGGTACTGCCGTAGAGCGCCAGGCACAGGGCGTCGAGAAGGGTGCTCTTGCCGGCGCCGGTGGGGCCGGTGATGGCGAACAGGCTGGCGTCGCTGAGCGGCGAGGCGGTGAAGTCGAGCTCGAGGGGCCCCGGCAGCGAGGCCAGGTTCTCCAGGCGCAGGGCAAGGATCTTCATGGCCGCGCCTCCCGGCCACTCGCCTCGCTGTCGTCGGCGTCCAGCACCTCCTGGCGCAGGCGGTCGAAGTCGGCCAGCACGTCGTCGCCCGGCGGCTCGCCCCAGCGCGCCTCCCAGGTGCGCTCGAAGAGCCTGCGCGGGCCCAGGCTCTCCAGGTCGACCCGGGCCGCGGCGGCGTCTCCCTCGACGGTGGGCAGGCGGCGCTCCAGGCGCAGCAGGCGCACCGCCTTGTCCTTGAGTGCGGTCTCCACCCGGGCGCGCAGGTCGGGGAGGGGGGCCTCGAGCGCGACCCGCACCTCCAGCCAGGGCCAGCGCTCCTTCGGCAGCGCCGGGTCGTCCTCCAGGGCCTCGAGCTCGGCCAGCACGCTATCGATGGGGCCGGGGCCAATACGATGCATGGCCACGGGGCGCGGTACCGGGATCGCCGTGGCCTCGGCCAGCGACTCGCCGTCCAGGGTCACCTCCACCACCTGGTGGGGGTAGGCCACCTCGCTGAAGTCCAGCGGCAGGGGGCTGCCGCTGTAGCGGATGCGCGCCTCGCCCACCTGCTGGGCGCGGTGCAGGTGGCCCAGTGCCACGTAGGCGATGGCCGGGGGAAAGAGGGCGGCGGAGATCGACTCCTCGCCGCCGATCACGATGGGCCGTTCGCTGGCCTCGGAGACCGCCGCGCCGTGCAGGTGTGCGTGGCTCATGGCCACCAGTGCCTGGCCCGGTTCGCGGCGCGCCTCGGCGGCGGCGATCAGCTGGCGATGCACCCGGGTGATACCGGCCACGTAGTCATTCGCGTCGGCGGCGTCGCCGGGCCCGCTGTCGTCGTCGCGGCTTGCCAGCGCCGCGCCGGTCACTTCGGCGGGGCGCAGGAAGGGCAGCGCCAGGCACCAGGCGAGGGTCTCGCCGGCGGCGTCGGTGAGCGGCACCAGCAGGCGCTCGGCATCGAGGCGGCCGTCGTCGAGCCAGCTCACCCGCCCCAGGGCGTGGGTGCGCAGCCGGCGCATCAGCGGGGCGGGCAGCTCTATGCGGTTGCCGCTGTCGTGGTTGCCGGCGATCAGTACGATATCCAGCCGCGGCAGCCGCTCGTGGGCGGAGACGATGAAGTCGTAGAGCAGCTCCTGGGCGGCAAGCGAGGGGTTGACCACGTCGAAGATGTCGCCGGCGACCAGCAGGGCGTCGGCCTGGCGCGCGGCCAGGGTGTCGAGCAGCCAGGCGAGAAAGGCGCGGTGCTCGGCGTGGCGCTCCTGGCCGTGGAACGTCTGGCCAAGGTGCCAGTCGGCGGTATGAATCAGCGTCAACATGAACGGCTGGGCTCCCTTCCCGGCATGCAGGGCGAAGCCACGAGGCTATGCCAGTGTGAGGGATTTGCAAACCAGGTTGAGGGCTAATCCCCGGTCATGCTGCTGGATCCGGCCGGGGGAGGCGTCTCACCGGCGGTTCCGTAGGCCTGCCATGCGGCCTCATGGAGCCAGTCGCGAAATGCCGCCAGCGCCGGGGTCACCGGTCGCGATACCTGGCGGGTCAGCCAGTAGCTGCCCAGCGAGGTCGTGGCGGCAAACGGCTGGACGATGCTGCCCGAGGCGAGCTGGCGCTCGAACATCCGCGGCGGTGCCAGCGCCACCCCGCCCCCCTGGGTGGCGGCCTCCATCATCGCCAGCGAGGAGTCGAAGGTGATCCCTTGCAGTAGCGGAGGAGGCCGCTGTATGCCCGCGGCGGCGAACCAGCTGGGCCACTCGTTATCCCGATAGGAGCGCAGCAGCGTGTGCTGGAGCAGGCTGGCGGGACTGCTCATCGACTCGGCGAGTCGCGCCGTGCAGAGGGGCGAGAGCGGCGCCTCGAACAGCCGCTCGGATTCGCAGGCATGCCAGGCGCCATCACCGAAGCGGATGGCGTAGTCCAGCCCTTCGGCAAGCATGTCGACCCGGTTATTGTGGGTCGACAGACGCACCTCGAGCAGCGGGAAGCGCGCCTGGAATCCGCCCAGCCGTGGCAGCAGCCAGCCCACGGCGAAGGTGCCCACCGCCCCCACCATCAGGATCTCCCGTACCTGGCCGTTCTCCAGCCGCTCCAGCATCTCGGCCATGCGGTCGAAGGCATCGCGCAGCACCGGGAGCAGCGCTTCGCCCTCGGCGGTGACCATCAGGCCCCGCGGAAGGCGCTTGAAGAGCGCTACGCCCAACTGCAGCTCCAGCCGCTTGACCTGATGGCTGACTGCGGCCTGGGTCACGTTGAGTTCGTCACCGGCCCGGGTAAAGCTCAGCAGGCGGGCCGAGGCCTCGAAGGCGCGCAGGGCATTGAGGGGCAGGTGAGGGCGTCTCATGACCTAATCCTGTTCATGGCTCGTGCTAGAAATCATCGTTTGTGAGGGGAGCAATGGCGCCACTATTCTTCGCCCGCTGTGAGAGCAGCGATCATAACCATGATCACCGGAGAAACCCATGACCCTAAAATCATTCATGACAGGTGCCTTGCTGCTGGCACTGTCGCCCCTGGCCGCGGTGGCCGACGGCTGGCAGACCCACGACGGCTGGGCAGGACTTTTCGACACCCATGAGGCCGAGGGTACCCTGCTGGTGGTGGATAAGCGTGGCGAGACGGTGCAGACCTGGGTGCACGACGCCGAGCGTGCCCGGACGGCCTTCGTGCCGGCTTCCACCTTCAAGGTGCCGCATACCCTGTTTGCCCTGGACGCCGGTGTGGCCAAGGATGAGTTCCAGCGTTTCGCCTGGGATGGGGTGGAGCGCGGCGTGCCGGCGTGGGATGCCGATCAGGACCTGCGTACCGCCATGCGTCGCTCGACGGTCTGGCTCTACCAGCACTTCGCTCGGGAGATCGGCGAGGCGGACGAGCGCCGCTATCTCGAGCTGATCGGCTACGGTAATGCCGAAGTCGGCGACAACCTCGAACATTTCTGGCTCGAGCCCGGCCACCTGGCGATTTCCGCCGAGGGGCAGATCGACTTTCTCGATCGCCTCTACCGCCATGCCCTGCCTTTCGAGGAGGCCGACCAGCGTCTGGTCAAGGATCTGATGATCAGCGAGGCCGGTTCCGACTGGATCCTGCGCGGCAAGACCGGCTGGTCCGGCGAGTTGGGCTGGTGGGTCGGCTGGGTCGAGTGGCCCAGTGGCCCGGTCTTCTTCGCGCTCAACATCGATACCCCCAACCGCATGGCCGATATTCCGAAGCGCGAGGCCATCGTTCGCGACGCTCTGCGCGACGTGGAGGCATTGCCACCCGCGTCCTGAGCCCCATCCTGAGGAGTCGAGCATGCTGAATCGCCACCTCCACGACTGGAACCTGGCGCCCCGCGAGGCCATCGCCCTGCAGCGTCGCCTGGCCGGGCGGGTGGAGCCTGAGGATCGCCTGGGCGAGGTGCGGTGCATCGCCGGGGTGGATATCGGCTTCGAGCAGGGCGGGGCGATCACCCGGGCGGCAGTGGTGGTGCTGGCCTGGCCGCCGCGGGGGCCGGGGGTATTCGATGTGGTCGAGGAGGTGGTGCACCGCGGGCCCACGCGGATGCCCTATATCCCCGGGCTGCTCTCCTTTCGCGAGGTGCCGGCGGCGCTGGCGGCCTTCGAGCGGCTCGGCGTGATGCCCGATCTCATCATGGTGGACGGCCAGGGCATCGCCCATCCGCGCCGGCTCGGGGTGGCCTCCCACCTGGGGCTGTGGCTCGACCTGCCCACCATCGGCGTGGCCAAGTCGCGGCTCTGCGGGCGCCACGGCGAGCCGGGGCCCGTGCGGGGCGACTGGGCGCCGCTGATCGACGGCCCCGACGACGAGGTGATCGGTGCGGTGCTGCGCTCGCGGGTGGGCGTGAAGCCGCTCTTCGTCTCGCCGGGGCATCGCCTCTCGCTGGCCGCGGCGCTCGACTGGGTGATCCGCTGCCTCGGGCGCACCAAGCTGCCGGAGCCGACGAGGTTGGCCGATCGCCTGGCCTCGCGACGGGGAAACCGGTGATTTTCTACTGCGCTCGATATCCAGACCGCCGGCGGTACTCAAAATCCTCATTTACTGGCGTGTAAACTCCGGTTTTTCCGTTCCGGCGTCGGCCTGCCTATCATCGCTCGTAACGTAAATCCCTCGGTTTCCGGGCTTTCTCTACACGATATCCAGGGGTGTCTTGCGGGCCGGCGCGGGGAAGGCGGCGTCGAGGCGGGCGAGCGCTTCCTCGGTCAGCGAGATCTCGAGGGCCCTGGCGTTCTGCTCCACGTGCTCGAGGCGGGTGGCCTTGGGGATGGCGATCACGTCGCGGGGCGCGCCCTCGCCCCGTGGCCGGATCGCCCAGGCCAGCAGCAGCTGGGTGGGGGTGATGCCGAGCGACGAGGCGATCTCGAGCACCTCGGGGTGGGTGAGCAGCTCCCGGCGCAGCTCGCCGGCCTGGGCCAGCGGGCAGTAGGCCATGGTGGGGATGCCGCGGGCGCGCTGCCAGGGCAGCAGGGCGTGTTCGATGCCCCGGGAGCCGAGGTGGTAGAGCACCTGGTTGACTGCGCACGCCTTGCCGCCGGGCAGGGCATGTAGCGCGGCCATCTCGTCCACGTCGAAGTTGGAGACGCCGAAGCGGCGGATCTTGCCCGCCTGGCGCAGCCGCTCGAAGGCCTCCAGGGTCTCCTCCAGCGGTACGCTACCCGGCCAGTGCAGCAGATAGAGGTCCAGGTGGTCGGTCCCCAGGCGTTTCAGGCTCGCCTCGCAGGCGGCGATGGCCGAGTCGCGTCCGGCGTTCCAGGGGTAGACCTTGGAGATCAGGAAGGCCTCGTCGCGCCGGCCCAGCAGCGCCTCGCCCACCACCTCCTCGGCGCCGCCGTCGGCATACATCTCGGCGGTGTCGATCAGGGTGAGGCCACGCTCCAGGCCGAGCTGCAGGGCGCGCACCTCGTCGCTGCGCGGGGCGAGCCCCTCGCCCATGTGCCAGGTGCCCTGACCGATGGCCGGAAGCTCGACCGGATGCTCATGGGCGGTGGCGGGTAGGGTGACGGTGGGTGACGAGATGGCGGACATCGTGGCTCCTCGTGGCGGTCGGGTTTCTGCCACAATAGCAGACCGCTTTCCCCAGACCGTCCTCCCCGCTGCCACGAGAGTCGCCATGTCCGCACCCGCCGAGCCCACCCCGAATCAGTCCCAGGCCCTTGCCGCCACCCGCGCCTGGGTCGAGACCTTCGTGGTCGCCCGCAACGTCTGCCCCTTCGCTGGCCGCGAGGTGGCCCGCGACACCATCCGCTACCTGGCGGTGGATGCCGGCGACTGGGAGCGCGCGCTGCTCACCCTGGTGGCCGAGTGCGAGCGCCTCGACGAGACGCCCGCCATCGAGACCACCCTGCTGGTGCTGACCCCGGGGCTCGAGGCGTTCGACGACTATCTCGACTTCCTGGGGCTGGCCGAGGCGCTGCTGGAGGCCCAGGGCTACGAAGGCACCTACCAGCTGGCGAGCTTCCACCCCGACTACTGCTTCGAGGGCGCCGAGGAGGAGGATTCCGCCAACTACACCAACCGCTCGCCCTGGCCGATGCTGCACCTGCTGCGCGAGGCGGGCCTCGAGCGGGCGCTTGAGCACTATCCGGACCCCGAGGCGATCCCCGAGCGCAACGTGGCGGCGATGCGCGAGCTGGGCACCGCGGCGCTGGCCTCGGCCCTGGCCAGGCTGCGTGACGGCAAGCGTTGAGTCGTGGCTGGCCGTTCGCGGCCGGAGAGGCTAGGCTCGAGTCTTCCCCAGACGACAGAGGAGTAGTGCCATGAGCCAGGTGAAACTCGGCGGTGAGCCGGTGGACGTTGCGGGCAGCTTTCCCGCGGTGGGCGATACGGCGCCCGCGCTGACCCTGACCAATGCCGAGCTGGCGGATGTGACCCTTGCCGACCACGCCGGTAAGCGCAAGGTGCTCAATATTATTCCCAGCGTCGATACGCCGACCTGCGCTACCTCCACCCGCCGCTTCAACGAGCTGGCGTCGCAGCTGGATAACACCGTGGTGCTGGTGGTGTCCGCCGACCTGCCCTTTGCCGCCCAGCGCTTCTGCGGTGCCGAGGGGCTGGAGAAGGTGGCGACCCTTTCTACCTTCCGCCATCCGGAATTCCGGCGCGACTGGGGCGTCGATATCAGCAGCGGACCGCTGGCCGGCCTCTGCGCGAGGGGCGTGGTGGTGCTCGACGAGAACGATCGCGTGATCCACAGCCAGCTGGTCGACGAGATCAAGGACGAGCCGGACTACGAGGCGGCGCTCGCGTCCCTCGGCTAGCGGGTGAGGGAACCGGATCGCCCGATCCATGCAGACGGCCACCCTCGGGTGGCCGCCGTCGCGTTCAGGCCTCCGCCTGGGCCGTCTGCTGGCGCCGGGCGGCGTTGACCAGGGCGCGGATCAGGCGCTGCTGGGGACGGTTGAAGATCAGCCACTCCGGGTGCCACTGCACGCCGATCAGGAAGTCGTGGTCGCGGGATTCGATGCCCTGGACCAGGCCCTCGCGGTCGCGGGCGACGATCTCGATCCCCTCGCCGGTCTCCTGCACCGCCTGATGGTGCAGGCTGTTGATGCGGCACCAGCTCACCCCCAGCAGGCGGTGGAGCTTGCTGGCGCCGACGATATCCACCGTCTTGCGCGGCAGCACCGTGCGCCGGCGCTTGAGGCCCTCGTGGGTGGTGTAGATGTCCGGGTCCAGGGTGCCGCCACGGTAGACGTTGATCAGCTGTGCGCCGCGGCAGATGCCGAGCACCGGGGTGCCCTCGGGGATGAAGCGCTCGAGCAGCTCCAGCTCCAGCTCGTCGCGCTGGGGGTCGACCCGCACGTCGAGCTGCACCTCGGCGTTGTAGAGGTGGGCCTGGATGTCGTCGCCGCCGCCGATGATCAGGCCGTCGAGGCGCTCGGGCAGAGGGCGCGAGGGCGACAGCCGCCGCGGCCGACCGCCGTGGCGCCACACCGCGAACCAGTCGAAGAGCCAGGCGATCTGGCTCTTGTCGTCGGAGGTAGTGATGCCGATCAGGGGGCGGGGATCGCTCACGAGGTGCCCGCCCAGCCGCGCATGCGCAGCCACAGTCGGGCCAGCGGCGAGCGGGTGTGCTTGGCCACGTAGCCGGCGCTGCGCTTGGCCAGCAGCTCCTTGTCGGCGGCCAGCTTCTCCACCTCCAGCCAGCGGTTCCACTCCGTCACCGAGCCCCAGCCGGGCTCCGAGAGCCGGGCGTCGGGCAGCCGGTAGTGGAAGGTGGGGCGTGCCTTGACCAGCTTGTTGCGAAACAGCGGGTGGGGGTAGCCGGGGCGCAGGTGGGCAAACAGCGGGGTCATGTCGAGCTCGCGGTTGCGGGTCGGGTTGTCCTCGAGATAGTCGCCGATCAGGGTGTCGAGATCCGGCGCATAGCGGGGGTCGAGCACCTTGAGGGCATATGGCTTGGGGAAGGGGTTGGCGTGGGGCAGCACCTCGCGGGTGATGTCCACGTCGATCTGCTCGCGCAGCCACTCGGCGGTGAGCAGGTAGGCACGCAGGTGGTCGAGGAGGCTCTCCACCGAGAGGCTCGCCGCTTCGGGATTGAGGTGCAGGCCGAAGCCGTAGAGCAGGCTGGCGTCGGTGCCCTTGGCGCCGTGCTGGCGCAGGGCGTCGAAGAGGGCGTCGAGCTCGTCGAGCTCGTCCCAGGGTACCGCTGGGCAGACGATCTCGGTGGGCACCAGGCCCGTGACCACGTCGCCGATCAGCTCCCGGGTGCGGGTGTGGAAGTCGACGCGCATCTGGTGGCGCTGGCGCTCCCACTCGGTATCGTCCTTAGGACGGGCGTCGAGCACCTCGCGGTCGGGATGGGCATACTGGGTATCGAGCTCGATGACGAAATCGCCCCAGCGGGTCTCCTGCACCTTGAGACGGTGGGGGCTGATGACCGTCAGTTCGCCGCCGAACAGCTCGCGCACCAGCTCGGCGGTGTCGCGGGGCGGCAGACCGGCGAACTCGATCTCGACCCCGACGCGGCGCGTCTCGCCGTCTGGATTGCGGGGCTCGGGTGGCGGGAGAGGCGTCATGGCGGCATCCTGTGCGTGACCGATGGGCTCGCGTGGAGCCTAACATATCAGCGGCCTGCGTCGCCGACCGAACACGGAGAAACGATGTCCCTACCACTGCGCCGAACCCTCTTCACCTGCCTGGCCTGGCTGCTGCTGCTCCTGCTGGCGCTGCCCGCCCAGGCCCAGCAGCTGGGCCTGACGGGGCTGGTCGGAGGCGGGGAGGCCACCGCCGAGCATGACCCCCAGGCGTTCCAGGAATCCCTCGAGCAGGTGATTGCCACCCTGGAGGACGCCGAGCGGCGCGGCCAGCTGCTGGAGGGCCTGCGCGAGCTGCAGGCGGTGCACGGCGAGGCGGCCGAGGAGGCGGCCCTGGCGCCGCGCCAGGGGCTGCTCGGGGCCCTGGCCGAGACCCTGAGCGACCTGGGCGAGCAGGCCGAGGCAGGGCACTCGCCCGTCGACCAGTGGCAGGACCAGCTGGAGCAGGGCTGGGAGGACCTCAGCGGCCTGGTGACCGGCACCGGCAATGCCGACCTGATGCGCTTCCTGGTGGAGGGGGCCGTGCTGCTGGGCATCTGGGTCGGCCTGCTGGTGATCCTGATCGCCCTGGGGCGCCTGCTGGCCCGTCGCCGCGGCTGGCCGCTCGACCTGCCCCGGGACCCGCGGGCCTGGTTGCTCACCGTGCATTTCCTGCGCCGCATGCTGCCCTGGGCGCTGGCCTTCTTCCTGGTGCTGGGCATGGCGCAGCTGATCCCCAAGAGCTCCGGTCGCACCATGGCCCTGGTGGTGGCCTATATCGCCCTGTGTGGTCGTACCCTCTCGGTGGTGGTGGAGACCTTCGTCTCGGTGTTTACCCGCGGGCATCGCTTCGTGGCGGTGCAGATCCTGCAGCAGCGCGCGCTGCGGCCGCTGTTCGTGATCGGCGCGCTGATCGCGCTGGGCGATGCCTTCAACTCCGGACGCCTGACCGACCTGATCGGCGACGAGCTGGCCGGCCTGCTCTCGGTGCTGGCCAACATGCTGGCCGCGCTGCTCAGCATTCGCTTCATCCTGCGCTTCCAGCGCCCCATCCAGCACATCATCAGGAACCGCCCCTGGCGCGAGCGCCGCGAGAGCAGCGGCAGTGCCAGCGTGGTGGGCGTGATCGGCAGCCTCTGGCACGTGCCGGCGCTGTTGCTGGTGGGCGCTTCGCTGGTGGCGATCTTCGTCACCGGCGGCGACGTGGGCACGGCGCTGGCCCGTTCGATCATCTCCGCCTCGCTGCTGGTGCTGGCGCTGGTGGTCACCGGCCTGCTGCGTCGCCACGGCGAGCGGCGCAGCAAGCGCCACCGGCGGCGGCGCATCAGCCAGTACCGCCAGCGCCTGGAGCGCTTCGGCTATGTGCTGGCTCATGCCGCCACCTGGCTGGCCTTCGCCGAGCTCTCCACCCAGGTGTGGGGCGGGTCGCTGATCGGCATCGGCCAGCAGGGGGTGGCGAGCGCACGCATCGGCCAGGCGCTGCTGGCCGTGGCCTTTACCGTGCTGCTGGCCTGGCTGGCGTGGATCTTCGCCGATACTGCTATCCAGCGTGCCCTGACCAGCTCGACCCGCTCCCGGGGGCGGCGGGTCAACCAGGCTCGTGCCCAGACCATCACCCCGATGATCCGCAACGTCATCTTCACCACCATCGTGATCATCGCCGCCATCGTCGGGCTCGCCAACCTGGGCGTGAACGTCACCCCGCTGCTGGCCGGTGCCGGTGTGATCGGCCTGGCCATCGGCCTGGCCATCGGCTTCGGTGCCCAGACCCTGGTGCAGGACCTGATCACCGGCATCTTCATCCTCATCGAGGACTCCCTGGCGGTGGATGACTTCGTCGAGATCAACGGCCACATGGGCACGGTAGAGGGGCTGACCCTGCGCACCGTGCGCCTGCGTGACCTGGACGGGGTGGTGCATATCATCACCTTCAGCCGCATCGCCTCGATCCACAACATGTCGCGCCAGTTCGGCATCGCCCTGATGCGTATCCGCATCCCCCACGAGATGAAGATCGACGATGCCATCAGCCTGATGCAGGAGACCGCCCAGGCACTGCGCCAGGACCCGATGATGCGCCACTACATCTGGTCGCCGCTGGAGATGCAGGGCATCCAGGCCTTCGAGGAGGGTTGTCCGGTGCTGCGCATGCGCTTTCGCACCGCCCCCGAGATGCAGTGGGACGTGGCCCGCGCCTTCAACCTGCTGCTCAAGCAGCGCATGGAGGAGCAGGGCCTCGACCTGGCCATGCCGCGCCTCAACATCAGCATGCAGGGCCGCGGTGGCGGTCGCCTGGACGGCAGCGACGAGGCCATCGCCCGGGCCAGCGAGTCTCACGATGCCCCCCGCGACGCCGCCGGGCGCGAGCCCGGTGAGGCCCAGGTGGCCGACCCCGAGGGCGACACCAACCCCCGCGGTGCCTCACCGGATCCCGGCCAATGATCAGCGTGGATCGTGCGGATGCGCTCTCCCTGCGCATCTCCAGGGTGCTGCAGGAGGAGACCGCCCACCAGCTGGATCTCTACCTGTTCGTGCCCGGGGAGCTGGGGCTCGGCCCCCAGGTGCTCGCCGAGGAGGCCTTCTACCACGCGGCGATCCACGTCAAGCGCACCTACTACAGCGATCGCTACCGGCTGCCGCTGGTGCTCAGCCGGCTGGCCGAACGGGGGCGCCTCGACCCGGCGCAGTACCGCCTGGGGATGAGCCTCTACGCCTACCAGTACGTGGTGGCCCTCGAGGGCTCCAACCAGCCGCTGCTGGACGCCGCCCGCCGGGTGCGCCGGGCCGAGAAGGCCGCCGCCGGCAAGGAGAAGTCACCCGGCAAGGAGAAGGCTGTCGCTGGGAAGGAGCCAGCCGCTGCCGGCAAGGAGAGCGCCGCGGGCGCCAGGGAACCCTCCGCCTCCGGCAAGGGTAGCGCCGCCGCCCACAAGCCCGCCGGCGGCCAGGCGAAGGAGCGCGAGGGGCAGAAGGAGGAGGCCTCCCTGGAGACGCGGCTGGAGGAGCACGCGGAGCTTGCCACCGGGATTCTCAAGCGGCTGCGTCGCCAGGAGCCCGCCGAGGAGAGCCTCAGCCGCTACTACGTCACCATCGACAACTATCTCTCCTGGTTCACCGAGCAGCGCCTGCTGGCGCTGGTGGCCAACCTGCCCAGGGGCGCGCGCTTTCGCGAGATTCGCAAGCGGCTCCTGGCCATCTGCCGGGAGGAGGGCGCCCATCGGGAGGCGCAGCAGTACAACTACAACAACTCCGAGCGGGTCACCCGGGACCCGACCCGCATGTCCAACAAGATGCGGCTGCTGCGCCGCTTGATCGAGTACCCGGTGACCCTCAAGCAGAAGACCCAGGAGCTCGGCGGGGGCGAGCAGAAGGCGGTCAAGGCGCTGGCCACCGCGGTGGTGATGGTGTTCGTCTCGCTGGGGCTCTTGCGGGTGCGTGACGCCCTGTCCGATATCACAGCGCTCTTCGTGCTGGCCATGGCGGTGCTCTATGCCCTGCGCGAGGTGTTCAAGGACGACCTGCGCAACACCCTGTGGCGCCTCCTGCGCCGGGGGGGGCCCAAGTGGCGACGCCAGTACCTGGACCCCACCCGCAACGTGACGGTGGGCCATCAGCTCGAGTGGTTCGACTATCAGCGCTTCCTCAAGCTGGACGAGGAGATCAAGCGGGTGCGCAAGCGCAACGTGGCACAGCGCGAGGAGGTGGTGCTGCACTATCGCTCCCGCTCGCGGATGTCACCGACGCGCTTCCTCAGCGGCTACTAGCACACCCGCGAGACCCTGACCCTGGACCTCTCGCCGCTGGCGCGGCTGATGGACAAGGGCAGCCACCGGGTCTACCGGCTGGAGGAGGGGCAGGTGGTGCGCGAGGAGGTGGAGAAGCGCCATCTGATCAATCTGGTGATTCGCGAGGTGCAGGGCGACCGGCCGCCGACCCTGCAGCGCTGGAAGGTAGTGATGAGCCGTTCGCGGATCGTCGACGTGGAGCGGGTCCATGCCGAGGGGGCGGGCCAGGCAGACTGAACCGGGGCAAGGGTTGAAACGGCGTCCAGCAAACCCGGCCCCGGTCAATGCGTCGCCGCCGGCAAGTTGCTATCTTCAGGGTGTATTCCCATAAATCCGTGGAGAACGCCCGATGCAAGCTGCAGATGTCATGACCCAGAACGTCATCACCGTGTCGCCGGACAGCGAGGTGCGCGAGATCGCCAGCCTGCTGCTGGAGCACGGCATCAGCGCGGTCCCCGTCGTGGATGATGGGGGCAAGGTGCTCGGCATCGTCAGCGAGGGTGACCTGATGCGCCGGGTGGAGAACGACACCGCGCGCCGCAAGTCCTGGTGGCTGAAGCTGTTCGCCGGCCACGACGCCGCCGACTACGTGAAGTCACACGGACGCCGTGCCCACGAGATCATGACCAAGGACCCGATCACCATCGAAGGCGACATGCCGCTGCACAAGATCTCGCGGCTGCTCGAGAAGCATCACATCAAGCGGGTGCCGGTGGTTCAGGAGGGCAAGCTGGTGGGTGTCGTCAGCCGCTCCAACCTGCTGCGCGGCTTCTCCGTGGTGGCCACCGAGGCCAGCGTGACCGCGGATGACCGCGAGATCCGCGAGGCCATCCTCAAGGAGGTCGACGCCAACACCGGCGTGCTGGTCGACCGGATCAACGTCATGGTCTCCGACGGCAAGGTGCAGCTGTGGGGCCTGGTCGAGAACCAGCAGGAGAAGATGGCCGTGCAGGTGGCCGCCGAGAATACCGCGGGCGTCAAGGAGGTCGACAACAACCTCGGCTTCGTGCCGCGCGGCGTCGGCAGCCTCTGAGGCTCGGCGCGGCTCCGGCGCGCAACGCAAGCACGCGCTAAACAAGCACGAACTACGCAAACACGAGAGGGGCGGCCAACTGGCCGCCCCTCTTCTTATGGTGGGCTTTGTCGTTGCAGGCTGGCCCTATCAGGCCTCGCCGGGGGGTACCGGTTGCGCCCGGGCGATGGTCTCGAGGGCACCGCGCAGGTGGGCCAGGCTGCGCTCGCGGTCGTGGAGCTTCTCCAGGCCGAACAGGCCGATGCGGAAGGTCAGGAAGCCCTCGCCCTCGTCGCACATCAGCGGCACGCCGCCGGCCACCTGCAGGCCCGCCTCGGCAAACTTGCCGACCAGGCCGGCGTCATCGGTGTAGCTGACCACCACGCCGGGGGCCTCGAAGCCGGGGGCCGCCACGCTCCGATAGCCGAACTCTGCCAGCAGCTCGCGGACGCCGTCGCCCAGCGCCTGCTGCTCGTCGCGCACCTTCTCCAGGCCATAGGCCTCTATCTCGACCATCACGTCGCGAAGCGTCACCAGCCCGTCGGTGGGCAGGGTGGCGTGGTAGGCGTGGCCGCCGCCCTCGTAGGCCTCCATGATCTGAAGCCACTTCTTGAGGTCGCAGGCGAAGCTCGAGCTGGTGGTGTCGTCGATGACCTCGCGGGCCTGGCGCGAGAGCATCACCATGGCGCAGCAGGGCGAGGCGCTCCAGCCCTTCTGGGGGGCGCTGACCAGCACATCGACGCCGAGGTCCTGCATATCGACCCAGATGGCGCCGGAGGCGATGCAGTCGAGCACCAGCAGGCCACCCTCCTGATGGATGGCATCGGCCACCTGGCGGATGTAGTCGTCGGGCAGGATGATCCCCGCGGCGGTCTCCACGTGGGGCATGAAGACGATGTCCGGCTGCTGGTCGCGGATCGCCTCGATCACCTCCTCGACGGGCGCCGGGGCGAAGGGCGAGGCGGGGTTGCTCTCGTCGAGGCGGCGCGCCTTGAGCACGTTGATGTCGGCGGGGATGCGGCCCATCTCGAGGATCTGGCTCCAGCGGTAGCTGAACCAGCCGTTGCGGATCACCAGGCAGCGCCGCTCCTTGGCGAACTGGCGGGCCACCGCCTCCATGCCGAAGGTGCCGCTGCCGGGCACGATCACCGCACTGTGGGCGTGGTAGACCCGCTTGAGCTGGCCGGAGATATCGCGCATCACCTCCTGGAAGCGGGAGGACATGTGGTTCAGGGCGCGGTCGGTATAGACCACCGAGTATTCGAGCAGACCATCGGGGTCGACGTCGGGAAGCAGGCCGGGCATGTGAGTCTCCGTCATGAAGCGGGGAGCCTTCAGGTTAGCGAAGGCGGGTCCATGGACTGAGGATATGCCCATTCGCCACCCGGGGCCAGCGGCCCGGATCAGGGGCTTGAGGCGGGTCAAGTGAGACGCGAGCGCCCCGTCGGTTACCCTGACGGGGCGCTGCTGTTTTCAGAGGGCCGCCGGCTCAGTCGCCCTGGGCGGCCTGGATGGCGGTCAGCGCGATGGTGTAGACGATGTCGTCGACCAGCGCCCCGCGGGAGAGGTCGTTCACAGGCTTGTTGAGGCCCTGCAGCATGGGGCCGACGCTGACCACCCGGGCGCTGCGCTGCACCGCCTTGTAGGTGGTGTTGCCGGTGTTGAGGTCCGGGAAGACGAACACCGTGGCGCGCCCCGCCACCGGGGAGTCCGGCGCCTTCTGGCGGCCGACGCTCTCGATGGCGGCGGCGTCGTACTGCAGCGGGCCATCGATCGAGAGCTCGGGGGCCCGTTCCCGGGCCAGGCGGGTGGCCTGACGCACCTTCTCCACGTCGGCGCCTGAGCCGGACTCCCCCGTGGAGTAGCTGATCATTGCCACCCGCGGCTCGATGCCGAAGGCCTGGGCGGAGCGGGCGCTCTGCAGGGCGATCTCGGCCAGGGTCTCGGCGTCCGGGTCGGGGTTCACCGCGCAGTCGCCGTAGACCACCACCTGCTCGGGCAGCAGCATGAAGAAGAACGACGAGACCTGCTCATAGCCCGGGGCGGTCTTGATCAGCTGGAAGGCCGGACGCACGGTGTTGGCGGTGGTGTGGATGGCGCCGGAGACCAGGCCATCCACCTCGTCGAGGGCCAGCATCATGGTGCCGAGCACCACGTTGTCCTGGAGCTGGGCCTCGGCGGTCAGCTCGTTCACCTTGCCGGTGCGCCTCTCCACCATGGGCGCCACGTAGCGCGCCCGGATGCTGTCCGGGTCGATGATCTCGAGCCCCTCGGGCAGCTCGATGCCGCGCTGGCGGGCCACCTCCATGATCTCCTCGCGCTTGCCCAGCAGCACACAGCGGGCGATGCCGCGACGCTGGCAGATGGCGGCGGCCTCCACGGTGCGCGGCTCGCTGCCCTCGGGCAGGATGATGCGCCGGTCGGCCTGCTGGGCCAGCTTGACCAGCTGGTGGCGGAAGGCGGAGGGGGAGAGACGGCGGGTATAGCCGCGGCTCAGGTGGTCCTTGAGCCACTGCAGATCGATATGGGCGGCCACGAAGTTGGCCACCCGCTCGGCGCGCTCGAAGTCGTCGATGGGGATGTCGTTGCCCATCTGGCCGAGGTTCTTGGCGGTGGTGAAGCTGTCGGTGTCGACGCTGATCACCGGCAGGCCGGTCTTCAGCGCCGGGCGGCACATCTCGATCATGTTGTCGCCCGGGATGAAGCCGTTGGTAAGCAGGACGCCGGCCAGGGGGACGCCGTTCATGGTGGCCAGGGCCGAGGCCAGCACCACGTCGTCGCGATCGCCGGAGGCCACCACCAGCCCGCCGGGCTTGAAGATGTGCAGGGCGTTGGAGGCGCTGCGCGCGCAGAGGCTGGTGGAGAGCACCCGCCGTTCGGGTTCCCCCTCGTTGAGGAAGCGGGCCCCCAGGGCGCGGGCCACGTCCAGCACCCGCGGGGCGGAGAGCGCCGGGGGGTAGGGCACCATGCCGATCAGGTGGAAGCGTTCGGTGGCGAGCGCGGGGGAGTGGCGGCGCAGCTCGGCGAGCAGGGCCTCCTCCAGGGCCGGCGCGGCGGTTCCGGGGGCCAGTCCACTGGCGTCCTCGCCCCCGGGCATGTTGTGCATGCGCATCAGGATGCAGCCCAGGGTGCGGGCCGAGCCGACCCCGCCGAAGGCGCGGGCGTGCATATCGAGCTGCTCGGCCAGCGCCTGGGGATCGGCCAGGTCGCCGCTGCCCACCAGGATGATCCGGGCGTTCAGCGCGTGGGCCAGCTGGGCATTGACCTGGGCGGCGTAGCTGGCGTGGCGCGTCGGCACCAGCCCCTCCATTACCAGCAGCTCCGGGGCGCCGTCGGGGAAGGCCTCGAGGGCGGCCTCCTGGAGCTCCACCACCTGCTCCATCAGCACGTCGAGGCGGTCCTGGCGCAGCAGGCGCTCCATCTCGGACTGGGGGATCGGCGCCGGCGGGCGCAGCCCCAGGGTACTGTTGACCAGGGCGCAGGAGCGGTCCGGCCCCGAGCCGTTGAGCTCGTCCTGGCGCAGCGGCTTGAGGAAGCCGGCCTTGAGGCCGATGGTGTCCAGCGCCTGGATCAGGCCCAGGCAGGCCGAGGTGAGGCCGGCGCCCTCGCCGGTGGGCACCAGCAGGATGGCCTGGGGAGCGGGGCGGGCGGGGCGGGGCGTCATCGGGCGGTCTCTCCCAGCAGCTGGCGGGTCTCGTCGGCGATGCGGCCCTCCTCGTCGGTGGGGATCACCCACAGGGCGGGGCGGTTCGGGGCCGGCGCGTCGATGCGGCCCTCGTGGCCGCGAATCGTCTCGCGGTTGGCCTCGGGGTCCAGGGCGAGGCCGAAGTGGGGCAGCAGCGCCACCACCTGCTCGCGCACCCGTGGCGAATTCTCGCCGATGCCGCCGGTGAAGACGATGCCGTCCAGGCGGGGCAGGGCGCAGGAGAGGGCGGCCAGGGACTTGGCGATGCGGGAGCAGAACACCTCCACGGCGAGTGCCGCGCCGGCGTGGCCCGCCTCGGCGGCGGCCTCCAGCTCGCGCATGTCGTTGGAGAGCCCGGAGAGCCCGAGCAGGCCGCTACCTCGGTTGAGGACATCGTTGATGCGCTCGAGGGACCAGCCCAGCTCGCGGGCCAGGTGGGCGTGCAGCCCGGGGTCGACGTCGCCGCTGCGGGTGCCCATGACGAGCCCCTCCAGCGGGGTGAGGCCCATGCTGGTGTCGAGGCTCTGCCCCTGCCACACCGCGGCGGTGGAGCAACCGTTGCCCAGGTGGGCGGTCAGCCAGCCGCCTTCGATGCCGGCGAGGGCATCGGCGCGCGCGCTCACGTAGGCATGGCTGGTGCCGTGGAAGCCGTAGCGGCGGATGCCGTGCTCGCGATAGAGCGCCTCGGGCAGGGCATAGCGGTAGGCGCGGGGCGGCAGGCTCTGGTGGAAGGCGGTATCGAAGACCGCCACCTGGGGCAGTTCGGCAAAAAGCGCGCGGGTGGCGGCGACCCCCTGGAGGTTGGCCGGGTTGTGCAGCGGCGCGAGCGCGCTGGTGGCCTCGATGGCGGCCACCACCTCATCGTCGATCAGCGCGGCGCGGGTGAACTGCTCGCCGCCGTGGACGATGCGGTGCCCCACGGCGCCGGGCCGGCGCCCCTCCAGTCCCTCGAGGATCGCGGCGAGAGCCTCGACGTGGCCGGCGTCACCCAGGTCGCGGGTGAAGGCCTCGCCGCGGCTGTCGACGCCCTTGAGGCGGGCATCGCCGCTGCCCAGCCGCTCGGCCAGGCCGGTCAGGCGCGGCTGGTCGGCAGCCGCCGGCACCAGCGCATACTTGATGGAGGAGGACCCGCAGTTGATCACCAGCACCGGCTCGTTCATCGACGCCTCTTGTGGGATGGAGGGTGAGAGAAGGTTTGGACTTTAGTCTAACATGAGGCCGCCGCCGGTGGTCGCCTCTCGGCTTGACGCCCATCATGATGTGCTGCCCTTGTCCCCTACACTCTGCATGGAAGCCGTGACATGTCGACCCCCTCTGGCGCTTCGGTGGCCCCCGCTCCTTTCCCGCGGCCCCTCGCCCTGGCCCTGATGTGCGGCCTCGCCACCCTGTTTGCCGCCAACCACGTGGCCGCCCGGGTCGCCTTCGATGCCGGTGCCGGCCTGCTGCTGCCCATCGTGCTGCGCTCCGGCGTGGCCGCCCTGGCACTGGCGGCGCTGGTGGTGTTCCAGCGCAAGTCGTGGCGACTGCCCGCAGGCTCCGGACGCTGGCAGCTGGCGGTGGGCCTGCTGGTGGCGGTGCAGAGCCTCTGCCTCTATTCGGCGGTGGCGCGCATTCCGGTGGTGGTGGCGCTGCTTTTGATGAACACCCTGCCGATCCAGCTGGCGCTGCTCTCCTGGGCGCTGGGGGGGCCGCGGCCGACGGCGCGGGCGACGCTGGTCATGGGTGTGATCCTCATCGGCCTGGTGGTGGTGCTGGACGTGCCGACCTGGCTCGCCGACCCCGGGGCCATGGGACCGGACTGGTTCGCCGGGGTGGCCTTCGGCCTGGCCGCCGCCACCGCCTTCTCCTGCGCCCTGTGGATCACCGAACACCGCCTGGCCGGCGTCGGCAGCACCCTGCGCAGCCTGCTGACCATGCTCACCGTGCTGGCGGCCATGGTCATCGCCGGGGGCCTGGGGCTCGTGCCGGGCGGCATGGCGCCGCCCCAGTCGCTGGCCGGCTGGACGGGGCTCGCGCTGCTGACGCTCTGCTATGCGCTGGCCTTCTCGGTGCTCTTCATCACGGTGCCCAGGCTCGACATGGCGCGCAACGCCCCGGCCATGAACATGGAGCCGGTGGCGGCCCTGCTGCTGGGCTACCTGGTGCTGGGGCAGGCGCTCACCCCGGTGCAGCTGGTGGGCGGCGGCATCGTGCTCGCGGGGATCCTGTTCCTGGGCCTGTCGAAGCGGGCGTGAGACCAGGCGGCGTCGCCGCCGGGCGACGCCGCTTGGCGCACATTTGCACATTCCCACCTTGAAGAGTGGCGTTCCCGGGACCACACTGTAGGCGTTATAGAACGGTGTTCATTAACGAGGAGAGCCCCATGAAACGCATCACGCTTGCCGCCGCAACCGCGGCCATCCTGGCCGCCGGCGCGGCTACCAGTGCCCAGGCCCAGCAGGCCTTCTATCCCCAGCCCTACATCGGCGGCGACGCCATGTTCTGGGACCTCAACCCCGATGGGCCCGCCTCCAGCCGCGATAGCGTCGGCCTGCGCCTCAACGGCGGCATGCAGTTCAACGAGTACTTCGCCGTGGAGGGCCACCTGGGTGGCGGCGGCTCCGATGGCCCCGTCGAGCTCGACTACCTGATCGGCGCCTATGCCAAGGGTATCCTGCCGGTGGCCCCGGAGTTCCGCCTCTATGGCCTGGCCGGCTTCACCGAGGTGGACTTCGATATCGACCGCGAAAGCGGCTTCTCCTACGGCGCCGGCGCCGAGTTCGATGTGTCGCCCCAGCTGTCGATAGGTGCGGACTATATGCGCTACCTGGACAAGTCTGACTACACCTTCGATGCGGCAAGCGTGGGTCTTCGCTACCGCTTCTGATCGGCAGCCAGCGCCTTCCGCTCTGGTTCGGCCAGAGCATCCTGCACCCCGAGGCCCTGCGTCTCGGGGTGCACTTTTTTGGTGCGTTGCGTTGCTCCTGCGTGGTGCAGGTGAGGCCCGCCGGTGCGCGTTATCCACTCATTGCGACGCTTGGCACGCCCTGTGCAAGGTCCTGGGAGAGAGACCTGACCTGTCTGCCCCGGGAGCTGCCATGATCGATTCACCTGGAACCCCATCTGGAAAGGCGCCGGATGCCGGCCTCGACGCCTTTACCCCGCGCCTGCTGTTCACCGACCTGGATGGCTCGCTGCTCGACCACCACAGCTACGACTGGCAACCCGCCAGGCCCTGGCTTGCACGGCTCAAGCAGCTGGGTGTGCCGGTGATTCCGGTGACCAGCAAGACCCGCAGCGAGATCGTGCCGCTGCGCCGGGAGCTGGGCCTGACCGATACCCCCTTCATCGCCGAGAACGGCGCCGTGGTGGGGCTGCCGCCGGCCTGGTGCCATGCGCGCGTCGACCGCCCGGGCCCCGATGGGCTCGGGATCCGCACCCTGGGGGTGGACATCGGCTTCGTTCGCAAGCGCCTGGCGGTATGGCGCGAGCGTCTCGGGGTGCGCTTCACCACCATCAGCGAGATGACCCTGGATGAGCTGGTCGACTTCACCGGCCTGCCCGAGCCCGAGGCCCGCCTGGCGCGGATGCGCGAGGGCAGCGAGCCGCTGATCTGGGAGGAGGATGAGGCGCGCCTCGAGGGCTTCCGCGTGGGGCTCGCCGGCGACGGCCTGCAGCTGGTGCGGGGCGGGCGCTTCTGGCACGCCACCGGTACCTCCCACAAGGGCAACGCGGTGAGCTGGCTGATCTCCCGCTTCGAGGCGCTGCGCGGCCGGCGGCCGGTGACCCTGGCCCTGGGCGACGGCCCCAACGACATCCCCATGCTGGAAGCGGTGGATCAGGCGGTGGTGATCCGCGGCTGCCATGGCCTGGACGTATTGCCGGACCAGCCATCGCTCTACCGCAGCGAGGCGACGGGACCCGCCGGCTGGGCCGAGGGGGTGGCCTACTGGTGGGGGCGAGCCGACCGCCGGGTAATTCCGGCGGCACTGCGTGAGACCGTCGAGGCGGCCGAGGAGGCAGCGGCATGAGCGACTTCCATCAGAACGGCATCATCACCGACTTCCACAACCTGACCCGGCGGCCGGTGGCGGCGTTGGAGGCGGAGCTCTGCGAGTTCGGCCGTCGTCGGCCCATGAGCCTGATCCTGCCGTCGCTCTTCTCGGAGCTGGAGGGGCCCGCCCTCGAGGCGATCGTCGAGGAGCTACGTCGGGTGCCCTACCTGGCCGAGGTGGTGATCGGGCTCGACCGGGCCGACCGCGAGCAGTTCCTGCACGCCCGGAAGTTCTTCGCCCGGCTGCCCCAGCGCCATCGCATCCTCTGGAACGATGGCCCGCGGCTGCGCGCCCTGGATGCCGAGCTGGAGGAGCACGGCCTCTCGCCCCGGGAACCCGGCAAGGGGCGCAACGTCTGGTTTTGCGCGGGCTACGTGCAGGCCTCGGCCCGCGGTGCGGTGGTGGGGCTCCACGACTGCGATATCCTCACCTACGACCGGGGCCTGCTGGCGCGGCTCTTCTACCCGGTGGCCCACCCCCACTTCAACTACGAGTTCTGCAAGGGCTACTACCCTCGCATCGCCGAGGGCAAGCTCAACGGCCGGGTGTCGCGGCTGATGGTCACGCCGCTGCTGCGGGCGCTCAAGCAGATGCATGGGCCGCTGCCCTACCTCCAGTATCTGGACAGCTACCGCTATCCGCTCTCCGGTGAGTTCGCCATGCGCGCCGAGGTGCTCGACGGCATCCGCATCCCCGCCGACTGGGGGCTCGAGATCGGGGTACTCTCCGAGGTGCACCGCAACCACTCCACCAAGCGGCTCTGCCAGGTGGACCTGGCCGATGCCTACGACCACAAGCACCAGCCGGTCTCGGAGGAGGATGCCTCGGCGGGGCTCAACCGCATGAGCCTGGACATCGCCAAGGCGCTCTACCGCAAGCTGGCTACCCAGGGGGTGACCTTCAGCGCCGAGGGGTTCCGCACCCTCAAGGCCACCTACTACCGCCTCGCCCTGGACCTGATCGAGGCCTACCATCACGACGCGGTGATGAACGGCCTCGCCCTGGACCGCCACGCCGAGGAGCGCGCCGTGGAGCTGTTCGCCGCCAACCTGCTGGAGGCCGGCAACGCCTTCCTCGACAATCCCGGCGAGCGCCCCTTCATCCCGAGCTGGAACCGGGTGCGCTCGGCGATTCCCGACCTCCTGAGCCGCCTCCACGACGCCGTGGAGGCCGACAACCGCGGCGAGGTGTAGTCGGGTTGGTCCATGGCGGCACACGATAGCGAGAGGCCTGTCGCCGTAATAGCCTCGAGCCGATCTTGCTATCACTCAGGGCGTCTGGACCAGCCATAGGGTGCGGTAGGGGGCGAGGCTCTCCACCGGCGTCCAGGGCCCATTTTCCAGCAGGTCGAACCACTCCCCCTCGGCCAGCGCCGCCACCGCCAGTGGCTGGCGCTGGTCGCTGACGTTATGGATCGCCAGCAGGCGGCGGCCGTCGGCCAGCGGGCCACGCTCCACCACCAGCAGTGCCGGCGGGGCGGGCAGCACCCGCTGGGGGGCGTCGGGGTGGAAGCAGGGCTCGGCACGGCGGATGGCCAGGCGTCGCTTGAGCGCCAGGAAGACCTCCCGGGTGGGGGTATTGCGGCTGTCGAGCAGCTCGTCGAGCTCGTCCAGGTGCCAGCGGCGGCGGTTGATCGAACGCAGCCGGCCGCTGCGCTCCACGCCCTCCAGGTCGTTGAGGGTACCGGTCAGGCAGTGCAGGTAGAGCGCCGGGATGCCCTGCAGGGCCAGCATCAGGTGCTGGCTGCACAGGAAGCGCTCGATCTGCCAGGGATCACGGCCGCGCCGGGTGCCCTGCATGGCGTCGAACCAGGTGATGTTGATCTCGTAGGGTGCGTCCTCGCCGTCGGGGCGCTTGCGCATGCTGACGAAGCCGCCGAAGCGATGCATCAGCTCCAGCAGCGCCTCGATCTCATGGGGGGGCAGCCAGCCCTCCAGGGGGCGCACGCCGATGCCGTCGTGGCTGGCGGTGAAGTTGAGGTAGCTGCAGCCGGGCGGCAGCTCGGGCAGGCTTTCGAGCCAGCTGGCCAGCAGGGTGGCGTCGCCGCCGGTGAGGGTGTGCAGCAGCAGTGGCGGCAGCGAGAACTGGTAGACCAGATGCGCCTCGTCGGGCTCCCCGCCCTCTGCCAGGCGCTCCAGGCCAAAGTAGCTGAGGTTCTCGTGGTGGGGCACGTTGGTCTCGGTGAGCAGCAGGGTGCCCGGTGCCACGTGGTCCACCACGGCCCGCAGCAGGCGCACCACCTCGTGGGTCTCGGGCAGGTGAATGCAGGGGGTGCCTACCCGCTTCCACAGGTAGGCGATGGCATCGAGGCGGACGATGCGAGCGCCCTGGCTGAGGTAGAAGATCAGGATGCCGATGAACTCCAGCAGCACGTCCGGGTTGGCGAAGTTCAGGTCGATCTGGTCCTCGGAGAAGGTCGCCCAGAGATGGCGGGTGCCGCGGCGGGTGGGCACCGGCACCAGCAGCGGCGAGCTGCGCGGGCGCACCACCGCCGAGAGATCGGTCTCCGGGTCCAGCTCGATGAAGTAGTCGCGCCCGGGCTGGCTGCCGGTCAGGTAGTCGACGAACCACAGCGATTCCCGGGAGACATGGTTGAGCACCAGGTCCACCGCCAGGTCGCGCCGCTCGGCCAGGGCACGCACCTGGGGCCAGTCGCCCAGCGCCGGGTCCACCTCCCGGTAGTGGATCACCGAGAAGCCGTCGTCGCTGCTCCAGGGGAAGAAGGGCAGCACATGCACGCCGCTGAAGGTGTCGGGCAGCCGGGTATCGAGGAAGTCTCCCAGCACCGCAAGGGGCGGGCGCTCGCCGTCGAGCAGGCTGTCGCCGTAGCTGATCAGCCACTGGTCGCGCTCGCTCCACAGCGGCACGCGGGTCTCGCCCGGGGAGGGGGCCGGCGGCGCCTGATGGGCCAGCAGCGTCAGCAGCCGGCGCAGCACCTCGTCGGCGCGGGGGCCGTACAGCATCGCCAGGTGCTCACGGGCGCGGCGCTGAAAGGCCGCGGCGTCGAGCGGCGTGGCCAGGGAGGGGGTGAAGGTCGGACGGTCGGGCATGGTCGGGCTCCTGTCGGATCGGGCATTGCCCGATCCATGCAGGGAGCGTGCCAGCGCTAACGATCCGGATCGAAGAGACTCATGCGTGCCATCACGCCGTCGCGACGGATCAGCCAGTGGTAGAGCGCACCGCTGATGTGCAGGGTGATCAGGCCGAGGATCACCCAGCCCAGCCAGCCGTGCCATTCGAACAGCCGCTCCGAGAGCGCCTCGTTCACCGGCACGATGCCGGGCAGGTGCCAGTGCAGGAACTGCACCGGAAAGTCGCCGCTGGCGGTGGCGGCCCAGCCCAGCATCGGCTGGGCCAGCAGCGCCAGGTAGAGGAGGTGGTGCACCGCGGTGCTTAGGATGCGCTGGAAGGGGTGCAGCGGCGGGTCATGGTCGGGCACCACATAGAGCAGCCGCGTCATCACCCGCAGGGTCATCAGCGCGAGCAGGGCCACGCCGAGGGACTTGTGGGAGGTGTAGAGAAAGTCGGTGCCGGCCCGGCCCAGGCGCTCCATGGCCCCTTCGAAGCCGAGAAACCCCAGGGTCAGGCCGCTGGCCAGCGACAGCAGCAGCACCGCGGCCACCAGCCAGTGCAGCACGCGGTGAGGGTAGGCGTAGCGGTCCGTCTCTGACAATTCCAACTCAGACATGGGGCGTCTCCCGGAATCGAGGTGGGGCACCGCTACAGCCTAGGGAGCGTTAACAATTAGGCCAGCCATATGACGGCGGATACAAGGTTGAGTAGCGACTGGTAGTTTCTCGCCAGTCGCTCATAGCGTGTTGCCAGCCGCCTGAACTGCTTGATTTTCTGGAAGAACCTTTCTACCAGGTTGCGATCCTTGTAACAGTGCCAATCTATCTCGGGGCATTCCAAGCGATTCTTTCTCGGCGGAATCACCGGCTCGGCGCCCACCGCTCGAATGATGTCCCTCAAAGCGGTGGAATCATACCCCTTGTCGCCAAGCACCGCCGCTGGAGAAAAGCCCGCCAGTAACGCTGGGGCGGCTCCGTACTCAGACGCTTGGCCCGGTGTGAGGATTAGCCGTACCGGGTTGCCGAGGGCATCGACCGCCGCGTGGATCTTGGTGCTCAATCCCCCACGCGATTTCCCCATGGCTTCGGTGCTCTGAGCCGTTTTTTTGCCGCCCCATGCTGATGAACTTTGACGATACTGCCATCTATATCATCAGCTGCTCCATGTCGGGATCATCGGCTAATGTGTCGATAACCTGCTGCCAGACCCCCTTCTTAGACCACCGGTTATAGCGCATGTAGACAGTGTGCCAGCGACCGAAGGCGTCGGGCAGATCACGCCAGGGAGCGCCTGTCCGGGCGATCCACAGGACGGCTTCCACGAACAAGCGATTGTCCTTGGCCGTCACCCCGCGATCTGAAGCTTTGCCGGGGAGCATGTGCTCGATGCGCTCCCATTGGTCATCACGTAGCATTAGCCGAGGCATAGATCACCGAAAAATGCTGATATTCTAAATCAGCCCGATCTCCATCGGCAATTGTTAACGCACCCTAGCCAAACTCAGCGTTGAGTGCGCTGCATGCGCCTGGCTTACACCACCTTCACACCTCCTGGTAGAGCTCACTGCCCTTCTGGCGGAACTTCTCCGCCTGCTCCTCCATGCCTTTCATCACCGCATCGGCGTCGCCGGTGAGGCCGTGCTCGGCGGGGTAGTCGCGCACTTCCTGGGTGATCTTCATGGAGCAGAACTTGGGGCCGCACATGGAGCAGAAGTGGGCCACCTTGGCGGAGTCCTTGGGCAGGGTCTCGTCGTGGTACTCCCGGGCGGTGTCCGGGTCGAGGCCGAGGTTGAACTGGTCCTCCCAGCGGAACTCGAAGCGCGCCTTGGAGAGCGCGTTGTCGCGGCGCTGGGCGGCCGGGTGACCCTTGGCGAGGTCCGCCGCATGGGCGGCGATCTTGTAGGTGATGATGCCGGTCTTGACGTCGTCCTTGTTGGGCAGGCCGAGGTGCTCCTTGGGCGTGACGTAGCAGAGCATGGCGCAGCCGAACCAGCCGATCATGGCCGCGCCGATACCGGAGGTGATGTGGTCGTAGCCCGGGGCGATGTCGGTGACCAGCGGGCCCAGGGTGTAGAAGGGCGCCTCGTCGCAGTACTCGAGCTGCTTGTCCATGTTCTCCTTCACGAGATGCATGGGCACGTGGCCGGGGCCTTCGATCATCACCTGGACGTCGTGCTTCCAGGCGATCCTGGTCAGCTCGCCCAGGGTCTTGAGCTCGGCCATCTGCGCCTCGTCGTTGGCGTCGGCCACCGAGCCGGGGCGCAGGCCGTCGCCCAGGGAGAAGGCCACGTCGTAACGCTTGCAGATCTCGCAGATCTCCTCGAAGTGCTCGTAGAGGAAGCTCTCACGGTGATGGTAGAGGCACCACTTGGCCATGATCGAGCCGCCCCGGGAGACGATGCCGGTGACCCGCTTGGCGGTGAGCGGCACGTAGCGCAGCAGCACGCCGGCGTGGATGGTGAAGTAGTCCACCCCTTGCTCGGCCTGCTCGATCAGGGTGTCGCGGAATACCTCCCAGGTGAGGTTCTCGGCGATGCCGTTGACCTTCTCCAGCGCCTGATAGATCGGCACGGTGCCGATGGGCACCGGCGAGTTGCGGATGATCCACTCGCGGGTCTCATGGATGTTCTGCCCGGTGGAGAGGTCCATGATGGTGTCCGCGCCCCAGCGGATGCCCCAGGTCATCTTGTCGACCTCCTCCTCGATGGAGGAGGTCACCGCAGAGTTGCCGAGGTTGCCGTTGATCTTCACCAGGAAGTTGCGGCCGATGATCATCGGCTCCGATTCCGGATGGTTGATGTTGCAGGGAATGATCGCCCGGCCGGCAGCGACTTCTGCGCGCACGAACTCCGGGGTGATCTCCTCGGGCAGCCGGGCGCCGAAGCCCTGGCCCGGGTGCTGGTGGCCCAGGATGCGCTCCACCTCTTCGGTGCCTGAGTACTTCGCAGAGAGCGCCTGCCGCCTCTGGTTTTCCCGGATGGCGATAAACTCCATCTCCGGGGTAATGATGCCCTGGCGGGCGTAGTGCAGCTGGGTAACGTTCTTCCCTTCCTTCGCGCGCCGCGGCGTGCGGGTCAGGTCGAAGCGCAGCTGGGCGAGCGTCGGGTCGTTGGCGCGGCGCTTGCCGTACTCGCTGGTGGGGCCGTCGAGCTGTTCCGTATCGCCGCGTGCCTCGATCCAGGCGCGGCGCAGCTCGGGCAGGCCGCGGCGCAGGTCGATCTCGGCATTCGGATCGGTATACGGGCCGGAAGTGTCGTAGACCAGCAGCGGCGGATTCTCCTCGTCGGCGCCGGAGGTTTTCGTCGGCGAGAGCGAGATCTCGCGGAAGGGCACGCGGATATCGGGGCGTGACCCCTCCACATAGATCTTGCGCGAGCCGGGCAGGGGCTGGATGGCGGCCTCGTCGACCTTGGCGGTTTCGGCGAGGAAGTGGGCGGTCTTGCTCATGGCGTGAATCCTTGTCGTGGCTGTTGTTGTCGGGGGGAGTGGCCTTGGGTGTCAGGGGTGTGGTGGGGCGGCGGCGCTAGAGGGCGCGGTCCAGCCCCATCTGCCAGAAATCGATCTCGAGCCGGGTGGCGTCGCGGAACACCTGGGTGAGCTCGGCGAAGCGCGCCGGGGTGACGTCGGTCAGGCGGGCGTCGAGCCAGGCCTCCTCGGCGCGGCGGGCGGCCTGGAACTCCTCGCTCTCGTACATGGCGATCCAGGCGTCATAGGGGTTGGCATCGCCGCGGACCGTTTCGGCGCGGGCGTTGATCCAGTCGGCGATCTCGCCGTAGCCCACCAGGCAGGGGGCCAGGGCCACGTGCAGGTCGAGCAGGTCGCCGCGGTTGCCGGTATCCAGCACGTAGCGGGTATAGGCCATGGTGGCGCGGGCCTCGGGCAGCTCGGCCAGGGACGCTTCGGAGATGCCCCACTCGCGGCAGTAGCCCACGTGCAGCCCCAGCTCCAGGTCGACGATGGCCTTGAGCCCCTCATGGGCCTGACGCAGGTCGTCCAGGGTGCGGCTCTTGTAGGCGGCCAGGGCGTAGGCCCGGGCAAAGTGGATCAGAAACAGGTAGTCCTGCTTCAGGTAGTGGCGAAAGGCGCCCTCCTCGAGGGTGCCCTCGGCGAGACCGCGCACGAAGTCGTGTTCGATATAGGCGCGCCAGTCGTCCTGGCAGGCGGCGGTGAGGTCGCTGAAGCGGTAGCCCATCTTGCCTCCGATTGTCGGGTGACGATCCGGAGTGCGGGCGAGGGAGGGAGTGGGGCCTGGGGGGCGCGCTACACGGGGGTAGCCGGGGGAGGCCGCCGCTTGATTCCTACGCCGGTACTAACCGGATCAGGTTCAACGGGCCCCGCCGTGACGACCGCGCCGGTGTGGCGCACTGTCGTATAGCGATCTCAGCCGGTTCCACCGGCACCCCGTCAAGCGAAGGCCCACTCTAGCAGGCCCGGGGACATTTGCCAGCCCCGAGGCTTATCGATGGTGGTAGAGCCAGCGCACGTCCACGGCGAAGGAGAGGGTGAGCCCCGCCAGGGCGGTGGCGGCCAGCCAGGTGGCGATCAGGCCGGGCGTGGCCGGCAGCAGGGCGAGCATCAGCGCCGCCACCTGCCACACGCAGACCGCCTTGCGTCGCTGGCTGTCCGGCAGCTCGCCGGCGAGCCAGGGCCAGCGCCAGCTCGCCGCCACGAAGGCGTAGCGCATGGCGCCAATGGCCAGCACCCAGGGGCCGACGCGCTCCAGCAGCAGCAGCGCCAGGCAGAGCACCAGGATGAAGAAGGCGTCGAGCTCCATGTCGAAGCGGGCCCCCACGGCGCTGGCGCTGCCACTGCGCCGGGCGACCCAGCCATCCACGCCGTCCAGGGCCAGGGCGACCAGGGCGACGCCGAAGAGCCACTCTGTGTGGCTGGCCAGCAGGGCCGGGTCGGCCAGGGTGCCGGCCAGCAGGGCCACCAGCACGCCTCGCGCCAGGGTGACCCGGTTGGCCGCGCCCAGCCCGCCCTGGCGCATGGGGCGGCGGCGCAGGGCGCGCCACAGCAGGGCCGCCATCCCCAGGTAGGTGGCGATGGCCAGCGGCGCTACCCATGACCCCACCAGCCCCAGCGTGGCCAGAAGCCCGAGCAGGGTGAGACCGCCCAGCGCCAGCTCCATGGCCAGGCGCCAAGGCCGCGTCGCCTCGGCGGTCCCTTGCGCAGGCGGGTGGGATGAGAGAGGAGAGGGCATCCGGGCTCCCTGATGGTTGTTGATCGCCGCTGTCGATGGCCGTTGTCGATGGCCGTTGTCGACGGCCATGGTGGCGAGGCATAGCCGCTATGCTGAACGCGATGGGCTCATGACCACCACACTAGCAGTCGGCACCGCCCTGGGCCGCCGGCAGCGATAAAATTGTTCATTTGCATGTTACTGTACCATTATTGTAGAAGTATTCGCCCGCCTCACCGCTGGAGCCGCCATGTCCGTCGACACCGCCACCGCCTTCTGGACCCTGGCCCCGGGTCACGGTGAACTGCGCGCGGAGCCGCTGCCCGCCGCCGGCGAGGGGGAGGTCCGGGTGAGGGCGCTGTTCGGCGGCATCAGCCGCGGCACCGAGGCGCTGGTCTTTCAGGGGCGGGTGCCCGAGAGCGAGCGGCAGCGCATGCGCGCCCCCTTCCAGGTCGGCGACTTCCCCTGGCCGGTGAAGTACGGCTATGTCAGCGTCGGGGGGGTCGAGGCAGGCCCCGCGGCGCTGCTGGGCCGGGAGGTGTTCTGCCTGCATCCCCACCAGGACCGCTACGTGGTGCCGGCCGCCTCCGTCACGCCGCTGCCGGCGGGCCTGCCCGCCGCCCGGGCGGTGCTCGCCGCCAACATGGAGACCGCGCTCAACGGCTGCTGGGACGCCGAGCCGCGCCTGGGCGACCGCATCGCGGTGATCGGTGCCGGCGTGGTGGGCGCCCTGGTGGCCTGGCTCTGCGCGGCAATTCCCGGCACCCGGGTACGGCTGGTGGACGTCTCGCCGGGGCGGGCCGAGCTCGCCCGCGCCCTGGGCGTCGATTTCTGCCTGGCCGGCGAGGCGCCGGGGGACAACGACCTGGTGATCCACGCCAGCGGCAACCCCGAGGGGCTGCGCCAGGCGCTGGCGCTGGCCGGCGATGAGGCGCGGGTGGTGGAGATGAGCTGGTACGGCGATCGCGAGGCGAGCCTGCCGCTGGGGGAGGCCTTCCATTCCCGGCGGCTCAAGCTGATCGGCAGCCAGGTGGGCCGCCTGCCCGCCGAGCGCATGCCGCGCTGGGGCCACGCCCGGCGCCTGGCGCTGGCGCTCGAGCTGCTGCGCGATTCTCGCCTCGACGCCCTGATCAGCGGCGAGAGCGATTTCTCCGAGCTGCCCGCCCTGATGCCTCGCCTTGCCGCCGGGGCCGGCGAGGTGCTCTGCCACCGGCTGCGCTATGCCTCGCCCGACCGATTCGACGCCGACGGATCCGAATCCGACCGACTGGAGCCCTGACATGTACCGACTCACCGTTCGCGACCACGTGATGATCGCCCACAGCTTTCGCGGCGAGGTCTTCGGGCCCGCCCAGCGGACCCACGGCGCCACCTACGTGGTGGACGTCACCTTCCAGCGCCGCGAGCTCGACGACCATGACCTGGTGGTGGACATCGGCCTGGCCAGCGAGGCGCTCAAGGCGGTGCTCGCCGAGTTCAATTTCCAGAACCTCGATGAACTGACGGAGTTCCAGGGCCGCAACACCACCACCGAGTTCATGGCCCGGGTGATCTTCGAGCGCCTGGCCACGGCGATCCAGCTGGGGCGGCTGGGGGAGGGCGCCGGCGGGCTCGAGGCGATGACCGTGACCCTCCACGAATCCCATATCGCCTGGGCCAGCTTCGAGGGCCCCCTGTGATGGCGAGCGCCACTCTGGCCCGGCCCGTGACGATGCCCGTCACGATGATCGTGGCCGGCGATCCCGGCCAGCTCACCGGCGGCTATCTCTATGACGCCCGCATCGCCGAAGCGCTCAGGGCCCGGGGCTGCCGTGTCGAGGTGGTGGGGCTCGAGGGGCGCTTTCCCGTGCCGGACGACCTGGCCCGGCGCAGCATGACCCGGGCGCTCGCGGCACTGCCCGACGGTGCCCGGGTGGTCATCGACGGCCTCGCCATGGGCGGGCTCCCCGAGGTGATCGCCCGCCATGCGGATCGCCTGGCGATCATCGCCCTGGTCCACCACCCCCTGGCCGACGAGACCGGCCTGGACGAGGCGACCCGCCGCTCGCTGCTCGACAGCGAGACCCGCGCCCTGGCCCTGGCGCGTCGGGTGATCGTTACCAGCCGCTTCACCGCCCGGGGCCTTGGGCGTTTTGGCGTGGCGCCCGAGCGGCTCCGCGTGGTCGAGCCTGGCGTCGAGCCGGTGCCGCTGGCGGCCAGCGCCCTGGATCTCGAATCCCCCGGCCCCCGGCGCCTGCTCTGCGTGGCGACCCTGGTCCCGCGCAAGGGCCACGATGTCCTGCTCAAGGCGCTGGCCGGCCTCGGGGAACGCGACTGGACCCTGACGGCCATCGGCAGCGCCGAGCGCGATTCCGCTCATGCCGCCCGGCTTTACGATGCCACTCGCCGTTACGGCTTCGAGGGGCGCATCGACTGGGCCGGGGAGCGCAGCACCGCCGAGCTGGCCGCCGCCTACCACCGGGCGGAGCTCTTCGTGCTGCCCTCGCGCTACGAGGGCTACGGCATGGTGGTCACCGAGGCGCTCTCCCGCGGCCTGCCGGTGCTCACCACCACCGGCGGCGCCCTGGTCGACACCCTGCCGCCGGGGGCCGGCCTGGCCGTGCCTCCGGTTGATGCCGACGCCCTGGGTGCGGCCCTGGCCGCCTGGCTCGATGACGCCGCGCTGCGTTGCCGGCTGCGCCGCGGCGCCCGGGAGGCCCGCGGCCACCTGGGCGACTGGCAGCAGGCCGGCGACCGCTTTCTGGCGGCCCTGGAGGACGCTGCGGCTCCCACTCCCGCACCCACCCCCGACCCAACCGACGCCGGCCAGGCGCCCGAGGAGAGCCCGCCATGACGCTACCCGCCCCCCCGGTCCGGTCGACGCCGAGGCCACCCGCCCAGGCGAGCGCTTCAGCGCCGACTGGCTCTCCCGCCGCGAGGCGCTCGACGCCCGCTCGCGCAGCCACTGCCTGACGGGCCTGGCCGCCGACTGGCTCGCCGGCCGGCCCGGAGCACACGACGGCGCGCATGGCATCCTCGATCTGGGATGCGGCAGCGGCAGCAACCTGCGCTTCCTCGCGCCGCGGCTGCCGGGGCCCCAGCGCTGGCGCCTGGTGGACCACGACCCGGCGCTGCTGGCGCTGGCCCGACGTCATGGCGCCACCCTGCGCGACCCCACCGGTGGCCGGCTGACCGTCGAGGCCAGCTGCCGCGACCTGGCGCCGGTGGATGATGGCCTGCTCGAGGGCGGCGACCTGGTGGTGGCCTCGGCGCTCTTCGACCTGGTATCGCGCCCCTGGGCCGAGGCGCTGGTGGCGGCCGCGGCCGGGCGCGGCCAGGCGCTGCTCTTCACGCTGAGCGTGGATGGCGACTGGGCCTTCCTGGATACCGCTGGAGAGCGAGTCGAGGATGAGGAGGACATCGCGGTCCGGGCGCTCTTCCAGGCCCACCAGCGCCGCGACAAGGGGCTTGGCCCGGCGCTGGGCGGCGACGCCCCCGGCGTGCTGGCGGCGGCCATGACCGCGGCCGGCTACCGGGTGGAGAGCGCGGCCACCCCCTGGCACCTGGCCGCTGGGGAGGAGGCGCAGTGGTCCCTGGCCGAGCCGCTGGTACGGGGATGCCATGACGCCGCCCTGGCCCAGGCCCCGGAAGAGCAGGCGCGTCTCGCGCGCTGGTGCGAGCGGCGGCTGGCCGGCCTCGCCGCCGGGGAGCTGGGGCTGGTCGTGGGGCATCGCGACCTGCTGGCGCTGCCGCCGCTGTCGGCCAGGGGCGCCTGAGCATGGCCCTTTCCCAACGAGCAGCCCGGCGAGCGCGCCGCCCCGCACGCCAGGGCCTGCTGCGCCCGCTGGTGGGGGTGGTACTGCTGGTCGGTCTCGTCGGGTGGCTTCAGCCGGGGGCGATCCTCGCCGAGGTGCAGCGGCTCTCGCCGGGCTGGGCCCTGTTGGCCCTGGCGCTGACCCTGCCGCCCCTCTTGCTGAGCGCCTGGCGCTGGCGGCTCACCGCTCGCCTGCTGGGGCTCTCGCTGGGGTTCCGCCGCGCTCTGCGGGAGTACTACCTGGCGCTCTTCCTCAATCAGGTGCTGCCGGGCGGGGTGGCCGGCGATGCCGCCCGGGCCTGGCGCCACTCCCGCGACAGCGGGCAGCTCGGCGGCGCCTGGCGGGCGGTGATCATCGAACGTGCCTCCGGTCAGCTCGCCATGGCGCTGCTGACCCTGGCCGTGCTGGCCGCCTCGCCGCTCTGGCATGAGCTGCTGAGCCGCGCCTTCCGGAGCGCGGTCGCATCGGTCTGGCTGCCGGCCGGGGGCGCCGCCCTGCTGCTGATGGTTCTGGTGGTCTGGCAACTGGCCAGGCGCCCGCCGGCGGCCCTGGTGGGCCTCGGTGGTGATCTCAGGCGCAGCCTGCTGGCCGCCTCGGTGTGGCCCAGGCAGCTCGCCGGGTCGCTGCTGGTGGTGGTGAGCTACGCCCTGGTGTTCGTCTGCGCCGCCCGGGCGATCGGCGTCCAGCTGCCGCTTGCCACCCTGCTGGCGCTGGTGCCGCCGGTGCTGCTGGCGATGCTGATCCCGATCACGCTCGCCGGCTGGGGGGTGCGCGAGGGAGCCGCCGCCCTGGTGTGGGGGCTTGCGGGGCTGCCGCCGGCCCAGGGGGTGGCGATCTCCATGGCCTACGGAATCATCGTGCTGCTGGCGAGTCTGCCCGGCGGCCTGGTGTTGCTGCATCGGGCGCTTCACGTCGTGCCGGGGAACGCCGGTGGCGAGCCCGAGGGCTCAGGGGGCCGGGGCGCCGAGCGCGAGATCGAAGAGGGTGTCGTCACCGCAGCGGAAGGTCCGCGACGTGGGGCGGCGCGCCTCGTGGAGGGTGGCGATGGGCGTCATGACCAGCCCCGGTCGGCCGGAGCCGATCAGCAGCGGGGCCACCAGCAGGTGCAGGCGATGGAGCACGCCGGCCTCGAGGAAGCGCGACACCGTGATGCCTCCGCCCTCGATCAGCACCCGGGCGAGGCCGCGCTCGGCCAGGATGTCGAGCACCGCCCGCGGGGCGAAGCCGCCCTCGACCAGCGGCAGCGCCAGGCGCTCCACATGCGCCCCCGACGGGCCTTGCGGAGGCGCCCCCTCGCCGTGCAGGTGCAGGGTCGGCGCCACGGGGTCGCGCAGCAGGCGGCGGTCCGGCGTTACCCGGCCGCGGGGGTCGAGGATCACCCGCACCGGGTGGGGCCCGGTCACATGGCGCACCGTGAGCAGGGGATCGTCCTCGCTGGCGGTGCCGGCGCCGACCACCACGGCGTCCACCAGGGCGCGCAGCCGGTGCAGGTGCACCAGGCTCTGCGGGCCGTTGACGTAGTGGGAGTGGCCGCTCTCGGTGGCGATGCGCCCGTCCAGGCTCTGCCCGAGCTGGGCGATGGCCAGCCGGCCGGGCCGGGCGGCCAGCGGGGCCAGGCACTCGAGCAGTTCGCGGGCCTCTGGCGCGACGGGGCGCGCGGCCTGCCAGCCGGCCGCCGAGAGGCGCAGGTCGGATGCCTGTGCGGGCGGCTCGCGGTCGGGGTGAGCGGCATGCACGAGGGCCTGCCAGGCCTCCTCCAGGGAGAGCGTCGAATCGGTGGCGCCCATGGGGCCTCCTGCCGGGGAGCTGACCACCACCATGCGCAGATCTTGGGCGCGACGCCAAGCGCATCGAAACCACCAGGAGAGAGCGATGCATCAGGTTGAACGGGCCATCTTTGATCTACGACGGGGGCTGCCGGTGCTGCTGGTGGCCGGTGAGTCCAGGGTGCTGGTCCAGGCCCTCGAGGGGGCCGCCGAGGCGGCCGTCGCGCGGCTGGGCGAGCTTGCCGGCACTTCCCCGGCGCTGGTGCTCAGCCGGCATCGTCTGGCGACCCTCGGCGCGGGGAAGGGCGGCACGGCGGCGCGGCTGCCGCTGCCGGCCGGGCGGGTGCGTCGGCGCCTCGAGTGCCTGGCCTACGGGGCCACGCCGGCGGCGAGCCTCGGCGAGGCGGGGCTGGACGAGTGCCGTTCGGCCCTGGAGGCAGCGGAGCCGGCCGATCTGGCGGCCCTGGCGCTGATGCGCCGGGCGCTGCTGATCCCCTCGGCCCTGGTGGCGCGGGTCGCCGAATCCCAGAGCGAGGCGGTGAAAGCGGCGGTGGCCGACGGCACCCTGCTGACGGTGAAGGCCGAGCAGGCGGCGCGCTGCCTGGACGGGGCCGGCGGGCTGCTGCGCCGGGTCAGCGAGGCCAGGATCCCCCTGGCCGATGCCGACGAGTGCCGCTTCATCCTGTTTCGCGAGCCCGACGGGCTGCGCGAGCACGTGGCGGTGGTGATCGGCGACCCGCCCCTCGAGGCGCCGGAGGCGGCCGTGCCGCTGCGCCTGCACTCCGCCTGCCTTACCGGCGACCTGTTCGGCAGCCTGCGCTGCGACTGCGGCGAGCAGCTGCGCAACGCCGTGGCCGAGATCGAGGCCCTGGGCGGCGGCGTGCTCCTCTACCTGGCCCAGGAGGGGCGCGGGATCGGCCTGGCCAACAAGCTGCGCGCCTACACCCTCCAGGACAGTGGGCTCGACACCCTGGATGCCGACCAGGTGCTCGGCTTCGGCGAGGACGAGCGGCGCTACGGCGTGGCGGTGGACATGCTCGACGCCCTGGGCATCCGCCGCGTGCAGCTGATGACCAACAACCCCCTGAAGATGGCGGCTCTGGCCCAGGGCGGAATCGAGGTGGTGGAGCGCCAGGCGCTCTACGGCAGCCTCAACGACCACAACCACCGCTACCTGAGCGCCAAGGCCGACCGTGCCGGCCACCTGCTCGACGAGGTGTTCCGGGCGCGACGCTGAGGCGACGAACCGGCGCCGTCAGGGCCCGCCGTGGGATCGCTCGAGGCGCATCGTGCGGGTCTCCTCGAGGATCCGGGCGATGCGCGAGGCGTAGTGGTCGGTCAGACGCGCGCCCAGTTCGGCGCTGCCGAGGTGGGCGTTGCCGACGACGCCCTCCGGATGCAGGTCCTCGGCCAGCCAGGCGAAGGCCGCTTCCCCCTCCGGGCCCAGCAGCTGGCCCTCCTCCGCCATGGCCTGGCCCCGGGAGATCGGGTGGTCCAGGTGCGCCAGGCGCACCTTGTGCGGCGCCAGGTGGCGCATCAGGGCGGTTTCCAGCGCACCGCCGTGCAGCCCGTGGCGTAGTTCCTCGGCGGGCAGCGTCGCGTCCGGGAGGTCATCCGGCAGCGGCATGCGCATGTAGTGAACCTTGACCACCAGCAGGCCGTGGCGGCGGCGCAGCCGCAGGGCGGCCAGGTCCATCACCGCCTTGTTGCCGCCGTGGCTGTTGAGCCATACCAGTCGCTGGAACCCGGCCCGGGCCACGGCATCGCCGTGGGCCTCCAGGGTGGCGATGGCGAGCTCCGGCGAGAGGCTCAGGGTGCCGCCAAAGCTCAGGTGCTCGTCGCTGGCGCCCACCGCCAGGGTCGGCAGCTGCACTAGCGGGAAGCCCGCCGGCAGCCGCGCGAGGGCGGCGGCCAGCAGCCCCTCGCCGATGTCGAGGTCGGTGGAGAGTGGCAGGTGGGCGCCGTGCTGCTCGATGGCACCGAGCACCATCACCACCACGCTCGCCTCAGGCAGCTCGGCGAGTTCGGGGGGCGTCAGGTCCTGCCAGCGCGGAAAGTCCTTTGGGGCCTGGGCGGGGGAGGAGCTCATGGGGTCGTCTCCGCGGTCGAGGTATCCGGGGGCGTGGTGGCGTTCGGGGTGTCCAGCCGCGCGTAGAGGTCGCCTGAAGGGAGGCCGTCGGCGCCCTGCGCGAGCCACCCGAGGGTGGCGTCCGCCGTTCGCCACTCGGGCCAGCGGAACTGACGGCGCTCTCCCTCGATGGCGTTGAAGCGATAGTCGCCCAGCGCGGCCAGGCGTGTCACGCAGCGCTCGGCCACCTCCAGGGCGCCGGCCACGAACTCCACCGAGACCCCCTCGATGGGCTGGGAGAGCCCCGCCAGCACCTCGGCCTCGAAGCCCTCCACGTCGATCTTGCAGAAGCGCGGGGTGCCGTGCTCGGCGATCAGCGCGTCCAGGGTGGTCACCGCGACCCGCCGGCGGCTCTCCCAGCGCACGTTCTGGAAGCCGGGGTTGCGCGCCCCGATGGTGGTACGCCACTCATGAGCCAGGGTGGAGACCGTGGGGTTGGCTTCGCTCACCGCGAGCTCTGCCTCACCGGGTTCGGCCCCGGCGGCCTGGGGCAGCAGGATGACCCCGGCCCGACCGCCCACCAGCCGCGCCAGCCAGCGGAAGAGCCCGGGCTGGGGCTCCAGGGCCACCACCCGTGCGCCCAGCGCCTGGAAGGCCGCGGTGCGGTCGCCGAGGTGGGCGCCCACGTCGAAGGCCAGGTCGCCGGGACCGATGAAGTCGGCGTAGAGGCGACGCAGCGCGCGCTGTCGCCCCGGGCGCCAGTAGATCAGCAGCGAGCGGGCAATGCCGGCGCCCTGGCGCAGGCGGGCCGGCGAGAGTAGAGCCGTCATCGAGGTTCCCTATGCAGGAGTTGGGTGGGCATCTCTCCGGGACATTCGGGAGGCGGTGGCCGTAGGGCCGGCGTGTCGGCCTCGGCCGCGTCGTTGGCGGCGAGGTCGCGGCGCTCTTCCAGCAGCTCGGCATGGGCCTGGGGCTCCGGGGTGCGCAGCAGCCCCCGTCTCGCCAGCCAGGCGGCCGCCCGGCGGCTGCCGCTCAAGCGCACCAGCAGCGGAGACAGGGCCAGCCCCACCCAGACCGGGGCCAGCCAGGCGACCAGCATCGGCACCTGCCAGTGGACAAGGGCGATCCACAGCCCCCCGAGCAGGGCGAAGGGCGCGGTGTGGCGCAGCGCCTCCCGCCAGGGCACGCGACGTCCCTCGCGGACCTGGGCGCCCCACTCGACGCTGGTGCCGGTCAGCACGCCGACCACGAAGGCGCTGTGGAAGGCCATCATGATCGGGGCAAGCAGAATGGCGGCGAGCCCCTCCAGCAGGGCGCTGAGGCAAAAGCGTGTTCGCCCGCCGTAGCCGGCGGCGCGTCGCCCCAGGGCCAGCAGCAGCCCCAGCAGCTTGGGCAGCAGCAGCAGGGTGGCGGTCATCGCCAGCAGGGCGGCGATCAGCTCGGGGCGCGCCCGGGGCCAGAAGGGGAAGAGCTGCTCGCCATGGCCGAAGTAGGCGGGCTCGCTGCGGGCGATCAGCACCGCATCCAGGCTGCCGGCGAGCAGGATGGCGAGCCACAGCAGCGAGGAGACGAAGGCGGTGGCGCCGAGCAGGAAGTGCAGCCGGCTCAGGCCGTGCAGGCCCGGCGCCGCCAGCAGGCGCAGGTGCTGCAGGTTGCCCTGGGTCCAGCGCCGGTCGCGGCGGGCATAGTCGAGCAGGTTGCCGGGCATCTCCTCGAAGCTGCCCGTCAGCCGGGTCTCGAGCTGCACCTCCCAGCCGGCGCGACGCAGCAGGGCGGCCTCCACGAAGTCGTGGCTCAAGATCTCGCCGCCCAGCGGCGGGCGGCCGGGCAGGGGCGGCAGGCCGGCGTGGTCCATGAAGGCGCGCAGGCGCAGGATGGCGTTGTGCCCCCAGTAGTTGGCGGCGTCGCCCTGCCAGGCGCTCTGGCCGGCGGCCAGCATGGGGGCATAGAGGCTGGCGGCGAACTGGGCCAGGCGGCCGAACAGGGTGTGCTGGCGCACCGGCAGCGGTACCGTCTGGATCAGCGCTACCCCGGGGCGGGCCTGCATGGCCCGCACCAGCCCCAGCAGCGTCTCGCCGTCCATGCGGCTGTCGGCATCCAGCACTACCATGAAGTCGAAGGCCGCCCCCCAGCGGCGGCAGAACTCGGCGAGGTTGCCCGCCTTGCGCCCGGCGTTGTCGGCGCGGCGCCGATAGTGCACGGCCAGGCGCCCTTCGAGGCGCCGCTGAAGGGCGGCCATGGCGCGGGCCTCCGCCACGGCGATGGCCGGGTCGGTGGTGTCGCTGAGCACGAAGAGCGTGAAGTGGTGCGCCTCGCCGGTGGCGATGAGCGATTCGGCGGTGGCCGAGAGGGCAGCGTCCACCTGCTCGGGCGACTCGTTGTGGATCGGCATGGCCAGCACGGTGCGCCGGGTGATCGGCAGCTGACGCTCGTCGGCGACCCGGGGCCGGCGGGCCAGGGTCAGGGGGTCGCGGTCGGCGAGCAGCAGCAGAAGAAAAAAACCGGCCACGGAGCTCCAGAAGCCCACGGCGACCCAGGCGAAGGTGAGGGTGAAGAGCGCGAGGATGCCCCCGCGCAGCGGCGTGATGCCGCCGGGCGAGAGGATGTGCCACATGAGCCCCGTGCCGACGAGGGTGGTGAGCAGCGCCAGGCCGCCCAGCAGTGCCCGGCGCAGTGCCAGCCCCGGGAGCCGGGCACCGGCGTGGCGGCCGCGGCGGGCGGCTAGGCTAGCGCCGCTCGTCGGGGTGCCAGACATGGTTCCAGGTCTCGCTGATCACCTCGTCGCGCAGGCGGAGCCGCAGGCGCAGGTCGCTGGACTGCTGGCCGTCGGGGTCGAGGCGGAAGGAGGCGCGCCAGCCGCGGCCGTCCGGCAGCGGGCGTGTCTGCAGGTGGTGGATCTCGCCGCGGCTCGCCGTGAGCTCGGCCTCCACCGGCTGGTCGGGGGAGAGGTTCTCGAGCTCGCCGCCGGCGAAGTCCACCATGAAGTGGCGTCGGCTGCGCGGCGGCGGGCTGGGATCGCCGGGCACGCCGCCCCAGCCCTGGCGGGTGCGGATGACCCGGGCCGGTGCCGCCGCGGCGGGCTCGGCGCCGAAGGTGTGGGTGCGGTAGCGCAGCTCGCGGCGCTCGCCGGCGCGCAGGGGCGTGTTGCTGACCCAGAAGGCGACGATGTTGTCGTGGGTCTCGTCCGGCGCGGGGATCTCGATGAGCTGCACGCGCCCCGCCCCCCAGGGGACGAGCGGTTCCACCCACTGGCTGGGGCGGCGATCGTAGCGGGCCTCGAGGTCCAGGTAGCGGTCGAAGTTTCGCTCCCGCTGGGCCAGGCCGGGCCAGGCCGAAGCCACCGGGGTCGCGGTCGAGCAGCGAGGAGACGCGCAGCGAGCGCGGGTTGGTGAGCGGACGCCAGATCCATTCGCCGCTCCCGGTGTGTACCAGCAGGCCGTCGGAGTCGTGCACCGCCGGGCGGTGGTCGTCCACGGTCCGGGGGGTGGTATCGCCGTGGGCGAACATGCTGGTCAGCGGCGCCACGCCAAGCCGCTCCACATCGCGGCGGGCGAAGAGCCGGGCGGTCACCTCCACCTGGATATTGCGCCCCGGTGCGATATCGAAGCGGTAGGCGCCGGCAAGCGAGGGGCTGTCGAGCAGGGCCAGCACCGTCATGCGGCTGGCCTCCGGAGCCGGGCGCACCAGCCAGAACTCGCGGAAGGCCGGAAACTCCTCGCCCCGGGGCAGGGCGGTATCGATGGCCAGGCCCCTGGCGGAGAGGCCGTAGCCCTGGCCGCGGCCTACCAGGCGGAAGTAGGAGGCGCCGAGGAATACCGCGAACTCGTCCTGGTAGTCGGCCCGGTTGAGGGGGAAGTGCAGCCGGAAGCCGGCGTGGCCGGCGCCGGAGAGGTCCCGCTCCGGCAGGGCGGCGGCGGCGTCGTCGTAGCGGAAGCGGGCGGGGTCGAAGTCCAGCGCGGTCACCTCGCCGCCCTCCACCGCATGCAGCCGGACCGGCGATTCGAACAGGAAGCCGGTATGGAAGAGCTGCACCGAGAAGAGGCCCTCGTCTCCCCACAGGGCGGCCTCCGGGCGGAAGCGGATCTGTCGGTAGGTGTCGTAGTCCAGGTCGCGCAGCGCCTCGGGCAGCTCGCCGGTGCCGGGGTCGTGGGGGCGGCCGGCCAGCGCCTCGGCCCTGTCGGTGACGCGCTCGAAGAGGGCATCGACCTCCCCGGGGGCGGTCTCGGCGGCGGCCGGCAGGGCCAGCAGCAGCGCCATGGCCAGGCACGCCGTCAGGCGAGGGTGTCGTCTCAGGGGCATCGCGTCTCTCCCGGGCTTCCTGGCTCGTTCTCGCAGACCCGCTCGCAGACCCGCTCCTGCACAACAGTGTCGTCGCGGAGGGGGGATCCTGCACGTGTGGCGGGCGGATCCTTGTGAGACGATCCTTGTACATGGTAGGTCATATGTACACTGTTTTCCCGTGGGCTACCCTGTCAGGGTGGTGCATGTCTCCTTCCCGCCGCCCCACCCCGGCCATCCCGACTCGAGGATTCCCACGCGATGCTCCGACTGCTGGGCCTTGCCGTCCTGCTCAACCTGCTGCTGCTGCTGCCCCTGTGGCTGCGCTTCGGGGAGATCGCCACCCGCTGGGTCGCCCTGGAGGCGCTGCTGCTGGCGGCCCTGCTGGTGGTGCTGCCGGCCGGTCGACTGGGCTGGCTGCGCCCGCTCTTGACCGTCGTCGTGATGGTGGCGGTGCTCGCCGGCCTCGGCGATGCGGCCACCCACCTGGCCCTCGGCCGTTCGCTGAACCTCTATCTGGACCTGCCGCTGCTGCGTTCGGTGTTTCACCTGCTGGAGGGCAACCTGGGCACCGGGATGGCCTGGGCCACCACCCTGGCGGCCCTGCTGCTTGTCGGCCTGGTTGGCTGGGCGCTGAATCGAGCACTGCGTGCCGGACAGCGGCAGGCGACGGGCGGGGCGGTGTCGCTGATCGCGCTCCTGCTGCTTCTGGCCAGTACTACCCTGATGGCGGCCCAGTGGCATCATCAGCGCTGGCTGCCCGTGGCCCGGGCGCCGGCCATGGATACCCTGCGCTTCCAGGGCCAGCAGCTGGTGGAGACGCGCCGCGCCCATCGCGACTTCGCCGCGCGCATGGCGGCGTCGCCCACCCGGGCCACCGCGCTGCCGGGGCTTGCCGGGCGTGATGTGCTGCTGGTCTTCGTGGAGTCCTATGGCGAGTCTTCGGTGTTCGATCCACGCTTCAGCGAGGTGACCCTCCCGCGGCTGGCGGCCATGGAGGCGCGCCTGGCAGAGGCAGGGCTTGTGATGGCCACGGGGCTGCTGGACGCGCCGATCCGCGGCGGACAGTCCTGGCTCGCCCATGCCAGCACCCTGAGCGGCCTGAGGATCGACAACTCGCTCTGGTACCGGCTGATGCTGGCAAGCGAGCGGCCGACCCTGGTGGACGACTTCCGGGCCAGTGGGCATCGCACCCTGACGGTGATGCCCGCCATCACCCTGGCCTGGCCGGAGGGCGAGGCCTACGGCTTCGACGAGATCCACGCCGCCGCCGACATCGACTACGCCGGGCCGCCCCTCAACTGGGTGACCATGCCCGACCAGTTCACCCTGCACCACTTCGAGCAGCGCATCCGCGCCCCGGCCGAGGCGCCGCTGTTTGCCCAGGTCGCCCTGATCTCGAGCCACGCGCCCTGGACGCCGATCCTGCCGGTGCTCGACGACTGGGACGCGGTGGGGGACGGCAGCATCTTCTATCAGTGGGAGGACGCCGGCATCCCGCCGGACGAGCTGTGGCAGGATCTCGAGCGGGTGCGCGAGCACTATGCGCACTCGGTGGACTACGCCCTGGAGGTCAGCGCCCGCTGGGCGGCGGACGCGCTCGGCGACGAGGCCCTGCTGATCCTGCTGGGCGACCACCAGGCCGCCCCCCTGATCATCGGTGACGAGGCGGGCTTCGGGGTGCCGGTGCATGTGATCAGCGCAGACGCTTCCCTGCTTGCCCCCTTCCTGGCGCGGGGCTTCGAGCCCGGCATGATGCCGGCGCCGGGCCCTGCCGAGCACGGCCTGGAGGCCCTGCGCGGCTGGCTGCATGAGGACTTTGGCGAATGATGACTCCCGTGATCCTGGCCGGCGGCAACGGCGTGCGGCTCTGGCCGCTGTCGCGTCGGGCGCGCCCCAAGCAGTTCCTCGCCCTCGAGGAGGAGGGCAGCCTGCTGGCCCGCACCATCGCTCGCCTGGAGGGGCTCGCGCTGGCGCCGCCCATCGTCATCTGCCACGAGGCGCATCGCTTCCTGGCCGCCGAGCAGCTGCGCCGGGCCGGCGTGGAGGGGGCGACCCTGCTGCTCGAACCCGAGGGGCGCGGCACCGCCCCGGCCATCGCCCTGGCGGCCCTGCTGGCCCATGGCGAGGGGCGCGAGGGGCCGCTTCTGGTGCTGCCCTCGGACCACCACCTGGGTGACGAGACCGCCTTCCACGGGGCGGTGGCCCGCGCCGTCGACCTGGCCGAGGCGGGCTACCTGACCACCTTCGGGGTGGTGCCGACCCGCGCCGAGACCGGCTTCGGCTACCTGCAGGCGGGTGGCCCCCTGGGCGGGAAAGGCTTCGCGGTGGCGCGCTTCGTGGAGAAGCCCGACGCGGCGCGGGCCGAGCAGTTCCTGGCCGCCGGCGACCACTACTGGAACAGTGGCATCTTCGTGATGCGCCCGGCGGACGCCCTGGCGGCCCTGGCCACCCACGCCCCGATGATCCTCGCGGCGTGCCGCGAGGCCCTGGCGGGCGCCACCACCGACCTGGACTTCCTGCGTCCCGCCGAGGCGGCCTTCCTGGCCTGCCCGGCGGACTCCATCGACGTGGCGGTGATGGAGCGCACCGACCGGGCGGCCATGGTGCCGCTGGAGGCGGGCTGGAGCGACATCGGCTCCTGGCAGGCGCTCTGGGAGGTGCTGCCCCGCGATGGTGACGGCAACGCCCTGCATGGCGACGTCGTCTGCGAGGCGAGCCGGGGGCTTCTGGTTCACGCCGAGTCGCGGCTGGTGGCGACCCTGGGGGTGTCGGACCTGGTGGTCGTCGAGACCCGTGACGCCGTGCTGGTGGCCGATCGCGCCAGCAGCCAGGCCCTGCGCGGCCTGGTCGATCGCCTCGAGGCCGCGGGCCGCCCGGAGACCCGCCAAAGCGCCACGGTCTTCCGCCCCTGGGGGCACTACGAGACGCTGGACGCCGGCGAGCGCCACCGGGTCAAGCACATCACGGTGAAGCCCGGCGCCCGGCTGTCGAGGCAGCTCCACCACCATCGCGCCGAGCACTGGATCGTGGTCAGCGGCACCGCCCGGGTGACCCTGGACGACGAGACCTTCCTGGTGGGGGAGAACGAGTCGACCTTCATCCCCGTGGGCCGGGTGCACTGCCTGGAGAACCCCGGGCTGATTCCCCTGGAGCTGATCGAGGTGCAGTCCGGCAGCTACCTGGGCGAGGACGACATCGTGCGCCTGGACGACCGCTACGGGCGGGAGTGACGAGCGGGGGGAGGGAGCAGACGCTCAGTAGAGCCGGAACTCCTGATGGCGGGGGTGGCCCTGCTGCTCCTCGACCACCTTGCGGTAGCGCTTGTACTCCCACTGGTACTGGGCCGGGTCCAGGGCGATGGCGGCCTCCACGCAGGCGTTGACGCCGGTGGCGGATTCGGCCTCGTCCGGGGAGTAGACCCGCGTGTCGGCGGGGAGGAAGTGGAGCTCGAAGCCGCGGCCGGGGATGCGCCGGGCGACCCCGGTCACCACCCGCGCCTCGGTGCGCGCCACCAGCTTGGGCAGCAGGGTGGCGGTGTAGGCGGGACGGCCGAAGAAGGGGGCGAAGACGCCGCTGCCCCAGTCGGGCTCCTGGTCCGGCAGGATGCCGATCGCCTCGGAGCGCTTGAGCGCCTTGAGCAGGGCGGCGACGCCCCTGGGGTTGGTGGGCACCAGGCTCGCCCCCATGCGCTCGCGCCCGGCGCGGGTCACGGCGTCTAGCTCGGCGATCTTCGGCGGTTCGTACATGGCGGTGAAGGGGAAGTGGCTGGAGAGCCAGAAGTTGAGCACCTCCCAGTTGCCGAAGTGCGGCGCCAGCACGATCACCCCGCGGCCCTCGGCGCGGGCCTCGTCGAGCAGCTCGCGGCCGTGCACGGCCTGGATCGAGGCCTCGACCCTCTCGGGGTCGCCCATCCAGGCGAAGCCGAGCTCCAGCATGGTGGCGGTGGAGTGGGTCAGGCTTTCCCGGGCCAGGCGGCGGCGCTCGGCGGTGCTGCGCGCCGGGTAGACCTCGCCCAGGTTGATCTCGGTGACCTCGCGCTCGCGGCGGCTGAAGCGGTGCACCAGGGGGCCTGCCAGGCGCGACAGGCACCACAGGGTGGCCAGCCTGCGGCCGGCCAGGCTCTTCCACAGCCCGGCGATGGCGCGGGCCTGACGGGGACTGGACTGGGAGCGGGAGTCGGCCATGGGTGCGTCGCCTAGAACAGCCAGGTGTCCACGTTGTCCGGCGCGCGCTTCTCCTGCAGGCCGCGGAAGCCCTTCACGCAGCGCACGATCAGCCACACCGCCAGGGCGATCAGCAGCGGGATGCCGATGGCCACCAGCACCAGAATGGAGGCGATGGTGGCGTAGAGCAGGCCGATCCAGAAGGTGCGGATCTGATAGCGGTAGTGCTCGTCGAGCCACGCCGGTCCCTTGCCGCGGTAGACGTAGGCGATCACCACGCCGATCACCGAGGTGAAGCCCACCACGAAGCTGACCAGGTAGAGGGCATAGACCACCATGGGCATGGTGGTATCGGGGGGCTCGCGCCGTTCGATGATCACATTGTCGTTCTGGACTTGGTCTTGTCGGGGCCTGTCACTCTGGAAATTGTCGCTCATGGGGCGTCCCTGGCCGTGGAATCGAATCTCGGGGCGTCATGATACCGACCGGCAGATGCATTGCCAGCGCCGGCCGGGGAGCTCAGCCCTCGGCGGCCTCGGTGGCCGCCTGGCGCAGCGGGCGGCTGATCTCGATCAGGTTGCCGTCCGGGTCGCGCAGGTAGACCGATTCCAGCAGGCCGGTGGCGCCCTGGCGCTCGACCGGGCCGAGCTCCACCTCCACCTCCAGAGCCTCCAGGTGGCGGGCCACCTCGTCCAGGGGCAGCAGGCTGCGCAGGCAGATATCGATGCTGCCGGGGGTGGGGGTCGCCGCCCTGGGCTCGATATCGGTGGCGGTCCAGTGCAGGCGCAGGGCCAGGTCGCCGAGGATCAGGTCGACGCGCTCGCGGTCGCGATAGCGCACCTCCAGCCCCAGCACCCGGGAGTAGAAGTCCACGGCGCGGGAAATGTCGGTCACGGTGATGACCAGATGATCCAGACCTGACAGCATTCACATCTCCTTGGTCTTGTCCTGGAGTGGCAAGAACGTTCTGGCACAGAGGATACGACGATGCCGACCTGCCCGCTATGCGCATCTGACGACGCGGCCTTCTACCATCGCGATGCGCGGCGCGAGTACCACCAGTGCCGGCGCTGCGCGCTGGTGTTCGTGCCGCCGGCCTTCCGGCTAGGCCCCGAGGAGGAACGGGCGGTCTACGACCAGCACGAGAATTCCCCGGAGGACCCCGGCTACCGGCGCTTCCTGGGACGGCTCTTCGACCCGCTGCGCGAGCGCCTCGCCCCCGGCGCCCGGGGGCTCGACTTCGGCGCCGGCCCCGGGCCGACCCTCTCGGTGATGTTCGAGGAGGCGGGTCATCCCATGGCGGTCTACGACCCTTTCTACGCCCCCGACCCCCGGGTGTTCGAACAGGCCTACGACTTCATCACCGCCACCGAGGTGGTCGAGCACCTCTTCGCACCGGGGGAGGAGCTTGCGCGCCTGGCACAACGCCTGCGTCCCGGCGGCTGGCTGGGGCTGATGACCAAGCGGGCCACCGATCGCGAGGCGTTCGCCCGCTGGCACTACATCCTCGACCCGACTCACGTGGCCTTCTTCAGCGAGACGACCTTTCGGTGGCTTGCCGATGAGCTCGGCATGCGCGTGGAATTTCCTGCCGCCGACGTGGTGTTGCTGCAGAAGCCCTGAGGCGTGAGGTGGGGGAGGGGGTGTGGCGGATGATATTGCCAAACTGGGGGGAGCTGGCAGAAGAAAATTCCGCCTTGCTGATGCCGGGTCGGGAAAGCGATTGACTCGCCGCCAATCGGGCGTATGATTCGCGCGCTTCGATACCCTGCCGGCGCTTCAGGCGCCGTTTCCGGCCCGCCGGACAGGCGAGATGTCCCGTTTTCTGCCACTCTTTCCGTCTTTCCTTTCGCTGTGAGGCATGCAATGTCGCGGCAACTGCTGACCATGGCCCTGGCGCCGCTGCTCGGTCTCTTCATCCTCGGCATCGGTAACGGCTTCCTGGCCACCGTGATCACCCTGCGCCTGGACGCCGCCGGCGAGTCGGCGGTGGTGATCGGCTGGGTCTCCTCGGCCTACTTCATCGGCCTGGCGCTGGGGGCCATGCTCAACGACCGCCTGCTGCTGCGCATCGGCCATATTCGCGCCTATGGCAGCTTCGCCTCGCTGGTGGCGGTCACGGTGCTGCTGCAGGGCCTGGTGGATCACCCCTGGGCCTGGTTCGCGCTGCGCCTGATCGGCGGCTGGGCCACGGTGGGGGTCTACCTGGTGATCGAGAGCTGGCTGCTCACCGCCGGCGACCAGAGGGTGCGCGGGCGCCTGCTGGCGCTCTACATGATCTCCCTCTACGCCGCCGGGGTGCTTGGCCAGCTGCTGCTGGGCGTCACCGAGGCCATGGGCGGAGCGGCCTCCTTCATGGTGATCGCCATGCTGGCCTCGCTCTCGGTGCTGCCCATGGCGATGATCCCGCGGGTCTCGCCGCTGATCGAGAAGGCCGAGCCGCTGCCGCCCCACCGCCTGATCACCCTCACGCCCACCGGGGTGATGGGCAGCTTCGGCTCGGGGATCGCGGTGGCCGCGGTCTATGCGCTGCTGCCCCTCTACCTGCAGCGCATCGGCCTCTCGGTGGATCGGATCGGCCAGATGATGGCCGTCGTGATCCTGGGCGCCATGCTGCTGCAGTACCCGGTGGGACGCTGGTCGGATCGCCACGATCGCCAGATCGTGCTGATCGCCATAGGTGGCTTCTGTGCGCTGATCTCGGCGGCGATCCTGTGGCTGCCGATGTCCACCTGGTTGCTGGCGGGGCTGCTGTTCCTGCTCGGCGGCGGGGTCTTCTCGCTCTATCCGGTGGCGGTGGGCCACGCCGCCGACCGGGCGCCCGCCGGTGCCCTGGTGCGCATGAGCCAGGGCCTGCTGCTGATCAACGCCATCGGCTCGGCGATCAGCCCGCCGCTTATCTCGCCGGTGATGGCCGCCCTGGGCGATGCCGGGCTGTTCTGGAGCTTCGGCGCCCTGGGCCTGTTCCTGGTGGCCTTCTTCGGCTGGCGGCGCAGCGTGCGTCCGGCGCCGGTGCCGGTGGCGCCTTTCCATCCCACCACGCCGATGTCCGCCGCCGGTGCCGAGCTTGTGGTCACCGAGGAGCTGCTGCAGGGGGCCGCCGAGCACGAGCACATGGAGGATCTCTCCGGGGCGGTCCCCGAAGTGGACGTGGCCGAGCCCCTGGTCGGCCCGCCGCCGGCCGACGAGTCCCATGTGGCCTACTTCGACGAGGCCGAGGCCAGGCAGGAGAGCGAGCCCACCCAGGAGGAGCTGCCCGGCCTCGAGCCGCTGCCCTCTCGTAGCTGAGGCGCGGAGGGCGAGGCGGGGTAAGACCTTGGGCTAATGGCCAACGAAAAGTAGGGAATCTACTATCGTTGCTATCATTTTTCCCCGAGGTGCTTCGATGATCCCCTTTGCCGCCCCCGTTCGCGACATCCGCTTCGTCCTGGAGGAGCTGCTCGAGCATGGCTCGCTCTCGCTGCCCGGCTTCGAGGAGGCCAGCCCCGACCTGGTGGAGGCGGTGCTGGAGGAGGCCGCCAGGCTTGCCGGCGAGGTATGGGCGCCGCTCAACGCCAGCGGCGACCGCCAGGGCTGCACCCGCCGCGACGACGGCGGGGTGACCCTGCCCGACGGCTTTGCCGAGGCCTACCAGGCCTACGCCGAGGGCGGCTGGAACGGCATCGGCGTGGCCGAGGCGCTGGGCGGCCAGGGGCTGCCCGAGGTGGTGGCCAGCGCCGTCCAGGAGATGCTGCACGGCGCCAACATGGCCCTCGGGCTCTGCCCCATGCTCACCGCCGGCGCCATCGAGGCCCTGGCCCACCACGGCAGCGACGAGCTGAAGGAGCGCTACCTGCCCAGGCTCGTCGAGGGCACCTGGACCGGCACCATGAACCTCACCGAGCCCCAGGGCGGCTCGGACCTCTCCAAGGTGCGTACCCGCGCCGTGCCCCAGGAAGACGGCAGCTACCGGCTGTTCGGCCAGAAGATCTTCATCACCTGGGGCGAGCACGACGCCGCCGAGAACATCATCCACCTGGTGCTGGCCCGCAAGCCCGATGCCCCGGAGGGCAACAAGGGCATCTCGCTGTTCCTGGTGCCGAAGTTCCTGGTCAATGCGGACGGCTCGCTCGGCGAGCGCAACGACGTCATCTGCGCCTCCATCGAGCACAAGCTGGGTATCCACGGCTCCCCCACCTGCACCCTGAGCTTCGGCGAGGGGGAGGGCGCCATCGGCTACCTGGTGGGCGAGGAGGGCCGCGGCCTCAACCACATGTTCACCATGATGAACGAGGCGCGCCACAAGGTGGGGATCCAGGGCATCGGCGTGGCCGAGCGCGCCTGCCAGCACGCCTTCGCCTACGCCCTGGATCGCACCCAGGGCCGCAGCCCGCGCTCCGGACGCAGCGATTGCACCATCAGCGACCACCTCGACGTGCGCCGCATGCTGCTCTCCATGCGGGCGCGCACCGATGCCCTGCGCTCGCTGGCCCTCTACTGCGCCGCCCAGCTCGACCTGGCCCGCCACGCCGAGGATGACGCCGAGCGCGCCGCCGCCCAGGCCCGGGTCGAGGTGCTGATCCCGGTGGTCAAGAGCTTCTCCACCGACCAGGCCGTGGAGATCGCCTCCCTCGGCGTGCAGGTGCACGGCGGCATGGGCTTCATCGAGGAGACCGGCGCCGCCCAGCTGCTGCGCGACGCCCGCATTGCCCCCATCTACGAGGGCACCAATGGCATCCAGGCGCTGGACCTGGCCGGGCGCAAGCTGCAGCGCGACCGGGGTGCGGCCCTCGAGGGCCTGATCGACCAGGTGGAGGCCACCGCCGACGCCCTCAAGGCCAGCGACGAGCACGCCGCCCTGGGCGAGAGCCTGGCCGGCGGTGCCGCCGACCTGCGCGCCGCCATGGTCGCGGTGCTCGAGGCGGGCGCCGACCCGGAACAGGGCGCCGATGCCGTCCAGGCCTATGCCACCCCCTTCCTGAACCTGGCCGGCCACGTGCTCTGCGCCTGGCAGATGGGCCAGGCGGCACTCAAGGCCAGCGCCGCCGTGGCCGCCGGCCGCGATGAACCCTTCTACCGGGCCAAGCAGCAGAGCGCCGACTACGCCATCCGCCAGTGGCTGCCGGTGGGCCGCGCCCAGCGCGCGGTGATCGAGGCCGGCATGGCGAGCCTCGCCGCGTTCGACGCCGCCGCCCACTGATCTCGCATCGATCCGCCGCCGGCCCCGTGCCGGCGGCGGCCGTTCATGACATCGCATCACGACATTCCTCGGAGCCAAGCATGAGCCAGAGCATCTTCGAACAGGGCCTGCCCAAGACATCGGCCAATCATGTGGCCCTGTCACCGCTGACCTTCATCGAGCGCACCGCCTCGGTCTACCCGGACTATCCGGCGGTGGTCTACGGCGAGATTCGCCGCGACTGGGCGACCACCTGGGAGCGCTGCCGGCGGCTCGCCTCGGCGCTGTCGAAGCGCGGCGTCAAGCCCGGCGAGACGGTGGCCGCCATGCTGCCCAACGTGCCGGCCATGTTCGAGGCCCACTTCGGCGTGCCCCTGGCCGGCTTCGTGCTCAACACCCTGAACATCCGACTGGACGCCGAGGCCATCGCCTACATGCTGGCCCACGGCGAGGCGAAGGCGATCCTGGTCGACCCCGAGTTTGCCGACGTCATCGAGGAGGCGGTGGCGACGCTCGACGACAAGCCGCTGATCATTGACGTGGCGGACCCCGAGTTCATGCCCCAGGGGCGGGCCATCGGCGCCCTGGAGTACGAGGCGCTGCTGGCCGAGGGCGACCCGGCCTACCCCTACCGGCTGCCCGAGGACGAGTGGCAGGCGATCTCGCTCAACTACACCTCCGGCACCACCGGCAAGCCCAAGGGGGTGGTCTACCACCATCGCGGCGCCTACCTGAACGCCACCAGCAACATCCTGGTGTGGGCGATGCCCCACCACCCGGTCTACCTGTGGACCCTGCCGATGTTCCACTGCAACGGCTGGTGCTTCCCCTGGACCATCGCCGCCGCCGCCGGCACCAACGTCTGCCTGCGCAAGGTCGAGGCGAAGCGGGTCATGGACCTGATCGCCGACGAGGGAGTCACCCACTTCAGCGGCGCCCCCATCGTGCTCAACGGCCTGGTCAACCTGCCGGACGACCAGAAGCGCGACTTCGGCCATCCGGTGAAGGTCACCACCGCCGGCGCCGCGCCGCCCGCCTCGGTGATCGCCGGCGTGGAGCGCCTCGGCATCGACGTGACCCACGTCTACGGCCTCACCGAGGTCTACGGCCCGGTCACCTCCTGCGCCTGGCGCGAGGCCTGGAACGAGCTGCCCGCCGAGGAGCGGGCGAAGCTCAAGTCCCGCCAGGGGGTGCGCTACCACATGCTCGAGGCGCTCTGCGTGGCCGACCCCAACACCCTGGAGCCGGTGCCCAAGGATGGCCAGACCATCGGCGAGATCCTGATGCGCGGCAACACCATGATGAAGGGCTACCTGAAGAACCCGGCGGCCACCGAGCAGGCCATGGAGGGGGGCTGGTACCATACCGGCGACCTGGCCGTGTGGCATGCCGACGGCTACATCGAAATCAAGGACCGTTCCAAGGACATCATCATCTCCGGCGGCGAGAACATCTCCACCATCGAGGTGGAGGATGCCATCTACGCGCACCCGGCGGTGGAGGAGGCCGCGGTGGTGGCCAAGCCCGACGAGAAGTGGGGCGAGACCCCCCGCGCCTTCGTCAAGCTCAAGGTGGGCTACGGTGAGGTGACCGAGCAGGACATCATTGATCACTGCCGCGCGCGCCTGGCCCACTTCAAGGCGCCGAAGACGGTGATCTTCACCGAGCTGCCCAAGACCTCCACGGGCAAGATCCAGAAGTTCGTGCTGCGCGACGAAGCCCGCAAGCAGTGATCGCCCCGGCCCGACAACAACCAAGGAGAGAGTGCAATGAGTGAGCAAGCGATCGGCGTGGTAGGCGCCGGCACCATGGGCCAGGGCATCGCCCAGGTGCTGGTCCAGAGCGGCTTTGCCGTGCAGCTCTACGACGTGGCCGACGAGCAGCTGGAACGCGCCCGAGGCGGTATCGACAAGGGCCTGGGCAAGCTGGTGGCCAAGGAGAAGCTCTCCGAGGCCGACAAGGCGGCCGCCATGGCGCGCCTGGCCACCTCCACTGCGCTGGACGCCCTGCGCGACTGCGAGGTGATCATCGAGGCGGCCCCCGAGCAGCCGGCCCTCAAGGAGAAGCTGTTCCGCGACCTGAGCCGACTGACCCACGACGCGATACTGGCCTCCAACACCTCGTCGCTGTCGCTGACCCGGCTCGCCGCGGTGTGCGAGCGCCCTGAGCGAGTGGTGGGCATGCACTTCTTCAATCCGGTGCCGGTGCTCAAGCTCGTCGAGGTGATCCGCGCCGAGCAGACCTCTGATGCCACCGTGGCGCGCATCGAGGCGCTGACCGAGTCGCTCGGCAAGACCGCCGTGGCCATCGCCGACTCCCCGGGCTTCGCGGTCAACCGCCTGCTGGTGCCGATGATCAACGAGGCGGCCTTCCTGCTCCAGGAGGGCGTGGCCAGCGCCGCGGACATCGACGAATCCATGAAGCTGGGCGCCGCCCACCCCATGGGCCCGCTGGCCCTGGCCGACCTGATCGGCCTGGATGTCTGCCTCTCCATCATGGAGGTGCTGCAGGAGGGCTTCGGCGACCCGAAATACCGCCCCTGCCCGCTGCTCAAGCGCATGGTGGCCGCGGGCTACCTGGGCCGCAAGACCGGCCGCGGCTTCCACGTCTACTCCTGATCACTCACCTGGCGGGCCGGTATCTCCTGTGGGAGGCCGGCTCCGCCGGGCGAAGGCGCCCCCGGGGAGCCTCATACCCGGACTGGATCCACCAAGGAAGCATTGCCGCCCAACCAAGCGTTCGCTAGGGTTGGGCGGTAGCGTCTTCCATTTCCATCATCGAACAACAAGCCGAGGAGCCCCACCCATGAGCGAGCAGCTGATCGAGGTCGTCGACAACGCCGGCATCGTGCGCCTGACCATCAACCGCCCCAAGGCGCTCAACGCCCTGAACAGCGCCGTGCTGAGCGAGCTCGAGCGCGTCCTGGCCGAGCTGGAGGCCCGCGACGACCTGCGCGCGGTGCTGGTCACCGGCGCCGGCGAGAAGTCCTTCGTGGCCGGTGCCGACATCGCCGAGATGCGCACCAAGACCCCGGAGGAGGCCCGCGCCTTCGCCCGCCAGGCACTGGCCACCCTCAAGCGGCTGGAGACCCTGCCGGTCCCCACCGTGGCGCTGGTCAACGGCTTCTGCCTGGGCGGCGGCTGCGAGCTGGCCCTGGCCTGCGACTGGGCGGTGGCCAGCGACAACGCCATCTTCGGCCAGCCCGAGGTGCTGCTGGGCGTGATCCCCGGCTTCGGCGGCACCCAGCGCCTGCCGCGCCGGGTCGGCCCGGCCATGGCCCTGGACCTCTGCACCACCGGGCGCAAGATCGATGCCGCCGAGGCGCTGCGCATCGGCCTGGTCAACCGGGTGATGCCCCAGGCGGAACTCGAGGCCTACGCCGAGGAGCTCACCAAGCAGCTGGGCGGCAACGGCCCGCAGTCGGTGCGCGCCTCCAAGCAGGCAATCCACGACGGCATGGACCAGGACCTCGACAGCGCCCTGGCGCTGGAGACCGCGCTGTTCGCCTTCTGCTTCGCCGGCGACGAGCAGACCGAGGGCATGAGCGCCTTCGTCGAGAAGCGCAAGCCGAACTTCTGATCCTGGCGTGTCCTTCTGGTGAGACAACCGCGGCCGTGGCAGAGATGCCACGGCCGCGCTGCGTCTGGCCAGCCTTGCGCCGCTGGTGCTACTTGGCGAACAGCTGGCTCATGTCCTTGAACGCCTTGAACTCCAGGGCGTTGCCGCAGGGATCGAGCAGGAACATGGTGGCCTGCTCGCCCACCTGGCCCTTGAAGCGCACGTAGGGCTCGATCACGAACTCGGTGCCTCGGGCGCGCAGCCGCTCGGCCAGGCTCTCCCACTCCTCCCAGCCCAGCACCACCCCGAAGTGTGGCACCGGCACGTCGTGGCCGTCCACCGCGTTGGTGTTGGCCTGCTCCTGGTAGGGCATCTTCGGGTGCTCGTGGATCACCAGCTGGTGGCCGAAGAAGTCGAAGTCGACCCACTGCTCGCTGGAGCGGCCCTCAGCCAGGCCGAACACCTCGCCGTAGAAGGCGCGGGCCGCGGGCAGGTCGTGGACGGGAATCGCCAGATGAAAGGGGGAAAGGCTCATGGGGTTCTCCTGGTGTTCTCTCGTGGATGATCAGTGTCGAGAGTGGTTGTTGTCGGGCGGGGTGTCATCGGGGGTGGCCCCGGGTGCTGCAGTCTGTGTTGCATCGAGGGTTGCCGCCATCGGCTGTGCCGCGGTCGCGGGGGATGGCAAGGCGCGCCGTCGCAGCCGCAGCAGGCCGGTGGCGACGGCGGTGCCGGCCAGGGTAATCGCCATGCCGGCCAGGATCTGCAGGCTCAGGCGCTCGCCCAGCAGCAGGTAGCCCCACAGCAGAGCGCTGACCGGCACCAGGAAGGTCACCGTGGAGGTGGCGGTGGCCCCGGCGCTGGCCAGCAGGGCGAAGTAGATCAAGAAGGCGGCGGTGGTACTGAGCGCCGCCAGCGCCAGGGCGTTGGCCCAGGCCTGGCCGCTGATCGGCTCGCTGGGCCACAGCAGGAGGCCCGGCACCAGCAGCACCAGCGCCGACATGGCCGAGCTGCCCGCCGCCAGCACCCGTGCCGGCAGGTGGGACAGGTGGTTGCGAGAATAGTTGCCGGCGATGCCGTAGCAGAAGGTGGCGCCCAGCACGGCCAGGATGAACCAGCCGTCGCCGCCCAGGGCGAAATCCAGGCGGTCCGCCGAGAGCACGTAGACCCCGAAGAGGGCCAGGGCCAGGCCCAGGTACTGGCGGCGCTGGATCGGCACGGTAAAGAAGAGTGCGCCGAGCAGGGCGGTGAAGATCGGCGTGGTGGCGTTTATCAGCGAGGTGAAGCCGGCCTCCAGGCGGGTGGTGGCCAGGGCCAGCAGCGAGAAGGGCAGCACATGGTTGATCACGCCCAGCAGCAGCAGGCTGCCCTTGTGCTGCCAGACCAGGCGCAGGTAGTAGAGGCTGAGCAGCAGCGGCACCAGCAGCAGGGCACCCACGCCCATGCGCACCAGCACCAGCGAGACCGCGCCAAACTCCGGGGCGGCCACCCGCATGAAGATGAACGACAGCCCCCACAGCGAGGAGAGCAGCAGCAGGCGCAGGGTGTCGGCGGGTGACATACCGGTTCCTTGGATGGCGATATCGTTCGCGGGAAAACAATCAGATTACGGCGGCCGCGAGGCGTTGGGAAGGGCAGCCCCTTGTGCGGCATTGCGGCATGATCTTGACGTCCATCAAGGGCATAGGTGGCAAACCCCTGCTATAGCTGTAGGGCACCCTTTCCGGAATCTGGAGCCTTGCCCATGCCCGCCATGATGAAAGCCGCCGTCTTCGTAGAGCCCGGCCGCATCGAGATCGACGACCGACCGATCCCCGACATCGGCCCCAACGACGCCCTGATCCGGGTCACCACCACCACCATCTGCGGTACCGACGTGCATATCCTCAAGGGCGAGTACCCGGTGGAGAAGGGACTGATCGTGGGCCACGAGCCGGTCGGGGTGATCGAGAAGCTTGGCGCCAACGTTCAGGGCTACCACGAGGGCCAGCGGGTGATCGCCGGGGCCATCTGCCCGAGCTTCACCTCCTACGCCTGCCAGGACGGCTGCAGCGCCCAGGATGGTGGCCACCACGCCCACGGCTACAAGCCCATGGGCGGCTGGCGCTTCGGCAACACCATCGACGGCGCCCAGGCCGAGTACCTGCGGGTGCCCCACGCCCAGGCCAACCTCTCGCCGGTGCCCGACGGCCTCACCGACGACCAGGTGCTGATGTGCCCGGACATCATGTCCACTGGCTTCGCCGGCGCCGAGTCGGCCAATATCAAGATCGGCGACAGCGTCGCGGTGTTCGCCCAGGGCCCCATCGGCCTGTGCGCCACCGCCGGTGCCCGGCTGCGCGGCGCGGGGCTGATCATCGCCGTGGACGGCGTCGACGAGCGCCTCGAGATGGCCAGGAAGATGGGTGCCGACGTGACCCTCAACTTCCGGAAAGTTGACGTGGTCGCCGAGATCCTCAAGCTCACCGGCGGCCGCGGCGTGGATGCCTCCATCGAGGCGCTGGGGCTGCAGCAGACCTTCGAGCAGGCGCTGCGGGTGATCAAGCCTGGCGGCACCCTGTCGAGCCTGGGGGTCTACTCCGAGAGCCTGACCATTCCGCTGGACGCCTTCTGCGCCGGCCTCGGCGACCATCGCATCGTCACCTCGCTCTGCCCCGGCGGCAAGGAGCGCATGCGCCGGCTGATGCAGATCATCGACAGCGGCCGCCTGGACCTCGGCCCGATGGTCACCCACCGCTACCCGCTGGAGAAGATCGTCGACGCCTATGACCTCTTCTCCCACCAGCGCGACGGGGTGCTGAAGATTGCCCTTGAAGTCTCCTGAGTCCTTGCGATGGCGGGAGTTCTGGTACACTCCCGCCATCATCGAGGTAGACGGAGACACGATGGAAACGGAACTGAGTGAGTTCGAGCGACAGATGCGTCGTGAGATCAACGCCTTCATGGACAACGCGCAGGAAACACGGCGCAAGGCGGTGACGTCACCCCCCGAATGGCCCAAGGAGGCCGACGAAGAGGCCAAGGCCAAGGCGCCGCGCAACAAGCCGGCCGGTTCGCCGAAGACCGGCCACCGCGTCAAGCTGGCGGTGCGTACCAAGCCCCTCGAGCTGGACACCGTCTTCGAGCATGTCTCCTCCAGCATCTCCAAGATCGAGGCGCAGCTCGAGGCCGAAAAGGCCGCCCGCAAGGCCGGCTACCCGATCATCGGCCATGTGATCGAGACCCAGCGACTGTAACGCCTTCCCGCCCGGGCCAGGCGTCGGGCAGACCCCACCGAGGAGCCGCCCGTGAGAATCACCCAGCTTGCCATCTATCCGGTCAAGTCGCTGGGCGGCATCGCCCTCGATGACGCACGCCTGACCGCCGAGGGCCTGGCCTGGGATCGCCGCTGGATGGTGGTCGACGATGTCGGCCGCTTCGTTACCCAGCGCCAGCTGCCGGCCATGGCGTCCATCCGCGTCACCCTGGAGCCCGATGCCCTGGTGCTTGCCCACCCCGGGGTCGCGCCGCTGCGCGTGGCGCTTGCCGCCCGCCAGCAGGAGCGTCTCTCGGTCACCGTCTGGAAGGATCGCTGCGACGCCCTGGACGAAGGGGCTGAGGCCCGCGACTGGCTGGCCGCGGCGCTGGGGGATCTGCGCGGCAGCCGCCTGCGCCTGGTGCGCTTTGCCCCCGACCACCTTCGCCCGGTGGAACCCCACTACCTGGCGCCCGGCGAGTGGGCCCACACCGCCTTCGCCGACGGCTATCCGCTGCTGGTGGCCTCCACGGCGTCGCTCGTCGAGCTGAACCGTCGGCTTGCCGCCAAGGAGCTGTCGCCGGTGCCCATGAGCCGCTTTCGCCCCAATATCGTGATCGAGGGTGCCGAGCCCTTCGCCGAGGATGGCTGGCAAGCGCTCGGCCCCACCGACGGCCGCTGGCGGCTGGGGCTGCGCAAGCCCTGCCAGCGCTGCAAGATCACCACCGTGGATCAGCACAGCGGCGAGATACCGGTGCCCGGCGAGCCGCTGCGTACCCTGGTGGAGATGAACCCACGCCTCGCCCCCGGCGGCTACTTCGGCCAGAACGCCATCCTGCTGGCGGGAGAGGGCGAGACGCTCAGCGTGGGCGATGTGGTGGCGGCGAGCCCCGCCTGACCGGCCTCTGCATTCCTGGAATGATTTTTCATTAAAATCGCCCTGGGCTATGATGGCGGGTCCGATTCGTCCATCCCCCACCAGGAGCCTGCCATGAGCTTACATGTCTACCTATCCGGCGAGATCCATACCGACTGGCGTGACGAGATCGAGCGCGGCGCAAAGGCTGCCGGTCTGGACATCGTGTTCACCGCGCCTGTCACCGACCATGACGCCAGCGATGCCGCAGGCGACCACCTGGGACGCGAAAGCGACGCCTTCTGGCGCGACCACAAGTCGGCCAAGGTCAATGCCATTCGTACCAAGACCCTGATCGAGCAGAGCGACCTGGTGGTGGTGCGCTTCGGCGACAAGTACAAGCAGTGGAACGCGGCCTTCGATGCCGGCTACTGCGCAGCACTCGGCAAGCCGTACGTGACCCTTCACGGCGAGGAGATCGTCCACCCGCTCAAGGAGGTCGATGCCGCTGCCATGGCTTGGGCGACCACTACCGAGCAGGTGGTCGAGATCCTGCGCTATGTGATTCGTGGCTGAGGCTGGCGTGCGACGATTTTTTCGGTTTTTTTAGGTGTGGCTGTGCTTTCATGCCGTCATGTTCGATGGGGAGGTGATGGCTGAATGCGTACCGCCGGATACGGTGTAAACGAAGTTGGCGTACGGCTCAGGTACCACTGGCGTAGCTGGTCGCCCGTGCTCAAGGTCATGTCGGTGCTATGGACGGTACTGGCCGTCTTCATGACCGTTCCTTGGCTGGTGCTGGTCGTCGAGCGTGACCCCGACGCCCGCGCCTTCGGCCTCTCGATCATGTTGGTGATGGTGGCCGTGGCGCTGGTGTGGCTGTCCACGGCTCGCACGCGGATCGAGCTCAAGCCCTGGCAGATGTTCGTCGTCACCACCTTCAGCTGGATCAGCGTCAGCGGCTTTGCCAGCCTGCCGCTGGTGCTGGGCGCGCCGCAGCTCAGCTTCACCAACGCCGTGTTCGAATCGGTCTCGGCCATTACCACCACGGGCTCCACCATACTGGCCGGTATCGAGGACCTGTCCGATGGGCTGAAGCTGTGGCGAGGCATCATGCAGTGGCTGGGCGGCATCGGCATCATCGTCATGGGCATCGCCATCCTGCCCTTCCTCAAGGTGGGGGGCATGCGCCTGTTCCATACCGAGTCGTCGGACTGGTCGGATAAGGTCATGCCGCGTACGGGTGGCATCGCCAAGGCTACCCTGAGCATCTATTGCGGCTTTACCCTGATCGCTATGCTGGCCTACTGGGCAGGCGGCATGACGCTGCTGGATGCGGTGGTGCATGCCATGACGTCGTTGGCCACCGGGGGCTTCGCCAATTCCGATGCCTCTTTCGGTGCCTACGCCGAGCAGCCCCATCTGCTGTGGATGGCATCGCTGTTCATGCTGACCGGTGCGCTGCCTTTCGTGCTCTACATCCGTACGCTGCGTGGCTCGAGCATGGCGCTGTGGCGTGACCAGCAGGTGCAGGGACTGCTGTTTCTCCTGGCGCTGGTCATTCTGGGCCTCTCGCTGTGGCGCATCTGGCACGGTACGGCGCCGTTCGAGGCGCTCACTCACGTTACCTTCAACGTCATCTCGGTGGTCACCACCACCGGCTATGCCTCCGACGACTACAGCGCCTGGGGGCCGCTGGCCTACGTGGCGTTCTTCTATCTCACTTTCATTGGCGGTTGCAGCGGCTCCACCAGCGGCGGCATGAAGATCTTCCGCTTTCAGGTGGCCACCATCCTGCTGCGCAACCAGCTGCGTTTTCTGGTCCACTCCCAGGGCGTCTTCGCTTCGCGTTACAACGGCCAGCCGCTCACCGACGACATTACCCGTGGCGTGGTGGCGTTCTCGTTCTTCTTCTTCCTCACCATCGCCGGCCTGGCCCTGGGGCTTGCGCTGATGGGGCTGGACATGACCACGGCCCTTTCGGGAGCCGCTACCGCGGTGGCCAACGTGGGCCCGGGGTTGGGCGACATCATCGGCCCGGCAGGCAATTTCGCACCCTCACGGATGCGGATGCGGCGAAATGGCTGCTGTGCGTCGGCATGCTGCTGGGACGGCTGGAGATCCTGACCGTACTGGTACTGCTGACACCGATGTTCTGGCGCAAGTAAGGCGAGGTTTTATGAAACTTTGACGGCTGTGGCGGTTTTCGCCATCGATTCTTTACGCGGCCTCTTCCTAGCATGGCAGTGCACTCATCAGGAGGTACTTCCATGAATTCTCTGCTGTTGGTGATCGCTCTGGCCACGGGGGCCTATCTAGTGGCGGCCCTACTGTGGCCAGAGCGTTTCTAGGAGACGGCCATGAACGACATGATGCTGACGTATGCGCTCGTCATAGGAATGGCCTTGCCGTTCGGTCTGTATATGGCGAAAAGCCTTGGTGACCAGCGCTCCTATCTGGATCGATTTTTCTCTCCCATCGAAGGCGTCATCTATCGGCTGGCTGGCGTCAACCCAGAGGTTTCGATGCCCTGGCAGGCCTATGCCACTGCCGTGCTGAAATTGCATGTGCTGCTGATTCTGCTGGCCTGGTTGACTTTCATGTTCCAGGGTCGGTTGCCGCTCAATCCGGATGGCATTGCCGGAATGCGCTGGGATACGGCGCTGCATACGGCAATTTCCTTTGCTACCAACACCAACCAGCAACACTACTCGGGACAGGCGGAGCTCTCCCACCTGAGCCAGACGCTCGCCATCGTCACTCTGCAGTTCCTGACGCCGGCGACCGGCATGGCCGTGCTGGTTGCCATTGCGCGCACTTTACTAGCCAAGCATCGCCAAGAGAGTGGCTTGGGTGTTGGAAACTATTACCGTGATCTGACGCGTAGCTCGGTCCGTATATTGCTGCCATTGGCCGCTGTCGTGGCGCTGCTGCTCACCTGGCAGGGGGTGCCCGCGAATTACCAGGCTGCCCATGAAATCACTCCCCTCGATGCGCAAGTCGAAGAGACCCAGCGGATTCCTCTTGGGCCCGTTTCGGCCATGGTGGCCATCAAGCCGCTCGGCACCAACGGCGGAGGATGGTACGGACCCAACTCCAGCGTGCCGCTTGAGAACCCCACTGCCATCTCCAACGTCATCGAAACGGCAGCGATTATGCTCATTCCCGTCGCGCTGTTGGTCGCCCTAGCGGTGATGACCGGGAGGCATCGTCTGATGGTTGGCATTGGTGGGGTGATGCTGGCTTTCTCACTGGTCTCGACGGGGTTGGTCGTGTCGTCGGAGCGCATGCCCAATGCGGCCTTCGCCGAGCTTTCTGCCCCTGGCGGCAACATGGAAGGCAAGGAAGTTCGCTTCGGCACGGACATGTCGGCGCTGTGGGGCAGTTGGACCACTCAGACCTCCAACGGCTCGGTCAATGCCATGCATGACAGCTTCAACCCGCTGGGTGGCATGGTGCTGATCATGGACATGCTGGTCAATGTCACCTTTGGCGGTGTCGGGGTAGGGCTGATCGGCTTTTTGCTCTATCTGATGCTGGCGGCCTTCATCGGCTCGTTGATGGTGGGCAGGGCGCCAGAGCTGTTCGGCCATCCTCTGGAAACCCGCGAGATCCGCTGGATCAGCCTGGCCATTCTGGCGCAGCCGCTGATCATCCTCGGCTTGAGTGCGCTCGCAGTGAGCCTGCCTGGCGTGCATGGCACCACCAATCCGACCCACCACGGCTTGGCTCAGGTCATCTACGAATATACCTCCGCCTTTGCCAACAACGGCTCGGGTTTCGAAGGTCTCGATGATGCCACCTACTGGTGGAACCTGACCTGTGCGATTGCACTATTGATCGGACGCTTCCTGCCCATGCTCGTACCGTTGGCCGTGGCCTCCTGGCTGGCGACCAAGCGCACCGCGCCCGCCGGGAGAGGAACGCTGGCCCTGGACAGCGGTGCCTTCATGGCACTGACCGCTGGTGTCATCGTCATCATCAACCTGTTGGGCTTTCTGCCAGCTCTGGTGCTGGGACCGGTTGCCGAAGCCCTGGTCCTGGCTCAGTGAGGAGACACGTCATGTCAACGTCAATGCAACATGGCTCACAGCAGAAACCGGGGCAGCAAATGAGTGGAGGCAGTCGGCGAGCTGCGCGCCAGCCGCTCGATTGGGCTGCAGTCGTCAAAGGTGCATTCGTGCGTCTTGCTCCGCAAAGGCTGGCACGTAACCCGGTGATGGCCGTGGTGGGGATAGGTACTGCCGTATGCGCCCTGTTGAGCGTGCAAGCGCTGGCCCGAGGAGAGAGCGGCGGATTTGCGATAGCCATTACGTTGATGCTGCTGGTGACTTTGCTGTTTGCCACCGCGGCGGAAACCCTGGCTGAATCGCGGGGCAAGGCGCATGCCGGCAGCCTGCGCCAAACACGAGGACAGTTGAAGGCGCATCGGCTCGACAAGAACGGCAACGTGACGGTAGTGGCAGCCGATACCTTACGGCGTGGAGATCGGGTAGTTGTTGAAGCCGGCGAGCTGATCCCCGCCGACGGTGAAATCGTGGAAGGGGCCGCGTCGATCAACGAGTCAGCCGTGACGGGCGAGTCCGCGCCGGTTCTCCGGGAGGCAGGTACCGATAACAGTGGGGTCAGTGCGGGTACCAAGCTGCTGTCGGATCGCTTGGTCATCGAAGTGACCAGCGACCCGGGCGAATCGTTGCTGGACCGCATGATCGCCCTGGTGGAGAGTGCCAGCCGCCAGAAGACGCCAAGCGAACTGGCACTGTCGGCGCTGCTGGCCATGCTCACCCTGGTGTTCCTGATCGTGGTGGTGACACTGGTGCCCATGGCGGCATTCGTGGGCCTCGAGTCTTCCACCGTGATGCTGGTGGCGCTATTGGTGTGCTTGATACCCACTACCATCGGCGGGTTACTGCCTGCCATCGGCATTGCCGGCATGGAGAGGGCGATGCGTGCCAACTTGGTCGCCAAGTCGGGCAAGGCGGTGGAAATCGCCGGTAGCATCGATACTCTACTGCTCGACAAGACCGGGACCATCACGCTGGGGGGCCGTCGTGCGACGGAGTTTGCGCCTTGCCAAGGACAGCAGCGCGATGCGCTCAGGGACGTAGCTTTCCTGGCCTCCCTGGATGACCCGACTCCCGAGGGTCGCTCAGTGGTGGGGTTGGCGCGTGATCTGGGTGTCGATGCATCACTCACCGAAGCGGCCGATGGCGCGACCTTCGTGGCCTTTTCGGCTTCGACCAGGCTTTCCGGTGTCGATCTCGTCGACGGGCGCCGGTTGCGTAAAGGTGCTCCCAACGCCATCGCTCAGTGGGTCGAGGAGCAGGGTGGCCGGGTGCCTGCGGATTACACCCAGTTGGTGACGCGCATCTCTCGCCACGGTGCTACGCCCCTGGCGGTTGCCGAGAACGGGTGTCTGCTGGGAGTGATAGCGCTTTCTGACGTCATCAAGCCGGGTATTGCCGAGCGCTTTGCCAAGCTGCGCGAGATGGGGGTCAAGACGGTGATGATCACCGGCGACAATCCGGTGACGGCAGCGGCCATTGCGGCCGAGGCGGGAGTCGATGACTACGTGGCCGAGGCCACCCCCGAGCGCAAGCTTTCCATCATCCGCGAAGAGCAGGCCAGCGGCCGCCTGGTTGCCATGATGGGAGATGGCACCAACGATGCGCCGGCACTGGCGCAGGCCGATCTCGGTCTCGCCATGAACTCCGGCACCCAGGCCGCTCGAGAGGCCGCCAACATGGTGGATCTCGACTCCGATCCTGGCAAGCTGCTGGAGGCGGTGGAGATCGGCAAGCAGTTGCTGATCACTCGTGGCGCGCTGACCACCTTCTCGCTGGCCAACGACGTGGCCAAGTACTTCGTGATCCTTCCGGCGCTGTTTGCTGCCAGCCTGCCTGCCCTGGCTTCGCTCGACATTCTGAATTTGCACTCGCCGACCACGGCAGTGTTGGCCGCCGTCCTGTTCAATGCCCTGATCATTCCCGCACTGATTCCTTTCGCGCTGAAAGGGGTAAGCGTACGGGCCACTTCGGCTACGAGCTTGCTGAAGCGCAACCTGTTGATCTATGGGCTCGGAGGCCTGCTGCTTCCATTTCCGGTCATCAAGCTGTTCGACGTGCTGATGGGCATGCTTATCTAGGAGGATGCGACATGAATCGAAACACTGCACAGATTGATTCTCTCTCTTACACGCATCGCCAACTCACGACATGGTCGATACCGCTGCGGCTGGTAGCGGTCATGGCCCTGATCCTGGGGCTCGGTTATCCGCTGCTGATCAGCGCTCTCGGTAGCTGGCTCATGCCCCATCAGGCGACTGGTAGTCTGATCGAAGACAGAGAGGGGCGCGTGGTCGGCTCGGTCCTGGTTGGTCAGCGTTTCATCGATCACGCCTACTTCATTGGGCGGCCCACTGCGGCAGAGTATGATGCCTTCGAGGTCAGCGGCTCCAATCTTGGGCCTGGCAACCCGGAGCTGCGCGAGCGAGCGCAGGCCTATGCCGTTGCCATTGCCGCTCGAGATGGCGTGGCGCTGGGCGAGAGACCCGTTGAATTGCTGGCGGCCTCCGGCTCTGGAATCGATCCGCATATCACGCCGGAGGGGGCGGCCATCCAAGTCGCGCGGGTGGCTCAAGCGCGGGGCTTGTCGGAAGTGCAGGTGATGAGTCTGATCGAAGCGGCCATTGAGCAGAGAGGCAGGTTAGGGCAGCCTGCGGTGAACGTATTGCGCTTGAACCTAGCGCTCGATGAGCTGACCGGGCCGCCGAACAGTTAGGAGGAGTGAGTGGGAAGCACCATGGCCACCGACGACGAGCGGCGCCCCGACCCGGATGCTCTGCTCAGGCAAACCGTGCGCCGGGAGGCGCGCGGTGCTCTGCGTATCTTTCTGGGGGCGGCGCCAGGCGTAGGAAAGACCTATGCCATGCTGTGTGCCGCCAGGGAGCGTGTTGCTGCCGGTGAGGACGTGGTCATCGGCATCGTCGAGTCCCATGGACGTGCGGAGACCGAAGCGCTTTGCGAGGGAATGGTCCGGCTGCCATTGGCGCGGATGACCCACCATGGGCGCACCTTCGAGGAGTTCGATCCGGACGCGGCCTTGGCAAGGCGTCCCGCGATCCTGCTGGTGGACGAGCTGGCTCATCGCAACATTCCGGGGAGCCGCCATCCGCGCCGCTACCAGGACATCGAGGAGCTGCTGGATGCTGGCATCGACGTGTGGACTACCGTCAATGTGCAGCATTTGGAAAGCCTCAACGATGCCGTGGCGCGTATTACCGGCGTGCGCATGCGTGAGACCGTACCGGATGCTCTGCTCGAGCGGGCTCGCGATGTCTCGCTGGTCGATCTTACGCCGGATGAATTGCTGAAGCGGCTGCGCCAGGGCAAGGTCTACGTGCCGGAGCAGGCGCGAGCAGCCATGGAGGGCTACTTCAGCGAGCCTAATCTCAATGCGCTGCGCGAATTGGCGCTACAGACCATGGCAGAGCGTGTGGATAGCGATGTGCGCGATGCCATGGGCGCAAGCGGTGAGACGGGGCCCTGGCCCGTGCGCCCGCATCTATTGGTGGCGCTGAGTGGGGGGAGTGAGGATGCAGCGTTGGTTCGCGCCGCCCACCGGCTTGCCGAGCGCCGTCGAGCGGCGTGGCGTGCAGTCTATGTCGACCGCGGACATGACGATCCCGAGCGCCGCCTCGCGGTCGAAAATGCGTTTGCTCAGGTCAACCGTCTCGGTGGTGAGACACGCCGTCTGTATGGATACGATCGCCTGCAGGAACTGTTGGACTACGCCCGTCAACATAACGTGACCACCTTGGTGGTGGGACGGTCGCGTCCTTCGGGGTGGCGCCTCTGGCGCCGCCCCTTGGCGCGACGATTGCTGACCAGCGGTGGTGCCTTCGACCTGGTAGTGGTGGCCGAAACGGAGCGTCGCCCGCGCTGGCGGGCAAGGCACCGATTCTCTCCCGCTAGTTGGACCGCCGGCATTGTGGCACTAGGGGCTACGCTGGCTGCACTCGGTCTGGCCCTGAGTGTGCAAAACTGGTTTTCTCTTGCAGACTTGTCGTTGCTATTCCTCGGTGCTGTCCTTATCAGCGCGCTGCTGGCGGGCACCGGGGCTGCCATGTGCAGCGCTCTGCTGGGCTCTCTGGCTTTCAACTTTTTCTTCACTGAGCCCAAGTTGACGCTGGTGATGGTCGAGCGGGATCAGATCCTGACCGTAGTATTCTTCTTGGCGGTAGCGGTAGCGGTTGGCCAGCTGGCCGGCCGTGGTCGCCGCCGCCTATTGGCACTCCGTGAGAGTCGTGACCAGACCCATCGCCTGCTGGCGTATGTGCAATCGCTGGCGGTGGCGACGGATGGCGATAGCGTTCGCCAAGTCGGGCTCAAGACGCTGGAGCAATGGCTACATGTGCCCGTAGCCTTTCTGGAGCGGCAGGCCGGTGCGGAGGGGGTACGGGTCAGCCAGGCCGAGCCACCTGCCACACGGCTACCGGAAGCGGCACTGCTTGCTGCAGCCTGGAGCTGGCAGCATGCCAAGCCCCGTGGCCAAGGGACCGATACGTTGAGCGGGCAGGGTTGGCGACTGTTGCCGCTCAAGGAACACGGGCATGTTTTGGGCATCGTCGCCTTGAATCTCGAGCAACGTGAGGCCCTGTTGTCGCCAGAGGAGGAGGCGTTGCTCGCTACGCTGCTTAGCCAATTGGCCATGGCGCTGGAGCGCACCCGCCTGGTGGCAGATCTCGGGGCGGCACGGTTGTCGGAAGAAAACGAGCGCTTGCGTTCGGCATTGCTCGCATCGGTTTCTCACGATCTGCGTACGCCGCTGGCCTCCATCATCGGGTCGGCCAGCACGTTGCGGGAGCTCGAGGCACAACTGACCGAGACCGATCGGTATGAACTGCTTGATGGCATTCTGGGCGAGAGTGAGCGGCTCAATCGCTACATTCAGAACCTGCTCGACATGACGCGGCTAGGGCACGGAACCTTGAAGATAGAGCGAGACTGGGTCGCGCTCGATGACTTGATAGCCGCGGCCATCAAGCGTCTGGGGCCTCAACTGGAAGGACATGAATTGGTATGCAGCTGGCCTGATGACTTGCCGCTTCTCTATGTGCATCCGGCGTTGATTGAGCAGGCGTTCGTGAACATTCTGGACAATGCGGCGCGCTTTTCGCCAGTACATGGGCGCCTTACCATTGTTGCCGGCATGGAAAGCGATTGGCTGTGGCTACGCGTCATCGACCAGGGGCCGGGCATTCCTGCCGATTTGCGCGAGCGGGTCTTCGACATGTTCTTTACCGGTGGGGAAGGTGATCGAGGGCGCCACGGAAGTGGGCTGGGGTTGGCGATCTGTCGTGGCATGATTGGCGCACACGGTGGACAGATCCGTGCTCTGGTCAGCCCAACCGGAGAGGGCACCTGCATCGAGATTCGTTTACCCCTGGAGTCGAACACCATGGAGGCGGGCGATGGGTGAAGAGGTCAAGGGACGCATCCTGGTGGTGGATGATGAGCGGCAGATCCGTCGCTTCTTGCGTATTAGCCTTACGTCGCAAGGCTTCGAGGTAATTGAAGCCGAGACGGGAAGCGAGGGCTTGTTCAAGGCCATTGAGTGTGCGCCAGATTTGATTTTGCTGGATCTAGGGCTGCCGGATCTGGACGGCCAGGAGATTCTGGAGGCGTTGCGTACTCAAAGCGACGTGCCGGTAATTGTCGTTTCCGTACGTGAGCGTGAAGAGGAGAAGGTGCGAGCTCTGGATAATGGAGCGAACGATTATGTCACCAAACCTTTCGGCATTCAGGAGCTATTGGCCAGGGTCAGAAGAATGCTGCGTTTCAAAGCGAGTCAAAGCGGCGAATCATTGGCCATTCATTTTAGCCACGACCGACTGCATATCGACTTGGGGAAGCGTCTGGTACATCTAGGCGAGGAAGAGGTCCGTTTAACACCGAAGGAATATGCACTTCTTGAGCGCCTCTGTCGTCATGCCGGACGCGTGGTGACCCAGACTCAACTGCTAAGGGAAATCTGGGGGCCAACCCATATTGAAGATACCCATTACCTCAGAATCGTTGTCAGCCGTCTGAGGCAGAAACTCGGGGATAACACTCAAGCACCTTACCTCCTGCAAACTGAAGCCGGCATAGGCTATCGCCTGCTCGTAGAGCCGGATGGCACTCACGACTCGGTCGGTAAAAGGGAATAATTTTATGAAAATCATCATCCTGGGGGCTGGCCAGGTCGGCGGCACGCTGGCCGAACACCTGGCCCGCGAGGAGAACGACATCACCGTGGTGGACACCGACGGCGAACGGCTGCGCGAGCTGCACACCCGGCTCGACATCCGCACCGTGGTGGGCCCCGGCTCCTACCCCGTGGTGCTGCGCCAGGCCGGCTGCGAAGACGCCGACATGCTGATCGCGGTGACCAGCCAGGACGAGGTCAACATGATCGCCTGCCAGGTCGCCCACACCCTGTTTCGCACCCCCACCAAGATCGCCCGGGTGCGTGCCACCGCCTACCTCACCCGCAAGGGGCTGTTCGCCCACGAGGCGGTACCCATCGACGTGCTGATCAGCCCCGAGCAGGTGGTCACCGACCACATCCGCCGGTTGATCGAGCACCCCGGGGCGCTGCAGGTGCTGGAGTTCGCCGGCGGCCTGGTGCAACTGGTGGCGGTCAAGGCCTACTACGGCGGCCCGCTGGTGGGTCAGGACCTCGGCTTCCTGCGTCGCCACATGCCCAGCGTCGACACCCGGGTGGCGGCCATCTACCGCCGCAAACGGCCGATCATCCCGCGTGGCGACACCGTGATCGAGGCCGACGACGAGGTCTTCTTCATCGCCGCCCGGCGCGACATCCGCGCGGTGATGAGCGAGCTGCGCCGGGTCGACCGCGACTTCCGCCGGGTGGTGATCGCCGGCGGCGGCAACATCGGCGAGCGTCTCGCCGAACACCTCGAGCACAGCCACCAGGTCAAGATCATCGAGCACGGCCTGGAGCGCTGCACGGTGCTCTCCGAACGCCTCAACCGCACCGTGGTGCTGCACGGCAGCGCCACCAACAAGCGCCTGCTGGAAGAGGAGAACATCGAGGAGTGCGACATCTTCTGCGCGCTGACCAACGACGACGAGGTCAACATCATGTCGTCGATGCTGGCCAAGCGCATGGGCGCCAAGAAGGTCCTCACGCTGATCAACAACGCCGCCTACGTCGACCTGGTGCAGGGCGGCGAGATCGACATCGCCATCTCGCCGCAGCAGGCCACCATCGGCAGCCTGCTGACCCACGTGCGCCGCGGCGACATCGTCAACGTGCACTCGCTGCGTCGCGGCGCCGCCGAGGCCATCGAGGCCATCGCCCACGGCGACACCCAGTCGTCGAAGGTAGTGGGCCGCGCCATCGGCGAGATCGACCTGCCCCGCGGCACCACCATCGGTGCCATCGTGCGCGGCAAGGAGGTGCTGATCGCCCACGACGACGTGGTGGTGGAGTCCCGCGACCACCTGATCCTGTTCGTGATCGACAAGCGCCGCATCCGCGACGTCGAGCGGCTGTTCCAGGTCGGCCTGACCTTCTTCTGACAGGGAGTCAGACCTCGCCAACCGGGTGGCTTTCCTGGTCTACGCTGATCAGGAACGCCATCGAGGGCTCCAGGCAGTAGGGATGCGCATGGGGTCCGCCAGCCGCTTGCCCGGCGACCCCCGCGGCGACTGGGGCCACCCGGCGCGGATTTCTGCCGGCAGAGGAGCGTCAGCATGACCCAGGAGTACTACCACCCCATCATCTACGTGCGCGGCTTCGCCATGCGTGACAGCGAGATCGAGGCGACCATCAACACGCCCTACATGGGTTTCAACCTGGGGGCGACCCGGGTACGCCAGGGGCCCAGCGGGGCGTTCGACTCCCTGATCTTCGAGTCGCCGGTGATCCGCCTGATGAAGGATCACGGCTACCGGGACGTCTACGCCGAGGGGGCGGAGCGCGAGGACCGGCTGCCCCGCCGGACCCTGCTGATCCACCGCTACTACGAGGGGGAGGGCGGTGAGGGGCAGCGCCCCTCGATCCCCGAGGCGGCCCGGGCGCTCTCCGAGCGGATCCTCTGGCTGCGCGAGCGGATCTGCGGCGACGATGAGGAGGCGCGGGAAGCCTTCAAGGTCTACCTGGTGGCCCACTCCATGGGCGGGCTGGTCTGCCGCTGCCTGCTGCAGAACCCCGAGGCGGGCAGCGCCGAGGCGCGCGCCTGCGTCGACAAGGTCTTCACCTACGGCACCCCCCACGATGGCATCGAGATGGCCGGGTTCAACGTGCCGCGCTTCCTGGGCCTCTGGGACATCAGCAACTTCAACCGCAAGAGCATCGCCGGCTACCTCAAGCTCTCCCCGCGCGGGGGCCGGGTCAACCGCCTGGGGGGACACTTCCCGCCGGAGCGCTTCTTCTGCCTGGTGGGCACCAACCACCGCGACTATAACGCCACTCGCCATGTGGTGGGCGCACGCAGCGACGGCCTGGTGAAGACCGACTGCGCCTGGGTCGAGGACGCCCCTCGGGTGCATCTCTACCTGGCCCACAGCGGCCCCTTCGGCATGGTCAACTCCGAGGCCGGCTACCTCAACCTGACGCGCTTCCTGTTCGGCGATGCCCGCATGCAGGGGCAGCTGGTGGTCGACCACCTGCCGCTGCCGCCCTCGCTGCAGCAGGCCCGCGACGAGGGGAACGACATCGAGGGCAGCTACCACTTCGAGTGCACGGTGATGCCGCGGCTCTTTCCGCCGGTGGCGCTCTCGGAGCGCCGGGTGGAGCATGACTCGGCGATCTTCCGTCGCTATGACGAGATGTTCCATCCCGAGCGGGCCGGCCATGACCATGCCCGTCACCCGGTGCTCTTCTCCGTCTACCTGGACAGCACGAGGATCACCGTCACCCAGGGGCGCACCATGATGCTGACGGCCGACATCGCCGTGCGCAGCACCGAGTTCAAGGTGGGGGGGCGCTGGTTCGTCAGCCGCCGGGTGCCGGAGGAGAACCTCTTCCGCGAGAAGGTGGTGATCCTGGCCACCGCCGCTGCCGGGGGCGGGCGGCTGCGCTATATCCTCGGCGACGAGGACTGGGGCGAGGGGCGCGGGCGGCCGGTCAAGGAGGATGCGCGAGGGCACTACGTGCCGCTGACCAGCCGCAAGGGGTTCAAGGGGCGACTCTACCTGGGCATCGAGCCCTGGGAGTGAGCCGCCAGCGGCCTGGCCCTTGAGACGACGCCGCCCCGACGCCGCCCCGACGCCGCCCCGGCGCTGGCCGGGGCGGCGTCGAGGGCCGGCATGGCCCGCTGGCTCAGAGGGTCATGAAGGGCGAGGCCTCGCCGTCGCGGAACTGGTAGACATCCCAGTCGCCCTGCTTGGGCCCGGGCATGCCGGGGGTACCGATGGGCATGCCGGCCAGGCCGATGCCACGGGTGTCCGGGCGCTCCTCGAAGAGTTTCTCCACCGCCGCGAAGGGCACATGCCCCTCGATGGCGTAGCCGCCCATCTGGATGGTGTGGCAGGAGCCGAGGCCGAAGGGCAGGCCGACGCGCTGCTTGATCTTGCCCACCTCGATATCGTCGACGATCTTCACCTCGACCCCGCGGGCCTCGAGCTGGCGGGCGTACTCGTCGCAGCAGCCGCATTCCGGGTTCTTGAACATGGTCGCCTTGTCGGGCAGGGCGGCGTGGGCGGTGCCGGCGCCCAGCAGCAGGGCGGCGGAGAGCAGGAGGGTGGAGCCTAAGCGATTCATGGGCGGGCCTCCGGAAGGTCGCGGGACGTGGGGCGGGAGGTGAACAGGTACTTGGCGAGGGCGGCGATGCCGAGGCCGAGCAGGGTGAGCATGGCGATGGGCATGACCCAGGCCAGCCAAGGCAGGTTGCCCATCAGGGCGGTACAATGCGCGATCATGGTCTTGGTTCCTCTCAGTGGTTGACCCAGGTCACGCCGTTGGGACCCTGGCCAGTGTCGTGGCGGCTGATGACGGCGCCGGCTTCCAGGTCGATGACCGAGAGGCTGTCGTCATAGAGGCTGGTCACGAAGGCGAAGCGCCCGGAATCATCGACGCTAACACCGTGGGCACCGGCACCGACCTCATGGGTGGCCACCACCGCCAGGCTGTCGAGAGCGATGACCGAGACCCGGTTATCGGGCTCGTCCTCAGTGCCCTCATTGGCCACCAGCATGTAGCGTCCATCCGGGGTGGCGTGTACCTGGATCGGCAGCCGGCCCACCTCGATGCGCTCGACGACCTCGCGGCGGTTGGTGTCGATGACGGCCACGCGGTTCTCGTCCCGTAATGAGACGAAGACCCGGGTGCCATCCGGGGTGAAGCCCACTTGCACGGGAGCCTGGCCGACCGGCAGGCGAGCGACCTCTTCCCGCGCTTCGACATCGATGATTGATACGCTGCCATCCAGGACGTTGGCCACATAGAGCTCCTGGCCATCGGGACTCAGACGCAGTCCGTGGGGATACTCACCGGTGGCGATGGTCGCCACGCTCTCCTTTGCCTCCAGGTCCACGACCGAGACGCTGTTGTCCCCCGCATTGGTGACGAAGGCGAAGCGGCCTTCCAGGTCACTGACCACATGGGACGGGTGGCTGCCCACGTCGATGCTGGCCAGGGGAGCGCCGCTCGGGTCATGGGAGGGGTAGAGCTTGAGCTTGCCGGGGGCATCACCGTGGGCATGGCCGCCGTCATGGCCATGGCCGTGGTCGTCGGCTGCCGGCTCCCCCACGGCCATCAGGTAGCGGCCGGAATCGCTGATCTGAACGTTGTGGGGGGCTATGCCGATGGCATGGCGAGAGGCGGTGCCGTTGCCCAGGTCGATGTGGGTCAACGAGGCGCCGCGCTCGTCGGCGGTGACCACGCTGCCGGCGGGACTCTCGCCGGCGAGAGCCGGGGGGCTGGAGAGGGCCAGCCCGGCGGCCATGAGCCAGCCGAGGAGCCGGTGGTTGCCGGTGAGCGTCAATGAGGAAGGCAGGAATGCCTGGCGCGCCGTTGCGGCCGATGAAAAACGGATAGACATGATGTACTCCTGAGGAACGTAACCATAATGCGAGCGGTGTCGCAGCGAACGGTGTCGCGGTCCGACGGCCGGGCCGTCTTCGTTCGATCAGGCTCTGGGAGGGCGCCGCGGGGGCAGGGGGCGGTGGGCGATCACGGCCAGCGCCGGGGCGAGGGCCGGGAAGTGAGGGGCAGCCGTGGCCAGGTCGATGGAGGGCGGCAGCGCGGCGCAGCTGGCGCAGCGGTGCTCGTCCGGGGTATCAGCGTCGAGCAGCTGTACCTGCGCGACGAGGCCGCAATCGGCCTGGTGGCTCTCCATGGCGCCATGGCTCGACAGCGCGGTCACCGCCAACAGCAGCGCGAGCAGGAGGGCCAGCAGGCGGCCTCCTGTGCGCTGTGTTGCTGATGTCCGAATGAGCCGGTGCATGAGGAACTCCCTTGAGTCAGGCCTTCAGCTTACCTCTTGGTGGCTCGAGCTGCATTGATCCAAGGCAACTTCCCGGGCGAATCGCGAAGCGGGAACGAGGACGCGGGTCATTCATCGTTTCGGTGGCTGTGGCGGTGCATGAACAGGTGCAGGCCGAGACAGAGCCCCATCGGCAGCAGCAGCAGCCAGGTGCCGGTGCCGAAGGGGTTGCCGCGCCACAGCACGATCAGCATGGCCACCCCCATCAGCACCAGGCAGGCGGTCATCATTGCGTGGTGCAGGCGGTTCATCGGGTATCTCCTTGCGGGTTGGCGCGGGTGAAGCCCCGCTTGAGCAGCAGCGAGTTGCCGATCACCGAGAGCGAGCTGGCGGTCATGGCGATCACGCCGATCATCGGGTGCAGCAGGCCCACGGCGGCGATGGGAATGGCGGCCACGTTGTAGGCACTGGCCCAGATCAGGTTCTGAACGATCTTGCCGAAGGTGGCGCGCGAGAGGTGCATGGCCTCCACCACCCCGGTCAGCTCGCCGCGCACCAGGGTCACGTCGGCGGCCTCGATGGCCACGTCCGCCCCGGCGCCGATGGCGATGCCCACGTTGGCCTGCTTCAGCGCCGCGGCGTCGTTGATGCCGTCCCCCACCATGGCCACGTGGTTGCCGTGCTTCGCCTGCAGGGCGCGAATGGCGTCGACCTTGCCCTCCGGCAGCACCCCGGCCTGGACCTCATCGATGCCGACCTCCTCGGCCACGGCCCGGGCGGCACGCTCGTTGTCGCCGGTGATCATCACCACGTGCAGGCCCAGCGCATGCATGCCGCGGATGGCCTCGACCGACTCCTCCTTGAGGGTATCGGCCACGGCCACCAGGCCCAGGGCCTGGCCGTCGGCGGCCACGATCACCACGGTGCGCCCCTTCGCTTCGAGCTTGCCCATGGCGTCATCCAGGGCCTCGAGGCCGGCCACGCCTTCCTCCTCGAGCAGCCGGCGATTGCCGATCAGCACGCTCGCGTCGCCCACCCGGCCCGAGACGCCGCGGGCACCGGTGGAGCGGAACTCGCTGACCTCGCCGGGCGTCACATCGCGTTCCTTGGCACCGTCGACAATGGCCCGGGCGATGGGGTGCTCCGAAGCGTTCTCCACGCTCGCCGCCAGGGTCAGCAGGCGCGACTCCTCGACGCCCTCGGCGGCCACCACCTCGGTCAGCGTCGGTTCGCCGCGGGTGATGGTGCCGGTCTTGTCCAGCACCATCACCTTGACGTCCTTGAAGGTCTGGATCGCCTCGCCGGAGCGGATCAGGATGCCGCGCTCGGCACCGATGCCGGAGCCCACCATCAGCGCCGTGGGCGTTGCCAGGCCCAGCGCGCAGGGGCAGGCGATGACCAGCACCGCCACGGCGGCCAGGATCGCCAGCACCGGGGTGGCGGCCTCGGGGTTGACCCAGGGCAGGAAGGTCGCGCCCCAGTCGAGGATCGGGCGCAGGGCGTCCGGAATGAGCAGCCACACCACCAGGCTGGCCAGGGCGATCAGGATCACCGCCGGCACGAAGCGGCCGGTCATGCGGTCGGCGAACTCCTGGATCGGCACCCGGGAGCCCTGGGCCTGGTCGATCAGGCGCACCACCTGGGCGAGGAAGGTGTCGCCGCCGACCCGGGTCGCCTTGACCCGCAGGCGCCCCTCCTTGTTGATGGTGGCGCCGATCACGCTGTCGCCGGGGCTCTTGTAGACCGGGATCGATTCGCCGGTGGCGATGGATTCGTCGAGGTGGCTCTCGCCCTCGACCACCTCGCCGTCGGTGGGGACCTTGTCGCCGGGGCGCACGATCATGATGTCGCCGGGCGCCAGCTCCTTGACCGGCACCTCGACCTCCTCACCGTTGCGCTCCACCCGGGCCGTCTTGGCGCCCAGGGTCAGCAGGCGGCGAATGGCCTGGGAGGCGCGCCCCTTGGCCAGGGCCTCCAGGTAACGCCCCAGCAGGTGGAAGGTCATGATGGTGGCAGCCATCTCGATGAACGACGTCATCGGAGTGATGAAACCCACCAGGCCGATCAGGTAGGGCGGCAGGCTGCCCATGGAGATCAGCACGTCCATGTTGAAGGTGCCGTTCTTCAGCGAGCGCCAGCTCGAGCGGTGCGTGGCGGCGCCGCCGTAGAGAAAGATCACCGGGAAGGCCAGCAGGGCGACGATGGCCAGGTAGCCCGGGATCGGCTGCCAGAACATGTGCGGCATCATCAGCAGCATGATCAGGGTGGTGGGCACGGCGGCGATGATCAGGCGCTTGCGGGCCTGGGCGAGGTAGGCCTCTTCGATCTCGGCATCACCCTCGTTTGTTTCCTGCTCCTCCGTCTGCACTGCCGCCACGTCATAGCCGGCCCCCTCGACGGCGCGCTTCAGCGCCTCACCATCGGGGCCACCGGCCTCGATGGTCACACTGACGCGGTGGCTGGCGATATTGGTCTGGATCTCGCCCACGCCATCGAGGCGTTCGAGCGTCTTGCGCACGATGCCGGCGCAGTGGTCCGAGCCCATGCCGGGCACCGTCAGGCGAATCTGCTGCTGGCCACCACCGCTGACGGCGGCCACGTCATAGCCGGCACCCTCGACGGCTCCCTTCAGGGTGTTGCCGTCGGGTCCGCCTTCCTCGACCGTCACGCTGACATGATGATTGGCGATATTGGTCTGGATCTCGCTCACGCCATCGAGGCGCTCGAGGGTCTTGCGCACGATGCCGGCGCAGTGGTCGCTGCCCATGCCGGGTACCGTCAGGGTGATCGTTCTGGACCTGGTGTCACTCATCACGTGCCTCCTGCAGCTGTCGCCGAGTGGACGGCCAGGGTTGGCCGTCCTTGATGTTGCGTATTCAGTGACTCCGCCGATCAGTGATGGGCATCGTGGTCCTCGGGATCCACGTCGGCGGGCGCCGCCTGGCGGAGCTGCTCGCGCTGCTCATCGGTCATGAGGTCGTGCATGGCGTTACGCATGCGCACCATCTCGGCCATCATCTCGCCGTGCAACTCGGCCATGCGGCCGTGGAGTTCTTGCACCTGCTCAGGGTCCGGACGTTCGCCGTGCATCTCGGCCATCAGGTCGTCGCGCAGGTTCATCAGGCGCCCCTTGCGCTCGAACTGGGCCGGGCGGTGCTCCTGCATCAGTTCGCGCATCTGGCTGCGCTGATCGGAGTCGAGCATCGACATCATGCCCATGCCCTCGCCCATCATCGGGCAGGGCATCATGCCGCCGCCCATCATGCCTCCCATCATGCCGGGGCCCATGCCGCCCTGGCCGCCGCCGCCCATCATGCCCCCCATCATGCCGGGGCCCATGCCGCCCTGGCCGCCACCGCCCATCATTCCTCCCATCATGCCGCTTCCCTGACCGGGTCGAGAGTCCGGCATGCCCTGGGCGAGGGCAGTGCCGGTACCGCTGGCACCGATGGCCAGGGCGAGCCCGAGGGCGAGAGTCTGCTTGCGAATGTTCATGGTCGTTCTCCTTGCTGCCGATTGGCCCAGTCGAGGGCCACTGCTTACAGTATTCCGGCTATGTGCGGCACAGAGGTCAATGCCGTGCCTCGAGGGTGTCAGGTAAGCCACCCAGAACTCAGGAGCGGAAGCGCTGTGTCAGCAGGTAGAGGGGAACGACGTGGGGAGAGGCGGGCCCAGGAAGGGTCTGACCAAGTGCCGAGGTGAGGTGTATAGACGGCCCGGCGGCGGGGACGATCGGAGGCCACGGATCGGGGGTGACATCGGGCGCCTCGCTCCGGGGCAAAACACCTGATACAGAGCGCCAGGCGTGGTCATGGTGGCAGTGGGGCCCCGCGGGAGGTGAGGTGAGCCAGGCGTCGGGCGATGCCTCGCCAAAGGCGAGCTCGAGGCCGGCTGGTGCAACCTGGTCGCCCGGGTGGGCATGCTGCACCACGTCGGCCTTGGCCAGAGGCGTGGCCAGCAGCAGCGCCAGGATGAGCACAGCACCCAGCCAGACGGAAAGTCCGCTCCGGCCGGGTGTTGTACTCTGTTCGGTCGCCTGTGGACCCATCTCGTGGAGCTCACTTAATCTGTGCCATGTGGCTATAACCCTAGGGCCAGCGGCGCAAACTGTCCATTGATGCAAATCAAGAGTTATCTGATGGTAAACCTGCGTGCAGGACCCAGGTTGCGGGTATCCTCGAGGCCATGAAATACTCGTTCTTCCATTGGCTGACAAGGCCGTTTCACCCCATGCGTCGACTCTCCTGCCACTGGCTGCTCTGCCTGGTGATGGCCCTGTTGCTGGCCATTGCGGCGCCCGTTGCCGCGGGTGGGCATCATGGTGATGTGGCCTGCCTGGAGAGCCTGTCACTGGAAGACCCGGTGGCATGGGACACGTCGGAAACGGCCGAACCGAGCGAGTCACACTCCTCTGCAGCGTCCCCCTGCTGCCTGCCCTGTGCCCAGTGCGGAGCCTCCATGGCCCGGCTGGCCGCTGAGGGGGCGGTCTCCTCCATCCCCCTGTCCGGACCTGATCTGGGCAATCCGTCCGGGCCTCCCGCGCCCTTCGAACGGCCTCCTCGTCGCTGAACCCCCTCCCCCCATGGCGCCGCGGGCACCCCCGCGGTGAGAGTGTTCATGTCACGAGGACAACCTGATGAATCGTCGCGATTTCCTGCGCTACTCGGCCCTGGGTGGCCTGGTCCTGTCATCGACCGGCTACATGGCCTTCGCCGCCACCCGCACGCAACGCCACGGCATGGCGCCTGCCCTGCTTCCCGAAGGCGGCCAGCCGCTGCAACCGCTGCCACGTATCGCCAACCTGAGCGAGACGGCCGGCCGCTTTCATAGTGCGCTGACGCCGGCCCCCCATGCGGTGCCGCTCGGCGATGAGCTCGAGGCCAGGCTGTGGCTCTACAACGGCAAGGTGGCACCGCTGATCGAGGTCCGCGAGGGAGATGAACTGGACATCACCCTCATCAACGAACTGGAGCAGGAGACCACCGTGCATTGGCACGGCGTGCCGGTTCCCCAGGCCCAGGATGGCGCCCCCTGGGATGCCGTGGCGCCAGGCGAGTCACGCCGCTACCACTACACCTTCCCGGAGGGCAGCGCTGGCTTGCACTGGTTCCATCCTCATCCCCACCAGGGCACCGCCCGACAGGTGGCCCATGGCCTGGCCGGCGCCCTGCTGGTGCGCCCGCCCCAGGATGTGCTGCCGATGGAGGTGGAGGAGCACCTGCTGGTGGTCAGCGACCTGCGCCTGACGGCAACGGGCGAGGTCGCTCCCCACACCGCCGAGGACTGGCTGAACGGCCGCGAGGGGGAACTGCTGCTGGTCAACGGCCAGCGCGAACCGCGCCTCGATGTGGCGCCGGGCACCACCCTGCGTCTGCGGTTGATCAATGCCTGCGCCGGCCGCTATCTGCGTCTGCGCCTGGAGGAGCACGAACTGACCCTGATCGGCACCGACGGCGGGCTGATCGAGCGGCCTCAGCCGCTGGAGGAGCTGCTGATCACCCCGGGCGAGCGCGCCGACCTGCTGGTCCGGGTGAGTGAACAGGTCGAAGGGCGCTTCTGGCTGGCCAGCCACCCCTACGAGCGTGGCTGGATGGGTGATCGTCCGCCCCATCTGGACCAGGTTGCGCCGCTGCTGGCAATCCACACCCGTAACTCGGGCGTACAGCCCGCCGTCACCCTGCCTGATCGGCTGGGTAGCGTCGAGCCCCTGGTCGAGCCGGCGGTGCAGCGTCGGGTGGAGCTGACTGAGGTGATGCCGGGCCATGACGATAACGGTGCGGGACATGGCGAGGAAGGCGGCATGCCAGACGCTGGCCACGATGAGCATGGCGGCATGTCGGGCGCGTCGGATGACCATGACGCTCACGGTGGTGGCCATGGCGCTGCCCAGAATGGTCATGGAGGTGGCCATGGAAACGGTCATGGGAATGGCCACGACATGTCCGAGATGGCCGGCCGGCCGGAGGTGGACTTCCTGATCAATGGCCGCGCCTTCGCCATGGACGAGATCCTCTTCGAGGGCAGGGCCGGCGAGGTGGAGGAGTGGGAGGTCTTCAACAACTCCCATATGGACCACCCCTTCCATGTGCATGGCACCCACTTCCAGGTGGTCGCCAGCCGCGATGGCGACGGCGAGTGGCGCGAGGCGCCCTGGCTGGCCTGGAAGGACACCGTCAACCTGGCGCCCTACCAGCGCCTGAAACTCCGCATGGTGTTCCGCGAGCCAGGCGACTGGCTGTTCCACTGCCACATCATCGAGCACGAAGAGCTGGGGATGATGGCGACGATCCGCGTGAGCTGATCCTGCCGTATCGTGCTTCGGCGCCATGCGGCGGCTTCGCATGGCGCCGGCCATACCTGACGAGGGATAAGGAAGTGACGTCATGACCCATTATCGATGGCCACTCGCGATGGCCCTGCTCTTTACGCTGCTGGCGGGCTGCTCCCGAGAGCCGATCAGCATCAGTCTCGACCAGCTGCGTCAGCAGACCCACATTCACGGCCTGGCCTTCGATCGAGCCGACAGCGAACGACTGTGGCTGGCGACCCACCATGGCTTCTATGCCGTGGAGCGAGATGGCAAGGCCCGGAGGGTCTCGGAGGAGACCCATGATTTCATGGGCTTCGCGCCTCATCCCGAGGAGGCCGAGACCTTCTTCGCCAGCGGCCATCCGGCGGCTGGCGGCAACCTCGGGGTGGTGATCTCCGGTGATGGAGGTCGCAGCTGGTCACGGCTTGCGGCGGGCGTCGATGGCCCGGTGGACTTCCATCAGCTGACCGTCAGCGCGGCCAGCCCCAACGTGCTCTACGGGGCCTATGCCGGCCAGCTCCAGGTCAGCCAGGATGGCGGTACCAGCTGGCGGATTCTCGCAAAGGCGCCGGCCGGGCTGATTGCCCTGGCTGCCTCGAGTCGTGATTCCGAGCAGCTCTATGCTGCCACTCAGACCGGGCTCCTGATGAGCCCGGACGGCGGTGAGCGCTGGCGCCAGATCCATGCCGAGCGCCGCCCCGTCAGCCTGGTCGTGGCCAGCCAGGGGACGCTCTACGCCTTCATGCTGGACGTCGGCCTGCTGCGAGCCGAGGAAGCCAGCCGTGACTGGGAGGTGGTGAAGCGTGGCTGGGGAGAGCGCTATCTGATGCACCTGGCGGTGGATCCCGACAATCCCCAGCGACTGGTGGCGGCCGATGACGAAGGGCGGCTGCTGCAGAGCGACAACGGCGGTCGCGACTGGGTACGCCTCGACTGACGCCATTTATCAGCGCGCTTAGCCCGGCGAAGTCGAGACGTCAGGATAAAGAGGAGAGAGGGTTGGAGATGGAGCATAGAGCACAGGCTAGTGGGATCATGGATGAAGGGGCATCACCAACAAAAACCAAGGAGCAGACAAAGAGCTGGCACTTTGGCAAGCACTTCGCTGTCGCCCTGACCGGTGCCGCGGCAGCCGGGCTATTCTGGTTGAGCCGTATGGAGTGGGACGCGGAAATGCGCACTTGGCGGGCCTTCGGTGATGCCGCCTTCATTCTATTGGTTGTCGTCATGGCGATAGGTCCGCTGGCAAGGCTGTGGCCCCGGAGACTAGGTTATCTCGTCAATTGGCGGCGAGCTTTTGGAATCTGGTTTGCCATTTTTGCCTTGGTACACGGTTTCCTGGTGTGGGATGGCTGGGCACGCTGGTCGATCCGCGGTTTTTTAGGCTATCAGGACTTGCCGGTAGTGGGGCTTTCGGACCCAGTTCTCGTTGACCCGGGCTTCGGGCTTGCCAACATGATCGGTCTGATCGCTCTCTTCCTTGGGCTCGTGCTGTTCGCCATATCGTCCGACAAGGCCATGCGCTTCCTGGGCAGCTCAACATGGAAGCACCTTCAGAATTACGCTTACGTAATTTTCTATCTTGTAGCCCTTCATGCAAGCTACTTCCTCTTCTTGCACTATGAGCTGAGCCTCAGGAATCTGGTTTTTCAGCGTGGGGTTCCGGATCCAAACTGGTTTCGATTCTGGTTCCTTGCTCTTATCGGAAGCGTCTTGATCTTGCAATCGGCAGCTACGTTGAAAGTTTTCTTTCAAAGAAAGCGAAGAGGTGCATAAAGTAATAACGCCATGTCTGGCTGTTTTTTTAAGGTGAGATCAAACTTGATCCATATCAATGTGAGTGGCTCCAGTCCGAGCAATACTTAAAGGACTGATGCGCTAGCACGATACTCTTGAAGAATAAGGTAATTGATATGAGCGATAAAGATCGCCGCTTGGGTGTGTCCGAGATCAATCTGGTAACCCGGCATCTGAAGCTGGTGCCCTGTGATGAGGCGGCGATTCAGGCGGCAATCGCCGACATCGATCAGCTTTATGGGCTGGAGAGTGTATCGTATGACTCAAGGAAAAGTCGGCTCGACCTTGCTTATGATGCAACGCGAATATGCCTTGACTGTGTGGAGGATATACTGAGGAAGCATGCAGTCGAGGAAGCCAGCCGTGACTGGGAGGTGGTGAAGCGTGGCTGGGGAGAGCGCTATCTGATGCACCTGGCGGTGGATCCCGACAATCCCCAGCGACTGGTGGCGGCCGATGACCCTGAATCAACTGCTGATCAGCGAGAACGGTGGGCGCGACTGGTCGCGTCTCGAGTGAACCGGGAGGTACCCCATGCTGCAATATCCACAGATTGACCCGGTGGCCATCAGCCTCGGCCCGTTCGCGATTCACTGGTACGGCCTGATGTACGTGGTGGGCTTCGTTGCCGCCTGGTGGCTGGGGCGCCGCCGGGCCCACCGCCTGGGCCTGACCCACGATGATATCGGCGACCTGATCTTCTACGCCGCCGTCGGCGTGGTGCTCGGCGGACGGCTGGGCTATGCGCTCTTCTACGGCAGCGGGCAGTGGCTTGCCGACCCGCTCTGGCTGCTGCGACTCTGGGAGGGGGGCATGAGCTTCCACGGCGGCCTGGTCGGGGTGCTGGTGGCGGCCTGGCTGTTCGCGCGCAAGAAGCGGCTCGGCTTCCTGTCGCTGACCGACTTCATCGCACCGCTGGTGCCGATCGGCCTGGGGGCGGGGCGGATCGGCAACTTCATCAATCACGAGCTGCCGGGCCGGGTCAGTGAGCTGCCCTGGGCGATGCCCTTCCCGCATATGGGGCCTGAGCCGCGCCACCCCACGGCGCTCTACGAGTTCGCCCTGGAGGGGGTGGTGATGTTCGCGGTGCTCTGGTGGCTCTCCCGCGAGCCGCGCCGCACCGGGCTGATCTCCGGGCTCTTCCTGCTGCTCTATGGTGTCTTCCGCTTCGCCGTTGAGTTCGTGCGCCTGCCCGATCCGCATATCGGTTTCATCGCCTTCGGCTGGGTGACCATGGGCATGACGCTGACCCTGCCGATGATGGTGGCAGGCGCGGCGCTGATCGGCTGGTCGCGGCGTCAGTCGGTGGATGAGCCGAAACAGCAGGCACAGACCAGGAGCCAAAAAGGAACTTGATCTGTATCAGCGCGATCGACAGTAGCCGCGCCCATACTGAGCTTATCAGCTGGATTGGCGCACGGACGGAAGGCAACTTCCAAGAGGCATCATGAGCCTGTACGGATTACGCAGATCGCTGTTCGCCCGGTGGCCGGGCATGTTCGTTCTCTGGCTACTGGCCTGGTCGGTGGGAGCGGCCTACGCCTGCTCGCCCCAACTGGAAGTGGGCGAGCCGGAGAGCCAGGTGATTCTTGCTGTGGTAGATGAGTCGCCGTCTCAGCATCCGGAGAACTGCGACGATCCCTCTCCCGGAATCACGGCCAGCCTCGGCAAGGTGCCGGCAGAAGACCTGCGCAACCCGGCGGCTGCCGCGGGGTTACCCCTCGAGCTTTTTTCCTCTCCTTTCCTCCTTGCTACACGGGGCGAAGCATCGCACCTGTGTGGCCTCGCTACGTACTCATCTCCCCCCGTTTATCTCGCTACGGCACGGCTGCGTATCTAAGATCAATCGCTTTCAGCGACGTCTTCCGAATTTTGCGTGTTCCATGAGTCTGGCTCCAATCGGGCCGACTTACGAGCCATCCGAGGTGAACGATGAAACTCGACAAGCACTCTGCCGACTCCGGCGGCCAGCAGCCAATACGTTTCTGGCTGCCACTGGGACTTTTTCTCGCCTTCGTGGTGTATCTGCTGTGGGCTGAGCATAGGGTTCACTTTATACAGTTTCTTCCCTTTCTCATCTTGCTGGCCTGTCCGCTGATGCATGTGTTCATGCACGGCGGTCACGGTGGCCACCACGGCAAGAGCAAGAACGAGGAGGATCAGTGATGAACGCGGATCACAGCGCCTATGGGCTGTGGATACTGGTCGTCCTGAACTCGGCCGTATTCATCTTTTTCGCGTTCAGCTTCATCAAGCCACGCAGTAAGACGGACTGGCGGAGCCTGGGTGCCTTCTCGGCATTCGTGGTGGCGCTGTTCGTGGAGATGTACGGGTCCCCCCTGACCATCTACTTTTTGGCCGGCTGGTTGGCCTCGCGCTTCCCCGATCTTGATCCCTTCTCTCACGAGAGCGGTCACCTTCTCCAGACTCTCCTGGGGGTTGAGGGAGACCCTCATTTCAACGTTTTGCATATCGCCAGCAGTATCATCATCGTGGTGGGGTTCCTCATTCTGGCGTCTTCCTGGCGTGTACTTCACCAAGCCCAGCAGCATGGCGAACTCGCTATGACCGGCTGGTATGCGCGCTGCCGACACCCGCAATATGCCGCCTTTATCCTGATCATGCTCGGGTTCCTGCTGCAATGGCCCACGCTGTTGACCCTCATCATGTTCCCAATCCTGGTTGTGGTCTATGTACGCCTCGCTCGCCGCGAAGAAGAGATGGCTATGAAAGAGTTTGGCGAGGAATACAGAACCTATATGAAGAAAATTCCGGGGTTTATACCCCGAGTCAATCCCAAATCCCCTGCTCATTCCAAGGGGGAATGAAGCATGCCGTCTGACACCGATGGCTGATCGATTCTGTGTACGAAAAACTTGGTAGAATAGGAGAATATCCCATGAAAACTAAAGATCATCGTCTAGGCGTATCCGAGATCAACCTGGTGACTCGGCACCTGAAACTTGAGCCCAGCGAGGAGGAGGACATTCGCGCTGCTGTCGCCGACATCGACGAGCTATACGGGCTGGATAGTGTTGCCTTCGACCCCAAAAAACGGAGGCTGGACCTGGATTACGACGCCTCGAGACTGTGTCTCGACTGCGTCGAGGAAATTCTGGAGAGGCACACTGTGAAAATCAGCCAGGGTTGGTGGAATCGATTCAAGGAGGAACACTATCGGTTTGTTGATCAGAACGTGAAGGACAACGCCAGACAGGAACCGTGGAGCTGTCATCAGACGCCGCCAGGTGGTAAGGGAAAACGATAAGAATGTCGAGAGGAGGGGCGAAACGACCAAGCAGTTAATGGACTACCCGCGAGCAGCACCTGATCGTGACGCTGACTGACCAAGAAAGTGGCCAGCGGATCGAGGATGCCGATGTTACCGCACGCCTGGTTCATGAACGGCATGCGGGCTCCTTCAGACCACTCGAGCCGATGGACATCGCCGATACGATCATCTATGGCAACTTCTTCAGATTCCCGGCAGAAGGCGGATACAGTATTCAGCTACGCATCAACCGCGCTGGAGAATCGATTACCGAAGTCGAGTTCCGCCACCAACATGTGATGGAGTGAGTGACTCAGCTCTGTATCCGTCGGTAAATTCAACCCTGTTCCCTGCCTCGGCGGGGAGCACGGCACGGGTTGCCCTATGCGTTATGCTCAGGCTCTGACATCTCTCGCCCAGGTATTTCATCAGTCTTGTCCTGCCTGCCACTCTTCGGAAAAGATTGCGGCGATGCTCAACAAAATGAGCATGATCCCACCCAACTCCTGCCGCGTAATGGGCTCCGCATAGAGGACCCAGGAAAATCCAAAGCCCACGGCTGGTACCGCATAGAAAAACAGTGACAGACGCCCGAGATCACCATGACGAAGCAACCAGTACCAGGTGAGTGTCAGGAGGGCCGTGCCGGGAATCCTGCGTATTCCGAGCCATCGTGACCGCCCGTTCCGATCTATCGTGACCGACCATTCCGGGCCAACGTGACCGGCCATTCCGTTTCATCGTGACCGATTTCGGCCTCTTCCCCGGAATCCGTGGTCACGATGCCGGAATCATCGGTCACGTTCCCGGAATCTCATCTAACTCGCTGGAATGATTCGGACTTTTACGGCATACCCCTCCTTTTGCCTTTGGCCCCGGAGGGGACGATGCCAGCACCGAGGATTCCCATGCGAACCATCACCGAGGTGTTGCGCCTCAAGTACGACGCCGGCCTCAGCCACGAGAAGATTGCTCGGGCCTGCGGCCTCTCCAAGGGCGTGGTCAGCAAGTACGTCAGCCTGGCCCAGGTGGCCGGCATCCGCTGGCCGCTGCCCGACGGCACCGACGAAGCGGCGCTGGAGGCGCGGTTGTTTCCCGCCAAGTCGCCGCCGGTGCGCTTCTCGGCGCCGGACTACTTCCAGGTCCACCAGGCGCTCAAGCGCAAGGGCGTCACCCTGCAGCTGCTGTGGGCGGAGTACGTCGAGGTCCATGGCGACAAGGCCTACCGCTACAGTCGGTTCTGCGACCATTACCGCGCCTGGCGGAATCGCCAGCGGCGCAGCATGCGACAGGTCCACCGTGCCGGCGAGAAGCTGTTCATCGACTACTGCGGCCCGACCGTGCCGATCATCAACCAGGCCACCGGCGAGGAGCGACGGGCCCAGGTGTTCGTTGCTGTGCTGGGCGCCTCCAGCTACACCTACGCCGAGGCGACCTGGAGCCAGGCGCTGCCCGACTGGATCGCCTCTCACCAGCGTGCCTTCCAGTTCCTGGGCGGTGTCCCCGAACTACTCGTCCCCGACAACCTGAAGAGCGCCGTGACGCGGGCGTGTCGCTACGAGAGCCAGCTCAACACGACCTATGCCGAGATGGCCCGGCACTACCAGGTCGCCGTACTGCCGGCGCGGCCTTACAAGCCCAAGGACAAGGCCAAGGCGGAAGCCGCGGTACTGCTGGTGGAGCGCTGGATCCTGGCCCGCCTGCGCCACCACACCTTCTTCACGCTGGCCTCGCTGAATCAGGCCATCCGCGAGCTGCTGGAGGATCTCAACCGCCGACCCTTCCAGGGCCGCGAGGAGAGCCGGCGGGACCTGTTCCAGGCGATCGACCGGCCGGTGATGCGCCTGTTGCCGGAGACGCCCTACGAGTACGCCGAGTGGCGCAAGGCCAGGCCCGGCATCGACTACCATCTCGACCTCGACAAACGCTTCTACAGCGTCCCACACAGCCTGGTGGGCCAGGTGCTGGAAGTGCGGCTGACCCACGCCATGGTGGAGGTGTTCCACAAGGGCCACCGCGTGGCGGCGCACCCGCGCCACGCGCCGGGTCGCTTCTCGACCCTGGCCGAGCACATGCCCAAGCGCCACCAAGCGCACCGCGACTGGTCGCCAAGCCGCTTCCTGGACTGGGCGAAGGACATTGGCGTCGCCACCCTGGAGATGACCCAGCGGCAGCTGCAGGACCGCCCCCCTCCCGAGCATGGCTATCGTGCCTGCCTGGGCCTGCTTCAGCTCAGCCGGCGCTACGGCAAGGACCGCCTGGAGCAGGCCTGTGCGCATGCCCTGGCGATCCCCGCCACCCGCTACGCCAGCATCGCCTCGATCCTCAAGCAGGGGCTGGATCAGCAGCCGATGCTGACGCTCCCCGAGGCGCTTGACGACCTGCCGCCCCACACCAACGTGCGCGGTGCCGAGTACTACCACTGACCCGAGGAGACGACCGATGATGACCCAGCCCCTGCTCGACACCCTGCGCCGCCTCAAGCTGACCGGCATGCACGACGCCCTGGCTCACCAGCTCACCCAGCCGGACACCTACGACCTGCCCTTCGAGGATCGCCTGGGCATGCTGCTCGACCGAGAGGTCCTGCATCGCGATAACCGTCGCCTCGACCGGCTGCTGAAGGCCGCCAAGCTGCGGGTGATGGCCTGCGTCGAGGACATCGACTACCGCCACCCCCGCGGCCTGGAGCGGGGCCGCATGGCACCGCTGACGAGCGGCGAGTGGATTGGCCAGTCACTCAACCTGTGCATCACCGGCCCCACCGGGTGCGGCAAGACCTGGCTGGCCTGCGCGCTGGGCAACCAGGCCTGCCGGCAAGGGTACTCGGTGCGCTACCTGCGGGTGCCGCGCCTGTTCGAGCAGCTGCGCATCGCCCAGGGGGACGGCTCCTACGCCCGGCTGATGGGCCAGCTGCAGAAGACCGATCTGCTGATCCTCGACGACTGGGGGATGCAGAAGATGACCGCGCCGCAGCGCCAGGACTTGATGGAGGTGATCGAGGACCGGCATGGTCGGGGCTCGACGCTGATCGCCAGTCAACTGCCCATCGAGCACTGGCACGACTACATCGGCGCCGCGACGGTGGCCGATGCCATCCTGGACCGGCTGTTGCACAGCGCCCACCGCCTGACGCTCAGAGGAGAATCGATGCGCAAGAGCGCCGCCCCGCAAGCGGCAGAAGTTGTTGACCCCATCGTGACCGGTCAGCTTACAAAACCAGAACCAGCGAGAGAGGGGTGAGCAAATCGGTCACGATCCCCGGAATGACCGGTCACGTTCGCTGGAATATGCAAATCCCGAGGAACAGCAATAGGCTAATGAACTGTAACGACCATGTGATCTTGGGATCGGGCTCCAGTGCCAGCGAGAGAAGGAACAATGGAACACTGCTGAGCACCAGTGGCCAAGCGGCCAGCATAAGCCGAGACACGCCTGGGCCGACGTGCTTGACGATCAAACTGGCTGTGACGAGCCCTACACTTGACGCCAGTGCGAGTAATGGGCCGATTTGACCACCCACGGCCATCTCAGATGTCGCCGGAAACGCCACCAGAACGACGCCCACAAGGCCTAGCAACAAGGCAAGCAAGCGCATCCGGGTCAGTCGCTCGCCAAGCAGCCAGACACCCAGTGCAACCGCCAGCAAGGGTTGGCTGTTACCCAGTACCGACGCAATCCCGGCTCCCGTGTATCCAAGGCTGATAGCCATGGTGCCGTAGGCAAAGGCTGTGACGGCAATGCCCAGTACGATGATCCATGGCCATAGATCGCGACTGGGTACGAGCCGAATGCCCATCACAGGAAACAGCGCGAGCAGCATGGCGCCACCAATTAACAAGCGCAGCGCTACCAGGCGCAACGGCGGTGCCTGCTCAAGGGCCGCCTTGAGTGTTACAAAGCAGGTGGCGCTTGCTAGCACAACAGCCACAAGGGCGATAAGCCGTAGCCATCGAGGTGGTACTGTCATTGGTCCACCTAGCAACGTCGCATATCCGCAACATATGGCTGGATAGCCAAGCTAATTCTCTCAGCTGCGGCCCTGATTACCCATACGCTTTCGCCACTCTTCCACTTCAGCGGCATTCGCCCTTTTGTCATCCTGATCTCTTGGCCTTAGCTGGTGAATTATGAGGGGTCAACAACCGAGTTATCCAGCAGGCATCATGAAAATGGTTGCATACCGTGGCGAAGGCGATCGTCAAGGGAACACCCATGAAGGCGCCGGGGATGCCCCATAGCATGCCCCAGAAGAAAATGGAAAAAACGACGGCGAAGGGGGAGACGGCAAGGGCGCGTCCTTCGAGCCTGGGGTCAAGCAGGTTGCCGATAGAGAACTGGATGAGTGTCATGCCGAGGAGAACCAGTGCCGGGGTCTGCCATGACTCGAACTGGACAATGGCGAAAAGGACCGGAGGAAAGACCGCGAGAATGGAGCCGACAAAGGGGATGTAGTTCAGCGCGAAGGCGAGTATGCCCCAGGCAATGGCAAAGTCGAGCCCCGCCATTAGCGCAAATATCCAGGTCAACAAACCGGTCAGTACACTGACAGCGGTCCTGACGAGCATGTAGCGGCGAAATTTCCACCCGAGAATATGGAATGCCCTCAACAGCCGGTCGGCTGCATCCGCGCCAAGTGCATGAGGAAGGCGATGCTGAAAGGCACTGGCTTCCAGCAGGCCCAGAATCAGAAAGATCAAGGTCAATGCCACGAAGCCCATGATCGCATTGATGCGCAGCACGGCCTCATGAACCAGGTGAAAGAGTCCGTTGGGGCTGAACGGATCACCGGCGGTGGGCCAAAGGCCAACCCCCCTTCCTTCGAGCCATAGCCCGATGGCGCGATAGGTCTCCTGTGCACGTTCGCCATACAGGGACAGGCCGACCGCAACGGTACGGGCGCCGTAGCCGATCAGCAGGAGAAACGCAGCCGTGGCAACCAACACGAGCATAACCGAAACGATGAGCGCCAATCCGCGCAGTGCTCGCCTTCCCTTGAATGCTCTGTGTTGGTACACAGGCCACACCAGCGCCATCAGAAACAGCGAGAATGCCATGGGCGCAGCGAGAACCCGTAGCCAGTAGAGGGCGGCGACGATAAGGATGATCGCGATCACCCAGAGGGGATTCAGTATCGGTGACCCATGGTGGTCATACATGATGTATACCTTGTTGGTAACTGTTTAGCTCACGCCGCCTGATCCGTGGCTGTAGGCTGCATGAAGGATGGCACATCACCCGCAAACAGTTGCTCCAGTGCGGTATGCGCCGCCACCCCTTGCTTGACGGCGGTCGAGAGGAAGCTGCGCATCCGGCAGAAGATCTCCGCCCCCTCCCAGGAGCGGAAACAGCCCGAGATTTTCTGCTGGACCTTGGTCATTCGCAGATCGCGTTCCCCCTGGTTGTTGGTGAAGGGAGCGGCAGGGTCGTCGAGGAAGCGCAACACGTCGTCCCCGTACGCCTGGAGGCGTTCCAGGAGGTTGCGCGACTTGGTGCGCTTGGCCCGGCCTCGCGTTCCAGGTGGCGGTTTCACCGGCGGGGGGCACTCGGCGTCCCCTTTCGCCAGGCAATCTCGATAGCGCTGCCGCCAGGCTCGGGTCTCATCGGCCGAGAGGCAGCCGTCGGCCACCTCCACGGCGCGATGCATCTCCAACAACAGGTCATGCAAGGCCTTGGCCCATGCCTGGCCATCGTTCTCCCAGGCCGCTGTCAGCTCCCGAAGGTGGTGCGCATTACAGAGCGCGTGCCGGCAATCCGGATAGCGGTAGTAGGGCTTCCAGTGATCATGCACCAGCACGCCACGCACGAAGGGCAATACGCCGATGGCGTCCATCGCTTCCTGGCCGCGCTTGGGGTGCGGGTCCCACCAGGCCCTCGCAGTCGGCGGCGAGCAGAGCGATGGCCCAGCCCGCCTGACAGTTGCCGTAGAGCACCGGCGGCTTGCCAGGGTGGCGTTCGGCTACCGTTTCGACGAAACGCCGCAAGACATCCAATACATCACCCAGCGTCTGCCCGGCCACGGGCTCCGGAAAGAAGGCGACGAAGTAGACCGGGTGGCCTTCGTGGAGCGCCATCCCGACTTCGGAGTCGCGCTTGAAGCCGCCGATGCCGGGGCCGTGGCCGGCGCGCGGATCAACGATGACTACTGGGGGCTTGGTCGCGTCGAGGCAGTCCTCCAGGCAGTCATCGCCCCCCCGGGTGATCCGCAGCAGCGCATAGTTAGCGGGGCGTTCCAGCCGGCGGCCGTCGAGGACTGTCTCGTAGTCGAAGTCGAGCAGCGGCGGCTTGCCGGCCCGCTCGTGCTCGAGCATGTTGTTTGCGCGCTCACGCAGGGTGTCCAGATGGAGCACGCTGCGCTGCCAGAGATCGGTCTGGTAGCTCAACAGGTTGAGCATCATTTGGTTGGCCACCGTAGCCGGCCACAGCCGATCCGTCGCCGTAGTGGAAGGTTGCTGAGCCATATAGAGGTCCTTGGAGCGGTTGGTCTGGTGGACCAGGCGCATCGCTTCATGCTCTTCGAGCTTCAGGAGCTCACCGATCAGCTTGCGCGTCTCGGGAATCTCGGTACGCCCTTCGAGATAGCGATAGAAGCCGATGACCTGCTCATGGAGGTCGAAGACCTCCTGGCAGATCTCGTCGAAGCTCATCTCCGCATAGGGTGCGCTGCATGACAGGTGGGGCTTGATGGGCGCGTAGGCAATGTAGTCGTAGAGCCAGGTATTCAACGCCTTGGTGGCGGCCTGCTTCTTGAAGCTAGTGACGGTTTTCTCCAGTGCCGCCTCATGATCCGCTAGATATTCCAACAGCCACTTGGCGCGCTCCTCCTCCTGCCGCGTTGAACAGTGCTTCAGGCACCTGGCCAGATGCTCATGCAGGGCCCGAGTCCACTCGACCACATCACGAAAGGTTTCAACGTTCATGGCAATCACTCACTTTACTGGTGTGTATCAACACATGAGACCAAGTATCGAGATCTCAGTTAGGACACCGGTGACCGTAGCACCAAACCGACAACGTTCGTGGGTATGCCCGTGCCGCGGCTCCGAGTAGAACGGATGTACGGCTTACAGGCGCAGGCGCTGGGTGAGCAGATAGATGGGAACGCCGGAATTGGACGGCTGTTTTCGAGGTGTGCCGGAGACGAAACTAGGGATGGGGGCAGGCGTCGGTTCGGTGGTGACCGTCAGGGCATCCTCGTACTCGATTTCCTGCTGATCGACACGCAGGACTCCCTTAGGCAGGGTGAACTCGCCATGACCGTGCCGGCAAAGTGGCCCTTCTTCATGCCGCGCTTCAGCAGCCACCGTGGTGGAAGCGCCCTCAAGCACCATTACCACGTGGTGCCCGGGATCACCGGCCTCGGGATCCGGGGCCTCGGCATGGGCCAGCGCGAGCCCACTCAGCAGCAGCGCAAATAGCCCGACCAGCAATAGCCTTGCCCACTTCACGGGAACATACGGCGCTTGGCGGTTGAATAAGCTGTGAGAGTGCATGGCGCATCGTTGCCTGACGCTGAGGGATCCTATTCACCATAGCTCACTGGCATCCAATGTCGCTTGATCGACATCAAGTGATATTGAACTGGTCTAATTGGAGCGGACACCCCGGTAAGCCTCATACTGGAGGCATTGGAGGTGTTCATGACCAAGAAGACGCGACGTCGTTACTCCGACGAATTCAAGGCTGAGGCGGTCAACATGGTTCGAGGAGAGGGCTATGCCATCTCCGAGGCCGCCAGGCGGCTGGATATCGATCGCAGCCTGCTGGATCGCTGGTGCCGCCAGCAACGTGACCGAGAGGATGGTGTGACTGACGACCAGGTGGATGAGCGGGATGCCGAGATCAAGAAGCTTCGCGAAGAAGTTCGTAAGTTGCGGATTGAAAAGGAGGTTTTAAAAAAAGCCACGGCCTTCTTCGCGAGAGAGTCGAGCTGAGATACCAGTTCATCGAGTCGGAGAAGGCCTCCTTCCCAGTGGCGGTGCTGTGCCGTGTCATGGACGTCAGCCGCAGTGGCTTCTATGCCTGGCGTCAGCGTGAACCCGATGAGCAGCGCCAGTGCCTGCACCGGGAGGTCAAGGACATCCACGATCAGAAACGAGGTAGCTATGGGAGCCGGCGAATGGCCAAGGAACTCCGTCGCAGAGGTCATACGGTCGGTCGTTATCAGGCGCGTAGCCTGATGCAGGAAGCGGGTGTCGCCTGCCGACAGCGTCGCCGCTACCGGCATACGACGGACAGCGACCACGGGCTGCCAGTGGCTCCCAACCTGCTCAAGCGGCAGTTCACGGTGCCTGAGCCCAATCAGGCGTGGGTGGCCGACATCACTGCCATTTGGACCTTGGAAGGCTGGTTGTACCTGGCGGCCGTGCTGGACCTCTACGACCGACAGGTCATCGGCTGGGCCATGGCCGACCATATGAAGACGTCACTCACCCTGGACGCCCTGGAGATGGCAATTGGCCGCCGACAGCCTCCCCGAGGCGTGCTTCACCACTCGGATCGCGGCAGCCAGTACGCCTCTCGTGCGTATCGCGAACGACTGGCAAAGCACGGGTTCCAGGCCTCCATGAGCCGCAAGGGGAACTGTTGGGACAATGCGGTCATGGAGCGCTTCTTCGGCTCTCTGAAGAGCGAATGGCTGGAGGGACAGCGGTATTGGACCCGCCAGTCAGCGAGGCGCGACGTCGTGACCTATATCGAGATGGAGTACAACAGCTGCCGGCTCCACTCGACCCTTGGCTACCACACGCCGAGGGAGATCGAGAAAATCGCGGAGAGTTATTGTCAAATCCTGTGTATAGCCGGTCAGGCGGCAGACCTGTCTGACTGATCGGTCAAGGGCTCGCCATCCTGGAACTGGACGTTGTTCACGACCAGCTCCAGCTTGTTGAACCCCTTGATCCGCTTCCAGCGCTTCTGGGCGCTCTGAAGCAGCTTGAAGACCATCGCCAGGGTCGTCGCTCTGGAGCCGCAATTCCGGCTCCGCTTGCTCCGCAGGCGGACCGTGGCGAAGGTCGATTCGATCGGGTTGGTGGTGCGGATATGCACCCAGTGCTCTGCCGGGTAGTCATAGAACGCCAGCAACTCCTCCCGATCCTTGGCCAGGCACTCCATGGCTCTGGGGTACTTGGCCTCGAAGCGTTTCACGGTGCGATCGAAGGCCTTGTGTGTGCTCATCGCGGGTCTCGGCCATCCAGATCTCGTGAAGGTCGGCCTTGACCTTGGGCTGCACGGATTTCGGCAGCTTATTCAGTATGTTGGCGGTCTTGTGGACCCAGCAACGCTGGTGATCGGTCTCCGGATAGACCTTGCTCAGTGCAGCCCAGAAGCCCATGGCGCCGTCGCCGACCGCCAGCTTGGGGGCAGTGGTCAGTCCGCGCTCGCGTAGACCCGTGAGCAGCTCTTTCCAGCTGGCCTCCGACTCGCGTTGCCCATCCTCGACAGCCACCAGCTCCTTGCGACCCTGCTCGGTGACGCCGATGATCACCAACAGGCACAGGCGGTCATCCATGCGCACGTTGCTGTACACGCCGTCCGCCCACCAGTAGACATAGCGCTGCTCTGCCAGGTCACGCTTTTGCCAGTCGGCATGCTCGTCCTCCCACTGCTTCTTGAGCCGCGACACGGTGTTGGCCGAGAGACCCTTGGCCTGGTCACCCAGCAGGGCCGACAGGGCCTCCTGGTAATCGCCGGTGGAGACTCCCTTCAGGTAGAGCCAGGGGATCAGCTCATCGATACTGCGGGCCCGCTTCAGGTAGGGCGGCAGCAGCACGCTGCTGAAGGTCACCCCGTCGCCACTGCGGTCACGGACCCGGGGCACCTTGATCTCGACATCGCCGATACCGGTCTGCACGGTGCGCTCCGGCAGGTAGCCGTTGCGGACGACGGCTCTCGACGGCCGTCTTCCAGCGTCTTGTCGGCATATAGCTCCAGAAACGTGCTCAACTCCGCCTCCACGGCCTTGGCGATCAGGTCTCGGGCTCCCTTACGCAGCAGTTCATGCAGCGGATCGGTGGCACCTGCGTCTGGCTGCGTCACGGCTTGGAGAGTAGAATCGGTCATGGCGTATCCGTCCTATGTTGGTTGTGATCTAGCGAGATCAATCAACAGGATACGCCACCCTCTCTACTGCCCTCCATACACAAGAACTGAGCTTAACTCAATCGCGGAAGCAGCTTAATAAAAGTGTCCGCTACGACTTGACCAGAACAATCTGCTCTGGCGGCAGGCTGGCGTACTCGGGGCGGTGGCACACGTCGAGGATCTCCTGTTCTTCGGCCGGTGTTAGCGCGTTAGCCGGCACCGGCCGGCCGACCAAAGGGCGCTGGTCCTCGTGCAGCTCGCCGCCGCGCGTCCAGCGCTGGTACGTCCTGGCGGTGATGCCCAGCTCTCGGCAGGCGGCCTCCAGGCGGGCCCCCTGGGCCCTGGCCTCTTCGATCAGCGCGATGGCGCGTTGGCGATCTGGGGTGCTGATCATGCGTCCTCGTCCCCCCAGATCGCCCTCGCCTTTTTTCTGAGGGCCAGTAACGCTGCGGTCTCCGCCAGGGCCTCGTTCTTGCGGGCGAGCTCCTTTTCCAGCGCCTTGATGCGCTTGCGCTGTTGCTTGGCCTCGTCGGCTTCACGCTGGCGTTCCGAGTGCGAGAGGCTGGCGGCTTGCTCGCAGTCATGCCGCCACCGCCCCAGCTGTTCGGGGAAGATGCCCCGACGGCGGCAGTATTCCGCGGTCTCCTGAGCATTCATCGAGGCGGTTTCAAGCACGGCGTTGAACTTGTCCTTGGACGACCAGCCATCGGTGCCTTTGCCCAGCGCGTCCGGCAGGCAACGTCCCTCGGCGCGGGCTTGCTTGCGCCAGGTGTAGACGGTGCCCAGCGAGATCCCTTCCTGCTCCGCGATCACCTGCGGGGAGAGGTTGTGGGGAGGCAGCAGCTTGGTGACCACGGCTTGCCGGCGCTCCTCTGAGTAACGAGGCATGAGTGTCTCCTTTCGCCCCCTGATCGGTTTATAGGAACAGGGTATCAGAGGGCACGACAGTCATCCTGACACTGGGGGTTGGCACGGCGTATGGGTGTCTGACGCCGATTGGTCTTTTCACCATAGCTCACTGTCCAAGGAGATCGCTTGACCGGTATCAAGGAACGATGGCTGCTCGAGCTGTAAGCATGGCAGCGGTTGCCTGGCTTCGAATGGCGTGAAACACTGTCTCAAGCTGTTGCCCAGCATCGCCTTCTCTCTGTTCTGGAGCCCTGATAATGGCGGGAGCACGAGCCGGATACAGCAGGTCTAGCCGGCTATTGGCCATCCCGGAGTTCAACGTGGCGCTATTTGCGTTTCTGTTGAACTATCCGTGGGAATTCCTGCAAGTTCCCTACTTCGTCGCAATGCCTGAGATGGCTCACTGGGATGCGGTCATCTTTTGCACCCGGGCAACCATGGGCGATGTGCTTATTGCCCTGGTGGCTTTCTGGGTCGTAGCGATGTTTCGGCGCCAGCGCTCTTGGCTGCTCCGGCCCGATGCGCGAGCGATCTTCGCCTTCATTGCCACTGGTATCGTGATTACAGTCGGTCTCGAGTGGCATGCCACTGAGCTTCAGCAGCGTTGGCAGTACGCCGAGCGGATGCCGACACTGCCTCTTGTGGGCACCGGGCTGACACCTCTGCTGCAGCGGCTCGTGCTACCGCCGATAATCGTGTGGTTGGCACGCCGCCAGATGCTCGGAGAGCGCTATCTGATGCACCTGGCGGTGGATCCCGACAATCCCCAGCGACTGGTGGCGGCCGATGACCTGAATCAGCTGCTGATCAGCGAGAACGGTGGGCGCGACTGGTCGCGTCTCGAGTGAACCGGGAGGTACCCCATGCTGCAATATCCACAGATTGACCCGGTGGCCATCAGCCTCGGCCCGTTCGCGATTCACTGGTACGGCCTGATGTACGTGGTGGGCTTCGTTGCCGCCTGGTGGCTGGGGCGCCGCCGGGCCCACCGCCTGGGCCTGACCCACGATGATATCGGCGACCTGATCTTCTACGCCGCCGTCGGCGTGGTGCTCGGCGGACGGCTGGGCTATGCGCTCTTCTACGGCAGCGGGCAGTGGCTTGCCGACCCGCTCTGGCTGCTGCGACTCTGGGAGGGGGGCATGAGCTTCCACGGCGGCCTGGTCGGGGGCTGCTGGTGGCGGCCTGGCTGTTCGCGCGCAAGAAGCGGCTCGGCTTCCTGTCGCTGACCGACTTCATCGCACCGCTGGTGCCGATCGGACTGGGGGCGGGGCGGATCGGCAACTTCATCAATCACGAGCTTCCGGGCCGGGTCAGTGAGCTGCCCTGGGCGATGCCCTTCCCGCACATGGGGCCTGAGCCGCGCCACCCCACGGCGCTCTACGAGTTCGCCCTGGAGGGGGTGGTGCTGTTCGCGGTGCTCTGGTGGCTCTCCCGCGAGCCGCGCCGCACCGGGCTGATCTCCGGGCTCTTCCTGCTGCTCTACGGTGTCTTCCGCTTCGCCGTTGAGTTCGTGCGCCTGCCCGATCCGCATATCGGTTTCATCGCCTTCGGCTGGGTGACCATGGGCATGGCGCTGACCCTGCCGATGATGGTGGCAGGCGCGGCGCTGATCGGCTGGTCGCGGCGACAGCCGGCGGTGGAAGCCGCTTCCCGATGACGCTTCAGGCAAGGCGACGCCGCCCCTGGCGCCGGATTCTGCTGGTGATGGGCATCGCTCATCTGGTGGGCCTGGCCTCATCGCTGGATGCGATGATGTCGAGCCGGACCTCCCAGGGGGCCATCGCCTGGATCGTCTCCCTCAACACCGTGCCCTATGTGGCGGTGCCCACCTACTGGGTGTTCGGTCGCGCGCGGTTCCAGGGCTATGTCTCGGCGCGGCGCGACGAGGACTCGGCGCTGGGACAGGCGCTGGCCGACAAGCTGGCGGAGCTGCGCGCCCACGGCGTCTCCGCCGCCCACAGCGACAAGCACCTGGTAGGCGTCGAGCAGCTGGCCAAGCTGCCGTTTCTCGGCGGCAACCGGGTGGAGCTTCTGATCGACGGCGAGGCGACCTTCGAGAGCCTGTTCGCCGGCATCGAGTCCGCCGAGCGCTATCTGCTGGTGCAGTTCTACATCGTGCGCGCCGACGAGGTGGGCAGGGCGCTGCAGGCGCGGCTGATCGAGAAGGCGCGGCAGGGGGTGGAGGTCTTCTTCCTCTATGACGAGATCGGCAGCTATGCGCTGCCGGGGAGCTATCTCAGGGCGATGCAGGAGGCCGGGGTCCAGGTGCACCGCTTCCACTCCACCCGCGGCACGGGCAACCGCTTCCAGCTCAACTTCCGCAACCATCGCAAGATCGTGGTGGCCGACGGCGAGCGGGCCTGGGTGGGCGGTTTCAACGTCGGCGACGAGTACCTGCACGGCCATCCGCGCATCGGTCCCTGGCGCGACACCCACCTGATGATCGAGGGGCCGGCGGCCCTGGCGCTGCAGCTGGTGTTCCTCGAGGACTGGCACTGGGCCACCGAGACACTGCCCGAGCTGCCCTGGGCGCCGGTGGTGCCGAGCCACCACGGCATGCCGGTGCTGATCCTGCCCACCGGGCCCGCGGACCGCTTCGAGACCGCGAGCCTGATGATCCAGCAGGCGATCCACGCCGCCCATGAGCGAATCTGGATCTCCAGCCCCCACTTCGTGCCCGACGAAGGCGTGCTCTCGATGCTCAAGCTGGCCGCCCTGAGCGGCGTGGACGTGAGGATCCTGATTCCCGAGCGGCCGGACAACCCGCTGACCTACTTTGCCGCCTACGCCTTCCTCGATTCGCTGCTCGAGGCGGGGGTCAAGGTCTACCGCTACGAGGGGGGCTTCCTGCATGGCAAGGCCTTCCTGGTGGACGATATCGGCGCGGCGGTCGGCACCGTGAATCTCGACAACCGCTCCTTCCGGCTCAACTTCGAGGTCACCGCGCTGGTGATGGATCCCGGCTTCGCCGCCGAGGTCGAAGCCATGTTCGAGCGTGATTTTGTCCAGTCGAGAAGGATGCGTGCCGATGAGATCGATCACCACCCGCTCTGGCACCGGGTCGCCGCTCGTGCCTCGTACCTGCTGGCGCCGGTGCTGTGAGCCAACGTGCCGAGACGTCGCGTCTGGTACCGGGCGTCAGGGAGCCCGGTGACAAATCTCAACACTCTTGCTGCTCCGGGACGGGGTGCTCCCCGTTACACTACGGACACGATAATGATCCCGAGGCCTTGCGGCCGAGGCTGCCTTGACGAGGTGATATAGATGGCAATGACAAGTTGTAAGCCGGATAGCTCGAGGGAGGGCCTGAGGTGGCTGGCCCTTGCCAAGAGCGGGCTTCTCGCCGGTCTGCTGGCGTTTACCGGCGCCGTTCAGGCCGACGAGGAGCGCGAATGGCCCCGTGGCCACTACCCGCTGCCCGAGGAGGGCAACGTGATCGGCGAGGTCTACACCGTGACCGTGGACGACCACGAGGACACCCTGATCGACATCGCGCGCCGCCATAACGTTGGCTACGAGGAGATCGTGCGCGCCAATCCGGACGTCAGCATCTGGATTCCCGGCGAGGGCACCGAGGTGACCATTCCCGGCAAGTTCATCCTGCCCGATGCCGAGCGCACCGGGGTGGTGATCAACGTCGCCGAGCTGCGCCTCTACTACTACTTCCCGAGGCGCGCAACGGCGAGACCCCGCGGGTCGAGAGTTATCCGATCGGCATCGGCCGCGAGGGCTATGACACCCCGCTGGGCATCACCAAGACCACCATGCGCCTGGAGGACCCGGCCTGGTATCCGCCGCGCTCCATGCGCGAGGAAGCCGCCGCCCGCGGCGAGCCGGCCCCGGCCGTGGTGCCGCCCGGCCCCGACAACCCCCTGGGGCGCCATGCCGTGCTGCTCGATATCCCCGGCTACCTGATCCACGGCACCAACGATCCCGACGGCATCGGCATGCGCGCCAGCCGCGGCTGTATCCGCATGTTCCCCGAGGATATCGAGTCGGTGTTCCACACCGTGCCGGTGGGCACCCAGGTCAACATCATCGACCAGCCGATCAAGGTGGGCTGGCGGGACGGCCAGGCCCTGGTGCAGGTCTTCGAGCCCCTGGAGTCCCAGGAGCACGGCATGTCGGCCCTGATCGACACCATCTCCCGTCTCAACGCGGGCAATGCCAACGGCGCTGCCTTCGACTTCGAGCAGCTGCGTGGCCTGCTCGAAGAGCCCAGCGGCCAGGTGGTGGCGTTGCAGGCGCCCCCCGAGCCCGAGCCCGACGAGGCGCCGGCGCTGAACGGCCTCTTCGAGGAGCTGGCGCTCAGCGACGACTGACGCGAGCCAGGCTCACGGAACGGGCGCCCTCGGGCGCCCGTTCTCGTCAGTGGCGGCCGTGGTCGCCGTGGTCGTGCCAGGGGCGTTCGCCAGGCTGAAGCGGCCGGCGGTGCCGCTCAGGCAGTGGCCGGCGGCCGCGACAAGGCGCCGGGACGCCTCGGCGGGCATCAATCGGCGTCGACTTGACCCCGGTCAGGCAGCGCCTCCACCAGCTCCAGCGCCACGCAGAGCCGCACCAGCTCGGCGAGGCTCGACGCTCCCAGCGCCTTCATGGCGCGCAGCCGGTAGACCTCCACGGTCTTGGCGCTGATCCCCAGATGCTCGGCGACCTCGCGGCTGGTCATCCCCTCCGCCACGTGCACCAGGATCTGCCGCTCCTTGGGGCGCAGCGCCGCGTAGCTCGCCTGCAGGTCGTCGTGGCGCTCCCGCTCCCGGCGCTGCCGCTGGTGGGCCTGCCGCGCCTGCTGCACGGTATCGATCAGCTGCTGGTGGTTGAAGGGCTTCTCGATGAAGTCCAGGGCACCGGCCTTGAGGGCCGCCACCGCCATGGGGACGTCGCCGTGGCCTGTCATGAAGATCACCGGGAGCTCGTCGCCGCGCTCGTTCAGGCGCTGCTGGACCTGCAGGCCGGAGAGGCCCGGCATGCGCACATCCAGCAGTACGACGTCGAAGGCGTCAGGGTCGGCGGCCAGGAAGGCCTCGCCGTCGGCGAAGGCGCGGCTGGCCAGGCCCACGGAGTCGAGCAGCCAGGCCAGCGACTCGCGCAGGTCCTGGTCGTCGTCGACGACGGCGATGCAGGCGTCGGGTGTGTCGGTCACGGGTGTCTCGCGGCAGCCAGGGGAGCGGGTTCGGCCAGCAGTGTAGCGGCAAAGGTGGCGCCGCCGGAACCGTTGGCGGGCAGGAGGCGCAGGTCGCCCCCCATCGCCTCCATCAGCGAGTGGCTGATAGCGAGCCCCATGCCGAGCCCCTCCGGTCGCCCGGAGTGGAAGGGCGCGAAGATGCGCTCGGCGTCGCTGGCCGGCACTCCGGGCCCCTGGTCGCTGACCGTGAGGGTGACCTCACGGCGACCGCTCTGGCGGGCGCGCAGACTGACCCGTTCGGCGCCGGGGTGGTCGCGGCTCGCCTCCAGGGCGTTGAGCAGCAGGTTGACCAGCACCTGCTCCAGGGCCACCGGGTCGACGATGACCCGCGGCAGGGTCTCGGGCAGGTGGTGCTCCAGCGCGATGCCGGCCTGCTGGAACTGCCACTCGCAGAGCCGGCAGGCGGCGTCCACCACCTCCAGCAGGACAGCCGGCCGCGGCCGGGTCTGCCCCTTGCGCACGAAGGCGCGGATATGCCGCAGGCGTTCGGCCAGGCGGGCCACCTGGTCGCTGATCCGGGAGAGCGGCAGGCGCAGCGCCTCGGCCGGCAGGTCGGGGTCGGCGTCGAGCTTGAGCAGGGCGCCGCTGGCGTAGTTGGCGATGGCTCCCAGGGGCTGGTTGAGCTCGTGGGCGATATTGGAGGCGAGCTCGCCGGTGGTGGCCAGGCGGTTGGCGTGGGCGATCTGCTCCTGGTGGCGGCGGTCCTGGGTCTCGGCGGCCTTGCGCAGCCCGATATCGCGGTTGAGCAGCGACACATGGCCCGGCTCGCTGCCCAGGCCCCGATGGGCCATCACCACGCTGAGCACCGGCACCGGCCCGTCGGGGCCGCGCATGGCCAGCTCGCCGCTCCAGGAGCCATAGCGGGCCACCGCGGGGAGCACGATATCGCGCAGTTCGGCCAGCGACTCTTCGCCGTAGGCGTCCGACAGGCGGGCCTCGCCGCCCTCCCGAGGCAGGCGCAGCAGGCGGCGGGCGGCCTCGTTGGCATCGAACAGCCGCTCGTCGTCATCCATGAAGAGCACATAGTCGGTGGTGGACTCCACCACCCGGGCCAGGCGCTCACGGTTGGCCTCGGCCTGGATGCGCCGGCCCACGTCCCGGGAGACGCAGAGGATGTCCAGAAGCTCGCCGGTAGCCGGGTCGCGGCGGGTGCGGCTGGTGGTCTCGAACCAGACATAGTGGCCGCCCCTGGCTCGGAAGCGGTAGGTCTGCTGGTAGAAGCCGTCGTGGTAGTAGACCCGCGGCGACTTGTTGAGCAGGTCGGCCAGGTCCGCCGGGTGGAAGAGATCGTAGGCGGAGACCCCGATCAGCTCCTCGGGGGCGTAGCCGAGCAGGTCCCGGGCGGCGCGGGAGGCGTAGAGGAAGGTGCCGTCCCGGGCGTGCCGGCTGATCAGGTCGGTGGTGCTCTCGGCCAGCCACTGGTAGTGGTCGCGCTCGTCCTGGAGTGGCTGCAGCTGGTCCCTGAGCCGCCGGTTCTCTGCCTCCAGCTCGGCGCAGCGCGCCGCCAGCCCCTCGGTCCTTTCGTTTTGCCCCGTCATCAGCGCGCCGGGTCCACCCGGCCGCCCAGGGAGGCGTTGCGCCGGAACCAGCCGGCGATGCTGGCCCGCGGCAGGCGGGTCGGCAGCACCTCGTGGGGAACCGTTTCGGCGAGAAAGCAGGCGAAGGTGCCGGCGCTGGGCCGCACCCGGGCCACCTCGCGCTCGGGCTCGTCGGGGGCGTAGAGCACCATCTCGCCGCCGCCGTCCTCGGGCCAGTCGGGGTTGAGGTAGCCCACGGTGGAGACCACCCGGTTGGCGCGGCCGCGGAAGCTGTCCAGGTGCCGGCGGTAGAAGGCGCCGGGCGGGTAGTGGGCGAAGTGGGCCTCGTACTCGAAGAGCCCCAGGAACAGTGCCCGGTTCAGTGCCTGCTGCACCTCGCCCATGGCCTCCAGATAGCGGCGCTGGGCGAGGCTCTCGCGGTCGAGCCAGTGGATGGCGTCGCCGCGGATATCGCGACGCAGCTGAAGCTCCTGGCCGCGGCCGATGCCGGCGGCCTCCAGGGCGTCGCGTTCGGCCAGGGCGGTGAGTTCGGCGTGAAGCTCCGCGCACAGGTCGGCGTCCAGCACCCCCTCGCCCAGGTACCAGCCCTGTTCCACCAAGGCATCGATCAGGCGGGGCAGGGCCTCGGGGGCCAGCGCGGGGGGCAGGGCGGAGGGCAGGCTCAGTGTCGTGGTCTCCTGGGTCGAACGGGTCAGCGGCTCGCCTGCTGCTGGATGCGCAGCAGGCGGTCGGGAAAGTAGCAGAGCCGGCCGGGGGGCTTCCTGTCCAGACTCACCGGGCAGCCGAACCCCTCGGCCAGCAGCTCCACCAGCATCATCGCCGAGAGCCCCCAGATCACCTGGCCGTCTACGTGGTAGTTGGGCACATAGAGGGGCCGGCCGTCCACGGGGATGACGTCGGTATGGTGGCGGCGATCCTCCAGGAAGTGGGCGAGGGGCACCTCGAAGATGGCGTCGAGCTCCGTGGGGTCGGGGATCAGGGGCAGGTCCGGTGGAATGAGCCCCACGTAGGGAGTGACGCGCAGGCCGTGCAGCGAGACCACGTCCGACAGCCGGCCGAGCAGCTCCACCCGGTAGGGGGGCAGGGCGATCTCCTCATGGGACTCCCGAAGGGCGGTGGTCAGCAGGTCAGGGTCGCCCGCCTCGCGCTTGCCGCCGGGGAAGGCCACCTGGCCACTGTGGGTGTTGAGGTGGGCGGCGCGGCGGGTGAGCAGCAGGGTCGGCTCGGGGCGGTCGACGATGGGCATCAGCACCGCCGCCTCCGGCAGCTGCAGCAGTGACCGCCGGGGGCGGTGCGCTTGCAGGCGTTCGCGAAGATTCTCTAACATGGGGTTTCCATCGGGTTTGATTCCTTCTACCCGGCCGCCTTCCGCGGCGTCAAGCCCGCCAGCCTGCCCGGGAGCCCCATGAACTTCTGCAGCCACTGCGGCCACACCGTGCGCTTCGCGATTCCCGAGGGGGATGACCGCCCCCGCCACCTGTGCGACGAGTGCGGCACCGTCCACTACCAGAACCCGCGCATCGTGGCCGGCACCCTGCCGGTGAGCGGCACCCGGGTCCTGCTCTGCCGCCGCGCCATCGCCCCGCGCAAGGGGTACTGGACCCTGCCGGCGGGCTACATGGAGAACGCCGAGACCACCGTGGAGGCGGCCGCCCGGGAGACCCGCGAGGAGGCCTGCGCCGAGGTCGATATCCACGGGCTCTACACCCTGATCAACCTGCCCCACATCAACCAGGTCTACATGATCTTCCGGGCCGATCTCACCGGCGGCTTCGGCCCCGGCCCCGAGAGCCTGGAGGTGGCGCTGTTCGAGGAGCACGAGATCCCCTGGGAGGAGCTCGCCTTTCCCACCATCGAACGCACCCTGCGCCACTTCTACGCCGACCGCCGCGATCAGCGGTTTCCGCTGCACGTCAGCGACATCACCCCCGAGGATCGCGAGCGCTACTTTGGCTCAGCCTGACGGTGGCTCTGCCTGACATTGGTTCTGCCTGACGCTGGTTCCGCCTGAGCGTCAGTCGAAGGTCTCCAGCTTCCAGACGTCATAGGCCGGCTCCTCGTAGGGGTGGGCCAGCCTGAGCGCGGCCACGGCGGCCTGGATGCGGTCGTCCTCGCAGACCAGCTCCACCTTGAGCTCCTCGACGCGCTCCAGCTCGCCGACGCGGCCGATATGCGGGTTGGCGCCGGCCAGCGGGCGGAACTGCCCGGTGCCCGGCGTCTGGAAACAGCACGCCTCGTAGTCGCCGATGCGCCCGGCGCCGGTGGCGAATACGGCTTCCTTGACCGCCTCGGCGTCCTCCACGGGGACGAAGAAGGCCAGCTTGTACATGATCAACCCTCCTGTAGAAAAAAAAGTGCTCGGGCCGTGAACTTCTTGTTCACAAGGTGTACAAATAATCTGTCGCGTACAATAGCGATACCCCTGACGAACTGCCCCCGGGCAGGCATTCGAGGAGCAAGACCATGACAAGCTTCAAGGCAGTAACCCGCTGGATGAGCATCGGTGCGACCGGTCTGATGATGGCCGGCGCCGTTCAGGCCGGCAACCATGATCACGGCCATCCTGACATCGTCGACACCGCCGTGGCGGCGGGGGAGTTCGAGACCCTGGTGGCCGCCGTCGAGGCAGCGGGCCTGGTCGACACCCTGAAGGGCGAGGGTCCCTTCACCGTCTTCGCGCCCACCGACGAAGCCTTTGCCGCCCTGCCCGAGGGCACCCTGGAGGAGCTGCTGCTGCCCGAGAACCAGGAGACCCTGCAGGCGATCCTCACCTACCATGTGGTGGCCGGCAAGGTGATGGCCGAGGACGCCATGGGGCTGGAGAGCGCCGAGACCGTTCAGGGCCAGGAGATCACCATCACCACCATGGACGGCAGCGTGATGATCAACGAGGCCAACGTGATCCAGGCCGACATCGAGGCCAGCAATGGCGTCATCCACGTGATCGACGCGGTACTGTTGCCCGAGTGACCCCCCTTTCCGCGCTTCCTCCAGTCCCTTGCTCTTGCCGCCCCGCCCCGGGCGGCTTTTTTGTGGAGGGCCCTTCGCGGCGGGCCGCGTCAGCGGGTGAGGAAGGCGCGCAGCGGCTCGACCTGCTCGGGGCGGTCCAGCATCGGGGCATGGCCGCAGCCGGGGGCCTCGAGGGCGACCAGCCCGGGCTGGGCCTCGGCCATCCTCTCCACGGCACCGGCGCTGAGCAGGGGCGAGTCGGCGCCGCGAATCACCATCAGCGGGCAGGCGATGGTGGCCCAGTCCGCCCACAGGTCCCGGGGTGTGTCCTGGGCAAACTGCTCGGCGATGCGCGGGTCGAAGTGAAAGCTCCAGCCGCCGTCGGGGAGGCGCCGGGCGCTGCCCAGGGCCATCTCGCGCCAGGCCGCATCGCTCTCCAGACCGAAGCCGGCGTAGTGGCGACGCAGCTCCGCCGCCAGGTCGGAGAAGCTGTCGAAGCGGTGGGGCCGGGCGAAGTAGGAGGCGATATCGGCAAGCCCGGCGGGCTCGAGCTCCGGGCCGATATCGTTGAGCACCAGGCGTTCGATGCGCGAGGCGGTATCGGGCTCGGCGGCCAGGCGCATGCCCAGCAGGCCCCCCATGGAGGTGCCGACCCAGGACACCCGCTCCAGCCCGAAGTGGTCGAGCAGGGCGACGGCCAGCTCGGCATAGCGGGCGTAGCGGTAGTCGTGGGGCGGCTGCGGCGACCAGCCGGAGAGGCCGCGGCCGGGGGTGTCCGGGGCGATCAGTCGCCACTCGGGACCGAGGCGGCGGGCCAGGGCGGCGAAGTCGCCGCCGTGCCGTGCCAGGCCGTGCCAGGCCACCAGGGTTCGGGGTGCGTCGGGGTGCCAGATCCGGGCGGCAAGCTCCAGCCCGTCCAGGCGAACCAGTTCCAGGGCATCCATCTCATCTCTCCGGGGGGGGCTCCACGAAAACTCCTGGAGGCAGGTTAGCGACGGGGCGAGGTGGGGTCGAGGGCATAAAGCTATACAAATGTTGAAATATGGATAACCGTGGTCCAATATTGCTGGCGAGGGTGGTTCGCCCTCCACTTGAAATGACCTCTTTTTTCTCGTTTCAAGTCCCGTCTGTACCCACCCTGCCTTGCCGCCCGCCCCGGGCGGTTTTTTTTTTTACGGCAGCGGGTGCGGTGGGCGAAGTCGGGTAGTATACATACACGAATGTAGCTACAATCCCGCGCTGCAGCGCCCACCGCAGAAGTTGGCGCCCTCGCTCTTCCCGTGCGACACCACCCTGACAGGAGACTTCCATGCGATTGGCACCCCTGAAGAGGCACAGGCCCCTGAGAATCCTTGCCCTGGCGGGCCTGATGGCCGTCGGGCTGTCCGCCTGCGGTCAGGACAACGATCAGGCCGGAGCGCCCGGCGGCGGTGGCGGCGACCGCCCGCCCCCCCCGGTCGTCGTGGTGGGCGTGGAGCCGCGCAGCGTGGAGGTGATCGAGGAGTATGCGGCCCGCGCACGGGGTTCCCGGGAGGTGCAGGTGCGTGCCCGGGTCGACGGCATCCTCGAGGAGCGCCTCTACACCGAGGGCCAGATGGTCAGCGAGGGCGACGCGCTGTTTCGCATCGACCGCGAGCCCTACGAGATCGCCCTCAAGCGCGCCGAGGCCGAGCGCGCCAATGCCCAGGCCGAGCTGAACCAGGCCAATCGCGAGTGGCGGCGCATCTCGACCCTGTTCAACCAGAACGCGGTCAGCGAGCGCGAGCGCGACAGCGCGCTGTCCGCCCGGGAGCTGGCCGAGGCGCGCTATGCGCTGACAGAGGCCGGGGTGGCCAGCGCCGAGCTCAACCTCAGCTACACCCAGGTAGAGGCGCCCCTGGACGGCCTGACGGGGCTTGAGAGCTTCCCCGAGGGCAGCCTGATCGAGCGCGGTACCCTGCTGACCACGGTGACCCAGCAGGACCCGATCCATGTGCGCTTCTCGCTGCCCGAGCGCGATGCGGCCCTGCAGCGCGCCGCGCGGCGGGCCATGAGTGACGCCCAGGCGGAGGCGCCCCGGGAGGCGTGGCTGACCCTGCCCGACGGCAGCGAATACGAGGAGCGCGGCCAGATCGACTTCACCGACAGCACCATCGACCCGCGCACCGGCAGCGTTTCGGCGCGCGCCGTCTTCCCCAATCCGGAGGGGCTGGTGGTGCCAGGGCAGTTCGTGCGCGTGCGCGTGCTGGTGCAGGAGCTCGACGACGTCTTCCTGGTACCCCAGGAGGCGGTGGGCCAGGGCCCCGGCGGCCCGCGTATCTTCGTGGTCGCCGAGGACCGGGCGCATGCCCGCGATGTGGCGCTGGGGCCCATCGTCGACAATCGCCAGGTGGTGCTGAGCGGCCTCGAAGCGGGTGATCGCATCATCGTCAGCGGCCTGGTGATGCTGCAGGATGGCATGCCGGTGCAGGTCAGCGTGGCGGATTCCGCCGAGGACGTCGTGGAAGACGAGACGGCCGCCGAGGTGTCGCTCGACGCCGCCGACGTCGACGACGAGGAGGCGTGATGCTCAGGTTCTTCATCGATCGGCCGATCTTTGCCTCGGTCATCTCCATCATCATCATGCTGGTCGGCCTGGCGGCGCTGCGGGCCCTGCCGGTGGAGCAGTACCCCGACGTGGTGCCGCCCCAGGTGGTGGTCGAGGCCGCGTATCCCGGCGCCAGCTCCACGGTGATCGCCGAGGCGGTGGCCGCACCGCTGGAGCAGGAGATCAACGGTGTCGACAACATGCTCTACATGGAGTCGACCTCGACCGATGCCGGCAGCCTGCAGATCACCATCTCCTTTGCCATGGGCACCGACCCCGACCAGGCGGCGATCAACGTCAACAACCGTGTGCAGGCAGCGCTTTCCAGGCTGCCCCAGCAGGTGCAGACCCTGGGGGTCAGGGTCGAGGCGCGTTCCAACAACATCCTGATGGTGCCGGTGCTGTTCTCGCCGGACGGCAGCCGCGACGTGCTGTTCATGTCCAACTATGCGCTGCTCAACGTGCTCGACGAACTGGTGCGCCTGCCCGGCGTGGGCGATGCCTCGCTGTTCGGCGCCATGGACTACTCCATGCGCGTGTGGCTGTCGCCGGACAAGCTGGCGCAGTTCGATCTCACTCCCTCCGATGTGGCCGCGGCGATCGAGGAGCAGAACGCCCAGTTCGCCGCCGGCAGCATCGGCGCCGAGCCCGCCCCGGCGGGGCAGGCCTTCACCTTCGCCGTCTCCACCCAGGGCCAGCTCTCCGAGGCCGAGGAGTTCGAGGCCATCATCCTGCGCGCCGAGCAGGATGGCAGCACCCTGCGCCTGGGGGATGTGGCCCGCGCCGAACTGGGCTCCCAGAACTATGCCTTCTCGGCCACCTACAACGGCCAGAACGCTGTGCCCATGGGCATCTACCTGCAGCCGGGCGCCAACGCCCTGGAGACCGCCACCGCGGTTCGCGAGGCCCCGGAGGATCTCTCCTCCCGCTTCCCGGAGGGGCTCGCCTACACGGTGCCCTACGACACCACCGAGTTCGTCGAGATCTCCATCCGCGAGGTGTTCATCACCCTGCTGATCGCCGTGGCGCTGGTGGTGGCGGTGACCTTCGTCTTCCTGCAGCACTGGCGCGCCACCCTGATTCCGGTGGCGGCGATCCCGGTGTCGCTGATCGGCACCTTCGCCGGCATGCTGGCCTTCGGCTTCTCGGTCAACCTGCTGACGCTGTTCGGCCTGGTGCTGGCCATCGGCATCGTGGTGGACAACGCCATCATCGTGCTGGAGAACGTCGACCGCCTGATCAAGGAACAGGGCATGAAGGCCCGCGAGGCGGCCATCGAGACCATGAAGCAGGTGGCCGGTGCCGTGGTCTCCTCGACCCTGGTGCTGGTGGCGGTATTCGCCCCGGTGACCTTCCTGGGCGGCCTGACCGGCGAGCTCTACCGTCAGTTTGCAGTGACCATCGCCGTCTCCGTCGTGGTCTCCGGCGTGGTGGCCCTGACCCTGACGCCCGCCATGTGCGCTCTGCTGCTCGACAAGCAGTCCCACACCGTGGCCAAGCCCTTCCAGTGGTTCAACGCCGGCTTCGATCGGCTGACCGCCGGCTTTACCTGGCTGGTCGGCAAGCTGCTGCGCCATGCGCTGGTCGGCGTGGTGCTGTTTGCCGGCGTCCTCGCCGCCACGCTGTTCACCATGTCGCGCCTGCCCCCGGGGCTGGTGCCCCAGGAAGATCAGGGCGTGGCGCTGGTGGTATACCAGTTGCCCCAGGTGTCGGCGCTGCCGCGTACCGAGGCGGTGCGCGACCAGGTCTCGGCGATGCTGCTGGAGATGGACGAGGTGGATGAGTTCACCTCCGTCGCCGGCTTCGACATCATTGCCGGCGCCCTGCGCAGCAATGTCGGCGTGGGCTTCGCCAACCTGGCCGACTGGAGCGAGCGCGAAGGCCCCGGCCAGGATGCCCAGTCGCTGACTGGCCCGATCATGGGCATGGGAGGCGGCATTCCCGAGGCCTTCGTGATCGCCTTCACGCCGCCGCCGATCATGGGGCTCTCGCTGACCGGTGGCGTGGAGGGCTACCTGCAGGTCCGCGGCGACGCCAGCACCGAGGAGATCGCCGAGCTGGCCGGCCGGCTTGCCGCCGCCGCCAACGAGCGCCCGGAGCTGACCAACGCCCGCACCACCCTGGATGCCTCCATCCCGCGCTACCGGGCGGAGCTGGATCGGGAGAAGGCCCGTGCCATGGGGGTGCCGATCAACGAGGTCTTCGCCAGCATGCAGAGCACCTTCGGCTCCATGTACGTGAACGACTTCACCCTGGCGGGGCGCAACTGGCAGGTGAACCTGCAGTCGGAGGGCGAGTTCCGCAGCCAGCCGGAGGACCTCAACAAGGTCTTCGTGCGCTCCCAGAGCGGCGAGATGATTCCGCTCAGCTCCCTGGTGACCCTGACCCGGGAGGCCGGGGCGGATATACTCAACCGCTACAATGTCTACTCGGCCGCCAAGTTCCTGGCCGACGCGGCGCCGGGCTACACCACCGGCCAGGCCAAGGAGGCCATGGAGGCGGTGGCCGCCGAGGTGCTGCAGGGTGGCGATGCCTCCCTGGGCTGGACCGGTGAGGCCTACCAGCTCGACGCCGCGGCCGGCGCCGGCGGCCTGGCCTTCGGCCTGGGCCTGCTGATGGTGTTCCTGATCCTGGCCGCCCAGTACGAGCGCTGGTCGCTGCCCCTGGCGGTGGCCACGGCGGTGCCCTTCGGGGTGCTGGGGGCGTCGCTCGCCGCCATGCTGCGGGGCTTCCCCAACGACATCTACTTCCAGGTAGGCCTGCTGGTGCTGATCGGCCTGGCGGCCAAGAACGCCATCCTGATCGTGGAGTTCGCCGCCCAGAACCGGCGCGAGGGCAAGAGTTCCGCCGAGGCGGCCCTGGCCGCGGCCCAGCAGCGCTTCCGGGCCATCCTGATGACGGCGCTGACCTTTATCATCGGCACCCTGCCGCTGGTCTTTGCCACCGGCGCCGGCGCCAACAGCCGGCAGGAGATCGGTACCGTGGTGGTGGGCGGCATGCTCCTGGCCAGCTCCCTGGCGCTGATCTTCGTGCCCCTGGCCTACAAGCTGCTTGACGATCTCACCACCTGGCTGCGCGAGCGCAAGGCGGCTCGGCAACGGAAGGAGTCAACCCATGCGTAAGGTACTCCCTGCCCTGCTGCTCTCCACCGCGCTGATCGCCGGCTGTGCCGTGGGGCCCGACTATCGGGCCCCCGCGCTGGACCTGCCCGACGAGTGGCCCGAACATGTGCTGCTCTCCGACGAGGCCCGCGCCGACTGGCAGCAGTGGTGGCGCCAGTTCGAGGACCCGCACCTGGATGCCCTGGTGGCCAGGGCCGTGGATGACAACCTGGAGCTGCGCCTGCAGCTGGCGCGGATCCAGGAGGCGCGAGCGCGCCTGGGCCTGGCCCGGGCCGAGCAGCTGCCGTCGGTGAATGCCCAGGCCGAGGCGGCCCGGGAGCGCACCCCGGGGGCCGCCTCGCCCCTGGGGCAGAGCAGCACCGACAACCTCTTCTCCCTGGCCGGCGTGCTGGACTACGAGCTGGACCTCTGGGGCCGCCTGGCCCGGGAGCGGGAGGCCTCCGAGGCGCTGCTCGAACAGAGCCTCTTCGCCCACGATGCGGTGCGGCTCAACGTGATCGCCGATGTGGTGGCCACCTACTTCGACCTGCGTAGCGCCGAGCGCCAGCTGCGCATCACCGAGGCGACCGTGGCGTCCCGGGAGGAGACCTTCCGCCTGGAGCAGCTGCGCTTCGACGTGGGGGAGAGCGACGAGCTGGCCCTGCGTCAGGCCCAGTCGGAGCTGGAGTCGACCCTGGCCCAGTTGCCAGGCCAGCGTGAGCGGGTGCGCATGCTGGAGGGCGCCCTGGCGCTGCTGGTGGGCATGAGCCCCGCCGAGCTGATGGGCGAGCTGGACTATGGCGACAACGACCTTGAGGCGATCGCACTGCCCGATGGCGTGCCGGCGGTGCTGCCCTCGGAGCTGCTCTCGCGGCGCCCCGATATTCGTTCCGCGGAGGCGGGGCTGGTCGCCGCCAACGCCGGGATCGGCGTGGCCGAGGCGAGCCGCCTGCCGCGCTTCAACCTGGGCGGGCTGCTGGGCACTGCCGCCGGCGACGCCGGGGACCTGTTCACCTCGGCGGCCGGCACCTGGGGGCTCTCCGCCACGGTGATGGGGCCGCTGTTCGACTTCGGGCGCAGCGCGTCGCGCATCGAGACCGCCGAGGCCCTGGCCGAGCAGGCGGAGGTGCAGTATCGCGCCACCGTGGCCCAGGCCTTCAACGAGGTGCGCAATGCACTGGTCAGCTACGAGGCGAGCGGGGAGCGGGTGGAGGCGATCGGTCGCCAGGTGGCGGCCTTCGAGCGCACCCTGGAGCTGGCCGAGGTGCGCTACCGGGAGGGCTTCGTGGGCTTCATCGAGCTCCTCGACGCCCAGCGGGCGCTGCTCGCCGCGGAGCTGGCGCTGTCTGAAGCGATGCGCGATCGCCTGACCGCCACCGCCACCCTGTTCAAGGCGCTGGGCGGCGGCTGGCAGGTCGAGGGCTGACACGGGCGCGACCCATGGAACCTGGGCGGCCCAGGGTGGCCGCCCGAATCACTGGAAGGGAGAGATCTCATGGCAACCCGCATCACCGCGACACGGCGCAACGACGGCATCATGGTGTTGCAGATCAGCTGCCCGGAGCGGCGCAATATCCTCGACGAGGCCAGCTACGCGACGCTGATCGAGGCCCTCGACAGCGCGGAGGCGGACGACGGGGTCAAGGTGCTGATTCTCACCGGCACCGAGAACTGCTTCACGGCGGGCAACGACCTGGCCAACTACCGGGCCCTGGCCGAGGCCGACAGCGTCACGGCGATCACCTTCCTGCGCCGCCTGCACGCCTTTCCCAAGCCGGCCATCGCGGCGGCGGAGGGGATCGCCATGGGGCTTGGGGTCTCGATGCTGCTGCACTGCGACTTCGCCTATGCGGGGCTCTCGACCCGCTTCCAGCTGCCCTTCACCCGCTTCGCGCTGAGCCCGCTGGGGGCCACCACCTGGCTGCTGCCGCAGCTGGCGGGCCACAAGGCGGCGGCACAGATGCTGCTGCTGAGACAGGCCTTCTCCGCCGGCGAGGCCCGGGAGATCGGCCTTCTGACCGATACCGCGCCGGATGGCCGAGCGCTGGAGCAGGCCTTCGACTGCGCCGCCAGGCTGCTGGCCAAGCCCGGCGAGGCCGTGCTGGCCACCAAGGCGCTGATGCGTGAGGGGCAGGCCGAGGCGGTCAAGGCGGCGCTGGATCGCGAGGAGCAGATGCTGCTGGCGCGCTGTCGCACGCCCGAGGCCCAGGGGGCCATCGATGCCTTCTACGCCAGAAGACGCCATCCGTGACCTGACCGGAAGGGCAGGGCGCCGGGCCGGATCAGGCCTGGCGTCTGAACAGCCCGAGCTGGGTCTCCACCAGCAGGTTGCCCTGTTCCAGGATGGAGAGCTGCTCGTGATTGCGCAGCCAGTCGTGGAACAGCCCGCCGAGCATCGACTGCAGCAGCTTGGCGGCCACCTCCGGCGCGAGATCCTCGCGCAGTTGGCCGAGTCTGGCGGCGCTCTGCAGGTAGTCACGCAGGGCGCCGCAGGACTCCTCGGCCATCTCGTTCTGCATGGCGAGTGGGTCGATGTCGCCGAACACCTCGCAGTGGTGGATCAGGATGGCGTGGACACGGCGGTAGCGCGGCCGCTCGAGGCGCGCAAAGCCGCTGACGCAGGCCAGGCGGATCGCTTCCAGGGGGGCGTCGGCAAGGCTCGGGTCACCGATCTCCTCCACCAGCTCCTGGAAGGGCATGCGTACCCGGTTGAGCATGGCCTGGAAGAGGTCGGCCTTGTTCTTGAAGTGCCAATAGACGGCTCCCCGGGTCATGCCGGCATGGCGGGCGATCTGCTCCAGGGAGGTGCGGGCCACGCCCTTCTCGAGGAACACCTCCTCGGCGGCGTCGAGCAGGGCCTCGCGGGTCGCGGCGGCCTCGGCCTTGGTCTTTCGCGCCATGTGGGGCGGACTCCATCAAGCGGTGGGGAAGTGATTCTAACCGATTGTCGCGACTTTTACATTCGTCAATGTATGGTTGGTGGGCGGCCGTCGCCGCCCTCGCCAACCCCCTGATGACACGGGTATAAAGGAAACCTCGCCCCGTCACAGGATGACTCGCCATGGCCCGCGCTCCCTTCGACCTCGCCGGCATACGGATTGCCCCCGGCAGTCGCACCCAGATCGATGTGCCGGTAGCCCGGCTCTACACCCATGCGCCGCTCTATATACCGGTGGAGGTGGTGCATGGCCGCCAGGCGGGGCCGACGCTGCTGGTGTGCGGGGGCATCCACGGCGACGAGATCAACAGCGTGGAGATCGTGCGCCGGCTGCTGCGTTCCAAGCAGCTCCAGGGCCTGCGCGGCACCCTGGTCGCCGCACCCATCGTCAATGTCTTCGGCTTCGTGCAGCACAGCCGCTACCTGCCCGACCGGCGCGACCTCAACCGCTGCTTCCCGGGCAGCGAGTCGGGCTCCCTGGGCGGGCGGGTGGCGGCGCTGTTTCGGGAGCAGATCGTCGACCACGCCACCCATATCATCGACCTGCACACCGGCGCGATCCACCGCACCAACCTGCCCCAGATCCGCGCCCAGCTGGAGAGCGGCAGTGAGACCGAGCGCATGGCCAACGCCTTCGGCGCGCCGGTGATTCTCAACGCCGAGCTGCGCGAGGGCAGCCTGCGCCACTATGCCCAGACGCGCGGCATCCCGGTACTCACCTACGAGGCCGGCGAGGCGCTACGCTTCGATGAGTGGGCGATCACCCCCGGGGTGCGCGGCGTGCTGCGGGTGATGCGCCGGCTCGGCATGCTGACCGGCGAGCACCGCCGTCGCGCGCCGCCGGCGGCGGAGGGCCGCCAACGGCTCCAGTTGGGCCCGGGCGCCCATCGACGGCATCCTGCGCCCTCAGGTGCGCCTGGGCGACCGGGTGGCGAAGGGGGAGCTGCTGGGGCGTGTCGCCGACCCCTTCGGCAACGCGGAAGGAGAGGTGCGCTCCATGGCCGACGGCATCGTCATCGGGATGAGTCGACTGCCCCTGGCCAACGAGGGGGAGGCGCTCTTCCATATCGCCCGCTTCGACGCCATCGAGGAGGCGGAGAGCGCCATCGAGGACTTCCACTCCAGCCTCTCGCCCCCGCCCGACCCGCTCTACTGAAGGCGGCGGCTCAGCTCTCCGCGACGGCGTCGCGTTCGGGGACCAGGCTCAGGGCGTCGTCGAAGACCCGCAGGCAGGCCCCGTCGAGGTGGCCGTTCTCGGAGAGGTGGCGGCGGAAGCGCCGGCCCCCGGGCTGGCCCTGGAAGAGGCCCAGCAGGTGGCGGGTGATGTGGTTGAGCTTGGCGCCCTCCTCGAGGCGCCGGGCGATGTAGGGGCGAAAGGCCCGTGCCGCCGCGTGTCGGCTGACCGCCGGGCCGGGCTCGCCGTAGAGCGCCTGGTCCACGCCGGCCAGCAGCCAGGGGTTCTGGTAGGCCTCGCGCCCCACCATCACGCTGTCCACCTGCTCGAGCTGCGCACGACACTCCTCGAGGGTCCTGATGCCGCCGTTGATGCCGATATGCAGTGCCGGGCGGCTCGCCTTGAGGCGGTGCACCCGGGGGTAGTTGAGCGGCGGGATATCGCGGTTTTCCTTCGGCGAGAGGCCCTGCAGCCAGGCCTTGCGGGCGTGCACGATGAAGGTGTCGCAGCCGGCGTCGGCCACCGTGGCGATGAAGCGCTCGAGATCCGCGTCCTCATCCTGGTCGTCGATGCCGATGCGGCACTTGACCGTGACCGGGATCGACACCGCCTCGCGCATGGCGCGCACCGCCGCGGCCACCTTCTCGGGGTGGGCCATCAGGCAGGCGCCGATCAGGTTGTTCTGCTCCCTGTCACTGGGGCAGCCCACGTTGAGGTTGACCTCGTCATAGCCCCAGGCCTCGGCGATGGCGGCGCACTCGGCGAGCTCGCCGGCGTCGCTGCCGCCAAGCTGCAGGGCCAGCGGATGCTCCACCGCATCGAAGCCGAGAAAGCGCTCCCGGGGGCTGCCGTGAAGGATGGCGCCGGTGGTGACCATCTCGGTATAGAGCAGGGCGTGGCGGGTCAGGGTCCTGGCGAAGGCGCGGTAGTCGCGGGTCGTCCAATCCATCATGGGGGCCACAGAAAATCGGCGGGCCGCGTCTGCTGGGGTTGTTCCTACCATATCAGGCGTCTAGCCTCCCTCCTTTGGGGGATTGTCGTCACGATTCGGCCTGCTGCTTCACCTGTTGCACCGCGTCGGCCTTGGCCGCCGGTCAGTGCCCGGGCTGTAAGCCGCTCTCGGCGGCGGCCCGGGCGATGGCCCGGCAGTCTTCCAGGTAGTGGTCGACAGCGGCGCGGAAGGCGGCCTGCAACTCGGCGGCGCGCGCGCTGTGGAAGCTGATGCGGTCGGCGATCCCGAGGACGTGGCCGACGAACACCTCGTCTTCGGCGTCGAACTCGATGCGGGCGGCATAGCCCTGGTATTCGAGGGCGCGAGTCACACCGAAAACCCGTGATGGGTGCCGTCGGGCAGCTCGATGTCGAGACGCACTTTGCCGCCGATGGCCTCGACGTAGCGCTTGAGGGAGCTCAGGCGGAGGTCCTGGCCGCCCTTCTCCATGCCGGCGATGGTCGGTTGCTTGACGCCGAGGGCCTCGGCCATCTCTGCCTGCGTCATCTCGACCAGGCGGCGAACCTCCGCCAGGCGCAGCTCGAGCAGCATCTCGTCTGCCTTCTCCTTGGCCCGGCTGACGACCTCGGGTCGCTCGCTGGCGAGCAGTTGGTCCAGGGTGCGGGTCATGGCTATCACCTCACTTCAAGGATTCCAGGTGGGCGGCGTATTCCCGGTCGGCCACTGGGATCAGGTCATCATAGAAACGCTTGTTGCCGGTCTTGTCTCCGGCGCATAGCACGATGCCGGTTCGCCGCGGGTCGAAGGCGAAGAAGGCCCGGAGCGGCCGGCCCTGGCTCTGAATCCTCAGCTCTTTCATGTTGCGATACTGCGAGCCGTTCACCGTGTCGGCATGCGGCCGGGGCAACATCGGCCCTCGCTCCCTCAGCATCAAGAGCGCGGCCAGTACGTTCTCCCGGTCGGCATCGTCGAGCGAGAAGTACCACTCTTCAAACGTCCTGGTCTGCTCGATTTGCCACATAGGGTCATCCTTCGGCTATAGGGTAAAGCCTATATAGGCGGCGCCCTATAGTCAAGGCGGGGCAGCGCCACCTAAGAACCAGGGGCCGGGCTCGGTTATGCTCTGATACGCCATGCCGTCGGCGGCAATTTCGGCTTCATGTTGCTGCGAATTTGCTACTGAGTCGCTGAAATGCCCGTCATTGCTGGCGTGAGCTCCAATCCATCATCGGGGCGACGGAGAAGGTGCGGTCGAGCTGGGGCATCGGGCATCACGGGGTTGTTCGGAGAGGCCAGCATTCTACCAGCCCCCGGCGCGGGTTGCCCATGGCGGACATGCTGCGGCCCGTCGGGCCGGTCTGGGAGAAGGCGGTCGGCGCTTCGCGGTTGCCGCACTGCCGGCAGATCAGGGTCAGGCCTTGTACCCTGTGGGTGAGGGCGATCCTTCAAGCGCGAGCGACGCTAACCCTGGAACCTTACTCTGCGAGATGACGGCCATGTCCCACGAACTGACCGACCACCAGCTGGAGCTGCTGGCCCGCTTGCTGCAGCATGGCGGGGTCCTCTCCTCGCCCTTCGGCTACTCAGACGAGGACGCCCTGCTGCCGGCGCTGCGTGAGGATATCGCCGCGCTCGAGGAGAAGGGGCTGATCACGGTGACGCCCCATGCCGGCCGGGAGGGGGAGACCCTGACGCTGACCGAGGAGGGCTATGCGGCCCTCGACATGACCTGACGGGCCCGCCTGGTCGGCACGCGCTCAGGCGGTGAACACCGTGTAGAGCATCTGCAGCGCCAGGAGCATCAGCATGACCGCGAATACCCGCTTGAGGAGCGCCACCGGCAGGCGGTGGGCGAGCCTCGCGCCGAGGGGGGCGGTGAGGATGCTGAAGGGCGCCATGAGCAGCAGGGCGGGCAGGTAGACATAGCCCCAGGCGGCATCCGGCAGGCCGGCGGTGCCCCAGCCGTTGATCAGGTAGCCCAGCGCCCCGGCCAGGGCGATAGGCAGGCCCACCGCGGCGGAGGTGCCGATCGCCTGGGGCAGCCGGACGTTGCACCAGGTGAGGAAGGGCACGGTGAGCGAGCCGCCGCCGATGGCCACCAGCGCGGAGATGCCGCCGATGCCGAACCCCGCTCCGGAGAGGCCGACGGCGCCCGGCAGGGTGCGCGATGGCCTGGGCTTGAGGTTGGCGAACATCTGCAGCGACATCAGTACCATGAAGCAGGCGAAGAAGACCGCCAGGCCGCGGGTCGGTATCAGGGCCGCGATGAAGGTGGCCAGGAAGGTGCCGGCGAGGATCGCGGGGGTGATGAGGCGAACGACATGCCAGTTCACCGCGCCATGCCGATGGTGCGACCAGAGGCTGGCCGAGGCGGACGGCACGATGGCGGCCATGGCGGTGCCCAGGGCCAGGTGGGCGAGGTGCTCATGGGGGACGCCCTGGAGCACGAACAGGAAGGTCAGGATCGGCACCATGATGCCGCCGCCACCGATGCCGAGCATGCCGGCCATCAGGCCAACGAAGCTTCCCAGGGCCAGATAGGCCAGCCACCACAGGGGATCCACGGGCGTCTCCTCGATCGTCATGGGTTGTCGTGAAGAGGGCATTCTAGTGGAAAACCCGTGCCGACAGGCAATTGCCGGGTCGTGGGACGGTCGGCATGTGCTATGAAGAAGGACAGGCGGTGCCACTCCGGTACGCCTGGCGACGGGAGGCAGGACCATGATGGAGCGCAAGCAGCGACTCGAGACCCTGCGTGACGAGCTGGTCGAGCGAATCGATCGCTATCGTGACCACAAGGAGCAGCGTGCAGGCCCGCTGGACAAGGACATGGAGGAGCAGGCCATCGAGTTGCAGAACGACGAGGTGGTCGATGCCCTGGAGCGGGAGGCCGAGGATGAGCTGCGTCAGGTGATGCATGCCCTGGCGCGCATCGACGGCGGCGAAGGGGAGCTCTGCGAGGTGTGCGAGGAGCCGATCGCGGGCGAGCGTCTCGAGGCCCTGCCGTTCGCTACCCTCTGCCGAGACTGCGCCGAGCCACGTTGAGTGGTTCACGGGACGGGCAGCCCGAGCCGATGATAGCCTTGGCCTGGGAGTCATCGCTTGGGAGGTCATGCATGAAGCTGTGGTATCGAGGATGCAGCCTGGGGCTGCTGCTGCTGCTGGCGGGCTGCGGCGGCGCCGATAATGGTGACGCGGCGCCCGAGGCGCCGGCAGAGGAGCCGGAAGCGGAGGTGGTCGTCGAGGCGCCGGCGCCCGAACCGGAACCCGAGGTGGCACCCTTCGACGAGCCGGTCGCCATCGAGTTCGCGGCCAGCCTGCGCACCGACCGGCGGCTGATGGTCGAGGGGGAGAGCAATCTGCCCGAGGGGGCGCGGCTGCAGATCGTGGTGGAGCGGGAACTGAGCGGCGTGCGCTGGCAGCAACGTACCACCCTGCAGGAAGGGCGCTTCCATGCCGGTCCCTTCGGCCCGGGCAGTGGCCTGCCGGACGGCGGCTACACCATTACCGTGAACCTGCCCGAGGCCAGCGTGCAGCCGCTGGAGGTGCGGCGGAAGATCGGCCAGCAGGGCGAGCACCTGAGCGGTCCGCTGGTGAGTACCTCACGACACGGCCTGGGGCAGGTGGCCAGTGTCTCCCGGCGTTTCCTGGTGGGCAGCGAGCCGCGCCGGACCGATGATCGGGTCGAGGTCGAGGTGCTGGGCGTCGAGTAGAGCGAGGAAGCGGGCCGCCTCAGAGTGGGGCGGTCTGCCAGCGGGCCACCAGCTTGCCCAGCAGCCGGGTGTCCGGGGTATAGCCTTCGACCCGGTCGCTCTCCTCGGCGCTGAACAGCAGCTTGCCGTCATCGTCCTGGCTGACGCGACGGATGCAGTGACGCCCCTCTCGCTCGACCAGGTAGAGCCCGGTCTGATGGAAGATGTCGGTGGGGGCCACGGCGACCAGGTCACCTTCGCTCAGGAAGTCGAAATGCTCGCCAGGGGCCGGGGTCAGCAGGAAGCACTCTCCCTCCCACTGCTGGGCGGGCACCAGCTCGAAGGGCAGCTCGATGCGTCCGGCGGCGGGGTCCTGCCAGGGGGCGGGGGGCTGGCTGCGCAGGTAGAGAGGGGCGGCCCGGCCGCCGTTCTCGCCCTCCAGCAGCCGCGACAGGGGGCAGCCCAGGGCCTGGGACAGCGCCACCAGCCGCTCGTGGCCGATCTGGCGGATGGCGCCCGACTCCCAGTAGGAGATGGTCACGTCCGAAACGCCTACCCGTCGAGCCAGGGCCGCCTTGTTGAGGTTGGCCTCCAGACGGAGCTCCTTGATGCGCGGGCCTAGTGAATCCATCTCTTCATCCTGTCGTTGCATGTCTTGTGTTATCGGAACGTTAGGAAAAGCCGGCGACGATCATCCGGGATCCTGTGCGGCTGTGCAATAACGCGCATCAACGTTGATTAACCGCTTATGGCGCCATGGGTGGTGATCACCAGGCCACCGGATCCCCGGCCCAGTCGAAAAAGCTGGCGGCGCCGCCCAGCGCGCGCTCCCCCAGCACCGCGAGAAGCCGCTCGGCCACGAATGCCGGTGTGAACAGCTTGCCTTCCGGCACCCGGGCCTGGAAGGGGCGTGAGAGTCCGGTATCCGTGGTGCCAGGATGCAGGCAGACCACGGCGAGGGTTTTGTTGAGCCCTCGCAGCTCCACCGCGGCCGTCCTCATCAGCATGTTATGGGCCGCCTTGCTGGCGCGATAGGCGTACCAGCCGCCCAGACGATTGTCATCGATGGAGCCGACCCGGGCCGAGAGACTGGCCACCAGGGCCGGGTGCCCTCCCTTCAGGCTGGGCTGCAGCGCCTGGAGCAGCAGGGCCGGGGTCGTGGCATTGACGTGGAACAGGTGTGCCATGGCCTCGGCGTCGAGGTCGTCGAGCTTCTTCTCTGGGTGAATGCCGAGAGCCTCGTCATGCAGCATGCCGAGGGTGTTGAAGGTCAGGTGAAGCGGTGTGCCGTCCAGGTGGGCGGCCAGTCGCTCTCGGCCCTCGGGCGTGGTGAGGTCGGCTTCCAGCGGCTCCAGGCGGGGATCTGCATGGGGCATCGGGCGCCGGCTGGCGGCGATCACCCGGCCCGGCCTGGGGCTGGCCAGCAGGGTCTCCACCACCGCCCGGCCGATGCCGCCGCCGGCGCCGGTCACCAGCGTGGTGAAGCCCTCGGGAAGTTGCGCAAGCATGACGTGTCTCCTGGTCGGCCGGCGGGCCAGGTCGGGTAGCCTGACATTGACCGCGATCCACGCGGATGATTCCCGGTGACGGCTGCCGAGCGGGCGGCAGGTGCGTATAATGCGGCCATTCTTCCACCAGCACCGGGACACCGCAACGACATGACCGTACGCACGCGTATCGCGCCGTCACCGACCGGCGATCCCCACGTCGGCACCGCCTACATCGCCCTGTTCAACCTCTGCTTCGCCCGCCAGCACGGCGGCCAGTTCATCCTGCGCATCGAGGACACCGACCGGGTGCGCTCGACGGCCGAGTCCGAGCAGATGATCCTCGACTCCCTGCGCTGGCTGGGCCTGGAGTGGGGCGAGGGCCCCGACGTGGGTGGCCCTCATGGGCCCTATCGCCAGAGCGAGCGCGGCGACATCTACGCCGAGTACGCCCGCCAGCTGATCGAGGCGGGGCACGCCTTCAAGTGCTACCGCACCAGCGAGGAGCTCGATGAGCTGCGCGAGGCGCGCAAGGCTGCCGGCATGCACCTGGCGCTCAAGCCCGCGGACCTCGCCCTGCCCGCCGAGGAGCAGGCGCGCCGCGAGAAGGAGGGCTGGCCCTACGTGGTGCGCATGGCGGTGCCTGCCAGCGGCACCTGCGTGATCCAGGACATGCTGCGCGGCACCATCGAGGTGGACTGGGCCCAGGTGGATGCCCAGATCCTGCTCAAGTCCGACGGCATGCCCACCTATCACCTGGCCAACGTGGTCGATGACCACCTGATGGGGATTACCCATGTGCTGCGCGGTGAGGAGTGGATCAACTCGGCGCCCAAGCACCAGCTGCTCTACGAGTACTTCGGCTGGGAGATGCCCGAGCTCTGCCATATGCCGCTGCTGCGCAATCCCGACAAGTCGAAGCTCTCCAAGCGCAAGAACCCGACCTCGATCAACTACTACCGGCGCATGGGCTACCTGCCCCAGGCGGTGATCAACTACCTGGGCCGGATGGGGTGGTCGATGCCCGACGAGCGCGAGAAGTTCAGCCTCGACGAGATGATGGCCCATTTCGATATCCAGCGGGTCTCGCTGGGCGGCCCGGTCTTCGACCTCGAGAAGCTGACCTGGCTCAACGGCCTCTATATCCGCGAGGAGCTCGACGACGACGCCTTCCTCAGGGCGCTGATGGAGTGGGCCTTCAACGAGCGCTACGTGAAGGAGATCCTGCCCCAGGTGCGCCCGCGGGTGGAGACCCTCTCCGAGGTGGTGCCCCTGGCCGGCCACTTCTTCTCGGGGCTGCCGCGGATCGGCGAGGAGAGCTTCGACGGCGTCAAGCTGGGTCGCGAGGACCTGCTCAGGCTGCTGCAGTTCCTGGTGTGGCGCCTGGAGACGCTGCCCGCCTGGCACAAGGAGGCGCTGCTTAGCGAGGTGAAGGCTCTGGCCGCCCACTTCGACCTCAAGATGAAGGAGTTCCTGGCGCCGGTCTTCATCGCCATCACCGGCTCCGCCGCCAGCACCTCGGTGATGGACGCCATGGCGATCCTCGGCTCCGACATGACCCGGGCGCGCCTGCGCCACGCCATCGAGGTGCTCGGCGGCGTCTCCAAGAAGCAGGCCAAGCGCTTCGAGAAGGAATTCCGCGAACTCGCGTGATTTCCTGTTGACGAAGGCGAGTCGAATCAGTACTATACGACTCGTCTTCAGGGCACGGGGCCTTAGCTCAGCTGGGAGAGCGCAACACTGGCAGTGTTGAGGTCAGCGGTTCGATCCCGCTAGGCTCCACCAACCCCTCGAACGACACCTGCGTCCCATTCGTCTAGTGGCCTAGGACACCGCCCTTTCACGGCGGGAACAGGGGTTCGAACCCCCTATGGGACGCCACTCTTCCTGAAAAGGGCACTCTCTCTGAGTGCCCTTTTTTCATCGCCCGGTGGCGGTCGCCAGCGTTGATGCCTCTCACGTTATCTCCCTCTTGGGGCCCCTCTTGCGGGGCGATTTCTGCTTGACTTGTCCACCAGGCGGGGTTCCGTCGGTACGCCTGTGCACAGCAGGTCTGCAATCGCCCGTGTCTACAGGCTTTTTCATAAAGCCTTTCAAAATCAATGGTTTATACAAGATCAAAAATTGATCAATCTGAGCTCAGCCCCCAGTTCATGGCGATCTGACGGCCTTTTCTTGCGGTTGTGAACAGGTTTATCCACAGAATGTGTGGACAACGGCGAGTAAGCCTCTGGCGCTGTGCAGTATGGCTTTTGTCAACCTGAAAAGAGGGGGAGGCTAATACTGGCGGGGGAGGGGGGGGGGCGGGGCGGCGCCGGGGCGCCGCCCTGAAGCTCAGCGGTGGCCCACGGCGCGCAGTCGGCGCAGCAGCGAGGAGGTGTCCCAGCGGCCGCCGCCCATCACCTGGACATCGGCATAGAACTGGTCGACCAGAGCGGTGACCGGCAGTCGCGCCTGCAGCTGGCGGGCCTGCGCCAGGCAGATGCCGAGATCCTTGCGCATCCAGTCCACCGCGAAGCCGTGTTCGTACTCGTCGGCGATCATAGTGGCGTGGCGGTTCTCCATCTGCCAGGAGCCGGCCGCGCCCTTGGCGATGACGTCCACCACGCGCTGGCGATCGAGCCCCGCCTGCTCGGCGAAGTGCAGCCCCTCGGCCAGCCCCTGGACCAGGCCGGCGATACAGATCTGGTTGACCATCTTGGTGAGCTGGCCGCTGCCGGCGGCACCCATCAGGGTCACCGCACGGCCATAGTGGGCGAGCACGGCTTCGGCGCGTGCGAAGTCGTCGTCCTCGCCGCCGCACATGATGGTCAGAGCGCCGTTCTGGGCACCCTGCTGGCCGCCGGAGACCGGCGCGTCAAGAAAGCCGATGCCCTGCTCGCGGCAGGCGGCGTCGAGCTCCAGGGCGAGCTCCGCCGAGGCGGTGGTGTGGTCCACCAGCAGGCTGCCCTCTGCCATGCCGGAGAGCGCGCCCTGCTCGCCCGTGGTGACCTGGCGCACGTCATCATCGTTGCCCACGCAGACCAGCACCAGGTCGGCGCCTCTCGCCTCTCGCTCGCGGCCTCCTGGGGAGTGGGGTGGTGGCTGCCGCCATGTTCGGTGGCCCAGGCGGCGGCGCGGGCCTCGGTGCGGTTGTAGACGCGGACCTCGAGCCCGGCGCGGGCCAGGTGGCCGGCCATGGGATAGCCCATCACGCCCAGGCCGATGAAGGCGACTCTAGAGATGCTCTTGCTCATCCTGACTGCTCACTCTGGTTGGGAAGGTTGGGGGTCACGACGCAGAAAGCCGCCCGAAGGCGGCTTTCTGTAGAGTAGCGCATGCGGGCGTGGCCGCACCTGCCGTTGGCTTACTTGGCAGGATAGTCGCGCTGGGTGTGGCCGGTGTAGAGCTGACGCGGACGGCCGATCTTGTAGCTGTCGCTCAGCATCTCGTGCCAGTGGGAGATCCAGCCGATGGTGCGGGACACCGCGAAGATCACGGTGAACATGTTGGTCGGGATGCCCATGGCCTTGAGGATGATGCCGGAGTAGAAGTCGACGTTGGGGTAGAGCTGACGCTCGACGAAGTACTCGTCTTCCAGGGCGATCTGCTCCAGGCGCTTGGCGATCTTCAGCTGGGGATCGTCGATACCGAGCTCGGCCAGCACCTCGTCGCAGGTCTCCTTCATGACTTTGGCGCGCGGGTCGAAGTTGCGATAGACGCGGTGCCCGAAGCCCATCAGCTTGAAGGGGTCATCCTTGTCCTTGGCCTTGTCGATGAAGCGCTGGATGTTCTCCTCGGAGTCGTCGCCGATCTCGTCGAGCATCTTCAGCACCGCCTCGTTGGCGCCGCCGTGGGCCGGGCCCCACAGGGCGGCGATGCCGGCGCTGATGCAGGCGAAGGGGTTGGCGCCGGTGGAGCCTGCCAGGCGCACCGTGGAGGTGGAGGCATTCTGCTCGTGATCGGCGTGCAGCATGAAGATGCGGTCCATGGCCCTGGCGTAGACCGGGTTGACCTTGTACTCCTCGCACGGGGTGCTGAACATCATGTAGAGGAAGTTCTCTGCATAGCTCAGGTCGTTGCGCGGATAGTTGAAGGGCTGGCCCACGTTGTACTTGTAGGACATCGCGGCGATGGTCGGCATCTTGGCGATCAGGCGGATCGCGCTGATGATGCGGTCCTCTTCCACGGTGATGTCCATATGGTCGTGGTAGAAGGCAGCCAGGCCGCCCACGACGCCACACATGATCGACATCGGGTGGGCGTCGCGGCGGAAGCCCTTGAAGAAGTTGTTGATCTGGTCGTGGACCATGGTGTGGTTACGGACCCGCGACTCGAAGTCGGCGTACTGCTCGTCGCTCGGCAGCTCGCCGAACAGCAGCAGGTAGCACATCTCGACGAAGTCGGACTGCTTGGCGAGCTGGTCGATGGGGAAGCCGCGATGCAGCAGGGTGCCCTTGCCGCCGTCGATGTAGGTGATGGCCGACTGGCAGGAAGAGGTGGCCATGAAGCCGGGATCGTAGGTGAACAGGCCTTCGGCGCCCAGCCCGCGGACGTCGATCACGTCGGGGCCCAGGGTGCCCGAATAGACAGGCAGTTCGATCGTCTTGTCCAGACCGTCTACCGTCAGCGTCGCTTTCCTGTCAGCCATGAAAGGCCTCCTCTCGAGTTCGTGATAGGGCGATAAGTCGTTATTTCACTAGCGAGTTCGCAGCGAATGCCGGCGAAAAGGTTCGCCCACTATAGAAGCGTTCCAGCGATTGTCAATTAGCCCATGGCGACTGTTGTCTTGTGCATCCTCTTGACGCGGGTGAAGCTGTTGTACAATAAATGGTGCTGTGCACCACGCCCGCGCGGGCAGGGGTGTCTCCGGCGTGGGATGGGCCGGCGCGGGGGTGTCGACAACCTTTGCACCATGGTCTAGTAGGCCGCCGCTTCGTTTGTCATGGAGGGGCCATGTCCCTATAATCCACCCCGCGCGACTGGCAGGAATAGCGCTCTTGTCCGTCACCACGGGGCAAGTTCGCTCCTTCCCGAAACCACCGCCCGCTCGGGCCATGCCCGTCCTGTCGAGAGTGGGCCATAGAGAGTGTGTAGAGAGCCGTGAATAGCAAACGACCCGTAAATCTGGATCTGTCCACGATACAGTTTCCATTGCCCGCCCTGACGTCCATCGCCCACCGCATCACCGGCGTGATCCTCTTCGTCGGCCTGATCTTCGCCTTCTGGGCACTGAGCAAGTCGCTCTCCTCCCCGGCCGGCTTCCAGGCCGTGAGTGATGCCCTGGCCGGCAACTTCCTGGCCAAGCTGATCGCCTGGGGCCTGCTCTCGGCGCTGGCCTTTCATTTCGTGGCCGGCATCAAGCACCTGCTGATGGACGCAGATATCGGCGTGACCCTCGAGGGTGGCGTCAAGAAGGCGCAGATCACCGTGGTGGTGAGTGCGGTCCTGATCATTCTGGCGGGAGTCTGGGTATGGTAACCAACATCACGAATTTCGGCCGCAGTGGCCTCTCCGACTGGCTGATTCAGCGCGTGTCGGCGGTCATTCTGGCGCTCTACACCGTCTTCATCGTTCTCTATCTGCTGTTCAATCCCGGTCTCGACTACGTCACCTGGAGCGGCCTGTTCGCCCAGACCTGGATGCGCATCTTCTCGCTGCTGGCCTTCGTGTCGCTGGCCGCCCACGCCTGGGTCGGGCTGTGGACCGTGACCACCGACTACCTCAAGCCGACCGGCCTTCGCGTCGGCGCCCAGACCGCCATCATCCTGGCCATCTTCGTGTTCCTGGTCTGGGGCATTCAGATTCTGTGGGGAGCCTGATACATGTCCAACCTGCGTAGCCTTTCCTTCGACGCCATCATCATCGGTGGTGGCGGTGCCGGCCTGCGTGCCGCCCTCGAGCTGGCCAAGTCCGGCAAGAAGACCGCCGTGCTGTCCAAGGTCTTCCCGACCCGCTCCCATACCGTTTCCGCCCAGGGCGGCATCACCTGCGCCATCGCGTCTGCCGACCCCAACGACGACTGGCGCTGGCACATGTATGACACCGTCAAGGGCGGCGACTACATCGCCGACCAGGACGCGGCCGAGTACATGTGTTCCGAGGGCCCCAAGGCGGTCTTCGAGCTCGAGCACATGGGCCTGCCGTTCTCCCGCTTCGACAACGGCCGCATCTATCAGCGTCCGTTCGGTGGCCAGTCCAAGGAGTTCGGCGCCGGCGGCCAGGCGGCGCGTACCTGTGCCGCGGCCGACCGTACCGGCCATGCCCTGCTGCACACCCTTTATCAGAACAACCTGAAAAACAATACCACCTTCCTCAACGAGTGGTATGCGGTTGACCTGGTCAAGAACGCCAACGGCGACGTGGTAGGCTGCATCGCCATGGACATCGAGACCGGTGAAGTGGTCCACGTCAAGTCCAAGGCCACCGTGCTGGCCACCGGCGGCGCCGGTCGCATCTACGCCTCCACCACCAACGCCCTGATCAACACCGGCGACGGCATCGGCATGGCGCTGCGCGCCGGCTTCCCGATGCAGGACATGGAGATGTGGCAGTTCCACCCGACCGGCATCTACGGTGCGGGTACCCTGGTGACCGAAGGCTGCCGCGGTGAGGGTGGCTACCTGGTCAACAAGGATGGCGAGCGCTTCATGGAGCGTTACGCCCCCAACGCCAAGGACCTGGCCGGCCGCGACGTGGTCGCCCGCTCCATGGTGATGGAGATCCTCGAGGGCCGCGGCTGCGGCGAGCACGGCGACCACGTCTTCCTGAAGCTCGACCACCTGGGCGAGGAAGTGCTCGGCAAGCGTCTGCCCGGCATCGTCGAACTCTCCAAGACCTTCGCCCACGTGGACCCGGCCAAGGAGCCGATCCCGGTGGTGCCGACCTGCCACTACATGATGGGCGGCGTGCCGACCAACATCCACGGCCAGGCGATCATGCAGGACGCCGACGGCAACGACCAGATCATCAACGGTCTGTTCGCCTGCGGCGAGGCGGCCTGTGTGTCGGTGCACGGCGCCAACCGCCTGGGCGGCAACTCGCTGCTGGACCTGGTGGTCTTCGGCCGCGCGGCCGGCATGTTCATCGAGGGGGCGCTCAACGAGGGTATCGACTACCTCGACGCCTCCGAGTCCGACATCGAGTCGGCCATGAAGCGCATGAACCGCTGGAACGAGTCCACTGGCGGCGAGACCGTCCCGGAGCTCAAGCGCGAGCTGCAGAACATCATGCAGAACTCCTTCGGCGTGTTCCGCGAGGAGAAGAACATGGTCGAGGGCGTCAAGCAGCTGGCCGCACTGCGCGAGCGCATCGCCAATGCCTACCTGCCGGACAAGTCCAACGCCTTCAACACCGCGCGCGTCGAGGCCCTGGAGCTGGACAACCTGATGGAAGTCGCCGAGGCGACCGCCATCGCCGCTCTCGAGCGCAAGGAGAGCCGTGGCGCCCATTCCCGCTACGACTATCCGGATCGCGACGACGTCAACTGGCTGAAGCACTCGCTCTACTTCCCGGCAGAGAAGAAGCTCGGCAAGCGTGACGTCAACTTCACGCCGAAGACCGTCGATACGTTCGAGCCGAAAGTCCGCACCTACTGAGGGGAGTCACGATGCTTCAGGTATCCATCTACCGCTACAACCCGGAAACCGACTCCGCGCCCTACATGCAGGAGTTTCAGGTCGACACCCAGGGCCGTGACATCATGGTGCTGGACGTCCTGCACCTGGTGAAGGAGCAGGACAACGGCATGGCCTACCGTCGCAGCTGCCGCGAGGGCGTCTGCGGCTCCGACGGCATGAACATGAACGGCAAGAACGGCCTGGCCTGCATCACCCCGCTCTCCGAGGTGGTGAAGAACGGCAAGCTGGTGCTGCGCCCGCTGCCCGGCCTGCCGGTCATCCGCGACCTGGTGGTCGACATGGGGCTGTTCTACAAGCAGTACGAGCGCATCCAGCCGTACCTGCAGAACGACACCCCGGCCCCGGCCATCGAGCGCCTGCAGTCGCCGGAGGATCGCGACAAGCTGGACGGCCTCTACGAGTGCATCCTGTGTGCCTGCTGCTCGACCTCCTGCCCGTCGTTCTGGTGGAACCCGGACAAGTTCGTGGGTCCGGCCGGCCTGCTGCAGTCCTACCGCTTCCTGGCCGACTCCCGCGACACCGCCACTCGCGAACGCCTGGCCGAGCTCGAGGACCCGTTCAGCGTGTTCCGCTGCCGCGGCATCATGAACTGCGTGGCGGTCTGTCCGAAGGGGCTCAACCCCACTCGCGCGATCGGCAAGATCCGCGAGATGCTGCTGGCCAACGCCACTTAAATCGTGGCCGCGAGCTTGCTATCATGGCCCCCATGCATTGGCTGCGACCCGGTGTCGCAGCCGATGGCCGGCGGGTCAGCAGCATCAGGAGCCGGTGCCTTGGGCACCGGCTCCTGAGCATGAAAAACCAGGCTGACGGTCCAGCGCCGGCAGCGCCGGAACAACACAGGCCCTACCGGCAGGGCATCACCGATGTCGCAGCACCAGCGGTGCCGCGGCGCCGATACCACCCCATCAGTGCAGGGTGACCGAGAGATGCAACAAGGCATAATGGAGTTGATGTGGCGCTCCTCACACGTCAGTGGCAGCAACGTCCATTACGTGGAAGCGCTCTACGAGCAGTACCTCGATGATCCCTCCGCCGTTCCCGACGAGTGGCGCCAGTATTTTGACCAGCTGCCGCGCCCCGACGACGGCCCCTCCCACGATGTTCCCCTGGCCCCGGTCCGCGAACAGTTCCACCAGCTCGCCAAGCAGCGCCGAACGGCACTGGCTCCCGCCGCAGCCGATGGCGAGGAGAGCCGCAAGCAGGTCAAGGTCCTCCAGCTGATCAACGCCTACCGCTTCCGCGGTCACCAGAAGGCCAACATCGATCCGCTGGGCCTGCGCAGCCAGCTTCCCGTTCCCGACCTCGACCTCTCCTTCCACCAGCTGTCGAAGAGCGACCTGGACACCGAGTTCCAGACCGGCTCCTTCTTCCTGGGGCTGGACAAGGCGCCGCTGCGCGATATCGTCGAGGCGCTGGAGCAGACCTACTGCCGCTCCATCGGCTGCGAGATCATGCATATCGTCGATACCGAGGAGAAGCGCTGGCTGCAGCAGCGCTTCGAGTCGGTGCGCAGCGCGCCGAAGTTCAGCAACGAGGTGCGCAAGCACGTGCTGGAGCGGCTGACCGCCGCCGAGGGCCTGGAGAACTACCTGGCCTCCAAGTACCCGGGCACCAAGCGCTTCGGCCTCGAGGGCGGCGAGTCCTTCATTCCGATGATGGACGAGCTGATCCAGCGCGGCGGCGGCTACGGCATCAAGGAGATCGTGATCGGCATGGCCCACCGGGGCCGCCTCAACCTGCTGGTCAACATCCTAGGCAAGAACCCCGGCGACCTGATCGACGAGTTCGATGGCAAGAAGGTCATCGAGCGCGGCTCCGGCGACGTCAAGTACCACCAGGGCTTCAGCTCCAATGTGATGAGCCCGGGAGGCGAGGTGCACCTGGCGCTGGCCTTCAACCCCTCCCACCTGGAGATCGTCTCCCCGGTGGTCGAGGGCTCGGTGCGCGCCCGCCAGGACCGCCGCGACGACAGCGACGGCAGCAAGGTGCTGCCGATCAACGTCCACGGCGATGCGGCCTTCGCCGGTCAGGGCGTGGTCATGGAGACATTCCAGATGTCCCAGACCCGCGCCTACAAGACCGGCGGCACGGTGCACATCGTGATCAACAACCAGGTCGGCTTCACCACCTCGAACCCGCTGGACACCCGCTCCACCGAGTACTGCACCGACATCGCCAAGATGGTCCAGGCGCCGATCTTCCACGTCAACGGCGACGACCCCGACGCGGTGCTGCACGCCACCCAGGTGGCGCTCGACTTCCGTCAGCAGTTCAAGAAGGACGTGGTGATCGACCTCGTCTGCTATCGTCGCCGCGGTCACAACGAGGCCGACGAGCCGAGTGGCACCCAGCCGCTGATGTACAAGAAGATCAAGGACCATCCCTCTTCCCGTGAGATCTACGCCAAGCGCCTGGTGGCAGAAGGCGTGCTCTCCGAGGAGGACGCCAAGGCGATGATCGAGACCTACCGCGAGGACCTGCTGGCCGGCAACCACGTGGCCAACGCCCTGGTGCAGGAGCCCAACACCTCGCTGTTTGTCGACTGGAAGCCCTACCTCGGCCACGAGTGGAGCGGCTATGCCGACACCGCCGTGGAGATGAAGCGTCTGCAGCGGCTGGCCGCCCGGATGTGCGAGATCCCGGACGGGATCGAGGTGCAGCGTCAGGTGGCCAAGATCTACGACGACCGGCGCAAGATGCAGGCCGGTGGCATGGCGCTGAACTGGGGCTTCGCTGAGACCCTGGCCTACGCCACGCTGCTCGACGAGGGGCATCCGGTGCGTATCACCGGGCAGGACGTGGGCCGCGGTACCTTCTCCCACCGCCATGCGGTGGTGCACAACCAGAAGGACGGCAGCACCTACGTGCCGCTGCAGCATCTGGCCGACGGCCAGCCGCGCTTCACTATCCACGACTCCTTCCTCTCCGAGGAGGCGGTGCTGGCGTTCGAGTACGGCTATGCCACCACGGCGCCCAACGACCTGGTGATCTGGGAAGCGCAGTTCGGCGACTTCGTCAACGGTGCTCAGGTGGTGGTGGACCAGTTCATCTCCTCCGGCGAGACCAAGTGGGGACGGCTGTGCGGCCTGACCATGCTGCTGCCCCATGGCTATGAGGGTCAGGGCCCCGAGCACTCCTCGGCGCGCTTGGAGCGTTTCCTGCAGCTGTGCGCCGAGCACAACATGCAGGTCTGCGTGCCCACCACCCCGGCGCAGATCTTCCATCTGCTGCGCCGCCAGGTGATCCGCCCGCTGCGCAAGCCGCTGGTGGTGATGTCGCCCAAGAGCCTGCTGCGCCACAAGGACGCCACCTCGAGCCTGGACCAGCTGGCCGAGGGCCGCTTCGAGATGGTGCTGCCCGATCAGGGTGAGCGCGATCCCCAGCAGGTCGAGCGCATCATCCTGTGCGCCGGCAAGGTCTACTACGACCTGGCCACCTGGCGCGAGGAGAATGACCGCCAGGATGTCGCCATCGTGCGGGTCGAGCAGCTCTACCCCTTCCCCAAGGAGGAGCTCTTCGAGGCGCTCAAGGCCTACGTCAACGTCAGGGACGTGGTGTGGTGTCAGGAGGAGCCGCTCAACCAGGGCGCCTGGTACTCGAGCCAGCACCATATGCGGGCCGTGGCCGACATGCTCAAGAGCGACCTGGGCGGTGCGCTCAAGTTCGCCGGGCGCCCGGCCTCTGCCGCACCCGCCGCGGGCTACATGTCCGTCCATATCGAACAGCAGCGCCAGCTGGTGGAAGACGCCTTCAATCTGTAAGGCACGCCACCGGGACGAGAGAACAGACAAGGGAAACGACATGGCTACCGATATCAAGGCCCCAACCTTTCCGGAATCCGTTGCCGAAGGCAGCGTGGCTGCCTGGCACAAGAAGGCCGGTGACAGCGTCGAGCGCGATGAGCTGATCGTCGAGATCGAGACCGACAAGGTGGTGCTCGAGGTGCTGGCTCCCGAGGCCGGCACCCTCATCGAGGTGCTCGCCGAGGAGGGCGACACCGTCGAGTCCGAGCAGGTGCTGGGCCGCATCGGCGAGGGCAAGGCCAAGCCGGCGGCGGCCAAGGCCGAGCCGAAGAGCGACGCCAAGGCTGACACGCCTGCCGCCAGCGGTGGCAAGCAGCACGAGGTGAAGGCACCGACCTTCCCCGAGTCCATCCAGGAAGGCACCGTCGCCCGCTGGAACAAGCAGGTCGGCGAGAGCGTCAAGCGTGACGAGGTGCTGGCCGAGATCGAGACCGACAAGGTAGTACTCGAGGTGGTGGCGCCCGCCGACGGCGCACTGACCGAGATCAAGGCCGAGGAGGGCAGCCAGGTCGAGTCCGAGGCCGTGCTGGCGATCTTCACCGAGGGCGCCGGCGGTGCCGCGACCGCCGCCGACGAGACCCCGGCGGCCTCCGCCGATGACGGCGCCAGCGACGAGAAGGTGGGCGACATGATCCTCGCCCCCGCCGCGCGCAAGCTCGTCGCCGAGCATGACCTCGACGTCAGCAAGATCGAGGGCACCGGCAAGGGTGGCCGGATCCTCAAGGAGGACGTGCAGAAGGCCGTGAAGGAGGGCACCGCCAAGAAGGCCGCCAAGCCGGCCGGCGGCGCTGCCAAGGCCGCCGCCGCGGCCCCCGCCTTCGAGGGCGAGCGCCCCGAGAAGCGCGTGCCGATGAGCCGTCTGCGTCAGACCATCGCCAAGCGCCTGGTCCAGGCCCAGCAGACCGCCGCCATGCTCACCACCTACAACGAGGTGGACATGAGTGCGGTGATGGCGCTGCGTGCCCAGTACAAGGACAGCTTCGCCAAGACCCACGACGTCAAGCTCGGCTTCATGGGTTTCTTCGTCAAAGCGGCCTCCGAGGCGCTCAAGCGCTTCCCGGACGTCAACGCCTCCATCGACGGCACCGATATCGTCTACCACGGCTACCAGGACATCGGCGTGGCGGTCTCCACCGACCGCGGGCTGGTGGTGCCGGTGCTGCGCGATACCGACAGCATGAAGATCGCCGACGTCGAGAAGGGCATCGTCGACTTCGGCAAGCGCGCCCGTGACGGCAAGCTGGGCATCGACGAGATGCAGGGCGGCACCTTCACCATCACCAACGGCGGCATCTTCGGCTCGCTGATGTCCACGCCGATCCTCAACCCGCCGCAGACCGCCATCCTGGGCATGCACAAGATCCAGGAGCGGCCCATGGCGGTGAACGGCAAGGTGGAGATCCGCCCGATGATGTACCTGGCGCTCTCCTACGACCACCGCATGATCGACGGCAAGGACGCGGTGCAGTTCCTGGTCACCATCAAGGAGCTGCTGGAAGATCCGGCGCGCCTGCTGCTGGACATCTGAGCGGAATGTGGCGCCGGGTGATCCCCGGCGGCACTCCATCCCAAGACACGCAAGGGGAGCCAACATGGCTGACAAGTTTGATGTGATCGTGATCGTGATCGGTGCGGGCCCCGGCGGCTACGTGGCCGCCATCCGCGCTGCCCAGATGGGCCTGAAGACCGCCTGCGTCGAGAAGTGGATCGGCAAGGAAGGCAAGGTGGTGTTCGGTGGTACCTGTCTCAACGTGGGCTGCATCCCCTCCAAGGCGCTGCTCGAGGCCTCCCACAAGTTCGTCGAGGCCAAGCACGACTTCGCCGGCATGGGGATCCAGACCGGTGACGTCCAGATGGACGTCAAGAAGATGATCGCCCGCAAGGACACCATCGTGAAGAACCTCACCGGTGGCATCGCGGGCCTGTTCAAGGCCAACGGCGTGACCGGCATCGAGGGCACCGGCAAGGTGGTGGGCGCGAAGAAGGTCGAGGTCACCGACCTCGACGGCAAGGCGACCACCTATGAGGCGGACAACATCGTGATCGCCGCGGGCTCCGTGCCGGTGGAGATCCCGCCGACCCCGCTGACGGAGGGCCTGATCGTCGACTCCACCGGCGCGCTCTAGTTCACCGAGACGCCCAAGCGCCTGGGCGTGATCGGCGCCGGCGTCATCGGCCTGGAGCTCGGCAGCGTGTGGAACCGCCTGGGCTCCGAGGTCACCGTGCTCGAGGCCATGGACAGCTTCCTGCCGATGGTGGACGCCGCCATCGCCAAGGAGACCCAGAAGCTGCTCAAGAAGCAGGGCCTGGACATCAAGCTGGGCGCGCGGGTCACCGGCTCCGAGGTCAAGGGCCAGGAAGTCATCGTCAAGTACACCGACGGCGATGGCGACCAGGAGATGACCTTCGACAAGCTGATTGTCTGCGTTGGCCGCAAGCCCTACACCCAGGGTGTCGTGGCCGATGGTGTCGGCGTCGACCTCGACGAGCGTGGCTTCATCCACGTCGACGACCAGTGCCGCACCAGCGTGCCGGGCGTCTACGCCATCGGCGACTGCGTGCGCGGCCCGATGCTGGCCCACAAGGCCTCCGAAGAGGGCGTGATGGTCGCGGACATCATCGCCGGCCACACGGCCGAGATGAACTACGATGCCATCCCCAACGTTATCTACACCTTCCCCGAGGTGGCCTGGGTCGGCCTGACCGAGCAGGAGGCCAAGGCCAAGGGCATCGAGGTCAAGGTCGGCAGCTTCCCGTTTGCCGCCAGCGGCCGCGCCATGGCCAACAATGCCACCGAAGGGCAGGCCAAGATCGTCGCCGACGCCGAGACCGACCGCGTGCTGGGCATGCACATCGTCGGCCAGCACGCCGGCGAGATGATCGCCCAGGGCGTCATCGCCCTGGAGTTCGGCTCCAGCGCCGAGGACCTGGCACTGACCTGCTACGCGCACCCGACCATGTCGGAAGCCGTGCACGAGGCCGCCCTGGCGGTGGATGGCCATGCCATCCACATGGCCAACCGCAAGAAGCGCAAGTAAGCCGCACAACGAGCGCCGCCCATCGGGCGGCGCGCCCCTTCCGACCATGTATCGGCAGGGACGGTGGTGGTCCGAGACGTCCGCCCGAGGCGAAGCCGGACCACCGTTCGAGTCACATGCAACCAATGGCATGAATCGATGAACCTTCACGAGTATCAGGGCAAACAGCTGTTTGCCGACTACGGTCTGCCGGTGTCCAAGGGCTTCGCCGTCGACACCCCCGAAGAAGCCGCAGAAGCCTGCAAGAAGATCGGTGGCGACATGTGGGTCGTCAAGGCCCAGGTCCACGCCGGTGGCCGCGGCAAGGCCGGCGGCGTCAAGCTGATCAAGAGCCCGGAGGAGGCCAAGGCCTTCGCCGAGCAGTGGCTGGGCAAGAACCTGGTGACCTACCAGACCGACGCCAACGGTCAGCCGGTCGCCAAGATCCTGGTCGAGAACTGCACCGACATCGCCGAGGAGCTCTACCTGGGCGCCGTCGTTGACCGTGCCACCCGCCGCGTGGTCTTCATGGCCTCCACCGAGGGCGGCGTGGAGATCGAGAAGGTTGCCGAGGAGACTCCCGAGAAGATCCTCAAGGCCGAGATCGATCCGCTGGTGGGCGCGCAGCCCTACCAGGCGCGCGAGCTGGCCTTCGCCCTGGGCCTCAAGGGTGACCAGGTGAAGCAGTTCACCAAGATCTTCCTGGGCCTCTCCAAGCTGTTCCACGACAAGGATCTGGCGTTGCTGGAGATCAACCCGCTGGTGATCACCGACGAAGGCAACCTCCACTGCCTCGACGCCAAGCTCAATCTGGACAGCAACGCCCTCTACCGTCATCCGGACCTGCAGGCGATGCGCGACCCCTCCCAGGAGGATGCTCGCGAGGCCGAGGCGGCCGCATGGGAACTCAACTATGTGGCGCTGGATGGCAACATCGGCTGCATGGTGAACGGCGCCGGCCTGGCCATGGGCACCATGGACATCGTCAATCTGCACGGCGGCTCCCCGGCCAACTTCCTGGACGTGGGCGGCGGTGCCACCAAGGAGCGCGTGGCCGAAGCGTTCAAGCTGATCCTCTCCGACGATAATGTGAAGGCCGTGCTGGTCAACATCTTCGGCGGTATCGTGCGCTGCGACATGATCGCCGAGGGCATCATCGGTGCCGTCGAGCAGGTCGGCGTCAACGTGCCGGTCGTGGTGCGCCTGGAAGGCACCAACGCCGAGCTGGGCGCCGAGAAGCTGGCCTCCAGTGGTCTGAACATCATCGCTGCTACCAGCCTGACCGATGCGGCAGAGCAGGTTGTCAAGGCAGCGGAGGGCAAGTAATGAGTATCCTGATCGACAAGAACACCAAGGTCATCTGCCAGGGCTTCACCGGCGGCCAGGGCACCTTCCACTCCGAGCAGGCGATCGCCTACGGTACCCAGATGGTCGGCGGCGTGACCCCGGGCAAGGGTGGCCAGGAGCACCTGGGCCTGCCGGTGTTCAACACCGTCAAGGAAGCCGTGGAGAAGACCGGCGCCGAGGCCAGCGTGATCTACGTGCCGGCCCCGTTCTGCAAGGACTCCATCCTCGAGGCCGCCAACGCCGGCATCAAGCTGATCGTCTGCATCACCGAGGGCATCCCCACCCTCGACATGCTCGACGTCAAGGTGAAGTGCGACGAGCTGGGCGTGCGCCTGATCGGCCCGAACTGCCCGGGCGTGATCACTCCCGGCGAGTGCAAGATCGGCATCATGCCGGGTCACATCCACAAGCCGGGCAAGGTCGGTATCGTGTCGCGCTCCGGCACCCTGACCTATGAGGCGGTCAAGCAGACCACCGACCACGGCTTCGGCCAGTCCACCTGCGTGGGCATCGGCGGCGACCCGATCCCGGGCTCCAACTTCATCGACATCCTCGAGATGTTCGAGAAGGATCCGGCCACCGAGGCGATCGTGATGATCGGCGAGATCGGCGGCACCGCCGAGGAAGAGGCGGCGGCCTACATCAAGGCCAACGTCACCAAGCCGGTGGTCTCCTACATCGCCGGTGTGACCGCCCCTCCGGGCAAGCGCATGGGCCACGCCGGTGCGATCATCTCCGGCGGCAAGGGCACCGCGGACGAGAAGTTCGCCGCCCTCGAGGACGCCGGTGTCAAGACCGTGCGCTCCCTGGCGCAGATCGGCGATGCCCTGAAGGAAGTGACCGGCTGGTAAGCCGCTCCCTCCCTCTCGGGACATGCCAAAAGGGCGCCTTCGGGCGCCCTTTCTCGTGGGGCGGTGTGGGCTATCGGGGCCTGACAGCAGCACGGCGGCCAGTTGGCCGCCGTGCTGCTTGCTGCTGCCGGGCCGCGAGGGCCCGGGTCTCAGTCGGCGGGACGCGCCACCAGCGAGCGGGTCTCCTCGCGGGCCTCCAGCAGGGCCACGCGGATGTGGTCGCCCAGCTTGAAGCGCTCCTCGCTCTCCACCTGGATACGCCCCTCCTTGTCGTCGATGGCCACCTTGTCGCGATCGCTGTGGATCATCGGTGCCGGCACGAAGGCAGTGGCCCCGTTGGCGGTGAGACGCACGCGCATGCCGCCGCGGTTGATGGCGATGATCTCGGCGTCGAAGCTCTCCTGGGCCTCGGCGGCCGGGGTCAGGTAGCGTACGTAGAGCCAGTCCTTGACGTCGCGCTCCGCCATGCGGTTGAGCCGGCGGCGCTCGGTGAGCTGCTCGGTGAGCGCGAGGCTCGCCTCGGCCGGGGCCTGCTCGCCCTTGAGCACCCGCTTGATCAGGCGGTGGTTGACCATGTCGCCATACTTGCGGATCGGTGAGGTCCAGGTGGCGTAGGCGGCAAGCCCCAGGCCGAAGTGCGGGCCGGGCTTCGCCGACATGCTGGTGAAGCCCTGGAAGCGGCGCAGGCGCGCGTCGAGCCAGGCGTCGTCGCGGCCCTCCAGTTCGCGCTTGAGCTCCCGGTAGCGGGGCAGTTCGGTGAGGGCCTCGAGCGCCACCTCGATCTCCTGGCTGGCCAGGAAGTCGCGGGCCGCCTCGGCCTTGTCGTCCTCGAAGGCGCGGTGGACGTTGAAGATGCCGTGGCCCACGTGCTCGGCCAGCAGGCGCGCGCAGCAGGCGTTGGCCGCGATCATCGACTCCTCGATCATGCGGTTGGCGATGCGGCGCTCCTCGGTGCGCACGTCCAGCACGTTGCCGGCCTCGTCCAGGTCGAAGACGTAGTCGGGACGATCCTTGAACACCAGGGCATGGGCGGCGCGCCAGGCGCTGCGGGCCTCGGTGAGGTCGCGCAGGGCCTTGAGCTGCTCGGCGATCTCGTCTGCCGGGGCCCAGTCCCCCTGGCCCTCCAGCCAGTCGGAGACGCGGTCATAGACCAGCTTGGCTCGCGAGGTGGCGGTGGCGGCGAAGAAGCGATAGTCGCCCAGGCTGCCGTCGGCCTCCACGTTCAGGGTGCAGGCCAGTACCGGGCGCTCCTTGCCCTCCCACAGCGAGCAGAGGTCGTCGGCCAGCTGCTCGGGCAGCATGGTGACGTTCTGGCCCGGCAGGTAGACGGTGAAGGCACGGGTGCGCGCCTCCAGGTCCGCCGCGTGGCCTTCCTCCACGTAGGCGGTGGGGTCGGCGATGGCCACGGTCAACTCCCAGCCGCCGCCCTCCCGGGGCACCACGCGCAGGGCGTCGTCCATGTCCCGGGTCTTCTCGCCGTCGATGGTGAAGAAGGGCGCGGCGGTGAGGTCCTCGCGCTCGAGGCCCTCGTCGCGCAGCGGCCAGTCGTCACCGGCGTCGGGGCACTCCTGCTCCAGGGCGTGGCGGGCCAGGGTGACGCGCCAGGGCACTGCGGGGTCGTCGGCCTTGGCGACCAGCTCGTCGATCTGGGTGAAGAAGCCGCGATCGTCGGCCTTGAGCGGATGGCGCACCAGGCGAGCGACGACCCAGTCGGCGTCGCCGATGGTGGCCTCGTCCAGGCTGCGCTTGATGCGCGCCTTGAGGACGTTGCTGATGGAGGGGTGGTCGGGGACCACGGCCAGGCGACCTTCGCGCAGCTGCACCCGGGCGATGAAGCGGTCGAGCCCCTGTTCGATCAGGGTGTCGGGCTCGACGCGCTTCTTGTCGCCCTCCTCGTGGAGGATGGCCCCGACGCGATCGCCATGCAGCACCTGCTTCATGGCGGGGGGCGGCACGAAGTAGGAGTCGCCCTCGTCGGTCTCGAGGAAGCCGAATCCCTTCTGGGTGGCCTTGATCACCCCCTCGACCCGGGGAGTGCTTGAGCGAATCTGTTGCTTGAGCTGAGCAAGCAGGGCGTTGTTCTGCAGCATGATCACGAACGTGTGGCGGGGGTAGGGGGCCACTATACGGACTCCCGGGGCGCGCGCCAAACGCGGGACAGGCCGGACGAGGGGAATCAGTCACTTGAGCCGGCGCCCGCATCCCGACCGGAACGCAGACGGCGCCCGCAGGCGCCGTCGTTGCTGGGGTTCGCCGCGGGCTCAGCGCACGGTGATGACGGTGCAGTCGGCGGCATGGGCCACCTTGTGGGAGACGCTGCCGACCACGAAGCCTTGCAGGTTGCTCAGGCCGCGGCTGCCCATGACGATGGCGTCGACGCCGCGACGGCGCGCTTCGCTGAGGATGGTGCGGGCCGGGTCGCCCTGGCCGATCACGGTCTCGATGTTGGTGGCGCCCTGCTCGCGGGCGGCCTCGGCGGCGCGGTCCATTACCTGCTTGCCGGCCTCCTGGCGCTCCTCGCGGCTGGCCTCGATGGCGATGGCGCCGATGCCCCACACCAGGGTGGTCTCGTGGGCAAGCTCTTCCGGGATATGCACCAGGTGCAGGGTGCAGCCCTCTTCCTGGCGGGCGAGCTGGCAGGCCACGGAGAGGGCCTTCTTGGCGTGCTTGGAACCGTCGACGGGCACCAGGATGGACTTGAACATGGCGGACTTCCTTGCTCGGTTGGATGGACGATGCCTTGATCGTAGCGCTTCGGGGCCACGCTGTCATGATCCCGGTCAAGGTGGCCGAGGCTCAGCGCCGCTCGTCCGGTGACTCGCGGCTCTCCAGCCGGCGCAGCTGCTGCCACAGCTCGCGGCGCAGATCGCCCAGGCGAGGGGTCGCGTTCTCCGCGAAGGGCAGCGGTCGCGTGAGCCGCTGGGTGCGCAGCCCCAGCCGGGCGCCGAGCAGCCCCACGCCCATGCCCTGGGCGGCCCGGGTGGAGAGTCGCCCGGCCAGGTTCATCGACAGCAGTTCCATGCCGGCGTCGCTGGCCATCTCGGTGGCGCCGGCGAAGGCCATCTGGTGGAGCACCGCGCGCAGCAGCCGGATCCGCCCCGCATAGCTAAGCTCCAGGCCATAGAGACGGCACAGGCGGTCGATCATCGCCAGGCTGCGCCAGGCCACCAGCGCCATGTCCACCAGGGTCAAGGGGCTGACCGCCACCATGATCGCCGTCTCGCCGGACATCCGTGATACGAGCCGGCTCGCCTCGCGGTCGCGGGGGGCGAGCAGATGGTGGTCGAGCAGCAGCTGGATGTCCCGGCCGTCGTGGTGGGCCTGGCGGGCCGCCAGGAAGCCCTGCCAGTGGGGGTGGTCGTCCTCCAGGGCCAGGGCATGACGCAGCGCCTCGGCGGTGGCCAGGGCCTCGCGGGGCGTCGACTCGGGCAGGGCGGTGAGACGGTCGCGCAGCCGGTCATGGCGGCGCAGCCGGCGCAGCCGCCACAGCTCGCGCCCCAGCGCAGAGCCTCCCAGGGCCAGGGCCAGCAGCAGCAGCCCGCTCCAGGCGCCGGCCAGCCAGTTGCCGCCGAGGCCGGCGGCGTAGAGGGTCGTGCCGGCCTCCACGGCGCCGAGCCCAAGCGTGCCGCCGAGCAGGGCGAGCAGGCCCCAGCGTCGCCTGCGTGGCCGGGCCAGGCTCGTCTCCAGGGCGCGCTCGCCGGCGTCCGCTGGCGCCTCGGCCAGCGGGCGGCTCTCCAGGTCGGTGGCGAAGGCCGTGGCGGGGCGCGGGTCGCGGGCCGTGGGGGCCTCGGCGGGGTCGTTGGGTTCGGGGGAGAAGCGCTGGCCCGGTCGCGGGTCGCGGGGTTCGTTCATGTCGGCTCGCTCATGACAGCTTGTCTCCGATCAGCCAGTCCAGGACGGCATCCATGCGGATATGGGGCAGGGCACCGCCCTCCAGGGGCAGCGGCCGAAAGGCCGGATAGGCGAACCCCTGGCGCGCCCAGAAGGCGTCATCGGGCAGGCGTTCCGGCACCTCGCCGGGATAGAGCAGCAGCGCTTCGCCGTCGAGCCCGGTGCCGCGCAGGGCGGGGGTGCGCTGGCCGCGATGCTCCACCTCGCGCGCCTCGCTGGCGCGGATGGCGGCAAGGGACAGGGCACGGACCGGCACGCTGGCGAAACGCAGGTCCTTCAGGGGCTCGGCCAGCAGCGCCTCGAGCAGCGCCACCAGGCGGGGGTGCTGCTCCGGGGTGACGTGGTCGGCCTTGGTGGCGGCGATGGCCAGGCGGTCGATGCGCGGCGCGAAGAGCCGCGAGAGCAGGCTGCGCTTGCCGTAATCGAAGCTCTGCATCAGGTTGGCGAGTGCCCGGGAGAGGTCCTGGAAGCGCTCCGGGCCGGCATTCAGCGCACCGAGCAGGTCCACCAGCACGATCTGGCGATCGAAGCGGCGAAAGTGGTCGCGGTAGAAGGGCTTCACGATGTGCTGCTGGTAGTACGCGAAGCGCCGCGCCAGGGTGGCGTAGTTGCTCTCGGGCGGCAGGGTGGCGAGCGCGGCGGGGTCCGCCTCGGCCACGCCGGGCAGCGGGAAGAACTGCAGCACCGGGGCGCCGGCGAGATCCCCCGGCAGCAGGAAGCGCCCCGGCTGCAGGTCGGCGAACCCCGCCTCCCGGGCGGCGCGCAGCCCCTCGGCATAGTGCTCGGCGATCTCGGCCAGGCGCGCCTCGTCGGCCTCGGCGGTGGGGTCGAGCGACTCCACGGCCGCGTGCCAGGCGGCGAAGTGGGCGCGGCGCTGCTCCCCCGCGAGGGCCTGCTGGCGGCGGCACCAACTGGGGTAGTCATGGGCCAGCAGCGGCAGGTCGAGCAGCCATTCGCCGGGGTAGTCGAAGAGGTCCAGGGTGAGCTGGCGGGATTCGCCGCCGAGCCAGCCACGCTTCGCCGGGCGATAGCGCAGCACCAGGCGCAGCTCGCTGATGCCGCGGGTGGGCTCCGGCCAGCGCGGCGGCGTCTCGGCCAGTGCCGCCATGGCCTGGTCGTAGGGGAAGCGCGGGACGCCCAGGTCCTGCTGGTTGACCCGCCGGGCCCCCAGCAGCCGCCCCTGGCGGGCCGCCGGCAGCAGGTCGAGCCTGGCCTCCAGGCCGACATGGCGAAGCTGGTTGACCAGTGAGGTGAGGAAGGCGGTCTTGCCGGAGCGGGAGAGGCCGGTCACCGCCAGGCGCAGCTGGCGGTCGCGGCCGCGCTCGATCAGGTCATGGAGCTCGCGAGCCAGGGGCTGGCGCATGGGCAGGGCCTCCTCGGGGCTCAGCGGGGGCCGGCAAACATGGTGTAGAGCAGTGGGCTCGCGGCGATCACGAAGCCCGCGCCGGCCAGCAGGTAGCCGGGCACTCGATGTCGGGTGCGGTGGGCCAGGGTCAGGCCGCCGCCGAGGACCAGCATGCCCACCAGGTTGAGGGTGAAGGAGGCCATCTCCATGAAATGCTGGGGCGACATGCGTGTTCCTCGGGTTGCCGTGCAGTGTGGGGAATGGTATCAGGTGTCGGGGTATCTCCGCAGGACCGACCAGGAGGACGCGCATGGCCAGGTTACCGGATACCGAGGCGGTGATTCGCTTCTGGTTCGACGAACTCACGCCGGCCCCGTGGTTTCGCAAGGTTCTCGAGCTGGATGGCGAGATCGCGGCGCGCTTCGGCGAGCTGCTGGCGGCCCTGGCCAGCGGCATCGGTCACCGCCTGGAGGTGCCCTGGCGCGCCTTCCTCTAACGCGATACTGGGTCGCCCCTCCACGCCGGAGGAGCTGGCCTTCCTCGACCAGCCCGGCTCGTCATTCTGAGCGCCGCTCGGGCTGTCCTGGATTCAACACGACACACTGCAAGGAGAGCGATATGGGACTGATTGCCTGGTTGATCATCGGCGGGCTGGCGGGGTGGATCGCCGGTCACATCATGCGCGGAGGCGGCTTCGGCATCCTCGGCAATATCGGCGTCGGCGTGGTGGGCGCGGTGATCGGCGGCTTCCTGTTCAGCCTGCTGGGGCTGCAGGCCGGGGGCTTCGTCGGCTCGCTGGTCACCGCCATCGTCGGGGCCGTGGTGCTGCTGTGGGTGATCTCGAAGGTCAGGAAGGCCTGACCCCCGCTGCCATGATGCCTGCCTGGCGCCCGGCTCCGGCCGGGCGTCGTCGTCTCTGGCGGCGGCTCAGCGTCCTGCGGGGCGGGGCAGGATGCGCCGATAGCGGTCCAGGGTGCGGTCGAGCCAGGCGCCGTTCAGCACCACCTCCTCGCGCCGGGCCGGCACGCTCAGCGCCAGCAGGAAGACCCCGTCGGCGGCGGGCTCCCCCGAGTCCAGGCGCCGGGCCAGGGCCGGGGGCAGGGCCTCCGGTCGCCGCCAGGCGAGGCGCAGGGCACGCTGCTGGAGAAGGTACTGCAGGCGGGCGGCATCGGTGAGCACCGAGGCGGCGCCCTCGGCCAGCCCCCGGGAGAGGCTCTCCAGGGTGCGATAGGCGGGGGCGCCCGCGGCCCGACAGGCGTGGGCCCCCTCCACGAAGCAGCGCTCGCGCTCCTCGGGAGTCTCGGGCCAGCGGCCGCCGGCCAGGCGCGCCCGGGTGGCAGGGTAGGCCAGGGTGATGGTGACCCCGGGGGTGCCGTCGGCCAGGGCGGTGGACGGCTCGGTGATGGCGCCGTGGTGAAGCTCCCCGCGCAGCCAGCGGTAGTCGCAGGCCTGCTGCACGGTGGCCTGGGCCTCCTGGGCGGTGTGGCTGGCACCCTGCAGGGAGCGTAGCAGGGAGAGGGTTCGCAGTATCACGGGATGGCCTCGCGGTGGACGCCGTCATCTTCCCGGCTGCGCCCGGCGATGACAAGGCCCCCCAACGCAAGCCCCCCAACACAAGCCCCCCAAGACAAGCCGCCCGGCGCAGAGCCGGGCGGTGAGCCGCTGGACGCGAGGCGGCGGGTCAGGCGGTGGTGGGCTGGCCCACCAGCTCCTTGAGGGAGGCCTCGACGATGGCCAGGCCCTCCTCCAGCACCTCGTCCTCGATGGTGACGGGCATCAGGAAGCGGATGGTATTGCCGTAGAGGCCGCAGGAGAGCAGCACCAGCCCCTTCTCGCGGGCGCGCTTGCACAGCGCCGCGGCCAGGTCGGCGTCCGGGGTGTGGTTGGCCCTGTCGGAAACGAGGTCGATGGCCGCCATGGCGCCCAGGTGGCGGCCGTTGTCCACGCAGTCGAAGGCCTGCTGCCACTTGGCGAAGCGCTTGCCCAGCTTCTCGCCCAAGGCCTGGCTCCTGGCGAGGATGTTCTCCTCCTCGAACACCTCGAGCACCGCCAGCACGGCCGCACAGGAGACCGGGCTGCCGGTGTAGGTGCCGCCCAGGGAGTTGGGGCCGGAGGCGTCCATGTGCACGTCGGTGCCTACCACGGCGGAGATCGGCATGCCGGCCGCCATGCTCTTGGCCATGGTGATCAGATCCGGCTCGACGCCGCTGTGCTCGATGGCGAACATCTTGCCGGTGCGGCCGAAGCCTGACTGCACCTCGTCGACGATCATCAGCATGCCGTGCTCGTCGCAGATCTCGCGCACCGCCTTGAGGAAGCTGGCCGGGGCGGGGTAGAAGCCGCCTTCGCCGAGCACCGGCTCCAGCACGATGGCTGCGGTATCGCGGGGGTTGGCGTCGGTCTTCAGCGCCATCTTGAGGCCGCGCAGGGCCTCGTCCTCGCTGACGCCGTGGTAGGGCACCGGGTAGGGGGCGCGGAAGACGTTGCCCGGCATGCTGCCGAAGTCGGCGGCGTAGGGGGCGACCTTGCCGTTCATGGCCATGGTCATGAAGGTGCGGCCGTGGTAGCCGCCGTCGAAGCAGATCACGTTGTTCTTGCCGGTGGCGGCGCGGGCGATCTTGACGGCGTTCTCGAGGGCCTCGGCCCCGGAGTTGGCCAGCATCACCTTGGCGTGGCCGCGCACCGGGGTGATCTGGCTGAGTTTCTCGGCCACCTTCACGTAGCCCTCGTAGGGCATCACGGTCTGGCAGGTGTGCATCACGCGGTCGAGCTGCGCCTTGACGGCCTCGACCACCTTGGGGTGGCGGTGACCGATGTTGAGTACGCCGATGCCGCCGGCGAAGTCGATGATGCGGTTGCCATCGGCATCCCAGATCACGGCGTTCTCGGCGCGATCGGCGAACTGGGTGGCGGGGCTGGCCGCGCCGTTGGCGACATAGCGCTTCTTCAGGTCGTTGAGTTCCGCGTTGGTCATGATGCCTCCGGTGGCAGAATAAGGGGGGCGAGAGCGGTCCGCGCTCCCACAGTCTAGTTCACTCTGCCAGGTTTGCCGGGGCGCGCAAGGGCAGGGCGCTCGGGGGCAGCAGCGGAACCGGAACCGGCAGAAGGCGCGCGTCGACCCATCGGCGCCGGCGGCGCTTTCCGCTACACTATGGCGCCGCAATACGCTGGCGGCCGCTGCCGTCCTTCTGACTGATGCCGAGGTGAGCCTTGATCGATCCGCTGAATGCCTGGTGGGCCCAGCAGCTGGTGCTGTGTGACTGGGCCTTCGACCCCGACCCGCTGAGCGTGGAACCTCAGGCCGCCCTGATGCGCCTGCACGGGCTGGGCGTGGCGGACCGCGGCGAGCTCGGCTGGCGCCTGGTGGAGTCCTTCGGCGTGGGCGGCAGCATGGCCGACCCGGCTCGCCTGCTGGCGGCCCTGGAGCTGGTCGCCCTGGCCGGTGCCGCGGGCTGGCTGGACGAGCGGGCCGGGCGCGCCTGGGCCCATCGTCTGGCCGCCGAGATCAGCGCCCATCACCGGGACCTGGATGCCTGGCTTTCTGCACTGCGTCGGGCGCGCAGCGCCGAGGGATGGGTGCGCGGCGATGACGGCTTCTTCGAGGCCTGCGAGGCGCTGGCTGCCCTCGAGCACGATGGCGATGGCATCACCTGGGAGCGTCTCGGCGAGTGGCTGGCGATCCACGATACGCTGCCGCCGCTGTGGCCCGTCGAGGAGGAGGCACAGGTGTGGCGCCTGCGCGCCGGCTTCGCGCCGGTGATAAGCGTGCCCGCCATCGAGGGGGACTGGTCGGGCCTGGCCGGCTGGCTGGGCGAGGCGTGGCAGATCCACCACCGTGACGACCTGATCCGTTCCCTGCTGTGGCTGGGCGGGCAGGGCGATCGTCAGGGCTGGGACCTGGACGCCACGCGGCTGCTGGAGAGCGATCCGGCGAGCCGCTATGCCTGGCTTCACAAGCTCGAGGGGGAGGATCAGCGCTATGGCCGGGTGCTGCTCGAGTTCATCGAGCACGGCGAGCCCCTGGAGTGGGCGGCCTGGGACTGGCTGCGGCTGATCGACCTGGCCTGGGCCGGGGCCTGCATGGGCTGGCTCAGCGGCCGGGAGGCCGCCGACTTCGCGCTTCACGGCGCCGACCTGGTGATGCACCGCTACAGCGATTGGGCGGCCCTGGCCCGGGCCTATCAGCGCGGCAGGAGCCTCTTCGAGGGGCGCAACCTGCTGAGCACCTTCGAGGCCGACTGGCGGCTGCTGCTGCAGTCGCCGGTCAGTCCCTGGCGCCCGGCCCTGCAGGGGCTGGTGGGGCACGAGCCGCTGGAGCGCTCCCGGCAGGCCATTCGGGCTTGGCGAGCCGATCCCCGACACTGGGTGCTGGCCCTGGCCGCGGTGCGTGAGCCCGAGCTGGCGGCTCGCCAGGGGCCCGCCGGGCCGGTAGCGGTAGCGCGCCGCGAGGACGCCCTCCAGTACCTGGCCGAGACCCTCGACCTGCACCCCGACGAGGGCATCTCGGCGCTCTCCCGCTACTGGCTGCCGGCCCAGGCGCACCACCTCAACCAGCTGGCCGCCGATGCGGCCCATGGCGCCCTGCCGCCGGCGGAGACCTCCTTTGGCCACGCCGACCCGGCGGGGCTGGCAAGCCGCGATGCGCTGCGCCGCGGCAGCCGTCATGCGGCCACCATCCACATGGCCGAGAAGTACGCCTTCTATCTGCAGATGGCCATGGACTGCGAGGCCTTCGACGCCGAGGGGCTGGCGGCGCTGGCCGATGCCCTGCGCGCCTCGCTGTGCCGCTTCTATCCGGACCCCCGCCGCCTGCTGGAGGCCTGGGCGACCTGGGAGGGACTGCTGCCGGAGGAGGAGCAGCCTTCGTTGGTGGTCGAGATCCGCTGGCATGAGGAGGACCCCGGCAGCCTGTTTCACTGGCTCGACTGGCGTGCCGGCGAATGGCAGGAGCCGGGGCCGCGTCCCAGCCTGAACCTGTTCACCGCCATGGCACTGGTGGGGCCGCTCAACAGCCCGGCCTGGAGCCTGCCCCATCCGGAAAGCGAGCGTGAGCGCGTATCGATCCGCGAGTGGATCGATGGCCACTACGGGCTCCAGGGGGCCGAGGAGCTGGGCGAGTTCCTGGAGTTCCTGCTCGAGTCCGGCGACCGTCCGGAGTATCTGATCAACTACGCGCCCTACACCCTGAACGCCGCCCGGCTCGGCTCCGAGATCGCTACCCTGGAGTCCGGCGAGTGCAGCGACGAGGAGCGCACCCACCTGCTGCGCCTGCAGCGGGTGCGGGACAACGAGGACGGCTGCAACGAGACCGACATGGCCGCCTGGGACGTGGCTCAGGCGGTGGATCTGGCCATCGCCGCACGCCAGCTGGGCTGGCTGGAGGAGCGCGCCTTCGTGGCGGTGCTGGAGCGTGCCCATGGCCTGGCGGCAGCCCACTACTCGGGGTGGGAGGCCTATGCTCGCGGGCTCTACGCCGGCTTCTCCTTCTTCATGGGCGAGACCCCGGAGCGGGAGAGCTTCGTTGCCGGCTTTCGGCAGGCCCTGGTGGCCTGGCTGTCCGCGGCCCCGCCCCTGGCCGGGCCCTGGGCAAGCCTGGAGTTTCCCGGGGCACGCCCGCGCCACTGGGCGCCGATGCATATCGACACCCTGCCGGGTGATTCGCGCACCCTGCACTGAGAGCGCTTTCAGGGCTCGCCACCCGCTCGGGGCTGGTTTATAGTCGGCGAGTCTAAACAAGGCTCCACCTGTCGGGAGCCGTGTTCCACAGTGAGCCGCCGACAGGCCGCTCTGGCAGTGATACCGGTTGCCGGCACCACTGCCACAGCGATGACTCCCCCGAAGGCTGGCGCCCGCCGGCGCTGCCGGGGCGCGGCTCCGGTCAGAGGTCACCGCTGGAATGGACGTCACCTCGTCGTGCCGAGCCCTGTGTGTTGTCGTGTCGCTGGCCCTGCTGGCCGGCTGTGCCTCCGCTCCTCGCGATGTCGCCTCCCGCGACGCCGAGGAGCCCTACTTCGCCCGTCAGCTGCCCGGGATATCCGGCGACTGGGGGCTGGCCATGTCGCCGGTGGACAATCCGATTCTGGAGGCGCGCGCCCTCGGCAATCCCCCGCCCGCCCTGATTCAGCAGGCGCTGCTGGCCCAGCATGAACGCTGGGTCGGTACGCCTTACCGCATTGGCGGCACCTCCTCCAGCGGGATCGACTGCTCGGCGCTGGTGCAGAGCGTCTTCGAGGAGACCTTCCGCGTCTCCCTGCCGCGCACCACCGGCGAGCAGGTCCACCAGGGGGCGCCGGTCGAACGCAGCGAACTGGTACCCGGCGACCTAGTCTTCTTCCGCCCGCCGGGCCGCTATGACCACGTCGGCATCTACCTGGGCGAGGGGCGCTTTCTGCATGCCTCCACCTCCCGGGGGGTGATGATCTCCGAACTCGACAACCGCTACTGGCAGCGCTACTACTGGCAGGCCCGTCGCACCCTGGAGCCCACCACCCTGGCCCAGCGTGTGATGGTCGGCGACCAGGGCTGAATCGCGCCGCGGTCGCGGCGAGCCGGCGACCGTCGCCGCCCGTGGGCCGGCCCGCCGGCCCGCTGCTTCCATGACCGCAGGCGTTCACGCCATGATCCAGATTCGAACCCGTGCCTGGTGGCGCGCGACCCTGGCTCTCAGCCTGGGTTCCTTCCTCGTCTTCATCAATCTCTACGCCCCTCAGCCGCTGCTGCCGGAGCTGCGCGAGGCCTATGGGGTCTCCACCCTGGCCGTGGGGCTGGTGATGTCGGTCGCGACCCTTGCCCTGGCGGCCTCGCTGCTGGTCTTCGGTCCGCTGTCGGACGCCATCGGTCGCGCGGCCATCATGCGCCTGACGCTGCTGGCGGCCGGCGCGCTGTCGCTGGGTCTGTCACTGGCACCCAGCTTCGAGGTGCTGCTGGTGCTGCGCGGGCTGCAGGGCTTCGTGCTGGGCGGGCTGCCGGCGGTGGCCATCGCCTGGATGGGGGACGAGTTCGAGCCTTCGGCGATGCTGCCGGCGATTGGCCTCTATATCGGTGCCAACTCCCTGGGCGGGATCAGCGGCCGCCTGGTGGGCGGGGCCGTGGGGGAGGTGGCCGGCAGTTCCGCCAGCTTCCTGGCGGTAGGCGTGATCACACAGGTGGGGCTGGTGGTGTTCTGGAAGCTGCTGCCGACGGCCAGGGGCTTCGTGCCACGCCGATTCGAGCTGCGCGGCGCAGCGCGAGATCTCGCCGGGCACCTGCGTAACCCGTTGCTGCTGGCCGCCTACCTGCTGGGCGGGCTCAACTTCCTGATCTTCATCAACCAGTACAGCTACCTGACCTTCCGCCTGGCCCAGGCGCCCTTCGAGCTGGGGCCGAGCGTGCTGGGGCTGGTCTTCCTGACCTATCTGGGGGGCACCCTGGGCTCATCGCTCTCCGGCCGGCTGGCGCGGCGCCTGACACCGCCAGCCTGCATGATGCTGGGCATCCTGATCCTCATGGGTGGGACCCTGGTGACCCTGGCGGGGTCGCTGGCGCTGATCGTGCTCGGCCTGACCATCAACGCCTTTGGTTTCTTCCTGGCCCACGCCATGGCCTCGAGCTGGGTGGGACGCCATGCCGGACAGGCCAGGGGCAGCGCCTCGGCGCTCTATCTGGTCTTCTACTACAGCGGCGCCAGTCTGGGGGCCTTCTGGCTGGAACCCTTCTGGCAGGTCGGGGCCTGGCCCGGGGTCGCGCTGGCCTCCTGGTTGGTGCTGGGCGTCACCCTGGCGATTGCCGCCTGGCTGTGGCGACGACAGCGCCCATGAAAAACCCCTGCCGATGGCAGGGGGCGAAGAGAGGGGAGCGGCCTGATGGGTGACGCCTTGTCACTCCTCGTGGGCGGTCTCCTCGCGGTTCTCGCCGGCGCGGACTTCGGCCCAGGCCTCTTCCAGGGTGCAGCTCAGGCGGGAGTCGAGGGTGTCGACCACTTCGAGAGCGTGCTGGAGGGACTGTCGGTCGCCCTTCAGGGCAACCACCAGCCTGGCCAGGTCCTGCTTGCTGAAGCTGTCGGCGATACGCTCGGCCTGTTCGCTCAGTTCGGTGGCGTTCATGGTGTCTTCCTCGTGTCAGGTCATCACGGCGCTGGTCAATGCTGTCTGCGGGGAGTCGGGATGGCGGCACACACTCCTGATCCATGATGTCACTATGGTCCAGGCCCTTTTTTGCCGCAATGCATCATTGGGTGAACCCCCGGTTGTAGCTCGACTACATGGCCGCCCCGCCCGGGAGGCCGGGCAGGGGTCTTTCACATTCCTTGAGCGATTTCGGGCTAGAATGAGTCGCACATAGATAGCCTGCGCTGGTCAAAGCGTTACAGACTGGCATAGAATCCCGTTAGCAAACACTGTTCACTAATCTGGCCATTCCTCTCCGGACGTCCCGGAGCCTGCTCCCACATGACGGGGACCGGCAGCCTTTCTTCAGGAGGTTTTTCATGAAGCGACTTCTTCCCATCCTTGCCATCGGTGCCCTGACCCTGGCTGGCTGCGCCAATACCTCGACGATGGGCGGCAACGTCTACCGTGGCAGCCAGGCCGGCACCGCCCAGACCGTGACCTTCGGCACCATCGAGGCCGTGCGCCAGGTGCAGATCCAGGCCGACAGCCGCGCCGGGGGCATCGTCGGCACCGGCGGTGGTGCCGTGGTCGGTGGCCTGCTGGGCCGCCAGGTAGGTGGCGGCAGCGGTCGCGACCTGGCGACTGCCGCCGGTGTGATCGGTGGCGCCGTGGCTGGCTCGCGCATCGAGGAGGCCACCAACCGCGTCAACGCCCTGGAGATGGAGATCCGTCGCGATGACGGCCAGCGCGTGGTGATCGTCCAGAAGGCCGACCAACGTTTCCAGACCGGCCAGCGCGTGCGCCTGATCGGCAGCGGTGCCAACATGACCGTGGCTCCCTACTGAGCGCCGCGACGCCTGGCCCGGCTCCGGGAAAAGTTTCGGGTAGCCCAGTTCCGGGTATAGTGCAGTCCTGAAAGCAGAAGGCCCGCGGAGAGATCCGCGGGCCTTCTGCCATTCGGCGATCAAGCGCTGCCACTCCGGCAGCGCTGCTGGCTCAGTGCAGGTCGACCTTGTTCATCGCCCAGCTAGCAAGCTTCCAGCCGACGAGGCCGATGATCACGGCCAGCACCACGGTCAGCAGGATGTCCACCGGGCGCACCAGGACGGTGGCCCCCAGGATGGCAAGCGAAAGCCCCCAGAGGGTGCGATTGTCGCCGCGGCTCTTGAGCAGCGAGGGCAGCACGCGGTCCAGCGCCGGACTCACGCTGTCCCAGCGCTTGAAGGTGAGGAAGAGAATCGCTGCGAAAGCGATCAGCCAGAGCACTACTTGGATCATGGGCAGATCTCCAGACAAGGGGTGAAAGGCGGGTCATCAAAAAGGTGCGAGCTAGGTTAGCCGCGGCCGCACTCGGGCGCAACCGTCCATAGGTCAACCCTGGGGGCATGCCATTTACCGGCGGCTGACGGCTGCCGGCCGGGTGCGTGAACGCCTTTCAGGATGCCGTTTGCGATCCTGAAAATCCGCCATGCCCCTGACAGCCACCCCCGCGCCGCGTTACCATGCCGGGACATGCACTCACCGAAAGGTTCATTAATGCAGATTGCGCAGAACTCCGTTGTCGCGTTCCACTACACCCTGACCAACGACTCAGGTGAGGTGCTGGACAGTTCGGAAGGCCGCGAGCCGCTGACCTACCTCCATGGCGCCGGCAACATCATTCCGGGCCTCGAGAAGGAACTGGAAGGCCGCCAGGCGGGAGACTCCCTCAACGCCGTGGTATCACCGGCCGAAGGCTATGGCGAGAAGCAGGAGCAGCTGGTGCAGGAAGTGCCCCGCGATGCCTTCCAGGGCGTCGAGGGCATCGAGCCGGGCATGCAGTTCCAGGCCCAGACTCAGGGCGGCCCGCTGATGGTCACCGTGACCAAGGTCGAGGGTGACACCGTCACTGTCGACGGCAACCACCCGCTGGCCGGCCAGACCCTGAACTTCGCCGTCGAGATCGCCTCGGTGCGTGAGGCCAGCCAGGAAGAGATCGAGCACGGCCACGTGCACGGCGAGGGCGGTCACCAGCACTGAGCGGTGTCCGACAGCCGACGCGGCGCTCGCCGCACGTAACAGAGAGGGCAGCCTGGGGGCTGCCCCTTCTGTTTGCGCTAGCGACGGCGGCGAAAGCCTGGCGAGCAGGCACAAAAAAAGGGGAGGCAGCTGCCTCCCCCAAGTTCCAGTTTTACCGCAGTGCCATGATCAACCGATCCGGTATCAGCCGAACTGGTTCATGGTGTTGTCCTTGCCACCGGCCTTCAGTGCGGCCTCGCCGTGGAAGAACTCCTTGTGGTCGTCTCCGATGTTGGAGCCGGCCATGTCCTGGTGCTTGACGGTGGCGATACCCTGACGGATCTCGCGGCGCTGCACGCCCTCCACGTAGGCCAGCATGCCCTCGTCGCCGAAGTAGCCCTTGGCCAGGTTGTCGGTGGAGAGAGCCGCCGTGTGGTAGGTCGGCAGGGTGATCAGGTGGTGGAAGATGCCCGCCTCGCGAGAGGAGTCGCGCTGGAAGTTGCGGGTCCACTCGTCGGCCAGCTGGGCCAGCTCGGTGGCGTCGTACTCCGGGCTCATCATCTTGGCGCGGTCATAGGCGGAGACATCCTTGCCTTCCTTCTCCCAGGCGTCGAACACCTGCTGGCGGAAGTTGAGGGTCCAGTTGAAGGAGGGCGAGTTGTTGTAGACCAGCTTGGCGTCCGGCACCGCCTGGCGGATGCGGTTGACCATGCCGGCGATCTGGCCGACGTGGGGCTTCTCGGTCTCGATCCAGATCAGGTCGGCGCCGTTCTGCAGGCTGGTGATGCAGTCCAGCACCACGCGGTCCTCGCCGGTGCCCGGCTTGAACTGGAAGAGGCCGGAAGCGAGACGCTTGAGCTTCTTCAGCTTGCCTTCGGACTTGATGACCACGTCGCCGTTGTCGATCTGGTCGGCGCTGTCGATGTAGTCGCCGTCGAGGAAGCTGTTGTACTGGTCGCCCAGGTCGCCCGGCTCGTTGGTCACGGCGATCTTCTGGGTCAGGCCGGCGCCCAGGGAGTCGGTGCGGGCGACGATGACGCCATCGTCAACGCCAAGCTCCAGGAAGGCGTAGCGCACGGCGTTGATCTTGGCCAGGAAGTCCTCGTGGGGCACGGTGACCTTGCCGTCCTGGTGGCCGCACTGCTTCTCGTCGGAGACCTGGTTCTCGATCTGGATGCAGCAGGCACCCGCCTCGATCATCTGCTTGGCCAGCAGGTAGGTGGCCTCGGCGTTGCCGAAACCGGCATCGATGTCGGCGATGATCGGCACCACGTGGGTCTCGTGGTTGTCGATCTGCTTCACCAGCTCGGCGGCCTTGGCGCTGTCGCCGGCCTGGTTGGCCTCTTCCAGAGCGCGGAACAGGTGGTTCAGTTCCCAGGCGTCGGCCTGGCGCAGGAAGGTGTAGAGCTCACCGATCAGGCCGGAGACGGCGGTCTTCTCGTGCATGGACTGGTCGGGCAGCGGGCCGAACTCGGAGCGCAGGGCGGCGACCATCCAGCCGGAGAGGTAGAGGTAGCGACGCTTGGTGGTGCCGAAGTGCTTCTTGATGGAGATCAGCTTCTGCTGGCCGATGAAGCCGTGCCAGCAGCCCAGGGACTGGGTGTACTGGGCGGTGTCGGCGTCGTAGGCCGCCATGTCTTCCCGCATGATCTTGGCGGTGTACTTGGCGATGTCCAGGCCAGTCTTGAAGCGGTTCTGGGCACGCATGCGGGCGGCGCTCTCGGGGCTGATGTCCGCCCACTTGCCTTGCATGGCTTCACGCAGCTGGGACAGTGCCTTGATATCGTCCTGGTATGACATGGTGTCATCCTCTCCTGGTCTGGTCGTTGGCTTGCCGGTGTCGCTTATGCTGCACCTGCGAAGTGGAGTCAGGTTCGTTCATCGCCGGCGGCTTGTCTCTGCGGCCTTGGTCGAACCCGGGCGAATTTGAAACGAATGTATGAAGGCGCTCGCAAGGCCGGTGTCAAACAGTCGTTTCGTCGTCCGCCATGGCAAGCACTATGGCCCATGGCCATGGGCTTCAACAATGGGCTCTTTGGGGAAGAAGGCGTTGTAACTCGACTACAAACAGGGCCGAAATGGCCCTGCCCGTGTAGTCAATTTTCGTTTGAAAGGTGGTTAGCCGGCTCAGGAACAGGCCAGCGGAAGGCGCATATTGCGGTGCAAGATACCGGCGTCGAGGAATTCGTCACCGAAGGGAATGAAGCCCAGCCGTGCGTAGAAGGCGAGGGCGTGGGTCTGGGCGGCGAGCTCCACGGCGGGGTGGCCGTCGCGGCGGGCGGCCTCGATGGCCGCCGCCATCAGCGCCGCGCCGATCCCTGAGCCGCGAGCTTCGGCAAGCACTGCGACCCGGCCGATATGGGCGTCGGGCAGCAGGCGGGCGGTGCCCACCGGGAGCCCCTCCAGCAGGGCGAGGAAGTGGCGACACGCGGGATCGCGGCCGTCCCACTCCTCCTCGAGGGGGACGCGCTGCTCCTCGATGAAGACCATCCGGCGGATCTCGGTGGCCTCGGCGCCCAGCGCCTCCCAGCTCCCCTCGCGAATCTCCAGCTTGGCATTTTGCATGTTATCCCTCCCCATGCTCGGGGCTGATCCAGCGGCAGGCCCCGGAGCGCCGGACCGTCGAGGAGGCGCTGTAAATACATCCCTGTAAGCTACTTTTGCCTTCCCTGGCAAAAGACCTCCTCTTTGGCCTGCCCCTGGCGCCCCTCGAGCCTATTCCCCTCACTCGTCATCCGCCCAGGCCAGGCTGCCGGCATCCAGCAGGGCGGTCATCAGCTCGGCGGCGCCGGGCAGGGCCAGCGCCTCGGCGTCCAGCGGGAGCTCGGAGGCCACCAGCTGCGCCAGCGCCAGGGGGCACTCGACGCCGTCGCCGTCGGCGAACAGGGTGGCACGCTCGTCGTCCAGGGCCCGCCAGGCGAAGCGCGAGCCGGGGCTGCGCACGAGCATCTCGCCTTCCTGTAGTGCCGCAACAAGCGCGGCGGGGTCGGTGGGGGTGTCGCTGGCCACCAGCTGGTCGACGTACTTGGGCTGGGTCATCACCCGGCCGAACCACTGGGCCAGCTGGGCCGGGTCGTCGAGGGTCTCGAGGATCAGGGCGCGCATGCGCGCGATGGCGGCATCGTCCAGCTCGGCCGGGTCCCCGAGCGGGGCCATGCCGGCGTCGGAGTAGCGCTTTGATGCCGGCAGCTGCTCGCCCAGGAAGTCGGCGAAAGAGGTGATCGCCTCGTCGGCGGAGGGCGCGCGGAAGCCCACCGAGAGGGTCAGGCAGTCGTCGGACTGGCTGACGCCGTGGTGGGCCCAGCCGGGGGGCAGGTAGAGCATGTCGCCGGGCTCAAGCACCCAGTCGTCGTCGTGCTCCACCTCGAAGCGCTCGAGGATGCGCAGATCGATGCCAGCGATGAGCGGGGCGTCGTCGGACACCTTGCCGCCCAATTGCCAGCGGCGCCGTCCCAGCCCCTGGAGCAGGAAGACGTCGTACTGGTCGACGTGAGGGCCGACGCTGCCGCCCGGGGGAGCGTAGCTGATCATGATGTCGTCGAGCCGCCAGCGGGGCAGGAAGTCGAAGGCCTCGAGCAGCTCGGCCACCTCGGGCACATAGTGATCCACGGCCTGCACCAGCAGGGTCCAGTCTCGCTCGGGCAGCCGGGCGAAGGTGCGCTCATCGAAGGGGCCGTGGCTCACCTGCCAGGGGCCGGCCTTGCCGTGCTCCTCCACCAGGCGGGCCTCGACGCCCTCCTCGCAGGCCAGGCCCGCCAGCTCGTCGGGGTCCAGCGGGCACTCGAAGTCGGGAAAGGCGCCGCGGATCAGCAGCGGCTTCTGCTGCCAGAAGTCGCCCAGGAACTCGGCGGCGGTCAGGCCGCCGAGCATGGCCAGCGGGGTGTCGGCAGAAGCGCTCACAGCCGGCGCGCCTGGGCCTCGGCGTTGCCGATGTAGGTCGCCGGGCTCAGCGCCTTGAGCTCGACTTTGACCTCGGCGGGCAGCGCCAGGGTGTCGATGAAGGCTTTGAGCCCGTCCTGGTCGATGCGCTTGCCGCGGGTCAGCTCCTTGAGCTTCTCGTAGGGCTTCTCGATGCCGTAGCGGCGCATCACCGTCTGGATCGGCTCGGCGAGCACCTCCCAGCTGGCGTCGAGGTCCTCGGCGATGCGCGCCGGGTTGGCCTCGAGCTTGCCGATGCCCTTGAGGGAGGCCTCATAGGCGATCAGGCCGTAGGCCAGGCCGACGCCCAGGTTGCGCAGCACCGTGGAGTCGGTGAGATCGCGCTGCCAGCGGGAGATCGGCAGCTTCTGGGCCAGGTGGCCGAGGATGGCGTTGGAAAGCCCCAGGTTGCCCTCGGAGTTCTCGAAGTCGATGGGATTGACCTTGTGGGGCATGGTCGAGGAGCCGATCTCGCCCTCGACGGTCTTCTGCTTGAAGTAGCCCAGCGAGATGTAGCCCCAGACGTCGCGATCGAAGTCGATCAGGATGGTGTTGAAGCGGCAGATGGCGTCGAACAGCTCGGCGATGTAGTCGTGGGGCTCGATCTGGGTGGTGTAGGGGTTGAAGGTCAGCCCCAGCCCCTCGACGAAGGTGCGGGCGTTGCCTTCCCAGTCCACCTCCGGGTAGGTGGCCAGGTGGGCGTTGTAGTTGCCCACCGCGCCGTTGATCTTGCCGAGGATCTCGACGCCTTCGATCAGCTTGAGCTGGCGGCGCAGGCGATAGGCGACGTTGGCCATCTCCTTGCCCAGGGTGGTGGGGCTCGCCGTCTGGCCGTGGGTGCGCGACAGCATCGGCAGCGCGGCATGCTCCTGGGCCAGCTTGGCGATCTCGTCGGCCACCCGCTGCATCACCGGCAGCAGGCTCTTGAGGCCGTCGGTGAGCATCACGCCGTGGGAGAGGTTGTTGATGTCCTCGCTGGTGCAGGCGAAGTGCACGAACTCGGTGATGGCGTGCAGCTCCGGCTGGCCGGCGATCTTCTCCTTGAGGAAGTACTCCACCGCCTTGACGTCATGGTTGGTGGTGCGCTCGATCTCCTTGATGCGCTCGGCGTCCTCCAGCGAGAAGTCGCGGATCAGCGCCTCCAGGAAAGCGGTGGCCTCCGCGGAGAGGGGCGGCACCTCGGTGACGCCGGCCAGTTCGGCGAGGCGCTGGAGCCAGCGAACCTCGACGATCACGCGGGCGCGGATCAGGCCGAACTCGCTGAAGTGTTCGCGCAGGCTTGAGGCCTTGCTGCCGTAGCGGCCGTCGACGGGGGAGAGGGCGGTAAGGGCGGACAGGGGAAGCGAAGAGTGCGACAGGGCTTGCATGGTTCGAGTTCCGGGTCGATGAGCGTTGGAGTGTCGGGCTGGGTAAGGGATCAGGAGAGCTGGTCCAGGGCCCTCTTCAGGGCGCCGCGCTGGAAGACCAGCTTCCAGCGTCGGCCACCCTGCTGGTGCCAGAGCAGTGCGAAGCGGATGCCGCCGAGCAGGCAGGCTCGCACCCGCTCGGGCATCATCCGGCTCTGCAGCAGCGAGGGGTCGCCCTGCACCACGATGCGGGTCTTGAGGGTAGAGAGCGTCTCCTGGTAAGCCTCGCCGAGGCTGGCGATGACGTTCTCGTGGGTCTCGCCGAAGTGCTCGGCCTGCCCCTGGATGCGCACCAGCCGGCTGCCCAGCTCGCCCAGCATGGCGTCGTTCTTGCGCACCTGGTTCATCAGCAGCAGCAGGGTGAAGCCGTAGCGCAGCACCACCGGGTTGGCCTGCTTGCGGCCCACCACGGCCTCGAGCACCTCGAGGCCGCGGCGCAGGTTGTTGGGATGGCCGCCGTAGATCGCCTCGAAGCTCTCGGGGTTGGTGTCGAGGGTGGCGCGGATCAGGGTGTCCCAGCTACGCGGGTCGACCTGGCCGGTGCGGGCCAGTTCGTCGACCAGGCTGGCCGACTGGAAGACCCCCGCCAGGGCCAGGGCCTGGCGGGTGACGGGGTCGTCGGGGATGCGGTGGATCGGGGTCGAGGCGGTCATGGGGCAGGCTCCTCGGCGTTCCAGGTGTCACGGATCACCCCACCGCCCAGGCAGATTTCGCCATCGTACAGCACCAGCGACTGGCCGGGGGTGACGGCCCGCTGGGGATCAATGAAGCGCACCTCGACGCCGCCGTCCGGCCGGGTGCGCATGCGGCAGGGCACGTCGCTCTGGCGATAGCGGGTCTTGGCGGTGAAGCGCCCCTCGGCGGCGGGCGCCTCGCCGGCCACCCAGTCCATGGCCTCGGTGGCCAGGCTGTCGGTGTAGAGCAGCGGGTGGTGCTTGCCCTGCACGGCGATCAGCACGTTGCGCTCGAGATCCTTGGCGGCCACGTACCAGGGGGCCTCCGGGTGATTGGCGAGCCCGCCGATGCCCAGGCCCTGGCGCTGACCCAGGGTGTAGTACATCAGCCCCATGTGCTCACCGATCGCCTCGCCCTCGGGGGTCTCGATCACCCCGGGCTGGGCCGGCAGGTACTGCTTGAGGAAGTCGCGGAAGCGCCGCTCGCCGATGAAGCAGATGCCGGTCGAATCCTTCTTCCTGGCGGTCACCAGATCGTGGCGCTCGGCGATGGCGCGCACCTCGGGTTTCTCCAGTTCGCCCACCGGGAAGAGGGTGCGGGCAATGGCGGCCTCGGGCACGGCGTGCAGGAAGTAGCTCTGGTCCTTGTTGGCGTCGAGCCCCTTGAGCAGCCGCGGCCGCAGCAGGCCGTCCGTCGGGCCGCGGCGCTCGCCCTGGCGAACATAGTGGCCGGTGGCGATCTTCTCGGCGCCGAGCATCTCGGCGTACTCCAGGAACACCTTGAACTTGATCTCGCGGTTGCAGAGGATGTCCGGGTTCGGCGTTCGGCCTGCCTGGTACTCGGCCAGAAAGTGCTCGAAGACGTTGTCCCAGTACTCGGCGGCGAAGTTGGCGGTGTGCAGCCGGATGCCGAGCCTGTCGCAGACGGCCTCGGCGTCCGCCAGGTCGGCCTTGGCGGTGCAGTATTCGGTGCCGTCGTCCTCGTCCCAGTTCTTCATGAACAGGCCTTCGACCTGATAGCCCTGCTCGAGCAGCAGCAGGGCAGAGACAGAGACGGAGGAGTCGACGCCGCCGGACATGCCGACGATCACCTTGCCTGGGGTGGCGGTCATGGGCGCCCTCGGAGTCGGTGTGACATAAATGGGGCAGGATTATACATGATCTGAGCGCCGGGCGCGGCTCACTCAGCGTTCGTGGATGACGTCCATGGGGTAGAAGCGCCCGGCCTGGGCGTCGCGGATGCGGCGCAGCACCAGCGGGCTTCTCAGGCGACCCTCGCGATCCAGGGTCTCGACCTCCTCCAGGGTCAGCCAGTGCACGGCCAGGATCGCCGGGTCCAGTTCGCTGCCCAGGTGGGCCAGCGCCATGCCGAAGAAGGCGTGGCTGTGGAAGGTCTTGCCATCCGGGGCCCGGTAGACGTACATCCCCAGGTAGTCGCTGATGCCGACTCGCCAGGCGGTCTCCTCGGCCACCTCGCGCAGGGCGGCGTCGAGGATCTGCTCATCCGGTTCCAGGTGGCCGGCGGGCTGGTTGAAGAGGGTGGCGGGGCCGCCGCGGTCCTCCTCCACCATCAGGAAGGCGCCGGCGCGCTCCACCACGCAGGCCACGGTCACGTAGGGCTGCCAGCGACTCATCGCCTGCCGCCTCGCGTGGCGGGCTTGCGACGCGGAGCAGGGCCCTGGCCCGGCCGGCCACGACGCGACGGGGTCGGGGCATGCAGGGTCTCGCGGCGCCACTCCCCGGGGGCCAGGCCGTCGAGGCGCCAGGGGCCGATGGCCACGCGCACCAGGCGCAGGGTGGGGTGGCCGACGTGGGCGGTCATCCGCCGGACCTGGCGGTTGCGTCCTTCGCTGATGGTGATCTCCAGCCAGGTGGTCACCGGATGGCGCCTGGGGTCCAGCGGCGGGTCGCGCTCGGGCAGGCCGCTCGCCTCCAGGCGACGCACCTTGGCCGGCTTCGTCATGCCGTCGCCGAGCGCGACGCCCTGGCGCAGCGCCTGCAGGGCGGCGTCATCGGGCTCGCCCTCCACCTGGACGCGGTAGGTCTTGGGCTGCTTGTGGCGCGGGTGGCTGATGCGGTGGATCAGCTCGCCGTCGTCACAGAGCAGCAGCAGCCCCTCGGAGTCGTGGTCGAGGCGCCCGGCCGGGTAGATGCCGGGCACGTCGATGACGTCGGCCAGCGTCGCGCGACGCTCGCCGTCCACGCCGGCCCGGTCGGTGAACTGGGACAGCATGCGGTAGGGCTTGTGCAACAGGTAGAGGGTGCTCATGGGGCAAGCTTACCGGCAAGCGGGGCAGGATGGCAGGGGGAGGGGCGTCAGCCTTATTGCTCATGCGCCGGCTCGGGCGGACTGATATAATGCGCCCGCTCGCCGGGAGCGCCCTCGTCGTTCAGGGATCTGCCGAGACTCCGCCACCGGGTCGATGCCAAGCGCATCCCCGCACGATCACAACAGTGGGCGGAGCACGCCGGTCCCCCGTTGCAGACATCGTGAGCGCGCGCTACCGATCCAGTTTCATGCCACCGCAGTGACCAGAGAGATCAACGCCAACATGTCCAAAACGCCGAAGATTATCTATACGCTGACCGACGAAGCGCCGGCCCTGGCCACCTTTTCCCTGCTGCCGATCATCGATGCCTATACCGACTCCGCGGGCGTCATCGTGGAGACCCGCGATATCTCCCTGGCCGGCCGCATTCTCTCCCAGTTTCCCGAATACCTGACCGAGGCCCAGCAGATCGGCGACCACCTGGCCGAGCTGGGCGAACTGGCCAAGACCCCCGAAGCGAACATCATCAAGCTGCCCAATATCAGCGCCTCGGTGCCCCAGCTCAAGGCGGCCATCCGCGAGCTGCAGGCCCAGGGCTACAAGCTTCCCGACTATCCCGATGAGCCCACCACCCAGGTGGAGCGTGACATCAAGGCGCGCTACGACCGCACCAAGGGCAGCGCGGTGAACCCGGTGCTGCGCGAGGGCAACAGCGACCGCCGCGCGCCCAAGTCCGTGAAGAACTATGCCCGCAAGTACCCCCATCGCATGGGCGAGTGGAGCGCCGACTCCCAGTCCCACGTGGCCTGCATGAGCGAGGGTGACTTCTACGGCAGCGAGAAGTCCGCCACCCTGGCCGCCGAGGGTTCAGTGAAGATCGAGCTGGTCGGCCAGGACGGCACCGCCACCGTGCTCAAGGAGACGACCCCGGTGCTGGCTGGCGAAGTGATCGACGGCTCGGTGATGAGCCACAAGGCGCTCTCCGCCTTCATCAAGGAGCAGGTCGCCGACGCGAAGGAGAAGGACGTGCTCTTCTCCCTGCACCTCAAGGCCACCATGATGAAGGTCTCCGACCCGATCATGTTCGGCATCGTGGTGGAGGAGTTCTATCGTGACGTGCTGGAGAAGCACGCCGACGCCCTGGCCAAGGTCGGCTTCGACGCCACCAACGGCATTGGCGACCTCTACGCCACCATCGAGCAGCTCCCCGCCGACCAGCAGGAGGCGATCAAGTCCGACATCGAGGCGCTCTACGCCGAGCGTCCGCGTCTGGCCATGGTCAACTCCCACAAGGGCATCACCAACCTGCATGTGCCCAGCGACGTGATCATCGACGCCTCCATGCCGGCCATGATCCGCGACTCCGGCAAGATGTGGGGCGCCGATGACGCCCTCCACGACGCCAAGGCGGTGATCCCGGATCGCTGCTACGCGACCATCTACCAGGCGGTGATCGAGGACTGCAAGGCCAACGGCGCCTTCGATCCGACCACCATGGGCAGCGTGCCCAATGTCGGCCTGATGGCCCAGAAGGCCGAGGAGTACGGCTCCCACGACAAGACCTTCCAGATCCCGGCGGATGGCACCGTGCGCGTCACCAACGACGCCGGCGAGGTGCTCTTCGAGCACGCCGTGGAGAAGGGCGACATCTGGCGCATGTGCCAGACCAAGGACGCGCCGATCAAGGACTGGGTCAAGCTCGCCGTGACCCGCGCCCGCGACAGCGAGACCCCGGCGGTGTTCTGGCTCGACGCCGAGCGCGCCCACGATGCCTCGCTGATCAAGAAGGTCGAGGCCTACCTCGCCGAGCACGACACCAGCGGCCTGGACATCCGCATCATGTCTCCGGTGGAGGCCATGAAGTTCTCCCTGGAGCGCATCCGTCGCGGCGAGGACACCATCTCCGTCACCGGCAACGTGCTGCGCGACTACCTCACCGACCTCTTCCCGATCATGGAGCTGGGCACCAGCGCCAAGATGCTCTCCATCGTCCCGCTGATGAACGGTGGCGGCCTGTTCGAGACCGGCGCCGGCGGCTCTGCGCCCAAGCACGTCCAGCAGTTCCTCGAGGAGAACCACCTGCGCTGGGACTCCCTCGGCGAGTTCCTGGCCCTGGCCGCCTCCCTGGAGCACCTGGGCAAGACCTTCGACAACCGCCGCGCGCTGGTGCTGGCGAAGGCGCTTGACGAGGCCAACGGCCAGTTCCTGGACAGCAACAAGTCGCCCTCGCGCAAGGTCGGCGAGCTGGACAACCGCGGCAGCCACTTCTACCTGGCGATGTACTGGGCCGAGGCCCTGGCGGCGCAGGACGAGGACGCCGAGCTCAAGGCGCTGTTCACCAGGCTGGCCGAGGAGTTCAAGGCCAAGGAGGAGGTGATCATCGAGGAGCTCAATTCGGTGCAGGGTCAGGCCATGGACATCAAGGGCTACTATCACCCTGACCGTGAGCTGACCGACGCGGCCATGCGCCCGAGCGCGACGCTCAACGCCGCCCTGGCCCTGGTTTCCAAGAGCTGAGCTGCCAAGGACTGAGCTGCCAAGGGCTGAGCTGCCAAGGGCTGAGCGCTCTCTCGGCGCCGTTGATGCCGAGAGGTCGGTAGCGCTGTCAGCCGCGAGTGCATCGGCCCCTGCCTGGATGACGGGCGGGGGCCGTTGCGTTGAGGCCTGGCGCTGCGTTGAAGAGCAGGATGAACCCCGCCGGCCGGGCGACGTCAAAACGTCCTGATCCGCCCGCTAGCCGGCCCGTGAAACGAGTAGTCTCCCGCTATGTGGCAACGACAGATATGGTGCGGCATGACCCGCCCTCCGGGGACCGACGAGGAGGGCGACCTGGCGGTGCAGAGCGCCGAGCCTGCGCTGGCGCGCCCGCCGATGTACAAGGTGGTATTGCACAACGACGACTTCACCCCCATGGAGTTCGTGGTGGAGGTGCTGCAAACCTTCTTTCATATGGACAGCGAGACAGCGGTGCAGGTGATGCTGACGGTGCATACGCAGGGCAAGGCGACCTGCGGCATCTTCACTCGCGATATCGCGGAAACCAAAAGCCATCAGGTCAATCAATACGCTAGAGAGTGTCAACATCCGCTGCTCTCGGACATCGAGGCGGCGGACTGACTCCCCCCGGACATGGTCGCGACGGGTGGTCACCGCCTGCCGTTGGCAGCAAGGCTTGCAACGGCGGCGTTTGTGCCCGATGTTGATGATGCCGGATGACGAAAGATCCGACGCAATGCCCTGGGCGGCAAGAAGGGGACTGCCATGCTGAGCAAAGAACTTGAACTGACCCTGAACACGGCGTTCACCGTGGCGCGCTCCAAGCGGCACGAGTTCATGACCGTGGAGCACCTGCTGCTGGCGCTGCTGGACAACGCCTCGGCGGCCGATGTGCTGCGTGCCTGCGGGGCCAACCTCGACAAGCTGCGCTCCGACCTGCAGGACTTCATCAACTCCACCACGCCGCTGATTCCCGAGGATCAGTCAGACCGCGAGACCCAGCCGACCCTGGGCTTCCAGCGCGTGCTGCAGCGGGCGGTCTTCCACGTGCAGTCCTCCGGCAAGAGCGAGGTCACCGGGGCCAATGTACTGGTGGCGATCTTCTCCGAGCAGGAGAGCCAGGCGGTCTACTTCCTGAAGCAGCAGAACGTTGCGCGTGTCGATGCCGTCAACTACATCGCCCACGGCATCTCCAAGGTGGCCGGGTACGGCCAGAGCCCCTCGTCGGCCCCCTCGGATTCCGAGGAGAGCGAGGAGGGGGGGAACGAGCACGGGGGCAACCCGCTCACCGGCTATGCCACCAACCTCAACGAGCAGGCCCGCATGGGCAAGATCGACCCGCTGATCGGCCGCGAGCAGGAGCTCGAGCGGGTGGTGCAGATCCTCGCCCGGCGGCGCAAGAACAACCCGCTGCTGGTGGGCGAGGCCGGCGTGGGCAAGACCGCCATCGCCGAGGGTCTGGCCAAGCGCATCGTCGAGGAGGACGTCCCCGAGGTGATCAGCGATGCCGTGGTCTACTCGCTGGACATGGGCGCCCTGCTCGCCGGCACCAAGTACCGCGGCGACTTCGAGAAGCGCCTCAAGGGGCTCCTGGCGGAGCTGCGCAAGCAGCCCAACGCTATCCTCTTCATCGACGAGATCCACACTGTGATCGGCGCCGGTGCCGCCTCGGGCGGGGTGATGGACGCGTCCAACCTGCTCAAGCCGCTGCTCTCTTCAGGCGAGCTGCGCTGCATCGGCTCCACCACCTTCCAGGAGTACCGCGGGATCTTCGAGAAGGATCGCGCCCTGGCCCGCCGCTTCCAGAAGGTCGACGTGCCGGCCCCCTCGGTGGAGGACACCATTCGTATCCTCAAGGGGCTGCGTTCACGCTTCGAGGAGCATCACCGGCTCAAGTACACCGATGCGGCCCTCGAGAGCGCCGCGAGGCTGGCGGACCGCTACATCAGCGATCGCCACCTGCCGGACAAGGCCATCGACGTGATCGACGAGGCCGGCGCCCACCAGCGCCTGCTGCCGCCCGAGGTGCGCATCGACACCATCGATACCGCCCAGGTCGAGGCGGTGGTCGCCTCCATCGCGCGGATTCCGCCGAAGAGCGTCTCCAGCTCCGACCGCAAGCTGCTCGAGAACCTCGATCGCGACCTCAAGATGCTGGTCTTCGGCCAGGACGAGGCGATCGACAGCCTCTCTGCCGCGATCAAGCTCTCCCGGGCCGGGCTCAAGGCGCCGGACAAGCCGGTGGGCAGCTTCCTGTTCGCCGGCCCCACCGGGGTGGGCAAGACCGAGGTGGCCCGCCAGCTGTCGAAGATCATGGGGATCGAGCTGGTGCGCTTCGACATGTCCGAGTACATGGAGCGTCACACGGTGTCGCGGCTGATCGGTGCCCCGCCGGGCTACGTGGGCTACGACCAGGGCGGCCTGCTGACCGAGGCGATCACCAAGCATCCGCACTGCGTGCTGCTGCTCGACGAGATCGAGAAGGCGCATCCCGAGGTCTTCAACCTGCTGCTGCAGGTGATGGACCACGGTCGTCTGACCGACAACAACGGCCGCGAGGCGGACTTCCGCCACGTGATCCTGATCATGACCTCCAACGCCGGGGTCGAGCAGGCCACGCGGCGCTCCATCGGCTTCCAGCATCAGGACCACTCCACCGATGCCATGGAGGTGATTCGCAAGACCTTCTCACCGGAGTTCCGCAACCGCCTGGACGGCATCATCCAGTTCCACGCCCTGCCCGCCTCGGTGGTGCGCAGCGTGGTGGACAAGTTCCTGGTGGAGCTGCAAGCGCAGCTCGACGAGAAGCGGGTGCAGCTGGATGTGGACCTGGCGGCCCGGGACTGGCTGGCCGAGAAGGGCTACGACCCGGACATGGGCGCTCGCCCCATGGCGAGGCTGATCCAGGAGAAGCTCAAGAAGCCGCTGGCGGAGATGATCCTGTTCGGCGAGCTCTCGGAGCACGGCGGCGTGGTGCACGTCACCGTGGAGGAGGGCGAACTCCATCTCTCCACCGAAGCGGAGCTGGCCGACGCGCCCTGACGGCCGACACCCGCACACGACGCAGCGCCCTGTCGATCGACGGGGCGTTGTCCTGTGCGGCTGGCGTCGGGCTTGGGGAGGCTCGACCGCGGCTCAGCGGGAGCGGTAGACGATGCGACCCTTGGTCAGGTCGTAGGGAGTCAGCTCCACCTTGACCTTGTCGCCGGTCAGGATGCGGATGTAGTTCTTGCGCATCTTGCCGGAGATGTGCGCGGTGACCACGTGGCCGTTTTCCAGCTCGACGCGGAAGGTGGTGTTGGGGAGGGTGTCGACGATGACGCCTTCCATTTCGATATGGTCTTCACGTGCCATATAGGCGGTTCCTCGCTGATGGATATGACGCTCGGCAGGGCGCTGCCGCCCTGAAAGAATAGCGCGATATTGTGCCGCATGCCGGCCGACATGGCAAAGCATCGCACTCGGCGGCGGGAGGTCAGGCGGGAATCAGGCGCCGCCAGTGGCGGCCCTCGAGCATCTCCAGAGGCTGGAACGCCTGCTTGTAGGCCATCTTGCGGCACTCGCGTATCCAGTAGCCCAGATAGACATGGGGCAGGCCGCGGCGACGCGCCTGTTCCACCAGGGTGAGCACCGCGAAGGTGCCCAGGGAGCGCCGCTCCAGTGCGGGGTCGGGGTCGAAGAAGGTGTAGATGGCCGACAGGCCGTGCTCGAGCTGGTCGAAGGCCGCGACGGCCACCAGCCGGCCCGCGAGGCGGAACTCCAGCAGCCGCGCATACTCCTGATCCAGGGTCAGGAAGGTGCGGTACTGCTCGTGGCTCGGCGGGTACATGTCGCCGTCGGCGTGCCGGGTGCGGATATAGTGGGCATAGAGGCCGTAGTGTTCCGGGTCGAAGATCGCCGGGCGCAGGTGCAGGGTCAGGTCGGCATTGCGCCGGACCAGCCGGCGCTGGCTGCGGTTCGGGGCAAACTCCGCCACCGGCAGGCGCACCGAGATGCAGGCGCTGCAGCCTTCGCAGTGGGGGCGGTAGAGATGGCGGCCGCTGCGCCGGAAGCCGAGCAGTGCCAGGGAGTCGTAGACGCCCTGCCCGGGCGACTCCTGGGGGTCGAGGAACAGGGTCGTCGCCTCGCGCCCGGCCAGATAGCTGCAGGCATGGGGCACGGTCAGAAAGAAGCGTAGATCCCGGACGGGCTGGCGGGGGGCGTTGCTGCTCACGACGGCTCTCTCCGGCTCCTGGTGGCGTTCAATGGCGGGCCCCCGGGGGGCTCGCCGATGGCTTCGAAGGACCAGCAGGCCGGGGGGAAGGATAGGGCGTCGGGCTCCACATCCTGGGGCTTGCCCAGCCACTTCTCAAGATAGCCGATGAACTCGGCGCGGGCGATATCCCGGGCGCCGAGGCTTGCCAGGTGGGCGGTGTGCATCTGGCAGTCGATCAGCCGCCCGCCGCCCGACGACATGGCCCGGGCCAGGTGCACCAGGGCCACCTTGGAGGCGTCCGCCACCCGGGTGAACATCGACTCGCCGAAGAAGGCCGGTCCCAGCGCGACGCCGTAGAGGCCGCCCACCAGGCGCTCCCGTTGCCAGACCTCGACGGAGTGCGCCGCCCCCAGGGCGTGAAGCCGGGCGTAGGCCGCACGCATCTCGTCGGTGATCCAGGTGCCTGGCTGCCCGGCACGCGGCGCGGCGCAGGCGGTCATCACGGCGTCGAAGGCGCGGTTGGCGGTGATCGTGAAGCCGGCGTGGCGCAGCCGCTTGGCGAGGCTGCGACGCACCCTGAGCTCCTCCGGGAAGAGCACCATGCGCGGGTCCGGGCTCCACCAAAGGATCGGCTGATCGTCCCCGTACCAGGGAAAGATCCCGCGCCGGTAGGCGGCCAGCAGCCAGCCGGGATCGAGGGCGCCGCCGGCGGCCAGCAGACCGTCGGGGTCGCGCAGGGCCGCCGTGACGGGCGGGAAGCGGATCGGGCGCTCGAGCAGCCAGGGCACCATCGGCGGGCATCCAGCAGTAGGGGAGGCCAGTGTGCCGCCCGCGGCGCCTCGGCTCAAGGCGTTCGGGCCACTGTGATGGGCGGGCCTGGCTCGGTATGATTGGCGCCAATCAACTGGAAGACGCCAGCGGTGGCGCAAGGGGGATGACCACTTGAGTGTCAACAAGAAGTCCTCGCCGCGTCGAGTGAGCGCGGCCCAGGCCAGGGAGACGGCCAGGCGTTTCGGCGTGAAGCTGCAGGGCTCGGCGCGGGAGGGGGTGGCCATCGTGCTGCTGGCCGGCTGTGTCTTCCTGCTGCTGGCCCTGTTCAGCTTCGAACCCGGTGATCCCGGCTGGTCGCGCAGCGGGCCCGAGACCCACATCGACAACTGGATGGGGGCGGTGGGGGCCTGGCTCTCCGACGTGCTCTACTCGCTGTTCGGCGCCAGCGCCCTGTGGTGGCCTGCCATGCTGGGCTACGCCGCCTGGCGGCTGCTGCGAGCCCGCCAGGGGATCGTCCTGGAGTGGGACGCGACGGCGCTGGCGGTGCGCGGTGGTGGCCTGGTGCTGGTGCTGCTAGGCACCACCACCCTGGGCGCGCTGCACTTCTATCGGCCCCCGGCAGAAACGGTGCTTCCCTACTCCTCGGGGGGCATCCTCGGCGAGGGGCTGGTGGGCGCCCTGGTGCCCCTGGTGGGCTCCGGCGGCACCGGCCTGGCGGCGCTGGCGGCGCTGCTCTGCGGCCTGCCGCTGCTGACCGGCCTCTCCTGGCTCTCGGTGATGGACGAGCTGGGGCTGCGCGCCCTGCGCGTGTGGAGCTGGCTGGCGGAGCGCTTCGCCTTTTCCCCTGAGCCGGCCTATGAGCGCGTCGAACCGGATGCGGCAGGGTCGGCCGGGGAGGACACCGCCGAGCCGATGGCCGAGGCGGAATCGGCGGCGCCCACCGAGGAGGGGGCGAGCCGCCGCTCCCGCTGGTGGCAGCGGCTGCTGCCCGGCGGCCGCTCCCGTGAGCCCGAGATCGATCTCCAGGCCGCCGGCCGTCGCGAGCCCGGTTTCGGCAACGACGGTGACACCGAGATCCCCTGGGAAGTCCCCGAGAAGACCCCCTCGGCCAAGCAGCCGGGAGCGGCCTACAGCGATCGCTCGCCGGGCGGCGTGCCGGGGGCCGGGGCGGTGGCCGGTGCGGCCGCCGTGGCCGCCAGCGCGGCCAGTGCCGCGACCGAAGGCGCCTCGGCAGGTGGGGTGGCCCGCGCCGAGAGCCCAGCGCCGGCGGCACGGCCTGGCGCCGCCAGGCCCGACGACGAGGCGACGGCAGCAACGGCGGCGACATCCGCCGGCCAGGCCCCCGAGCCCCGAACGACGGCGGCGGCACCCGCCGGCCAGGCTTCCAAGCCCCTAACGCCGGCGGCGACTCCCGCCGGCGAGGCCAGCCCGCCTCGAAGGCCGGAAACGGTGCCCGAGCCGATGCTTCCCGACGATGATGAGCCCGCCGCCGCCTGGGAGGGCCCCTCGCTGCGGGCGAGCCGCCATGAAGCGCCGGCGGCTGCCGAGGCGTTCCGGGAGGAGGGCGCCACGGTCTCTCCCGAGCCTTCCCCCCGCGACGAACCCGCCGACCCGCTGCGCGCCGCCGAGCCGGAGATGCCGCCCGCTCGCGCCTCCTCTGCGTCCTCGCCGCACCCCCTGCGCGAGAGCGGCCGTCGCGAGCCTGGCCTGGTGGACTGGCAGGAGATCGACTGGGACGAGACGGATGACGATGAGCCGAGGCTCGCCTGGGACGAGCCCGAGCAGGTCGATAGTGCGGACCGTGCGGACAGCGCCGTCGAGTCGCCCCGGCCACCCGCGCCGGAGGCCCCGGCCCAGCGCAGCGCAGCGCTGCAGCCGCCGGAGCCGGAGGAGTTCGAGGAGGCCTTCGATGGCGACGCACAGGGCGGCGATGCTCCGCCGCGCCTGGCCACCGCCGAGCAGGCCCGGGAAGCCGCCGACGAGTCCGGCATGCGGCTGTGGACCGTGGAGCACCTGCAGAGCCAGCGTCCGGTGCTGGACGAGCTGCCGGAGCCCGAGGGCGAGCTGCCCAGCCTGCGCCTGCTGACGCCACCGGAACCCCAGCAGCAGAACTACACCGGTGACCAGCTGGCTGAGATGGCCGAGCTCCTCGAGGTGCGGCTGCGCGAGTATGGCGTCAAGGCCGAGGTGGTCGACACCTGGCCGGGGCCGGTGATCACGCGCTTCGAGATCAAGCCTGCCGCCGGGGTGAAGGTCTCCAAGATCAGCAACCTGGCCAAGGACCTGGCGCGCTCGCTGATGGTCAAGAGCGTGCGGGTGGTGGAGGTGATCCCGGGCCGCCCCACGGTGGGCATCGAGATTCCCAACCCCCATCGGGCGATGATCCGCCTGCGCGAGGTGATCGACTCCGACCGCTACCAGCAGGCCGATTCCGCCCTGACCCTGGCGCTGGGCCAGGACATCGGCGGCGGCCCGGTGGTGGCCAATCTGGGCAAGATGCCCCACCTGCTGGTGGCCGGCACTACTGGCTCGGGCAAGTCGGTGGGCGTCAACGCCATGCTGATCTCCATGCTGCTCAAGGCCACGCCCGAGCAGCTGCGGCTGATCATGGTCGACCCCCAGATGCTCGAGCTCTCCGTCTACGACGGCATCCCGCACCTGCTGGCGCCGGTGGTGACCGACATGAAGGAGGCGGCCAACGCCCTGCGCTGGTGCGTGGCCGAGATGGAGCGTCGCTACAAGCTGATGGCGACCATGGGGGTGCGCAACATCGCCGGCTTCAACGCCAAGCTCGACGAGGCGGAGCAGGCCGGCGCCCAGGTGGCCGATCCGCTGTGGGAGCCGCAGCCCTGGGAGATGCACCAGGCGCCGCCGGTGCTGGAGAAGCTGCCCTATATCGTGGTGGTGGTCGACGAGTTCGCCGACATGTTCATGATCGTCGGCAAGAAGGTCGAGGAGCTGATCGCCCGCCTGGCCCAGAAGGCGCGGGCCGCCGGCATCCACCTGATACTGGCCACCCAGCGCCCCTCGGTGGACGTGGTCACCGGCCTGATCAAGGCCAACATCCCCACGCGGATGGCCTTCCAGGTCTCCTCGCGGATCGACTCGCGCACCATCCTCGACCAGGGCGGCGCCGAGAACCTGCTGGGCCACGGCGACATGCTCTACCTGCCGGCGGGCTCCGGCCTGCCGACCCGGGTCCATGGCGCCTTCGTCGACGACGACGAGGTGCACCGGGTGGTGGAGGACTGGAAGCGCCGCGGCGAGCCCGAGTATATCGAGGAGATCCTCTCCGGCGGGGTCTCCGCCGAGGCGCTCACCGGCCTCGAGGCCGAGGGCGTCGGTGACGGCGACGATGCCGAGCAGGATGCCCTCTACGACGAGGCGGTGCAGTTCGTCATCGACTCGCGACGGGCGTCGATCTCGGCCGTGCAGCGCCGCTTCAAGATCGGCTACAACCGCGCGGCGCGCCTGGTGGAGGCCATGGAGATGGCCGGTGTCGTCTCCACCATGGGGACCAACGGCTCCCGCGAGGTGCTGTCCCCGCGGGCGGGGGGCGACTAGCAGCGCGCCCGCCACCGACGCGGGCGTCTCCCCTGGGAGACGCCCCCCTTCAACCATGCAACCAGCATGAAAGCGCCGGCAGGCCTGCAACCCGCCGGCGTCCACACAGTCCGAGTGACAGGATTCCAGTTGGAACCGTCCAGGGAGACAGAGCACCATGACAGTAAAGAAGACCCTTGCCGCTATCACCATGACCCTGGCCATGCCGCTCGCGGCCCTGGCCAGCGAAGGGGCGGATCGCCTGACCCGCATGCTCGAGCCGCTGCAGACCTTCGAGGCGCGCTTCGAGCAGCAGATCCTCGACGCCAGCGGCGAGCGTCTCCAGGAAGCCCACGGCCAGATGTGGCTCGCGCGTCCCGGCAAGTTCCGCTGGGAGGTGGAGGCTCCCTACCAGCAGGAGGTGATCTCCGACGGCCAGGAGGTGATGCTGCACGACCCCGACCTGGAGCAGGCCACCATCCAGGCCCTGGATCATCGCGTCACCCATACCCCGGCCCTGCTGCTCTCCGGCAGTGCCAGCGACCTGGTCGACAGCTATGACGTGACTCGCCAGCAGCAGGGGGGGGCCGAGACCTTCACCCTGCTGCCCAAGTCGGCGGATACCCTGTTCGAGGAGCTGAAGATGACCTTCCGCGGTGAGCTGCTGACCACCCTGCAGATGACCGACAGCACCGGGCAGCGCACCGCCATCGAGTTCCGCGATGCCACCATGAACCAGGCCATCGACGACAGTCGCTTCGTCTTCGATATCCCCGAGGGCACCGATGTGATCCGCGATACGCACTGAGGCCTTCGGCCAGCCGCTCGGTCACGGGCGGCCGGTGCCGCATGCTCGGGAGCCCCCGTCGGAAGCCATCCGACGGGGGCTCCGGCGTTTCTGGTGGGAGCCCGGCGGAGCCGGGCTCTCGCCATGTTCCCGGCGCTCGCTCTGGTGCTAGGCGCCGCCGCCTTCGTCGGCCTCGCTGTCGAGCTGCTCGCGCCAGGCCATCAGCTGGCCGTAGCGCTTCTCCTGGCCCTGCTCGGTCGGCCGGTAGAAGCGCTCCCGGGGCGTCTCCTCCGGCCAGCAGTCGTGGCTGCTGCCGGCGGGGTAGGCATGGGGCTCATGGTGGGCGTAGCGGTAGCCATGGCCGTGGCCCAGGCTCTCCATCAGCTTCGTCGGCGCGTTGCGCAGGTAGCCGGGCACCTCAAGCCGTGGCTGGCTGGCCACGAAGGCCTGGGCACGCTTCCAGGCCTGGTCGATGGCATTGCTCTTGGGCGCCACCGCCAGGTGGATGGCGGCGTGGGCGATGGCCCGCTGGCCCTCGTGGTCGCCCAGGCGCAGGTAGGCGTCCCAGGCGGCCATCACCAGTGGCAGGGCGCGCGGGTCGGCGTTGCCCACGTCCTCGGAGGCGATGGCGGCTAGGCGCCGGACCACGTCCAGCGGGTCGCCGCCGCCCTGCACGAAACGGGCGATGTAGAGCAGGGCGGCATCGGGGGGCGAGGAGCGCACCGACTTGTGGATCGCCGAGAGCAGGTCGTAGTAGTGATCGCCCTGCTTGTCGAAGGCGCTGGCCTGGTGGCCGAGCACATCGACCAGCGCCTCGCGGCGCACCACCTCGCCACCTTCGCCATCGGGCTCGGCGAAGTCGCAGGCGGTCTCCAGCAGGCCCAGCGCCCGGCGGGCGTCCCCGGCGGCGGCCCGGGCCAGCAGGGCCAGCACCTCATCATCGACCCGCAGGCGTCGCGCGCCCGCCGCCAGGCCGCGGGCCTCGTCGGCCAGCGCCCGGCGCAGCACCTCGCCCAGCTCCGCCTCGCCGAGTGAGGTCAGCACGTGCACCCGGGCCCGCGAGAGCAGCGCCGAGTTGACCTCGAAGGAGGGGTTCTCGGTGGTGGCGCCGATCAGGGTCAGCAGCCCCGACTCCACATGGGGCAGCAGGGCGTCCTGCTGGCTCTTGTTGAGACGGTGGATCTCGTCGAGAAACAGCAGCGTCGCCTGGCCGTGAGCCTGGCGCGCCCTGGCCCGCTCCACCGCGGCGCGGATCTCCTTGACGCCGGCCATCACCGCCGAGAGGTGCTCCAGTTCGGCGCCGGACTCGGCGGCCAGGATCTCCGCCAGGGTGGTCTTGCCGCTGCCCGGCGGCCCCCAGAGGATCATCGAGCGCACCACGCCGGTCTCGACCATACGGGCCAGGGGGCGGCCGGGGCCTACCAGCGCCTTCTGGCCCACATAGTCGGCCAGGGTGCGGGGCCGCATGCGCCAGGCCAGCCGGGCGCCGTGATCGCTCTCGTCGGCGAAGAGGTCCATGGCAGGTTCCTTACGTTGATCTCGACAGAGGCAGGTCGTGGGACTGGCTGCTAGAGTGGGGAGGTATCATCGCTGGCCAGGCAGTCGATGAACCTCGTCCCCGATGGCGCATCCAATGAAAGCGTGTGCCTACTCCCTACGTCCCTGCAATGATGTCACTACACAGGAGGGCCCGACATGCCCGTGCTGACCCAACTGCGTCTGGATCATGCCAACATGGCTCGCATGTTGCACGTTCTGCAGCTGAAGCATAAGACCCTCGCGGCAGGCGAGCGCCCCAACTTCCAACTGGTGCGCGAGGTGGTGGACTACATCCTGGACTACATGGAAGGTTTCACCCTGCCCCTGGAGCGGCTGTTCAGTGAGCGCCTGGCAGAGCTCGACCCCGGCAGCCGGCCGATGACCGAGCGTCTCGCCGCCGACTATCAGGCGCTGAAGGTCCAGCTGGGCCGCCTCTCCAGCGATATCGACATGATCCTGATGGATGCGGTGATCCCCATGGATCGCTTCGCGGACGACCTCAAGGCGTACCTGGATGCCCACCGCGCCTACCTGCGCGACGAGCGGGAGCTGCTCTTCCCGATGATTCGCGAGCACTTCAACGAACAGGACCTCGATCGCCTCGCCCAGGCACTTCCCGAGGGTGCCGCGGCCGAGCTGGAGCGCCTCCAGGAGGCCTATCCGGAGCTCTATGCCGAGCTGCGCGAGACGCCCGAACCCGCCTGACCCGGGCTGCCAGCGCGCGCCGGCTGGGGTAGAATGTCGCCTCTCCCAGCCGGTGCCTCGTGATGCCAGACCCCCGACGCTCGTCGACGCTCTCCCGCCGCCCCCACCGTGATGCCGCCTGCGGCATGGCCGGGGTGTGCCCATGAGCGGCGGACCGATCCTGGTCTTCGACTCCGGGGTGGGGGGGCTCTCCGTGGTGACGGCCCTGCGTCACCAGTTGCCGGAGGCCGCGCTGGCCTACGCCTGCGACAATGCCATGCTCCCCTACGGCCTGCGCGAGGACAACTGGCTGGTGGCGCGCATCCTGCGCGTATGCGAGGCCGCCGTGTCGGCCAGCCGCTGCGTGACCCTGGTGGTGGCCTGCAACACCGCCAGCACCCTGGCGCTGGATGCCCTGCGCAGCCGGCTGGCGATCCCCGTGGTCGGCACCGTACCGGCCATCAAGCCCGCCGCGGCCTCCTCGCGCAGCGGCCACTTCGGCCTGCTGGCCACCTCCGCCACGGTGGCGCGTCCCTATACCCTGGGCCTGATCGAGGCCTTCGCCGCCCACTGCCGGGTGACCCGGGTGGCCGCCGATGAGCTGGTCCGCGAGGCCGAACGCTGGCTGGCCGGCGAGGCCCCGGACCCCGCGGTGATCCGCCGGGCCCTGGCGCCGCTGTGGGAGGATCCGCTGCTGGATACCGTGGTGCTCGGCTGCACCCACTTTCCCCTGCTGCGGGACTTCCTGGCCGCCGCTGCCCCCCGCGAGATTGCGTGGATCGACTCCAGCGAGGCCATCGCCCGGCGCACCGCCCAGGTGGCGCGCGGCGTGGCCCCCCGGCGCGGTCCGGGAGAGAGCCATGTCACCGCCCTGGACCCCCGGCTGACCGCGGCCCTTGCCCGCTTCGGCTTTGCCGAGCCGCGACTTCTGGTGCTGGACTGAGCGCAGTCCCCCATCCGTTTCCTGCCATTCCCCGAAGGAGGCTTCTTGGCCATTCCTGTTGTCGACCCCGCCCGCTATGACCAGCAGCTCGAGGCCAAGCGCGAGCGCATCACCCGCGACTTTGCGCGCTTCTCGCCGCCGACCCTCGAGGTCTATCCCTCGCCGCCCAGTCACTACCGCCAGCGCTGCGAGTTCCGGATCTGGCACGAGGGTGACGACCTCTTCTATGCCATGTTCGAGATACAGGAGTCCGAGGCGGGCCCCGAGGAGCCGAAGAAAAAGACGAAGAGGGTGATTCGCCTCGACGAGTACCCGGTGGCCAGCCGTCGCATCAATGAGCTGATGCCGGCCCTGCTCGACGCCATCCGTGGGGTGCCCCTGCTGCGCCGCAAGCTCTTCCAGGTGGAGTTCCTCACCACGCTCGCCGGCGAGGCGCTGGTGACCCTGGTCTACCACCGCCCGCTGGACGAGGCCTGGGAGGCCGAGGCGCGCCGCCTCCAGGAGACGCTCGGGGTGATGATCATCGGGCGCGCCCGCAAGCAGCGTCTGGTGCTCGAGCGCGACCACGTCTGGGAGCGCCTGACGGTGGAGGGGCGCGAGTTCGTCTACCAGCAGGTGGAGAACAGCTTCACCCAGCCCAATGCCGAGATCTGCCGCTCGATGCTCGCCTGGGCGCGGGAGGTGACCCGGGGCAGCCAGGCCGGCGACCTGGTGGAGCTCTACTGCGGCAACGGCAACTTCACCGTGGCGCTGGCCGAGAACTTCCGCCGCGTGCTGGCCACCGAGATCTCGCGCACCTCGGTGGCCAGCGCCCGCGAGAACCTCGCCGCCAACGGCCTCGACAACGTGACCGTGGGGCGCATGTCGGCCGAGGAGTTCGCCGCGGCCCTCCAGGGCGAGAAGGGCGGCCGGCGGGTGGCCGAGTGGGCGCTGGACGACTATGACTTCACCACCGTGCTGGTGGATCCGCCCCGCGCCGGACTGGACGAGGCCAGCTGCCGCCAGCTCAGCGGCTATGAGCGCATCGTCTATATTTCATGCAATCCGGATACGCTGGCGGACAACCTGGAGCGACTGACCGAGACCCACGCCATCACCCGTTTCGCGCTGTTCGACCAGTTTCCCTGGACCCACCACTGCGAGTGCGGGGTGCTGCTGGAGCGGCGCGACTGACCGGGTCGCGGGGCGTGCCTGTCAAGTGGCGATGCCCAACCGTCATGCTCCATGAGCATGTTGGCATCCCGGTGGGGCCGGTGCGGAGAGTGGCGTAAGCTGGCGACAGGGCGCCCGGGGCGGGCGCCATGTCGAACACTTCCGGTCGCTGTCGCGGCCCAAGGCACGAGGTGAAGGATGCTGCATGTTGCGAACAATGACGCCAGACAGGACTTTCTCAAGCAGCTTACCGAGCGGCTGAGCACCCGACTCGAGGAGCGCAAGGCGGCGGAGGTGGGCGCCTTCGCCCGCTACTTCTACGCCTCCGTGCCCTTCGATGACCTCGAGGATCGCCGCCTGGACGACCTCTACGGGGCCACCCTGTCGGTCTGGCACTTCCTCCAGCAGTTCGACGCCGCCTCCCCCAAGGTGCGGGTCTTCAACCCCGACTACGAGGAGCATGGCTGGCAGTCGTCCCACACCTTCGTGGCGGTGCTGCATGAGGACATGCCCTTCCTGGTGGACTCGGTGCGCATCGAGCTCAATCGTCGCGGCATCACCGTGCATGCCATTCACAATGCCGTCCTGGCCACGGAGCGCGGCAAGGAGAGTCGCCTGACCCGGGTCGCCTCGCCCCGCGATGCCGATGCGCCGAGCGGCCGGGAGTCGCTGATCGTCATCGAGATCGATCGCCACTCCGACCCGGCCGCGCTGGCCGAGCTCCAGGCCAGCCTGCATGAGGTGCTGGTGGACGTGCGCACGGCGGTCACCGACTTCGAGCCGATGCGCGAGCAGGTCAAGGCCGCCCTGGAGGAGCTGCGCGCCGCCTGTCCGGCCCAGATCGATCCGGAGGACCACCGCGAGGCGATTGCTTTCCTCGAGTGGCTGTTGCACGACAACTTCACCTTCCTCGGCTACGACGCCTACCAGGTCACCGAGAAGGGCGGCCAGCAGCAGCTGGTCAAGGCCAAGGGCAGCGAGCTGGGGGTGTTCCGGCTCGACCAGCCGCGCTATCGCGAGCGCATCCGCACCGAGCTCGGCGTCGAGAATGGCGAGTTCGTCCTGGTGCCGGAGCTGCTGTCGTTTGCCAAGAGCGCCCACCACGCCCGGGTGCATCGCCCGACCTACCCCGACTACATCTCCATCGACCGCTACGATGAGCAGGGCAACCTGATCGGCGAACACCGCTTCCTGGGCCTGTTCACCGCCACCGTCTACAACGAGTCGCCGCGCAACGTGCCGATCCTGCGCCGCCGGCTCAAGGCGGTCATGGAGATCGCCGGCTTCAACCCCAAGGGGCACAACGGCAAGCAGTTGCTGCAGATCCTCGAGGTCTATCCCCGCGACGACCTCTTCCAGATCGACACCGAGGAGCTGGCCGAGACCGCGCTGGGCATCCTCAGCATCCGCGAGCGGCGCCGGGTGCGGCTCTTCATCCGCGAGGACCGCCCCGGGCGCTTCTACTCCTGCCTGGCCTACATCCCGCGGGATGTCTTCTCCACCGAGCTGCGCGTGCGTATCCAGAACCTGCTCTGCGAGGAGCTCGACGCCACCTTCGGCGACTTCAACACCTACCTCTCGGAGTCGGTGCTGGCCCGCATCCAGTTCATCCTGCGCTTCGAGGGCGACCGGCCGGTGGAGTATGACGTCAGGCGTCTCGAGGCCAAGGTGGCCCAGCTGGCCCGCAACTGGCGCGACGACCTGCAGGCCGCCAGCATCGAGGGCTTCGGTGAGGAACAGGCCAACCGCCTGATGGATCGCTTCCGCGATGCCTTCCCGGCCAGCTATCGCGACGACTTCAGCGCGCGCACGGCGGTCTATGACCTGCAGCATATCGGCGAGCTGGACGAGGGTGCGCCGCTCTCCCTGTCGCTCTACCGGCTGGTGGAAGAGGAGGGCAGCGGGGTCAACCTCAAGCTGTTCCATCGCGACAAGCCGATTCCGCTCTCCGACGTGCTGCCGATGATGGAGAATCTCGGCCTGCGGGTGATCGGCGAGCGCCCCTACGAGATCGTCACTCCCGACGTGCGTTACTGGCTGCACGACTTCGACCTGGAACACCACACCAGCGCCGAGGTGAACCTCCAGGAGATGCGCAAACCCTTCATCGAGGCCTTCCAGCGTATCTGGGTCGGCGAGGCGGATAACGACGCCTTCAACCGCCTGATCATCGGCGCCAACCTGACCTGGCGCGAGGTGGCCATGCTGCGCGCCTATGCGCGCTACATGAAGCAGATTCGCTTTGGCGTCTCCCAGGAGTACATGGCCAACACCCTCACCAGCCACCCGGAGATCACCCGCGAGCTGGTGACCCTCTTCGAGCTGCGCTTCGACCCCGAGGAGCGTCCCGCCGAGGGAGAGGAGGAGGCCTGCCTCGAACGCATCCAGCGCCTGCTCGACGACGTGGCGAGCCTCAACGACGACCAGCTGCTGCGCCGCTACCTGGAGCTGATCCAGGCCACCCTGCGCACCAACTACTACCAGACCCGCGAGGATGGCGGGCCCAAGGACTACATCGCCTTCAAGCTGGAGCCCGGCCGGGTGACCGGCATGCCGAAACCCAGGCCGGCCTTCGAGATCTTCGTCTGCTCGCCGCGCCTCGAGGGCGTTCATCTGCGCGGCGGCAAGGTGGCCCGGGGCGGTCTGCGCTGGTCGGATCGTCATGAGGACTTCCGCACCGAGGTGTTGGGGGTGGTCAAGGCCCAGCAGGTCAAGAATGCCGTCATCGTGCCGGTGGGTGCCAAGGGCGGCTTCGTCTGCAAGCGCCTGCCCGAAGGGGGCGACCGCGACGCCATCCAGCAGGAGGGCATCGCCTGCTACAAGACCTTCATCCGGGCGCTGCTCGACGTGACCGACAACCTGGTCGGCGGCGAGGTGGTGCCGCCCAGGGACGTGGTGCGTCACGACGATGACGACGCCTATCTGGTGGTGGCGGCCGACAAGGGCACGGCGACCTTCTCCGATATCGCCAACGAGATTTCCGCCGAGTATGGCCACTGGCTGGGCGATGCCTTCGCCTCCGGTGGCGCCAACGGCTACGACCACAAGAAGATGGGCATCACTGCCCGCGGTGCCTGGGAGTCGGTGAAGCGCCACTTCCGCAATCTGGGCCTTAACACCCAGGAAGAGGAGTTCACCGTGGTCGGCATCGGCGACATGGGCGGCGACGTGTTCGGCAACGGCATGCTGCTCTCCGACAAGATCCGCCTGGTGGGGGCCTTCAACCACCTTCACATCTTCGTCGACCCGAATCCCGATGCGGCGGCCACCTTCGCCGAGCGCAAGCGCCTGTTCGAGCTGCCGCGCTCCAGTTGGGAGGACTTCGACGCCTCGCTGATCTCCGAGGGGGGCGGCATCTTCAAGCGCAGCGCCAAGTCGATCCCGATCTCGGCCCAGATGAAGCGCCTCTTCGGCATCCGGGAGGAGCGGCTCTCGCCCAGCGAGCTGATCCGCGCCATGCTCAAGTCCGAGGTCGACCTGATCTGGAACGGCGGCATCGGCACCTACGTCAAGGGCAGCGAGGAGAGCGACGCCCAGGTGGGCGACAAGGCCAACGATGCCCTGCGCATCGACGGTCGCGAGCTCAACTGCCGGGTGGTGGGCGAGGGCGGCAACCTGGGCCTGACCCAGCGTGGCCGCATGGAGGCCGCCGCCAAGGGCGTGCTGGTCAATACCGACTTCATCGACAACGCCGGCGGGGTCAACTGCTCGGACCATGAGGTCAACATCAAGATCCTCATCGATGAGGTGGTCAAGCGCGGCGACATGACCGACAAGCAGCGTAACCAGCTGCTCGCCGACATGACCGAGGAGGTGGCCGATCTGGTCATCCTCGACAACTACCGCCAGACCCAGGCGCTGGATATCTCGGCCATCTTCTCGCGCCAGGGCATCGACCCCTACCGGCGCTTCATCAGCGGGCTGGAGGCCGCCGGCCAGCTCGACCGGGAGCTGGAATTCCTGCCCTCCGACGAGGAGTTGCTGGAGCGCGCCAACAGTGAGCAGGGGATGACCCACCCTGAGCTGTCGGTATTGATCTCCTATTCCAAGAGCGTGCTCAAGGGCGAGGTGCTGGCCTCCGACGTGCCCGACGACCCCTATATCCAGCAGTACGTGGAACGTATCTTCCCACGGGTACTGGTCGAACGCTTCCCCGATGAGATGTACGAGCATCGCCTCAAGCGCGAGATCGTCTCCACTCAGGTGGCCAACGATCTGGTCGATCACATGGGTATCGTCTTCGTGCGGCTGCTGATCGACTCCACCGGCGCCAGCCCGGCCGATATCGCCCGTGCCTATGTCATTGCCCGCGACAGCTTCCAGCTCTCCAGCCTGTGGGAGCGTATCGAGGCGCTGGACAACCGGGTACCGAGCGCCGTGCAGTACGGCATGATGATCGACCTGATGCGCCTGATCCGCCGCGCGACCCGCTGGTTCCTGCGTGCCCGGGTGGGTATGGAGACCCGCGAGACCATCGAGTACTTCGCCCCGCGCCTGGCCCAGCTCCAGGAGGGCATCGGCAAGCGGCTGCGCGGCGAGGAGCTCGCGGCCTGGGAGGCGCGCCGCGCCGAGCTGATCGAGGCCGGCGTGCCAGAGGCGCTGGCCGGCGCCTCGGCGGCGGCCGCCAGCCTCTATGCCGGGCTCGGCATCATCCAGGCGGCCCGCCAGGCCGACGAGAAACCGCAGCGCGTTGCCGAGGTCTTCTACGAGATCGGCGACCGCCTGGAGCTGCCGTGGCTGATCGGCCAGATCACCGACCTCAAGGTACGCGACAGCTGGCAGGCCCAGGCCCGGGACACCTTCCGGGACGACGTCGACCGCCAGCAGCTGGCGCTCACCGTCAGCGTGTTGCGCATGGAGGGCGGCGCCCGCGAGGCCGGCGAGCGGGTCGATCAGTGGCTTGAGCTGCACGCCGGCATGCACAGCCGCTGGTGCAAGCTGCTCGAGCAGGTGGGCAGCGGCGGTCAGGGGGGCTTCCCGCTGTTTGCCGTGGCCGTGCGCGAGCTGGTGGACCTGGCGGAGAGCAGCCAGGAGAGCTGAGCTCGCCCTGCCTCCGGAATCGACGCACCCCGCCGCCTGGCGGGGTGCGTCGTCATGGGGCGGGGGCGCTGCTATACTCCTGCGCCGACACGTCTAGCCCCTCGCCGCCTGGAGACGCCATGTATTCCCTCGCCCGCTCGATCCTCTTTCGCCTCGATGCCGAGACCGCCCACGGGGTGGCGCTGAAGGGGCTCGACCTTGCCGGGCGCCTGGGGCTGGCGGGCCGCCTCGGCGGCGAGCGCGTTGAGGACCCGGTGGAGCTGATGGGGCTGCGCTTTCCCAACCGGGTGGGCCTGGCGGCCGGCCTCGACAAGAACGCCGACCACCTCGACGTCCTGGGGGCGCTGGGCTTCGGCTTCGTCGAGGTCGGGACCGTGACCCCGAAGCCCCAGGCGGGCAATCCGCGGCCGCGGCTCTTCCGGCTGCCCGAGGCCGGCGCCATCATCAACCGCATGGGCTTCAACAATGCCGGGGTCGACCACCTGGTCGAGAAGGTCAGGGCGAGCCGCTATGACGGCGTGATCGGCATCAACATCGGCAAGAACCTCACCACGCCGGTGGAGCAGGCGGTGGACGACTACCTCGCCTGCCTGCGCAAGGTGCATGCCCATGCCCACTACATCACCGTGAACATCTCCTCGCCCAACACCCCGGGGCTGCGCAACCTGCAGTTCGGCGAACAGCTCGATGGCCTGCTCTCGGCGCTGCGTGAGGAGGGCAGCCGGCTCGACCGCGACGGCGGCCGTCGGGTGCCGCTGGCGGTGAAGATCGCCCCGGACATGGAGGCCGAGGAGGTCTGCCTGGTGGCGCGCTGCCTGGCCGGCAACGCCATCGATGCGGTGATCGCCACCAACACCACGATCTCCCGCGAGGCGGTGGCGGGGCTGCCCCACGCCGAGGAGGCCGGGGGGCTTTCCGGCCGTCCGGTGTTCGAGGCCTCCAATGCGGTGATCCGCGAACTGCGCCGGCAGCTGCCAGAGATGCCGATCATCGGCGTGGGGGGCATCGACAGCGGCGAGGCGGCCCTTGCCAAGCGCGAGGCCGGCGCCGACCTGGTGCAGCTCTACTCGGGCTTCATCTATCGCGGCCCGGCCCTGGTGGGCGAGTGCGCCCGGGCCCTGAAGGCCCAGGCCGGCGCGCGATGAGTTGGTGAGGCACGCAAAAAGCCCGTGGTGAGTGCCACGGGCTCCATCGAGTTGGGATCTCCAGTCTATCGAGATCGGTGGGTGTGAACCCGAAAGCGGGTAGGGGTCACATCACCATGGGGTTCTTGTGGATGCCGGAGACTCCCGTCATGCCGGACCATTGATCCCCACGACCTTCACGCCAACCGCTCATCCAGTATTCGCGAAGATTGATGTCCTGGCTCGGACAGTCATCGCGAGAGCGACCTGAAATACCTGCCTTGTAGCCATGAATGTAGGCACGCTGGAAGCGATCACGTTTCTGTCGTTTCATTGGACTACCTCTTGAAAAGGTATCTAACTGGCAGGCCCCGACCGAAGGCGCGAGCCATACCCTAACGTGCCACGGGCCGGTTCATGAAGAGCGAGCCCGTTGACAGCAAACGCATGCGTGTTTCAGTAGCTACTGGGGTATTGATAGCCCACTTCGATCGGGCTTGTCGACCCCCGATTTGTAACAACCCGTTCACCTGTCTGACACGGTGGACCCCGAGAATCTGCCAAGCGGTATCGACGCGATGACACTACCACCACACGACGCCACGCTGGATCTCCTGGCCACCTGCCCCCAGGGGCTCGAACTGCTGCTGGCCGAAGAGCTCGCCGCCCTGGGCGCCGAGCCCGGCAAGACCACGGTCGGCGGGGTGAACCTGCGCGCCGACCTCGCCGGCGCCTACCGCGCCTGCCTGTGGTCGCGGCTGGCCAACCGGGTAGTGCTCTGCCTGGCCAGGGAGGAGGGAATCGAGACCCCGGAACAGCTGCGTGCCGCCGTGGCGGCCATCGACTGGTCGCGCCATCTGGCGCCCGGCGCGACGCTGGCGGTGGATTTCCATGGGCGCAGTGAGGCCATTCGTCACACCCGCTTCGGCGCCCAGACGGTCAAGGACGGGGTGGTCGACCGGCTGCAGGCCGCGGGGCTGGCGCGCCCCGATGTCGACCTGAAGTCCCCCGACCTGCGCCTCTATGCCCACCTGCACCGCGGGCGGCTGATCATCGGCGTGGACCTCTCCGGCGACAGCCTGCACCGCCGCGGCTATCGCCGCGACGTGGGCCATGCCCCGCTCAAGGAGAACCTGGCCGCGGCGCTGCTGGTGCGCGCCGGCTGGCCGGCCCTGGCCCGGGAGGGGCGCGTGCTGGTGGACCCGCTGTGCGGCGCCGGGACCCTGCTGATCGAGGCGGCGATGATGGCCGCCGACATGGCCCCGAACCTCGCGCGGGAGCGCTTCGGCTTCCATGGCTGGGCCGGTCACGACGAGTCCCTGTGGCGCGAACTGAAGCGCGAGGCCGAGACCCGGGCCAGCATCGGCCGCAAGCGCTGCCGTTCGCACTTCCATGGCTTCGACCAGAGCCCGGCGGCGCTCGCCGCGGCCCGGGCCAACGCCATGCGCGCCGGCATCCCGGCGCTGATCACCCTGACCGGGGCGGGGCTGGCCCAGCTGGCGCGTCCTGAGGGCCTGGGCGTCGAACCGCCTGGCCTGGTGATCACCAACCCGCCCTACGGCGAGCGGCTCGGTGACCTGCCGGAACTGGTCGGCCTCTATGCGCAGCTGGGCGAGCGGGTGCGCGCGGCCTTTCCCGGGTGGCGGCTGGCGGTATTCACCGCCAACCCTGACCTCGGCCACCGCATCGGCCTGCGTGCCCAGAAACAGTATGCCCTGCGCAACGGGCCGCTCGAGGCCAAGCTGCTGCTCATGGAGGTCACCGAGGCCGACGGCCCAGCGTCAGGGGAGGGCACCGCCCCGCGTCGCTCCGAAGGGGCGCAGATGTTCGCCAACCGGCTGGAGAAGAACCGCAAGCGCCTGAAGAAGTGGCTCAAGCAGAGCGGCGAGCGCTGCTATCGGCTCTATGATGCCGACATGCCGGAGTACGCTCTGGCCGTTGATCTCTATGGCGATCGGGTCCATGTGCAGGAGTATGCCGCGCCCCGCTCCGTCGATGCCGCCCAGGCCCAGAAGCGCCTGTTCGAGGCGCTGGCGGTGATCCCCGAGGTGCTCGAGGTCGACCCGACGCGGGTGGTGGTCAAGCGCCGCGAACGCCAGAGCGGCCGCGCCCAGTACCAGAAGCAGGCGGCCAGCGGCGAGCGCTTCGAGGTGCGCGAGGGCCGCGCCCGGCTGTGGGTCAATCTGCGCGACTACCTCGACACCGGCCTGTTCCTGGACCACCGTCCGGTGCGCCGGATGCTGGGCGAGATGGCGCCGGGCAAGCGCTTCCTCAACCTCTTCTGCTACACGGCCACCGCCACCGTGCAGGCGGCGCTGGGGCCGCGTGGCGCCGAGGGATGCGCCGGTGCCAGCGACAGCGTCAGCGTGGATCTCTCCAACACCTATCTGGAGTGGGCGCGGGACAACTTCGCCCTCAACGGCCTCGACCCGAGCCGCCACCGGGTGGTTCGCGACGACTGCCTGCGCTGGCTCGAGACGGCGGGGGCCGAGTTCGACCTGATCTTCATGGACCCGCCCACCTTCTCCAACTCCAAGAAGATGGAGGGTACCCTCGACGTGCAGCGCGACCACGGGCGCCTGGTGCGCCTGGCCATGGCCCGCCTGGCGCCGGGTGGCACCCTGGTGTTCTCCAACAACCAGCGCCGCTTCACGCTGGACGCCGACCTGGCCGAGCACTATGCGGTGGACGACATCTCGGCGAAGACCTTCGACCCGGATTTCAAACGCAATCCCGACCTTCACCACGTCTTCCTGATTCGTCACAGAGAGGAAGCGGCATGAGACCTTCGACCCGCTTTTTAACTTGTTCCAGGGACCCTGACCTTCACCACGTCTTCCTGATTCGTCACCGGGAGGCGCGCGCATGATCCGGCTGACCCTTTACACCACCCTGGGCTGCCATCTGTGCAGCCAGCTCGAGGCGCTGCTGGGCCACCTCAGCCGCGAGCCGGTGGCCCTGGATCGGGTCGAGATCAGCGAGGATGATGCCCTGGTCGAGCGCTACGGGGTGCGCATCCCGGTGCTGGCGGATGCCGAGGGGAAGGAGCTGGACCGCGGCTTCGATGCGCCACGGCTGGCGGCCTGGCTGGCCGAGCGGGACTGGCTGGATGACGACGCCTGGGAGGTCCTGCACCGCCAGCTGGCGGGCGAGGAGCCGACCCGCGAGGTACGCGGGGCCGAGATGCGCAACGGTCGGCGCTACCTGGGATAGCGTCCTACAGGGCGTCCAGCAGCGACAGCTGGCTGACCGCCTCGCGTCCCTCGGGGCTTTCGTCCTCCACCTCCACCTCCAGCACCTTGCGAAAGCCCCGGGAGGCCTGGATGGTGGCCTCGTCGGCCAGCCACATCAGCGCCTGGTCATGATCGTCGGCCAGCTGGTGCTTGAGGCCCCCGAACTGGGTGCCGATCTGCCCCCAGGCGCGACTGAAGATCCAGTCGCCGAACATGTCCTGGTGAATGTGCACCAGCACATAGTCGTGGTCGGTTTCCCAGCGGACGATCATCGAGGCTCCTGAGATGCAGAGGCTCCCCGTGGCGGCGGGGGAGTGGTAGGTTGGGGCGTATTGTAATCGCCTGAGAAGTGGGAACAAGAGACCATGCGAATCCTTGTCGATGCTAACGTCCCCGCCGCCGAGGCCTGCTTCGGTTCGCTGGGCGAGCTTGTCCGCCGGCCCGGGCGGGAGATCACCGCCGATGACCTGGTCAACGTGGACGCCCTGGTGGTGCGCTCCATCACCCGGGTAGACGAAGCGCTGCTGGCCCGAGCGAACCGGCTGCGCTTCGTGGGCACCTGCACCATCGGCACCGACCATATCGAGACCGCGCTGCTCGCCGAGCGCGGTATCGCCTTCGCCAGTGCCCCGGGCTGCAACGCCGAGGCGGTGGTGGATCATGTGCTCGGCAGCCTCGCCACCCTGGCCGAGCGCCAGGGGTGGCGGCTTGCCGAGCGGCGGGTGGGCGTTGTGGGCGCCGGCAACGTAGGCGGGCGGCTGCTGGGGCGCCTCGCCGCCATGGGCATCGACTGTCTGGCCTGTGATCCGCCCAGGGTCGCGGCAGAGAGTGCCGCGGGGCAATCTCTGTCCGGCTTCGTCGACCTCGAGACGCTGATCGATGAGTGCGACGTGCTCTGCCTGCATACCCCGCTGGTGCGCGAGGGGCCCCATGCCACCCATCACCTGCTCGACGCCGAAGCGATCGCCGAGCTGGCGCCCGGTACCGTGCTGCTCAATGCCGGCCGCGGCGACTGCGTCGACGGCGCGGCGCTGCGCCAGCGGCTGGCCGGGGAGGGCGATATCAGCGCGGTGCTCGACGTCTGGGAACACGAGCCCGCCATCGACACCGCCCTGTGCGACCTGGCCGAGATCGCCACGCCCCATATCGCCGGCCACAGCCTGGACGGCAAGCGGCGCGGCACCCATATGGTCTACCGAGCGCTCTGCCGTGAGCTCGGGCTCCCCGCTCGGGTCACCCTCGATGCGCTGCTGCCTTCCCCGCCCCTGCGCCGCCTGGCGCTGGGCCCGGGCCTCGACCCCGAAGAAGCGCTGCGGCTCTGCCTGCGCGCCGTTCACGACGTGCGCCGGGACCACGACAGCCTGCGACGTGAAAGCCGCCGTCAGGGCATGGCCAAGGGCTTCGACGCCTGCCGGGCGAACTACCCCCTGCGCCGGGAGTTTTCCACCCTTGAGGTGGAGCTGACCGAGCCCGACGCCGCCCTGGCGGCGCTACTGACGGGAGCGGGCTTTCGGCTGCTACACGGCGATGATGGCAAGAGTCGATAGGATCATCCGAACTGCCCTTTGCATCCCTGGCGGCCCCGGCATACGCTGAAATACAGCAAGCCAGCCGAGGCGGCTGGCCAGCGAGCTCAAAGAGGCGCATCACACCGCATGGATGGCAGGTGCCAAGCCAGCATGCAGTGGGGCGGTAGCGTGCCTGAATGACCAAGCGAGCAGGCACGCGAATCCTTCTTATGTAGCCAAGCTATTCTTAATTTCAAAAGAAATCAGCTGGTTAGTGGAAAAGTTGCACGCTCGTTTATTGACTTGAACGCGGGCGCTCGTTCAAGTCAATAAACGAGCGTGCTGTCTAATACCTGTTATGCATTTTTTGAGAAAAGAGGAACTATGGTTGTTGAAGTCAGGCGAGCAGAGCCATCAGATGCTAAAGCGATAAAAGGAATTTATGAGTGCCCAAATGCTTACACTGGCACATTACAACTTCCGCTTCCATCCTCAGATATGTGGGAAAAACGTTTCCAGGCTATTCCAGAGCATGTTTATGCGTATGTGGCAGTAGTGGACGGTGAAGTAGTAGGTAATTTAGGCTTTGAGCTATGTGCCAATCCGCGACGCCGTCACGTTGGTACATTCGGTATGGGCGTCAAAGACGATGTTCAAGGTTTAGGTGTTGGTAGTGCTTTACTGAAAACGGTTATCGATTTAGCGGATAACTGGCTAAATTTGAAACGAATCGAATTGACGGTGTATGTGGATAACGAACGAGCGATTAATTTGTACAAGAAATTTGGCTTTGAGATTGAAGGTGAGTCGAAAGCTTATGCGTTCAGAAATGGCTGCTACGTTGACGTTTACCACATGGCTCGCGTTGTGGCACATGCATAACAAACGCTTCAAGAGGGACTTCCAACGCGTGGCATTTTCATTATGCGTTGATTTTGGTGGTTTTATTGTTATGCGGAAACTTGGTAGTAGCGTTGTCAGCCCCTTAAGCGGGCGTTATGTTTACACTTGGCATCTGGAACAGATGCTGCCCATATTGGAAGCCTTAAAATGTTTGACTACACGCTTGTTCACTGGATGACATTTTTTTCAGCGGCGGTTCTTCTGAATCTGTCCCCTGGCCCAGAAAGTGCCTTCATTTTGGGCCAGACCTTGCGAAATGGACGTAGACAAGGCTTTGCCGCGATGTTTGGAACTTGGACAGGTGGGGGGCTGCATGTGGTCATGGCAGCCGCCGGCCTCTCGGCAATTCTCGCAACATCAGCTGTGGCTTTTTCGATTATAAAGTGGTTAGGCGCTGCATATTTGATATGGCTTGGGTTCATGATGCTGCTGTCGCGTGAAGATTCACCAGCTTCGAACGAGGAACCAAAAAGGAAAAATGAATATTCGATCTATGGTCAAGGGGTGTTAGTTGCAACTCTCAACCCGAAGGTGGCCATCTTTTTTCTGGCGTTCTTACCGCAGTTTGTTGTTGAGGGGGCTGGTTCTCCTGGCGCTCAATTATTTCTCCATGGATGTCTGATAATTATTATTGCTGCTTTCATAGATCCTTTTTTAGTTATGATTGGATCTCGTTTAGGGACGTTTTTCAAGAAAAAACAGAAAGTTGCATTGTGGGCCAATCGTGCTCTTGGGGGAGTGTTTGTAACCTTGGGTGTGCGCCTCGCGTCAAGTGCCAGGTAGTAATACCGTTGCACACAGCAATGCAGAAAGGAGTAAATAGTGTTGAAGCCCGTGATACAGGAAGAAATTTCAGGATGCGGAATTGCGTCTGTAGCCAACATTCTGGGAAAAACGTATTCGGAAATGAAAGCTACCGCAAATGCAATGGGAATTTATGCTGAAGATGAGTCGCTTTGGTCTGATACTCAATATGTGAGAACGATGTTAACTCATGCAGGCGTCGAGACGTCAGCTGGTGAGATTCCATTTGAATCGTGGGATGCGTTGCCTGATTTGGCATTACTGTCCATCAAGCACCATCAAGAAAATGGCAGAAACTTCTGGCACTGGGTTGTTTTCAAACGCGTAGAAGATCGGGGTTTTGTTTTGGATTCAGCGAGCTACCTGCCATCAAATATTCGAACGGACTTCAGTGAAATGCAGCCCAAGTGGTTCATCAAAGTAACAAATACATAACCAGACCATGCACCGGATGCCAAACCCTTCGCTCCGCTGCGGATTTTTCACCGGTGATGGTAGCGTTATATTCAAGGAGCCAAATTTAATGCCATATGATCTTTTTGACCTCACAGGTCTCCTTGAACACACCATTCGAACAACGGTTAAAAACGTTGGGATTTGGGATTGGGATGAAGACCACATCACGCGAAGTATTCTGACGCAATTGCGACAAGAGCTTGGTCGAGTTGAGCTGATGGGCGACGACGTCCGAAGCCACCTGCACTGGGAGGCCTATAAGCTGAGTGGTTCCTACGAAAATCGGTTTGGCGATATAGCAGTGCTGGTCAAGATTAACTACAAGGACGGTGAACATCTTCAGGGGGCAGCATTCCTTGAGGCGAAGCGGCGACAACGAAGAAAGACCAACTTTGACGCCATGCGTGCACAACAGGTCAATAAAATCCTTAAGCATGCACCAAGGGCTCAATATCTGCTGTACGACTATGAAGATATTACGGGCTTTCAGTCTGCTCCGGCATTTCTTCATGAAATCAGAAATTTCTATCGAAGAAATTGGCAAACTGGTTCAGTTGCTCTACGAACAAGCGCTGTATGTGTGCCGCTGAACGTGGCTAAAGCAACAGGGTATAAAGATACCCTACTATATCGGTATGCAACGCCGCTTTCGATGATGCTCTCGTGCCGGTATTTTCAGGGGCTCGATCTAGAGTTTGGAAAAGAAGCGATTGAAGTGGCGTGTGGTTACCTCGAAAAGTTTGGATTGCCTTCGTACGTTTTGGAAGTCGAGATTTCGGAAGCGGGTGCTGAGCCAAAGGAAAATACAGCTTACGTCAACCGGCAGCGCTATGAACCGATGGATTGAATATAACAAGGCCAAGCACAGCGACAGCTTTTCCGTTGCGGCTTCGCCTTCACTGCAAAGCTGCGCGTGTTAGCGGCGTTAGTCACTCAAGATAACGAGGAAGGTTCCCATGCAGGGAGAAGACCGTCTAATTGACGAGTTGAATAAGATCATTGAAAAGCCGAGCGGCAAACAGGCAGTAAGGTATCTTCTGAATGCAATGGGAGGAATACCATTTGTGGGTGGAGCAATAGCAGGCGTAGGTAGTGCTTGGGGTGAGAAGGAGTAGCAAAAGTTTAATGAGATAGTTACTGAGTGGGCTTCCCAGGCTGATACTGATATTGCAAGGTTGTTAGAAGTGCTTGGAGACCAACTCAGGGAGCCGACACAAGCTCATCTTGCTATTTTAATCGGTGAGATAACGGGCCTAGATATTTCTTCCGTCTCAGAAGAAGCTCATGTTCCTGTGGTATTGAATGGTGAAACAGTGTCTGAGCTTCAACCATATGTGCAGAAAAGTTGGGTTTCACCTCGGTCAAACAGAAATTTCACCAATATGGGTGCGGGTAATCGAATCGGGAATTCAATAGAAGATAGGAAGCGACCTTGGGGAATGGGGAATGGCTTTATCCTTACCGTATCTCGTTTGTACTTCGAAGGCGAAGATGACTAACAAAGCCATTAAATTCGCTACCTTCGGTCGCCGGACCTCATTTTACTCGCCGTTTATGGCGTGCGTTATGTTTTTAGAGTGAGGAAGAATGGTTAAAGGGAATCACCAAGGTCAGATATTACGAGATCATAAGAAGGTGGGGAAAAAATTCATACCACCTTTGATGCAGCTCCCCAATATGAAAGAAATGTCATTTAGGGATAATACGCTGCCTTGTCTGATTTGGCTATCGGCTATTTTTCTTCGAAATCCTGATCGGCAATCCGTTCATTATGTCATCGAATTCCTTGTCAGATGCAAGGATATTTTGGATGATGACAAATCACCAGCACTAGTGTTTCTGAATAACTTTGACAAACTGACTGCTGAGCAAAAGAGAAGGATTTTGGATGGTATCGAAAATCAGGCTGTGCTCAATTTCCTTAGAGAAAGCTTGGTTCATCAGTATCACCTTCTAGAAGATTACCCCCTTGACTTTCTTTTTGAAGATTATACCTATGGTGTTGATAAGGAAGAAGCATTGGAGCAACTTAGAGAAGATGTTTCGGCTTTGCTAGATCGATCTACAATGCACTCTACCAAGGTCCAGACTACAGCATTCGTTTCAATGGTGGCTACTGGTAAGTTGTTTTTAAGTTCAGCAATAGACCTTCCTGATTTCAATTCAATTTTTACAGTTCCTGATTCGGAAGAAAGCAAAAGAGTCGCTTCTTTTGTGCGTGCAAACATAAATGTCGGAGCAGGATTTCAGGATGCAGAAGGAGGTGAAAACGAATGGTCAAAATCATTCTGGAGTCAGTGTTTTGACTTGGAGGCTTGTTCATAAATGGAAGATAAAAACCCAGTTTCAGAGTTGATTGAGTCGTATGAATCATATCTAAAATCAAGCTTTGAAGAGCTTTGGGGAAGTGTGAAAATTGAGTACGATAAGTTAGACCCGCCTTATTCACGAGGGCGCTGATTGAGCGGTCTGAAGGTACTGGCTGTTGGCATTGCTTATCAGGATTCGCCTCTTCAGCGCGAGTGGCTGTTGAGTAATGCCAGAACGCAGCCCTTTTTCCTACTTACTTATAGCTCTTTGGAATCAATGGCGGCCGTCCAAGCAGCCGTGATCGCCGACCGCCGCTCCGTCGCTCGCTTTCTGATGCTGTGGTGGTCTCGCAGGAGCGTCAGCTCAGTGCGGTCAGCTTCGGTAGCCCCTTCAGCAGCGTCGGCCACCACTTGTCGGCGGCGGCACCCAGATGAACGGTGATTCGCCGAGCGTGCAGCCTCAGCGTGGCGGCGACCTTGAGCACCTGCTCGCGCATCCGGCTCAGGCTCCAGCCTTGTCGGGTTTGCCGCTCCAGGAGGCAGCGCAGGCCATGCAGGACCTGGTAGGCGTAGAGACTGAGCAGCAAGCTCACCTCGTTGCGCGCCATCACGTCCTGAACGGTGGAGGCGCCGCGATCGGTCGACGAGAGGTGCACGTCGAGCGCCGACTTCACTTCGCCCATGTGCGCCTCGGCGCTGCCGCGCTTGCGATAGAGTGCTAGGACCTTCTCTGGCGGCCAGTCGAACTTGCTGAGGTTGGTGACCAGGAAGAAGGCATGCAGCAGCAGGTCATCGGGGCGCTCCTGCACGACCAGCACGACGCGCCGTGGTGCCGGCCAGGAACCGGCTTGGTACTCAAGGTCATGGCACCATTCTCGAGGCTGTTCAGGCGGTCGGCCGCGGGGCCGCTTCAGGTAGGGCGCCGCCAATTTTTGCAGGCCCTTGTGGCTGCGTAACCGGCCCAGATACTCGATGTCGCGCTCTTCCAGCGCCTCCAGCGTGTCGTTGTCGGTGAATCCGGCATCGATGCGCACCCGAACCTGGGCGCCAGTGCTCTCGTTGAGCCGCGTCACCAGATGGGGGATCCATGTATCGGCATTCTCAGCCGGGCCGGCGTTGCCCTCGCGTAGCAGGCCACCGACCATGTCGCCTGTTTCGGCCAGCGAGGCGACCAGCGGCGAGTAGATGCGGGTACCGTAAAGGCCATGGTAGGCCGAGCCACCTTGGTGACCGTGGACCTCGATCGGCAGGCCGTCGATGTCCAGCGTCAGCTGCTTGGGGCGCTCGCCGTTCTTCAGCGAGGTCAGGCGCCAGAGCACCAGCCGCAGCAGGCCTTCGTGCACGGCATCGATGTTGTCGTTGCGGCCGAGGCAGGTCAGCAGCCGCGACAGCGTGGCTTGAGACGGCCGGTCCTGCGCCAATGGCGTCGTCCCGCGCGCGTCGCTACAGGCCAACTGCCAGAGCGGGTCACGGCGCAGCGTGTCGGTATCGCTGAGATCGATCCAGCCCATCGCGCGCTGCAGCACCAGGGTGCGTAGCTGACTGGCCAGGGAGTGGCGGATACGCAGCGGGTGACGCGGATCGACCAGGTTGTCTTCGAGCGCCTCAATCACGCCGCTGTTGTCGAGGGCTTCACGCAGCAACAAAGCGCCGCTGTCGCTGGTGGTGCGGTGGCCGCTCAGCTCGACACGGACAGAGCCGTTGCACGAGGGCGTCCAGGTGGATAGGCTTTCACCCATAGCGGATGGCTCCCTTGGATCAGGTTCTTGGCGGAACACACTGAATTTTCAAGAGGATACCATCCGCTATCTTCGTTTTCAGGCCGGTCTCATGAATAAGGCGGGTTAGAGGCATACTCTGTGATTGGAGGGCTTTTGTCCCGCCAGGTCACCATGTCTATTCAAATGGCAAGATCGCCGAATATATGGAACGGACATTCGGCCCCATTGTTTCTACGAGCGATGACAGATTTACATATAGCGTTGTCGTGGATCATGCTAGATTTAGAGGAGCGTTCAAAAAAATATATATTGCATGGGTTAGGCGAAGAGAAGCTTCTTATGGAGCACTTCAAGAAAGAGTTGGAGGATAACCCTGAAAACCCTAATAATGAACAATTAATTCAGCTTGTTGATTATAAATCTGCTTGGATAAATTCACAGCGTCGTGACTTTTTTGTTGAGGTCAATCTTGGTAATTGGGCGCAGTTGGATTACAGGCGAATGTCTCAGGAAGCTGATTGTGAAGGTTTGTATAAGTTTGCATATAAGCCATTTAGCCATGCTGCTCATAACATGTGGCCTCATGTATCAATTTATAACTGTAAAGATTGCAATAGCCCACTTCACAAGCATCATCTCATTCCAGATTTATTCGAAGCTCCTATAGATATAGATTTTCTATTTAGATCATGTAAGTACGTCCATATGGCCTACGAGCTCTTCATGGAAAAATTTAGCTTAGTTGTTCAAGCTCCTATGCCAATGGACTGGTGGTACAATTATTTCGACGATGATGGCGATACAGAAGATGATGAAGCATAACAGACGCGTAAAATGCGACGCTCGTGCCTCGCGCGCTTTGCGCGGGCGTTATTTATTCAGGAGGTAACTTGATTAATATTGTGGGAAGATGGCGAATCAAGTGGATGGAGATGTGGGATCAAGATTTTGTTGATCTTATCGAGCCCGGGTATTTTCAGTTCGATAAAGACGGCCTTGGTTTCTTCATGTTCGGCGCAGTCGAGGGGGAAATCGATTATCGCGTTACTGATGATGGAGCGCGCGTCGAATTCTCGTGGTCCGGCAATGACGATGGCCGCGAGAACTCTGGCCGTGGTTGGTTCCAGTTTCAATCTGCAGGCTCAGCTAAAGGCAAGATATTCATTCATTGTGGAGACGAGTCGGCTGTGAATATCGAGTTTCAAGCATAACCAGGGCATGCGCCGGATGCCAAAACTTACGCTTCGCTGCGGATTTGCCACCGGTGATGACAGACGCTGCAACGCAAGAGGGCCCGCCAATGGCGGGCCCTCTGCATTCTGGCCGTCGGAATGGCTGATCGCCGTTACTGACGGTAGGCGGATTCCTTCAGGGCGCGGATGCGATCGTCCAGCGGTGGATGGCTGGCGAACAGGCGCTCCATCAGCGACTTGGTCTGGCCCTTGGTGATGGCCATGGCGCGCAGGGTGTCCGGCATCTGGTCGGGCATCTCGGTCTCCGCCTTGAGGCGGGCGAGGGCGTTGATCATGGCGCCGGAGCCGGCCAGCTTGGCGCCGGCGGCGTCGGCGCGGTACTCGCGGAAGCGCGAGAACCAGGCGACGATGGCCGAGGCGATGATGCCGAACACGATCTCGGCGACGATCACCACCGCGAAGTAGCCCATGAAGCCGAGCCCCGCGCCGTCGCTGCGGCTCTTGAGGAACTGGTCCACCAGGTGGGCGACCACCCGGGCGAAGAACATCACGAAGGTGTTCACCACCCCCTGGATCAGCGCCAGGGTCACCATGTCACCGTTGGCCACGTGGCCGATCTCGTGGGCCAGCACCGCGCGCACCTCCTCGGGGCGCATGCGGTTGAGCAGGCCGGCGGAGACCGCCACCAGGGCGTCATTGCGGTTCCAGCCGGTGGCGAAGGCGTTGGACTGCTGGGCGGGGAAGATGCCCACCTCGGGCGTCTTGATGCCGGCCTCCCGGGAGAGCTCTTCCACGGTGTCGAGCAGCCACTTCTCGGTGGCGTTGCTTGGCGTCTCGATGATCACGGTGCCGGTGCTGCGCTTGGCCATCCACTTGGAGATGAACAGCGAGATCATCGAGCCTGCCATGCCGACGATGAAGCAGAAGATCAGCAGGCTGTTGAAGTTGATGCCCTGGCCGCGCAGATAGCCTTCCACCCCCAGCAGCCGCAGGGTGATGCTGGCGACGATGATGACGCCCAGGTTGGTGCCCAGAAAGAGCAGGATTCTCATCATGGTGCAGTCTCCAATGGTTATCGAGGGAAAGGGGATCCGAAGTGAGGTGCCGCGCGGGGGCGCGGCGTTCAGAAGCTTTGGCTTAGATACGTCCGGAGCCCGCGGGTTTCAAGCGCCGCGGGCGCCGGGCCTGCGCCACTACTGGCGATAGCGCGACAGGAAGCGCTCGAAGCGCTCCAGGGCGTCGCCGAGCTGGTCGGCCCAAGGCAGGGTGACGATGCGCACGTGGTCCGGCTCCGGCCAGTTGAAGGCGGTGCCCTGGACCAGCAGGATCTTCTCCTGCAGCAGCAGGTCGAGCACCAGCTGCTGGTCGTCGCGGATGTTGTAGACCTTGGGGTCGAGCCGCGGGAAGGCGTAGAGCGCCCCCTTGGGCTTGACGCAGCTCACCCCGGGGATGGCGTTGAGCCGCTCATGGGTGATGTCACGCTGGGCCAGCAGGCGCCCGCCGGGCAGGATCAGGTCGTTGATCGACTGGTAGCCGCCCAGCGCCGTCTGGATGGCGTGCTGGGCCGGCACGTTGGCACACAGGCGCATGGAGGCGAGCATGGTCAGCCCCCGGATGAAGTCGGCGGCGCGCTGCTTGGCGAGGTTGCCGGAGAGGATCATCCAGCCGGAGCGGAAGCCGGCGCAGCGGTAGCTCTTGGAGAGCCCGTTCATGGTCACCACCAGCTGATCCTCGCCGGCCAGGGCGCCGGTGGAGACGTGCTCGACGCCGTCGTAGAGGATCTTGTCGTAGATCTCGTCGGAGAAGACCACCAGGTCGTGCTGACGGGCGATCTCCAGCAGCTCGCGCACCACCTCGGGCGGATAGACGGCGCCGGTGGGGTTGTTGGGGTTGATGATCACGATGGCCCGGGTGTGGCTGGTCACCTTGCTGCGGATATCGTCGAGATCCGGCGCCCAGTCGGCCTGCTCGTCGCACAGGTAGTGCACAGCGCGCCCTCCGGAGAGGTTGGCGGCGGCGGTCCACAGCGGGTAGTCCGGCGCCGGGATCAGCACCTCGTCGCCGTCGTTGAGCAGCGCCTGCATGGCCATCACGATCAGCTCGGAGACGCCGTTGCCGATGTAGATGTCCTCGATGCCGACATTGGGTATGTTCTTGCGCTGGCACTCCTGCATGATCGCCTTGCGCGCCGAGTAGAGCCCCTTGGAGTCGCAGTAGCCCTGGGCGGTGGGCAGGTTGCGCATCACGTCCTGGAGGATCTCCTCCGGCGCCTCGAAGCCGAACGGGGCGGGGTTGCCGATGTTGAGCTTGAGGATGCGCTGGCCTTCCTCTTCCAGCCGCTTGGCGTGGTCGAGCACCGGGCCGCGGATGTCATAGCAGACGTTGTGCAGCTTGTGCGATTTCCGGATCGGGGTGGTGTCCATGTCGTTCGGTGTCCAGTGTCCAGGGCGGCGGGCGAAAGGGGATTATGCGGTGTGGTCGGGGCCGGCGTCATCCTCGGCGCAGGCCGGTTCTTCCACGGGCTCGGGGGGAATATCCGCCGGGGTCTCCAGGGTAAGGCGGCCGAGCTTGCCGTCGCGCAGCTCGTGGAGCAGCACCTCGGCGCCGCGGTGCAGGTCCACCTCGCCGCCGGGGCGCAGGCCGCCGCGGCGGCTGGCGATCTCGGTCAGGATGGCGTGGCCATCGAAGCCGGCCAGCGCCAGCAGGTCCACGCGCACCGGGCCGTCGGCCTCGACCCGCTCGGTCTCGGGGTTGGCCGTGTAGGCCGGCAGCGCCTTGAGCCTGTAGCGCGCGGTGAGCGCCTCGGGGTAGCGGCGCGCCAGTTCGGCGGCGGTGACCACCGCCACGTCGACATAGTCGATGGCGGTATCGCGGATGGCGCCGCTGGCGGCCAGCCGATAGGCGCTGGCCTGGTCCTCGATCTTGGGCCACAGCACCCCGGGGGTGTCGATGATGGCGACGCGCCCGCCGATGCGCACCTTCTGCTGGCGCTTGGTGACCGCGGGCTCGTTGCCGGTCTTGGCGATGCTCCTGCCGGCCAGGCCGTTGATCAGGGTCGACTTGCCGACATTGGGAATGCCCATCACCATCACCCGCACGTCGCGGTCGGCACGCACCTGTCCTGCCAGCTCGTGGCAGAGCTTGGGGATGCGCTTGAGCTCCCGGGCGTTGGTGGTGGTGACGGCGAGCGCGCGCATGTCGGGCTGGGCGTCGAAGTAGGCGACCCACTCCTTGGTGCGCGCCGGGTCGGCCAGGTCGGCCCGCGACAGCAGCTTCAGCACCGGCTTGTGACGGGTCAGCTGGGCGAGCATGGGGTTGGCGCTGGAGTAGGGCAGGCGGGCGTCGAGGACCTCGATCACCACGTCGATCTCCGGCAGCGCCTCGGTGATCTGGCGCCTTGCCTTGTGCATGTGTCCCGGGTACCAGCCGAGCATGGGGGCCTCACTTGGGTCAGCCAAAAGAACGGCCGCCCATCTTACCAGATGGGCGGCCGCGGCAGGATGAGGTGGTCGGCGACTCGCCGGGGCGCTACTCCCCGGCGTGGAAGTCGATGGCCACCGAGTTGATGCAGTAGCGCAGGCCGGTGGTGTCCGGCGGGCCGTCGGGAAACACATGGCCCAGGTGGGCATCGCAGTGGGCGCAGGTCACCTCGGTGCGCAGCATGCCGTGGGAGGTGTCCTGGCGCTCCTCGAGGCTATGCTGGCCGAGCGGCCTGTCGAAGCTCGGCCAGCCGCAGCCGGCGTCGAACTTGTGCTCGTTCTCGAACAGCGGGGCATTGCAGCAGACGCAGTGGTAGATGCCGTGCTCGTCGCTGACCCGGTAGTCACCGCTGAAGGGCGGCTCGGTGCCCTGCTGGCGGGTGACCCGGTACTGCTCGGGCGTCAGCTGCTGGCGCCACTCGGCCTCGCTCTTCTCGATCTTGGTTCGCATAGCCTCTCTCCTCGTCGTCGGGGCCTGTGAGGTCCTCTCATTGTGGCACCCCGCGGCAGGAATGTGACCGGCAACGGCCGCTCGGGTATCACGCCGGCTCAACGCTGAGCGCTCGCCGGGGCGAGCGCTCAGGAGGAACCGCGGACCTAGACCGCGGGCCTATACATTGAAGCGGAAGTGGATCACGTCGCCGTCCTGGACGATGTACTCCTTGCCTTCCAGGCGCCACTTGCCGGCGTCCTTGGCGCCCTGCTCGCCGCCGAGGCTCACGAAGTCGTCGTAGGCGATGACCTCGGCGCGGATGAAGCCCTTCTGGAAGTCGGTGTGGATCACGCCGGCGGCCTCGGGGGCGGTGGCGCCCACCTTGACGGTCCAGGCGCGTACCTCCTTCACCCCGGCGGTGAAGTAGGTCTGCAGGCCGAGCAGGGCGTAGCCGGCGCGGATCACTCGGTCGAGGCCCGGCTCCTCCATGCCCATCTCGTCGAGGAACATGGCGCGCTCCTCGTCATCGAGCTCGGCGATCTCCGCCTCGAGCTGGTTGCACACCGGCACCACCACGGCGCCCTCGGCCTCGGCGATCTCGCGCACCACGTCGAGATAGGGGTTGGCCTCGAAGCCGTCCTCGTTGACGTTGGCGATGTACATGGTGGGCTTCAGGGTCAGGAAGCCGAAGCCCTTGAGCTGCTTCTTCTCGTCCTCGTCGAGGCCGAAGCTGCGCAGCGGCATGCCCTCGGCCAGGTGGGGCTGGATGCGCTCGAGGATCGCCTTGGTGGCGATGGCCTCCTTGTCGCCGCCCTTGGCCACTCGCACCAGGCGCTGGATGGCGCGCTCCACGGTGTCGAGGTCGGCCAGCGCCAGCTCCATGTTGATGATCTCGATGTCCGCCCGCGGGTCCACCTGGTTGGCGACATGGATGACGTTGTCGTTGTCGAAGCAGCGCACCACGTGGGCGATGGCCTGGGTCTCGCGGATGTTGGCCAGGAACTTGTTGCCGAGGCCCTCGCCCTTGGAGGCACCCGCCACCAGCCCGGCGATGTCGACGAACTCCATGGTGGTGGGCAGCACCTTCTGCGGCTTGACGATCTCGGCGAGCCGGTCGAGGCGCGGGTCGGGCATCGGCACGATGCCGACGTTGGGCTCGATGGTGCAGAAGGGGAAGTTCTCGGCGTCGATGCCGGACTTGGTGAGGGCGTTGAAGAGGGTCGACTTGCCGACGTTGGGCAGGCCGACGATACCGCAGTTGAAACCCATGGGATCGTCCTGGAAAGCGTGTTCGCGATTGGAAGGTGGCGTCTATTCTACGCGGGCGAAGCGCGTTTGAAACGTTAGGCGCTCTTGAAACTGTGCAGCCGGTTCATGGCCTTGACCCAGTCGCCGGCGAGGGCCTGGGGCAGGGTGGCCAGGCACTCGTCGATGGCGGCCTCGATGGCGCCATGCTCGGCCTTGCCGGGGCGCCCCAGCACGAAGTGGGTCACCTGTTTCGCATCGCCCGGGTGGCCGATGCCGATGCGCAGGCGGTGGAAGCCGCGCTCGTTGCCCAGGGCGCTGATGATGTCGCGCAGCCCGTTGTGGCCGCCGTGGCCGCCGCCGGTCTTGTAGCGGGCGGTGCCGGGGGGGATGTCCAGCTCGTCGTGGGCCACCAGCAGCTCGTCCGGGGCGATCTTGTAGAACTGGCAGAGGGCCGCCACGGCGCCACCGCTGCGGTTCATGAAGGTCGTCGGGTTGAGCAGGTGGAGGTCGTGGCCCTCGAACTGCACCCGGGCATGAAGCCCGAGGAACTTGCGGTCGGGGCGCAGCTCGGCCCCTGCGCGGCGGGCCACCGCCTCCACCAGCCAGGCGCCGGCATTGTGGCGGGTGGCCTCATAGTCGGCGCCGGGGTTGCCCAGCCCGATGATCGCTCTGACCTGACTCATGGGTTGCCTCCAAAAAAAATCAAGCGCCGGGGCGCTTGATCGTAACCGGAAGGGGCCGTGCCTGGCACGGCCCCGGGCGGTCGGATGGAGCGGTGAGGATTACTCCTCGCCCTGCTCGCCTTCCTCGCCTTCACCGGCTTCCTCGCCACCGCGGACCTTGGCCTTGGTGATGCTGAGGATCGCCTGGTTGTGGTCTTCGCCGTGGGTCAGCTCGACCAGGGTCACGCCGGCCGGCAGGACCAGGTCGGTCAGGTGCAGGGTGGAGCCCAGCTCGACGTCGGCGATGTTCACTTCCAGGAAGTCCGGCAGGTCCTTCGGCAGGCAGCTGATCTGGACTTCGTTGGCCAGCACGTGCAGCTCGCCGCCGTTGTCCTTGATGGCCTTGGACTTCTCTTCGCCCACCACGTGCAGCGGCACGTTGATGGTGATCTCGTGGGTGGCGTCCACGCGCAGGAAGTCGGCGTGGGTGATCAGCGGCTTGAAGGGGTGACGCTGCATGTCACGCACCACGACCTGCTCGCTCTTGCCGTCGATGACCAGGTTGATCACGGAGGAGAAGAAGGACTCGCTCTCGGCGGCCTTGTAGAACGCGGACTTCTCGACGGAGATCGGCTGGGGCGCCTTCTCACCACCGTAGACGATGGCCGGCACCTGGAGGTTCGCACGACGCAGGCGGCGGCTCGCACCTTTCCCCAGGTCGTTACGAACGCTGGCGTTAAGGGTAAAATCAGACATGGTATTGCCTCTTCAGTGAAGTAAGGAAGGCGCCACGGCCCGCGACCTGACCGTGACGCTTCCAGTTGCCCCGCAGGGCGCTTTCCGACGCGGTTCCCGAGGCGTGCCTCAGTGGAACATGGCGCTGACGGATTCCTCGTTGCTCACCCGACGGATCGCCTCGGCGATCAGCCCGGCCACGCTGAGCTGGCGGATATGGCCACAGCGGCGTGCGTTGTCGGAGAGCGGAATGGTATCGGTGACCACCACCTCGTCGAGCACCGAGCCGACGATGTTGTCGACCGCAGGCCCCGAGAGGATGGGGTGAGTGGCGTAGGCCACCACGCGCTGGGCGCCGTGGTCCTTGAGGGCCTCGCCGGCCTTGCACAGGGTGCCGGCGGTGTCGATCATGTCGTCGACCACCACGCAGTTGCGCCCCTCGATCTCGCCGATGATGTGCATCACCTGGGCCTGGTTGGCGGAGGGGCGACGCTTGTCGATGATGGCGAGATCGGCGTTGAGCTGCTTGGCGATGGCGCGTGCGCGGACCACGCCGCCCACGTCGGGGGAGACCACCACCAGGTTCTCGTAGTTCTGGCGCTCGATATCGTCGAGCAGGATCGGCGAGCCGTAGACGTTGTCCACCGGCACGTCGAAGAAGCCCTGGATCTGGTCGGCGTGCAGGTCCATGGTCATCACCCGGTCGACGCCGGCCTTGACCAGCATGTCGGCGACGATCTTGGCGGAGATGGGCACGCGGGCGGAGCGCACGCGACGATCCTGACGGGCGTAGCCGAAGTAGGGCACGACCGCAGTGATGCGGTGGGCCGAGGCGCGACGCAGGGCGTCCACCATCAGCACCAGCTCCATCAGGTTGTCATTGGTCGGTGCACAGGTGGACTGGAGGACGAAGACGTCCTTGCCGCGCACGTTCTCGTTGATCTCGACCGCGATCTCGCCGTCGCTGAACTGACCGACCGTGGCGTTGCCCATGCGGGTGTCCAGACTCTCGGCGATCTTCCGGGCGAGTTCGGGATTGGCGTTCCCGGCGAAAACCATCAATTTTGACACGCGCAGCCACCTATGCAGGGTTGGGTCATCAGGAGTCGAGTTCCACAGCGTCATGGCCCAGGACGTCGTCGTCCAGAACATCGTGGTCCAGAACATCATGGAGAGGGGAGCGGTTCAGCCCGCGGGCCTTGAAGGTCGGCCAGCGTCCGGCGATCTCGGCCAGCAGCCGGTCGGCCTCGGCCTCGCTGGCCAGACGGGCGAAGATGCAGGCGCCGGTGCCGGTCAGCAGGGCCGGTGCTCGTGCCGATAGCCAGTCGAGCGCCTCCGCCACGGGCGGATAGAGGGCCCTGACCGTGGCCTCGCAGTCGTTGCGCCAGCTCGACGCACCCCCCTGAAGTGCGCGCGCCATGGTAATCGGGGGGGTGTTGCGTGTCAATTCGGGGGCCCCGAACACCGCCGGGGTGGAGACCGCCACGCCGGGATGCACCACCACGAACCATGGGGTGTCGAGCTCGACGGGGGTGAGACGCTCGCCGACCCCCTCTCCCCAGGCGGCGTGGCCGCGCACGAACACCGGCACGTCGGCGCCCAGGGTGAGCCCCAGCTCGGCCAGGCGGTCCAGGGTCAGCCCCAGCTGCCACAGGGCATTGAGGCCGAGCAGGGCGGTGGCGGCATCGCTGCTGCCGCCGCCCAGCCCGCCGCCCAGGGGCAGGCGCTTCTCGAGGTGGATCTCGGCGCCCAGCCGGCAGCCGCTCTCTGCCTGCAGCGCTCGGGCGGCGCGCACGATCAGGTTCTCCTCGGCGGGCACCCCGGGAATCTCCGGGGTCAGGCGGATCTCGCCATCCTCGCGAAGGTGGAAGCGCAGGGTGTCGCCGTGGTCGAGGAACTGGAACAGCGTCTGCAGCTCGTGGTAGCCGTCCGGGCGGCGTCCGAGGATATGCAGCAGGCGGTTGAGCTTGGCCGGGGCCGGCAGGACAAGGGGCTTGTTCATCAACCTGCTCATCGACCTACTCATCGACGACCGGGCGCCAGTCGGTGACCACCAGAGTGACGCGCAGGTCGCCGTAGTTCATCACCAGCCGGCGCGGCAGCCAGAGCTCCTCGGCCAGGGTCCAGTCGCGGTACTCGATCTGCCAGCCATCCTGCTCGAGCCGCTGGGGGAAGCCGAGCTCATCCTCTTCCAGGTGGTAGTCGCTCTGCGAGCCGGGCAGGCCGCGAACCCAGTCCTGCAGCGCGCCCATCGGCAGCGACCAGCCGAGCTGCTCCTCCATCAGCGCCTCGGGGGTCTCGGCCTCGAAGCGGCCCTCGGAGGTGGTCAGCGAGAAGCGCCCCTCGCGGCCCTCGAGGGTGCTGCGCCCGCTGCCGAAGGGTCCGCTGAGCAGCATCCGGTAGTAGTGGGGGTGCTGGCTCCAGTCGAGGTTGGCGCTGGTGCCGTCCTGGGAGGTGCGCAGTCCGACGCGTGCCACCAGGATCCAGGTGTCCAGGGCCTCGGTGCGCTCGGCCTGGGACTGCCACTGGCCGGCGGCGCGCTCGCCATCCGGGGCTGGCGTGCGCCCGGCACAGCCGGCCAGCAGCAGCAGGGCGAGCAGGGGAATCAGCAGCGTCGTCAGGGAGCGTGGCGTCATGGGTGTCTCGTGGCGGTAGTCGGTGAGAGTCGGGCCTTCAGCGGGCCAGTTCGGGGATGCGCCGCAGCAGGTCATCGACCAGTGGGCGCTCGTCGAAGCGCTCGAGGGCCTCGGCCAGGCGCGCGCGGGCCTCGGCGCGCCGCTCCAGGGCCCACAGCACCTCGATCAGGTGGGCGGCGATCTCCTGGTCCGGCATCTGGGCATAGGCGCGCTCGAGCCAGGGCAGGGCGCGCTCGGGGTCGCCCAGGCGATAGTAGACCCAGCCCAGGCTATCCTTGATGGCGGGGTTACCGGGGTCGAGCTCGTGGGCCCGTTCGATCATTTCGCGCGCCTCGTCCAGGCGCTCGGTCACGTTCATGTCGGCCAGGGTGTAGCCCAGGGCGTTGAGGGCCATGGCGTTGTCCGGGTTGCGCTCGATGATGCGCCCCAGGTCGCGCTCCATCCCCTCGGGGTCGCCGGCCTCCCAGGCGCGCATGCCGCGCAGGTAGAGCAGCTGCTCGTCGTTGGGGGGGCGGTCGAGCTCGCGGTCGAGCAGGGCGGTGGCCTCGTCGGCGAGCCCCTCGCGCCCCAGCAGCTCCACCTCGAGGCTGACCAGGTCGGCGAAGTGGACCTCGTGGCGCAGCCGCTCGATGCGCAGGAAGGCGCGGGCGTCGAGCAGGCGGTCATCCTCGATCAGCATCTCGGCGGCACGCAGGCGTGCCGCCAGGAACTCGGGGCCCGGTGCCACCTGGCGGTAGTAGAGCAGGGCGTTGTCCACCTCGCCCTCCGCCTCGGCGGTGGTGCCGAGCAGGTAGAAGGCCATGGGCGGAGTGTCGGGTTCGTCAACCAGCGGCAGCAGCAGGCGGCGGGCGGCCTCGGTGGCGCGCTCCTCGAGGTAGAGGCGGGCCAGTGCCAGGCGCAGCTCCGCGTTGCCGGGGTGATCCTCCAGCAGGGCGTCGGTGCTCGCCTCGGCGGCGGCCACGTTGCCCAGGCGCAGCTCACTCTGGGCCAGCAGCAGGATGAAGCGGGCATCGTCCGGTGAGATGGCCAGCCCCCGCCGCGCCGCCTCGCGGGCGCCGCGGTGGTCGCCGCGCTCCTGGGCCAGGCGCGCCCGGGTCAGCCACAGCGCCGGCAGCTCCGGCGCACTCTGGCCCAGCCGTTCCAGACGGCGCTCGGCGGCGGCGGTGTCGCCGCTGGAGACCTCCAGCAGCGCGGTGGCAAGCTCCGCGTCCTGGCGGGCTGCGCCCTGTGGCGCGCGGGGCAGCCAGGGGCGGAGCAGCGCCAGCAGCGGTGCCGGGTCGGCGTTCTCGCCAAGCGCCGCCTCGACGAAGGCGGTCAGGTCGCTCTCGCTGCCACGCTCGATCAGCGCCAGGCGCTGGCGCAGCGCATCGGGCCAGTCGCCGCGCTGCACCGCCAGCCCCGCGAGCAGCCGCGAGGGCGCCTCGGCCTCGGGGGCCAGCGCCTGCCAGCGGTCGGCGGCCCGGGCCAGCAGTTCGCGGTCGCTGCTGAAGCTGGCGGCCAGGGCGGCGCGCTCGGCCAGGGCCGGGGCGGCGTAGCGCTCGGTGGCCTCCAGATACCCCAGGGCGGCGCGGCGGTAGTCGCCGCGCTGGCCGGCGAGCTCCGCGGTGAGCAGGCCGGCCAGCCCCTCGGCGTCCAGGCCGCGTTCGATGGGGGGAGCGCCGGCCAACGGGTCGTCCAGCGGCTCGCCCGCCCCGTCCACGGCCGACAGCGTCTGGCAGCCGGCGAGCAGCATGGCCAGCGCCAGCGGGGCCAGGCGGGCGGTGAGCGGGCGAAGTGACGAGGGAAGAGCGGCAGGCATGGGGTTCTCGCTGGCAGGGCCGAGGGGTCAGCATAACGGCTTGACCGGCGTGGGCAAAGCGCACCACCGTAGGCGGCCAAGCGGGCGACGCTATGGTAGAATCCACGCCCAATGATCAGGACGCCGCCAAGGCCGGCCACCACTAGCAAAGATGCCCGACGGATGACGCTGCTTGCCCTAGGAATCAACCATCGAACCGCCACCGTCGAGGTGCGCGAGCAGGTGGCCTTTACCCCCGCCCAGCTGGAAACGGCGCTCGGCGAGCTGCGCGGTTTGCCCCAGGTCAAGGAAGCAGCGGTTCTCTCGACCTGCAATCGTACCGAGCTCTACTGCGTCACCGAGCCCCAGGGGGAGATGGCGATCCTCGACTGGCTGGGTCGCTTCCATGGCCTGCCGGTGGCGGATCTCTCGACCTGCGCCTATCACTATCTGGATAACGAGGCCGCCCGCCACCTGATGCGGGTGGCGGTGGGCCTCGACTCCATGGTGCTCGGCGAGCCGCAGATCCTCGGCCAGCTCAAGGATGCCTATCAGGCCAGCCGCGAGGCTCGCGGGCTCGGCAAGGAGCTCGAGTGCCTCTTCCAGCACACCTTCGCAGTGGCCAAGCAGGTGCGCACCGAGACCGGTATCGGTCGCAACCCCGTCTCCGTGGCCTATGCGGCGGTCAGCCTGGCCAGCCGCATCTTCGATGACTTCGGTCGCGCCCGGGCCCTGCTGATCGGCGCCGGCGAGACCATCGAGCTGGTGGCGCGCCACCTCTTCGAGGCCGGCGTGCGCCAGATCACCGTGGCCAACCGCACTCGGGAGCGCGCCGAGCTGCTGGCCGGCAGCCTGGGCGGGCGCGCCATCACCCTGGACGCCATTCCCGAGGCGCTGGTGGAGGCCGATATCGTCATCTCCTCCACGGCGGCGCCGCTGCCGATCATCGGCAAGGGCATGGTGGAGCGAGCGCTGAAGGCGCGCCGCCACCGCCCCATCTTCATGGTCGACATCGCCGTGCCCCGGGACATCGAGCCCGAGGTGGGCAGGCTCGCCGACATCTTCCTCTACTCCGTCGATGACCTTCAGGAGGTGATCGAGGAGAACCGCCGCCACCGCCAGGTGGCCGCCGACCAGGCCGAATCGCTGATCGAGCACGGGGTGGGCGCCTGGCTCCACGAGCGGCGCATCCGCGGCGGCGGCGAGCTGATCCACGACTTCCGCTCCCGGGGCGAGACGCTGCGCGACCGCTCCCTGGAGCAGGCCCTGATGCGGCTTGGCCGCGGCGAGGACCCCGAGGCGGTGGTGCGCCGCCTGGCGCACCAGCTCACCAACCGGTTACTGCACAGCCCCACCGTGGCGCTGCGCGAGGCCGCCTCCGCCGAACGCCACGACCTGCTCGAGGCCGCCGGCGCCCTGCTGCTCGGCGCCGCCCCCGACAAGACCCGATAGGACAACCCATGAAAGCTTCCCTGCGTCAGCGCCTCGACGCCTTCGGCGAGCGCTTCGAGGAGCTCGCCGCCCTGTTGGCGGAGCCCGAGGTGATCGGCGACCAACCCCGCTTCCGAGACTATTCCCGCGAGTACGCCGAGCTCGAGCCCCTGGTGGAGGCCTGGCGCGAGTTCCGCGGCGTGGAGGGCGATATCGCCGACGCCGAGCAGCTCGCCGGTGACAGCGACCCGGAGATGCGCGAGCTGGCCGAGCTGGAACTGGCCGAGGGGCGCGACAGGCTTGCGGCCATGGAGGTGCGCCTCAAGCAGCTGCTGGTGCCGAAGGATCCCGACGACGGTCGCAGCGTCTTCCTGGAGGTGCGCGCCGGCACCGGCGGCGACGAGGCGGCGCTGTTTGCCGGTGACCTCTTTCGCATGTACTCCCGCTACGCCGAGCAGCACGGCTGGAAGGTCGAGGTGGTGAGCGCCAGCCACGGCGAGCAGGGCGGCTACAAGGAGATCATCTCGCGCATCAAGGGCGAGGGGGTCTACGCGCGGCTCAAGTTCGAGTCCGGCGCCCACCGGGTGCAGCGGGTCCCGGCCACCGAGTCCCAGGGGCGCATCCATACCTCCGCCTGCACCGTGGCGGTGATGCCCGAGGCCGATGCGGTGGGCGATATCGACATCAACCCCGCCGACCTGCGGGTCGACACCTTCCGCTCCAGCGGCGCCGGCGGCCAGCACGTCAACACCACCGACTCCGCGATACGCATCACCCACCTGCCCAGCGGCGTGGTGGTGGAGTGCCAGGAGGAGCGCAGCCAGCACAAGAACCGCGCCAAGGCGATGTCGCTGCTCGCCGCGCGCCTCAAGCAGAGCGCCGTTGAGTCGCGCCGCCAGGCCCAGGCCGACGAGCGCAAGAGCCTGGTGGGCTCCGGCGATCGCAGCGAGCGCATCCGCACCTACAACTTCCCCCAGGGGCGGGTCACCGACCACCGCATCAACCTGACCCTCTACAAGCTGGCCGAGGTGATCGGCGGCGAGCAGCTCGACGAGGTGATCGAGCCGCTGATCCACGAGTACCAGGCGGAGCAGCTCGCCGCCCTGCAGCAGGAGAGCTGATGCGCCTCGATGCCCTGCTGGTGGCGTCGGCGGCGCGCCTGGCGGCGGCCGGCTCGCCCACCCCGCGCCTCGACGCCGAGGTGCTGCTCTGCCACCTGCTCGAGGTCGATCGCACCTGGCTCTACACCTGGGGGGATCGCGAGGCAGACCCCGCCACGGCCGAGCGCTTCGCCGCCCTGCTGGCGCGCCGCGAGGCGGGGGAGCCGGTGGCCTACCTCACCGGCGAACGGGAGTTCTGGGGGTTGCGCCTGGCCACCGAGCCGAGCACCCTGATCCCGCGCCCCGATACCGAGACCCTGGTCGAGGCCGCCCTGGAGAAGGCGGGCGCGGCCGGCGGGCGCCTGCTGGATCTCGGCACCGGCACCGGCGCCATCGCGCTCGCCTTCGCCAGCGAGCGGCCGGGCTGGCGGGTGCTGGGGGTGGATCTGCGTCCCGAGGCGGTGGCGCTCGCCCGCCGCAACGCCGAGCGGCTCGCCATCGCCAACGCCGTGTTTCGCCAGAGTGACTGGTTCTCCGCGCTGGAAGCCGCCGAGGGCGAGGCCGCCGAGCGCTTCGAGCTGATCGTCTCCAATCCCCCCTATCTGGCCGACGACGACCCGCACCTGGCCCGCGGTGACGTGCGCTTCGAACCGGCAAGCGCCCTCGTGGCCGGCGACGGCGGCCTGGCCGACCTCCATCACCTGGTGCGCACGGCCCGGGAGCACCTGGCCGTGGCGGGCTGGCTGATGCTCGAGCACGGCGCCGAGCAGGGCGGGGCGGTGCGCCAGGCCCTGATCAGTGCCGGCTATGCCGAGGTGGCGACCCGCTGCGACCTGGCCGGCCTCGAGCGGGTCAGCCTGGGGCGCTGGCCAGGGCGTTGAGGGTTCAACTGGCGGTGATCGGCGGGGGTGTGGTACATCTTGATCAGAAAATAACACCTAAAGCCGCCGTGATTTCATGCCTGAAGACCACGATGCCGCTCTCCTGGCGGTGGTTTTCAGTCCGATCGACTGTCGCGCCGGCACGTTCTGCCACTCCCGAGACCGAGCAGCCGCCACGCCCATGAAAGCCAAGTCCCGCGCCCTCGACCGCATCGACCTCAAGATCCTGCGCTGCCTGCAGGAGAACGCCCGCATCTCCTACGTCGACCTCGCCGCCCAGGTGGGGCTCTCCACCACGCCCTGTCTCGAACGGGTCAAGCGCCTGGAGCGCGCGGGCGTAATCCGCGGCTACAAGGCGGTGCTCGACCCCCGGGCGCTCAAGGCCAACCTGCTGGTGTTCGTGGAGATCAGCCTGGAGACCCAGTCGCCGGCGGTGTTCGACGAGTTCCGTCGCGCCGTGGCCAAGCTGCCGCAGATCCAGGAGTGCCACCTGGTCTCCGGGCAGTTCGACTATATCCTGAAGTGCCGCATCCCCGAGATGGCCGCCTACCGGCAGCTGCTCGGCGACGTGGTACTGACCCTGCCGGGGGTCAAGGAGTCCAAGAGCTATGTGGTGATGGAGGAGGTGAAGGAGGAGTTCTCCCTCCATGTGCCCGACATCGAGGAGTTCGAGGACAAGTGACCATGCACGACGCCGACCTGCTGCGCTACAGCCGCCAGATCATGCTGGCCCAGATCGACATCGAGGGGCAGGAGCGGCTGCTGGCCGGCCGGGCCCTGGTGGTGGGCGCCGGCGGGCTCGGCTCCCCGGTGGCCCTCTACCTGGCCGCCGCCGGGGTAGGGCGGCTGACGCTGGCCGATGCCGATGCGGTGGAGCTCTCCAACCTGCAGCGCCAGATCGCCCACGGCGAGGCGGACCTGGGCCGCAACAAGGCCGAGTCCGCCCGGGACTCGGCGCGGGCCCTGAACCCCGGCTGTACGATCGAGACATTGACCGCTCATCTGGAGGGCGAGGCCATGGCCGCGGCGGTGGCCGACGCCGACGTGGTGCTCGACTGCACCGATCGCTTCTCCAGCCGCTACGCCATCAATGCCGCCTGCCGCGCGGCCGGCGTGCCGCTGGTCTCCGGGGCGGCGATCCGCTTCTCGGGGCAGCTGGCGGTGTTCGACCCCCGCGATCCCGACGGCCCCTGCTACGCCTGCCTCTACCCCCCGGACGATCGCGGGGACGAGGCGCTCTCCTGCGCCGAGAGCGGCGTGGTGGCCCCCCTGGTGGGGCTGATCGGCAGCTTCCAGGCGCTGGAGGCGATCAAGCTGCTCAGCGGGGCCGGCACGCCCCATCGCGGGCTCTCCACCTTCGACGGCCTCACCGGCCAGTGGCGCCACTTCAAGGTGCCCCGGGATCCCGCCTGCCCGGTCTGTGGCGGCTGAGGCCTGGCGGGCTCTGGTCGTCATTTCTTGACGCCTGAGGCGTCGCGGATGGGATCTGGCGGCCAGGATGGTGGACTTTCGGTGATTTTTGCCCGGCTGCCAGGCGTAGCGTTGTTATTGAATACTTGACAATCTCGCGGCGGCTGATGTCAAACTGTTCCGAGAGCAGGGCCGCACGGCCCTCCATCCCACAACAACGAGCGCACTGCGCATGACCGCATCGGCGACCCCCCCTTCCAGCCTCGATCGACGTCCGGCTTCCTGGTACCGCGACTCCATCGCCGTCGACCTTGGCCCCTGCCCCCCGCTGGCGGGGGAGGTGCGTGCCGACGTCTGCGTGATCGGCGGCGGGATCACCGGCTGCTCGGCGGCGCTGCACCTGGCCGAGCGGGGCTATTCGGTGGTGCTGCTGGAGGCCAGCGAGATCGGCTTCGGTGCCTCCGGGCGCAGCGGCGGCCAGATCCTGCCGGGGCTCGGCACCGACATCGCCACCGTGGAGCGTGCGCTGGGCCTCGGCGCCGCCCGTGACATCTGGGCCATGAGCCGCGAGGCGGTGGCCCTCACCGCCGAGCTCATCGAGCGCCATGCCATCCCCTGCGATCTCGCCTGGGGCTACCTGCACGCCGCGGTGAAGTCGCGCCACGTGCGCGAGCTCAAGGCCTTCCGCGACCGCCTGGCCCGAGACTATGGCTACGAGGCGCTGACCTGGCTCGAGGGCGAGGCCCTGCGCGAGCGCGTGGTCAGCGATGCCTATCCCGGGGCGCTCCACGAGAGCGAGGCGGGGCACCTGCATCCGCTCAACTACACCCTGGGGCTGGCCCGCGCCGCTCGCGACGCCGGCGCGGTGCTCCACGAGGGCAGTCCGGCGCTCGCGATCGAGCGCGGCACTCCCCACCGGGTGGTCACGCCCGGCGGCAGCGTCACCGCCGACTTCGTGGTGCTGGGTACCAACGCCTTCCAGCACCGCCTGGTGCCGGAGCTCACCGGCCGGGTGATGCGCGCCGCCAACTACCTCATCGCCACCGAGCCCCTCGGCGCCGCCCGCGCCGCCCGGGTGCTGCCGAAGAACGATGCCCTCTCGGACGCCAACTTCGTCCTCGACTACTATCGTCTCTCCGCCGACCGGCGGCTGATCTACGGCGGCGAGGTGAGCTATACCGGGCGTGAGCCCAGGGGGCTTCAGGCGCGCATGGACGCCAAGATCGCCCGGCTCTTCCCGGCGCTGCGTGGCGTCGCCATCGACTACCGCTGGGGCGGCGAGGTGGCCATCACCCTCAACCGGGCGCCGGACTTCGGCCGCATCGGCCAGACGCTCTACTATGCCCAGGGCTACTCCGGCCACGGCATGGCGCTGGCGGGGCTGGCCGGCAAGCTGATGGCGGAGGCGGTGGCCGGCCAGTGCGAGCGCTTCGACGCCTTCGCCGCCATGCCCCACCGGCGCTTTCCCGGCGGAGAGCGGCTGCGCACGCCGCGGCTGGTGCTGGCCACCGCCTTCTACAAGCTGCGTGATCGACTATGACGAGCGCCCGGGCCCCGGGCGACTGACGAGGTTCCCATGAAAGACCTGGAAAGCTGGCTGAAGGAGCGACGCATCACCGAGGTGGAGTGCCTGGTGACGGATATCACCGGCATCGCCCGCGGCAAGATCACCCCGGTGTCGAAGTTCGTGGCCGAGAAGGGCATGCGCCTGCCGGAGAGCGTGCTGCTGCAGTCGGTGACCGGCGACTACGTCGAGGACGACATCTACTATTCGCTGCTCGACCCCGCCGATATCGATATGGTCTGCAAGCCCGATGCGGGGGCGGCCTACCCGGTGCCCTGGGCGCTGGAGCCCACCGCCCAGGTGATCCACGACTGCTTCGACAAGATGGGCAATCCCATCGAGCTCTCCGCCCGCAACCAGCTCAAGCGCGTGCTGGCGCTCTACGCCGAACAGGGCTGGCGCCCCATCGTGGCGCCGGAGATGGAGTTCTACCTCACCAAGCGCTGCGAGGACCCGGACCTGCCGCTGCAGCCGCCCATCGGCAGAAGCGGCCGCCAGGAGACCGGCCGCCAGTCCTTCTCCATCGACGCCGCCAACGAGTTCGACCCGCTCTTCGAGGACATGTACGACTGGTGCGAGGCCCAGGGGCTGGATATCGACACCCTGATCCACGAGGAGGGCACCGCCCAGATGGAGATCAACTTCCGTCACGGCGACCCGCTGACCCTGGCCGACCAGGTCTTCCTGTTCAAGCGCACCATGCGCGAGGCGGCGCTCAAGCACGACGTGGCCGCCACCTTCATGGCCAAGCCGGTGACCAATGAGCCGGGCAGCGCCATGCACATCCATCAGAGCGTGCTGGACGCGAAGAGCGGCAAGAGCGTCTTCTCCAACGCCGACGGCACCATGAGCCAGCTCTTCCTGCACCATATCGGCGGGCTGCAGAAGTTCATTCCCGAGGCGCTGCCGCTGATGGCTCCCAACGTCAACTCCTTCCGCCGCTTCCTGCCCGACACCTCGGCGCCGGTCAACGTCGAATGGGGGGAGGAGAACCGCACCTGCGGCCTGCGGGTACCCGACTCCAGCCCCCAGAACCGCCGGGTCGAGAACCGCCTGCCGGGAGCCGACGCCAACGCCTACCTGGCCATCGCGGCGTCCCTGCTGTGCGGCTACCTGGGGATGATCCAGAAGCTCAACCCCTCGGCCCCGGTGCAGGGGCGCGCCTTCGAGCGCCGCAACCTGCGCCTGCCCTTCACCCTGGAGCAGGCCCTGGAGCGCATGGAGCACTGCGCCGAGCTGGAGACCTACATGGGCAGCAAGTTCGTGACCGGCTTCGTGGCGGTCAAGCGGGTGGAGAACGAGAACTTCAAGCGCGTGATCAGCTCCTGGGAGCGGGAATTCCTGCTGCTGAGTGTCTGATGCGCACCCCAGCGTTGAGACCGCCCCCGAAGCGGGTCGCTACGCTGGCTTCATCGGGCCCGGCCCAGGGTAACCGATAACAACAAGCGACCGAAGAGGTGATCAGGATGATGCAAGCCAAGCGACTCTCACTGGCCGTGACCGCCGCCGGCCTGGCGCTGGGTGCCGCCGCCGCCCAGGCGGCGGGCGAGGTACGGATCTACAACTGGTCGGACTACATCGCGCCGGACACCCTGGAGAAGTTCACCGAGGCCACCGGCATCGAGGTGATCTACGACGTCTACGACAGCAACGAGGTGCTCGATGCGGCCCTGCTGGCGGGCCGCTCCGGCTATGACGTGGTGGTGCCCTCCAACCACTACCTGACCCGCCACATCAGCGCCGGGGTCTATCGGGAGCTCGACCACGACAAGCTGCCCAACATGGCCAACCTCAACCCGGAGCTGATGGACGACCTGGAGTTCGTCGACCCGGGCAGCCGCTACTCGGTCCCCTACATGTGGGGCACCAACGGCATCGGCTACATCGAGGAGCGAGTCCTCGAGATCCTCGGCGACGACGCCCCGGTGGACTCCTGGGCGCTGCTCTTCGATCCCGAGATCACCACCGCCCTGCGCGAGGGGGGCTGCGGCATCTCCATGCTCGACTCCGGCGACGAGATGCTCTCGCCGGCCATGGCCTACCTGGGGCTCTCGCCGCTCTCCGAGGAGACCGCCGACCTGGAGGCCGCCGGTGACCTGATCGCCGCGGTGCGCAACAACGTCACCTACTTCCACTCCTCGCGCTACATCACCGATCTCGCCAACGGCGACCTCTGCGTGGCGGCGGGCTACTCAGGCGACATCTTCCAGGCCGCCGACCGCGCCGAGGAGGCGGGCCGCGACTTCACCATCCGCTACAGCATCCCCAAGGAGGGCGCCGCGCTCTGGTTCGACATGATGGCGATCCCCGCCGATGCGCCGAACCCGGACAACGCCCACGCCTTCATCAATTTCATCCTGGAGCCCGAGATCGCCGCCGCGATCACCGAGTACGTGGTCTACGCCAACCCCAACCTGGCGGGCAACGCCTTCCTCGACCCGGCCATCCGCGACGATCCGGCGATCTATCCCGACCAGGAGGTGATGGACAACCTCTACGTGGCCGAGGAGAAGCCGCTGGCCGTGCAGCGCGTGCGCACCCGGGTCTGGAACCGCGTCAAGTCGGGGCGCTGAAACGCACCCAATGAGCTGTCAGGGGCGCCGGGGGCAGGCTTGAGCGGAGGTCCTACGCCAGGGAAGGCGTCGGTAGCGCCCAGGGAAGGGTTCACAGCGCCTCCGCGAATGGCCTGCCGCCGGATCAGCCCCGAGTTTCCATGCCTCTCAGCGTGCGGTGGCAATCACTTATCACAGGAGATGCCGATGCCACAGAACCAGACCGCGGCGCGTCCGCCCGGGCGACGCACCGGCGAGGCGCTGGTCGAGATCCGCCGCATCAGCAAGCGCTTCGACGGCGTCCTGGCGGTGGACGACGTCAACCTGACCATCCGCCAGGGCGAGATCTTCGCCCTGCTGGGGGCCTCGGGCTCCGGCAAGTCGACCCTGCTGCGCATGCTGGCAGGGTTCGAGAAGCCCAGCGAAGGCCAGATCCTGCTCGACGGTCAGGACATCACCGCCATGCCGCCCCATGAGCGGCCGATCAACATGATGTTCCAGTCCTACGCGCTCTTCCCCCACATGACGGTGGCCCAGAACATCGCCTTCGGGCTCAAGCAGGACCGCCTGCCCCGGGCCGAGATCGAGCAGCGGGTGGCCGAGATGCTCAAGCTCGTGCACATGGAGGGCTTCGCCCGGCGTCGCCCTCACCAGCTCTCCGGGGGGCAGCGCCAGCGGGTGGCCCTGGCCCGCTCGCTGGCCAAGCGGCCGAAGCTGCTGCTTCTCGACGAGCCCATGGGGGCGCTGGACAAGAAGCTGCGCACCGAGATGCAGCTCGAGGTGGTGGCGATCCTCGAGCGGGTGGGGGTGACCTGCATCATGGTCACCCACGACCAGGAGGAAGCGATGACCATGGCCGATCGCGTGGCGATCATGTCGGATGGCTGGATCGCCCAGGTGGGCAGCCCCATGGACGTCTACGAGAGCCCGGCGAGTCGCATGGTGGCGGAGTTCGTGGGCACCGTGAACCTCTTCGAGGGGGAGATCCGCGTCGACGAGGCCGACCACTGCATCATCGCAAGCCCGGCACTCGGTCGCGATATCCGCATCGGCCACGGGGTCTCGACCCAGGCCGACGAGCGCCGGGTGTGGGTGGCCATTCGCCCGGAGAAGACCACGCTCACCCGCACGCGGCCAGAGGGCGAGCACAACTGGACCGCCGGCACGGTGGAGGATATCGCCTACCTGGGCGGGCTCTCGGTCTACTACGTGCGCACCGAGTCCGGCGCTCTGGTCAAGGCGAGCCTGGCCAACGTGGAGCGTCGCGGCGACCGCCCCGACTGGGACGAGCCGGTCTACGTCAGCTGGGACGAGATGAGCGCCGTGGTGTTGCATGAGTGAGCGCTGCACGAACAGCCCTTCACGCGTGAGCCCGAACAAGCGAGGAGCCCCATGAAATCGACTGCCCTCGAGCGCCTCTCGCGCCGCCTGCGCCCGGGGCGCGGCTGGGTCATCGCCGTGCCGCTGATCTGGCTGAGCCTCTTCTTCCTGGCGCCCTTCGCCATCGTACTCAAGATCAGCCTCTCCGAGGCGGCCATCGCGGTGCCTCCCTACCAGCCGATCCTCGACTTCACCGCCGAGACCCTCAACATCGCCCTGAACCTTGGCAACTACCTGTTCCTGGCCAGCGATTCGCTCTACGTGGCGGCCTACTGGGGCTCGGTGAAGATCGCCTTTTTCTCGACGCTCTTCTGCCTGCTGATCGGCTACCCCATGGCCTATGCCATGGCCCGCGCCCCGGCGCGCTGGCAGCTGGTGCTGCTGCTGCTGGTGATGCTGCCCTCCTGGACCTCCTTCCTGATCCGGGTCTACGCCTGGATGGGGATCCTGAGCACCAACGGCCTGCTCAACAACCTGCTGCTGTGGATCGGCATCATCGATTCGCCGCTGCGCATGATGAACACCAACTTCGCGGTGATGCTGGGCATCGTCTATGCCTACCTGCCGTTCATGATCCTGCCGCTCTACGCCAACCTGACCCGGCTCGACGACTCGCTGCTGGAGGCGGCGGCGGACCTCGGCTCCCGGAAGTTCAACACCTTCCTGAAGGTGACCCTGCCGCTCTCCAAGGGGGGGATCATCGCCGGCTCCATGCTGGTCTTCATCCCCGCGGTGGGGGAGTACGTGATCCCCGAGCTGCTCGGCGGACCCAACACGGTGATGATCGGCAAGGTGCTGTGGGAGGAGTTCTTCCTCAATCGCGACTGGCCGGTGGCCTCGGCGCTGGCCATGGTGATGCTGCTGCTGCTGTTGATCCCCATTGCGCTGTTCCATCGCTACCAGTCCCGCGAGCTGGAGGAGTGACCATGCGCCGATCCTTCACCCCCCCCTCGTTCACCACCCTGATGCTGATCCTGGGGCTGCTGTTCCTCTACCTGCCCATGGTGGTGCTGGTGGTCTACTCCTTCAATTCGTCGCGGCTGGTGACGGTCTGGGCGGGCTTCTCCGGGCGCTGGTACCTGGAGCTGCTGCGCGACCGGCAGATACTCGCCGCGGTGTGGACCAGCCTGCGCATCGCCTTCTTCTCCGCCACCATGGCCGTCTGCCTCGGCACCCTGGCCGCCTTCGTGATGACGCGCTTCGGCCGCTTTCGCGGCAAGACCGCGCTCTCCAGCATGATCACCGCGCCTCTGGTGATGCCGGAGGTGATCACCGGCCTGTCGCTGCTGCTGCTCTTCGTGCAGATGGCCCAGATCGTCGGCTGGCCGGCGGATCGCGGCATGGCCACCATCTGGATCGCCCACACCACCTTCTGCAGCGCCTACGTGGCGGTGGTGGTGTCGTCGCGGCTGCGCGAGGTGGACCGCTCCATCGAGGAGGCGGCCATGGACCTCGGCGCGCCGCCGGTGAAGACCTTCTTCCAGATCACCCTGCCGGTGATCGCCCCGGCGCTGGCCGCGGGCTGGCTGCTGGCCTTCACCCTGTCGCTGGATGACCTGGTGATCGCCAGCTTCGTCTCCGGCCCCGGCGCCACCACCCTGCCCATGGTGGTCTTCTCCTCGGTCCGCATGGGCGTCTCGCCCAAGATCAACGCCCTGGCCACCCTGATCATCCTGGCGGTGTCGCTGGCCACCTTCCTGGCCTGGTACTTCATGCGCCGCAGCGAGGCGCGCCGCCTGGCCGCCCTGCGCCAGCAGGAGACGCCCTGATGTCCCCTTCGCAGAGTCTGGAGCCCTCTCATGCCTGACTATCCCGCCGGCGAGCACGTCGCCTCCTGGTACGCCGCCACCGCCAACCCCGCCCCCGAGCGCCCGGCGCTCGCCGGGGAGGTCGAGTGCGACGTCTGCGTGGTGGGGGCCGGCTTCACCGGCATCTCCGCGGCGCTGCACCTGGCCGAGCGCGGCCTCTCGGTGGTGGTGCTGGAGGGGGCCCGGGTGGGCTTCGGCGCCAGCGGGCGCAACGGCGGCCAGATCGTCAACAGCTACAGCCGCGACATGGACGTGATCGAGGCGAAGTATGGCGCCCAGACCGCCCGCGCCCTGGGCGACATGGCCTTCGAGGGCAATCGCATCATCCGCGAGCGGGTGGCGACCTACGCCATCGACTGCGACCTGCGCGACGGCAACCTCTTCGCCGCCTGCAACCGCAGGCAGCTGGCCGGGCTGCGCGAGCACAAGGCGCTCTGGGAGCGCTACGGCTACCGGGAGCTGGAGCTGCTGGAGGGGGAGGGGGTGAAGCGCGAGGTCAACTCCGACCGCTACGTGGGCGCCCTGGTGGACCATGGCGGTGGCCACCTGCATCCCCTGAACCTGGTGCTGGGCCAGGCCGCCGCGCTCGAGTCGCTCGGCGGGCGCATCTTCGAACAGTCGGCGGTGCGGGAGGTGATCCACGGCGAGCCGGTCACCCTGCGCACCGCCGGCGGGCGGGTGCGCGCCGAGCGGGTGGTGATGGCCGGCAACGCCTACCTGCGCGGGGTGCTGCCGGAGATCGAGGGCCGCTCGATGCCCTGCGGCACCCAGATCATCACCACCGAGCCCCTCGGCGAGGCCCGGGCCCGGGCGCTGATACCCAACGGCCTGGCGGTGGAGGACTGCAACTACCTGCTCGACTACTACCGGCTGACCCGCGACAACCGGCTGCTCTATGGCGGCGGGGTCAACTACGGCGGCGAGGACCCGGCCGACATCACCGCGGTGATCCGGCCCAAGATGCTGGCCACCTTCCCGGGGCTTGCCGACGTCAAGGTGGACCACGCCTGGAGCGGCACCTTCCTGATGACGCTCAACCGGCTGCCCCAGTTCGGGGTGGTCAACGGCAACGTCTACTATGCCCAGGGCTACTCCGGTCACGGCGTCACCTGCACCCACCTGGCCGGCAAGCTGATCGCCGAGGTGATCCATGGCCAGGGTGAGCGCTTCGACGCCTTCGCCGGCATTCCCCACCTGCCGTTCCCCGGCGGGCGGCTGCTGCGGGTGCCGCTCTCGGCGCTGGGCGCCTGGTACTACTCGACCCGCGACCGTCTGGGGCTCTGAGGGCCAACCGGGACCGCTTGGGGCACTGACCCCCGGGCGCCACCGGCCTGTCGCATCCCTGCGACAGCCGGTCAGATAATGGGGAAACCCTGTCCGCGCCCTCCACCGGGTGGCGCGGGCGCCTATAATGCCCCTATCGCGGTGGCGCAGGAGGCCCCGCCGCGGCTCTCATCGTCACCATCACCGAACCGAGTCATCCACGCCTGGAGCCATGCGAGTTTCAGCGACGGGCGCCCGCACGCCCGCGAGGAGGAGAACCATGAGCAAGTCGATCATCGTGGGGTCCAGCCTGGCCGTCCTGGGGCTGGGGGGGCTGGCCTTCGGCGCCTGGCAGGTCCAGGAGAACCGCGCGCCCGAACCGCAGTTTGCCGAGATCCTTGACGTCGCGGCGGCCACCCGCAGCGTGGAGCGCCCCCGTGAGGTGTGCGAGGACGTGGAGCGGGTGGTCAGCGTCGAGGTGCCGGTGGAGGTGCCCGTCCAGGTGCCCGTCACCCAGGCCGCGCCCTCAGGCCCCGGGGCGAGCCAGGACCCCCATCGCGTCGTCGGCACCGCGGCCGGGGCCATCGTCGGCGGCCTGCTGGGCAACCAGGTGGGCGGCGGCAGCGGCAAGAAGCTGGCCACCGTGGCCGGTGCCATCGGCGGCGGCCTGGCCGGGCGCGAGGTGCAGAACCGCGTCGAAGCCCGCCAGCACGCCCAGGCGGGTAGCCAGGTCCAGTACGAGACCCGCTACGAGACCCGTTACGAGACCCAGAACCAGACCGTGACCGAGCGGCAGTGCCAGACGGTGATGGAGAGCCACGAGGAGCACCTCGGCTACGACGTCACCTATCGCCTCAACGGCGAGGAGCTGACCCGGCGCATGGAGAGCGCCCCCCAGGCCGAGCGTCTCCCGGTCGTCGAGGGCGAGGTGCAGTGGCAGGCCGCCCTGCAGGAGGCCGAGCCCCAGCGCGAGGGCTGAGCCCCAGCGCGAGGGCTGAGCGAGAGGGCTTGGCAAGAGGGTTGAGCAAGAGCGCTCTGCGCCCCACCGGCCCGGCTCATGCACGCCCCCGGATCCGCCAGGATCCGGGGGCGTATGCGTTTCGGGGGGCCGCACCAGGGGGCTCAGACTTGGCGCAGGTACCACTCGTACTCGAGCCGGCTCACCGCCTGCAGGGCCTGGGCACGCTCGGCGCGACGGTTGGCCAGGTAGACGTGGAGGAAGTCGCGCCCCAGGGCCTCGCCGAGGATCTCGTTGGCCTCCAGCAGGTCGAGGGCCTGCTGCCAGCTGTTGGTCAGGCTGGGGGGCGTCGTCTCGTAGGCGTTGCCGACGCTGGGCGGCGGCGGCTCGAGTCCCTCGGCGAGACCATGGTGGATGGCGGCCAGCAGGGCGGCCAGCAGCAGGTAGGGGTTGGCGTCGGCGCCGGCCACCCGGTGCTCGATGCGCCGGGCGGCCCGGGCCCCGGCGGGAATGCGCAGCGCCACCGAGCGGTTGTCGAAGCCCCAGGTGGGAGCCAAGGGCACGTAGAGCCCTGCCTGGAAGCGCCTGAAGGCGTTGAGGTTGGGCGCGCAGATCGCCATGGAGGCGGGCATCAGCGCCAGCAGGCCGGCCACCGCCTGGCGCAGCGCCGGGCTGCCCAGGGGGTCGTCACCCGGCTCGGTGAAGACATTGCGGCCCGTCTCATCCAGCAGGCTGATATGCACGTGCATGCCGTTGCCCGCCTCCTGGCCGTAGGGCTTGGCCATGAAGGTGGCCTCGAAGCCGTGGCGCAGGGCGACCCCCTTGATCAGGCGCTTGAGCTGCACCGCGTGGTCGCAGGCCGCCAGCGCATCGTCGCAGTGGATCAGGTTGATCTCGAACTGCCCCGGGGCGCACTCCTTGAGAGCGGTGTCCAGGGGCAGGCCCTGAACCTGGGCCGCGGCCTGCACTTCCTCGAGGAAGTCGGCGTACTCGTCGAGCTCCAGCATGGAGTAGAGCTGACTCTGGCTGGCGCGTTCCCCGCTGACCGGCGAGCAGGGCGGCTGGATCAGCCCGGCGGCGGTGCGCTCGCGATCCACCAGGTAGAACTCCAGCTCCACGGCGACCACCGGGGTCAGCCCCAGGGCGGTCAGGCGACCCAGCACCCGGCCCAGCAGCTGGCGGGGGTCGGCGAAAAAGGGGGAGCCGTCGAACTCCTCCATGGTCATCAGCAGCTGGGCCTGATGGCCCCGGGCGACCCAGGGCACCGGCTTGAGGCTGCCGTCGATCGGTCGGCAGAGGCGGTCGCCGTCGCCGCTGTCGAGGCCGAGCCCGGTCTCCTCGATGGTGTGGCCGTTGATGTCCAGGGCGAAGACCGAGGCGGGCAGGGCGATGCCGCTGGTATAGGCCTTGGTGACGCTCTCCCGGGGGATGCGCTTGCCGCGCATCACCCCGTTGAGATCGCTGATCAGCAGGTCGACGCTGTTGATCTCCGGGTGGGCGTCGAGGAAGGCCCGGACATCGTCGGGAGCAGGCATGGGCACACCTCTGGCGTTGTGATCCTTGTGGCTCCTATCCTTGTAGGGGTGCCCGGTGTTGTCAAATAATTTACGTATCGAGGGGAGTGTCCGCCTTGGAAAGCGGGCGACAGGTGGTTATGGTGAATAAAACATAACACCCGGTCCGCTTCCGACGAGGAGAGACGCGATGAAGAGCCGACCCCTGGTGGGGGTGATCGCCTGCCACCGTGAGGTGGAGGGCCATCCCGCCCAGATGGTGACCGACAAGTACCTGCGCGCCCTGTGGGACTACGGCCTGTCGCCGGTGATCCTGCCGGTGTGGGAGGAGCAGGAGGCCGACCCCGAGGCCGCTCGCGCCCTGCTGGCCCGCCTCGATGGTCTGCTGCTGACCGGCAGCTACACCAACGTCGAGCCGCGCCGCTACGGGGCCGAGCGGGTGCCGGAGAACACCCGGGATGACCGCCACCGCGATGCGGCCGCCCTGGTGTGGATTCCCGCGGCGCTGGACCTCGGCCTGCCGCTGTTCGGCATCTGCCGGGGCTTCCAGGAGCTCAACGTGGCCTTCGGCGGCACCCTTCACCAGGCGGTGCAGGGCGTGCCCGGCCTGCAGGACCACCGCGAGCCCCCGGGGGAGCGCGAGGTGCAGTATGCCCCCGCCCACGAGATCACCCTGGTGCCCGGCGGGCGCCTGGCGGCGCTGCACCCCGAGCCCCGGTCGCGGGTCAACTCCCTGCACCAGCAGGGCATCGCCGAGCTGGGGGCGGGCCTTGTGGCCGAGGCCCATGCCCCGGACGGGCTGATCGAGGCGGTGTCGGTGGCCGATGCCGCCGGCTTCGCCCTGGCCGTGCAGTGGCATCCCGAGTGGCGTCCCCGTGAGCACCCCCTGAACGATGCCCTCTATCGCGCCTTCGCCGAGGCGTGCCGCGTCCGCCAGGCCGCCTCCCGCGCGCCCCGGGTGGACTGAACGCCCCGCTATCTGGAGATCCCCCATGCATACCCGTGACTACCAGGCCCTGGATCGCGCCCACTACCTGCACCCCTTCACCGACTTCAAGGCCCTGGGCGAGGAGGGCAGCCGCATCATCGAGCACGCCGAGGGGGTCTATATCCACGACTCCGAGGGCAACCGCATCCTCGACGGCATGGCGGGGCTCTGGTGCGTCAACCTGGGCTATGGCCGCGAGGAGCTGGTGGCAGCGGCCACCGAGCAGATGCGCCAGCTTCCCTACTACAACAGCTTCTTCAAGACCGCTCACCCTCCGGCGGTCAAATTGGCCGAGACCCTCTGCCGCCTGGCGCCCGCCCATGTCAACCACGTCTTCTTCACCGGTTCCGGCTCCGAGGCCAACGATACCGTGCTGCGCATGGTGCGCCGCTACTGGGCGCTCAAGGGCCAGCCCGACAAGCAGTGGGTGATCGGCCGCAAGAACGCCTACCACGGCTCCACCGTGGCGGGGGTGAGCCTCGGCGGCATGGCCCCCATGCACGCCCAGGGCGGCCCCCTGGTGCCGAAGATCGCCCATGTGCGCCAGCCCTACTGGTTTGGAGAGGGGCGGTCTGGAGAGGGTCGGTCTGGAGAAGGGCGCACGGCCGGCCAGGACCCCGAGGCCTTCGGCCGGGAGTGCGCCGCGGCCCTGGAGGCGAAGATCCAGGAGCTCGGCGAGGAGAACGTCGCCGCCTTCATCGCCGAGCCGGTGCAGGGCGCCGGCGGTGCCATCATTCCGCCGGAAAGCTACTGGCCGGCGGTGAAGGCGGTGCTGGCGAAGTACGACATCCTGCTGGTGGTGGACGAGGTGATCTGCGGCTTCGGGCGGCTGGGCGAGTGGTTCGGCAGCGTCCACTACGGCCTGGAGCCTGACCTGATGCCCATCGCCAAGGGGCTCTCCTCGGGCTACCTGCCCATCGGCGGGGTGCTGGTGGGCGACCGGGTCGCCGAGACCCTGATCGAGGAGGGCGGCGAGTTCTTCCACGGCTTCACCTATTCGGGCCATCCGGTGTGCGCCGCGGTGGCGCAGCGCAACCTCGAACTGCTGGAGGCCGAGGGGCTGGTGGACCGGGTCCGCGACGAGATCGGCCCCTACCTGGCCAGCCGCTGGAAGGCCCTCGAGGCGCACCCCCTGGTGGGCGAGGCGCGCTCCCTGGGGCTGATCGGCGCCCTGGAGCTGGTCGATCCCGCCACCGGCGAGCGCTTCGCCGAGTCCCGGGGGGTGGGCACCCTGTGCCGCGATCTCTGCTTCGCCGGCGGCCTGGTGATGCGCTCGGTGGGTGATACCATGATCATCTCGCCGCCGCTGGTGATCTCCCGTGACGAGATCGACGAGCTGATCGACAAGGCGCGCGCCGCCCTGGATGCCACCCTGGCGCGGCTGGCCGAGCCCCAGTCCGACCCCCGACCCGACCCCCAGGAGGAGTCCCCCGCATGAGTCGCCTCGAACCCCCCAAGACCCTGGCCGACTGGCAGGCCCTGGCCGATCGTCTGATTCCGTATCTGGAAACTCGCGCTTTTATCGACGACGCCTTCGTCGATGCGCTGAGCGGCGAGACCTTCACCACGACGAACCCGGCCACCGGCGAGCCCCTGGCCGAGGTGGCGAGCTGCGACGCCGCCGACGCCGAGCTCGCCGTGGGCCATGCCCGGGCCGCCTTCGATGCCGGCGAGTGGTCGCGCCTGGCGCCTGGCCGGCGCAAGAAGGTGCTGCTGCGCCTGGCCGACCTGATGGAGGCCCACCGGCACGAGCTGGCGCTGCTCGACACCCTGGACATGGGCAAGCCGGTGGCAAGCTCGCTGGGCGACATGGCCGGCGCCATCGCCTGCTTCCGCTACCAGGCCGAGTGCATCGACAAGCTCTACGGCGAGGTGGCGCCCACCGGCGAGGAGGCCCTGGCCCTGGTGCTGCGCGAGCCGCTCGGGGTGGTCGCCTCCATCGTGCCCTGGAACTTCCCGCTGATGATGACCGCCTGGAAGGTCGCCCCGGCGCTGGCCGCCGGCAACAGCGTGATCCTCAAGCCCTCGGAGAAGTCGCCGCTCTCGGCGCTGCGCCTGGCGGCGCTGGCCCATGAGGCGGGTATCCCCCGCGGGGTCTTCCAGGTGCTGCCGGGCTTCGGCCACACCGTGGGCAAGGCCCTGGCGCTCTCCATGGGGGTGGACTGCCTCGCCTTCACCGGCTCGACCCAGGTGGGCAAGCAGCTGATGCAGTACGCCGGCCAGTCCAACCTCAAGCGGGTCTATCTGGAGTGCGGCGGCAAGTCCCCCAATATCGTCTTCGCCGACTGCAAGGACCTCGCGCGGGTGGCGAAGCACGCCGCCTCGGCGATCTTCCACAACCAGGGGGAGGTGTGCATCGCCGGTTCCCGGCTGCTGGTGGAGAACGCGATCCGCGAGGCCTTCATCGACCAGGTGCTCGTGGCGGCTAAGCGGATGCAGCCCGGCGACCCCCTGGACCCCGACAGCTTCATGGGGGCCATCGTCGACGAGGCCCAGTATCGGCGCATCCTGAGCTACATCGAGAAGGGCCGCGAGGAGGGCGCCCGGCTGCGTGTGGGCGGTGAGGCCACCCAGGTCGATGGTAAGGGGCTCTTCATTCCACCTACGGTGTTCGACGGCGTGACCCCCGAGATGGCCATCGGCCGCGAGGAGATCTTCGGCCCGGTGCTCTCGGTGTTCGGCTTCGACAGCGAGGAGGAGGCGGTGGCCATGGCCAACGACAGCGTCTATGGCCTGGCCGCGGGGCTGTGGAGCCAGGACATCGACCGCATCATGCGTGTCACCCGGCGGCTCCACTCCGGCCAGGTGTTCGTCAACAACTGGGCCGGCGGCGACCAGACCATGCCCTTCGGCGGGGTGAAGCAGTCGGGCAACGGCCGCGACAAGTCCCATCACTCCCTGGAGGAGTACTCCGAGCTCAAGAGCGTCTGGATCTGGATCTCGCTGTCGAGCTGAGCCCTTTCACCGTAGCCTGACGCGACGAGGCCGGCGCCATGGGCGCCGGCCTCGCCATATCTGTGCGACATAGTTTATATGTACAGCCCTTGTATCGCTTTTTTCCGGTGAGGGGAGTAGCCTGTGGGTGATACTCCCCGGCCAGAGGTACTCCCATGTTCGGACTCTTCAAGAGCGACCCGACGAAGAAGCTGCAGAAGGAATATGAGCGCAAGCTCGAGCAGGCGATGCATGCCGCCCGCAACGGCGACATGCGCGCCAACGCCTCGCTCACCGAGGACGCGGAGGCGATCCGCGCCGAGATCGATAAGCTGAAGCAGGAGTAGGAATCCGCAGCGCCCGAGCCTGTCAGAAGGCCCGGGCGGGGGTCGCGCAGCTCACCAGGCGGCAGGGCTCGCTGCCCGGGTTGCGGAAGCGGTGGGGGACGTTGGTCTCGAAGTAGTAGGCCTCGCCCGCCTGGAGCACCCGGCTCTCGGCGCCGATGGTGATCTCGATCTCGCCCTCGAGCACCATGCCGGCCTCCTCGCCCAGATGGGCGATCATCTCGCGGCCGGTGTCGGCCCCCGGCGGGTAGGTTTCCACCATGAAGGAGAGGGCGCGATCGCGGCGATCGGCCCCCACCAGCTTGTAGATGACGTCGCCGGTGCCCACGTCGGCCAGGTCCTCGGCCGAGTAGAAGACCCGGCGACCGTTCTCCAGGTCCATGGTGAAGAAGTCGCCGACGCTCATCGGGATGGCGTCGAGGATTTTCTTCAGGGAGCTGACCGAGGGGCTCACCTTGCCCTGCTCGATCAGCGACAGACTGGAGTGGGTCACCCCGCAGCGCTTGGCCAGCTCGCGCTGGGAGATGCCGCGCAGGGTGCGCAGTGCGCGCAGCCGCTCGCCCACGTCATCGGCCATGGTGGCTCCTCTTCAGCACAGGGCGTCCAGTTTCTCCTTGAGGAGCTGGTTGACCTGCTGCGGATTGGCGGTGCCGCGGGAGGCCTTCATCACCTGGCCCACGAAGTAGCCGATCATCTTGCCGCGCTTGTCCGGCTCGGCGTCGCGGTACTGGGCCACCTGGGCCGGGCTCTCGCCGATCACCTGGTCGATCATCGCCTCGATGGCGCCAGTGTCGGTGACCTGCTTGAGCCCCTTGGCCTCGATCACCTCATCGGCGGACTGCCCCTGGCCGTTCCAGAGCGCCTGGAACACCTGCTTGGCGGCCTTGCCGTTGATGGTGTCGTCCAGCACTCGGCCAATCAGCTCGCCGAGCTGGCGTGCCGAGACGGGGCTGTCGGTGATCGGCAGCCCCTCGCGGTTGAGCGCGCCGGCAAGCTCGCCCATCACCCAGTTGGCGGCGGACTTGGCGTCGCCGCAGGTGTCCTTGACCTCTTCGAAGAACTCGGCCATCTCGCGGGTGGCGGAGAGCACCCCGGCGTCATAGGCGGAGAGGCCCAGCGCCGACTGGAAGCGGGTGCGCTTCTCGTCGGGCAGCTCCGGCAGCGCCTCGCGCAGGTGGTCGAGGTAGGCTCGGTCGAGCACCACCGGCAGCAGGTCGGGGCAGGGGAAGTAGCGGTAGTCGTTGGCCTCCTCCTTGGTGCGCATGCTGCGGGTCTCGTCGCGCTCGGGGTCGAAGAGGCGGGTCTCCTGGACCACCTTGCCGCCGTCCTCCAGCAGCTCGATCTGGCGCTCCACCTCGAACTCGATGGCGCGCTCCACGAAGCGGAAGGAGTTGACGTTCTTGATCTCGGCGCGGGTGCCGTACTCGGCCTGGCCCACCGGGCGCACCGAGACGTTGACGTCGCAGCGCATGGAGCCCTCGGCCATGTTGCCGTCGGAGATCCCCAGGTAGGTGACGATGGAGTGGATCGCCTTCAGGTAGGCGGCGGCCTCCTTGGCGCTGCGCATGTCAGGCTCGGAGACGATCTCCAGCAGCGGGGTCCCGGCGCGGTTGAGGTCGATGCCGGTCATGCCGTGGCCCATGCCGTCAGAAAAGGATTCGTGGAGCGACTTGCCGGCGTCCTCCTCCAGGTGGGCATGGTGCACCCGGATGCGCTTGCTGCTGCCGTCTTCCAGGGTGATCTCCACCTCGCCGGCGCCGACGATGGGGTGGTACATCTGGCTGGTCTGGTAGCCCTTGGGCAGGTCCGGGTAGAAGTAGTTCTTGCGGTCGAAGACCGAGACCTCGGGGATCTCGGCGTGGATCGCCAGGCCGAACTGCACCGCCATGGCCACCGCCTGCTCGTTGAGCACCGGCAGCACCCCGGGCAGGCCCAGGTCCACGGCGCAGGCCTGGGTGTTGGGCTCGGCGCCGAAGGCGGTGGAGGCCCCGGAGAAGATCTTCGAGCGGGTGGCGAGCTGGACGTGCACCTCCAGCCCGATCACGGTTTCCCATTGCATCAGGTGGTCTCCTCGGCAAGCGCGGGACGACGCAGGTGCCAGTCGGTGGCCTGCTGGAAGCGGTGGGCGACGTTGAGCAGCCGCGCCTCGGCGAAGTGGGTGCCCAGGATCTGCAGGCCCACGGGGCGCTTGCCCACGAAGCCCGCCGGCACGCTGATGCCGGGGATCCCGGCCAGGTTCACCGCGATGGTGTAGATGTCCTGCAGGTACATGGAGACCGGGTCCTTCTTGGCGCCCAGGTCGAAGGCCGGGGTGGGGGAGGCCGGGCCCATCAGGACGTCGACCTCCTCGAAGGCGTCGAGGAAGTCCTGGCGGATCAGTCGGCGCACCTGCTGGGCCTTCTTGTAGTAGGCGTCGAAGAAGCCCTCGGAGAGGGTGTGGGTGCCGATCAGGATGCGCCGCTGCACCTCCTCGCCGAAGCCCTCGGCGCGGGAGCGCTTGTAGAGGTCGATCAGGTCGGACGGGGCCTTGCAGCGGTGGCCGAAGCGCACGCCGTCGTAGCGCGACAGGTTCGAGGAGGCCTCGGCCGGCGCGATGACGTAGTAGGCCGGGATCGCGTAGTGGGTGTGGGGCAGGCTCACCTCGCGCACCGTGGCGCCCAGCGACTCATAGACCCTCACCGCCTCGCGCACCGCGGCCTCCACCTCGGGGTCGAGGCCGTCGCCGAAGTACTCGACCGGCAGCCCGATCTTGAGGCCGGAGAGCGGAGCGCCGAGCTCCTCGGTGTAGTCCGGCACGCCGCGGGCCACGCTGGTGGAGTCCTTCGGGTCGGGGCCGGCAATGGCGTTCAGCAGCAGGGCGCAGTCCTCGGCGGTGCGCGCCATGGGGCCGGCCTGATCGAGGCTCGAGGCGTAGGCGATGATGCCCCAGCGCGAGACGCGGCCATAGGTGGGCTTCAGGCCTGTGATGCCGCAGAAGGCGGCCGGCTGACGGATCGAGCCGCCGGTGTCGGTGCCCATGGCGGCGGGCACCAGGCCCGCGGCCACCGCGGCAGCGCTGCCGCCGGAGGAGCCGCCGGGCACGGCGCTGGTATCCCAGGGGTTCTTCACCGGGCCAAAGGCGCTGTTCTCGTTGGAGGAGCCCATGGCGAACTCGTCCAGGTTGACCTTGCCCAGGCTCACCGTGCCGGCGGCCTTGAGCTTCTCCACCACGGTGGCGTCGTAGGGGGAGACGAAGTTGGCCAGCATCTTCGAGCCGGCGGTGGTCAGCACCCCCTCGGTGCAGAACAGGTCCTTGATGGCCAGCGGCAGGCCGGTCAGGGGGCCGGCCTCGCCGCGAGCGCGGGCGGCGTCGGCGGCATCCGCCGCGGCGAGGGCCTGCTCGGCGGTCACGGTGATGAAGCTGTTAAGCTCGCCGTCGAGGCGCGCGATGCGCGCGAGCTGGTGTTCGGTCAGCTCGCGGCTGGTGAACTCGCCGGCCGTGAGGGCGGCGGCCAGTTCGCTCAGTGTCTTGTCATGCATGGGCCGGGGGCTCCGTCAGGCAGGAAGGCTTATTCGACCACGCGGGGGACCAGGTAGAGGCCCTGTTCCACCGCCGGGGCGCAGCGCTGGAAGCGGTCGCGCTGGTCGCTCTCGGTCACCTCGTCGGCGCGCAGCCGCTGGGTGGCGTCGAGGGGATGGGCCAGGGGGGCAACGCCCTCGGTGTCCAGCGCCTGGAGCTGGTCCACCATCTCCAGGATGCGGCCGAGGTCGTCCAGGTAGTGGGCGGCGTCCTCGTCGCTCAGGCCGAGCCGGGCGAGGTGCGCGGCCCTGAGCACGTCAGCGTGTTCAAGCGCCATGGTTCGGATGTCCTCGAAGGGAAAACAGGCCGCAAAAGGTACCACATACCGCGACCCGCGGGCAGGTCCGTGAGAGGCCGGGCTTGCGGGCTCCGCGCTTGCTGCGCAGGGGCCGCGGTGATACCGTTTGCGTCCGCACAGGGTTCCCGGACTGCACTAGGTAACGACTTCCATGTTCAAACGCTTGAGGGGGCTGTTCTCCAGCGATCTGTCGATCGACCTGGGAACCGCCAATACGCTGATTTATGTGCGCGGTCGTGGCATCGTGCTCGATGAGCCGTCGGTTGTGGCCATCCGCCAGTCCGGCAACATGCGCAGCGTGGCCGCGGTTGGCTCCGATGCCAAGCGCATGCTGGGCCGCACGCCCGGCAACATCACCGCCATCCGCCCGATGAAGGACGGGGTCATCGCCGACTTCACCGTCACCGAGCAGATGCTCCAGCACTTCATCCGCAAGGTCCACCAGAGCACCTTCCTCACCCCGAGTCCGCGGGTGCTGGTCTGCGTGCCCTGCATGTCGACCCAGGTGGAGCGCCGCGCCATCAAGGAGTCCGCCGAGGGCGCCGGCGCCCGCGAGGTGTTCCTGATCGAGGAGCCCATGGCGGCCGCCATCGGCGCCGGCCTGCCGGTCGAGGAGGCCCAGGGCTCCATGGTGGTGGATATCGGTGGCGGCACCAGCGAGATCGCCATCATCTCCCTCAACGGCATCGTCTACTCCGAGTCGATCCGCGTGGGCGGCGACCGCTTCGACGAGGCGATCATCGCCTATGTGCGCCGCCACTACGGCAGCCTGATCGGCGAGGCCACCGCCGAGCGCATCAAAGGAGGAGATCGATCGGCTGTGCCTATCCCGGCGGCGAGCTGCGCGAGATCGACGTGCGCGGCCGCAACCTGGCCGAGGGGATCCCGCGCAGCTTCACGCTCAACTCCCACGAGATCCTCGATGCCCTGCAGGAGACCCTGGCCTCCATCGTCACCGCGGTGAAGAACGCCCTGGAGCAGTCCCCGCCGGAGCTCGCCTCGGACATCGCCGAGCGCGGCCTGGTGCTGACCGGTGGCGGGGCGCTGCTGCGCGACCTGGACAAGCTGATCGCCGAGGAGACCGGCCTGCCGGTGATCGTCGCCGAGGATCCGCTGACCTGCGTGGCCCGCGGCGGCGGCAAGGCCCTGGAGATGATCGACCAGCACACCTTCGAGCTGCTCTCCAGCGACTGACCCGGGGCTGACTTTAGGGGAAAACGCCTATCAAGCCGCTGTTCTCCGACGGATCGCTGCCCGGCTATCGCCTCTTCCTGTGCGTGCTGGTGGCGTCGGCGCTGATGTTCGCCGATACCCGCCTCACGCGCATGGAGGAGGTGCGCGCCCAGCTCTCCACCCTGGTGGCCCCCGTCCAGTGGGCGGTGAGCCTGCCCAGCGGTATCCTCACCTGGGGGTCGCTGGCGCTCTCCGACCAGCGCGCCCTGCTGGAGGAGAACCGCCGGTTGCGCGAGCAGATCCTGACCCTCTCCCACCGCGTGCAGCACATGGCCAGCCTCACCGCCGAGAACGTGCGCCTGCGCGAGCTGCTCTCCGCGGCCCAGCGGCACGACATGCCCTTCATCACCGCCGAGCTGCTCTCCCTGGACCCGGACCCCTTCGCCCACCAGATGGTGATCGATCGGGGGCGGCGCAACGGCGTCTACGTGGGCCAGCCGGTGATGGATGCCTCTGGCCTGGTGGGGCAGGTGACGGCGGTCTCCGCCTACTCCAGCCGGGTGCTGATGGTGGCCGATGCCAGCCATGCGCTGCCGGTGCAGGTGAACCGCAACGGGCTGCGCTTCATCCTCCAGGGCAGCGGCCGCTACGAGGCGCTCACGGTGCTGCACGTGCCCGACACCGCCGATATCCGCGAGGGCGACCTGCTGATCACCTCGGGGCTGGCGGGACGCTTCCCGCCGGGCTACCCGGTGGCGCGGGTCGCCGAGGTGGTCCATGACCCGGGCCAGCCCTTCGCCCGGGTCACCGCCACGCCGGTGGCCCAGCTGCAGCGCTCCAGACACTTCCTGCTGCTCTTTCCGCCGCCCGCCCCGGGGGTCGACGACGAGGTCTGGGAGCTCGAGCTCTCCGCCGAGGCGATGGAGGCCGCCCGGGCGGTGATCGGCCTCGACGCCGACCAGGAGGCACGCTGATGGCCGCTCCCTCTTCCGCCCACCTGGCCCTGCCGTGGATCTGGCTCTCGCTGCTGCTGGCGCTCTGCCTGCAGGTGATGCCGCTGGCGGACGGCTGGCAGATCTGGCGCCCCGACTGGCTGGGCCTGATGCTGATCTACTGGTGCATGAAGGCGCCGAGCCGGGTGGGCGTCTTCCACGGCTTTGCGCTCGGTATCCTGCTCGACCTGATCGAGGGGGCCACCCTCGGGCAGAACGCCCTGATCCTGTCGCTGCTGGCCTTCCTCTGCGCGCTGGTCTATCCGCGTTTCCGGGCCTATTCCCTGGTCCAGCAGGCGGTGCTGATCTTCGTGCTGCTGGGCACCGTACAGCTGGCCGAGCAGTGGCTGCGCACCCTGCTCGGCCCCTTCTCCATCCATCTGGCCTTCCTGCTGCCCTCGCTGATCGGCGCCGTGCTGTGGCCCTGGCTCGCCACCCTCTTCGAGGCCCTGGGCCGGCGCCTGGCCCGCGACTGATCCGGAGCCCCGCATGTCCGATCCCCGTCAGCCCCTCTCCGATACCGCCCGCCCCGGGCTCTGCCTGGCCAGTGCCTCGCCGCGGCGCCGCGAGCTGCTCGCCTCCATCGGCGTGTCGGTGGCGGTGCGGCCGGTGGATATCGACGAGACTCCGCGCCCCGGCGAGGGGGCGGTCGACTACGTGACCCGGCTGGCCCGGGAGAAGGCCCTGGCCGGGGCCCGGCTCACGACGCTGCCGACCCTGGGCTCCGATACCGCCGTGGTCTGCGATGGCGAGATCCTCGGCAAGCCGGAGGGACCCGAGCATGCCGCCGGCATGCTGCGTCGCCTCGCCGGCCGGACCCACGAGGTGCTCACCGCGGTGGCGGTGAGCGGGCCCGCCGGCGTGCTCGAGGCCTGTGTTGCCACCCGGGTCACCATGCGCGCGATCGGCGAGGCGGAGATCGCCGCCTACTGGGCCACCGGCGAGCCCGCCGATAAGGCCGGCGGCTATGCCATCCAGGGGCTGGCGGCGATCTTCGTCGAGCGCATCGAGGGCAGCCACTCGGCGGTGGTGGGGCTGCCGCTTTACGAGACCGCCGAGCTGCTGCGCCGCCAGGGGGTGGCGCTGTGGGGCAGGACCTTCGGTTGACCCCTTGCCGGTCATCAACGCCTTGGGCGTATGACACTATGTCATAATGGACGCAAAGCATTCTGGATAAGGACTTCCGCATGAGCGGCGAAGTACTGATCAATCTGACGCCGATGGAGACCCGCGTCGCCGTGGTGGAGAACGGCGTGCTGCAGGAAGCCTTCATCGAGCGCAGCCGCCGGCGCGGTATCGTCGGCAATATCTACAAGGGCAGGGTGGTCCGGGTGCTGCCCGGCATGCAGGCGGCGTTCGTCGATATCGGCCTGGATCGCGCCGCCTTCATCCACGCCCATGAGGTGATGCCCCCCGGCACCCCGGCCGAGGAGCAGCTCTCCATCGGCCACTTGCTCCACGAGGGGCAGGCGCTGGTGGTGCAGGTCACCAAGGACCCCATCGGCTCCAAGGGGGCCCGGCTCACCACCCACCTGTCGGTGCCGTCGCGCTACCTGGTCTACATGCCGGATGCCCCCCATCACGGGGTTTCCCAGCGCATCGAGGACGAGCGGGAGCGGGAGCGGCTGCGCGGGCTGATCGAGGAGGCCCAGGCCCAGCAGGGCCAGGAGGTGGTCGGCGGCTTCATCGTGCGCACCGCCGCCGAGGGTGTCGGCCTCGAGGAGCTCGCCACCGACATGCACTTCCTGCTGAGGCTGTGGCGCAAGGTGAGCGAGCGCAAGGTGACCGCCGGGGCCCCCAGCGTCATCTACGACGACCTGCCGCTGTTCATGCGCATCCTGCGCGACGTGATGCGCGACGACATCGAGAAGGTGCGCATCGACTCCCGTGAGAACCACGTCAAGCTGATCGAGTTTGCCGAGGAGTTCATGCCCGATGCGGTGGAGCGCATCGAGCACTATGCCGGCGAGCGGCCGATCTTCGACCTGTTCAGCGTCGAGGACGAGATCCAGAAGGCCCTGGGCCGCAAGGTGCAGCTCAAGTCCGGCGGCTACCTGGTGATCGATCCCACCGAGGCGATGACCACCATCGACGTCAACACCGGCGGCTATGTGGGGCACCGCAACCTCGAGGAGACCATCTTCAAGACCAACCTCGAGGCTGCCACCGCCATCGCCCGCCAGCTGCGCCTGCGCAACCTCGGTGGCATCATCATCATCGATTTCATCGACATGGAGGACCCGGAGCACCAGCGACAGGTGCTGCGCATGCTCGAGAAGTCGCTTGAGCGGGACCACGCCAAGACCAAGTGCACCGGCGTCACCGAGCTGGGCCTCGTCCAGCTGACCCGCAAGCGCACCCGCGAGAGCCTGGAACAGACCCTCTGCGAGGCCTGTCCCACCTGTGGGGGGCGCGGCACCCTCAAGACCCCGGAAACGGTCTGCTACGAGATCTTCCGCGAGATCCTCCGCGAGGAGCGTGCCTACAGCGCCGAGACCTACATGGTGCTGGCGGCCCAGGCCGTGGTGGACCGCCTGCTCGACGAGGAGTCCGCGGCGGTGGCCGACCTGGAGGAGTTCATCGGCAAGCCGATCCGCTTCCAGGTGGAGACCCACTACTCCCAGGAGCAGTACGACATCGTGCTGATGTGAGCCCATGTCTCCGATTCGCCTGGTGACGCGCTGGAGCCTGACGCTGGTGGCGCTGCTGCTGGCGTCGCTGGCGCTGCTGCTGCTGGCGCTGCGCCTGGCGCTGGCGCTGGCCGACGGGCTCACGCCGAATCTCGAGGCGCTACTCTCGGCGCGCTTCGGCGCCGAGGTGCGCATCGCCGAGCTGGACACCCGCCTCGCCGGCCTCGACCCGGCGCTCTCCCTCGACGCCCTGAGCATCCGCACCCACGAGCGTGCGCTGCCGCTGCTGGAGGTGGAGAGCGGGCGACTGCGCCTGGACAGCCTGGCCTCCCTGCGCGCCGGGGTGCCGGTGGTGGAGGATGCGAGGCTCTCCGGGGTGACCCTGCACCTCTATCAGACCCCCGAGGGCGGCTGGCACTGGCCCGACCCCGCCGAACTGCCCCCCGAACTCCAGCCCCGCGGCGAGCTCGACCTGGAGCGCCTCGACTTCTGGGTCGGGGTGCTGCTGCGCCAGCGCGCCTGGGTCGAGGACCTGCGCCTGGTGCTGCATGGACGCGAACGGCGCGTGGTGCTCGAGGCGCCGCGGCTGCTGATGACCGGCGATGACCGACGCGCTCACCTCGAGGGCGAGGTGCGTCTCGAGGGGGACCCCGAGGCCGCCATGCAGGCCGCCCTGGAGGTGCTGCCCGGCCCCTCGGGCTTTCGCGACTTCAGCGCCGCCCTGCAGGCTGACATGCGGCTCGACAGCCTGATCAGCCTGGTGGAGGTGCTGGGCCGCAACGAGCCGCTGCGCCTCGACGAGTCCAGCGGCCGGGCGCGGCTGTGGGGCCGCTGGCACCGCGGGGAGCTGGCCGATGCGCGGCTGGACCTGGGCATTGCCCGCTTGGCGGTGAGCCACGCCGATGGCAACGGCGAACGCCACGCCATCGAGCTGACCGAGGTGGAGGGGCGTGGTCAGTGGCTGCGCCGCGACGGCGGCTGGGAGGCCTGGTTCGAGGGCGATGCGGTGAGCCCCGAGGCGGCGGAACCCGACGACCTCGAGGCGCCCTGGGGGCCGGCGCTGCCGCACCGCTGGCAGCTCGCCGGCGATGGCGACGGCTGGTGGCTGGACACCAGCGGCTTCGACCTGGGGTCGCTGGCCGCCTGGCGTCACCGGGTGCCGCTGCCGGAGGCCCTGGCCCGGGTGGTGGACACCCTGGACCCCCGCGGACAGGTCAACGGCTTCCGCCTCGGCCATCGGGAGGGCCAGTGGTTGGCCCGCGCCGCGCTGAGCGGGGTGGAGGTCTCGCCCTGGGAGCAGGCCCCCGGCGGTGGCCCCCTGGACATGTGGGTCGAGGCCCGCGACCTGACCGGCCGGGTGCGCTTCGCGGGCGGGCCGGGGGCCAGCCTGCACTTCCCCGCGCTGTTCCAGGGACCGATGGCGCTGGAGCATGCCGCCGGCGAGGTGCTGTGGACCTATGACGGCCCGCGCAGCCTGGTCAGCGGCCGCGAACTGCGGGTGGGCTGGAACGGTGCCGAGGTGGAGGGCGGCTTCGGCCTCGCCGTGGGCGGCGGGCAGCGGGGCGGCTTTGGCCTCTCGCTGGGGTTCCGGGAGGTGGACGCCGTGGAGACGCCGCTGTCGGAGTGGCTGCCGGTGGGCATCCTCGGGGAAGAGCTGCGGACCTGGCTGGACGGCGTGGCCGGCCGGGTGCCCGAGGGCTCGCTGCGCCTGCATGTCCCCCTGGCCGGCGGTGCCGAGCGCATCGACCCCAGCTTCGGGCTGGAGCTCGCCATCGAGCAGGGGCGGCTGGCCTTCGATCCGGCCTGGCCGCCCCTCACCGACGTCGAGGGGCGGCTCTCTCTGCAGGACACCACCCTGGAGGCGAGCCTCGAACGGGCCGAGAGCCTGGGGGTAGCGGCCCGCAACGGCCGGGTGCGCCTGATCGACGAGCGCCTCGAGGTGGAGGGCGAGCTTGCCGCCTCGGCGCAGGCGCTGCGTCGCTACCTGCTGGCCATGCCGGTGGAGGGCATCGAGGCCGTCGACGACTGGCAGGCCGAGGGGGAGGCGGAGGGCCGCCTGCGCCTGGCGCTGCCGCTGGGGCAGCCCGACGAGCCGAGCGGGCTCGAGCTCGATATCGAGACCGAGGTCACCTTCCCGCGGCTGGAATTCCGTCCGCTCGAGCTTACGTTCAGTGATCTCTCGGGTCCCCTGAGCTGGCGTCAGCGGGGCGAGGAGGGGGGCCTTGAGGGGCGCATCGAGGGACGGCTGCTGGGCGGTCCGGTGCGCGCCGATGTCGATACCCTGGGCGGCGGCCTGGGTCTCTCCGGCAGCGCCGAGGCCGCGGCCCTGGCGCGCTGGGGGGGGCTGGCGGACAGTGCCGACCTGGCGAGTGGGCGTTTCGCCTGGCAGGGACGGCTGGCCATCGGCGAGAACCGTGTCCACCTCGGCCTCGACAGCGGCCTGGAGGGGCTCGGCATCTCGCTGCCCGCCCCGCTGGGCAAGAGCGCCGCCGAGCGGCGCCCGCGGCGGCTCGACATGGACCTGACCGAGGGGCGCCTCGAGGGTCGCCTGGGTGACGAGATCTCGCTGCGTTGGCGGGCCCTGCCCGGTGACGGTCCCGGCCAGGGCCAGGTCTGGGTGGGGCGGGCACCGACCGCGGGCTGGCCCGAGGGGGAGGGGTGGCGAGTCGACGCCTACCAGCCGCGCCTCGCCCCGGCGCGCTGGGCCGAGGCGCTGGGCGGGCTCGGCGGCCTGGCCGGTGGCGGGGGAGCGACGGCCCTGCGCGAGCTGCGCCTGGCCACCGACTGCCTGGAGAGCGACGGCCGCTGCATCGGTTCGCTGGCGGCGGAGGGACGGCCCCAGGCGGGAGGCGGCTGGCGCGTGGCGCTGGAGGGCAGCCTGCTGGCGGGTCAGTTCGACTACCGCCCGAACCTTCCCCAGCCCCTGGACATCAGCCTGATGCGCCTCTCCCTGGATGGCCTGACCCCGGAGCCCGAGGCCATGGGGTCGCTGTTCGACGAGATCGCCACCCCGCCCGAGCCCGCGCCTTTCCCCGACTGGGTGGGGGAACTGCCCGATGGCCGCCTGCGCATCGCCGACATCGAGCGCGGCGGTCAGCGGCTGGGCCCCTTCACGGCGCGCTGGCAGGCTACTCCGGAGCGCCTCACCGTCGCCCCGCTGGGCCTGACCCTGGGGCAGATCAGCGCCCGGGGCGAGCTGGTCTGGGAGGCCGCCGGGGCCGCCGACACCCTGACCCGGGCGCGGCTCGATCTGGACGGCCGCGACCTGGGCACGGCCATGGAGCGGCTGGGTCAGGATGCGGTGATCCGCAGCGGCGAGACCCGCGTGCAGAGCCAGCTGGCCTGGCCAGGGGCGCCCTGGCAGTTCGCCCTGGAGCGCTCCCGGGGCAGCGTCGAGGTGGAGCTGCGCGACGGGCGCTTCGTCAACGTCGCCTCGACCTCCGCTCGCCTGGTCGGGCTGCTCAACGTCGACAACCTGGTCCGCCGGCTGCGCCTGGACTTCTCCGACGTGACCGGGCAGGGCACCGCCTTCGACCGTGTCAGCGGAGCGGCGACCCTGTATGGTGGCATACTGGAGACCCGGGGCCCGGTGACGGTCGACGGCCCGGCCACCCGCTTTACCCTCGAGGGGCGCGTCGACCTGGCGCGGCGGGAGCTGGATCAGCGTCTGGGGGTCACGGTACCCATCAGCCGCAACCTGCCGCTGGCCGCGGTGCTGGCCGGGGCGCCGGTGGTGGGGGGGGCCCTGTTCATCGCCGACCGCCTGTTCGGTGACGCCCTCGACCGCGTGACCCGAATTCATTATCGCGTGCGGGGTCCCTGGACCGCGCCGCAGATCTCAGTGGAAAGTGCCGAATGACTGCTACCCGACGTTCCCTGCTCGACGAAGCCGAAGCCTTCCTGCTCACCCCAGGGGGACTGACCCTCGATGACCTGGACCTCGGCCTCGGCCATGCCCTGGGGCCGGGGATCGACTACGCCGACCTCTACTTCCAGCGCAGCTGGCACGAGGGCTGGGTGCTCGAGGACGGTGAGGTGAAGGAGGCGAGCTACAACATCGACGGCGGCGTCGGCGTGCGCTCCCTCTCCGGCGAGAAGACCGGTTTCGCCTACTCCAACCAGATCACCGCCGACGCCCTGGCCGAGACCGGCCGCACCGCCTCCGGCATCGTGCGCAGCGGCTCGCGCCTGGCGCTGGCGCCGAGGGTGGTGGTGCAGAGCGACGCCCGCTACGGCGGCGTCGACCCCCTCACCGGCCTCTCCGCCGAGGAGAAGATCGCCCTGCTCAAGGAGGCGGACCGGGTGGCGCGGGCCGCGGACCCGGCGGTGAGCCAGGTCAGCGCGTCCCTCACCGGCGTCCATGAGGTGGTGCTGGTGCGTGCCAGCGATGGCACCCTGGCGGCGGACATCCGCCCCCTGGTGCGCCTCAACGTCAGCGTGATCGTGGTGCGCAACGGCCGCCGCGAGCGCGGTAGTGCCGGGGGCGGCGGCCGCTACCCCCCATGGCCGCGGCTGCGCGACGAGGGGGTGGCCGAGCGCTTCGCCCGGGAGGCGGTTCGCCAGGCGCTGGTCAACCTGGAGGCCATCGATGCCCCGGCCGGCCAGCTGCCGGTGGTGCTGGGGCCGGGCTGGCCCGGCATCCTGCTCCATGAGGCGGTGGGCCACGGCCTGGAGGGCGACTTCAACCGCAAGGGCAGCTCCGCCTTCGCCGGGCGGATGGGCCAGCGGGTCGCGGCCCGGGGCGTGACCGTGGTCGACGACGCCACCCTGGTCGACCGCCGCGGCTCCATGACCATCGACGACGAGGGCACCCCGGGCCAGTGCACGACGCTGATCGAGGACGGCATCCTCACCGGCTACATGCAGGACAAGCTCAACGCCCGGCTGATGGGCATGGCGCCCACCGGCAACGCCCGGCGGGAGTCCTTCGCCCACCTGCCGATGCCGCGCATGACCAACACCGTCATGCTGGCCGGCCAGGACGATCCCGCGGATATCCTGAAGAGCGTCAAGCGGGGCCTCTATGCGGTGAGCTTCGGCGGCGGCCAGGTGGACATCACCTCGGGCAAGTTCGTCTTCTCGGCAAGCGAAGCCTACCTGGTGGAAGACGGCAGGATCACCGCGCCGGTGAAGGGTGCGACCCTGATCGGCAACGGCCCCGAAGCCATGGGGCGGGTCTCGATGATCGGCCACGACATGGAGCTGGATACCGGCATCGGCGTGTGCGGCAAGGAGGGCCAGGGCGTACCCGTCGGAGTGGGCCAGCCCACCCTGAAGCTGGACGAGCTGACGGTGGGCGGCACGGCGTCCTGAGTCACATCCCCGCGGTATCGCGGATCAGCTTGAAGAGCTTGCGGGCGCTGGCGGGGGGCTTGCCCCTCTCGCGCTCGCGCTGGGCGTTGCGGATCAGCTGACGCAGCGCCTGGCGATCGACCTCGGGGAAGTCGGTGATGAAGGCCTCGACGGCGCTGTCGCCCTCGTCGAGCAGGCGGTCCCGCCAGGCCTCCAGGCGATGGAAGGCGTGGTCGCGGCGCAGTTTCTCCTGCTCGATCTCGTCGTAGACGGCCTTGATCGCCTCGAGGTTCTCGCGGCGCATGACCTTGCCCACGTACTGCATGTGGCGCCGGCGCCCCTCGTGGGAGCGCACGCGCGAGGTCTCCTCCACGGCGGCCAGCATGTCGTCGGAGAGGGGGAAGCGGGCGCGCTCGGCGGGGGTCATGGCGATGATCGCCTCGCCCAGCGCCTGCAGGGCATGCATCTCCCGCTTGAGCTGGGACTTGCTGGGGCGTTCGTCTTCGTCGGGCTGCTGCTGGATCAGCTGGTCGAGCAGTTCGAGGGGGGAATCCTGGGACATGCCGCATCCATGGTTGGGCTTGAGAATAGCCACAGTATACCAGCCCGCGGCGGCGGGCTTGAGCGCAACATCACGAAGAGTTGGCCCGCAGGGCCGGCAGACGAGGAGAGACCCATGACACAGGCATTCGATGCCGCCGCCCAGCAGGCCCTGCTGGAGACCCGCGCCCAGATGGCCCTGGAGCTGGCCCGTCGGCTCGGCGCCGACGCCTGCGAGGTGGGCGCCAGCGTCGACCAGGGCGTCGGCGTAAGCGTGCGTGAGGGCGAGGTGGAGACGGTGGAGCTCTCCCGCGATCAGGGCATCGCGGTGACGGTCTACGTGGGCAAGCGCAAGGGCAGTGCCTCCTCCACCGACGCCGGGGAGGCGTCGATCCGTGCGGTGGTGGAGAAGGCCCTGGCCATCGCTCGCCACACCGGGGAGGACCCGGCCGCGGGGCTCGCCGACGCCGAGCTGATGGCCACCGAGCTGCCCGACCTCGACGTCCACCACCCCTGGCCCCTCTCCACCGAGGAGGCCATCGAGCTGGCGCTGGCCTGCGAATCCGCCGGCCGCCGCCGCCCCGGTATCAGGAGCTCCGACGGCGCCTCCCTCTCCAGCGGCGAGGGGGTGCGGGTCTATGCCAACAGCCACGGCTTCCTGGGCACCCAGCGCGGCAGCCGCCACTCGCTCTCCTGCATGCTGATCGCCGGCGACGACAGCGGCATGCAGCGGGACTACGACTACACCTCGGCGCGCAACCCCCGGGACCTGCTGGCCCCCGAGAAGGTCGGTGAGAGCGCCGCCGAGCGCACCCTGCGCCGCCTGGGTGCCCGGCGGCCGGCCACCGGGCGGATGCCGGTGCTCTTCGACCCGACCCTGGCCTCGGGGCTGGTCGGTTCGCTGATGGGGGCCATTGCCGGCGGCGCCCTCTATCGCCAGGCCTCCTTCCTCTGCGACCGCCTCGGCGATGGGCTCTTCCCGGAGTGGTTCAGCCTCCAGGAGCGTCCCATGGAGGTGGGGGCCATGGCGAGCTCCCCCTTCGACGGTGACGGCGTCCAGACCCGGGACAACGTCTTCATCGAGAATGGCCGCCTGGCCAGCTACATGCTCTCCGCCTACAGCGCCCGGCGCCTCGGCATGCAGACCACCGGCAACGCCGGCGGCGCCCGCAACCTGCGCCTCGACGCGCCGCTGGCCAGTCGGGACGAGCTGCTCGCCCGCATGGGGCGCGGGGTGCTGGTGACCGAGCTGATGGGGCAGGGGGTGAACGCCGTGACCGGGGGCTACTCCCGCGGCGCGGCAGGCTTCTGGGTGGAGAATGGCCAGATCCGGCACCCGGTGGAGGAGTTCACCATCGCCGGCAATCTGGAGGCGATGTTCAGGGGCCTGGCCGGCATCGGCAGCGATACCGACACCCGCGGCAGCATCCATACCGGCAGCTGGCTGATCGACGAGATGACCGTGGCGGGTAGTTGACCCCCCGGGTTAACCCGGGAGACCCAGTCTGCGACGGAGAGGGATGAGCGAGCGAAGGTCAGGCAAGGCGAAGCCCGACGAGCAAGCGGAGTTTAGGGAACCTAAATGAGCATTGTGAGGAGGGCTTCAACGCCGCTTGGCCGAGCGCAGCCATTCCGTTACTCATCTTCGTGGAAGCGGGCCTCGAACAGCGCTTCTATGGCCTCGAGGGCCGCCTCGGCATCCTCGCCCTCGGCGCTCACCGTGAGCTCGGTGCCGCAGGGTGCAGCCAGCATCAGCAGCGACATGATGTTGGCGGCGTCGCCGCGCATGGGCCCGTTGGCCACGCTGATGGAGGCGGCGAAGGGCTGGCAGCACTGCACCAGCTTGGTGGCGGCGCGCGCATGCAGGCCGCGCTTGTTGCTCAGGGTCAGCTTGCGTTGCGGCACGCTCAACTTCCTTGATGAGGTGTGACGTCGGTCGCCGGGTCCGGCAACGGGAGCAGGGTGTCATGGATGCCCAGCTCGCGATGGCGGAGCCGGACCAGGGGGTGGGAGGCGGCCAGGCTCGCGGCCAGGCGCTCCGCCAGGTAGACCGAGCGGTGCTGGCCGCCGGTGCAGCCGATGGCCACCGTGAGGTAGCTGCGGTGGCTGGCCAGGTAGGCGGGCAGCCACCGCTCCACCCAGGCCTGGATATCGGCGCGCATCGCCTCCACCAGGGGGTAGGTCTCGAGGAACTCGATGACCGGCGCGTCGCGGCCGGTGCTGGCGCGCAGCTGCGGGTCCCAGTAGGGGTTGGGCAGGCAGCGCGCATCGAACACCAGGTCGGCGTCCAGCGGCACGCCGCGCTTGAAGCCGAAGGACTCGAATGTGAGGGTGAGCTGGTCGGGCTGGTGGAGTGCCACCTGGTCGGCGATACGGCGCCTCAGTTCGTGGACCGATAGCCGTGAGGTATCGATGACCAGGTCGGCCAGGTCGCGGATCTCGGAGAGCGCCAGCTCCTCGGAATCGATCGCCTCGGCCAGGGTCATCTGGCTGTCCCGCGTCAGCGGATGGCGGCGTCGGGTGGCGGAGTAGCGCTCGAGCAGGATGCGCGCATCGGCGGTGAGGTAGATCACCTGGCAGGCGATGCCACGGGCCTGGAGCGCCTGCAGCTGGGCGGGAAAGCTCTGCAGGGCCTGCGGCAGGTTGCGGGCGTCGATGCTGACGGCGATGGAGGAGCGTGGCGACTCCGAACTACCCAGCTCATCGACCAGCGAGCCGAGCAGCATGGCCGGGAGGTTGTCGATGGCGTAGTAGCCGAGATCCTCCAGGGCCTGCAGCGCGATCGACTTGCCCGAGCCGGAGCGGCCGCTGATGATCACGAGCTGCATGGGGGATCTCCTGGTCGTCAATCTGGCCGGGTGCCCGTGGGCGCTATCCCTGCCGTCGAATCGCCTCGATGAGCCTTTCGTGGAGCTCGCGCTGGCTTTCGCTGCGGCGCAGCCCGCTGCGGGTGTCGGCGTCGTTCATCACCCCGCCCACCTGGGCCAGCAGGGCGAGGTGGGCGTCATCGGCCTCCTCGGGGACCAGCAGCACGAACACCAGGTCGACGGGTTCGCCGTCGATGGCGTCGAAGTCCACCGGCTCGGCCAGCTTCAGGAAGCCGGCGATGGGGGCCTTGCAGTGGGGGCTTCTGGCGTGGGGGATGGCCACCCCGTTGCCGATGCCGGTGCTGCCCAGGCGTTCGCGCCCGATCAGCCGGCTGAATACCTCCTGGCTGTCGAGGCTTGGCGTATTCTGGGCGATGAAGGTGCTGAAGAACTCCAGCACCCGTTTCTTGCTGCCCCCGGGCACGCCGAACAGGGTGCGCTCCGGGGGCAGGATGGCTTCCAGTGACATGATGGGCTCAGCGAGCGCCGGCGCCCTGGGCGCGGGCCTGGGCCTTCTCCTTGTGCTTGACCAGCTGGCGGTCCAGCTTGTCGGCCAGGGCGTCGATGGCGGCGTACATGTCGCCGTCCTGGGCTTCGGCATGCAGGTCGGCGCCGGCGGCATGCAGGGTGCAGGCGGCGTGCTGGCGCTCCTTCTCCACGGACAGGGTCACCTGCACGTTGGTGATGTTGTCGTAGTGGCGCTCCACGCGAGCCAGCTTCTCGTCCACATAGCCACGCAGGGCATCGGTCAGTTCCACATGATGGCCGGTGATATTGACTTGCATGACACGCTCCTTGCTCGTTGGTTGTGGGTCGATTGTAACCCTTTTTCCTGCCTTGCATACCCCCCGGCCTGACGCCGCCGTGGCGGGCCTGATGCAGGTCATCGAAGCGTCTCCCGGCGGCGGCCGGCACGGGACGCGGCCGCCGCCCCGAGGCATGCTGGGAGATGGGGTCAACGCAGCCGCTTGCGCTCGCTGGAGGAGGGGATGCCCATGGCTTCGCGGTACTTGGCGACCGTGCGGCGGGCCACCTGGATGCCGGCCTCCTCGAGCAGGGTCACCAGCTTGCTGTCGGAGAGCGGCTTGCGCGGCGGCTCCTCCTGGATCAGCTTGCGGATCCGTGCGCGGATGGCGGTGCTGGAGTGGGCGTCGCCCTCGCCGTTGCCGCCCACCTGGCTGGAGAAGAAGAACTTCAGCTCGAACACCCCCCGGGGAGTGTGGATGTATTTCTGGGTGGTGACCCGGGAGATGGTCGATTCGTGCATCTCCACGGCCTGGGCGATGTCGGCCAGGATCAGCGGCTTCATCGCCTCCTCGCCCTGCTCCAGGAAGTCGAGCTGGCGGGCCATGATCTCGCGGCCCACCCGCAGCAGGGTGTCATTGCGGCTGGAGAGGCTCTTCATCAGCCAGCGCGCCTCCTGCAGGTGGTCCTTGAGGAACTGGTTGTCCTGGCTCTTGTCGGCGCGGCGGATCAGCGCCGCGTAGTCGGGCTGGATGCGCAGACGGGGCAGCGCCTCCTGGTTGAGCTCCACGTGCCAGCCGCGGCTGTCCTGGCGTGCCACCAGGTCGGGGATCACGTAGTCGTTCTCGAGGCTGGAGTAAGCGCTTCCGGGGCGCGGGTCCAGGGAGCGGACCAGGGCGATGGCCGTTTCCAGGGCGTCGTCGTCGAGGCCGAGGCGGCGCTTGAGCAGGCGACGGTCGTCGCCGGCCAGGGCCTCGAGGAACTGGCGCACCAGGCGGCGCGCCTGGGGCAGCAGCGGGGTGTCGTCGGGCAGGGCGGCGAGCTGCAGCATCAGGCACTCGCGCAGGTCCCGGGCGAAGACGCCGGTGGGCTCGAACTGCTGCAGGCGCAGCAGCACCTGCTCCACCTCGGCGCTGCGCAGCCCGCCGAGCCCCTGGGACTTGAGGCCGTCGCGGATCTCGTAGAGGGATTGCGCCAGGTAGCCCGCGCTGTCCACGGCATCGATCAGGCTCTCGGCGATCTGCTGCTCGCGGGGGTCGAGGTCGGTCATCGCCAGCTGCCAGGCCAGGTGGCCCTGCAGGCTCTGTGCGCTCGCCTCGCGCTCGAAATCGGGGCCCTCGCCGCCGGCCGGCGCCCCCAGGTCCTGGTAGGTGTCCGACCAGTCGCTGTCGGTGCTGAGCTCGTCGGGAATCTCGCTGGCCCAGTCGTCCTCGGGGGCCTCGCTCACCGCCTGCTCGCCGAAGCCCTCGTCGAGCTCCAGCATGGGATTTGACTCCAGGGCCTGCTGGATCTCCTGGCGCAGGTCGAGGGTGGAGAGCTGCAGCAGGGCAATCGCCTGCTGCAACTGGGGCGTCATGGTCAGCTGCGTGCCGACGCGGAGCTGAAGGGAGGCTTTCATGGCCATCGTGATCGTCTGCCCTCTTGTGCCGGGAAGTGGCCGGAAGGCCTCACCCTAGCGCGGGCGACGCGGGCATGCAAGCGCTTGTTAAGCAACTTCTGTGCCACCCGCAATCGGTATGCCGTCATCTAATAACGACAGGCATATCAGGGGATTGTGGTCAGAGCCGGAAGTCCTCGCCCAGGTAGACCTCGCGCACCCGCTGGTTGGCGAGGATCGCCTCGGCGTTGCCCTCGGCGATGATCTTGCCGTCACCGACGATGTAGGCGGTGTCGCAGATATCCAGAGTCTCGCGCACGTTGTGGTCGGTGATCAGCACGCCGATGCCGCGGGCCTTGAGCTGGCGGATGACCCCCTTGATCTCGCCCACCGAAATGGGGTCGACGCCGGCGAAGGGCTCGTCGAGCAGGATGAAGGCGGGCTCCGTGGCCAGGGCCCGGGCGATCTCCACACGCCGTCGCTCGCCGCCGGAGAGGCTCATGCCGAGGTTGTCGCGGATATGGGTCACGTGAAACTCCTCGAGCAGCTGCTCGAGGCGGGCGCGGCGCCCCTCACGGTCGAGATCCTTGCGGGTCTCGAGGATCGCCATGATGTTGTCGGCCACCGACAGCTTGCGGAAGATCGACGCCTCCTGGGGCAGGTAGCCGATGCCGGCCCGGGCGCGGGCGCGCTGGTGCATGGCGGCCCGGGACAGGTCCAGGCCGTCGATGGCCACCTCGCCGGCGTCGGCGCGCACCAGCCCCACGATCATGTAGAAGGAGGTGGTCTTGCCGGCGCCGTTGGGGCCGAGCAGGCCGACGATGCTGCCCTGGCGGATGGCCAGGCTGATGTCCTGGACAACGCGGCGACGCTTGTAGCTCTTGGCCAGGTGGCGGGCATGGAGGGTCTTCATGGGCGGCCTTACTGCTCGGGCTGTAGGGTCATGCGGATGCGCTGGCGTCCTTCGACACCCTCGCCCTCGCTGCGGGCCTGGACCACGCGGCGGTCGAGGAAGTACTCCAGATAGCCGCCGTCGAAGGTATCGCCGCCCTGGTGCAGCTCGGCGCGGTCGATCAGCTCCATACGCCGCTCGGCCACGTGGTAGATGATGGTGCGGCCCCACCCGCGCACCATGGGCTCTGAGGGGTCGGGCTGCTGCTCCAGATAGGCGCGCTCGCCGGTGGCGATGGCGCGGGAGAGCTGGCCCTGGGCGTTGCGCTGGATCTCCACCCGATCGCCGGTCAGGCGCATGCTGCCCTGGCGGATATCCACCTCGCCGGTATAGACCGCGGTGCCGGCGCGGTCGTCCAGATCGAGCCGGTCGGCCTCCACCTCGATGGGGGCCTCGGCATCGCGGCCCTGGGCCAGGGTCGGCGCGGCGACCAGCGGCAGCAGCAGGCAGAGCAGCAGGGCGGAGGTTCGCTTCATGGCTGGGGGTCCTCTCGGGTCTCGGGCGGATGGTGGCCGCGCACATTGTCGGTCAGTCGGGCGCGGTTGTCATGGAGCCAGGCGTCGAAGCGCTCGCCGCTCATGCGCTGGGGGGGCTGCTGGAGCAGGGCCGGGGTGTCGCTCCAGGCGTGACCGCTCTCGGCGTCGTAGTGGAGCACCTCGGTGTCGAGCTGCCAGCGCTCCTCGGGGGCGTGGAGCCTGGCGCTGCCGGAGAGGGTGAGCGGGTTGCCGCCGGGACCCAGCACGCCGCTGTCGGCCTCGGCCAGCCATATCCGGCCGGCGTTGTCGTAGAGTCGGGCGTCGGGAGTCTCGAGGCGGGTGACGTCGTCGTGGGGCGTGTGCACCAGGCGTGGCGTCTCGATGCGCTGATGGGCGCGCCCCTCGCCGTCGAAGCGGGTCAGTCGTGCCCCCTCCAGGTAGAAGTCCGGCTCGCCGGCTTCGTCCCGGGGGACCGCGCCGGGCTCCCTGACGCTGCGCGAGTCGAGCAGCACCAGCATGCCACCCAGCGCCACCAGCAGCAGGAAGAGCCAGACCCGAAACGACGGCCGCGGCAGGGCCATGGGCTCAGCCGGCCCCGTGCAGGTAGGTGTCGATCACGGCGTCCCAGTGGCCCTGGGCCTTGAGCAGGGTGTCGGCGATCTCGCGGGCGGCGCCCTGGCCGCCGCCCTTCACGGTGACCCAGTCGGCGTGCTTCTGGATGTACTCCGGGGCGTTCGGCACGCTGATGCCCACGCCGGCGCGGCGAATGGCGCCCACGTCTGGCATGTCGTCGCCGCAGTAGGCGACCTGGTCGAATTCGAGGCCTAGGCGGGCGCAGAGGTCGCGCAGCACCGGCAGCTTCTTCTCCACCCCCTGGAAGACGTGCGGGATGCCCAGCGCCGCAGCGCGGCGGCTCACCGTCGGGGAGTCGCGGCCGGTGATCAGCGCCACCTCGATGCCGGCACGCTTGAGCAGCTTGAGGCCGTGGCCATCCTGCACATTGAACGCCTTGATCTCGATGCCGTCGGCCTGGAAGTAGAGCTGGCCGTCGGTGAGCACGCCATCGACGTCCAGGGCCAGCAGGCGGATGCGGCGCAGGCGGTCCACCAGGCGGGGGTCTTGCAGCGGGAGGGTGTGGGGCATGGGAGCTCCGGTTCGGGGGGTGAGGGTCAGATCACGCCGCTGGCGAGCAGGTCGTGCATGTGCAGGGCGCCGACCGGCCGGTCGTCGTCGTCGACCACCGCCAGGGCGGAGATGCGGTGGTCCTCCATCAGCTTCACCGCTTCGGCGGCCAGCATCTCCGGTGCCACTCGCTTGCCGGGTCGAGTCATCACCGTGTCGACGGTCAGGCCGGAGAGGTCGCTGTGCTGGTCCAGGGTGCGGCGCAGGTCGCCGTCGGTGTAGACCCCGGCCAGCCGGCCCTGCTCGTCCACCACGCAGGTGAAGCCGAGCCCCTGGCGGGTGATCTCCAGCAGGGCGTCGCGTAGCGGGCTGCCCAGCGGCACGATGGGCAACCGGGGACCGTCGTGCATCAGGTCGGCCACGCGCAGCAGCAGCCGCTTGCCGAGGCTGCCGCCGGGGTGGGAGAGGGCGAACTCCTCCGCGGTGAAGCCGCGAGACTCCAGCAGCGCCACCGCCAGGGCATCGCCCAGCGCCAGGGCGGCGGTGGTGGAGGCGGTGGGCGCCAGGTCCAGCGGGCAGGCCTCGCGTTCCACGCCGGCGTCGAGGTGGGCCTCGGCGTGGCGGGCCAGGGTCGAGGCGGGGCGGCCGGTCATGCTGACCAGGGGCACGCCCATGCGCTTGAGCAGCGGCAGCAGGGCGGTCACCTCGGCGGTCTCGCCGGAGTTGGAGAGCGCCAGCACCACGTCCCCCGGGGTGATCATGCCGAGGTCCCCGTGGCTGGCCTCGCCGGGGTGCACGAAGAAGGCCGGGGTGCCGGTACTGGCCAGGGTAGCGGCGATCTTGCCGGCGATATGGCCGGACTTGCCCATGCCGGTGACCACCACCCGGCCGCGGCAGGCGAGAATCAGCTGGCAGGCGCGGTCGAAGTCGGCGTCGAGGCGGGCGATGAGCGCGCCGATGGCCTGCTGCTCGAGGCGCAGGGTGCGCCGGGCGCTGTCGCGCAGCGACGAGGCGTGCGGAGCCTGGGGAGTCTGTTGGGTCATGGCGGTGATTGTTGCCTGTTGCGCGGGTTCACTCAAGGGGCAGCGCCGAGGCTGGCCACGCCGACCCAGGCCAGGTAGCCCAGGTAGGTGGCCGCCAGCAGGGCCCCGGGGAGGCGACCGACCCGACCGCGGCGCTGCCACAGCAGCAGCATGCCGAGCGCCAGGGTCAGCGCCAGCATCACCGGGTAGTCGCGGCCCGCGGCGGCGGGATCGCTGGGGCCGGGGGCCAGCAGGCCGGGAATCGGCAGCACGAGGAGCAGGTTGAAGAGGTTGGAGCCGATCACGTTGCCGATGGCGATGTCGTGGTGACGCTTGAGGGCGCTGGCCACGCAGGCGGCGAGCTCCGGCAGGCTGGTGCCGATGGCCACCACGGTCAGTCCGATGGCCAGCTCGCTCACCCCCAAGCCGAGAGCCAGCTCGCTGGCCCCCCACACCACGGCGCGGGAGCCCGCGGCCAGCACCAGCAGGGTCGCCGCCAGCCAGGCCAGCGCCCGGGGCAGGGCCATGTCGGGGATCTCGCCGGCGTCGGGGTGGGGGGCGTCCGGGGTGTCGGCGCGGAACAGCCACCACAGGCTGAAGACCAGCAGCAGTAGCAGGAAGAGAGCGTCGAAGCGGCCGAGGATGCCATTGGCCAGGGCGTAGCCGGCCAGGCCCGTGGCACCCAGCAGCAGCGGCAGCTCGCGGCGCACCAGAGAGAAACGCACCGGGATCGGCACGATCAGGGCGGTGATCCCCAGCACCAGGCCGATGTTGGCGATGTTGGAGCCCAGGGCGTTGCCCGTGGCCAGGTCGGGGATGCCGTCCAGGCTGGCCACCACCGAGACCACCATCTCCGGCGCCGAGGTGCCCAGCGCCACCACCGTCATGCCCACCAGCAGGGTGCTCATGCCGGCCCGGTGGGCGGTGGCCGCCGCCGCCCCCACGAAGCGGTCGGCGCTCCACAGCAGGGCGGCGAGGCCCAGCAGCACGACGATCAGCGGTACCAGCATGCGGTGTCCTTGGCGGAGAAGCGGGAAGGGCGCATTAAACGCGCTGGCCTCGGGGAGTGCAAGGCGTCGGGGGAGGGGAGAAGAGCGTGTCGCTGGCGCAGGCCCGGGGAGTTAGGATACGATGTTCGATAATTATCCCCAGGGTTCCGGAAGAGTTGACGAGCCGATGAGTGACACTCCCTTCGTGGTGGTGGAGGGTCTGCATTTCTCGCGGGGTGACAAGGAGATCTTCCGCGGCGTCGATCTCGTCATCCCGCGGGGCAGGATTACCGCCATCATGGGTCCCAGCGGCACCGGCAAGACCACGCTGCTCAAGCTGATCGGCGGCCAGCTGGTCCCCGATGCCGGCCGCGTGCTGATCGACGGCGAAGACGTGCATCGCCAGTCGCGCCGGGCGCTGTTCGCCATGCGCCGGCGCATGGGCATGCTGTTCCAGAGCGGGGCGCTCTTCTCGGACCTCAGCGTGTTCGAGAACGTCGCCTTCCCGCTGCGCGTTCACACCGATCTGCCCCAGGCGATGATTCGCGACCTGGTGCTGATGAAGCTCGAGGCGGTGGGGCTGCGCGGCGCCCGCGACCTGATGCCGGCGGAGCTCTCCGGCGGCATGGCACGCCGGGTGGCGCTGGCCCGAGCGATGGCCCTGGACCCCGAGCTGATCCTCTACGACGAGCCATTCGTCGGCCAGGACCCCATCTCCATGGGCGTGCTGGTGCAGCTGATCAAGCGCCTCAACGAGGCGCTGGGGCTCACCTCCATCGTGGTCTCCCACGATATCAAGGAGACGCTGACCATCGCCGACTACGTCTATGTGATCGCCGACGGCCAGGTGATGGCCCACGGCACCCCCGAGGGGCTCGACGTGGACCAGGACCCCCGGGTGAGCCAGTTTGTGCATGGCGAGCCCGACGGCCCGGTGCCTTTCCACTATCCGGCGGTGGACTTCTTTACCGATATCCTCAATGCGGGAGGGCGGCGATGATCGGGCGGATCACCAGCCTCGGCCGGCGCGGCTGCGAGCTTCTCGAGTCGCTGGGCCGGGCCGGCATCTTCGTGGCCCAGTCGGCGGTGGGCGTGCCCAGCCGGGAGGGCTGGCACCTGTGGCTGCGCCAGATGCACTTCGTGGGGGTGCTGTCGCTGGCCATCGTGCTGGTCTCGGGGCTCTTCATCGGCATGGTGCTGGCGCTGCAGGGCTACACCATCCTGGTGGACTTCGGCGCCGAACAGGCGCTGGGCCAGATGGTGGCGCTGTCGCTGCTGCGCGAGCTGGCGCCGGTGGTGGCCGCGCTGCTCTTCGCCGGCCGCGCCGGCTCGGCGCTGACCGCCGAGATCGGCCTGATGAAGGCCACCGAGCAGCTCACCAGCATGGAGATGATCGGCGTCGGCGTCGACCCGCTGCGCCGGGTGGTGGCCCCGCGGCTGTGGGCGGGGTTCGTGGCCCTGCCGCTGCTCACCATCGGCTTCAGCGTGGTGGGGATCTACGGCGGCTACCTGGTGGGCGTGGAGTGGCTCGGCGTCTTCGAGGGCTCCTACTGGGGCAACATGCAGTCCAGCGTCGAGTTCATCGGCGACGTGGGCAACGGCATGGTCAAGAGCCTGGTGTTCGCGGTGGTGGTGACCTGGATCGCGGTGTTCCAGGGCTACGACCTGGTGCCCACCTCGGAGGGAATCTCCCGGGCCACCACCCGCACGGTGGTCTACTCGTCGCTGGCGGTCCTCGGCCTCGATTTCGTGCTGACCGCGGTGATGTTCGGTGGCCTCTCCTGAGCGGATTCCCGACAGGAAGAGACGCCCCGCAAGCTTGATGTTCGGAGAGAAACGATGAAGCGCAGCAAGATGATGGAGCTGGGGGTGGGGCTGTTCATGCTCGCCGGCATCCTCGGCCTGATATTCCTCGGCCTGCGGGTCAGCGGGCTGACCTTCCAGGCGCCCGGCGATACCTTCCGCCTGGAGGCCAACTTCGCCAATATCGGCGGTCTCAAGCCGCGGGCGCGGGTCACCATGGCCGGTGTCACCGTAGGAAGGGTCTCGGCCATTGAGCTCGACACCGACTGGTACGATGCCCGGGTGATCCTCGAGCTCAACGGCGACCTGGAGGACAGGCTCTCCCGGGATACCACCGCGGCGATCCTCACCGCGGGGCTGCTCGGCGAGCAGTACATCGGGCTCAGTGTGGGCGGGGACCCCGAGACCCTCTCCGACGGCGACACCATTCGCGACACCCAGTCGGCCGTGGTGTTGGAAGAACTCATCCAGCAGTTCCTGTCCAACATGATGAGCGACTGACCTGAGCGGTACCGCTTTGTGCCCCCTTCAAGGAGAGTTTCTGCATGAGCCGTCTTTTTCTTCCCGTGCGTGCCCTGCTGGCCGGCCTGGTGCTGGCCCTGTTCGCCCTGCCGGCCAGCGCCGCCCCCGAGCGCTCCCCCGAGCAGGTGATCCGTGAAAGCGTCGAGACGCTCACCGCCGAGATCGAGGGGCGTCGCGACTACTTCGCCGACAACCTCGACGAGCTCAAGGCGCTGGTCGACGAGAGCCTGGATGACATCGCCGACTTCCGCTACATCGGGGCCAGCGTGATGGGGCGCTACTTCCAGAATGCCACGCCCCAGCAGCGCGCGCGGTTTGCCGATACCTTCCGCCAGACCCTGATCGACACCTACACCAAGGGCCTGGTCACCTTCGACTATCGCGAGCTGCGGGTGCTGAACAGCCAGCGCCCCCCGCGCCACGAGGACCAGGCCAGCGTCGACATGGAGGTGGTCGCGACCAGCGGCCAGGTCTACCCGGTCAGCTATTCGCTGCGCCTCTCCGGCGACGAGTGGCGGGTGGTCAACGTGATCGTCAACGGCATCAACCTGGGGCTCACCTTCCGCAACCAGTTCGACCAGGCCATGCGCGAACAGGGCCGCGACTATGACGCGGTGATCGACGGCTGGGCGCCGGAGCTGGCCGTCGAGGAGCTCGAGGAGGGCGGCAGCGCATGACCCGGCTGCTCGAGGGCGCGGACGTCTGCCTGGAGGCCGACGGCAGCGTGCTCAAGGTCGAGGGGCGGGTGGGCTTCGAGGCCGCCGCGGCCCTGGCCGAAGCGGGACGCGGCTGGCTCGCCAGCCAGCCCGCCGGCACCCGGGTCAGCTTCGACCTCACCGGCGTGGCCGACGTCAGCAGTGCGGCGCTCAGCGTGCTGCTGGAGTGGGCCCGTGCCGCGCGGGCCGCCGGCCTCAAGCTGCAGGCGGTGCGCCTCTCGCCGGCCCTGCGCCGGCTCACCGATCTCGCCGGACTGGAGCGCCTGCTCCCGGTGGAGAGCGACGCTGCCTGAGGCGATGGCCTGCCGAGATCGCCAAGCGACGCGCTTTTCATTACCATGGGCCATCCCCATTTCGTGCCATCGGTCGCGCCGCGCCCGGTGGCCTTCCCGTTTCAGACACAGGAGTGCCGCACCATGCACCCCAGCGACGTCAAGGCGCTGCTCGTTGCGCGCATCGAAGGCTGCGAGTTCCATATTCAGGGCGAAGGCTGCAACTTCCAGGTGGTGGCCGTGGGCGAGGTCTTCTCGGGCCTGTCGCCGGTCAAGCGCCAGCAGCTCATCTACGGGGCGCTGGCCGACGAGATCGCCTCCGGCGCCCTGCACGCGGTGAGCATCAAGACCTATACCCCGGCGCAGTGGGAAAGCGCGCCGGAAAACGCCGGTGCCTGAGATCGAGCCCCCATGGACAAGTTGATCATCACCGGCAACGGGCCGGTCGACGGCGAGGTATGGGCCAGCGGCGCCAAGAACGCTGCCCTGCCGATCCTGTGCGCCACCCTGCTTGCCGAGGAGCCGGTGACCATCGGCAACCTGCCGCACCTGCAGGACATCACCACCACCCTGGAGCTGCTCGGCCACCTCGGCGTCGAGCCGGTGATGGGCGAGAAGATGACCATTCAGCTCGACGGCGCCCAGGTGAAGCACTGCGATGCGCCCTATGAGCTGGTCAAGAAGATGCGCGCCTCCATCCTGGTGCTGGGGCCGCTGCTGGCCCACTTCGGCCACGCCGACGTCTCCCTGCCCGGCGGCTGCGCCATCGGCTCGCGCCCGGTGGACCTCCACCTGCGTGGCCTCGAGGCCATGGGCGCCGATATCCGCGTCGAGGGCGGCTACATTCGCGCCCGGGTCGATGGTCGCCTCAAGGGCGCCACCATCTTCTTCGATACCGTGACCGTGACCGGCACCGAGAACCTGCTGATGGCCGCCACCCTGGCCGACGGCACCACGGTGCTCGAGAATGCCGCCCGGGAGCCGGAGGTGGTCGATCTGGCCGAGTGCCTGATCAAGATGGGGGCGAGGATCCGCGGCCACGGCAGCGACACCATCGTCATCGAGGGCGTCGAGCGCCTGCACGGCGCCTACCACGACGTGATGCCCGACCGCATCGAGACCGGCACCTTCCTGGTGGCCGCCGCACTCTCCCGGGGGCGCGTCAAGGTGCGCCGCACCCGCGCCGATATCCTCGAGGCGGTGCTCGCCAAGCTCGAGGAGGCCGGCGCCGAGATCACCACCGGCGACGACTGGATCGCCCTGGACATGCACGGCAAGCGCCCGCGGCCGGTGAACATCCGCACCGCCCCCTATCCGGCCTTTCCCACCGACATGCAGGCGCAGTTCGTGGCCATGAATGCGGTGGCCGATGGGACCTCCCGGGTGGTGGAGACCATCTTCGAGAACCGCTTCATGCACGTCCAGGAGCTCAACCGTATGGGCGCCAGGATCGCCCTGGAAGGCAATACCGCGGTGATCGAGGGGGTCGAGCGCCTCTCCGGCGCCCCGGTGATGGCCACCGACCTGCGCGCCTCGGCGTCGCTGGTGATCGCGGCGATGATGGCCGAGGGCGAGACCCTGGTCGACCGCATCTACCATATCGACCGCGGCTACGAGTGCATCGAGGAGAAGCTGCAGCTGCTGGGTGCGCAGATTCGTCGCGTGCCGGGCTAAGGACGACCAAGGCAAGAGCATGAGCAAACAACTGATCCTGGCCCTCTCGAAGGGCCGCATACTCGACGAGACCCTGCCGCTGCTGGCCGATGCCGGCATCACCCCGGCCGAGGACCTGGGCAGGAGCCGCAAGCTGCTGTTCGACACCAACCTGCCCGACGTCAAGCTGGTGGTGATCCGCGCCACCGACGTGCCCACTTATGTGCAGCTGGGCGCCGCCGACCTGGGGGTCGCCGGCAAGGATGTGCTGCTCGAGCACGGCGCCGAGGGGCTCTACGAGCCGCTGGACCTGGAGATCGCCCGCTGCAAGCTGATGACCGCCGGGATCGTCGGGGCCGAGCCGGCCCGCGCCAGGCGCCGGGTGGCCACCAAGTTCGTCGGGGTGGCGCGCCGCTGGTACGCCGAGCAGGGCATCCAGGCCGAGGTGATCAAGCTCTATGGCGCCATGGAGCTGGCCCCGCTGATGAACCTGGCCGACGAGATCGTCGACATCGTCGACACCGGCAACACCCTGCGGGCCAACGGCATGGAGCCCCGCGAGCTGATCGCGCAGGTCTCCACCCGGTTGGTGGTCAACAAGGCCGCCATGACCATGAAGCACGCGCGGATCAAGCCGCTGCTGGAGCGCCTCGGCCAGGCCGTGGCCGCGCGCCGGGAAACCCTGGCCTGAACCGGCGGGGTTGGAGGAATGATAGCCATGGCGTCTCGACGCCATAGCCCAAGCCCCCTTGCTCCCTGGCCTCCGGGCCCGAACAATAGAGTCCTCCCCGATTGATGACGGAAGCTGCCATGACCGAGACAACCGCCCCCTCCGGCATCGCCCGGCTTGCCACTGCCGAGGCGAGCTTCGAAGACCGCCTGTCGACCCTGCTGGCCTGGGAGGGGGTCTCCGACGCCGCGGTGCAGCACCGCGTCGACGAGATCATCGCGGCGGTGAAGGCCCGCGGTGACGATGCCCTGGTGGAGGCCAGCAACCGCTTCGATCGCCTCTCGGCGACCGGCATGGCGGAGCTGACCCTGTCCGCCGAACGGCTGCGCCAGGCCTATGACGGCCTGCCCGCCGAGCAGCGCGAGGCGCTGGCCCAGGCCGCCGAGCGCATCCGCGTCTACCACGAGCGTCAGAAGCCCGAGTCCTGGCACTACACCGAGGCCGACGGCAGCGTGCTGGGCCAGCAGGTGATGCCGCTGGACCGCGCCGGCATCTACGTGCCGGGGGGCAAGGCGGCCTATCCCTCCTCGGTGCTGATGAACGCCATTCCCGCCCACGTGGCCGGGGTGCGCGAGATCATCATGGTGGTGCCGACCCCGGACGGCGTGCTCAACGAGCTGGTGCTGGCCGCCGCCCACCTGGCCGGCGTCGACCGGGTCTTCACCGTGGGCGGTGCCCAGGCGGTGGCGGCGCTGGCCTACGGCACCGAGACAGTGCCGCGGGTCGACAAGATCGTCGGGCCCGGCAACATCTACGTGGCCACGGCCAAGCGCGCGGTGTTCGGCCAGGTGGGGATCGACATGATCGCCGGCCCCTCGGAGATCCTGGTGGTCTCCGACGGTGGCACCGACCCGGAGTGGCTGGCCATGGACCTCTTCTCCCAGGCGGAGCACGACGAGGATGCCCAGTCGATCCTGGTGAGCTGGGACGCCGAGCACCTCGACGCCGTGGCGGCCGCCATCGATCGGCTGCTGCCGACCCTGGAGCGCGAGGAGATCGTGCGCGCGTCGCTCTCCCGTCGCGGCGCCCTGATCCGGTGCGCCAGCCGCGAGGAGGCGGTGGCGCTGATCAACCGCATCGCCCCCGAGCACCTGGAGCTCTCGGTGGCCAACCCCGAGGGCTGGCTGCCGGAGATTCGCCACGCCGGGGCCATCTTCATGGGCCGCTATACCGCGGAGGCGCTCGGCGACTACTGCGCCGGCCCCAACCACGTGCTGCCCACCTCGGGCACCGCGCGCTTCTCCTCGCCGCTCGGGGTCTACGACTTCCAGAAGCGCTCCTCGATCATCCATTGCTCCGCCGAGGGAGCGTCCCGACTCGGCCGGGTGGCCTCCGTGCTGGCCCGCGGCGAGTCGCTGACCGCCCACGCGCGCAGCGCCGAGTACCGCATCAAGGAGTGAGCCCGAGCCGGTCGGACGGTTCGGTCGAGACGCAGGAGGCCCCGCCATGGCGGGGCCTCCTGCGTTGGTGCGGGGCGCGGCAGGCTACTCCGGGCGGCGCAGCTCCGGTGCCGGGCGCTCGCCCACCTCCAGGGTGACCTGCAGCGTCTCGCCGCCGCGCACCACGGTGAGCGGCAGCGTCTCGCCGGGGGCCACCGCGGCGATGTCGGACATGGTGACCCGCGCATCGAGGATCGGGCGGTTGTCGATGGCCAGCAGCACATCGCCGGGCTGGAGGCCGGCCCGGTCGGCGGGGCCGTCCGGCACCACGCCGGCGATCACCACCCCGCGGGGCGCCTGCAGGCCGAAGGAGGCGGCCAGCTCCGGGTTGAGCTCCTGGGCCTCGACGCCGAGCCAGCCGCGAATCACCCGCCCCTGGGTGACCAGCTCCTCGAGGATGTTGGCGGCGAGGTTGGCGGGGATGGCGAAGCCGATGCCCTGGGAGCCGCCGGAGCGCGAGAAGATGGCGGTATTGATCCCCACCAGCGCCCCCTCGGCGTTGATCAGGGCGCCGCCGGAGTTGCCGGGGTTGATGGCGGCGTCGGTCTGGATGAAGTCCTCGTAGGCGTTGAGGCCCAGGTGGCTGCGTCCGGTGGCGCTGATGATGCCCATGGTGACGGTCTGGCCCACACCGAAGGGGTTGCCGATGGCCAGCGAGACATCGCCGATGGCCACCTCGGTGGAGTCGGCCAGCTCGATCACCGGCAGGGAGTCGAGGTCGATGCGCAGCACGGCCAGGTCGCTCTCCGGGTCGGTGCTGATCACCTCGGCCAGGGTCTCGCGGCCGTCGCGCAGCGCTACCTGGATCTGATCGGCCCCGCCGATCACGTGGTGGTTGGTCAGCACATAGCCCTCCTCGCTGACGATCACCCCGGAGCCGAGGCTCGACAGCATGCGCTGGCGGGCGGGCACGTCGTCGCCGAAGAACTGACGGAAGAAGGGGTCCGACATCAGCGGGTGCTGGTCGCGCTCCACCACCCGCGAGGAGTAGATGTTGACCACCGCCGGCGCCGCCTTCTCCACGGCGGCGGCGTAGCTTACCGGCCCCTGCTCGCGGGAGAGCGGGGCGGCCTGGCGCAGCTCCGGGGCGGGGCGCGGTTCGCTCTCCTGCGGTGCCTCGACCCGGGGGGAGACGCTCAATGGCGCCGGGGGCGGCTGGACCGTGGGTTGCGGCGGCGGTGTGGGGTCCGCCTGGCGTCCGCTCAGCTGCGGGAAGGTGTTGAGCAGCACCACGGCCAGCAGCACCCCGATGGTGATCGGCAGCAGGTAGGGCGTGAGCGAGCGCAGAAGGCGAGGCATGCGGGTCGGCGTCCTTGTGGCGGGCGGTCGCGGGGAGGGTGGCCCCGCCGGTACAATGGGGCAATTGTAACATTGTCACCCCGCAGACGTAGGGAGCTCTCCATGATGAATCGCGATGCGCTGGTGGCCGCCTGTGACCGGGAACTGGCGGCGGAACGCTTCAAGGACTACACGATCAACGGCCTCCAGGTCGAGGGCCGCGAGACGGTGCGCCGGGTGCTGAGCGGCGTTACCGCCTGCCAGGCGCTGCTCGACGAGGCGGTGGCCTGGCAAGCGGACCTGGTGCTGGTGCACCACGGCTTCTTCTGGAAGAACGAGCCGGTGGCGATCACCGGCATGAAGCGCCGGCGCATCCGCACCCTGCTGGCCCACGACATCAGCCTGCTGGCCTATCACCTGCCGCTGGATGCCCATGTCAGTCTGGGCAATAACGCCGAGCTGGCTCGCCGGCTGCCGTTCCGGGTGCAGGGCTGCGCCGACGGTGAGACGGGCGAGGGGCTGCTGTGGCTGGGCTCGCCGCCGACGGGGCTGGATGCCCGCGGCCTGGCCGCCCACGTGGGTCAGCGGCTCGAGCGCGAGCCGCTGCTGGTACAGGCGCCGGGCCAGGGCGAAATTCGCCGGGTGGCCTGGTGCACGGGGGGCGCCCAGGACATGATCACCGCGGCCTGGAAGGCGGGTGCCGACGCCTTCATCTCCGGCGAGATCTCCGAGCGCACCACCCACCTGGCCCGGGAGCTCGGCATCCACTACCTGGCGGCAGGGCACCATGCCACCGAGCGCTACGGGGTCCAGGCGCTGGGCGAGTGGCTGGCCGGCGAGTTCGGGCTCGAACACCGCTTCGTGGATATCGATAACCCGGCCTGAGGCACTGCCCAACGACCGCGCCCCGACGGGGTCGGGGCGCGGTAGCATCAGCCTGCGGCAGCCTCAGTGCCGCGGCGGCCTCAGTACGGCGGCGGTTGGGGCGCCTTGGCGTCCTCATCGTCTTTGAGGCCGAGACCTTGTCGAGAGCTCTGAGAGGGTGCCGCGGCGGCCTCAGTAGCGGGGCGGCTGAGGCGCCTTGGCGTCCTCGTCGTCCTTGAGGCCGAGACCTTGTCGAGAGCTCTGAGAGGGTGCCGCGGCGGCCTCAGTAGCGGGGCGGCTGAGGCGCCTTGGCGTCCTCGTCGTCCTTGAGGCCGAAATCCTCCGACAGGGTGCCGCCGGTGCCATCGGCATAGTCCCGGGGAGTGGCCGGTTCCTCGCTGCCCTCGGCCGCGGGGGCGCTGGCGGGGGTGGCCTCCAGGCCGGCGCGCGGGGCGCCCTTGCCGCCCAGGCGGCTGGCGTCCTGGGCCAGGCGGCTGGCCAGCGCCTCGCCGTCGCGCTGCAGGGCGCTCACCAGGCGGGAGATCTCCCCCAGGTGATCGTCCACGCCATCGCGCAGGGCCGCCAGTTCACGGTCGCGCTCGGCCAGGGGCTGGCGCAGCTTCTGCAGGCTGGCGGCGCTGGAGTTGAGCAGGTGGTAGCCCAGTGCGCCCAGCCCGATGCCGGCGAGCAGGCAGGCGATGGCCAGAATCCAGTTGATCTTGCTTGCGTCCACGTCTGTCTCCCTGCGGCGGTGGATTGGCCCGCCTCGGTGCGGGCCCGTCTGGGGCGAGGCCCCGGGCGCCCATTATAGGGCCGAGCCGCGGCGGCGGGTCAACGCGCCCCTCTGGCGGGGTCATGGCGGTGCGTGCCTCGGCCTCTATGCGTATAATGCGCAACCACCTACAGCCGAGATGGTCCGAACCCCGCATGAGTGCCACGCCGACCCCGCCCGAGTCCCGAGACGCTCGCCTGTCGCCCACCGAGCGCTATCGCGCCGACCTGAAGCGGGACGACTTCCAGTACGACCCCGCCCAGGAGCAGGCGGTCACCCACCTGCAGCGTCTGCATGACGACCTGATGGCCGCTCCGCGGCGCCGGCCACGGGCCGTGCCTCCCCAGGGGAAGATCGCCTCGCGCATGGCCGGCCTGTTCGGCAAGCGCAGCCGTCAGGCGTCGGCGCCCGAGTCGGTGCTGCCCGAGGTCACGGGCCTTTATTTCTGGGGCGGGGTGGGGCGCGGCAAGACCTATCTGGTGGACGCATTCTACGAGTCGCTGCCCTTCCCGGAGAAGATGCGCACCCACTTCCACCGCTTCATGCAGCGGGTCCACAACGAGCTGACCCACTACAAGGGCGAGAAGAACCCCCTGAAGCTGATCGCCGCCAAGTTCGCCAGCGAAGCGCGGGTGATCTGCTTCGACGAGTTCTTCGTCAAGGACATCACCGACGCGATGATCCTGGCCAACCTGCTCGAGGCGCTCTTCGAGCATGGCGTGGTGCTGGTGGCGACCTCCAATATCGTGCCCGACGACCTCTACAAGGACGGCCTGCAGCGAGCGCGTTTCCTGCCGGCCATCGAGCTGCTCAAGCGTCACTGCGAGGTGGTCAACGTCGACTCGGGCATCGACTACCGGCTGCGCGCCCTGGAGCGCGCCGAGATCTTCCATGCGCCGCTGGATGCCGCCGCGGAGAGCGAGCTTGCACGCAGCTTCCGGGAGATCGCCGGCCATGAGGGCGAGGCGGATGCCCCCATCGAGATCAACCATCGCGTGCTGCGGGCGCGGCGTCTCCACGACGACGTGGTGTGGTTCGAGTTTCGGGAGCTGTGCGATGGTCCGCGCAGCCAGAACGACTACATCGAGCTGGCTCGCGAGTTTCACACCGTGCTGGTCGCCAACGTCACCCGCATGAGCGGGGCGACGGATGACCAGGCGAGACGCTTCATCAACATGGTCGACGAGTTCTACGACCGCGGCGTCAAGCTGCTGATGTCCGCCGAGGTGCCCGCCGAGCGGCTCTACGCCGATGGCCGCCTCGAGTTCGAATTCCAGCGCACGCTGTCGCGTCTGCAGGAGATGCAGTCCCACGAGTACCTGGCGCTGCCCCACAAGCCGTGATCAGCATTGCGTCCCTGGCGTGATCTCGTGTAGAATTCGCGCGCTCTACTCGTTGTCCCCGTCTCTGTCCGCCGCGCGGCGAGCCCCGGCGGGTGGCAACCAAGAAGAATAGGGATGGTTCCATGCCGGAGAGCCGGCTGAGAACCCAATACACTTGAACTGGTGATAGCTCCATGAAGACGTTCACTGCTAAGCCGCAGACCGTCCAGCGCGACTGGTATGTCGTCGACGCCACGGACAAGACGCTCGGCCGCCTGGCCACCGAAATCGCTCGTCGCCTGCGTGGCAAGCACAAGCCGGAATTCACCCCGCACGTCGACACCGGCGATTACATCGTCGTCGTCAACGCCGAGAAGGTGAAGGTCACCGGCAACAAGGCCAAGGCCAAGACCTACTACCGTCATACTGGCTACCCCGGTGGCCTGCGCTCCATGACCTTCGACAAGCTGCTCGACCATGCGCCCGAGCGCATCATCGAAGGCGCCGTCAAGGGCATGCTGCCCAAGGGTCCGCTGGGCCGCGCCATGTATTCCAAGCTCAAGGTCTATGCCGGTGCCGAGCATCCGCACGCCGCCCAGCAGCCGCAAGAACTGAACATCTGAGGGAGTCTTCGCCATGACACAGCAGTATTACGGTACCGGGCGCCGCAAGACCTCTACCGCCCGTGTCTTCATGAAGCCGGGCACCGGCAAGATCACCGTCAACAGCCTTGAGCTGGACCAGTACTTCGGCCGCGTTACCGGCCGCATGGTGGTCCGCCAGCCGCTCGAGCTGACCGATACCCTGAACCAGTTCGACGTCTTCGTGACCGTCAAGGGCGGTGGCGGCTCCTCCCAGGCCGGCGCCATCCGTCACGGCATTACCCGTGCCCTGATGGAGTACAACGAGGAGTTCCGCAGCCAGCTGCGTGAGGCCGGCTACGTGACCCGCGACGCCCGTCAGGTCGAGCGCAAGAAAGTGGGTCTGCGCAAGGCGCGTCGTCGCCCGCAGTTCTCCAAGCGTTAAGCGCCGATTATCGCGCCAGAGACGCTCACGCCCGAGTCTACGACTCGGGCGTTTTTGTTTTAGGATCAATGATTTGACGGGCGTGTTACACCTTCGTCAAGGGTCGTTGTCCTTGTATGGTGAGCCGCATTTTCTTACTATAGTGCGCATTTGGTATCCGTGGTCGCGGGATGCTTTTCCGCCCGTGATGGATCAACGGGTAAGCTGATGGGAGAAACCTTGAAATGGCAGATAACGGCGTAAACAAGGGTCGGCGCCGTTTCCTCGTAGGTGCCACCACCGTCGTGGGTGCGGTGGGTGCCGTCGGGGTAGCGGTCCCCTTTGTGGCTTCCTGGCAGCCCAGTGCCAGGGCGAGAGCGGCGGGTGCGCCGGTTCAGGCGGATATCTCCAAGCTTGAGCCGGGGCAGCGCATGACCGTCGAGTGGCGCGGTCGGCCGGTATGGATCATCAACCGCACGCCGGAGATGATCGAGCGCACCGAGAGCTTCGACGGCTCTCGCCTGTCCGATCCCGATTCGCAGGTGCAGCAGCAGCCCGCCTACATCAGTGGCCCGCTGCGCTCCATCCGCCCCGAGATCGGCGTGCTGATCGGCATCTGTACCCACCTGGGCTGCTCGCCGCTCTTCCGTCCCGAGCCCGATGCGGTCGACATGAGTGGCTGGCCGGGCGGTTTCTTCTGCCCCTGCCACGGCTCCTACTTCGACCTGGCGGGTCGCGTATTCCGCAACGTGCCGGCGCCCAGCAACCTGGAGGTGCCGCCGTATCGCTTCGAGACCGACGACATCATCATTGTCGGTGAAGACGAGGAGACTGCCTGATGGGTAACCCGAACAAGGCGAAGGCAGAAAAGGGCCTGATGCGCTGGGTCGATGATCGCTTCCCCGCCACCCAGATGGTTCAGGACCACCTGACCAAGTATTACGCGCCCAGGAACTTCAACTTCTGGTACTTCTTCGGCTCGCTGGCCCTGCTGGTGCTGGTCAACCAGATCCTCACCGGCGTCTGGCTGACCATGAGCTACAACCCCTCGGGAGAGGGTGCCTTCGCTTCCGTCGAGTACATCATGCGCGACGTGGAGTACGGCTGGCTGATTCGCTACATGCACTCCACCGGTGCGTCGGCCTTCTTCGTGGTGATCTACCTGCACATGTTCCGCGGCCTGCTTTACGGCTCCTACAAGGCGCCCCGCGAGCTGGTGTGGATCTTCGGCATGGCCATCTACCTGCTGCTCATGGCCGAGGCCTTCATGGGCTACCTGCTGCCCTGGGGGCAGATGTCCTACTGGGGTGCCCAGGTCATCATCTCGCTGTTTGCCACCATCCCGTTCATCGGTCCCGACCTGGCCCAGTGGATTCGCGGTGACTTCCTGATCTCCGGTATCACCCTGAACCGCTTCTTCGCCCTGCACGTGGTGGCCCTGCCCATCGTGATCCTGGCGCTGGTGGTGCTGCACCTGATCGCCCTGCATGAGGTGGGTTCCAACAACCCGGACGGCATCGACATCAAGGAGAAGAAGGACGAGACCGGCAAGCCGCTGGACGGCATCCCCTTCCACCCCTACTACACGGTGAAGGACATCGTCGGCGTGGCCGTGTTCCTGTTCGTCTTCGCGGCGGTGATCTTCTACTTCCCCGAGGGCGGCGGCTACTTCCTCGAGCGTCCGAACTTCGAGCCCGCCAACCCGATGGTGACGCCTGACCATATCGCGCCGGTGTGGTACTTCACGCCCTTCTACGCGATCCTGCGTGCGATCACCTTCAATATTGGCCCGCTGCAGGCCGAGTTCCTCGGCGTGCTCTTCATGGGCGGTGCCATCGCGGTGCTCTTCGTGCTGCCCTGGCTCGATCGCAGCCCGGTGCGCTCCATGCGCTACAAGGGCTGGATGTCCAAGGTGATGCTGACCCTGTTCGCCATCAGCTTCGTGGTCCTGGGCGTCCTCGGCGCCATCCCGGCCACAGGGCTCCGCACTGCGGTGGCGCAGCTGTGCACCGCGATCTACTTCGCCTTCTTCCTGCTGATGCCGATCTACACCAGGCTGGAGAAGACCAAACCCGTTCCGGAGAGGGTGACTGGCTAATGAAAAAGCAACTCTTCGCACTGCTCTTCGCGCTGGTGCCGTTCGCGGCCATGGCGGCTCCGCTGCCGGACATGCCGCACTCGATGTCGCCGGACCTCAGCGACACGGCGTCCCTGCAGCGTGGCAAGCAGCTCTACGTCAACTACTGCATGGGCTGCCACTCTCTGGAGCACCATCGTTTCGCCCGCTCCGCTGCCGATCTGGGTATTCCCCAGGACCTGATCGAGGAGAATCTGATCTTCTCCAGCGAGCTGGCCTTCAACGACCAGATGCATGTTGCCATGCAGTCGGGTGACTCCGAGAACTGGTTCGGTGTGGCACCGCCCGATCTGACGCTGTTCAGTCGCCTGCGGGGAGCGGACTACATCTACTCCTATCTGCTGGGGTTCTATCGTGACCCGAGTCAGCCGCTCGGCGTCAACAACACCGTGCTCGAGGCGTCGGCCATGCCCAACGTGCTCGAGCCCCTGCAGGGCGTGCAGGAGATGGTGTGCAGCGAGAGCGACCGGCCGCTGCCGGGCGCCGAGCTGGACCCGCTGACCGGCAAGTACCAGTCCTGCGAGGTGCTGCAGATCACTCGCCCGGGCAGCATGGAGCCGGACGAGTTCGAGGAGGCCATGTACGACCTGACCAATTTCCTGGTCTACGTGGGCGAGCCTTCCAAGCTCCAGGCCCAGGCCCTGGCGCCCAAGGTGTTGATCTTCATCTTCATCTTCGGTGTCATCGCCTACCTGCTGAAGCGTGAGTACTGGCGCGATATCCACTGATCCACTGCGGTGGTGACGTTCGGGGGCGCATGGCCGAGGGTCATGCGCCCCCTGTGGTTTCTGCTGGCAGCCTGGGAGCACGGCCTCCCGCTGCCCGCTGTCGTGTTATCATTGCCGTTCGAACTGATGCGAGGATTCTTTCATGGGTGTAGTGGCCAAGCGGTCGTCGATGATCTTCTACTCGGGTGGTGCTGATCACCTCAGCCATCGCGTACGGATCGTGCTCGCCGAGAAGGGCGTGGCGGTGGACATCGTCGAGGTCACCGACGAGCAGCACCCCGAGGAGCTCGCCGACCTCAACCCCTACAACAGCGTGCCCACCCTGCTGGATCGCGAGCTGGTGCTCTACGAGTCCAAGGTGATGATGGAGTACCTGGACGAGCGCTTCCCCCATCCGCCGCTGCTGCCGGTCTACCCGGTGGCGCGTGCCCAGAGCCGGCTGTGGATGCATCGCGTCGAACGCGAATGGTGTCCGCTGGTCGAGCAGATCGAGAAGGGGCCCAAGAAGGAGGCGGACAAGGCGCGCAAGGAGCTGCGCGAGAGCCTGATCGGCATCTCGCCGATCTTCGAGGACATGCCCTACTTCATGAGCGAGGAGTTCACCCTGGTGGACTGCTGCCTGGCGCCGCTGCTCTGGCGTCTCCCGGCACTCGGCATCGAGCTGCCCGAGAAGCAGGTCAAGCCGCTGCTCGGCTACATGGAGCGGGTCTTCGAGCGTGAGGGCTTCAAGGCCTCGCTGAGCGAAATCGAGCGCGAGATGCGCAGCTGAATACACCGCCCCCGGCCCGGCCGGGGGCCGCAATCCGGAGGGCCTGACGATGTCATCCAGTCGCCCCGAGTCGAGTCGCCCCTATCTGGCCAGAGCCCTGTATCAGTGGCTGCTGGACAACGACCTGACCCCCTATATCGTGGTCGATGCGGAGCAGCCCGGCGTGGAAGTGCCGCGGCAGTTCGTCCAGAACGGGCAGATCGTGCTCAACCTCTCGCCCGGCGCGGTGCGGGACCTCTTCATGGAGAACGAGGCGCTGGGTTTCTCCGCCCGTTTCGGCGGCCAGCCGATGCGGCTGATGGTGCCCACCTCGGCTCTGGTGGCCATCTACGCCCGCGAGAACGGCGTGGGCATGGTATTCGGCCATGAGCCGGTGCTGGCCAGCGCCGAGGCGCCCAGCGAGGAGGGGCCGAGCCTGACCAGCGTGGAGGGCGACGGCGAAGCGCCCGGCGCGCCCCGGAGCGAGGGGGGCGAGCAGGGCGGTGGCGAGAAGGCCGACGGGACGCCACGCAAGCGCAAGCCCTCGCTGCGGGTGATCAAGTAGCGCCTCGCCGACGTGTCGGCACGGCGCCATCAACGCGAAACGGCAGGCCGCTGGCCTGCCGTTTCGCGTTTTCCGGTCCCCGCGCCTGGCGGGGAGGCCGCCCTCAGTCGGTGTAGTCGAACACCTTGACGATGCGCTGCATGCCGCCGACGTTGGAGACGGCGTCGACGATGCGGTCGCCTTCGGCACGGCTGACGATGCCCATCAGGTAGACGCTGGCATTCTCGGTGACCACGCGGATGCGGCCCGAGTCGATGCGCTCGTTGGCGGCCAGACTGGTGCGGATGCGGGTGTTGAGCCAGGAGTCGGAGAGGCGCTGGCTGGCCGGGAGGTTGGCGGCCACGGAGAGCTCGTTGTGGACCTCGCGCACATTGCGCACCTCGCGGGCGACCTCGCTGGCCTTCTCCTTGAGCTCCTGGCTCGGCACCTGGCCGGTGAGCAGGACCACGCCGTTGTAGGTGTCGACGTTGATGCGGGCGTCGCCCAGGCGGGCGTCGGTGCGGCGCAGGTTGTGGCTGATCTTGGTCTCGATGTTCTGATCTTCGACCTGGGTGCCGACGGTGCGCTTGCCGTAGTTCTCGTCGATGGTGCCCTGGTGGGTGACGCCGGTGACGGTGGTGCAGCCGGCGACGCCCAGGGCGGTGGCCAGCAGCAGGGAGGTGAGCAGGGGCTTGCGGGTCATGGGCTTTACTCGCTTGTACCGAAGAGTTGTTCGTCGATCAGGTCGCAGAGGCAGTGGATCACCAGCAGGTGCACTTCCTGGATGCGGGCCGTGGAGGTGGCCGGGACGCGGATCTCGCAGTCGTCCTGGCCGAGCAGCGAGGCCATGTTGCCGCCGTCGCGGCCGGTCAGTGCCACGACCGTCATGTCGCGGTCGTGGGCGGCCTGGATGGCCTGGATGACGTTGGCCGAGTTGCCGCTGGTGGAGATCGCCAGCAGGATGTCGCCGGGCTGTCCCAGGGCTCGGATCTGCTTGGAGAAGACCTCGTTGTAGCTGTAGTCGTTGGCGATGGAGGTCAGCGTCGATGTGTCGGTGGTCAGCGCCAGGGCCGGCAGGCTGGGGCGCTCGCGCTCGAAGCGGTTGAGCAGCTCGGAGGAGAAATGCTGGCTGTCGCCGGCGCTGCCGCCGTTGCCGCAGGCCAGGATCTTGCCCTCGTTGACCAGGCACTGGACCATCATCTGGCTGGCCACCTCGATAAAGGGCGGCAGCACCTCGCTGGCGTAGGTCTTGGTGTCGATGCTGGCGTTGAAATGGCCGAGAATGCGCTGCTGGAAATCCATGTGGCGTCCGGGTCCTTTGGCAGGGTGACGTGACCGGTCAGTACGCCTCGAAGGCGTTGGCGACCCAGTCGTACTCGAGGTGGGGCGGCAGGCCGGTGACGGCCAGCACATCGAAGCGGCAGGGACATGATAGCCGGTTGCGATGGAGATAAAAACGCGCGGCCCGGATCAGGCGGCGCTGCTTGGAGGGGGTGACGGTCTCCAGCGGGTGGCCGTGGCGGCTGTCGGCCCGGTGGCGCACCTCGACGAACACCAGGGTCTCGCCGTCGCGCATCACCAGGTCGAGTTCGCCTCCCTTGGCGTGCTGGTTCACCGCCTCCAGGGCCAGGCCGCGCTCGGCGAGCCAGGCCGCGGCGAGGCGCTCGATGGCCTCGCCGCGGGCGCGGGCATCACGGGGTCCGTTCATCGCCGAAGATCCCGGGGATCAGGATCGGCTGGGGGACGCCGTTGACGAAGCGAGCCCAGGGCAGCTGGCGCTCGATGCGCCCATCGCTGCCCGGGCGCAGGGTGCCGGTGGCGCCCTGCACTTCGCTCCCGGGGATGGCCTGCAGCTGGGGCAGGCGGCGGGCCAGTTCGAAGGCGTCCACGCCCATGGCCTGCAGGCGGAACACCGTGGGGTCCGACTCCTCGCGCAGCGAACGGTAGCTGTCGAGGAAGGGCAGCACCTCGACGCCGCCCACGGCGGCCTCGGGGATCTGCCAGGGGATGTCGAGGAACTGGACGTCGTTCAGGTCGTTGTCCAGGCGCGGGTTGATGCGCCCCTCGAAGAGGTGTGAAGTGGCGTAGACCGGCAGCTGGCTGGCGTTGAAGTAGTCCAGGGTGGGCGGCACCTGGCGGGCGTAGTCCGGCAGGCCCAGCAGGAACAATGCGTCCGGGCGCGGGTTGCTGATGGCGCGGCGGGTGCTCTCGGTGGCCGGGGCGCCGGGGTTGTAGCGCACGGCATTGGTCACCTCACCGCCCAGGGCCTGCCACTCGTTCCAGAACGCCTCGCCGACGCGGCGCCCCCAGTCGTTGTCGGGCACCAGCAGGGCGGCGCGGCGATGGCCGTCCCGCCAGGTGCGGAGGGCGGCCTGGCGGGCCTCGTCCTCGGCGGAGAGGCCGTACTGGAAGAGCCCGTCGGCGCGGTTGCGCTCGGCGTGGCCGTAGTTGAGCGCCAGGGTGAGCAGCGGCACCCGGTCGCGCGCCTCGAGCTGGCTCACCTGGTCCTTGTCCAGGGGGCCGATCACCACCTGGGCGCCGCGGCTCTCGGCCTCGCGATAGAGCGATTCGAGGTCGCCGCTGGCGGCGTCGATGAAGCTCAGACGGACGTCGCCGCCGCTATTGCGATGCTGGGTACGCATGCCTTCGGCGATGGCCGCGGCGGGGCGCGCCAGAGGGCCGGACTCCGGCAGCAGCACGGCGATATGGCGCACCTCAAGGCCGCGCAGTTCGCCCAGGGCGGCAAGGTCGGCGGGCAGCTGGCGGGCCGCCGGATGGCGGCCGTTGCGGCTGCGCCACTCCTCCAGGCGCCCAAGGAAGCGCTCGATATCGCCCCCGCTTGCGCGGTATAGCTCGGTGAGTTCGAGCCAGCCCCGGGTCAGGGCGTCCTCGTCCCGGGCCAGGACGCTGATGGCCTGGTGGTCCATGCGGATGAGGGCCTCCCAGATCGGGTCGTTGAGCGCCACGTCATCGGTCTCGGCCTGGACGCGCAGCAGCGCCCGGGCGGCGCCGGCCGGCTCGTCCTCGGCCAGCAGCGCCAGGCCCATCCGCTCGCGCAGGGCCCTGGACTGGGCGGGCTCCAGGGCGAGCTCATCCAGGTCGCGGGTGGCTTGGATCACCGCCTGCGGCTCGCCCAGCGCCTCGCCGAGGTCGGCCAGCAGCAGGGCCCAGCGGGCGCGCTGCGGACCCTCGAGCAGGCTGTCGTCGATGTCGGAGGCGACCCGAAGCGCCTGGGTGCGTTCCCCCTGGCGTGCTAGGATGTCGGCCGCCTCGAGCCGGCTCCTGGCCGCCTGGGCCGGTTCCTGCTGGCCGGCCTGTTCGAGCAGGCGTGCGGGGTCATCTTCCGTCACGCGATCGACGATGCCCGGTGCCGTGGCACAGCCCGCCAGCAGCAGCGCAAGGAGCGCGGTGGCCAGCAGGCCGCGAGTGGGTATCCGCATGAATCCATCCTTAGTCCGTTGTGTCGGTCATTGCGCCGAGGAGCCACAAGTGTCAGACGCTAACTCAGCCTCATTGTACGTGGTCGCCACGCCGATTGGGAATCTGGAGGACCTGAGCCCGCGCGCCGCGCGGCTGCTGGGAGAAGTGGCACTGATCGCCGCCGAGGATACCCGCCATACCGGCCGGCTGCTGCGCCACCTGGGGCTCTCGGTGCCGCTGCTCTCGCTGCATGAGCACAACGAGGCGGCGCGGGTCGAGCAGCTGGACGCCCGGCTGGTGGCCGGCGAGTCCATCGCCCTGGTCTCCGACGCCGGCACGCCGCTGATCAGCGACCCGGGCTTCGTGCTGGTGCGCGAGCTGCGCGCCCGGGGGCGGCGCATCGTGCCGGTGCCGGGCGCCTGCGCCCTGGTGGCCGCGCTCTCGGCGGCGGGCCTGCCCACCGACCGCTTCACCTTCCAGGGATTCCTGCCGGCCAAGGGGGGCGGACGCCGCGCGCGCCTCGAGGCGCTGGCCGCCCGGGAGGAGACCCTGGTCTTCTACGAGTCGCCCCACCGCATCCGCGACACCCTGGCCGACCTGGCGACGGTGGTTGGCAAGCGGCGCCTGGTGCTGGCCCGGGAGCTGACCAAGGCCTTCGAGACCTTCCTCGACGGCTCGGCGGACGAGCTGCTGGCGCGCATGGAGGCCGACCCCGACCAGGCCCGCGGCGAGTTCGTGGTGATGGTGGCTGGTGCCGCCCCCCGCGAGGAAGAGGAGGCCTCGGTGGTGGAGGGCGAGGCGCTGCTCGCGGCGCTGCTGGCCGAGGGCGTCGGCGTCAAGCAGGCGGCCGCGGTGGCGGCGCGGGTGCTGGGGGGCGGCAAGAAGGCCTGGTATGCCCGCGCCCAGGCTCTCAAGGGTGCGGGTTGAGCCGCGATCAGGCATTGAGGGGCCTACGGGGCGCTGGTATGCTTGCCGCGGGAGTCGGCCAGACAGTCGCCGCCGGAGAGATCCGGGGGAGGAAAGTCCGGGCTCCACAGGGCAGAGTGCCAGGTAACGCCTGGGCGGCGTGAGCCGACGGAAAGTGCAGCAGAGAGCAGACCGCCTACGTCTCCTTCGGGAGGCCGGCAAGGGTGAAAGGGTGCGGTAAGAGCGCACCGCGCGCCTGGTAACAGTGCGTGGCACGGTAAACCCCACTCGGAGCAAGACCAAATAGGAACCCCATGACGTGGCCCGCGTCGGGTTCGGGTAGGTTGCTTGAGGGTCGCGGTGACGCGCCCCCTAGAGGAATGACTGTCCACGACAGAACCCGGCTTATCGGCCGGCTCCCCCCTGATTTCCACCCCTGAGCGTGCGGTCTGTGGCCGACCCGCCAGCCCATGATCGAGATACGCATGTCGTCATCCGCACCTGATACTGCCTCGCGCGGCTTCCGTCATGCCAGCGTCCTGCTCGACGGCGCCGTGGAGGCCCTGGTGCACGACACCGATGGGGTCTACCTGGACGGCACCTTCGGCCGCGGGGGCCACTCCCGCGCCATCCTTGACCGGCTCTCGCCGGCCGGGCGCCTGATCGCCATCGACCGCGACCCCGAGGCCATCGCCGAGGCCGCGGCCATCGACGACACCCGCTTCACCATCGAGCGCGCGGAGTTCGCCCGCCTGGGCGAGATCGCCGGGCAGCACGGCGTGCACGGCCAGCTGGCCGGCATCCTGCTCGACGTCGGCGTCTCCTCGCCGCAGCTCGACGACCCCGAGCGCGGCTTCAGCTTCCTGCGCGATGGTCCCCTGGACATGCGCATGGACCCCACCCAGGGGGAGAGCGCAGCGGCCTTCATCGCGCGCGCCAGCGAAGCCGAGCTGGCGCGGGTGTTCAAGGAGTACGGCGAGGAGCGCTATGCCCGCCGGCTGGCCAAGGCCATCGTCGCCCGTCGCGGCGAGCAGCCCTTCCTGCGCACCGCGGACCTGGCCGAGGTGGTCAAGACGGCCCACCCTGCCTGGGAGAAGCACAAGCACCCCGCGACGCGGGTCTTCCAGGCGCTGCGCATCCATGTCAACGGTGAGCTCGAGCAGCTCGATGCGGCCCTGGAAGCGGCCCTCGAGGCCCTGGCCCCCGGTGGCCACCTGGTGGTGATCAGCTTCCACTCGCTGGAGGATCGCCGGGTCAAGCGCTTCATTCGCCACCACGTGCGCGGTGATTCCCACCTGCCGCGGGGCATGCCGATTGCCGATACGGAGCTCGAGCGGCGCCTCGAGGCGCTTGGCAAGGCGCAGCGGGCCGGCCCCGAGGAGGTCGAGGAGAACCCCCGGGCACGCAGTGCGGTGATGCGGGCGGCTCGCAAGCGTTACTGAGGGAGGCGATATGACACAGGGACGAACGTCGACATCCGGATTCGGCTGGCCGCTGGCAGTGCGGCCCAGCCCCTCCCTGCTGCTGGTGGCCGCCCTGCTGGTGGCCAGCCTGGTCAGCGCCCTGGCGGTGATCACCACCACCCATCTGACCCGTGAACAGTATGGTCGCCTGCAGCAGCTCGAACGCGAGCAGAACCAGTTGCAGACCGAGTGGGGGCAGCTGCTGCTCGAGGAGAGCGCCTGGTCGTCGCCGGCGCGCATCGAGCGCCTGGCCATGGAGCGCCTGGAGATGCGCCTGCCCGATGTCGACGAGGTCGAGGTGATCCGGCCATGAGCACCGAGGTCCGCGGCGGCGTCTCGCCCCGTCGTCCGCCGCCCATGGCCCCCATGGGGGGGCTGCGCTACGGCCTGATGCTGGCCATCGTGCTACTGGGGCTGGGCCTGCTGGTGGGGCGCATCGTCATCCTCCACGTGGTGGACCGCCCCTTCCTGCAGGGGCAGGGCGACGCCCGCACCCTGCGCACCGACCCGATTCCCGCCCACCGTGGCATGATCAGCGACCGCAACAGCGAACCCCTGGCCATCTCCACGCCGGTGGTCACCCTGTGGGCCAATCCCCAGGATGTCCCGGAGGATCCCATCCAGCGTCTTCAGCTGGCCAGGGCGCTGGGCATGGAGCTCGACGACCTCGACGCGCGCCTGGAGCGCTTCGCCTCCCGGGAGTTCATGTTCCTGCGCCGCCAGCTGACCCCGGAAGCGGCCCAGCGGGTGCTGGACCTGCGCATCCCCGGGGTCTATCGCCAGGACGAGTACAAGCGCTACTACCCGGCGGGGGAGGTGACCGCCCAGCTGCTTGGCGTCACCAATGTCGACGACGTGGGCCAGGAGGGCCTCGAGCTCGCCTACCAGTTCTACCTGGCCGGCGAGCCGGGACAGCGCCGCGTGCTGAAGGACCGTCGCGGGCGCCTGGTGCGCGACCTCGAGGTGCTGCGCGAAGCGCGCCCCGGCGGTGAGCTGACCCTTTCCATCGACCAGCGCCTGCAGTACATGGCCTACCGCGAGCTCAAGGCGGCGGTGGCCGAGCATGACGCCGACGGCGGTGTGGTGGTGATGATGGATGCCCGCACCGGCGAGGTGCTGGCCATGGCCAACCAGCCCTCCTACAACCCCAACAATCGCGCCGGCCTCGATCCCCGCGGCCTGCGCAACCAGGCCATCGTCGACGTCTTCGAGCCCGGCTCGGTGATGAAGCCGCTGGCCATGGCGGCGATCATGGAGAGCGGCCAGTTCCCCCGCGACGTGGTGGTGGACACCTCGCCGGGCTGGATGCGCATCGACCGCTTCACCATCCGCGATATCCGCAACTACGGCCGACTCGACCTGGCGGGCATCCTCGAGAAGTCCTCCAACATCGGCATGTCGAAGCTGGTGCTGGAGCTCGACGACCCCCTGGTGCCGGACCTCTACCGCCGGCTCGGCTTCGGCCAGAGCCCCGAGACCGGCTTTCCCGGCGAGTCCACCGGCACCCTGCCGGCGCCGGTGCGCTGGTCGCGCAGCCAGTGGGCCGCGCTCTCTTATGGCTACGGCCTGTCGACCTCCGCGCTGCAGCTGGCCGGCGCCTACACCGCCATCGCCAACCACGGCGAGCGCCTGCCGCCGTCGCTGCTCAAGCTCCCCGAACCGCCGCCGGGGGAGCCGGTCATCGACCGCGCCGTGGCCCACGACCTGCTGCGCATCATGGAGGAGTCCGTGCAGCCGACCACCGGGGCGCGGCGCGCCATGGTGCCGGGCTACCGGGTGGCCGGGAAGACCGGCACGGTGCGCAAGACCGGTGCCGGCGGCTATGTGCAGAACGCCTATCGCAGCCTCTTCGCCGGTATCGCGCCGGTCTCCGACCCGCGCATCGTCACCGTGGTGATGATCGACCACCCTCGTGGTGACAGCTACTTCGGCGGCGCCGTGGCGGCGCCGGTCTTCTCCCGCGTCGTGGGCAGCGCCCTGCGCCTGCTCGACGTGCCGCCCGACCAGCGCAGCCGCTGAGGCCCCCATGACCCTGAGCCCACTCCCGACCCGACAGCTGCGAGGCGAAACATGCAGGTGACCCCCTCTCGCCTGACGGCGACCCTCCAGCGCCTCTGGCCCGAGGCGCGCCCCTTGCCTGAACTCGCCGTAGCGACCCTCGGGCTCGCGACCGACAGCCGCCGTGCCGGGCCGGGCACGCTGTTCGTGGCGGTGCCCGGGGTGGCCGCCGATGGCCGCGACTTCATCGCGGCGGCGCTGGCAGCCGGGGCCTGTGCGGTGCTCTGCCACTCGGGCGATGAGCGCGCCTGCCCCGACGACCCACGCGTGGTGCCGCTGCCCGGCCTGCGCGAGCGGCTGGGGGAGCTGGGGCGCGAGCTCTTCGCGGTGCCGGACAGCCTGGAGCTGATTGGCGTCACCGGCACCAACGGCAAGAGCTCGGTGACCCACTATATCGCCGAGCTGAGTGAGGCGCTGGGAGTGTCGGCGGGGCTCGTGGGTACCCTGGGGTGCGGGCGCCTGGGTGCGCTGCACGACGGCGGCCTGACCACGCCGGGGCCGCTGGCGCTGCAGGCGGCGCTGGCCGAGCTGGCCGATGCGGGTGTTCGCCGGGTGGCCATGGAGGTCTCCTCCCACGCCCTGGAGCAGGGGCGCCTCGACGGCTGCCGGCTGGCCGCGGCGGTCTTCACCAACCTGACCCGCGACCACCTCGACTATCACGGCAGCATGGCCGCCTACGCCGCGGCCAAGGCCAGGCTCTTTCGCCGTGAGGAGCTGCGCCTTGCCGTGGTCAACGCCGATGACTCCCTGGCCCGGCTGATGCTGGCCGGGCTCCCCGGTGGTCAGGAGGGGCGGGTGCGCGTGCTGGCCACCGGTACCGACGAGGCGGTGACCTTCCGGGTCATCGACTGGCACCCCCACGGCGCCGGCCAGCGGGCGCTGGTGGCGACCCCCGAGGGGGAGCGGGTGTTGGAGACCTCGCTGCTCGGCCGCTTCAACCTGGACAACGTGCTGCTGGCCATCGCCACCCTCTACGGGCTGGGCCACCCCATCGGCGCGCTGTTCGACGCCGCCGCGGGCCTCGCCCCGGTGCCGGGGCGCATGGAGGCGCTGGTGCGCCCCGGCGCTCCTACCGTGGTGATCGACTACGCCCACACCCCCGACGCCCTGGACAACGCCCTGGCCGCCCTGCGCGCCCACCGGCCGGCGGATGGCCGGCTGTGGTGTCTGTTCGGCTGCGGCGGCGACCGCGACCCCGGCAAGCGGGCGCTGATGGCGGCCGCCGCCGAGCGCCATGCCGACCGCCTGGTGGTCACCGACGACAACCCCCGCGGGGAGGATCCGGCCGCGATCCGCGCAGCGGTGCTGGCGGGGCTCTCCGCCGACGCGCGCCGGCAGGCGCTGGAGATCGCCGGGCGTGGCGCGGCGATCGCCCGGGTGCTGGCCGATGCCGATGCCGAGGACCTGGTGCTGATCGCCGGCAAGGGCCACGAGACCTACCAGGAGATCGCCGGCGTGCGTCACCCCTTCTCGGACCTGGTCGAGGCCGAACGCGCACTGGCCGCCCGGGCGCCTGCCGGCGGGGAGGCGACGCCATGAGCCGCTGCGGATTGACCACCCTGGCCGAGGTGGCCGAGGCGCTGGGCCTCGAGGCACCGGCGGCCGACCTGCCCATCGGTGCGATCGTCACCGATACCCGCCGGCTGAGCCCGGGCAGCCTGTTCGTCGCCCTGCGCGGCGAGCGCTTCGATGCCCACGACTTCCTCGACGAGGCCCGGGCGGCCGGCGCCGCGGCGGCGCTGGTCGAGGCCGGCGCCATGGCCGAGAGGGGCGACGTGGAGGGCATGGCGCTGCTCGAGGTGGCCGATACCCGCCTGGCCCTGGGGCTGCTCGGCCGCGCCCGGCGCCGCGCCTGGGGCGGCCCTCTGGTGGTGGTGACCGGCAACAGCGGCAAGACCACCGTCAAGGAGATGCTGGCCGTCATCCTGGCTCGGCGGGGGGCGACGCTGGCCACCCGGGGCAACCTCAACAACGACTTCGGTGCGCCGCTGACCCTGCTCGAGCTCGCCCCCGAGCACCGCCAGGCGGTGGTGGAGCTCGGCGCCAACCACCTCGGAGAGATCGCCTGGACCAGCGTGCTGGCCGAGCCCGGGGTGGCGGTGATCACCAACGTCACCGGCGCCCACGTCGGCGAGTTCGGCGGCATGGGGCGCATCGCCCAGGCCAAGGGCGAGATCCTCGCCGGCCTGCCGACCGACGGCGTGGCGGTGCTCAATCGCGACGACGCCTACTTCGCCACCTGGGCGCGCCTCGCCGCGCCGCGGGAGGTGCGCGACTTCGGCCTCGATCCCCGCGCCCGGGTCACCGCCCGGGCGCTGGCCTGCGATGCCCTGGGGCGCTATGCTTTCACGCTTGTCGCCGACGGGGTCGAGCTGGGCCGCGTGCAGCTGGGCCTGCTCGGGCGCCACAACGTGGCCAATGCCCTGGCCGCGGCGGCGGCGGCGCTGGCCATGGGCCTGGCCCCCGAGGAGGTGGTGGCAGGCCTTGGCGAGGTGGTGCCGATGCCGGGACGGCTCTCCGTCGTGCCGGGCATCAACGGTTCACGCCTGCTGGATGATACCTATAATGCCAACCCCGGCGCGGTGAGGGCGGCACTCGACCTGCTGGTCACGCTGCCCGGCCCCCACTGGTGCCTGCTGGGCGCCATGGGGGAGCTGGGGGAGGCGTCCGAGCGGCTGCACGCCGAGATCGGAGATTACGCACGGAAACTGGGAATCGACTTCCTCGGCACCTGCGGCGAGGCGGCCCGCGCCGCCTCCCATGCCTTCGGCGCAGGCGGGTGCCACTTCCAGGAGCGCGAGGCGCTGGTGCGTCACGCCCTCCACCATCTTCCTCCCGGCGCCAGCGTGCTGGTCAAGGGATCGCGCAGTGCCGCCATGGAGCAGGTGGTGACGGCACTGCGTCAGGATCGATCAAGGTGAACGCGATACATGCTGCTCTATCTGGCTGAGTTCCTGGCGCAATACTTCAGCGCCTTCAACGTCTTCAACTACCTGACCCTGCGCATGATCCTGGGCACCATCACCGCCCTCGGGCTCTGCCTGTGGCTGGGGCCGGTGATGATCCGCCGCCTGGTCGAGCGCCAGATCGGGCAGGCGGTGCGCGACGACGGCCCCCAGTCACACCTCTCCAAGGCCGGCACGCCCACCATGGGCGGGGCCATGATCCTGATGGCCATCGCCGTCAGTACCCTGCTGTGGGGCGATCTCGGCAACCACTACGTCTGGATCGTGCTGGGCGTGACCCTGGGCTTCGGGGCCATCGGCTGGGTCGACGACTATCGCAAGGTGGTGGAGAAGAACCCCCGCGGCCTGCCCGCGCGCTGGAAGTACCTGTGGCAGTCGGTGGTCGGCCTGGCCGCCGCGGTGCTGCTCTACGCCACCGCGGCCTCGCCGGTGGAGACCAGCCTGATCGTGCCGCTGTTCAAGGACGTGGTGGTGCCGATGGGGGTGTTCTTCATCGTGCTGACCTACTTCGTGATCGTCGGCAGCTCCAACGCGGTGAACCTCACCGACGGCCTCGACGGCCTGGCGATCATGCCCACCGTGCTGGTGGCCATGGGGCTGGCGGTGTTCGCCTACGCCACCGGCAATGCGGTGTTCGCCAACTACCTGCAGATCCCCTTCATTCCCGGGGCCGGGGAGCTGGCCGTCTTCTGCGCCACCATCGCCGGCGCGGGGCTCGGCTTCCTGTGGTTCAACACCTACCCCGCCCAGGTCTTCATGGGGGACGTGGGGGCCCTGGCGCTGGGGGCGGCGCGCTGGGCGTGTGGGGCGGTGATCGTGCGCCAGGAGATCGTGCTCTTCATCATGGGCGGCATCTTCGTGATGGAGACCATCTCGGTGATCCTGCAGGTGGGCTCCTACAAGCTCACCGGCCGGCGCATCTTCCGCATGGCCCCGCTGCACCATCACTATGAGCTCAAGGGCTGGCCCGAGCCGCGGGTCATCGTGCGTTTCTGGATCATCACCGTGGTGCTGGTGCTCATCGGCCTGGCCACCCTCAAGGTGCGCTGAGCGAGGCCCTCCACGCGGGCAAGGAGCAGGATATGGTCAAGGTGCCGACAGGCGTCACCCTGGTGGTCGGGCTCGGGATCTCGGGGCGCGCCATCTGTCGCCATCTGGAGCGCCAGCGGGTGCCCTACATGGTGGCCGACACCCGTGCCGTGCCGCCGGGCATCGACGACTTTCATGCCGCCCACCCCGGCGTGGCCATCCACTGCGGCCCGCTGACCGCCCTCGACCTCTCCGAGGTGGAGGAGGTGGTGGTGAGCCCCGGCATCGACCCGCGCACCCCGGGCCTCGACGTCCTGGACGGGCGCCTCCGCGAGGCCACCGGCGAGCCGCTGGTGATCGGCGAGATCGCGCTCTTCGTGCGCGCCGCCCGGGCGCCCATCGCGGCCATCACCGGCTCCAACGCCAAGTCCACCGTGACCACCCTGGTGGGGGAGATGGCCGTCGAGGCCGGTCGTCGCGTGGCGGTGGGGGGCAACCTGGGCACCCCGGCCCTGGACCTGCTCGCCGACGAGCCCGATGCCGATTTCTACGTGCTGGAGCTCTCCAGCTTCCAGCTCGAGACCACACCCAGGCTCGGTGCCGAGAGTGCGGCCTTTCTCAACCTCTCCGAGGATCACCTGGACCGCCACGGCGACATGGCCGGCTATCGGGCCGCCAAGCTCGGCATCTTCCGCGGGGCGCGTCACGGGGTGGTCAACGCCGAGGACCCCAACACCTGGCCGGAGCAGCGGCTGCCCTTTCAGGACAGCTTTACCACCCGCCCACCCGAGGCCGGCGAGTGGGGCATCGGCCGCCACCGGGATGCCGACTGGCTGATGCATGGCGACACGCCGCTGATGCCCGCCGCCGAGGTGCGCCTGGCCGGTCGCCACAACCAGGCCAATGCCCTGGCCGCGCTCGCCATGGGGCGCCGGCTGGGCCTGCCCATGGAGCCGATGTGCCGGGTGCTGCGGCGCTTTCCGGGGTTGCCCCATCGTGGCGAGGTGGTGGCCGAGGTGGGCGGCGTGCGCTGGATCAACGACTCCAAGGGCACCAACGTGGGGGCCACCCTGGCCGCCATCGCCGGGCTCGGCCCGACCCTGGCGGGCCGCCTGATCCTGCTGGCCGGCGGCGTCGGCAAGGGGGCCGACTTCGCCCCCCTGGCCGAGCCCCTGGCCCGCCATGGCCGCGAGGCGATCCTCTTCGGCCTCGATGCCGAGCGCCTGGCGCGCGCCTTGCGCGGGCGGCTGCCGCTGACCGAGGTGGAGGACCTGGCCGCGGCCATGGCCCGGGCCGCCGAGATCGCCGAGCCCGGCGACTGCGTGCTGCTCTCGCCGGCCTGCGCGAGCCTCGACCAGTTCGCCAACTACCAGGAGCGGGGCGAGGTGTTTCGGCGCTGGGTGCGCCGCCACCTGGCCGAGGAGGAGGCATGAAGCGCGCGCCCCGGTTCGCCCGGCTCTCCCGGCTCCGCGAGCGGCTCTCCACCCGCGACCAGCCCTTCGACGGCTGGCTGCTGATCGCGACCCTGTCGCTGATGCTGATCGGCTGGGTGATGGTGACCTCGGCGTCATCGGAGGTGGCGGCGAGCCTGACCGGCAATCCCTGGTACTTCAGCATCCGTCACGGCCTCTTCCTGGTGATGGCGCTGGCCGCGGCCGCCTTCGTGCTGCGCATTCCCCTGGGGTGGTGGAAGGTCAACGGTCCGCTGCTGCTGCTGGTGGGCATCGCCCTGCTGGTGCTGGTGCTGCTGGTGGGGCGCGAGATCAACGGCAGCAAGCGCTGGATCTCGATCCCCGGGGTGCCCTTCAACCTGCAGGCCTCCGAGGTCGCCAAGCTCTGCCTGATCGCCTACATGGCTGGCTACCTGGAGCGCTTCCTGCCCCAGGTGCGCCGGCAGTGGGGCGCCTTCCTGCGTCCGCTGCTGATCCTGGCCATCATCGGCGTGCTGCTGATCCTCGAGCCGGACTACGGTGCCGTGGTGGTGATGACCGGCTGCGTGATGGGCATGCTGCTGATGGCCGGGGCCCCCTGGGGGCGCTTCCTGCTGCTGGCGCTGCTGGTCGCGGCCGGCGGGGCCCTGCTCGCCATCGCCGAGCCCTATCGCCTGGCGCGCCTGGCCAGCTTCGCCGACCCCTGGGCGGACCAGTTTGCCAGCGGCTACCAGCTGACCCAGGCGCTGATCGCCTTCGGCCGCGGCAGCTGGCTGGGCATGGGGCTCGGCAACAGCGTCCAGAAGCTCTTCTACCTGCCCGAGGCCCACACCGATTTCGTCTTCGCGGTGCTCGCCGAGGAGCTCGGCCTGTTCGGCGCCGTGGGGGTGGTGGGGCTCTTCGCGCTGCTGATCTGGCGGGCCATGGCGGTGGGCCGCCGTGCCGAGCTGGCCCAGCTGCCCTTCGCCGCCTACCTCAGCTACGGCATCGCCCTGGTGATCGGTGCCCAGGCCTTTATCAATATCGCCGTGAGCAGCGGCATGCTGCCCACCAAGGGACTGACCCTGCCGCTGCTCAGCTACGGTGGGTCGAGCCTGCTGGTCAGCGCGGTGATGATGGCGCTGCTGCTGCGGGCCGACATCGAGACGCGCCAGGCCCAGCGGCGGGCGAGCCCCGCGGCGCCCAGGGGGAATGGGCGCCGGGAGCCCTCCCTGGCACCGTCGGGTTCCGCTTCCACGCCACTCTCTCAACGACAAGGAGTCGCCAAGTGAGCATGCGACCGGGACGCCGCGTCCTGATCATGTCCGGAGGCACCGGCGGCCACGTCATTCCCGCCCTCTCCCTGGCCCGGGGCCTGGACGCCGAGGGGGTAGAGGTGGCCTGGCTGGGCAGCCCCCGCGGCATCGAGAACCGCCTGGTGCCGGAGGCCGGCATTCCCCTGCATCGCATCGCGGTGTCGGGGTTGCGCGGCAACGGTGCCGCCGGCTGGCTGCTGGCCCCGTTCAACCTGACCCGCGCCGTGTGGCAGGCGTGGCGGGTGATCCGTGCCTTCGACCCCCAGCTGGTGGTGGGCCTTGGCGGCTTCGCCAGCGGTCCCGGCGGCCTGGCCGCCTGGCTGGCGCGCCGCCCCCTGGTGATCCACGAGCAGAACGCCGTGGCCGGACTTACCAACCGCGCGCTGTCACGACTGGCGCGGCGCGTCTACGCCGCCTTTCCCCAGGCCTTCGGCGCCCGCGGCGAGGTGATCGGCAACCCGGTGCGCGAGGAGATCGCTGCCCTGGGCGAGTCACCCCGCCCGGCCGCGGCGATGCGTGGCCGGCGCCTGCGCCTGCTGGTGGTGGGCGGCTCGCTGGGGGCCCAGGCGCTCAACGAGCGCCTCCCCCAGGCCCTGGCTCGCCTGCCGGAGGGCGAGCGACCCGAGGTGCGCCACCAGGCGGGACGCGACAAGGACGCTGCCACCCGCGAGGCCTACGCCCGCGAGGGCGTGAGCGCCGAGGTGACGCCCTTCATCGATGACATGGCCGAGGCCTACGGCTGGGCCGACCTGGTGGTCTGCCGGGCGGGCGCCCTGACGGTGGCGGAGCTGGCCGCCGCGGCCAGGCCGGCGCTCTTCGTGCCCTTTCCCTTCGCTGTGGACGATCATCAGACCGCCAACGCCCGAGCGCTGGTGGAGGAGGGGGCCGCCGAGCTGCTGCCCCAGACCGACCTCACGGCGGCGACGCTGGCCGATCGGCTGGCGGCGCTGCTCGATCCCGATACCCTTGCCACCATGGCCGTGCGAGCGAGGGCCTGCGCGCACCTCGATGCCGTCGAGCGCCTGGTGGCCGGCTGCATGGAGACAGGTTTTGAGCGATAGCACGTCACGGCCGGTTCCCGGCCAGTCCGTCCCCCCCGAGCGGGGCCTTGGCATGCGCCGGATCCGGCACATCCATTTCGTGGGCATCGGCGGCGCCGGCATGTGCGGCATCGCCGAGGTCCTGGCCAACCAGGGCTATACGGTCAGCGGCAGCGACCTGAAGGCGTCGACGGTGGTGGCGCGGCTGCGCCAGTGCGGCATCACGGTGGCCATCGGCCACGATGCCGACCACGTAGTCGGCGCCGATGTCGTGGTGGTCTCCACCGCGGTGGACGAAGCCAACCCCGAGATCGTCTGGGCCCGGGAGCACCGGGTGCCGGTGGTGCGCCGCGCCGAGATGCTCGCCGAGCTGATGCGTTTCCGCCACGGCATCGCCGTGGCCGGGACCCACGGAAAGACCACCACGACGAGCCTCACCGCGACCCTGCTCGGCGAGGGGGGGCTCGACCCCACCTTCGTGATCGGCGGGCGGCTGACCAGCGCCGGCACCAATGCCCGGCTGGGGGAGGGCGATTACCTGGTGGCCGAGGCGGACGAGTCCGACGCCTCCTTCCTGCACCTGCAGCCCATGGTCTCCATCGTCACCAACATCGATGCCGACCACATGGCCACCTACGGCGGCGACTTCGAGAAGCTCAAGACCACCTTCCTCGAGTTCCTGCACAACCTGCCGTTCTATGGCCTGGCGATCCTGTGCAACGACGATGACAACGTGCGCGGCCTGCTCGACCGGGTGCATCGCCAGTTCATCACCTACGGCTTCAGCGAGGACGCCGACTACCGCATCGCCGACTTCGCCCAGCAGGCCGGCGAGATCCGCTTCACCGCCCATCGCCCCGGCGGGCTGGCGCCGCTCGCCGTTCGGCTGGCCATGCCCGGCCGCCACAACGCCCTGAACGCCCTGGCGGCCATCGCCGTGGCCACCGATGCCGGGGTCGACGACGACGCCATCCTGCGCGGCCTGGCCGGCTTCCAGGGGGTGGGACGTCGCTTCCAGGTGCAGGGGCATTTCCCGGCGCCGGGCGGCGAGGGCGAGGTGATGCTGGTGGACGACTACGGCCACCACCCTCGCGAGGTGGAGATGGTGATCCGGGCGGTACGCGCCGGCTGGCCCGAGCGGCGCCTGGTGATGCTCTACCAGCCCCACCGCTACTCGCGCACCCGTGACCTCTATGAGGACTTCGTGCGGGTGCTCTCCGGCGTCGATACCCTGCTGCTGCTGGACGTCTACAGCGCCGGCGAGGCGCCGATTCCCGGCGCCGAGGGGCGCACCCTGGCCGGTTCCATCCGCCAGCGCGGTGAGGTGGACCCGATCTTCGTCCAGGAGAAGGGCGAACTGCCTGGTCTGCTGGCCCGGGTGCTGCGCCCGGACGACATCCTGATCACCCAGGGCGCCGGCGACGTGGGTGGCATCTCCCTGGCCCTGGCCGAGGCGGCCCTTGAGCTCGACGAGGTGACCCTATGAGCCTGGTGAACGACCTGGGCCGCGTGGCCGTGATCTACGGCGGCAGCTCCGCCGAGCGGGAGGTCTCGCTGAAGAGCGGGGCGGCGGTGCTGGCGGCGCTCACCCGCGCCGGCGTGAATGCCATCGGCTACGACCCTGCCGACGGCGGGCTGGTGGGGCTCGAGGCCCTGGCCCCGGACCGCGTCTTCATCGCCCTGCACGGCCGCGGCGGCGAGGACGGCACCCTGCAGGGGGCGCTGGAGCTGCTCGGTATTCCCTATACCGGCAGCGGCGTGCTCGCCTCGGCCCTGGGCATGGACAAGCAGCGCACCAAGCTGGTGTGGCAGGCACTCGGCCTGCCCACGCCGGAGTCGGTGATGCTGGAGACCGACGCCGACTGGTCGGCGGTGGTGGCGCGCCTCGGCCTGCCGCTGATCGTCAAGCCGGTGCATGAGGGCTCGACGCTGGGCATCAGCATCGTCGAGAGCGCCGAGGCCCTGGCGGCGGCCTACCACGAGGCGGCCCGCTTCGACGCCCGGGTGATGGCCGAGCGCTTCATCAAGGGCGACGAGTATACGGTGTCGCTGCTTGGCGACGAGGTGCTGCCGGCGATCCGCGTCGAGGTGCCCGGGGGCTTCTACGACTACGAGGCCAAGTACCTCTCCGACGAGACGCGCTACCACCTGCCCTGCGGGCTCGGCGATGCCGAGGAGGCCGAGCTCGGCGAGCTCTGCCGTCGCGCTTTCGAGGCGGTCGGCGCCGAGGGGTGGGGGCGCGTCGACGTGATGCGCGACGTCGAGGGGCGCTTCTGGCTGATCGAGGTCAACACCTCGCCGGGCATGACCGACCACAGCCTGGTGCCCCAGGCCGCGGCGCATGCCGGTATCGACTTCGAGGCCCTGGTGCTGCGCATCCTGGCCACCACCCTGGAGGCGAAGCGGGCATGACGCGTCGCGGTGGCCTGCTCGGGGTGGTGCTGCTGCTGGTGCTGTTCGGCGCCGGCGGTCGGGCCCTGTGGCTGTGGCTCGACCGGCCCATCGAGCGGGTCTCCATCGCCGGCGAGTTCACCCACGTCAGCGCCGACTACCTGCGCGACGAGCTGGCGCCGCTGATCCGCGGCCGCACCTGGCTGTCGGTCAACGTGGCCGAACTGCGCGAGGAGGCGCTGGCCATCGACTGGCTCTCCGAGGTGCGGGTCACTCGGGAGTGGCCCAATGCGCTGACCTTCGAGCTGGTCGAGCAGATTCCGGTGGCACGCTGGAACGACGACTACCTGCTCAATCCCGAGGGCGAGCCCTTCGCCTTCGGCCCGGTGTCGCCGCCCGGCGACCTGCCGGATCTCGCCGGTCCCGCCGGCAGCGGGGCGGAGGTGCTGGCCTACCACGAACGGCTGGCCACCCGCTTCGGCGCCATGGGCCTCGAGCTCTCCCAGCTGCGCCTGGAGCCCCGCGGCGCCTGGCGCTTCCAGCTGGACGATGGGGTCTGGGTGATGCTCGGTCGCAACGACCGCGAGGCGCGGCTGGGCAGGCTCTCCGCGGCCTGGCAGCGGCAGCTCGGCTCCCAGGCGTCGCATATCCGCTACATCGACCTGCGATACCCCAACGGCGTGGCCGTTGCCTGGCACGGTGAATCCGACCCCGCCGAGGATGATGAGTCGGCCGAGGGCTGAGACCATTTTCTCCGCAAAGGCGCATGTTCGAGGGACTGCGCCTGTTTCTTTTGGGGCAAAATCACCGTATCGTGAAAGGTGAATTTTTCTGTGGGGTGGAGGATCAACCCGAGTTGTTCCTATAATTGCCCCCAGGTTCATTTTCCGTGTTGCAGGCCCCGAAGCGGGCCAGGTTCTAGGAGAGTTCCCGACTCATGGCAGGTCCTTCCAATGCGTCCAATATGGTAGTCGGGCTGGATATCGGAACGTCCAAGGTCGTGGCGATCGTGGGTCAGCCCACCGACGATGGCGGCATCGAGATCGCCGGTATCGGCTCGCACCCCTCCCGCGGCATGAAGAAAGGGGTGGTGATCAACATCGAATCCACGGTGCTCTCCATCCAACGCGCCGTGGAGGAGGCCGAGCTGATGGCCGGCTGTGATATCCACTCGGTCTATGTCGGCGTCGCCGGCAGCCATATCAGCTCCATGAATTCCGATGGCGTGGTGGCGATCAAGGAGCGCGAGGTCACCCCCTCCGACATCGATCGCGTCATCGACTCCGCCCGGGCCCGGGCCATCTCCGAGGGCCAGCGCGTCCTCCATGTGCTGCCCCAGGAGTTCTCCATTGACACCCAGGGCGGCATCCGCGAGCCGCTGGGCATGTCCGGGGTGCGCCTGGAGGCCCGGGTGCACCTGGTCACGGCGGCACTGAACGCCGTGCAGAATATCGAGAAGTGCGTGCGCCGCTGCGGCCTCGAGGTCGATGCCATCATCCTCGAGCAGCTCGCCTCGAGCATGGCGGTGCTCACCGAGGACGAGCGGGAGCTGGGCGTCTGCATGGTGGACATCGGCGGTGGCACCACCGATATCGCCGTGTTCACCGAGGGGGCGATTCGCCACACGGCGGTGATCCCCATTGCCGGGGACCAGGTCACCAACGACATCGCCATGGCCCTGCGCACCCCGACCCAGCACGCCGAGGAGATTAAGGTCAAGTACGCCTGCGCGTTGACCCAGCTGGCCGCCAGCGACGAGCTGATCAAGGTGCCCAGCGTCGGCGACCGCCCGGCCAGGGACCTCTCCCGCCAGGCGCTGGCCGAGGTGGTGGAGCCGCGCTACGAGGAACTCTTCACCCTGGTGCGCGACGAACTGCGCCGCAGCGGCTACGAGGACCTGGTGGCCGCCGGGGTGGTGCTGACCGGGGGCACCGCGCGCATGGAAGGGGTGGTGGAGCTCGCCGAGGAGATCTTCCACATGCCGGTGCGCATCGCCTGCCCGCAGAACGTGCGGGGCCTGGCCGATGTGGTCCGCAACCCGATTTATTCGACCGGAGTCGGTTTGCTACATTACGCCCTGCAGGAAAATCGGCAGGGGCATGGTCGACAGACACAGGGCAGCTTGGTGCCGGTTCAGGCGCGGCGTGAGGACGCCGGCCGGCGCGGCTTCAGGGAAAGCATACCGGCGCTGGCAAGGTTCAAGGGCTGGTTGAAAGGAAATTTCTGACAGGGTCGCCATGGCGACCCAGGAGACGGGGCAAATGTTTGAACTGGTAGATAGCGCACCCTCAAGCAGCGCGGTCATCAAGGTGATCGGTGGCGGCGGCGGCGGCGGCAATGCCGTCAATCACATGGTCGAGAGCAACATCGAGGGCGTGGAGTTCATCTGCGCCAACACCGATGCCCAGGCCCTCAAGCGGGTCTCCGCCAAGACCGTGCTCCAGCTCGGCACCGAGATCACCAAGGGGCTCGGTGCCGGCGCCAACCCCGAGGTGGGGCGCCAGGCGGCCATGGAAGACCGCGAGCGGATCGCCGAGCTGCTCAACGGTGCCGACATGGTCTTCATCACCGCCGGGATGGGTGGCGGTACCGGCACCGGCGGTGCCCCGGTGGTGGCCCAGGTGGCCAAGGAGCTGGGTATCCTCACCGTGGCGGTGGTGACGCGTCCCTTCCCCTTCGAGGGCCCCAAGCGCATGCGCGCCGCCGAGGAGGGCATGCGGGAGCTCTCCGAGCACGTCGACTCGCTGATCACCATCCCCAACGAGAAGCTGCTCTCGGTGCTGGGCAAGAGCGCCAGCCTGCTGACCGCCTTCAGCGCCGCCAACGATGTGCTGCTGGGCGCCGTTCAGGGCATCGCCGAGCTGATCACAAGCCCGGGCATCATCAACGTCGACTTCGCCGACGTGCGGACCGTGATGTCCGAGATGGGCATGGCGATGATGGGCTCCGGCAGCGCCATCGGCGAGAACCGCGCCAGGGAAGCCGCCGAGAAGGCCATTCGCAGCCCGCTGCTCGAGGACGTCGACCTCCACGGCGCCCGCGGCATCCTGGTCAACATCACCGCCGGCCCGGATCTCTCCATCGGCGAGTTCAACGATGTGGGCGCCACCGTTCAGGAGTTCGCCTCCCAGGACGCCACCATCGTGGTGGGCACCTCCATCGACATGGAGATGTCCGACGAGCTGCGTGTCACCGTGGTGGCCGCCGGGCTCGACGGCCGTCAGCAGGCCAAGGCAGCGACCCGCGAGCCGGCCAAGCGCGTCGAGGCAGGCAGCGACTACCGTCAGCGCCCGGCGCAGCCGGCCATGCGCCAGCAGGCCCCCCGCGCCGCCGCCGAGCCGGAGGAGGCCGCCAAGCCGCGTGCCGAGAAGCGCCGCTCCCAGGAGCTCGATGACTATCTCGATATCCCGGCCTTCCTGCGCCGCCAGGCGGATTGAGGGGCGCTATCGAGTCCATAGGGCGTGCCGGGCGAGGTTTCTTTGTCGAAACGCCCGTTCGGTGTTATAGTGAACAGTGTTTGATAACCCGACAACAGCCTGGCCACCTCTCATGATCAGACAACGCACCCTGAAGAACGTCATCCGCGCCACGGGCGTCGGCCTGCACTCCGGCAAGAAGGTCTACATGACCCTTCGCCCGGCGCCCGTGGATACCGGCATTGTCTTCGTGCGCACCGATCTGGATCCCGAGGTGCAGATTCCGGCGAAGGCCCACAACGTCACCGACACCACCCTGTGTACCGCGCTCTCCTCGGGCGGCGCCAAGGTGGCCACGGTGGAGCACCTGATGTCGGCCCTGGCCGGACTCGGCATCGACAACGCCTATGTCGACCTCAGCGCCCCCGAGGTGCCGATCATGGACGGCAGTGCCGGCCCCTTCGTGTTCCTGATCCAGTCCGCCGGCATCAGCGAGCAGAACGCGCCCAAGAAGTTCATCCGCATCAAGCGCGAGATCACGGTGACCGAGGGCGACAAGGAGGCCACCTTTCGCCCGCATCAGGGCTTCAAGGTCGCCTTCTCCATCGACTTCGACCATCCGGTGTTCGAGGAGCAGACCCAGACGGCCATGGTGGACTTCTCCACCACCTCCTTCGTCAAGGAGGTGTCGCGGGCCCGCACCTTCGGCTTCATGCGTGACCTGGAGTACCTGCGCTCCAACAACCTGGCGCTCGGTGGCAGCCTCGACAACGCCATCGTGGTGGACGACTACCGCATCGTGAACGAGGGCGGCCTTCGCTACGACGACGAGTTCGTCAAGCACAAGGTGCTGGATGCCATCGGCGACCTCTACCAGCTCGGCCACAGCCTGATCGGCGAGTTCCGCGGGGTGAAGTCGGGCCATGCGCTCAACAATCAGCTCTGCCGCGCCCTGCTGGCCCAGCCCGACTCCTACGAGATCGTCACCTTCGAGGAAGAGGCCGCCGCCGCGCCCATCTCCTACGCGGCCCCGGCCATGGCCTGACGCCAGTTCGTCCCGCCCCCATGACATGAAGAAGGCCCGCCAGCATCTGGCGGGCCTTCTTCATGTCATGGGGCTCGGGGCGTTGCCGTCATGGCTCGCGCTCGGCATGGGCGGCCAGTCGCTGGAGCGCTGCCTTGAGCCGCGGGTCGACCACGTCCTCGGCGCAGCTCGCGAGTTCATCGGCCGCTCGGGCCGGCAGATGGCGCACCTGGCGCAGCGGCGCCTTGACCGGTCGTACCGGGCGGACCTTGAGGGTGAAGCCGGTCACCGCCTCGAAGCCGGGCAGCTGGTGAAGCCGTTCGAGCAGTCGCGGCTGCTCGTAGCGCAGCCGGGTGAGCCAGGCGGCACGGTCGGTGATCAGCGTCAGGCGACCATCGCGAAAGCCGCCCACGTGCAGGTGCTCGGCCACTTCCGCGGGGAGCTGGTCACGCAGGTGCTGCTGAGCGCGCTCGATCAGTCGCGCCATGCGCATCAGCGAGCCGAGTTCGCCGTGGCCATCGAGCAGGCGGGTCATGGGCTGGGCGCGGAAGCGCTTAGCCTTTATACTCATGGGCTTGTTTCTCGGGGCCATGTTCCGGTCGCCGGACAGGAAAGCCACACTCACTCTTCACTGTGTCGGGCGCTGATGCCCGCCAGCCTAGCACGCTCGGGAGTCCATCGACAGCATGCCCGCCCGCACCCAGCATGACGATGCCAAGGCGCCTGCCGCCATGAGCCGGCGGCGCCCGGCGCGCTGGTGGCTGGCCGGGCTGCTGGTGGGGTGCCTGCTGCCGGCCGGCCTGGCCCAGGGGGAGCCGCTGCGCCAGGCCGAGCGCCTGGTGCAGGTGTGCATCCTGGCACCGGCGCTGATCCGGGCCAGCTCCCGGCTGCAGGCCCGCCGCCGCGCGCGGCGTGCCTGGCCGCTGCGCGTCCTCGGCCGCCTCGGCGCCTGCGGGCGACGTCCCCTGCCGCCATCCCCCTGCCGCCGTCCGGCGACCGCGGCCCATGATGTCCTGACCCGTCGGGGTCCGCCCTGCGTTGGCACGCTGAACCCCTGATCCTGGCCGGCTGCCTCGGGCGGCTGGCACGTTTCCACACGCAAAGACTGGACCCCCCAATGATCAATTCCCTGTTACGCAAGGTCGTCGGCTCCAAGAACGATCGTGAAGTGAAGCGCATGAGCCGCCAGACCGACCGCATCACCCTCCTCGAGCCGGAGCTGCAGGCGCTGGACGACGCCTCTCTGCAGGCGCGCACCGAAGCCTTCCGTGGCCGTCTCGACGCCGGCGAGGCACTCGATGACCTGCTCGTCGAGGCCTTCGCCACCGTGCGCGAGGCGGGCAAGCGGGTGATGGGCATGCGCCACTTCGATGATCAGATGATCGGCGGCATGACCCTGAACAGCGGCCGCATCGCCGAGATGAAGACCGGTGAGGGCAAGACCCTGGTGGCGACCCTGGCCGTCTACCTCAATGCCCTGCCCGGCAAGGGCGTGCACGTGGTCACGGTGAACGACTACCTGGCGCGCCGTGACGCCGAGTGGATGCGTCCGCTCTATGAGTTCCTCGGCCTCACCGTCGGCATCATCCATGCCGGTCAGACCAGCGAGGAGAAGCGCGCGGCCTACGCCTGCGACATCACCTACGGCACCAACAACGAGTTCGGCTTCGACTATCTGCGCGACAACATGGCCTTCTCGCTGGAGGACAAGGTCCAGCGCGGGCTCAACTTCGCCATCGTCGACGAGGTGGACTCGATCCTGATCGACGAGGCGAGGACGCCGCTGATCATCTCCGGCGCCGTGGACGAGAATACCGAGCTCTACAAGGTTGTGGACCGCCTGGCGACCCACCTGGTGGCCTGCGAGGATCCCGAGGAGCCGGCCAGCGGCGACTTCCTGCTCGACGAGAAGCACAAGCAGGTGGAGATCACCGAGACCGGCCACAACAAGGTCGAGGAGCTGATGCGGGCGGAGGGGCTGCTGGGCGAGGAGGACTCCCTCTACGCGGCCCAGAACCTCAACCTGCTGCACCACATGCATTCGGCGCTGCGCGCCCGTCACCTCTACCATCGTGACGTGGACTATATCGTCGCCGAAGGCCAGGTGGTGATCGTCGACGAGCACACCGGGCGCACCATGCCGGGCCGCCGCTGGTCCGAGGGCCTGCACCAGGCGGTCGAGGCCAAGGAGGGCGTGGCGGTGCAGCGCGAGAGCCAGACGCTCGCCTCGACCACCTTCCAGAACTACTTCCGCCTCTACGAGAAGCTGGCCGGCATGACCGGTACCGCCGACACCGAGGCCTTCGAGTTCCGCCAGATCTACGGCCTCGACGTGGTGGTGATTCCTACCAACAAGCCGCGGGTGCGGCGCGACCTCAACGACCTGGTCTACCTGACCGCCGAGGAAAAGTTCGAGGCGATCATCAAGGACGTCCAGGCCGAGACCGAGGCCGGACGCCCGGTGCTGGTGGGGACCGCCTCCATCGAGACCTCCGAGTACCTGGCCGGGCTGATGAAACAGGCTGGCCTCGCCTTCAGCGTGCTCAACGCCAAGCAGCACCAGAGCGAGGCGGAGATCATCGCCCAGGCGGGCCGCGCCGGCGCCATCACCATCGCCACCAACATGGCCGGCCGCGGCACCGACATCATGCTGGGCGGCAACTGGGAAGCCGAGGCGGCCAAGCTCGACAACCCGAGTCCCGAGCAGCTCGAGGCGCTCAAGGCCGCCTGGCAGGAGCGCCACGATGCGGTGCTGGCCGCCGGCGGCCTGCACGTGATCGGCTCCGAGCGCCACGAATCGCGGCGCATCGACAACCAGCTTCGTGGCCGTGCCGGTCGCCAGGGGGACCCGGGCTCGACCCGTTTCTTCCTGTCGCTGGAGGACAGCCTGATGCGGCTGTTCGGCTCCGACCGGGTGCAGCGCATGATGAAGGCCCTGGGCCTGGAGCGCGGCGAGGCGATCGAACACAAGATGGTCTCCAACGCCGTGGAGCGCGCCCAGAAGAAGGTCGAGAGCCGCAACTTCGATATCCGCAAGCAGCTGCTCGAGTATGATGACGTGGCCAACGACCAGCGCCGGGTGATCTACGAGCAGCGCAACGAGATCCTGGCCGCCGAACAGGTCTCCGAGGCCGTGGCGGGCATTCGCCAGGAGGTGCTGGACCTGGCCATCAGCGACTATGTGCCGCCCCAGAGCCTCGCCGAGCAGTGGGATCTCCCCGGGCTTCAGGACCACCTCAAGGCCGAGTTCAACCTGGACGTCCCGGTGGTGCAGTGGGCCGAGGAGGACGACCGCTTCCACGAGGAGCAGCTGCGCGAGCGGCTGCAGACCCTGCATCGCGAGACCTACGAGGCCAAGGTGGCCGAGGCCGGCGAGGCCCTGATGCGCCGCTTCGAGAAGCAGGTGATGCTGCAGGTGCTCGACACCCGCTGGAAGGAGCACCTGCAGTCCATGGACCATCTGCGCCGGGGCATCCACCTGCGCGGCTACGCCCAGAAGAACCCCAAGCAGGAGTACAAGCGCGAATCCTTCGAGCTGTTCCAGAACCTGCTGGCCAATATCAAGGCCGATGTGACGCGCATCCTCAGCCATGTGCAGGTGCGGCGTCCCGAGGAGGTCGAGGAGCTCGAGCAGAAGCGTCGCGAGGCGCTGGAGCGCGAGAAGGCCATGGCGGACAGCCGTCACGAGGATCCCGATGCGCTCGACCGCCCCGAGGAGTCGGGGGCGCCGCTGCCGGGAGCGGATGGACGCCCGGTGCGCCGCGAGGGGCCCAAGGTGGGCCGCAACGATCCCTGCCCCTGCGGGTCGGGCAAGAAGTTCAAGCAGTGCTGCGGCAAGCTGGACTGAGCCGCCGCCCAGCAGACAGGAGACGAGACGATGGCAGTGGGTAATGCAAGCTTTCCCGAGATGCCGGCGATCCCCGGCGTGCGCCTGGGCACCGCCATGGCGGGCATCAAGAAGGCCAACCGCCGTGACCTGGTGGTGATCGAGGCGCCCGCCGGTGCCCGCGTGGCGGGGACCTTTACCCGCAACGCCTTCTGCGCGGCGCCGGTCACCGTGGCCCGCGAGCACCTGGCCTCCGGCCAGCCGGCCCGCTACCTGGTGATCAATACCGGCAACGCCAATGCCGGTACCGGTGAGGTAGGTCTTGCCGATGCCCGCGCCACCTGCGCCGAGCTGGGGCGCCTGGCCGGGGTGCCCGGCGAAGCCGTGCTGCCGTTCTCCACCGGGGTGATCGGCGAGCCGCTGCCCATGGAGCGGGTGCTGGCGGGCCTGCCCGTGGCGCTGGCGAACCTGGCGGAGGAGGGGGCCTCCTGGCACCAGGCCGCCGAGGGCATCCTCACCACCGACACCCGCGCCAAGGGTGCCAGCGTGACCCTGGCGCTGGGGGAGGCCACGGTCACCATCAACGGCATCGCCAAGGGCTCGGGCATGATCCAGCCCAACATGGCGACCATGCTGGCCTTCGTGGCCACCGACGCCACCCTCGACCAGGCGCTGCTCGAGGAGATGCTGCGCGAGACGGTGGATCGCTCCTTCAACTGCATCACCGTGGACGGCGACACCTCCACCAACGACGCCTGCATGCTGATCACTACCCAGCAGGGACCGCGGGTCGAGGGGGAGGAGGCCATCGCCATCTTCCGCAACGGTCTGCAGCGGGTCATGACTGAGCTGGCCCAGGCGATCATCCGCGACGGCGAGGGAGCCACCAAGTTCGTGACCCTGCAGGTGAACGGGGCCGCGAGCCGTCAGGAGGCTCTCGACGTGGCCTTCACCGTGGCCAACTCGCCGCTGGTCAAGACCGCGCTCTTTGCCTCGGATGCCAACTGGGGTCGGATACTGGCGGCGGTCGGCCGTGCGCCGGTCGTGGACTTCGATGTCTCCCGGGTGGCCATCGACCTGGGCGAGGTTCGCCTGGTGGAGGCCGGTGGCCGGGCGCCCTGCTACACGGAAGAGGCCGGCAGTGCGGTGATGGCCAGGGAGGAGATCCCCATTCGCATCGACCTGGGACGCGGGGAGGAGAGCGCCACGGTATGGACCACCGACCTCTCCCATGAGTATGTAACCATCAACGCCGACTATCGCAGCTGAGCGATCGGTCAGCCGCCGGACAGAGCATCCCGCCCCCGAGGGCGGGCAAGTTGGAAAGGTGAATGAACGCAATGGTGAAGAGAAGGGTGCATGTGGCGGCCGCCGCCATCATCAGTGCCGACGGCGGGCAGGTCCTGATCGCCCGCCGGCCCAGCAACGTCGACCATGGCGGGCTGTGGGAGTTTCCGGGAGGCAAGCTGGCGCCGTACGAGACGGGCCTCGGCGGGCTCAAGCGCGAACTCCATGAGGAGCTCGGGGTGGAGATCCAGCGCGCGCAGCCGCTGATCCGCATCCACCACGAGTATCCCGACAAGCACATCCTGCTCGACGTCTGGCAGGTGCACGAGTTCTCCGGCGAGCCCTTCGGCCGCGAGGGGCAGGCGGTGCGCTGGGTGCCCATGGAGGAGCTGGTCAACTACCCCTTCCCGGCGGCCAACCTGCCGATCCTGCGTGCCGTCGCGCTGCCGACCGAGTACCTCATCACCGCCGAGGAGGAGGACGAGGCTCTCTACCTGCAGCGCCTCGAGCGTGCCCTGGTGGAGGATCGCGCCCGCCTGGTGCAGCTGCGCGCCAAGCAGCTCGACGAGACCGCCTACCTGGCCCGCGCCGAGGTCACCCTGGCGCTGTGTCGCCAGCATGGGGCTCGCCTGCTGCTCAACGCCGAGCCCGAGCTCCTCGAGCGGGTCGATGCCGACGGTATCCACCTCACCAGCGAACGGCTGATGCGCCTCGAGCGTCGCCCCATCGCCGAGGGGAAGTGGCTGGCGGCCTCTACCCACGATCGCGAGCAGCTGGTACAGGCCGGCAAGCTGGGCTGCGACTTCGTGACCCTCTCGCCGCTGCGCACTACCCCCTCCCACCCCGAGGTGCCCCCCATGGGCTGGCATGACTTCCAGCAGCTGGTGGAGCGTGCCGCCATGCCGGTCTTCGCCCTGGGCGGCATGACCCGCTTCGATGCCAACCATGCCCGCGCCGTGGGTGCCCAGGGCATCGCCTCGATCCGCGATTTCTGGAAGTAGCCGTCGGCGACGTCGGTCGCTGTAGTCAGGTTGCGCCCCGCCATCCGGCGGGGCGCGCTGCGTCAGGGGCAGGGCAGGGCGACTAGGGGCGGCGTGGTGCCCCGGCGGCCAGGCGCTGCTGCTGCCAGGCGAAGTAGAGGAACAGGCCCCCCATCACCAGGTAGCCCACCACATAGTCCGGGGCGGCGTTGAGGGCGAGGGCCGGGGCATGCATCAGGCCCACGAAGGAGAAGCCCGCGGCGACCGCGGCGAAGGCGGCGGCACGGCGGAACTGGTGGTCGATCACCGAGACCGTCATGGCGCCGATCAGGATCGCCATGAACATGGCGCCCTGGCCCAGCGGCACGATCCCGGTGGAGATGCCGGTCACCGTCTCCTCGGCGGCACGCCCGAAACGGGTCATCACGTAGTTGGCGAAGTAGGGCAGCATGGCCAGTGCCACCGCGGGGTAGTAGCGGGTGTCGTTGCTCTGGAAGGCGGTGGCGATCATCGACATGCCCACGAAGACCAGGATCGGCGCGACCACCGAGACCGGGATGATGGCGGCCAGGGCCGCGATCAGGCCGAACATGGTGGCCAGGCCGTAGACCGCGCCGTTGAGCAGGCTGTAGCCGCGCCCGGCGCCCATCCACTTGGCGCCCACGGTGGCGATGTAGACGGTGGTGGGGAAGACCCCGCCGAACAGGGCGCCGATCATGGTGCCGGCGCCGTCCACCGCCTGGCACTCGCGCACGTCGTACCTGTCGCCGGCGGCCTCCATGGCCTCGACGTTGTTCATGGTCTCGATGGCGTTGTAGAGGGTGATCGGCAGCACCACGGTGAGCACCGCCAGCATGCCGGTGAAGAGCAGCCCCAGCCCCTCGAGCCAGGCCAGGTTGGGCAGCAGCGGGTAGAAGCCCAGATGGGTGAAGGCGTCGCTGAAGCGCTCGCCGCCGGCATCCCCGATCAGGTAGGCCATGGCGGTCCCCACCACGATGGCGAACAGCGAGGTGGGCAGCCGGAAGGGCATGGCGACCCGGGCCACCAGGCCGACGATGATGATCGCCAGCACCAGCAGGCCGATCACCGGCATCTCCAGGGTCTTGAACAGCATCTCGCCGGCGATGAAGGTCAGCGCCACCCCGGCCACGGCGCCGAGCATCGCCGCCCGGGGCAGGTGATGCTGGACCCAGCGGCCGATCAGGCTGATCAGCGCCTCGATGGCGCCGCTGATGAAGCAGGCGGCCACCGCAACCTTCCAGGCCAGTTCGGCATCGCCGGTGAGCTGCTTGGCGGGCAGCAGCACCCCGAACAGGAAGACGAACATCACCGGGGTGGAGATGCCGTAGGAGAGGGCGGTGACGTCGGTGCGGTTCTCCTTCCTGGCCAGGCGCGCGGCGCTCCAGGCGTAGTAGAAGTTGCCCACCATCACGGCCACCGCGGCGCCGGGCAGCACCTGGCCGAAGACGATCGACGCCGGGGAGCCCATGCCGAGCATGGTGATGGCGATGATCACGAAGTTGGCGATGTTGTTCTGGAACAGGGCGAAGAAGGCGTCGGTGTCCTCCTTCTTGTACCAGGGATAGTGCACGGGGGAGCTGCCGGGGGTAGCCGCCATGGGGAGCCTCTTGCTGTTGGGGTGGTTGTGTACAAGGCAGGCATCAGTCTGTATGCGACCTGACTGATTGGTCAAGACTGTTGCCGCCGGGCGCGCCCCGAGGCCGCCCTGATCCCCGGTGCAGCGAAAAACAGGCGAGGAGTCTACCCGAAACGAAAACGCCCGGGCAGGGCCCGGGCGTCGGCATGGCTGGCGGCGCGGCGATCAGTTGACGGCGGCGACGGCCTTGGCCAGGTAGGGCAGGTTCTCGTGGGAGAAGCCTGCCACGTTGGCGCGGCCGGAGCGCACCATGTAGATGCCGAACTCGTCGCGCAGGCGATCGACCTGCTCAGGCGTCAGGCCGGTGTAGCTGAACATGCCGCGCTGCTCGGCGATGTGCGCATACTTCTGGTCGAGGCCGTAGGGCTTCAGGGCCTCGACGAAGTCGCGACGCAGGGTGTTGATGCGGTCGCGCATCTCGGTGAGCTCCTCGCGCCAGATGGCGGCGAGCTCCGCGGAGTGCAGGATCTCGCTGACGATGGCGCCGCCGTGGGCCGGCGGGTTGGAGTAGTTCTCACGGGCCACGATGGCGATCTGCGAGCGGACGTTCTCCATCTGCTCGGCGTTCTTCGCCACCATGATCAGGGCGCCGGTACGCTCGCAGTAGATGCCGAAGTTCTTGGAGCAGGAGCTGGTGATGATCACCTCGTCGAGGTGCTCGGCCAGCAGGCGCACGGCGTAGGCGTCCTCCTCCAGGCCCTCGCCGAAGCCCTGATAGGCGAAGTCGACCAGCGGCAGCAGGTTGCGCTCGCGCAGCACCTCGAGCACGGTCTGCCACTGCTCCCGGGAGAGGTCGAAACCGGTGGGGTTGTGGCAGCAGGCGTGCAGCACCACCACGTCGCCCTCGGGAATCTGCTTCAGGGCGGCGAGCATGCCGTCGAAGTCGAGGCGGTTGTCGGCGTCCACATAGGGGTACTTGTGCAGCGCGATGCCGGCGGCGGTGAAGATGCCGTGGTGGTTCGGCCAGGTCGGGTCGGAGACCCAGATCCCCTTGCCGGGCAGCTCCTTAGCGATGAAGTCGGCCGCCAGGCGCAGGGCGCCGGTGCCGCCGGGTGACTGGGTGGCGCTGGCGCGGTTCGCCGCGAGGACCGGAGAGCCCTCGCCCAGCACCATCGGCAGCACCACCTCACCGTACGCGGGCGCCCCGTGGGAGCCGATGTAGGTCTTGGTGGTCTCGTTCTTGAGCAGCAGGGCCTCGGCTTCCTTGACCGCGCGCATCACCGGGGTGTTGCCCTGGGCATCCTTGTAGACGCCGACGCCGAGGTCGACCTTCTGGGGGTTGGTATCCTTCTTGAAGGCCTCGATGAGACCGAGGATGGCGTCCCCGGGAACCCGCTCAATGTGTTCGAACATTTAATTCGCTACCTCGTCGGTTCTGGCGGCAAGAATGAAGTCGTTCCTGTGCAGGCCCCGTATCTTGTGTGACCACCAGGTCACGGTGACCTTGCCCCATTCGGTCAGCAGGGCCGGGTGGTGACCCGCCGCCTCGGCGATCTCGCCGACGCGGTTGGTGAAGGCCAGCGCCTGCTTGAAGTCGGGGAAGGTGAAGGCCCGCTCCAGCTGCATGATGCCATCGCGCTCGACGATCTTCCACTGGGGGATCTCCGGCTTGAACAGCGCGATCTCGGCTTCGCTGACGGTGGGGGCGCCCTTGCGGCAGGCCTCGCAGGGCTGCTGGGACAGCTGGCTCATGGTGTGGCTCCCGGGGTGATGGCATGACCCTGTCAAGGTCGTGCAGCCGGCCCCGGGCGTCAAGCACCCGCGGCGGTGGCGGCGGGATTGAGCCGCCGGGGGTGTCACGTTATCTTGACACTCCGTCATGCCGGCGTGACACCCCGTGGCCGGCCTGGCCTCCCTGATCCCCCTGAGGAGCGTTGCCACCATGCGTCTGAGGTTTCACTGCCAGAATCGGGTGGGCATCCTGCGCGATATCGTGGCCCACTTTGCCGACTATGGCCTCAACGTGGCCCGTGGCGAGGTGGGGGGCGAACAGGGCAACGCCATCTACCTGCATGTGCCCCACCTGCTCAATGCCCAGCTGGTGACCCTCAAGCCCGAGCTGGAGGCGGTGCCCGGGGTCTTCGCGGTGCGCCGGGTCGGCCTGATGCCCAGCGAGCGGCGCCACCTGGAGCTCGATGCGCTGCTCTCCTCGCTCACCGACCCGGTGATGTCCATCGACATGGAGGGGCAGGTGGTGGCCGCCAACCGCGCCGCCGGCCAGCTGCTCGGCGTGCGCATCGACGAGGTGCCGGGCCTCTCCCTGGACCGCTACCTGCCCGACCTGGACCTGCCCGAGCTGGTCCGGCGCAACAACGCCCGGGTCAACGGCCTGCGCGTCACCCTGCGTGATACCACCTTCCTGGCCGACATTGCGCCGCTGCACCGGGAGCATCTCGATGACGTGGCGTCGCTGGCCGGCGCCGTGGTGACCCTGCACCGTGCCGAGCGCATCGGCGAGCGCATCTATCAGGTGCAGCGCCAGGAGCTGCGCGGCTTCGAGGCGATCTTCCAGGCCAGCCCGCGCCTGGAGGCGCTGACCCGGGAGGCCCGGCGCATGGCGCCGCTGGATGCGCCGCTGCTGATCCAGGGCGAGACCGGCACCGGCAAGGAGCTGCTGGCGCGGGCCTGCCACCTGGCGAGCCCTCGCGGCCAGGCCCCCTTCATGGCGCTCAACTGCGCGGGGTTGCCTGAGTCCATGGCCGAGACCGAGCTCTTCGGCTATGCCCCCGGCGCCTTCGAGGGGGCCCGGCCCGAAGGCAAGCTCGGCCTGCTCGAGCTCACCGCCGGCGGCACCATCTTCCTGGACGAGGTAGGAGAGATGAGCCCGCGCCTGCAGGCCAAGCTGCTGCGGTTCCTGCAGGACGGCGGCTTCCGGCGGGTGGGCAGCGACGAGGAGACCTGGCTCGACGTGCGGGTGATCTGCGCCACCCAGCAGGACCTGCCGCGGCTGTGCGCCGAGGGGCGCTTTCGCCACGACCTCTTCCATCGCCTCAACGTGCTGTCGCTCGTGGTGCCGCCGCTGCGCGATTGTCGCGACGGCATCCCCGCCCTGGCGGAGCATTTCATCGACCGTGCCGCCCGCCAGATCGGCTGCCCGCTGCCGGCGCTCTCGGCCGCGGCCCTGGCCCGCCTGGAGGCCTACCCTTGGCCCGGCAACGTGCGCCAGCTGGAGAACGTGCTCTTCCAGGCGGTCTCGCTGTGTGACGGGGCCCGCATCGAGCCCCTTCACCTGCGCCTGCCCGAGGTGGGGGAAGGCCCCCTGCTGGCCGGCCTGGAGCTGTCGGGAAGCCTGGCCGAGATCATGGGCGCGGTGGAGCAGCGGGTGCTGGCCGCCCTCTATCCCCGCTTTCCCTCCAGCCGGCAGCTGGCCAGGCGGCTCGGGGTCTCCCACACTACCATCGCCAACAAGCTCCGGCGCCACGGCATCGGCGGGGAGGAGGGCGATGCCTGATGGAGCCGGCCGAACAGGAGGGCGTCATGCCGAACAACGCTGCACCGGGTCAGCTGCCGCTGTGGCTGAAGCTTGCCTTCACCGCCTGGATCATCGGCTGGGCGCCCACCTACTGGGTGCTGCTCGGGCCGCAGAACTACTTCTGGCTATGTAACCTGGCGAGCTTCCTGATCCTGGTTGGCCTGTGGCGGGAGAGCCGGCTGCTGCTCTCCATGCAGTGGCTGGCGGTGGCCCTGGTGGGCACCCTTTGGGCACTGGACGTGGGCACGGCCTGGCTGACGGGGGTGCATCCCATCGGTGGCACCGAGTACATGTTCGATGACGACCAGCCGCTGCTGACCCGGCTGATGTCGCTCTACCACCTGGTGCTGCCGGTAGTGGCGGGGCTGGCCATCTGGCGGCTCGGCTATGCGCCGCGGGCGCTGGCCTGGCAGTCCGTGCTGACCTGGCTGGTGGTACCGACGAGCTACCTGCTCACCGAGGCCGAGCGCAACATCAACTGGGTGCACGGCCCCTTCGGCACCCATCAGGAGTGGCTGCCGCCGCTGGTCTACCTGGCGGGGCTGATGGCGCTGTGGCCGCTGCTGATCTACCTGCCGGTGCACCTGGCGACGCGCTGGCTGCAGCGGCGTGGTCGCCTCCCAGGCGCGGGCTGAGCGGCGCCGTTCAGGCCCCTGTCGGGGCCGCGGTGCTCCTGTGCACCGCCTCGCGCACCTCGGCGTAGGGGTAGGCCTCGAGCGCCCCGAAGCCGGGCAGCTGCCTGGCCTTGAGCCGGGTGAGGCGGGGCGTGGTGATGCCGCACAGGAAGCGCGCCAGCAGGTCTGCCGTGGCGGGGCCGCCGGCGGCATCCTCGGCGAGCCGAGGGGCCAGCGCCGCGAGGTGTGCGGCGAGCTCTCGCTCCTCCAACGGGGCCAGCGACGGCGGGGCCGGCAGCCGCGCGGGCTGGCCCCGGCAGGCGGAGCAGTGGCCGCAGTGCACCGGGGCCTGGGTATCGCCGAACCACTCGGCGAGCCGTCGACTCAGGCAGTCATCGGACTCGAACAGCGCCAGCATGGCGTGCAGGCGGGCGATCTCGGCCTGTTCCCTGTCGCGGAAGTAGGCGTGGAGCTCGGCGCCGAGGGCGGCGGGGTCCCGGGGGGGAGCGAGCACCCGGTAGACCTCGGTGAGCTGCTTGCTCTCGAGCACCATCCACCCCTTCTCGACGAAATACTCGAGGGCCGTGAGCACCCGGCCGCGCTGGACGTCCAGCCCGCGCTCCGCGCCCAGCCGCTCCAGTACCGCGAAGTCCAGGGCGTGCCAGGTGCGCGCCCGGGGGGCGGCGTCGAGGATGGCCTGCACGAAGGCGCGGCGCTCGCCCGCAAAGCGCTCGACCAGAGCCTCGGGCTCCTCCTGCAGGCGGAAGCGGTAGTCGGCGAAGTAGCTGTGGCGCGGGGCGATGATGCCGCGCAGCTCCAGCTGCACCAGCAGCGTCTTGAGCGGCAGCGGGCGGATATCGCTGTCCCGGGAGAGGGCGTTCAGGGTGAGCTCCCAGTCGCCGCCATGGTGCTCGGCGGCCTCGACCAGGGCATCGATCACGCGAACGATGCCCTGGCGCTCCGGGGTGTCGCCGTAGACGAAGGTCTCCAGCACCCCGAGGGTGTCGCGCCCCGCCAGCATCAGGCACTCCGAGGGCTGGCCATCACGGCCCGCTCGGCCGATCTCCTGGCTGTAGTTCTCGATGGACTTGGGCAGGTCGAAGTGCACCACGGCGCGGATGTCGGCCTTGTCGATGCCCATGCCGAAGGCGATGGTGGCGACGATGCAGGAGGTCTTCCCGGCCATGAAGTCGCGCTGGATCGCCTCGCGCCGCTCGCTCTCCAGTCCGGCGTGATAGGCGGTGGCCTTGACGCCGGCCTTGTCCAGATAGGCGGCCAGGCGTTCGGCGGTCTGCTGCAGGGTCACGTAGACGATGGTGGGAAAGCCGACGTCGCCGCCCTGGCGTGCCTTGAGCCAGGCCGCCAGGGCCCGCGGGCGGGAGTCGGCGGCCACCGGCGCCACCGTCAGGTCCAGGTTGGGCCGATAGAAACCGGTGAGGGTGACGTCGGCCTCGGCGATGCCGAAGCGCCGGCGCATGTCCTCGATGACCCGCGGGGTGGCGGTCGCGGTGAGCAGCAGCACCTGGGGAATCGCGAACTCGCGCTGGTAGTCGGGGAGCTTCAGGTAGTCGGGACGAAAATTGTGGCCCCACTCGGAGATGCAGTGGGCCTCGTCCACCACCATCAGCGAGATCGGCACGCGGCGAATGAAGGCGCGGAAGCGCTCGTTCTTCAGGCGCTCCACCGAGATCATCAGGATGCGGATCTCGCCACGCTCGACCCCGCCCATCACCGCGGCGGCCTCGTCGCGGCTCTGGCCGGAGTCGATGCTGGCGGCGGCGATGCCATGGCGCCGGAGAAAGGCGAGCTGGTCCTGCATCAGCGCCAGCAGCGGCGAGATCACCAGCGTCAGGTGCGGCAGGTGGAGGGCGGGCAGCTGGTAGCAGAGCGACTTGCCGGAGCCGGTGGGGAAGATCGCCGCCGCCGAGCGGCCGGCCGCCACGGCCTCGACCACCGGGCGCTGCCCGGGGCGAAAGTCGTCATGGCCGAATACCTGTCGGAGTGTCTGCTCGATCATGTCGCCATTCCCTTGTCAGCCTTTTTATGTATGGGCATACAGTATAGCCGATACGCCGGTGGCAGGTGCAGCTGATGGCCTGGCATGGGGCGTCGTCCGCGGTGGCAGGTCGTGCCGGTACCGCGTGCCGGTCAGCGCGGGGCGTCGTAGCGACCTTGGCGCTGGCGGGAGAAGACCAGCTGCCAGAGCTGCAGGTCGCGGGCGCGGAAGGCGCCGGCGCAGACGGAGAGGTAATACCGGAACATGCGTCGGGTGCGTTCGTTGTAGCGTGGGGCCACCTCGTGCCAGCGGGCGTCGAAGTTGGTAAGCCAGGCCATCAGGGTCGGGTCGTAGTCGGGCCCGAAGTTCTGCCAGTCCTCCAGCAGCAGGTGGGGTTCGCTGGCCCTCGCGACATGCATGGCCGACGGCAGCACGCCGTTGGGGAAGATGTACCTGTTGACCCAGGGGTCGGCCGAGATCTCCGAGCGGTTCGAGCCGATGGTGTGGAGCAGGAAGAGCCCCTCCGGCATCAGGTGCTCCGACACGGTGCGGAAGTAGGTCGGGTAGTTGCGGTGGCCGACGTGCTCGAACATGCCGATGGAGACGATGCGGTCATAGCGGCCGCTCAGGTCGCGATAGTCCTTGAGCTCGATGGTCACCGCCAGGTCCCGGCAGCGCTCCCGGGCCAGCTCGGCCTGCTCCCGCGAGATGGTGATGCCGGTGACCTCCACGCCATGGTGGCGGGCGGCGTGTTCGGCGAAGCTGCCCCAGCCGCAGCCGATGTCCAGCACGCGCAGGCCCGGCTCGAGCTCGAGCTTGCGGCAGGCCAGCTCCAGCTTGGCCCGCTGGGCCTCGTGGAGGGTGCGCGCCTCCTTCCAGTAGCCGCAGGAGTAGCACATCGTCGGGTCGAGCATGCGTTCGAAGAGGTCGTTGCCGAGGTCGTAGTGGGCCTCGCCGACGATATGGGCGCGGGCCTTGCTCTGCAGGTTGAACAGGCCCGACTGCAGCCGGTACCTCAGCCGCTCGGAGGGGGTGTGGGCGCGCTCGCCCAGGCCGTGACGCAATAGCCGGCAGGCCATCTCGTCGATGCGGTCGCAGTCCCACCAGCCGTCCATGTAGGCCTCGCCGAGCCCCAGGGTGCCCTGGCGCAGCACGCGCGAGAAGAAGTCGGGGTGATGGACGCGCAGGTCCTGAGGGGCCTGGCCGTTGAGGGCCACCCCGGAGCCCTCCAGCAGCTGTTCGATGACCCGCCGGGCGCGGGTCTCGGGGAGGGCGATGGGGCCGATGCGGGAATCGCTGGTCATGGAGTCCTCCTGATCCAGCCGAGTCGGTGTTCCCGGGCTGGCGCACCCGGATGTGGTGCGGCGCAAACCCTTGAAAAGGAGCATAGCCCAGTCGCCGTGACCCGGTGGGTTCCGTCGTGGGTGTCAAGATTTCGTGACGCCCTGTCAGGAATTCCTGCCGCCCGGGAGGCCGGACGGTGCTGGCAGGTGTGCCTGTAACGAAATCCTTACGACTGGCGGCCGCGGGGCAGGCGACCGGGCCCCGACCGGGCCCGGCGGGGGCGTATCACGACGCCTCGTCCCCCTCTAGGCTGGGTCTCGACAACCGAGGCGACCCGGCATGGCCGGGCGCCTGACAACAACACCCCCTGGAGACCCGCCATGAACGCACCCGCCCGAGAGCCCCTGACGCCCACCGCCAAGGGCAACCCCATCGGCACCGACGGCTTCGAGTTCGTCGAATTCACGGCCCCCGACGCTTCCGGCATCGAGGCGCTGCGCCAGCTCTTCGGCCAGCTGGGCTTCACCGAGACCCGTCGCCACCGTTCCAAGCAGGTCTTCCTGTTCCAGCAGGAGGGCGTCAACTTCGTGCTCAACGCGGAGCCAGCAAGCCATGCCGCCGAGTTTGCGCGCCTCCACGGCCCCAGCGCCTGCGCCATGGCCTGGCGGGTCTCCGACACCCGCCAGGCCTTTGAGCATGCCCTGGCCAACGGCGCCGAGGCGGTGGAGAACCCGGTCGGCCCCGGCGAGGTCGGCATCCCGGCCGTCAGGGGCATCGGTGGCTCGCTGCTCTATTTCGTCGACCACCGGGTCAACGAGGCGGGGCGCACCATCTATGAGATCGACTTCGAGCCGATCCCCGGTCGCAGCGCCACCGATGGCAGCGTGGGTCTCAAGGTGCTCGACCACCTGACCCATAACGTCGCGCGTGGCCAGATGGATGTGTGGGCCGACTTCTACACCCGCATCGCCAACTTCCGCGAGATCCGCTACTTCGACATCGAGGGCAAGATGACCGGGCTGCATTCCCGGGCCATGACCGCCCCCTGCGGCAAGATGCACATCCCGATCAACGAGTCGGCGGACGACACCTCCCAGATCGCCGAATTCCTGCGCGAGTACAACGGCGAGGGCATCCAGCACCTGGCCATGGCCACCGATGACATCTACGCCACGGTGCGCGCGCTCAAGGCCAACGGGGTGACCTTCCTGACCACGCCGGACACCTACTACGAGAAGCTCGACGCGCGGGTGCCCAACCACCAGGAGGACCTGGGCGCCCTGCGCGAGCTCAGCCTGCTGGTGGACGGCGGTCCGGACGAGGGCGTGCTGCTGCAGATCTTCACCGACACGGTGATCGGTCCGATCTTCTTCGAGATCATCCAGCGCAAGGGCAACGACGGCTTCGGCGAGGGCAACTTCAAGGCGCTCTTCGAATCCATCGAGGAAGACCAGATCCGTCGCGGCGTGCTCAAGGCCGAGTGAGCCGCGGCGCCCCCTGCCGGAGCGAAGAAGAATAACGCCATGGCAGGCTGCCAAATCACGGCAATATCCATCACAATGCCGGGCCAGAACGGCCTGGTATTGTGGTGTCCAACCATAAAAGCAACGTGATTCCCCTGGTGTAACATGACGACGAACGCACAACCTCGTGCCCAGTGGCTCGGCCGCTGGGGCTTCGTGCTGGCGGCCACCGGTTCCGCGGTGGGTCTCGGCAACATCTGGAAATTTCCCTACATCACCGGCGAGTACGGCGGCGGCGCCTTCGTACTGGTCTACCTGGCCTGCATCCTGGCAGTGGGCATCCCGGTGATGATGACCGAGATCGCCTTCGGGCGTCGCGGCCGCGGCAGCCCCATCGACGCCGTGCGGCGGGTCGTCAACGAGTCCGGCCGCGCCTCTGCCTGGTCGCTGCTGGGCTGGATGGCGATGCTCTGCGGCTTCATGATCCTCTCCTTCTATGCGGTAGTGGCAGGCTGGTCCTTCGCCTACCTGTGGAAGATGCTGACCGGTGTCTTCGCCGGGGCCGGCGCCGACGACATGGTGGGGATCTTCGTCGCCAACAACGAGAACCCGCTGAACCTCGGCTTCTGGAGCACCCTGGTGGTGGTGGCTACCATGCTGATCGTCGGCAAGGGGGTGCAGGCCGGCATCGAGCGCAGCGTCAGCTGGATGATGCCCGGCATGGTGGTGATGCTGGCGATTCTGATCGGCTACGGCGTGTTCTCCGGCGGCTTCGGCGAGGCGTGGCGCTTCCTGTTCTCCTTCAACGCCGGCAGCCTGTCGAGCGAGGGGATGCTGGCGGCCCTGGGCCATGCCTTCTTCACCCTGTCGCTGGCCTCCGGTGCCATCCTCACCTACGGCAGCTACCTGCCGGCCCGGGCCTCCATCGCCCGCACCACCCTGACCGTGGCCGCCGCCGATACCTTGGTTGCGCTGATGGCGGGGCTGGCGATCTTCCCGATCATCTTCGCCAACGGCATGAGCCCGGCGGAGGGGCCGGGGCTGATCTTCATGAGCCTGCCGCTGGCCTTCCAGGCAATGCCGCTGGGCACCCTGTTCGGCATCCTCTTCTTCGTGATGCTCTCCATGGCGGCGCTCACCTCGTCGATCTCCATGGTGGAGGCCACCGTCTCCTGGCTGACCGACAACAAGGGGATCTCGCGCCGCGCCGCGGCCTGGGGCACCGGCATCGTGCTGTGGGTGGTGAGCACCCTGGCGATGCTCTCCTTCAACCTGGGCGCCGACTGGACCCTGGCCGGGCGCAACGTCTTCGACTGGCTCGACTACCTGACCGCGCGCTGGATGATGCCGCTGGGTGGGCTCGGCCTGGTGCTGCTGGCCGGTTTCGTGCTCAAGAGCGAGATCCTGCGTGACGAACTCGGGCTCTCGCCGCGGGCCCATGCGCTGTGGCTCTTCGCCGTGCGCTACCTGGCCCCGCTGGGCATTCTGGTGATCTTCGCCGACGCCCTGGGCGTGGCCCGCATCGAGTTCGGCCTGCACTGGCCCTGGCTGCTGGCGACGTTGGTCGTGATCACCCTGATCGGTGAGCTCGCCTGTCCCAGGCTGCGTCGCACCCTCCAGGGCTGAGCCCCTCTCGCCACCCGCCCATCGCCCCCGCCTCGTCGGGGGCGATGACGTTTCGGGCGGTGGAAAAGGTTATAAGCTCGGTGCGGATGGAGAGTGGCAGGCGCGTGGCAAAATCATTACCTTTCGGAATATCAACAAATAGATTGTCCGAGGTAATGGAATATGCAGCAGAGCCCGTCTCCCCACGAGCCCCCAGGCACCGCCTTCGCGCCGGGCAGCGTCTGCCTGGTGGGGGCAGGCCCCGGCGACCCGGAGCTGCTGACGCTGAAGGCGCTGCGCCGCCTCCGGCAGGCCGAGGTGGTCCTGCACGATCGACTGGTCGGGGCGGAGATCCTGGCCCTGGCCAACCCGGCGGCCGAGCGCCTCTACGTGGGCAAGGCGCGCTCGAACCACAGCGTCCCCCAGGAGGGCATCAACCAGGCGCTGGTGGAGTGGGCGAGGGCGGGGAAACGTGTCCTGAGATTGAAGGGGGGCGATCCCTTCATCTTCGGGCGTGGCGGCGAGGAGCTCGAGACCCTGGCGGCGGCAGGCATCCCGGTGGAGGTCGTTCCCGGCATCACCGCCGCTTCGGGGTGTGCCGCCTATGCCGGCATCCCGCTGACCCATCGCGACCACGCCCAGTCGGTGCGCTTCATCACCGGCCACCTGAAGAACGGCAGCGCCGAGCTGGACTGGCCAGCCCTGGCCAGCCCCGGCCAGACCCTGGTCTTCTACATGGGCCTGCATGGCCTGCCCGAGATCTGCCGTCAGCTGGTGGCCCATGGCCTCCCCGAGACCACCCCGGCGGCCCTGATCGAGCAGGGCACCACGGCGCGCCAGCGGGTGCATCGCGCGACCCTCGCCGACCTGCCGGCGCGACTGGCCCAGGCGTCGCCCCGGCCACCCACCCTGATCATCGTCGGTGGAGTGGTCGGGCTGCACGGCACCCTGGCCTGGTTCGACCCCGCGCATGCCGGGGCCGGTGGCTGGGAGACCGGTAGCCGCGGCTGAGGCGGGGCGCTGCCGGCGACGGCGTGGTCGTCGCGTGCGACAATGAGGGCTCCACGATCGTCGGGAGCCCATCATGACGGCTCGTCCCAATGATGCCCTCGCCGAGGTGAGGCGACTGCGCCACCAGCGCCCGCGGCGCCACCACCTGATGCGCAGCTTCCGCCTGCAGGTGATGCTGCTGGTGGGGGTGCTGCTCGCCGCCATGCTGCTGGCCCAGGGCGCCTACCTCAATCACCGCAAGGCCGAGATCATCAGCGACCAGATGGGCCAGCGTGCCCTGGCGGTGGCCCAGAGCGTGGCCGCCATTCCCGAGCTGGTCGCGGCCTTCGATGAGCCCGACCCCAGTGTCACCATCCAGCCCATCGCCGAGCGTATCCGCCGCGACACCGGGGCCCGCTATGTGGTGGTGGGCAACGCCGAGGGCATCCGCTACTCCCACCCGCTGCCGGACCGCATCGGCCTGCCCATGGTCGGGGGCGACAACGACCGGGCGCTGATCGGCGGCGAGTCCTACGTCTCCGAGGCCGAGGGCTCGCTGGGCGAGGCGATGCGCGGCAAGACCCCTGTGTTCGACGCCGAGGGCAACATCATCGGCATCATTTCGGTGGGCTTCATGCTCGACCGGGTGGCCCTGGACGTGGGGGGACACACCAGCCTCGGCTGGTGGCTGGTGGCGGCCATGATCGCCCTGGGCTTCGCCGGCGCCTACGGGCTCTCCCACCACCTCAAGCGGGTGATCCTGGGCCTCGAGCCCCACGAGATCGCCCGGCTCGCCATGGAGAAGGAGGCGATCCTGCAGTCGATCCACGAGGGGATCCTCGCCGTCAACCGCGAGGGCGAGATCACCCTGGTCAACCAGCAGGCGCGGCGCTTCCTGGGGCTGCCCGAGGCCCGGGAGGTGCTGGGGCGGCCGATCCAGGAGCTGGTGCCCAACTCGCGGCTGCTGGAGGTGCTCGAGCGCGGCGAGCGGCAGTTCGACCAGCAGATGTGGCTCGGCGACCACCCGGTGGTGGTCAATCGGGTGCCGGTGCGCCACGCCGGCGAGATCGAGGGGGCCGTGGCCACCTTCCGCAGCCGCCGCGAGATCGTCGAGCTCTCCGATGCCCTGACCGCCGCCAGCCGCGACGTGGACATGCTGCGTGCCCAGGCCCACGAGTTCTCCAACAAGCTCTACACCCTCTCCGGGCTGCTGCAGCTCGATCGCATCCAGGAGGCCCTGGCGCTGATCCACCAGGAGAGCGAGCGGGCGCAGGCGCAGATGAGCTTCCTGATGGGCCACGTGGCCGACCCGGTGATCAGCGGCACCCTGCTCGGCAAGCTGACCCGGGCCCGCGAGATCGGCGTGGTGCTGGAGATCGACGACCAGAGCTCCTTCTCGCTGCCGATGACCGCCGCCGGCCAGGAGGTGCTGATGACGGTGCTGGGCAATCTCATCGACAACGCCTGCGATGCCGCCCGGCAGGGCGCCGGCCCGGATGGCGATGGAGACCGTGGCGAGCTGCCGCGGGTCAGGCTCTTCTTCACCGACCTGGGCGAGCAGCTGCTGATCGAGGTGGAGGACAACGGCCCCGGTGTGCCGTCCGCCCAGGTGGCGCGCATCTTCGAGGAGGGCTACTCCACCAAGCCCGGCCGCCACCGCGGCATCGGCCTGGCCCTGGTCGCTCGCCTGTGCGCCGAGCACGGCGGCGCCATCACCCTGGAGGAGAGCGAGCTGGGCGGGGCCTGCTTCACGGTGGTGCTGGACCGTTCGCTGTGCCGCGACCCGGCCACGGCCTGAGCGAGCCCCGGCACCCAACCGCCACCACCGTCAGAGGAGGAGAGATGTCGAACGACCCCCAGTCGGCCCAGGGCCAGGACCTCGATCATCAGGGCCATGGCGTCCTGATCATCGAGGACGACTTTCGCATCGCCGAGATCCACCGCGCCTTCATCGAGCAGAGCGAGGGCTTCCGGGTGGTGGGGATGGCGCGCTCCGGGGCGGAGGCCCGCACTCTGCTCACCGACGTCGGGGAGGCGGTGGATCTGGTGCTGCTCGACGCCTATCTGCCCGATGTCGAGGGGCTCGAGCTGCTCTGGCTGCTGCGCCGCGACCACCGCCATGTCGACGTGGTCATGGTCACCGCCGCCCGGGAGGTGAAGACCATCGGCGAGGCGCTGCGCGGCGGCGTCTTCGACTACCTGATCAAGCCCGCCGAGGCCTCGCGCATGGCCCAGATGCTGGCGCGCTTTCGCCGCGAGCGGGCGGCCCAGGCGGCCCGTGGCGAGATGAACCAGGAGGAACTCGACCGGGTGCTGGCGCGGGTGCAGCCCGAGGCGGGCGGGTCGCGGCGGCAGTTGCCCAAGGGCATCGACCGGCTGACCCTGCGCGCGGTGGTGGCCGCCCTGGAGGAGGCGAGGGCGCCGCTGGCGGCCATGCAGGTGGCCAGGGCGATGGGCGCGAGCCGCTCCACGGCGCGGCGCTACCTGGAGTTTCTGGTATCGGTGCAGGTGATGGAGGCCGAGCTGGGCTATGGTGATGTGGGCAGGCCGGAGCGTCGCTATCGCCTGGTGGGGGACGCCACTCCCTGGTGCGAGGAGGGGTGAGGGGCTCGCCGCCGTGAGCAGAATGGACACAATGCCCACAACGCACTTTTTCTTCATTATGTTCACAAGGTTGTGATCCCTGGCGCCGCTCCTCTAACGTTCGCTCCGTAGTTCCATAATAACGAACCCGCCTAGAGGAAATCGCCATGACCGCCACGTTCACTGCCAGGGGTCTCACCGCCATCGTACTGCCGCTGGCCGCGCTGACCGGCCTGGCCGGCGCCGCCCCGGCCGACGACTGGACCCCGACACGCTCCATCGAATTCATCGCTCCGGCCAATCCCGGTGGCGGCTGGGATACCCTGGTACGCACCGTCTCGCGGGTGATCCAGGAGGAGGGGCTGGCCGAGCGCAGCTTCGGCGCCATCAATGTGCCGGGCGGCGGCGGCGCCGTGGCCTGGGCGCAGATCGCCCGCGACACCGGCAACCCCCACAAGCTCTTTGCCACCAGTCCGCCGATCATCCTGGTGCCCCTGGCCGGCACCTCGCGCTATGACCACACCGACTTCACCCCCGTCGCGCGGCTGATCACCGACTACTCCATCATCCTGGTCAAGGCCGACTCGCCCTACGAGGACCTCAACGAGCTCTTCGAGGCGATCGCCGAGAACCCCAGCCTGAGCATCGGCGGTGGCAGCGCGCCGGGCTCCATGGACCATATCTCCATGGCCGGGGTGGCCGCCGCGGCCGGCCTGGATGCCGCCAGCGTCAACTACATTCCCTTCTCCGGCGGCGGCGAGGCGATGACCAACCTGATGGGCGGTCACGTGGCGGCGGTGATCACCGGTGCGGGCGAGGCCTCCGGCCAGCTCGGCGAGGGCAGCGGCCTGCGCCCCCTCGGTGTCTCTTCTCCCGAGCGGCTGGGCGGCGTGCTGGCGGATATCCCCACCTATCAGGAGCAGGGGATCGACTACACCTTCGACATCTGGCGCGGCGTGATGGGCACCCCGGACATGCCCGAGGAGGCGGTGGCCTACTACGAGGCGCTGTTCGCCGAGATGCTCGAGACCGACGGCTGGGAAGCGGCCCGCGACCAGCTGGGCTGGATCAATGCCTACCAGAACAGCGAGGAGTTCGGCGACTTCCTGGACGAGCAGAAGGAGCAGTTCAGCACCATCCTCGGTGACCTCGGCCTGCTCGGCGGCTGACCCCTCCACCCCTCTGTCTCACCGCTTGCCCGGGAGCCTGGCTCCCGGGCGGGCCCGTCCCCATGTGTCGGCACTGCGGTGCCGTCGGGCAGGTTTCCATGACACGACTCAACTCCAACCAGATCATCGCGCTGCTGCTGGCGCTGCTCTCGGTGGGCTACCTGGCCATGGCCTGGCAGATCCCGGCCTTCCCCCTGCCGCGTCCCATCGACTCCGACCTCTTTCCCAAGGTGCTGGGCTTCACCCTGCTGGGCCTGGCCGTGTTGCTCTTCCTCGAGGCGCCCGCCGCCGGCGAGCCCCAGCCCGACGGCGACGCGGCTGAGCCCAGGGGGCCGCTGCTGCTGCGCCCCTGGTCGCGAGTGGTGGTGACCGCCATCGCCCTTGCCGCCTATGCGCTGCTGCTGGTGCCGGTGGGCTTCGTGCTGGCCTCCACGGCACTCTGCTTCGGCCTCGGCGCCTACTACGGCTATCGCCGCCACGCCGTCAACCTGGCGACCTCGCTGGGCGTGGTGCTGACCCTCTACCTGACCCTGACCCGGGTGATGGGCGTCTACCTGCCCACCGGCCTGCTGCCGTTCTGACCGGCGAGAGAGTGATTCCATGGACGCCTTCAATAACCTGATCTACGGCTTCAGCATCGCGCTGGACCCGATCAACCTCTTCTACGTCTTCGCCGGGGTCTTCGCCGGCACGGTGATCGGCATGCTGCCGGGGCTTGGGCCGATCAGCGCGCTGGCCCTGATGATCCCGCTCACCTTCGGCATGGAGCCCTCCTCGGGGCTGATCCTGATGGCCGGGGTCTACTACGGTGCCATCTTCGGCGGCTCCACCTCCTCGATCCTGCTCAACGCCCCGGGCGTGGCGGGCACCGTGGCCACCTCCTTCGACGGCTACCCACTGGCCAAGCAGGGCCAGGCCGGCAAGGCCCTGGCCATCGCCGCTTACGCCTCCTTCATCGGCGGCACCATCTCCATCATCTTCCTGATGCTGGTGGCACCGCTTCTCGGCCGGGTGGCAGTCAGCTTCGGGCCCGCCGAGTACTTCTCGCTGATGGTGCTGGGCCTCACCGCGGTGGTCTCGCTCTCCGACAAGTCGCTGGTCAAGGGACTGATCGCCGCCGTGGTGGGGGTGATGATCTCCATCATGGGCATCGACCTGCAGACCGGCACCGAGCGCTTCACCTTCGGCACCGCCCACCTGCTCGACGGCATCGACTTCCTGGTGGTGGCGCTGGGGATCTTCGCCCTGGCCGAGGTGTTCTACATGCTGCTGCGGGGGGGCGGCGGCAAGGAGCAGCCGCGCAACGCCATCGGTTCGCTCAGGCTCTCGAAGCAGGAGGTCAGGCAGATCGCCCCGCCCATCGGCCGCAGCTCCATACTCGGCTTCTTCACCGGGGTGCTGCCCGGGGCCGGCGCGACCATCGGCTCCTTCCTCGGCTACAGCATGGAGAAGCGCCTGGCCAAGGACGGCGATACCTTCGGCAAGGGCAACATCAAGGGAGTGGCGGCGCCGGAGTCGGCCAACAACGCCGCCTGCACCGGCTCCTTCGTGCCCCTGCTTACCCTCGGCGTGCCCGGTTCCGGCTCCACCGCGGTGCTGCTCGGCGCCCTGCTGGTGATGGGGGTCTCCCCCGGGCCTGCGATGCTGGTGGACCGCCCCGACGTCTTCTGGGGCGTGGTGGCCAGCATGTATATCGGCAACATCATGCTGCTGGTGCTCAACCTGCCGCTGATCCCGCTGATCGCCAAGATCCTCGACCTGCCGCGGCCGCTGCTGCTGGCGCTGATCCTGATCTTCTGCATGGTCGGGGTCTACGGCATGAGCTTCAGCGTCTTCGACCTGCTGCTGCTGCTCGGCTTCGGCCTGCTGGGGCTCGGCATGCGCCTGTTCGGCTTCCCGGCCGCACCGCTGATCCTGGCGCTGATCCTCGGCAGCATCATGGAGGAGTCCATGCGCCGGGCGCTGCAGATCTCTGGGGGCGACTGGTCGATCTTCATCGACAAGCCGATCTCCCTGGCGCTGCTGGTGGTGGCCGCGCTCTCCCTGACCCTGCCGCTGCTGCGCAAGCTCAGGGCCCGCTGACCCCCTCGCCAGACCGCTGTTCGCGGGGGCGCCGGCCATGCCGGCGCCCCCGCGTCGTTGTACCCGGGCTCTCGGCGCGCGGCACGTCCGCCGCGCACTGACCTGGCGCAAGGGGGCGGGCGCGGTGCACCGAACGGTGCATGGCGGCGCCCTCGGTTGCACCGAGGCGGTGCGTCAAGCGCTCTGCTGCGCCGCATTAATTAGAGACAACTGCTTGTATTTGCAGGCCTTTATCGGGAATGGCCTACTGTGGCGCACCCCTTGCAAAGTCTCCTTGTCCCACAACAACGACCCCCGAGCGGGGAGCAAGGAGATTCTCGTGACCCTATCCCATCGCAAGTCGCTGCCGCTTCGTCCCCTGACCGCCGCGCTGCTGACCGCCTCCCTGCTGGGCGCCGGCGGCCAGGCCCTGGCCGACGACGACCCCATCAAGGTGGGCATCCTGCACTCGCTCTCCGGCACCATGGCGATCAGCGAGACGGTGCTCAAGGACACCGTGGAGATGCTGATCGCCAAGCAGAACGAGCAGGGGGGGCTGCTCGGCCGCCAGCTCGAGGCGGTGGTGGTGGACCCGGCCTCCAACTGGCCGCTGTTCGCCGAGCGCGCCCGGGAGCTGCTCGCCCAGCATGAGGTGGACGTGGTCTTCGGTAACTGGACCTCGGTGTCGCGCAAGGCGGTGCTGCCGGTGTTCGAGGAGCTCAACGGCCTGCTCTTCTATCCGGTGCAGTACGAGGGGGAGGAGTCCTCCGAGAACGTCTTCTACACCGGCGCCGCGCCCAACCAGCAGGCCATCCCCGCGGTGGAGTACTTGATCAACGAGATGGGCATCGAGCGCTTCGCGCTGCTCGGCACCGACTACGTCTATCCGCGCACCACCAACCGCATCCTCGAAGCCTTCCTCAAGGAGGAGCACGGCATCGCCGACGAGGACATCATGGTCAACTACACCCCCTTCGGGCACAGCGACTGGCAGAACATCGTCGCCGAGGTGCGCCGTTTCGGCAGCGAGGGCAAGCCCACCGCGGTGGTCTCCACCATCAACGGCGATGCTAACGTGCCCTTCTACCGGGAGCTGGGCAACCAGGGGGTGGACGCTGGCGACATTCCGGTCATCGCCTTCTCGGTGGGAGAGCAGGAGCTCACCGGCATCGACACTGCCCCCCTGGTGGGCCACCTGGCCGCCTGGAACTACTTCATGAGCGTCGACACCGACGCCAACTACGACTTCATCGACGCCTGGATCGAGTGGACCGGCGACGAGGAGGCGGTCACCAACGACCCCATGGAAGCCCACTACATCGGCTTTAACATGTGGGCCGAGGCGGTGCGCAAGGCCGGCACCACCGACCCCGACGCCATCAAGGACGCCATCATCGGCGTGGTGGTGCCGAACCTCTCCGGCAGCTACGCGGCGATGATGCCCAACCACCACATCACCAAGCCGGTGCTGATCGGCGAGGTCCAGGACAACGGCCAGTTCGACATCGTCTGGCAGACCCCCTCCACCGTGGTCGGCGACGCCTGGTCCGACTTCCTGCCCGGCTCCCGTGACCTGATGGCCGACTGGCAGGCGCCCATGCGCTGCGGCAACTTCAACGTGGCCACCGGCCGCTGCGGCGGCAGCACCGCCGCCGAGGAAGCCGAGGCCGCCCTCGCCGAGTAACGCCCGCTCCCGGCGTCGCATCAAGCGCAAGGCGCCGGGGACAGGTCGAAGAGGGGGTCCTATGCCAGGGATGGCATCGGTAGCGCCCAGGGATGGGTTTACAGCGCCCCCTCGCAGGCCTGTCGCCGGAACAGCCTTGAGTGATTCTGCCTGCTGTGATTTCGCGGGGCGCACGCCCGCTTTACCCCCTTAGTGACTCCCTAATCCAAAGGATGAACCCATGAGGCGTCTCCTTTTTCTCTGGCTGCTGGTGCTGCTGGCCGTGCCGCTGGGCGCCCAGGCCCAGCCCGCGGCCGACGATTCCGCCGCCATCGAGCTGCTCGACGCCCTCGACGTCGACAGCTTCCCCGCCAAGAGCCGCGCCATCGAGGCCATCGTGGCCAGCGACGACGAGCGCGCCCGGGACTGGCTCCAGGCCCTGCTCGACGGCCGCCTGCAGCGCGCCGACGACGGCCGCTTCGTGGTGGTGCTGGACAACCGCGGCCGCGACTGGCCGGTGGAGGATGCCCTCACCGGCGAGGCGCTGGGCGAGATGTCCCGGCGCGATCTCGACCGCATCGGCATCAACAACGCCCTGCGCAACCAGCTGCGCAGCGCCATCGCCGTGGTGGATCTCTACTCGGCGGACCTCACACTGCGTCGCGCCTCCGCCGAGCGGCTGCTCGGCGAGGTGGACGCCGACCTGGCCGGCCCCCTTGCCGAGGTGATCGAGGGCGAGGAGGACGCCCGGGTGCGCCGCCGCCTGACCCAGGCGCTCGCCATCTACCGCCTGGAGCAGGGCGAGGTGGCCGCCGTGGCCGACCTCGAGGGCAGCCTGCACTCCCGGGTCCGCGTCGCTCTCAATCAGGCGGCCAACGGCGACGACCCGATGCTGGCCGACGCCGCCCGCAGTGCCCTGAGCGGCATCGAACAGATGCTCAAGGTCAACCGCGCCGCCGAGACCCTCTACTTCGGGCTCTCCCTGGGCTCGGTGCTGGTGCTGGCGGCTATCGGCCTGGCCATCACCTTCGGGGTGATGGGGGTGATCAACATGGCCCACGGCGAGCTGATCATGCTCGGCGCCTACACCACCTGGATGATGCAGCAGCTGCTGCCCGGCCAGCCGGGCCTGGCCCTGGTGCTGTCGGTGCCCGCCGGCTTCCTGGTGGCGGCGCTGGCCGGCATCGCCATCGAGCGCGGGGTGATCCAGTTCCTCAAGGGGCGGCCGCTGGAGACCCTGCTGGCCACCTTCGGCATCAGCCTGATCCTGCAACAGCTGGTGCGTACCCTGATCTCGCCCCAGAACCGCACCGTGGTCTCCCCGGAGTGGATGAGCGGCTCCATCGCCGTCAACGACGCCCTCTCGCTGACCCTCAACCGCCTGGTGGTGATCGCCTTCGCCCTGGCGGTGTTCGCCGCTCTGGTGCTGATCATGCGCCGGACCCGGCTCGGGCTCGAGGTGCGGGCGGTGACCCAGAACCGCGCCATGGCGCGCTCCATGGGCATCCGCGCCACCCGGGTCGATATCCTCACCTTCGCCCTGGGCTCCGGGGTGGCGGGGCTCGCCGGGGTGGCGCTCTCCCAGCTCACCAACGTGGGGCCCAACCTGGGCCAGAGCTACATCATCGACTCCTTCATGGTGGTGGTGTTCGGCGGCGTCGGAAACCTCTGGGGCACCCTGGTGGCGGGCCTGTCGCTGGGGGTGATCAACCAGGTGCTGGAACCCTGGGCGGGCGCCGTGCTGGCCAAGATCATCGTGCTCGTCTTCATCATCCTGTTCATTCAGAAGCGCCCCCGCGGACTCTTCCCGCAGAAGGGCCGGGCGGCGGAGGGCTAACCGATGCATTCCACACACTTCTGGCTGACGCGCCCCTTCGCCGAGCGCTCGACGCAGCTCTTCCTGGCCGTGCTGCTGGCGGCCATGACCCTGGTGACGCTGCTGCACCTGGCCGTGCCCCAGGGCCACCCGCTTTACGTCAACGCTTATACCGTCAACCTCTTCGGCAAGTACCTGAGCTATGCGCTGCTGGCCGTCGCCGTGGACCTGGTGTGGGGCTATCTGGGCATCCTGAGCCTGGGTCACGGCGCCTTCTTCGCGCTGGGCGGCTACGCCATGGGCATGTACCTGATGCGCCAGATCGGCGACCGCGGGGTCTATGGTGATCCCGTGCTGCCGGACTTCATGGTGTTCCTGAGCTGGGAGAACCTGCCCTGGTACTGGCTCGGCTTCGACATGGCCTGGTTCGCCTTCCTGATGGTGCTGCTGGTGCCCGGCGCCCTGGCGCTGGTGTTCGGCTTCCTGGCCTTCCGCTCCCGGGTCACCGGGGTCTATCTCTCCATCATCACCCAGGCGCTCACCTTCGCCCTGATGCTGGCCTTCTTCCGCAACGAGATGGGCTTCGGCGGCAGCGACGGCCTGACCGACTTCCGCGAGATCCTGGGCTTCAACCTGAGAAGCAACGAGACGCGCCTCGGGCTCTTCCTGGCCAGCGGCGTGGCGCTGGCCCTGGGCTATGTCGTGTGCCGAGCCATCGTGGGAAGCAAGCTCGGCCGGGTCTGCGTGGCCACCCGTGACGCCGAGGCGCGCACGCGCTTTCTCGGCTACCGGGTGGAGCGCTTCCAGCTCTTCGTCTTCGTGGTCTCGGCCATGCTGGCGGGGCTCGCCGGCGCCCTCTACGTGCCCCAGGTGGGGATCATCAACCCCAGCGAGTTCTCGCCGCTCTTCTCCATCGAGATCGTGCTCTGGGTGGCGCTCGGCGGCCGGGCGACCCTCTACGGGGCGGTGATCGGGGCGATACTCGTCAACTACGCCAAGACCTATTTCACCGGCGCTATGCCCGACGCCTGGCTCTTCGCCCTCGGCGGGCTCTTCGTGCTGGTCACGGTCTTCCTGCCCAGGGGCGTGGCGGGGATCCTCGCCTATCGCCTGAAGCGTCGCCGAACGGGCGATGACGCCGGCGCGTCCGGCAATGAAAACAGCGCCACCGGCTCGGAGGTGACCCCATGAGCTTCCTGAGATCCCTGGCCGACCGCGATCGCGTCTTCGACTTCCTGGTGCCGACCGCCTCGCCGGTGGACGTGCGCCACGGCCCGATCCTCTACCTGGAGGACGTCACGGTGAGCTTCGACGGCTTCAAGGCCATCGACAACCTCAACCTGACCATCGACGACGGCGAGCTGCGCTGCATCATTGGCCCCAACGGCGCCGGCAAGACCACCATGATGGATATCATCACCGGCAAGACCCGCCCCGACACCGGCTCGGTGTGGTTCGGCAGCCGCCACGACCTGCTGACGATGAACGAGCCGGAGATCGCCAGTCTCGGCATCGGCCGCAAGTTCCAGAAGCCTACGGTCTTCGAGGCGCTCAGCGTGTTCGAGAACCTGGAGCTGGCCATGGCCGCCGACAAGCGCATCCTGCCGACCCTGACCGCACGGATGAGCGGCGAGGTGCGCGACCGCATCGAGGAGGGGCTCGACACCATCGGCCTCACCGCGCTGCGCGACCGGCCGGCGGGCATCCTCTCCCACGGCCAGAAGCAGTGGCTGGAGATCGGCATGCTGCTGATGCAGCGGCCGCGCCTGCTGCTGGTGGACGAACCGGTGGCCGGCATGACCGAGCAGGAGATGGAGCGCACCGCGGAGCTGCTGACCGGGCTTGCCGGCAAGCAGTCGGTGGTGGTGGTGGAGCACGATATGGGCTTCGTGCGCTCCATCGCCCGCCAGGTGACGGTGCTCCACCAGGGCAGCGTGCTGGCCGAGGGGACCATGGACCAGGTGGCCAGCGACCCCAGGGTGATCGAGGTCTACCTGGGGGCCGAGGCCGACGAGGAGATGGCGTGATGCTCAGGATCGACAAGCTCAACCAGTACTACGGCGAGAGCCATACCCTCTGGGATCTCGACCTCGAGGTGCCCGCGGGGGAGTGCACCTGCGTGATGGGCCGCAACGGGGTGGGCAAGACCACCCTGATGAAGGCGATCATGGGCGAGGTAAAAGTGGCCTCCGGCAGCCTCCGCTACGCCGACGACGTGGAGCTGACCCGGCGGCGCGTCGAGGAGCGCTCGCGGCTCGGCATCGGCTACGTGCCCCAGGGCCGCCAGATCTTTCCGCTGCTCACCGTGGAGGAGAACCTGCGCACCGGGCTCGCCGCCCGGGGCGACGGCCGCAGGACGATTCCCGAGCGCATCTACGAGCTCTTCCCGGTGCTTCGGGAGATGAAGCACCGTCGCGGTGGCGATCTCTCCGGTGGCCAGCAGCAGCAGCTGGCCATCGGCCGGGCGCTGGTGCTCGAGCCGCGCCTGCTGATCCTCGACGAGCCGGGGGAGGGCATCCAGCCCAATATCGTCACCCTGATCGGCGAGGTGATCCGCAGGCTGATCGCGGAAGACGGCCTCAGCGTGCTGCTGGTGGAGCAGAAGCTGCCCTTCGCCCGCAAGTACGCCGACCGCTTCGTGATCATGGACCGCGGCCGGCCGGTGGCCAAGGGGGCCATCGGCGAGCTCTCCGATGCGCTGATCAGGGAGCACCTCACCGTCTAAGGTCGGAAGCGACGACGGGCGGTTACAGCTGGCTTATATCACTCGGGGCTGACCTGTCGGCAAGCCTTCGAGGAGGCGCTCTGAATACATCCCTGTACGCTACCGATGCCATCCCTGGCATAGGACCTCCTCTTCGGCTTGCCCCCAGCGCCCCTCGTTATGCGTCACTGCGGCAGCCCGGCTGTCGAAATCGAGAGAGTCTTGCACCTTTCTGGCCTGCCCGCCCGTGCGCCTGCACCCGCAAGGTGCGCGGCGGCCTCCGTTGATGCACCGCGAGGGGGCGTGCATGCCGTCAGCCTGGCACCGGCATTCATCTCAACTTTATGAATGATAAGGGAAATATATCCCTCTCCCCATTCTGGTACGCCCCTTGCTGAAGACTGGTCAGAGATGCCACCGCACGAGCCGCCCATGACTGCCTTCGAGCCTACCCTTGCCCCCCCGCCGCCGGCATCCGGCCACCGCTTCGATGCCGAGCGGCGCTGGGAGGCGACGCTTGAGTTGCGTTTCGCCGCGCGGGGCGGGGCGACGCGGCTGACCCGGGCGCGCCATTGCGGGCCGCTGCGGGTGCAGCGCCCCTTCTATCCGGAGGGGCCTGCGGGCGTCTGCCACCTCTACCTGCTGCACCCGCCGGGGGGGCTGGTCAGCGGCGATGCGCTGACGATCTCGGCGCGGGTCGAGGCGGGCGCCCAGGCGCTGCTCACCACGCCTGCGGCCAACAAGCTCTATCGCGCCGACAGCCACGGGGTGGCCTGGCGCCAGGCCACCCACCTCGCGGTCGACGACGGCGGCAGCCTGGAGTGGCTGCCCCAGGAAACCATCGCCTTCGACGGCTCCCGGGGGGAGCAGAGCACCCGGATCGACCTTTCCGGCACCGCCCGTTGCCTGGGATGGGAGGTGCTGGCCCTGGGGCGCCCGGCAAGCGCGCTGCCCTATCGCTCGGGGCGCCTCGAACAGCGCTTTCGCCTCACCCGCGACGGCAGGCCCCTGTGGCTGGAGCGCCAGCCGCTGGACCCCACCCACCCGCGCTTCACGGGGCGCTGGGGGCAGGGGGGCGCCAGCGTCCAGGCGACCCTCTGGGCGGTGGGCCTCGACGACGAACCCGAGGCCATCGAGGCGCTGCGCGACGCGCTTCCCGCCTCGCCGCGCTGGGCGGTGACCCTGCGCCACGGCGTGCTGCTGCTGCGCTACCTGGGCGATGAGCGCCGCGAGGCCTGGGCGCTCTGCGAGGCCGCCTGGCGCGTGCTGCGCCCGCGGCTGCTGGGCCTCGAGGCCCAGATTCCGCGCATCTGGCTGACCTGATTCCCTTCACCAACGAGACGACGCCATGGAACTGACTCCCCGCGACAAGGACAAGCTGATGCTGATGCTCTTTCTGGCCGCTCAGCTGGCCGAGCGCCGCCGCGCCCGCGGCCTGAAGCTCAACTACCCCGAGGCGGTGGCGCTGATCAGCTTCGAGATCATGGAGGGCGCCCGGGATGGCCGCAGCGTGGCCGACCTGATGAGCGCCGGCCGCGAGATCCTCGGCCGCGACGACGTCATGGAGGGGGTGGCCGAGATGGTCCACGAGGTGCAGGTGGAGGCTACCTTCCCGGATGGCACGAAGTTGGTCACCGTCCACACCCCAATCGTCTAAAACTGGCTGCACTCGGCCATGCTGTGTTGGCTTCGCGACAAAAATTGCTCATTTACTAAAGTAAACTCCGCTTTTTTGCCGCTCGCCGCCTTGCCTGGCCTTCGTTCGCTCAGTTTTAGCTGTGCAGCAGCAGCCATTAACGAAAGGTAAGGCGCTTATGATTCCTGGCGAATATCAGCTGAAGGACGGCGAGATCGCGCTCTGCGAGGGGCGCGAACGGATCACCGTCGAGGTGGCCAACACCGGCGACCGGCCGATCCAGATCGGCTCCCACTACCACTTCGCCGAGGCCAACCCGGCGCTGGTCTTCGACCGCGACAAGACCCGCGGCCATCGCCTCGACGTGGCCGCCGGCACCGCGATTCGCTTCGAGCCGGGCCAGACCCGGGAGGTGACCCTGATTCCCTTTGCCGGCACGCGCCATATCTACGGCTTCCGCGGCGACGTAATGGGCGCGCTGGAAGGAGGCAAATCATGAAGATCTCGAGACAGGCCTACGCCGATATGTACGGCCCTACGGTGGGCGACCGGGTGCGCCTGGGCGACACCGAGCTGTGGATCGAGGTGGAGCGCGACGCCACCCACTACGGCGAGGAGGTGAAGTTCGGCGGCGGCAAGGTGATCCGCGACGGCATGGGCCAGAGCCAGCGCCATGACGACAGCGTGATGGACACCGTGATCACCAACGCCCTGATCCTCGACTGGTGGGGCATCGTCAAGGCGGATGTGGGGCTGCAAAATGGCCGCATCGCCGCCATCGGCAAGGCGGGCAATCCCGATACCCAGCCGGGCGTGGAGATCGTGATCGGCCCCGGCACCGAGGTGATTGCCGGCGAAGGCATGATCCTCACCGCCGGCGGCATCGACGCCCATATCCACTTTATCTGCCCCCAGCAGGTGGAGGAGGCGCTGGCCAGCGGCATCACCACCATGCTGGGCGGCGGCACCGGGCCCGCCACTGGCTCCAAGGCCACCACCTGCACCCCGGGGGAATGGCATATCGGCCGCATGCTCCAGGCGGTGGATGGACTGCCCATGAACATCGGCCTGTTGGGCAAGGGCAATGCCAGCCTGCCGGAGGGGCTGGCGGCGCAGCTCGAAGCCGGGGCCATGGGCCTCAAGCTCCACGAGGACTGGGGCACCACCCCGGCCTCCATCGACAATTGCCTCAGCGTGGCCGAGCGGTATGACGTGCAGATCGCCATCCACACCGACACCCTCAACGAGTCGGGCTTCGTGGAGGACACCCTGGCGGCGTTCAAGGAGCGCGGCATCCACACCTACCACACCGAGGGGGCCGGGGGCGGCCACGCGCCGGACATCCTCACCGCCTGCGCCAAGCCCTACGTGCTGCCGTCCTCCACCAACCCGACCCGGCCCTACACGGTCAACACCATCGACGAGCATCTCGACATGCTGATGGTGTGCCACCACCTGGACCCCAACATCCCCGAGGACGTGGCCTTCGCCGATTCGCGCATCCGCCGCGAGACCATCGCCGCCGAGGACATCCTCCAGGATCTCGGCGTGATCTCGATGATCTCCTCCGACTCCCAGGCCATGGGCCGGGTGGGGGAGGTGGTGTGCCGCACCTGGCAGACCGCCCACAAGATGAAGGTGCAGCGGGGCCTCTTGCCCGAGGACGAGGCGCTCGGCGCCGACAACTTCCGCGCCCGGCGCTATATCGCCAAGTACACCATCAACCCGGCGATCACCCACGGTATCGGCCACGAGGTGGGCTCCGTCGAGGTGGGCAAGCTGGCCGACCTGGTGCTCTGGAGCCCGGCCTTCTTCGGCGTCAAGCCGGCGCTGATCCTCAAGGGCGGCATGATCGCCATGGCGCCCATGGGCGACCCCAACGCCTCAATCCCTACGCCCCAGCCGGTCCACTACCGGCCGATGTTCGGCGCCCTGGGGCGGGCAGCAAGCGAGACCCGGGTCAGCTTCGTCAGCCAGGCGGCCCTGGACGCGGGGATCCAGGAGCGGCTGGGCCTCGCCAGCCGGCTGGTGGCGTGCAAGAACGTGCGCGGCGTGCGCAAGGGGGATGTGAAGCTCAACGACGCCTGCCCCGAGCTCAGCGTCGACCCCCAGACCTATGAGGTGCGCTGCGACGGGGAGCTTCTGACCTGCGAGCCCGCCACCGAGCTGCCGCTGGCCCAGCGCTACCACCTGTTCTAGGAGCCCGAGATGCTGAAAATGACCGAACGCCTGGGCCCCATCGGGGCGGACCAGGCCCGCGATACCCTGACGCTGCCCTATGAGCTGCGTATTCGCGGCCGCCTCAAGGCGACTAGCGACGCCGGCCGCGACCTCGGCCTCTTTCTCGACCGCGGGCCGGTGCTGCGCGACGGCGAGGGGCTGCGCGCCGAGGGCGGCGAGGTGGTGCGCATCCGCGCCGCCGACGAGCCGGTGGTCACCGCCCGCATCGCCGCCGGCCTGCCCCTGGCGCGGCTCGCCTACCACCTGGGCAACCGCCATGTGCAGCTGGCGCTGGGCGAGGACGAGAAGGGGGGATACGTACGCTTTCCGCCGGACCATGTGCTGGAGGAGCTGGCGGCGCTGCTCGGCGCCACGCTCGAGCACCACCGGGCCCCCTTCGACCCGGAGCCCGGCGCCTACCAGCAGCTGGGCGGGCACGGCCACTCACACAGCCACTCGCACGGGCACGACCACGACCATGAGCACGACCATGGCCACCCCCATGCTCACTGAGCCCGAGGCGCCGGTGGAGAGGGCGCCGGGCGACGACCTGGCCCTGCTCGGGCTGCTGCAGTGGGTCAGCCCGGCGCTGCCCATCGGCGCCTTCGCCTTCTCCCAGGGGCTCGAGAGTGCCTTCGAGCTGGGCTGGGTGACCGACGAGGCGAGCCTCGGCGACTGGCTCGAAGGGGTGCTCGAGGATGGCCTGACCCGCTGCGACCTGCCGGCACTTTCGCGCCTGCATGCCGCCTGGTCGGAAGGCGACGGCGAGGCGGTGGCCGAGTGGGACCAGTGGCTTGCCGCCAACCGCGAGACCGCGGAGCTCGCCGCCGAGGATGCGCGGCTCGGGGCCTCGCTCAAGCGGCTGCTGGGCAGCCTGGCGCTGCTGCCCCCTGATGTTTCAAGTCATGGGCCCGAGCTCCCGGAAGGAGCGGGCTATGTGACGCTGTTTGCCTGGGCGGCCCGGGTGCGCGGCATACCGGTGCGCCAGGCGCTGCTTGGCTTCGCCTGGGCCTGGCTGGAGAACCAGCTGGCGGTGGCCTGCAAGGCGCTGCCCCTGGGCCACACCGCCGCCCAGCGAATCGTGGAACGGCTGCGTCCGGCCCTGGTCGCCGCGGTGGACGAGGCACTGGCGCTGCCCGATGACGAACTCGGCCCGGCGCTGCCCGGCCTCGCCCTGGCCAGCGCCCTGCACGAGACCCAGTATTCGCGACTGTTCAGAAGCTGATGTGACCAGAAGCTGACGATGCACAACCAGGAGAGACGACCATGACCCATTGTTTACGCGTTGGCGTCGGCGGCCCGGTGGGCTCCGGCAAGACGGCGCTGCTCAAGCAGCTCTGCCTGGCCCTGCGCGACCACTACGATATCGCCGTGGTCACCAACGACATCTACACCCGGGAGGACGCCGACTTCCTGCTGCGCCACGAGGCGCTCGCCGCGGATCGCATCCTCGGCGTGGAGACCGGCGGCTGCCCCCACACCGCCATCCGCGAGGACGCCTCCATGAACCTCGCCGCCATCGACGAGCTCCAGGGGCGCCACCCTGGCCTTGAGCTGGTGCTGGTGGAGTCCGGCGGCGACAACCTCTCGGCCACCTTCAGCCCCGAGCTCTCCGACCTCACCCTCTACGTGATCGACGTCTCCGCCGGCGACAAGATCCCCCGCAAGGGCGGCCCCGGCATCACCAAGTCTGACCTGTTGATCATCAACAAGATCGATATCGCCGAGCAGGTGCATGCATCGCTCGAGGTGATGGAGCGCGACTCGAAGATGATGCGTGTCGAGCGCCCCTTCGTTTTCACCAACCTCTACGACGGCGTGGGCCTCGAGACCATCATCCAGTTCATCCTCGAGCGCGGCATGCTGCCGGAACGACGGCCGTCGGCCGATGCCGGCGCTACCGCCTGATTCACTCCCCCATACCGACTCGACACCCTGGCAAGGAGATCGCCACCATGACCTTACTCTCGATGTCTCTCTCGAAACGGGCCGCCGCGGCCACCGGCCTGATGCTTGTGGCCCGCTCCGCCCTGGCCCACCCGGGCCACGGCGCCCCCGATGTCCATGCGCATACCGGCCATCCGCTGCTGCTGCTGGCGGGCGCCTTCGCCGTGCTGGGCGTGACCGGGCTGGCCCTGCTGCTGCGGCGTGTCCTTCGCCAGCGACGGCTGCAGCGTCAGCGCTGAATGTCGGCGTCGCCACAAGCAGAACGCCCGGCCAGTGGCCGGGCGTTCTGCATGGGGGGCAGGGTGGTGATCAGGGCAGCAGGATGGTGGAGCCAGTAGTCTGGCGGCCCTGCAGGGCGTCCTGAGCCTGGCCGGCCTCGGCCAGCGGGTAGCGGTGGGAGATATCGACCTTGAGCTTGCCGCTTTCGAGCATGGCGAAGAGCTCGTCGGCCATCATCTGCAGCCGCTCGGGGGTGTCGGCATAGCCATTGAGGCTGGGGCGGGTGACGAACTGCGACCCCTTCTGGTTGAGAATGCCCAGGTTGACCCCCTCGACTGCGCCGGAGGCATTGCCAAAGCTGACCATCAGCGAGCGCGGCTTGAGGCAGTCGAGGGAGGTTTCCCAGGTGTCCTTGCCCACCGAGTCGTAGACCACATCGCACATGGCATCGTCGGTGAGCTCGCGCACCCGCTCGACCACGTTCTCCTTCGTGTAGTCGATGGTGGCCCAGGCGCCGTTCTTCTCGGCCAGGGCCGCCTTCTCCGGGGAGCTGACGGTGCCGATCAGCCTGACGCCGAGCGCCCGCGCCCACTGACAGGCGATGGAGCCCACGCCGCCGGCCGCGGCATGCCACAGGATGGTCTCGCCGCCCTTGAGGGGAAAGGTCTGGCGCATCAGGTACTGCACCGTCAGCCCCTTGAGCATGCTGGCCGCGGCGGTCTCGAAGTCGATGGCATCGGGCAGCTTGACCACCTTGTCGGCGGGCAGGGTATGCAGCTCGGCATAGGCGCCGAGCGGCCCCTGGGCGTAGGCGACGCGGTCGCCGGGCGCGAGGTGGCTGACCCCTTCACCTACCGCATCGACCACGCCGGCGCCCTCGGTGCCTAGCCCGGAGGGCAGCGACGGGGCGGGGTAGAGGCCGGTGCGGAAGTAGATGTCGATGAAGTTGAGGCCGATGGCGCGGTTGGCGATTCGCACCTCGCCGGGGCCGGGCTCGGCGGGGGAGACATCGACGAGTTCGAGCACCTCGGAGCCGCCGGTGCGGGCAAACTGGATACGCTTGGCCATGGTGTCAGGTCCTTGTCATGGGAGTGGAAAGCCGTGGGGACAGAGAGCCATCCAAACGCCGAACGTCCGGCCGGTCAAGTCGCTGGCTCCCTCGGCGGGTTCAGCCGGTCCCGAGCCCGTCGACGAAGGCCTGCCGCTCCGCCTCGAAGAAGGCCCGCTCCTGCTTGAAGCGGCGCAGCACCGCCTGCTCATCGAAGGCGAGCGGTGGCGTCAGCCGGCCGGAGAGCGCGGCGGGGTGCTGGAAGGCGAGGCCGACCCGCTCGCCCCGGTCGTTCTCCACCCAGCGAGTGATGCCGCACTCCCCCAGGAAGGCCTCATCCAGGGTCTCGTTTGGGGGGATGCAGAGCGGCGCCTTCAGGGCCAGGTCGTGAAGCAGGCGCCTCAGCGGCTCGCGGCTCTCCTCGAGGGTGGCGGCGAGGGTCACGGCCATGCCCTCGCCGCTCTCGTCCATGACCAGCAGGGCCAGCGCCAGGGGCCGACCCTTGTTGTCCAGCAGCGCCCAGAGCCGTGCCGCCTCGGCGGGAAACAGCAGGTGACGGGTGCCGCTGAAGGCCACCAGGGGCGCCAGGCCGGCCTGGGTGCCGTGGACCGCCGCGCACAGCCGCGCCAGGCAGGCATCGCGCCTGGCGCCGGGCTCGAGACTCACCACTTTCATCCGGATTCTCCACTCCATGACGGGTTGGCGCGAAGCCTACCATATCTGCCCGCCCATGCTCGGCCGCCATCCCTCCGCGCAGGGGCTGTGCCTGGCTCCTGCATCTCGCTATGCTGGCTTCCATTGCCGGTCGCCGCTGCCATCCGCTCGTGGTGGCCGGCCCCCTCAAGGACGCGAGAGGCCCCATGAACTATCCCACAAAGCCCCATCCCCTCATGCCTCATTCCGCCACGTCCCACCCTGCGATCAGCCTGCCACGCCTGATCGCCCACCGCGGCCTGTCGGCTCGGGCCCCCGAGAATACCCTGGCCGCGGTGCGCGCCGCCCACCGGGCGGGCTGTACCTGGGTGGAACTCGACGTCCAGCTGCTGGGCGACGGCACGCCGGTGGTCTGGCATGACGCCACGGTCAAGCGCTGCTCCGATGGCCGCGCCCGCCTGGCGGACCTGGACCTGCCCCGGGCCCGTCGCCTGGACGTGGGCGGCTGGTTCGGCGACGAGTTCCGCGGTGAGCGCATGGCGACCCTCTCGGAGATGCTCGCCCTCGTCGATGCCCTGGGGCTCGGCCTCAATCTGGAGCTCAAGGTGAACCGCGGCCGCAGCGCTGCGGCCCTGGTCGAAGAGGCGGTCCCCGCAGCCCTGGATGTCCTGTCCCCCGAGCGGCTGATCGTCTCCTCCTTCAGTGGCGAGGCGCTGGCTTGCGCCCGGGACCTGGCCCCCGCCGCCCGGCTGGCCCTGGGCGTGCTGTTCGAGGGGATTCCCGACGACTGGCGGCAGCGCTGCGAGGCGCTGGACACCTTCAGCGTGCATGCCGACTGGACGCGCCTGAGCGGGCGCGGTGCCAGGGCCGTGCGTGAGGCCGGCTACCCGCTGCTCTGCTACACCGCCAACGATCCGGCGGCCTTCGCCCACCAGTGGGCGTGGGGCGTGACCAGCGTGATCAGCGACGATCCCGCCCGCTTTGCGGGGCATCTGCCCGACCGGGAGTGACAGGTCAGCCCGCATGGCAACGCCAGGGGCCGCTCCGGTGGAGCGGCCCCTGGCGGTTGGTCCGGATGTGGTCATCCGGTGGCACTTGGTTCAGCGGGTGGCCGGGGAGATCTCCTCGCGGCCATCATCCTGTTCCACCACCATGTCATCCTCGACGTGGATCGGCTCCTCGTCCTCGGCGGCGCGCACGCTGCGGGCGCGGTGCTCGATCAGGAAGTAGAGGATCAGGCCGATGCCCAGGCCCCAGGCGGCGCCGTGGGTGGCCAGGACCACGCCCATGATGCCCGCCACGCCCATGGCGGTGGCGTTCTTGATCTGCTCTACGGCGACCGCGATGCACAGGTAGCCGGTGATCAGCAGGGTGATGGAGAGGGCGATCGGCAGCACCGGACGGAAGGCGGTGACCAGCGGCAGCAGGAAGAGGGCAAAGAAGCCGACCATCCAGAACACCGCGGTGCCGGAATAGATGGTCTCCATCGCCTTGCGGCCGTAGCGGTAGCGCTCGGTGACCGTCGCCATGGCACCGGTGAAGAGCGGACCGGCCAGGCCCGGGTAGGGGGCCAGCAGGGAGTGCATCAGGTTGCGCAGGCCGGTGATCAGGTGCACGCGATCCACGTCCACCTCGATCTTCTCGTCGGGGCGCAGGTGGTCGACGCGCTTGATCAGGGTCTGGCCGACGATGATGTCACCGAAGGCGATGATGTAGGCGATGATGGCGGTGGGGATGGCGGCGATCATCAGCTCGATGCCGGGGGCACCGATGGAGAAGGGCAGGTAGGCCCAGATGCCACCGAAGTCGGGGATGGCGATGCCCCACTCCACCGTCGGCAGCGGGTACTCGCCCACGCCCCAGCCGATGGCCATGGTGATCAGCATGCCCGGCACCATGCCGTAGGCGACGATGTTGCGGGCCCAGCGGTACTTCTCGGCCAGGTCGCGGAAGGAGAGCGAGAAGAGCACGTAGAGGGTGATCAGGCCGCCGATGCCGAGCGAGATCGGAGTATTGTAGAGACGCCCACCCACGCTGATCTCGCCGCTGATGGCGGCGATGCCGGCGCCCAGCAGGATGCCCGCCTTGATGGAGTCGGGGACATTGTTGACCAGCTTGGTGCCCAGACGGGTGACGGCCATGAACAGGAAGATGGCGGTGACCATCAGCTGCAGGGCGATCATCGCCTTGAGGGCGTCCGGGCCCGGCTCGTACTGGCCGATGAACAGGAGTACGACCGGAATGGCCGGGGTGATCCAGCCGGCGATAAAGGGAATCCCGAGCAGCGGCGGCAGGATGAAGCCGATGCCACAGACCACCACGAAGGCCAGTGCCACCTCGTAGGGGATGCCGAGGTACTGTTCCAGCAGCGGGATCATGCCCAGGGATATGACGAACATCACCAGCGCCTGGATGGTCTCCGGGATGGCCCAGGGGAAGTGGATGAAGGGAAGGCGAACCTTGAACCCGCCTTATTCATGAGACCGGCCTGAAAACGAAGATAGCGGATGGTATCCTCATGAAAATTCAGTGTGTTCCGCCAAGAACCTGATCCAAGGGAGCCATCCGCTATGGGTGAAAGCCTATCCACCTGGACGCCCTCGTGCAACGGCTCTGTCCGTGTCGAGCTGAGCGGCCACCGCACCACCAGCGACAGCGGCGCTTTGTTGCTGCGTGAAGCCCTCGACAACAGCGGCGTGATTGAGGCGCTCGAAGACAACCTGGTCGATCCGCGTCACCCGCTGCGTATCCGCCACTCCCTGGCCAGTCAGCTACGCACCCTGGTGCTGCAGCGCGCGATGGGCTGGATCGATCTCAGCGATACCGACACGCTGCGCCGTGACCCGCTCTGGCAGTTGGCCTGTAGCGACGCGCGCGGGACGACGCCATTTGGCGCAGGACCGGCCGTCTCAAGCCACGCTGTCGCGGCTGCTGACCTGCCTCGGCCGCAACGACAACATCGATGCCGTGCACGAAGGCCTGCTGCGGCTGGTGCTCTGGCGCCTGACCTCGCTGAAGAACGGCGAGCGCCCCAAGCAGCTGACGCTGGACATCGACGGCCTGCCGATCGAGGTCCACGGTCACCAAGGTGGCTCGGCCTACCATGGCCTTTACGGTACCCGCATCTACTCGCCGCTGGTCGCCTCGCTGGCCGAAACAGGCGACATGGTCGGTGGCCTGCTACGCGAGGGCAACGCCGGCCCGGCTGAGAATGCCGATACATGGATCCCCCATCTGGTGACGCGGCTCAACGAGAGCACTGGCGCCCAGGTTCGGGTGCGCATCGATGCCGGATTCACCGACAACGACACGCTGGAGGCGCTGGAAGAGCGCGACATCGAGTATCTGGGCCGGTTACGCAGCCACAAGGGCCTGCAAAAATTGGCGGCGCCCTACCTGAAGCGGCCCCGCGGCCGACCGCCTGAACAGCCTCGAGAATGGTGCCATGACCTTGAGTACCAAGCCGGTTCCTGGCCGGCACCACGGCGCGTCGTGCTGGTCGTGCAGGAGCGCCCCGATGACCTGCTGCTGCATGCCTTCTTCCTGGTCACCAACCTCAGCAAGTTCGACTGGCCGCCAGAGAAGGTCCTAGCACTCTATCGCAAGCGCGGCAGCGCCGAGGCGCACATGGGCGAAGTGAAGTCGGCGCTCGACGTGCACCTCTCGTCGACCGATCGCGGCGCCTCCACCGTTCAGGACGTGATGGCGCGCAACGAGGTGAGCTTGCTGCTCAGTCTCTACGCCTACCAGGTCCTGCATGGCCTGCGCTGCCTCCTGGAGCGGCAAACCCGACAAGGCTGGAGCCTGAGCCGGATGCGCGAGCAGGTGCTCAAGGTCGCCGCCACGCTGAGGCTGCACGCTCGGCGAATCACCGTTCATCTGGGTGCCGCCGCCGACAAGTGGTGGCCGACGCTGCTGAAGGGGCTACCGAAGCTGACCGCACTGAGCTGACGCTCCTGCGAGACCACCACAGCATCAGAAAGCGAGCGACCGGAGCGGCGGTCGGCGATCACGGCTGCTTGGACGGCCGCCATTGATTCCAAAGAGCTATAAGTAAGTAGGAAAAGGGCTGCGTTCTGGCATTACTCAACAGCCACTCGCGCTGAAGAGGCGAATCCTGATAAGCAATGCCAACAGCCAGTACCTTCAGACCGCTCAATCAGCGCCCTCGTGAATAAGGCGGGTTGAAGGGTCCCACCGGCCAGTAGGGTTGTTCCTCACCATACTTACGTTTCAGTAGCACGTCGTTAACCTCAGCGGTTCTGGTTGTTCATGGGCATTCCTCGCTTTGCTGTTGTTGTTCTTGGCTGAGGCGTTTGTACTCGGCGCCGCCGGGGGGGAACATTCGACCTTGTAACGAGGCGGCTCGTCCCCGGCAGGTCGGGAGTGTCGACAATCTTTGCGGCGAGCGGTGGAAGTATCGCGAAATGACGGGGAAATGCCGCCAAGGCGCCGGCATATGACGGCATCGTTGTCGACACGCGGAGGCTTGTTTAGGTAGCTTACGTAAACGTAAACTTTGGTCCAATGGGCCCCGATACGGGAGTCGGGGAGCGCCCGAGGGGCTGTACGTGGACGAAACGAGGAGGGCGCATGTGGCCATGGATCGTGACGGCGGCGCTGGCGGCCTGGGTCGCCATGGGCCTCTGGCAGCGCGTCAAGCCGCTGCCGGCGGGCGTCGGCGTGGCCTGGCCGCAGCGCGCGGCCGATGAGGTGCGCTTCCTGGCCGACGAGTCCTGGTTCGATGCGGCGGGGGAGCGTCGCCTCGAGCAGGTCATCTTCGACGAGGTGCTGGCGCTGATCGGTCAGGCCCGGCGCCTGGTGGTGCTGGATATCTTCCTGTTCAACGACTTCGCCGGCGACGCCGACGGCCTGCGGCCGCTCAGTGCCGAGCTGACCGACGCCCTGGTCGAGCGCAAGTGCGATCATCCCGAGCTCCAGGTGGTGGTGATCAGCGATCCGCTCAATACGCTCTACGGCGGCATCGAGCCCGATCACCTGGCGGTGCTGCGCCACGCCGGCATCGAGGTGGTGCTGACCGACCTCGATCGGCTGCGCGCCTCCAACCCCCTGTGGTCGGGCCTCTGGTGCCTGGGGGCGCGCTGGCTCGGCAACAGCGCCCGTGGCGGCTGGCTGCCCAATGCCCTGGGGCCCGGACGGGTCACCCTGCGCAGCTACCTGGCGCTGCTCAACTTCAACGCCAACCATCGCAAGACCCTGGTGGTGGATCGCGGCGAGGGCTGGGCGGGGCTGGTGACCTCCGCCAACCCCCACGACGCCAGCAGCCTCCACGGCAACGTGGCCCTGCGCTTCGCGGGGGCCGCCGCCCTGGACCTGCTGGCCTCCGAGCGCACGGTCGCCGCCTGGTCCGGCGTCCGCCTGCCGGGCCCGGGGCCACGGCCGGCCCCGCCCACCCCCGAGGGTGGAAGGCTACAGGTGCTCACCGAAGGGGCGATCCGCGATGCCCTGCTGGCCGCCATCGGGGCCAGCGGCGAGGGGGATCGCCTCGACCTGGCGGTCTTCTACCTCTCCCACCGCGAGGTGATCGAGGCGCTCAAGCGGGCCAGGCAGCGGGGCGCCGAGGTGCGCGCCCTGCTGGACCTCAATCGCGACGCCTTCGGCCTGGAGAAGGGCGGCATCCCCAACCGGCCGGTGGCCCGCGAGCTCGTCGAGGCGGGCATCGCGGTGCGCTGGTGCGCCACCCGGGGCGAGCAGTGCCACAGCAAGCTGCTGCTGCGCCGACCCGCCCGGGGGGGCGAGGCGGAGCTGATCCTCGGCTCGGCCAACTTCACCCGGCGCAACCTCGACAACCTCAACCTGGAGACCAGCGTCCGGCTGCTGGACGCCCCCGGCTCGCCGGCCCTCGAGCAGGCCGCGGCCTTCTTCGAGCGCCGCTGGCAGAGCTCCCCGGAGCGCACCACCAGCGAGCCCTTCGCGGCACACGATGACGCCACCGTCTGGCAGCGCTGGCGCTACCGGATCATGGAGGCCACCGGGCTCTCTACCTTCTGACGGCTGAAGGCTCTCTACCTTCTGATGGCGTCCCGGCCCTGCGGCGGGGGGCGCCTTGACAGGGCGAGGCTCACCGACCAGCTTGGAAGGGCCGATTCGACAAGGAGAGCGGGCATGGACAAGCTGCTGCTGGCCGTGAAGCTGATCATCACGGCCCTGGTACTGATTCTCTTCGTGCAGAACATCGCCGTGGTGGAGGTGCGCTTCCTGACCTGGAGCCTGTCGCTGCCCCTGGCCCTGCTGCTGGTGGCGATCTACCTGCTGGGCATGATCAGCGGCAAGAGCCTGATGGGTCTGATCCGCCGGCTGCGCCAGGGCGGTTCGGAGTCCTCCCGTCGCTGAGGGCGCCTGCGGGCCTTCTCACCCCCGGCGCTGCCCTATTACTCTACATGGGTGACGGCCTGGCGGCGGGGGTCGATGTGCCACGCCAACCCCTGGCGGGCGTTGTGCTCCAGCTCGGCGATCACCTGGGCGCCCAGCAGCAGGATGATGGCCCCCACCTCCAGGCTCAGCAGCATCACGATCAGGGTGGCCAGGGAGCCGTAGACGGCGTTGACGAAGGAGATGTTGGCGAAGTAGTAGACCAGCAGCAGGCGCACCCCCCCCCACAGCAGGGCGGCCACCAGGCCGCCGATCACCGCCCGGCGCAGGGCGACCTTGACCACCGGCAGCACCTTGTAGATGGCGCTGAAGAGCAGGAAGACCCCGAAGAAGCTGGCCAGGTTGAGCACCGGATCCGAGAGTCCGGCCAGCGGCAGTTCGCGGTCGAAGAGCGCCAGCCATAGCGCGTTGACCGAGCTGAGCAGGCTAACCAGCAGGGTCAGCGCCATCAGCCCCGCCCCCAGCACCACCATGAAGGCATAGGGCAGCAGCACCGAGACCCAGGCGCTGCGGCCGTGATGGTGGGTGTCCGGGGCATGGAAGATGATCGCCAGGGCGTCCTCCAGCATGCGGAAGGCGAAGGAGCTGAACAGCAGCAGGATCGGGAAGCCGAGGATGCCGATCACCTCGCGGGTGTCGAGCAGGGCGCGCACCGCCTCCAGCAGCACCTCGGCGTGGGCCGGGGCCAGGTGCTGGGCCTGGATGCTCAGCACTCCGAGCAGGTGCGCCTCGTCCACCACCCGGGCCAGCAGCACCACCAGCAGCGCAAACAGCGGCACGATGGAGAGCAGGATGTTGTAGCCCACCCCCCCGGCCAGCAGGATGCCGCGGTTGCGCAGGAAGGCGGTGAGCACCCGCCACAGGAAGCGTGCTACCCGGGGCAGCAGGGGGAAGGCGCTGGGTCGCGTTGTGCGGATTCGTGCCATGGGGACTGCCATCCTTGTGCGCTGCAGGCATGATACGCCTCCCCGCTGCCCGCCGGCCAACCGCATGCGCGCGATGATCACCCGGATGCCGATGCCGATGCCGATGCCGCTACCCGCGTGGGGCCTCCACGGGGGGGAATCGCCCCCCTTTCTGTGACGTTATTCCTGTTCAAGGCGCTCCCAGCATGCCCTCGACGAGGGCGTGCAGCGTCTGTTGGAACTGGCCGCCGGGGGAGGGTGGCTCGGGGTCTGAGGTGATTGCCACGGTCAGCCCCCTTCCGGGAATCACATAGAGCGCCTGACCGCCGAAGCCGCGGCCGTAGTAGGCGGCCTCGCCGGCGAGCTCGGTGACGAACCAGCCGTACCCATAGCCGTCTCCGGTCCAGGGCGAGCGGCCCCGCGGCTGCCAGGAGGCCTCGACCCACCCCTCGGGCAGCACCCGGGTGCCATCGATGACGCCGTCCAGGCGGTAGAGCTCGCCGATTCTCACCAGCGCCCGCGGCGAGAGCTGCATGTCGTTGCCGCCGAAGTAGACCCCCTGGGGATCTCGGGGCCAGGCGGGAATGGCGATGTCGAGCGGCTCGCCCAGCAGCCGCCGTGCCAGCGCCAGGGTGCTCTCGCCGCCGGCGCGGGTCAGCGCCGCGGAGAGCAGATGGCTCGAGCCGGTGGAGTAGAGCATGCGCCCGCCCGGCTCGTCGACGAAGGGGCGCGAGAGGGCGTCGCGCACCCAGTCGGGGCTCGCCACCCAGCTGCCGTAGTTGGCGCCGGAGGTGCGCTCGAGGCCGGCCTGCAGCGACAGCAGGTGGCCGACGGTGATCTCCCTCACTCGCGGGTCGGCGCCGGCGGGCACTCGGGAGCCGAGCAGCTCGGCGACCGGGCGGTCGGGGGAGTCGATGATGCCCGCCTGGATGGCGGCGCCGACCAGGGCCGCCAGCACCGTCTTGGAGAGCGACTTGATGTTGGCCGGCTGGTCGACCCCGGGGCCGCCATAGGCGCGCTCGAAGCGGATCTCGCCCTGCTCGGCCACCACCAGGGCGTGCAGCCTCTCCAGGCGCGACGCCTGGGCGTCGAGGCGCTCCAGGCCGGCCTGGCCGAGGGGCGGTGGTGACGCCTCCCCGGCCTGCGCATGGCAAGCCGCGGCGACTGCCAGCATAATGAGTCCCCCCAGCAGGGGACGAAGGGCACTCAGGGGGCGCGGGGTCGGCATCGGGACTCCTCGTTGGCCGGGTGTGGACCTGACCTTCGAGGCGCCAGCGGCCGCTGGGTTCCGCCCTCCATCTTCCATCGCCAGCGAGAGACCATGGCCAAGTTCGAACTGATCGGCACCGCCAGCATTCCCGGCAAGGGCACCGAGCTGCGCCTGCTGCGGCGCAATGATGAATTCTCCATCCGCATCGCCGGCACCGCCGGCGAGCTGATGAACACGCGCCTGCACGGCTCCGAGGATGCCCTCGCCGAGCTCGCCTGCCAGCGCATCGCCGAGCGTCCCGCGGCCCGGGTGCTGGTGGGTGGGCTGGGCATGGGCTTCACCCTGGCCGCGGCGCTGGCCGCCCTGGGGGAGGACGCCGAGGTGGTGGTGGCCGAGCTGGTGCCGGGGGTGGTGGAGTGGAACCGGGGACCGCTCGGCGCCGCCGCCGGCTACCCCCTCGACGATCCGCGCACCCGGGTCAGCGTGGGCGACGTGGGCGAGCTGCTGCGCCGCGAGCCCGGCGGCTTCGACGCCATCATGCTCGACGTGGACAACGGTCCCGAGGGGCTGACCCGGCGCGAGAACGACTGGCTCTACTCGCCCAAGGGGCTCGCCGCCGCCCAGGCGGCGCTGCGCCCCGACGGCGTGCTGGCGGTGTGGTCGGCGGGCCAGGATCCGGCCTTCACCGAGCGCCTGCGCCGGGTCGGCCTGCTGGTCGAGACGGTCACGGTGCGCGCCCATCGCCCCGGCAAGGGGGCCAAGCACTGCATCTGGCTGGCCCATTGAGATGGGCATCTCGAGCGCGCTGATCCGGGGAGCGCTGCTGCTCGCCCTGCTGGGCCTGGTCGGCTGTGCCGGTCGGCTGACTCCGCCGGAGGCCAGCGTGGCGCCGGTGACGGTCTACCTGCTCGACCACGGCCGCCACGCCAGCCTGGTGCTGCCACGCCGGGAGGGCGGCATGGTGCGCTACAGCTACGGCGAGTGGCGCTGGTACGTGGAGGGCGAGCGCCACCTGCTGGCCGGTGCCTCGGCCCTGCTCTGGCCCACCGCCAGCGGCCTGGGGCGCGGCGTGCACGAGACGATCACTACCCGGGGCGAGCTGGCAGGCCTCGCCCCGGAAGGGCTGGTGCGGGTCTATCCGCTGGTGGCCGAAGAGGCCCGGGTGGTGGCCCTCAAGCGCCGTCTGGATGCCCACTTCGAGGCGCCAGGCGTCGCGCCGGTCTACAGCGAGGAGTTCGATCTCGCCTTCGTGCCCTATCCCCGCGCCTACTGGCTGACCCACCAGTCCAACCTGGTCACCGCCCGCTGGCTGCGCAGCCTGGATGTGGAGGTGCGGGGCATCCCCTGGCTCTCCAACTGGCGCCTCGAGGCGCCACCCCACCCCATCGATCAGCAGAAGGATGAAACATGAGTGACACGGACGCCGGTGAGCGGCTCTCCAAGCGGCTGGCCCGCGAGCTGCCCTGTTCGCGCCGCGAGGCCGAGCTCTATATCGCCGGTGGCTGGGTGAGGGTCGATGGCCGCATCGTCGAGGAGCCCCAGTTCAAGGTCGCCGATGAGCGTATCGAGCTCGCCCCCGGCGCCACGCCCCGGGAGATCCCGCCGGCCACCCTGCTGTTCAATGCGCCCGCCGACATCGCTGCCGCCGAGGCCGGGGCCGAAGGCGAGGACCTGGCCAGGCGGCTGATCCGCAAGGCCACCCACTGGGCCGAGGACCCCGCAGGCCAGGCTCCTCTCAAGGCGCACTTTCGCGGCCTGACCACGCTGCTGCCGCTGGCCCCCGGCGAGGAGGGGCTGCTGGTGTTCACCCAGGATCGCGGGGTGGCGCGGCGTCTCGAGGAGGGGCGGACGCGCCTGGAAGAGGAATGGCAGGTGGAGGTGATCGGCAGCCTGGACGAGCGTCAGCTCGCATCGCTGCGGGATGGCACGGCGGTGCCGGGACGACGGCTGGCGCCCGGCAAGGTCAGCTGGCAGAGCGAGACTCGCCTGCGCTTCGCGCTGAAGGGCATGGTGCCCGGCCAGCTTGCGCTGATGTGCCGGGCCGTGGGGCTGACCGTGGTCGCCACCCGCCGGCTGCGCATCGGCGGGGTGTCGCTGGGCCGGGTGCCGGTGGGCGAGTGGCGGTTTCTCAGGGCCGCGGAGCGCTTCTGAGCGTTGAGCCTCCCCCGGCGCCGTCCCTTTCCCCTGTGAGACCCCCTCTGTATGCTGGGCTTCAGTAGGTTGGAATCCTGATCGCCTGAACGCCACCCGGGCAGGATTCGAAGTGCTTGGCCGCTCGGCCCATGCCGGCCGGTCCCGATCCCTAGGTTGACTCAGAGAGGATGCATCCATGTCGGAAACCTCCAAGACATCACCGTTCAAGGACAACCGCGTCAAGGGGCTGGCGGGCGTCGCCGCCGTCGCCGTCATCTGGGCCCTCGTCGCCCAGTCCAACTCCGGCTCTCATCGTGAGGCTCGCGAGGCCCTGGAGGCGGAGCTCGCCGCGCTGGAGTCGCGCAACCAGACGCTGGCCAGTCAGCTCGACGAGCGCGACGAGGCCGGCGAGGAGATCGAGGCGCTGCAGGCGCGCCTGGCCGAACTCCAGGACGAGCGCGATGCCGCCGAGGCCGCCATGGCCGAGGAGCAGGCCGAGGCGCGCGGCGAGCTCGAGCGTCTGAATGCCGAGATCGGCGAGGCCGAGGCGCAGCTCGAGTCGCTCACCGAGCAGCGCGATGGCCTCCAGGAGGAGCTCGAGGCCCTCGAGGCGCAGCAGGCCGAATTGCAGGCCGCGCTCGAGGCGCTGGGCGAGGAGGTCGAGGCCGTCGAACAGGCGCGCGACGACGCCGAGGCCGCCCGCCAGGATGCCGAGGAGTCACGCCAGGAGGCGGAGGCCGCCCGTCAGGAGGCCGAGGAGGAGCGCCAGCAGGCGGTCGACACTCGCGAGCAGGCCGAGGCGGCTCGCGATGAGGCCGATGCCGAGCTCGAATCCCTGCGTGAGCGGGTCGAGGAGGCCGAGGTGCGGCTGGCCGGCATCGAGGCCGAGCTCGAGGAGCGCCAGGCCCATCTCGAGGCCCTCGAGGAGGAGATCGAGGCGCTGGAGATCTGGCGCGACGAGGTCGCCGAGGAGGTCGGCGAGGCCCGCGACGAGCGTGACGCCGCTCGCGCCGAGGTGCAGGAGGCCCGCGCCGAGCGCGACGACCTGATGATCGCCATCGGCATCGGCCGCGACGAGGTGGCCACCATCGAGGCGGAGGCGGAGCGCCGCGAGCAGCAGCTCGAGCGCCTGGAGGCCCAGCTGGCCACCTGGCGCAGCGAGCTGGCCGATCTCGAGGCCAGCGTCACCGCCGAAGAGGCCGACGAGGAGTAGTCATCTCCCGGGATGGCGCCAGCGCGACGGCGGGCTTCGACCCGCCGTTCGCCGTTGGGGGAGCCGGGACGGCGCCGGGCCCTATGGGTATACTGGTCCGACAGCGCGGGGCGGCGACGCAGGCCCCGGCCGATGACAAGCGAGAGGAGCAGTCCGTGATCGAAGGGGTCAAGCATATCGTCGCCGTGGCATCCGGCAAGGGCGGCGTGGGCAAGTCCACCGTCACCGTCAATCTGGCGCTGGCCATGGCGGCCGAAGGCTATCGGGTCGGCATCCTGGATGCCGATATCCACGGGCCCAGCCAGGCCCAGATGCTGGGGGTAGGCGAGGGCGTGCGGCCCCAGGCCGCCGGCGAGAACCGCATGCACCCGCTCGAGGCCCACGGCCTCCAGGCGATGTCCATGGCCTTCATGGTCGACACCCGGGAGCCCATGGTATGGCGCGGGCCCATGGTGGCCGGTGCCTTCCAGCAGCTGCTGACCCAGACCCAGTGGGATGACCTGGACTTCCTGTTCATCGACATGCCACCGGGCACCGGCGACATCCAGCTGACCCTGGCCCAGAAGGTGCCGGTGGACGGCGCGGTGATCGTCACCACCCCCCAGGACATCGCCCTGCTCGACGCCCGCAAGGGGATCGAGATGTTCCGCAAGGTGAAGGTGCCGGTGCTCGGCGTGGTGGAGAACATGAGTCTCCACGTCTGCTCGAACTGCGGCCACGCCGAGCCGATCTTCGGCGAGGGGGGCGGCGAGCGCATCGCCGCAGAGTACGAGACCCGGGTGCTGGGCCGGCTGCCCCTGGCGCTCTCCATTCGCGAGCAGGTCGACGGCGGGCGGCCCACGGTGGTCGCCGAACCCGACGGCGAGGTGACGGCCATCTTCCGCGACATGGCCCGCCAGGTGGCCGCGCAGGTGCAGGCGCAGGCCGATGAGGGGCCCAGCATCTCCTTCAGCGACTGAGCCCGCGGCGTCGAGGTGACGCCCGTGGCCGGGGCCGCTATCATGTGGCCCCGCGGCCTGGCGCCCAGGCCCAAGACTTCACTTCAGCAGGAAATGTCCCGATGAGCATCAAGTCCGACAGGTGGATCCGCCGCATGGCCGCGCAGGAGGGGATGATCGACCCCTTCGAGCCCGACCAGGTTCGCTACGTGAATGACCGTCGGGTGATCTCCTACGGCACCTCCAGCTACGGCTACGACGTGCGCTGTGCCGACGAGTTCAAGGTGTTCACCAACATCCACTCGGCGGTGGTGGACCCCAAGGCCTTCGACGAGAAGAGCTTCGTCGACATCAAGGGCGACGTCTGCGTGATTCCGCCCAACTCCTTCGCCCTGGCGCGCACCGTGGAGTACTTCCGTATCCCGCGCAGCGTGCTGACCATCTGCCTGGGCAAGTCCACCTACGCGCGCTGCGGCATCATCGTCAACGTGACGCCGCTGGAGCCGGAGTGGGAGGGGCATGTGACCCTGGAGTTCTCCAACACCACCAACCTGCCGGCCAAGATCTACGCCAACGAGGGCGTGGCGCAGATGCTCTTCCTGGAGTCCGACGAGGTGTGCGAGACCTCCTACAAGGACCGCGGCGGCAAGTATATGGGGCAGCGGGGGGTCACCCTGCCGCGCACGTAACCGCGGCGCGCCTGCTGCTGGAAACGAGAAGACCCGCCGGCGTCGGACGCCGGCGGGTCTTTCGTTGGGGCCGCATCATGCCACGCTGCTTGCCGCTACTGCTCGTCCAGCTCCTCGGCCGCATCGGCGTGGGAGAGGCGCACGCCCTGTGCCGGCAGCGGGGTGCCGTCCAGGGTGGCGCCGCCGGGGGCGAACTGCAGGCGCCCCTCCAGGAACCACTTCACCGCGATGGGGTAGATCAGGTGCTCGCGGGCGTGCACCTTCTCCTTGAGGCTCGCTTCGGTCTCGCCCTCGGCCACGTCGACGGCCACCTGGATCACCACGGGGCCGCCGTCGAGCTCCTCGGTCACGAAGTGCACGCTGCAGCCGTGCTCGGCCACGCCGTCGGCCAGGGCCCGGGCGTGGGTGTCGTGCCCCTGGTAGGCGGGCAGCAGCGAGGGGTGGATATTGAGCATCCGCCCGAGGAAGCGCTGCACGAAGCGCGGGGTGAGGATGCGCATGAAGCCGGCCAGCACGATCAGGTCCGGCTCGTGGCGCTCGATCACCTTGATCAGGGCGCCATCGTAGGCCTCGCGGCTGTCGTACTCGCGGTGGGGGAGCACCACGGCGTCGATCCCGGCCTCCCGGGCGCGGGTGAGGCCGTAGGCGTCGGGCTCGTTGGAGATCACGGCGACGATCTCGCCGCCCAGGCGGTCATGGGTCTGCTCGTCGATCAGCGCCTGCAGGTTGCTGCCGCTGCCGGAGATCAGCACCACCACCCGGCGCGCACCGACCGGCTCCGAGGCGAAGTCGTTCAGGGTGTCGCTGGCGTAGTCGGTATCGCTCATGCCCGAAGGTTCTCCAGGCGAATCTGTTCCTCGTCGCCGTCCCGGGCGACGATCTCGCCGATGCGATGCACCGTCTCGCCCAGGGCCTGCAGGTGGGCGCGGGCCTGGTCGGCCTTCTCGGCCGGCACCACCACCACCATGCCGATGCCGCAGTTGAGCACCCGGTGCATCTCGTCCTCGGCCACGTTGCCCTGCTGCTGTAGCCAGTCGAAGACCGCCGGGCGGGTCCAGCTGGCCACGTCGACCTTCGCCGCGAGGCCCTCGGGCAGCACCCGGGGCAGGTTCTCGGTGAGGCCGCCGCCGGTGATGTGGGAGAGCGCATGGACCGGTACGCCGCTCTCCTTGATCAGCGACAGCAGCGACTTGACGTAGATGCGGGTGGGCGCCATCAGGGCGTCGCCCAGCGCCGTGCCGTCCAGGTCGGTGTCGAGAGAGGCGCCCGAGACCTCGAGGATCTTGCGGATCAGCGAGTAGCCGTTGGAGTGGGGGCCGGAGGAGGCGATGCCCAGCAGCGCATCGCCCTCGGCGACCTTCTTGCCGTCGAGGATCTCGGACTTCTCCACCACGCCGACGCAGAAGCCGGCCAGGTCATAGTCGCTGCCCTCGTACATGCCGGGCATCTCGGCGGTCTCGCCGCCCACCAGGGCGCAGCCGGCCTGCTCGCAGCCGTCGCCGATGCCGGTCACCACGTCGGCGGCGATGTCCACATCGAGCTTGCCCGTGGCATAGTAGTCGAGGAAGAACAGCGGCTCGGCACCCGCCACCACCAGGTCGTTCACACACATCGCCACCAGGTCGATGCCGATGGTGTCGTGGCGGCCAAGGTCCATGGCCAGGCGCAGCTTGGTGCCCACGCCGTCGGTGCCGGAGACCAGTACCGGCTCGCGGTAGCCGCTCGGCAGCTGGCACAGGGCGCCGAAGCCGCCCAGGCCGCCCATGACCTCGGGGCGGGTGGTACGCTTGGCGACGCCCTTGATGCGGTCGACCAGGGCGTTGCCGGCATCGATGTCGACGCCGGCGTCCTTGTAGCTGAGCGAGGGGCGGGAAGAGGGGGAGTCGGTCATCTCGGGTCCTGTCGGTGGGTCGTCGGCCCGGGCCGGCCGCCGTGGGTGGCGGGCCGCGTGGGCAAGTTCGGGCGCTGGATCAAGAGTGGGTGCCGAATTGTAGCATCAAGACGCCGTGCAGGCAGCCGTGAGGGCATGCCCGCGCGGCAGCACAGGGAGAGCAGGATGCGCAGAGAGTGGTGGGTGCTGGCGGCGGCGGTGGCCCTGGTGTGGCTGATGCTGCGCCTCGAGGCGATGCTGATGCCCTTTATCGCCGGGATGATCCTGGCCTATCTGGTCGACCCCCTGGCCAACCGGCTGGAGCGCTGGGGAGCGTCGCGGCCGCTGGCGGTCAGTGCCGTCTTCCTGGTGCTGCTGGTACTGCTGGCGGTGGGGGTGCTGGTGCTGATTCCCCTGCTGGTCCAGCAGCTGCGCCAGTTCGGCCAGATGATCCCGGGGATCTTCGAGTGGCTGGAGTCGGTGCTGGCGCCCCAGATCCAGGCCTGGACCGGCTTCGACGTGGCCGGTGAGCTGGACAACGTCCAGGCGACCCTGGCCGACCACTGGCAGGATGCCGGCGGCTACCTGGCCCAGTTCCTCGGCCAGGTGGGGCGCTCGGGCATGGCCTTCATCACCTGGGTGACCTATGTGTCGCTGATCCCGGTGGTGACCTTCTACCTGCTGCTCGACTGGAAGCGCCTGATGGCCAGCCTGCGCGACCTGCTGCCGCGGGGCTGGGAGGCCGACACGCTGCGCCTGGTCGGGCGCTGTGACGAGGTGCTTTCGGCCTTCCTGCGCGGCCAGCTGCTGGTGATGCTGAGCCTGGGGGTGATCTACGGGCTGGGGCTGACCCTGATGGGGGTGCGCTTCGGGGTGCTGATCGGCCTGATCTCGGGGCTGGCCAGCATCGTGCCCTTCCTGGGGTTCATCGTCGGCATCAGCATCGCGCTGATCGTCGCCTTCTTCCAGTTCGGCACCTGGCTGGCGCTGCTGGGCGTGGTGGCGGTGTTCAGCATCGGCCAGGCGATCGAGAGTACGGTGCTGCAGCCCAAGCTGCTGGGGGACCGCATCGGCCTGCACCCGGTGGCGGTGATCTTCGCCGTGCTGGCCGGCGGCAACCTGTTCGGCTTCACCGGGGTGCTGCTGGCGCTGCCTGCGGCGGCGGTGATCATGGTACTCTTGCGCGAGCTCAATGAACGCTACAAGAACAGTACCTTGTACGACGCCACGCTCGCTCGACGCGACGATGAGGAGGCGCCATGAGCAGGACCCCGGCGCAGCTGCCGCTGGGCGTCGGCCTGCGTGACGACGCCACCTTCGCCAACTACCATCCCGGGCCCAATGCCAGCCTGGTCGCTCGCCTGGTCCAGCAGCTGGACGAGAGCGGGGAACCCTTCCTCTACCTGTGGGGCGGGGAGGGCGTGGGTCGCAGCCACCTGCTCCAGGCCGCCTGCCATGCCGCCTCGGATCGGGGCCTGCGCGCCCTCTACCTGCCGCTGGCGGAGCTTGGACACTTTCCGCCCTTGATGCTCGAGGAGATCGAGCGCCTCGACCTCGTGGCCATCGACGACCTGGAGCGGGTGCTCGGGCGCAAGCGCTGGGAGGAGGCGCTGTTCCACGCCTTCAATCGCCTGCGTGATGCGGGCAAGCGGCTGCTGGTGGCGGCCGACGCCGCTCCCCGGCAGCTGCCGGTCAAGCTGCCCGATCTCGCCTCGCGGCTCACCTGGGGCGTCACCTTCCACGTTCAGGGGCTCGACGATGCCGGGCGGCTGGCCGCGCTGCAGCTGCGCGCCCGGGGGCGGGGCATGGCGCTGCCGGACGAGGTGGCCCGCTATATCCTGCATCGCGGGCCGCGACGGCTGGGCGAACTCTTCGAGGTGCTGGCCACCCTGGACCGCGCCTCGCTCTCCGCCCAGCGCAAGCTGACCATTCCCTTCGTCAAGCAGGCGCTGGGCTGGTAGGGCAGATGGCCGCGCCGCCTTGGCCGCTCAGCGGCTGAGCTCGACCTCCATCTGCTGGCCACGGCTCAGCTGCACCTGGCGGATCACCACCCGCGCCTCGCCGGTGCGCGGGTCGGGACCGGCGCCGGAGAGGTAGAATGCGCCTGCGGGCAGGCCGGTGAGGCGGAAGCGGCCGCTGCCGTCGGTGCGCGTGCTGTGGGTATACTCCCGCGCTCGCGGGTCGGCGGGCTCCACGGCGATGCCGGCCAGCGCCTTCTCCGCCGCCTCGGCGGAGTAGGTGGTCACCGGCGCGGCGGAGACGCCGGCGCCCGCCACCGGCTGGCCGCCCAGCATCAGTCGACCGCTGATCACGGCGCTGCCCGACTTCTCCAGGGCGGCATACTCGGCGGCGGGGAAGGCCACCTGGCGAGCCACACGCCCGGGAGCGACCTCGCGGACCTCCTCGGCCGGCTCGACCTCGCGGTCGACCACCTCGATGCGCTCGGTGGGCGTCGGGGCGGGGGGCATGATCTCGCAGCCGGCCAGCAGCAGCCCCGGCAGCAGCATCGGTATCCAGCGTTTCATGGTGTCACTCCCTGAGAGGTTCATCGGCGCCCTGTGCCAGCCCAAGAGCATAGCGCAAGCCGCTGCCCAGGCCACGCCGTGCGTGTCGAGCGCCCAGCAAAAAGCCGCCGCCCCGGAGGGCGGCGGCTTTTCTGAAGCGCGGCGGTTGCCGGCCTGGCCGGCAGCGGCGGCTTACTTCTGGGCGGTAGCCTTGGTGGCGGTCGCCTGGGCCTGCTTGACGTTCTCTTCGGTCAGCTTCTGGCTCTGCTGGACGAAGTCCTGCTGCAGGGCCACGACCTTCTCGGCGTCGCCCTTCAGGCGCTCGGCCAGGTCCTTGGCGACCTTCTGCTGGCCTTCCATGTAGCTCTTCAGGCCTTCGGCATCCTTGACGGCCATCAGGGTGCGCAGCTGGGCCAGGCCGGTGTCGGTGTAGGCCTTGGTGGCGTCCAACTGGGCGTGGGCCAGCTTCTCGGCGTAGTCCACGGACAGGGAGGCGTAGGCGCGGGCCGGGCCGAAGAAGAGGGCGTCGAACTGCTGGGTGTCGAACTGCTTGGTGTCGAAGTTGAAGGCGTTCATCATGGTAGAACCTCCTGGTTCATCTGGTGTTGAGGAGCAGGAAGCCTGCCCTGTTGCAATGCACAATAGCAGAGTGGTTTGTGCACTGCAACATCGCCTCGGGGTGAAAACTCTCATGCTCGGATGCGTCGCCACGCGTCGTCTCACGCTTGCGGATCCGAGGTGGCAGCGCCAGGCTGAACCCGATGATCACGCCGCCTGCGAGGAGCGAGCCATGAACGAGACGCGTATCGAGCGAGACAGCATGGGCGAGCTGGAGGTGCCGGCCGATGCCCTCTACGGCGCCCAGACCCAGCGTGCCGTGAACAACTTCCCGGTGTCGGGGCAGCCGATGCCGCCGGCCTTCATCCACGCCATCGCCCGCATCAAGCTGGCCGCCGCCCGGGTCAACGCCGAGCTTGGCCTGCTCGACGCCCCGCGGGCCACGGCGATCGCCGCCGCCGCCGAGGCGGTGATCCGTGGCGAGCATGACGACCAGTTCCCGGTGGATCTCTTCCAGACCGGCTCCGGCACCTCCAGCAACATGAACGTCAACGAGGTGGTCGCCCATCTGGCGAACCGCGAGGGGGTCGAGGTCGGGCCCAACGATCACGTCAACATGGGGCAATCCAGCAACGACGTGATCCCCACGGCGATCCACCTCTCCGCGGCGCTGGAGGTGAGCGGGCGGCTGCGCCCGGCGCTGGTCCACCTGCGTGAGACCATCGAGGCCCGCGCGGTGGAGCTCGACGGGGTGGTGAAGACCGGCCGCACTCACCTGATGGACGCCATGCCGCTGCGCATGAGCCAGGAGCTGGGCGGCTGGGCGAGCCAGGTGGGGCAGGCGGTCGAGCGCCTGGACGACGCCCTGGTGCGGCTCTGCCGCCTGGCCCAGGGCGGCACTGCGGTGGGCACCGGCATCAACGCCCATCCCGAGTTCGCCGCGCGCATGGCCGCGGAGCTGTCGCAGCAGACCGGGCTCGCCTTCGTGCCCAACGACAGCCTCTTCGCGAGCCTGGCCTCCCAGGACGCCGCGGTGGAGCTCTCCGGGCAGCTCAGGGGGCTCGCCTGCGTGGTCATGAAGATCGCCAACGACCTGCGCTGGATGAATTCCGGCCCCCTGGCCGGCCTCGGCGAGATCGAGCTCGAGGCGCTGCAGCCGGGCAGCTCCATCATGCCGGGCAAGGTCAATCCGGTGATCCCGGAGTCGGCGGCCCAGGCGGCCGCCCAGGTCATCGGCCTCGACGCCGCCGTGACCATCGCCGGGCAGAGCGGCAACTTCCAGCTCAACGTGATGCTGCCGCTGGTGGCCCACAACCTGCTGACCTCCATCACCCTGATGAGCAACACCGCCTGGCTGCTCGCCAACCGGGCCATCGCCACCTTCAAGGTGCGCGAGGATCGCCTGCAGGCGCCGCTCTCGCGCAACCCCATCCTCCTGGACGGGCGCTCAACGCCGTGATCGGCTACAACGCCGCCGCGGCGATCGCCAAGCAGGCCTATCAGGCGGGGCGGCCGATCCTCGACGTCGCCGAGGAGCAGACCGAGCTCTCCCGGGAGGAGCTCGAGCGGCTGCTGGACCCGGCGGCGCTGACCCGAGGCGGGATTCCGGAGTAGGGGCGGCGGGCCGGTAGAGAAGCCGGCGATATGCAGGCGTCCGCTGCGCATCGCTTCTCCAGATCGCCTCGAGGCAGTCGGCCAGGGCGGGAGCGGACCGGGTAAGCGATGCGGGTTGGGTAACCCTGGGGGCATAGGCATGGCGATGTTCGGAAACCGACATGCCGAGAACAAGTCTGGTTGCTTCCGAAAGATTGCTCCCTCAGCTTGGTTTTGCCGCCGGGCGATGTCAAACACTAGGCGCTGTCTGAAAAGTCGGCGAGCGAAGGCCAGACAAGGCAAAAATCGGCGAAAAGACGGAGTTTACGCAGTGTAAATGAGTACTTTGAGCCGATTTTTAACGCCGTATGGACGAGCGCAGTCAGTTTTCGGACAGTGCCTAGACCTAACGGTCAATTGACGCCCATGGAGGTGCGCCTCTGGCGCGTCGTCAAGTAGTGGTCGAGCCGCTGACGGTCCCGTTCGCTCAGGCGCATGGCGAGCTTGGTCCGCCGCCACAGGACATCCTCGAGGCCGACTGCCCACTCCCGGTCGACCAGATAGTCGACCTCCCGGGCGGTGAGGCCGGCGCCGAACGCTTGGCCGAGATCGGCCTCGGCCCGGGCGCTGGCGAGAAACTCGAGGCAGAGAGAGCCATAGGTGCGCGCGAACCGGCGCGCCCGCGCCTCGCCCAGCCAGGGAAACTCCGCGAGCAGCCGTGCCGTGAAATCGACCTGGCTGCCGATGTCGCCGCCGGGGAGGGGAGTCTTCTCGGTCCAGGCGGGCCCCATCGTCGGCAGGTGCGGGGCCAACTGCGCCAGGGCGGCCTCGGCGAGCCGGCGGTAGGTCGTCAGCTTGCCGCCGAAGACGCTGAGCAGCGGTACCCCGCTGGTGTCCAGATGGAGGGTGTAGTCGCGGGTCATGGCGGAGGGGGCGGTCGACTCGTCATCGCACAGCGGCCGGACGCCGGAGAAGGTGCGCAGCACGTCCTTGCGGGCGAGCGGTCGCCGGAAGTGGGCGTTGACGACCCCCAGCAGGTAGTCGATCTCCTCGTCGGTGGCGGTGACCCGGGCCGGATCGCCGTCGTAGCGGCGATCGGTGGTCCCCACCAGGCTGAAGTCCTCCTCCCAGGGGAGCACGAAGACGATGCGCCCGTCCTGGTTCTGCAAGATGTAGGCGCGCTCGTCCTCGTTGAGGCGGGGCACCACCAGGTGGCTGCCCTGGATCATGCGGATGCCATAGCGCGGCTCGCGCGCGAGCCCCTGGCGTATCACTTGCTCCACCCAGGGGCCGGCGGCGTTGACCAGCGCCCGGGCGCGGCGCAGGAAGCGCTCGCCGCTGGCGGCATCCTCCAACTCCAGCTCCCAGAGCCCCTCCACCTCGCGGGCAGCGATACAGCGGGTGCGGACCAGCACCTCGGCGCCCTGCTCCCGGGCCTGCAGGGCGTTGAGCACCACCAGGCGGGCATCGTCCACCCAGCAGTCGGAGTATTCGAAGCCACGGGTGATGCTCGGTGCGAGCGGGCCCTGGGCGGTGAAGCGCACGCCGCGGGAGGCGGGCAGCGCTCGGCGTTTGCCCAGATGATCATAGAGGAAGAGGCCGGCGCGAATCATCCAGGCCGGCCGCAGATGGGAGCGGTGGGGGAGCAGGAAGCGCATTGGCCAGATGATATGGGGCGCCTTGGCCATCAGCACCTCGCGCTCGCGCAGCGCCTCGCTCACCAGTCGAAACTCGCGGTGTTCCAGGTAGCGCAGGCCGCCATGGATGAGCTTGCTGCTGGCGGAGGAGGTGGCGCTGGCGAGGTCGCCCTGTTCGCAGAGGCCGACGCGCAGCCCGCGGCCGGCCGCGTCGTTGGCAATGCCGGTGCCGTTGATTCCGCCGCCGATCACCATGAGGTCCAGGGGTGCCATGGGGGTCATTGTCTCCTCCGATCCATCGCTCGGCGGGGTGGGGGCCGCCAGCGCTTCCACCAGTATTTTTCATAGGTGAAAGTACTGTACTCGGAAAAGAACATCAATGGGCGAAATCGAACTCTGCAGGGTTCGCTTTCGACAGGTTGGGCGGCGGGACTCAGTCGGCGATATGCAGGGCCACGTCGTGGCTCTCCATCAGCTGGCAGATCGACTGGGGGGGGCGCAGGTCGGTGAAGAGGGCGTGGATCTGGGTGATATTGCCCTGGCGCACCGAGGGGTTGCGGCGGAACTTGGAGTGGTCGGCGGCGAGATAGACCTGGCGCGAATTCTGGATGATGGCCTGGGCCACGCGCACCTCCTGGTAGTCGAACTCCAGCAGTGAGCCGTCCTCGTCGATGCCGCTGATACCGATGATGCCGTAGTCCACCTTGAACTGGTTGATGAAATCGATGGTGGCCTCGCCGATGATGCCCCCGTCCCGGGAGCGCACCTGGCCGCCGGCGATGATCACGTTGAAGTCCTCCTTGTGCTGGAGGATGGCCGCCACGTTGAGGTTGTTGGTGATCACCTCCAGCTCGCGGTGGTGCTCCAGCAGCGCCTCGGCGATCACCTCGTTGCTGGTGCCGATATTGATGAACAGCGATGAGCTGTCGGGGATCCGGCTGGCCAGCAGCGCGGCAATGCGGCGCTTGGCCTCGAGGTTGAGGGTCTTGCGAGTGGCGTAGGCGGTGTTGACGGTGCTCGATTCGAGCCCCGCGCCGCCGTGGACCCGGCGGAGCCGCCCTTCCTCAGCCAGGGCGTTGAGGTCGCGGCGAATGGTCTGGGGGGTGACGCTGAAGTGATCGGTCAGTTGCTCGATGCTGGCATAGCCCTGCTGGCGGACCAGGTCGACGATGGCATCCTGACGAAGTTGCTGATTCATGGGGGCTCCCTATTGTCACGCCATTGTATGTGATCATCTTGTTGTGCTGCAGTCGCTTCCAACACTACCTGACGCACACTCAGTGACCATAATCGAACATACAATGAGGGATAAGGGGAGCCTCCATGGCAAATTCCCTGCCTTTCGCTGCCCCTGAGGCTCTCCAGAGGGCGTGGTGGTGGTCTGGATCGAGCGTCCCTCCACCACTTCAGCGATTCGGAGCGGGCCGGATTGTCCGCCGCGGCCACGGGGCTAAGTGCTTCAGGCGTCTGATCGTGTGGATCGGCGAAGTACTCATCATAGCGTGCCTGGGCTTGGTCACCGAAAAGCATTTCACAGGCTTCCCGAAGGCCGGGAGAGTGGCGAATCTGATCGTTGTTGACCACCAGGGAGATCTTGGCGCGACGTCGCAGGAAGTCCTCGAGCCGGGTGATCATTTCACGGCGCTTGGCCTGGTGCAGCTCGCAGCGGATGTATTCGGTGCCCTCGATCAGTAGTTCGCCCTGGCGCGGGTCTTCCCGAATCTCCTCGAGCATGTCCAGAGCATGGGTCCCGTAGCGCCGCCACAGCCGCGTCGTCAGCGGCTCTGACGCCTCCGGTGAGGTCATGGCGTCGAGATCCATCAGGCGCGCCTGATGCAAGAATTCCTGCCTGACTGTCTCGGGGGGCTCGCCGTACCAGCGATAGTCAGGATAGGGCACCGCCACCCCAAAGCGCTTCACCTCGGCGACGATCTCCTCGCCCACGTTCAGGCAGTCGGTCAGCTTGCCGCCAAAGATGCTGATGTGCGCGTCGGCAGCGTTGGTGTCGATAACATGCTTGCGCGAGAGCTGCAGAAAGTCACGGCCGCTGCCGGCGCTGGCCTTGACCGCTAGCGGGCGGACGCCGCAGCGCGAGGCGATGATGACATCGCGGTCGAGGGGTTTGGCCAGCTTGAGGCGCTTGTTGATGTTGTCCAGTACGAAGGCGACATCTTCGTCTGTCACATGCACGTCGGGGCTCTCCATGCGGGTATCGGTCGTGCCGATACAGGTGCGCTCGCCCATGGGGATGACGAAGAAGAGGCGGCCATCATCGGCGAAGAAGGCCAGTACGCGCTGGCTGCTGGTGAGCTTCGGTACAATCAGATGAATGCCCTTGGAGTAGACGTGCTGATGCTGGGTCTGCTGCCTGGTCATGGCGTTATGCTCGTCTACCCAGGGGCCGGCGGCGTTGACGATAACCTGGGCGCGAATCTCGAAGGTGTCGCCGTCAATGACGTTGCGCGCGCGTGTGACCCAGGTGCCGTCCTGGCGTTGCGCGCCGAGCGACTCCACATAGTTGGCGGCAGCCGCACCGTAGTCCAGCGCCGTCCGCACGAAGTTGAAGGTGAAGCGGGCATCGTTGTCGTGCAGGTAGGCGTCCGAGTACTCGAAGCCGCCCGCGGCCTCGCTGGTGTCGATGATCGACTCGCGCTCTCTGAGGGCGGAGGGGGACAAGAATTTTGGCAGCCGGGTGGCGGCGTTGCCAATCAGCCAGTAGAGCCAGGTGCCCGCCCACAAGAAGCGGGGATGGTGACGAAACCCCCGCGTCACAGTGGTTAGGAAGCGTATCTCCTGCACCGTTGAGGGGTAGCTTCTCATCAGGTGGTTGCGGCTCTTGCACAGCTTGCGAACCAGTGAAAAGTCGTAGCTCTCCATGTACTTGATGCCGCCCCATACCAGGTTGGAGGAGTGCATGCTGGTGCTGCCGGCGAAATCGCCGCGATCGATCAGCGCCACTTTGACGCCTTTTCCGGCCAGGGCGGCTGCCGCGGAGGCGCCGTTGATCCCGCCCCCGATGATCAACACGTCGAAGGTCTCGCTGGCCAGCTTGTCGAGATTGCTGTTGCGCAGTTGCATTGTAGGGTCCTGTCGAAACAAGGTGTTGGCCATGAGGCCTCGTCCCTATCGGGAAGTGGGCCAGGCCACCGGGTGCGTTGGCCACGGTGGTCTGGTTCGATGTCGCGAACGGGGTTACTCCATGTCTTCCTTCTCCCAGTGCATGGTCCGTCGCACGGCTTTCTTCCACCCCTTGTAGCGGCGCTCACGCTGCTCTTCGTCCATCTGCGGCTCGAAGGTGCAATCCAGCTCGGCTTTTTCCTTCAGCTCGTCCTGGGTCCACAGGCCCACGGCGATACCCGCCAGGTAGGCAGCCCCCAGGGCGGTGGACTCGGTGACCCGCGGACGCTCCACGTTGACTCCCAGCATGTCGGACTGGAACTGCATCATGACGTTGTTTACCACGGCCCCGCCGTCCACCCGCAGAGACTTCAGGGTGATTCCGGAGTCTGCCTGCATAGCGTCGATGACATCGCGAGTCTGGTAGCCCAGGGAGTCCAGGGTGGCGCGAGTGATGTGCTCCTTGCGCGTGCCCCGGGTGATGCCGAAGATCGCCCCGCGCGCGTACATGTCCCAGTAGGGGGCGCCCAGGCCGGCACCACGTAGACCCCGCCGGCGTCCTCCACCTTGCTGGCGTAGTACTCCGAGTCTTCGGCCGAGTCGATCAGCTTGAGCTCATCGCGCAGCCACTGCACGGCCGCCCCGGCGATGAAGATGGCGCCTTCCAGGGCATACTCCACCTTGCCTTCCAGCCCCCATGCGATGGTGGTGAGCAGGCCGGACTTGGAGGGCACGGGGGTCTCGCCGGTGTTCATCAGTAGAAAGCAGCCGGTACCGTAGGTGTTCTTGGCCATGCCCTTCTCGAAGCAGGCCTGGCCGAAGAGCGCTGCCTGCTGGTCACCCGCGATGCCGGCGATGGGGATCCGCGCGCCGCCGAACATTTCGGCACCGGTGGTGCCATAGATCTCGCTGGAGGGGCGCACCTCCGGCAGCATGGCGGCCGGGATACCCAGCTCTTCGAGCATGCGTGAGTCCCACTCCAGGGTGCGGATGTTGTAGAGCAGGGTGCGCGAGGCGTTGCTGTAGTCCGTGACGTGCCGCTCGCCCCGGGTCAGGTTCCAGACCAGCCAGGTATCCATGGTGCCGAACAGCAGATCGCCGCGCTCCGCCCGCTCCCTGGCCCCCTCGACGTTGTCGAGAATCCAGCGGATCTTGGTGCCCGAGAAGTAGGCGTCTGCCACCAGCCCGGTGGTCTCACGAATGTAATCCTCCAGCCCGCGTGCCTTGAGGTCGTCGCACAGCGTCGCGGTGCGACGGTCCTGCCAGACGATGGCGTTGTGAATCGGCTTGCCGGTATGGCGGTCCCACACCACCGTGGTCTCGCGCTGGTTGGTAATGCCGATGGCCGCCACTTCGGAGGGCTTAATGCCTTGGGTCTCCAGCACCTCGCGGGCCACCCCCATCTGGCTGCCCCAGATCTCCATGGCGTCGTGCTCGACCCAGCCGGGGGTGGGGTAGTACTGGTTGAACTCCTTCTGCGCGATGCCAACGATCTGCGCGTTACGATCAAACAGAATAGCGCGGCAGCTGGTGGTGCCCTGGTCAAACGACAGGATGTACTGCTGTTCCATGATGGTTGCTCCACAGGTTGGGCCGTTGAGTCGCTTGCCGATTAATGCTCTGCCGCCAGCGTGGCGCGGTGATGCTCGTCAGCAGAGCCGTCCGGCTGGCTATCAAGGCTGTCATGATGAGTTGTTGTGTCAGTATTCATGTCTCAGGTGCGCCAACGGTGTTGGCGACTGCCTGTCCTGCTTCTGTGGTTACTTGGGCTTGGTGATGTTGCTGGCAGCGCCGGCTACGGCATCTGGCATGGGCCTGGTCAGGCCCCGGACGCTCTGGAACCGACGGCTAGGCATGCGATGATGGCCAGCAGAGCGATTGTCATGGCCAGCGCGCTGCCGTCGACGAAGACATGGCGATAGAAGAGTGCACCCGCCACGCCACCGATAAGCGGGCCCGCGACCGGAATCCAGGCGTACTTCCAGTTGGAGCCCCCTTTCCCTGCAATGGGGAGCAGGAAGTGCGCCAGCCGCGGTCCAAGGTCACGCGCCGGGTTGATGGCGTAGCCTGTGGTACCGCCAAGCGACAGGCCGATGGCCAGGATGAACAAGCCGATGATCAGCGGATTGAGCCCTTCGGTAAAGTCGTTGGCGCCGATCGCCAGAATGCCTAGCACCAGCATGAAGGTGCCGATGACTTCGCTCATCATGTTGGAGGGTGTGTGCTCGATGGCTGGGTCGGTGCAGAACACCGCCAGCTTCAGACCCGGGTTTTCGGTTTTTTCCCAGTGGGGGTAGTAGTGTAGCCAAACGATCACCGCGCCGATGAAGGCGCCGATCAGCTGCGCTAGCAGATAGGCTGGCACCATGGACCAAGGAAACTCGCCGATGGCGGCGAGGCCAACGGTTACGGCTGGGTTGATGTGAGCGCCGCTGACGCTACCCACGGCATAAATGGCCACGGCGACCCCCAACCCCCACCCCATCGTGATAACGATCCAGCCGCCGGCTTCAGCCTTGGAGTGCTTGAGCAGCACACCAGCGACTACGCCGCCACCGAATACGATAAGTAGCATCGTGCCGATTATTTCGCCGAGAAACGGAGTCATTAGCGTTACCTTTGTCTTGTAGTTGTGAGCCGTTGTGAGGTCGTTTGCATTAGCGGCCGCAGGCGTGGTCGTAGAGGCCGATCAACAACGACGCAGCGCCCTTGAGTTGCAAATCGAACATTATTGTCAAAATTCGAACATGACAACCTCTGGTCGGTCGATCACGAAAACAATTGACTTAGTGGCTTGTTTTTAATGTCTTTTTTAGGGGTTCTACTTTCGTATTATGCGCGTTCGCAACCTGCTCATTGCCAAGGATTGGCGGCTTGTCTACTGAGCGTAAGCGTACTTAGTGTTCTTTATCGAACTATTCGCACGGGGTCGGTGGCTGCTCCCCGTTGTTGGGAGCTTAAAGCAGGCGGCTGTGAGTCAGGTACTCTGTGGGAGGCAGAGCGCCGTGCGGCGGCGCTCATGCGATGGGGTTGCGTTGCTTTCTGGAGGCGTGACGAAGCGGTTCGAGTGTTCATTATGGACATGCCTGCTGCCAACCAGATGGGGTCGGCGAGGCCGACATCGTGATCGGGTTGCTGCAGGTTTCGGCGATCAAGGAAGTGTCGGTGTGCTGTCCGGTGGCTAATCGCACTTCCGGCCCGCAGACTGGAAGTGCAGTCCTGATGCTCGATGTGGCCTGTTGCATCAACTCGCTGACTGGCAGATGGCCAGGAAGTCGTCGACTTTCAGCGAGGCCCCGCCCACCAGGCCGCCGTCAATATCCGGTTGTGCAAGCAGTTCGGCGGCATTGTCGGCATTCATGCTCCCGCCGTAGAGGAGTCTCAGTCCACTGGCCAGCTCGTGATCGTGTCTCGCCTGGTGCTCGCGAATGGCTGCCATCACCTCCTGGGCCTGCTTCGGCGTTGCGGTGCGGCCGGTGCCGATGGCCCATACCGGCTCGTAAGCAATGACGATTCGCTGGCGCTGCTCGGGCTCCAGGCGCGACATCACGAAACCTGTCTGACGCAGGACCACTTCCATGGTGTGCCCGGCGTCGCGCTCTGAGAGCGTCTCGCCGACACACAGCGCCGGCGTCAGGCCCACGCTGAGCGCCGCCAGCAGCCGGTCGAAGACCTGCTCGTCATTCTCACGGTAGAGCTGGCGACGCTCCGAGTGGCCTACCAGCGCATAGCGCACCCCGAACTCGCCCAGCATTCGCCCGCTGACTTCACCGGTATGGGCTCCGGAGTGGAGCGGGTTGAGGGTCTGGGCACCCAGGTGAAGCGGCGTGCCGTCGAAGGCGCGCTGCGCCGCTTCCAGATAGGGGAAGGGCGGGCAGATCACCACCTCCAGTCCCTCTGGTAGCGTCGCCTCCGTAAAGGCATGTCCAAACGCTTCAGCGAGCGTTGCCGAGCCGTTCATTTTCCAGTTGCCGGCAACCAGCGGAGTTCTCATGAGTTGTTGTCCTCTTTTTGCAGTTTCTGCAGGGGTGTCGTGTCAGGATGTTGTGTGAATGTATCCTGCTGGGATGAGACCCTGGCGCCAGACGAGGCGATATCCTTTCGGGTCTCCCAGGAAGGGTGCTCTCCCGCCAGAGCACTGCTTTCAGCGGCTTGGTTGCCGAAATGTCCTCTCTCGAAGCCGCCGAACACCGAGGCGCCGAGCTCAGAAGCGGTAGCCAGGGGGCTGCCGGTGATAGCCTCGGGGGCCATGTAGATGGCCGCGGGGACCTTGTCGTAGTCCCCGGATACACGTTCGTCGGTGACCAGAGCGGCCTGGAAGTAATTGACGGCGGCTATGGCCACCATGTTCGCGCGGTGCACCCCACGACTATGCTGGGCCGCCATGCGCGCCTCGTGGAGGGCGAGGCGTTCCGCGGAGCGCTCGCGAGTGCGGCGTGTTCGCCGCTGGCTCGGCGGTCTCGGTCTCGCTAGCTGTGAAGTGCTCGCGTACCCGCGCCAGCAGCCCCTGGGTAGAGGCGCCGCAGTCCTGGCGCGGCTCGTCTATGCGCTCGTTGATCTCGCCGGCGATGCGCTTGCCAAGCTGCACCCTCCTACTGGTTGAAGGAGTTGATGTTCCACATCACCCGCTGTACGAACACCTTGTGCTCGTACAGCGCGATCAGCGCGCCCAGATTCCTCGGTGCCAGCTCGTCGAGCAGCAGGGTGCTGGAGGGGCGGTTCCCCGGGCAGCGCTGCGGTTCAACTGGAACATCGGAAGCCTCGCCTCTTGTTATCGGTTGGGGCTCTTGGGTCAGTCGGCGGTGCGGTCGGAGACCCAGGCGCCGGCATCGGGAATGGTCATCGCATACTCTGACGCTAGCCAGGGAGAGCTGATCAGGAAGTCGGCGCTGGCCGTGTTGCAGGCCACGGGGATGTTCCAGAGGGCGGCAAGCCGCAGCAGCGCCTTGACGTCTGGATCATGGGGCTGCGGAGCGAAGGGGTCCCAGAAGAAGATCAGCAGATCGAGCCGCTGCTCGGTGATCAGGGCGCCGATCTGTTGATCGCCGCCCAGCGGCCCGCTCATCAGCCCCTGGACCTCCAGGCTAAGTGCCCGTCCGATGCGACTGGCCGTGGTGCCGGTGCCGGAGAGGTCATGCTGGGCCAGGGTTTGCTTCCAGCGCGCGACCCACTGCAGCAGTTCCTCTTTTTTTCCGTCATGTGCGATGAGTGCAATACGCTTGCGAACAGGGAGAGTGCGCGTCACGCTGCGTTTGGGGCGTAAGTCAATCACGGTCCTTCACCTCTAGAGTCTGTAATGTGTTGGTGTCGCTGGCTGTCTGGCGGCTGATGCTCCCTTCGGCCCAGATACCATGAGGGCGCTGTAGTGGGGGGCGCCGCTGAGGCGCCCCGCTGCTGGCGATGACAAGCGTGTCGCTCAGCCCAGGTACTTGATCATCACCCCCGCGGCCACCGCCGAGCCGATGACGCCGGCCACGTTGGGCCCCATGGCGTGCATCAGCAGGAAGTTGTGCGGGTTGGACTCCAGCCCCACCTTGTTGGCCACCCGTGCCGCCATCGGCACCGCCGAGACCCCGGCGGCGCCGATCAACGGGTTGATCGGGGTCTTGCCAACGGCATTCATCAGTTTAGCCATGACCACACCCGAGCCGGTACCGATGGCGAAGGCGACGATGCCCAGCGCCATGATCCCCAGGGTTTCCATCGCCAGGAAGCTCTCGGCCATCAGCCGCGAGCCCACGGCCAGGCCCAGCACGATGGTGACGATGTTGATCAGGGCGTTCTGGGCGGTGTCGGTCAGGCGCTCGACCACGCCGCACTCGCGCATCAGGTTGCCGAAGCAGAACATCCCCCCCAAAGGCGGCGCGGCGTCCGGCAGGAACAGCGCCACCAGCATCAGCAGGGCCAGCGGGAAGACGATCTTCTCGAGCTTCGACACCGGACGCAGCTGCGTCATGGTGATCTCGCGCTCCTTCTTGCTGGTCAACAGCTTCATGATCGGCGGCTGGATCATCGGTACCAGCGCCATGTAGGCGTAGGCGGCCACGGCGATGGCCCCCAGCAGTTCCGGGGCCAGCACGCTCGACACGTAGATCGAGGTGGGGCCGTCGGCGCCGCCGATGATGCCGATGGCGGCGGCCTGCTCGAGGGAGAAGTCCATCCAGCCCAGGGCCGACAGGCCCACCGCGCCGAACACCGTGGCGAAGATGCCGAACTGCGCCGCCGCGCCCAGGAACAGGGTGCGCGGGTTGGCCAAGAGCGGCCCGAAGTCGGTCATCGCCCCCACGCCCATGAAGATCAGCAGCGGGGCGATGCCCGAGGCGACCGCGACCTGGTAGAAGGTGTAGAGCAGGCCGTCGCCGTAGCCGACGTTCATGGCCACGTCCTTGGCGGCACGCAGCTGGTCCGGCGAGGCGCCGTTGTCGACCAGCGCCTTGAGGGTGGCCCGCCAGGCCTCCTCGCCGGCCAGCGGGTCCAGGGTCGCCCCCAGCGCCATGGCCATCTGGTGGAGCACCGCGGGGCGCGCCACCTCGATGGCCTGGTCCAGGGCCGAGATGGCCAGGCAGCCGCCTCGGGAATGTTGGCCAGTATCCCGCCGAAGCCGATAGGCACCAGCAGCAGCGGCTCGAACTTCTTGGCGATGGCCAGGTACAGCAGCCCCAGGCCCACCGCGATCATCAGCGTCTGGCCGAGGGTCAGGTTGTAGGCACCCGAACCCTCCCAGAGTGTCAGCAGATTCTCCATGGTCAGGGCCCTTAGAGCTCGATGAGGACGTCACCGACGGCGACGCTGTCGCCCTCGCCGACCTTGACCGCGGAGACGGTACCGGCGCTCGCCGCACGCACCTCGGTTTCCATCTTCATGGCCTCGAGGATGATCACCACGTCACCCGCCTTGACCGCATCGCCCGGGCGCACGTTGACCTTGAAGATGTTGCCGGCCAGCGGCGCGCTGATCACCTCGCCGGTTGCGGCCGGCGCGGCCTCGGCGGCGGGCTGGGCGGCAGTGCCCTGCGCCTGGACATCGGCGATCTCGCCGCCCTCGGCGACCTCGACCACGTAGGCCTTGCCGTTGACCTTGACGGTGTAGGTCTCGGGGCCGGCCGGGGCGCCTGCGCTGACGGCCGGCGCCCCGCCCTTCTGGGCAGCGACCGGCAGGTTGGCACCGGCGGCGTCCTTGCCCGGCGCCTGGGGCGCCGGCTCGAAAGCATCGGGGTTGTCGCGGTTCTTGAGGAACTTCAGGCCGATCTGCGGGAAGAGCGCATAGGTGAGCACGTCATCGATCTCGCGCTCGCCCTCGGCCAGGCGGATGCCGTCGGCCTTGGCCTTCGCCTTGAGCTCCTTGGTCAGCGTATCCATCTCCGCCTCGAGCAGGTCGGCGGGGCGGCAGGTGATGGGCGCCTTGCCCTCCAGCACGCGAGCCTGCAGCTCCTTGTTGAAGGCGGCAGGCGCGGCGCCATACTCGCCCTTGAGCAGCGCCTGGACCTCCTTGGAGATCGACTTGTAGCGCTCTCCCATCATCACGTTCATCACCGCCTGGGTGCCGACGATCTGGGAGGTGGGGGTGACCAGCGGGATGAAGCCCAGGTCCTCGCGCACCCTGGGGATCTCCTGGAGCACGTCGTCGAGCTTGTCGCCGGCGCCCTGCTCCTTGAGCTGGTTCTCCATGTTGGTGAGCATGCCGCCCGGCACCTGGGCGATCAGGATGCGCGAGTCGATGCCCTTGAGCGAGCCCTCGAAGGCGGCGTACTTCTTGCGCACCTCGCGGAAGTAGGCGGCAATCTCCTCGAGCAGCTCGAGGTCCAGGCCGGTGTCGCGCTCGGTGCCCTGGAGGATCGCCACCACGGACTCGGTGGGGCTGTGGCCGTAGGTCATCGACATCGAGGAGATGGCGGTATCGACGTTGTCGATGCCCGCCTCGGCGGCCTTGACGATGGTCGATGTGGAGAGGCCGGTGGTGGCGTGGCACTGCATGTGGATCGGGATGTCCACCGCGGCCTTGAGCTTGGTGACCAGCTCATAGGCGTCATAGGGCTTGAGCAGGCCGGCCATGTCCTTGATGCACACAGGGAATCGGCGCCCATGGCGGCGATGGTCTTGCCGAGCTCGACCCAGCCGTCCAGGGTGTGCACCGGGCTCACCGTGTAGGAGAGGGTGCCCTGGGCGTGGCCCTCGACGTTGCGCACCGCCTGGATGGCGCGCTCCAGGTTGCGCGGGTCGTTCATGGCATCGAAGACGCGGAAGACGTCGACGCCGTTGGTCTTGGCGCGCTCGACGAATCGGTCCACCACGTCGTCGCCGTAGTGGCGATAGCCGAGCAGGTTCTGACCCCGCAGCAGCATCTGCTGGGGGGTGTTGGGCATGGCCGCCTTGAGCTCGCGGATACGCTCCCAGGGATCCTCGCCCAGGTAGCGGATGCAGGCGTCGAAGGTGGCGCCGCCCCAGGACTCCAGCGACCAAAAGCCGACGCGGTCGAGCTTCTTCTCGGCGATGGGCAGCATGTCATCGAGGCGCAGGCGGGTGGCGAACAGCGACTGGTGGGCGTCACGCAGGACGACGTCGGTGATACCGAGCGGGCGAGCGGTGTCAGTCATTGGCTTGACCTTGTCGTAATAGTGAAGGGGAAGTCGGGAAAGCGGGGAAGCCGGCGTCAGCGGCGATGGCGCTGACGGTAGCGATGCAGGGCGGCGCCGATCACCGCCATCAGCTCGTCATCCTGGCGGGCGGACGCCGGCGAGCGAGTGGGCGTGGCGGCGGGCGCGGGCGGCTCGGGGGCGAAGCGCCGGATCACCAGCGACATCAGGGTGGTCACGATCACCAGAACGGTAAGAAAAACAAAAACGAAGCCCATGCCGAGCCCCATCAGGGCTAGGCCCTCCTCCAAAAGTGACGTGCCTTGCATATAGAAATCTTCCAGTTGTAGACCTGTTACCCGGGCTCTGTTCAGACATAATCGACCAGCACCCGGCCGGTCATCTCCTTCGGCACCGGCTGGTCCATCAGGGTCAGCAGGGTCGGGGCGATGTCGCACAGGCTGCCGTCCTCCTGGAGCCGCGCCGGGCGCGGGCCCACGTAGATCAGCGGCACAGCGAAGGTGGTGTGGGCGGTCTGGGGGTTGCCGGTCTCCGGGTTGACCATCTGCTCGGCGTTGCCGTGGTCGGCGGTGACCAGGCAGGCGCCGCCCACCTTCTCGATCGCTTCCACCACTCGGCCCACGCAGCTGTCGACGGCCTCGATGGCCTTCACCGCGGCGTCGAAGTCGCCGGTGTGGCCGACCATGTCGCCGTTGGCGTAGTTGCAGACGATCAGGTCGTAGTCGCCGGACTCGCTGGCCGCCACCAGCTTGTCGGTGACCTCGACGGCGCTCATCTCCGGCTTCTCGTCGTAGGTCCTGACCTCCTGGGGGGAGGGCACCAGGATCCGGGTCTCGCCCTGGTACTCGGCCTCGCGGCCGCCGGAGAAGAAGAAGGTGACGTGGGCGTACTTCTCGGTCTCGGCGATGCGCAGCTGGGTCAGGCCGCGGCTCTCCATCACCTCGCCCAGGGTGTTGTGTGAGAGCGACGCCGGCGGGAAGGCCGCGGGGGGGGGGGGATGTCGGCGGCATACTGGGTCAGCATCACCAGGCCGTCGGCGGCGAGGCGCGGGCAGACGCGGCGCTCGAAAGCCGTCGAAGTTTTCCTGGACGAAGGCGCGGGTCAGCTCCCGGGCGCGATCGGCGCGGAAGTTCATGAAGATGGCGGCGTCGCCCTCCTCCAGCACCACCGGGGCGCCGGTGGGGCGGGATGCTGGTAGCGGCCACGAACTCGTCGGTCTCGCCGCGCTCGTAGGCGGCGCGCAGCCCCTCCTCGGCGCTCACCGCCTCGAACTCGCCGACACCCTCGGTGAGCAGGCGGTAGGCCTTCTCGACGCGATCCCAGCGGTTGTCGCGGTCCATGGCGTAGTAGCGGCCGATGATGGAGGCGACGAAGCCGTTGTCGGCGCCGACCAGCTCGGCGAGGCGCCCGTTGGCGCGCTCGAGGGAGGCCAGGGCGCTCTTGGGCGGCATGTCGCGACGACCGTCCAGGAAGCCGTGGACGTAGATACGCTGCGCGCCGCGGCGGGCGGCCAGCTCGGCCATGGCAATGAAGTGGTCGTCGTGGCTGTGCACGCCGCCCGGGGAGAGCAGGCCCAGCAGGTGCACCGCCCGGCCCGCCGCCACGGCGGCATCGATGGGCGCGGTCAGGGCGTCGATGAGATCCAGGTCGCCCTCCTCGATCGCCTTGGTGATGCGGGTGAAGTCCTGGTACACCACGCGGCCGGCGCCGAGGTTCATGTGGCCCACCTCGGAGTTACCCATCTGGCCCTCCGGCAGGCCCACGTGGCGGCCGTCGGTGTGGATCAGGGTCGCCGGATGCTCCTGCTGCAGGCGATCCATCACCGGGGTGCGGGCGGCCAGCACGGCGTTGTGGGCGGCGTCCGGGTTATGGCCGTAGCCGTCCAGGATGATCAGGGCAACGGGGCGCGGAGAGATATGGCTCATGAAACAGTCTCATTTTTTAGTTATAAGGCCAAGCTGTTGCGGTAGCTACCTTAGGTAGCCAGCTACAGCTCGGTAAGATATCTGTCTGGCTAACCGGATAGCTCCTTGTGTCCATCGACAGCAAGCCTGTTCTGCCGGAGTCTGCAGCAGCGGCTTACTGGCCCTTGATGGCCGAGAGCCCCGGGTAGCGGGCGCGCTCGCCCAGCTCGTTCTCGATCACCAGCAGGCGGTTGTACTTGGCGACGCGATCGGAGCGGCACAGCGAGCCGGTCTTGATCTGGCCGGCGCAGGTGCCCACGGCGAGATCGGCGATGGTGGTGTCCTCGGTCTCGCCGGAACGGTGGGAGATCACCGCGGTGAAGCCGGCGTCCTGGGCCATCCTGATGGCGTCCAGGGTCTCGGAGAGCGAGCCGATCTGGTTGAACTTGATCAGGATGGAGTTGCCGATCTGCTCGTCGATGCCGCGCTTGAGGATCTTGGTGTTGGTCACGAAGAGGTCGTCGCCCACCAGCTGCACGCGATCGCCCAGCTTGTCGGTCAGCGCCTTCCAGCCGGCCCAATCGGACTCGTCCATGCCGTCCTCGATGGAGACGATGGGGTAGTCGTCACACAGGCCGGCCAGGTAGTCGGCGAAGCCCTGGGTGTCATACTGCTTGCCCTCGCCGGCGAGGTTGTACTGGCCGTCCTGGTAGAACTCGGAGGAGGCGCAGTCCAGCGCCAGGGTGATGTCGCGGCCCAGGGCGTAGCCGGCGTCTTCCACCGCCTGCTTGATCACCGCCAGGGCCTCGGCGTTGGAGGCCAGGTTGGGGGCGAAACCGCCCTCGTCACCCACCGAGGTGGAGAGGCCACGAGCGGAGAGCACCTTCTTCAGGGCGTGGAAGATCTCGGCGCCCATGCGCAGGGCCTCGCGGAAGTTCGCGGCGCCCACCGGCTGCACCATGAACTCCTGGATATCGACGTTGTTGTCGGCATGCTCGCCGCCGTTGAGGATGTTCATCATCGGCACCGGCATGCTGTACTGGCCCGGCTGGCCGTAGAGCTCGGCGATATGGGCGTAGAGCGGCATGCCCTTGGCGTCGGCCGCGGCCTTGGCGGCGGCCAGGGAGACGGCCAGAATGGCATTGGCGCCCAGGGTCGCCTTGTTGTCGGTGCCGTCCAGCTCGAGCATGGCGTTATCCAGGGCTCGCTGATCCTCGGCATCCAGGCCCACCAGGCGCTCACGGATGGCGCCATTCACGGCCTCGACGGCCTTGAGCACGCCCTTGCCCAGGTAGCGGCTCTTGTCGCCGTCGCGCAGCTCCAGGGCCTCGCGGGAGCCGGTGGAGGCGCCGCTGGGGGCGCAGGCCACGCCCACGGCACCGCTCTCCAGCCGCACCTCGGCCTGGACGGTGGGATTGCCGCGGGAATCGAGTACCTCGAGGGCGCGAATGTCGACGATCTTGGTCATGCGAGTTTCCTTCAATGTTATTTAAATTGGCTGTCTGGTCAGAACGTTAACGGACGTCGAGGATCTTCAGGGTGTTGGTGCCGCCATGGGCGTTCATGTGATCGCCGCGGGTCAGGATCACGTGATCGCCAGGGGCGGCGATGCCCTTCTCCACCAGCAGCTGAAGCGCCCGGTCGTTGAGCTCGGTGGGGGCCATGTCGCGGGTATCGAAGGGCAGCGAGACCACCCCGCGGTAGAGCGCCATGCGCCGCTGCGCCACCGGGCTGTGGGCCAGGCCGACGATGGGCAGGCTCGAGCGAATGCGCGAGGCGATCAAGGGCGTGTAGCCGGTGGAGGTCATGCAGGCGATGGCCGCGACGCCGGAGAGGTGGTTGGCGGCATACATGGCCGACAGCGCGGTGGTCTCGTCGATGCGCGAGAAGCCCTCGTGGATGCGGTGGCCGGACTCCTGGGCGATGCGCTCGCGTTCGGCGCCCAGGCAGACCCGATCCATGGCCTCGATGGTCTCCACCGGGAAGTCCCCGGCGGCGGTCTCGGCGGAGAGCATCACCGCATCGGTGCCGTCGAGCACGGCGTTGGCCACGTCGAACACCTCGGCCCGGGTGGGCAGGGGCGATTCGATCATCGACTCCATCATCTGGGTGGCGGTGATCACCGCCCGGTTGAGCTGGCGTGCGCGCTTGATGATGCGCTTCTGCATGCCGATCAGCTTGGCGTCGCCGATCTCCACGCCGAGATCGCCGCGGGCCACCATCACCGCCTCGGAGGCCTCGATGATGCCGTCCAGGGTCGCCTCGTCGGCCACGGCCTCGGCACGCTCCAGCTTGGCCACCAGGCCGATCTCGCGCCCGGCCTCGCCGAGCAGCGCGCGGGCCTCGGCCATGTCGGCGGCCGAGCGCGGGAAGGAGACGGCTAGGTAGTCGACGCCAATCGCCACCGCGGTGGCGAGGTCGGCGCGGTCCTTGCCGGTGAGGGCCGGGGCCGAGAGGCCGCCGCCCTGCTTGTTGATGCCCTTGTTGTTGGAGAGCTTGCCGCCCACCACCACGCGGGTGTGAATCTCGCGCCCCTGGATGGCGGTGACATCGAGCACTACCCGGCCGTCGTCGAGCAGCAGGCGGTCGCCGGGGACGACGTCGTCGATCAGCTGCTGGTAGTCGCAGCCGACCCGGGTCGCGTCGCCGGCGTTGCCGTCGAGCGCCATGTCGAGCACGAAGGTGGCGCCCTCGGCGAGCTCGACGGCGCCCTCGGCGAAGCGGGCGATGCGGATCTTGGGCCCCTGCAGGTCGCCGAGGGCGGCGACGCTTCTGCCCAGGCGGTCGGCGATCTCGCGCACCCGCACCAGGCGCTGACGGTGGTCGTCGGCCGAGCCGTGGGAGAAGTTGAGGCGCACGACATCGACGCCGGCCGCGATCATGGCCTCCAGCACGCCCTCGCGGTCGCTGGCCGGGCCCAGGGTGGCAACGATCTTGGTGCGGCGGATGGGGGGCATGGGGGGCTGGATCGGCATTGCGACCTCCGGTCGGTTGGGTGGGAGTTTAAAACGTAAACTTACAACCAATGTGTTCGTTAGTGAAGGTAATTGGCCAAATTTACGAACATATTGGCGGTTTTCCAAGTAGTTTTTTTCTAAATATAACAAAAAAATCTTGAGCGGCCCTCTCCCATCGGGCATATTGAGGGGCAAGGACGAGCCCGTGGGCACGGCAGGCGGCCACTGGCCGCCATCGGCGCCGGCCGGGCTCCCTCCGTCTCACGACAACACAACGAGTGGCAGCGCCACGGAGGAGAGACCCATGACCCTGAAGATCGCCATCAATGGTTTTGGACGTATTGGCCGCAACGTGCTGCGGGCCCTCTATGAGAATGGCTATCGCCATCGTGTGGAGGTGGTGGCCATCAATGATCTTGGTGCGCCGGCTCTCAACGCTCATCTGCTACGCCACGACACCGTGCACGGGCGCCTCCCCTGCAAAGTGGAGCACGATGAAGCGAGCATGAGCGTGGACGGCGACCGTATTGCAATTTTTTCCGAGCGCGAACCGGCGGCCCTGCCCTGGAAGTCGCTCGGCGTTGACCTGGTGATGGAGTGTACCGGGCTCTTTACCAAGCGGGCCGATGCCGCCAAGCACCTTGAGGCCGGTGCCAAGCGGGTGCTGATCTCAGCACCGAGCCCCGACGCAGACGCCACCGTGGTCTATGGGGTCAACGAGGCTGAGCTCACCGCCGAGCACAAGGTGGTCTCCAACGCATCCTGCACCACTAACTGCCTGGCGCCGGTGGCCAAGGCGCTCAACGAGAGCGTGGGCATTGAGAACGGCCTGATGACCACGGTGCACGCCTACACCAACGACCAGAACCTCTCCGACGTCTACCACAGCGATCCCTACCGGGCGCGCAGCGCCACTCACTCGATGATCCCCACCCGGACCGGGGCCGCCGCCGCCGTCGGGCTGGTGCTGCCAGATCTGGCCGGAAAGTTTGACGGCCTGGCGGTGAGGGTGCCGGTGATCAACGTCTCGCTGGTCGACCTGGTCTTCACGGCCAGCCGCGATACCACCAAAGAGGAGATCAACGCCATCGTCGCCAAAGCCGCCGAGGCGTCCCCTGTGCTGGCGGTCAACTCTCAGCCGCTGGTCTCAATCGACTTCAATCACGACGCCAATTCCTCCACCTTCGACGCCAACCACACCCGGGTGAACGGCCGGCTGGTCAAGGTGATGGCCTGGTACGACAACGAGTGGGGCTTTTCCAACCGGATGCTGGATACCGCTCTGGCCATGCAGGCAGTGGGCGAGGCCAGGCACGAAGCAGCCTGACTGTCCGAATTGGCCAGTTCGGCCAGGCCTCGACCTGATGCTGGCAGGAGGCGGTGGAGCGGGTCAAAAGCGATCGCTGAAGGCTTGCAAAATCCTTGGGGATCGGTAATATATGCATCCGTTGCCGAGGCGAGCACGCCCCGGCAATTTGCTGCTGAAACAGGACCATAGCTCAGTTGGTTAGAGCGCTACCTTGACATGGTAGAGGTCGGCGGTTCGAATCCGCCTGGTCCTACCAGCACGCAGAAGGCATCACCACAGGACCATAGCTCAGTTGGTTAGAGCGCTACCTTGACATGGTAGAGGTCGGCGGTTCGAATCCGCCTGGTCCTACCAGATTCCAGAACGCCCCCGCAGCCCTGCTGCGGGGGCGTTCTGCTTTTTGCTTCATCAGCCGCGAGCCGTGTCTTCCGATTTTCTGCCGGCGCCACGCGTCAGGCGGGCAGCTTCAGTTCTGTGCGCTCGATAAAGATCGCCACCAGGGCCTCGATGCCGGCCTGGTCGTCGGCGCTGAAACGCCCGCGCCTGGGGCTGTCCAGGTCCAGCACGCCCCACAGTCGGTCGCCTGCCACGATGGGCACCACCAGCTCGGCCCGGGAGGCGGCGTCGCAGGCAATATGGTCGGCCACGGCGTGGACGTCGTCGATGCGCTGGGTGCTGCGGGTGCGCGCCGCGGCGCCGCACACCCCTCTGCTGAAGGGAATGGGGTGGCAGGCGGGCTTGCCCTGGAAGGGGCCGAGGCCTAGCGTCTCGGGTGCGCGCTGCAGGTAGAAGCCCACCCAGTTGAGCTCGGGGAGCTCCTGCATCAGGAAGGCGGCGGTCTGGGCGCTGTTGGTCAGCCAGTCGCGGGTATCGAGCAGTGCGGCGAGCTGGCGGGCGAGCAGGGGATAGTCAACGGTCATCATGGCTCCTGAAATAGAAGGGGCCGGCTAAGGCCGGCCCCTGTTCTTCTCCGTTTTTCTTATTCCCAGCCGGGCACCGCCGCCGGCCCAAACAGCTCGGCCGCCTTGGCCTTCACTTCCTCGGTCTGGTAGCTGCGCACCAGCTGCTGGATAGCCTCACGCTCCTCGTCGCCGCCGCGCACCACGATCAGGTTGACGTAGGGGGACTCCGGGCCCTCCTTGATCAGGGCGTCGTCCAGGCTCAGGCCGGCGGGCTGGGCGAAGGTGTTGTTGATGAAGGCCATGTCCACGTCGGGCAGCACGCGGGGAAGCTGCGCGGCCTCGATCTCGCGGAAGCGGAAGCGCTTGGGGTTTTCCACCACGTTGATCGGCGTCGCCTCGAGGTTTTCCGGGTCGTCGAGTTGGATCAGGCCCTTGTTGTGCATCAGGATCAGCGAGCGCCCCTCGTTGGAGGGGTCGTTGGGCAGGGCGATCTGGGCGCGCTCGGGCAGTTCGTCGATGCTCGCGTACTTTTCGGAGTAGGCGCCGATGGGATAAACGAAGGTGTAGCCGGCCACGGCGAAGTCGTAGCCGCGATCGTTGACCATGGCCTGCATGTAGGGCTCGTGCTGGTAAGCGTTGGCGTCCAGGCTACCGTCGGCCAGGGCCGCGTTGGGCGTCACGTAGTCGGTGAACTCGATGATCTCCACGGTCAGGCCGTACTCGCGCAGGGCGATCTCGGCGGCCACCTGCATCACGTCGGTCTCGGGGCCGGCCACGGTGCCGATCTTGATGCGGTGCTCGTCGGCCAGGGCGCTGCCGGCGCCGAGGGCCAGGCTGGAGGCGAGCAGGGTGCTGAGCAGTGTCTTGCGCATGGCGGGTCTCCTAGAGTGATGGTTCGATGATAATGGAATAAAAATAATTTTTTAAATATTAAAAAGCTATTGATGGTGTCTTTTCATTTGTGATCGCTCTTGCGGACCAAGTAGTCCCCGATGCTCTGGAAGCCCTGCACCATGACCACCAGGATCGCCACGGTGATCAGCATGATGGTGGGGTTGAAGCGGTTGTAGCCGTAGCGGATGCCCAGATCGCCAAGGCCCCCGCCGCCTACGGCGCCGGCCATGGCGGAGTAGCTCACCAGGGTCACCACGGTGACGGTCAGTGCGGTGAAGATGCCGCCGCGGGCCTCGGGCAGCAGCACCCGGGTGATGATCTGCCAGGGGGTGGCGCCCATGGACTGGGCGGCCTCCACCAGGCCCGGGTTGATCTCGTTGAGCGCGCCCTCCACCAGGCGGGCGATGAAGGGGATGGCGGCGATGGTCAGCGGCACAGCGGCGGCATTGGTGCCGATGGAGGTGCCCACCAGCATGCGCGTGAAAGGGATGATCGCCACCATCAGGATGATGAAGGGGATCGAGCGGCCGATGTTGGTGACGATGCCGAGCGCGCCGTTCACCGCCGGCTGGGCCAGCACCTGGCCGGGGCGAGTCACATAGAGCAGCACCCCGAGGGGAATGCCCACCAGGGCCGAGAGCACCCCGGAGATGGCCACCATGTAGAGGGTGTCCAGGGTGGCCCGGAGTATCAGGTCAATCATCGCGCTGGACATGGCCGAGCACCTCCACGTGCAGATCATGGGATTCGAGGTAGTCGATGGCCTCACGGGTCTTGGCCGGCGGGCCCATCAGTTCGGCGATCATCAGTCCCAGGGTGCGCTCCTGGATCGATTCCACCTTGGCCTGCAGGATGCTGACGTCGACGCCGCACTCCCGGGCCAGCCGGGAGATCAGCGGGGTGGAGACGGCATCGCCCGAGAAGGCCAGGCGCACCACCGGATGGGTGTGCTCGCCGGGTGTCGCCTCCAGGCGCTCGAAGAGCGCCCGGGGCGGTTCCAGCTGGAGGAAGTCGTTGAGAAACTCGCGGCCCAGCTGGGTCCTGGGCGAGGTGAAGAAGTCGCCGACCTCGGCCTCCTCCACCAGTTCGCCGTCGGAGATCAGGCTGACCCGGTGGCAGATCGCCTTGACCACCTCCATCTCGTGGGTGATCAGCAGGATGGTCAGGCCGAGCTTCTGGTTGATGTCGCGCAAGAGCGCCAGGATCGAAGCAGTGGTCTGGGGATCCAGTGCCGAGGTGGCCTCGTCGCACAGCAGCACCTTGGGCCGGCTGGCCAGCGCCCGGGCGATGGCCACCCGCTGCTTCTGGCCGCCGGAGAGCTGGGCCGGGTACTGGGCCGCCTTGTCGGCCAGGCCCACCAGCTCCAGCAGCGGCGTGACCCGGCTGCGGATCTCGGCGCGCTTCATGCCCATCAGCTCCAGGGGCAGGGCCACGTTGGCGAACACCGTGCGGTTGGTCAGCAGGTTGAAGTGCTGGAAGATCATGCCGATCCCGTGGCGCGCCTGGTTGAGCGCCTGGCGGGAGAGCCCGGTGAGCTCCTGGCCGTCCACGCTGACGGTGCCGGTAGTGGGGCGCTCGAGCAGGTTGACGCAGCGGATCAGGGTCGACTTGCCGGCCCCGGAGAGGCCGATCACGCCGTGGATCTGGCCGGCGGGCACGTGGAAGTCGATATCCTTCAGCGCCTGGACGGTCCGGGCGCTGCCGCGCCGGCCCTTGAGGGCATAGGTCTTGGAAACGTTCTGGAGTCGGATCATGGAAGCACCGCAAACGGGGCGCCGGGGCGGGCGGGGCAGGGCAGGGTGGGCGCAAAAAAAAGGCCACCCTTGCGGGTGGCCATCAACGCTGGACACACCCTTTTAGCTGCACTTCACACGCTGGCCGCTCCGAGGAGTGTGCCACCGCGCTGGCGCCCGCAAGCCGGGTACAAATCGGCGCCGTTCAATGTAGCGGGGAAGCTTAGGTGCGGCGGGCGTGGCTGTCAATCGGCCTGGGTGTTGTTGTGGTCGTCCCGCCCATTAGACAGGACAATTTCCTGTTTTCTCGTGTTTGGTAGGTGAAAACGCTGGTGTGCCGGGTGCCGGCGTGGACGCGGCGGGGCAGAGTTCTCTACACTCGTGACCCTTGGCCCCGCCCGGGGCCCATCCCAGTCGAGGAGACGCCATGTTCACTGGTATCGTGCAGGGCACCGCCGAGGTGGTCGCCATTGAAGAGGCAGATCAGTTCCGCACCCATGTCATCGCCCTGCCCGAGGCGCTGCGCCAGGGGCTCGAGATCGGTGCCTCGGTGGCCCACAACGGGGTCTGCCTGACGGTGACCGCCATCGACGGAGAGCGGATCAGCTTCGACCTGATGCGCGAGACGCTGCGCGTGACCAACCTTGGTGCACTGGCGGTCGGCGACAGCGTCAATATCGAGCGCGCCGCCCGCTTCGGCGACGAGATCGGCGGGCACTCGATGTCCGGCCACGTGATGGCGGTGGCCGAACTGGTGGAGCTCGATGAGGCACCCAACAATCGTCGCCTGTGGTTCGAGCTGCCCCACGCCCTGGGGCGGTTCCTGTTCGACAAGGGCTACATCGGCGTCGATGGTGCGAGCCTGACCATCGGCGAGGTGCGCCCGGCCACCGCCGCCCACGGCCCGCGCTTCTGCGTCAACCTGATCCCCGAGACCCTGGCCCGCACCACCCTGGTGGACCGGGTGCCGGGTGACCGCGTCAACATCGAGATCGACCCCCAGACCCAGGCCATCGTCGAGACCGTGGAGCGGGTGCTGGCGGCCCGCGGCATCTGAACGCGGCGGGTGATTGACCACTTCGTCAAGTCTGCGTTGGCGGCGCGGCTGGCGCCTGGCCCGGCCTTTGCTTATACAGTGTGACGAGCAGTGTGAAGAGTCTGAATCAGCGGCCTTCCGGTCTCTCGCATCCCGTCGGGGATGCGAGTACCATAGGCCGCTTTTCTCGTGACCCTTCTCGCCCCCCAGGGACCGTCGCAACGTCCACGCGCGCAGGAATGAGCCTCATGAAGAGCCTGATCGACAAGCAGTTCAAGCTGTCCGAGCACAACACCAACGTGAAGACCGAGGTCATCGCCGGGATCACCACCTTCCTGACCATGGCCTACATCATCTTCGTCAACCCCAGCATCCTCTCCGAGGCGGGCATGGACTATGGCGCGGTCTTCGTCGCCACCTGCCTGGCCGCGGCCATCGGCTGTCTGATCATGGGGCTGTGGGCCAACTATCCCATCGCCCAGGCGCCGGGCATGGGCCTCAATGCCTTCTTCACCTACGGGGTGGTGCTGGGCATGGGCTACACCTGGGAGGCGGCGCTCGGCGCGGTCTTCTTCTCCGGCCTCTGCTTCTTCCTGCTCAGCATCTTCAAGGTGCGCGAGTGGATCATCCACTCGATCCCGCTCTCCCTGCGCCTGGGCATCGCCGCCGGTATCGGCCTCTTCCTGGCGATGATCGCGCTGAAGAACGCCGGCATCGTGGTCTCCAACCCGGCCACCTATGTCGCCCTGGGGGATCTCTCCCAGCCGGCGGCCATCTATGCGCTGCTGGGCTTCTTCGTGATCACCGCCCTGGCCTACCTGAAGGTCACCGGGGCGGTGATGATCGGCATCCTCGGCATCACCGTGATGGCCATGCTGCTCGGCCACAACGAGTACGGCGGCATCATGTCCATGCCGCCCTCCATCGCGCCCACCTTCATGGCGCTGGACCTGTGGGGCGCGCTGGACATCGCCATGCTCAGCGTGATCTTCGCCTTCCTGTTCGTCGACCTCTTCGACACCTCCGGCACCCTGGTGGGCGTGGCCCATCGCGGCAAGCTGCTCGACAAGGACGGCAAGCTGCCGCGCCTCGGTCGCGCCATGATGGCCGACAGCGGCGCCTCCATGGCCGGTGCGGTGCTTGGCACCTCCACCACCACCAGCTACATCGAGTCCACCGCGGGCATCGCCTCCGGCGGGCGTACCGGCCTGACCGCCGTGGTGGTCGCCGCGCTGTTCCTGATCAGCCTCTTCTTCGCCCCGCTGGCGGGCTCCATTCCGGCCTACGCCACCGCCGGCGCGCTGCTCTACGTGGCGGTGCTGATGGCCGGCAGCCTGGCCCACGCCAACTGGGAGGATCCCACCGACGCCGCGCCGGTGCTGATCGCCGCCCTGGCCATGCCGCTGACCTTCTCGATCGCCGAGGGCATCGCCCTGGGCTTCATCAGCTATGCGGCGATCAAGGCGCTCTCCGGGCGCTTCAAGGACCTCAATCCGGCGGTAGTCGTGCTGGCGCTGCTGTTCGCGCTGAAGTTCCTGTTCCTCGACTGATCCTCGACCACCGATTGCACCCACTCACCGAGACCCGTATCGATGAGCATCTACGGCGACTACATCAAGTCCGTCATCCGCACCGTCCCCGACTGGCCGCAGCCGGGGGTCAACTTCCGCGACATCACGCCGCTGCTGCAGAACAGCGCGGCCTTTCGCAAGCTGGTCGACAGCTTCGTGCACCGCTACCAGGAGATGGAGATCGATGCCGTCGCCGCCATCGACGCCCGCGGCTTCATCGTCGGGGCGCCGTTGGCCTACGAGCTCGGCTGCAGCTTCGTGCCGGTGCGCAAGAAGGGCAAGCTGCCGTTCCGTACCATCAGTGAGACCTACACCCTGGAGTACGGCGAGGCCGAGGTGGAGCTCCACTCCGACGCCTTCAAGCAGGGCGATCGCATCCTGATCGTCGATGACCTCATCGCCACCGGCGGTACCATGCTGGCCGCCGCCAAGCTGATCACCCGCAGCGGCGGCCAGGTGGTGGAGACCGCCACCATCGTCGACCTGCCGGATCTCGGCGGCTCTGCGCGCATCCGCGAGGCGGGCTTCAACGTCTTCGCCGTCTGTTCCTTCACCGAGGACGAGTGACCTCATGAGCAGCAACCGCTACCACAAGCACTTCACCGTCTCCTGGGACCAGCTGCATCGCGATGTCCGCGAGCTCTGCCACCAGCTGGTGGAGCGCGACTTCAAGGGCATCGTCGCCATCACCCGCGGCGGGCTGATCCCTGCGGCCCTGATCGCTCGTGAGCTCAACGTCCGCCTGATCGATACCGTCTGCATCAAGAGCTACGACCATATGGACCAGGGCGGCCTCGACGTCATGAAGGGCGTCGACCATGACGGCGACGGCTGGCTGCTGGTCGACGACCTGGTGGACACCGGCAAGACCGCCCGCAAGGTGCGCGAGCTGCTGCCGAAGGCGCACTTCGTCACCGTCTATGCCAAGCCGGAGGGGCGTCCGCTGGTGGATCAGTACCTCACCGAGGTGGCGCAGGACTGCTGGATCCAGTTTCCCTGGGACATGGGCGTGGCCTACGTCGAGCCGCTGGTCGACCAGGTCAAGCGCTGAGACGCGAGGAGGGCAGGGATGGCGGCACCGCTTCCCGATAGCTGGCAGCAGTGGCTGGGCGAGGAGTTCCAGGCGCCCTACATGCAGTCGCTTCGCGACTTCCTGGCCGCCGAGAAGGCGGCCAGGAAGGTGATCTATCCCCACTCCGTCGACTGGTTCCGGGCCTTCGAGCTCACGCCCCTGCCGTCCGTGAAGGTGGTGATCCTCGGCCAGGACCCCTACCACGGCCCCGGCCAGGCCCATGGCCTGTGCTTCTCGGTGAAGCCGGGGGTGCGCATTCCGCCGTCGCTGGCCAACATCTACAAGGAGCTGGCCACCGACGTCGGCTTCCGCCCGGTGGCCCACGGCCACCTGGAGCACTGGGCGCGCCAGGGGGTGCTGCTGCTCAACACCTCGCTGACCGTGGAGGAGGGCAATGCCGGCTCCCACCGCGGGCGCGGCTGGGAGACCTTCACCGACCGCGCCATCGCCACGGTCAGCGAGCACGGCGAGCCCACGGTGTTCCTGCTGTGGGGCAGCCACGCCCGCCAGAAGAGGGCGCTGATCGATGCCAGCCGGCACCTGGTGCTGGAGTCGCCGCACCCCTCGCCGCTCTCCGCCCATCGCGGCTTCTTCGGCAACCACCACTTCTCCCGGGCCAACGCTTTCCTGGTCGAGCACGGGCGCACCCCCATCGACTGGCAGCTGCCCGAGGTGCCCTGAGCCGCCTACACCTCGAGGCGGGATGCGGGTAGAATGGCCGTCAATTTACCGGCCGGGTCCATGCGACCAAGGTCGGTATCGTCTCCCGCCGCCCCGAAGAGTGAAGAGGTTCCGCCCATGAGCGTCCATGCCATCCAGCACCCCCTGGTCCAGCACAAGTTGGGTCTGATGCGTGAAGCCGGCATCAGCACCAAGAGTTTCCGTGAGCTGGCCGGCGAGCTGGCCAAGCTGCTCACCTACGAGGCGACCAAGGATCTCGAGCTCGAGGTTCAGGAGATCGACGGCTGGAGCGGCAACAAGATCCCCGTGAACCTGCTCAAGGGCAAGAAGGTCACCATCGTGCCGATCCTGCGCGCCGGCCTCGGCATGCTCGACGGCGTCACCGACCTGATCCCCAGCGCCAGGATCAGCGTGGTGGGACTCTACCGAGACGAGGAGACCCTCGAGCCGGTGCCCTATTTCGCCAAGTTCGCGAACGACCTCGACGAGCGCCTGGCCATCGTCATCGATCCCATGCTGGCCACCGGGGGCACCATGGTGGCGACCCTGGACATGCTGCGCGAGCGCGGCTGCAAGCAGATGAAGGTGATCGTGCTGGTGGCGGCGCCCGAAGGGATCAAGCGGGTCCAGGACGCCTACCCGGACATCGAGATCTACACCGCCGGCGTCGACGAGCGTCTCGATGAGCACGGCTATATCGTGCCCGGCCTGGGTGATGCCGGCGACAAGATCTTCGGTACCCGCTGAGTCCTTTCCCATCGCCATCGCGCCCCTGAGCCCTCGCGCCAGGGGCGTTTTTTCGGAGAACTGTCATGACTGACACCTCAGCGGCCGCCCACCCCGCGGCCGAATCGCTGCCCCGTACCCTGCTCACCGGGGCGCAGATGCTCTTCGTGGCCTTCGGCGCCCTGGTACTGGTGCCGCTGCTCACTGGGCTTGACCCCAGCGTGGCGCTCTTCACCGCCGGCGTGGGGACCCTGGTGTTCCACGGCGTGACCCGGGTCACCGTGCCGGTCTTCCTGGCCTCGTCGTTCGCCTTCATCGCTCCCATCCAGGGCTCGGTGGTCAACTTCGGCATCCCGGCCACCATGGGCGGCCTGATGGCCGCGGGCCTGGTCTACGTGGCGATCTCCCAGGCCGTGCGCCTCAAGGGCACCGCCTGGCTGCATCGGCTGCTGCCGGCCGTGGTGGTGGGGCCGGTGATCATGGTGATCGGCCTGGCGCTGGCGCCGGTGGCGGTCAGCATGGCCACCGGCGAGACCAGCGACAACATCGGCTATGCCCCGGCGATCTTCCTCTCCATGACCAGCCTGCTGGTGACGCTGGTGCTGGCGGTGTTCGGCCGCGGCCTGATCCGCCTGATCCCGATCATGGGCGGCATCGTCACCGGCTATGTGCTGGCGCTTGCGATGGGCATGGTGGACTTCACGCCGGTGCGCGAGGCGGCCTGGCTATCGATCCCGGCGTTCACCGCGCCGAGCTTCCACTGGGCGGCGATCCTCTTCATGATCCCGGTGGCCATTGCGCCGGCGGTGGAGCATATCGGCGACATGGTGGCCATCGGCTCGGTGACGCGGAAGAACTACCTGGAGAAGCCGGGCCTGCATCGCACCCTGCTGGGTGACGGCCTGGCTACCACCACCGCGGCGCTGTTCGGCGGCCCGCCCAACACCACCTATTCCGAGGTGACCGGCGCGGTGACCCTGACCCGGGCCTTCAACCCGAAATACATGGTGGTGGCGGCCTGTCTCGCCATCGGCCTGGCCTTCGTGGCCAAGCTCGGCGCCCTGCTGCAGACCATCCCGGGCCCGGTGATGGGCGGCATCATGACCCTGCTGTTCGGCTCCATCGCCGTGGTGGGCATGAACACCCTGGTGCGCGCCGGCCACTCGCTGACCGCGCCGCGCAACCTGGTGGTGGTCTCGCTGATCCTGGTCTTCGGCATCGGCGGCATGCAGTTCGGCGGCGGCCAGTTCACCCTGCAGGGGGTCAGCCTGGCCGCCCTGGTGGGCATCGTGCTCAACTGGGTGCTGCCGCGCGCCGAAGAGGACGAGTAGGCGGCAAGTCCGCCGGTCTGTCGTCGGGCTTTACCGGCGGCAGGCCCCGGGGCGCCGGACCGTCGAGGAGGCGCTGTAAATACTTCCCTGTACGCTACCTCGGCCGTCCCTGGTCCTCGGACCTCCTCTTCGGCCTGCCCCCGGCGCCCTCTGGCTTGCTGACGGCACCAGTCTCAGTCGCGGTAGCGCCGGGTCAGATCGCCGTAGGCGTCGATGCGGCGGTCTCTCAGATACGGCCAGATCCGGCGCACGTCCTCGCCGCGCTCCATGTCCAGGGTCACCAGCAGGCGCTCGGCGTTGACGCCGCCGTGGGCCAGCAGCTCCCCCTGGGGGCCGGCGATGAAGCTGCCGCCCCAGAAGTCGATGCCGCGGCCGACCCCGGAGTGATCTGGCTCGTGGCCGACCCGGTTGGCGACGATCACCGGCACGCCGTTGGCCACCGCGTGGCTGCGCTGGATCAGCGTCCAGGCGTCCTTCTGGCGGGACTTCTCGGCGTCGTCATCGGCGGGGTCCCAGCCGATGGCGGTGGGGTAGAGCAAAAGCTCCGCCCCGGCCAGCGCCATCAGGCGCGCCGCCTCCGGGTACCACTGGTCCCAGCACACCAGCAGGCCGAGCCGGCCCACCGAGGTGTCGATGGGGTGGAAGCCCTGGCCGCGGGCGTCGTCGGCGTCGCCCGGGGTGAAGTAGAACTTCTCATAGAAGCCCGGATCGTCGGGGATATGCATCTTGCGGTAGTGGCCCACGGCACCGTGCTTGCGGTCGTAGACCACGGCGGTGTTGTGGTAGAGCCCCGGCGCGCGGCGCTCGAACAGCGAGCCCACCAGCACGATATCGAGCTCGGCGGCGAGCGCCGCCAGGCGGGTGCCGGTGGGGCCGTCCAGGGGCTCGGCCAGGTCGAAGAGCTCGGTGTCCTCGTACTGGCAGAAGTAGTGGGTGGCGTGCAGCTCCTGGAGCATCACCAGCTCGGCGCCGGCGGCGGCCAGCTCGCGGATGCCGGCCTCGCTCTCGGCGAGGCTCCTGGCCTTGTCGGGCCAGGCGGGCTGCTGGACCAGGCCGACCTTCAGTTGGCGGGGCATGATCGACTCTCCTCTTTATTCATTTTCTCGGGGCTTGTCTGGCGACAAGCCTGTGAGCGGGGCCGGCCTTCCGGAGGCGCTGTGAATACTTCCCTGTACGCTACCGACGCCATCCCTGGCGTAGGACCTCCTCTTCGGCTTGTCCCCAGCGCCCCTAATCTCGTGGTTTCAATTTCCTTCAGGCCCGGCTGGCCAGGCTGCCCTGGGGCAGCTGCATGGTCAGGCAGTGCAGGCTGCCGTGCTGGCGGATCACGCTCAGGCAGTCGATGGGAATGATGTCGCGCCCCGGGAAGGCGCCGGCCAGGGCGGTCAGCGCCCGGGTGTCGGCGGCGTCGCCGTAGGTGGGCACCAGCACCGCACCGTTGATGATCAGGAAGTTGGCGTAGGTGGCCGGCAGGCGGTGGCCGTCGACCGGGTCGAAGCAGGGGCTCGGCCAGGGCAGCGGCACCAGCCGGTAGGGCTCGCCGTCCCGGCGGCGCAGGGCCTTGAGCTCCGCCTCCATGGCGGCCAGCGCCGGGTAGTGGGGGTCGCTCTCGTCGTCGCAGCGCACGTAGGCGACGGTGGCCGGGTCGCAGAAGCGCGCCAGGGTGTCCACGTGGCTGTCGGTGTCGTCCCCTTCCAGGTGGCCATGGGCCAGCCACAGCACCCGGGTCACCCCGAAGTCCTCGTGCAGCCAGGCCTCCACCGCCGCTCGGTCGAGGCCGGGGTTGCGGTTGGGATTGAGCAGGCACGCCTCGGTGGTGAGCAGGGTGGCGGCACCGTCGCTCTCCAGCGCCCCACCCTCCAGCACCAGGCCGCGCTCGCTGACCGGGCAGGCGTAGACGCCGGCATCAAGCAGCCGCCGGGTCAGGGTATTGTCCCGGGCGGCGGGAAACTTGCCGCCCCAGCCGGTGAAGACGTAGTCATGCAGGCGCAGCTCGCCGTTATCCTCCACGGCCAGCGGGCCATGGTCCCGGGCCCAGGTGTCGTCGGCGGGCGCCACCACCAGGGTCACTCGCTCCTCCGGCACGCCGAGGCTTGCGAAGCGGCCGGCCAGGTGGGTGCGGGTGGCGGTGTCGGGCACGCTGATCAGCACGGCCTGATAGCGGGCGATGGCGACCACCATGGCCTCCAGGGTGGCCTCGATGCGCTCGAGCAGCGGCGCCCAGTCGCTCTCGGGGCCGGGCCAGGTGAGCTGGACGGCATCCTGAGGGTGCCATTCGGGAAGCAGGCGTTTGGCCATGGTCAGAGAAAGCCCCGCTGGGTGGATCGGTGGGTCAGGTCGCGAATGTAGGCATCAATGCACGGCGATGCAAGTGGCGACCGTGAGAGGGTTGGTCTCGGTCGGTGGTGCGCATCGATGATATTCTTGGAGCATTGCAGATTGCCGGCCCGCCGAGGAGCCCCATGCGCCCGTTGACTCGCCCCCTCTTTCCCCTGGCCATGGCGCTGCTGCTCGGCGGCTGTGCCGCGCTGCCCTCGGGCGATGCCATCGTCACCTCCTCGGGTGAGTGGCTGTCACGTACCGGGGAGGCCATCGGCGCCCAGCGGGAGCGCCTGGCCGATCGCTTTTCCCGGGATGACGACGACCTGGCGGCGCAGGAGGCCGAGGTCGAGGCGCTGCTGGCGCAGCCCTGGATCGACCCGCTCACGGACTTCCTCGAGGCGAACGCCGGGGAGCCTCGGCTCGCCGAGAGCCTGGTGGTCCTGTCCCGTGAACGTGACCGCCGCTGTGCGGCCATCGCCGAGGAGTACGCCGAGCGTCCCGCGAATCGGGAGACCCTCGCGCGTTACCGCCGCGGCTATCTCCACTCCTGCCCCGCCGATGTGAACGCCTTCCATGCCAGGGTCCGCGAGGAGGAAGCGCGCCTGGCCGCCGCCTCGCCCCCCGCCTCCGAATCCCTTGAGGATGAGTCCGAGTCGCGCCGCGAGGCGCAGGCCATGGCACGCCGCGGCGCCAGCGACTGCTACCTCTACTTCACCATTCGCAACCTCCAGCAGGCCCGCGAGGCCTGTGCCGCGCCGGCGGAGCAGGGGGATACCAGGGCCCAGCACCATATGGGCAGTCTGGCGGAGCTGGCGGGGGAGCGCGAGGAGGCGCTGGGCTGGTTGCAGCGCGCCGCCGACGGTGGCGATGAAGCCGCGGCGGCCCGCCTGGAGCAGCTCTCCCGGGCCGGTGGTGACGAGACCGCCGAGGCCGCCCGATGAAGCCGCCCGCCCTCGGACTGGGCGGGCGCCACGTCATCATGCTGCTGCTGGCTCTGCTGGTGGCGCTCTTCCTCGGCGGCATGTGGCTGCTCTCGGGGCTGAACCTGCGCATGGCCGAATCCTCCCTGGCCGAACTGCGTGAGCGCCAGATTCACGAGAGCTTCGAGGCCAACCTGGGGCGCATCAACGCCCACCATCGGCGCATGGAGCAGAACACCCAGGACCTGGCGCGGGTCGGCCAGCTGTTGATCGAGCTGGGCGGGGGGGCAGCAGCGGCCGAGGAGGCCCTGCGCCAGGCACTGACCGACTTTCCCGATGCCCAGGGGGTCACCCTGTGGCTCGCCGGCGTGACGCCGCCGCTGGGCATGCACGCCTGGCGTCGGGGAGGCGAGCTGCGGGTCGCTCCCCTGGAGCCGGGCTGGGAAGCGGCCGACTGGCTGGCCCGGCGGCTCGACGCCTGGCGCGAGGGGGCGACGCCCATGCACTGGACCGCCGCCTACTTCAAGGAACGCATCGACGACGTGGTGATCAGCGCCAGCGCCCCGGTGCGCGACGCCGAGGGGCGCGTGCTCGGCATGGCGGCCAGCGACTGGGTGGCCGGGGACATCATCGGCCTGATCAGCGAGGTGGAACTGACGCCGCGCGCCTTCACCTTCCTGGTCGACCGCGAGAACCGCAACCTCTCGAGCCTGGCCCGGGCCGAGGACCAGGCCCGCGCCCAGCCGCTGATCGAGGCGGTCATCGACCAGCAGCTGCACCGCGAGACCAGTCCCGAGATGACCCTGAGCCCCCTGGCCCTGCAGGGGGAGGCCTGGGTCCTGCTGCATGCCACCACCCGGGCCGGCATGGTGTTCGGTATCGGCGTGCCCCAGGCCGAGATCGACGCGGTGCTCACCCCGATGCGCCAGGCCAACCTTCGCATCATGGCCACGGTGGGGGCGGGGGTGCTGCTGCTGGCGCTGGTCATCCTGCTGCTGGTGGCCGGCATGCTGCGTCAGCTGCGCACCCTCTATACCGACCCCCTGACCGGCCTGCCCAACCGGGCCCGGCTGCTGGCCGACCTGGAAGGGCACAAGCCGGGTGCCCTGGTGCTGGTCAACGTCGACGGCTTCAAGCAGTTCAACGGCGTCTTCGGCCAGGCCTGCGGCGACCAGGTGATCCGCCACATGGTGTCATGCCTCGCCGCCGAGCTGCAGGGGGTGGAGTGGCGCGGCAGCCGGCTCTACCGCATGCCTGCCGACGAGCAGGCGATCTGGCTGCCAGGCCGCTTCTCGCACGAGGCGCTGGCGCGACGGCTCGCGGCCCTGCAGGTGGCGGTGGGGACCTCGCGCCTGACCTGGCGGGGGCAGGAGCTGGCGCTGCACGCCACCCTGGGGCTGGCCGCCACCTGGCAGCTCGCGGACGAGGGACGCGAGGCGCTGATCTCCGCCGCCGGGATGGCGCTGCGCCAGGCCCGCGAGCAGCAGACGGGCAGCGGCCTCTATGACCCCGCCAAGCGGGTGCGGGAGGGCTACGAGCAGAACCTGGCCTGGGCCAACCGCCTCTCCGCCGCCCTGGAGGAGGGGCGCATCGTCGCCTACTTCCAGCCGATCCTCGAGCTTGCCAGCGGCCGGATCATCAAGCACGAGTGTCTGATGCGCCTGATCGACGAGCAGGGCGAGGCGGTGAGCCCCGCCCAGTTCCTGGAGGTGGCGCGGCGCAGCCGGCTGCACCGGCGCCTGACCCTGACCATGCTCGAGTGCTGTCTCTCGGCCATGGCGCAGGGCGACCACTCCTTCTCGCTGAACCTCTCCGCCGAGGACCTGGTGGATCCCGAGGTGAGCGAGCCGCTGCTCGCTCGGGTAGCCGAGAGCGGCCTGGGCAGCCGGCTCATCCTCGAGATCCTCGAGTCGCACAGCATCGACAGCTATGTGGCGGTCAGCGACGCCATCGCCCGTGCCCGTGCGCTGGGGGGGCGCATCGCCATCGACGACTTCGGCACCGGCTACGCCAACTTCGAGCACCTGCTGCGCCTCGACGTGGACCTGCTCAAGATCGACGGCAGCCTGATCCGCCATCTGGACAGCGACCCCCAGGCGCTGACCCTGACCCGTGGCATCGTGCGCTTCGCCCGGGAGCTGGGCATCGAGACGGTGGCGGAGTTCGTGCATAGCCCCGAGGTGCTGGCGCGGGTGCGCGAGCTGGGCATCGACCATGCCCAGGGCGCCTGCATCGGCATGCCCGAGGCGCAGCCGATCACCGAGCCTCGTCTGGCCTGAGCGGGAGTCGTGCAAATCCGCGGCAAGGCGCCGCCGCCCCGGTGCAGCGGCGTCCAAAAAGCCGTACCATGGGTGCCCGCTGACAAGGAACGCCTCCATGCTTGACCGTCTGCCATTCCTGATTGGGCTGCGCTACGTGCGCGCCAAGCGCCGCAACCACTTCATCTCCTTCATCACGCTGACCTCCATGCTGGGCCTGATGCTGGGCGTGGCGGTGCTGATCCTGGTGCTCTCGGTGATGAACGGCTTCGACCACGAGCTGCGCACCCGCATCCTCGGCATGGTGCCGCACACCAAGATCGAATCGCGTACCGGCATGGTGGAGTGGGAGTCCCTGGCCGCCCAGCTGATGGAGCGCGAGCGGGTGATCGGCGCCGCCCCCTTCGTGGAGCAGCAGGGCATGTTCTCGGTGGGCGGCCGCAACGAGGGCGCCATGGTCAACGGCATCCACCCCGATTGGGAGGACCGCGTCTCGATCATCGGTCGGCACATGCAGCAGGGCGGGCTCGACGACCTGCAGCCCGGCGAGTGGAACATCGTGCTGGGCTCCATCCTGGCCAGGCGGCTGGGGGTCGGCGTGGGTGATACCGTGACCCTGCTGGTGCCCGAGGCCTCGATCACTCCGGCCGGGGTCTTCCCGAGACTCAAGCGCTTCACGGTGAGCGGGGTGTTCAGCGTCGGTGCCGACCTGGATGCCGCGCTGGCCTACGCCAATATCGAGGACATGCAGACCCTGGCGCGCCTCGGTGACGCCGTGGGCGGCCTGCGCCTGGAGCTCGACGACCTCTTCCTGGCCGCCGCCGAGACCCGCAGCATCGTCAACGAGCTGGGGCCGGGCTACCGCGGCATCGACTGGACCTTCTCCCACGGCAACCTCTTCCAGGCGATCCAGATGGAGAAGCGCATGATCGCGCTGCTGCTGACGGTGATCATCGCCGTGGCGGCCTTCAACATCGTCTCCACCCTGGTGATGGTGGTCACCGACAAGCACGCCGACATCGCCATCCTGCGCACCATCGGCGCCACGCCGCGCTCGATCATGGGTATCTTCATCGTCCAGGGGCTGGCCATCGGGGTGATCGGCATCCTGGTCGGGGTGGCGCTCGGGGTGCTGCTGGCGCTGACCATCTCCGACATCATCGACGGGGTCGAGAGCCTGTTCGGCATCCAGTTCCTCGACGCGGGGGTCTACTTCATCAGCAACCTGCCGTCGCGCCTCGACTGGACGGACGTGCGCGACATCGTCGCCGCGGCCCTGGGCCTGACCTTCCTTTCCACCCTCTATCCGGCCTGGCGGGCGGCCAAGGTCCAGCCGGCCGAGGTGCTGCGCTATGAGTGAGACGACCATGCAAGCCACTGCCGAGCAGGGCGCCGCCACGGCGCCGGGGGCGCCGATGCTGGAGTGCCGCGACCTGACCCGCATCTACCACGAGGGTCCCCAGGACGTCACCGTGTTGGACGGCCTCGAGCTCACCGTGCACGCCGGCGAGCGGGTCGCCATCGTCGGCAGCTCCGGCTCCGGCAAGACCACCCTGCTCAACCTGCTGGGCGGCCTGGACCAGCCCACCCGCGGTGAGGTGCGCATCGCCGGCGAGTCGCTGCTGGCGCTGGGCGACGCGGCCCTCGGCCACTTCCGCAACCGCCATATCGGCTTCGTCTACCAGTTCCACCACCTGCTGGCCGAGTTCACCGCCCTGGAGAACGCCGCGCTGCCGCTGATCGTGCGCGGGCAGCGCAAGAAGGTCGCCGAGGCGCGCGCCCGCCAGCTGCTGGAGCGGGTCGGCATGGCCGCCCGCGCCGACCACAAGCCGGGTGAACTCTCCGGCGGCGAGCGCCAGCGGGTGGCCATTGCCCGGGCCCTGGTCACCGACCCGAGCCTGGTGCTGATGGACGAGCCCACCGGCAACCTGGACCAGCACACCGCGGCGAGCATCCTGGCGCTGATGGATGAGCTGGCGCGCACCTCCGCCTGCGCCTTCGTGATCGTGACCCACGACCCGGGGCTGGCGGCCCATCAGGACCGGGTCATGCGCCTGGACGAGGGGCGCCTGAGCGAGCAGCCGCGGCCCACCCCGGTGGAGTGAGCCCGCAGGCGAGGCGCCGCCATCGTCCGGCAACCGCGAACGGCCGGCCCCAAGGGGGCCGGCCGTTCGCGTAGGGGCAGTCGATAGGGCAGCGACAGGAAAGGAGCAGCGGCGCCTCAGCGCAGGTCCTTGTCGCAGGGCGCCTTGCGCCGCCGGCGCCGCCGGGCCTTCCAGCTGCGCGAGACCTGCCAACGCCAGATCAGCCGGATCACTAGGTTGCCGAGCAGCGCCAGGACGACGGCGGTGACCACCGAGCCCACCGCCAGGGCGGGCAGGATATCGGCCATCTGTTCGGCGATCCAGCGGGTGGAGAGGCGTTCGGGCACCTCCCGGGCCGGCGTGTTCATCAGCCAGGCGCCGAGGCGGTAGTTGGCGTAGAAGATCACCGGCATGGTCAGAGGGTTGGTGATCCACACCAGGCCCACGGAGAGGGGCAGGTTGGCGCGCGCCAGCCAGGCGCCGAAGGCAGCCACCACCATCTGGAAGGGAATCGGCAGCATGGCGCTGAACAGGCCCACCGAAAAGGCGTTGGCCACACTGCGACGACTCAGCACCCACAGGGCGGGGTTGCCGATCAGGTGACTCATGAAACGCAGCGAGCGCTGGCGCCTGAGTGTCTCGGGGTGGGGCATGTAGCGCTGGAGAAAGCGGCGCGGCATGTCGTCGGGCTCGCGGCATCGTGACGCGAGCTATTATCCATACAAGGGCCTGCCTTTGCCATGACTGCGCTTCCACGCAAGGCGCGGGGCACGGGCAGACATGCACCCATCCGGAGCAAGGGAATGCGACCTGGAATGGCCATCCTCCTGGCCCTGGCCGTGCTCGCCGGCCTGGGACTGGGCAGCCAGCCGCCGCCGGGGCTGCTCGAGGGGCTGGGACTCCTCGCCCTGGGCGCGCTGGCCAGGCGGCGACCGGCCGACTGGCTGCCTCTGGCGGCACTGGTCGGCGTGACGGCCGCCGTACTGCTGGCACGCGGGGCGGTCCTGCCCGATGGGCTGCTGCGCGAGGATCTCGCCATCCAGGGGCGGCTGGTGGAGGTGACGGAGGAGGAGCGGCTGACCCGCCTCACCCTGGCGGTGAGCGATTGCCGCCCGCTTGCCGCGGCGCGCCCCGCCTGCGAACGCCTGCGACGCGTGCGCCTGAGCGCCTTCGAGGCGCCCCCCCTGCAGCCCGGCGAGCACTGGGCGCTCACCGTGCGGCTGCGTCCGCCGGCGGGATTCGCCAATCCCCACACCTTTGACTACGAGGCCTGGCTGTGGCGCGAGGGAATCCAGGCCACCGGCTATGTGCGCCATGAGCCGCCGCCGCAGCGGTTGGCCGAGTCCGCGCCCGGCCTGCGCGAACATGCCCTCACGCATCTGGAGGGCCGGGCGCTGCCGCCTCGCGCCGAGCGCTGGCTGGCGGCCCTGACCCTGGGCGCCGGCGATCGGTTGACGGCCGATGACTGGGCCCTGCTCAACGCCAGCGGCACCACCCACCTGATGGTGATCTCCGGGCTGCATGTGGGGCTGGTTGCGGGGTTTGCCCTGCTGCTGGGCCGGGGAGCCGCGCGGTTGGCGACCCCGGGGGGATGGCGCCTGGCGGTGTGGCCCTGGTGGATGGCCGGCGTCGCGGCGGCGGGCTATGCGACCCTCGCCGGTCTGGAGCCCCCGGCGCTGCGCGCTCTGGTGATGGCGCTGGTGGGGCTGTGGGTCGCCAGCGGGCGCCACGCCCCGGGGCCCTGGCAGGGGTGGTGGCTGGCGCTGGCCGTGGTGCTGGCCATCGACCCGCTGAGCGCCTGGCGCCCGGGGCTCTGGCTCTCCTTCCTGGCGGTGGCGCTGCTGATCCTGGCCTGGCAGGGCCGGCCGCGTCCCCGTGGCGTGCGCGGCTGGCTGTGGGCGCTGGTCAGGACCCAACTGCTGCTGGCGCCGCTGATGGCGGCGGCGGTGCTGCTGGCCTTCGCGCGGCTGGCCCCGGCCGCACCGCTGGTCAACCTGGTGGCGGTGCCCGTGGTCAGCAGCCTGCTGGTGCCGCTGGGGCTGCTCGGCTGGCTGCTGGCGCCGCTGCCGCCGCTCTCCGCGCTCTGCTGGTGGCTCTTCGCGCACCTGAGCGAGGCCCTGGCCCGAGGCCTGGAGGCCGCCGTGGCCTGGTTGCCGCTGTGGCTCCCCGAGCCGGCCCTGGTGACGCCCCTGGCGCTCTGCCTGGGGCTGATGGCGCTGCTCTGGGTGCTGCCCGGGCTTGCGGCCCCGCTGCGCGCCACGGGCAGCCTGGCGCTGGCCGCAGTGGCGCTGAGCCTTGCGCCGGCGGGCATCCCCCCCGGCCAGCTGGAGGTGCGCGTGCTGGACGTGGGCCAGGGGCAGCTGGTGGAGCTGCGCACCGCCGGCTATCGGGCGCTCTATGATGCGGGGCCACGCTTCGCCTCGGGGTTCGTCCCGGTCAGCGTGCTGTGGCCGCCGGGTCAGCGCTTCGACGAGGTGATCGTCAGCCACGATGACATCGATCATGCCGGCGGGGTGGCGCTGCTGGCGGAGCGCCATCGCGTGGGGCGCTTCCTGGCGCCGCCTGGCGAGGAGATCGGCGTTCCCTTCGCCGCCTGCCGGCGCGGCGACAGCTGGGAGCGGGACGGCGTGCGCTTCCGTTTCCTGTGGCCGCCGGAGGAGACCGCCGCGCTCTCCAGCAATGACCGCTCCTGCGTGCTGGAGGCGAGCGTGGGCGGGCAGCGCTTGCTGATCACCGGCGACGTGGGGCGCCGGGTGGAGCGCGCCTTCCTGCTCGAGGCCGAGGCGCCGGTGACCCTGCTGGTGGCCGGCCACCACGGCAGCCAGACCAGCTCCGGGCCTCAGCTGGTGCAGTGGCTCACCCCGCGTCAGGTGGTCTACAGCGCCGGGCGGCGCAACGCCTTCGGCCATCCCCACGACGAGGTGGTCAGGCGCTTCCGCGGCGCCGGCAGCTGCCAGTGGAGCACGGCGCTGGATGGCGCGCTGACGTTCCGGCTGGGGGGCGAGGCGGGTCGGGTCGTCGAGAGCACACGGCCACTGCCCTGGCGGCGGGGCGGTGTCGGAGCCGACTGCCTTGCGTTAGAATCGCCCTGAGTTCGGGATCACGGTTCACGGGGCATCTTCGAGGGAAAGCGCATGGACATGATGGAGGCCCTGATCGCCGGGGGCTGGCTGATGCTGCCACTGCTGGGCTGTTCGCTGCTGGCCACGGTGATCATCATCGAACGCCTCTGGACCTTGCGTGCCGGGCGCATCGCGCCCCGGGGGCTCGGCCAGGAGGTCTGCACCCTGGTCTCCCGGGGCCAGGTCAACCTCTTCTGGCTGGAGAGCCACTCGCCGCTGGGCGGCGTGCTGGCCGCGGGGCTGCGCAACGCGCGCCTCGGCCATGAACAGGTGCGGGCGCGTCTCCAGGAGGCGGGCACCGCGGTGATCCATGACATGGAGCGCTTCCTGAGCCCCCTCGGCACCATCGCTGCCATCGCTCCGCTGATCGGGCTGCTGGGCACCGTGGTGGGGATGATCGAGGTCTTCTCGGTGATCGTCGCCGGCGACGGCGCCAGCCGCACCGCCGATCTGGCCGGCGGCATCTCCCGCGCCCTGGTGACCACCGCGGCGGGCCTGACCGTGGCGATTCCCGCCCTGATGTTCCACCGCTACTTCCTGCGCCGGGTCGAGGACATCACCGTGCGCATGGAGGAGCAGTCGGGCCAGGTGATGGAGTTCCTCGCCCACTACGGCGGCGAGCTGACCCTGGCCGAGCGCCACGAGGCCGCCGCCGAGGAGGAGCGCCTCGAGGCCGACGGGCGGATGGCGCCCCGGGTGAAGCGCTCGTGAGGTTTGCGCGTACCCGCCGCGACCCGGTGGAGGTCAACCTCACGCCGCTGATCGACGTGGTGTTCCTGCTGCTGATCTTCTTCATGGTCTCCACCACCTTCGAGACCCGTCAGGCGCTGGAGCTCGAACTGCCCGAGACGACCAGCGGGGCCGCCGCCGAGGTCTCGCCGGTCACCCTGGTGGTCACCGCGGCCGGCGTCTACCGCCTCGGCGAGCGCGAGCTGACGCCGGCCGAGCTGGCCTCGGCGCTGGCCGCCGAGGCCGAGCAGGCCCGCGAGCACGGTCTGGTGGTGGAGGCCGATGGCCGCGCCAGCCACGCCGATGTGGTCCGCGTGCTCGACCAGGCCGGCCTGCAGGGCATCGAGCGGGTGCGTATCGCCACCACCGAAAGCCGCACCGGCGAGACCATTTCCCCACAAGCGGAGACGCCGTGAATCAGGACGGGACCCCCCAACACTCCGGCTGGACGCTCTACAAGCGCCTGCTGAGCTATGTGCGCCCCCACTGGCGCTCCTTTGGCCTGGCCATTGTCGGCTACGTCATCTATGCCGCTTCCAGCACGGCACTCGCCGAGATGATGAAGCGCCTGATCGATGGCATCCAGAACCCCGATGCCGCCTTCCGGCTCTTCCTGCCGCTGTTCGTGGTCGGCATGTTCGCCGCCCGGGGCCTCGGCACCTTCCTCGGCACCTACTTCATGAGCAACGTGGCGCGCAACGTGGTCCACGCCCTGCGCTGCAACGTCTTCAACCATATGCTCCACCTCCCGGGGCGCTTCTTCGACAGCCACTCCAGCGGCCACCTGATCTCGCGGGTCACCTACCACGTGGAGCAGGTCACCGGCGCGGCCACCAAGGCGCTGACCATCCTGCTGCGCGAGGGGCTCTTCGTCCTCGGCCTGGTGGGCTACCTGCTGTGGACCAACTGGATGCTGACGCTGCTCTTCCTGACCGTCACGCCGCTGATCGGCGGGGTGGTCAGCTACGCCAGCAAGCGCTTCCGGCGCATCTCGATGCGCATCCAGGCCTCCATGGGGGACGTCACCCACGTGGCCTCCGAGGCGCTCTCCGGCTACCGGGTGGTGCGCACCCACGGCGCCGAGGGCTTCGAGAAGGCTCGCTTCGCCGCCGCCAGCGAGTACAACCGCCAGCAGAGCATGAAGGAGGCGCTGACCAAGGCGATCAGCACTCCGGTGATTCAGCTGCTGGTGGCCCTGGCCCTGGCGGTGCTGGTGTGGCTGGCCATGTCGCCGACGCTGATGGACAACATGACCGCCGGCGAGTTCGTCGCCTTCATCACCGCCGCCTCGTTGATGGCCAAGCCGGTGCGCCAGCTCACCGAGATCAACAGCGAGATCCAGAAGGGGCTGGCCGCCGCCGCCGAGCTGTTCGGCCTGCTGCAGGTGCCCGCCGAGCGGGACGAGGGGCACCACGAGCCGGGCCGGCTGGTCGGCAGGGTCCGCTTCGAGGGCGTGCGCTTCCGCTACGGCGAGGGTCAGCCCGAGGTGCTCAAGGGCATCGACCTCGAGGTGGCGCCGGGCGAGATGATCGCCATCGTGGGCCGCTCGGGCAGCGGCAAGTCGACCCTGGTGGGGCTGCTGCCGCGCTTCTATCGGCCCACCGAGGGGCGGGTGCTGGTCGATGACGTGCCCCTGGACGACTACCGCCTGACGCCGCTGCGCCGCCAGATCGCCCTGGTCTCCCAGCAGGTGACCCTGTTCAACGCCAGCATCGCCGACAACATCGCCTATGGCGTACCCGACGCCGACCCTGCGGCCATCGAGGCCGCCGCCCGGGCCGCCCATGCCCACGAGTTCATCGAGCGCCTGCCCGGCGGCTACGCCACCGTGGTGGGCGACAACGGCGTGATGCTCTCCGGCGGCCAGCGTCAGCGCGTGGCCATCGCCCGGGCGATCTTCAAGGACTCGCCGCTGCTGATCCTCGACGAGGCCACCTCGGCGCTGGACACCGAGTCCGAGCGCCATATCCAGGCGGCCCTGGAGGAGGTGTGCCGCGGGCGCACCACCCTGGTGATCGCCCACCGTCTCTCCACCATCGAGCGCGCCGACCGGATCCTGGTCATGGAGCAGGGCGAGGTGATCGAGCAGGGTAGCCATGCCGAGCTGCTGGCCCGCGACGGCGCCTACGCCGCGCTGCACCGCCTGCAGTTCCAGGAGGCCGACCCCGCATGAGAGGCCCGCAAGCGTGCCGGCCGGTGATGGCCACGGCAGTGTCGCTGCATCGCTTGCCGCACCGGGAGGCCGGCCCCGCATGAGCGGACTGGGCGAGCGCTGGCTGGCGGCCGCCTATGGGGGGGCGCCCTGGCTGGCGCTGCTGCGTCCCCTGGAGGCTCTCTACCGCGCCGCGGTGGCGCGTCGCACCGCCGCCTATGCCGAGGGGCGCCGCACGGTGTGGCGGGCTCCGGTGCCGGTGATCGTGGTGGGCAACCTGACGCTCGGCGGCACCGGCAAGTCGCCGCTGGTGGCCTGGCTGGTGCGCCACCTCGTCGAGCGCGGCCATCGTCCGGGCATCCTCTCCCGCGGCTATGGTGGGCAGAGCGACGCCTATCCGCTGTGGGTCGATGACCGGACCCCCGCGGCGCAGTGCGGCGACGAGCCGCGCATGCTGGCCGACCAGACCGGCGTGCCGGTGGTGGTGGACCCGGACCGTCCCCGCGGGGCAGGCAGGCTGCTGGCGGCGGGCTGTGACATCCTGGTCAGCGACGATGGCCTCCAGCACCTGGCCCTGGGGCGCGACCTCGAGCTGGTGGTGGTGGACGGGGCCCGGGGCTTCGGCAACGGCCGCTGCCTGCCGGCGGGGCCGCTGCGCGAGCCGCTCTCGCGACTGGCCAGTGTCGACGCGGTCGTGATCAATGGCGTGGCGGTCGGCGGCCAGCCGGCCTTCACCCCGCCGCCGGGGGGCTTCGCGATGACGCTGGCCCCGGTCGCCTGGCGCCGGCTGGGTGACGGCAAGCGCTCTCCACCGCTACCGCTGCCGTTCACGGGGCCGGTGCACGCCGTGGCCGGCATCGGCCGTCCGGCGCGCTTCTTCGAGACCCTGGCCGAGCTCGGCGTCGAGGCGATGGCCCACCCCTTCGACGACCACCACACCTATCGCGCCGAGGAGCTCGCCTTCGCCGACGGTCGCCCGCTGGTGATGACCGCCAAGGACGCCGTGAAGTGCCGTGACCTGGCGCCCCGCGACAGCTGGGTGCTGGAGGTGGCGGCCACGCCGGATCCCGCCTTCGTTCGCTGGCTCGAGGCGCGGCTGGCCGCCCTGGATGCCGCGGCGCCCGACATGAATTCGCGAGCCGGCAGTGCGCCGGCTCACCACCAGGAGTGAGGTGAACATGATGGACAAGGAACTGCTGGCCATGCTGGTCTGCCCGCTGTGCAAGGGCAAGCTGAAGTACCAGCGCGAGGCCGAGGAGCTGCACTGTCTCTATGATGGCCTGGCCTATCCGGTGCGCGACGGCATCCCGGTGATGCTGCCCGAGGAGGCGCGTCAGCTCTCCGCCGACGAGAAGCTCCGCGCCTCCCCTGGACGCACGGGGGAGGCGTGATGGCCGAGCGCGACTTCATCGCCGTCATTCCGGCGCGCTTCGCCTCCTCGCGCCTGCCCGGCAAGCCCCTGGCCCAGATCGCCGGCCGGCCCATGGTGGCCCACGTCTGGCAGCGCGCCTGCGAGAGTCGCGCCGCCCGGGTGGTGGTAGCCACCGACGATGGCCGCATCGAGCAGGCCATGCGGGCCGAGGGCGCCGAGGTGGTGATGACCCGCGCCGACCACCCCTCCGGCACCGACCGCCTGGCCGAGGTGGCCGAGCGGCTGGGCCTGGCCGATGACGCCGTGCTGGTCAATGTCCAGGGCGACGAGCCGCTGATCCCGGCGACGCTGATCGACCAGGTGGCCGACCGGCTGTTCGACGACCCGGAGGCCTCCATCGCCACCCTCGCCGAGCCGATCAGCGACGTGGAGAGCCTCTTCAATCCCAACGTGGTGAAGGTGGTGCGCGCCCTCTCCGGGCGGGCGCTCTACTTCTCCCGGGCGCCCCTGCCCTGGGATAGAGAGGCCTGGGACCGTGACGCCTTCACCGCCCGCCCCGAGCTGCTCGAGACCGACGCCTGGCTGCGCCATATCGGTCTCTACGCCTATCGCGCCGGCTTCCTGGCCGAGTATCGCGACTGGGTGCCGTCGCCCCTGGAGCGGCTCGAGCACCTGGAGCAGCTGCGCGCGCTCCATCACGGCCACGCGATTCAGGTGGCCCTGGCCAGGGAGCCGCATCCCGCCGGGGTCGATACCGCCGAGGACCTGGCCCGGGTGAGGGCCCTGCTGGACGCCGCCGAACGCGGGGGAGGGGAGTGAGGCGGGTACTCTTCGTCTGCCTGGGCAATATCTGCCGCTCGCCCACCGCCGAGGGGGTGTTCCGTCGCCTGCTCGACGAGCGCGGCCTGGCTCACCGGGTCGAGGTCGACTCCTGCGGCATCGCGGGCTGGCACGAGGGCAAGGCGCCGGATCCGCGCACCCGAGAGGCCGCCGCCCGCCGCGGCATCGACCTCTCGACGCTGCGTGCCCGCCAGCTGGATGATGCGGACTTCGACGCCTTCGACTACCTGCTGGCCATGGACCACGACAACCTGGCGGCCATGCGGGCCCGAGCCCCCGCGACCCTCGACGCCCATCTCGGGCTCTTCCTCGCCTTCGCCGGCATGCCGGATCGTGCGGTGCCCGACCCCTACTATGGCGGTGAGCAGGGCTTCGAGGAGGTGCTCGACCTGGTGGAGCAGGGGGCCCGCGGCCTGCTGGCCGAGATCGAGGCGCGGCTGGAGCGCCGCCCTTGAGTCCGGTGGCTTATCCCGCGCGTGACCTGGCCTCGTCGAACACCCTGGGCCTGCCCTGCATGGCGGAGCATTTCGTCGCGCCTGCAAGCCTGGCCGAGCTGCAGATGGCCCTGGCAGAGGCGCGCGCCCGAGACTGGCCGCTGACCCTGCTCGGCGGCGGCAGCAACCTGATCCTGCCCGAGCGCCTGCCTGGGCTGGTCATCCGGCCTGCCATGGCGGCCTGGTGGCTCGAGGAGGGCGAGGAGGACGAGGAGGACGAGGTACGGGTCCACGCCGAGGCGGGGGTGGTCTGGCACGCGCTGGTGATGGCCCTGGCGCGCCTCGGCCTGTGGGGCACCGAGAACCTGGCGCTGATTCCCGGCCACTGCGGGGCGGCGCCGATCCAGAATATCGGCGCCTATGGCGTCGAGCTCTGCGAGGTGCTGGAGGCGCTGCAGGTGGTGGATCTCGCGGACGGACGTGAGCGCTGGATGACGCCGCAGGAGTGCGCCTTCGGCTACCGCGACAGCATCTTCAAGGGGGCTCTCGCGGGGCGGGTGGTGATCACCCGGCTGGTGCTTCGGCTGTCGCGCACTGCGCGGGCGCACCTGGGCTATGGCGATCTGGCCAGTCGGGTGGGGAAGGCCCCGACGCCGCTGGCAGTGGCCGAGGCGGTGTGTGCCATTCGCCGCGAGAAGCTGCCCGACCCCGCGGTGCTCGGCAACGCCGGCAGCTTCTTCAAGAACCCGGTGGTGTCGCAGGCGCTGGCCGAGCGACTGCTGGCCGAGCACCCCGAGATGCCCCACTTCCCCCAGCCCGACGGGCGGGTCAAGCTGGCCGCCGGCTGGCTGATCGACCGCTGCGGCCTCAAGGGCCTGCGCGAGGGGCACTTCGGGGTGCATGAGCGCCAGGCGCTGGTGCTGGTTCACTTCGGTGGCGGCAGTGCGGCGGAGCTGCTCGGCTTCGCCAAGCGGGTGGCGAGCCGCGTGCACGAGCGCTTCGGCGTGACCCTCGAGCGGGAGCCCCGGCTGGCCGGCGAGCGCTGATGGCCTGACTCGACGGCCATGCCATAACGACCGCGCCCGCAGCCATGGCTGCGGGCGCGGTCGTCTCAAAGAGGGTCAAGCGGGGCCTCAGCCCTGCTTGGCCTATCTCCTAGCGCTGAGGGCTCTCCTGGGCCTTGGCCTCGAGCTCGCGACGGCGGATCTCGCGCGGGTCATTGTGCGCGCGGCGGCGACGGCGGTTGGCGCGGCGCTCCTCTGGCGTCTCTTCGGCCTTGGCGTCGGCCTTCGGTGCCTCGGCGGGCTTCGGTTCTGCCTTGGGCGCTTCGGCTTTTACCTCGGCCTTGGCCTCGACCGGTGCTTGCGCCGCCGGCTTCGGTGCCTCGGCTTTCGGCGCGTCGGGCTTAGGCGCTTCGGCCTTCGGCGCGTCGGGCTTCGGTGCCTCGGCCTTCGGCGCGTCGGGCTTCGGTGCCTCGGCCTTCGGCGCGTCGGGCTTCGGTGCCTCGGCCTTCGGCGCGTCGGGCTTGGGTGCCTCGGCCTTCGGCGCGTCGGGCTTGGGTGCCTCGGCCTTCGGCGCGTCGGGCTTCGGTGCCTCGGCCTTCGGCGCGTCGGGCTTGGGTGCCTCGGCTTTCGGCGCGTCGGGCTTGGGCGCTTCGGCCTTCTGCTCGGTCGGCTTGGCTACCTCGGGCTTGGGCGCCTCGGCCTTCGGCTCGGCGGACTTGGGCGCTTCGGCCTTCGGTGCGTCGGGCTTGGCTACCTCGGGCTTGGGCGCTTCGGCCTTCGGCTCGGCGGGCTTCGGAGCCTCGGCCTTCGGCTCGGCGGCTTTCGGAGCCTCGGCCTTCGGCTCGGCGGCTTTCGGAGCCTCGGCCTTCGGCGCGTCGGGCTTCGGTGCCTCGGCCTTCGGCTCGGCGGGCTGCGGCGCTGCCTTGGGCGCTTCAGCCTTTACCTCGGCCTTGGGCGCCTCGGCTGCCGTTTCCGGCTGGGCCTCGGCCGCCTGGGCCTGGAGGCGCTGCTGCTCCTCCAGGGCCTTCGGGCTGATGGCGTGCTGACGGCTGCGGCTGCGCGGGTTGTTGCGGGTACGCTTGGGCTTGCCGTCGTCCACCGGCGCCTCGGCCCTGGGCGCGTTGCTCTTCGCCTCTACCGGCTTCTCGGCCGGGCGCTCGTCACGCCTGTCGCCGCCGCGTTGGCGACGCGCGTCGTCCCGGGGCTTCTCGTCGCGCGGCCTTTCATCGCGCTTGGGTGCCTCGGGCTGACGCGCCTGACGGGCATCGTCCTGGCGGCCGCGCCCACGGCCGCCACGGCCACCGCGGTTGTCGGCGGACTCGGCCCTGCTGTCGCCGCGCTCGCTCTCCTGGCGCGGCGCGCCGCGGCGCTCCTCGCTGCGCGGGCGGCGCTGACGCTGATTGCGCCCGCTGCGCTCGTCGTCGCGCTGCGCGGGCTTGCGGGCGCCCTGGTCAGCGCGTGACTCCTCGCCGCGGGCGGCGGGGGCCTTGCCGCTGTCGGCAGGCGCTTCGTCGCCGCCGAGCAACTTGGCCAGGCCCTTGACCAGGCGGCCCAGCACGCCGGCCTGGGGCTCGGCGACCGGCTGCTGCACCGCGGGCGGGCGGGCCGGCGCCCTGGCTGCCGGGGCAGGGGGCTTGGCGGGGGCCTTGGGTGCCGGGGCCTCTTCCTGCTGCAGGGAGGCGGGGGCCGGCTCGTGGTGGATGACCGTCTTCACCGCGGCCTCGGCGCGCTGCACCGGCTTGCCGAAGGTGGGTTCCGGCTCGCGGCCGACCTCGGTGTCGGTGGAGAGCTCGAAGCTGGAGAGGGTGGCGGTGCCCTCCTCGTCCACGTGGTCGTCGCGCAGCCGCTGGACATCGTAGTGGGGCGTATCCATGTCCGGGCTGGGCAGCAGCACCACCCGCACGCCCTGGCGGCGCTCGATGTCGGCCAGCACGTTGCGCTTCTCGTTGAGCAGGTAGGTGGCTACCGGCACCGGGAGGATGGCGCGGATCTGGGCGCTGCGCTCCTTCATGGCCTCTTCCTCGATCAGGCGCATGATCGAGAGGGAGATGGAGCGGACGTCGCGGATGGTGCCCTGGCCGTCGCAGCGCGGGCAGACCACGCCGCTGGTCTCGCCGAGTGACGGGCGCAGGCGCTGGCGGGACATTTCCATCAGGCCGAAGCGCGAGATGCGGCCGATCTGCACCCGGGCGCGGTCCAGCTTCAGCGCATCCCGCACGCGGTTCTCGACCTCGCGCTGGTTGCGTGCCGGGCTCATGTCGATGAAGTCGATCACCACCAGGCCGCCGATATCGCGCAAACGCAGCTGGCGGGCGATCTCGTCGGCCGCCTCCAGGTTGGTCTGCAGGGCGGTCTCCTCGATATCGCTGCCGCGGGTGGCGCGCGCCGAGTTGATGTCGATGGAGACCAGCGCCTCGGTGTGATCGATGACGATGGAGCCGCCGGAGGGCAGCTTCACCTCACGCTCGTAGGCAGTCTCGATCTGCGACTCGATCTGGAAGCGCGAGAAGAGCGGCACCTCGTCGACGTAGAGCTTGATCTTCTGCTGGTAGGAGGGCATCACCTGGCGGATGAAGGCCAGCGCCTCCTGGTGCACCGCCTCGCTGTCGATCAGCACCTCGCCGATGTCCTGGCGCAGGTAGTCGCGCATGGCGCGGATGATGACGTTGGACTCGCGGTAGATCAGGAAGGGAGCGGAGCGCTTGCCGGCCTCGGCGGTGATCGATTCCCACACCTGGACCAGGTAGTCCAGGTCCCACTGCAGCTCTTCGGGGGAGCGGCCGATGCCGGCGGTGCGCACGATCAGGCCCATGCGGTCGGGAATGGTGAGCTGCCCCATGGCCTCCTTGAGCTGGCTGCGCTCCTCCCCCTCGATGCGGCGCGAGATGCCGCCGGCCTTGGGGTTGTTGGGCATCAGTACCAGGAAGCGACCGGCCAGACTGATGAAGGTGGTCAGCGCCGCGCCCTTGTTGCCGCGCTCCTCCTTGTCGACCTGGACGATGACCTCCTGCCCCTCCTTGAGCACCTCCTTGATGCTGGGGCGGCCGGAGGCGGGCTCCTTGACGAAGTACTCGCGGGAGATCTCCTTCAGCGGCAGGAAGCCGTGGCGATCCGCGCCGAAGTCGACGAAGGCGGCTTCCAGGGAGGGCTCGATGCGGGTGATCTTGCCGCGGTAGATATTGGCTTTCTTCTGTTCCCGGGCACCGGATTCGATGTCCAGGTCGTAGAGGCGTTGTCCATCGACCAGCGCGACGCGCAGCTCTTCGGGCTGGGTCGCATTGATGAGCATCCGTTTCATGTTGTCTCGCACTATGGGGTGCCGGCGAGTACGACGTGGCGAACCTCTGTGTGCTGCGTGCCTGTGCTCAGCGTATCGCAGGAATACGCATATCTACGGCCGTGGCGGTTCGATGACGACGCGTCACGGCACGAGTTGTTGAGTACGGGGCGGAGGCAGGACATGTCTCGGTGGGGGTCACCCATCCGGCCCTGCGGTCACCGCCAACACCTGGCATTCATCGATTCGCCGCCGCCGGTCGCCGGCACGCTGTTGAACGTGTCCCGTGGCCTGCCGAAGTTCCATGACGGGGGAAACATCGGGGGGATCCGGGCGTGGCGCTGTATCGCTGTGTTTCCGTTGCTGCGGGGGGCGGGACGTGTCGACGTCGTCGCGGCCTGATCTTTTCGCTCCGGCCTGCGTGTCTGTCGGGCAGGCGCCAGAGGGCCTGGTTTGGCCCATTGGAGCGAACTGGCAATATAACAGCAACCGGGCCGCGCCAGCAATTGGCGCGCCGGGGAGCCCACTGCGATAGAATGCGCCTTTTGGCAGTTTCCGGCAGTGGAGTCTCGGCATGGCCGAAGGGCGCGACGTACAGTGGGTCGAGGTGACGGAAGGTCAGGATGGCCAGCGGGTCGACAATTTCCTGATGACCCGGATCAAGGGGGCGCCGCGGGCGCTCATCTACCGCATCGTGCGCAAGGGCGAGGTGCGGGTGAACAAGAAGCGCGTCAAGCCGGACACCCGCCTGGCGGTCGGTGTTCTGGTGCGCATACCGCCTCTCAAGCTCTCGCCCCGCGAGGCGGTGCGGGAGGTGAGTGACAACCTGCGCAACCTGCTGGCCGGCAGCGTGCTGGTCGAGGGACGCGACTGGCTGGTGATCAACAAGCCGGCGGGGCTCGCCGTGCACGGCGGCAGCGGGGTCAAGATCGGCCTGATCGAGGCGCTGCGCCAGGTGCGCGAGGATCTCGACTTCCTGGAGCTGGTGCACCGCCTGGATCGCGACACCTCCGGCTGTCTGCTGCTGGCCAAGTCGCGCCCGGCGCTGCTGGCACTGAACGAGGCCCTCAAGCAGCAGCAAATGGACAAGCGTTACCTGGCCCTGGTGGCCGGTCGCTGGCCGGCGCGGCGCGACTACGTGGCGGCGCGGCTGGACCGCTACACCCTGGCCAACGGCGAGCGTCGGGTGCGGGTCGATCCGGCAGGGAAGGTCTCCCGCACCCGTTTCGCGGTGCGCGAGGCCTTTCCGAGGGTGACCCTGCTGGAGGCCGAACCGGTCACCGGGCGGACCCACCAGATCCGCGTGCATGCGGCCCACGCCGGTCATCCGCTGCTGGGCGACGACAAGTATGCCAGTCGCGACAGCCAGCGGCTCAGCGAGTCCCTCGGCGTGACGCGGCTCTTCCTGCACGCCGAATCGCTGAGCTTCCCCGAGCCCACCAGCGGCCGCCCGGTGCAGATCAAGGCGCCGCTGCCCGATGAGCTTCAGGCGGTGCTGGCCCGGGCCCGTCGCGACGCCTGAGCCCTGTTCGACTCGATTCAACGACCCGATTCATCGACCTCGGGCATCGACCACACGGAGAGGACAATGCGCTATCGACTGGTGATCTTCGACTGGGATGGCACCCTGATGGACTCGGCGGCTCGCATCGTCGACTGCATGCAGGCGGCGTCGCGGGACGCCGGCTGGGGCGAGCTCTCGCCCCAGAGCATCCGCAACATCATCGGCCTGGGGCTGCCCGAGGCGATCGCCACCCTGTGTCCCGGCATCGACGCGGAGCGCGCCGAGCTGCTGCGCAGCCGCTACTCCTGGCACTTCGTCGAGGGCAGCGACACGCCCATGCGCTTTTTCTCCGGGGTGGAGGCGGGGCTTGCCGACCTGCATGGCCGTGGCGGGCAGCGTCTGGCGGTGGCCACGGGCAAGAGTCGCCGAGGCCTCGACCGCGTCTTTCACGAGAGCGGCAGCGGTCGCTGGTTCCACGCCAGCCGCACCGCCGATGAGACCCGCTCCAAGCCGCACCCGCAGATGCTCGACGAGCTGCTGGCCCAGCTCGAGGTGGACGTGGCGGAGGCGGTGATGGTGGGGGATACCGAGTATGACCTGGAGATGGCCCGGGCCATCGGCATGGACCGGGTGGCGGTGACCTGGGGGGTGCATGCGCCCGCGCGGTTGGCGGCCAGCCGGCCGACCTTCACCGCCGAGGCGGTGCCCGAGCTCTTCGACTGGCTGCAGGGAAGGTAAGGCATGAGTGACGACGACCAGAAGCATGGCACCACACAGGACCCCTGGACCCAGGGGGAGGAGCGCAGCCCCGAGCAGGCCCGCGAGGAGCGCGAGGCGCGCCGCACCCCGGCGGAGCCGGTCGCGGCCCAGGCCGAGAGCGCCGAGGCCCTGCGCGAGCGCCAGCGCCTCCAGCAGCTGGAGATGATGGACCGCTGGATCGGCGGGGTGCTGACGGAGCAGCGTCGCGCGCGACGCTGGAAGCTCTTCTTCCGCTTCCTGTTCGCGGCGCTGATCCTGGCCTCGCTCTCGGCGACCCTCTACAGCCTGGTGGCCGGCCCCCCCGGCAGCAGTGCCGCTTCCGGGCCGCACCTGGGCGTGGTCAAGGTGCGCGGCGTGATCGATTCGGAGTCGCCGGCCAGTGCCGAGCGCATCATCACCGGGCTCAATCGCGCCTGGGAGGCCGAGGAGAGTGTGGCGGTGGTGCTGCAGATCGACAGTCCCGGCGGCAGCCCGGTGCAGTCCCAGCGCATCTTCGACGAGATCATGCGGCTGCGCGGCGAGGGCGACAAGCCGATCATCGCGGTGATCGAGGATGTGGGGGCCAGCGGCGCCTACTATATAGCCGCGGCGGCCGACGAGATCCTGGTGGCTCCCGCCAGCCTGGTGGGGTCCATCGGGGTGATCTCGGCCAGCTTCGGCTTCGAGGAGGCGATCGAGCGCCTGGGCGTGGAGCGGCGTGTCTTTGCCGCCGGTGACAACAAGGCCTTCCTCGACCCCTTCTCGGAGCTGGCGCCCGAGCAGCGCGACTTCTGGCAATCGGTGCTGGCCACCACCCACCGCCAGTTCATCGAGGCCGTGCGCGAAGGGCGGGGCGATCGCCTGAGCGAGGATGAGCGACTGTTCAGCGGCCTGGTGTGGAGCGGCGAGCAGGCCGTGGCGCTCGGCCTGGTGGACGGCATCGGCAGCCTGGGCGGCCTGGCCCGGGAGCGGCTGGCCGAGCCCAGGGTGCGGGACTACACTCCGCGCCCGGATCCCTTCGAGCGCTTCTCCCGGCAGTTCGGCCGCGTCGCCATGGAGCTGCTGGGCGTGCCCCGCGCCGATTCGCCGCTGCGCTATCAGCTACCCTAGCGGGTCGAGGCCTGCCTCGCGCAGCATGGCGCAGAGGCGGATCAGCGGCAGGCCGATCAGGGTGTTGGGGTCGTCGCCCTCGAGTTTCTCGAACAGGGTGATCCCCAGCCCCTCCATGCGGAAGCTGCCGGCGCACTCCAGCGGCAGCTCCTTCTCCACGTAGCGGGCGATCTCGCCCTCGCCGAGCCGGCGAAACACCACGTCATAGGTCTCGTGGGTCACCCGATGGCGCCCACGGCGCGTGTCCAGCAGGGCCAAGCCGGTCAGGAAGCGCACCCGCTGTCCGGAGAAGCGCGCCAGCTGGCGTCTTGCGGCGGCGGCATCGGCTGGCTTGCCGAGGATCTCGCCGTCGAACAGGGCCACCTGGTCGGAGCCGATGATCAGGTGGTCGGGCCACGCCTCGGCCAGGGCCTGGGCCTTGCCCAGCGCCAGCCGGTGCACCAGGGTGGCCGGCGCCTCCCCCGGGTGCGGGGTCTCGTCGATGTCGGGGCTCTGCCAGGCGTAGGGGATTTCCAGGCGATCCAGGAGCTGGCGGCGCCAGCGAGAACCTGAGGCGAGGACGAGTCGTGGCATGGGGGCTTTTCCGGTGGCGGATGGATGAACGAGGGTAGCATGAGCCGAACGGTCAACGGCGGCTTTGACAGGGGAGGGGGGAGTGCCTATCATTGCGCGCCTATGTTGACCACACGACTTCCCAGCAGGGTCGAGCCCTACAAGCTTGCAGCCCGCGCCGAGCGACTCGAGGGCCTGATGGCCCTCGCCGATTTTGCACGTCTGGCCGAAGAGGTCGGTGCCCAGACCGGCGATATTCGCGTCACCCTCGATTTCGGCATCGACGCCCAGGGACGCCGAGTGATCCATGGCCGCCTGGAGGCCGACCTGCAGCTGCCGTGCCGGCGCTGCCTGTCGCCCCTGGCGCAGCATGTGGAGAGCGAGTTCCTGCTGGGGATGGTCACCAGCGACGATCTGGCAGCCGAGTTGCCGAGCACTCATGAGCCGGTGCTGGTGGAAGACGAACAGCTGAACCTGCTGACGGTGGTCGAGGACGAACTGATCCTCAGCCTGCCTCAGGTGGTTTACCACGATGAGGCCGACTGTGAGGTCTCTCGCGACCAGCTGACCAGCGGGGAGGATGCCGTGGCATCCCGGGAGCCCGCAGCGAGCCCCTTCGATGTGCTCAGGCACCTCAAGGGCAAATCCTGATTCATCATCGTTTTACTCTGGAGTGACATCCCATGGCAGTTCAACAGAACCGCAAGACCCGTTCCAAGCGCGGCATGCGTCGTAGCCACGACGCCCTGAGCGCTCCGGCCCTGTCCCAGGACAAGGAAACCGGTACCACTCACCTGCGCCACCACGTCTCTCCGGACGGCTTCTACCGTGGTCGCAAGGTCGTCGACGCCTGAAGCGACGACGCATCTCTCGGTGACGCCTGGCCGCTGACTCCCCGTGCGAATCGCCATCGATGCGATGGGCGGTGACCTCGGTCCCCGCGCCACCGTGCGAGGAGCGGCCAGTGCGGCCCTCCAGGACTCCCGTCTCTCGCTCCTGCTGTTCGGCCCGCGTCGACAGCTGGAGGGAGAGATCTCCTGCCTGCCGCGGCGTCTCGTCGCGTCGCGCTGGCTGGTTCGCGTCTGGAGGTCGTGGATTCCGCCGAGGTAATCGCCCCCGGTCAGCGCCCCGCCGACGCCCTGCGCCATGGCCAGGCCAGCAGCATGGCCAGGATGCTGGCCGCGGTAGCGGCCGGCGACGCCGCGGCGGGGGTCAGCGCCGGCAACACCGGTGCCCTGGTGGCGCTGGGGCGCCAGGCGCTGGGCACCGTGGCCGGCATTCCGCGTCCGGCGATCAGCACTGCCATTCCGACCCGCAGCCAGGGGCGCTGCTATCTGCTCGATCTGGGGGCCAACGTCGAGGCCTCCGCCGAGCGGCTGGTGGACTTTGCCCTGATGGGTGAGCTGATGGCTCGTCATGTGGACGGGATCGAGGCCCCCCGGGTGGCGCTGCTCAACGTCGGGGTCGAGGGCACCAAGGGCACGGCTAGCGTTCGCGAGGCGGATGCGCGGCTGCGCGCCATGGGTGGGCTCGACTATCGCGGCTACGTGGAGGGTGATGGCATCTTCGCCGGCCAGGTGGACGTGGTGGTGTGCGACGGCTTCGTCGGCAACGCCGTGCTCAAGGCCAGCGAGGGGTTGGCACGCATGCTGGTGGCGCGGGTCCAGGCGACCTTCGAGGCCCACTGGAGCAGCCGGCTGGTGGGGCTGCTGGCGCGACCGGCGCTGCGCCGCCTGCGCGGCGAACTCGACCCGGTGCGCTACAATGGCGCCAGCCTGCTGGGCCTGGCCGGTATCGTGGTCAAGAGCCACGGCAGTGCCGACGCCGCAGGCTTCCACTATGCGGTACAGCGGGCAGTGCAGGAGGTCCGGCATGACCTGCCGCGCTGCCTGGCGGCGGGTCTGGCCCCACGGCGGGGCGTTGGCGAGTCGATCGGCAGAGCCGGTCGAGTCGCCAGCGATCCCGACTTCCTCACGCCGGGGATTTCCGGTGGTGATGACAGCCAACAAGAGCAAAGGTGACCAAGATGACTCAATCCCTCGCCCTCGTGTTCCCCGGGCAGGGTTCCCAGCAGATCGGCATGCTGCGGGAGCTGGCGGAACGCTACAGCGTGGTGCGTACCTCCTTCGAGGAGGCCTCCGACGCGCTGGGCTATGACCTCTGGCAGGTGGTGCAGGAGGGCCCGGCAGACGCCCTCAATGCCACCGCCTGTACCCAGCCGGCCCTGCTCACCGCCAGCGTCGCCATCTGGCGGGTCTGGCAGGAGCTGGAGGGGCCGCGCCCCGGTGCCATGGCCGGTCACAGCCTCGGCGAGTACAGCGCCATGGTGTGCGCCGGCGTGATGAGCTTCGCCGAGGGCGTCAAGCTGGTGCGCCTGCGCGGCGAGGCGATGCAGGCGGCGGTGCCGGTGGGTCAGGGCGCTATGGCGGCGATCCTCGGTCTCGACGATGGCGTGGTGGAACAGGCCTGCGCCGAGGCCGCCCAGGGCGAGGTGGTCTCCGCGGTCAACTACAATGCCCCCGGTCAGGTAGTGATCGCCGGCGGCAGTGCCGCCGTGGAGCGCGCCATCGCCGCCTGCCAGGCGGCCGGTGCCAAGCGTGCCATGGCGCTGCCTGTCTCGGTGCCCTCCCACTGTGCGCTGATGGAGCCCGCCGCTGAGCGCCTGGCCGAGGCGATGGCCGCCATCGAGCTGCGTGCCCCGCGCTATACCGTCTTCCAGAACGTCGATGCCCAGGCCCACGCCGATACCGAGACCCTGCGTACCCGGCTGATCGAGCAGCTCTATCGCCCGGTGCGCTGGACCTCCTGCGTCGAGGCCATGGTCGAGGGCTGCGCTGAGGTGTTCATCGAGTGCGGGCCCGGCAAGGTGCTCACCGGCCTCGGCAAGCGCATCGCCCGGGGCAGCAAGGGGCTGGCCGTCAACGACCCGGACAGCCTCGAGGCGGCACTGGAGCTGGCCCGCAGCGTCGCCAACGGCGGCTCGACCAACGGCTGAACCATTCCTCAGGACGAAGGCGAAAACACCATGACAACCGAAACGAGAGTTGCCCTGATCACCGGCGCCAGCCGCGGCATCGGCCGGGCCATCGCCCATGAGCTGGGCCGTCAGGGGCGCATCGTGATCGGCACCGCGACCAGCGATGCCGGCGCCGAGAAGATCGACGCCGATCTCAAGGCCCAGGGGATCCAGGGCGCCGGGCGCCGGCTCGATGTCACCGACGCGGCCAGCGTCGAGGCCCTGGTCAAGGCGGTCACCGAGGAGTTCGGAGCGCCGACCATCCTGGTCAACAATGCCGGGATCACCCGCGACAACCTGCTGATGCGCATGAAGGAAGAGGAGTGGAGCGACGTCGTCGACACCAACCTCACCTCGATCTATCGCGTCAGCAAGGCCTGCCTGCGCGGCATGACGCGGGCGCGCTTCGGCCGCATCGTCAACATCAGCTCGGTGGTGGCCACCATGGGCAACCTTGGGCAGACCAACTATGCTGCCGCCAAGGCGGGCATGGAGGGGTTCACCCGGGCCCTGGCCCGCGAGGTCGCCTCTCGCGCCATCACCGTCAATGCGGTGGCCCCGGGCTTCATCGCCACCGACATGACCGAGGCGCTGCCCGAGGAGCAGCACAAGATGCTGCTGGGCCAGATTCCCCTGGCGCGGCTGGGCCAGCCGGAGGAAATTGCCGCGGCGGTGGGCTTCCTTACCGGCGACACGGCGAGCTACATCACCGGCGAGACGCTGCACGTCAACGGCGGGATGAACATGCGTTGAGACCCTTCCGGGGCGGCGGTTGCGCCGGCCCCGGGGCGTCTATAAACTACCCCGCAGCTTCCGTCTGCGGATCTGGAACCCCAACGGCTGGTCATCTGGACGGCCAATTTGAACGACTGGAGTACGTCATAATGAGCACCATCGAAGAGCGCGTGAAGAAGGTTGTGGCCGAGCGCCTGAACGTCAAGGAAGAGGACATCCAGAACAGCTCCTCCTTCACCGAGGACCTGGGCGCCGACTCCCTGGATACCGTCGAGCTGGTCATGGCGCTCGAGGAAGAGTTCGATACCGAGATCCCGGACGAAGAAGCCGAGAAGATCACCACCGTCCAGGAAGCCATCGACTACGTCAACGCCCACCAGTAAGCCTGGTGGCGGTCGATGCCGCCTGACGCGGGGAACCGCTTCCCCGGAGAAAAGCCGCCTCGCGAGGCGGCTTTTTCGTGGCAGGGTGATACGAGGCTTGTCAGGGCAGCGCATGGCGGGGAGACTCGGTATAATGCGCGCAAAGGACGGCTCCTCGCGGGGGAGCCCTGTCATACTGGATGTCTGGAGGAACACTGATGGCACGTAGAAGGGTTGTGGTGACCGGCCTGGGACTGGTCACGCCGGTGGGGAATAGCGTCGAGGAGAGCTGGTCCAGCATCAAGGCCGGCAAGAGCGGTATCGCCCCCATTGAGCACTTCGATGCCAGCGGCTTCAATACCCGCTTCGGCGGCTCGGTGAAGGACTTCGACATCAGTCCCTACCTGAATCCCAAGGAGGCCCGCAAGATGGACCTCTTTATCCAGTACGGGGTGGCGGCAGGGGCCCAGGCGATTCAGGATTCCGGGATCGAGTGCACCGAGGAGAACGCCGCGCGCATCGGCGTGGCCATCGGCTCCGGCATCGGCGGCCTGCCGATGATCGAGCACAACCACAGCGCCATGCTCAAGAGCGGCCCGCGGCGCATCTCGCCCTTCTTCGTGCCCGGTTCGATCATCAACATGATCTCCGGCAACCTGGCCATCCAGCACGGCTTCCGTGGCCCCAACATCGCCATCACCACCGCCTGTACCACCGGCACCCACAATATCGGCTACAGCGCCCGCACCATCGCCTACGGTGACGCCGACGTGATGATCTGCGGTGGAGCCGAGATGGCCACCACGCCCCTGGGCCTGGGCGGCTTCTCCGCGGCGCGGGCGCTGTCGACCCGCAACGAGGCGCCCGAGGCGGCCAGCCGCCCCTGGGACCGCGACCGCGACGGCTTCGTGCTCTCCGATGGCGCCGGGGTGCTGGTGCTGGAGGAGTACGAGCACGCCAGGGCGCGCGGGGCGACCATCTACGCCGAGCTGACCGGCTTCGGCATGAGCGACGACGCCTATCACATGACCGCCCCGCCCGAGGACGGCAGCGGCGCGGCGCTCTCCATGGCCAATGCCGTGAGGGATGCCGGCATCGATGCCTCGGCCATCCACTACATCAATGCCCACGGCACCTCCACCCCGGCCGGCGACCTTGCCGAGAGCCGCGCCGTGGAGAAGGTGATGGGCGCGGCGGCGAAGTCCGTGGCGGTGAGCTCCACCAAGTCGATGATCGGCCACCTGCTGGGCGCCGCCGGCGCCGTGGAGGCGATCTTCTCGATCCTGGCCATCCGCGACCAGGTGGCGCCGCCCACCATCAACCTGGATAACCCCCAGGAGGGCTGCAACCTCGACTACGTGCCGCACACCGCTCGCGAGATGAAGATCGACGTGGCGCTGTCGAACTCCTTCGGCTTCGGCGGCACCAACGGCACCCTGATCTTCTCCCGGGTCTGACCCGGGGGTAGGCAAGCCGATGCGTGACGGGCAGGGTGGCTGGCCGCTGGACGACCGCGGGGCCGCCTACGGCGACGGCCTGTTCGAGACCGTGCTGCTGCGCGATGGCAGTCCGCTGCTGTGGGATGAGCACCTGGCGAGGCTGGTGCGCGGCTGCCATGCCCTGGGCATTCCGATGCCCGCCGAGCGTGAACTGGCCGCTCCCCTGGCCGAGGCGGGGCCGGGGCTCGTGGTACTCAAGCTGATCCTGACCCGCGGCAGCGGTGGCCGCGGTTACCGGCCGCCGGCGTCCCCCGAGCCTCGCCTGCGCTGGCAGCTGGCGACCTTCGTCCCTGCGGAAAACCGCTGGCGGGAGGGCGTGCGAGTGCGACACTGCCGCCTGCGGCTGGGTATCCAGCCGGCGCTGGCCGGCCTCAAGCACCTCAATCGCCTGGAGAATGTGCTGGCCCGCTCGGAGTGGGACGACGAAGGAGTTGCCGAGGGGCTGCTCTGCGACAGCGATGGCCGGCTGGTGGAGGCGACCGCCATGAACCTCTTCTGGCAGCGTGACGGCCGCCTGGAGACGCCCCGCCTCGACCGCTGCGGCGTGGCGGGCACCCTGCGCGAGGCCCTGAGGGAGCGCCTTTCCATCGCCGAGGTGGAGGCCGGGCCCGAGGCGCTCATCGCGGCCGAAGCGGTGTGGCTCGGCAACTCGGTGCAGGGGATCTGGCCGGTGGTGCGCCTCGATGATGCCGATGGCGTCGAGCGGCAGCGCTGGTCCCTTGCGCCGCTGCACCGGGGCTTCCAGGCCGAGGCCCATCGCCTGCTGGGCTATCCACTGCCCGATCCGACCTGACCTGAGATGATGAGGACGCCGATGCTGCGTGTGCTGAAGTTCCTGCTGGTGCTGGCCATCCTGGCCGCTGGCGCCCTGTTCGGTGGTTACCGCTACTGGGAATCCCGGCTCGAGGCGCCCATCGCGGTGAGCGAGCCAACCCTCTACGAGGTGCCCCGCGGCGCCGGCTACAACCGGGTGGTGGCCGACCTGGCCCAGCGCGGAATGATCGAGGACGACTGGGCCTTCCGCCTGCTGACCCGCCTGGAGCCCGACAGCGTGCCGCGCCTGCGCGCCGGCGAGTACATGCTGGAGCCGGGCATGAGCGGGCGCGAGCTGGTGGCGCTGCTCGGCAGCGACCGGGTGGTCACCTACCCGCTGACCATCCCCGAGGGCTGGACCTTCCGTCAGATGCGCCAGCTGCTGGACAACGCTCCCAAGCTGGAGAACCGCACCGCCGGCCTCTCCGACGAAGAGGTGATGGCGCTGCTGGACCGCGAGGGCGTCTATCCCGAGGGCTGGTTCTTCCCCGACACCTACCGCTACCACAAGGGGGTGAGCGACGTGGAGATCCTGCGCCAGGCGCTCACCCGCATGGAGGCGATCCTCGAGGAGGTGTGGGAGGGGCGCGCCGACGACCTCACCATCGATTCGCCCTACGAGGCGCTGATCATGGCCTCGCTGATCGAGCGTGAGACCGGTGCGCCCGAGGAGCGCCGCGAGATCGCCGGCGTCTTCAAGCGGCGCATGCAGACCGGGATGCGCCTGCAGACCGACCCCACCGTGATCTACGGCATGGGCGAGCGCTACGAGGGCCGCATCACCCGCGCCGACCTGCGCGAGGCGACTCCCTACAACACCTACGTGATCGACGGCATGCCGCCGACGCCCATCGCCATGCCGGGCCGGGCGTCGTTGGAGGCTGCGGTGGATCCGCTGCCCGGCGACACCCTCTACTTCCTCTCCCGGGGCGACGGTACGCACCACTTCTCGCGCACCCTGCGCGAGCACAACAACGCGGTGAACCGGTATATCCGCAATCGCCAGTAAGGAGACCCAGATGGCCGTGCGCGGACGCTTCATCACCCTGGAGGGGGGCGAGGGGGTCGGCAAGTCCACCAACCTGGCCCGGGTGGTCGCCTGGCTCGAGGCCCGAGGGCTCGAGGTGGTGCAGACTCGCGAACCCGGCGGTACCCCGCGGGCCGAGGCGATCCGCCGCTTGCTTCTCGACCCCGACGTCGAGGAGCCGCTGGACGTCGATGCCGAGCTGCTGCTGGTCTTCGCCGCCCGCGCCCAGCACCTGGCGCGGGTGATTCGCCCCGCGCTCGAGCGCGGCGCCTGGGTGGTCTGCGACCGTTTCACCGATGCCACCTTCGCCTACCAGGGCGGCGGGCGGGGCATCGACCCCGCGCGCATCGCCGAGCTGGAGCGCTTCGTGCAGCGGGGCCTCGCCCCCGACCTGACCCTGCTGCTGGACATGCCCATCGAGGCGGCCCGCGCGCGCGTGGCCCTGCGCGGCGAGACGCCGGATCGCTTCGAGCGCGAACGCGGCGAGTTCTTCTCGGCGGTGCGCCAGGCCTACCTGGCCCGCGCCACCGCCGCCCCCGAGCGTATCGCTGTGGTGGACGCCTCGCGCCCCCTGGCGGCGGTCGGGGAGCAGATCGATGCGCTCCTGGCCCAGCGGGTGTCGGCATGGCGGTAGCGTCCTCGGTCGGCCAACCGCTGCCCTGGCTGGCGCCGCGCTTCGCCGAGCTGACGCGCCTGGCCGATGCGGGCCGGCTGCCCCATGCGCTGCTGATCTCGGGGCCGCGCGGCGTAGGCAAGCGCTCCCTGGCCGACGCCCTGGTCGCGCGCACCCTGTGCGCCGCCCCCGGTGAGAGCGCCTGCGGCAGCTGCCATGGCTGCCGCATGCTGGCCTCGGGCTATCACCCCGACCTGCTGCGCGTGGAGCCGGAGGAGGGCAAGCGCCAGATCCGCATCGATGTCATCCGCGAGGTCAACGCCTTCGTGGCCCAGACCCCCCAGCAGGGCGGCTACCGGGTGATCCTCATCGCCCCGGCCGAGGCCATGAACCTGGCCGCCGCCAACGCTTTGCTCAAGAGCCTCGAGGAGCCGGGGGAGCGCACCCTCTTCGTGCTGCTCGCCGACATTCCCTCGCGCCTGCTGCCCACCATCCGCTCACGCTGTCAGCACTGGAGCCTGGCGGTGCCCGGGGAGGCGGCCTGCCTGCCCTGGCTGGCCGAGCGACTCGGCGACGAGCAGGAGGCCCGCTTCTGGCTGGGGCTCGCCGGCGGGCTGCCCCTGGCCGCCCTGTCCCAGGCCGAGCCGGCCTCCCGGGCGCTGCGTCAGCAGCTGGTCGAGACCTTCGAGGCGCTGGTACGCGGCGCCGAACCGGTGGCCGAGGCCGCCCGGCTGGAGCGCCAGTCGACGGAGGCGATCCTGTGGTACGGTATCGCCTGGCTGGAGGACCTGATCCGGCTGGGGCTCTCGGGGCAATCCGGCGAGCTGCGCAATCCCGATCTGCTGCCGCTCTACCGCCAGGCGGTGAAGAACGCGCGACTGCGCGACTGGTTCCGCCTGCTCGACTACGCCCGGGAACAGCGTCGCCTGCTGGCTGCGGGCGGCAATCCCAATCCCCAGCTGGTGCTCGAAGCCTGGCTGGTGCGCTGGTCCGCGCTGCTGCGCTCGTGAACGAGGAGAGGCCCATGGCTGCCCAGAAGGCCCTGTCGCTGAATATCCAGGATGTCCAGACCCTGCTCTCGGCCTACATGCCGATGCTCGAGCGGGGGGGCATCTTCGTGCCCACCCGGGAGCGCTACGAGCTGGGGCAGGAGATCTACCTGCTGCTCACCCTGCCCGGCGAGAGCGACCGGGTCCCGGTCACCGGCCAGGTGGTGTGGGTCTCCCCGGAAGGGGTCAGCGGGCGGCGCATGCCCGGCGTAGGCATCCACTTCAGTGCCGGTGACCAGTCGGTGCGCGATCGCATCGAGAACCTGTTGGCCGGCCGCCTGGACAAGGGCGCGCCCACCTACACGCTGTGAGGCCGCGCGCCCAGCCGTTCGGCGGCCAGCGCGCTCAGCCGCCGGCGTGACGGCTTGAGTCCCTGGTCGGCATCGGGCCAGGGCAGCCAGGCGTCGGGCACCATGTAGCCGGGCAGCGTCTCGCGCAGCCAGGCCTCGAGCGCGCGGGCCGGCAGCGGATGGTCGTGCCAGTCGACGAAGGCGACCGGCCGCTGCCCCCACTCCTCGCTGGGCACCGGCACCACCAGGGCCTGGGCCACCCCGGGATGATCCACCAGGCGCTGCTCGATCGTCTCCGGCTGAATGTTCTCGCCCCCCGAGACGAAGCGGTTGTCGAGCCGTCCCTCCACCACCAGCTCGCCCCCGTCGGTGAAGCGCCCCCGGTCGCGGGTCGCGAACCAGCCCTCGGGGTCGCGGGCGGGCACGAGATTCTCTCCTTCCAGATAGCCGACGAACAGGGTGTCGCCGCGCACCTGGATCTCGTCGTCGACGATCCTCACCTCCCGACCGGGCAGCGGCCTGCCCACCACGCCGGGCGCCGTCGGCTCCCCCGTGCACACCTGGCTGGCCATCTCGGAGAGGCCGTAGCTCACCTTGGGCGCGAGCCCGAGGGCGCTCAGCCGTTCCACCAACGGGGCGGGTATCGCCGCGCCGCCCAGCAACAGCTCCCGCAGCCGCGTGCGCTCGGGGCGGAAGCCCTCCCGCAGCAGCCGCCACAGCTGAGTCGGCACCAGGGAGAGGTGGGTGATGGGCTCCCGCTCCAGGCGCTCCCCGAGCGGCCGCGCGCGGGAATCGAGGATCAGGCAGGCCCCGGCGAGGAAGACCCGGAACGGAATGGCGTAGCCGCCGATGTGGAACAGCGGCAGCGACAGCAGCCATCCGCAGTCGGCGTCCAGGGGCAGCACGGCGGCCGAGCCGCGGGCCGAGGCGAGATGGTTGCCGAGCCGGTGCAGCACCGCCTTGGGCGGCCCGCTCGACCCCGAGGTCAGGATGGTGTTGCAGGGCCGCTCGGGATCGAGGCGGGGCGGGGGAACGGCGGCCGCCTCCCGGGAGAAGTCGAGCCGCAGCGGCCGCCAGTCCGGGGCCGGCGAGCCCTCCGCACATGAGCCCTCTATGGAGTAGAAGGCGTCCGCGCGCAGCCGCCGGGCCATCCCGACCTGCGTCTCGGCGGGAAAGGCGGGGTTGAGCGGGCAGAACAGGAGGCCCGCGCGCAGGCAGGTCCAGGCCAGCAGCAGATCCTCCAGGCTGCCCCGGACCGGCGCGACCAGCCGGGCGCCGGGCGCCACCCCGGCCTCGCTCAGCTGCGACTGGAGCGAGGCGAGGCGTCTGTCCAGGGTGCGGTAGTCGAGGGTCGTCGTCTCGCTTCGCACGGCGATGCGCGAAGGGGCCTCGCCGGCCCAGTGATGGATGGGGCAGGGCATGTCATTCATGGTGGCCGTCGCTCCGGTGGAGGCGGATCAGGGCGTCGCGCTCGGGCAGGCCGTCCGGGGCCAGCAGGCCCTTCGCCAGCCAGCGGCGGGTATCGAGCCCCGGAGGCTCGTCCGGCGCCCATTCGGCGGCGAGCCTGTCCAGCAGCCCGAGCCCCAGGTCGGACTCGAAGCTCGAGGAGACCACCGTCCTGAGGCCCAGCCGCCGCGCCTCCCGCACCAGGGCCTCGCAGCGGGCCAGGGAGCCCACCAGGGTGGGCTTGATCACCAGCGCCGCGAGCTGCGGGACGGGGTGCCAGGGCAGGCCGCGCGCCAGGGGCTCGTCGACGGCGATGGGCACGCCGCTGGCGGCGGCGACGGCGGCGCTGTCGGCGAAGTCGGCGCAGGGGTCCTCGAGATAGTCGATGCGCCCGACCGGCAGCCGCGAGCAGAAGGCGAGGGCCTGCGCCCGGGACCAGCCGCCGTTGGCGTCGAGCACCAGCATGAGCGCCGGGAAGCGCTCGGTGAGCCGGCGGATCAGCGCCAGCTCGTCCTGCGTGGCGTGGCGGGCCACCTTCAGCTTGGCCTTGCGAACCGCCGCCGTCTCCCAGGCCCGCGCCAGATCGTCGAGGCCGGCCAGCAGCTCGAGGGGCGGGCCCTGCAGCAGCGGACAGGGCTCGGGAGGCGTCGCGACGGCGGGGGGCGAGCGCCTGAGCGCGCAGTCGAAGCCGAAGCTCACGGACGGCAGGCGCGGGGCGATGGCGCGGCCGCGCGCCAGGGCCTCGAGACAGGCCAGGCTCTCCGCCTCGGCCTCGTCCAGACTCTCCCGGGAGAAGCCGGGCAGCGGGGCGATTTCCCCCCACTGGCCGTCGATCTCCAGCAGCAGGCCCTCTCGTATCGGGCTCTTTTGTGTCGGGCCTTCCCGTTTTCCGGGCTGCGCGTCGCCCGGCATCAGCGGACGTGTAAGGGGCAGGCGATAGCGGTAGAGGGCGAGGCGCATCGGGTCCCGTGAGCCCGGCTCAGGGATTGCGAGGATAGCGCGAGAAGTCGGGGCGGCGCTTCTCGTTGAAGGCGTTTCGCCCCTCCTGGCCCTCCTCGGTCATGTAGAAGAGCATGGTGGCGTTGCCCGCCAGCTCCTGCAGCCCGGCCTGGCCGTCGCAGTCGGCGTTGAGCGCGGCCTTCAGGCAGCGCAGCGCCATGGGGCTGTGCTGCAGCATCTCGCGGCACCAGCGCACGCTCTCCCGCTCCAGTTCGGCCAGCGGCACGACCTGGTTGACCAGCCCCATCTCCAGGGCCTGGCGGGCGTCGTAGCGGCGGCACAGGAACCAGATCTCCCGGGCCTTCTTCTGGCCGACGATGCGCGCCATGTAGGAGGCGCCCCAGCCGCCGTCGAAGGAGCCCACCTTGGGCCCGGTCTGGCCGAAGACGGCGTTGTCGGCGGCGATGGTGAGGTCGCACATCATGTGCAGCACGTGGCCGCCGCCGATGGCGTAGCCGGCGACCATGGCGACGATCGGCTTGGGGCAGGTGCGGATGTCGCGCTGGAAGTCCAGGACGTTGAGGTGGTGGACTCCCTCGTCGTCGCGGTAGCCGCCGTAGTCGCCGCGGATGCGCTGGTCGCCGCCGGAGCAGAAGGCCTCGTCGCCGGCGCCGGTGAGGATGATCGCGCCGATCGCGCTGTCGCGACGGGCCGCGTCGAGGGCCTGGATCATCTCCGCCACGGTGCGCGGACGGAAGGCGTTGCGCACCTCGGGCCGGTCGATGGTGATCCTGGCGATGCCGTCGGGCGAGGTGTGGTAGCGGATGTCCCGATAGCCGTCGGAACGGTCCCGCCATTCGATGGGCGCGTAGAGTTCCGCTTCCGTGATGCCTTCGATCATGGGTTCTCTCTTTTCGTCGGGGTGAGGCTCAGCGCAGCATGCCCAGCAGCACGACGCCCAGCGCCAGGGCGCTGAGCAGGGCGGCGGCGCCGTACATGAGCCACTTGTTGGTGCCGTCGCTGCCCAGCGTCAGGTCGAACAGGCCGTGACGGATCCGGTGGGCGGCGTGGAAGAGCGGCAGGCAGATCGTCGCCCCGACGAAGATCAGGCCGGGCAGGCCGAACAGCAGGGAAGAGGCGCGCTCGTAGCTCAGCGCATCCGCCGGCAGCAGCCCGGCGGGCAGCAGCAAGGCCAGGAACAGTGCCGCCGAGGGCACGAACAGCGCGAAGCAGACGCCGCCGGCGCTGAACAGGGCCCACCACAGCGGCTCGTCGTATGCCTGACGGCGGTCCGGATGATGCTGGGTCATGTCATGCCCTCCCGAATACCCAGACGAACAGCAGCAGCACGGCCAGCACTCCCGCCCACTGGCCCGCCACCATGAGGCTGGCCGGGACGCTGCGATCTCCCAGGCGCAGCGGCATCACGCGGGGGAAGAGCTGGAAGAAGGTCCAGGCGTGATAGAGGCTGGCCACCAGTGCCAGCGCGTTGAGGGCGACGACCGGCGGCGATCCCATGAAGCCGAGCCAGCCCTGCCAGGCGTCGGGGCCTCGCGAGAGGGCGAGGGTGCCGGCCAGCAGGCAGACGATGAAGAACACCAGCGGCAGCACCGTGGCCTCCCGCGCCATGTAGGCGATGAAGAAGCGGTGCTTGAGCCACCAGTTCCGCGGCAGCGGCGGATGGGCTCTCGGCGGCTTGTGCATGCGATCTCCTTAACCTTTGAACAGCGCGATCAGCGTATGCTTGGCGGCTTCCACCTTGCCCTGGTTGACGGCGGCGGCCGGGTCGACGTGCTTCGGGCAGACCTGGGAGCAGAAGCCGACGAAGGTGCAGCTCCAGACGCCGTCGTGGCGGTTGAGCTCGGGCATGCGCTGCGCCTTGCCCCGGTCGCGGCTGTCGAGGTTGTAGCGGTGGGCGAGGGTCAGCGCCGCCGGGCCCAGGAACTCCGGATTGAGGCCGAACTGCGGACAGGCCGAGTAGCACAGCCCGCAGTTGATGCAGTTGGAGAACTGCCGGTAGCGGGCGAGCTGCTGCGGCGTCTGCCGGTAGGTCTCGGCCGTCTCCTGGGTCTGGGCGTCGTCGATCAGGTAGGGCTTCACGGCGGCCAGGTGCTCGAGGAAGATCTCCATGTCGACGACCAGGTCGCGACGCACCGGGAAGTGGGCCAGCGGCTCGATGCGGATCTCTCCGTCGTAGTCGCGCAGGAAGGTCTTGCAGCCCAGCTTGGGAATGCCGTTCACCATCACCCCGCAGGAGCCGCAGATCGCCATGCGGCACGACCAGCGGTAGCTCAGGCTGCCGTCCAGGCTCTCCTTGACGTGATGGAGCGCGTCCAGCAGCGAGGTGCTGTCGTCGACTGGCACCTCGAACGGCTGCCAGAAGGGAGCGTCGTCGCGCTCGGGAAGATAGCGTCTGATGCTGATCTGCTTGGTGGTCATGCGCTTGATCCTTTGCCGGCGTCGCCATAGACCCGTGCCGCGGGAGCGGAGAAGCGGGTGTCCACCTCCTGCCAGCGCAGCTCGGCCGGGCCGTCGTGGCGATGGAAGACCTGGCTGTGCCGCAGGTAGCGGTCGTCGTCCCGCGCCTGCATGCCTTCGTCGAGGCGCTGGTGGGCGCCGCGCGACTCCCGCCGCTCCAGGGCGCCCAGGCAGGTCGCCTCGGCGATGTCCAGGCCGAAGCCGAGCTCGATGCACTCCAGCAGCTCGGTGTTGTAGACCTTGCTGGTGTCCCCGACCCTGATCTCGCGGTAGCGCTCCCGCAGCCGGCGCACGGTCTGCAGGGCGTGGCCCATGCCGTCCTCGGTGCGGTAGATGCCGCAGCCCGACTCCATGGCCTGAACCAGCTCGCGCTTGAGTTCGACCCAGTGCTCGCTCTCGCGGCCGTCGCACATCCGGGCCAGCCGGGCGCGCTGGTCGTCGGCCTGCTCCCGCAGGGCGCGCGGGTCGGCGAACTCCGTCCGGGCCGCGCGCTGGCTGGCCCGCTCCCCGGCCAGGCGGCCGAAGACCAGCAGCTCGGTGAGCGAGTTGGAGCCGAGCCGGTTGGCGCCGTGCAGCCCCACCGAGGCGCACTCTCCGGCGGCGAACAGCCCTGCCACGCTGGTCTCGCACTGCGGGTCGGTCTCGATGCCGCCCATGGTGTAGTGCACCGCCGGGCGGATCGGAATGGGCTCGCGCACCGGGTCGACGTTGATGTAGGCCTTGGCGAGCTCGCAGATGAAGGGCAGCCGCTCGTGCAGGAAGGCCTCGCCCAGGTGGCGCAGGTCGAGATAGACCACGTCGCTGCCGGCGAAGGTGCCGGTGCGCCCCGCCTGCTGCTCCTGCCAGAAGGCCTGGGACAGCTTGTCCCGGGGACCGAGCTCCATGTACTTGTTCTGCGGCTGGCCCAGCGGGGTCTCGGGGCCGAGGCCGTAGTCCTGAAGGTAGCGGTAGCCGTCCTTGTTCAGCAGGATGCCGCCCTCGCCGCGGCAGGCCTCGGTGATCAGGATGCCGGAGCCGGGCAGGCCGGTGGGGTGATACTGCACGAACTCCATGTCGCGCAGGGCGACGCCGTGGCGATAGGCGATGGCCATGCCGTCGCCGGTGACGATGCCGGCGTTGGTGTTGAAGCGGAACAGCCGTCCCGCTCCGCCGGTGGCCAGGATCACGGACCTGGCGCGCAGCAGCACCATCTCGCCGGTGGCCACCTCCAGGGCGACGATGCCGGCCACGGCGCCGTCGTGGACGGCCAGGTCGAGGACGAAGTACTCGTCGAGCCGCTCGATCTCGGGGTATTTCAGCGAGGTCTGGAACAGGGTATGCAGCATGTGGAAGCCGGTCTTGTCCGCCGCGAACCAGGTCCTGGCGGTCTTCATGCCGCCGAACCGGCGTACCTGCACGTTGCCGTCGTCCCTGCGGCTCCAGGGACAGCCCCAGCGCTCCATCTGCACCAGCTCCCGGTGGGCGTGGCGCACGAAGTAGTCCGCCACGCCCTGTTCGACGAGCCAGTCGCCGCCGGACACGGTGTCGTCGAAGTGCGCCTGCAGCGTGTCGTCCGGACTGGTGACCGCGGCGGCTCCGCCCTCGGCGGCCACCGTGTGCGAACGCATGGGATAGACCTTGGAGAGCAGGGCGACGCGCTGTGGCCGATGGTCGCTCCTGGCCTGCTCGGCGGCGGCGATCGCGGCGCGCAGTCCGGCTCCGCCTCCCCCCACGATGACGATATCGAAATCTCGATGCTGCATGGTGATGCGGCCCCTGTCCGGTCCTTGGTCTCCCGCGCCCGGGTTGCGGCATCGGCCGCGAAGGGCCGGCGGGAGTCCGCGTAGCTCGGTTGGCGTACGTCTCGAATCGAGTCTAGCATGCAGCTCCGAGAGGGGACCACTTGAGCGCATCCTTATGCATGCCGGTCTTGACGCACGTCAAGATTGCTCCCGTTTCGGCTTCTCCGCTGGGGGTTCGTCACCTAGCCTCCGTCTAGGGAGTGGAGCAGACGTCCCGTCTCTCGACGTTCCCGGTACGTCATGTCTCGCAACGGCTGGTCAACGACAACGGCTGGCAAACGACAACGAAAGGAACGGCTCATGAACCTCAACGGGATATCTTTCCCCTCCTGGAAGTCTCTGGCGCCGCTCATCGTCACCGTCGTAGTGGCGCTGTGGCCGACCCCCGACGGGCTGTCTCCCCACGCCTGGTATTTCTTCGCCATCTTCCTCGGCTGCGTGGTGGGCCTGATCCTCGAGCCCCTGCCGGGGGCGGTGATCGGGCTGATCGGCGTCACCGCGGCGGCGCTGCTCGCGCCCTGGGTGCTGTTCTCGCCGGAGCAGCTCGCGGCGCCCAACTTCAACGCGGCCAACCAGGCCTTTGCCTGGGCGGTGTCCGGGTTCACCAACTCCACCGTGTGGCTGATCTTCGGCGCCTTCATGTTCGCCCTGGGCTATGAGAAGACCGGCCTCGGCAGACGCATTTCCCTCTGGCTCGTGAACGCCATGGGCAGGCGCACCCTGACGCTTGGCTACGCGGTGATGATCTCGGATACCATTCTTGCCCCTTTCACACCCTCCAATACGGCGCGTAGTGCGGGCACCATCTATCCGGTCATTCGCAACCTTCCGCCCCTTTACGATTCGCATCCCAATGACCCGAGCATGAAGCGTATGGGCAGCTTCTTGATGTGGACGGCGCTGGCCTCTACCTGCGTTACCAGTTCGCTGTTTCTGACCGCCATGGCCCCGAACCTGTTGGCCATCGCGCTGACCGAGAGCGCCACCGGCATTCAGGTCAACTGGGGACAGTGGTTCATGGCGATTGCCCCGGCGGGTATCCTGCTGCTGCTTCTGGTACCGCTGCTGTGCTACTGGCTATGCGCCCCCGAAGTGAAGGCGGGCCATGAAGTCTCCGACTGGGCGAGAGACGAACTCAAGAAGCTGGGCGCTCTCACTCGCAAGGAGATCGTGCTGGTGCTGATGGTCGTCACGGCCCTGCTGCTGTGGATCTTTGGCGGCGACATCATCTCCGCATCGCTGGTAGGGCTGGTGGTGATTTGCGGCATGCTGCTGACCGGCATCGTCACCTGGGACGATATCCTCAACAACAATCCGGCCTGGAACACTCTGGTATGGTTCGCCACGCTGGTGGCGCTGGCGGGCGGGCTGAGCCAGGTGGGCTTCGTGCACTGGTTCGGCACCGTGGTGGGTGGGCAGATCAGCCACTTCAACCCGCTGATGGCCATGGTGGCGCTGGTCGTGCTGTTCTACGCCCTGCACTACTTCTTCGCCAGCATCACCGCCCACGTGACGGCGCTGCTGCCGGTGATCCTCGCCGCCGCCTCGGGCATTCAGGGCCTCGACATGCAGATGTTCGTGCTGCTGCTGCTGCCGACCCTGGGCTTCATGGGCATCCTGACCCCCTACGGCACCGGCCCGAGCCCGGTCTACTATGGCAGCGGCTATCTGCCCAGCGCACTCTTCTGGCGCCTCGGGGCGATCTTCGGGCTGCTGTTCCTGGTGGTCTGGCTGGCGATTGGCATGCCCTGGCTGGCGCTGATCCTGTGACGCGCTGAGCGCTCACCCTCACGGATCGCCGGCGCCGTCGCGGCACCAGGCGCGTACCGCCTCGGCCACGTCGTCGGGGCGGTCGAGGTGCAGATCGTGCCCCCCGGGCAGGCTCAGGTGCCTGAGACGGCGGCAGCGCCGGGCCAGCTCCGAGCCGATGCCGTGGAACTTCGCGTCGCGACTCCCCGAGAGATACCAGACCGGCAGCCCGGTGCCCGCCAGCCATGCGCCGAGCGCGGGCTGCCGGCCCAGCGAGGTGGCGCGCAGCATGGCCGCCACGGCCGGGCCGTGGTTGCCGAGCCGCCTGGCGACCTGGCGGGTTCTGGTCGACTCGTCCAGATCGGCGAAGACCGGCTGGCGATACCAGTCGGTCAGCACGCTCTCCAGCGGCTCCTCCTCGAAGCGCTCGGCCCAGGCGTCGTCGTGGGCGAGGCGCGCCGGGCGCTGCTGCTCGGGCAGGCCCGGGTGCGCGCTCTCCAGCATCAGCACCCCGAGTCCGGCGGGCCGATGGCTGGCGTGATGGAGTGCCAGCCGCCCGCCGAGGGAGTAGCCCAGCAGGCGGTAGCGCCGGATGCCGCGCCTCTCCAGCTCGCCGCACAGCCAGCGCCGGGCCTCGTCGAAGGAGCGGACGTGCAGCCGGCGATTGTCGCCGTGACCCGGCAGGTCGAGGGCCAGGCACCTGAGGCCGTCCAGCCGCGCGATGAGCGCGTCCCAGTCGCGGCGCTCGCCCAGCAGGCCGTGCAGCAGCACGATGGGCGTCGCGGTGCGCGCTTCAGCGCTCACGCAGCCGGGCTCCCAGGGCCTCGAGATCCTCGGCCACCTGCCGGCTGGGCACGCGGACCTCGATCAGCGTGGCGCCCCGGCGCAGGGCGTTCCGGTAGCTCTCCTCGAAGGCCTCCAGCGTCTCCGGCGCCGCGTAGTCCAGGCCGAACATGGCGGCGGCCCGGGCGAACGACAGCCCGTGGGGCAGGCGATAGCAGGCATCGAGCAGCTCGCCCCGGTCGGGCACCGGCAGCATGTGGAAGATGCTGCCGCCGTCGTTGTTGAGCACGATCACCACCAGCGGCGGCCCGTCCCGATTCGGCAGTGCCAGGCTGTTGAGGTCGTGCAGGGCGCTCAGGTCGCCGAGCAGCAGGGTCGTCGGCATCCCGCTGCCCCGGGCGGCGCCGCAGGCGGTGGCGATCAGGCCGTCGATGCCGGAGGCGCCGCGGTTGACCAGCACCCGCGCCGGGCCCGTGCCGGCGCCGCCCAGCATGTCCATCAGCCGCGCCGGCAGGCTGTTGCCGACCACCAGCAGCCCCTCGGCGAGGCGGCTCAGTCGATGACAGACGCCCAGCTCCGAGAAGCGCCCGCAGGCGCGTTCGACGTGCTCGCTGGCCCGCCTCTGCCGCGCTGGCAGCTGGTGCCAGGGCGCATCGGCGGGCGGCGCGGGGTGGACGGCGAGGAAGTCGTCCGCCCGGCAGGTCAGGCGGCGACGCACCCGGTGGTCGGGGTCGAGGCGGGCGGGCAGGGGGTCCACCAGCCAGTAGTCGCGCCAGGGATGATGGGCGATGAAGCGGCTCAGGCGCTTGGAGATCAGGCGCCCGCCGAACTGCAGCAGCACCTCGGCCCGCGACAGCTCGGCGACGAAGGCCGCGTCGTGGAGCGCCAGGTCGCCGTGGATCAGGTTGCGCGCATCGAAGCGGATCTGGCTCTGCAGGTCGGCGAACAGCGGCCAGCCGAGGCGCTCGGACGCCTCGGCCACCGCGCGGGCCCGCTCGGGCTCGTCGATGCGTCCGGCGACGATCAGGCCGCGTCTTCCGCGAAACGCCTCCCAGTCCGGCTGCACGGGGCAGCCCGGCGGCGTGGCGACCCAAGGCCCCCAGGGGCGCCGGTCGCGGGGCCAGTCGCCCAGCGGCGCCAGGTAGTCGCCGGCGTCGATGGCCCGGTCGCCGGGGTAGAGCGGCTCGGGGTAGCGGCAGTTGAGGTGGATGGGACCGGGCGCCAGGCGCTGGCTGGCCATGGCCTGATCCACCGTGCCGAGCACGAAGGCGGCGGCGATGTCGGGGGCGGGGCTGGGCAGGTCGCGGTGGAACGCCACGTGGCGGGCGAACAGGTCGCGCTGGTCGATCGCCTGGTTGCTGCCGTTGTCGAACAGCTCCGGCGGGCGGTCGGCGCAGAGCAGCACGAGGGGGACGCCGCTCAGGTGAGCCTCCACCACGGCCGGCAACAGGTTGGCGACCGCCGTGCCCGAGGTGGTGACGATGGCGACCGGGCGGCGGGAGCTCCTGGCCAGGCCCAGCGCCAGAAAGCCCAGGCCGCGCTCGTCGAAGTGCAGGTGGCGGCGCAGCCCCGGGTGGGCCGCGGCGGCCATGGTCAGCGGCGAGGAGCGCGAGCCGGGCGCCAGCGCCAGGTCGCGCACGCCGTGGCGGTACAGCTCCTCCAGCAGCAGCGCGGCCCACAGATGGTTGAAGGTGTCGTGGTGGCGGGGAAAGGGGGGCGTGGCGGCGTCGTTGGACATGGCGGTCTCATACCAGCAGGGACATGACGTCGGCGATCTTGGCCTCCAGCTCGTCCCACTCGTCGTCGGGGACGGAGCCGTCGACGATGCCGGCGCCGGCGTAGAGGCTCACTGCCTCGGCGGTGACCAGGGCGCAGCGGATCGCCACCGTCAGTTCGGCGGCCTCGCGGCTCAGCATGCCGCAGGCGCCGGCGTACCAGCCACGCCGGTGGCGCTCGTGGCGGCGGATGAACGCCAGCGCCGCGTCGCGGGGCGTGCCGCCGACCGCCGGCGTGGGATGCAGCGCGGCCAGCAGGTGCCGGTCGCGCACCCAGGGATGCAGCTCGGCCTCGATGTCGCGCCGGATGTGCTGCAGCGCGCGCAGCCTGACGACGCCGGGCTCGGCGAGGCTGGCGTGGCGGGCGAGCGGGGCGAGGCGCGCCAGGATGTCGGCGTGCACCAGTTGGTTCTCCCGGCGGTTCTTGGGATCGGCGAGCAGGGTGGCCGCCAGGGCCGCGTCCCGGGCGGCGTCGCCGTCGCGCCGGCAGGTGCCGGCCAGCGCCTCGCTGAGCAGCCGGGCGCCGTCGCGCCGGTAGAGGCGTTCCGGCGAGCAGCCGATGAAGGTTGCCTCCGGGGAGAACTGGAAGCCGAAATGGAAGCAGTGCCGGGCACGCCGGCGCCAGGCGTCCAGCAGCACCCAGGGATCGACGGGGACGCGGGTGAGCAGCCGGCTCTGCCGCGACAGCACCACCTTGGCGGCCCGGGCCTGTTCCTCGGACGAGGTGGCCCGGTCGACCCAGCCGGCCCAGTCGTCGCGGCAGGGGGTGTCGTGGCGCCCGGTGACGACCGGCGACAGCGGCTCGGCGGGCCGCGCATCGCGCAGGGCCAGCAGCGCCGCGCGGGCGGCTTCCAGCTCCGCGTCGGGATCGCGGCCGTCGAAGAGCAGGTTCAGGCACAGCTCGGCGGCATGCTTGCGCCGCACCAGCTCCAGGCGTGGCAGCACGAAGCGGCCGGCGCCGAACCCTTGCCAGCCGGCGTCCCGGGGGTCGAAGGCCAGGCCCCCGAAGTAGCGGGCTTCCGCGTCCTCCAGGCAGGCGGGCAGGGCGGGCGGCAGGCCGTCCTCGGCCGGGCGCTCGTCGGCGGCGCCGACCGCCGCATGCTCGACGGCGTCGGGGCCGCGCGAGCGCCAGTACAGGCGGGGCAGCAGCGGCTGGGCGCGGAGCCAGTCCAGGGGACTGTCGATGTCGACGCGCCAGGTCAGGCGAAGGAGTCCGCTCGGCGGGCGTTTCCCCAGCGTGTCCAGGCGCCGCATGATACGGGGAGGTACTCGCATGTCGTCCGTTCGGTCCATGAAGTGAGCGAGCAGAATACTGGATGGCCCGGGCGATGAGAAGCCGGGCCGGCCGCGGTGGCGCGCGGCGCGGCGGCCCTTTTGTCCATCGCCGCGGCGCTTTCGTGGTACCCTGCCTGGCTCGATGTTGAACGATGAAGAAGAGCCCCGATGTTCGTCGATTCCCACTGCCATCTCGACCGCCTCGACCCACGTACCCACGGCGGTGACCTCGCCGCCGCCCTGGATGCCGCCCGTGCCCGGGGGGTGAAGCAGTTCCTGGCCATCGGCGTCACCCTCGACGAGGTGCCCGGCGTGGCGGCCATCGCCCGGGAGCATGACGACGTGGTGATCTCCGCCGGGGTTCACCCGCTGCACAGCGTCGCCGAGGAACCGAGCCTCGAGGCGATCAAGGAGGCCGCCGAGCGCTTCGGCGCCGTGGCCATCGGCGAGTGTGGCCTGGACTACCATTATCTGGAGAAGGCGCCGGACAAGGTGCCCTCCCGCGAGGTGCAGCGCGAGCGCTTCCGCCGCCAGCTGATCGCCGCCACCGAACTCGAGCTGCCGGTGATCATCCACACCCGGGAGGCCCGCGAGGAGACCCTGGCGATGATCCGCGAGCACACCGACCCGGCCATCGGCGGCGTGCTGCACTGCTTTACCGAGGATCTCGAAATGGCCCGGGAGGCGGTGCGCCACGGCTTCTACATCTCGCTCTCCGGCATCGTCACCTTCCGCAACGCCGAGGCGCTGCGCGAGGTGGCGCGCAAGGTGCCGCTGGATCGGCTGCTGATCGAGACCGACAGCCCCTACCTGGCGCCAGTGCCCCATCGCGGCAAGCCCAACGAGCCGGCCTGGGTGGTGGAGGTCGCCGAGTGCATCGCCGCCGAGCGAGGCATCAGCGTGGAGGAGGTTGCCATGCAGACCACCGCCAACTTCTACCGCCTGTTCCGGGCCGCGGCCCCTGAGGCGCCCGCCGAGCTGCGCGAGACGCTGCGCGGCGCGGGCCTGCTGGGCTGATTCACTGCAAGGCTGGAGCCACCATGAACCTCGACCCGCTGCTGGCCCAACTCGATCCCGAGGGCGAGATCCCGCCGGTGGATCTCTGGCATCCCGAGCAGGTCGGCGAGATGGACCTGGTGATCGTCGCCGACGGACGCTGGCTCCATGAGGGGACGCCGATCGCACGTCCGCGACTGGTGCGGCTGCTCTCGACGATCCTGCGCCGCGAGGATGACGGCCGCCATGCCCTGGTGACCCCGGCCGAGAAGCAGTTCATCCGGGTGGAGGATCGTCCCTTCGTGGTGGTGGACGCCGACCCGGATGCACAGGGCACCTGGTGGCTCACCACCAACGTCGGCGACCGTCTGGCGCTGGGCGAGGACCTCCGCCTGTCGCTGAGCGAGACGCCTGCCGGCGAGACGGTGCCCGAGGTGCCGGTACGCTTCGGCCTCGCCGCGCGCCTCGGGCGCAACGTCTACTACCGGCTGGTGGAGGCCGCCGAGCACCGCCCGCTGCAAGGCGGCGGCGAGGAGCTGGGCCTGGTCAGCGCCGGCGTCTGGCAGCCCCTGGGGCGCCTGGACAGCGGCGACACGGCGTGAGGCTGACCCCCGAACAGCGTGCCGTCGTCGAGCACGCGGGCGGTCACGCACGGGTGGCGGCGGTGGCCGGCTCGGGCAAGACCACCACCATGGTGGCCCGGGTGCTGCAGCTGCTGGCCCGGGGCGTGGCGCCGGAGCGGATCCTGGTGCTGATGTTCAACCGCTCGGCCCGCGAGGATTTTCAGGCGCGCCTGGCCGCCATGGCGCCTGCCGGGCAGACGCTGCCCGACGTGCGTACCTTCCACTCCCTGGGTCACCGCCTCACCGCCAGCCTGACCCGCTGGGGGGCGCTCTCGCCGCGCACGCTGCTCACCGCCGACTGGCAGGCCGAGCGGCTGCTGCGCCAGGCCACCCAGCGCGCCCTGGTCGATAGCCCCGAGGCGGGAGAAGCGGCCCTGGACGCCGAACGCCTCGAGGCCCTGGCCCACTTCTGCGCCCTGGTGAAGGCCGAGATGCTGCCGCCGGCGGAGCTCTACGCGCGGCTCGATTTCGGCGAGGCCACCGAGCACTTCGTGGTGGCCTTCGACCACGCCGAGGCGCTGCTCGACGAGCATGGCCTGATGGGCTATGCGGACCTGCCCTACCGCCCGCTGCGCGCCCTGGAGGCCGACGACAGGCTACGCAGTCGCGTGCAGGGCTTTCTCGACCACGTGATCATCGACGAGTACCAGGACATCAACGTCGCCCAGCAGCGCCTGCTGGCGGTGCTGGCCGGTGATCGCGCCGAGGTGATGGCGGTGGGCGACGCCAACCAGTGCATCTACGAGTGGCGCGGCGCCCATCCGGACACCATGCTGGAGCGCTTCACCGCCACCTTCGGCGCCGCGCTCGACTACCCACTCTCCACCACCTTTCGCCATGGCCACGCCCTGGCCCTGGCCGCCAACCACGCCATCGAGGCCAATCGGCGCCGCCCCGACCAGCTCTGCCTGGCCGCACCGGGCAACCCGAAGACCCGCCTGGCCCAGGCCCAGGGCAGCCGAGCCCTGCTCGAGGCCCTGTCGGCCTGGCAGGCGGATGGCCGCCGGCTCAGCGAGGCCTGCGTGCTGGTGCGCAGCTGGTCGCTCTCGGTGCCGCTGCAGCTGGCGCTGCTGCGCGAGGGAATACCCTTCCGGCTCTCGCGCCAGGATCGCTTCGTCTTCCGCCTGCCGCTGGTCCAGGCCCTGGCCGGCTACCTGCGCCTGGCGCGGGAACCGGCCCTGCTGGCAGATCCCGCCCACCTGGCGTTGCTGCTGAGCCAGCCGACCCCCTTCGTGGCCCGGGAGCGACTGGAGCGCCTCGCCGCCGTGCTGGCCGACACCCAGCGCTGGCCGGAGCGCCACGACCCGCTGCTGGCCGGCCTCAAGCCCCACCAGCAGCGCACCCTCAAGAAGCGCTGGGCGCTGCTCTGCGAGCTGCCCAAGCGCTCGGCCTGGCCGCCCGCGCGGCTGCTCGAGCACGTGGTGGAGGCGGTGGAGGCCGAGAAGGTGCTCAAGCGCGCCGCGGCCCGGCGTGACAAGGGCGAGGAGGACGTGCGGCTGCTCGACGTGCTGCTGGAGCAGGCCGCCGAGCTCGCCGAGCTCGCAACGACCCGGCGGCCTTCATCGAACTGCTGCAGCGGCCGGTGCAGAGCGATGCACAGGGCGTGCTGATCACCACGGTGCACGGCGCCAAGGGGCTGGAGTGGCCGCTGGTGGCGCTGGCCGGGGCCAACGAGCAGGACTTTCCCCACTACAGCCGCGACAACCCCTTGACCGCCCAGCGTCTGGAGGAGGAGCGCCGGCTCTTCTACGTGGCCATCACCCGGGCCCGGGAGCGGCTGCTGCTGCTCCACGACGGTGGCGACCACCGGCCGAGCCGCTTCCTCGCCGAGAGCGCCTGGGAGGAGTGCCAGCGGGTGGCCGAGCGGCTTGACGAGGAGCCGCCAGCGCCGGCCGCCAGGGCCGAGGCGCCGCTGGCAGTGTCGCGTCCCGTCCTGGTCGAGCGCTATCTGGCGAGGCTCGGCACCTCGCTGCCGCTGGCCTCGGCGGCCTCGCCGGGGGTGGCCGAGGGTACCGTCGACTATCGCGCCTTCGACGTGGGGCAGCGCCTGCGCCATGCTGTCTTTGGTGAGGGCGAGATCGACCTGGTGGAGGGCGACCCGGACAACCCGGTGATCGAGGTGCGCTTCCGCCATGCCGGCCGCCGGCGCCTGATCGCGCGCCGGGCGCCCATCGAACTGCTGGAAGGAGACCGCCCATGAGCCCCCCCTTGATCACCGCTTCCGAACTGGCCGAGGCCGTCGACAGTCGCCTGCCGCCGAGGCTGCTGGACTGCCGTGCCCGCCTGGGCGATCCCGATGCCGGCCACACCCTGTGGTGGGAGGCCCATCTGCCCGGCAGCTACCACCTCGACCTGGACCGCGATCTGGCGGGTCCGCCGGGGCAGGGCGGTCGCCACCCGCTGCCGAGCCGCGAGGCCTTCACCGCGACGCTGCAGCGCCTCGGCATCACGCCCGAGGTGCCGGTGGTGCTCTATGACGATATGGGGGGGCAGCTGGCCGCGGCGCGGGCCTGGTGGATGCTGGCCTGCTGGGCCGGCCATCCGGAGGTGCGGGTCTTCGATGGCGGCATCAAGGCCTGGCTGGGGGCCGGTGAGGAGCTCTCGGAAGGCGACCGTGCCGCGCCGCCTGCCAGCCGCTGGGTGCCGGAGTTCCGTGACGACCAGTGGGTGGACGCCGTCGGGCTTCAGGCGAGCGGGGCGCTGCTGGTGGATGCGCGCAGCCGCGAGCGCTTCCGCGGCGAGGTCGAGCCCATCGATCCGGTGGCGGGGCATATCCCCGCGGCGGTGTGTCGACCCAGCGCCGACAACCTGACCCCCTTCGGTCGCTTCAAGTCCGCCGCCGAGCTCGCGCGGGAGCTGCCGGAGGCCGAGGCGGTGATCGCCTACTGCGGCTCCGGCGTCACCGCCTGCCATAACATCCTGGCTTACGCCGTGGCCGGCCGCCCGCTGCCGCGGCTCTACCCCGGCTCCTGGAGCGAATGGATTCGCGACCCGTCGCGAGAGGTGGCCACCGGCGAGTAGCGTCCGCACCCAGTAGCCTCGCTGAGGCTCGAGGCTACTGGTGGGATGGTGGGAGCTCGGCTCCGCCGGGCGAATGGCTGCGTTGCCAAGGTTTGTCATCACTGGTGGGAGCTCGGCTCTGCCGGGCGAATGGCGCCGCAGGCGCCTCGGCGGTGTCGCTTGCGTTGGCGAACACCGCCTGGGAGCCCTTCGGTCTCCATTCGCTCCGCAAAGCGTTGCTCCCACCACAATCAACAGCCTCAGTGGCCACTTTCCATCAGAAGCAACGACCTCGGCGAGGTTGCTGGATGCCTACATATTCGGGTAGTTGGGTCCGCCGCCGCCTTCCGGCGCCACCCAGGTGATGTTCTGGGCCGGGTCCTTGATATCGCAGGTCTTGCAGTGCACGCAGTTCTGGAAGTTGATCTGGAACTGCGGCTTGCCGTCGTCCCCCTCGATCACCTCGTAGACCCCGGCCGGGCAGTAGCGCTGGGCAGGCTCGGCATAGGTCGGCAGGTTGTCGCGGATCGGAAGCTCACGGTCCGCCAGGCGCAGGTGGCAGGGCTGATCCTCCTCGTGGTTGGTGTTCGACAGGAACACCGAGGAGAGCTTGTCGAAGGAGAGCTTGCCGTCGGGCTTGGGGTAGTCGATCTTCTCGAATTCGGCGGCCGGCTTGAGCGCTGCGTGATCCGGCGTGGTGTCGTGGACGTTGGGCAGCTTGCCGCCGAGCAGCTGGTTGACGAAGTTGTAGGCGCCGCCGCCCACGGTACCGTACTTGTGGATCGCCGGGCCGAAGCTCGCGCTCTCCTTGAGCTCGGCGTAGGCCCAGCTCGCCTCCCACTTCTCGGTGAAGGCGGTCAGCTCGGCGCCCCCCTCGTCACCCCCCTTGATGGCTTCGAACACCGCCTCGGCGGCCACCAGGCCCGACTTCATGGCGGTGTGCAGCCCCTTGATCTTGGCGAAGTTGAGGGTGCCGGCGTCGCAGCCGATCAAGAGGCCACCCGGGAAGGTCATCTTCGGCAGGCAGTTGAGGCCGCCCTTGGTGATGGCGCGGGCGCCGTAGGCGATGCGCTTGCCGCCCGCGAGGTGCTTGGCCAGCACCGGATGGTGCTTCATGCGCTGGAACTCGTCGAAGGGCGAGAGCCAGGGGTTCTGGTAGGAGAGGTCCATGATCAGGCCCACCACCACCTGCTGGTTCTCGGCGTGGTAGAGGAACCAGCCACCGTGGGTGGACTTGTCCAGCGGCCAGCCGGAGCCGTGCAGCACCAGGCCGGGCTCGTGCTGCTCGGCGGGGATATCCCACAGCTCCTTCAGGCCGATGCCGTAGTGCTGGGGGTCGCGGCCGGCCGCCAGGTCATACTGCTGGATCAGGCGCTTGCCGATATGGCCGCGGGCGCCCTCGGCGAACAGGGTGTACTTGGCGCGCAGCTCCATGCCCGGCATGTAGCTGTCCTTGGGCTCGCCGTCGGCGCCCACGCCCATGTCGCCGATCAGGATGCCTTTGACCACCCCCTCCTCGACGATCGCCTCCTGGGCGGCGAAGCCGGGGAAGATCTCCACGCCCAGGCCCTCGGCCTGCTCGGCCAGCCAGCGGCACAGGTTGCCGGCGCTGATCACGTAGCGGGGCATGTCGCCGCCGGTGTTATGCATGCTCTTCGGCACCAGGGCGTTGGGCAGCTTCTGAGCCTTCTCGGCGTCCTTGAGCAGGTACACCTCGTCGCGGGTCGCCGGGGTGGTCAGCGGGGCGCCGCGCGCCTCCCAGTCGGGGAAGAGCTCGGCCAGGGCGCGGGGCTCGAAGACGGCGCCGGAGAGGATATGGGCGCCCACCTCGGAGCCCTTCTCCACCACGCATACCGAAAGCTCCTGCTCGGCCTCATTGGCCTGCTGCATCAGCCGGCACGCGGCGGCCAGGCCCGAGGGGCCGGCGCCGACGATGACCACATCGAACTCCATCGAATCGCGTTCTACCTGTTCCACCTGCTTCTCCTCCCTCGCTCCGCCTCCGCTGGCCTGCTACCAACGTCGACAGTAATTAAAACGGTCGTTTGCTTCTTGCCTGGCTCCATGATAGGCATAATAGCCGACTCAGGTCACCCCTTCGATGTGGATTAGGCGATGAGGGGGGGTGAAGAGAGGATTGTTGCCGGGCCATCGGCTATGGCACATTGGAAATGTTTATCCGTGCGGCGCCTATCAAACGCTCGCATGAATTTCGAACAAGGGCATGCCGGCCCGTTATAAGCGGCCCCAACAGGCGGAGGCCGGCGGTCAGCGTCGCGCCCAGTCACCAGGATGGTTCCATACTCGAAGAGCCAAGCGAGGACACCATGAAAGTACTCGTCGCGGTCAAACGCGTCATCGACTACAACGTCAAGATCCGGGTCAAGCCGGATCACTCCGACGTCGACCTCACCAACGTCAAGATGGCCATGAACCCCTTCTGCGAGATCGCCGTGGAAGAGGCGGTGCGCCTGAAGGAGAAGGGCGTGGCGACCGAGATCGTCGCCGTGACCATCGGCCCCAAGGCCGCCCAGGAGCAGCTGCGCACCGCGCTGGCGCTGGGTGCCGACCGCGCCATCCACGTCGAGACCGACGAGCGCGTCGAGTCCCTGGGCGCCGCCAAGGCGCTGGCCAAGCTGGTGGAAGAGGAGCAGCCGGGCCTTGTGATCCTCGGCAAGCAGGCCATCGACACCGACAACAACCAGACCGGCCAGATGCTCGCCGCCCTGACCGGCCTGCCCCAGGGCACCTTCGCCTCCGCCGTGGACGTGGATGGAGAGAAGGTACAGGTGACCCGCGAGGTCGACGGCGGCCTGCAGACCGTCGAGCTGACCCTGCCCGCCATCGTCACCACCGACCTGCGCCTCAACGAGCCGCGCTACGCCAAGCTGCCGGACATCATGAAGGCCAAGAAGAAGCCGCTGGACGTCAAGACCCCGGCGGATCTCGGCGTCGAGGTGGCCTCGAAGGTCAAGCTGCTCAAGGTCGAGCCGCCGGCCGAGCGCCAGGGCGGCGTCAAGGTGGGCTCCGTGGATGAGCTGGTCGACAAACTCAAGAACGAAGCCAAAGTGCTTTGATAGGAGCGGATCTCATGAGCATTCTGGTACTCGCTGAACATCACGACGGCGCCCTGGCCGGCGCCACCGCCCATGTGGTCGCCGCTGCTAAGGCCATCGGTGGCGATATCGACGTGCTGGTGGCAGGCGAGAACGTCGCCGCCATCGCCGAGGCCGCCGCCAGGCTGGACGGCGTCTCCCGCGTGCGCGTGGCCGACCACGCCGCCTACGCCCATCTGCTGGCCGAGCCCACCGCGGCGCTGCTCAACGAGCTGGCCGGCGATTACACTCACCTGCTGGCGGCCGCCTCCACCACCGGCAAGAACGTGCTGCCCCGCGTCGCCGCCCTGCGCGACGTCGCCCAGATCTCCGAGATCATCGCGGTGGAGTCCCCGGACACCTTCAAGCGCCCGATCTACGCCGGCAACGCCATCGCCACCGTGCAGAGCGAGGACGCCCTCAAGGTGATCACCGTGCGCACCACCGGCTTCGATGCCTGCCCTGATAGAGGGACCGAGGGTGGCAGCGCCGCCATCGAGGCGGTGGACCTGTCCTTCACGAAAGGGGCCGACAACGCCCAGTCCACCTTCCTCAAGGAGGAGCTGGCCAAGTCCGACCGCCCCGAGCTGGGTGCCGCCCGGGTGGTGATCTCCGGTGGCCGCGGCATGGGCAACGGCGAGAACTTCAAGCTGCTCGACGGCATCGCCGACAAGCTGGGCGCGGCCATCGGGGCCTCCCGCGCCGCAGTGGACGCTGGCTTCGTGCCCAATGACATGCAGGTGGGCCAGACCGGTAAGATCGTCGCGCCTGAGCTCTACATCGCCGTGGGCATTTCCGGTGCCATCCAGCACCTGGCCGGCATGAAGGACTCCAAGGTGATCGTCGCCATCAACAAGGACGAGGAGGCGCCGATCTTCCAGGTGGCTGACTATGGACTCGTGGCCGATCTCTTCGAGGCCCTGCCCGAGTTGGAAAGCAAGCTGTAAGCAAGAGAGCCTTGCTCTCGACAGGCGCATCGAACACACCGTTGCCGGCCCTCGAACGAGGGCCGGTTTTTTATGGGGCGTCGCCAGGATAAAATAGAGAATCATTTGCATTAATATCGCGGTTGATCTGGGCCATGGCAGAGCAGCGCGCCATGGGGGAAGATCACGCCAGTCGCTGTTTCGGGAGACGAGGGTGAACGAGCGCAGAGGAAGATCGATGGCGAGGCAGTGGGTCGGGTCCGCCTGCCTGTGCCTGACCCTGCTGATGACATCGGGCATGGCCAGCGGGGCATCGCCGGAGGAAACGGACCCGGGGGTCGAGCCAGGCGCCCTCGGCCCGGCCTTGCCGCTGGCCGCCGAGATGGCACGCAGCCTGGAGCGGCTGGAGGCCTTCATCGCTGGCGACCTGCCCTTTCTGGTCGAGCAGCGCCGGGCGCGGGTGGGTGATCTGCGCCAGGCGCTGGCCGCCGAGCCGCTGCTGGCCCATGAGCAGTGGGAGGGCCTGGTGGCCGCCTGGCGCCAGGAGCTCGCCTACGGGCGAGAGATCGACAGCTGGCGTGGACTGCTGGTGGGTAACGCGTCCCGGGAGGTGGACTACCTGCGACTGGGTCGGGTCGGGCTCTATTTCCTGAGCCCGGATGGTCGTGAAGGGGGCGTCTGGTCCCGCGCGGAGGCGGGCTGGCAGCCCCTTGATGCGGCCGCGCTGGCCGAGCTGCGCAAGGGGCTGGCCATTGCCCGCGAGCGGCGTGCCCCCGAGCTGCTGGCGCTGCCGGTCTCCCTGTTGCCTGAGGCCGAGGAGGCCGGCGCCCCCGCCAGCGTGCCGCTGCCCGGGACCCCGGTCGCCGAGGATGGCGGCGACGCCGAGCTGCTGGCGCGGGTGGATCGCCAGGCCGGCGAGCTGCGTGACGGCCTCGCCGAGAGCTGGCTGCGCCTGGGCAGCGGGCTCGAGCTGCCGGCGCGACCCTCACAGGAGGCGAGCGGCATCGAGGCGAGTGCGGAGCTGCTGCGTGGGCTGGAGGCCTGGACCGCGGAGAGCGGACGCTGGCGGCGCTTCGAGGCGCCGGTGGCCGACCTCGCGGGCCATATCGCGCCGCGCGAGGTTGCCCGCCTGGGCGACCTGATGGCCTTCGGCGGCGGCGATCTGCTGCGCCGCGGCACCGCCGAGAATGGCGATATACCGCGCCTGGCGGTGGTCGAAGGGCTCTCCGCCGAGCAACGCGCCCGCCTGGCGGCGGCCTGGTCCGGCGGCGAGGCGCTGCTGCTGGACCCCACCGCAGGCCGGCTGCTGGACGCCCTGTCGGCCCAGCCCACCCTGGTGGAGCGCTTCCACCAGGGTGGGGCCGTGGGCTACGTGGTAGTGACGCTGGGCGGGCTCGGCCTGTTCGCCGCGCTGCTGCAGTACACCTACCTGCTGGGGGTCACCCTGCGGCTGCGCCGCCAGTGCAGGACCCCCGAACGGCTGCGCGATGACAACCCCCTGGGGCGGGTGCTGGCACGCTTCGAGGCACTCCCCGATGGCCTGCCGCCCGAAGCGCTCGAGGCGCGCCTGGACGAGGCGCTGTTGGCAGAGCTGCCGCGTCTCGAGCGTGGCCAGGGGCTGGTCAAGCTGCTGGCCGCCGTGGCGCCACTGCTGGGCCTGCTCGGCACCGTCACCGGCATGATCGTCACCTTTCAGGCGATCACGGTGTTCGGCACCGGGGACCCGCAGCTGATGGCCGGCGGCATCAGCCAGGCGCTGGTCACCACGGTGCTGGGCCTGATCACTGCGGTGCCGCTGCTGTTCGCTCATACCGCCCTGGTCAGCCGCAGCCGACGCCTGGTGGGCCTGCTGGAGGGTCACGCCAGCGCGACCCTGGCCGACCACCTGGAGGCCCATTCCGCCCCCGCCAAGGCGTCGTCGCGAGAGTCCCATGCCCTTTCCGCCTGAGGCCTGGTGGGGCTGGACCGCGCCTCTTCAACGCCTGGTGGAGGCGGGCGGTGCCGTGCTGGTGGGCATCATGCTGGTGGCCGCGCTGCTCTTCGCCCTGACCCTGGAGCGCTGGTGGTACTTTCGGGTCACCTGGCGTGCGGAGCGCCGCGCCCTGCTGCGCCGCTGGTCGGCCCGTCGGGACCACGCGAGCTGGAGCGCGCGCACCCTGCGCGAGGCCTGGAGCCGCGAGCTGGTGGCTCGGCTGCACCGCCCCCTGCCGTGGATGAAGCTGCTGGTGGCGCTCTGTCCGCTGCTCGGCCTGCTGGGGACCGTGACCGGCATGATCGTGGTGTTCGACGGCCTGGCGCTCAGCGAGACCCACCAGGCGCGGGCCATGGCCGACGGGGTGGCCCGGGCCACCCTGCCCACCCTGACCGGCATGGCGGTGGCCGTGGCGGGCCTGCTGGCCACCACGCGCCTGGAAGTGATCATTCGGCGCGAGCGCCAGCGGCTGCATGACCGCCTGGCCCGTGCCGTCGAGGAGAGGGGAGAAGAGCAGGATGCGTAGACGCCGCCTGGAGGCCGACAGCGAGAGGCAGTGAAGTGAACCTCACGCCGATGCTCGACGTGGTCTTCATCATGCTGATCTTCTTCATCGTCACCACCAGCTTCATCAAGGAGAGCGGGGTGGAGATCGAGCGCCCCGACTCCAGCGCCGCGACCCCGAGGCCCGAGGCCCAGGTCATGGTGGCACTCACCGCGGAAGGGGCGGTGTGGGTCGACGGGCGCCCGGTGGACCTGCACCGGGTCGGCGCCGAGGTGGCCGGGCTGCTCGGCAGCGAGGGCGGCGTGGTGATCCAGGCCGACCGCCGTTCTACTACCGGACTGCTGGTGGAGGTGATGGACCGGCTGCGGGAGTCGGGCGTCGATGACGTGGCGGTGGCGGCCACCCGGGGCGGTCCATGATGCGGCTGGCCCTCTCGGGGCTCGGCGGTGCCGCCCTGGCCATGGGGCTGTTCTGGCTGCTGGCGCTGCTGGTGACGCCGCCGATGGAGGAGGTGGCGCCGCTGGAGGCAGCGATGCCGCTGCGGATGGCGTCGCTGGCGGAGAGCGACGAGCCGGGCGAGCCGGCACCCGAGGAGGTCGCCGACGCGCCGGCATTGCCCGCCGCGGCGGTCGATAGCGAGCCTGTCGAGAGCGACCCTGTCGATAGCGCCGCGGCCGAAGCGGCGCCTGTGCCCGCACCCGAGCCCGTACCCGAGCCCACGTCCGAGCCCAAGCCGGAGCCAGCGCCCGATCCCACGCCGGAGCCTGTGCCCGAACCGCAACCGCAGCCGCAGCCAGCGCCGGTCGCCGAGCCAGTCGAAGCGCCCGGGGCAGAGCAGGTCCGGGAGCGCAGGGCGGACGAGGAGCGTGGAGAGTTGGCGGTCGTCGATGGCGGACCGGTGGAGGTGGGGGAGGCAGTGCCGCTCAGCCGCGTGCCGCCCGGCTATCCGCGACGCGCCCAGCGTCGTGGGCTCGAGGGGCATGTGGAACTGGAGTTCCTGATTCGGCCCGATGGCAGCGTCGATCGTGCCAGCATCCGGGTGCTGGACGCCCGGCCGCGTCAGGTCTTCGAGGAGGCCGCCGAGGAGGCGGTAGGGCAGTGGCGCTTCGAGGCCGACGGCCGCCTGCGGCGCGCCCGTCAGCGACTCGAGTTCCAGCTGCGCTAGGGGCCTACAGTCGGCCGGCAAGCAGGGCGGTCAAGGCCTCGTCGCTGAGCACCAGGGGGTTGGTGGCCATGCTGCCGCCGCGGGCATGGTGGCGATCCCTGGCGTGGTGGGCATGACCCCTCACTATAGGGCCCCGCCTGGGCCGGGCCAACCGCCGGGTCAGCCGCCCGGCGGGGGCAGGCTCAGAGCGCGAGGTCGGTCCACACCGGGGCGTGGTCGGAGGGCCTCTCCATGCCGCGCAGGTCATAGTCGATGCCGGCGTCCACGACCCGCTCGGCCAGCGGTGCGGTGACCAGGATATGATCGATGCGCAGCCCGCGCCTGGGCTCGCGGTCGAAGCCCTTCGAGCGATAGTCGAACCAGCTGTAGCGGTCGTCCACTGCCGGGTAGCGCACCCGGTAGCTGTCGACGAGCCCCCAGGCCTTGATGCCGTCGAGCCACTCCCGCTCCACCGGCTGGAAGCTGGTCTTGCCCTCGCGCAGCCAGCGCTTGCGGTTGGCCTCGCCGATACCGATGTCGATCTCCTCGGGGGAGATGTTGAAGTCGCCCATCACCGCGAGGCGCTCGTCGGGGCGGTGCTGCGTCTCCAGCAGTCGCCTGAGCTGGGCGTAGAACTCGCGCTTGTGGGGAAACTTCACCGGATGGTCAAGGTTCTCCCCCTGGGGGAAGTAGCCGTTCCACACCGTCAGCGCCTCGCCGTCGGCCAGCACCAGGCGCGCGCCGATCATGCGCCGCTGGGCCTCCTCGCCATCGTCGGGAAAGCCGTAGTGGACCGCCTCGGGCTCGCCGCACTGGCCGGCGTCGATCATCAGCGCCACCCCGTAGTGCCCCTTCTGGCCGTGAAAGAACACTCGGTAGCCCAGCGCCTCCACCGCCTCGCGGGGAAACTCGCTGTCCTGGACCTTGGTCTCCTGCAGGCCGATCACCGCCGGGCGCGGGGTGGCCACCAGCGCCTCGAGCTGGTGGAGCCGGGCGCGAATGCCGTTGATGTTGAAGGACACCAGGCGCATCAGCTCTGCGGACCTCCCTGCTCGGGGGGCTCGGTCTGCGGTTCGGGGTGGATGGCGATGCTCTCGCCGCTCTCCTGGCGGGCCAGCTTGCGGGCGGCCTGGAGCTTGCGCTGCTGGCGCTTCTTCTGGGTGTAGCGGGTCGACGAGGTAACCTGGTCGGGATTCTCGTGGCGCCATTTCTTGTAGTCCTTGCGCCGACCGGTGCGGATGGTCACCTTGTCGGCGAGCGAACGGGTCTTCTTGCGACGGGTCATGGATCAACTCCTCTGGTCTGGCGCGCATTCTACCAGTCCCGCCGCGCCTACCACAGGCGAAGCGCTCACGAGACGCGCCCTTCGTCGCATTGGCTGTTACAATGCGCGTTTGTGTCATGCACTCAACCACCCAAACGGACAGACAGCAGCCTATGAGCGAGTCGGATCAGATCAACGCACCGGCCCAGGATCACAAGCCCAAGCGTCGTCGTCGCAAGCCGCGGCGCCGCAACGCCTCCGGCTGGGACCTGCGCCAGTTCCAGGTGCCTGCCGTGGCAGGCAAGTGGCGCTTCCATGACTTCGATCTGCCGCTGCCGCTGATGCATGCCATTCATGCCCTGGGCTTCGAGTACTGCACCCCGATCCAGGCCGAGGCGCTGACCCACACCCTGCTGGGCGGCGACGTGGTCGGCAAGGCCCAGACCGGCACCGGCAAGACCGCCGCCTTCCTGATCTCGATCCTCGCCTACTTCCTCGAGGAGGAGGCGCCGAACGCCCAGAAGCCCGGCGCCCCGCGGGCCCTGATCGTCGCCCCGACCCGGGAGCTGGCCCTGCAGATCGAGAAGGACGCCAGGGCCCTGGCCCGCTTTACCGACCTCAAGGTGGCCAGCGTCGTCGGCGGCATGGACTACCAGAAGCAGCGGGAAGCCCTGGGCGGCCGGCTCGACCTGCTGGTGGCCACCCCCGGCCGCCTGCTCGACTTCCACCAGAAGCGCGACGTCGACCTGACCCAGGTCGAGGTGCTGGTGCTCGACGAAGCCGACCGCATGCTCTCCATGGGCTTCATCCCGGACGTCAAGCGCATCATCCGCCACACTCCGAAGAAGGAGGAGCGTCAGACCTTCCTCTTCTCGGCCACCTTCACCGAGGACATCCTCAACCTTGCCAGCCAGTGGACCCATGAGCCGACCCACGTCGAGATCGCGGTCACGGTGGAGAATGCCGCCGATATCGACCAGCGGGTCTACCTGGTCAGCGACGCCGACAAGCAGCGTCTGCTGGTCAACCTGCTCGGGCAAGAGAGCTTCGACCGAGTGATGGTGTTTGGCAACCGCCGCGACCTGGTACGCAAGCTCGACGAGCTGCTGACCAAGGCCGGCATCAACGCCGCCATGCTCTCCGGCGATGTGCCCCAGAACCAGCGCATCTCCACCCTCGAGAAGTTCCGCGAAGGCGAGATCCAGGTGCTGGTGGCCACCGACGTGGCCGGCCGCGGCATCCATATCGAGGATGTCAGCCACGTGATCAACTACACCCTGCCGGAAGACCCGGAGGACTACGTTCACCGCATCGGCCGCACCGGCCGCGCCGGCGCCAAGGGGGTCTCGATCAGCTTCGTCGGTGAGGAGGACGCCTTCTCGCTCCCCGAGATCGAGCGCTTCATCGGCGACAAGCTGCCCTGCGAGCATCCGCCCGAAGGCCTGCTCTGAGCCCATGCTCGACGAGGCCCTGAAGGGGGAGATCCAGGCCGCTTACCGCCGCGTGCTCGAGGGCCTCGAGCTGACGCCCCGCTATGGCCAGCGGCTGATGATCGCCGAGATCGCCCGCACCCTGGGGGGGATCGAGGCCGACGAGGCCGGCAAGCGGGTCAGCGACGAGCACGTCTGCGTGCTCGAGGCCGGCACCGGCACCGGCAAGACCCTGGCCTACCTGCTGGCCGCGCTGCCGGTGGCCAAGGCCCGCGGCAAGCGGCTGGTGGTGGCCACCGCCACCGTCGCCCTCCAGGAGCAGGTGCTGCACCAGGATCTGCCCGCCCTCAAGGCCCACAGCGGCATCGACTTCGGCTATGCCCTGGCCAAGGGGCGCGGCCGCTACGTCTGCGTGGCGCGCCTCGATCAGGTCCTCGAGGGCGTCGAGGAAAATCCCACCCTGTCGCTCTTCGAGCGCGAGATCGCCAGCGGCGGCGACGACTTCCAGGCCCTGGCCCAGTCGCTGGGCGAGGCCTACGGCAACGGCCGCTGGGCCGGCGATCGCGACAGCTGGCCCGAGGCCATCGAGGACACCCACTGGCGCCGGCTCACCGTCGACCACCGCCAGTGCACCAACCGCCGCTGCGGTCACTTCGGGGCCTGCGCCTTCTTCCGCGCCCGGCGCGACCTGGAGCAGGCCGACATCATCGTCGCCAACCACGACCTGGTGCTGGCCGACCTCTCCCTCGGCGGTGGCGTGGTGCTGCCCAACCCCGGCGACTGCATCCACGTCTTCGACGAGGGCCACCACCTGCCCGACAAGGCGCTCAACCACTTCACCCATCGCTTCGCCGTGGGCGGCGCCCTGGGCTGGCTGCGCACCCTGAAGAAGTCGCTGACCGAGCTCAATGCCGCGCTCGCCGTGCAGCCGACCCTGGCGCGGCTGCTGGCCACGCTGCCCCCGGCCATCGAGGCGCTGGAGCCGAAGCTCGGCGAGGCCTTCGCCCTGGGCCACCAACTGGCCGGGCGTCCCGAGGGGCTCGCCGACGGCGAGGAGGCCCGTCAGCACCGCTTCGAGATGGGCCGTGCCCCGGAGGCGCTTCGCGAGCTGGCCGGGGCCCTGCTGGTCATCTTCGCCGAGCTCGCGCGGACCCTGGAGAGCATGGCCGATATCCTGCGCGAGAGCCTCGACCCGGAGAAGCATACCGGGCTGCCGAAAGAGCAGGCCGAGGCGTGGCTGCCGCTGGTGGCGCTGCTGCACGGTCGCGCCCTGGAGGCCCACGCCCTGTGGCAGGCCTTCAGCGAGAGCGACCCCGAGGGCGAGCCCCCGCGGGCGCGCTGGCTGACCCTGGAGCGCTTCGGGGCCGACCCGGAGCTGAGCTTCTCGGCCAGCCCCGTCTCGGCGGCCCATACCCTGGCAAAGAGCCTGTGGGGCGCCACCTTCGGCGCCGTGGTCACCTCGGCCACCCTCACCGCGCTCGGGCGCTTCGAGCGGCTGCAGGAGCGCGCGGGGCTCGCCAATCGCTACCGTTACCAGCGCCTGCCGAGCCCCTTCGACTACTCCCGGGCAGTGCTCAGCGTACCCCGGGAGGCCGTGGACCCGGCCGACCGCGAGGGCCATGAGCGCGCCATCGTGGACTTCGTCCAGGCGCTGGGGGACAAAGAGGCGGTACTGATGCTGTTCTCCTCCCGGGCGCAGCTGCGCGCAGTGGAGAAGGCGCTGCCCAAGGCCCTGGGCGAGCGGGTGCTGGCCCAGGATCGGCTGCCCAAGCGCGAGCTGATCACCCGGCACCGGGCGCGGGTCGATGCGGGGGAGGGCAGCATCATCTTCGGCCTGGCCAGCTTCGCCGAGGGGATCGACCTGCCCGGCGACTACCTCACCCACGTGGTGATCACCCGGCTGCCCTTCGCGGTCCCCGACGACCCGGTGGGGGCGACGCTCGCCGAGTGGATCGAGAGTCGTGGCGGCAACCCCTTCATGCGCATCAGCGTGCCGGACGCCTCCATCAAGCTGGTGCAGGCCTGTGGCCGGCTGATCCGCAAGGAGCAGGACAGCGGCCGCATCACCCTGCTCGACCGGCGCGTGCTGACCCGCCGCTACGGCCGGGCCCTGCTCGACGCCCTGCCACCCTTCGTGCGCGAGATCGACGGCGTCCGCCAGTAGGGCGCAGGGAACACGCAAGCGGGCCCGCCAACTGGCGGGCCCGCTTGCGTTCTGGAAGCGCCGCGACTAGGCAGTCTGTGCCGCCTCGAGCCGCTTGGCCAGCGCCGGGGCGAGCTTCTCGTTCATCGCCTTGAAAGCGCGCTCGGTGGCATCCCAGTCGATGCAGGCATCGGTGATGGAGACGCCGTACTGCAGCTGGTTGAGGTCCTCGGGCACCTTCTGGGCGCCCCAGCCGATGTTCGACTCCACCATCAGGCCGATGATCGAGCGGTTGCCCTCGAGGATCTGGTTGGTGACATTCTCCAGCACCAGGGGCTGCAGCGCCGGGTCCTTGTTGGAGTTGGCGTGGGAGCAGTCGATCATGATGTTGGGCTTGATGCCGGCCTTCTTGAGCTCCTGCTCGGCCAGGGCCACGCTGACGCTGTCGTAGTTGGGCTTGCCGTTGCCGCCGCGCAGCACCACGTGGCCGTAGGCATTGCCGCGGGTGCGGATGATCGCCACCCGGCCGGCATAGTCGATGCCCAGGAAGTTGTGCGGGTGGGCCACCGACTGCAGGGCGTTGACCGCCACCTCCAGGCTGCCGTCGGTGCCGTTCTTGAAGCCGACCGGGCAGGAGAGGCCGGAGGACATCTCGCGGTGGGTCTGGGACTCGGTGGTGCGCGCCCCGATGGCCGACCAGCTGATGCAGTCCTGGATGTACTGCGGCGAGATCGGGTCCAGCGCCTCGGTGGCCAGTGGCAGGCCCATCTCGGCCAGCTCCACCAGCAGCCGGCGGGCGATGTGCAGGCCCTCCTCGATCTCGAAGGAGCCGTTGAGGTGCGGGTCGTTGATCAGGCCCTTCCAGCCCACGGTGGTGCGCGGCTTCTCGAAGTAGACCCGCATCACGATGTAGAGGCTCTCCTTGACCTCGTCGGCCAGGCGGCGCAGGCGGCGGGCGTAGTCGAGGGCGGCATCCACATCGTGGATGGAGCAGGGGCCCACCACCACCAGCAGGCGGGGATCCTCGCCGTCGAGGATGCGCTGGATGGTCTCGCGCCCTTCGATGACGGTGCGCTCGGCGGCCTCGGTGAGGGGGATCTCCTGCTTCAGGGCCTCGGGAGTGATAAGGACGTCCTGGGAGAGGACGTTGAGGTTGCTGACCTGCTGATCTGTCATTCGGCTACCTGTGTGTCGTGTCTGCGCTGATGGCCCGGGGGCGAGGGAGAGTTTTTCCCCCTACTATACACCGGTGGGGCCGCATCAGATCAATCACGGAACCCCCGCCGGGGCCTGGTGGTCACAGCGCGGTTCGTCCTGTCGATGTCGCGATGACCCGCCCCGGGTTGATGGATGGCCAGGAAAAGGGAACACTTGTGCGACTTTGGGCTACGGCCTTGGATCTTTTGCTGCCCCTTCAGGGCTTCGGGTTGATGCCATGCACGCACTCTTGAACATGACCGCCGCTCCCCGAGCGCACTCGTCACGCTCTCCTCGCCGTCTGTCGGGGAGGCCGTGAATGGGTGCCAGGGAGACCGACCAGCAGCTCGTCGAGCGCGCCCAGAAGGGCGACAACCAGGCCTTTGACCTGCTGGTGAGGAAGTACCAACACAAGATCATCGGGCTGATCGGGCGCTACGTCCACGACCATGCCGAGGTGCAGGACGTGGCCCAGGAGGCCTTCATCAAGGCCTACCGGGCACTGGGCAAGTTTCGCGCCGAGAGCGCCTTCTATACCTGGATGTATCGCATCGCCATCAACACCGCCAAGAACCACCTGGTCTCCCGAGGGCGCCGTCCGCCGGGCAGCGACCTGGATATCGTGGATGCCGAGATCGTCGACCGCAGCGGACGCCTGGCGGATTCCGAGACGCCGGAGGCGGCCATGGCCCGCGACCAGCTCGAGGCGGCGGTCTTCGAGGCGATCGACAATCTGCCCGATGACCTGCGCACGGCGATCACCCTGCGTGAGCTCGAGGGGCTCTCCTACGAGGATATCGCCAACATCATGCAGTGCCCGGTGGGCACGGTGCGTTCGCGGATCTTTCGTGCCCGGGAGGCGGTAGATCAGCATATCCAGCCGCTGGTCACCACCTCGCGCAACCGCGAGGCCGTGGAGGAGTAGGGGCGAGTGCACACTTTTTGCCGATTGGCTGAACTGTCCGCCGCCTTTGACGTCAGAAGCTGTGTTCGATCCGCCTGCCAGGCGGAGATCGCGTCGGCATTCCCGGCCCATTCCGGGAATGCCGATTCCAGGCTGAAATCGAGGGAGCAGGGCGGAGCGTCCTGCCACTGTAGAGGGTGTTGAGAATGAGTCAGAACGCACGGGAGTCGCTTTCTGCCCTGATGGATAACGAGGGGGACGAGCTGGAGCTGCGCCGAGTGCTCAAGGCGCTGGAGGCCTCCCCCGACGCCGCCGAGGCGTGGCGGCGTTACCACCTGATGCGCAGCCTGATGCGTCGGGAACCCGATATCGACGTCACCACCGATCTCTCCGCCGGCATCATGGCACGCCTCAAGGACGAGCAGCCGCCCCAGATGGAGGCTGCTGCGCCCACCGCCCGCCGCTCGTTGCCCTTCGCGCGCAGCGCCGGCATCGCCGCCGCGGTGTCGCTGATGGTCATCACCGGCGTGCAGTTCTACGGGGGCGGCGGCTCCGATGGTACTCAGCCGAGTGTCGCCGGCGGCAGCGCCGCTCAGCCGGCACCCGCCAGCCTGGCGGCCGGCGAGAGTGCCGCGCGTCCCTCGCTGGTCGACCTGCCCCTCTTCCAGCTGCCTCAGGGCGCCGGACAGGGGCTGATGACCGTGGGGGCCGGCGCTGACGCCTCCCCCATGTTCATGGCGCCGGGGCAGCGTCAGTCGCTGCTCGCCGACGAGGAGCAGGCCCGCCTGCTGCAGTCCTACCTGGATCGCCACGCCGAGGGGGCCGCCTACCGCAGCGGCGATACCTGGATGCCGCTGCTGCGCGCCTCCGGCGCCGACGGCCTCGGTCAGCGCTGAGCGAGGCGGGGTGACGATGAGTGCGTCACGCCTGTGCCTCCTCGCCGCGAGCTGCCTGAGTGGCCTGCTGTTCAGCAGCGCCCTGATGGCCGCCCCGATGGCAGAGACCAATGGACCCGGGGAGGAAGCCTTCGATTGCCGGAGCCTGGCCGAGGCCGAGGCCCCCGAGACGGCCCGGCAGTGGCTCGAGCGCAGCCTGTGGGCGGGCCACTGCTACCTCTACGATGCCCATGCCGTGCGCATCGGCCACGATGGCGTGCGTACCCTGACCCTCAGCCATGATGTGCGTGATGGCATCGAGCGGGGCGTGGCCAGCTACCTCGACGGGCCGCCCATGGTGTTCGAACGCCGCGGGCGCGTCGGTCGCCTGGGTGGGTCGGGGGAGGGCGGCGAGGCGCTGCCGTCCCCGGCTGGGATCGCCGAGCGGGTCGACGGCCTCTATCGCCTGCAGCTCGGTGGCGAGGAGCGCATCGCCAACCGCCGCGTCCTGCGCCTGGATATCGCCCCCCTGGACAGTTTCCGCTTCGGGCATCGGCTGTGGCTCGATCAGGCCACCGGCCTGACGCTCAAGCAGTCGCTGCTCGACGAGACCGGGCGCCCCCTTGAGACCTTTCAGCTGACGGCGCTGGAGCGTCCCCGCCTCTATCAGGGCGAGGTGCGTCTCGACCGCCTGCGCGAAGCCCCGGCAGACCCCTGGCGGCTGGGCTGGCTGCCCGACGGCTTCGCCCCCCAGCCGGCGGATACCCGCAGTGCCCGCCACGGCGAAGGCGTGATTCACCGCCTCTACAGCGATGGGCTCGCCACCCTCAGCCTGTTCGTGGCGCCCATCGGCGAGGTGGAGCTGCTGGCGCCGGGTCTGCATCGCCTGGGCGTCTCCAACGCTGCGGTGCGCCATCGCGAACTGGGTGGCGAGCCGCGCCAGCTGGTCGTGATGGGCGAGCTGCCGCCCCGGGTGCTGCTGCGGGTTGCCGACAGCCTGGCGTGGGAGGCCCCCTGATGGGGGGCTTGTGAAGGCCGCCCATCGCCCCTATCTGCCTGTTGTGCCATGACCCTCATCGCCAACCGACATCATGGATATCCGTCGTTCGATCCATCGCAGGAGCCCTTCATGAAGCGCATGATCCGACCCCTTTCCCTGTGGATGCTGCTCGCCGCGACCCTGCTGGCCTGGCAGTCGGCCTCGGCCCGGGGGCTGCCCGACTTCACCGAGCTGGTGGAGGAGGCCGCTCCTGGCGTCGTCAACATCTCCACCACGCGAACGGTGCAGAGCCGCGACAACCCCTTGCAGGGCTTCGGCGGTCAGGAGCTGCCGGAGATCTTCCGCCACTTCTTCGGCGACCGTTTCCCGGCGCCGCCCAGCGGTCCGGCGCCCGGGCGTCCCCAGGAGCGCCAGTCACTGGGCTCCGGCTTCATCATCAGCGATGACGGCTACATCCTCACCAATGCCCACGTGGTGGACGGCGCCGACGAGATCCTGGTCCGCCTCAGCGATCGCCGCGAGCTCCAGGCCGAGCTGGTGGGCAGTGACGAGCGCACCGATGTGGCGCTGCTCAAAGTGGACGGCGAGGACCTGCCTACCCTCAAGCTGGGCAACTCCGATACCCTTCGGGTGGGCGAGTGGGTGGCCGCCATCGGCTCGCCCTTCGGCTTCGACCACTCGGTGACCGCCGGCATCATCAGCGCCATCGACCGCACCCTGCCCAGGGATGCCTATGTGCCCTTCATCCAGACCGATGTCGCCATCAACCCGGGCAACTCCGGCGGCCCGCTGTTCAACCTGGACGGCGAGGTGATCGGCATCAACTCCCAGATCTTCACCCGCAGCGGCGGCTTCATGGGGCTCTCGTTTGCCATTCCCATCAACGTCGCCATGGACGTGGCCGACCAGCTGCGCGATGACGGCCAGGTGCGCCGCGGCTGGCTCGGGGTGATGATCCAGCCGGTCTCCCGGGACCTGGCCGAATCCTTCGGCATGGACAGCCCCAGCGGGGCGCTGATCGCCGACCTGGACCCCGAGGGCCCGGCCGCCCGCGATGGCCTGCAGGCCGGCGATGTCATCCTCGAGGTGGACGGCAGCCGCGTGCACGACTCCAGCACCCTGCCGCGCCTGATCGGCCGCACCGCGCCGGGCAGCGAGGTGGAGCTCGAACTGATGCGCGACGGCCAGCGTCGCCAGCTCACCGTCACCGTGGGTGACTGGCCCGACGCCGAGCGGGCCACCGCCAGCCGCCCACAGGAGAGTCGCCAGGCCCGCCTGGGTATCTCGGTGGGCGAGCTCGAGCGCGCCGAGCGTGAACAGATCGGCATCGAGGGCGGCGTGCGGGTGCGCGAGGTCGACCCCGACGGTGCCGCCGCCGCGGCCGGTATCCGCCCCGGCGACATCCTGGTCAGCATCGACCATCGGGCCGTCACCGGCGCCTCCCAGCTGGTCGAGCTGGTCAGCGAGCTGCCCGCCGATCGTGCCGTGCCGGTGCGGCTCTTCCGCGATGGCCGCTCGCTGTTCGTGGCCCTGCGCCTGGCCGGCGACTGAGTCCTTCCACGGCGCCACCCGAACCCGGCGGCCATGGCCGCCGGGTTCGCTGTATCTGGCCGCTTGACCAGCACCTGGCGCGTGGAGGGGCAGGGTGGGCTGGTGATGCTTTTTTCTTTACTCAGCAGGGAGATAGTGTGGAGAGGGGCGGCTGGCGATAGCGCTTGACATATGGTGCTGTGGTAGCATTTACGGATCAGCTAACAGGAGGCATCATGGCTATAGAGCCAACAGGCTACCCAGCTATCGAGCCCAATACAGCATTGGGGCGTGCCCTTGTAGACTTCTTTGATGTTCTTGAGCCGGTATACGCGAGCGGTGAGCATGGCGTTTTCCAAGTGATTGTATTTGGCGGGTGTGCCGTCCATATTCATACGCAGTCACGTGGCAGTGCTGATATTGACGCTGAGGTCGCTTCTCACGGCCATGCTGATAAATCCGAGATTATTGCCCTCCTGGGTGAAGATGCCTATGTCTTCTCTGATGAGGAGGGTGTTTCGCAGATGCTGGAGCTCGATCTCAGCTTCAATACGACGCTATCCCCATTGCATGAGGATTACGAGGACCGAGTCGTTCGGCTAGTGACACAAAGCAGTGTTCCGAACGTGGAGGTATATGTAGCCAGCGCCATCGACGTGGCAATCTCCAAGCTTGGCCGATTTGGTGAGCGAGATCAGCATGATATTCAATCTTTACTTCGTCTTCCTCATGTCGATATCGTCGAATTCGAACGGTTGGCTCGTGAGGCCATCGGTTACTATGTCGGCGACCATACTCGAATACTGGGAAACCTAAGCATTGTGCTGGACGACTATCACCACAGTGAGGGTCAGTCATGATGGTCTCTTTCAAACGCAAACGGCTGTATCGCGTCGGCTCTCGTCCGCTAGAGGTGGCGGTCGATGACGTGAAGGCACTGGCTGAAGCCGTCTGGTACCGCGGCTATCGTCCGACGCGGGTGGAACTGGAGCAGCTGCGTGGCGTGATGTCACGAGAGGAGTTCCAGAGGGCGCTTTGTGTGCTGGAACTGCTCAGTCAGTATCCAGTGTGCCGCCGCGAGACCGCACGACATCTACAGCAGCTCGCCCGGTACTTTCATAGGGAGCTGCTTGGAAACGACGACACGCCGGTACAGGGGCGCTACTCCCCCAGCAAGCGTTGGGGCTTGAATGATGCCACTGGCCCCTTGCGCAAGGCACTGTTGCCGCTGCAGACCCGTACCTACGCTGACGCCACGGGCCACCAACACGGCCTCAGCGCCTGAGTGCTGGGGAAGTGTTCAGGCCTTCCCCATGACCCCGTCAAATGCAAAAGGGCAGCCCTGGTGGCTGCCCTTTATGGCACTGTCTGTTTTTTTGGTACCACAGCAGAGCGCAGCCCGACCCGATGGATCGGGCTATGAGTGCTCTTTGTGCTGCTATCATCCCCGCATCTGCGGGGAAAACACTCGATAAGGGTGAAACCACCCTGTCCGTGCCGTTCATCCCCGCGTCTGCGGGAGTCCTGCTGCAGGGACGGTTCGATGATACCTCAGATTGCACCGTGGGTCCGGCCTCATCAGGTCAAAAGAACGTCCCCCATGCGGTATCAGGCATGGGCTTTTGATCGCTCCTGCCGCTAGTTGCCGCTTCACCCGGCCAGGTGGTCTGGGCTTCGCGGTAATCCTTCAGGAAGCGAGGCGGTATCGCGCCGAGTGACTGGGCGTGCTGTCGCAGCCCCTCGCCGGCGGGTGCTCCCCTGGGCGAGGGGAAGCGTGGGTCGAGGATAACCACATGTACGTCGTCATCGGGGTGGCGAATTCCGCGCCCGAGGCCCTGGCGCAGCTTGTGGGTCGCCCGTATGCCGCCTTGCTTGAGCAGGATCTGCCGGGCCAGTTTGCTGGCTTCCTCCCGTGAACGACTGCCGCGGCGCATGAACTGCTGTTCCAGCAGGGCCTGGAGCACGGGGTCCGGCGTGGGGTGGGGCAGGCGCAGGATGACCAGGTGATCCCAGAAGGCCCGGTCACCGCGAGTCGGCGACAGCCCCTCCCATCCTGAAGGGGTCACCAGCACGGCGTCCTCGTCCAGCGCCTCGGCGATCTGGTTGAGGTTCGCGCCGGGGGCGTGGGTCGTAAGCCTTGCGTCTTCTTCTGGCCAGGCATGGCGGATTGCCTCCACGTCCGAGTAGGCGTTGGCCAGCACCAGGACGCGGCCCGAGAGCGAGCGGATGCGCCGAGTGGCTATGGCGCAGAAGGTTGGGGAGAGCGCATAGCGCCCCGCCTCCGGCTGCCACAGTGGCGGGGGCATGTCGTCCGGCAAGGTGAAGCGCATCCTGCCGAAGCGCAGGGCGGGGTGGCTCGCCTTGAGGCCCAGGCGGGTGTCCGCCGTGCCCAACTGCAGGCGGCCCCGCAGATAGTCGAAGCTGGGGGCTTCTCCCAGGGCGTGCTGCATATCGGAGAGCGTGGCCGAGGTCAGGATGGTGCAGCGTGAAGCGGCGCCTGACTTGAGGCACCGCCCGGCGGCGGGCTCCTGAGCCACGAGGCTGGGCAGCCCTATGACGGGGGAGTGCGATACCAACAGGGGGCTGTCGGGGGAGTCCTTCAGGCGCATGGTCATCAGGTCGGCCTGCGCCATGAGCCGGTGCCACTCCGCAGCGAGGGTACTACTCACGGCGTCCAGATTGGGCTTGGCACGGCGCAGCGTCTGGAAGGCCGCCACCAGCTGCTCACGTTGTGGAGCGGAGAGCGGCAATGCCCGCCCGGCATGGGACGGCGTCGTCCAGCCGTTCAGCAGCTCCTGCCACGCGTGTGCTGCCCGTATCCCCAACTGGTCCAGCAGCGCGTGGCTGGCCCGCAGCGACAGCTGCTCAGACAGAATCGATTCGGCGGCGTCCGGGAAGCGGCCGGCCTCATCCAGCAGCAGCGCATAGGGCGTCTGGGCACCGGTGATGCTCCCCTCGGTGACCAGATCCAGAGCCAGCAGGGCGTGGTTGATGATCAGGATGTCGTGGGACTGGGTGGCCTGAAAGTGCTCTTCAAGGGCTCGGGGTAGTGGTTCCTGGGGCAGCAGGCAGATATCGGCCAGGGTGACGCCTTCGGGCAGGGCGTCCGTCTCCAGGTCGAGCAGGCAGCCGGGCGTCTCCAGGGCCCACTGGGCCAGCGTGCGCTCCTCGTCCCGCCGAGAGCGGTCCTTGGCGACCGTGGCCAGCTCCGGCGCGCCCAGCGACCTTGCCAGGCGTTCGGGGGAGACATAGTTGCCGCGCCCCATACGCAGGCCCACCCTCAGTGAAGGCAGGCCCTCCAGAGCCAGGTACTCGGCGATCAGCTCGAGATGTTCGGGGTCCAGCAACTGGCGCTGCAGCGCCCGGGTGTGGGTGGCGACGATGGCGCGTCGGCCGATGTCCTGGTTTCGGCCCTTGTCCTTGTGTTTTCTCTTGCCACGGGCCACCCAGTCCGCCAACGCCAGCGAGTAGGCCAGCGACTTGCCGATGCCGGTATCCCCCTCGATGAAGTGCAGCTTGCCGGGCTGGGCCAGGGCGCCGGTCATGGAGCCGGCATAGGCCATCTGCACCGGGTTGGCCTGGTAGCCGGCCCTCTGGGGTAGCCGCTCGGCGAGAAACGCCTGCACGCGGTTTGCCGTCCGGGTGCTGGTCATGCGTCACCGCCATGCGTCACCGGCATCAGGAGCCCCAGGCCATAGCCGCGCTTGCGTGAGACTCCCTTGAGCCACGCCTCGGCGGCCAGCATCGGGTCGGTGACGCGCAGCCGCGCCTGGCAGTGGGCCACGCCGATCAGGCGCTCCCCTTTGCCCGGCAGGCGGAAGACGCCATGCCGATGCACCGCGATCTCTCCGCATGCCGCCCAGCCGTGGCGGTGTATCTTGTCGCGGCAATTCTCTGGCCACTCTTCGATACCGGGCTGGTAACGCTGGCCCCGGGGCTTGCCGGCGGCGCGGCCCTGCTGGGGCGAGGCCAGCAGCCGGCTGCGGGAGGGCAGGTGTAGCCAGGAGAGCGTCAGCTCCGCACCCTCGCTCAGGTCCACGCTGCGTAGCGAAGATCTGGCCTTGGCCCCGTCGAACGCCATAGGGGAGCGAATCAGGTAGACATCCATGGGCAGGCTGGGGTGCGGCTGCACGCGAAACAGGAAGGGGCGTGGGTCGCCGTCCTGAAGCTCAGTGGCACCCTGGCTGAAGAGCCGCCAGGCGGTCCTGTGGTGATCGTCCAGGCTCAGGTGGCCCCGGGTGGGCGTGGCCTGGGGCACCATGGCCATAGCCTCATGGTAATGAACGATCACGGGGCCTCCTCCAGAAACGCCGGATCAGCGCTGATTCTCGGGATGAGGGAGCGCATCATGGCGGGCAGTTCCAGGCGGTCGTGGGGGTTGATGGGCAGGGCGCCCAGCAGCGCCTGGGGGTCCGGCACCTTCTTGAGCCAGGTCGCCATGTCGTCGGAGAGCGATTCCAGCGGTGCCCCCTGGGCGGCCTGGCGGATGGGCGTCCAGAAGCTCGGCTTGAGCCCCTGGTCGGCGATGCCCTGCCGGCACAGCTCCCGGGCGGTAGCGGCATGGGCCAGCAGGTCCCGGGCGAACGGCCCCTTCTCGCTGTTGCACCACAGCTCCGAGAGCGAGTGGGTCAGGCTCAGGCCCTGCATCAGGGCGTCGGGCTTGCGTCCCCACAGGTCGATGTAGAGAAAGCCTCGCTCGACCTCGATCTGATCGCCGTAGATCAGCTCCAGCAGGATATCCAGCGGCCTTACCCCGGGGCCGATTTCATGGATCTGCCCCCGCTGACCATAGATGCCGGGGCCGTATTTCGTCACGAACGCCTTGGGAAGCGCGAGGTGCAGCGTTCCCTCATGGGTCACGATGCCGCCCGAGCCTGCCAGCATGCCCAGCTTGCCGGGGGTGGGTATCCGGCTCTTGCCCCGGTAGGACTCGATGCCCAGGGCGTTGGGTGCCGAGATGCGCGGGGTGTAGCAGGTGCTGCACAGGTACTCGACGGCGGTAGGCGGGGAGTACCGGTAGGTAAAGGCCTGGTCGGGGTCTTCTACCTCGTTCCAGCCGCGCTGGCAGTAGCCGCAGGCGAGGGAGGTGGGCGTTACCGGCCCGGCTTCGTTGTCCTCCCGCACGACGTGGGTCGCAGCATGAAACAGCGCATACGGATTCAGGTGAAAGGCGCCGAGGGAGTGGGCGCTCGGGCTGAGTGGAGTCTCAGGCGCTGGGTCATCGAAGAGAAACGGAAGGGTGCCCTGCAACGCGCTTTCGGCGCCCTTGGTGTTACGGCTGGGCTTTTGCTGTCGGTTTGTCCGGGGCTTAGCCATGGTGCAGCGCCTCCTTGAGCACGCGGGGCGGGCGCAGCACCGGCTGGTCATCACCGCCCGGCACCAGGGCGAGATGGTCGACCACGGGGGGGTAGGGTTGCTCGGCATGCGCATGACCCTTGTCGGTTGCCCAGGGCCGCCAACGCCAACGCCCATCATCGTCCGGCAGGCTCTCGATGCTCTCCACGGAGAAAAGGCCACAGCCATGGGCGTGCTCGCGCCCGATGCCGCTCAGCAGCGTCAGCAGTTCCGCGCAGCGCATGGCGTCGCCGACGCCGTAGAACAGGGCGTAGGGGGCGAGCAGGGCAGGGTGCTCGCTCAGGCGTGGGGCGGTCGGCCCTCCATCCACCGTGATGCGTTTGCGGATCGGCGGTGAGACCTCGCTGAAGGGCAGTCGTCTGATCGCCGTGGGGAAGGGCACGCTTTCGGCCACCAGCCCTGACTGAGGCGTTGTGCCAAACACAAGCTGTGAGCCTCGAAGGCCGCGCAGTTCGGCATCCCACGCCAGCGGAATGTCACTGGCCTGGATCGGGGTGTCCCAGTCCAGGCGCAGGTTGCGCACGGCCTCGGCTAGCAGCACATCGAGCCGGGGTGCGGCGCGGGGCAGGATCAGCGGCGTGTGCAGCTTGAGCCGCAGGCAGAAGGTATCGCCGGCCATGCTTACCGGCCCCGCGGCGCTTTCTGCATCGCCTGCTCCAGCAGGTAGCACGAGAGATCCTGGGTCGGGATTGCGGCCCGGAATGCCTCTCGGGCTGCTTCCAGGGCATCACCAATCAGCTGGATGCCCAGCTCGTCCAGCGCGACCTCGCCGATCTCCTCGGCCTGCAGGCTGCCGGCGTCGCGGCGATAGACCGTCCAGCGCGCCTCGAGGGTGCCGCCGGCCCCCTGGTGCCCGCCGATCACCGGATGGCGAGAGAAGACGATCAGGGTCTCCAGTAGCAGGCCGAGCGACGCCTCAGACACGTTGCGCAGCTTCAGGGTGGAGGAGAGGGTGCTGCCCGGCGCGATCGCTTCATACCCCTCGATGGGGTGCTTGATCGAGTTCTCGGCGCCCTTGCGATTCTCGCGCAGTTCCTTGATCTCGGCTTCAAGGCGTTCGACCTGCTTCCACAGCTGGCTCTTCTGCTCACGGTCGTCCGTCTTGCGGTACTGGGCCTTGAGCTGCTTGATCTCGGCCTGGAGGGGGGCGATATCCGCCATCGACGCCGAGGCGCTGGCTATCATGTCGCGGAGTGCCGCCTGGTCCTCCTCGGAGAGCCACTCCACCAGCGAGGGGTCGCGCTCGAACTGGTCATGGCGGGTGCCCTGGCCCGCCTGCATCACATTGCCGGCAGCGGTGCGCAGCGGGCTCACGCTGAGCTGCCCGGCCAGCCGCCAGCGGCCGAACATGTCGAGGATCAGGTTGGTCTCGCGCAGGCGCTGCTCGGCGGCAGGGTCGTAGTATTTGCCCGCCTCGTTGTTCACCTCGCGGGTGGTGTCCACGCCTTCCCCGAGCATATAGAGCGTCTGGAGGCTCAACGCCTCGTTCACCTGCTCCTTCGCGACCCGCAGCGCGGCCTTGCGCAGCGGACCGCGCAGGGTGCCACTGTTGAGAAACACCTCCCCGTGCGGGGTGCGGGGCAGCCTGCCATCCAGGCCCACATAGGTGACGGAGAGGGGCGCGGTGGCGGTGATCTCGCCGCGAAGGAGGTACTGGTGCTTTTGGGCTGGCATCGCGTTCGGGCTCTCCTGGGCTGTGGGGCTTGGCTGCAAGCTGTGGCTGCTGGCCCCGATGGTAGCGCATCTCGGCGCTTAACAAAGCCGGCAAGGCCGCGGAGGGGAGGCAGCCTAGCTCAAGCCGGGCGATGAGTCGGTGGCCGTGCCCATGCTATGGCGACTCGCCGCCGGTAGATGCCGCGTGCCGAGCGCTGCGACACGCCGTGAGCGAAGACCGTAAAAAATAGCTCACACAAGGTGAGCTCGGCCTTGCAGAATTACAAACCGTAACTTAGAGTAACTGGCAGGAGCCGCACCCGATGCGGTTCCGTGGAGAGCAGGCAGCGCGGCAGCGCTCGACTGCCTGGCTTGGGCACATCCGCAGGGGGCAGACCACTGCCGGGGCGGACACGAATTCAAGGGGCACAGCCATGAGCACGGTAAAAGAGATGAACGAGTTGAACAGAAAGACGCAGCGCAACAGGGAGCAGGGCGGTTTTACCCTGATCGAACTGATGATCGTGGTGGCGATTATCGGTGTTTTGGCAGCGGTTGCAATTCCGCGCTACCAAGATTACGTGGCCAAATCTCAGCTTACTCGAGCTTACAGTGAACTCTCTAGTCTTCGTACGGGATTAGAGGACAGGCTCACAAGAGGCCTAACTGAAGCTCAAGCAGGTGATCTGACTGTGAATGACATAGGTTGGACTGGTTCAAATATGTTTACTGAGATCCCCGCAGGGGAAGATTCTACGCAGGATCCTGCTGTTGACAATCCATTGCTGAAAGCTAACGCTGATGGGTCGGCTACAATTGCTGGGGTGTTGAATGGCGATGTCTCTTCCAGGTTGAATAATGTTGCTGTGGAATTGACAAGAAATGCTGACAATGCTACCGGTAATCCTGGTGCTTGGAGTTGTTCAATTAGCGGAATTGCTGAAGACGATTTTGATAATTTGGCCCCGGCGGCATGTACCAGAGATGCTGGATGATCTGACTCATTGTGGCTAGGCGAACTGCTGGTGGCTCCTCATTGCCTACCACTTATCTAGCTTGAAACAGCACCCAGCGGCCGGCAGAGATGTCGGCCGCTGGCGTTATGGCCAGCCTCTGACGGCATTCTGACCACCTTCGCTTTGGGTCTCGACGGCCTCCTCCACTGACTGCTCACCAAGTCCACCTGGCTGCGCCCTGCTCGAGACCTTGGCAACCCCCTGATCGTCGTTTAATCGAAGAGCGTCGGCCAAGCCAGCCTCTGACGACAACCCGCCCTTTCTCGCTGTACAATACGCCCAACCTAGATTCTCGCGCTCGCTCGGGACCCTGCCCAGCGTTGTACATGGGTGCGTACATGAACCGGATTCTGATGCATGTCTAACAGCGAAAACCGTAGCAAAATCAGTCATATACGGAACTTCTCGATCATCGCCCACATCGACCACGGCAAGTCGACCCTGGCCGACCGTCTGATCCAGAGCTGTGGCGGGCTGTCCGAGCGCGAGCTGAAGGAGCAGGTACTCGACTCCATGGACCTCGAGCGCGAGCGCGGCATCACCATCAAGGCCCAGTCGGTGACCCTGGACTACCACGCCCAGGACGGCAACACCTACCAGCTCAACTTCATCGATACCCCGGGGCACGTGGACTTCTCCTACGAGGTCTCGCGCTCTCTCTACGCCTGTGAAGGGGCGCTGCTGGTGGTGGACGCCGCCCAGGGCGTCGAGGCGCAGTCGGTGGCCAACTGCTACACCGCCATCGAGCAGGGGCTCGAGGTGCTGCCGGTGCTCAACAAGATGGACCTGCCCCAGGCAGACCCCGACAAGGTCGCCCACGAGATCGAGGAGATCATCGGGCTGGATGCCACCGATGCCTGCCAGGTCTCGGCCAAGAGCGGCCTGGGCATCGATGCCCTGCTGGAGCGTCTGGTGCGCGACATTCCGCCGCCCAAGGGGGACCCCGACGCCCCGCTGCAGGCGCTGATCATCGACTCCTGGTTCGACAACTACCTGGGCGTGGTCTCCCTGGTGCGGATCTTCGACGGCACCCTGAAGAAGGGCGAGAAGATCCGCATCAAGTCCACCGGCCGCGACTGGCAGGCCAACGAGGTGGGCATCTTCACCCCGCTGCGCCGCGAGACGGGGATCCTGCGTGCCGGCGAGGTGGGCTTCGTGGTGGCCGGCATCAAGGAGATCCAGGGCGCGCCGGTGGGGGATACCATCACTCACGCCAAGACGCCTGACGTCGAGCGCCTGCCCGGCTTCCAGAAGGTCAAGCCCCAGGTCTACGCCGGCATGTTCCCGGTCAGTGCCGACGACTACGAGGATTTCCGCGACGCCCTGGAGAAGCTGGCGCTCAACGACGCCTCCCTGGAGTACGAGCCCGAGAACTCCGACGCCCTGGGCTTCGGCTTCCGGGTCGGCTTCCTCGGCACCCTGCACATGGAGATCATCCAGGAGCGCCTCGAGCGCGAGTACAACCTGGACCTCTTGACCACGGCGCCCACGGTGGTCTACGAGCTGGCGCTGAAGAACGGCGACGTCATCTACGTTTCCAACCCCTCCAAGCTGCCCGACATGGCCGACGTGGAGGAGATGCGCGAGCCCATCGTGCGCGCCAGCATCCTGGTGCCCCAGGAGTTCGTCGGCAACGTCATCGCCGAGTGCGAGAATCGCCGCGGCACCCAGAAGGACATGCAGTTCCTCGGCAGCCAGATCCAGCTGGTCTACGAGCTGCCGATGTCCGAGGTGGTGATGGACTTCTTCGATCGCCTGAAGTCGATCTCCCGGGGCTATGCCTCCCTCGACTACGGCTTCGAGCGCTTCCAGGCGGCCAAGCTGGTGCGCCTGGACGTGCTGATCAATGGCGACAAGGTCGACGCCCTGGCGGTGATCATCCACCGCGACCACGCCCACGGCCGTGGCCGGCTGCTGGTCGAGAAGATGAAGGAGCTGATTCCGCGCCAGATGTTCGACGTGGCGATCCAGGCGGCCATCGGTGGCCAGGTGGTGGCCCGCTCCACGGTCAAGGCGCTGCGCAAAAACGTCACCGCGAAGTGCTACGGTGGCGACGTCAGCCGCAAGAAGAAGCTGCTCGAGAAGCAGAAGGCGGGCAAGAAGCGCATGAAGCAGGTCGGCCGGGTGGAGATTCCCCAGGACGCCTTCCTCGCCGTGCTCAAGGTCAATGACTGATTTCAACCGCTAGGAACGCATACCCCCATGGATTTCTCCCTGCTGCTGGTGGTGGCCGTGGCCATCACCGGCCTGATCTGGCTGCTTGATCTCGCCTGGTGGCGCCCCGCCCGTCGTCGCGCTGCGGCCAACGCCGAGGCCGGCACCACCGAGGGACTCGACCCCGTCGCCCGCGAGAAGGTGCTCAAGGAGCCCTGGCCGGTGGACTACTCGCGCTCCTTCTTCCCGGTGCTGCTGGTGGTGCTGGTGCTGCGCAGCTTCGTGGTGGAGCCCTTCCAGATCCCCTCGGGCTCCATGCGCCCGACCCTGGAGGTGGGCGATTTCATCCTGGTCAACAAGTTCACCTACGGCCTGCGCCTGCCGGTGGTGCACACCCGCATCGTCGAGTTCAACGAGCCGGCGCGCGGCGACGTCATGGTGTTTCGCTTCCCCAACGAGCCGGCGGTGAACTTCATCAAGCGGGTCGTCGGCCTGCCGGGCGATACGGTGCGCTACGAGGGCAAGCAGCTCTACGTGAACGGCGAGCCGGTGCCCAAGCGGCTGCTGGAGGAGGGCCCCGCCGGCGCGCCGGGCGAGCTGTTGCTGGCCGAGCGGCTGGGCGGTGTCGAACACCGGATCTACAATAACCCCCGAGACCCGGGCCCGCAGATGCGTGAGCTGGTGGTGCCGGAAGGCCACTACTTCACCCTGGGCGATAACCGCGACCACTCCAACGACAGCCGCTACTGGGGCTTCGTGCCGGAGGAGAACATCGTCGGCCGGGCGTTTGCGGTATGGATGCACTGGGACGGCGGCCTGCCCAGCTTCAGCAGCGTACGACGCATCCAGTGAGCCTCCATGCCACCGGCGGCAAGGGCCGTCGTGCGCGGGCCGCCTCGACGCCGACAAGACATCAGACAACAGGATATCCGTGAGCAACTCCCTCAACGCCTTCAGCCGACGCCTCGGCCACGCCTTCAGGGATCCCGCCCTGCTGGAACTGGCCATGACCCACCGCAGCGTCGGCGGGCAGAACAACGAACGCCTCGAGTTCCTCGGCGATTCCATTGTCAACTTCGTGATCGCTGAGGCGCTGTTCCGGCGCTTCCCGGACGCCCGCGAAGGGCAGCTCTCGCGCCTGCGTGCGCGCCTGGTCAAGGGCCAGACCCTGGCCGAGCTGGCCCGCGAGATGGGCTTCGGCGAGCACCTGCGTCTCGGCTCCGGCGAGATGAAGAGCGGCGGCCATCGCCGCGAGTCGATCCTGGCCGATGCCGTGGAGGCGGTGATCGGCGCCATCTACCTGGATGCCGGCATGGAGGCGGTGCGCGGTCGCGTGCTCTCCTGGTATGCACCGCGGCTGGAGAGCACCAGCCTGCAGGATACCCAGAAGGATCCCAAGACGCGCCTGCAGGAGTTCCTGCAGTCCCGCCAGGTGCCGCTGCCCCGCTACGAGGTGGTCAACGTGGAGGGCGAGGCCCACGCCCAGACCTTCACCGTGGAGTGCCACGTGGAGATGCTCGATCAGCACACCTCCGGCGAGGGGGCCAGTCGGCGCCACGCCGAGCAGCAGGCCGCCGAGAAGGCCCTGGCCCTGCTGGAACCCGTCAGGGCCAACGCACAGGGAGCACGACCATGACCCAGACCTGCGGCTTCGTGGCCATCGTCGGTCGCCCCAACGTCGGCAAGTCGACGCTGATGAACCGGATCCTCGGCCAGAAGATCTCGATCACCTCGCGGCGTCCCCAGACCACCCGCCACCAGGTGATGGGGATCAAGACCGAAGGGGAGGCGCAGTTCATCTACGTCGATACCCCCGGCATCCATATCATGGCCAAGGATCGCAACAAGGCGATCAACCGCTTCATGAACCAGGCGGCGACCCAGGCCCTGCGCGATGTGGACTGCGTGGTGTTCATCATCGACCGCACCCGCTGGAGCGACGAGGACCAGATCGTGCTGCAGCGCCTCGAGCACGTCACGGCGCCGGTGATCCTCGCGGTCAACAAGGTCGACCGGCTGCAGGACAAGGCGAGCCTGCTGCCCTGGCTCGAGGAGGTCGGCGCCCGGCGCGACTTCGCCGCCATCGTGCCGATCTCCGCCAAGCACGGCACCAACGTGCCGGAGCTTGAGGCCGAGGTGGCCAGGCACCTGCCCGAGAGCGTGCATTTCTTCCCCGAGGATCAGGTCACCGACAAGAGCCAGCGCTTCCTGGCGGCGGAGCTGGTACGCGAGAAGGTGATGCGCCAGCTCGGCGACGAGCTGCCCTACCAGATGACCGTGGAGATCGAGGAGTTCCGCGACGAGGGGCGGGTGGTGCATATCAGTGCCCTGATCCTGGTGGAGCGCCAGGGGCAGAAGAAGATCCTGATCGGCGAGAACGGCGAGCGCATCAAGAGCATCGGCCGCGAGGCGCGCCTCGACATGGAGCGCGCCTTCGGTGCCAAGGTGATGCTCAACCTCTGGGTCAAGGTGAAGCGCGGCTGGTCTGACGACGAGCGGGCGCTGAAGAGCCTGGGCTACAACCTCGACTGAGGCGCCATGACGCCTGAACCGGCCTTTCTGCTGCACCGGCGCCCTTACCGGGAGACCAGCGCCCTGGTGGAGCTGCTGACCCTGCACCACGGGCGGGTGCGAGCGGTGGCCCAGGGGGTGCAGCGCCCCGGTTCGCGCTCCCGGGGGCGCCTGCAGCCCTTCGCGCCGCTCTACCTCACCTGGACGGGGGGGGGCGAGCTCAAGCGCCTGCGCCTGATCGAGAGCCGCGGGTCCGCGGCGCTGCTGGCTGGCGAGGGGTTGCTCTGCGGGCTCTACGCCAACGAGCTGCTCACCCGCACCCTGCCGGTGGAGCTGCCGGTGGCCGAGGTGTTCGCCTTCTACACGGCGCTGCTCGAGGCCCTGCCCAGGCCGGATGCCCGCGCCGCGGGCCTGCGTCGCCTCGAGGTGGCGCTGCTCGAGGCCTTGGACGCCCTGCCGCGTTTCACCACCCCGGACGGCGGCGAACTGGACCCCCAGTCGCGCTATGTGCTGGATGCGGCCAGCCGTGCCTTTCGCCCCGGCAAGCCGGGCCTGGATGGGCGTACCCTGCGCCTGCTGGCGGCCGGGGACTGGGACGCCCCGGGGCTCGCGGGCCCCGCCAAGGCGGTCACCCGGGCGGCGCTGGCGCCGCTGCTGGGCGCACGCCCCTTGCGCTCCCGGGAGCTGATGGCCCAGCTTGCCCAGCGCCGCCGGGCTGGGTCACACTGAACACCTCCTGACTTCCCGCCTATTCAAGGATCGTGCCATGCATCCCCCCCGACTCCTGCTCGGCGTCAATATCGACCATATCGCTACCCTGCGTCAGGCCCGCGGTACCCGCTACCCCGACCCGGTCCAGGCGGCGCTGCTGGCCGAGGAGGCCGGCGCCGATGGCATCACCGTGCATCTGCGTGAGGATCGCCGGCACATCCAGGAGCGCGATGTGCGCCTGCTGGCCGAGGTGCTCAACACCCGCATGAACCTGGAGATGGCGGTCACCGAGGCGATGATCCGCCTGGCCGAGGAGGTCCGCCCGGCCCACGTCTGCCTGGTGCCCGAAAAGCGCGAGGAGCTGACCACTGAGGGCGGCCTGGACGTGGTGGGGGGGGGCTGCGGCGGCGATCCAGGCCGCCTGCCAGCGCCTGGCCGCGGCCGGCTGCGAGGTGTCGCTGTTCATCGACCCCGAGCCGTCACAGATCGAGGCCGCCGCCCGGGCCGGCGCCCCGGTGATCGAGCTGCACACCGGCGCCTATGCCGAGGTGACCGGCGAGGCGGCGGTCAAGGAGCATGCGCGGCTCGCGGCGGCCGTGGAGATGGCGCTGGAGCTGGGGCTCACCGTCAACGCCGGCCACGGCCTGAACTACCATAACGTGGAGGCCATCGCCGCCATTCCCGGCCTGCACGAGCTCAACATCGGCCATGCGATCATCGCCCGTGCGCTCTTCGTCGGGCTCAAGGAGGCGGTGGCCGAGATGAAGCGCCTGGCCATCGCCGGCCAGGAGGCGGGCTTCGTGGCCTCGCTGGAGGAGCACGACCATGACCCTCACCACGATCATCAGCACTGAGCCATGATCCTCGGCATCGGCACCGATATCGCCAGGGTCGAGCGCTTCGAGCGGGCGCAGGCGCGGCACGGCGAGCGTCTGGCGCTGCGGCTGCTGGGCGAGCTGGAGCGCGAGCGCCTGGCGGGCCATCCGGCGCCGGCGGCCTTCCTGGCCAAGCGCTTCGCCGCCAAGGAGGCCTTCGTCAAGGCGCTGGGGACCGGCCTGCGGCTGGGCATGCGCTGGACCGAGATCCAGGTCACCAACGATGCCCTAGGCCGGCCCTCACTGCTGCTGTCGGGCAAGGCCCACGAGATGGCGCTGGCCGCCGGGGTGCGGGCGACCCACCTGTCGATCAGCGACGAGGAGGCCCTGGCGATCGCCTTCGTGGTCCTGGAAGGTTAGCTGTCGTCGGGTCTGGCCTGCGGCTTCGCCCAGGCGCGCAGGTCCGCCATGGCGGCGAAGAGGTCGTCCATCAGTGGTATCACCGCCTCCCGGCCACGGGTGCGCAGCCGGGTCTCCAGGGACTCGGCGATCAGCCCCAGCCGCGGGGCCCCGCAGTAGCGGCAGGCCCCGTTGAGGGCGTGGATGCCGTCCAGCAGCGCCTCATCGTCGCCCTCGTCCAGGGCGCGGCGCAGGGCGGCCTCATTGTCGTCGAGTCCCTCCGCCAGGCGCTCCAGCAGCTCCCTGGCAAGCGCCACCCGCCCCCCCGCCAGCCGTGCGCCGAGCTCCAGGTCCACCGTGGGCAGCTCGCCGTCATCGGCGATCAGCACGGGCGCCTCCTCCCGCGCTGGCGAGGCGGCCTCGTCGCCCTCCGGCAGCGTGACATCCAGATGCCGGCGCAGGGCGCTGCGCAGCTCTCCGGCGTCCACCGGCTTCACCAGCACATCATCCAGCCCGCTGGCCAGCAGCCGGCGGCGCTCCTCCTCCAGCACGTGGGCGGTGACCGCCACCACCGGGGTGGTGCGCCAGGGGCCGCCCAGGCGGCGCAGCGCCCGAGTGGCGGCCACGCCGTCCATGCCGGGCATGCGGATATCCATCAGCACCAGGTCGAAGGGGTGCTTTCGTGCCAGGGCCAGGGCCTCCTCGCCGCTGGCGGCCAGGCTGACCTCGATGCCGGGGCCTGCCACCAGCTCACGCAGCAGCAGACGATTCGACTCGGTGTCATCCACCGCCAGCAGGCGCAGCACAGAGGGGGGCGGCAGCCCCCGCGGGGCGGCCTGTGTCGAACCCTCGCCTGCGTCCAGGAAGCCCGCCACGGCGTTAGCCAGGGTAGCCCTGGCCACCGGCTTGGCAAGGATCTCGCCGCCGTGGGGCAGCGGCAGGCTGGGCAGGTCGAGCGGGCTGGCATTGGCCAGCAGCAGCGTCGGGCAGCCCAGCTCGGCCAGTCGGTGCTGCCAGGCCGACGCCTCATCCGGGGTCAGCGGCGTGTGGGGCAGGCTGGCGACCAGCAGGGCCGGGGACGCGTTCTGGGGTGGTGGGGTCGTGTCGTCCAGCGGTTGGGCGCCCCAGCGGGAAAAGAGATGGCGCAGGGCGCGGCGAGTGGCGGGGTGGGGCTCCTCGATCAGGACCCTCTGCCCGTCCAGCTGCAGCTCGGGTGGCCGCTCGCTGAGGTCGCTGCCTTCCAGCGGCAGGGTGAAGGAGAAGGTGGCGCCCTGGCCGGGCTCGCTCTCCACGCCGATCTCGCCGCCCATCTGCTCCACCAGCTGGCGGCAGATGGTCAGCCCCAGCCCGCTGCCGCCGAACTCCCGGGAGTGGCTGGGCTCGGCCTGCTGGAAGGCCTGGAACAGGCGGCGCTGACGCTCCGCGGAGAGGCCGATGCCGGTGTCGGTGACGCTGATCCGCAGGATGACCCGGCCGGGGTCGGCCTGCTCCACCATCACCCGCACCACCACCTCGCCCTGCCGGGTGAACTTCACCGCGTTGTGCACCAGGTTGGTGAGCACCTGCTGGATGCGCATCGGGTCGCCGGTGAGCACGCTGGGCACATCGTCATACACCAGGCCCAGCAGCTGCAGCTCCTTCTGGTGGGCCAGCGGTGCCTGCAGGCCCAGCACCTCGTCCACCAGGGCGACCATGTCCAGCGGCAGCCGCTCGAGTTCCAGGCGCCCGGCCTCGAGCTTGGAGAAGTCGAGCACGTCGTTGACCAGCATCAGCAGGTTGCTGGAGGCGCGCTGGACGTGCTCCAGCCACTCGCGCTGACGGGGCTCCAGCCGCGAGCGGTCAAGCAGGCGGCAGAAGCCGATGATGCCGTTCAGCGGGGTGCGGATCTCGTGGCTCATGTTGGCCAGGAATTCCGACTTGATGCGGTTGGCCTCCACGGCGCGGCGGTGGGCGATGTCCAGTTCGATGCTCTGGACCTCGATGGTCTCCATGGACTCCTCGAGCTCGGCGGTGGCCTGCTCGATCTGGCGCTGCGTCTCCAGGCCCGCCCGGGCAAGGTGGCTGGCCAGGGCGTTGACCCGTTCGGTCAGGCCGGCCAGCTCGCCGGGCGAGGGGGCAAGCTCGGGGGGGCTCTCGCCCTGGGCCAGTCGGGAGAGGGCCTCATCCACGGCTTGCAGGGGAGGGGAGAGACGCCGGTGGGTGGCGAAGGTCAGCCCCCCCAGCAGCAGGGCGGCAATCCCCAGCAGCAGGGCCGTCAGGCCGATCTGGCGATAGTGGCCGAGCAGCAGTCGGCTGGCATCCACGTCGAGCACCAGCCAGGTTGGTTCGGTCCCGGACAGCGGCGCCTGCAGTCGCCATTCGGTGGCCTGCTGTTCGAGGTGCCGGTGGCCGTCGCGCGGCAGGCCGGGCGGCGAGCGCAGCCGGCCCAGCTGAAGCAGCGTCTCGCCTCGGGCATCGATGATGCCGAGTGCGCGAACCTCGTCGAGTTCCAGCAGCCGCGCCGCCGTGGCCTCCCGCTGGAGGGCATCATCGGCGCTGCCCAGCTGGGGCGCGAGCAGGTCGACGGCGTGATCGAGACGAGCCCGCAGCAGCTCGTCGTGGTGCGAGCGGTGCAGCGACAGGGTCGTGGCGGCAATCAGCAGCATCAACAGCCAGGGGACGACCAGGCCGGTCATCAGCAGGCGGAACTTCAGGGACATCGACATCGACAGGCTCTCTGCAGGTGGCAGCCCCCAGTATGACACAGCCGCGGGGGATGCCTGTCCACCCCGGGGTGGCAGGGATATAATGGCTGAAAACCCGTTTCCACAAGGAAGGTTGCATGCATTTTCCCACCCTCGAGGAGGTCGTCGGCAACACGCCCCTGGTCCGCCTCAAGCGCATCACCGCCGGCCGCCGCAACAACAACATCCTGCTGGCCAAGCTGGAGGGCAACAATCCCGCCGGCTCGGTGAAGGATCGCCCGGCCCTCTCCATGCTCGAGCAGGCCGAGGCGCGCGGCGAGATCCGCCCCGGCGACACCCTGGTGGAAGCGACCTCGGGCAATACCGGCATCGCGCTGGCCATGGCGGCCGCCATCAAGGGCTATCGCATGGTGCTGATCATGCCCGAGAACGCCTCCGAGGAGCGTAAGCAGGCCATGGCGGCCTTCGGCGCCGAGCTGATCACCGTCAGCAAGGCGGGCGGCATGGAGGAGGCCCGCGACCTGGCCGAGGCGATGCTGGCCCGCGGCGAGGGCAAACGCCTGGACCAGTTCGCCAACCCTGACAACCCCCTGGCCCACTATCGAGGCACCGGCCCCGAGATCTGGGAGCAGACCGCCGGCACGGTGACTCACTTCATCAGCTCCATGGGCACCACCGGCACCATCATGGGGGTCTCCCAGGCGCTCAAGGAGCGCAACCCCGAGGTGCAGATCATCGGCCTGCAGCCCGAGGACGGGGCCAGCATCGCCGGCATTCGCCGCTGGCCGGCGGAGTACCTGCCGAGCATCTTCAACGCCAGCCGGGTCGACCGGGTGCTGGACATCGGCCAGCACGAGGCGGAGGCGCACATGCGCCGCCTGGCCCGGGAGGAGGGCATCCTGGCCGGGGTCAGCTCCGGCGGTGCCCTGGCCGGCGCCCTGCGCGTCGCCGAGGAGGTGGAGAACGCGGTAATCGTGTTCATCGTCTGCGACCGCGGCGACCGCTACCTTTCCACCGGCCTGTTCGCCCCGGAGGCCTGAGATGGCGATGCTGGGCAAGCGGCGGCCGCGCCGTGAACGGTCTGGGGTCTCGGGCCTGCAGGGGCGCCAGGCGCCCCGGGGTATTCCCGGTGAGCACGCGGGCAGCGAGGAGCCGTCCCCGGGGGTGACCATCGAGCGCCTGGCCCACGACGGCCGCGGGCTGGCTCATGACGCCGCCGGCAAGGCGCTGTTCGTCGAGGGGGCGCTGCCCGGAGAGCGGGTCGAGGCGGCGGTGCACCGCACCCGCAAGCGCTTCGATGAGGCCCATGTGCGCAAGGTGCTCGAGGCCTCGTCCGACCGGGTCGCGCCTCCCTGTGCCCACTTCGGCCGCTGCGGCGGCTGTGACCTCCAGCACCTGGCCGTGCCTGCCCAGCGTCGCCACAAGCAGGCGGTGCTTCTCGACCTGCTGGCCCGCCAGGGCATCGAGGCGCCCGCCGCGCCGGAGCTGCTGGCCGGGGAGGCCAGCGGCTATCGCCGCCGCGCCCGGCTCGGGGTCAAGGTCGACGCCGAGGGGCAGGTGCACCTCGGCTTCCGCGCTCGCCACAGCCATCGCCTGGTGGACATCGACCACTGCACCATCCTGGTGCCTGTCCTCGACGCCCTGCTGGCGCCCCTGCACCAGCAGGTGGCGTCGCTCTCGGCGCCGCGCCAGGTGGGGCATCTGGAGCTGCTCGACAGCGACCAGGGGCCGGCGCTGGTGGTTCGCCAGCTCAAGGAGCATGCCCAGGACCGCGAGGCCTGGCAGGCCTTCGCCGCCGAGCATGGCCTGCACCTGGCCTGGCTGGCGGGGCGCGAGTCGCCGGCGCTGACCTGGCTGACCCCGGCGCCGGCGCTGAGCTGTCGCGTGCCAGCGGCCCCTGGCGCAGCGGGCGGCGTGGGAGAGCTGACCCTGGGCTTCGCCCCGGGGGATTTCCTGCAGGCCAACGCCGAGGTGAACCGGCAGATGGTGGCCACCGCCCTGGCCTGGCTCGAGGGGCTTGACGGCGTGTCGCTGCTGGACCTGTTCGCCGGCGTCGGCAACTTCAGCCTGCCGCTGGCCTCCGCCGGGGCCCGGGTGACGGCGGTGGAGGGCAGCCCGGCCATGGTCGAGCGGCTGGCCGACAACGTCCGCCTCAATGCGTCGGCGCGGGCCCTGTCGGTGACTGCCCGCCAGGCCGACCTCAACGATGCCGTGGCGGTGCAGCCCCTGCTGGCCGAGGCCGCGCCGGACGCCCTGCTGCTGGACCCGCCGCGGGATGGCGCCGATGCCGTCTGCGGGGCGCTGGTAGCCGCCCCCGTGCCGCGAGTGCTCTATGTCTCCTGCGATCCGGCCACCCTGGCGCGGGATGCGGCACGCCTTGTGCATGGCGGTTATCGGCTGACGCGACTCGCGGTGGCCGACATGTTCGTGCATACCTCACACCTGGAATCGATGCTGCTGTTCGAGCACCCGTCTGCAGAACGGCAGCCGCAAGGAGCTACGCCCGATGGTTAAAGTCCGTGAGGACCAGCCGCTGACCGACACGGGGCGCGTCGACATCGAGCGCTGGATCGAGCGCCTGCAGGAAGACGTCAAGCTGCGCGACCCGGCCCAGCTGCGCGAGGCCTGCCTGCTGGCCGAGCGCCTGGAGCGCGAGTCCGACCGGCCCCACCGTCGCTGGCTGGCCGATGGCTCCAGCTTTCGCATGGGTCTGGAGATGGCCGACATCCTCGGTGAGCTGAAGCTCGACCAGGCCACCCTGGTGGCCGCGGTGCTCTACCGGGCGGTGCGCGAGGGGCTGATCGACCTGCCGGCCATCACCCGGCAGTTCGGTCGCGAGGTCGCCGGCCTGATCGACGGCGTGCTGCAGATGGCGGCGATCAGCGCCTCCCAGACGCCCAGCCACGAGATGGGCCAGCACGACCAGCAGGACAACCTGCGCAAGATGCTGGTGACCATGATCGACGACGTGCGGGTGGCGCTGATCAAGATCACCGAGCGCACCTGCGCCCTGCGCCAGGTCAAGGATGCCCCCCGCGAGAAGCAGCTGCGCGTGGCCCGGGAGGTGTTCGACATCTATGCGCCCCTGGCCCACCGGTTGGGCATCGGCCACCTCAAGTGGGAGCTGGAGGATCTCTCCTTCCGCTACCTCCACGAGGACGACTACAAGGCGATCGCCCGCCAGCTGGCCGAGAAGCGTGTCGATCGCGACCGCTATATCGCCGAGGTGGTCGAGGCCCTAAAGGGCATGCTGGAGACCCAGGGCATCACCCGCTACGACGTCGACGGCCGCGCCAAGCATATCTACTCCATCTGGCGGAAGATGAAGCGCAAGCGCATCGACTTCTCCCAGGTGCACGATATACGCGCGGTGCGCATCCTGGTGCCCGAGGTGGCCGACTGCTACACCGTGCTGGGGCTGGTGCACTCGCGCTGGCACCACGTGCCCAACGAGTTCGACGACTACATCGCCAACCCCAAGAAGAACGGCTACCAGTCGCTGCACACCGCGGTGCTCGGCCCCGAGAGCAAGGTGCTGGAGATCCAGATCCGCACCTTCGCCATGCACGAGGAGGCCGAGCTCGGGGTCTGCGCCCACTGGCGCTACAAGGGCCACGACACCAAGGCCAAGAGCTCCAGCTACGAGGAGAAGATCGCCTGGCTGCGCCAGGTGCTCGAGTGGCAGGAGGAGGTCGGCGACATCGGCAACCTCAGCGAGGGGCTCAACAGCGACGTGGCCCCGGATCGCATCTACGTCTTCACCCCCGACGGCCACGTCATCGACCTGCCGCGCATCGCCACCCCCATCGACTTCGCCTACCGGGTGCATACCGAGGTGGGCCACCGCTGCCGCGGCGCCAAGGTCAACGGCCGCATCGTGCCGCTCACCTACCGGCTCAAGACCGGTCAGCAGGTGGAGATCCTCACCGCCAGCAAGGGCGGCCCCAGCCGCGACTGGCTCAACCCCAGCCTCGGCTACGTGCGCACCAGCCGCGCCCGGGCCAAGATCCAGGCCTGGTTCAAGCACCAGGCCCGCGACCAGAACCTGGAGGAGGGCCGCGCCCTCTTCGAGCGGGAGATGAAGCGCCTCGACCTCGAGGACATGGACCTCGATACCCTGGCGCGCAAGGTCAACTACCAGAGCCCCGACGACATGTACGCGGCGCTCGGCGCCGGCGACCTGCGCATCGGCCAGGTGCTGCACCAGGCCCAGCAGCTGTTCGGGGAGAACGACGACCAGGAGCAGCTCGACCGCCTGCTGGCCAAGCCCAAGCGCTCGCCGGGCAAGGCCGGCCAGAGCGACATCACCGTGCTCGGGGTGGGCAACCTCAAGACCAGCATGGCCAACTGCTGCCACCCGGTGCCCGGGGAGCCCATCGTCGGCTTCATCACCCAGGGGCGCGGGGTCACCGTGCACCGCCAGGAGTGCCCCAACATCCTGCAGCTGCGTCTCGACGAGCCCCAGCGCATCATCGAGGTGGAGTGGGGCGAGCGGGCACGCACCCAGTACCCGGTCAATATCGAGGTCCAGGCCTGGGACCGCTCCGGCCTGCTGCGCGACGTCACCGGCGTGCTCGGCAACGAGAAGGTCAACGTGCTGGCGGTCAACACCCTGACCGACTCCGACGACGGCATCGCGCGCATGCAGATCACCGTGGAGGTGGATGGCCTGGAGACCCTGGGGCGGCTCTTCTCGCGCATCCAGCAGCTCTCCAACGTGATCGAGGTGCGCCGGCTGCGCAGCGGCGCCAAGGCGGGCAAGCGCAAGGGGAAGGGCGCATGAGCCATCGCCATGACCTCGACGACCTGCTGACCCTCATGGCCGTGCTGCGCGACCCCGAGCAGGGCTGCCCCTGGGACCTCAGGCAGGACTGGGACTCCATCGTCCCCCACACCCTCGAGGAGGCCTACGAGGTGGCCGATGCCATCGAGCGGCGGGCCTGGCATGAGCTGCCCGGGGAGCTCGGCGACCTGCTCTTCCAGGTGGTCTACTACGCCCGGTTCGGTGACGAGCAGGGGCGCTTCGATTTCGGCGACGTGGTGCACGTTCTGACCGAGAAGATGCTGCGCCGCCACCCCCATGTCTTCCCCGACGGCACCCTGGCCTCGCGTCGCCCGCCGGGTGTGACCGCCGAGGAGATCGAGACGGCCCAGGTCCACTCCCGCTGGGAGAGCCTCAAGGCCGAGGAGCGCGCCGAACGCGTTCAGGCCGAGCCCGCCGCCGCCGCGGCGTCGGTGCTGGACGACGTTCCGCGCAGCCTGCCGGCGCTCTCCCGGGCCGCCAAGCTCTCCAAGCGCGCCGCCCGGGTCGGCTTCGACTGGCCCAATGCGCGGGGCGTGATCGCCAAGATCCGCGAGGAGCTCGACGAGGTCGAGGAGGCGCTGGCCGCCGGCGACCGCGACCACGCCGCCGAGGAGGTGGGCGACCTGCTCTTCGCGGTGACCAACCTGGCGCGCACCCTCAAGGCCGATCCCGAGCAGTGCCTGCGCGCCACCAATGCCAAGTTCGAGCGCCGCTTCCGCCATCTTGAGGCGGCCCTGATCGCCGAGGGCGTGGCCCTCGAGGAGGCCGGCCTCGACCTCATGGAGCGCCACTGGCAGGCCGCCAAGGCCGCCGAGCACTCCGCCGCCGACTCCACCCCCCCCTTCTCATCTCCCGCGACGGCGGGAGCGACTCCGGGAGACTCTGGGCCATGAGCCACGACCTGCATGAATCCCTGCGCGACAACGTTCGTGTCCTGGGCGATAGCCTGGGGCGCACCATCGCCGATGACCTGGGTGCCGGTTTCGTCGACAAGATCGAGACCATCCGCGGCTTCGCCAAGCGCGGCCGCCAGGGCGACGAGACGAGCCAGCGCGAACTGATCGACTACCTGCGTCGCCTGCCCGACCGCGACCTGCTGCCGGTGACCCGCGCCTTCAACCAGTTTCTCAACCTGGCCAATATCGCCGAGCAGCACTATCGGGCGCGCTTTCGCCGCGTGGAGGACTACCGCCCCGGCAGCCAGCCGGTGCTCAGTGAACTGCTGGCCCGCGCCCGCGAGGCCGGCAACACGCCGCGCAAGCTCGTCGAGACCCTGGCCGCCATGCGCGTCGAGCTCGTGCTCACGGCCCATCCCACCGAGGTCATCCGCCGCACCCTGATCCAGAAGTACGATGCCATCGACGACTGCCTCACCGCCATCGAGTCCTCCGGCGACTACCCCGAGCGGGGCGTCCGGGCCAAGGGGCGCCTGGAGGAGCTGATCAGCCAGGCCTGGCATACCGACGAGATCCGCCACGAGCGTCCCACCCCGGTGGACGAGGCGAAATGGGGCTTCGCGGTGATCGAGAACTCGCTGTGGCAGGCGGTGCCCGACTTCCATCGCGACCTCGACAACCTGCTGCTGGAGACCGCCGGCGAGCGGCTGCCGCTGGATTCGGCGCCGATCCGCTTCGCCTCCTGGATGGGGGGCGACCGTGACGGCAATCCCAACGTCACCTCCCGGGTCACCCGCGAGGTGCTGCTGCTGGGACGCTGGATGGCCGCCGACCTCTACCTGCGTGACCTGGAGCAGCTCAAGGCCGAGCTCTCCATGTGGAAGGCCAACAGCGCCCTGAAGGCCGAGGTGGGGGATGTCGCCGAACCCTATCGCGAGTTGCTGCGCCGGCTGCTCACCCGGGTCGAGGCGACCCGCGACTGGGCCAAGGCGTGCCTGGACGGCAAGCCCTTCGACGGTGGGCCGGTCATCGAGAGCCGCGACCAGCTCTTCGCGCCGCTGCTGACCTGCTACCGCTCGCTGTGCGATGTGGGCCTCGACACCATCGCCAACGGCGCCTTGCTCGATACCCTGCGTCGGGTGGCGGTGTTCGGGGTGACCCTGACCAAACTCGACATCCGCCAGGAGGCGGGGCGTCACGCCCAGGTGATGGAGGAGCTCACCGATGGCCTGGGCCTTGGCCACTACCGCGACTGGAGCGAGGAGCAGCGCCAGACCTTCCTGCTCGAGGAGCTCGCCTCGCGGCGTCCGCTGATTCCTCGCCGCTGGGAGTGCTCCTCGGAGTCCCGGGAGGTGATCGATACCTTCCGCGTCATCGCCAGCGAGCAGGCCGAGGCGCTGGGCACCTATATCATCTCCATGGCGGGGCAACCCTCCGACGTGCTGGCCGTGGCGTTGCTGATGAAGGAGGTGGGGGGCGAGGTCAAGCTGCCCATCGCGCCGCTGTTCGAGAGCCTGGACGACCTCAACCATGCCGGCGACGTCATCGACCGGCTGCTGTCGCTGCCCGGCTACCGCGCCCTCGTCGCCGACCGCCAGGAGGTGATGATCGGCTACTCCGACTCGGCCAAGGATGCCGGGCAGCTGGCCGCGGCCTGGGCCCAGTATCGCGCCCAGGAGACCCTGGTTGAGGTATGCCGCCAGCATGGTGTCGACCTGACCCTGTTCCACGGCCGCGGCGGCACCGTGGGGCGCGGCGGCGGCCCGGCTCACGCGGCGATTCTCTCCCAGCCGCCCGGGTCGGTGAACGGCAGCCTTCGCGTGACCGAGCAGGGCGAGATGATCCGCTTCAAGTTCGGCCAGCCGGAGATCGCCCTGCGCTCCATGGAGATCTACGCCTGTGCGGTGCTGGAGGCGACCCTTCTGCCGCCGCCGGCGCCGCAGCCCCGCTGGCGCGAGGAGATGGATCGCCTGGCCGAGGTGGCCCACCGTGCCTATGTCGGCGTGGTGCGCGAGGATCCCGACTTCGTGCCCTACTTCCGGGCGGTGACGCCGGAGGGGTCGCTGGGGCGGCTGCCGCTGGGCTCGCGTCCCACCAAGCGCCGCCAGGACGGTGGGGTCGAGACGCTGCGCGCGATCCCGTGGATATTCGCCTGGACCCAGATCCGGCTGATGCTGCCCGCCTGGCTGGGCAGCGGCGAGGCCTTCGCCCGGCGCCTGGAGGAGGAGGGTGGCCTGGAGGTGCTCCAGGAGATGCGCGATAGCTGGCCCTTCTTCGGCACCTACCTGGACATGCTGGAGATGCTGCTGGCCAAGGCCGACGTGGGCATCGCGGCCTACTATGAGCATCGCCTTGTGGACGAGCCGGCGCTCAAGGCGCTGGGCGAGCGGCTGCGCGAGCGTTTCGGCCGGCTTCATCAGGTGGTGCTGCAGGCCCTTGAACAGCAGGAGCTGCTGGAGAAGACCCCGCTGATTCGCCAGGCCATCGCGGTACGCAACCCCTATATCGATCCGCTGCATGGCCTGCAGGCGGAGCTTCTGCAGCGCAACCGGGATGCCGACGGGGCGATCAGCGCCGACCTGTCCCGGGCGCTGATGGTCACCATGGCGGGCATCGCGGCGGGGCTGCGCAATACCGGCTAGGGTCTTCGGCCCGCATCAGGCGAGTAGGCACAGGCGGCAAGGAAACCCCTTGCGGCTTGTGCCTGCGCGGACACCTTGTCTGTCTAGCTTCTTGCTTCTTGCTTCTTGCTTCTAGAAGGGGAAGTGCAGCGAGGCGGTGAACAGGTTGAGATGCGCCATGTCCGGGGCATCGAACTCCTCGAACTCCAGGCGGCTGACCAGGTGGTTGAACTCCAGGCGGGCGCCGAGGCCAGTCACTCGGGTGGTGCCGGCGGTATTGAGGGCATCCCGGGGGATCACCGCGTCGCCCTCCCAGCCCGCCAGGCCGGACTTGGCGTAGAGGCCGAGCTGGCCGATGCGCACGCCGGCCATCAGGCTGCCGCCCAGGCTGACCGAGTTGACCAGCAGGCTGTTGTCACCCATCCGGGTGGGCACCTCGTCGCTTTCGCGATAGCTGAATTCTGCGGCCAGGTCGAGCCGGGGAAGGCGCAGCGGGGTGAAGCCGGCGATGAGCCGGAAGCCGGAGGTGTAGCCGTCTGGCGTCTCGATGTCGCGCCCCTCGATCACCATGCCGTTGTCCAGGCGCATCAGGTCGCTGTCCTTGCCGGCAAAGGAGGGGGCGCCATCGGCCAGCGCCACGGGCGTGGCGGTGGCGGCCAGGCAGGCCAGCAGGCAGGCGCAGAGGGAACGCGTTCTCATGATCCCTGTCCTTGCGCTGGGGCCCGGCCGACCTCGGCAAGAGCCTCAGGGCGAGTGATTGGTGTCAAGATAGCCTAGCAAGTGTCGCTCGAGCCCGCCACTTCCCGGGCCCTGAGCCAGTCCGCCAGTTCGGTCAGGCGCGGGGCCGGGAGCCGATGGGTGTCGGCGGCGGCCAGCAGCGGGCCGAGGATCGCCTCGTGTTCGGTGGGACGCCCGGCCAGCACGTCCTGCAGCATGGAGGCGCGGTTGCCGGCGGTGCCCTCCACCACTCGCCATACCAGGCCTCGCCACGCCTCGAGGTCCCGGGCATGCTCCTCCCCTCGCGCCATCACGCCCCCCGCCCCGTCGGGCGGGGCGATGCCCTCGGCGGCCAGGATCGTCGCCACCTCGGCGATGACCGCCTCCACCATGGGGCGGAAGGGGCGGTCGCGCAGCTGGCCGTTGCGGATGCCGAAGCGTGCCACCAGCGGGTTGATGGCGGCATTGACGGCGAGCTTGTGCCACAGCCGCCGGTGGATATCGTCGACCGCCCGGGCGGCCAGGCCGGCGTCGGTGAGCGCGGTGGCGAGCTCGCCGGCCAGGGCCCTGGCGAGTGCGGCATGCCGGGTGTCCCTGGCGTCGTCGAGCGTCCCGATCAGGGTCTCGCCGTGGCCGGCATGGACCACCCGGCCGTCGCTCGCCGGCCCGGCCTCGAGGTAGGCGCCCTCGGTGGTGGTGGCACACAGCACCGGGCCGTCGTGGCGCTGGGCGAGGCGTGGCTGGCAGCCGAAGCCGTTCTGCCACAGCACCAGCGGCGTGCCGGCAGGCAGGTGGGAGGCCAGGGCGACATGGGCCGCCTCGGCGCCGTAGGCCTTGGTGGTCAGGTGCACCACGCCGGGCGGGTCGGTCGGCAGCGACTCCAGGGTGGCGGTTGCCACGCTGACGCTCAGGGCCTCCCCCTGGGGGGTGACCAGCGTCTGCTCCATGGGGAGGCGACGGCGCCCGATCAGGGCCACCGCCACGGGCGGGCCCGGGCGGGTGGCCAGGCGCAGGCCGATCAGCCGGCCCAGGGCGCCGGGGCCGACGATCCAGTGGGTGCCCTGCCGGTTCATGAGCCGCTCCGCTTGCGGCTCGGGCGACGGGTGCCGCTACCGGTTCCGCTGCGGCGACGGGAGGCCGTGCCTCGGCGTCTGGCCGGGGCGCGCCCCCGCGGGGGCGGGCTCCTCGCCGCGGGCGGTGGCCAGCGCCTGGCGCAGGCGGCCGGCGTCGGCGCTGGCCAGCAGGCCGTGCAGGTCGCGGATCAGGTCGCCGAGGAAGGGGGCGGGGTCGGCGCCCGCCTCGGCGATGGCCGAGAGGCGCTGCTCCCACAGGGCGGTGCGCTCCGGGCGGCTGGCCGCCTCGGGCAGCGAAGCGATCAGGGCGCTGCCGAGGCGCGTGGCACGCAGCGCCTTGGCGCGCCGCACCAGGTAGCCGCGCTCCACCAGGGTCTCGATGATGCCGGCGCGGGTGGCCTCGGTGCCCAGGCCGTCGTGCTCGCGCAGGGTGCGCCTCACCGCCGGGTCGTCCACGTAGCGGGCGATGTTCATCATCGCCTTGATCAGGCTGGCGTCGTTGAAGGGCTCCGGCGGGCGGGTCTCGCGATCCTCCACGGCGGCCTCGACGACCCGGCACGCTTCGCCCTCGCTGAGCGCCGGCAGCGGCGGCGCCTCGTCGCGGGTGGTGAAGAGCGGCTTCCAGCCCGCCTCGAGAATCTCCTGGCCGCGGGCGCGAAAGGCCTCGCCGAGAATCTGGAACTCCGCCTTCACCTCCCGGGTGGCGAGTGGGGGATAGAACTGGGCCAGCACGTTGCGGGCGATCAGCCGGAAGACGTTGGCCTCAGTGGCCGAGAGGCGGGTGGGGTCCATGGGCCGGCCGGTGGGGGCCAGGGCGTGGTGGGCGCCCACCTGCTTGTCGTTCCAGGCCCGCGAGCGCCGCGTGAAGTCGGCCCCGGCCAGCCACTGGCGCAGGGTGGGTGTCGTCCGCCCGGCAGGCGCTCTCCAGGGTGGTCCTGGCGGTGGCGAAGTGCTCCTGGGGCAGGTAGCGGCAGTCGGAGCGCGGGTAGGTGATCAGCTGGTGGCGCTCATAGAGGGCCTGGCAGGTATCCAGCACCGCCTTGGCAGAGAGCCCGTAGCGGCGTGCGGCGTCTACCTGCAGCGCGGAGAGGGAGTAGGGCAGCGGGGCGGCCTGGCGCTTCTCCTGGGTCTCGAGCGAGGTGAGCCGCCCCTCGGCGCCGGGCAGCCGTTCGGCCAGGGCAGCGGCGGGGGCACGCTCGAGCAGTCGCCCCTGGTCGTCCAGAGGCTGGCCCTCGCCGGGCGCCCACCAGGCGCGCAGCGTCCCGCGCGCCACGGCGAGGTCCGCCCACAGCACGTAGAAGGGGTGGGGGGTGAAGTCGCGGATCTCGGCGTCGCGGCGAACCACCAGCCCCAGCACCGGCGTCTGCACCCGGCCCACGGAGAGCACTCCGTCGTGGCCCGCCTGGCGCCCGGTGAGGGTCCAGGCTCGGGTGAGGTTGATGCCGTAGAGCCAGTCGGCCCGGGAGCGCGACTCGGCGGCGCGATAGAGCGGCTGATAGCGGGCGTTGTCCTCCAGCCGGGCCAGCGCGCGCTGCACCGCCGGCCGGTTGAGGTCGCTGACCAGCAGACGCAGGACCGTCCCCTTCCAGCCCAGGTGCTCGATCACCTCCTGCACCAGCAGCTGGCCCTCGCGGTCCGGGTCGCCGGCGTGGACCACCTCCCGGGCGGACTTGAGCAGGCCGCGGATCACCGCCAGCTGGCCACGCGCCTTCGGGCGCGGCGTCAGCTTCCAGCGGCTGGGCAGGATCGGCAGGCTATCGAGCCGCCACTGCTTGAGGGCCGGGTCATAGGCGTCCGGCGGCGCCTGCTCCAGCAGGTGGCCCAGGCACCAGGTCACCACGGTGTCGCCCACGGCAATGGCGCCCTCCTGCTTGCGGGGGGCGCCGGGCAGGGCGTCGGCGATGGCGCGGGCGAGACTGGGCTTCTCGGCGATGATCAGGCGCATGGCAGGCTCTTCGGCGGTAGTCTGGATATTCTTCCAGCCGGCGGTGTCCCTGGCCAGGTGTCACGAGATGATTTTGATGTACAATCCTTGTATCGGTATTTCGACCCAACGAGCGGAGCGACAGCATGCGCGAACGAGGCAGGACGAGACGACTGCTGGGACTGGGTGCCCGGACCGGCGGCGCGCTGATCCGCACCCGGCTGGGCGGCCAGGCGGACTGGCGGGCCCTGGGCGAGGCGCTGTTCGAGGGGCTCTCCGAGCTCAAGGGGCCGGCCATGAAGCTGGCCCAGATCATGTCCCAGTGGGATGACCTCCTGCCCCCCGACCTGGCCGAGGAGCTCGCTCGCCTGCAGCGCCAGGCCGAGCCCATGCCCTGGCCGCGCATCCGCGAGAGCCTGGTGGCTCAGTATGGCGATCTCGACGCGGTGTTTCGCGAGGTCGAGGAGCGTCCCTTCGCCAGCGCCTCCATGGGGCAGGTGCACCGTGCCGTGACCCGGGACGGCGAGATCCTGGTGCTCAAGGTGCAGTACCCGGGGCTCGCCGAGGTGCTGGAGAGTGACCTGGCCCAGGTGCGCCGGCTGATGCGGCTGGGCCGCTGGTTCAAGGTGCCCCAGGCGCGCCTCGATGCGCTCTTCGAGGAGCTCGCCGCCAGCCTGCGTGGCGAGTTGGACTACCGCGCCGAGGCCGAGGCGCTGGCCCGCTACCGGGCGCGCTATGCCCACCTCGAGAACCTGGTGATCCCCGAGCCGCTGCCCGCGCTCTGCGGCGAGCGCGTGCTGGCCATGCGCTATGCGCCGGGAACCCCGCTGCGCGAGCTGGAATCGGGCGACGATGCCCTGCGTCAGGGCGTGGCGGTGACCCTGGCCGACTGGCTCACCGAGGAGCTTTTCACCCATGGCGAGCTCCACGCCGACCCCCACGCCGGCAACTTCGCCGTCGACGCGCAGGGGCGCCTGGTGATCTACGACCTGGGGGCGGTGATCCCGGTCCCCGAGCCGCGCCTGCGCGCCATGATGCAGCTGCTCGAGGCGACCCTGGCGGGTGATCCCATGGCCATGGACGAGGCGCTGCTCAGGCTCGGTGGCCGCCAGGGGCACGGCGCCCCGCTGGCGCTCTACCGGGAATCCGCCGAGGCCGTATCGCCGCTGTTTGCGCCCGGCGAGCAGGACTTCGGCGACGTGCGGGTGCACCGCCGCCTGCGTGACCTCACCCCCAAGGTGTGGGCCGCCATGGACCGCCTGCAGCCGCCTGCGGAGACACTGCTGCTGTCGCGCACCCTCAACGGCCACTACTGGAACCTGGTGCGCCTGGGCGCCCGGCTCGACATGCAGGCCCGTACCCGGCCGCTGCTGGAGTGGGCGCGGCGCTGAGCGGCTGCCCAGCCGCCAGGCGGACTGGTAGACTGTGCCGTTTTCCGGACGGTGGAGAGTGCCATGCTGGCAGTATGGGTCGAACAGCTGTTGGGGTTTGCCTCGGGAGCCCTCAAGGCGATTCGCCGCGACGAGCGCTATCCGGCGCTGATGACCTGGGCCCGCGAGCAAGGCCCGGCGCTGGTGGGTGGCAATCTGCCCATGGCCCAGGCGCTGGCACCGGAGCTGTGGTCCCAGACGCCGCTGGAACGCCTCGGCTTCGCCTGCGAACCCCTGGCGCGCCCGGGCCGCAACGAGCCCTGCTGGTGCGACTCCGGCCGCAAGACCAAGCAGTGCTGCGGGGCGGTGCGCCTGCCCGGTCCGGTGCCCGACCACCTGATGTGGATGCTGTCGCTGCGGGAGTGGAAGGGCGATACCCTCAAGGCGGCCCTGGAGAGCGGTCGCGCCCCGGCCCAGGCGCTGCTCGAGGCGGGGCTGATCGCCGCCGAGACCGGCCAGCGTGGCCGCGCTCAGCAGATCCTCGAATCGCTGTTCGAGCGCGGCGACTGGTCGCGGTTGCCCGAGCAGGCCGAGCCCGCCTTCGAGATCCTCATCGACCTCTACCAGGAGCGCGGCTTCCGTCACAAGCGTGAGGCCCTCCTCGACGCCGTGCTCGAGCAGGGCCCGCTGTTCCTGAGGGGAGTGGCCCTGGAGCGCCTCTGCCTGATGCATCTCGACGCCGACGACCTCGACAGCGCCCGGGCCGCCTTCGTGCGTGCCCAGCAGGCGCTGCCGCACTCACCGACCCTGGCCTATATCGAGGCGATGCTGCTGCTCCACGAGGGGCACGAGGAGGAGGCCGCCGAGCGGGCTCGTTTCTGGTTCCGCCGCCTCGCCCGCCAGGGCGAGCTGGATCCCGACCAGCTGGAGTTCCTGGCCGACCTGGCCGACAACCCCGGGGCCACCCTGGCCCTGGCCGAGCAGCTGCTCAACGCCGAGGAGGACCTGGCCGGTCCGCTGGCGTCGCTGCAGGCCCTGCTGGAGGTGCTGCCCACCGCTCCTCGGCTGCAGATCACTCGCAGCGACGAGGGGCGTCTCGAATACCACCAGGGCGAGCGTGAGCGGGCCCTCACGGCGGCATGGCTCGCCTGCTTCCCGGCGGAGGCAGTCAGCGAGTCGCCGCTGGGGCTGGAGGATGACCCCTGGCCGGCGGCCGGCGAGTGGCTGCCCGAGCTCTGTGCCCACCCCGAGTGGCTCGATGCCCCGGCGGTGCTCCAGGGCCTGGCCCTGGCGCTCACCACCCGGTTCGGCAGCCTACCCTGGATGGCCCCGAGCCTCTTCGTGCCCCTGGCCGAGCGGCTGGAGCGCTGGCTCGACCAGGCGGCCGGGGAGGGGCCCGGCACCCTGGCCTGGGACGATGCCGACAACGCCCTGCTGCTGCGCACCGGCCTGGCGCTGGTGGTGGGCATGGAGCGCGGCGCACGCCAGCGTTCCCGGCGGCTCGCCGAGTGCCTGCTGGCGCTGGATGACCACGATAGCCTGGGGCTCCGGGAGCTGGTGCTCGACCAGCTGCTGCGCGACGGGCGCGACGACGAGGCGCTCGCCGTCAGCCACCCGCCGGCGGGAGAGGAGCTGGGCGAGGCGGCGCTGGGTCTGCTGCTGGGCCGCGCGTTGGCGCTCTATCGTCTCGAGCGTCAGGCCGAGGCCGCCGAGGCGCTGGAGGAGGCCCGTCGACACAACGGCTATGCCCTGGCCCTGCTGTGCGCCGACAGCCCCCGCCCGCTGCCCGCCGTCGCCGGCGACGGGGTGGCCGAGCCGGGCTCCCGGGCAGAGGCGTGGCAGTATCGCACCCTGATGCGCGACCAGTGGCGAGCCACCCCCGGGGCGCTGGCCTGGCTGCAGGCCTGGCTCGACGAGCGCTAGTCTCCCGGCGCCCGCAGGGCCAGCCGTGCTTAAGCTGTCAGGTCCCGCGGGCCAGCGGGGCCGGCACCAGGTCGCGGTCGCGGCTGATCCAGATCGCCAGCGCGATCGCCGGCAGGCCCAGGGCCGTGGCAATGACGAAGAAGGTGGCGTAGCCCTCGGCGGCCACCACCAGCCCGCCGAAGCCGCTGAGGAACTTGCCCGGCAGGGTCATCAGCGACGAGAAGAGCGCGTACTGGGTCGCGGTATATGCCCTTGACGTTAGGCTGGAGAGGAAGGCGATGAACACCGCGCTGGCCAGGCCGTTGGCCAGGTTATCCCCGACGATCGCCATCACCAGCATCGGCAGGCTCTGGCCGGCCAGGGCCAGGGCGGCGAACAGCAGGTTGGTCAGGGTGGCAGACGCCGCCCCCAGCACCAGGATCGGCCCGATGCCGTAGCGCGCCACCAGAAGCCCCCCCAGGATCCCCCCGGTCACGCTCATGGCGATGCCGAAGACGGTGGTGACGTTGGCGATGGTGGCCAGGGAGAAGCCCATGTCGATATAGAGCGGGTTGGCCATGGAGGCCATGGCCAGGTCGCTGATCCGGAACACGGCGATGAACACCAGCAGCCACAGCGCCTTGAGGCGGTGGCGGCTGAAGAAGTCGGTGAAGGGGCAGACGATGGCGCCGATCACCCAGGCGCCCAGGCGGCGCAGCTGGCGCGGCTTGCCGCGGCTGGCGCGCAGGAAGGCGCGCACCTTCGGCTCGTGGATCAGCTGGGTGGTGAGCGAAAGGCGCGCAGGCTCAGGCCGCAGCAGTACGGTGACCACCCCGATGCCCACCAGGGCGGCCATGGTCAGGTAGGCCGCCTCCCAGGAGAGCCAGGAGGCCCAGTACATGGCGCCGGCACCGGCGGCCAGCAGCCCGCCGCGGTAGCCGATGATGTAGGTGGAGGCCATGGCCGCCTGGATATCGTCCGGGGCCGACTCGATGCGGAAGGCGTCGATGGCGATGTCCTGGGTGGCGCTGCCGAAGGCCACCAGCAGCGCGAAACCCGCCACCATGGCCAGGTTCCGGGTCGGATCGAGGCTGGCCAGCCCCACCAGGCCGGCGGCGATCATCGCCTGGGCCAGCAGCATCCAGCCGCGCCGTTGGCCGAAGGTGCGGGTCAGCAGCGGCAGGGCCAGGCGATCCACCACCGGCGCCCAGAAGAACTTGATCGAATAGAGGATGCCGATCCAGGAGAAGAAGCCGATGGCGGCCACCTCGACCCCATCGCTGCGCAGCCAGGCCGAGAGGGTCGAGAACACCAGCAGGAAGGGCAGGCCGGCCGAGAAGCCGAGGAACAGCATGGTGATCACCGGCGCACGCAGGTAGATCGCCAGGGCGTCGCGCCAGCTGCGGTGCGGCGTTGGGCTGGGCATGGGGCTTGGCATCGGGCAGGGCACTCCTTGCGAGCCACCCGGACGGCGGGCCGTCACAGGCGGTCACCATCGATGGTAGAATCAGGGGGTTGGCTGCCGAGCCGACGGCCCGGGCATCGCGCCGATTGTTGCAGAGCCCGGGCGGTGATACCAGCGTCCAGCCCTACCTGTCAGGTGTCCCATGAACGAGAACGATGCGACCCTTGAGTCCGGCGACGAGGCCGTCCCCCGCTGGTACGTGATCCAGTGCAAGGGCGGTGAGTCGTTCCGTGCCGCCGAGCACCTGGCCAACCAGGGCTACGAGGTGTTCCACCCGGTGCTCGAGGTGCAGAAGAAGCGCCGCGGCAAGCTCGAGTGGGTCAGCGAGCCGCTGTTCCCCTACTACCTGTTCATTCACCTCGATCGGCTGGTCAGCAACTGGCGCCCGATCCGCTCGACCCGCGGCGTGCTGAAGCTGGTCGGCTTCGGAGACATGCCGGTGGCGGTGAGCGATGCGCTGATCACCACCCTGCGTGAGCACGGCAGCGAGCGCGACGACGCCACCGTCAACCTCTACTTCCGCACCGGCGAGCCGGTCACCATCACCGAGGGGCCCTTCAAGGACCTGCAGGCGGTCTTTGCCAGCCACAAGGGGGAGGAGCGCGCCATCGTGCTGCTCAACCTGCTGCACCGCCAGCAGCGCCTGGAGGTACCGGTGGCCCAGCTGCGCCGCAGCTGAGCCATAACGCCCCCCCGTTCCTGTCCGAGGAGACTGCCATGACGATCGCCCCCCAGCGGGTCGTGACCCTGCACTATGTCCTGACCGATACCGCCGACGGCGCGCTGCTGGATGACTCCCGTGCCCGCCAGCAGCCCCTGGAGTACCTCCACGGCCACCACAATATCGTCGAGGGGCTGGAGCGTGCCCTGGAGGGCCAGGCCGCGGGCGCCGAACTCTCCGTGACCCTGATGCCGGCGGAGGCCTACGGGCTGCGCAACGAGGCGCTGGTGCGCGAGGTCGGCCGCGGCGCCTTCCCGGTAAGCGATCTGGCGCCGGGCATGCGCTTCCAGACCCCCGGCGAAGCCGGCCCCCAGGTGGTCACGGTGCTGGAGGTGCGCGATGACAGCGTGCTGATCGACACCAACCATCCGCTGGCGGGCCGCACCCTGCGCTATCGGCTGGAGGTGCTCGGGGTGCGCGACGCCACTCGCGCGGAGCTTGCCAAGGGCCATCCGCTGCCGCCCGGCACCGATCACGCCAGCGTGGAAGACAAGAAGGTGCTGTGAAAACTGACCTGCATCAATATTCGTCCCGCCCCCGCGGGGCGGCGGAGTCGAATTTGATGCAGGTCAGGTTTTTTCCCGCCTCCCCGGGCTAAAGTCCTCTCAACACATCGAGACGGGAGGACACGCACATGTATCTGGATGACGCCGTAATCTTCGGGTTGGTCACCGTCGCGATGATGATCGCTTTCATGGGTGGCTGGATTACCTTCATCGTGCGGGATCATCGCAAGAAGAAGCACTGAAGCCAGCTGCATCAAGAGTCGTCAGGGGAGGGGGGAGTCATCCCCCCTGTAGCCGACCCACTTGGGTCGGCTTTTTTTCGCCTGTCGTTTTTGTCCGCCTGTCGTTTTTGACCGACGGCGCCGGGCAGAATGTGCAGGCTTCGCGGAACCCGGCCGCGATCATCGCCAGGTCTCCCTGGTCGGCTGGTGAAGCGGGTCTGGGCAGCGCTAGAATGAACGCTGTTCGATAATCCGGAGAGCCCGCCATGACCGCCCAGCGTGACACCGAGAGCCCGAACGAGCGCAAGCGCCAGAGCCGACGCCGGCTGCTGGCGACCCTGGGCATCGGGATCGCCGGCGCCTACGTCGCCCCGACCCTCTTCAGCCTCGGCCAGGCACAGGCCCAGCACTCCCGACGCTCCCGTCCCAGCTTCAGCCGTCCCGGCTACTCCCGCCCGAGCTTCAGCCGCCCAGGCTATTCCCGCCCGAGCTATTCACGACCCAGCGGCGGCTATCGTCGCGACCGCCGCGATGGCGTCTATCGCGATCGCGATTATCGCCGCGACGATGAGCGCAGCGGGATCCGACTGATCGTCTCCGTCTCCCCCCCCCCCCGATGGTGAGGGCCGCTGCGTCATGTGACCTGTGCCTGGCCAGCCTCGGCCGGGTGCTGCGTCTGAGCGACTGTCCCGAAGTGCTCGATGCCCTGCGGGCGGCGATGGCGGGATGGCCTGTCGAGGTGGTCGAGGCCGAGGGGGCGGCCCCGCCGATCCGGCTTGGTCGCGAGGGGCGGGGCTACCGCCAGCACTCGCCGGCCCTGCCGGAGGGTCTCTTTCTCTCCACCCCCACCGAGGCCGCCTGCAGCCTGATTGCCGACCTGGTCGGCGAATACTTCGACCGCCACCCCGACAGCATCGGGCTGCATGGCGGTTCGGTGGAGGTCGACGGGCGCCTGATGATCTTTCCGGCCCCCCACCGGGCGGGCAAGAGCACCCTGACGGCCGCCTTCGCCGCCGCGGGCTTCCGGGTGTTCGGTGATGATGTGCTGGCCCTGACGCCAGAGGGCGAGGGCATGGCGCTGGGCATCGTTCCCCGCCTGCGCCTGCCGTTGCCGGAGAGCTTCGCCCCCGGCTTCCTCGACTACGCCGAGCGCCATGCCGGGCCTGCCGACAGGCGCTACCGCTACGTGGTGCCGCCGCGTGGTCGGTTGGCGTCCCACGGCGAGGTTCGCCCGCTGGGTGCCGTGGTGCTGCTGGCGCGGGACGAGGGGGCCGTGGCCCCGGCGCTTAGCCGACTGGCGCCGGGAGAGGGGCTGCTGCAGCTGCTATGCGAGAACTTTGCCCCTGAGGTCGCGAGCGAGGCCCTGATGGAGCGCTTCCTGCCGCTGATGGGGCAGGTTCCCTGTCTGCTGCTGCGCTATTCGGAGCCGCTGGCGGCGGCCAGGGCCCTGGGTGAGGCCCTGAGCGGGCCACTGCCGGCAGCGCTGCCGGCGGCCAGTCTGGTGGCGCGCCCGACGCTGTCGACGGGGGCCCTGCCGGATGGCCCCTGGGCGCCCGAGCAGAGCGTCCTCGACTATCCGCTGGACGACGAACTCTTCCTGGTGGAGGTGGCCAGCGGGGCGATCCACCGGCTCAACCCCACCGGCCGGCTGATCTGGCAGCTGCTGCGCCATGAACCCCTGAGCCCCGAAGAGCTGGCGGAGCTGCTGGGCGAGCACTTCGGGCTGCCGTGGGTCAGGGTGCTCGAGGATGTCCAGGCCCTGCTGGCGGGGCTCGCCGCCGCCGGGCTGGTGAGTCCGGCCGGCATGGTCAGCGACTGCCCTTGACCCTGGCCAGGAAGGCCTCCACCGGCTCCGGTCGGGCCAGCAGGTAGCCCTGCATCAGCGTCACCCCATGGCGGCGCAGGAAATCGGCCTGGGCCTCGGTCTCCACCCCCTCGATCTCCACCCCCCTCGGTCACCAGCTGTAGCGCCAGGCCACGCCGCAGGCGGCGGAAGTCCTGCACGGTGACGTTGACCGGTGAGGGTGGGGGCGCGTTCCTGCGGCGCCATGGTGACTCCTTCCTTGGTTCCTTGCTGCGGGGGCGGCGCAGCGTCAGCGCTGCACGGTGACCCGTCCGTTCTCCGCGGGCCCGCGCCAGTGGCGCTGCCAGGCGCGCATCACCCGCTCCGGGTACCAGGTCTGGCCCAGGCTGCCGTTGTAGCGGGCCAGCGCCCGAGTGAAGTCGCTGCGCTCCACCGCCAGGTAGTGGGCCAGGATGGTGGTGCCGTAGCGCAGGTTGCGCCATGGGTCCTTGAGGTCGTCGGCGGGAAGGCCCAGCTCGCGGATCCAGAAGGGCATGATCTGCATCAGGCCCACGGCCCCGGCGGAGGAGACCGCGTCGGCGCGAAAGGCGCTCTCCACCTGGATCACCGCCAGCACCAGCTCCGGCGGCAGGTTGGCCAGGCGCGCCTCCAGGTAGACCCGCTGCAGCAGCTCGCCGCGCAGCGCCTCGTCCTTGACGAAGCGTGCCAGCGAGGGCGCCATGGCGCTCTGCCACTGGCGAGCCGCCCAGATCTCGGTCGGGTCGCGGGGCGTGGCGAGGCTGGCGTCGAGGGTGGTGCGCAGGGAGGCGGGCGTGGGGGGCAGCGCCTGGACCACCAGGGGGCGTCGGTCGGCGTCCAGAGCGGCCAGGAAGCTGTCATCGCTGGCCGCCGCCGTGGAGGCGGCGGCCAGGCAGAGCGCGGTGAGCGCGATGGCGCGCTTCACGCGGCGGTGCGCGTCAGGGGCTGATGCGCTCGCGCAGAAAGTCGAGGATCTGCTCGGCCGGTACCATGGTGGCATCGCTGTCACGGCGTCCCTTGTACTCCAGTTCACCCTTGTCCAGGCCTCGATCGCCGACCACCAGGCGGTGGGGCAGGCCCATCAGCTCATGGTCGGCGAACTTGGCGCCCGGGCGCAGGTCGCGGTCATCCAGCAGCACCTCGAAGCCGGCGGCGGTCAGCTCGCCGTAGAGCTTCTCGGACTCCTCGCGCACACGCTGCGACTTGTGGGCGTTCATTGGCACCAGCGCGATCTGGAAGGGGGCGATGGCGTCGGGCCAGATGATGCCGGCCTCGTCGTGGTTCTGCTCGATGGCGGCGGCCACGACCCGGGTCACACCGATACCATAGCAGCCCATCCAGGGATGCAGGGCGCGACCTTCGTCGCCGAGCACGTTGGCGTCCATCGCTTCGCTGTACTTGCGGCCCAGCTGGAAGACGTGGCCCACCTCGATGCCGCGCTTGATGGAGAGGATACCGTGGCCATCCGGGGAGGGGTCGCCCTCCACCACGTTGCGCAGGTCGGCGACCTGGGGCAGGGCGACGTCACGCTCCCAGTTGATGCCGAAGTAGTGCTTGCCGTCGACGTTGGCGCCGGCGCCGAAGTCGCTCATCAGCGCCACGCTGCGATCCACGATGATCGGCATCGCGAGGCCCACCGGGCCCAGCGAGCCGGGGCCGGCGCCCACCGCGGCGCGGATCTCCTCTTCGCTGGCCATGGTCAGCGGCTCCGCCACCTCCGGGAGGTTCTCGGCCTTGATGGCGTTGAGCTCGTGGTCGCCGCGCACCAGCAGGGCGATCAGGCCGCCCTCGGCGGCGTGGACCATCAGGGTCTTGATGGTCTTCTCGATGGGCAGGCCATGCTGCTCCACCAGGGCGGCGATGGTGCGGGCATCGGGGGTGTCGACCAGACGCAGCTCCTCGGCGGGGGCGGCGCGCTCGGGGGTGGTGCCCAGCGGCGCCGGCAGCGCCTCGGCCTTCTCGATGTTGGCGGCGTAGTCGGAGTCGCTGGAGAAGACGATGGCGTCCTCACCGGAGTCGGCCAGCACGTGGAACTCGTGGGAGCGGTCGCCGCCGATGGCGCCGGAGTCGGCCAGCACCGGGCGGAACTCGAGGCCCAGGCGGGTGAAGATGCGGGTGTAGGCATCGTACATCGCCTGGTAGGTCTCCTTCAGGGAGGCCTCGTCGACGTGGAAGGAGTAGGCGTCCTTCATGATGAACTCGCGGGAGCGCATCACCCCGAAGCGCGGACGGATCTCGTCGCGGAACTTGGTCTGGATCTGGTAGAAGTTGACCGGCAGCTGCTTGTAGCTGGCGATCTCGCGGCGCACCAGATCGGTGATCACCTCTTCATGGGTCGGGCCGACGCAGTAGTCGCGCTGGTGGCGATCCTTGAGGCGCAGCAGCTCCGGGCCGTACTGCTCCCAGCGGCCAGACTCCTGCCACAGCTCGGCCGGCTGCACCGCCGGCATCAGCACCTCCTGGGCGCCGGCACGGTCCATCTCCTCGCGCACGATCTGTTCGACCTTGCGCAGGGTGCGCAGGCCCACCGGCAGCCAGGTATAGAGGCCGGAGGTGAGGCGACGGATCATTCCCGACCGCAGCATCAGCTGGTGGCTGATGACCTCGGCGTCGGCGGGGGTTTCCTTGAGGGTGGCGATCAGCAGTTGAGTGGCGCGCATGGGTCCCGGGGTTCCTCGGTCAGCAGATGGCGGGCCGCCGTCGTGGCGGCGAATGGGCGCATTGTACGGCCAAGCGCGGGAGGCGGCAAAAGCGACCGTGAGAAGGGCGTCATCCGTCGGGTTTTCCCGCGACTGGGCCTGCGGACGGGGTGTGATAGACTCTCGCTGGTTTGCCAGGCGACGCCGAGTCACGCATGTCCTCGCTCGGCGCCACGGCTCCCCCCTTTCATGGAGGTTTCCGCATGACTCCCGCTCTCCGTCGCGGCCTGACCGGTCTTCTCCTCGGTGTGTCCATCACCGCCCTGGTGGGCTGCGGCACCGTCTTCCACCCCGAGCGCAAGGGCCAGCAGAGCGGGCGCATCGACCCGGTGGTGGCGATCGCCAACGGCGTCGGCCTGCTCTTCTTCATCGTCCCCGGCGTGGTCGCCTACGCGGTCGATTTCTCCAACGGCACCATCTACCTGCCCAGCGGGCACACCTCGGCCGGCGTGGATGCCATGCGGCTGGAGGAGGGCATGGACGTCGCCTCCCTGGAGCGGCTGCTCTCCGAGAAGACCGGCAAGGCGGTGAGCCTGGACAGCGAACTGATGATGGTCGAGGAGGTCGCGAGCCTGGACGAGGCGCTGGCCCTGGTGCGCATGGCCGGCATCGACGACGAGGCGCGGCTCGGCACCGCCACCGACGGCGAGGCCTGATCGGCCACTCCCGGCGGCGGCTTGCGTAGGGCTCAGCCGATCGTTGCCTGCTTATCCTGTGTCACCTTCTCCTGCGTGGCCCTTTCCTGGGTGAGAGGGCGCTCGGCGGGTCGCCGGCCGGCACCGAGCCACAGCACCGCCATTCCCGCCACCAGCCCCCAGAAGGCGGCCCCGATGCCGAGCAGGGTGACCCCCGAGGCGGTGAAGAGAAAGGTCACCAGGGCCGCATCGCGCTGGCGTTCGTCAGCCATCGCCGCGGCCAGGCCGTTGCCGATGGTGCCGAGCAGTGCGAGCCCGGCCAGGGCGGCGATCAGCGCGCCCGGCAGCGCCGCAAAGAGAGCCGTCACCGTGGCACCGAACACTCCCAGCACCAAGTAGCCGACGCCGGCCGCCACACCCGCCGTGTAGCGCCGCGACGGATCCTCGTGGGCTTCCCGCCCCATGCACACCGCAGCGCTGATCGCCGCCAGGTTGAGCGCGAAGCCGCCGAAGGGGGCGAGGCCCAGGGTGGCCGCCCCGGTCCAGCCGATCAGCGGTGAGGTGGGCGGCCGGTAGCCGGCGGCCCGCAGCACCGTGATGCCCGGCAGGTTCTGGGTGGCCATGGTGACCACGAAGAGCGGGATCCCGACCCCGACCAGGGTAGCGAGCGAGAAGGCCGGGGCGGTGAAGACCGGCAGGGTCGGGGCGAGGCTCACTCCGGCAAGGCTCAGCTCCCCCTGCATGGCGGTGAGGCTGACCCCTACCAGCAGCACCAGCACGATGGCGTAGCGGGGCGCGAAGCGACGCCCCAGCACGTAGCTGGCCAGCATGGCCAGCGGCAGCAGCCAGGCGTTGGCCAGGGTGGCGAAGAGCTCGATGCCGAAGCGTAGCAGCACGCCGGCGAGCAGGGCGGCGGCCAGCGCCGGCGGGATACGCTTCACCAGGGCGCCGAACAGGCCGGTCACCCCGCACAGGGTGATCAGCGCCGCCGAGAACAGGAAGGCCCCGATCGCCTGCTCCATGGGCACGCCCGGCAGGCTGGTGGCGAGCAGGGCGGCGCCCGGGGTCGACCAGGCGGTGAGGATCGGCATCCGGTAGCGCAGCGACAGCCCCAGCGAGGTGAGCCCCATGCCGATGCCCAGCGCCCACAGCCAGGAGCCGATCTGGGCGTCGCTGGCGCCTGCGGCCTCGGCGGCCTGAAAGATGATCACCGCCGAGCTGCCGTAGCCTACCAGCACCGCCACCAGCCCGGTGACCAGCGTGGAGGCGCTGAAGTCCCGCCATACCGAGCGCGTCGGCGCGTCCCGCGTCACGGGGGTATCGCGGTATTCGATCATCTCGGGCTCCTCCCGGCTGTCGCCGGCCGTGCGTTATGACGTACAATAGGCGGCACCCTACCATCGTGCGTTATAGCGCACAAGTCGTTTCGGGAGGATTTTCCATGCAGGAGATCGCCACTCATATCGCGCAGCGGCTCAAGGCCCTGCGCCAGGCGCGGGGCTGGAGCCTGGAGGCGGCCGCTCGGGCCACCGGGGTCAGCAAGGCGATGCTCGGGCAGATCGAGCGGGGCGAGTCGAGCCCCACGGTGTCGACGCTGTGGAAGATCGCCAGCGGCTTCTCGGTCTCCTTCTCGTCGCTGTTCGGAGCGCCGGGCAGCGAGGCGGGACCCGCCGGCGAGACGCGCTGGGGGCGCGACGCCGTGGGCATGCAGGCGACGGTGATCTTTCCCTATGACCCCCTGCTGGGCTTCGAGATGTTCGAGATCGCGCTGGCCCCCGGGGCGGCGAGCGAGTCCTCGCCCCACGCCGCGGGGGTGGTGGAGCACATCGTGGTGCTGGAAGGTGAGCTGGGCCTGACCCTGGGCGAGGCGGAGGAGCAGCGGCTGCGGCCCGGCGAGGCGCTGCGTTTCCAGGCGGACTGCCACCACGTCATGCGCAGCCTCGGCGAGGCGCCGCTGCGCTTCCATGACGTCATCCACTACCTGCCCGGGGCCGCGGCGGGGGAGACCCTCTAGCGGCCGCGGGCGACGACGGCCCCTACCGGGCCAGGTCCCGCATGGCGCTCTCCAGCCCCTCAAGGGTCATGGGGTACATGCGGTCGTCGATCAGCTGGCGGATCAGCTGGGTGGAGTGGGTATACTCCCAGGCGCGCCGCGGCATGGGGTTGAGCCAGGCCAGGCGTGGGAACTTGTGCACCAGGCGCTCGAGCCACACCGCGCCGGCCTCATCGTTGAAGTGCTCGACGCTGCCGCCGGGATGGGTGATCTCATACGGCGACATGGCGGCATCGCCGACGATCACCACCTGGTAGTCCTCGCCGTAGGTGTGCAGCACGTCCATGGTCGGGATGCGCTCGGCGTGGCGTCTTGTCTGGTCGTGAGCGTTGTTGCGCCACACCCCCTCGTAGAGGCAGTTGTGGAAGTAGTAGGCCTCCAGGTGCTTGAACTCCGAGCGTGCCGCGGAGAAGAGCTCCTCGCAGGTACGGATGTGGTCGTCCATGGAGCCGCCCACGTCGAGCAGCAGCAGCACCTTCACCGCGTTGTGGCGCTCCGGGCGCATCTGCACGTTGAGCAGGCCGGCGTCGCGCGCGGTCTCGCGGATGGTGGCGTCGATGTCGAACTCCTCCGCCGCCCCCTGACGGGCGAACTTCCTCAGCCTTCGCAGCGCCATCTTGATGTTGCGCGTGCCAAGCTCCAGGGAGTCGTCGTAGTCGCGGAAGCGCCGCTCGTCCCACACCTTCACCGCCCGGCGGTGGCGGGAGCCCTCCTGGCCGATGCGGATGCCTTCGGGGTTGTAGCCGTAGGCGCCGAAGGGGCTGGTGCCGCCGGTGCCGATCCACTTGTTGCCGCCGGCGTGGCGCTCCTTCTGCTCCTCGAGGCGCTGCTTGAAGGTCTCGATCAGCTTCTCGAGCCCGCCCAGGGACTCGATCTGTGCCTTCTCCTCCTCGGAGAGCTGCTTCTCGAACTCCCGGCGCAGCCAGTCGTCCGGGATCAGCGCCTCGATGGCGGCATCCAGGTTCTCGAGCCCCTCGAACCAGGCGGCGAAGGCACGATCGAAGCGGTCGAAGTGGCGCTCGTCCTTGACCATCACGGTGCGCGCCAGCTGGTAGAAGGCCTCCATGTCGGCGAACACAACGCCGCGCTCAACCGCGGCGTGGAGATCGAGCAGCTCGCGCAGCGACACCGGCACCCCGGCACGCTTCAGGGTCTCGAACAGGCCGATAAACATGGGTCAGCGCCTCTGGTTGCCCTGGCGACGCAGCATGAAGGCCAGCCGCTCCAGCAGCTGGGTATCCTGCTCGTTCTTGACCAGCGCCCCGGCCAGCGGTGGGATCGCCTTCACCGGGTCGCGGTGGTAGAGCGCCTCTCGGGCCAGCTCGTCGGCCATCAGAAGCTTCAGCCAGTCCACCAGTTCCGAGGTGGAGGGCTTCTTCTTGAGGCCCGGGGCCTCCCTCAGCTCGAAGAACACCTCCAGCGCCTCGCCCACCAGCTTCGGGGCGATGTCGGGGAAGTGCACGTCGACGATGGCCTGCATGGTCGCCCGGTCGGGGAACTCGATGTAGTGGAAGAAGCAGCGGCGCAGGAAGGCGTCGGGCAGCTCCTTCTCGTTGTTGGAGGTGATCACGATGATCGGGCGGTGGCGCGCGGTCACGGTCTCGCCGGTCTCATAGACGTGGAACGCCATGCGATCCAGCTCGTGGAGCAGGTCGTTGGGAAACTCGATGTCCGCCTTGTCGATCTCGTCGATGAGCAGTACCACCCGCTCGCTGGCGCTGAAGGCCTCCCAGAGCTTGCCGGGCCTGATGTAGTTGGCGACGTTCTCCACGCCCTCGACGCCCAGCTGGGAGTCGCGCAGGCGGCTCACCGCGTCGTACTCGTAGAGCCCCTGGGCGGCCTTGGTGGAGGACTTGATGTGCCAGGTGATCAGGCGGGTGCCCAGGGAGGCCGCCAGCTCCTCGGCGAGCAGGGTCTTGCCGGTGCCCGGCTCGCCCTTGATCAGCAGCGGGCGCTCCAGGGTCACGGCGGCGTTGACCGCCTGTTTCAGGGCCTCGGTGGCGACATAGGTCGCAGTGGAATCAAACGCCATGGAGTGTGTGCCTCGACAGATCGTCAGGAATGGGGATTTTCGAACAAGTGTACGGAAGGGCGGCGATGGCGACAAATCACCCCCGCTGCGGTGGGCGGTAGGCCTCCACCAGGATTGCCGGGTCGTGCTCGGCGTGGCCGCGGGTGGCATGGGCGCGCATCAGTTGGGCGGCGAGGGCGCTCATGGGGGTGGGGCTGCCGCTGCGCTGCCTCTGGGCCACCGCCAGGTCGAGGTCCTTGAGCAGGGTGCGCAGGTGCCAGGGCGGGTCGGCGAAGTCGCTCGTCGCCATGCGCGGGGTGAGGATCTGGAAAGGCTTCGAGTCCGCGAAGCCCCCGGAGAGCGCCTCGACGAGGCGGGTGGCCTCCACGCCGCTGGCCTCGGCCAGCGCCACCATCTCGGCGAGCACCGCGGCCTGGCAGCCCACCACCATCTGGTTGCACACCTTGGTGACCTGGCCGGCGCCCACCGGCCCCATGTGGGTGACCCGGGCGGCCATGGGGGCGAGGGCCGGGCGGATGGCGTCGATGGCGTCCGCCTCGCCGCCGGCCATCATCACCAGGCTGCCGGCCTCGGCGCCGGCCACGCCGCCGGAGACCGGGCAGTCGATCCAGCGCATCCCGCACTGCGCCTCGAGCCGGGCGGCGAAGTCGCGGGTGGCCGCCGGGTCGCTGCTGGAAAGGTCGATCAGGGTCTGGCCCGGGCGGCCATGCGCCGCCACGCCGCCCTCGCCGAACACCACCTGCTCCACCACGGCGGTATTGGCCAGGCAGAGCATCACCACCTCCACGCTGGCCACCAGCTCGCCGACGCTGGCGGCCACCCGGGCGCCGGCCTGGCCCAGCGCCTCGGCCTTGGCGGGGGTGCGGTTCCAGACGGTCACATCGAAGCCGGCCTCCAGCAGCCGGCGGGTCATGGGGTCGCCCATCAGGCCAAGCCCGATAAAGCCGAGTTGGGAATTCGTCACGCGGTGCTCTCCGTAAAAGGAAAGCATGCAGAATGCGCGATCCGAGCCGACGGCATCAAGCGCATCGGCCGCGAACGGGGCTGGCTGCGGCCAGAAGAGCGCGCTAGTGTCAAACGGTAACCGCGTGGGCGCTAACCGGCCGCGCAGCGCCATGTTGAAGGAACCCGTCATGCCTCAGCCGCTTCAACCCACTCACCTCGCAGGGCTTCACGCCCACGCTCACGGGGCCTGCTGCTGCGGCTCGCCGCTGCTCCAGCGCTTCCACGAGCGCATGATGGCGGAGATCAGCCGCCGCCAGTTCCTGGGCGGAACCGCCGCCGTCATGGCGCTGTTTGCCGGCCTGCACGCCCCCTCCGCGGTGGGGGAGGCGCCGAAGGAGCGCGAGGGTCCGCTGCTGCTGACCCGCCTGCGTCTGTTCGACGGCAGCGGGGCGCCGCTGCGCGACGATGTGGCGGTGCGGGTAGAGGCGGGGCGCATCTCGGCGCTTCTGCCTGGTGACGCCTACCCCGAGGGGGCCGAGGTGATCGACTGCGGCGGTCGGGTGCTGATGCCGGGGCTGATCGACGCCCACTGGCACACCACCCTGGTGGGCATCACTCAGGTGGCGGCGATGACCGCCGACGTGGGTTACGTGCATTTGGTGGCGGCCCGGGAGGCGGAGCGCACCCTGATGCGCGGGGTGACCAGCGTGCGCGACGTGGGCGGTCCCTCGTTTGCGCTCAAGCGCGCCATCGATGAGGGCATCATGACCGGGCCCCGGATCTTTCCCGCCGGCGCCATGATCTCCCAGACGTCGGGCCACGGCGACTTCCGCATGCGCCACGAGGTGCCCCGCGGCAGCGCCACGCCGCTCAGCGAGCAGGAGCGCCAGGGGGTGGCGGCGATCGCCGACGGCGAGGCCGAGGTGCTGCGCCGCACCCGGGAGCAGCTGATGCTGGGCGCCTCCCAGATCAAGCTGATGGCCGGTGGGGGGGTCGCCTCCACCTACGATCCCCTGGACAGCACCCAGTTTACCGAGCGCGAGCTGCGCGCCGCGGTGGAGGCCGCCGAGGACTGGGGCACCTACGTGATGGTGCACGTCTACACGCCGCGGGGGATCCAGCGCGCCCTGCGGGCCGGGGTGCGCTCCATCGAGCATGGCCAGCTGGCCGACGAGGAGAGCGTGCGCATGATGGCCGGGGAAGGCGCCTGGTGGAGCCTGCAGCCCTTCCTGCAGGATGAGGATGCCAATGTCTATCCCGACGCCGCGCGCCGCGAATCCCAGCGCCGGGTGGCCGAGGGCACGCTGCGCGCCTATGAGCTGGCCCAGCGCTTCGACGTGAAGACGGCCTGGGGCACCGATATCCTCTTCAGCCCCCAGAACACGCCGAACCAGCTGCGCCACCTGGCCAAACTCACCCGCTTCTACGACCCGCTGACGGCCCTGGCCATGGCCACCGGGCGCAACGGCGAGCTGCTCGCGCTCTCGGGCCCGCGCGCCCCCTATGCCGGCACCCTCGGGCGTATCGAGCCCGGCGCCCTGGCCGACCTGCTGGTGGTCGACGGCGACCCGAGCCGCGACCTCGACTTCCTCAACGACCCGGAGCGCAACCTGCGCCTGATCATGAAGGGGGGCGCATCCACAAGGATCGCCTGGGGGAGGGTTGAGGATGGCCGGCGCTTCTTACCCGGGCCCCTGCCTCGCCATGGCGCATTTCGCACCGGTGGGGCGCCCGGATGGTGCAGTGCGGCATGGTGTATGAAGGTGCCTTTCCCCTCCCTGGCAGGTCATCGATACAGTAATCAATTGATATGTAAGGAATGATTAAGGTTCTGGCCCGCCGTTCGCAGTGTGTTGGGCATGATCGCTGAACCACCTGGCGATCGACGAGTGAGCTGGCGTGCTCCACCTGGCCCCCTTCGGGGGGCCTTTTTTATGCTTGGCAGGTGGGCGCTCGTGGTCTACATTTGTTGAAAATGTAGAAATTACCCATCGCCAACCCACGGAGCCCTCTCCATGAGCCAGATCACCCCCGTCACCTGGGAAGACCCCTTCCGCCTGATCGACCAGCTCAGCGAAGACGAGCGCATGGTCTACCAGACCGCCCACGACTACTGCCAGGAGAAGCTCCTGCCCCGGGTGCTGGAGGCCAACCGCCACGAGATCTTCCACCGCGAGATCATGAACGAGATGGGTGAGCTCGGCCTGCTGGGTTCCACCATCGACGGCTACGGCTGCGCCGGGCTCAACTACGTCAGCTATGGTCTGGTCGCCCGCGAGGTGGAGCGGGTCGACTCCGGCTATCGCAGCGCCATGAGCGTGCAGTCGAGCCTGGTGATGTACCCCATCCACGCCTTCGGCAGCGAGGCCCAGCGCGAGAAGTACCTGCCCAGGCTGGCCACCGGCGAATGGGTCGGCTGCTTCGGCCTCACTGAGCCCGACCACGGCTCCGACCCGGGCGGCATGGTCACCCGTGCCACTCGCACCGACAGCGGCTGGCGCCTCAACGGCACCAAGACCTGGATCACCAACTCTCCCATCGCCGACGTCTTCGTGGTGTGGGCCAAGGATGACGAGGGCGTCATCAACGGCTTCATCCTCGAGAAGGGCATGAAGGGCCTCACCGCGCCCAAGATCGAGGGTAAGTTCAGCCTGCGTGCCTCCATCACCGGCCAGATCGCCATGCAGGACGTGGAGGTCTCCGACGACCAGCGCCTGCCCAATGTGACCGGCCTCAAGGGCCCGTTTTCCTGCCTCAACCGCGCCCGCTACGGGATCGCCTGGGGCGCCATGGGCGCGGCCGAGGCGTGCTGGCATGCGGCACGCGACTACACCATGGACCGCAAGCAGTTCGGCCGCCCGCTGGCCGCCAACCAGCTGATCCAGAAGAAGCTCGCCGACATGCAGACCGAGATCACCCTGGGCCTGCAGGCGGCGCTTCGCGTGGGTCGCATGATCGACGACGGCCAGCTGGTGCCCGAGGCGATCTCGCTGATCAAGCGCAACAACTGCGGCAAGGCGCTGGACATCGCTCGTGTGGCCCGCGACATGCACGGCGGCAACGGCATCAGCGACGAGTACCACGTGATTCGCCATGTGATGAACCTCGAGGCCGTCAACACCTACGAGGGGACCCACGACGTCCACGCCCTAATCCTGGGGCGCGCCCAGACTGGCCTGCAGGCATTTACCGGCTGATCCGCGGCAGCTGCAACGTTGCCCATCACAAGGGGCGCCGGGGGCAAGCCGAAGAGGAGGTCCGATTCCAGGGAAGGAATCGGTAGCGTACAGGGAGGTATTCACAGCGCCTCCTCGCAGGCTTGTCGCCGGAACAGCCCCGTAGGCTACACGCTCTGTAAGGAGTCAAGATGAGCGGACCGCTGGAAGGCATCACGGTGCTCGACATGTCGCGGGTGCTGGCCGGTCCCTGGGCCGGCCAGCTGCTCGCCGACCTGGGCGCCCGGGTGATCAAGATCGAACATCCCGAGCGCGGCGACGACACCCGGGGCTGGGGGCCGCCGTGGCTGGCCGAGGGCGATGCCCTGGAGCAGGTGGCTGCCTACTACCTCTGCGCCAACCGTGGCAAGCAGTCGCTGGCCGTGGATATCGCCACCGAGGAGGGCCAGGCGCTGGTGCGCCGGCTGGCCGAGGGCGCCGATATCCTGCTGGAGAACTTCAAGGTGGGCGGGCTTGCCAAGTACGGCCTCGACTACCCGAGCCTCAGGGCCCTCAACCCGCGGCTGATCGGCTGCTCCATCACCGGGTTCGGCCAGGAGGGACCCTACGCCCACCGCGCCGGCTACGACTTCATGATCCAGGCCATGGGCGGACTGATGAGCCTCGGCGGCGAGCCCGACGGCATGCCGATGAAGACCGGCGTGGCGATCACCGACGTCACGACCGGGCTCTACGCCACCGTGGGGGTGCTGGCGGCGCTGCAGGAGCGTGAGCGCACCGGGGTCGGGCGCCATGTGGACGTGGCCCTGCTCGATGTCCAGGTGGCGACGCTCGCCAACCAGGCCCTCAACGCCCTGGTCTCGGGCCGCGACCCGGAACGCCACGGCAACGCCCACCCCAATATCGTCCCCTACCAGGCCTTCGCCTGCGCCGATGGTCACCTGGTGCTCACCGTGGGCAACGACGCCCAGTTCGCCCGCTTCGCCCGCCTGCTCGGCCACCCCGAGTGGGCCGATGACCCGGCCTACGCCACCAACGCGGCGAGGGTCGGCAACCGCGAGGTGCTGGTGCCGATGATCCAGGCGATCCTGATGACCCGCGGTCGGGACGAGTGGCTCGCCGAGCTGGAGGCGCGCGGCATTCCCGCCGGGCCCATCAACACCCTCACCGAGGTGTTCGACGACCCCCAGGTGCAGCACCGCGCCATGCGCCGCACCCTCAGGCGGGGCGAGCTTGAGGTCCCCCAGGTGGGCAACCCCCTGCGCTTCGATGGCGAATCCGCCACCAGCGAGGTGGCGCCGCCGCGCCTCGGCCAGGACAGCGATGCCATCCTGGCCGGTATGGGGCTGACGCCGGACGATATCGCCCGGCTGAGACGGGCAGGGGTGGTACGTTAGCGGGGAGAGAAACGGCGGGTCAGGCCCATTTCGGCGATCATGCGGGTGGAGATCTCCTCCACCGAGAAGCGGGTGGTGTCGATGAAGGGGATATGCAGCTGGCGATAGAGCCCCTCGGCCTGGCCGACCTCCTGCATGCACTGGTCCATGGAGCTGTAGCGGCTGTTGGGCCGGCGCTCGTGGCGGATCGCCGCCAGCCGGCGCGGGTCGATGGTCAGCCCGAACAGCTTGTGGCGGTGGGGCGCCAGGGCCTTCGGCAGCTTGAGGACGCCATCCTCGTCGAGGTCATCCTCGGTGAGCGGGTAGTTGGCGGCGCGGACGCCGAACTGCAGCGCCAGGTAGAGCGAGGTGGGGGTCTTGCCGCAGCGCGAAACCCCGACCAGGATCACGTCGGCCTTGTCGTACTGGTGGGTACGGGCGCCGTCGTCGTTGTCCAGGGCGAAGTGCACCGAGTGGATGCGGTCCATGTAGACCTCGTCCTGCCCGATGGCGTGGGTGCGTCCCACGCTGTAGCTGGAGCGGGTGGCGAGCTCCTGCTCGAGGGGCTCCAGGAAGGTCGAGAAGATGTCGACCTTGAAGCCCTCGGCCTGGCGGATCACGTCGCGGATGGCGCTGTCGACGATGGTGTCGATGATGATCGGCTTCTCGCCATCGTGCACCGCGGTGCCGTTGATCACCTCCACCAGGTTCATGGCCTTCTCGACCGAATCGATGTAGGGCTTGGTGACCATGCGGATCTCGACGTTCTCGAACTGTGCCAGCAGGCTGCGGCCCAGGCTCTCGGCGGTGATGCCGGTGCCATCGGAGATGAAGAAGGCGGTACGGGTCATGTCGGTGTCGTCGCAGCAAGTGAATGGAAAAGGTAGTAAAGGCAGCGGGCCCTATTGTCGGTGCCCGCGCCGCCTGCCACAAGCATCGGCCGTCCGGCCACTTGGTTAGTCGACTACAGGAATCCGTGAAAAGCGGCCGTTCTTGTAAAAATCCTCCAGCGACTTCGCTGTTAGACCAATGGCGAATATGGCCCTCGCTTGGTAGAGTGCCGACCATCCCGTCATGCCTCCTGGCATGACCACCTGTCGTCGTAAGCCAAGGGGGTTCCGTGGACGATTACATTCTGTGGTTCGAAGAGCTGGGCATGGACGATGTAGAGCGCGTAGGGGGCAAGAACGCCTCCCTCGGCGAGATGATCTCCAACCTGGCCGGCGCCGGGGTCACCGTGCCCGGCGGCTTCGCCACCACTGCCCACGCCTACCGCGAATTCCTCTCCCACGAGGGGCTCAACGAGCGCATCAACGCCGCGCTTGCCACCCTGGACGTGGATGACGTGACGGCCCTGGCCCGCACCGGCGCCGAGATCCGCCAGTGGATCATCGACACGCCGCTGCCGCCCGCCTTCGAGCAGCACCTGCGCAGCGCCTACGACCAGCTCCTCGTCCGGCACCCCAACCTCAAGGTGGCGGTGCGCTCCTCGGCCACCGCCGAGGACCTGCCGGACGCCTCCTTCGCCGGCCAGCAGGAGACCTTCCTCAACATCGAGGGCTTCGACAACATCAAGCGCGCCGTGCATGAGGTGTTCGCCTCGCTGTTCAACGACCGCGCCATCTCCTACCGGGTGCACCGCGGCTACGCCCATGAGAACGTGGCGCTCTCCGCCGGCGTCCAGAAGATGGTGCGCTCCGAGACCGGCGCGTCAGGCGTGATGTTCACCCTGGACACCGAGTCCGGCTATCGCGACGCTGTCTTCGTCACCGCCTCCTGGGGCCTCGGCGAGACCGTGGTGCAGGGCGCCGTGAACCCCGACGAGTTCTACGTCCACAAGCCCACCCTGGCCGCCGGCCGCCCGGCGGTGCTGCGCCGCAACCTGGGCTCCAAGCTGATCAAGATGGTCTACGGCAAGGAGGCCAGCGCCGGCAAGTCCGTCGAGACCGTCGAGGTGCCGCTCAAGGAGCGCGGCCGCTTCTGCATCGGCGACGAGCAGGTGATGGCCCTGGCCCGCCAGGCGGTGACCATCGAGCAGCACTACCAGCGCCCCATGGACATCGAGTGGGCCCTTGACGGCGACGACGGCGAGCTCTACATCGTCCAGGCCCGCCCGGAGACCGTGGTTTCCCAACAGGAGGGGGGCAAGCTGGAGCGCTTCCAGCTCAAGGAGAAGGGGCGCAACCTGATCTCCGGCCGCGCCATCGGCCAGCGCATCGGCCAGGGCACCGTCAGGGTGGTGTTCTCCCCGGAGGACATGGAGAAGGTGCAGAGCGGTGACGTCCTGGTCACCGACATGACCGACCCCGACTGGGAGCCGATCATGAAGCGCGCCTCGGCCATCGTCACCAACCGCGGCGGGCGCACCTGCCACGCGGCGATCATCGCCCGAGAGCTCGGCATTCCCGCCGTGGTGGGCTGCGGCGATGCCACCGAGGTGCTCGCCGACGGCCGCGACGTCACCGTCTCCTGCGCCGAGGGCGACACCGGCCACGTCTACGAGGGGCTGCTGGCCTTCGACCGCAGCGTGACCAGCGTCGATGCCATGCCCGAGATCCCCTTCAAGATCATGATGAACGTCGGCAACCCCGACCGCGCCTTCGGCTTCGCCAGCCTGCCCAATGCCGGCGTCGGCCTGGCGCGCCTGGAGTTCATCATCAACCGCATGATCGGCGTGCACCCCAGGGCGCTGCTCGAGTACGACAGCCTCCCCGCCGACCTGCAGCAGACCATCGACCTGCGCATCGCCGGCTATGCGAGCCCCGTGGACTTCTACGTCGACAAGCTGGTCGAGGGTATCAGCACCCTGGCCGCCGCCTTCTACCCCCAGCGGGTGATCGTGCGCCTATCGGACTTCAAGTCCAACGAGTACGAGAACCTGATCGGCGGCAAGCTCTACGAGCCCGGCGAAGAGAACCCCATGCTCGGCTTCCGCGGCGCCGCCCGCTACATCTCCGAGACCTTCCGCCCCTGCTTCGAGCTGGAGTGCCGGGCGCTGAAGCGGGTACGCGAGGAGATGGGCCTGACCAACGTCGAGGTCATGGTGCCCTTCGTGCGCACCCCCGACGAGGCCCGCCAGGTGGTCGAGCTGCTCGCCGCCAACGGCCTCAAGCGCGGCGAGCATGACCTCAAGGTCATCATGATGTGCGAGCTGCCGGCCAACGCCCTGCTGGCCGACGACTTCCTCGAGCACTTCGACGGCTTCTCCATCGGTTCCAACGACCTGACCCAGCTCACCCTGGGGCTGGATCGCGACTCCGGCATCGTCGCCCACCTCTTCGACGAGCGTAATCCGGCGGTCAAGAAGCTGCTGGCCATGGCCATCCAGGCCTGCAAGGCCCAGGGCAAGTACGTCGGCATCTGCGGCCAGGGCCCGTCGGATCACCCGGACCTCGCCAAGTGGCTGATGGAGCAGGGCATCGACTCCGTCTCCCTCAATCCCGATGCGGTGCTGGAGACCTGGTTCATGCTTGCCGGGGAAACCCTGGGCTAAGCGCTAAACTTGGCGTCAGTACAGCGCCCGCGAGGGCGCTGGGGGCAAGCCGAAGAGGAGGTCCTACGCCAGGGATGGCGTCGGTAGCGCCCAGGGAAGGGTTCACAGCGCCTCCTCTGAGGCTTGTCGCCAGGTCAGCCCGAGTAAAACATTGATAGGCTTTTCTCGCCCGGTCGACCTCCAGTCGGCCGGGCGTCTTTCGTCTATGCTGACAGTCTCCCGCTGACCCGATCGTGACAAGGAGCCTGTCCATGACCCTGCCCGCCGTTCCCTTCCGCCGCCGCCTGCTGTTGCCGGTGACTGCCGCCCTGATGCTTGGCCTGCCGCTCGCGGCCCAGGCCGAAGTGGCCTTTCAGTACGACCTGCCGGCCATCGCCCCCGAGGTCGCCTCCGAGACACAGGAGAAGCCCGGCTGGGCCACGGAGCGCTTCGCGGTGGCCGCCGCCAACCCGCTGGCCACCGACGCCGGCTACCAGGTGCTGAGGGCCGGCGGCAGCGCCATCGACGCCGCGGTGGCCGTGCAGATGGTGCTGACCCTGGTGGAGCCCCAGTCCAGCGGGATCGGCGGCGGCGCCTTTTTGATGCACCACGACGGTGACGAGGTGGCCGCCTATGACGGCCGCGAGACCGCGCCGGCCGCCGTCAACGGCGAGCTCTTCCTCGACGAGGAGGGCGAGCCGATGCCCTTCATGGAGGCCGCCGCCGCCAGCGGTCTCTCGGTGGGGGGGGTGCCCGGCACCGTGCGCATGCTGGAGCTGGCCCACGCCGAGCACGGCCGGCTGCCCTGGGCGGAGCTCTTCGGCCCGGCGATCCGGCTGGCCGAGGAGGGCTTCACGGTGAGCCCGCGACTGGCCACCAGCCTCGAAAGCGAGCAGCCGCTGCGCGACGATCCCCTGGGCAGCGCCTTCTACTACCCGAACGGCGAGCCGCTCGAGGCGGGGGTGACGCTGAAGAACCCGGCCCTGGCCGCCATCCTGCGCGAGATCGCCGAGCACGGAAGCCGGGCCCTGCACGAGGGGCCGATCGCCGAGGACCTGGTGGCCCGGGTGCAGGGCCACCACAGTCGTGCTGGCGCCATCACCGCGGAGGACCTGGCCGGCTACGAGGCGAAGCGGCGCGACCCGATCTGCACCGCCTGGCAGGCCTACGAGATCTGCGGCTTCCCGCCGCCCTCCTCGGGCCACCTCACCGTGATGCAGATCCTCGGCATCCTGGAGCACCTGCCCGAGGTGGAGACTCCTCTGGAGGAGGGCGTGCCCGGCGAGCCCTGGCTGCACCAGTTCCTCGAGGCCTCGCGGCTGGCCTTCGCCGACCGCGGCCACTACATCGGCGACCCGGACTTCGTGGAGGCCCCCGGCGGCGACTGGTCGGTGATGCTCGCCCCCGACTACCTGGCGCTGCGTGCGGGGCTCATCGGCGAGGAGAGCCTCGGTAGCGGCGGCGCCGAGCCCGGCAATCCGGGCGAGCTCGCCACCGCCTGGGCCAGCCAGCCCGAGCAGCCGGAGTACGGCACCAGCCATATCAGCATCATCGACGAGCATGGCAATGCCCTGGCCATGACCACCACCATCGAGGCCGCCTTCGGCTCGCGGATCCTCGCCGATGGCGGCACGGGGCTGGCCGGCGGCTACCTGCTCAACAACGAGCTCACCGACTTCTCCTTCACTCCGCAGGATGAGGCGGGCCAACCCATCGCCAACCGGGTGGAGGCGAACAAGCGGCCGCGCTCCAGCATGAGCCCGACCCTGGTCTTTGCGCGCGACGGCGACAGCCGCGGCGAGCTGGTGGCGAGCCTCGGCTCCCCCGGTGGGGCGGCGATCATCCACTACACCGCCAAGGCGCTGGTGGCCATGCTCGACTGGGGGCTGGATGCCCAGGAGGCCCTGAACCTGCCCCACGCCATCACCCTGGGTGGGCCGGTGTTCCTGGAGGAGGGGCGCTTCCCGTCCGCGACCCTGGAGGCGCTCAACGCCCGCGGCCACGAGGCCAGCGAGCGCGAGCTGGTCAGCGGGCTGCAGGCGATCCAGCGCACCGAGACGGGCTTCTTCGGCGGCGCCGACCCGCGCCGGGAAGGGGTGGTGATGGGCGATTAACGGCGCAGCCAGTTGCGCAGTTTCACCAGCAGCAGGGCGCCGTCGCCGAGTTCGCGGCGGTCGTCCAGCAGCTCGGCGAGCAGCCCCGGGAAGGGGTGGTGATGAGCGATTAACGGCGAAGCCAGTTGCGCAGCTTGACCAGCAGCAGGGCACCGTCGCCGAGTTCGCGGCGGTCGTCCAGCAGCTCGGCGAGCAGCTCCGGGCGGTCGGTGATGATGGCGTCGACGCCCAGGTCGATCAGCTGAGACATCCGGGCGCGGTCATTGATGGTCCAGGCGTGCACCTCGTAGCCGTAGTAGCGCGCCAGGCGAATCTCGTTATCGGTGATGCGGTTGTGGCGCAGCCCCAGGGCATCGAAGCCGCGCCGGTCCAGGGTGCCGGGCAGGATCAGCTGGGCCAGCAGGGTCACCCTGAGCTCGGGCTCCCGGGCGCGAATCTCCTCTACCAGGGCCGCCGACATGGTGGCCACGCGGGTCTCTCCGACCACGTCCACGCTCCCGCAGGCCGCGGCCGCCTCGGCGTCTGCGGCCTCGTCGTGGCAGGCCTGGCGCCGGGCCGACTCCTCGCGCAGGGCGGCGATCACTCCCTCCACCAGGGCCACCTCGCGGCCAGGGTCCGGCTTCATGTCGATCATCAGGGCGTTGCGACCGCGCACCGCGGCCAGGGTCTCGTCGAGCCCCGGGATCCGCTCCCCCTGGAAGGCGTCGCCGAACCAGCTGCCCACGTCGAAGACGGCCAGCTCCTCCCGGGTCAGCTCGCCGAGGTTACGCGGGTCGCCGGTCAGGCGAGTGAGGCTGCGGTCGTGGTACAGCACCACCTCGTCGTCGGCGGTGAGGCGCACGTCGATCTCCACGTAGTCGGCGCCGTCCTGTATCGCCTGCTCCACCGCCGCCAGGGTATTCTCCGGGGCGGCCATGGAGCTGCCGCGGTGGGCGATATTGGCGACCTCGTCGCGCAGCTCGAAGCTGTTGACGATCAGCCATGCCTGGGAGAGGGCGAAGACGATCACCCCGATCTCCAGCGCCCAGGCCAGGCGCCCGGGGTGGGCGCCCTTGGGCGGCGGCGCGGGGCGCGGCTCGCGGTGCGCCAGGCGCAGGGTGAGGCAGGCCGAGAGCAGGGCGTTGGCGGCGATACCGACGAAGGTGATAGCCAGGGTCACCAGCACGTAGGCGGTGAGGTAGGCCAGGGTGGCCGGCACCAGCACGGCGTTGCGCTCCGGCAGCCACCACAGCATCGGTGTGAAGAGCCGGTCGAAGAGCAGGGTAGCGACCAGCGGTAGGGCGATGATCAGCAGCAGCAGGGCGATCACCGCCAGGGCGATGGGGCCCTTGCGGCCATGGGTCAGCCGGTGGCTGCGCTTGAGGGCCTGGCGGGGCCAGAGGCCCTCCAGCGCCACCAGCGGCAGGGCGAGGATCCAGCGGAAGTAGAGGGTCGCGGCGATGGCCGCCCAGACCACCACCAGGGGCAGGCCGATGGCCAGGAACTGCCACAGTGCCGGCGGGCGCACCCGCTGCACGTAGTAGGGGTCCAGCCCGCCGAGGAAGGTGCCGTAGAGCCAGGCAATGGCAAAGGCCACCGGAATGACCAGCAGCAGGTGGCTGCCCACCTGGACCACCACCAGGGCTGCCAGCTGCGGCAGGCGGCGCAGGGTCCACCAGAGCGCCTCGAAGGCCAGACGCACGTGGTTGTCCCGGGGGCGCGCCGCCACCAGGATCATCCCGGCCTGCTGCAGGTAGAGCACCAGGAAGGTGAGGCCGATGGCGGCCAGCAGCCAGAGGGCGCCGCCGGCACTCATCAGGATATCGATGAGCTCGGCGTTGGTGATCACCGGGCGCCCGAACTGGCCGAGCAGCCGGGTCAGGCTCCAGGCCACCGCCGGCAGCAGCAGCAGCGAGGCCAGCAGGGTGAAGAAGAAGTGGTAGACGATCAGCGGCCGCAGGTGCTCGCGCAGGGTGCGCAGCACGTCCCGGCTCAGCTGAGAGAGGGCCAGCATGGGGCGTTCGGCGTCATGGTCATGCCCCTAGGGTGACACCCTCGGGCAGCGGGCGGCAAGGGGCCGCCCGCGCGGGGAAGGGCGAAGGCGGGCCTCAGCCCTCCAGCGGCAGGCGCGCATCGGCCACCAGGATGCCGTTGTTGTCGGCGTAGAGCCACTCGCCGGGCGATAGGGTCACACCGGCGAAGGTCACCGGGATGTCGCGCTGGCCCTCGCCGCGCTTCTCGCTCTTGCGCGGGTGGGCGCCCAGCGCCTGCACGCCGAGCTCGGTCTCGGCCAGCACGTCCACGTCACGCACGCAGCCGTACATGATGACGCCCGACCAGCCGTTGTCGGCGGCCTGCTCGGCCAGCATGTCGCCCAGCATCGCACAGCGCTGGGAGCCCCCGGCGTCCACCACCAGCACGGCGCCCTCGCCGGGCTCGGCCACCGCTTCCTTGACCAGGGAGTTGTCCTCGAAGCACTTCACGGTGCGGATCGGCCCGCAGAAGGCATCGCGGCCGCCGAAGTTGACGAACAGCGGGTCCAGCACGCGCACCTCGGGGTGGGCGTCGCAGATATCGGGGGTGATGATATGGCTCACGTCGGGCTCCTTGCTCGGCTCGGGTTGCTGATTGCTGAAAGGCGTGCAGCCCGATGATGCCACAGCCGTCGGGGGTGCGGCAGGACGGCTTTGGTGGGAGGCCAGACGAAAAAAGCGCCCCCGGAGGGGCGCTTCTGTCATCGGCTCAGGCCGCCGCGGAGGCGGCCATTCGATGTTGCGAGCATCGGAGTCGAAGCTAAGGGTATCAGGCTTCCTGGGTGACGGGAATCACGTTGGAAGCGGCGTTCTGATACTCCTCGATCTCGTGGAAGTTCATGTAACGATAGATCTCGCCGGCCATGGCGTCGAACTCGCCCATGTAGCGGCGGTACTCGTCGACGGTGGGCAGGCGACCTTCCACGGCGGCCACGGCCGCCAGCTCCGCGGAGGCGAGGTACACGTTGGCACCGTCACCGAGGCGGTTCGGGAAGTTGCGGGTGGAGGTGGAGACCACGGTGGACTTGGCGGCCACGCGTGCCTGGTTGCCCATGCACAGCGAGCAGCCCGGCATCTCCATGCGCGCACCGGCGCGACCGTAGATGCCGTAGTAGCCTTCCTCGGTCAGCTGGTGCTGGTCCATCTTGGTCGGCGGGGCCAGCCACAGGCGGGTCTTCAGGCTGCCGGCCGGCTGCTTCTCGAGCAGCTTGCCCGCGGCGCGGAAGTGGCCGATGTTGGTCATGCACGAGCCGATGAAGACCTCGTCGATCTTCTCGCCGGCCACATCAGACAGCAGGCGGGCGTCGTCCGGGTCGTTCGGGGCGCAGAGTACCGGCTCCTTGAGCTCCTCGAGGTCGATCTCGATGACCTCGGCGTACTCGGCGTCCTTGTCGGCGCGCATCAGGCTCGGGTTGGCCAGCCACTCCTCCATGCCCTGGATGCGGCGGCTGATGGTGCGCTCGTCACCGTAGCCGTTGGCGATCATCCACTTGAGCAGGGTGATGTTGGACTTCAGGTACTCGCTCACGCTCTCCTCGGAGAGGGGGATGGTACAGCCCGCGGCGGAGCGCTCGGCGGAGGCGTCGGAGAGCTCGAAGGCCTGCTCGACGGTGAGGTCCTCGAGGCCCTCGATCTCCAGCACGCGACCGGAGAAGGCGTTCTTCTTGCCGGACTTCTCGACGGTCAAGAGCCCCTTCTGGATGGCGTAGTAGGGGATGGCGTGGACCAGGTCACGCAGGGTGACGCCGGGCTGACGCTTGCCCTTGAAGCGCACCAGCACGGACTCCGGCATGTCCAGCGGCATCACGCCGGTGGCGGCGGCGAAGGCCACCAGGCCAGAGCCTGCCGGGAAGGAAATGCCCAGCGGGAAGCGAGTGTGGGAGTCGCCGCCGGTGCCGACGGTGTCGGGCAGCAGCATGCGGTTCAGCCAGCTGTGGATGATGCCGTCGCCCGGACGCAGGGAGACGCCGCCGCGGTTCATGATGAAGTCGGGCAGGGTGTGGTGGGTGTCCACGTCGACCGGCTTCGGGTAGGCAGCGGTGTGACAGAAGGACTGCATCACCAGGTCGGCCTGGAAGCCGAGGCAGGCGAGGTCCTTGAGCTCGTCACGGGTCATCGGGCCGGTGGTGTCCTGGGAGCCCACGGTGGTCATCTTCGGCTCGCAGTACATGCCCGGGCGCACGCCCGCCATGCCGCAGGCCTTGCCGACCATCTTCTGGGCCAGGGTGTAGCCCTTGCCGGTATCGGCGGGCTGCTCCGGCAGGCGGAAGACGTCGGAGGCGGGCAGCCCCAGCGACTCGCGCGCCTTGGTGGTCAGGCCGCGGCCGATGATCAGCGGGATACGGCCACCGGCGCGCACCTCGTCGAGGATCACCTGGGTCTTGAGTTCGAAGGTGGTCAGCACCTCGTCGGTGCCGTGCTTGCACACCTTGCCCTCGTAGGGGTAGACGTCGATGACGTCGCCCATCTCCATCTTGGAGACGTCCATCTCGACGGGCAGGGCGCCGGAATCTTCCATGGTGTTGAAGAAGATCGGGGCGATCTTGCCGCCGAAGCAGAAGCCGCCGGCGCGCTTGTTGGGCACGTAGGGGATGTCGTCGCCGAAGAACCACAGCACCGAATTGGTGGCGGACTTGCGCGAGGAGCCGGTGCCGACCACGTCGCCGACGTAGGCGACCGGGAAGCCCTTGGCCTTCACTTCCTCGATCTGCTTCAGCGGGCCGGTGGTGCCGGGCACTTCGGGGTTGATGCCGTCACGCTCGTTCTTGAGCATGGCGTTGGCGTGCACCGGGATATCGGGGCGCGACCAGGCGTCCGGGGCCGGGGAGAGGTCATCGGTGTTGGTCTCGCCCGGCACCTTGAAGACGGTCAGGGTGATCTTCTCTTCCAGGGCGGGCTTGGAGAGGAACCACTCGGCCTCGGCCCAGGACTGGATGACGTCCTTGGCCACGGCGTTGCCGGCCTTGGCACGCTCTTCCACGTCGTGGAAGGCGTCGAACATCAGCAGGGTGTGCTTGAGCTGCTCGCCCACTTCCTTGGCCAGCGCGTCGTCGTCCAGCAGCTCGACCATGGAGACGATGTTGTAGCCGCCCTGCATGGTGCCGAGCAGCTTCACCGCGTGGATCCGGTCGATCAGCGGCGACTCGGCCTCGCCCTTGGCGATGGCGGTGAGGAAACCGGCCTTCACGTAGGCGGCCTCGTCAACACCCGGCGGAACGCGGTTGGTGATCAGGTCGAGGACAAACTCCTCTTCACCTGCCGGCGGGTTCTTCAGCAGCTCGACCAGTGCGGCGACCTGTTCAGCGTTCAGCGGCTTCGGCGGCACGCCTTCGGCGGCGCGCTCCTCGACATGTTGGCGATAGGCTTCAAGCACGTTGGGGCCCTCATTGCTAGTGAAGCCAGAGTGACCCGACCCGGCACGTAACCTGCCGATACGGCTCCTCTGGCGCGGGAGTCAGGGGTACGGCACCCCCCGTCCAGTTGGCCGCGATTCTACGGTAAGCTGTCGACAATGTTAAGCAAGCCCCGCCCCGCGGGGCCTTGCACTTTGGTCGGCGCTGTGTGGGTCGGGTTACAAGGGTGAGGGGAAGACGTGCCCGAAAAGTAGCCCCGGCGGATGCCTGCTAAGGTCAAGGGAAAGCCGAAAGGACCCTCTGGATGCCCGATTCCCTTCAGCGCCTCTTCAATGTGCGACCCGAGGAGCGCCTGCCGGTCCTGCTGGCAGTGCTGTTCTTCTTCTGCGTCCTCACCGCCCTGATGGTGCTGCGCCCGGCCCGGGAGGCCCTGGGGCTGCGCGGCGGCATCGAGGCGGTGCGCTGGCTCTTCATGGGCACCGCCCTCGTGACCCTGCTGGTCAACCCGCTGTTCGGCCTGCTGGTCAGCCGCCTGCCGCGGCTGCGCTTCATCGCCGCCACCTACCTCTTCTTCGCCGCCAGCCTCGGTGCCTTCTACCTGCTGATGACGCTGGCCCCTGGTGCGGTCGGCGTGGCCTCCGGCCAGGTCTTCTACGTCTGGTTCAGCGTCTTCAACCTCTTCGTCACCATGCTCTTCTGGGCGCTGATGGCCGACCGCTTCTCGCTGGCCCAGGGCAAGCGCTTCTTCGGGCTGATCGCCGTGGGCGGCACCTGCGGGGCGATCTTCGGACCCTGGCTGGCCGGGCGGCTGGCCGAGCCGCTGGGCACCCCGGCGCTGCTGCTGGTGGCCATCGGCTTCCTGCTGCTGGCGCTCACCGCCGCCTGCGGCGTGGCCCTCTGCCAGCCCCATCGGCCTCGGGAGAGCGATGACGAGGCCCCGGTGGTGGAGGAGCGCGAGCGGATCGGCGGCAGCGCCTGGGCCGGGCTGCGCGCCCTGACCCGGTCGCGCTACCTGCTCGGCATCGCCGCCTACGTGGTGATACTCGCCATCATGGCCACCTTTCTCTATTTCACGCGGCTGCAGATGGTGGCCGCCCTGGGCGATGACCTGGACCTGCGTACCGCCTGGTTCGCACGCATCGACCTGATCACCCAGGTGGCGACCCTGGTGATGCAGGCGCTCGTGGCCGGCCACCTGATGAAGCGTCTCGGCGTCGCCTTCACCCTGGCGCTGCTGCTGCTGCCGATGACCACCCTGCTGGGCTTCATCGGCCTGGCGATGGTCGGCTCCCTGGCCGCGCTGATCGCCTTCGAGGCGGTCTTCCGGGCCGTGCAGCGCGCCCTGATGCGCCCCGCCCGGGAGACCCTCTACACCGTTACCAGCCGGGAGGAGAAGTACAAGGCCAAGGCTGCCATCGACACCTTCGTCTACCGCGCCGGCGACGTGGTGGGTGCCCAGGTCGAGGGCGCGCTGGGTCGGCTCGGCATGGGCCTGGCCGCGGTGGCCAGCGTCGCCGTGCCCCTGGCGCTCGCCTGGGCGGCCCTGGCGCTCGCCTGGGCGGCCCTGGCGCTCTGGCTGGGCCGCACCCAGGGGCACATCGCCGCCGAGGCGGATGCCCCGGCCTCCACCACGACCCTCGATTCACAAGGGAGACCCTCATGATCTCGCGTCGCGATACCCTCAAGCTCTGCCTGGCGGCCGGTGCCGCCGCCACCCTGCCGCTCTCCACGGGCCTGCTCGCCCAGCCGCCTCGCGGGGAGCTGATCACCCGGGCCATCCCCTCCACTGGCGTGCGCGTTCCGGCGGTGGGGCTCGGCAGCTCGGCCACCTTCGCCAGCGTCGCCCGCAGCGAGGATGTTGCCGCCCTGCGCGAGGTGCTACAGACGCTGGTCGATGAGGGCGGGCGGGTCTTCGACACCGCGCCGGGCTATGGCGCCTCCGAGGCAGTGGCCGGCGAGCTCGCCGCGGAGCTTGGTCTCTCCGAGACGCTCTTCTGGGCCACCAAGGTCAACGTGGCGGGCCGCAACGGCGGCAGCGCCGACCCGGAGGCGGCTCGCGAGCAGATCGAGACCTCCTTCCGGCGCCTGGACAAGACGCCGCTGGACCTAATCCAGGTGCACAACTTGGGCGACGTGCCGACCCAGCTCGGGCTGCTCAAGGAGCTTCGCGAGGAGGGGCGGGTGCGCCATATCGGCGTGACCACCACCTTCGAACGACACTACGAGGCGCTCGAGCAAATCATGGAACGTGAGCCACTGGACACCGTCGGCATCGACTACGCCATCGACAATCGCTTCATGGAGGAGCGCATCCTGCCCCTGGCCCGTGACCGCGGCATCGGCGTGCTGGTCTATGCCCCCTTCGGGCGCACCCGGCTCTGGGAGCGGGTGCGCGGCCATGAGGTGCCGGACTGGGCCGCCGAGTTCGATGCCCACTCCTGGGCCCAGCTCTTCCTCAAGTTCGTGATCAGCCACCCGGCGGTGACCGTGGCCACCCCGGCCACCAGCCGCGCCCGCCACATGATCGACAACATGGGGGGCGCGCGCGGCGAGCTGCCGGACGAGGCGATGCGCCGGCGCATGATCGCCCACGTCGAGGGGCTCTGAGCCGTGGCGAATCTGTTCCAGGGGATTCCCGATCGCCTTCCCGAGGAGCGTTTCGAGGAACTCGTCAGAGGGGATTCGGTGACGGTGGAGCGCATCGTCTCCCGGGGGCATACCTCGCCCGAGACCGGCTGGTACGACCAGCCGCGCCACGAGTGGGTGCTGGTACTCAGGGGCCGCGGCGTGGTCGCCTTCGAGGACGGCGAGGAGGTTTCACTCGGCCCCGGGGACCACCTGCTGATTTCCGCCCACCGACGGCACCGGGTCGCCTGGACCGATCCGGACGAGGCGACCGTGTGGCTGGCGGTGCACTACGACTGACCCGGCACCAGGGAGGCCACCATGGAGAAGCTCCCACGCACGCTTCGACGCATCCTGCTGCTGCTCGCTCTGGCCCTGCCGATGGTGGCCTGGCAGCTGTGGCTGGCGCCGGCCCGGGAGACGCGCCAGGCCTGGAGCGGCAACCTGATCGAGACGACCCGCAGCCCCAGGCTGCTGCGCCTCGACGCGCCGGGCACGCATCGCCGCCCCAGGGACTACCACCATGTGTGGCATGTCGACCTGGACGGTGGCGGGGTCCGGGAGGTGGAGGTGCCCCACCGGCTCTGGCACCACGGCGAGCCGGGCCTGCCGGTGGTGAAGCGCCGCGGCGAGCGCTGGCCCGAGATCGACACCGATGAGTATCGCGACCAGCAGCGGCGCAACCGGGAGGGGACCCGGCGAGTCTTCGAGGTGCTGACCGGGAAGTAGAGTTCCTCCGGCGGGTGTATCACACTGGCCGAAATGGCTCGCTGCAAGGGACCGACGATGCGCCTGAGGGTACTTTCGGATCTTCATCTGGAACACTTCGACACTGCGAGGGAGCTGCCGGAGGTCAACGCCGATGCGGTAATCCTGGCCGGTGACATTCACTCTGGCACCCGTGGGCTCGCCTGGGCAGCAGAGTGCTTCGCCGGTACGCCGATCCTCTATGTACCCGGCAACCACGAATTCTACGGCACCTGCATGCCGGCCCTGCGCCGTGAACTGGCTACCGAAGCCGCTCGGCTGGGCATCCATCTGCTGGACAATCACACCCTGACCCTCGGCGGTGTATGTTTCCACGGCACGACCCTATGGACCGATTTCGCCCTCCATGCCGGCCAGCCCGATCACGACCCGGCGCTGACCGAGGCCAGGGCGCTGGCCCTGATGCCGGATTTCCGCATCATCGAGCAGCCGGAAGGGGAGGTCTTCACCCCGGCCGAGAGCCGCCGCCTGCATGCCGAGGCGCTGGCCTGGCTGGAGGCGGAGCTTGTGGAGCCGTTCAGCGGTCCCCGGGTGGTGATTAGCCACCATGCCCCCCCGGCCGAGGGTATTCCGCCGCGCTACCGCGGTGATGCCCTGTCGCCGGCCTTCGCCTCCCATCTGCCGCGGCTGATGGGCCGCATGGACCTGTGGGTCCACGGCCATGTGCATGAGCCGGTAGACCTGGAAGTGTCGGGAACGCGTATTGTCGCCAACCCTGGCGGGTATCCCGACGAGTTCAACCCACCGTTGTTCACATCGGATCTGATCATCGAGGTGCCGGCCAAATGACCTGGCTGATCGGCCTCTACCTGCCGGCGAGCCTGGCGGCCGCGGCCCTCTACGGCATCGACAAGGCCGCGGCTCGTTGCGATCGCCGCCGCGTCCCCGAGTCGACCCTGCATCTGGTGGCTCTGGCGGGGGGCTGGCCCGGGGCGCTGCTGGCCCGGCGCGCCTTCCGCCACAAGACCCGCAAGCAGCCCTTCGGCGCCATCCTCTGGGGCTGCGTGGCGCTCAATGTCGGCCTGGTGGCGTGGCTGGCCACGGCAGAGGCCACCCTGGGCCTGCGCCGGCTGGCGGGTCTGGAGTAGGGCAGTTGACGCACCATGGCAGCGCCCGGGGTGAGGGCATCACCCGCCAAGGCTTTATCCTGACCCGCCACTGGGAGGACACGCCCCGAGGCACCGAGGTCACCCTGTGGCTTGCCACCGACCAGGGGCCGCTGCTGGTGCGCCTGCCGGTTCAGACATCGGTGGCCTTCCTGCCCGCCGAGCAGCGAGCGCAGGCCGAGGCGCTGCTGGCCGGCGAGCCCGGCGTGACGCTGCGCGAGCTCGAGCTGCGCGACTTCCAACACCGCCCCGTGCTCGGCCTCTACTGCGAACAGTACCGCCAGCTGCTCCGGCTCGAGCGGCGCCTGGGGGAGGCCGGCCTGGCGCTCTACGAGGCCGATATCCGCCCACCGGAGCGCTATCTGATGGAGCGCTTTATCACCGCCCCCGTCGAGGTCACGGGCAAGGTAGATGGACAGGGCGGCCTAGCCGAGGCGCGCCTGCGCCCGGCCCCGGCCTATCGCCCGCGGCTGCGCACGGTGTCGCTGGATATCGAGACCAGCGGCCGAGGCGAGCTCTATTCCATCGCCCTTGAGGGGTGCGGCCAGCGCCAGGTCTATATGCTGGGGCCGGCCAACGGGGCGGCGGGCGATCACGACTTCGCGCTCGAGTACTGCGCGAGTCGCGCCGAGTTGCTCCGGCGCCTCAACGCCTGGTTCGCCGAGCATGACCCCGACGCCATCATCGGCTGGAACCTGGTGCAGTTCGACCTGCGGGTGCTGCGCGACCACGCCGAGCGGCTCGGCGTGCCGCTCAGGCTCGGCCGCGGGGGCAGCGAGCTCGAGTGGCGCGCCCACGGCCATCAGCCCAACCACTTCTTCGCCGCTACCGCCGGGCGGCTGATCATCGACGGCATCGAGGCGCTGCGCTCGGCCACCTGGCACTTCCCCTCCTTCAGCCTTGAGAACGTGGCCCGGGAACTGCTCGGCGAGGGCAAGGCGATCGACAACCCCTACCAGCGCCTGGACGAGATCCTGCGCCTGTTCGCCGAGGACAAGCCGGCGCTGGCCCGCTACAACCTACAGGACTGCGAGCTGGTTACGCGGATCTTCGCCAGGGCCGAACTGCTGGACTTCCTGCTCGAGCGGGCCGCGGTAACCGGCCTGCCCGCCGACCGCAGCGGCGGATCGGTGGCCGCCTTCACCCACCTCTACCTGCCGCGGCTGCATCGCCTGGGCCTGGTGGCGCCGAGCCTCGGCGAGGGAGAGAACGCCGAGAGCCCCGGCGGCTTCGGCATGGATTCCCGCCCCGGCCTCTACGATTCGGTGCTGGTGCTCGACTTCAAGAGCCTCTACCCCTCGATCATCCGCAGCTTCCTGATCGACCCGGCGGGGCTGGTGGAGGGGCTCGCCGAGCCTTCGGACGCCGCCTCGGTGCCGGGCTTTCGCGGCGCGCGCTTCTCGCGTACCCGCCACGCCCTGCCGGCCATCGTCGAGGGGGTCTGGGCCGGGCGCGAGGCCGCCAAGCGTGCCGGCAATGCGCCGCTCTCCCAGGCGCTCAAGATCATCATGAACAGCTTCTACGGGGTGCTGGGCTCCAAGGGGTGCCGCTTCTTCGATGCGCGGCTGGCCTCTTCGATCACCATGCGCGGCCACGCCATCATGCACCGCACCCGGGAGCTGATCGAGGGTGAAGGGTATACCGTTATCTACGGCGACGCCGACTCCACCTTCGTCTGGCTGGGGCGCCCCTGCGAGGAAGCGGAGGCGGCCGCGATCGGCCATCGGCTGGTGGAACAGGTCAACGCCTGGTGGCGCGAGCACCTGGCCGAGGCGTATGGCCTCGCGAGTGCCCTGGAGCTGCAGTTCGAGACCCACTATCGGCGCTTCCTGATGCCCACCATCCGCGGCGCCGAGGCGGGCAGCAAGAAGCGCTATGCGGGGCTGGTGCGGGACAAGGACGGCCAGGAGCGGCTGGTGTTCAAGGGGCTCGAGACGGTGCGCACCGACTGGACGGAGCTCGCCAAGGCGTTCCAGCAGGAGCTCTACCGGCGGGTCTTCACCGGCGAGCCCTGGCGGGAGTACGTGCGCGGCTACGTGCAGGCCTTCCTGGCGCGCGCCCGGTCGGGGGAGTTCGACGAGCGGCTGGTCTATCGCAAGCGGCTGCGCCGCCGCCTCGAAGACTACCGCCGCAACGTGCCGCCCCACGTGCGGGCGGCCAGGCTCGCCGATGCCGAGAACGACCGCCTCGGGCGGCCGCGCCAGTACCAGCACGGCGGCTGGATCCGCTACGTGATGACCCTGGCCGGTCCCGAGCCCCTGGAGGCCCACCGCTCGCCCATCGACACCGACCACTACCTGACCCGCCAGCTCCAGCCGGTGGCCGACGCCATCCTGCCCTTCGTGGGCGACGACTTCGCCAGCCTGGTCGACCGTCAGCTGGGGCTTTTCTGAGCGCTAGAGGGGTCAGCTGTGGGCCTGGGGTGTTGTGTCGGTTACCAAGGCCGACGCATGCCGCCCGAACTGCAGCTCCGCCAGGTGGCGATAGAGCGGGCTCGACGCCATCAGCTCCGAGTGGCGGCCGGCGGCCACCAGCCGGCCCTCGTCCAGCACCAGCAGTCGGTCCGCCGCCACCACCGTCGCCAGCCGGTGGGCGATCACCAGGCTCGTGCGCCCCACCATCAGCCGGTCCAGAGCCTGCTGCACCAGCCGCTCGCTCTCGGCGTCCAGGGCGCTGGTGGCCTCGTCCAGCAGCAGCACCCGCGGATCCCTGAGCAGCGCCCGGGCAATGGCCAGGCGCTGGCGCTGGCCGCCGGAGAGCTGCACCCCGCCCGGGCCGAGGGGGGTGTCGAACCCCCTTGGCAGCGCCTCGATGAAGGCCAGGGCGTTGGCGTCCCGGGCCGCCCGGCGCAGGGTCTCCAGATCCGCTTCGGGGTCGCCGTAGCGCAGGTTGTCGGCCACGCTGCCGGTGAACAGCACCGGCTCCTGGGCCACCAGCCCCAGGGCCGAGCGCAGCGCGCCGGGGTCCAGCTCGCGCAGGTCGATGCCATCCAGGCGCAGGGTGCCGGCGTCGGGGTCATGGAAGCGCAGCAGCAGGGCGAGCAGGGTGCTCTTGCCGGCCCCGGAGGGGCCCACCAGCGCCACCCTCTCACCCGGCTGGATGGTCAGGTCGAACCCCGCCAGGGCTGGGGTCTTCCGCCCCGGGTAGGTGAAGCTCACCCCCTCGAAGCGCAGCTCGCCGGCGAGCGGCTCGGGCAGTGGGACCGGATGCGCCGGCGGCGCGATGGCCGGCCGGGTATCGAGAAGCTCCAGCAGGCGCTCCGCGGCGCCCGCGGCGCGCTGCACGTCGCCGGCCACCTCGGCCAGGGTCGCCACGGCGCCGGCCGCGAGCACCGCATAGAAGACGAAGGCCGAGAGCTCGCCGGCGGTCATGGTGCCGGCCAGCACCGCCTGGCCGCCCTGCCACAGCATGATGCCCACCGCCGCGAAGACGGCCAGCATGGCGATGCCGGTCAGCCAGGCGCGCTGACGGGTGCGCTGGATGGCGCTGGAAAAGGCCTCCTCGACGCGGCCCGCGTAGTCACGCTGGTCTAGCTGCTCGTGGGTGAATGCCTGGACGGTGCGGATGCCCGTAAGCGTTTCGTCGGCATAGCGGCCGAGCTCCGCCACCCGGTCCTGGCTGGCGCGGGAGAGCCGCCGCACCCGCCGCCCGAACCACAGGATCGGCAGCACCGTGGCGGGAATGCCTAGCAGGACGATGGCCGAGAGCCAGGGCTGGGTCACCAGCATCAGCGCCACGGCACCGATGAGCATCAGCAGGTTGCGCAGGGCCAGGGAGACCGAGGAGCCGAACAGGCTCTGCAGCACGCTGGTATCGGCGGTGAGCCTCGAGGTGATCTCGCCCGCGGCTTGGCCGGGTGCCTGGGCGCTCTCGAAGAAGCCGGGCTCCAGGGTAAGCAGGTGGTCGAAGACCCGACGGCGCAGGTCGGCGGCCAGCCGCTCGCCGATCCAGGTCACCAGGTAGTAGCGCAGCGCCGAGGCCATGGCCAGTACCGTCACCACGGCAAGCATCATCCCGAGGGTGTGGCTCAGAGCGTCGCCGTCGGCGGCCATGAAGCCGCGGTCGATCACCAGGCGCAGCCCCTGGCCAAGCAGCAGCACGCTGCCCGAGGCCGCCAGCAGGGCCAGGGCCGCCAGGGCCAGTCGCCATCGATAGGGGACCAGCAGGCCCAGCAGGCGCAGCAGCACGCGCGGGTCGGGGCGTGAACTCATCGCGGATCTCGGCAGGCGGAAGAGGGAGATAGCATGTGCCGACGATGGCCGTCCGGCAAGGCCCTCGCAGGGCATGGCAGGCAGCGTGGCCGGCTGCGCGATGCGGTGACGCTTGAAGGGGGAGGGGCCAGGCGCCATAGTCGAGATCAATGACCCCGACCCGGAGCCCCCATGTCCGACGCCCTGACCCTCGGCTGCCCGCACTGCGGCGCCATCAATCGCGTCAGCCAGGCGCGCCTGCACGACGGCCCGAAGTGCGGCCGGTGCAAGCAGGCGCTGTTTACCGGCGAGCCGGTCGAGCTGACGTCAGCCAACTTCCGCGCCCTGGTGGAGCGCAGCGAGCTGCCGGTGGTGGTGGACTTCTGGGCCGCCTGGTGCGGCCCCTGCAAGATGATGGCGCCGATCTTTGCCGAGGCGGCTCGCGAGCTGGAGCCGCGCATGCGCTTCGCCAAGCTCGATACCGAGGCCCAGCAGCCCCTGGCCGGGCGCTTCGGCATCCGCAGCATTCCCACCCTGATCGTGTTCAGGAACGGCCAGGAGGTGGCTCGTCAGCCGGGATTGCTACAGGGGCCTCAGCTTCGTCAGTGGCTATCTCCGCATCTGGCATAGCGGCTAGCTCCGGCAGCCACAGCGTGGTGGGGGAGTCAAAGCGCATGCCCTTCGGGGGGGAGCCGGCCACCACCACGCGGTTGCGGCCGCGCGCCTTGCCGGCATAGAGGGCCCGGTCGGCGCGCAGCAGCACCGGGTCGAGGCGTGACTCTCCGGGCGCGATCTGGCTGATGCCCACGGTGACACTCAGCTGGGCCTGCTGGCCCAGCATCGGCAGCGCCAGGCCGCTGACCCTGCGGCGCAGCCGCGCAGCCGCTCGCCCACGGCCGCCGCGGTGGCGAGGTCGGCCAGTGGCAGCACGATCACGAACTCCTCGCCGCCGTAGCGGCCGAGAATGTCGCACTCCCTCAGCACCGACCGACAGCAGCCGGCCACGCTGGTGAGCACCATGTCGCCTACGGCATGGCCGTGGAGGTCGTTGAGCCGCTTGAACAGGTCCACATCGACCATGCAGATCGACAGCGGCGTGCCGTCGCGCCGGGCACGACGCAGCTCCTGGCCGGCCAGTTCGAAGACATGCCGCCGATTGGCGACGCCGGTCAGGCCATCGGTACAAGCCATGTAGCGCAGGCGTGCCTCCAGTTCCTTGCGTTCGCGGATCTCCTCCTTGAGGCGGCGATTGATATGCCGCTCTTCCAGCAGGAGCGCGAACTGCTCGCGCTTGAGGCGCTTGAGATGGAGGATCGTCAGCCAGCCCAGCAGATTGACGAACAGCAGCAGCAGCAGGCTGGTCATCACCAGCATCGGGGGTAGGCTGGAGCCCACCAGCGAAACCGTCAGGAAACCGGCCAGCAGATAGGCGTTGCCGGCGAGCATCCAGGGCAACCGGTTGGGGAGGAAGAGGTAGAGCGCCATGCTCGCCACCACCAGGGAGGCGACGTGGATGCCGGTATGGATGGGGCGCAGCAGGATGGTCATCAGTATGACGGAGAGGCACAGCAGGCTGACCAGGTTGACCGGCAACACCCTGTGGGCCACCCCCGGCCTGCGCCACACCGCCAGCGCTACGGCCAGGCAGGCGGCCACGGTGGCCAGACGAGCGACGAGCAGGATGAAGAAGTCCCCCCCGAGCCCCAGCACGCTGTAGTCCGCCGCTGCGAAGGCCAGGAAGAGCCCGGCGATCAGGCACAGCGCCAGGCGCAGCTGGCAGGCGTGGTGTGCCAGGATCGAGCGCTTGAACAGTGCCTCCAGTGCCGGGTCCCTGAACTCCGCCTGCCAGTTCAGCAGACCCGCCTCTCCCACCAGTTGCCGCATGCCAGATGCCTCGCGTACCGGGCTCGTCACGAGCACCGTGGCCTCATCGCTTGGTTATCTGGTGCAGCTTGGCCCTGAAAGCCCGGGGCTGCCAGCGGTGGACGGCAAGTGCCAGCAATTGCCTACATTGGCTGTAAGCCATCGCCTACAGAGGGAGGATGAGAGCGCTCAGCCCTGGCGCTTGAGCTGTTCCCTCAGCTGCTTGGGTACCTGCTTGATGATCAACCGGTCGGTGGCCTCGTCATACTCCACGCTGGAGCCGAGCAGGTGGGAGTCGAAGCTGATCGAGACCCCCGCGGCGCGGCCGGTGAAGCGGCGAAACTGGTTGAGGGTCTTGCGGTCTGGCGGGATCTCCGGAGAGAGGCCGTAGTCGGCATGACGAATGTGGTCATAGAAGGCCCTGGGCTGCTGCTCATCGAGCACCTCCGAGAGCTCCTCCAGGGTGATGGGCTCGCCGCGGCTGGCCTGGTCGCTGGCATAGTCGATCAGCGCAGACGTCTTTTCGCGGCTCGCTTCCTCGGCCAGGTCCTCCTTCTCCACGTAGTCGCTGAACGCCTTGAGCAGGGTGCGCGTCTCGCCGGAGGCGTCCACGCCCTCCACGGCGCCGAGCAGGGCGGCAAATCCTTCGGCCAGGGCCTTGCCTCCCCGGTCGCGGGTCCAGGAGAGGTACTGTCGCGAGTCTCCGGCCTGCCACTGGGCGAGGTCGATGCGGGCCGCCAGGCTCATCTGGGCCAGGTTGAGCTGGCGGGCCGGCACCAGGGCCAGCTGCGGGTCCACCGCGAAGCCTTCGCGGTGGTGGAGCAGGGCGAGGGTGAGGAAGTGCCCGTCACCGAATCGGGTCTCCAGCACGACCAGGTCACCGGATACCGAGAGGTGGGCATCGAGCAGGGTGGTCAGGCGCTCGCCGATGGCCCGGGTCAGGGCGACGAAGTCGCGGCCATCGGCCAGGTAGTCGGCCAGCTCCGCGGCCAGCGGCGACGCCTGTTCGGTGCCTTCAACGGCGAAGTGGCCCCACGCCTTGCCCTTGCCGTGGTAGGCCTTGTTGAGTCCCTCCAGCAGGGCGTCCAGGGTATCGGTGTGGGGCAGCGTCGCCTCGGCCGCGACCAGCCTGGCCGTGGCGTCACCGGGTTTCTCGATACGATGGACGATGGCGTTGAGGATCGGCATGGGGCCTCCTGCGAGAGTGGGCGAGGGCGGCGATGATACCCGGCCGGCTCGCGAGTCGATACCCGATCACGGCTTGAGCCGGTACCCCGTGCGGAAGATCCGCTCCACCACCGCGAGTGCCGCGGTCAGGAACAGCAGGATCATGGCGAGGCTGATCACCGGGCTGACGTCGCTGATGCCGTAGAAGCTCCAGCGGAAGCCGCTCACCAGGTAGACCACCGGGTTGGCCAGGGTCACCGCCTGCCAGAAGGGCGGCAGCATGTCGATGGAGTAGAAGGTGCCGCCAAGGAAGGTGAGCGGGGTGATCACCAGCAGCGGCACCAGCTGCAGCTTCTCGAAGCCGTCGGCCCAGATGCCGATGATGAAGCCCAGCAGGCTGAAGGTCACCGCGGTGAGCAGCAGGAAGAGCACCATCATCAGCGGGTGCGCGATCGAGTAGGGCACGAACAGTCGCGCGGTGACCAGCACGATCAGCCCCAGGGCGATGGACTTGGTGGCCGCCGCGCCCACGTAGCCGAGCACGATCTCCCAGTAGGAGATGGGCGCCGAGAGGATCTCGTAGATCGAGCCCGAGAAGCGCGGGAAGAAGATCCCGAAGGAGGCGTTGGAGACGCTCTGGGTCAGCAGCATCAGCATGATCAGCCCGGGCACGATGAAGGCGCCGTAGCTCACGCCGTTGACCTCGCTGATCCGCGTGCCGATGGCCGCGCCGAACACCACGAAGTAGAGCGAGGTGGAGATCACCGGCGAGACGATGCTCTGCAGTACGGTGCGCAGGCTGCGCGCCATCTCGGCGAGATAGAGGGTCTTCACGGACTGCAGGTTCATGCCGTCTCCTTGACCAGGCTGACGAAGATCTCCTCCAGGGAGCTCTGGCGGGTGTGCAGGTCCTTGAAGCCGATGCCGGCGGCCTCCAGGTCGGCGAGCAGCTCGGCGATGCCGGCCTGGTCCTCGTCGGGTTCGTTGGCATCGTAGGTGTAGACCAGGGCGTGGCCCTCCTCGGCCAGGGCCAGCCCGTGGCGGGCGAGGGCGTCGGGCAGCGTCGCCAGGGGCTCGCGCAGGTGCAGGGTCAGCTCCTTGCTGCCGAGCTTGCGCATCAGGGCGTGCTTCTCCTCCACCAGCACCAGTTCGCCGCGGCGGATCACGCCGATGCGGTCGGCCATCTCCTCGGCCTCCTCGATGTAGTGGGTGGTGAGGATGATGGTCACGCCGCTGTCGCGCAGCTGGCGCACCACCTCCCACATGTCGCGGCGCAGCTCCACGTCGACCCCGGCGGTGGGCTCGTCCAGGAACAGGATCTCCGGCTCGTGGGCCAGGGCCTTGGCGATCAGCACCCGGCGCTTCATGCCGCCCGAGAGGGTGATCAGGCGATTGTGGCGCTTGTCCCACAGCGACAGCGAGCGCAGCACCGCCTCGATATGGGCCGGGTCCTTGCCCTTGCCGAAGAGCCCGCGGCTGAAGCTGACGGTGTCCCACACGGTGACGAAGGCCTCGTTGGTCAGCTCCTGGGGTACCAGGCCGATCCGCTGCCGGGCGGCGCGGAAGTCGCGGACGTTGTCGTGTCCGTCCACCAGCACCCGCCCCGATGTGGCATTGACCAGGCCGCAGATCACGCTGATCAGGGTGGTCTTGCCCGCCCCGTTGGGGCCCAGCAGGGCGAAGATCTCGCCCCGCCGGATCTCGAGGTTGACCTCCCTGAGGGCCTCGAAGCCGCCGGCATAGGCCTTCGAGAGCCGCTCGACCGCGATGACCGGGGACTCACTCATGCCTGGCTCCTGTGGCGGGTTCGATGATGCCCTCCATCCTAGCGCGACTCTCCGTATGATACAGGGCTTGTACAAGAAAAAAGCCGCGCAGGGTGGCCCATGCGCGGCGTCATCCAGCACGGCAGGCGATCAGCTGCGGCTGGTGATCTCCAGCAGGTGGTAGCCGAACTGGGTCTTCACCGGTCCGTGCACCTTGTTCAGCTCGCCGGAGAAGACCACCTCGTCGAACTCGCGGACCATCTGGCCCGGGCCGAAGCTGCCGAGGTCGCCGCCCTGGCGGCTGGAGGGGCAGGTGGAGTTCTCGCGGGCCACCTCGGCGAAGTCGCGACCGCCCTCGATCTCGGCCTTGAGGGCCTCGCACTTCTCCTTGCTGTTCACCAGAATATGACGCGCGGTTGCCTTGGCCATGGAAGTCTCCTGAAGGTTGGCTCTCGGGGGCCGGCGGGGGCGCCGGCCGGTCACGGCGAGGATAGCATGACCCTGCCCGGGGGCAGGCCGCAACCCCGGCTCAGCCCCCCAGCCCGATGCTGAGTCGCAGGGCCTGCAGGCCATCCAGTTCCAGGCGGACCTCGTCCGAGAAGAGCGGATGGCCGAGCACGCGAACGTCGAGGGTGGCCTCGGCGCCGCGATAGCGGATGCCGACGGCGACCTGTGCCGCCTGGCTCACCGGCGCGAGCAGCCCGTAGTCGAGGCTCTGCACCTCGATGGCCGTCAGCCCGCGGGCCTCCAGCTGCTCCTCGATGGCCTGCCGGGCGGCATGGCCGTAATAGACATAAAGGCCGGCGTAGGCCAGGCCGGCGAGCATGGCGAGAGTGAAGACGAAGCGGCCCATGGCATCCTCCCTGTGGGCAACGATGGAATCCCGATTGCGCGTTATATCACACCGCCGGGCACCATGCCGGGCGGCGGCCGTCGTGTCACAATCATGTCTCAATGGCGGGGCGTCACCCCCCGCAGCGATGATCGAGGGAGGCGAGCATGAGCGAGGCGGTGTCGAACGGGGCGGGCATTCCGGTGGGGATCAGTGCCTGCCTGATGGGCGAGCAGGTGCGTTACAACGGCGGCCACAAGCGGTCGCGCTACTGCCTGGAGGTGCTCGGGGAGTGCTCCCTGATGCACGTCTTCGGCTACCTCAAGGAGGCCCTGGACGGCGAGACACGCCAGGACCTGCTCGCCGCCATCGAGGAGTATCGCCAGGGGCATGTGGCCCTGGCGGTGCCGATCCGCCTGCTGGCGCACTACCTGAAGCGCCACGGCTCGGAGTATATCCGCCGCCAGACCTACCTGGACCCGCACCCCTATGAGCTGGGGCTGCGCAATGCCATCTGACCCCTGGCCCATGACGCACCTCGAACGCTTCACCGGCCTGGCCGAACGCTTCACCGGCCTGGCCGAACGGTTGGCCGAATGGCAGTCGCTGTGGCGCTGCCTGCCCTTCCAGCACCCGCGGCTGCCCTGGCAGGCGCGCTGGCCGGGGCTTGCCGAGGCGCTGCTGGCGCTCACTGACGCCGAGGTGGCGCGTCTGCAGGAGGACCCCTTCACGGACTCCCCCCTGGCCGCCTGGCTGCCCGTGGATGAGCTGGCTTGGCTGGTGGCCCTGCCGGCGATGGAGGCGCAGGGCGGGGTACTGGCCGAGGAACTGCCCGAGGCCTGGGGAGAACAGGTGGGGGGGCGCAAGTGGCGCCAGGTACAGGCCTTTCTGCCCCAGGTCGAGGTCGCCCAGGCCGAGTCGCTGGTGGAGTGGTGCGCCGGCAAGGGGCACCTGGCCCGGGCCCTGTCGCGGCATCATGGCATCGAGGTGACCGCCCTGGAGTGGCAGCCGGCGCTGTGCGAGGCGGGCCGCGCCCTGGCCCAGCGGCAGGGCGCTCGGGTGACGCTGCGGGAGCAGGACGTCATGGCCGAGAACGCCGCGGCGTGGCTGGACGACCGGACCCGGGTGGCGGCGCTGCACGCCTGCGGCGACCTGCACCGTCGGCTGCTCACGCTCGCCGCGGCGGCGGGCAGTGCCGTGACCCTGGCGCCCTGCTGCTACCAGCGCACCGCGGACGACCGCTACCGGCCGCTTTCCACCAGGGGGCGCGCCCTCGCCGAGGCCCGGGGCCTGGTGCTCGAACGGGATGACCTGGCCCTGGCCGTGCAGGAGACGGTCACCGCCCCCCGTGGCGTGCAGCGCCACCGGGAGCGGGCCGGCGCCTGGCGCCTCGGCTTCGATCGGCTGCAGCGCGAGGTGCGCGGTGTCGATGCCTACCTGCCGGTGCCGAGCCTCGCCTACGGCCAGATGCCCGCGACCTTCGAGGGCTTCTGCCACTGGGCGGCGCAGCAGAAGGGCATCGCGCTGCCCGCGGGGGTCGACTGGCGCGCCCACGAGGACGCCGGCTGGCGGCGCCAGCGGGAGGTCGCCCGTCTGGATCTCGCCCGCCACCTCTTCCGCCGCCCCCTGGAGGTGTGGCTGGTGCTGGATCGTGCGGCCTTCCTGGAGGAGGCCGGCTATGCGGTGGAGCTCGGCACCTTCTGTCCCCGGGAGCTCACCCCTCGCAACCTGGTGCTGCGCGGGCGCAAGCGTTGAAACGCCGACCGCTGCGGCGCGGTTTCCTCGCTGCCCCGGCTCGGTCAAAGTGTAGCCCTGAGGCCTGGTCGGAAGCAGGGATGACATCATGAGAGGCGTGGGACTCGGCATCAGCGCGCTGCTGTTGGCCGCGGCAGTGGGGGTGGCGCTGTGGCCAGCGGGGGACAGGCCCGGGCGGGAGCCGCCGCGCCTGGACGTCGAGCTCGACCGCGAGGCCCTGGCCGGGCGGCGCGGGGCACTGCTCGACGAGATCGTCTTCCTGCGCGAGACCGATATCGGCCGGGTCACCGGGCTGATCGAGTCGGGCAGTCACCAGCTCTTCAGCCAGGGGATCTCGAGCCCCACGGTGGTCAACCGGCTGCGCGACTCCGTCCATGCCGATCATGACCTGGCCTTCGGCACGTCCAGCGAGCTGACCCTCAACCCCGCCGGGCCGATCCTTGCCGATGGCAGCCTCAACCCCTTCGCCCTGCCCGAGATCCGCGAGGCGCTCAACTGGCTGATCGACCGTCGCCACGTCGCCGAGGAGCTCTATGGCGGCCTGGCCGTGCCGCGCACCCTGCCGCTCTCCACCGCCTTTCCCGACTACTCGCGGCTCGCCGAGGTGGCCCGGGCGCTGGAGCTCTACTATGCCCACGACCCCGAGCGGGCCCGCGCCGCCATCGATGCCGGCATGCGCGAGCTGGGCGCCGAGCGCGAGGGTGGGCGCTGGACCTGGCGCGGCGAACGGGTGCGCCTGCGCCTGCTGATCCGCACCGAGGACGAGCGCCGCCGGGTGGGGGACTATCTCGCCAACCTGCTGCAGGAGCTCGGCTTCGAGGTGGAACGGCGCTACCGCACCGCCGAGGAGGCCTCCAGGCTCTGGATCGCCACGGATCCCGCCGCCGGCCACTGGCACCTCTATACCGGCGCCTGGATCTCCATCGTGATCCAGCGCGACCAGGCCGACAACTTCAGCTTCTACTACACCCCCCGCGGGCGCGCCGAGCCGCTGTGGCAGGCCTACCGCCCTGCGCCCGAGTTCGATGCGCTCGCCGATCGGCTGTCGCGGCGCGACTACCAGAGCTGGGAGGAGCGCCAGGCGATGATGGCCGAGGCCCTGGCGCTGGCCCTGGCGGACTCCTCCCGGGTATGGCTGGTGGACCAGCTCAACGCCTCGGCGCGGGCCGCCAACGTCGAGGTGGCCGCGGATCTGGCCGGCGGGGTCTCGGGCTCCGCGCTGTGGCCCTACACCCTGCGCTACACCGACCGCCTCGGCGGGCGCATGGTGGTGGGGCTGCCGGGGCTGCTGGGCGAGCCCTGGAACCCGGTGGCCGGCAGCAACTGGGCCTTCGACCGCATGATCACCCGCGCCACCCAGGACCCCGTGGTGCTGCCCGATCCCTACACCGGGCTCTACCACCCCCAGCGCATCGCCCGCGCCGAGGTGGCGGTGGAGCAGGGCGTGCCGGTGGAGCAGACCCTGGACTGGCTGACGGTGACCCGGGAGGCGCAGATCCGGGTGCCCGACGACGCCTGGGTCGACTGGGATGTCCTCTACGGTCGTTTCATCACCGCCGAGGAGGCCCATCCCGAGGGGCTCACCGCCCGCACCCGGGTGCGGGTCCACTACGACGATGACCTCTTCGCCCACCGCTGGCATGACGGCTCCTGGCTGACGCCGGCGGACTTCGTGCTGCCCTGGATTCTCGACTTCGAGCGCGCAAGCGAAGCGAGCCCGCTCTTCGATCCGGCCCACCTGGCCACCTTCGAGGCCTTCCGCCGCCACTTCCGCGGCTGGCGGATCCTCTCCACCGAGCCCCTGGTGATCGAGGTCTACAGCGACCAGATCTTCCCCGATGCCGAGAGCATCGTCGCCGCCCGGGCGCCGAGCCCGCTGCCCTGGCACGTGCTGATGCTGGGCATTCTCGGCGAGCGCCGCGGCGAGCTGGCCTTCTCCTCCAACAAGGCCGATCGCCACCGGGTCGACTGGCTGAGCCTGGTGGCCGGCCCCAGCCTGCCGGCACTGGCACGGCTGCTGGATCAGGCCAGGGAGGCCAGCGAGCTGCCCCACGAGGTGGCCATGAGCGAGTGGATCGCGCCGGGCGAGCGCGAGCGGCGCCTGGAGGCCCTCGCCGCCTGGCACGGGGCCTTCGGCCACTTCTGGGTGGGCAGCGGCCCCTATCGGCTGCACTCGGTGCATCCCGTGGAGGGCAGCGTGGTGCTGCGCCGCTTCGAGGGGTATCGCGACCCCGCCGACCGCTGGCTCGGACTGAGCACGGCGCCCATTCCGGAACTGGTGCTCGATGGCCCCCTGGTGGTGGAGGCGGGAGGCCCGAGGGCTCGCAATGGCCTGGCGGCCGGCGGTGCCGAGGGGCACGAGGCCGCCGAATTTCGCCTCAGCGTCACCGTGGAGGGCGAGCCCTATCCCGAGGCCGACGTCCAGGAGGTGAGCTACCTGCTGTTCGACGGCCAGGGGGCGCTTGCTCATCGCGGCGAGGCCAGGCCGCTGGGCGACGGCGAGTGGCGGGTGCTGCTGGACGCCGAGGCCCTGGCGGCCCTCGGCAGCGGCGCCAACAGCCTGGAGCTGGCCGTGATCAGCCGGCGGGTGGCGCTGCCGGCCTTCGCCTCCCATGTGTTTGCCACCGTGCCATTCGGCGAGGAGGTGCCCCGATGACCCCCGAATCCTCGACCGAACCGCGGCGGCCCTCCCTGCGTCGCGCCCGCCTGCACGACCTGCGTCATCTGCTGCTCTTCGCCCTGGGGCGTCTCGTCGCCCTGCTGGCCACGGTGCTGGTGGGGGTCTACCTGACCATCGTGGTGGCCAACATGGGCGGGCAGGTGGATGAGCTGCGCCTGGTGCAGATCAGGAGCGAGGTGGTCGAGACGGTGCGCGCCGACCCGGCCTTCTTCGACATGCCCGGCGAGGAACGCAACGCCCTGGTGGCACGCCAGGTGGCCCTGGAGGTGGAGCGGCTGCGCCTCGACCAGCCCTTCGTGGTGCGCAGCCTCGACTACCTGAAGCGGGCCATGAGCCTGGACCTGGGGCGCGCCGAGCAGATGCACAGCGATCGCGGCTCCCGGGAGGTGCGCGACATCATCACCGAGCGGCTGCCGGCGACCCTGCTGCTGTTCGGCACCGCCAACCTGCTGGTCTTCTTCACCGCGGTGTTCGCCGCCCTCTCGCTGTCTCGGCGCTACGGCAGCGCCCTGGACCGTACGGTGATCGCGCTGGCGCCGAGCTCGGCGGCACCGGGCTGGTTCTACGGCATCTTCCTGATCCTGCTGCTGGCCTTCCTGTTCCCGTTGCTGCCCGCCGGGGGCATGGTCACCGCGCCGCCGCCGGAGGGCCGGCTCGCGTACGCGGCGAGCCTTGCGCGCCACATGCTGCTGCCGGTGGCCGCCATGTTCCTCTCCTCGATCTTCGTCTCCATCTACTCCTGGCGCACCTTCTTCCTGATCCACTCCAGCGAGGACTACGTGGAGATGGCCCGCGCCAAGGGGCTCTCGTCGCGGCGCATCGAGCGTCGCTACATATTGCGCCCGGCGCTGTCGCCCATCATCACCAGCTTCATGCTGATGCTGATCGGCCTGTGGAGCGGGGCGATCATCCTCGAGCAGGTGTTCAACTGGCCCGGGCTCGGCTCGCTGCTGTTCCAGGCCATCGGCCACCGCGATACGCCGGTGATCATCGGCGGGGTGGTGATCTTCGCCTACCTGCTGGCGGCGACCGTGTTCCTGCTCGATATCCTCTATGCGCTGCTCGACCCGCGGGTGCGGGTCAAGGGAGGCCGCCGATGAGTGCCGCGACAGAGCGCAGGGGCTGGCGGGAGCTGGCCCGCTACCCCTCGGCGCTGCTGGGCGTCCTGATCATCCTGCTGCTAGGCGTCGTGGCCCTCGCCACGCCGCTGGTGATTCCCTACGGCGAGGCCCTGGAGCGCTGGCGGGGCGGCGAGATGTGGCAGCGCCACCCGGTCAACGCCTCGCCGGCCTGGGTCGACCGCCTGCGCGGCGGCAACGCCGCCCGAACCCTGACGGTGGCCAGCCACGCCGCTGAGGTCGAGGAGGTGCCCTTTCCGGGCGGGCGGCGGCTGCAGATCCCGCTGGAATTCGACTACGCCTACGGGGGCTTTCCCAGCGAGATCAATCTCTTCCTCGCCGCCGAGGGGCACGCTCGCGCGCCCTTCGTGCGGCTCACCTGGGAGGCCCCGGACGGCCGCGAGGTGGCCCTGGGCGGCTATCGGGTCGGCCGCCAGGAGCGCGTCTCGATCTCCCAGGACCGCGGCCTCGAGCGGCGCCTCGGCGGCCTGGCGCCCCATATCGGCCTGCTGAGCGCCCCCCTGGTGGAGGGGGAGCCCGAGGTGCTGAAGGGTCGCTATCGGCTGCTGCTCGATGCGGTGGTGTTCGACGAGCAGGCCGGGCTCGGGGCCGAGCTGGTGCTCTACGGCCGGGTCCACGGCATCGCCGGCACCGACCACCAGCGCCGCGACCTCAGCCTGGCGCTGCTGTGGGGCACCCCGGTGGCGCTCGCCTTCGGGCTGATCGCCGCGGTGGGCACCACCCTGACCACCCTGGTGATCGCCGCCGTGGGGGTCTGGTACCGCGGCTGGGTGGACGCGGTGATCCAGCGCCTCACCGAGGTCAACATGATCCTGCCGGTGCTGCCGATCCTGGTGATGGTGGGCACCCTCTACTCCACCAGCATCTGGCTGATGCTCGGGGTGGTGGTGCTGCTCGGCATCTTCAGCGCCGGCATCAAGACCTACCGCGCCATGCTGCTGCCGATCCGCGAGGCGCCCTACATCGAGGCCGCACTCGCCTACGGGGCCTCGGACCTGCGCATCGTGATGCGCTACATGCTGCCGCGCATCCTACCGGTGCTGATCCCCACCTTCGTGACCCTGATCCCCACCTTCGTCTTCCTGGAGGCGTCGCTGGCGGTGCTGGGGCTGGGCGACCCCGAGCTGCCCACCTGGGGCAAGGTGCTCAACGACGCCCAGTCCCAGAGCGCGCTCTACAACGGCTACGTCTACTGGGTGGTGGCCCCGGCGATCCTGCTGATGCTCACCGGCCTGGGCTTCGCCATGCTCGGCTTCGCCCTGGACCGGGTCTTCAATCCACGACTGAGGAGCCTGTGATGGCAGGGACGACGGCAGGCGAGACCCTGCTTCGCGTCGAGGAGCTGGCGCTGCACTACCGTACCCGCGGCGGCGCGGTGCGCGCCGTGGACGGGGTGAGCTTCGACGTGAAGCGCGGTGAGGCGCTGGTGATCCTCGGCGAGTCGGGCTGCGGCAAGAGCTCGCTGGCCAGGGCGATGATGCGCCTGCTGCCGCGCAACCTGGCCCACCATAGCGGCCGGGTCAGCCTGGGCGATGCCCCGATCAGCGAGCTCTCCGACGAGCGCTTTCGTCGCGAGGTGCAGTGGTCGCGCATGGCGCTGGTGATGCAGGCCTCCATGAACGCCCTGAATCCGGTGGTGAAGGTGGGCGAGCAGGTGGCCGAGCCGCTGCGCGAGCTGAAGCGCTGGCCTCGGCGCCGGGCGCTCGAGCGTGCCGCCGAGGTGTTCCAGCGGGTGGGGCTGCCGCTGGACTTCATGGCCCGCTACCCCTTCGAGCTCTCCGGCGGCATGCGCCAGCGCGCGGTGCTGGCCATGGCGCTGGTGGCGGAGCCGGAGCTGGTGATCCTCGACGAGCCCACCTCGGCGCTGGACGTGCTGACCCAGGCGGCGATCATGAACGTGCTGAAGGAGATCAAGGCGGAGCAGGGCACCAGCTTCATCCTGATCACCCACGACGTGGCCACCTCCAGCGAGCTGGCCGACCGGGTGGCGCTGATGTATGCCGGCGAGCTGGTGGAGGCGAGCAGCGCGGCGCGCTTCTTCGCCGAGCCGGCCCATCCCTATTCGCGCCTGCTGATGAAAAGCGTGCCGCGGCTCCACGAGCGCGAGCGCCCGCGGGCCATTCCCGGTCAGCCGCCGAGCCTGCTCGCCTGCTCGACCCGCCAACCGGCTGCCGCTTCGCCGCGCGCTGCCCCGAGCGCTTCGCCCGCTGCGACGCGTCGCCCTCGGCGTTTGTTCCGGGAGGGGGCGCACGGGAGGCAGCGGGTGAAGGGGCGAGCGAGAGCCGCCATCGGGTGCGCTGCTGGCTGCATGCGCCGAGCGGGGGAGGTGAGCATGGCTGAGACGCCGCTGGTGGAGGCCCGTGGCCTGCACACCTGGTTCGAGCTGCGTCAGTGGGGCTTCCTGCGGGTGGGGGCGGTGCGGGCGGTCGACGATGTCAGCTTCACCCTGGCCCGCGGCGAGGCGGTGGCCTTCGTCGGCGAGTCGGGTTGCGGCAAGAGCTCCCTGGTACGAACCCTGCTGGGCCTGCACCGGCCGACCCGGGGCGAGGTGCGCTTCGAGGGGGAATCGCTGGCCGGCCTCAAGGGGGCGGCGCTCAAGGCGTGGCGGGCCCGGGTGGGCTATGTGCAGCAGGACCCTTTCGGGGCGCTGCCGCCCTTCCTGGACGTGCGGCGCATCCTCGCCGAGCCGCTCAAGATCCACGGTGTGACGGATCGCGCCGAGCGCGAGCGGCGCATTCGCGCGGCGCTCGCAGAGGTGCGGCTGACGCCGGTGGAGGAGTTCCTCGGCAAGTTCCCGCATATGCTCAGCGGCGGCCAGCAGCAGCGGGTGGTGATCGCCCGGGCGCTGATCCTCGAACCGGCGCTGGTGATCGCCGACGAGCCGGTGTCGATGCTCGACGCCTCGGTGCGGGTGGAGATCCTGGAGCTGTTGCGCGGCATCCAGCGCGACCGCGGCCTGACCCTGGCCTTCGTCACCCACGACCTGGCCACGGTGCGTCACTATGCCGAGCGCATCTTCGTGCTCTATGCCGGCAAGGTAGTGGAGAGCGCCCCGGTGGACGACCTGCTCGACGCCCCCCAGCACCCCTATACTCGGGCCCTGCTGGCCGCACTCTCCGACCCGGACGCCGCCAATGCCACCCGCCTGCGCGAGGTGCCTGCCGGCGAGCCGCCGAGCCTGATCGACCCGCCGGCCGGGTGTCGCTTCCATCCGCGCTGCCCCCAGGCCATGGCGGGGCTATGCGACCGGGAGGTGCCCCCGGAGTTCATGCCGCGCTCGGACCACGGCGCCGCCTGCTGGCTGCATCAGCCGGGCGGCGAGGGAGAGGCGCAGGCGGCAGGGCCTGGACGATAGCGTCCAGGCGATGGTCATCAGATGGTGGTCATCAGGCGCTGGGGGCCGGCGACATGGGTCAGGCGGCGCCGAAGCGCTGGTGCAGCCAGGCGTTGATGGCGTCGGACTCGTAGAGCCACTCCTCGCGGCCGTCGTCGTGGGCGATCTTCAGGCAGGGCACCTTGATGCGCCCGCCGCCCTCGGCCAGGGCCTTGCGGTGATCGGGGTCGAGCTGGGCGTCGCGCACCTCGATGGGCAGGCCCAGGCGGGCGATTTCCTTGCGCACCTTGACGCAGAAGGGGCAGGTGCGGAACTGGTAGAGCGCGAGGTTCTCGCAGGCGCTGTCGACCTCGGCCTGGGCCTCCGGGCTGCGCTCGATGGACTTCGGGGTGGAGAGCTTCTCGGCGATCAGCACGACCGGCGCCAGCACCAGGCGCAGGCCGCGGAAGAAGGTGCGGATGATGATACGCATCGGGGGAAGTGACCTCGGGAATGGTGAAGGAAACGGCGCCCATGATGCCTGTCTGGGCGGCGGCTGGCCATCCCCGACGGCTACTCCTCCCACTCGATGCGCAGCGGATTTTCCTCTGCCGGCCAGGTGTCGGCGTCACGGGTCTCGCCGTCCTCGCCCAGCACCAGGTGGCTGCGCTGGCCATGGTGGCGCAGTCGGGCGGCGAGCATGGCCAGGCCCTCGGCGTCGTCGCCGCTGAGCAGGCCGATGGGGTGTTCCGGATGCATCCAGACCCTTGCGCGACCGGCCTCTTCCAGCCCCTCCCGGGGCGGGGCGGCGAGGCCGCGCTCCCGGCGCCATGCGACGACCTCGTCGGTGGTGCCCACCACCAGCAGCGGCGCGAGGGTCTCCCACTCGCCATCCAGTGCCTCCTCGGCGGGCAGCGACGCGAGCCGGCGGCCCAGGGCCCGGCTGGCCAGCGCCTCCAGCTCCGCCGTGCGGCCAGGCGTCAGCGCCACCAGCCGGGTGTCGGGGTCGAGCAGCAACCGGCGCAGCACGCTGGGCAGCGCGCCGGGGTGGCGCAGCAGCTCGGCGTCGGGGTCCATCTCGAGCGCCCGCGGGGGCCCCGCCAGCGGCAGGGCGAAGGGCTGGCGCGCGCTCTCCATGCGCTGGGTCAGGGTCACCGGCCCCGCGTCCGTGTCCACCACCAGGGGCACGCTCATCGGCCAGGGGGCGTGCTCGCCCCGCTGGACCAGCACGCCATGCAGCCAGCCGCCGTCCGGTTCGGCCTCGAAGCGTACCTCCTCCAGGGCCAGCGCCGGGCGGCCGGGGCGGTCGCGCCAGGCGGCGAAGAAGGGGGCAAGCTCCTCGCCCGCCGCCTCGCTGAAGGCGGCCTCCAGGGCCTGCCAGTCGGCGGTGCGGTGCATCCAGCGCCCGGCGAAGGCGACCAGGGCGGCGTCGAAGGCGGCGTCGCCCAGGCGCTTTCGCAGCATGTGAAAGAGAAGGGCGCCGTGCTGGTAGCCGATCAGTCGGCCGGCGGGGTCCGGGCCGCCGCGGAAGTCGCGCAGGGTCGGCTCGTGGACGGCGGGCAGCGCAGCGAGGTCGCGCAGCCAGCCCCGGCGCAGCTCGGCATCCTCGCCGGCCGCCTCGGCCACGGCGTGGTCGGCCAGGTAGGTGGTCAGCGCCTCGGCCCAGTTGCCCTCGGCGTAGTCCACCAGCACGCCGGCCCCCCACCAGGCGTGCATGATCTCGTGGGGCAGCGAGGTGTCGGGAATGAAGGGCAGCGGGATTACCCGCTCGCCGAGCAGCGTGAAGCCGGGAAAGGCGACCCCCACCGGCGCCGGCGAGGCGGCGATGCTGAAGCTCGCAAAGGGCAGGCGCCCCAGCCGGGCCTGGAAGGCGGCCAGGTGGTGCGCCGCCCGCTCCAGGTAGGTCGCACCGAAGGCGGCGTCCAGCGCCTCGGGGAAGAGCACCCGCAGGGTCACCCCGCCCACGTCGCGCTCGCGCAGGGCCCAGGGGCCGGCGGCGAGCTCCACCTCGCGGGTCCGCGGGTGGTGGAAGCGGGCGAGCCTGCCTTCTGGCGTGGTCCGCTCCTCCACCAGGGAGCCGCTGCCCAGCGCCCGCTGCCCGGCCGGGGTATACACCTCGAGGGAGAGCGGCCCGGCCGCCTCCACCAGGTGGGGATACCAGCCGCCCCGGGTGGGCAGGAAGGTGCCGGCCTCGGCGATGGTGTGGCGCGTCTCCCGCTCCGCCTCGGGCAGCGTCCCCTGCCAGCGCAGGGTGAGCGTCGGCGCGGAACAGGCCGGAACCAACCAGCGGCCCTCGTGGTCCCGCGCCAGCCGGAGCGTCCGCTCGCCGCAGTGGGCCTCGCGGACATCGAGCCCGTCGAGCAGCGCGAAGCGACCGCCGTCGGGCAGCGGCTGCACCAGTTCGCCGGCGAGGCTTCGCTCGGCGGGATCGAGGTGCAGTGTCAGCCGGCGCTCGGGCCCGAGCGCCTCCCCCCAGGCGGGACCGGCCAGCAGCGCGCCGAGCAGGGCCCAGGCCAGAGGCGAGCGGCAGCGGGGCAGGCCCGTTGTCGCCATGGATTCAGCGCACCCCGTCGCGAAGCGGGAAGCGGGCCAGCAGCTCCTCGGTGCTGCCATTGCGCGTCACGGTGAGGGGCAGCAGGGTGCCTGGCGTCTGGCGGCGTACCAGGTCGGTGAGTTCGCCGGGGCGGCGCACTGGCCGGCCGGCGACCTCGACGATCAGATCATCACGCTGCAGACCCAGCGTTTCGGCCAGGCTCTCCTCCATCACCCTGACCACCCGCACGCCGCCCTCGTCTGCCGCGATCAGGATCCCAAGGCGCTGGGGCTCGGGGGGCTCGAAGGCGGCCTCGTCGCCGAGGGTAAAGAGCGCATCGGCCAGCCCCGTCGGCGGCGTGCAGCCGTCGTTCCGCTGCCAGGCCAGCAGCCCGGCGGCGTCGATCCCTAGATCGGCCAGCTGGTGGGGCACGCCGTGGCCTAGGCTGACATGGCCCTGGCCCATCAGCCCCACCACCAGCGCCGCCTCTTCGGCGGCCTCGGCCAGGGCCTGGGCCATGGCGCGATCCCACACCAGCTGGGCATCGATGAAGCGCTCGAGGCCCGCCTCGGGGTCCACGGCGCTGGGGTGGTTGGCATAGACCTCGGCCAGCGCCTCGCGGTATCCCTCGGAGGCGGGGACGGGCGGGGTGATGGCGTGTCGCTCCTGCGGGGGAATGGCCTCCCACCCCTCTTCGGCGATGCGCTGGCGCAGCGCCGGGGTGACGTTGAGCGCCCGCAGCGGGATGCGCTGCATGCGCGCGAAGTGCAGGATCGGCAGGTAGGCGTCGGGGTCATAGCCCCAGGCACCCAGCCAGTCGCTCTCGGCCAGGAAGGCGGCCTCGTCGAGCTCGCCGGCCACCCAGGCGTCCAGCGCTGGCTGGGCCTCCCGGGGCAGCATCTCCAGGCCGATGACCATCCGCGGCTCGCGGGCGTGCAGGCCGGCCAGGGTGTGCAGCTGCCAGCGGTGGTGGGCCAGTCGCTCGTGCTGCTCGCCGAGCAGCACCACGCGGTGCTCGGCCAGGTCGGCCATCAGCGTGGCGGTATCCACGACCGCGCCCGCGCGCTGCCACTGGCCGGGGGCCGGGCAGTCGCTGGCCTGGGCGGCGGGGAGGCCGGCGAGGATCAGGGCGAAGGGGAGGGCGGCGATGCATGGGGCACGGAAAGGGGAACGCTGCTGCGGCATGGGAGCTCCTGACGGGCGAGTCGGCGGGCCTCAGGCCGCTACCATAGCGCAGTCGGCTCGCCAGCAGGAAAGGGCCGCGATCAACGCGGATCGCGGCCCGGCAGGTACCCACCCCGTGCACCGGGGTCAGTAGTGGCGGCTGAAGCGCCCGTGGGGGCTGTCGTGCATCAGGCGGTCGAACTCCCGCCCGCTCATGTGCACCAGGGTCTCGTGGTCGCCGGCATCGAAGTAGACGTCGGGCTGGTGCCTGAGCATGTCGTCGACATAGACCTGCAGACCCCAGGCCTGGCCAACCGGGGAGGTGGCGCCGGGGTCGCAGTCGCAGTCGCGGAAGTGCTCCATGATCTGCTGCTCCGAGGCCAGGGAGACCTTCTCGTGGAGCATCCGCGAGAGCTGGTCGAGGTCGGCGTCGCAGCTGCTGGGGATCACCGCGAGGCGATACCCGGAGTCGCTGTGGAGCATCACCGCCTTGGCCATGCGATCGCCGGCAATCTTCGATGTCTCGGCGATGCGACTGGCGGTGATCTCCCGGGGATGGGGGAGTTCCTCGTAGTCGATGTCACAGGCCTCGAGATACTCCTTGAGGGTCATGGGCATGGTCATGGCGTGCTCTCTTCCGGACGCATGGGCCGGGGGGTTGACGGGGGCATCCTCACTCTCAGCATAGCCATCCCGCCTCTTCCTCGAGCATGATCCTCTTCATCGCGTGAGTGGGAATGGCATCGCACCGGGGGAATTGTCGATACACTCCTGAGAGGCAAGGTTGACGAGGAAGCGATGTGTCAAAGGCAATCACGAGAGGCGTTACGGTGAAGCGGTTCGGAAGCGGCATCCTGCTGGCGGCGCTTGCGCTTGCGCTTGCGCTTGCGCTTGCGCTGGCCGGCTGCGGTGGCGATTCGGGGCCCAGAGAGACACCTCTGGCGGTGCTGGCCACCGACAGCGAGGCTCTCGGCGGCAGCCGGGTGGTCACCGAAGGGGTGGTGCGCCACTTCGAGGAGCCGCTGCACTACTGGATCGAGGACGAGGACCTCAACCGGGTGGAGCTCTTCCCCCACGAGGCGATCGCGCCCCACCTGGGCGAGCGGGTTCGGGTGGAGGGGGCGTTCGCCTTCTCCCGGGAGGAGGGACGCCGCCTCACCCTGGAACGGGTCGAGGTGCTTGCCACGGCGGACTAGGCCGGTCGATTGACAGCCAATCGACTGACAGCAAGGAGAAGAGCGACTTGATGCAAGGGAAGGCCATCCAACAGCGGCTCGTCGAGCGCCCGGTGCTACCGCGCCCCGAGGGGCGCATCGAGGCGATCGACCTGGCCCGGGGCATCGCCATCGCGCTGATGATCATAAGCCACGCGGTAAGCGGGCTCTTCGGCATTCGCCAGCTGCCCGACTGGGGCCTGGTGCCGGTCCACTTGATCACCAAGTTCTCCTCGTCGCTGTTCATCGTGGTGTTCGGCATCGCCTTGGCGGTGGCCTTCCTGCCGCGGATGGGCGAGGCGGACTGGTCGGCGCGTCGCCTGCGCCTGATGCTGCGCGGCCTGGAGGTGTTCTTCTGGTACAAGGTGCTCACCGTGGTGGAGATGATGGCCATCTTCCCGCGGGAGGACATCCTCGACGCGCTGCTCTACCAGCGCTTCCCGATCTGGGTCGAGATCCTCGGCTTCTACGCCATCGCCCTGCTCTGGCTGCCCTGGGTGCTGCCCCTCTGGAGCCGCCTGCCGCTCTGGTCGCGGCTGCTGCTGCCGGTGGCCATCGCCCTGGCCGCGGGCTGGCTGGAGCGTCACGCCAGCTTCTGGGGCATCGAGCCGCTCAAGGCGATCCTTGTTGAAGACGCCAACCACTACACCTGGGGCCAGCTCTCGCGCCTGCCGCTGGTGCTGCTGGGCCTGTTGATCGGCGAGGCGCTGCTGCGCGGCTACTGGACGCCCCGGCGCGCCCGGGTGCTGCTGAGCATCGCCGGCGCCGGCGCACTGATGCTGCTCGCCTTCTTCGCCCTGGCCCTGGGCAAGGCGGAGACCACGGTCGACGATGCCCTGATGGCGGTGGCACGCAACGTCGGCAAGCACCCGCCGGAGCTTGCCTTCATGCTCTTCAGCCTGGGCGGGGCCCTGGTGATCCTGGCGCTCTGCCTCCAGGGCGGCGCGGCGGCGGCGCGCTGGCTGCGCCCGCTGACCCTGATCGGCGGCGACGCCCTCAAGGCCTTCATCTTCCATATCGTGGTGATCTTCGGGGTCTTCCGCTACCTGCTGGAGGCCTGGCAGGTCTACTCCTACCCCCAGGTGCTGGGCATCGGGGTGGCCCTGGTGCTGGCCACCGCCGGCTGGATCGCCCTGACCGGCTGGTTGCGGGAGAAGCGCGGATGACGTGGCTCACCGCTGTCGCCATCTCGAGCCTGGTGATGGCCGCGCAGGCCCTGGCCGGCAGCGCCTGGGCGCCCGAGCTCGAGGCCCGGCTGGCCGCCCTGGAGGCCGAGGGGCAAGACGAGATCGGCCTTCACGTGCGCGAACTGGGGGCGAGGGACGGCTCGGTAGACCGAGGCGAGCGGTTCGGCTGGCGCGACGACGAGACCTGGTACCTGGCCTCGCTGGTCAAGGTGCCGGTGGCCGTGGAGCTGCTCGCCCGGCGCGAGGCCGGCGCGCTCTCCCTCGACGAGACGCTGGTGCTCAAGGAGCGCGACTACGTGGACGGCGCCGGGCCCATCAACTGGGCGGAGCCGGGCACGACCCTGGCGCTTGGCGAGCTGCTCGAGCCGATGCTCACCGAGAGCGACAACACCGCCAGCGACCTGCTGATCGGCCGGCTGGGCCTCGCCGCGGTGAACGACCGCGCCCAGGCGCTCTCCGGTGGCGGGCTCGGCCCCATCACCCCGCTGCTGGAGGTGCGCCGCGAGGCTTACGGGTATCTGCATCCCGGGGCCCGGGCGCTCACCGGGATGGACTTCATCCGGCTGCGCCAGGTCGAGGAGGATGACGCCCGCCTCGACGCCCTGGCCGAGCGCCTCGGCGTGCCGCGAGGCGAGTTTGCCCTGCCGAGCTTGGATGCCGGCTTCGACGCCTACTACGCGAGCGGGCTCAACGCCGGGCGCCTGGACGCCTTCGGCGCGCTGCTCGCGGCCATCGGCGAGGGGCGGGCGCTGGGGCCCGCGGCCACCGCCGAGCTGCTGGCGATCATGGCGCGCACCACCAGCGGCGAGGCGCGGCTCAAGGCGGGCCTGGGGGACGATATCCGCTTCGCCCACAAGACCGGCACCCAGCACCGGCGCAGCTGCGACGCCGGCATCGCCTTTCGCGGCGAGGGCGCCGTCGAGCGGCGCTGGGTGGTGGTCGCCTGCACCCGGGGCGAGCGCGATATCGAGCACTCGGAGGCGACCCTGAGCGAGGTGGGCCGGGCGCTGCGCGAGTCGGGCCTCCTCGTGCCCTGAGGCGGGGCATGCATCCTGCCTATGAAGCGGCTAGCCCTGCTCGATTAGCATCGGGAGCGGTTCGCGGTACCCTATGGTCAATTTCCTTCCCTGCGCCTGGTGGCAAGGGGATGCCTCTGGCCTGAAGGAGCCTCTCGTGTCGAGACTGCGTCAATTGATCCCTGCCTGTTTCGCGCGGCCTCTCGCCGTTGCTGGTCTTGTCGCGGCGACGGCCGCCGCGGCACCGGCCGTCGCGGCCGATGAACGCCTGCAGCTGGTCGCTACCACCGGCATGATCGCCGATGTGCTGCGCGAGGTGGGGGGGGATCGCGTCGAGGTGCGCGGCCTGATGGGCCCCGGCGTCGACCCGCACCTCTATCGCCAGACCCGCACCGACGTGACCGCCATGACCCGTGCGGACGCGGTGTTCTGGAACGGCCTCTACCTGGAGGCCCAGCTGGAGTCCTTCCTCGAACGCCTCGGCCAGCGCCAGCCGGTGATCGCCGTGGGGGAGGCGGTGCCCGCCGAGGCGCGCCTGGCCGACGAGGAGTACCCCGACCAGCCCGACCCCCACGTGTGGATGGACCCTGGCCGTTGGCGCTACGCCGTGGAGGCGATGCGCGATGCCCTGACCGAACTGGCCCCGGCGCACGCCGAGGGCTTCGCCGAGCGCGCCGAGGCCTACCTCGAGGAGCTCGAGGCGCTGGACGCCTATGCTCGGGAGGTACTGGCCAGCGTGCCCGAGGAGGCGCGAGTGCTGGTCACCGCCCACGACGCCTTCGGCTACTTCGGCGATGCCTACGGCTTCGAGGTGCTCGGCATCCAGGGCTACTCCACCGAGAGCGAGGCGGGCCTGGCCCGCATCGAGTCGCTGGTGCGGATGCTGGTAGAGCGCGAGATCGGCGCGCTGTTCGTCGAGACCTCGGTGTCGGATCGCAACGTGCGCGCCCTGGTGGAAGGGGCGGCCGCCCGCGGCCATGAGGTGCGCATCGGCGGCGAACTCTACTCCGATGCCATGGGCCCCGAGGGCAGCTACGAGGGCACCTGGCTCGGCATGCTCGACCACAACGTCAGCCAGATCGCCCTGGCCCTGGGCGGCGAGGTGCCCGAGGGCGGGCGCCTGGGCCGGCTCGGCCACCTCGAGGAACGCCCCTGATGCCCGATGCGCGCCTCGGCAAGGAGGTGATCGCCAGCCCGCTCGCGATCCAGGGCCTGACCGTGAGCTATGACCATCGCCCGGTGGTGCACTCGGTGGACTTCGTCACGCCGCCGGGCAGCATGAGCGCCATCATCGGCCCCAACGGGGCGGGCAAGTCCTCCCTGCTCAAGGCGGCGCTGGGCATTACCCGGCGCCTGACCGGTGAGGTGCGGGTGTTCGGGCGCCCCTTCGACCAGATGACCCGCCATGTCGCCTATGTTCCCCAGCGCAACAGCGTCGACTGGGATTTTCCCGCCCGGGTGATCGACGTGGTGGCCATGGGGCTGTTCCGCGACCTGCGCTGGTGGCAGTTCGGCGGCAGTGGCCAGCGCCGCCGGGCCATGCGGGCCCTCGCCCGGGTGGGCATGGAGGCCTTCGCCGAGCGCCAGATCGGCCAGCTCTCCGGCGGCCAGCAGCAGCGGGTCTTCCTGGCCCGTGCGCTGGTCCAGGAGGCCGACCTGACCATCCTCGATGAGCCGTTCGCCGGGGTCGACGCGGCCACCGAGACCGCCATCGTCGAGGTGCTCAAGTCGCTGCGCGACGAGGGGCGCACCCTGCTCTGCGTGCACCACGACCTGGCCACGGTGCGTAGCTACTTCGACCATGTGCTGCTGCTCAATGTCCGGCGCGTCGCCGCGGGGCCGGTGGACGAGGTGTTCACCGAGGCCAACCTGCAGGCCACCTACGGCGGCCGGCTGAGCCCGGTGCAGCTGGCGCGGCTGGTGGAGCCGGCCCTGGCGGAGCGGGGGCGCTGATGGAGACCTGGTGGCGCGCGCTTACCTTCACCCTCGGCTACAACACCAGCGTGGTGACCCTGGGAGCCATGCTGCTGGCGGCGGGCGCTGGCATGGTCGGCACCTTCGTGCTGCTGCGCAAGCGGGCCCTGGTCAGCGATGCCATCAGCCATGCGACCCTGCCCGGCCTGGCGCTGGCCTTCATCTTGGTGGGGCTCGCCACCGGTGACGGCCGCTACTTGCCGGCGCTGCTGCTCGGTGCCGCCGGCAGCGCGGCCATCGGGCTGTGGGCGGTGCAGGCGATCAGCGCGCGTACTCGGCTCGGCGAGGATGCCGCCATCGGCGCGGTGCTCTCCTCCTTCTTTGCGTTCGGCGTGGTGCTGATCACCGTGATCCAGTCCATGGCGGTGGCCGGCCAGGCCGGGCTCACCGGCTACCTGGTGGGCGCCACCGCCGGGATGCTCGCCTCCGAGGCCAAGCTGATCGCCGGCTCGGCCCTGGGCCTGCTGCTGGCGGTGCTGGTGCTGCGCCGGGACCTGCTGCTGATCTGTTTCGACACCGACTTCGCCCGCACCCAGGGGCTCGATACCGGCCGCCTGGACCTCGTGCTGCTGATGCTGCTGATGGCGGTGGTGGTGATCGGCCTCAAGGTCACCGGGCTGATCCTGATCGTGGCCCTGACCATCATTCCGCCGGTGGCGGCGCGCTTCTGGACCGACCAGCCCATGCGCATGGTGGCCCTGGCCGCGCTGCTCGGGGCCCTGGCCGGCTACCTGGGCGTGACCGTTTCCAGCGTGCGCGAGGGGTTGCCCACCGGCCCGCTGATCGTACTCTCTGCCTTCGCGCTGTTCATGGTCTCCTTTCTCTTCTCGCCGCGCCGCGGCGTCCTGGCCTCGCTGCTGGCCTATCGCCGCCTGCGCCGCCGGGTGCATCTGCGCCAGGGGCTGCTGGCGCTGGCCCGCGAGGAGCCGATCTTCGACGACCTGACCCTGACCCTGCTGCGCCGGCGCGGCCATATCCGCCGCGACGGCGTGGCGACCCCGGCGGGGCTCGCCGCCGCCCGCGACGCCGAGCATGAGGAGCGCCTCTGGGCGCTCTACCGGGCGCGCTACCCCGACGACGCCCTGCACCGCGAGCACGCGGGGCTGGTGCCGATCCACGAGGTGCTCTCTCCGGATGCGATCATGGCGCTGGAGACGCAGCTGCTGGGCCGCCGGGAGGCCGCGCGATGAGCGAGTTCATGATGTTCAGCCTGGTGCCGCTCAGCGTGGCGGTGATCATCTCCATGACCTGCGCGCTGCTCGGCAATTTCCTGGTGCTGCGCCGGCAGAGCCTGATCGGCGACGCCATCAGCCATGTGGCGCTGCCCGGCATCGTGGTCAGCTTCCTGCTTACCGGGGTGCTCGCCTCCTCGGCGATGATGCTGGGCGCCGGGGTCTCGGCGCTGGTCACCGTGGGGATGATCGAGCTGATCCGCCGCCTGGGGCGGGTGGAGGCGAGCGCCGCCATGGGGGTGGTGTTCACCAGCCTGTTCGCGTTCGGAGTGCTGCTGCTGGAGTGGCACGGCGCCAGCGGCGTGCACCTCGACGTGGAACACGCCCTCTACGGTAACCTGGAGAGCCTGATCTGGTTCGAGGGCACCGGCCCCGCCGCGCTGCTCGACCCGGTGGCCCTGGCGGACCTTCCCCCGCAGCTGGGCCGCGCCGCCTGGGTGGGGCTGCTGGTGGTCGCCATGCTGGTGGTGCTGCGCCGCCACCTGGTGCTGGGCAGCTTCGACCCGGAGTTCGCCGCCAGCGTCAACGCCCGCCCGGCGCTGGTCGACCTGCTGCTGGTGACCCTGGTGGCCATCGCCGCCATCGCCGCCTTCGAGGCGGTGGGCTCGATCATCGTCATCGCCATGTTCATCTGTCCGGCCGCCGCGGCGCGGCTGATGACCAATCGCCTGGGGCGCCAGATCGCCTGGAGCCAGCTCTTCGCGGTGCTCTCCGCGGTGCTCGGCTACCTGCTCGCCGGCCACGGTCCCGGCTGGCTGGGCCATGACCTTTCGGTCAGCGCCGCCGGCATGATCGCAAGCGTCGCGGGCCTGATCCTGCTGGCCGCCTGCCTGGCCGGTCCTCGGCGCCGACGCACCGGGGCGGCGGTGGCCTGAGGAGGCCGCCGTACCTTCCCGCTCCCTGCCTCTTCCGTGGCGACTCATCCACGAGTTTCTTGACAGCGCCTGGTAGCGTCCTATGTTGAGAATAGACCGGTCAGTCTAGTGGAGGTGAGATGGCGACAACCCGCGAACGGCTGCTCGAGGCGGGGCTTCGTCTGCTGCTGGAGCACGGCTACAACGACCTGGGGATCCAGGTGCTGCTGAAGGAGACCGGCATTCCCAAGGGCTCCTTCTACCACCACTTCGCCAGCAAGGAGGAGTTCGCCCTGCAGGTCGTCGACCGCTATATGGAGGAGGTGCACCAGGGCCTGGACCTTTCCCTGGGCGACACCCGGCTCGCCCCGCTTGCGCGAGCCCGGCGCTTCTTCGAGCTGTCGCGGGAGAAGTACCGTCGGGATGGCTATATGGGCTGCATGCTGGGCGGCCTGGGGCAGGAGCTCTCCGGCGTGAATGCCACCTTTGCGGCCAGGATCGAAGCCTGTTTCGGCGAGATCAGCGGCCGTATCGCCAGCTGCCTGGAGGAAGCTCGCCATCGGGGCGAGATCCCCCAGGACGCTGACCCGCGAGAACTGGCCAATCTGCTGCTCAACTGCTGGGAAGGCGCTGCCCTGCGCAGCCGCCTGCTGCGAGATCCGGCCCCCCTCGATCGGATGCTGGATTTCACCTTCTCGGCGGCGACCCGGGCGTCATGACGAAGCGCCAGGAGGTTGCCAGGGACCCGGCCGCACCAGGCGGCCTGTGGAGCGCGACTGCCCCGGCGTGGCCGGTGCCGTGACCGCTCACGACATCCCACCACGGCGGGGAAATCCGACCCTGACGCTGGTGGAGGTGCGCCATGAACATCACAACAACGAACACCACAACAACGAATACCACGACAGCCAATTCGGGCTATCACCTGAAAGGCACCATGCTGGAGATCTGCTCCTGCGCGGTCCCCTGTCCCTGCTTCATCGGCGAGGACCCGGATGGGGGCGAGTGCTTCGGGGTGATCGCCTTTCATCTGGAGAAGGGGAAGGCCCGTGGCGTCGATGTCGCCGGCCTGACCCTGGTCAACGTCGCCCACATCCCCGGCAATGCCCTGTCCGGCAACTGGCGCTCGGTGCTGCTGGTCGACAGCCGCGCCGACGATGAGCAGGTCGAGGCCCTGCTGGATGCCTTCGGTGGCAAGCTGGGCGGGCCGCTGGCCGACCTGGCGAGCCTGGTCGGGGAGGTGGTCGCCGTCGAGCGGGTGCCGATCCTCCACGAGGCTCGCGAGGCCGAGGGTAGCCTGGTGGCCGAGGGCATGCTGGAGGCGGAACTGGCACCGATCCAGTCCTCGCCGGACGGCACCACTGCGACCCTACATGACAGCGCCTTCACCACGGTGAAGGGGGCCCCGGCCTATATCGGCAAGTCGCGACGCTACCGGGTGACCCTGCCCCAGCACGGCATGGAGTGGTCCTTCGACGGCCACAACACCATCCAGACCCGCTGGATGATGGAGCATGCGCCATGAGCGCCGCTTCTGGCGTGCGCCCCGTCTGGCGACATGCCTCCCTGCTGATGGGCATCATCGTGGTGGCCTGGGGCCTCGCCGTGGGTGCCGAGCTGAGCGGCCAGGCCCAGTGGGTGCACCACCACCGGCTGGTGGTCGACGGAGTGGCCCTCTGGGCCAGCCTGGCGCTCTTCCTGGTGGCCTGGCAGGTACATATCGCGGCGATGATGCTGCCGACGGCCCTGCCCATGGTCGGGCTCTATCGACAGGTGGCGGCGGGGCAGCCCCACCCCCGGCTGGCTCGGGCCAGCTTCCTCTTCGGCTACCTGGTGGTCTGGACCGCCTTCGGCGTGGCGGCACTGATCGGCATGGCCCTGCTGGAGGGCCTCGGTGCCCACTGGCACTGGCTGCACCAGCGGCCCGAGTGGCTGGCCGGTGGCGTGCTGGTGCTCGCCGGGGCCTTCCAGTTCTCCGCCCTCAAGGCGAGCTGCCTGGACAAGTGCCGAGCCCCCCGCGCCTTCCTGCTCAACCACTACCGGCGCGGCGTGGCCGGCGGCTTCGCCCTGGGGCTGCGCCACGGGGCCTTCTGCCTCGGCTGCTGCTGGTGATGTTCGTGGTCGGGATCGCCAACCTGGCCTGGATGGCCCCGCTCGCCGCCCTGATGCTCTACGAGAAGGTCGGGCGCCACGGCGCGCGCCTGGTGCGCCCGGTTGGCGTGGCGCTGATCCTGCTGGGGCTGCTGGTGATCGTGGAGCCGGCCTGGCTACCTGGCCTGACGCCTGACCCCGTGCCGCACGGCATCCCTCTCCATGGCGCCCACTGAGGCCGCTTCTTGGCCCGACGACAGGCGAGGCGGGGCCCGCGATGGCCTCGCCCCCCGGTGGCCAACGGCCAGGGTGATTCGGCTTGCCGTCTATGCTGAAGGGATGTCCAGGCAGCGGTGATTCCCCATGAGCATGGAGCAGCAGATCGAGCGGCTCTACCGGCAGCACTCTGCCAGGGTGCTGGCCACCCTGATCCGGCTGACCGGCGATTTCGACCTCGCCGAGGAGGCGATGCAGGAGGCCTTCGCCAGTGCGGTGCAGCAGTGGCCGGGGGAGGGCGTGCCCGAGCATCCCGTCGCCTGGCTGATTCGTGTCGGCCAGCGCCGCGGCGTCGACCAGATCCGGCGGCGCCAGGTGATCCGCCGCCATGCCCGGGAGCAGACCCCCCTGGAGGAGGCGTCCCTGCCGGCCGGGCTCGATGCCCTTGAGTCCCTCGATGCCGTGACGATCCAGGACGACATGCTGCGCCTGCTCTTCACCTGCTGCCACCCGGCACTGGCCATGGCGGACCGGGTGGCGCTCACCCTGCGCGAGATGTGCGGCCTGACCACCGAGCAGGTGGCTGCGGCCCTGCTGGCCAGGCCCGCTACCCTGGCCCAGCGCATCGTGCGGGCCAAGCGGCGCCTGCGCGAGCTGGGCCTGCCCTACGAGGTGCCTGAGGCCGCGGCCCTGCCGGAACGCCTGGCCGGGGTGCTGCGGGTGCTCTACCTGGTGTTCAACGAGGGCTACTCGCGCAGCGACGGAGAGGCGCTGCTCGACGTCAGCCTGGCCGAGGAGGCGATACGCACCGCCCGCGCGCTGGTCGAGCTGCTGCCCCGGGGCGAAGCCTTCGGCCTGCTGGCGCTGATGCTGCTGCATGATGCTCGCCGCGCCGCACGCCAGGGCGCCGATGGCGAGCTGGTCCCCCTGGAGGAGCAGGATCGAGGGCGCTGGGACCGGGAGCGTATCGAACAGGGCCTGGCCTGCCTGGCCCGGGCGCTGGAGCTCACCCCCATCGACCCCTACACCCTGCAGGCCTCCATCGCCGCGGTGCACGCCGAAGCGCCCCGGGCCGAGGCCACCGACTGGGCTCGCATCGTACGGCTCTACGCGGCGCTCCAGCGCCGCCAGCCCTCGCCGGTGGTGGCCCTCAACCAGGCGGTGGCGGTGGCCATGCGCGATACCCCGGAGGCGGGCCTGCACCAGCTGGCGACGCTGGGGGATGAGGCCGCCCTGGCCGACTATCACCTCTTCCATGCCGCCCGGGCCGACCTGCTGCGCCGCGCCGGCCGGTCCGACGAGGCGCTCCTCGCCTATCGGCAGGCCCTTGCGCTGTGCGGCCAGGGGGCCGAGCGGCGCTACCTCGAACGCCGGTTGGCCGAGCTCGAATGCTGAGCAGGCGGGGCGAAAAAAACCTGTCGGCTGTCGATCTGCGTCGAGCCGGCGCGACTCAAGGAGGTAACCCACAGCTAAGGAGGATGTCATGCGTTACATGCTGATGCGCAAGGCCGATGCCCGTACGGAGTCGGATCCCCAGCCGGATGTGAAGGTGCTCGCCGCCATGGCCGACTATAACCAGCGGATGCTCAGGGCCGGGGTGATGGTCTCCGGGGATGGCCTGAGGCCGAGCCGCGAGGGCTGCCGCCTGATCTTCCGCGACGGCGAGCCCAAGGTGGTGGTCGGCCCCTTCGCGCCCAGCGAGGAGCTGCTGGCCGGCTACAGCGTGCTCGAGGTCGATTCCCTGGAGGAGGCGATCCGCTGGGCCAGTCAGTGGCCCCCCGAGGACAGCGACGGCAACGTCACCCTGGAGCTGCGCCGCTACTACACCCTCGAGGACTTCGCGCCGAGCGCCGGCCTCGAGCAGCATCGCGTCCAGGCCCGGCTGCCCGACGAGCTCAACCTGCATCTGACCTTCCCCGGCACCTGCCGGGAGGCGATGACCTACTACGTCGAGGTCACCGGCGGCCATCTGGAAGCGCTGATCACCTACGGCGAGACCCCGACCGCCGCGGAGGTCCCGGCGGACTGGCACGACCGCATCATCCACGCCTCGCTCAACCTGCGCGGCCGCCGGCTGATGGGGGCGGACATGCCGGGAGAGGACTACCGTGCTCCCCAGGGCGCCCGGGTGCACCTGGAGTATGACGACGAGGCCCAGGCCGCCGAGGTGTTCCGACGGCTTGCCGAGGGCGGGGAGGTCGCCATGCCCTTCGCCGAGACCTTCTGGGCGCGGCGCTTCGGCATGCTCACCGACCGCTTCGGGATGCCCTGGATGATCGCCTGCCGGACCGGCCACTGCCTGGATCAGGAAACGGGAGGTGCGTCATGAAGTATGCCGCCCTGGTCTACTACCAGGAGAGCCTGATCGCCGCCATGACCGACCAGGAGTGGCACGACCTCAATCAGGAGTGCGTGGCCGGGGTGGAACGGCTGACCGAGCAGGGGCACTTCCTCGGCGGCCAGGCACTGCAGCCGGTGGAGAGCGCGGTCAGCGTGCGCCTTCGCGACGGCGAGCCGCTGGTCTCCGATGGCCCCTTCGCCGAGACAAAGGAGCAGCTGGCGGGCTTCTACCTGCTCGAGGCCCGCGACCTCAACGAGGCGCTGCGCCTCGCCGGGCGCATTCCGCCGGCGCGCTTCGGCACCGTCGAAGTGCGGCCGATCCGCGAGCTGCCACCCCCTGACCCGGCACCCGAGACCGCCCCGTCGCGGCCCCCAATAGGAGGAGAGACCCCATGAACTATGTCGATGGCTTCGTCGCCGCGGTGCCCACCGCCAACCGCGAGCAGTACATCCAGCATGCTCGAGATGCCGCGGAGGTGTTCAAGGAGCACGGTGCGCTGCGCGTGGTGGAGTGCTGGGGGGATGACGTGCCCGAGGGCAAGGTCACCTCCTTCCCCCTGGCCGTGCAGTGCCGGCCGGACGAGACGGTGATCTTCTCCTGGCTGCTGTGGCCCTCCCGTGTGGTGCGTGATCGCGGCATGGCCAAGGTGATGGAGGATCCGCGCCTGCAGCCCGATGTCAACCCGATGCCGTTCGATGGCAAGCGGCTGATCTACGGTGGCTTCGAGGTCGTGGTGGACGAGTAGCCATGCGTATTATCCATTAGTCGTAATCGACTCTTTCGTGCCTCAACCTTCCCCCTGCGCCGCCGATGAAGTGTTGAATATCGCCATCGCAGGGGAACGAGGCAGATGAAACATCTATCCATCAAGTGGAGCCTGACGGCGGCGCTGGCCGCGCTGGTACTGATGATCGGCTTGATCAGCGGGCTGGGCTTCTACGCCAGTGCCACCAGTGAAGAAGCGCTCCACGAACTCGCGGAAACCAATGTGGAACTCTCCACCCTGGCCAATCGCACCCAGGTCAATGTGCTGCGTGCGCAGATCATGCTGGACCGCTTCGCCAGTCTCAGTACCCAGGGCAATCCTGAACGCGGTCAACTGAGCCAGCAACAGGCGCTGGAAGCGCTGGCCGACGCCCATCAGCGTTTCGATGCATTCCGCGCCGTGCCCATCGACGCCGACGATTCTCGCGCACCCTACGTGGCAGCGATCATTGCTGCCTTTGACGCCTATGTGGTTGAGGGGCTCGAGCCGCTGATGGACGCCGCGCCTTTCCAGATCCAGCGCAGCCAGGATCAGATGACCGAACTCGGCGCCGAACTGGATGCGGCCATGGAAGCCTTCGTTGCCTACTCCGAGCGGCGCGGTGACACCGTGATCGAGCAGGTTGGCCGGCTTGGCGACAGCGTCACCATGATTGCCGTAACCTTGCTGGTAGTGGCGCTGGTTGCCGCAGTGGCCATTCGCATGGCGATGATGCGGGTCGTGGTCACGCCACTGCGTGAGGCCGTCGAGCACTTCGAGCGGATTGCCGACGGCGATCTTACCGAACAGATTCGCGACCGCGGTCGCAACGAGATCGGCCAGTTGTTCAGCGCCCTGGCACGTATGCAGGAGAAGCTCAAAACGCTGGTCGTCTCGCTGCGTAGCAGCAGCGACAGCGTATTCCTCGGCGCCGGTGAGATCGCCTCGGGCAGTCAGGACCTCTCATCGCGCACCGAGCAGCAAGCCTCGGCGCTCCAGCAGACTGCCTCCAGCATGGAAGAAATGGCCGCCACGGTAAGCAAGAACACCGAGACTGCCCAGGAGGCCGATGGCCTCTCGGCGTCTGCCTCGCAGCGTGCAGAGGCCGGTGGACAGGAGGTCGAGCACACCGTACAGCTGATGCGCGAGATATCCGCCAGTGCCAGTCGCGTCAACGATATCATCGGCGTGATCGACTCGATCGCCTTCCAGACCAATATCCTTGCCCTCAACGCCTCGGTGGAAGCGGCTCGCGCCGGTGAGCAGGGGCGTGGCTTTGCCGTCGTGGCTAGCGAAGTACGCAATCTTGCCTCGCGTAGCGCCGAATCGGCCAAGGAGATCCGCAAGCTGATCGAAGAGACCACCACCAAGATCGCCAGCGGCGCCGAGCAGGCCGAACGTAGCGGCGCCACCATCGGCGACACCGTGGAGTCGATCCGCCAGGTTACGGCACTGATGGGCGAGATATCCAGCGCGACCCGTGAGCAGAACAGCGGCATCGAGCAGATCAACAGCGCCATTACCGAGATGGACTCGGTCACCCAGCAGAATGCCTCGCTGGTGCAGCAGACCAGCGCCGCTGCTGCCTCCCTGGAAGATCAGGCCAAGCGTCTCGCCGAGCTGATCGCCACCTTCCGCGTCGATGAGCACGCTGCACAAGCCACACAGCTTACGCATCAACCGAGTGAGCGCAGCCGGCCGCCGGAGGCGCCGGCCAAGCCCACCGCGGAAGCGCCCAGGCAGTCCTACAAGAAACCCTCTGAAACCGTCGAAGACTGGTCCGAGTTCTAGGCACCGCCAATTCAGCTCGCGACAGCCGCTCCCTAGGGGCGGCTGTCGAATCGCTGCCTTCCTGACCGATTATCCTGGAAGTGATATTGCTACAGGAGAGTCGCCATGCATCCCGATATCCAGACGTATCACGCGCGCCAGGCGCCGGCCGACCGGGAGATATGCGAGTACTTGGCCCATGCCATCGAGCGCTATCTGCCCGACGCAGAGGGCAAGCTATGGCATGCCCATCCCGTGTGGTTTCTGGAGGGCAACCCCATCGTTGGTTACAGCAAGCTCAAGCACTGCGTGCGGCTGTTGTTCTGGAGCGGACAATCCTTCGATGAGAGCGGGCTGCGCAAGGAGGGCAGCTTCAAGGCTGCGGAGGCCCGCTATACCGCGGTGGAGCAGATCGATGCAGAGATGCTACACCGCTGGCTCGGCAAGGCGCGGGATATCCAGTGGGACTACAAGAGCATCGTGCGCCGCAAGGGGCGCCTGGAACGACGAAAGTGACCCGGTAGCCAGGCGCCGCGCTGCCGGCCAACCCAACCTCATCGTGACTGAAGTCACTCCTACATTGGCCTTGGCGCCACTCCCATGTGGGAGCGAATTTATTCGCGATTGCAGCGCGCAGCGCTGCTGGGTCAGGCCAATACCATCATCTGCTTCGGCGCCACCTCAACCGTGTGGGAGCGAATTTATTCGCGATCGCAGCGCGCAGCGCTGCTGGGTCAGGCCAATACCATCATCTGCTTCGGCGCCACCTCAACCGTGTGGGAGCGAATTTATTCGCGATTGCAGCGCGTAGCGCTGCCGAGTCGCCAGCATCCTCGAAGGACGGCGGCGAGTATCGTAGAGTTATCGCATTGAGGCTGAGCACGCTTCTTTCCTTGGTAGCGAGACGATTCGAGCATGGCACATGCCCACCAGCCCCATTTCTGGCGCGATCCGCGTATGCCCCATGTGGAGCTGCGCGTGGTCGAGGATGGCCGTCAGGTCGGCTACGCCCGTCACAGCCATACCCAGTGGTCGTTGGGGGCAGTGGCCGCCGGAGAGAGCACCTTTCATTATCTCGATGACGAGTATCGCATCTGCGCGGGGCACCTAGTGTTGATGAACCCGGACTGGGTGCACGCCTGCAACCCTGTCGACGGCCAGCCCTGGGCCTACCGCATGCTCTACGTGGACGCCGAGTGGCTGACTCGGCTGCGCCATGCAGCGGGGCTGATCGATACGCCATGCTGGCAGGACATTCCCACCGCGGTGATGGCAGACCCGAGCTGGTATGCCGGCTATCACCGTATGACCGACGCCCTGCTGGACCCACAGCGCGACCTTCTGAACAAGCAGAGCGAGCTGGTCGAATATCTTTCGGCGCTGATGCATCACCTGTCGGGGCAGCCGGCCAGGCTGCGCTCGCTACCGCCGGCCACCCTGTGCGAGTTAGCCGCTTACCTCGACGAGCACGTTGCTGAGGATGTATCCCTCGATGCCCTCTGCCAGCGCTCCGGCTACAGCGCCGGCCACCTGATCCGCGCCTTCAAGCAGCACTTTGGCCTCACACCGCATGCCTACCTGATCAATCGCCGTATCCAGTTGGGGCAGCGGGAGCTCAAGCTTGGCAAGCCGATCGCCGAGGCGGCGCTGAATGCCGGCTTCAGCGACCAGCCGCATTTTCAGCGCACCTTCAAGCGCCTAGTCGCCGCTACACCCCATCAGTACCGGAGCTCGCTACTCGAATACGAGATAGACGCAGCTGACCGCTAGCAGCACCGCCAGCCCTCGATTGATGGTGATCAGTACGCCAGGGCGCTGCACGTAACGGCGCAGAAAAACACCGGCATAGACCCAACTGCCCAGCGAAAGCCAGCAGATGGGCAGATAGAGGGCGGCGAACAGCCACAGCAGGCCGACATCTCCGCCAGTGTAGGCGCCGATGCCGGAGGCTGACGCCAGCCAGGCCTTTGGGTTCAGCCACTGCATCAGCGCGCCGGCTAAAAACCCGGGAGCACGTTGCGTATCACCTTCCGGCAGACGACCATCATCGCGAAACAACCGCACGCTTAGATAGAGCAGGAATGTCACGCCGGCCCAGCGTAGCGCATCCTCCAACCCTGGCACCATCGTCAGCAGTGAGTAGAGACCGAGGCCAACGGCAAGGAACAGAACAATAAAGCCCAGGGTGGCGCCGGTAACGAAGAGCAGTCCGCGTGAGATGGGGTAGCGAGTACCGCTGCTGAGGCATACCAGGTTCACCGGCCCCGGTGAAATGGATGCCGCCAGGGCAAAGGCCGACATCGGCAGGATCATGGCAAGGTTCATCGTTCGTCTCCTGGAACAGATTGCCAGGAGTCTGGCGTAGCGACGTCGACCGATATTGAACGAAATTGAGGTGTCAGTCATAGCCAATGCCTATTGAAGGGGTTGGCTTGCCGGCATTGAACGAAACCCTCCAGGCTAGCTCAATGAGTAGTGGCAACGACCGTTGACGAATAGCGCCATGCGCCGGGCCTGACACCCGTCGCAAGCCAATAATGACGACATGGAGTCCTCATGAGCCAACCTATCATCGCTGATAACAAGCCGGCCAAAGTAAGCTTGAAAAAAAGTGAGGAGTACGCGTTCTGCATGTGCGGACGCTCTGGCGACCAGCCGTTCTGTGACGGCTCACACTCGGGGACTGGCATCACCCCCAAGATGTTCAAGGCCGATAAGGAGGGGGACGCCTTTCTTTGCCAGTGCAAGCATACCCAGGATGCGCCGTTCTGTGATGGCACCCACAAGCAGTTCAGTGACGATGACGTGGGCCAGCAGAGCCCCGAAAGCAAGGACGCCGCCGCCGAACAGGGCAGCGGTGGCCAACCCGCCCCCAAGGCCAGTCAGGAAGAGCCCACCGTGGAGTTCATCCACCAGCTCGCCAAGGAGGGGATCGAAGGGGTTGGCCACCACGGCCCGATGAGCGCCATGGGCGTGCCGCGCCACACCCTGCCCCAGTGGGACGACCTGCAGTTGATGGTGGCGCAGCTGGCCACCCAGCCGCTGCTCGATGGTGCCGAGGTGGCCACCCGCCTGGTGGTGGGCCCCGAGGCGAAGAGGCCGCTGACCCTGGAGATGCCGCTGCTGGTCTCCGACATGAGCTTCGGCGCCCTCTCCGAGGAGGCCAAGGTGGCGCTCGCCCGCGGGGCCGAGCGGGCCGGCACCGGCATCTGCTCCGGCGAGGGTGGCATGCTGCCCGAGGAGCAGGCCGAGAACTCCCGCTACTTCTATGAGCTGGCCAGCGCCCGCTTCGGGTATGACGAGCAGCTGCTCGAGAAGGTACAGGCCTTCCACTTCAAGGGCGGCCAGGGCGCCAAGACCGGCACCGGCGGCCACCTGCCTGGCAACAAGGTGACCGGCAAGATCGCCGAGGTGCGCGGGCTCGAGGAGGGCCAGCCCGCGGTGTCGCCGGCCACCTTCGAGGACCTGCACAGCGTGGCGGACTTCCGACGCTTCGCCGATCGCGTGCGCGAAATCACCGGCGGCGTTCCCATGGGCTTCAAGCTGAGCGCCAACCATATCGAGCGCGATATCCAGTTCGCTCTGGACGCCGGGGCCGACTACCTGATCCTCGACGGCCGCGGGGGCGGCACCGGGGCGGCCCCCACCATGTTCCGCGACCATATCAGCGTGCCGACCATCCCGGCGCTGGCCCGGGCCCGGCGCTACCTGGACGCCGAGGGGGCCAGCGGCCGCGTGACCCTGATCATCACCGGTGGCCTGCGCCTGCCCATCGACTTCGTCAAGGCCCTGGCGCTGGGCGCCGATGGGGTGGCCATCGCCAACAGCGCCATGCAGTCCATCGGCTGCGTGGCGGCGCGCATCTGCCACACCAACAACTGCCCGGCGGGCATCGCCACCCAGCGTGCGGACCTGCGCCAGCGGCTGGATGTCGACAAGTCCGCCGCCCAGCTCGAGCGCTTCCTGCGTGCCTCCACGGCGCTGATGCAGGTGATGGCGCGGGCCTGTGGCCACGACAGCCTGGCCGGCTTCAACTCCGACGACCTGGCCACCTGGAAGCGCGAGATGGCGCTGCTCAGCGGGGGGCGCTACGTGGGGGTCATGGACCCCGGGCGCTGACACCCCTCGGTCAGGGCTTCCCCACCCCTGGCGTCGTCTTGCGACTGGCGAGTAGCTCCCGGCGGATTACGCTGAAGGGAAAGAGGGCCGCGGTGTCCCCCTCGGGGGAATGCCGGGCCAGGGGGGGAAGCATGAGCGAGAAGCCCGAGGTCGACTATCAGGCCGTGACCGCACGGCAGCAGGAGGTGTGGGCCAGCGGCGATTTCCACGAGATCGCCCGCCAGAACGTGGTCATGGCCGAGGCGCTGTGCGCCGCGGTGGACCCCCATGGCGGCGAGCGCGCGCTGGACATCGCCTGCGGCAGCGGTACCGCCGCCCTGGTCGCCGCACGGCGCTACTGCGAGGTGACCGGCATCGACTATGTGCCGGCTCTGATCGAGCGCGCCAGGCAACGAGCCGCCTCCGAGGGGTTCGAGGTGGATTTCCGGGTGGCCGACGCCCAGGCGCTGCCGTTCCCGGATGCCCACTTCGATGCGGTGCTCTCCGTCTACGGGGTGCAGTTCGCCCCGGCCCAGGCTCGCGCCGCCGACGAGATGCTGCGCGTCTGCCGCCCTGGAGGACGGATCGGCCTGGCCACACCGCTGCCGAAGGGCTGGAGCGGTGACTTCTTCGCCACCAATGCCAGGTACATGCCGCCACCACCCGGCCTTCATCCACCGCTGCGCTGGGGCACCGAGGCCGGTCTCGACGCGCTGCTCGGCGCTGGCATCCGCACCATCGAGAGCGAGGAGCGCATCGCCCTGCAGTACTACCGCTCCGTCGACCACGCGGTGGAAGTGTTCCTGCGCTATTTCGGCCCAGTCATGCGGGCTTCCGATGCGGCAGGCGAGCAGCGGCGCGAGCGCTTCCGCAGCGACCTGCATGAGGTCTTCAGCCGCTACAATCGCGCGACGGATGGCACGGCGGTGGTCGAGAACCGCTACCTGCTGACCCTGGCCACCCGGGCGTAGACCATGGCAACGAGCATCGGGCTTCTCGCCATGCTGCCGCTACTGGCGGCGGCCGGGGTCTTCCTGCTGCGCGGGCCTCGGCAGAAGGGGGCGTTCGGCCCGGCGCGACTGGTGGCGCTGGTGCTGGCCGGGTTGGTGCTGCTCTTTCTGGTATGGATGGTCGTCATGGTGCTGGGGGTGGGCTCGCATATGCGGGCGATGTAACGGTGGAAGCGGGGATGTACCCCCACTGCTCACGGCGCACCGAGCCAGGCCACCTCCAGCCGAAAGGGCCCTGCCTGCCTGTCGACGATCATCAGCCCCACTTGATCAACCCCTGCGGGATCGAGAGGCGGCATGCCCTCCAGCAGTCGGCCGCGAAACACCGCCTCGAAGTCGTGCCAGGAGACCTCAACGCGCTGCCACTCGCCGGCGGGCGGCTGGAAGCTCGCCCGGTAGGCGGCGCCCTCCGGCAGCTGGCCGGTGTAGAGGCGCAGCTGGTAGGTGCGCCCATCACCGCGCACATGGAGTGCCAGGCCTGGTGCGTCGCTCAGGTCGAAGGCCTCGGGGTCGCGGCGCACCGAGGCGAAGCCGCCGTTGTTTTCAAGCGACGTCTCGCCGCGGAAGACGCCGATGCCATCCTCCACCGCCAGGCCGCCGCGAGAGACGCCACCCATCACGCTGTCGTTGATGGCGCGCCAGCGGTTGGCCTCGCCGGGGTCCTGGAAGTCGATCAGGTAGGTCATGGGCTCACCCTGTGTCTGTGCGGTCACGGTAGCCGGAGGCTCGCTGGCCTGCACGTCCGAGAAGAAGATGAGAAACGCGAACATGGCAGCGACGGTGCTGACGACGACGATCATGGTGAGCATTAGAAAGCGCGGCATGACGGTTCCTCATCGTGGCGATCTGGGTGCCATTTTGTAACCCTGCCGAGACGTCCGGCGCCAAAACCGGGATAATGCCCGGTTTCGTTCGTTCACGCCCAACGCTCCCCCGGTGCCCCATGGAAATCAAGGTCAACTATCTCGACAACCTCCGCCTGGAGGCCAAGTTCGACGACTTCACGGTCATCTCCGACCAGCCCATTCGTTACAAGGGCGACGGCTCGGCGCCGGGGCCCTTCGACTACTTCCTGGCCTCCTCGGCGATGTGTGCGGCCTACTTCGTCAAGGTCTACTGCAACGCCCGGGACATCCCCACCGAGAACATCCGGCTGTCGCAGAACAACATCGTCGACCCGGAGAACCGCTACAAGCAGATCTTCCGCATCCAGATCGAGCTGCCCGAGGATATCTCCGAGAAGGACCGCCAGGGCATCCTGCGCTCCATCGACCGCTGTACGGTGAAGAAGGTGGTGCAGGAGGGCCCCGAGTTCCAGATCGAGGTGGTCGAGAACATCGACGAGGACGCCCAGGCGCTGCTGATGGGCCAGCCTGACGGCGACGACTATACGTGGATCGAGGGCAAGGACCTGCCGCTGGAGCAGACCATCGCCAACATGACCGGCATCCTGGCCGAGCTCGGCATGAAGATCGAGATCGCCTCCTGGCGCAACATCGTGCCTCATGTGTGGTCGCTGCATATCCGCGATGCCGCCTCGCCGATGTGCTTCACCAACGGCAAGGGCGCCACCAAGGAGAGCGCGCTCTGCTCGGCGCTGGGCGAGTTCATCGAGCGCACCAACTTCAACTTCTTCTACAACGACCAGTTCTTCGGCGAGGAGATCGCCGACGCCGAGTTCGTCCACTACCCCGACGAGAAGTGGTTCCAGCCCGGGCCGGGCGACGCGCTGCCGGCGGAGATCCTCGACGATTACACCCGGGAGATCTACGACCCGGAGGGGGAGCTCTGCGGCTCGCACCTGATCGACACCAACTCCGGCCGGGCGGATCGCGGCATCGTTTCGCTGCCCTTCGTGCGCCACTCCGACGGCGAGACGGTCTACTTCCCCTCGAACCTGATCGAGAACCTCTACCTCAGCAACGGCATGAGCGCGGGGAACACCCTGGCCGAGGCCCAGGTGCAGTGTCTCTCGGAGATCTTCGAGCGGGCGGTGAAGCGCAAGATCATCGAGGAGGAGCTGGCGCTGCCCGACGTGCCGGCCGAGGTGCTGGCGCGCTATCCGGAGATCGTCGAGGGCATTGAGGCGCTGGAGGCCCAGGGCTTCCCGGTGCTGGTCAAGGATGCCTCGCTCGGCGGCCAGTTCCCGGTGATGTGCGTCACCCTGATGAACCCCAAGACCGGCGGCGTCTTCGCCTCTTTCGGCGCCCACCCGAGCTTCCACGTGGCCCTGGAGCGCACCTTCACCGAGCTGCTGCAGGGGCGCAGCATCGAGGGCTTCAACGACTTTCTGCCGCCCACCTTCAACTCCATGGCGGTGACCGAGCCCAACAACTACGTCGAGCACTTCATCGACTCCTCCGGGGTGATCTCCTGGCGCTTCTTCAGCGCCCGCTCGGATATCGACTTCTGCGACTGGGACTTCTCCGGCAGCGGCGCCAACAGTAACGAGCAGGAGGCGGCGACCCTGTTCGGCATCCTCGAGGAGCTGGAGCTCGAGGCCTACGTGGCCGTGCGCGACGAGCTCGGCGCGCCGACCTGTCGCATCCTGGTACCGGGCTTCTCCGAGGTCTATCCGGTGGAGGATCTGGTGTGGGACAACACCAACGTGGCGCTTCAGTACCGCGAAGAGATCCTCAACCTGCACCGCCTGGAGGATGACCGGCTTGCCGAGCTGCTCGAGCGCCTGGAGGAGAGCCAGCTCGACGAGCACATGGACATCATCACCCTGATCGGCATCGAGTTCGATGAGAACACCGACTGGGGCCAGCTGACCATCCTCGAGCTGAAGCTGCTGCTCAACCTGGCGCTGGGCCAGCACGAGGAGGCCCTGGAGCGGGTCGAGATGTTCCTGCAGTACAACGACAACACCGTGGAGCGCAACCTCTTCTACCGCGCGGTGCAGGCGGTGCTAGAGATCGTGCTGGATGACGAGCTGGAGGTCGACGACTTCCGCCACAACCTCGGCCGCATGTTCGGCGAGGCGACCATCGAGGCGGTGATCGGTTCGGTGCTGGGCACGGTGCGCTTCCACGGCCTCACGCCCACCAGCATGGCCCTGGAGGGGCTGGAGAAGCATCAGCGCCTGATCGAGAGCTACAGGAAGCTCCACGCCGCCCGGGCCCGCCGGGCGGGGATGCGCGCCCCGGCCTGAGCGGCGGCGATACCGCGCCGCCGTCTGGGCCAGCACCCGAGGCATCGCCCCATATGACAAGGCCCCGAATCAGGTGACTGGTTCGGGGGCCTTGGCTTTGGGTCCTTGGCTTTGGGTTGAAGAAACCGGCAGGAGAGGAGGCGGGCGCTAGATGTCCTGGGCCCTCTCGGGTTCCACCTGGTGCAGCACGAAGGCCAGCGCCTCGGCGAAACCGTCCATCACCGGAAGGCCGTGGCGGGCGGCCAGCTCCTCACCGCGCCCGGCGAAGGCGCCGGAGCCCAGCACGATGGCACGCGCGCCCTCGGCACGGGCTTGCTCGCAGAGCCTCGCCAGCCGCGCCTCGGCCTCCGGGGTGCGCGCCGCGGTGTCGCTCACGCCGATGCCGGTGGCCACCACGCGGCAGCGCTCCCTCACGCCGTAGTCCTCGCAGAGCGACTCGATGGTGGCCACGGCCCCCTCGAAGGTGGTGATCACCGTGAAGGGGCCGCCGGTGGCGTCGGCGCGGCGAATGCCGGCCTCCGCCAGGCTGACCACCGGGGCGCCGGTCAGGGTTCGGGCCTCGGCCACGGCGATGTCATCGAAACAGGCGAGGATATAGCCGGCGTAGCCCTGCGCCAGGCGGCGCTCGATCAGTGCCATCACGTGGCCGGCGGCGCGGGTCTTGTCCTGCCCGCTCTCTACCGCCCGGGGCCCCTGGGGCGGGCTGACCGCCTCGATCAGCACCCCGGGCGGCGCCTGGGCCTGCAGCACCGCCTGCACCCGCTGGGTAACGGTCGGGTTGGTGTTGGGATTGATGGCCAGCACGCGCACGCTGGCCGGCGGAGTGGCGTCTCCACGGGTGTGCGTCATGGGTCATCGCCCCGCCAGCAGGTCGGGGAGCCACATCACGATCTGCGGCCAGACCATGATGGCCAGCGTGAACAGCGCCATGATCACCACGAAGGGCAGCGAGCCCCAGATCACGTCGTTGAAGCTGCCGCCATCCTTGCGCACCCCCTGCACCACGAAGAGGTTCATGCCCACCGGCGGCGTGATCAGGGCGATCTCGCACATCAGCACGATGAAGATGCCGAACCAGATCGGGTCCACGCCCACGGCCATCACCATGGGTACTGTGATCGGCACCGTCAGTACCAGCATCGACATGGCATCCATGAAGGTGCCGAGCACCACGTAGAAGAGCAGCAGCACCAGCAGCAGGCCCACCTGGGTCAGGCCGAAGCTCGCCACCCACTGGGTCAGCGCCTGGGTCACCCCCAGCATCGAGAGGGTCACGTTGAGCAGCAGGGCGCACATCAGCACGATGATCACCATGCCGGTGGTCTTGGCCGCGTGCAGCGAACAGTGGATCAAGAGATCGAGGCTCAGCTTGCCGCCGCCGACGATGAAGGCCAGCGCGATCATCACCCCGATGGCGGCGGACTCGGTGGGCGTGGCGATCCCGCCGTAGATGCTCCCCATCACCACCCCGAAGATCACGAAGGGCGGCACCAGGTGGCGCGAGAGGGCGAGCTTCTCGCGCAGCGGCAGGTTGACCTCCACCAGGGAGGCATTGCCCGCCTTGCCGTGGAAGATGAACAGATAGACGGAGAAGAGCAGGGCCAGGGTGAGGCCCGGGATCAGCCCGGCGGCGAACAGCTGGCTCACCGAGGTGTTGGCCAGCTGGCCGTAGACCAGCAGGTTGATGCTGGGGGGAATCAGGATGCCCAGGGTGCCGCCGGCGGCCAGGGAGCCCAGCGACGGGCGCACCGGGTAGCGGTACTTCTGCAGCGCCGGCAGCGAGATGGTGCCCACGGTGGCGGCGGTGGCCACCGACGAGCCCGAGGTCGCCGAGAAGAGCGTGCAGGTGGCGATGTTGGTGTGCAGCAGCCCGCCCGGCAGTCGGTTGAACCACACCGAGAGCGCGGCGTACATGCGGTCGGCGATGCCGCCGCGCAGCAGCAGCTCGCCGAGCAGCATGAACAGCGGGATCGCCAGCATGGAGGGGCTGTTCAGGCTGCTCCAGACCACGCCGCCCATCATGTCCACCAGCGGGAAGCCGTGCATCAGGTAGCCGCCGATCACGCCGACGAAGAGAATGGCCACGGCCACCGGGATGCTCAGCAGCATCAGGCCGAGCATGATGATGAACGCCGTGGCGATCAGGGGAATGCTCATGACTGGCCTCCTTCGCGCTGCTTCAGGTCCTCGAGTTCCGCCTCCAGCTCATCCTGGGTGGAGCTCGGTCCGAAGCGGCGGTTGAGCCCTTTCCAGTCGCCCTTCACCAGCAGCCCCAGGGCCTGGGCGGTCAGCACTCCGGCCGCCAGGGTGAAGGCGAGCATGGCGATCAGCCACACGGTCTGCGGGTAGATCAGCGGCGTGGCCCGGGGCGTCTGGGCGATGGAGCCGTAGAGCCGGGTGTCCTGGACGGTCTGGAGGGTGAAGTAGAGCAGGAAGGCCGCCAGCAGCCCGAGGGTGAGGGCGGCCAGGGCGTTGAGCACCGCCTGCACCCGGAAGGGCAGGCGCATGTGCACCAGGTTGATGCGGATATGGGACTGCTCGACCATGGCCACGCAGAATGCCAGGGGGGCGGCGATGGCGATGGCATAGCCCCCCAGCTCGTCGACCCCGCCAAGCGACATCGAGAAGACCTTGCGGATCACGGTCTCCACCGTGATCAGCAGGGCGAGCAGCAGCATCATGGCGCCGAACAGCATGCCGAGAATGCGAGCGTAGATGTTCATCGTCGCCTCCGCGGCTCAGAGGCCGAGTTTCTGGCCGACGGTGTCGCGCCACACGGCTTCGCAGTCCGCGGCGGCGGCGTTGCACTGGCGCGCCCAGATCGGCAGGGAGACCTCTTCCACCGCGGCGGCCACCTTGGCCAGGTCCTCGTCGGTGACCGGCACCTCGGTGAGGGAGTAGGGCTTGCCGTACTCGCAGGGGGTCTCGCCGGCGTTGCAGCGCATGGCGTCCTCGTAGAGCTCCTCGGAGTAGGCCCAGATCTCGTCGCTCAGCCCGGCGATGGCCGTTTCGAGCTTGCCCTGCTGCTCCTCGGTCATGCTGTTCCAGGTATCGAGGTTGATGGCGTAGCCGTTGATGGCCAGCTGCAGGGCGATGGGCAGCACCGTGGTGGTGGCCTCCGGCCAGCCGCCGGAGTTGGCCGAGGCGGGGCCGGTGATGGCGCAGTCGATCACCCCGCGGGAGAGCGACTGCTGGACGTCGCCGAAGGGCATCGAGATGCCGGTGGCGCCGAGCTGGCCGACGAAGTTGGCCGCGCTCTGGTCACCCACGCGCACGCGCTTGCCGCGCAGGTCATCCAGGCCGCCGATCTCGCCGCGGCAGAAGATCACCTGGGGGCCGGCCGGCCAGGTGCCCAGCAGCTTGGCGTTGAAGCGCTCCTGCAGGCGGCTGTCCACGTAGTCGTAGAAGGCATCGACGTGCTCGCGGCCGGCCTCGAAGCTGGTGTTGAGCCCGATCAGGTCGAGCCCGAGGATGGAGGGCTCGTCGCGGCTCACCTGGGGGCCGCGCAGGGAGACGATGTCGAACAGCCCCGAGCGCAACACGCGCAGGCCGTCGGTGTCGGGCACGCCGGCCACGTCCACCGGCAGGTACTGCACGTTGATGTCCAGGCCGGTGTGCTCGGCCAGGTTGTTGAAGAAGGGCTGCTCCTTCTGCTGGGCGATCAGGCCGGAGCCGGCGGGCTGGCCCAGCACCTGGAGCGACAGCGAGCTGGCCTGGGCGGCGGAGGCCATCAGGGCGGCGGAGACGGCGGTTACCAGAGCGGTACGTGTCAGCATGGTCTTGGTCCTGTCATCGGCGGCACCTCGGGCGGGAGAGCGGCTCCGCTGGGCGCCCGGTGGCGGTATCGGCCCGCCGCATTCGCGGCGGCGGCAGTCGCCTTGAGTGATCCAAGTTTCATGCCATCAATTTCAAGAAACCTCAGTTTCATAACGAAAACAGCTAATTACTCCAGAATCGCCTGGGCGTCGCCCGCGCGACTGTTTCGTTTCTTGCCCGGAAAGTGTGCAGATTGGTAGCGCCCTGCACCGGGAAGGTGCCGTCTTCCTACAGTTCTTCGAGCTTGTCGTTCAGCGTCTCGATGCGGCGCAGGCGGCGACGCGAGTCGTCACCGGCTAGCTCGATGGTGCGCATGGCCAGCAGGTGGCAGAGCGCCATCACGGCGGTGTGGTTGAACAGCGGCCCCGCGGCCAGGGTGCAGCAGCGGAAGTGCCAGGTGACGCTTCGGTCCGGGGTGAGCCCCTCGTCGGTAATGTAGAGCACCCGGGCGCCGCTCTCGCGGGCCTCGGCCAGCACCTGCTCGGTGATCGCCACCCGGCGGCGCAGGCCGATGACGACCACGCAGTCCTCCGGGCGCAGGCTGACCAGGTGCTCGCCCAGGGTCTCGCCGCCGCCGGGCAGGCTGACCACCTGCTCCACCACCTGGGTGAGCTGCCAGCGCAGGTAGTCGGCGAAGGGGTGGCTGGCGCGAAAGCCGATGACCCAGGTCTTGCGGGCCTCGAGGATGGCCCGGGCCACTTCATCCACCTGCGCCTGGGGGATCGCCGAGAAGGTGCGGTCCAGGTTGTCCTTGCCCTGGTCGAGGTTGAGCGCCAGGGAGCGCTCATCCGGCGCCAGGGAAGCGCTCTGCAGGAAGAGGCGCGAGCCGGTGGCCTGCTCTTCCCGGGCGTGCTTGCGCGCCGCCTCGTAGCTCTCGTAGCCGAGCCGGCGCACGAAGCGCGACACCGTCGCCTTGGAGACCCCGGCGAACTTCGCCAGCTCCTGGGCATCGTAGCTGGCGATTTCACCGGGGAAATCGCACACGAACTCGCCGAGCCGGCGCTCGGCCGGGTGCAGAGAGGGCAGGGCGCTGCGCACCCGGGCGAGGAAGGAACGCGCCTGCGAGGATCTGGCCATGCCGGCTCCTGAAACTGTGGTTTCAGACATCATGTCCGGTGGCAAGCGGGGTCGCAACTGCGGATGGCAAGAGTCGGGACGCAGAGAGGCGCTGCCTACCCTGCCAGGCGCATGGCGAGGGCGGCGGCCAGGCCGATCAGCAGCGACGCCAGCATCGGCCCGGCGACTCGCCACCCGATGTCTCGGGTGCCGAGCAGGCCGGCAAGGCCCGCCTTGACCAGGTTGTTGGTGGCCGCGGCCAGGATGATCCCCAGCACGGCCGTCTGGCCGGCGATGGTCTCCAGCGACATGCGGGTCAGGGAAAGGGTGATGGCATCCACGTCGGCGAGACCCGAGGTGGTGGCCAGCAGGTAGATGCCGGCATCGCCCAGGGCGCTGCGCAGCCATTCGCCGAGCAGCATGATCAGCGCCAGCAGGGCGCCGAAGAGCAGCGCCAGGCGCAGCTCCAGCGGGTTCCTGATCAGGGCGGGGCTCTCCACCAGGCCCTGGCGGTGGTGGCGGCGCCAGATCAGCAGCGAGGGGAGATAGAGGGTCAGGGCCATCAGGCTGATCGGCAGCCACAGCGACGACAGCAGCCCTGGGCTGATCACCGCGGCGTAGAGCAGGATCCTCGGGAACATGGTGCCGCAGGCGAGCAGGATGCCTGCCGCCAGCAGCGGCCCATGGGCCGGCGCCAGGCGTGACTGACGGGCGAAGTGCAGGGTCAGGGCCGTGGAGGAGCTGAGCCCGGCGAACAGGCTGGTGAAGAGGATGCCCTTCTCGGTGCCGCCTACGCGGATCGCGAAGTAGCCGACGAAGGAGACGGAGGCGACCAGCACCACCATCCACCACAGCTGGTAGGGGTTGATCACGCCTCCCGGGCCCAAGGCCTGGTTGGGCAGCAGCGGCAGCATCACCACGCTGATCACCAGCAGCTTGAGGCCGGCGTCCAGCTCGTGGGCCTGGAGCCGGTTCAGCAGGCCGTGGATCTCGCGCTTGTTGTCCAGGATCAGCGCGGTGGCCACGGCGCAGGCGGTGGCCACGGCCAGGTCCACGCCCACCGCCACGGCGCCGAAGCAGAAGGTGAGCAGCAGGCCGATCAGGCCGGTGATGCTGAAGTCCGGCGGATCGCCGAGCCGTGCCTGCCAGGCCACCAGGGCGGTGGCCGCCACCGCCACGAAGATCAGCGGGAAGGCCCAGGCGCTGACCGACGCCGAGAGCAGGGCGGCGATGCCGCCCAGAAGCCCCACCAGGGCGTGGGTGCGCACGCCCGCGATGCGCAGGCCGGCGCGCTGCTCGCGTGCCACCCAGCCGCGTTCGATGCCGATCAGGGCGCCCAACAGCAGGGCCACCGCCAGTCGGATCAACGGCTGGTTGGTATCGAGGAATTCGCGAGTCACGTCTTCCATTGGCGAGTCGCTCCCCCTGGTGTTTAGATCAGGGTGGCCCGCTCGCCGGGTCCTGGCCAGTATCGCGCACAGGGCCGGGGGAGGGTCGAGTCTGAGGTACCGCCAATGGCGTGATGGGGGTTACCCTGGCGTGCCCGAGCCACCCCGTGTCAATGGACTGCCGCCATGCTTCGCTCCCGTTTGCGTTTGGTTTCCCACCACGTCTTCCGCTACTTCGAGCACCTGGTGAACCCCTACCCGCAGGACCTCGGCGGCACGCCGCCCCGGGGGCTCTTCGCCTTCATTCTGCATTTCACGCGGCCGGTGCTGCCGCTGCTGCTGCTGATGTCGCTGCTCACCGCCCTGCTCTCCGCCGCGGAGGTGCTCTTCTTCCACTACATGGGGCAGCTGGTCGACTGGCTGGCCGGTGCCGAGCGGGCGGGCTTCTTCGCCGAGTACGGCTGGCGCCTGGCGGGCATGGCCGCGCTGGTGATGGTGCTGCTGCCGCTGCTCACCCTGCTGCAGGCGCTGGTGACCCACCAGAGCATCTTCGGCAACTACCCGATGATCGGCCGCTGGCTGGCACACCGCCACATGCTGGGCCAGAGCCTCGCCTTCTATCAGGACGAGTTCGCCGGCCGGGTCTCCCAGAAGGTGATGCAGACGGCCCTGGCGATCCGCGAGACGGTGACCAAGCTGATGGACCTGATGGTCTACGTGGTCGTCTATTTCGTCGGTGCCATGGTGCTGCTGGGCAGCGCCGAGCCCTGGCTGATGCTGCCGCTGGTGGCGTGGCTGGCCGGCTATATCGCCATCATGCGGGTCTTCGTGCCGCGCCTGCGCCGGGTCTCCATGGAGCAGGCCGACGCCCGGGCGGTGATGACCGGGCGCATCGTCGACAGCTACAGCAACATCCAGACCATCAAGCTGTTCGCCGACACCCGCCGGGAGGAGGCCTACGCCCGGGATGCCATGGAGGGCTTCATGGGCACGGTGCATCGCCAGATGCGCCTCGCCACCGGCCTCACCGTGACCCTGACCCTGCTCAACTCCCTGCTGCTGGCCAGCGTCGCGGCCATCGCCATCGGCGCCTGGTACCTGGAGGCGGTCTCGCTCGGCACCATCGCCGTGGCCATCGCGCTGGTGATGCGCATCCGCTTCATGTCCGACTGGATTCTCTGGGAGGTGGCGAGCCTGTTCGAGAACATCGGCACCGTGCAGGACGGCCTCAACACCATCGCCCGGGAGCCCGCGATCCAGGACGCCCCCGGGGCGCCGGCGCTCGCGGTGCCCCGCGGCGAGATCCGCTTCGAGGCGATGCGCTTCGGCTACGAGCGCCCGGATGGCCAGGCGAAACGCGTCTTCGACGGCCTCGACCTCACCATCGCCCCGGGCGAGAAGGTGGGGCTGATCGGCCGCTCCGGGGCGGGCAAGTCGACCCTGGCCAACCTGCTGCTGCGCTTCTATGACTTGGAGGGCGGGGACCTGGAGGGCGGGCGCATCCTGATCGACGGCCAGGATATCGCCGGGGTGACCCAGGAATCGCTGCGCCGCCATATTGGCATGGTCAACCAGGACACCTCGCTGCTGCACCGCTCGCTGCGTGACAACATCCGCTACGGCAGCCCGGAGGCCAGCGAGGAGGCGATCCTCGAGGCGGTGCGCCGCGCCCACGCCGACACCTTCATCGACGACCTGGTGGACCTGCAGGGACGCCGCGGCCTGGACGCCCACGTGGGCGAGCGCGGCGTCAAGCTCTCCGGCGGGCAGCGCCAGCGCATCGCCATCGCCCGGGTGCTGCTCAAGAATGCCCCCATCCTGGTGCTGGACGAGGCCACCTCGGCGCTGGATTCCGAGGTGGAGGCGGCGATCCAGGAGCAGCTCTACACCCTGATGGAGGGCAAGACGGTGATCGCCATCGCCCATCGGCTCTCCACCATCGCCATGCTCGACCGCCTGGTGGTGATCGACGAGGGCCAGATCGTCGAGAGCGGCACCCACCAGGAGCTGCTGGCGCGAGACGGTCTCTATGCCGCCCTGTGGCGCCGCCAGTCCGGTGGTTTCATCGGGGTGGACGTAGAGGGTGAGGCCGAGTCGGTCTGATCAGGCGGGTCAAGACTCGTGCCGCTCGCGGCTATCCGCGGGGGCCTGCTCGCGGTCGTGCATGCCGTAGTCGCGCAGCACCCCGGCTACGCGCAGGCGGTAGTCGGCGAAGATCTCCTGGCGCCCCTCGGCCTGGGCGGCGCGGTGGCGCTCCAGCCGGCGCCATTCGGCCACGGCCTCCTCGTCGCGCCAGAAGGAGAGCGAGAGCAGCTTGCCCGGCTGGGTCAGGCTCTCGAAGCGCTCGATGGAGATGAACCCGCCTTATTCATGAGACCGGCCTGAAAACGAAGATAGCGGATGGTATCCTCTTGAAAATTCAGTGTGTTCCGCCAAGAACCTGATCCAAGGGAGCCATCCGCTATGGGTGAAAGCCTATCCACCTGGACGCCCTCGTGCAACGGCTCTGTCCGTGTCGAGCTGAGCGGCCACCGCACCACCAGCGACAGCGGCGCTTTGTTGCTGCGTGAAGCCCTCGACAACAGCGGCGTGATTGAGGCGCTCGAAGACAACCTGGTCGATCCGCGTCACCCGCTGCGTATCCGCCACTCCCTGGCCAGTCAGCTACGCACCCTGGTGCTGCAGCGCGCGATGGGCTGGATCGATCTCAGCGATACCGACACGCTGCGCCGTGACCCGCTCTGGCAGTTGGCCTGTAGCGACGCGCGCGGGACGACGCCATTGGCGCAGGACCGGCCGTCTCAAGCCACGCTGTCGCGGCTGCTGACCTGCCTCGGCCGCAACGACAACATCGATGCCGTGCACGAAGGCCTGCTGCGGCTGGTGCTCTGGCGCCTGACCTCGCTGAAGAACGGCGAGCGCCCCAAGCAGCTGACGCTGGACATCGACGGCCTGCCGATCGAGGTCCACGGTCACCAAGGTGGCTCGGCCTACCATGGCCTTTACGGTACCCGCATCTACTCGCCGCTGGTCGCCTCGCTGGCCGAAACAGGCGACATGGTCGGTGGCCTGCTACGCGAGGGCAACGCCGGCCCGGCTGAGAATGCCGATACATGGATCCCCCATCTGGTGACGCGGCTCAACGAGAGCACTGGCGCCCAGGTTCGGGTGCGCATCGATGCCGGATTCACCGACAACGACACGCTGGAGGCGCTGGAAGAGCGCGACATCGAGTATCTGGGCCGGTTACGCAGCCACAAGGGCCTGCAAAAATTGGCGGCGCCCTACCTGAAGCGGCCCCGCGGCCGACCGCCTGAACAGCCTCGAGAATGGTGCCATGACCTTGAGTACCAAGCCGGTTCCTGGCCGGCACCACGGCGCGTCGTGCTGGTCGTGCAGGAGCGCCCCGATGACCTGCTGCTGCATGCCTTCTTCCTGGTCACCAACCTCAGCAAGTTCGACTGGCCGCCAGAGAAGGTCCTAGCACTCTATCGCAAGCGCGGCAGCGCCGAGGCGCACATGGGCGAAGTGAAGTCGGCGCTCGACGTGCACCTCTCGTCGACCGATCGCGGCGCCTCCACCGTTCAGGACGTGATGGCGCGCAACGAGGTGAGCTTGCTGCTCAGTCTCTACGCCTACCAGGTCCTGCATGGCCTGCGCTGCCTCCTGGAGCGGCAAACCCGACAAGGCTGGAGCCTGAGCCGGATGCGCGAGCAGGTGCTCAAGGTCGCCGCCACGCTGAGGCTGCACGCTCGGCGAATCACCGTTCATCTGGGTGCCGCCGCCGACAAGTGGTGGCCGACGCTGCTGAAGGGGCTACCGAAGCTGACCGCACTGAGCTGACGCTCCTGCGAGACCACCACAGCATCAGAAAGCGAGCGACCGGAGCGGCGGTCGGCGATCACGGCTGCTTGGACGGCCGCCATTGATTCCAAAGAGCTATAAGTAAGTAGGAAAAGGGCTGCGTTCTGGCATTACTCAACAGCCACTCGCGCTGAAGAGGCGAATCCTGATAAGCAATGCCAACAGCCAGTACCTTCAGACCGCTCAATCAGCGCCCTCGTGAATAAGGCGGGATGAAGCCATCGGCCTCCTCCAGCAGCGGGCGCAGGCTCGCGGCGATATCGAGGTAGTGGTCGCGGTGCTCGGCCTTCGGCACCACTTCGAAGATGACGGCGATCATGTAAGCTCCTGGTAAACAATACGAACAGCGGCAGGGCGCAATAGCGGCTCGGCCCCGCGGCCCTGGCGGGCACTCCCCCTGAACCTAAAGGGAAACGGCCCCCGAGTCACTCACCCGACCCGAGGCCGCAAGAGGAGGGAAGATGAAGACCATAGGGCTGATCGGCGGCATGAGCTGGGAATCGACCCAGACCTACTACCGGCTCATCAACCAGGGGGTGAAGGCGCGGCTGGGCGGGCTGCACTCCGCCCGGCTGGTGCTCTACAGCGTGGACTTCGCCGAGATCGAGGCCCTACAGCGTCGCGGCGACTGGGCGGCCACGGCACAGATCCTCGGCGCGGCGGCGCGCTCCCTGGCGGCGGCCGGTGCCGACTTCCTGGTGCTGTGCACCAACACCATGCACAGGGCCGCCCCGCAGCTCGAGCAGGCCGTCGAGATTCCGCTGCTGCACATCGCCGATGCCACCGCCAAGGCGCTGCACCGGCAGGGCGTGACCCGGGTGGGGCTGCTCGGCACCCGCTTCACCATGGAGCAGGCCTTCTACCGCGAGCGCCTGGAAGCACACGGCATCGAGGTGTTGATTCCCGATGCCAAACAGCGCGAGCGGGTGCACGCCGTCATCTACGACGAACTCTGCCGCGGTGAGATCCGCTCGGATTCCAAAGCTGATTACCTTGAGATCGTGGCCTCGCTGGCCGGGCAGGGCGCCCAGGGCGTCATCCTCGGCTGCACGGAGATCGGGCTGCTGATCCAGGCCGACGACACGGACATTCCCCTCTTCGACACCACCGCCATCCACGCCGAACAGGCGGTGGAGGCTGCCCTTGCTACTAAACTCGACTTTGCAACGCCGTACCGGCTCACATAGGCTCACGATAATGAATAACTCGCAGGGAGCCAGGAAGGCACAGCGCGACGCTCAATGACTACCGCATGGATGGCTGCAGGCCGTGAACATGCCCAGGTAGGGGCGGTAGCATGTCCCGGCTCCCAAACGCACCCTCACCCAAGAGGGCTTCGTACTCCCGCAAAGCCTTTGCCCAGTACATGAGTATAGATCTGGGTGGTTTCTACGCTCTTGTGGCCAAGCAACTCCTGTACCGTGCGGATGTCCGTGCCCTGGTTCAGAAGCTGAGTGGCGAAGCTGTGCCGGAGAGTATGGCAAGAGCCTGGACGGGTAAGTGAAGCAGCACGCATGGCCTGTCTCACCGCTCTTTGCACCGCTGACGGATGGATATGATGTAGCACGATCTTTCCGGTATCGTCGAAGCAAGGGCGGCTGGCGGGAAAGAGCCACTGCCAGGCCAGGGAGACACCGGCATTGGGGTACTTGCGCTCGAGTGCGTGGGGCAGTGTCACTGGCACAACGCCATGCTGCAGGCGATCGTCCAGCTGATGTTTGGCCGCCGTTATGCTGAGCTGTAGGGCGGGAATGCTGATCCCAGGGAGTAGGGTGGTTCTGTCCTTGTCGCCCTTGCCTGCTCTCACCGTTATGATCTGGCGTTCGAAGTCGATATCGCGGACACGTAATCGGCACGTCTCGATGAGCCGCAGCCCTGAGCCATACATCAAGGTAGACATCAGGTGCATGGGGCCAGATAGATGGCTCAACACGCGCATGACATCCTCGTGAGAAAGCACCACCGGAAGCCGGCGAGGACGCTTGGCACGTGAGAACTCTCCGATATCGCCCAAGGGCTGGTCGAGTACGTGCCGATAGAGGAACACAAGGGCATTCAGCGCCTGATTCTGCGTGGCCGCCGCTACCCGCCGCTCCACTGCCAAATGTTCCAGGAAGGCGCGGACCTCCGCGCCGCCCATGCCGGCGGGATGCCGGACCCCGTGGAAGCGAATGAAGTAGCGTATCCAGTAGCAGTAGGTCTTTTCGGTACGCGGGCTGTAACGTTTCACCCGCAGGGTGGCCCTGATCCGGTCCATCAGCTTCGGCGGTTTGCTGTGCGTATCCATACTCCCGTCCTCCCGATGCATGGATGTTCATACAGTATTATTGACGCTGGCAAAACGCGCAAGCGTGCGAATTTTGTATAGGTGGCCAAGTTTTTCTTTGGGAATAATGAAATCAAGGGGTTAGCTGGTAAAGCTTGCGATGATAAGATTGTTGAACACGCGTGCTCGTTCAAGTCAATAAACGAGCACGCTGTCTAATACCTGTTATGCATTTTTTAGGAAAAGAGGAACTATGGTTGTTGAAGTCAGGCGAGCAGAGCCATCAGATGCTAAAGCGATAAAAGGAATTTATGAGTGCCCAAATGCCTACACCGGCACATTACAACTTCCTTTTCCATCCTCAGATATGTGGGAAAAACGTTTCCAGAATATTCCAGAGCATGTTTATGCGTATGTGGCAGTAGTGGACGGCGAAGTAGTAGGTAATTTGGGCTTTGAGCTATGTACCAATCCGCGACGTCGTCACGTCGGTACATTCGGTATGGGCGTAAAAGACGATGCTCAAGGTTTAGGTGTTGGTAGTGCTTTGCTGAAAACAGTTATTGATTTAGCGGATAACTGGCTGAATTTGAAACGAATCGAATTGACGGTCTATGTGGATAACGAACGAGCGATTAATTTGTACAAGAAGTTTGGCTTTGAAATTGAAGGTGAGTCGAAAGCTTATGCGTTCAGAAATGGCAGCTACGTTGACGTTTACCATATGGCTCGCGTTGTGGCACATGCATAACAAACGCCTCAAGAGGGACTGTCAACGCGCGGCGTTTCCAGTCCCATTGAGCCGCGGTGGTTTCGGTTGTTGTGTTTGAGTTTAGTGGTATGCGTTGCCAGCCCCTTAGGCGGGCGTTATGCATTTTTTAGGAAAGAGGAACCATGGTTGTTGAAGTCAGGCGAGCAGAGCCATCTGATGCTTAAGCGATAAAAGGAATTTATGAGTGCCCAAATGCCTACACCGGCACATTACAACTTCCTTTTCCATCCTCAGATATGTGGGAAAAACGTTTCCAGAATATTCCAGAGCATGTTTATGCCTATGTGGCAGTAGTGGACGGTGAAGTAGTAGGTAATTTGGGCTTTGAGCTATGTACCAATCCGCGACGTCGTCACGTCGGTACATTCGGTATGGGCGTCAAAGACGATGTTCAAGGTTTAGGTGTTGGTAGTGCTTTACTGAAAACGGTTATCGATTTAGCGGATAACTGGCTGAATTTGAAACGAATCGAATTGACGGTCTATGTGGATAACGAACGAGCGATTAACTTGTACAAGAAATTCGGCTTTGTAATTGAAGGTGAGTCGAAAGCTTATGCATTCAGAAATGGCAGCTACGTTGACGTTTACCATATGGCTCGCGTTGTGGCACATGCATAACAAACGCCTCAAGAGGGACTGTCAACGCGTGGCGTTTCCCGTCCCATTGAGCCGCGGTGGTTTCGGTTGTTGTGTTTGAGTTTAGTGGTATGCGTTGCCAGCCCCTTAGGCGGGCGTTATGTGGCTTAAGGAGTTCCGGTATGGCATTCAGTGAATCAGAAAAAACCGCTCTACTCGAAGTGAAGGGTGTGGGGCCTACGGTTGTTAAACGTTTTGAGGAAATAGGTATAGATTCTTTTTCTGAGTTAGCGAACTATGAGCCAAAAGAAATTGCTGAAAGAGTGGCGTCTATGCTCAGAACTACTTGCTGGAAGAATAGTCCTCAGGCCTTGTCGGCGGTCAAGTCTGCAATCGAAAGAGCAAGGCAAGGTCTATAGATGGCGGCGCGCTCACATAACAATCGGCTGTTGTCGCCCCTTCGGGGCTGGGACGGCCTTTCCGCCGCTTTGCGGCTACAAGTCCGCCCCAAAGCCGGGCGTTATGTTTTAAGGAGGTAGTTTGAGTAAAGTCGTTGGACGCTGGCGAATTAAGTGGATGGAAATGTGGGATCAAGACTTTGTTGATCTTATCGAGCCCGGATACTTCCAGTTCGATGAAGATGGCCTCGGCTTTTTTGTATTCGGAGCAGTTGAGGGCCAAATCGACTACCGCATTCCAGATGATGGAGGGCGAGTCGAGTTTTCTTGGTCTGGAAATGATGATGGTCGTGAAAAGTCTGGCCGTGGTTGGTTTCAGTTTTCATCTTCAAATTCAGCGAAAGGGGAACTCTTCATTCATTGTGGAGACGAGTCGGCCGTAGAAATCGAATATCAAACATAACCAGGCGCGGCACTCGGATGCCTTTGTCTCCGCTTCGCTACGTCAAAGTCACCGGTGCGCTAAGCGTAAGCGTTATGCGTGGCGTTCGTCTTGACGTACGTACCCAAAGGCGTACACTTGGTGAAAAGTTGAACACACAAGAGGTGCGTCATGACCGGAATCACAGCAACTGAGGCGCGCAGCAACCTATATCGGTTGATCGACGAGACCGCTGAGTCCCACCAACCAATCGTCATCATGGGTAAGCGGAACAAAGCTGTTCTGGTTTCCGAGGAAGATTGGTCTGCAATTCAGGAGACACTTTACCTGCTCTCCGTACCGGGTATGAGGGAGTCTATTCGTGAGGGGATGGATTCCCCCGTGGATGAATGCGATGAGGAGCTGGACTGGTGACATGGAAGTTGGTTTACACCAAGCAAGCCCAGAAAGATGCAAAGAAGTTGGCCTCCAGCGGACTCAAACCAAAAGCCCAGGAACTGTTAGCGCTGCTAGCGGAAGATCCATACCGCAAGCCGCCTCCGTTTGAGAAGCTCATTGGTGATCTTGCGGGGGCCTATTCACGTCGCATCAATATTCAGCATCGTCTTGTCTACCAAGTGCTTGAGGACGAGCAAGTGGTGAAAGTCCTCAGGCTCTGGAGCCACTACGAATGATGCATAACCAGTCGCTGTTGCCGGACAATTTTTCCACCGCTTCGCGGCTCCAAAATTGCCGCAAAGCTTCGCGTTATAAATCATCAGGGAAGTTATGAGTAATTTTGACAAGATCACCACGTATCATGGAACTGCTGAAGCGCATGCAGATACCTTGGTAGAAGGTAAAGTTGACACTGCTTTAGGTGGCGGTGAGTTAGGGCAAGGATTTTACTTGGGCACTGCATTACATGTAGCAAAAGCTTGGGCAGTACAAATGCATAACTGCGAATCAGTTGTTGAGTTTCAGTTCGACGATGATGAATTTTGGAACTTTGATATAGAGAGCTTAACTGAAATAGAGGCAATTGAATATCGTTCAAATATCAGAAGGAATGGGCAAACCAGAACCTATAAATTCTCAAAGGACATTGTTTGGGGGCCTATTGTTGGCGGACCAAAAGTCTATTCGGATCAGCATAAATGGGAATCTAAGAATGGTGAAAGTTTCTTGAATGGAAGCAAGGTCCTGAGGCGGAAAAGATGAATAGTCTTGTTTACTACCTTTGCTTTTTCAGTCAAGGCGGAGGTTTTTTGTTTCCTGATGAACTACCACCAGACTATTATTCGCCTGGACTATTTCTTATTAAGCCTAACCAAAATGGTGAATACCCATATTCGTTCTCATTTGATGCAATGGATAATGGAAAGCGGGTATCTTTAAATTTGGTTAGAGCTGATGAGGGAAATCCTAGATCAACGCTTTACGTTGTCCGAACCAAGCATTACGGTTCATTTTGGTTCAACCTTGAGCGGGTTAATCCACTTTTGCCTTATTTGGGTACAAGGCCTCAGCTAGAGAATCACCGCAATTTCGGCGTTGCAATCACCACAGATTCAGTAAAGCTGGAAAGAGTTTGCCATAAGTTCGACTTTTATTTTATTGGAAGCACGTTACGTGAAGAAGATTTATAACAAGGCCAGGCACAGCGACGGCTTTTTCGTTGCGGCTTCGCCTCCACTAGAAAGCCGCGCGTGCTGGCGGCGTTATGCAATACCAAAGCCCCCGAGTCATTCATCTGGCTCGGGGGCTTTCGCTTGTTGGCTTTGCGATTACCTGGCCGCTAGTGCTACCCCCACCTTGGAGCGGTTGGGCCGGCCGATGGCCTGGGTGATCCAGGTGCCAGTATCTGCGAGCTTGTCGAGATCGATGCCGGTCTCGATGCCGAGGCCGTTGAGCAGGTAGACCACGTCTTCGCTTGCCACGTTACCGGAGGCGCCCTTGGCGTAGGGGCAGCCGCCGAGGCCGGCGACGGAGCTGTCCACCACCGCGATGCCTTCCTCCAGCACCACGTAGAGGTTGGCCAGCGCCTGGCCGTAGGTGTCGTGGAAGTGGGCGGCGAGCTGGGCCATGGGCACCTCGCGGCTCACCGCCTCGAGCATGCGCTTGGCCTTGAGCGGTGTGCCCACGCCGATGGTGTCGCCGAGCGAGATCTCGTAGCAGCCCATCTCATAGAGCGCTTTCGAGACTTCAGCCACCTTGGCCGGGGCGATCTCGCCCTCGTAGGGGCAGCCCAGCACGGTGGAGACGTAGCCGCGCACCCGCACGCCGGCGGCCTGGGCGCGCTCCAGCACCGGTTCGAAGCGTGCCAGGGACTCGGCCACGGAGCAGTTGATGTTCTTCTGCGAGAAGGCCTCGGAGGCGGCGCCGAACACCGCTACCTCCTCGACGCCGCACTCGAGGGCCGCTTCCAGCCCCTTGAGGTTGGGGGTCAGCGCCGCGTAGGTGACGCCATCCAGCCGGGCGAGGTTCTGCATCACCTCGCGGTGGTCGGCCATCTGCGGCACCCACTTGGGCGAGACGAAGCTGGCCGCCTCGATGTAGGAGAGGCCGGCCGCGCCCAGGCGGTCGATCAGCTCCAGCTTGGTGGCGGTGCTGATCGGCTCGGGCTCGTTCTGCAGGCCGTCGCGGGGACCGACCTCGACCAGGCGAACCTGTTTCGGGAATGCCATCGTCTTATTCCTCCGGGGCGAATTCGAGCAGCACGTCGCCCTGGCCCACGGTGTCGCCGGCGGCGAAGTGGAAGCTCGCCACGTGGCCATCGGCGGGGGCGGACATGGTGTGCTCCATCTTCATGGCTTCCATGACCATCAGCGGCATGCCTTTCTCCACCTTCTGGCCCGGCTCCACCAGCAGCGCCACCACGGTGCCGTGCATGGGCGCGGTGAGGGTGGATTCCGCCTCGTGCTGGCCGTGGTCGATGGCGTCGATGCGGCGCCAGAACAGGCAGGTCTCGCCGCTCGGGTCGGCCATCACCACCACGCCGTTCTCGCCCAGTCGCGCCTGCAGGCGGCGGCGGTGGCCGTCGAGGGTCACCGCCACGGCGTCGCCTTCCAGGTGCTGCAGGCGGGCGGTGAGGGTGGTGTCGCCGATGGTCAGGTGCCAGGGATCGGCGTCGGTCTCCCGGGTGCCTTCCACGATCACCACGCCTTCGGCGTCCGGCGCCTGGGCATTGGTAAGGTTCTGGCCGGTGGCGCACAGGGCCAGGCGGATGGTGTGCGGTGCGTTGAGACGGAAACCGTCATGGCGATCCCAGGGGGAGTCGCTCTCGCACTCGCGGGCCAGCTGCTTGAGGCCGATCAGCGCCGCGGCGGCGTAGGCCTCGGTGGTGATCTCCTGGGTGGCGAACAGGGTCGCTTCGTTCTTCTCGATGAAGCGGGTGTCGAGCTCACAGCCCTTGAAGGCCGGGTGGGTGGCCAGGCGCTGCAGGAAGGCGCGGTTGGTGACCACCCCTTGCACGTCCAGCGCCGCGAGTGCCCGGTTAAGGGTGGCGAGTGCCTGGTCGCGGTCGTCACCGTGGACGATCAGCTTGGCGAGCATCGGGTCGTAGTGCATGGAGACGACGTCGCCGCTCTCCACGCCGCTGTCCAGGCGCACCTTGTTGGAGCCCTTTCCTGAAGAGCTAAGGCCGGCGCCCACCAGGTCCAGGGCGAAGCGGTCCAGACGGCCGGTGGCGGGCAGGAAGTCCTGCTCCGGGTCCTCGGCGTAGAGGCGCGCCTCGAAGCTGTGGCCGGTGATGGTCAGCTCATCCTGCGCGAGAGGCAGCCGCTCGCCCATGGCCACGCGCAGCTGCCACTCGACCAGGTCCTGGCCGGTGATCATCTCGGTGACCGGGTGCTCCACCTGCAGGCGGGTGTTCATCTCCATAAAGAAGAAGGAGCCGTCCGCATCCAGAAGGAACTCCACGGTGCCCGCGCCCACGTAGCCGATCTCGCGGGCGGCGCGCACGGCGGCCTCGCCCATCTCGCGGCGCAGCTCGGCGCTCATGCCCGGGGCCGGGGCCTCCTCCAGCACCTTCTGGTGGCGGCGCTGCACGGAGCAGTCGCGCTCGAAGAGATAGACGCCGTTGCCGTGGCTGTCGCAGAACACCTGGACCTCGACGTGGCGCGGCTGGGTCAGGTACTTCTCGATCAGCATGCGCTGGTCGCCGAAGGCGGCCTGGGACTCGCGGCGGCAGCCGTCGAGGGCGGCCTGGAAGCCCGCGGCGGATTCCACCACGCGCATGCCCTTGCCGCCGCCGCCGGCGCTGGCCTTGAGCAGCACCGGGTAGCCGATCTTGTCCGCCTCGCTCTTGAGCAGGGCGTCATCCTGGTCGTCGCCGTGGTAGCCCGGCACCAGGGGCACGCCGGCGTGGGACATGCGCTCCTTGGCGGCGGACTTGTCGCCCATGGCGGCGATGGCCGAGGCGGGCGGGCCGACGAAGGTGATGCCGGCCTTCTCGAGGGCCTCCACGAAGGGGCCGTTCTCGGAGAGGAAGCCGTAGCCGGGGTGGATGGCGCCGGCGCCGGTGCGGCGTGCGGCTTCGATCACCGCCTCGACCTTGAGGTAGCTCTCGCGGGCGGCGGCGGGGCCGAGGCGCACGGCCTCGTCGGCCTCGCGCACGTGGCGTGCATTGGCGTCGGCGTCGGAGTAGACGGCCACGGTGCGCAGGCCCATGGCGCGCGCGGTGCGCATCACCCGGCAGGCGATCTCGCCGCGGTTGGCGACCAGCAGGGTATCGAATTTCTTCACTTCAGAGGTCATGAGCGGGGCTCCGCGGCGTTGTTGTCGGCGGCACTGTTGTCGCTGTCGTTTGTCCAGGCGGGGCGGCGCTTCTCGAAGAAGCTGGCCAGGCCTTCCTGGCCCTCCAGGCTTACGCGCAGCTCGGAGATCACCCGGCAGGTGTGCTCGCGGGTGGCCTTGCTGTCGGGCTCCCGGGCCACCTCGGCCAGCAGCGCCTTGGTCGCGCGCTGGGCCTGGGGCGAGCCGGCCAGCAGGATGTCGAGCATGGCCTCCACGGCGGCGTCGAGCTCGTCGTGGGGGGCGAGGCGATGAACGAGGCCCAGCGCCAGGGCGGTGGTGGCGTCCATCACCTCGGCGGTGAGCGCGTAGCGGCGCATCTGGCGCTCGCCCAGGGCACGCTGCACGTAGGGGCTGATCACCGCGGGCGACAGGCCGATCTTCACCTCGGAGAGGCAGAACTTGGCCTTCTCGGAGGCGACGACGACGTCGCAGCAGGCGGCCAGGCCCACGGCGCCGCCGAAGGCGGCCCCCTGCACGCGGCAGAGGGTGGGGCAGGGCAGGGTGTCGAGCCCGTGCATCAGGGCGGCGAGCTTGCGCGAGTCCGCCAGGTTGCCCTCGAAGTCGTACTCCACCATGCGCTTCATCCAGCCGAGGTCGGCCCCGGCGGAGAAGCTCTTGCCCTCGGAGCCCAGCACCACCGCGCGCACCTCGCCGTGATGGGCGGCGTCGCGAAGACGCTCCAGGTGGGCGTTGAGCTCGGCGATCAGGCTGTCGTCGAAGGCGTTGTGTACCTCGGGGCGCTCCAGCGTCAGCCAGGCGATGCCGCGATCGTCGAGCTCCAGCCGTGAAAAGGTTGTCTCAGACATAACGGGATCCCCTGCGGTCACATCCGGAACACGCCGAACTTGGTCTCTTCGACCTCGGCATTCATGGCCGCGGCCAGCGACAGCCCCAGCACGTCGCGGGTCTGGGCCGGGTCGATCACGCCGTCGTCCCCCAGCCGCGCACTGGCGTAGTAGGGGTGGCCCTGGTGCTCGTACTGCTCGCGGGTGGGCTGCTTGAAGGCCTCTTCTTCCTCCTTGCTCCACTCGCGGCCCTCGCGCTCGATCTGCTCGCGCTTGACCTGGGCCAGCACGCCAGCGGCCTGCTCGCCGCCCATCACCGAGATGCGGGCATTCGGCCACATGAACAGCAGGTTGGGGTCGTAGGCGCGGCCGCACATGCCGTAGTTGCCGGCGCCGAAGCTGCCGCCGATCAGCACGGTGAACTTGGGTACGCGGGCGCAGGCCACCGCGGTGACGAGCTTGGCGCCGTGCTTGGCGATGCCCTCGTGCTCGTACTTGGAGCCCACCATGAAGCCGGTGATGTTCTGCAGGAAGATCAGCGGGATCTTGCGCTGGGCGCAGAGTTCGATGAAGTGGGCGCCTTTCACGGCGGACTCGGAGAAGAGCACGCCGTTGTTGGCGACGATGCCCACCGGGTAGCCGTGGATATGGGCGAAGCCGGTGACCAGGGTGTCGCCGTAGTAGCGCTTGAACTCGTCGAAGTCGGAGTCGTCGACGATGCGGGCGATCACCTCGCGCACGTCGTAGGGCTTCTTGAGGTCGGTGCCGACGATGCCGTAGAGCTCGGCCGGGTCCAGGCGCGGGGGCTTGGGCGCCTGCATCTTGAGCTGGCCGCGCTTCTGCCAGTTGAGCCGCGACACGCAGGCCCGGCAGAGCTGCAGGGCGTGGGCGTCGTTCTCGGCGTAGTGGTCGGCCACGCCGCTCTTCTTGGCATGGACGTCGGCGCCGCCCAGGTCCTCGGCGCTGATGCTCTCGCCGGTGGCGGCCTTCACCAGGGGCGGGCCGCCCAGGAAGATGGTGCCCTGCTCGCGGACGATGATCGACTCGTCGGCCATGGCCGGCACATAGGCGCCGCCGGCGGTGCAGGAGCCCATTACCACGGCGATCTGCGGGATGCCCTCGGCGGAGAGGGTGGCCTGGTTGTAGAAGATGCGGCCGAAGTGGTCGCGGTCCGGGAAGACCTCGTCCTGGCGGGGCAGGAAGGCGCCGCCGGAGTCGACCAGGTAGATGCAGGGCAGGCGGTGCTTGCGGGCGATCTCCTGGGCGCGGATGTGCTTGCGCACCGTGAGCGGGAAGTAGGTGCCGCCCTTGACGGTGGCGTCGTTGGCGACGATCACGCACTCGACGCCGGAGACGCGGCCGATGCCCGTCACCACGCCGGCGGCGGGCACCGCGGAGTCGTAGACCTCGTGGGCGGCCAGCGCCGAGAACTCCAGGAAGGGGGAGCCCTCGTCGATCAGGTGGTCGATGCGGTCGCGCACGAAGAGCTTGCCGCGGGACTCGTGGCGCACGCGGGCCTTCTCGCCGCCGCCCTGGGCGATGGCGGCGGTAAGCTCGCGCAGCTTCATCACCTCGGCGCGCATCGACGCCTCGTTGGCCTGGAAGCCGTCGCTGCGCGGATTGATCTGGGTAGTCAGAATGGCCATCGGTAACCCCTTACTTGGACTCGTTGAAGAGTTCGCGGCCGATCAGCATGCGGCGAATCTCGCTGGTGCCGGCGCCGATCTCGTAGAGCTTGGCGTCGCGCAGCAGGCGGCCGGTGGGGTACTCGTTGATGTAGCCGTTGCCGCCCAGCAGCTGGATGGCGTCCAGGGCGACCTGGGTGGCCTTCTCGGCGCAGTAGAGGATCACGCCGGCGGCGTCCTTGCGGGAGGTCTGGCCACGGTCGCAGCCGGCGGCCACGGCGTAGAGGTAGGCGCGGCAGGCATTCAGGGTGGTGTACATGTCGGCCACCTTGCCCTGCACCAGCTGGAACTCGCCGATGGACTGGTTGAACTGCTTACGCTCGTGGATGTAGGGCACCACGATGTCCATGGCGGCCTGCATGATGCCGATGGGGCCGGCGGCCAGCACGGTGCGCTCGTAGTCGAGGCCGCTCATCAGCACGCGCACGCCCTTGCCCACCTCGCCCAGCACGTTCTCTTCCGGCACCGCGCAGTCCTGGAACACCAGCTCGCAGGTGTTGGAGCCGCGCATGCCGAGCTTGTCGAGCTTCTGGGCGGTGGAGAAGCCGGGCATGCCCTTCTCGATGATGAAGGCGGTGATGCCCTTGGAGCCGGCCGCAGGGTCGGTCTTGGCGTAGACCACCAGCACGTGGGCGTCGGGGCCGTTGGTGATCCACATCTTGTTGCCGTTGAGCACGTAGCGGTCGCCGCGCTTCTCGGCGCGCAGCTTCATGGAGACCACGTCGGAGCCGGCGCCCGGCTCGGACATGGCCAGCGCCCCGACGTGCTCGCCGCTCATCAGCTTGGGCAGGTACTTGGCCTTCTGCTCGGCGTTGGCGTTGATCTTGAGCTGGTTGACGCAGAGGTTGGAGTGGGCGCCGTAGGAGAGGCCCACGGAGGCGCTGGCCCGGGAGATCTCCTCCATGGCGATGCAGTGCGCCAGGTAGCCCATGCCGGTGCCGCCATCTTCCTCGGAGACGGTGATGCCAAGCAGGCCCATGTCGCCGAACTTCTGCCAGAGGTCGTTGGGGAACTCGTTCTTCTCGTCGATCTCGGCGGCGCGCGGGGCGATCTCGTCGCGGGCGAAGGCGTTGACCTGGTCGCGCAGCATGTTCAGTTCGTCGTCGAGGCCGAAGTCGAGGGGCTTGAAGGGCGTATGCATGAGCGGGGCTCCGTTCTTGTCGGTGGTCGCGGTGCCCGGCTGATAGGGTGGTCATCCGGGCGCGCACGACGGGTCGTGTCGGGTGGTGAAACCGTGATGGCACAAGACTAGATCAGGTTGACGTTAACGTAAAGTGCAGCTTTTCACGCTTTAGCAATAATCCGCGTAACCCCTCGCCCACTCGGGCGGGGATACAAGCGGGCAGCGCGATAGCACTGCTGGGTTTGCAGCACTTGGCCAGTCGGCATAAGCTGTGTATACATCCAGCATCTGGCAGATGGCTATGCTGAAGGCCACGAAGATACGCATCTACCCGACGACCGAGCAGGCGGTGTTCCTGAACCGCCAGTTCGGCGCGGTGCGCTTCGTCTATAACACCGGCCTTCGCATCATGTCCCATCGCTACCAACGCCACGGCCAGTCGTTGAGCGCCAAGCACGACATCAAGAAGCTGCTGCCGGTCGCCAAGACATCGCGCAAGTACGGCTGGCTGAAAGAGGCTGACTCCATCGCCCTCCAGCAGGCGTGCATGAACCTCGATCATGCCTTCCAACGCTTCTTCGATCCCAAGCAGAAGGCCGGCTATCCGCGCTTCAAGAGCAAGCGGGGCAAACAGACCAGCTATCACTGCGTCGGCGTCAAGGCCGGCGACGACTGGATCAAGGTGCCCAAGCTCGGGCCGATCAAGGCCAGGATGCATCGCAAGGTCGAGGGCAGGCTGAAAAGCATCACCCTGACCCGTACCGTCACCGGCAAGCACTACGCCTCGTTGCTGTTTGACACTGAGCAGGCCGCCCCGGCACTGCTGAAGGACGTTGACACCACCAAGGTCGTGGGCCTCGATATGGGGCTGTCGCATCTGGCCATTGACTCCACCGGCCGCAAGATCGCCAATCCGCGCTTCCTCAAGCAGGCGCAGAAGAATCTCAAGCGCAAGCAGCAGGCGTTGTCCCGCACGAAGAAGGGCAGCGCGAATCGGGCCGAGGCACGGTTACTCGTCGCCAAGGCGCACGAGCGGGTCGCCAATGCCCGCCACGACTTCCAGCACAAGCTCTCTCGACAGATCGTTGACGACAACCAAGCGGTGATCGTCGAGACGCTGAAGGTCGGCAACATGATGAAGAACCGCAGACTCGCCAAGCACATCGGCGATGCGTCCTGGTATGCCTTGATCACCAAGCTGGACTACAAGGCCAAGGAGCAGGGCAAGCATCTCGTCAAGATCGACCCGTGGTTTACCAGCTCCAAGACCTGCCATGTCTGCCAGCACAAGAGGGACGCCATGCCGTTGAACGTCCGGTCGTGGGAGTGCCCGGCCTGCCACACACAGCATGACCGGGACATCAACGCGGCGTTGAACATCAAGCAGCAAGGCATCATCCAGTTGAAGGCGGAAGGGCTGTCCGTCTCTGCCCATGGAGGCTTGCGTAAGTCCGGCACATCGCCGGCTGCTGCCTGAGAAGTGGGAAGCCTCGCCCGTGGCGCGTCAGCGCTTAGGGTGGGGAGCAGTCACACGAATGTCGGACGGTGGCACTGCCACGACGACCGTTTCGATACGGCAGCATTGAAACGATAGGATTGAAACGACAAGGGCAGCCCGGTGGGCTGCCCTTGTCGTTTTCTGTGGTTCGGCTCGCTCAGCCGGCCAGCCACTGGATCAGCTGGTGATAGAGCGGGATGCCGATGATCACGTTGAGCGGGAAGGTGAAGCCCAGGGCGGCCAGCATGGCCAGGCCGATATTGGCCTGGGGAATGGCGGTGCGCATGGCGGCCGGGGCAGCGATATAGGAGGCGCTCGCGGCCAGGGCGGTGAGGATCAAGAGCGAGCCGGCGGGCAGGCCCAGTGCCAGGCCCACGGCCAGCCCGGCCAGCGACAGCACCAGGGGGGCGACCAGGGCGAAGGTGAGCAGGCGCCAGTGGAACCAGGGGATGGGGCGCAGCGTCTCGGCGGCGGTGAGACCCATCTGCAGCAGGAAGAGGGCGAGCACGGCGTGGAAGGCGCTGGTGAAGAGCTCGGTGACGTTGGCGCCCTCCTGGGGGCCGTACATGGCGCCGATCACCGCGCCGCCGGCCAGCAGGATCACCCCGCGGTTGGTCAGCGTCTCGTGCCAGATCCCCTGCATCGCTTCCCCGGCGGCCTTGCCCGCATGGCGGCGATAGAGGGCGATGGCCACCATGATCGCCGGCAGCTCCATCATCACGAGATACAGGGTGACCTCGGCGCCGATCGGCAGGTTGCGCCCCTCGGCGAAGGCCAGGGCCACGGCGAAGGTGCCGGCACTCACCGAGCCGTAGTGGGCGGCGATACTGGCGCTATCGGCAGGAGAGAGCCGAATCAGCCGGCGCAGTATCGGCATCAGCGCCAGGGGGATCAGCGCGCCCAGCGCGGCCACGGCGAGCAGTTCCGGTACCAGCGACCAGCCGAGGTTGCCGTAGAGCGCCATGCCGCCCTTGAGGCCGATGGTCAGCATCAGCAGCAGGCTCAGGGTGTCGTAGGCGGCCTTGGGAATGGTCAGGTCGGACTTCACCACCCCGGCCAGCAGGCCGAGCAGGAAGAACATCACCACGATATCGGGCATCAGGAGCGTCTCTTGCAGCGGTCAGGGGAAACGGTCGGCATTGTCGGAAAGTCGCATCATTGATACCAATTAAGTTTTCGCGAGTGCATCATGGATGATTATCTATGGATCGAGGCGAGGAGGGCGTCCCATGAACATTCGACACCTGACGTTTCGACTGCTGCAGGTGCATGTGGCGGTGGTGCAGGCGGGCTCCATCAGCGAGGCGGCGCGACGCCTGCACCTCACTCAGCCCACCGTCTCCCAGCAGCTCAAGCGGCTGGCCGAGGCGGTGGGAGAGCCGCTGCTCGAGAACCGCCAGGGCCGGCTGGCACCCACCGAGGCGGGCCTTGAGCTCTACCGCGCCAGCCGCGAGGTGCTCGGGCGCTTCGCCGACTTCGACGACTACCTGGCGGCGCTGCGCGGCGGCGAGAGGGGGCGCTTCTCCATTGCGCTCGTCAACACCGCCCAGTACGTGCTGCCGCGCCTGCTCGGCCCCTACAGCCGCGCCTTCCCCGAGGTGGACGTTACCGTGCACATCGGCAACCGCCGCCAGATGCTGACCCGCTTCGAGCGCCAGGAGGATGACCTCTACGTCTTCAGCCACCCGCCGTCGCTGGCCCACGCCCTGGCCGGGCGCTTCCTGCGCAACCCGCTGGTGGCGGTGGCGCCCCGGGGGCATCCGCTGGCGGGGCGCGAGCGGATCGTCATGGCGGAGCTTCTGGAGGAGCGCTTCCTGCTGCGCGAGCCGGGCTCGGCCACGCGGATGCTCTTTGAGAGCTGGCTGCAGGAGCAGGGGCTGACCCTGGGGCCGACCCTGCAGATGGCCAGCAACGAGGCGATCCGGGTCGGCGTGGCCGCCGGCATGGGCCTCGCCGTGCTCTCCGAGCACGTGCTGCCGCCGGAGCATCCCGATATCACCATCCTGCCGGTGACGGGCCTGCCCATCGAGAGCCACTGGCAGTTCATCGTGCGCCGCGACCGGCGCCTCTCCCACGCGGCGCTGGGCTTCCTGCGCTTCGCCGAGGGCCACCTCGGCGAATGCGTGGAGCCGCGCTTCCTGAGCAACGAGCTCAAGGGGCTGCTGGGGCGGCTCGACGCCGCCCCGGGGGCCGCCGCTCCGGGGTCAGACCCTTAAGGAAATTTAGGGATCTGGCCCCGGCCGAGGGCGTTGGCTGGGCGTCGGCACCCTCCCGAAGCCCGCGTGATAGCCTGCATTTTCCAGCCTGCCTGCTTTCACGCCATGCTGGGAGAGATGACCGGCCTCGGTCAATTGCCACACACAACGGGTGTTCTGCCATGGCCCAGGTCCTCTCGACGGCTGCCGCAATTGCAGAGGCAGAAGCCTACCAGGGCAAGGTCCTGGGCGCGGTGTCACGCACCTTTGCCTTCACCATCCCGCAGCTTCCGGCCGACCTACGCAAGGTCGTGACCAATGCCTACCTGCTCTGCCGTATTGCAGACACCCTGGAGGACGAGCCCGCGCTTTCCGCGGTTCAGAAGGCCCTCCTGCAGGAACGGTTCCTGGCGGTGCTGAGAGGGGACGAGAGGGCCCAGGATTTCGCCACGCAGGTCACGCCGCTGCTCTCGCCGGCCACCTCGCCGGATGAGCGAGAGTTGATGGCCAATACGCCGCTGGTCGTCCGCTGCACCCACAGTCTCGATGCGCCCCAGCAGCAGGCGCTGGTCAAGTGTGTGAGCATCATGTGCCGGGGCATGAGCCACTTCCAGGACAGCGCCTGCCTGGAGGGCCTGGCGGACCTGGGCGAGCTGGACCGCTACTGCTACCACGTGGCAGGCGTCGTGGGCGAGATGCTCACCGAGGAGTAGACAGCGATATGGCGATGGAGGTGACACCTTGATCAGCACAGGATCAGGCGAGCGCGACGAGACCGTTTCCTTCGATGATGAAGAACTGATTCTGGTCGATGAAGAGGACAGGGAGCTGGGGTTCTTGAACAAGGCCAAGTGCCACGAAGGAAGCGGAGTGCTGCATCGCGCCTTCTCGCTTTTCGTGTTCAATGCCGACGGGGAGCTTCTTCTGCAGCAGCGGGCGAAGGGCAAGCGCCTGTGGTCGCTCTACTGGTCCAACAGCTGCTGCAGTCATCCACGCCGAGGCGAGCCCATGGAAGAAGCGGTTCACCGTCGATTATGGCAAGAGGTCGGCATCGAGGCGGAATTCGACTACCTCTACAAGTTCCACTATCAGGCTCAGTATGATTCAAGCTGAGCCGAGCACGAGCTATGCTCAGTCTTCCCGGGAGTCAGCGACCAGGAGCCACGCCCCAACCGCCAGGAAATCGCCGACTGGTGCTGGATATCACCAGCAAGGCTTGATGCCGACCTGGTCTCTCACCCGGAGCACTATACGCCCTGGTTCAAGATGGAGTGGAGTCGATTGCGGAGTGAATTTGGGGATGAACTGAAAAGGTATATCCGCTAAGTTCAGCGACGAAAAGTCTCCTTTAGCCGCTCCAGTTCGCTCTCCGACCAGCCGTCCGGTTCGGTGAGGGCAACCCAGGCATCGATGTAGTGCTCGGCCGCGATCTCGTGGCCAAACCCCGGAGGAGCGCTGCCGGTAGCCAGGTCGGCGAGCAGCTGCAGCATGGTGACGATGGGGTACCAGCGCAGGTCGGGAGAGACATCCGGGCCGCGCGGTTCGCGCATCCATTCGGGCTCCCGGTAGAGCGAACTCGGTTCGAAGAAGGTCACCGGGTCGCTGGCATATTGAAGGTAGGCGATACGAAAGTCGCCCCAGTCGTCGTCATGGTCCAGTAGGCCGGTGTCCTGATTCATGAAGCGGACGACCCGGCCGTCTCGGAAGCGAGGCAGCCAGGCGGGGGAGCCTGAGTCGCGGTCGGCAGTGACGCTGCGCCAGGTGTCGCTGCGAAAGGGGGGGCCGCTCCACAGGGCGCCCTGGAAGGGGTCGTCGATGATGTCGTAGAGGTCGAAGGCGCTGTCCGAGTTGAGCGCCCCAAGGCTCAGGCCATGGAGATAGAGGGCCGGACGCTCGGTCTGCGGCAGCGCTGACCAGTGGTCGTAGACCGCCTGGAAGAGCGCACGGGCCATCTCGACGCCGTATTCGCCCTCGGTGAGCAAGGCCAGCGGGCTCGGCAGGTAGGAGTATTGGGCGGTGACGGTGGCCACGTCGCCGCGGTGCAGGGCCTCCAGGGTGTCCTGGGCACCGGGGTCCAGCCAGCCACGTCCGGTGGGGGTGGCCAGCAGCAGCAGCGAACGCTCGAAGCCGCCGACCCGAATCAGTTCCGCCAGGGCCAGCTCGGCGCGCTCCTCGGGTGTCTCGGCGGCGTTGAGGCCGACGTAGACGCGGACCGGGCGCTGGGCCGGCGCGCCGATGACCTCGCTCAGCTGTTCGGCACTGGGGGTGGCCGTGATGAAACGACGGCCGCGCAAGCCGAGCCCCTCCCAGCTGATCAGCGAGGCGTCACTGCCGGACAGCTGCGGGTCAGTGGGCGGGTCGAGGTCATCAGGCATCAGCCGGTCGACCTGCTGGTAGGAGTTGTCCAGCGCGCGCAGGGTCAGGGCGAAGATCACCCCGTCGATGACGGCCCAGAACAGCACAATGGCGGCTATCAGGCTCACCATGTGGGAGACTCGCCGGGGCACATGGCGGCGCAGGCGGCGTGATAGCGAGCGGAAGGTGCGGCGGAACAGCCGGGCCAGCAGCAGCACGGCGACGAAGACCAGGGTGGCGACCAGGGCCACGCTGATGGGGCGCGTGCCGTCCACCGGATCCATCTCCATCAGCGTGCGGATGCCTTCCTGCCAGCCGGAGGCTCGCCACAGGAAGACGCCGGCCGCCAGCAGGCAGAAGACGCTGGCCACCAGCTTGATACGCTGGAGGAGGCGCTTGCCGGGTTCGGGCAGCTCCAGGTAGTGCCACAGCCAGTGGCCACCGACGCCCAGAGCGTAGCCGGCGGCGAACGAAAGACCACTGATGCCCCCCTGCACCAGCCAGGGCCGCGGCAGCAGGCTGGGGGTAAGGGAAAAGGCAAAGAACAGGGTGCCGACCATGAGGCCGGTCACCGACAACACCCTGAGCAGCGGCATGAATGGCTCCTGCGGTCCGAAACGAGAGCCCCTGAAGGGCAGTAGCCCCTTATCGTATCAAATCCGTAACTATTCAGCACCGGTTGGCTGAGTCGGGGCTTCTTGCTGCATGAAGGCTGGCACCTCCCCCGCAAACAGTTGCTCCAGTGCGGTATGCGCCGCTACCCCTTGCTTGACGGCGGTCGAGAGAAAGCTACGCATGCGGCAGAAGATCTCAGCACCCTCCCAGGAGCGGAAACAGCCCGAGATTTTCTGCTGGACCTTGGTCATTCGCAGATCGCGTTCCCCCTGGTTGTTGGTGAAGGGAGCGGCAGGGTCGTCGAGGAAGCGCAACACGTCGTCCTCGTACGCCTGGAGGCGTTCCAGGAGGTTGCGCGACTTGGTGCGCTTGGCCCGGCCTCGCGTTCCAGGTGGCGGTTTCACCGGCGGGGGGCACTCGGCGTCCCCTTTCGCCAGGCAATCTCGATAGCGCTGCCGCCAGGCTCGGGTCTCATCGGCCGAGAGGCAGCCGTCGGCCACCTCCACGGCGCGATGCATCTCCAACAACAGGTCATGCAAGGCCTTGGCCCATGCCTGGCCATCGTTCTCCCAGGCCGCTGTCAGCTCCCGAAGGTGGTGCGCATTACAGAGCGCGTGCCGGCAATCCGGATAGCGGTAGTAGGGCTTCCAGTGATCATGCACCAGCACGCCACGCACGAAGGGCAATACGCCGATGGCGTCCATCGCTTCCTGGCCGCGCTTGGGGTGCGGGGCCAACCAGGTCAGGGCCTCGTTGGAGGCGCTGTGTAGCCAGTAGCGTTTGCCACCGACCTGCATTCCGGTTTCATCGGCATGGACGGTGGCTGCTTCACGTAGCGCCGGGATCACCCACTCGGCGAACGCCTCGGCCCGCTGGTAGGCCTCCTGGTTGAAGGCGAACAGGGTGCCGGTGCTCAGCGACAGGCCGCACTGCGAGGTGAGCAACTCGCGGATACGCGCATAGGGCAACAGCTGATACTGGGAGAGATAGACGACATGCGCCTTGAGGCGAGGGCCATACTGGATGGGGCGAGTCACGCCCTCGGGGAATGGCGCCACGTAGCGTTGCCCCTGATCATCTTCGAGGACCTCAGCCTGATATTCGGTGACCACGGCCTGGATTACGATGTCCTGCACTTGGCGCGTTTCGACGCCGACCGGGCGGTAAGAACGCCCCTTGGGGAGTTGCCGACGATCGACACGGAGCTTGACCACCTCGTCGGGGTCCGTCACCGGCGCCAACGTCTTACCCTCATGCCCTGGCTGTCCGCCGGGGCGCCGCTCGCCTTTGGCGCGCGAGCGGCGCTGGCGATTGGGATCCTGGGACGGTGGCTTGCTGCTGTTGCGGCTACTGGTGGCCAGGCGATCGGCCATGAGCTTGACCAGCAGCATCAGCACATCGATGGCGGCACGCAGCGACGGCGAGACCGTCTGGTCTTCCTTGAGCTGCTGCCGGACCCGCTCCAGGGCCTCGTCGACGTTGATATCGCTGATGGTCATATCGCCGCATAGGTGTGCCGAATGATGCTGTGCACTATGCCAGAAAAATCAGCTGGTTGGCGATACCCCATCCGCAGCCACCTGAATAGTTACAATTATTTTTTATTTTTTTGATGCTTGTCAGTTTTTTATTTAAATGTTGGCCTATAGTTAGGGTGCGTTAACAATTGCCGATGGAGATCGGGCTGATTTAGAATATCAGCATTTTTCGGTGATCTATGCCTCGGCTAATGCTACGTGATGACCAATGGGAGCGCATCGAGCACATGCTCCCCGGCAAAGCTTCAGATCGCGGGGTGACGGCCAAGGACAATCGCTTGTTCGTGGAAGCCGTCCTGTGGATCGCCCGGACAGGCGCTCCCTGGCGTGATCTGCCCGACGCCTTCGGTCGCTGGCACACTGTCTACATGCGCTATAACCGGTGGTCTAAGAAGGGGGTCTGGCAGCAGGTTATCGACACATTAGCCGATGATCCCGACATGGAGCAGCTGATGATAGATGGCAGTATCGTCAAAGTTCATCAGCATGGGGCGGCAAAAAAAAAACGGCTCAGAGCACCGAAGCCATGGGGAAATCGCGTGGGGGATTGAGCACCAAGATCCACGCGGCGGTCGATGCCCTCGGCAACCCGGTACGGCTAATCCTCACACCGGGCCAAGCGTCCAAGCGTCTGAGTACGGAGCCGCCCCAGCGTTACTGGCGGGCTTTTCTCCAGCGGCGGTGCTTGGCGACAAGGGGTATGATTCCACCGCTTTGAGGGACATCATTCGAGCGGTGGGCGCCGAGCCGGTGATTCCGCCGAGAAAGAATCGCTTGGAATGCCCCGAGATAGATTGGCACTGTTACAAGGATCGCAACCTGGTAGAAAGGTTCTTCCAGAAAATCAAGCAGTTCAGGCGGCTGGCAACACGCTATGAGCGACTGGCGAGAAACTACCAGTCGCTACTCAACCTTGTATCCGCCGTCATATGGCTGGCCTAATTGTTAACGCTCCCTAGCGTCATGGAAGGTTAAGTGCTGGTGGTTACCCCCAGTGTCAGGATGACTGTCGTGCCCTCTGATACCCTGTTCCTATAAACCGATCAGGGGGCGAAAGGAGACACTCATGCCTCGTTACTCAGAGGAGCGCCGGCAAGCCGTGGTCACCAAGCTGCTGCCTCCCCACAACCTCCTCTCTCCCCGCAGGTGATCGCGGAGCAGGAAGGGATCTCGCTGGGCACCGTCTACACCTGGCGCAAGCAAGCCCGCGCCGAGGGACGTTGCCTGCCGGACGCGCTGGGCAAAGGCACCGATGGCTGGTCGTCCAAGGACAAGTTCAACGCCGTGCTTGAAACCGCCTCGATGAATGCTCAGGAGACCGCGGAATACTGCCGCCGTCGGGGCATCTTCCCCGAACAGCTGGGGCGGTGGCGGCATGACTGCGAGCAAGCCGCCAGCCTCTCGCACTCGGAACGCCAGCGTGAAGCCGACGAGGCCAAGCAACAGCGCAAGCGCATCAAGGCGCTGGAAAAGGAGCTCGCCCGCAAGAACGAGGCCCTGGCGGAGACCGCAGCGTTACTGGCCCTCAGAAAAAAGGCGAGGGCGATCTGGGGGGACGAGGACGCATGATCAGCACCCCAGATCGCCAACGCGCCATCGCGCTGATCGAAGAGGCCAGGGCCCAGGGGGCCCGCCTGGAGGCCGCCTGCCGAGAGCTGGGCATCACCGCCAGGACGTACCAGCGCTGGACGCGCGGCGGCGAGCTGCACGAGGACCAGCGCCCTTTGGTCGGCCGGCCGGTGCCGGCTAACGCGCTAACACCGGCCGAAGAACAGGAGATCCTCGACGTGTGCCACCGCCCCGAGTACGCCAGCCTGCCGCCAGAGCAGATCGTGGTGCGCCTGTTCGACGAGGAGCAGCGCTACTTGGCCTCATCCTCGTCGTTCTACCGCGTGATGCGCAAGCACCACGAAATGGTGCATCGGGGCCGTGCCAAGCCACCTCAACGCCGCGCCAAGCCCACGACCTACCAGGCCACTGCGCCGAATCAGGTGTGGTCGTGGGATTGCACGTGGCTGGGCGGCCCGATCAAGGGACAGCACTACTACCTGGTCATGATGGTCGACATCTTCAGCCGCAAGATCACCAGTTGGGAGGTGTTCCTGGCCGAGTCGGCCTACAACTCCCGCACCGTACTGGAGCGGGCCGTGCTGGCCGAGCGGATCATTGACCAGCCGCTGGTGCTTCACGCGGACAACGGCAGCCCGTTCAAGGGTGCGACGCTGCTGGAGAAGCTTCACGAGCTCGGCATCACGCCATCCTTCAGCCGACCGCGGGTCAGTAACGACAATCCCTACTCAGAGGCGCTGTTCCGCACCTGCAAGTACCGCCCCTGCTACCCCACTGACGGGTTCGCCACGCTCGACAACGCCCGCGAGTGGGTGGCTGGCTTCGTGCAGTGGTACAACCACGAGCACCGGCACAGCGGCATTCGCTTGGTGACACCGGCACAGCGCCATGCGGGCGAAGATAAGGAGGTGCTGGCCAAGCGCCACGTCATCAATCAGGCAGCGCGTGACGCCAACCCTGCGCGATGGAGCGGCAAGACCCGCAACTGGACGCCGATCGGTACCGTGTCACTCAACCCGGAGCGGGAGCTCCAGGTCACCGTCGCCGAACCGGAAAAACAGGTGGCCTGAATGACCTCAGAGGCGACAGATTCCTTGACAACTACCGGTTATATGCCGTAATAAGTGCCTGTTATTTAGCCTGCAAAAATGCATGGCATGGTGATTTATTAGAGGTGGAGAGCAATGGATAACGCACAAACGAGTGATAATAAAGAAGTAAAACGCTTTCGTTTTCCCACGGCTTTTACCATTTTATTTAGTCTGACTATCCTTGCTGCGGTGATGACGTGGTTCGTTCCGGCGGGTCAGTATGAGCGGGAGTTTGACGAATCGTTGGGGCGAGAAGTTACCGTGGTGGGCAGCTATCAAGAAGTAGCGCCTAATCCACAAAATGCCTGGGATGTGTTGATGGCCCCAATAGCAGGGCTTTATGACCCTGCGACCAATGTGGCCAACGCAATCGATGTGGCGCTTTTTGTACTGATTATTGGCGGTTTTATTGGTGTTGTGACGGCGACCGGGGCGATTGATGCCGGTATTGGGCGAGCCATGAAACGCATGGTAGGGCATGAGAAATGGATAATTCCATTGCTAATGGGGCTATTCGCCCTCGGTGGCTCTACCTATGGAATGGCCGAGGAGACGCTGGCCTTCTACATGCTGTTAATTCCCATCATCATTGCCGCTGGCTATGACTCGGTAACGGCCGTTGCCATCATCCTGCTAGGGGCAGGTGTGGGGGTGTTGGGTTCAACAGTCAATGCCTTCGCGACGGTCATCGCTTCCGATGCTGCTGGTATCCCTTTCACCGAAGGTCTTGTTCTGAGGCTGGTGATTCTTGCGCTTTGTTTCGTGGCGACGGTTCTATATGTGATGCGCTATGCAGCCCGTGTTCGCCGCAGTCACGATGCTTCCATTGTCAGTGATCAGTACGAGGCGGATCGCGAGTATTTTCTGAGCCAGCGCGACGCGGAAACGTTGCCGTTTACCCGCACCCGTAAGCTAGTACTCATTCTGTTCGCGTGCACCTTCATCATTATGGTGTGGGGTGTATTGGCAGCCGATTGGTGGATGGGCGAAATGACGGCACTCTTTCTGGCATCCAGCCTAGTGGTCGGCGTTGTTTCCCGGTTGGGTGAGGTGCGCTTTGTTGACTCCTTTGTAGGCGGCGCCAAGGAGCTATTAGGCGTGGCGCTAATTATCGGCCTGGCCAGAGGGATCGTTGTCATTATGGATGCCGGCCTTGTCACCGACACGCTACTGCATTGGTCTGAAGAGCGGGTGAGTGGTCTTTCCAGCGTCGCCTTTATAAACGTGATGTATTGGTTACAGGTGATGATGTCGTTTTTTGTCCCCTCTTCATCAGGGTTAGCGGTGATGAGTATGCCTGTTCTAGCCCCGATGGCGGACTTCGCTGGGGTGGGGCGAGATCTGGTGGTGACCGCTTATCAATCGGCGAACGGATTAGTGAACCTAATCAACCCGACCTTTGCCGTGGTCATGGGGGCGTTGGCAATTGGGCGTGTGCCCTATGAGCGCTGGCTGCGATTCATGTGGCCGCTGCTGTTGATCCTGACGGTGATCATTCTTGCCTGCCTGAGTCTGGCAGCTCTTATAGGCTGAGATTCGTCGGCAGCACTTCAACTTTGTGTTGGTCGTGGCCACAAGCCGCTAAGCCAATGATGAAACGATACGTGCCTACTGGCATGCGACAAGGAGAAACGCAATGTCTACCAATGCCTCAACGCTTGGCGTTCATTCCGAAGCAGGCAAATTACGTAAGGTAATGGTCTGCTCGCCAGGGTTGGCCCATCAGCGTCTAACGCCGAGTAATTGTGATGATTTACTGTTCGACGACGTACTGTGGGTAAGCCAAGCTAAGCGTGATCACTTCGATTTTGTGACCAAAATGCGCGAGCGTGGCGTGGAAGTGCTGGAAATGCACAACCTGTTGACGGACACCCTCAAAATTCCTGAGGCGCGCAGTTGGCTCCTGGATCGCAAGATTACTGCCAATCAAGTGGGGTTAGGGCTACAGGATGAAGTGCGTGCTTGGCTTGATGATATGGAGCCGCGCCGACTCGCTGAGTTTCTTATTGGCGGGGTGTCAGCCAATGATATGGCGGGGTCTCAGGGAGGTGAAATCCTCAAAATGTTTCGTGATTACCTGGGCCATTCAAGCTTTATTCTACCGCCACTACCGAATACTCAGTTCACCCGTGACACCACGTGCTGGATCTATGGCGGTGTGACATTGAACCCGATGCACTGGCAGGCTCGGCGCCAAGAAACGCTGCTTACCGCGGCGATCTACAAATTTCATCCCGAATTTGAAAAAGCCGACTTTCAGGTCTGGTACGGCGATCCTGATGTGGATCATGGCCTAGCGACTCTGGAAGGTGGAGACGTGATGCCGATAGGCAACGGCGTTGTGCTGATTGGAATGGGCGAACGCAGCTCTCGTCAGGCCATTGGCCAAGTGGCACAGGCGCTATTCTCTGCCGGTGCGGCCAAGCGAATCGTTGTAGCAGGCCTGCCAAAATCTCGCTCGGCGATGCATGTGGATACCGTATTCAGCTTTTGTGACCATGATCTGGTAACCATTTTTCCTGAAGTCGTGCGTAATATCGTCGCCTTCAGCCTCAGGCCAGATGAGAGTCGCCCAGGGAGGATCGATGTACGCCGAGAAGAAAACAGCTTCCTTGAGGTGGTCGCTGAGTCGCTCGGTTTGCCCGCCTTGCGCGTGGTTGAAACGGGCGGTGACAGTTTCGAATCAGAGCGTGAGCAGTGGGATGACGGTAACAATGTTGTGGCACTCGAGCCCGGTGTGGTGATCGGCTACGACCGCAATACGTCGACGAATACGCTGCTACGCAAAGCGGGCGTGGAAGTTATCACCATTAGCGCTAGCGAGCTTGGTCGCGGCCGTGGTGGTGGCCACTGCATGACCTGCCCGATCATTCGTGACCCCATTGACTACTGAGAGCGTTCACCATGGCATTTAATATTCATCACCGTAGCCTGCTTAGCCTCATGCATCATAGCGAGCGTGAGCTTTGCTATATGCTCGACCTTGCCCGCGACCTCAAGCGCGCCAAATACTCCGGTACGGAGCAGCAACTTCTCAAGGGGCAGAATATTGCGTTGATCTTCGAGAAGACATCAACCCGTACCCGGTGTGCCTTCGAAGTGGCCGCATACGACCAAGGCGCCAATATTACCTTCATTGACCCAGGCTCCTCGCAAATTGGCCATAAAGAGAGCATGAAAGATACCGCTCGTGTGTTGGGCCGCATGTACGACGCTATTGAATATCGCGGCTTTAAACAGGAAGTTGTCGAAGAGCTGGCCAGCTATGCGGGCGTGCCGGTTTACAACGGTTTAACCGAGGAGTATCACCCGACACAAATGCTCGCCGACGTGATGACCATGCGGGAGCATACACAAAAGCCGTTACACCAGATCAGCTATGCCTATGTGGGCGATGCCCATAACAACATGGGCAAATCGCTACTATTAATTGGTGCCAAGCTTGGCATGGATGTACGCATCGCTGCTCCCAAAGCGTTGTGGCCTTCTCAAGAACACATCGATGCTTGCCAGCGTTTTGCGGAGGAAAGTGGTGCCACTATTACGTTGACCGAGGACCCAGAAGCGGCGGTTAAAGGTGTCGACTTTATCCACACGGACGTGTGGGTCTCGATGGGCGAGCCAGTAGAAGCCTGGGGGGAGCGAATTGAGCAGCTCCTCCCTTATCAGGTAAACAGCAGCCTGATGCAGTGTTCAGGTAATCCGCGCGTCAAATTCATGCACTGTTTACCAGCCTTCCACAATACGGAAACTAAAATCGGCAAGCAGGTGGCTGATCAATACCCGCACTTGGCTAATGGCATTGAAGTGACTGAGGAGGTCTTCGAGTCGCCGGCCTGTATTGCGTTTGAACAGGCGGAAAACCGCATGCACACCATCAAGGCGGTGCTTGTTGCCACCTTGGGCGGGGTCTGAGGAGAAATGTCGATGCGAATTGTCGTTGCACTGGGTGGAAATGCCTTACTACGTCGTGGAGAGCCGATGACAGCAGAGGCTCAGCGTGGAAATATTAGAATTGCCTGTGAACAAATTGCCAGGATTGCACCAGGTAATGAATTGGTAATCGCCCACGGCAACGGCCCGCAAGTTGGGTTGCTGGCACTGCAGGGGGCCGCTTACACGGATGTTAGTGCCTACCCACTGGATGTTCTAGGTGCAGAAACGGAAGGCATGATCGGTTATATGATTGAGCAGGAACTCGGCAACCTGCTGCCTGTTGAGGTTCCGCTGGCTACTTTATTAACACAAGTGGAAGTTGACCTTGATGACCCTGCGTTTCAGCACCCCAGCAAGCCGATAGGCCCGGTTTATACAGCGGAAGAGGCCGAACGCTTGGCTAAGGAAAAAGGCTGGAGCATTGCACCCGATGGGGACAAATTCCGTCGTGTAGTTGCCAGCCCGCGTCCCAACAGAATTTTCGAGATTCTCCCGGTAAAGTGGCTTCTCGAAAAAGGAACGATCGTCATTTGTGCTGGCGGGGGAGGGATTCCTACTGCCTACGACGAAAATAATAAACTCAATGGCGTAGAGGCAGTGATCGATAAGGATCTCTGTTCGGCCTTACTCGCTGAGCAGTTGCAGGCTGATTTGCTGATCATTGCGACGGATGTTGATGCTGCTTATATCGACTGGAATGGGCCAAACCACAAAGCGATCGCTAGTGCTCATCCGGACGTGCTGGATGACATGCAGTTTGCGGCGGGCTCCATGGGGCCAAAAATAGAGGCAGCATGCAGCTACAGCAGGAATACCGGTAAAGAAGCGGTTATTGGCGCACTGGCTGATATTGAAGAAATTCTTCAGGGAGCCGCCGGCACCCGTGTTAGCACCAACATACAGGGCATTAACTTCCGTTAGGTGCTTTTACTAGGAAGCTTTGTTAGAGAGCTTTGTTTGGCAGCCTTGCATTAGCTTTTGGTTTTAAAAGTAGTCTTGTAGTGGCTTCTTATGACAAAAAATAAGTTGCTGATCTAGCTTGGATTTCTCATAGTACCTCAGCCAGTACCGCACTCAGGCTGTAACACCGCTAAACACCTACTGGCTCGACTTACATCGGCTACTTTTTAACCACTTTCCGGCGTTCAGACACACTTCCCCCTTTCCCCCATTGCTTCGGGCCGGGGGCGCCCGAGCAGTCAGTTAGGAACCAACCGCCTGACGAGATCGGATAGCGCCGTTTTATAGGGGTAGCTGTCACTCATGAGTACTCGGATTCGACGCGTATTGCGGATGATGACCGCGCCTACTTTGATGAGCTTGAGCCTCAGGTTGCTCGGACTCATGCGCGCGAAGGGCGTGTGCTTCAGATAAGTCCGTAACCGCTCGAACAGCGTATAAGCGAAGCCCGACAAGATCAGCCGCCACTGATTGGCCCACCAGTGCGTGCTGGAGGTCCGGTCAGCAAACAGGCTCAGTTGTTGATCCTTGATCCGGTTCTCCATGTCACCCCGGGCACAGTACTGCTCGTAGTAAAGCTTGAAGCCATCATCGTAACGGGAACTGATGATAAACCGGGGGTAACTATTCAGCACCGGTTGGCTGAGTCGGGGCTTCTTGCTGCATGAAGGCTGGCACCTCCCCCGCAAACAGTTGCTCCAGTGCGGTATGCGCCGCTACCCCTTGCTTGACGGCGGTCGAGAGAAAGCTACGCATGCGGCAGAAGATCTCAGCACCCTCCCAGGAGCGGAAACAGCCCGAGATTTTCTGCTGGACCTTGGTCATTCGCAGATCGCGTTCCCCCTGGTTGTTGGTGAAGGGAGCGGCAGGGTCGTCGAGGAAGCGCAACACGTCGTCCTCGTACGCCTGGAGGCGTTCCAGGAGGTTGCGCGACTTGGTGCGCTTGGCCCGGCCTCGCGTTCCAGGTGGCGGTTTCACCGGCGGGGGGCACTCGGCGTCCCCTTTCGCCAGGCAATCTCGATAGCGCTGCCGCCAGGCTCGGGTCTCATCGGCCGAGAGGCAGCCGTCGGCCACCTCCACGGCGCGATGCATCTCCAACAACAGGTCATGCAAGGCCTTGGCCCATGCCTGGCCATCGTTCTCCCAGGCCGCTGTCAGCTCCCGAAGGTGGTGCGCATTACAGAGCGCGTGCCGGCAATCCGGATAGCGGTAGTAGGGCTTCCAGTGATCATGCACCAGCACGCCACGCACGAAGGGCAATACGCCGATGGCGTCCATCGCTTCCTGGCCGCGCTTGGGGTGCGGGGCCAACCAGGTCAGGGCCTCGTTGGAGGCGCTGTGTAGCCAGTAGCGTTTGCCACCGACCTGCATTCCGGTTTCATCGGCATGGACGGTGGCTGCTTCACGTAGCGCCGGGATCACCCACTCGGCGAACGCCTCGGCCCGCTGGTAGGCCTCCTGGTTGAAGGCGAACAGGGTGCCGGTGCTCAGCGACAGGCCGCACTGCGAGGTGAGCAACTCGCGGATACGCGCATAGGGCAACAGCTGATACTGGGAGAGATAGACGACGACATGCGCCTTGAGGCGAGGGCCATACTGGATGGGGCGAGTCACGCCCTCGGGGAATGGCGCCACGTAGCGTTGCCCCTGATCATCTTCGAGGACCTCAGCCTGATATTCGGTGACCACGGCCTGGATTACGATGTCCTGCACTTGGCGCGTTTCGACGCCGACCGGGCGGTAAGAACGCCCCTTGGGGAGTTGCCGACGATCGACACGGAGCTTGACCACCTCGTCGGGGTCCGTCACCGGCGCCAACGTCTTACCCTCATGCCCTGGCTGTCCGCCGGGGCGCCGCTCGCCTTTGGCGCGCGAGCGGCGCTGGCGATTGGGATCCTGGGACGGTGGCTTGCTGCTGTTGCGGCTACTGGTGGCCAGGCGATCGGCCATGAGCTTGACCAGCAGCATCAGCACATCGATGGCGGCACGCAGCGACGGCGAGACCGTCTGGTCTTCCTTGAGCTGCTGCCGGACCCGCTCCAGGGCCTCGTCGACGTTGATATCGCTGATGGTCATATCACCGCATAGGTGTGCCGAATGATGCTGTGCACTATGCCAGAAAAATCAGCTGGTTGGCGATATCCCATCCGCAGCCACCTGAATAGTTACTCAAATCCCTCCCACCACCCGGTTTCAGGCGAGTGCCGAGAACGCCCGGGCCGTAAGTCCTCCGCTTCAGGTCAGTCGGGGCGAGCATTGGGAAAGAACAGCGGCTCGCCGTTGACGGTGAACTCCGCGATGGCCTGCTGGCCCTGCTCGGAGAGCAGCCACTGGTGCCACCGCTCGGCCAGGTCGTGCTTCAGGTGGGGGTGGCGCTCCGGGTCGATCAGGATGCTGCCGTACTGGTTGAAGAGCGCCTCGTCGCCCTCGAAGAGCAGCGCGAGCGACTGGCGGTTGCGAAAGGCCGCCCAGGTGGCGCGGTCGCTCATCACGTAGGCGTCCATGGCGGCGGCGGTGTTCAACGTCGGGCCCATGCCGCTGCCGAGTTCGCGGTACCACCACCCCCCCCCGGGCTTGACGCCCGCCGCTTCCCAGAGGCGCTGCTCGGCGCGGTGGGTGCCGCTGTCGTCACCGCGGGAGGCGAAGGGCGCCTCGGCCTCGGCGATCCGGCGCAGGGCCTCAGCCACGCTCTCGGCCTCGGCGATGCCGGTGGGGTCCTCGGCGGGGCCGATGATCACGAAGTCGTTATACATCACGTCGGCGCGCTCGGTGGCGTAGCCCGCCTCGACGAAGCGCCGTTCCCCCTCGCCGTCGTGGACCAGCAGACCGTCGGCATCGCCACGGCGGGCGATCTCGAAGGCCTGGCCGGTGCCCACGGCCACCACCCGCACCCGGATGCCGGTGGCCTCGGCGAAGGCCGGCAGCAGGTGACCGAAGAGCCCGGACTGCTCGGTGGAGGTGGTCGAGGCCAGGACGATATGGTCGTCAGCGGCGTGGACCGGTGCCAGGCCGGCGCTGCCGGCCAGTAGCAGGGCGGTCAGGGCGATCGCGCGTGGCGTCATGCTGCTCTCCTCGAGAGAAAAGGGGCTACCAGACCAGTTCGCCGCGCAGGAAGGCCTGCCCCTCGGGCGTCCGCGGTGCCGCGAAGAAGCGCTCGGCCGGGGTGTGCTCGATCAGCCGACCACCGTAGAGCAGCACCACCTCGTCGGCCAGGCGCTTCGCCTGGTTCAGGTCATGGGTGGTCATGACGATGCGCGTGCCGCGGGCATGGAAGTCGCGCACGGCCTCCTCCACGGCGCGGATCGCCGCCGGGTCCAGCGCCGAGGTGGGCTCGTCCAGGAACAGCACCTCGGGGCGGGTGAGCCAGGCGCGGGCCAGCGCCAGGCGCTGCTGTTCGCCGCCGGAGAGCACCCGGGCCGGGCGCTTCTCCAGGGCGGCCAGGCCGAAGCGGGTGAGGGCCTCCCGGGCCCGCTCGCGGCGCTCGCCGCGGGGCGTGCCGGTCACCGCCAGCGCATAGGTGAGGTTCTCCAGAGCGCTGCGTCGCAGCAGCACCGGGCGCTGGAAGACCATGGCCTGGCGGGGCGTGATGCCCTCCCAGCGCACTCGGCCCGCACTGGGCGCCAGCAGGCCATGGGCCAGGCGCAGCAGCAGGCTCTTGCCGGCGCCGTTGGGGCCCATCACCAGGGTGCGGCGACAGCCGCTGAGGCGCAGGTCGAGCGGCTGCAGCAGCGACTGGCCGCGGTGGCTGACGCTCACCCCCTCGAAGGCCTGCGGGGTGATCCCGGCGGTGGTGGCGGGACGGAGCATGTCGTTCATCCCAGCCGTCTCCGCGCCGTCTCGCCGACCAGGTGAGCGGCGGCGTTGACCAGCAGCACCAGCCCCAGCAGCACCAGGCCGAGCCCGAGGGCCAGCGGCAGGTTGCCCTTGCTGGTCTCGAGCACGATGGCGGTGGTCATCACCCGGGTGACGCCGTCGATGTTGCCGCCGACGATCATCACCGCCCCTACCTCGGCGCTGGCGCGGCCGAAGCCGGCCAGCACCACGGTGAGCAGCGAGAACCGCGCGTCCCACAGCAGGGTGGGAATCATGCGCGGCCGCGAGACGCCGAGGGAGCGCAGCTGCTCGCGGTACTCGCTGTGGAGCTCTTCGATCTGCTGGCGGGTCAGGGCGGCGATGATCGGCAGGATCAGGATCACCTGGGCGATGACCATGGCGGTGGGGGTGAAGAGCAGGCCGAACTGGCCCAGGGGGCCCGCCCGGGAGAGCAGCAGGTAGACGGTGAGCCCCGCCACCACCGGCGGCAGGCCCATCAGCGCATTCAGCGCCACGATCACAGCGCCGCGCCCGGGGAAGCGCCACAGCGCCAGCGCCGCGCCCAGCGGTAGGGCGAGCAGGGCGGCGATCAGCACCGCGCTCAGCGAGACCTGCAGCGAGAGCGCCACGATGCCGAGCAGCACCGGATCCATGCCCAGGATCAGGGCGAGGGCGGTCTGGAAGGCGTTGGCGTCGGCAGGCATCGTGTTCTCCTGTTACGTCACCTGCATCATAACAGTGCCCTCGCCGTCGCGAGCGTTGATGGTCCCGGACCTACCCCGCCTCAGAACGAGCCGACCAGCGTACCCAGGGCGATCAGCAGCACCAGCGAGAGGATCGGGACCACCACGGCCACCACCGCGATATCCAGATAGGCCTGGCGATGGGTCAGGCCGCAGATGGAGAGCAGCGTGATCACCGCGCCGTTGTGGGGCAGGGCATCCAGCCCGCCGGTGGCGACGGCCGTGACCCGGTGCAGCAGCTCGGGGGCGATGCCGGCGGCCTGGCCCATGGCCAGGTAGGTGTCGCCCAGCGTGGCCAGGGCGATGCTCATGCCGCCGGAGGCCGAGCCGGTCATGCCCGCCAGCAGGTTGACCGCGATGGCGAGAGAGATCAGCGGGTTGTCGCCGCCCACCGAGGTCACCCAGAGGCTGATCGCCTCGAAGGCGGCGAGCGAGGCGATCACCGAACCGAAGCCGACCAGGCTGGCGGTGTTGAAGATCGGCAGCAGCGAGGCGTTGGCGCCGCTGTCCAGGGTGGTGGTGAGCGACTCGAGGCGCCTGAGGTTAGCGACGATGATCACCGCGATGGCGACCACCAGGGCGGCGATCACCGACCAGACCCCGCGCACCGACTCGATGCTGGTCGCACCATAGGCCGGCTCGGCGAGATACCCCGTCTCCATGGCCGGGATCACCACCGCCGTGAACAGCAGGTTCAGGGCGATCACCAGCACGATGGGCAGCAGCGCCAGCGGCAGGGGGGGGCAGGTCGCGCACCGCCGGCGGCGGGGTCATCTCGGCCAGGTCGAAGCCTTCGCCCGCCGCGCGCTCCCGCAGGTGGCCGGCGGTAGGCGCATTGTCCTGGTGCTCGCCGTAGCCTTCGCCGGCCAGCCGCGCCTGGCGCGCCCGACGGTTCAGCCAGGCCTGTCCCAGCACCAGCATGACCAGGCCGGTGAGGATGCCGAGGCCCGGCGCGGCAAACGGCGAAGTGCCGAAGTAGGGCATGGGAATGGCGTTCTGGATCGCCGGCGTGCCCGGAAGCGCGGTCATGGTGAAGGTGAAGGCGCCGAGTGCGATGGTGCCGGGGATCAGCCGCTTGGGCAGGTTGGCCTGGCGAAACAGCGCCGCGGCGATCGGGTAGACCGCGAAGGCCACCACGAACAGCGAGACGCCGCCGTAGGTCATCACCGCACAGGCGAGCACCACCGCCAGGATGGCGCGGGCGTCGCCCAGGCGCTTCACGATGGCGCTGGCCAGCACCTCGGCGCTGCCCGAATCCTCCATCAGCTTGCCGAAGATCGCCCCCAGCAGGAACAGCGGGAAGAAGCGCAGGATGAAATCGCTGGCGGCCCCCATGAAGACCTGGGTGTAGCTGGCCAGCAGGGGCGTATCGACCGAGACCAGCGCCACCAGGGCCGCCAGCAGCGGGGCGAGGATCAGCAGGCTGAGCCCGCGGTAGGCCAGGACCATCAGCAGCACCAGCGCCACGATGATTGCCATGATGCCGGTCATCGGGCGTCTCCCCGGTCGGGTGCCGTTTCGGTTCGTAAGGGGGAATAGCGTGCCATGCCTGCTCCTGCTCATCCGTCAATGCTGCAGTGCAGTATAGGCGTGAGGACCGAGGTTGTCTCCCGCCTGGGGGCAACGTTAGTCGTCAACGTGGGCGGTCAGCGCCGCCGAACAGCCCTGCCGTTCAGAGACGTCCCTCAGCAGAGCCGGCTGCCCAGCAGCAGCTGGGCAGCATCGAGGTGGTGCCAGCCCCACCAGACCAGGGCGAGGGCCATGGCGGTCAGCAGGGCGGCGGCGATCGGCAGCAGGAGTGAGCGACTCATGCCTCGGCCTCCGTGGGAGCGGGGCGGCTGACCGGCCGCTCGCTGATGAACCAGTGCAGGGCGGCGGCCACCACCGAGAGCAGGATGGCGATGTTCCATACCACAGCGTAGTCGCCCTGCAGGTCGTAGAGGAAGCCCCCCAGCCAGACCCCCATGAAGGAGCCGAGCTGGTGGAAGAGGAAGACGATGCCGCCCAGCATGGAGAGGTGCTGGACGCCGAATACCGAGGCGACGATGCCGTTGGTCAGCGGCACCGTGGAGAGCCACAGCAGGCCCATGGCGATGCCGAAGAGGTAGGCGCTGCCGGGGCTGAGCGGCGCGACCAGGAAGAGGGTGATGACCACGCCGCGGATCAGGTAGAGCCAGGTGAGCAGGCGCGGCTTGGAGTAGCGCCCCCCGAGCCAGCCGGCGGCGTAGGTGCCGAATATGTTGAACAGGCCGACCAGGGCCAGCACGGTGCTGCCCACCTGCACGGCGATGCCGTTGTCGAAAAGGTAGCCGGGCAGGTGTACGCCGATGAACACCACCTGGAAGCCGCACACGAAGAAGCCGAGGCAGAGCAGCCAGAAGCCGCGATGGTTGGCGGCCTCGTTGAGCGCCGCGCCCAGGCTGATGTCGCTGGCGGCCTTGGCCGAGGGGCGGTCGCGCAGCATGGCGCCCAGCGGCAGCATCAGCGCGGCGATGGCGCCCATAGCCAGCAGCGCCGCCGACCAGCCGAGCCATCCCATCAGGCCGAGGGTGCCGGGCAGCATTGCGAACTGGCCGAAGGAGCCGGCGGCGCTGACGATGCCCATGGCCATGCTGCGCTTCTCCGGGGCTACCGCGCGGCCCACGGCGCCGAGGATCACCGAGAAGGTGGTGCCGGAGAGCCCCAGGCCGATCAGGATGCCGGCGGAGAGGGTCATGCCCAGCGCCGATTCCGAGAGGCCCATGAACAGCAGGCCCAGGGCATAGAGGGCGCCGCCGATGACCACCACGCGGGCAGCGCCGAAGCGATCGGCCAGGGCCCCGGCGAAGGGCTGGGAGAGCCCCCACAGCAGGTTCTGCAGGGCGAGGGCAAAGGCGAAGGCGAAGACGCCGCGGCCCCAGCCCAGCTCGGTGCTCATGGGCTCGAGGAACAGGCCGAAGCCATGGCGCAGGCCCATGGCCAGGGTGACGACCAGGCTGCCCAGTACGATAAGCAGCAGGGAATGACGGCGCACGCTCTCCATGGGAGGTCCCGTTTGCAGACTAATGATAGGCCTACTATGCGACGGGCGTCGCCGCTTGGCTACTGTCGCTGACTGGCGACGCCGCTGTCGTCGACGCGCCACATGGGCGCCTGCCGGGCGCTTGGATAGAATGGGTGGCGATGAAGTTCCCCTGATAGAGAACAAGGAGGTCGTATGTCACGGCACCTGTATTTGCCCCTCATGCTGGTGGCGGCCAGCCTGGTCATGGCCGGCTGCAGCTATACCCCTGCCCGCATCAAGTCCGAACCGCTGATCGTCATCGATGACGACCGAGGCGGCCACTCGCGCGGCGGCTACTTCTGCCCGCCGGGGCAGGCCAAGAAGGGGCGTTGCTGACGACGCGGCAGTGAGGTTGCACGTTTTTTCCCCGCTCCGGTCTGGCGATTGGCCGGCGGCGGGTACAAGGTTATAGAACACTGTTTGCGTTTCGCCGGCCCGCCAGAGGCCACCGTCATCCACGATGACGGGCAGCGACACCGAACCGGGAACGAAGGGAGCCCCTTTTCTCGACTGCCTTGCGAGGTAACTCCATGAGGACTCCCGTGCGCTTGCTGATGCTGGCCATGGTGGCATCTACCCTGACCCTGGCGGGCTGCAGCTATACCCCTGCCCGAGTCGAGACCCGCCCGCTGATCGAGGTGGACGGCTACAGCGGCCATCGCCACTATCGCGGGGATGATCGTCGTTACTATCGCGATCGCCATCGGCGGGTGGAGCGGTACTACTACTATGATGACCGTCGCCATGACCGCCGCGGCAGGGGCTTCTGTCCGCCCGGGCTGAGGATGCAGGGGCGCTGCTGAGTGCCCCGGTGACTTCGCTTCGGGGCTTGATCCGGCACCGCCCTCGGGCGGTGCCGGCGTTTCGGTGCGAGGTCTCGCCCTTTCAGCGCGTCAGCGCGCGGTGAGTGCCGCCTCCAGGGTGGCCAGCCGCCCCGGCACCAGGGCGTCCTCCACGGCGGTGATGCGCAGCACATGGCCCAGCGCGGGGTCGGCAGGGCGGGCGATCAGCTTGCCCTCGTCGAGCAGGGCGGCGTGCAGCTGACCGGCCAGCTCGGCGCTGGCCAGGCGAATACCGACGAAGTTGGTGGCGCTGGGCAGCACGTCGGCCCCCAGTTCGCGCAGGTGGGCCGCCAGCCGCTCGCGCCGCCGCCGTACCGCCGCCACGTGGGCTTCCACCTCGTCGGGGGCGTCCAGCACCACCTCGGCGGCAGCCTGGCTCAGGGTCGACACCGCGTAGTGGATGCGCACCTTCATCATCACCGCCAGCGTCTCGGGCTCGGCGATGGCGTAGCCGACCCTGAGCCCGGCCAGGCCATGGGCCTTGGAAAGGGTGCGCAGCCGGATCACCCCGGGTAGCACCCGCCGCCCGAACTCGCCGTCGGCATCCTCGCGAAAGTCGTGATAGGCCTCGTCCAGCAGCAGCCAGCAGTCGTCGGGTAGCGCGTCACGCAGCGCCAGCACGTCGGCATCACGATGCAGGTGGCCGCCGGGGTTGTCGGGATTGGCCAGGTAGACCAGCCGAGCCCCCTGCTCGCGGACGGCCGCGGCCAGGGCGTCGAGATCCGGTGCCAGGCGGCCGGGCCCCTCGTCGTAGGGCACCTCCACCAGCCGGCAGCCGTGGCCCCGGGCGAAGTAGGCGAAGGTGGGGTAGGTGCCGGTGGTGCTCACCACCACGTCGCCCGCGGCGGTGGCGGCGCGCAGCGACAGCGCGATCAGGCTGTCGGCGCCGGCGTCCACCAGCATCGCCTCCAGGGGAATGCCCTTCTGCTCGGCCAGGCGCCGCCGGATGCCCAGCGCCTCGGCGTCGCCGTAGCTGTAGACGTGGGCCGCCATGGCATCGCCGAAGTGCTCGCGCAGGGCGCGGTGGGGCATGTCGAGCCCCTCGTTGGAGCCGAGCTGGTGGGGGATCTCGCGGCCCAGGCGGCGTTCCAGCACGCGCACCCCGGGGAAGGGGTTGTGGGGGCCGTCACCGGTCAAGTGGTCGGGAAAGCGGGGCATGCAGAACTCCCAGTCAGTCGTCGTGTATGGGTGTCAGGGTTCGAGCTGATAGGTCAGCCAATCGGTACGGGTGGCGTGACGGTCATAGACGCCGCGGGCACGGTAGTTGTGCTCGCGGGTGATCCAGCGCACGAAGGGCCAGCCCTGGCGGCGAGCCTCCTCGCGCAGCTCGTCCAGCATCTCGTCCACGGCGCCGCTGCCGCGATGGGCGGGGGCCAGGAAGAGGTCGTCCAGGAAGCCGATGGTGGCACCGCGCAGCGGCGATGGCATGGCGCGGAAGTGCATCAGGCCGATGGCCTCGCCGTCGGCGGTGCGGGCCAGCAGGCCCTGCAGCGGCGAGTCCGGCGACTGGATCCATCCCCATACGGTATCAAGGATCGTGGCGTCCATGTGCATGCCGTAGTACTCGGCATAGCCGCGATACAGGCGCTCCCAGTCGGCGCGATCGGCGTCCTGCGGTACGGCGATGGTCAGGGTCATGGGCTTTTCCTCTTTTGCAGCATCACGATTGCCACGGCGGCCAGCGTCAGCAGCAGGGCAAGAAAGACCTTGGCGCTCAGCGGCTCGCCGAGCAGCAGGATGGCACTGGAGACGCCTACGGTCGGAATGATCAGGGTCGAGATGGTGGCCTGTGCCACGCTCAGCCGATTCACGTTCATGAACCACAGCATCTGGGCCAGGGTGATCGAGAACAGCAGATGATAGCCCAGGGCCAGCCAGGTGCTGGCCTGCCAGGACGCCGGAGGCGGCGGTGACTCCGTTAGCACCATCATCACGATCATGGGCAGTGCGCAGATTACGAACTGCCAGCCGGTGATCACCACCGCGTGGCTCTGCCAGACGCCGCGCTTCTTGATCAGCACCGTGCCGAGCGCCCACGAAAGCGCCGCACCCAGCATGATCAGGGGCCCCGTCAGCCCCCGGGTGCCGCCGGCCAGTGCGGTGGGGCCCAGCAGCACCAGCAGGCCCGCCTGGCCGCACGCCAGCCCCAGCCATTGACGGCGCGTGATGCGCTGGCCAAGCAGCCACCATCCCATCAGCAGCGCCCAGCAGGGCATGCTGAAGGCGATGATCGCGGCCTGGGAGGTGGGCATTCTGAGCTGCGCGAAGGCCGTGGCCAGGTTGAAGCCGAGGATGGTGAAGAGCCCCGTGGCGATGAGCCAGGGCCACTCGTCGGCCGGAACCCGGAGCGGCAGCCGTCGCCACCGGGCCCAGCTCAGCAGCAGCAGGGCTCCCGTCGTGAAGCCGATCGTTCGCAGGGTGAAGGGCGGCACGTCCATCAGTATGAACCGTACCGCCGGCCAGTTGCCGCCCCAGAACAGTCCAATGGTGGCGATCAGCAGCAGCGCCGTCAGTCGCTCGCTATGGCGCAGCCGGGCCAGCTGCGCGCGGGCAATGGTCAGGCTCATTCGGCGATGTCCGGCAGCACCTTGTGCCGGTTCAGCAGCCCCTTGGGGTCCAGGGCCTGCTTCAGGGTGCGCATCAGGGCAATCTCTTCAGGGGACCGTGAGAGGTGCAGGTAATCGCGCTTCTCGATTCCGATACCGTGTTCGGCCGAGATGGAACCGCCCAGCGCGGCCAGCGGTTCGTAGACCAGCGCCTCAACGGCGCGGCGTGTCTCGGCGTCGTCGTGGCCGGTGCCCACGGTGACATGCAGGTTGCCATCACCCAGGTGGCCGAACACCACGATGCGTCCCTCGGGCCAGCGTGCGCTCACGGCCCGCTCCAGGGCTTGCACATAGTCCTCCATGTCGGCGATCGGCAGGCTGATATCGAAGGCGAACCGCGGCGCGATGTGGTGAAGCAGGCCCTCGATATCCTCGCGGATGGCCCACAGACGCTCGCGCTGCTGCTCGGAGCTTGCCACCGCGGCATCGCTCAGCAGCCCGGCCTCGAAGGCCGACTCGATCGCCGTTTCGAAGCGCTGGGCGCTCTCTGTCGCGTCGCTGCCCAGGCTCTCGATCAGCGCATAGAAGGGGAAGTCGGACGGCAGCGGCGGCGCATGGCGGCAGCTCTCCTCGGTGAGCAGGGCATAGTGGCTGCGCCACATCACCTCGAAGGCGCTGAGCTGCTCCCCGAGCGTTCGTCTTACATGCTGGAGCAGCCCGGTGAGCGCCGTAAAGTCTGCGCAGGCCACCAGGGCGGTCTGGGACACCGGCTGCAACGGCTGCAGCCGGAGCACCGCGCGGGTGATGATGCCGAGCGTTCCCTCGCTGCCGATGAACAGCTGCTTGAGGTCGAAGCCGGCGTTGTTCTTGAGCATCCGGTTCATGGAGCTGACCACACGGCCGTCGGCCAATACCGCCTCCAGTCCCAGCACCTGCTGGCGCATCATGCCGTAGCGGATCACCCGCACGCCGCCTGCATTGGTGGCGATGTTGCCGCCGATGGTGCAGGAGCCGCGTGCCCCCAGGTCGAGGGGGAACTGCATGCCGGCTTCCATGGCGGCCTCTTGCACGGCCTGCAGCGGTGCCCCGGCCTGGGCGGTCAGGGTGCCGCCGACCGGGTCCAGCGCCTCGATGGCGGTCATGCGCTCCAGCGAGATCACCAGCTCATCGGCATCCGCCTCGGCGCCGTGCACCAGGCCGGTCAGTCCGCCATGGGTCACCACGGGCTGGCCGGCGGCATGGCACTTCATCATCACGGCCGCCAGCTCCTCGGTGGAGGCGGGGCGCAGGATGGCCGCGGCGCGACAGGGCGCGCCGCTCATCCAGTCCACCCGCCGCGCGGCGACGTCATCGCCCCGCAGCACATTCGCGGGCCCCACGATCCCCTCGATCGCCTTCAGCAGTGATTCCATTCTCCCCTCCTGGCGGATCAGTCGGCTTGCCGTGCCGAGTTCATGCGGTCTCGAGGGCTTCCGGCCGGCCGGGAATGGCCTCGAGCAGCTGGCGGGTGTAGGCCTCCTGCGGTGCCAGGAAGACGTCGCGGGCCGGCCCCTGCTCGACGATCCGCCCATGCTGCATCACGATGATGCGGTCGCAGATCTGGGCGGCCACGCGCAGGTCGTGGGTGATGAACAGCAGGGACAGCGAGAGCTTCTGCTTGAGCTCCTCGAGCAGCTCGAGGATCTGCGCCTGGATCGACACGTCGAGCGCCGAGACCGCCTCGTCGGCCACGATCAGCTCCGGCTCGAGGGCCAGTGCCCGGGCGATGCCGATGCGCTGGCGCTGGCCGCCGGAGAACTCGTGGGGGAAGCGGTCGGCGGTACCGCCCAGCCCGACCAGTTCGAGCAGAGCGTCGGCCTGTGCCATCGCCTTGGCCCTGGGCACGCCATTGGCGAGCGGCCCCTGGGCGATGGCGTAGCCCACCCGGTGGCGAGGGTTCAGCGAGGCGTAGGGGTCCTGGAAGATCATCTGCACCCGGTGGCGCTCGCGGCGCAGGGCTTCCCCCTTGAGGTTCATGAAGTCGGTGCCGGAGAGCTTCATGGTGCCGCTGTCCGGATGTTCGAGACGGACCACGCAGCGCCCCAGCGTCGACTTGCCGGAGCCCGATTCACCGACGATGCCGATGGTCTCGCCCTTCACCAGCGAGAAGGAGACCTCACGCAGGGCATGCACCTCCCTGGCCGGCTTGAAGAGCCCGCCGCGGGAGCGGAACACCTTGTTGAGGTTCTCCACCTCCAGCAGCGGCGTGTCGGTCTCGGCCCCGCGGGCCTCGGGAATCACGTCGCTGGGGATCGCCTCGATCAGCGCCCGGGTGTAGTGGTGCTGGGGGTTGTCGAGCACCGGCCTGGCATCGCCGAGCTCGACGATCTTGCCGTGGCGCATCACGCAGACCCGGTTGGCGATCTCGGCCACCACTCCGAAGTCGTGGGTGATGAACATCACCGCCATGCCGCGGCGGCGCTGGAGGTCGAGGATCAGCTCCAGGATCTGGGCCTGGGTCGTCACATCCAGGGCCGTGGTCGGCTCATCGGCGATCAGCAGCTCCGGCTCGAGTGCCAGGGCCATGGCGATCATCACGCGCTGTCGCTGTCCGCCGGAGAGCTGGAAGGGATAGGCGCGGATGGCTTTCTCGGGTTGCGGGATGCCGACCTCGATCAGCAGGGCCAGTGCCTTCTCCTGCCGCTCGCGGCCGCTCAGCATTCCGTGAGCCTCGAAGACCTCGCTGATCTGGGCCCCGACCCGCATCAGCGGGTTCAGCGCGGTCATCGGCTCCTGGAAGATCATGCCGATACGCAGGCCACGCAGTTGACGATGCTGCTTCTCGGTGAGGGTCAGGAGATCCTGGCCATCGAAGAGTGCCTCGCCGCCCACCGGGCGGACGCCCTTGGGCAGCAGGCCCATGATGGCGTTGGCGGCCATCGACTTGCCGGAACCTGACTCACCGACCACGCAGAGGATCTCGCCACGCTTCACGTCGTAGCTCACGTCCTCCACGGCATAGGCGCGGTCGGCGCCCTTGGGCAGGGCAATGGTCAGATTGCGCAGGCTCAGCAGGGGACTGGAGGATGTCTCGTTCATGGGATTCCCCTCGCTCAGGAGCGCTCGCGGCTCAGTTTCGGGTTCAGGGCGTCATCCAGCCCCTCGCCCACCAGGTTCAGGGCCAGCACGGTCAGCAGGATCGCCAGGCCCGGGAAGAAGCTCAGCCACCAGGCCTGGCGAATCACCGTGCGTGCCGCCCCGATCATGTAGCCCCAGGACATCACATTGGGGTCGCCCAGGCCGAGGAAGGAGAGCGACGATTCCAGCAGGATGGCCGTGGCGACCATCAGCGAGGCCAGCACGATGATCGGCGACAGGGTGTTGGGCAGTATCTGGCGCAGGATGATGGTGCGGTTGGACTGGCCGACGAGGCGTGCCGCCTCCACGTACTCGCGATGGCGCAGCGACATGAACTCGGCGCGCACCAGGCGGGCGACGGGCGGCCAGCTGACCAGGGCGATGGCCACCACGATGGAGGTGACGCTGGGCTGCATGATCGCCACCAGCACGATGGCCAGGGCAAAGTTGGGAAAGGTCTGGAAGAACTCGGTGAAGCGCATCAGGGCGTCATCGATCAGGCCGCCGTAGTAGCCGGCCACGGCGCCGAGCGGAACGCCGATCATCAGTGCCACCAGGGTCGAGACCAGCCCGATCAGCAGTGACACCCAGGCGCCATGCATGAGCCCGGCGGCCACGTTGCGGCCCATGGTGTCGGTGCCGAGCGGAAAGCCGTCGACTTCCAGGGGCGGCAGGAAGGGCCGCTGGACCATTCGCCAGGGAGATTCCGGATAGAACAGGGGGGCGGAAATGGCCATCAGGATGATCGTGACCAGAATGATCAGCCCGATCAGGGCTCCACGGTTCTGGGCAAAGCGGGCGAAGAAGCTCATGAGGCCTCCTTGATGCGCGGATCGGCCAGGCGATAGACGAGATCGGTAAGGATGTTGAACACGATCACCAGGGCGGCCGAGAAGAAGAAGATCCCGAGCAGCAGGTTGTAGTCACGCTGCATCAGCGCCTCGTACATCAGGCGTCCGATGCCGGGCCAGGCAAACACCGTCTCGGTAAGGATCGCGCCCCCCACCATCTGGCCGGCCTGCAGGCCCGCCAGGGTGATGATCGGCAGCAGGGCATTGCGCAGGATATGCCGCCGCTGAATGATCCGTGGCGACAGCCCCTTGGCACGAGCCGTCTTGACGTAGTCCTGCTGGCTGGCCTCGAGCATCGAGGTGCGGGTCATGCGGGTGTAGATGGCCATGAAGAACAGGGCGAGGGTGGTGGCGGGCAGGATCAGGTGCTTGCCGACATCCAGTGCCAGGGCCAGGCCGGTGTAGCCGGCGCCAACGGTGTACATGCCATAGGCGGGCAGCCAGTCGAGATAGACCGAGAACAGCACCACGGCCATCAGGGCGACCCAGAACAGCGGGGTGGCATAGAAGAGCAGGGCGAGTGCCATGATCAGCGAGCCGGAGGGCTTCTTGGCCCGAGCGGCGGCCAGGGAGCCGGCCAGGATGCCCAGGGCCAGCGACAGCACGAAGGCGGTACCGGTCAGCAGCAAAGTGGCGGGCATGCGCGCCATGATCAGGTCGAAGACCGGCATCTGCTGGCGGTAGGAGTAGCCGAAATCGAGCATGGCGATCCCGGAAACGTAGCGCCAGAGCTGGACATACATCGGCTGGTCGAGACCGAACTGCTCGCGCAGCTGGCGAAGGAACTGCTCATCGGTGGCTCCCGCTTCCCCGGCCCCGGCCAGCACGGCCGCGGGATCCCCAGGAGCCATATGAATCAGGAAGAAGTTGAAGATGACGATGAGAAACAGGACGACGACGGCTTTCAGCAGCCGCATGACAATCAATCTGGCATAGAGCATGCCATTACCCCCGTGGCAACATGGTGCAGGTGTGGGGCGGCACGCGGCCGCCCCACCCGAGCTCAGCGGTGTAAGTCAGCCGAACTCAGCGATCAAGCCAGGCGTTCTTGAAGCCGTCGTTGAGGCCGATGCCGGTGGTCACCAGATCCTGCACGTCACAGCGATAGATGGTCGGGAAGCCGAGCTCCAGCAGCCAGCCCACCGGGACGTCCTCGTGGAGCAGCTCCTGGACCTCCTGGTAGTAGATCTCGCGCTGCGAGTCCGGGTAGGCGGTGGCGGCCAGGTCGAACAGCTCGTCGACGCGCTCATTCTCGTAGCCCTGGACATTGTTCCAGGGAGAGCCCTTGGCGATATTGCTGGAGATATAGGTGCGCGAGATGCCCAGCGCCGGGTCGCCGTACTGGAAGAGGTAGGTGAAGGCGAGGTCATAGTCCCAGTCGCCCAGGCGCTGGTTCCAGCCGCCCACGTCGGTGGACTGGGTGCGGACGTTGATGCCCACCTCACGCAGGTTCTGCTGCACGGCTTCGGCCCAGCGGACCCAGGTCTCGCCGTAGGGGATCGGCAGCAGGCGGACCTCCTCTCCGTCATAGCCCATCTCGGCGAGCAGCTCCCGAGCGCGCTCGGGGTTGTGGTCGTAGGGGGGCAGGCTGTCGTCCTGGAAGCGTGCGTTGGAGCCGAAAGCGGACAGCGGCACGTTGCCGAGGCCATTCCACAGCACGTCACGGGCGAACTCGCGATCCATGGCGTACATCACCGCCTGGCGGAAGCGCTTGTCGGCAGTGGGGCCCTCGCGATTGTTCATCCACAGCATGGCGAAGGGGCTGAAGTACTCGTGCCCGGCCTCGGTGCGGCAGGTGTTGTCCAGGGCGCTCAGGCGCGGGATGTCGAAGTTCTCGACGGAGTTGGCCGGCAGCACATCGACGCGACCGTTCTCATAGGCCACCGCCCGGGAGGAAGCATCGGGGATGATGTGCCAGTTGATGCCGTCGAGGTAGGGCAGGCCCTCCTCGTAGTAGTCGTCGTTGCGCACCAGCTGGATGACGCTGCCGCGATCCCAGCGCTCGAACTTGAAGGGACCGGTGCCGATCGGGTGGCTGTTGGCCGGGTTGTCGCGGAAATCGGTGCCCTCGTAGATATGCTTGGGCATCATCGGCATGGTGCCCGCCTCGAAGGAGAGCAGGAACGGCCCGAAGGGGTTCTTGAGGCTGAAGACCACGGTGTGGTCATCCGGCGCCTCGATGCTGTCGACGTGAGCCAGGATGGTGCGAGTCCGCGGGTTCATCTCACGCAGGTAGACATCCGTGGAGAAGACGACGTCGGCCGAGGTGAAGGGCTCGCCATCGTGCCAGGTCACGCCCTCGTTGAGGTGGAAGGTGTAGACGAGACCGTCATCGCTCACTTCCCAGCTGTGGGCGAGCTGAGGCATCGGCTCGAGGTCGGTGCTGTAGCGCAGCAGGCTCTCGTAGATGTTGCCGGAGACGGTCTGGGTCGGCGCATTCTGGTGGATGCCGGCGATGATCCCCGGGGGTTCCGGTTGCAGTACCGTGTTGATGACGCCGCCCGAGCGTGGCTCTGCCAGCGCCGCGGTGGAGGCCAGGGTGGCGGCCGCGATGGCAATGGTCAAAGGCTTCTTCATGGTCTTCCCCGTTGAGTTATGGCTTTTTGGTGGGTCAGGTCGACTCTTGCGAGCCTGGATGAAAACGAGCGATCAGCGCCGCCTCATGGCCGGCTCGCCGCCCGCAGCACTGCATCGCACAATACCTGGGTGGCGATGGCGCAGTGTTCGGGTTCTGCATACTCCCGCTCGTTGTGGCTGATGCCTTCACGGCAGGGAATGAACAGCATGGCGGTCGGCGTCACATAGCTCAGGTTGACGGCGTCATGGCCGGCACCGCTCATCATGGTGAAGGGGTCCAGGCCGTGGGCACGCGCGGCTGCCGACAGATCGTCTACCAGGGTGGTGTCGAAGCGCGTCACCGGCATGTGCCAGAGCTCCTCGACGCGGGCCGTGATCCCCTCGCGCTCGGCCGCGGCAGCTACATGGTCGCGCAGCAGGCCATCGAGCTCCGCCAGGCGGGCCTCGTCCGTATGGCGCACATCGACGTTCAGGAGCACCTTGCCGGGAATGACGTTGCGCGAGGGTTCGGCAACCTGGAAGTCCCCGACCGTCAGGCGGGACATGCCCTCGACGTCAGCCAGGACCGTCTCGCGCATGGCCTCGATGAAGGCGGTGGCGGCCAGCAGCGGGTCGTGTCGGTAGCTCATGGGCGTGGGGCCCGCATGGGCGGAGTCGCCCGTGAACTCGATGTCATACCAGCGCAGGCCCTGGACGCCGCTGACCACGCCGATGGGCAGCGCCTTGCGCTCCAGGACAGGGCCCTGTTCGATGTGCAGCTCCAGGTAGGCGCCCAGGGGCAGGTCGTCGCGGGTCAGGCTCCCCTTGAAGCCCGAGTGATCCAGCGCCTCGCCAAGGGACATGTCCGAGCGATCCCGGGCGTTGCGGAAGGCCTCCAGAGAGAGACGGCCACTGTAGACGCCGCTGCCGCCCATGGCAGGTGCGAACCGGCTGCCTTCCTCGTTGGTCCAGACGATGAGCTCCAGGGGGCGCTGCGTGGTGATGCCCGCCTCATCCAGGGTGCGAAAGATCTCGAGCCCCGCCAGCAGCCCCAGGATGCCGTCGAATCGCCCGCCCAGCGGCTGGGTATCCAGGTGGCTGCCGATGCCGATGGGGGGCAGGGAGTCATCACGGCCCGCGCGGCGGATGAAGAGGTTGCCGGCCTGGTCGGTGCGCCATTCGCACTTCAGCGCATCGGTCCAGGTGAGAAGCTGCCGTCTGCCGGCGATGTCCTCATCGCTGAGGGCCAGGCGTCGACTGCCGCCATTGGGCGAGGGGCCGATCCGTGCCATGTCCATGAGAGAAGACCAGAGCCGCTGGCCGTCGATGTGTGGGGCAGGGGTGACGCTCATGCCGCTTGTCTCCATGACGGGTGAGAAGAGAATGACGGGGGAGAAGAGATGAGATTGCGTTGAATGTGCAGCCCCGGGCGGCTGGCGTATTCTCGAAGCCTTTCAGTGGACTGCCACAGGAGATGCACCCGATGAGGTCCGTGCACGACACCCTCGACTGGAACCTGCTGCGAACCTTCGTGAGCATCGTTCAGGAGAAGAGCATCAGTCGCGCGGCTCAGCGCCTCAATCTGTCCCAGCCGGCGGTCAGCCTGGCCTTGAAGCGGCTGGAGTCGCACCTCGGGCAGAGTCTCATCGAGCGGGGCAGCCACCGATTTCGCGTCACCGAGGCGGGCGAGCTGGTCTACCGGGATGCACTCGAGATCTATGCCAACGTGGCGAGGCTTGGCATCACGGTGCGGGAGACCTCCCCGGAGGTGGCCGGTCAGGTCACCCTGCTGCTGGTCAGCGGCATCCAGTGCTCGTTTCTCGACAACGTCCTGCGTGATTTCCACGAGCAGCACCCGCGGATCACCTGTGAGGTGAGCGTCCTGTCGAGTCAGGACGTCGTGCAGGCGATGCTGCAGAAGATGGGTACCGTCGGGGTGTGCCTGCTGCCGCATCCGGTCGAGGGGCTCAACGGCCAGCTGCTTGTCCATCAGCGCTACCGGTTCTACTGCGGCCACTCCCATCGCCTGTTCGGCCAACAGAACCTCTCGCTCCAGGCGCTGGCGCGAGAGCCTTTCGTCTCCTTCACCAGCGCCCAGCTGTCCGGGGCGCTTGCGGAAATCGCGGTCTACCGGGCGCATGCGGCCATGACCGGCGAGGTGGTGGTCACGTCCAGCAGCCTGGAAGAGATCCAGCGCTTCGTGCGTACCGGCTGGGGCATCGGCTGCTTGCCCGAGCACACGGTCCAGGCGGATGTCGACAAGGGTCTGCTCTGGCCACTTCCGCCCTACGAGGGGGTGCCGAATATCGACCTCCACCTGGTGTGGCACGAAGATTCGCGCTTTTCGCAGGCAGAGCGACTGTTCTTCGATTATCTGCATGGCGCCATGGCGTCGGTCAGCCTGGAGCAGCGACTGCCATGAGGTGGCCTGGGGTGGGTGCATCCGGGAGGGTCCCGTCTTGTTGTTTGTTCTAGGGGTACCGGTCCGGGTCCTATAAGGCAATTTTTCATTTTTTATTCTTTGTATTAGCCCCGCTTATGCACCAGCGGGGCGTTTTTTTGCTTGCAAACAGGCGATAAAGGTGCAAAGCATGAATAGGCCGATCGGGAAACTGGTGTCGATTCAACGCCCGGGTCTTGAGTCAACAGGGTGATCGAGCTTCCACAACGATAATGGAGCCAATTCATGCTTACCGAGCCGGAGAAGCGGGTCATGTCGACCTGCGATGAGCTCTTCGAGGAGACGCTTTGCCTGACGGAATCCCTGGTCAGAGCCTACAGTACGCTGGGCAATGAACAGGAAGCACTCGAGGTGATGGAGGCGTGGTATCGCCAGGAAGGATTTACGGTAAAGCGAGTGCCAATGGAGGCTTCTGTCCTTCAAATCGACCAGGTTGAGCCATCACCCATTCCGGCTCGATACAATGTGATGGGGATGCTCAATCCGGAGTCGAAAGGCCCGCATCTCGTCTACAATGGCCACCTCGATGTGGTGCCGGCTGAACCGGAATCTCTATGGACACGCCCGCCCTGGGAGCCCTGGCGAGATGGCGGCTGGCTCTATGGCCGGGGGGCGGGTGACATGAAGGCCGGTATCGCCGCCATGGCGATGGCTGTCAAGGCAGTTCGGCAGGCCGGCATCGCGATCGATCACCCCCTGACGCTGCAGACCGTCATCGAGGAGGAGTGCTCAGGGCACGGCGCTCTCTCCTGCGTCAAGGCTGGCCATGCCGGCGATTTCGTGCTGATTCCCGAGCCTTTCGGCGCCAAGCTGGTGTCCGGGCAGGTGGGCGTGCTGTGGTTTCGCATCCGCCTCGATGGCGTGCCGACGCATGTGCTAGATACCAGTGCCGGAAGCAACGCCATCGAGGCCATCACGTCACTCTTTGCTGCCTTGAAGGCCCTCGAGGCGGAGATCAATGCGCTGCCTCGGCACTCCCTCTATCAAGACATGGAAAAGCCGTTCAACCTGAACATAGGACGCATCGAAGGGGGTGACTGGGCCTCCAGCGTTCCCGCTCATGCCTGTCTGGAGGGCCGGCTGGGTTTCCCCTCCGAGATGGCCGTCAATGACGCCATGAAACTGGTGGAGGCGTGTGTCGAAAAGGCGGAGGCCGGCCTGGGGAAAGGCATCTCCAATCTCAGGGTGGAGTTTCACGGATTTCGCTCCGAGGGTGTGGTGGTCGACATGGAGAATTCTGGCATACGTCTGCTGGGAAAATGTCATCACGACCTGACAGGTAATGCGATCACCTCCCAGGCGCTGACGTGCACGACAGACCTGCGCGCATTTCACGTTCATGGTGGCATCACCGGGACCTGCTACGGACCCGTTGCCGAGAACATTCACGGCGTCGATGAGCGGGTCGATATCGAGTCTATCCGGCATGTGCTGAAAGCCTATGCCCTGTTCTTGTGCAGGTGGGGGCGAGAGAGCCATCAGGAGCTTGTGGTTCGGTAAACCCAAATTTCCGACTTGAGGAGCTGGTGCTGTGAAATTCTTCTATCACCCGGATCAGGAGCGGCATGCGCCGCCGAGCTTCCTGTTGAGAGGCCGGCAGGTGGCATCGCCGGAGGGACCCCTGCGGGCTCAGATGTTGCTGGAAGGCCTGGCTAGCCTGGGCATCGAGGTCACGTCGCCGGAAACGCCGGATACCCCCCGCCTGCGTGAACGGCTGTCGCGGATCCATACCAGGCGCTACCTCGACTTCCTGGAAACCATCCACTCGCGCTGGTCGGCGCTTCCCGAGGCGACCGAGGTGGTATCTCCCAATGTGCACCCCTGCGGCGGCGGCCACCACTATCCCCGCCACCCGGTGGGCCAGGCGGGCTGGCACATGCACGACATGGCCTGCCCCCTGACGGCCGAGACGTTCAGCGGGGTCATGGCGAATGCCGCCAGCGCCGAGGCGGCGGCGGACGCGGTGCTGGCCGGCGATGACAGTGCCTACGCGCTGTGCCGACCGCCGGGGCATCATGCGGGGCCCGATCGCGCCGGCGGCTTCTGCTTCCTCAACAACTCGGCCCTGGCCGCCGAGGTGCTGCGCGAGCGCCATGCGCGCGTGGCAATCCTCGATGTGGACCTGCACCACGGCAATGGCACCCAGGACATCTTCTATGACCGTGGCGACGTCTGGACGGGATCCGTTCACGCGGACCCGGCCGACTTCTACCCCTTCTTCTGGGGCGGGGTCGACGAGATTGGAGAGGGGAAGGGCAGGGGCACCAACGTCAACCGTCCCTTGCCGCTGGGCAGCGACGGGGTCGCCTTCATGGCGGCGTTGGACGAGCTTATCGAGGCCATGACGGCGTTTCGGCCCGAGGCCCTGGTAGTGCCGCTGGGGCTGGATGCTCATCGTGAGGACCCGCTGGCCGGTCTGGCCCTGGAGACCGAGGACTTCCAGGCCCTGGGGCAGCGTCTCGCCGCCATCGAGCTGCCCACGGTGATCGTGCAGGAAGGGGGCTATCCCACCGAGCACCTGGGTAACAACCTGGCCGCTTTCATCCGTGGCTATACCGGTTCTCGGGCCGCCAATGGCGGCAGCTGACCCCCGACAGCCAAACAAGGCGCTGGCGCAGGGCTCCCCTGTGCCAGACTCTCTGGAGCGATCACATGAATGAGCAGCATGCCGGCCAGGCGATCATCGACACTCTGGTGCTGCACGGCGTCGAGCGTGTCTTCGTGGTGCCGGGCGAGAGCTTCCTGGCGGTGCTCGATGGCTTGTACGAGTCCCCTGTCGAAACGGTGGTGTGTCGTCATGAGGGTGGGGCGGCCTACATGGCCGAGGCACACGGCAAGTTTACCGGCAGACCTGGCGTGGCCATGGTGACCCGCGGCCCCGGCGCCGCCAATGCCCTGGTGGCGCTGCATGCCGCCTGGCAGGATGCGGTGCCCATGGTGCTGTTCGTGGGGCTGGTGCCCATAGCGGATCGCATGCGCGAATCCTTCCAGGAGTTCGATCCGCATGCGTGGTTCGGTACTCAGTGCAAGCGGGTCATGGTGCTCGACGAGGCCGAGCGCGCCTCCGAGGTGGTGGCGGAGGCCTTTTTCGCTGCGGGCTCCGGCCGGCCGGGACCGGTAGTGGTGGGCCTGCCCGAGGACGTGATCACTCGGCCGGTATCCGGCGTGCTGCATCCGCTCCTGCCCGTCGGTGAGGGAGCGCTCTCCTCCGAGGACCTGGAGGCGGTGTGTGCCGCGCTCAACGAGGCTCGGCGTCCGCTGCTGTTCGTCGGCGGCCAGCGGTGGACGCCGGAGGCCGCGACCAGCCTGACGCGTTTCGCCGAGCAGAACGGTATCCCGGTGGTGCAGGACTGGCGCGCGGCCGATCGGGTGCCATTCGACTCCCCGGTCAACTGCGGCTGGCTTGGCTATGGTCGCTCCGATGCCACGCTTGCGCTGTTCGAGGAGGCGGACGTGCTGATCGCCGTGGGCGCGCTGCCCACCGACGTGCCCAGCGAGGGGTTCACGGCTCGGCAGGGGCACGACCGCCTCAACATCCTGGTCAATATCGATACCGGCCTGCGCGGCCGCAGCGGTGCCGTGACTCGCCACCTGATCGCAAGTCCGGTCGCCTTTGCCGAAGCGGTGGCGGGTCTGCGGCTGGGGCGCGAGAAGGAGTGGGACGCCTGGCGGAGCGGTGGTCGGGCGGCTCAGCAGTCGTTCACTGCGCTGCCGGTGCCGGAGGCCTTGTCTGCCACGTGTCCCGGCACCGCGCACATGGGGGCGGTCCTTGGTGAGCTCGTGAAGCGCCTCCCCGACGATGCGGTGTTCACCTTCGGGGCTGGCAACCACTGCATCTGGGCGCAGAGGTACCTGCCGACGCGAACGTTTCCCAGCCAGCTCAGCATGCGCAACGGCTCCATGGGCTATAGCGTCCCGGCGGCCGTCAGCGCCTCGCTGGCCAGCCCAGAGCGCCTGTGCGTGGTGGTCGCTGGCGATGGCGAATTCATGATGAACGGCCAGGAGATCGCCACCGCCGTTCAGTACGGTGCCGCTATGCTGATACTGGTCGTGGACAACGGGCGCTATGGGACCATCTGTCTCCATCAGGAGGCGCAGTTTCCGGGGCGGGCAAGTGGCACCCGGCTGGCCAACCCCGATTTTGCCGCCCTCTGTCGAGCCTATGGCGGGCACGGCGAAACCGTGGCTGCCAACGACGAGGCGGCTGGCGCCATCGAGAGGGCGCTGCATGCCGTGATCGAGCTGCGCCGCCCCGCGCTGATTCACATCGTGACCGACCCTCGGCACGACCTGCCCTGAGGCGCCGGCTCACCATCCACTCCAAGGAGAGCATCCGATGACGCATTATGCCGTGACCAACCCGGCCACCGGTGAAGTGGAGAAGACCTACCCGACGGCCAGCGACACCCAGATTCGAGGCGCCATCGAGTGTGCCCACCGGGCATTCGGCGACTGGCGCAAGAGCGAGGTGGCGACACGCGTTGCGCTGCTGAACCGCGTTGCCGACCTCTATGCGGAGCGTCGTGAGGCCCTGGCGGCCATCATCAGCCGCGAGATGGGCAAGCCCCTGGCCCAGGCGAGAGGCGAGATCGACATTGTGGTGTCGATCTACCGCTATTACGCAGACAACGGTCCGCGCTACCTGGAGGATGAGCCGATCGAGACGGCGATCGGCAATGCGTTGGTACGCAAGGAGGGCCTGGGAGTCCTTCTGGGCATCATGCCGTGGAACTTTCCCTACTATCAGGTGGCGCGGCTGGCCGCGCCCAACCTGATGAACGGCAACACCATCCTGCTCAAGCATGCGCCCCAGTGTCCCGAGTCGGCAGAGGCAATGGAGCAGATCTTCCGTGATGCCGGCGCGCCTGAAGGGACCTACCTCAACCTCTACGCCACCAACGAGCAGGCCGCCGACATCATCGCCGACTCCCGGGTACTGGGCGTCTCCCTGACGGGTTCCGAGAGGGCAGGGGCCGCGGTTGCGGAGATCGCCGGTCGTCATCTGAAGAAGGTGGTGCTCGAACTGGGCGGCTCCGATCCATTTATCGTGCTGGACGATGCGGACCTGGACCAGGCGGTTCAACACGCGCTGGTAGGCCGCTTCGGCAATGCCGGCCAGGCCTGCAACGCGGCCAAGCGGATCATCGTCGATGACGCTCTGCACGACGATTTCCTGGCCGCCTTCAAGACGGCCATCGAGAGCATCAGGGTGGGCGACCCCATGGCCGCTGACACCTTCATGGGCCCTCTGTCCTCCGAAAGGGCGCTGCAGACGCTGGATGCCCAGGTGCAAGACGCCGTAGCACAGGGTGCCACCGTGCTGTTGGGCGGTCAGCGGCTCGATCGTTCCGGCGCCTGGTATGCGCCGACGCTGCTGAGCCGGGTGACCCCTGAGATGCGTATCTTCCGCGAGGAGCTGTTCGGCCCCGTGGCGGTAGTGTATCGGGTCGGCAACGAGCAGGAGGCCATCAGGCTGGCCAATGACACCGCCTATGGCCTGGGCGCCGTCATCCAGTCCACCGACCTGGCGCGTGCCCGCCGGGTGGCGGAAAGCCTGGAGACCGGCATGGTGACCATCAACGAGGCGCCAGGGTCGGCCGCCGAGCTGCCGTTTGGCGGCATCAAGCGTTCGGGCTTCGGTCGTGAGCTGGGGCGCGACGGCATGGACGAGTTCGTCAATCGCAAGGTGGTAAAGATCGGCGCCTGATTCTCCTCACAACCTCACGATAACAGTGCGTGCCTTTTCATGAACAAACTTGCCGTGCGGGCTAAAACCTTGGGCGGTGAGCATGTCGCTCACGCCCATGACCATCACCAGCTGATTCTGGCGACCTGTGGACAGACGGAGCTGGCCGTGGAGGGCCATGGTGACCGCATCACCGGTGGGCGTGGCTGCCTGATTCCCTGTACCCGCGATCATGACTACCGCGGCGATGGGCGCAACCGCACTCTGGTGCTGGACATACCCGTGGCTGGCCTTGAGGGGCTTCGCGAGGCCGACGCCCTATCGCGGCTATTCGAGCGGCCGCGGTTCTTCGGGGTGCCACCCCGGCTGCGTCAGCTGGCCGACAGCCTGATGCTGCAGCTTGACCAGTGCCCCGGGCTGCACAATGAAATCGCCGCTCTGATGCTGCGAGCCATCTACCTGCATCTACAGGACGAACCGCTGATCGATGTTGACGGAGTCGGCCTTGCAGGACGCGCCTGCGATCGCCTGGACCTGCCTCGCCTGGAGGCCTGGGTGGATCGCCACCTGGCCGATGAGATTCGTGTCGAGCAGCTGGCGTCCCTGTGTGCGCTGAGCGTGGGTCACTTCCATGCCCGCTTCCGCGAAATGACCGGAGTCACCCCCCAGGCCTACGTGCAGCAGCGCCGGCTCCGGCATGCCCGGACGCTGGTCTGCCACAGTGATCTGAGCCTGGGCCAAGTGGCCGCCTTGGTGGGTTTTCGCGACCAGGGCAGTTTCTCACGCTCCTACAGACGCCATTTCGGCACCCCGCCCTCGGCCGATCGTTGACGCTGTTGCCGGAGCCCTGGGCAAAGGCTCCGTAGCTGGGGGCAAGCAGCCTTCGTCCGTTCGTCCTAGGCTTTGAGGCAGGGCAGTGCCTGCGGTACTGCCGATTCCTGAGCCAAGCAACGAATAACGAATAACGGACAAGAGGCAGGCATCATGCGCATGAGATCCCTTACCGGGCTGTTCGCCCTGGCGTCACTCCCGCTGGCCATGGCGGCCGCTCAGGCCCAGGCCGAGGAGATGGCCATTGCCACCATTCTTCCCGAGAACATGAGTAACAACGAAGTGTATCCGGCGCTGGTGCACTTCAAGAACCTGGTGGAGACCCGCACCGACGGCGAGATAACGGTGTCGATCTTCGGCAACAGCCAGTTGGGCTCCGAGGTGGAGACGGCAAGGGAGGTGCAGGGCGGGCGCACCCTGCAGTCCACCATCATCACGACCGGTGCGATGTCCTCCTTCTACCCGGACTACCAGATGATGACGGCCCCCTTCATCTTCGATAACTGGCGCCAGGCGTGGGCCTTCTTCGACGGTGAGTGGTTCGCCGACTTCATGTCCGGCACCGTCGAACAGACCGACATGCGCTATCTGGGTACCTTCGATGACGGTGGCGGCTTTGTCGCCTTCACCAACAACAAGCGACTGATCGAGACCGTCGAAGATCTCGAGGGGCTCAACATCCGCACCGAGGAGAACCCGGGCCACGTGGCCATCATGCGCGCCCTGGGTGCATCGGCGACCCCCCTGCCCTGGGGCGAGGTGATCACCGCCCTGGAAACCGGCCTCGCCGACGGCCAGTTCAACGCGCCGGTGCTCAATACCACCTTCAACTTCCATGAGGTGACCGACTACACCACCCTGACCGGCCACGTGTACAACAGCGCTGCCTGGCTGGTCAGCGAGGACTGGTTCCAGAGCCTCACGGAGTCGCAGCAGGAGGCCATCGTCACCTCGGCCCGCGAGGCCATCGCCATCGGCCACGGGATGTCCGGGGCACTGGCCACCGCCAGCTGGCAGGAGTCCTGCGAGACCTTCCAGGAGTGCTACATCATGCCCCCGGAGGAGCGGGCGCGGATGTCTGAGATCGCCACTCCCGCCTGGCGCGAGTGGATCGTCAACGACTTCGGCCTCGACGGCGACCGTGTGGATGCCTTCCTGGAGGAAGTGGAGCGCGTTCGCGTCGAGGTGGCCGAGTCCGACGTTGCTACCTACGGGCGTTGACCCCGAGGCTTTCATCGCCCTGCGCCCGGCCGGCTATCGGTCGGGCGCTTGACTGAGGTGGCGCCATGACCCTCCTGCAGCCCCTGCGACGCCTGAGTGACATCGTCAATCAGGTGGCGATCGTGACCTGCATTGCCTGCGTGCTGGCCATGTTGGGCATCTCCTTCACGGCCTTCGTCTACAAGCTGGCCACCGGCAGTACCCTGAGCTGGACCTACTCCCTGGCGCGGCTCTTCCTGCCGTGGATCGGTTTTCTTTCCATGACCATCTCGCTGCGCTATGGCGAGCACGTGGCCATGACCCTGCTGGTCAGAAGCCTGCCCCGCGTGCTGACCGTGGTGGCTGCCGTTCTCAGCCTGCTGGCCATCGCCGTGTTCGGCGCGCTGCTGCTCTGGTACGGCTGGGACTATTTCAAGGGGACTCGTCAGGTCTACATGGTCTCCGACCAGATTCGCGTGCACGGCAAGTTTACCGCCATCGTGGTGCCGATCAGTGGCGCCATCATCCTGCTGCACCTGGTGCAGGGCTTTGACCTGCTGGAACACTTCATCGACGAGCGCGAGATGATCGACGAGCTCATCGAGACCGCCGACGGGGAGAAACACCCATGACGCCAGCGATCATCGCTTTCATCCTGCTGTTGCTGATCGGTGCCCCCGTGGCGGTGGTCATGGCACTTTCCGGGCTTGCCGGCGGCTATGCCATGGGCGGCGAACGGATGCTCGGCATCATCGCCGACCGCATGTTCTCGGGTGTATCCGGCTTCCTGCTGATCGCCGTGCCCTATTTCATCTTCACCGCCGAACTGATGAACCAGGGCGGGCTGACCCAGAAGCTGATCACCTTCAACAATGCCCTGTTCGGGCGGGTGCGCGGCGCGCTTTCCCACGTCAACGTCTCGGTGTCGGTGTTCTTCGCCGGCCTGACCGGGGCGGCGATCACCGATACCGTGGCGATCGGCAAGATCATGATTCCGGAGATGAAGCGCCAGGGATACGACGCCGAGTACGCGGCGGCGATCACCGCCTGCTCCTCGATCATCGGGCCGATCATCCCGCCCAGCGTGGTGATGGTGGTCTATGCGACCCTGCTGCGTGACATCTCGGTGATCGACCTGTTCGCCGGCGGCATCATTCCCGGCCTGCTGATGGCTCTGGCGCTGCTCGGGGTGAGTTTCGTCCTGGCCTGGAAACGGGGCTACCCCAAGCAGGCGCCCACCCCGCTGAAGGTGGCGGCGTTCTCCTTCCTGATGGCGCTGCCGGCAATGATCGTCCCGCTGATCATCCTCGGCGGCATCCTCTCGGGGCTGACCACCATCACCGAGGCCTCGGGCTTCGCCGCCATCTACACGATCTTCATCGGCGTGGTCTTCTACCGCAACCTGACCTGGCGGAAGATCTGGAACGCCCTGATCATCACCGTGCGCTTCTCTGGGGTGGTGTTCTTCCTGCTGGCCACCTCGGCGGTGCTGGGCTGGTTCGTCACCCGCTCGGGCATCGCTCGCGACGCTGCTGGCCTTATCACCACCTTCAGCGATTCCGCCTTCCTTCAGCTGATGGCCGTCTGCGTGCTGTTGATCATCGTCGGGACGGTGATGGATGTGCTGCCGGCGCTGGTGGTGGTAGCCCCGGTGCTGGTGCCGGCAATGATCCAGCTGGGCTTTGATCCGCTGCACTTCGCGATCCTGATGATCGTGGTGCTCAACATCTCCAACGTGACGCCACCGGTGGGCATGACGCTGATGACGGCGGCGCGCATCGCCAACGTGCCCTACGAACGGGCGATCATCGCCTCACTGCCGTTCTACGTGGCCTTCATCATCGTCATCCTGCTGCTGGCGGCCTTCCCGGCGCTTTCCACCTGGATTCCGTCGCTGCTGCGCTAGGAAGTGTTGCCATGACGCTTTTCCACCAGCCTGATCAGGCGTGTCGTGCGCCGCTGAGTGCGAGTTCCGTGCTTGTCGCCTGCACGCTCGACGCCCTGGTCATACCGCTGCTTGATGCAGCCCCTTGATCGGTGCCGACCGGCACCCGCCCATGAGAGACGCGAAATGACCGTTACCTATCACGACAGCAATACCCGCATGAGCCAGGCCACCGTCCACAACGGTACCGTCTACCTGGCAGGCCAGGTGCCCGACGACACCAGCGCCGACATGCGCGGACAGACCGAGCAGGTGCTGGCCAAGATCGACCGCCTGCTGGCAGCAGCGGGGACCTCCAAGCAGCATGTGCTCAGCGCCCTGGTGTGGGTCACCGACATGGCGGAGTTCGCCGAGATGAACAGCGTGTGGGACGCCTGGGTCGTGGCCGGCCGCCCGCCGGCGCGGGCTGCCACCGAGGCCAAGCTGGCGCTGCCCGAGTTCAAGGTGGAAATCATGGTCACTGCGGCGATCCCGGAGGCCTGATATGCGAGTCGTCTCGGCCCTTGAGGTGGCCGAGGCGCTGCCCTGGGAACCCCTGGTGCAGCGCCTGGCACACACCTTCCGAGAAGGCGTGGAGTCACCGCCTCGTCATCACCATGCCATGCACCGGCCCGACGGCGAGGCCACCATGCTGCTGATGCCCGCCTGGGAGCGCGAGGGCTACATCGGCGTGAAGATGGTCAATGTCTTCCCGCAGAACGCCGAGCACGGGTTACCTGCCATTGCCGGGGTCTATCTGCTGAGCGAGGGCGCCCACGGGCGCCCCCTGGCCTGCATCGACGGCAGCGAGCTGACCCGACGGCGCACCGCCGCGGCCTCGGCGCTGGCGGCCCGCGAGCTGGCCCGCGAGGACGCCGAGACGCTGCTGGTGGTGGGCACCGGCAAGCTGGCGCCCATGGTGATCGAGGCCCACGCAGCGGTGAGGCCCATTCGGCGGGTGCGCATCTGGGGACGCAGTCTCGCGAAGGCTGAGGCCCTCGCCGCCGAGTATACCGATCGTTTCGACACCTCGGCGGTGACCGACCTGGAGGCGGCCTCCCGGCAGGCGGACATCATCAGCTGCGTGACGCTCTCCACCGAGCCGCTGATCCGCGGCGCCTGGCTTGCGCCCGGCACGCACCTCGACCTGATCGGCGCCTTCCGACCGACCATGCGCGAGACCGATGCCGAGTGCCTGGTCAGAAGCGAGGTCTTCGTCGATACCTACGCCGGCGCCCGGGGCGAGGGGGGGGATATCCTCCAGGCCATCGACGAGGGGGCCTTCGCCTTCGCCGACATCCGTGGCGAGCTGGCCGAGCTGCTGCGCGGCGTGAAGCCCGGGCGCTCCTCTCCCGACGCGATCACCCTGTTCAAGTCGGTGGGGGCGTCGCTGGAGGATCTCGCCGCTGCCATCGAGGTGTGGGAACGGCTGGAGACGCCCGCATGACGGGCGCTGCCACCGGGCTCTTCTGGCACGAGCGCTGCTTCTGGCACGATCCAGGTGCCATCGGCGTGTTCTCGGCACCTGGCGAGTTCCTACAGCCTCAGCCCGCCTCGGAGAGCCCCGAGAGCAAGCGCCGGCTCAAGAACCTGCTGGAGGTCTCGGGCCTGATCGACGAGCTGGCGGTGTGCAAGCCGCCGCCGGCGAGCCGGGAGGATCTCGAGCGCTTCCATACGACCCGCTACCTGGATGCCCTGGCAGCGGGTGACGCCGGGCGGGGCGGTGACGGTGGCGACTGCGCGCCCTACCTGCCAGGGAGCCTGGCGGCGGCGCGCCAGTCCGCGGGGCTGGCCGTGGGTGCCGTGGAGGCGGTCGCCACCGGTGAGCTGAGTCAGGCCTACGCGCTGTGTCGGCCTCCGGGCCACCACGCCGAGGCCGATCGCGGCCGGGGCTTCTGCCTGCTCGGTAATATCCCCGTGGCGGTGATGCGCGCCCGCGCCCTGGGCCAGGTGGGGCGGGTGGCGATCCTCGACTGGGACGTGCACCACGGGAACGGTCAGCAGGGCGCCTTCTGGAACACGCCCGAGGTGTTGACGGTCTCCGTCCACCAGGCGGGCAACTATCCGCTGGAAACCGGGGAGTTCGCGGAGCAGGGCGGGGCAGCGGCCCTCGGCACCGACCTCAACCTGCCACTTCCCCCGGGGAGTGGCATCGGTGCCTATGAGTACGCCATGGATACCCTGGTGCTGCCGGCCATCGAGGCCTTCGCTCCGGAGTTGATCGTGGTGGCCTGCGGCTATGACGCCTGCGCCAAGGATCCGCTCGGCAAGATGCTGCTCAACACCGCCGTCAAGGCGGGCTTCGACGAGACGATCATGCTCGACCCCGAGGGCTACGTGGCCGAGGCCTCCGCGGCCAACGTCTTCCTGGTCCGCGACGGGGTGCTGCACACCCCCGAGGTAACCTCCTGCCTGCAGGGCATCACCCGCGACAGCGTCATCCGGCTGGCCCGGGAGGTGCTCGGCCTGGAGGTGGTGGAGCGGCGCATCACCCGTGACGAGCTCTATATCGCCGACGAGGCCTTCCTGACCGGGACCGCCGCCGAGATCCTGCCGCTGCGCGAGCTCGATGGGCGCCATATCGGCGCCCGCAGCGGGGGGGCCGCCGTTGGTGCCCCCATCGCCGACGGCTCGGTGACCGCTCGCCTGCAGAGCCTCTATCGCCGCCTGGTGCGTGGCGAGCTGGAGGCTGATCTGGCGGCGTTCGGGGCCTGGCTGACCCCGGTGTGAGGGGCTGTGGCCATCACTCATCACGCAGGATGGTGAAGGGCGACCACTGCTGGCAGATCGGCGCGACCTCCAGGCGGGTGATATTGACGTGGGGCGGCAGCTCGGCGATGTGCAGCGCCTGGCGGGCCACATCGTCCGGCTGCAGGGCGCGGGTACCCCGGTAGTACTCCTCGGCGATGCCGGCATCGCCCATCGCCCTTCATGCGCACCAGGGTGAACTCGCTCTCGGTCATTCCTGGTGCCAGGTCGGTGACCCGCACCCCGTGGGGGGCCAGGTCGCAGCGCAGGTTGTAGCTGAACTGTTCCACGAAGGCCTTGGTGGCCCCGTAGACGTGGCCGCCGGGATAGGGAGTGTGGCCGGCGATGGAGCCGAGGTTGATCACGGTGGCGCCCGGCCCCGTGGCGATCAGGTGTGGCAGCAGCAGGCGGGTCACCGTGACCAGCCCCTTGATGTTGGTATCGATCATGCGGTGCCAGTCGGCCAGCTCTGCCTGCTGGGCCGGCCCCTTGCCCAGTGCCAGCCCGGCGCTGTTGATCACGACGCGAATGCGCTGGAAGGCCTCGGGCAGCGAGTCGATCGCGGCCTCCAGGGCCTCGCTGTCGGCGAGGTCCACGGCGAGGGCATGGACCGCCACCCGGTCGCTCTGGAGTTCCGCCTGGAGGGCCTCCAGCCGATCCTGGCGGCGTCCCGAGAGCACCAGCGACCAGCCGGCCCCGGCGAAGCGCCGGGCGCAGGCCGCGCCGATCCCGGAGGTGGCGCCGGTGATGAAGGCGATGGGGGTGGCTTCGTGCATGGTGAAATCTCCCGTCTTGGGGTGGAGGGGGAAGGGCAGCGCCCCCTGGCATCAGAGTCTCCCGGCGGTTCGCATGCCTATGCTGCTTTGGTCGTATCCGGCGCGGTCGAGGCGTCGCCGTCAGGCCGGCCGGGCTATTCTTCGCTATCGTGATCGGCGAAGCCTGCCTTCATGAACGTCGATTTGAGCAAGCCCAGCGACTGTTACAAGATCGACATACTGCGCCGCGCGCCCTGCCAGCGGCCGCCGGCGAACCACCAGAACGACAAGAATCGCGGAGACACGCTGATGCGCAAGACACTCATCGCCACCCTGGCCAGCCTCGGGCTGGCCGTTGCCCCTCTGGTCCTGGCGAGCACCATCGAGATCCAGGTCAACAACACCATGAGCGAGGGGGGCTCGGAAAGCGCCGCCGTCGAACGGTTCGCCGAGTACCTCGAAGAGCAGGCGCCGGGCCGTTTCAACGTGCGCCCCTTCCTGGCCGGCTCGCTGGGCGGCGAGAACGCCGTGCTCGAGCTGCTCAACCTGGGCCAGACCCAGCTCTCCATCACCGGCGGCAACTGGCGTCAGCAGTATGCCCCGGAGTATGACGCCATCACCGTGCCCTTCGTGTTCGCCACCTGGGACGAGGTGGATGCCTTCATGGAGAGCCCCTCCGGCCAGCGGCTGGTGGAGATCGCCGAGGAGAAGGGGGGCATCAAGTACTTCGGGACCCAGCATCGTGGCCCCCGCCACATGACCGCCAACAAGGCCATCCACTCGCCGGAGGACCTGCAGGGCTTCCGCATGCGCCTGCCCTCCCTGCCCGTGTGGCTCCAGGTGTGGGAGGAGATCGGCGCCACGGTGGTCAACGTGCCGGCGCCGGAGATCTACCTGGCCATGCAGACCCGCCAGGTGGATGGCCACGAGAACTCCCTCTCGTCGCCCTACACCCGTCGCCTGTGGGAGGTGCAGGACCACATCATTCTCACCAGCCACGTGCAGTTCCCCTGGAACTGGGTGGCCAGCAAGCGCTGGTGGGACAGGCTGGAGGCCGATGACCAGGCGCTGATCGCCGAGGCGATCGAGGTGGCCCGCCTGCACGGGACCGAGGTGGAGCGCGAGCTCGACGAGTACTACCTGGAGCAGCTCGAGGCCAACGGCATGACCATCATCGAGCCGGACGTGGAGGCCTTTCGCGAGGCGGCCATGCCGGCCATCGAGCGCATCCTGGCCGAGATGGCCGATGGCGTGATGGATGACGCGCTGGGCGGCAACGACTGAGCCCGCGTTAACCGTTGATGTGACGATGCCGGCGGCGCCCCCTGGGGCGCCGCCGTGCTGTCACCGGGAATCATCGAGGAGTCTTTCGTGGTGCAAGAAACCGGGATACCCCAAGGGCCCGTGGACCGCCTGGCCTACTGGCTGCTGCGCGGCCTGACCCTGGTCTGCGATGCGCTGGGCGTGCTGCTGCTGGCGGGCATCCTGCTGCTCATCGTGGCCGCCGTGGTGGCGCGGGACTTCATCGGGCTGGGCATGCCCTGGACCGAGGAGGTGGCCTCGTTGCTGGCCATCTACGCCGTCGGCATCGGGTCGCTCTCCGCCCTGGTGCGCGGCGAGCACCTGCTGGTGGACCTGTTCAGCCATCGCATGTCGCGGCTGGCGCTGGATCTGCAGTACCGCCTCAATGCGCTGCTTTCCTGCGGCTTCTTCGCGCTGGCCGCCTGGGGCGCCTGGATCATGTCCGAGATGAGCGCCAACAACCGCACCGTCTCGCTGGGGATCAGCTTCAGCTACCTCTACTACGGCATCTTCATCGGCTTTGCCGGGATGACGCTGATAGCCGCCTGGCAGGCGCTGCGCGGCCGCGTGGCCTGGCTGCCGGGTGGCGGCCGCGACGATGAGGAGCCGCGCTGATGTTGGAACTGGCAATCTTCGTGGGCGGCCTGCTGGCGCTGATGATCATCGGCCTGCCGGTGGTGGTGGCGATCGGCATCACCTCCTTCATCGCCCTGGCGGTCACCGGCAGCGGTGGCCTGCCGGTGGAGCTGATGTCGCTGCGCATGGTGCAGACCCTCAACAACTTCACGCTGCTGGCGATTCCGCTGTTCATCCTGGCCGCCAACATCATGAACACCGGCTCCACCACCACGCGGATCTTCGACTTCGCGACGGCCCTGGTCGGCTTCACCAAGGGGGGACTGGGCCATGCCAACGTGGTGGCCAGCTCCATCTTCGCCACCATGTCCGGCACCGCGGTGGCCGATGCGGCGGGGCTCGGTAGCCTCGAGATCAAGGCCATGAAGGAGCGCGGCTATGACCTCGGCTACTCCACCGGGATCACCGCGGCGTCGAGCGTGATCGGCCCGATCCTGCCCCCCAGCATTGCCCTGGTGGTCTACGGCTGGCTGGCCAACGTCAGCATCGGCGCCCTGTTCATGGCGGGGCTGTTGCCGGGCATTCTCATGGCGCTGCTGCTGATGGGCATGACCGTGGCCCTGGGCGCGACCCAGCGGGTGGTGATGCCGGCGCCGACCCCCTTCGACGGACGCGAGGTGCTGCGCACCGGGCGCCGGGCGATCCTGCCGCTGATGATGCCGGCGATCATCGTGGGGGGCATCTGGGGCGGCTTCTTCACGCCCACCGAGGCGGGCGCCGTGGCCTCCTTCTACGCGATCATCCTGGGGGCGGTGGTCTACCGCGACCTGACCCCGAAGGCCCTCTACCTGGCCTTCCGGCGCACCCTGATGTTCAGCGTGGCGATCCTGCTGATCATCGCGGTGTCCAGCTTCTACGGCTGGATCCTGGTGCGCATCGGCATTCCCCAGGCGCTGGCCGGCCAGGTGGCCAGCATCGACATGCCCACCGTCTTCCTGCTGCTGGCCTTCGCGCTCTTCTTCCTGCTGATCGGCTGCTTCATGTCGGTGGTGGAGAGCATCCTGATCTTCACGCCCATCGTGGTGCCGGCCGCGCTCGCCGCGGGCCTGGACCCCATCCATTTCGGCATCGTCATGGTGATCACGCTGTCGGTGGGGGTGATCACGCCCCCCCTCGGCAACGTGCTGTTCCTGATGGTGGGCATCACCCGGCTGCGCTACGGGCAGGTGGTATCAGCGGTGATGCCCTTCCTGATACCCATCATCCTCACGATCCTGATCCTGATTGCGGTGCCGTCGCTGGCCACCTGGCTGCCCGCACGGCTGGGCTACTGAGGCCGCCATGATCCCGGTTCTGCCTTCGGCACTCGCCTGGCGGGTCCGGGGGCGCTACCCTGTCGGCCTTCCCGGTGCCTGCCTGGCCGGGGAGGCCGACCCACTTCCGGGCCCCGCCCGACGAGACGAGAGAGAGTCACATGAGCGTTACCTATCACGACAGCAACACCCGCATGAGCCAGGCCGCCGTCCACAACGGCACCGTCTACCTGGCCGGCCAGGTGCCGGACGACGCCAGCGCCGACATGCGCGGTCAGACCGAGCAGGTGCTGGCCAAGATCGACCGCCTGCTGGCCGCCGCCGGCACTTCCAAGGAGCACCTGATCAGCGCCCAGGTCTGGGTGACCAGCATGGCCGAGTTCGACCAGATGAACGCTGCCTGGGATGCCTGGGTGGTGCCGGGTCGCCCGCCGGTGCGCGCCGCCACCGAGGCCAAGCTGGCCCGTCCGGACTGGAAGGTGGAGATCATGATCACCGCGGCCCTGCCGGACGCCTGATCCCCCCCTGCGGCGGCGGCCTGCGCCGCCGCATCCCGGCAGAAGCGTTGAGGCCGCCCCGGGGCGGCCATGCTAGCCTTGCGCCATTCCGCTCTGGAGACTTTCGATGCTGCTGATCGTCGATCTCGGCCTGAGGTTGGCCATGGCGCTGTGTGCCCTGTGGGGTGGGCTGGCGCTGGGGCATCGCCTGCCGCTTGCGCGCCCCGGCCGGCTGCTGGCGGTGGCCCTGTGGCTGCTGGCGAGCGGGCTCTGGCTCTGGCTCTACGGCAAGGGCGCGCGGGTAGGACCGATCGCCGGGCTGGCGGTGCAGATGCTGGCGCTGCTGGCCTGGTGGAGGCGTCTCGACCCGGCGGCGGATCTCGACTGGGCCGATGATGTGGCCCACCTGGCCACCGGCCGCCAGGAAGGCGAGTGGCTGACCCTGGACCGGGTGCGCTGCTTCGACTGGCAGACCCGCGATCGGGCCCGGGTGGCCTGGGAGCCGCGGCGCTACCCGCTGAACCGACTCGCCTCGCTGGATCTGATCGTCTCCGGCTGGGGGCGTCCCGGCATCGCCCATGTGCTGCTGTCGTTCGGCTTCGCGGACGAGGAGGGCGAAATCGACGACTTCCTGGCCTTCTCGGTGGAGGTGCGTCGCGAGCGCCACGAGGCGTTCTCGGAGATCGGCGGCTTCTTCAAGCAGTATGAGCTGGCCATCATCGCCGCCGACGAGCGGGATGCCGTGCGGCTGCGCAGCAACGTGCGCGAGGAGTCCGTCACCCTCTATCGGGTCACGCTGGGCGAGAGCGCGCGTCGCGATCTGCTGCTGGCTCTGGTGGCGGAGGCCAATCGCCTGCAGGGAGAGCCGCGCTTCTGGTATGGATTGACCCGTCAAGGGTTCGGTTGTCTCTGTTGTCTATTGTCGTCCTCAATGCCTTCGGATCAGGAAGCGAGGGGCTATCAGCGACGGTGGATCTCTCTGGTATTCGTGGGTTGGGTACCGACCTGTCATCACTTCGTCGCGGAGCTGCCCTGGTCTACGAGCGAGGGTCACCCTGCCCCGGAGGGCGGGGGCCTCATAGGAGCGTCAGGGGTTCTCCCACCGGCCCGACGCTCCCTGACCCGAAGGCACTGGGACGGAATGATCATGCCGTGGCTCGGCTGCCGTGCGGCTTGCCCATGGCCTCGCAGGCAATCGCCCACAGGAAGCCGGTGAGCTCCCGAGCCACGGGCCGTCACCACCTGTTGCTTGGCCTTGCCCGTGGCCGCCAGCCGGCGGTAGCGCCCACAGAGTCGTTTCTGTGCGGCCCAGGCTATCGCCTGCACCGTCGGCGAGGTCCTCTCGGCCCGCTGCTCAATGATGCGCGTCTTGCGGGCCGGAAAGCGGTAGCTCCAGGCAGCCTCCACCAGGACGCGTCGTACATGGCCATTGCCGGTCTTGGTAATGCCACCCTGGCGTCGGCTACCCCCGCTCGAGTGCTCGCTGGGCACGAGCCCCAGATAGGCCATCAGCTGACAGGGCGAATCAAAACGGCTGATATCCCCCAGCTCAGCCATCACCGTCATGGCGGTGATCAGGCTGACGCCGCGCATCGCCTGGATGGCTTCGACCACCGGGGCCAGCGACCAGTCCGGCAGTGCTGCCTCCATCTGCCTCTCCAGGCCGGCCACGCGGCGCTGCGCTTCGCGCACCGCCTCGATGTACTCCTGCAGCACGATCTGCTGAACCGGGGTGTCGAAGCGCACCGTTTCCAGCCAGCGAAAGTGCGCAGGAATCCACTTGCTCTTGCCGGGATAGGCCTTGCCGTGTCGCAGCAGGAAGGCGTTCAGCCGCTGACGCGCCTTGAGCTCGATGGCCTTCATGTCCTCGCGAGCCCGCGTCAGATCGCGAATCGCCTCCTGCTCCGGCGTAGGCACCCAGACGGGGGTGAGTTCTCCGGAGCGCGACAGGCGGGCCAGCATCTGCGCATCGCGGCGGTCAGTCTTGACACGATCGCCGGCACGACGCGGGGTCAGGGTCGGTGCCACCACCTCGCAATCATGTCCGCTGGCCTGAATCTGGTGATAGACGCCGTAGCCGCAGGGTCCTGCCTCATAGCTGAATAGCATGGGCTGCCCATCAAAGCGCTCACTCAGCTGACGAATCAGCTTGTCGATCGCCTTGGGTTCATTGGGGATCTCGCCACGAAACTCGGGCGTTTGCCGGCCTGCCTCAGCACCCCGCCACCGAGATGCTGGCCTTATGCACGTCCAGGCCGATATAGGCGGCGTGAACGTAGCTGGCGGCGTTGATCCGCTCGGTGACAGTGCGGTCGACAACGGATCGCTGAGTTGCGTTAGACTGTTTCATGACCTGCCTCCCTTAATAGTGGCTCTGTGTTCTGGCCCAACCTCAACATAACCCACGACGTTGAGGTGGGGCAGGTCAATCCATCATGTCTACCACACCATCACCGCGAACTGCACCACCCTGGTCTTCGCCATGATGCGGCGGATCATCGAGGGGTTGCCGCTGGATCATCGGCTGCTGCTCACCGGGCTGCTGCCCGGCTATGTCCACGACCACGGCGGCCTGGTGCCGGGCTATCGGCTCGCCGAACTCAGAAGGCTTGGCGACATCACCGAGCGTGCCCGAAAGGCCCACGACGCCCCCGACTTCTCGCGGCGCATACGCGAGGGCGTGCCGGGCTGGTCGTGACGCCCCCTCCTGTCATCCACAAGAACGCCACGGCAGATGCCGTGGCGTGACGCCATGCCTCCCTGGGCACCCTCCCGGTGCCTGACCGGCCCTCGGCCGCTCCTCCTGAGGTGCTTCCTGCACCGGCGCATCCCTGCGGGGCGGGGCAGTTTCCCTTGCCGAGCCGTAGTGCATCGACCCACCGATATCCTCGCCCAGACAGATGACAGATCGATCACACCGGCATGACCGGAAGATGACAGGTGGAGGATTCGGCTGTGCGGGTGGTCTCTGGTAGAATCCGCCGCTTTGTCATTCAACCCCTTCCTCCTGTTCGGATACATGACATGAATGCAGTGATTCTTGCGGTGCTGGTGATGGTGGGCCTGTCGCTGGCGCGGGTCTCGGTGGTCTTCGCTCTGGTGGTCGGGGCCTTGGTCGGCGGCCTGGTGGGCGGGCTCTCCATCGAGGAGACCCTCTCCGCCTTCAACGACGGCGTCGGCGGCGGTGCCCAGGTTGCCCTGGCCTATGCCACCCTGGGGGCCTTCGCGGTGGCGATCTCGCGCTCGGGCCTGCCCGACCTGCTGGCGCGCAAGCTGATCGGCCTGCTGGGCCAGGAGGCCAGCGAGGCGCGCCAGGCCACGGTCAAGGCGCTGCTGCTGACCGCGGTGCTGCTGGTGTCGATCTCCTCCCAGAACCTGATCCCGGTGCATATCGCCTTCATTCCGATCCTGATCCCGCCGCTGCTCAAGGTGATGAACCAGCTGCGCCTGGATCGCCGGGCGGTGGCCTGTGCGCTGACCTTCGGCCTGACGGCTCCCTATATGCTGCTGCCGGTGGGCTTCGGGGCGATCTTCCTCAACGATATCCTGCTGGCCAACATCAACCGCGCCGGCGAGCTGCTGGGGCTCGAGATCACCCGGGGCATGGTGCCCATGGCCATGGCGGTGCCGGTGGGCGGCATGGCGCTGGGGCTCGCGGTGGCGCTCTTCTTCAGCTACCGCCGCCCGCGGGAGTACCAGGCGCTGGAGGTGGCCACCACCAATGTGCCGCACCATCACCCCGAGCCGCGTGAGCCCCATGCCCTGGGGCTGGTGATGTCGGGGCTGGCCATCGTGGCGGCGCTGGGCATCCAGCTGTGGACCGGCTCCATGGTGCTGGGCGGCTTGATGGGCTTCGCGCTGCTCTCCCTGGGGGGCATCTTCAAGTGGCGTGAGGCCGACGACCTCTTCACCAGCGGCATGCGCATGATGGCGCTGATCGGCTTCATCATGATCTCCGCCTCGGGCTTCGCCGCGGTGATGAACGCCACCGGCGAGATCGACAGTCTGGTGCAGTCGAGCTTCGCGATCATCGGCGACAACCGCGGCCTGGCCGCGCTGATCATGCTGCTGGTGGGGCTCTTCATCACCCTGGGGATCGGCTCGTCCTTCTCCACCATCCCGATCATCGCGGCGATCTTCGTGCCCCTCGCGGTGCAGTTCGGCTTCTCGCCCCTGGCCACCGTGGCCCTGGTGGGCACCGCGGCGGCCCTGGGCGACGCCGGCTCCCCGGCCTCGGACTCCACCCTGGGCCCGACCTCGGGCCTCAACGTCGACCGCCAGCACGACCATATCTGGGACAGCGTGGTGCCTACCTTCCTGCACTACAACATCCCGCTGATCGCCTTCGGCTGGGCGGCGGCCATGCTGTTCTGAGTCCTGAAGTCTAGCCATCACCGTTCGGGGCTGATCCGGTGACAAGCCTGCAGGGAGGCGCTGTGAATACCTCCCTGTAAGCTACCGACGCCATCCCTGGCGTAGGACCTCCCTTTCGGCTTGCCCCCGGCGCCCCTCTGGAAGCCCCTTACTTTCCTTCCTCGGGCAAGTGGACTTCCAGGGAGGCAAGCAGCCCCCGCAGCAGCGAGAGCTCCTTCCGGCTGGGCTGGGCCCGGGCGAAGAGCGCCTGCAGCTGGGCCTCGGTCCGGGCGTGGGGCTGGGTGAGAAAGCCGCTCTCCCGCATCACCCGTGACAGGTGGTCGTGGAAGTGGCCGAGCTGATCGCGGCTGGGGGCGCGCTCCTCCTCAGGGCGCTGGGGCCGGTAGCCGCTCTCCGGGCGCTGGCGCCACGCCTTGAACACCTCGTAGGCCAGCACCTGCACCGCCTGGGAGAGGTTGAGGATGCCGTACTCGGGGTTGGCCGGGATGCTCACCTGGTGGCTGCATAGACGAATCTCGTCGTTGGTGAGGCCTGAGCGCTCGCGGCCGAACACCAGCGCCACCGGGTCGGTGGCGGCGTGCTCGACCAGCTCCCGGGCCATGGCGTCGGGCTCATCGAAGTGGGGCAGCGGCAGGCTGCGCAGCCGGGCGCTGGCCCCCACCACCTGCATGCAATCACTCAGCGCCTCGCCAAGCGAGCCCACCACCCGGGCGTTCTCCACCAGATCCTCGGCACCGGCGGCGAGCCGGGTCGCCTCGGGGTCGGGGAACTGGCGCGGGTTGACCAGCACCAGGTCGTCGAGCCCCATGGTCTTCATGGCCCGCGCCGAGGCACCGATATTGCCGGGGTGGTAGGTCTGGACGAGAACGATGCGGATATTCGAGAGCATGGGAGGCGGCTGTTGTCGGCTGATGGGGAGAGGGTAGAGGGCGGAGGGTGGCTATCTTAAAGCAAAAACCCCGCCGGCTCGCGCCGGCGGGGTCTGTCTCAGGCCTTGCGTGACGCAGCGCCTGGGGCAGGGGGCGTGATCACATCATGCCGCCCATGCCACCCATGCCACCCATGCCGCCCATGTCCGGACCGGCGTCCTTCTCTTCCGGATCGTCGGCAATCATGCACTCGGTGGTGATCATCAGGCCAGCCACGGAGCCGGCAGACTGCAGCGCGGTGCGGGTCACCTTGGCGGGGTCCAGCACGCCCATCTCGAACAGGTCGCCGAACTCGCCGGTCTGGGCGTTGTAGCCGAAGTTGCCTTCACCGCTCTTCACCTCGTTGAGGATGACGGAGGCTTCCTGACCGGCGTTGGTGACGATCTGGCGCAGCGGGGACTCCATGGCGCGCAGGGCGATGGCGATGCCGTGGGTCTGGTCCTCGTTGTCACCCTTGAGGTCCTTGATCTTGGTCAGCACGCGCACCAGGGCGGTACCGCCGCCGGGCACCACGCCTTCCTCGACCGCGGCGCGGGTGGAGTGCAGGGCGTCCTCGACGCGGGCCTTCTTCTCCTTCATCTCGACTTCGGTGGCGGCACCGACGCGGATGACGGCCACGCCGCCGGCCAGCTTGGCAACGCGCTCCTGGAGCTTCTCGCGATCGTAGTCGGAGGAGGTCTCCTCGATCTGGGCGCGGATCTGGTTGACGCGGGCCTCGATGTCGCCCTCGTTACCGGCGCCGTCGATGATGGTGGTGTTCTCCTTGGACATGGTCACGCGCTTGGCGGTGCCCAGGTGGTCCAGGGTCGCCTGCTCGAGGGTCAGGCCCACTTCCTCGGAGATCACGGTGCCGTTGGTCAGGATGGCGATGTCCTGCAGCATGGCCTTGCGACGGTCACCGAAGCCCGGGGCCTTGGCCGCCGCGACCTTGACGATGCCGCGCATGGTGTTGACCACCAGGGTGGCCAGCGCCTCGCCCTCGATGTCCTCGGCGATGATCGCCAGGGGCTTGCCCGCCTTGGCGACGGCTTCCAGCACCGGCAGCAGCTCGCGGATGTTGGAGATCTTCTTGTCGACCAGCAGGATGTAGGGGTCTTCCAGCTCGACCTGCATGGTGTCCTGGTTGGTCACGAAGTAGGGCGACAGGTAGCCGCGGTCGAACTGCATGCCTTCCACGACTTCCAGCTCGTCCTCGAAGCCACGGCCCTCGTCGACGGTGATGACGCCTTCCTTGCCGACCTTCTCCATCGCCTCGGCGATGATCTCGCCGATGCGCTTGTCACCGTTGGCGGAGATGGTACCGACCTGGGCGATCGCCTTGGTGTCGGTGCAGGGCACGGACAGGGCTTCGATCTCCTTGACGGCGGCGATCACGGCCTGGTCGATGCCGCGCTTGAGGTCCATCGGGTTCATGCCGGCAATGACGCCCTTCAGGCCTTCGTTGACGATGGACTGGGCCAGCACGGTGGCGGTGGTGGTGCCGTCACCGGCGACGTCGGAGGTCTTGGAAGCGACTTCCTTGACCATCTGGGCACCCATGTTCTCGAACTTGTCCTTCAGTTCGATCTCCTTGGCCACGGAGACGCCGTCCTTGGTGACGGTCGGGGCGCCGAAGGACTTCTCGATCACCACGTTGCGACCCTTCGGGCCCAGTGTGGTCTTGACGGCGTTGGCCAGCAGGTCGACACCACGGGCCATGCGCTTGCGGGCGTCGTCGGAGAACTTGACTTGTTTCGCTGCCATTTCGGTCTCTTCCTATCAATTCGTGAACGTCTGAGGGATAGCGAGGGGCGTGGGCAATCAGCCCTCGACCACGGCCAGGATGTCGGATTCGCTCATGATCAGGACTTCTTCGCCGTCGATCTTCTGCTTCTCGACGCCGAAACCATCCTTGAAGATCACGGTGTCGCCGACCTTCACGTCCAGCGGGCGCACATCGCCGTTCTCGAGAATCCGGCCGTTACCGACGGCAAGCACTTCGCCGCGAGTCGGCTTTTCCTGGGCACTGCCCGGAAGCACGATGCCGCCAGCGGTCTTCTGTTCTTCTTCAACGCGACGGATGATGACGCGATCGTGCAAGGGACGGATGTTCATTGCTCACGTTCTCCTGATGTTTCACATGGCCGGGGTCTCCCGGCGGTTCTGGTCATCACCTCGCAGGCTCCGCCTGCGAGGGGGAGGCGCTGAACGCCTTCCGTGTCAATGGCGCGACAGCCGCGCCGAAACTTGTTGCTGAGCGATAAGTGGGGCTCGCCAAGGGGCTTTCAAGGCCCCCGGGGAAATTTTTTTGGCTCAGCGCCGTGCATCGTCGCGGGAGATGAACTCTCCCTCCAGCGGGCCTTCTCCGCTGTTGCCGTCGCTGGCCGAGGAGGACGCCCTTGAGTCTCCCGGCCGCTGCTCGCCCGAGGCCTGCCGCCAGTCATCGGCGGGGCCTTGGCGGGGGCCGGACCCGAAGCCGCCGCCCACGTGGATGCCCTGGGCGCGCACCCCGAGCCGGGCCAGCAGCTTGCCCAGCAGGCGGCGCGCGTCGGGAATCAGGCACAGGAACCCCAGGGCGTCGGAGACGAACCCGGGAGCCATCAGCAGGGCGCCGCCGAAGATCAGCGCGGCGCCGGTAAGCAGCTCGCCGGAGGGGACCTCGCCGCGCTCCAGGCGCTCCCGGGCACGGGCGAAGGTGGCGGCCCCTTCACGGCGAATCAGGTGCAGGCCGATGAAACCGGTGGCCAGCACCATCAGCAGGGTGGTGAGCAGGCCGATCTGGCTGCCTACCGAGAAGAGGATGACGAAGTCGAGCAGGGCGAAGAGGGTAAAGGCAAGCAGAAAGGGCATGGGAACTCCGCGAGGGTCAATTGCGCAAATGATGGGGGCGCTTCGCGAGAACTCAAGCGTTGACGCGCATTGCTCGCCTCGGCGGTGCCAGACCGCATAGATTGTCATATCGATAGCGCTATGGTGCGCCGCACAAACTCTGCTACCTTACTTGTACCCCAAAAGAGCGATGTCCAGGACTCTGCCGCCAGGTCGGCCCTGAATCGCCCCATCCCCTGGAGGATTGACGATGAAACTCGATAGCTCAGTGATTGCCATTACCGGTGGCGCCCGCGGCCTCGGCCTGGCCATGGCCCAGCTGCTGGGCAGTCGAGGCGCCCGTCTGGCGCTGATCGATACCGATGCCGCCACCCTGGACGATGCCGTGTCCCGGCTGCACCAGGCGGGCATCGAGGCCCGTGGCTTCGTGGCCAACGTGGCCGACGAGACGTCGGTGAAGCAGGCCTTCGGGGATATCGCCGCCTCCCTGGGGCCGGTGAGCGGCCTGGTCAACAACGCCGGCATCCTGCGCGACGCCCTGCTGGTGAAGGCGAAGGAGGGCAGGGTCGAGAAGGTGATGTCGCTTGAGAGCTGGCAGGCCGTGATGGACGTCAACCTGACCGGTGTCTTCCTGTGCGGCCGCGAGGCGGCCAGCCAGATGATCGAGGCGGGCAACGAGGGGGTGATCGTCAATATCTCCAGCATCTCCCGGGCCGGCAACATGGGGCAGAGCAACTACGCGGCCTGCAAGGCGGCGGTCGTCGCGCTGACCACCACCTGGGCCAAGGAGCTTTCTCGTTACGGCATTCGCACCGGCTGTGTGGCCCCGGGCTTCATCGAGACCGACATGACCGCCTCCATGCGCCAGGACATGCTGGAGAAGCTGACCTCCGGTGTGCCCCTGGGCCGCCTGGGCCAGCCGGAGGACATCGCCCAGAGCGTGGCCTTCATTTTCGAGAATGCCTACTTCACCGGGCGGGTCATTGAGTGCGACGGCGGCCTGCGCCTCTAGGGTGCGTTAACAATTGCTGATGGAGATCGGGCTGATTTAGAATATCAGCATTTTTCGGTGATCTATGCCTCGGCTAATGCTACGTGATGACCAATGGGAGCGCATCGAGCACATGCTCCCCGGCAAAGCTTCAGATCGCGGGGTGACGGCCAAGGACAATCGCTTGTTCGTGGAAGCCGTCCTGTGGATCGCCCGGACAGGCGCTCCCTGGCGTGATCTGCCCGACGCCTTCGGTCGCTGGCACACTGTCTACATGCGCTATAACCGGTGGTCTAAGAAGGGGGTCTGGCAGCAGGTTATCGACACATTAGCCGATGATCCCGACATGGAGCAGCTGATGATAGATGGCAGTATCGTCAAAGTTCATCAGCATGGGGCGGCAAAAAAACGGCTCAGAGCACCGAAGCCATGGGGAAATCGCGTGGGGGATTGAGCACCAAGATCCACGCGGCGGTCGATGCCCTCGGCAACCCGGTACGGCTAATCCTCACACCGGGCCAAGCGTCTGAGTACGGAGCCGCCCCAGCGTTACTGGCGGGCTTTTCTCCAGCGGCGGTGCTTGGCGACAAGGGGTATGATTCCACCGCTTTGAGGGACATCATTCGAGCGGTGGGCGCCGAGCCGGTGATTCCGCCGAGAAAGAATCGCTTGGAATGCCCCGAGATAGATTGGCACTGTTACAAGGATCGCAACCTGGTAGAAAGGTTCTTCCAGAAAATCAAGCAGTTCAGGCGGCTGGCAACACGCTATGAGCGACTGGCGAGAAACTACCAGTCGCTACTCAACCTTGTATCCGCCGTCATATGGCTGGCCTAATTGTTAACGCTCCCTAGGGAAACACTGATTTATTGCTGCGCTCGATATCCTGACCGCCGGCGGTACTGGCGCGCCAGCCCGGTCAAAATCCTCATTTACTGCCGTGTAAACTCCGGTTTTTCCGTTCCGGCGGCGGTCAGCCTCTCATCGCTCGCGACATAAATCAGTGCTTCCCTTTAACGCCTGCTGTCGTAAAATCGAGCGGCCGCCGGGATCTTCCCGGCGGCCGCTGCGCTTCCGGCCGGTTCAGAAGCTGACCTGGTCCTCCAGGTTGGCGACGGTGCCGGCGCCGATGCCGCTGACCCGCGTCAGGTCCTCGGCACTCTCGAAGGGCCCGTTGGCCTCGCGCTCCTCGATGATGGCGGCCGCCTTGGCCGGCCCGATCCCCGGCAGTTCGCTGAGCAGCTCCGCGTCGGCGGTGTTGACGTTGATCGGCGCCATCTCCTGCGCCACGGCACCGAGCGGTGCCAGGCCGAGCAGCAGGGCGAGCAGTGCCCCGGCCAGTGCGTTGCGTGTCACTCCCTTCATGATCGTCTCCTCATGTTCTCACTGTTCTGGGTGATGCCTGTTGCTGGTTGTCGCCGTCGACGGTGTCTTCTTCCTGGACCTTGGGTCGTGCCGCTCACCCGGAGCCCTCTGCGTCGGGGCACTCTTCAAGCTAGCGGGCGCCCGGGGCCTCTATCGTCAGCGGGTGCCGCCAGCCGACGTAGGCCAGGGCCGGCAGCGAGGGGTAGCCACGCGCTTCGCTGGAGGGCTCCCGGGGAGACGCACCGCGGGGCGATCTCCTACGCGAGTTGGTGGTTCGGGCTGATATAATGTCGCTCATCTGTCCCTTGCCTGGAGCCCGGCCCGTGTCTACCGATTCGCCCCTGATCATCGCTCTCGACTATGCCTCCCTGGATGCCGCCCTGTGCATGGCCGATCGCCTCGATCCGGCCCGCTGCCGCCTGAAGGTGGGCAAGGAGCTGTTCACCCGCAGCGGCCCCGACGTGGTGGAGGCGCTGCATGGTCGCGGCTTCGAGGTGTTCCTGGATCTCAAGTTTCACGACATTCCCAACACCGTGGCCGGCGCCGTTCAGGCGGCGGCGGAGCAGGGCGTGTGGATGGTCAACGTCCATGCCGGCGGCGGTCGTCGCATGATGGAGGCGGCCAGGGAGCGGCTTCAGCGCCACGGGCTCTCCACCCACCTGATCGCGGTGACAGTGCTGACCAGCATGGAGGCCGAGGACCTGGCCGAGGTGGGGGTCGGCGTCACCCCGGCGGAGCAGGTGGAGCGCCTGGCGATGCTGGCCAGCCAGAGCGGCATGGACGGGGTGGTGTGCTCGGCCCAGGAGGCTGCGCGGCTGCGTGAGCTGTGTGGCGAGTCATTCCTCAAGGTCACCCCGGGCATCCGCCCGAGCTTCGCGGTGGCCGGCGACCAGCGTCGCGTCATGACCCCGCGTGACGCCATGGCGGCGGGCAGCACCCACCTGGTGGTAGGGCGTCCGGTGACCCAGGCCGATGATCCCATGGCGGCGCTGGCGGCCATCGAGGCCGAGCTGGCCGCCGGCTGAGGTCGGGCTACTCGCCCTCGATGCCGGTGATCGGCTTGGTGGTGCCCCAGCTGCGGCAGCGCGGGCACTGCCAGTGAAGCTGCTCGCCGGCGTGGCCACAGCGCCGGCAGCGGTGGCGGGGCAGGGCCTCCAGCAGCGTGTGGGTGTGACGCTGCAGCAGCTGGAGCTGCGCCAGGGGCTCGCCCACGCTGAGCTGGCGGTAGAGGTCGATCAGGTAGTCCAGCGCGCCCAGGCTGGGTTCGCGGTTGAGCTGTTCGCTGACCAGGTCGATGGCGGCCTGCAGGCCATCCCGGTGGCGCACCGTCTCGGCCAGCAGGATAATCACGCTGGTGTAGGGCGTGCGCTCCACCAGCTGCTGCAGGTGGCGAACCAGCCCGTCCTCGTCGTCGAGCAGCCGATAGGCGGCGGCCAGGGGAGGCAGCAGGGTGGGGGTGAAGGCGGCATCCTGGCCGGGGATGCGGTCGAGCAGGCGAATCTCCTGGCGGTAGTGGCCGGTGTCGTGCTCCATGGCGGCCAGCAGCAGGTTGGCGCGCACGCAGCGGGGGTCGATGGCCAGCGCCCGGCGCAGGTGCTTGCGGGCGAGGCCGGGGCTGGCCTCGAAGCGCTCCTGCTCGGCCAGCTGGCAGAGCCAGTGGGCGGCGGCGCGGCGGATGTCATCGCTCTGGCGTATCAGCTGGGGCTGGGCTACCTCGAGTGCCGCCTGCCACTCTCCCTCGCGCTCCAGCAGATCCGTGAGCAGGCGCTTGGCCGACAGGCGCCGCTCCTCGTCCTGGGAGTCGCGCACCAGGGTATGCAGCAGCCGCTCGGCGCGGTCCAGCAGCCCCAGCGCCAGGAAGTCGCGCGCCAGCTCCAGCTGCACGCGCTCTCCCTGGGCGACGGAGAGCGTCGGCCGGGCGAGCAGGTTCTGATGGATCTTCACCGCCCGGTCCGCCTCGCCGCGGGCGCGAAACAGGTTGCCCAGGGTGATATGGGTGTCGATGGTCTCGCTGTTGACCTCGAGTGCCGCCACGAAGGTCTCGATGGCGCGATCCTGCTGGTCATTGAGCAGGTAGTTGAGCCCCACGAAATAATCCTGCGCCAGCCCGGATGATGGCGCGGGATCGGAGGGCTTGCTGCGTTCGCGGCGGCCGAGCCACCAGCCGATGGCGACCGCTGCCAACAACAGCGTCAGCAGCAGGGCGTCGGGCATTTAGGGGAGTTCCTTGAGCTCCTGAACGCGCAGTCGATCGAGCTCCTTGCGCTGCTGCTGGTTGTGGCGCTGGGCGCGGGTCAGCAGGGTGCGCAGGCGCAGGTAGACGCCGCTCATGGCCAGCATGCCGAGCAGCACCCCGACCGCCAGGGAGGCGAGCAGCCAGACGGACAGCGAGGCCGCGGGGAGCTCGAGCCAGATCAGGTTGAGCGGAAGGGCCTGCTGGTTGTTCACGGCGAAGAGAATGCCGACCAGCAGGACGACCAGCAGAATGACGGCCAGGATCAGGCCTTTTAGCCAACGCATGCGCTTGTGTCCCCTGTAATGGTGGTGCCGGTAATCATGGTGTGGGTGACCGGAGCCGATCAGTAGCCCAGGGCGCGGCTGGCGTCTACCTGCTCGCGCAGCTCCTTGCCTGGCTTGAAGTGTGGCACGAACTTGCCTTCCAGCGCGACCGGTTCGCCGGTCTTGGGGTTGCGGCCGACCCGGGGCTCCCGGTAGTGCAGCGAGAAGCTGCCGAAGCCGCGAATCTCGACGCGGCCCCCTTCGGCCAGGGTGTCGGTGATGTCGTCGAGGATGAGGCGCACGGCAGCCTCGACTTCCTTGATCGACAGCTCCGGCTGCCGTGCGGCGATCTGCTCGATCAACTCGGACTTGGTCATCGACGTTCTCCCTGTGCGGTGGGCGAAAGAGCCGGCCCGCCTGGCGCTGTTGTTTCTCCAAAGCATACTCGGCAAGTTGTGATAAAACAACGCACTACGACCATTGGCAGATGGCGCGGCTGGCGGCTGCCGTTCGCGGGGGGGTCGGGTATACTGTGGTGACACATCCCACCGGACAGGCGAGGTCGACGTTGAACGAGCAATCACCCCAGGAAGCGGCACTGCGCAAGCGGCTCTATTGGCACTCCCGTCGCGGCATGTGGGAGCTGGACCTGCTGCTGGTGCCCTTCCTCGAGCAGCGCTACGACAGCCTCGACGAGGCGGATCAGCTGGCCTTCCGGCAGCTGATCGACGAGGAGGACCAGGACCTGTTCATGTGGTTGATGCGCCGCGACTGGCCGGAGGACCCGGACCGCCGCCGCATAGTGCAGCTGATCGTCGAGCATGCCGAAAGCGCCGACAGCATTGGGCATCGTCCCGTCTAGGCTCTCCCTCCTCCTTCACGCCCTGCTGGCCGCTGCGGTGGTCGGCATGGCGTTTCTGCATGCCCCGGCCTGGCTGGCCGCCCTGGTCGCTGTCGCGATGCCGGGCGTCGTCCTCGACGCCGCACGGCGGCGGGTGCGTGGCGAGCTGCGTGCCCTGGTGCCCGGCGATGGCGGCCCGCGGGCCGGCAGTCTGCGCTGGGAGTGGCGTCAGCACGGCGAGGCGCCCTGGCGCCCGGCTTCCCTCGAGTGCGACTATCTCGGCCCCTGGCTGATTGGCCTGCGCCTCAACGGCCGACGGCTATGGCTGTGGCCGGACAGCAGTGACGCCGCCTCGCTATGGCGGCTGCGTCGCCTATTGATCCAGCAGCGCTAGGCAGGAGGCCGTCAGTCGAGGTCCGCGAGATGGACCCGCGAGGGCTGCGCGGTCCCCGGGGCGTGGCCGGGGCAGCCCGGGTTGTAGTGCAGGCCGCGAGATTCGCGGCGGGCACGGGCGCTGGCCACGGTCAGCCGCGCCAGGCGCAAGGCCTGCCACAGGCTGGCCAGGGTGACCGTGGGGGCGCAGGCAGCCACCAGCGGGGCGAGTTCCCGCTGCAGTGCCTCCAGGGTCTCGGCGGCCTCGTCCAGCCCGGCATCATGGCGCACGATCGCCACCCGCGCGCTCATCATCTGGCGCATCCGCTCGCGGATGCTGGACAGCACCTGGGGATCGGCCAGCCTGTCGCCGCTGTCCGGGAGCGGCACCAGGGGCGCGGCCTGAGCCGACGCGCCAGGGGGTGCGTCCCGAAGCAGTGCGGCGCCACAGCTGCGGGCGAACACCAGGCACTCCAGCAGCGAGTTGCTGGCCATGCGGTTGGCGCCGTGCAGCCCGGTGCAGGCCACCTCGCCGATGGCGTGGAGGTTCGGCACCGTGGTGGCCCCGGCCAGGTCGGTGGCCAGTCCCCCGCAGCTGTAGTGCGCGGCGGGGACCACCGGGATCGGCTCCCGGGCGATGTCCAGGCCGCGGCTGGCGCAGTGGGCATGGATGGTGGGGAAGTGGTGGCTGATCGCCGCCTCGCCCAGGTGGCGGATATCGAGCAGCACGTGGTCGCTGCCGGTGCGCTGCATCTCGGCATCGATGGCCCGGGCGACGATATCGCGCGGCGCCAGTTCGGCGCGCGGGTCCAGGGCGGGCATGAAGCGCTCGCCGTTGACGTTCAGCAGCCGTCCACCTTCGCCGCGCACCGCCTCGCTGATCAGGAAGGGGCTGCCGTCGGGATCATAGAGGCAGGTCGGGTGGAACTGCTGGAACTCCAGGTTCATCAGTTCCGCCCCCAGCTCTGCCGCCATCAGCATGCCTTCGCCGCTGGCCGGGTGGGGGCTGGTGGTATGGCGGTATAGCCCGCTGGCGCCGCCGGTGGCCAGCACTGTGTCCGCGGCCAGCAGTTCGTGCAGCCGGCCCTGGCCATCCAGGCAGCGCGCCCCGCGGCAGGCCCCGGCGGTGTCGCCGATCAGGCCGATGGCGGTGAGGTCGTCCAGCACCTGGATGGCAGGATGTGCGGTCACATGGGCCTTGAGGGTCTCCATCACCGCCAGACCTGTGGCATCGGCGGCGTGGATGATGCGCCGGGCGCCGTGGCCGCCCTCCCGGGTCAGGTGGTAGGGGTAGGTGGCCTCGGGGCTGGGGTCCGGGGTGAAGGGCACGCCGAGGGCCAGCAGTCGCGCGATGGCGGCAGGCCCCTGCTCGACGGTGAAGCGCACGGCGGCCTCGTCGCAGAGGCCGTCGCCGGCCACCAGGGTGTCGGCCACGTGGGCATCGAAGTCATCGCTTGGCGAGAGCACCGCGGCGATCCCGCCCTGGGCCCAGCGGCTGGCCCCCTGGTCGTCGCTGGCCGGGCGCAGCAGGGTGACCCGCCGTCGCTCGGCGACCTCCAGGGCCAGCACCAGGCCGGCAACGCCGCCACCGATGATCAGCACATCATGATTGCCGTGGGTCATCTTGCGTTCCTTTGTCGGTGGCGGCGGTGTCGCGGGGTGCCCACTTGCGCCCGGAGGCGCGATGCAGGCGGCGGCTGGGAAGCCGGGTCAGGCCGCCGAGGCAGGCGACCAGGTCGCCGGTGACGCGGGCCAGCTCGCGATTTAGCCACAGATAGCCGCTGGGGCTGAAGAGGGTGCGTCCCTCATCGCTCACCGCGGTGGTGGCCAGCTCGGCGTGTCGCTGCAGGTTGAAGGGGCTCACCGTGACCGCGATGGGCTGGCCAGTGCGTACCTGGAAGGCGAGGGTGCCGAGCTCCCGGGCCAGCCGGTGTTGCTCCTCGCGCAGTCCCGTCATGGCCTCGATGCGGTCGTGGCCCTCCCGGGTGGTCCAGTGGGTCTCCAGCAGCAGCTCGATGGTGGAGAGCATTCGGCGCTGCAGGGAGATGACGTCGTCGAGTTCGTCGCGGGTGAGCCGGCGCTCGCGATGGATGGCATCGACCAGGCCGCGCTGCTTGACCAGGGCGGAGCTGGTGGCCTTGAGCAGGGCGCGGGTATCCACGTCCAGGGCGGCCGCGGCGGTGGTGTGAGCATGGAACAGGCGCGCCATGCGGTCGAGGTTCTCGGCCAGCATGAAGCGCATCATGTCGGTGGCCTTCTGGGGCAGCACGAGTACGGTGACGGTGATGCCCACCAGGGTCCCGAGCAGCACGTCGAAGGCGCGCCACAGGCCGATGCCCAGGTCGTGGCTGCCGTCGCCGACCACCAGCAGCAGGCTGATGGCAAACATCAGGCCGCTGTAGCCGTGGCGATTGCCGAAGGTGAGCCAGGTGGCGACGCCGATGGCGACCAGGCTGCCGGCGGGAATCAGCAGGGGAGCGGCGGGCGGAAAGAGGATCAGCGCGAGCCCGCTGGCCGCGCCGAGCACGGTACCCAGCAGTCGCTGGCGGCCCTTGTCGAGCACGCCTCCGATATGCGGCAGGTTGCCCATCACCATCACGGTGCTGACCAGCGCCCAGCTGGAGTGGGGGATCTCGAACAGGCGGATGATGACGAAGGTGATCGTCAGGGCCAGAAGCACGCGCACCACATGCAGGCGGCGGCGAAAACGATAGGTAAAGAAGGGGTCGCGCAGGGGCGGCAGGTTCATGAGGCAAGGCCCCGCTGGTGCGCCGCTTGGGTGTCGGTCCAGGCGAAGGACGGAGAGACTGGTGCCCGGAGCCGGGCTCGAACCGGCACGGTGTCGCCACCGAGGGATTTTAAGTCCCTTGCGTCTACCAATTTCGCCATCCGGGCGGCACGGTGTCGAGCAGAAAAAGGGGGAAATGGAGGCTGGAGTCGGAATCGAACCGGCGTACACGGAGTTGCAGTCCGCTGCATGACCACTCTGCCATCCAGCCTCACCGAGTCAGATGTTCACCTCCCGAAGGGAGGTGGAGCGGGAAACGAGATTCGAACTCGCGACCCCAACCTTGGCAAGGTTGTGCTCTACCACTGAGCTATTCCCGCCTGACTCGAGAGCGAATTATACGGATAAGTCGGTGACTGTCAAACGCTTTTGCACTCCCTCACATGGAATCGCTGAGGTGCGGCCAGGCGGCGCGCAGGTAGAGCACCATGGACCACAGGGTCAGCACGGCCGCCACGTAGAGGGTGGCCACGGCGAGATGGGCGATGGGAGTGCCCGGGGCGAAGGCCAGCAGCAGGAAGATGGCGACCATCTGCAGGGTGGTCTTCACCTTGCCGATCCAGGAGACCGCGACCTTGCCGCGCTTGCCCATCTCCGCCATCCACTCGCGCAGCGCCGAGATGACGATTTCGCGGCCGATGATCACCAGCGCCGGCAGGGTGAGCCAGACCGCCTCGTAGCGTTCGATCATCAGCGCCAGGGCCACGGCCACCATCAGCTTGTCGGCCACCGGGTCGAGGAAGGCGCCGAAGGGGGTGGCCTGGTCCCAGCGCCGGGCCAGGTAGCCGTCGAGCCAGTCGGTGATCGAGGCCAGGGCAAACAGGCCGGCGGCCAGCGGCATGCTCCACGAGAAGGGCAGGTAGAAGAACACCACCAGCAGCGGAATGAAGCCGATACGGGCGAGGGTGAGGAGATTCGGGATGTTCATTGCTTGACGCTGTCCTTGCCGGTGGGTGGTGCCGAGCGCCCGCTCATTCTATCCCCCTTGGCGGACTTCATCCATGCAGGGCGCGATGAATCGCCTCGGCCAGGGTGGCGCTGATGCCTGGCGCCCGCGCCAGCTCCTCGCGGCTGGCCTGCTTGACCCCCTGCAGCCCGCCGAAGAAGCGCAGCAGCTCGCGGCGGCGCTTGGGCCCGACGCCGGGGATGCCTTCCAGGGTGGAGGTGCGGCGCGCCTTGTCGCGGCGTGTGCGATGGCCGGTGATGGCGAAACGGTGCGCCTCGTCGCGCACGTGCTGGATCAGGTGCAGGGCCGGCGAGGCCGGATCCATGTCCAGGCTCCGATCTGCGGTCTCGAGGAACAGGGTCTCCAGGCCCGCCTTGCGGGTGGTGCCCTTGGCGACGCCGACCAGGGCGATGCCGCTGACCCCGAGCTCGGCAAAGACCTCCCGGGCCAGGTTGAGCTGGCCCTTGCCGCCGTCCACCAGCAGCACGTCGGGGCGCTCCCCCTCGCCGTCCGTGAGTCGGCGGAAGCGTCGGGTCAGCGCCTGGCGCATGGCGGCGTAGTCGTCGCCGGCGGCCACTCCCTCGATATTGAAGCGGCGATAGTCGGACTTGCGCGGGCCGTTCTGGTCGAACACCACGCAGGAGGCCACGGTGGCCTCGCCGTGGCTGTGGCTGATGTCGAAGCACTCCAGGCGAGCAGGGGTCTCGGCCAGGCCCAGCACCTCGCGCAGCGACGCGAACCGCCGCGTGAGCTGGGCCTGGCTGGCCAGCTGGCTGGCGAGCTGCTGCTCGGCGTTGGTCACGGCCAGGGACTGCCACTGCGCGCGGTGGCCGCGCACCCGATCGGTGAGCCGCACGCGCCGGCCGGCGCGCTCGCCGAGCGCCGCCTCGATCAGCGCACGATCCGCCAGGGGGTGGCTGGTGATCAGCTCGCGGGGAATCTCGTTGTCCTGGCCCAGGTAGTACTGGCTGAGAAATTCCGCGAGCAGCTCCTCGGCGGGCAGGTCGAGCCCGTTGGCGGGGGCATGGTGGCGCGCCCCCAGCAGCCGCCCGTGACGCACGCTGAGCACCGAGATGCACAGCGCGCCGGGGCGGGTGGCCAGGGCGAAGATGTCGGCATCGCCGTCGCCGGTATCGACGAACTGGCGCTGCTGGAGCTGGCGCAGCTGCTGGATCTGGTCGCGCAGCCGGGCGGCCTCCTCGAAGGCCAGCGCCTGGCTGGCCGCCTCCATGGCCGCGGTGAGCTCGCCGGTCACCTGCTCGCTTCTGCCCTCCAGGCACTGCACGGCGTGTTCCAGGTCGCGCCGGTACTCCGCCTCGCCGATCAGGCCCACGCAGGGGCCGCTGCAGCGCTCGATCTGATATTGCAGGCAGGGCCTCGTGCGGTGGGCGAAGACGCTGTCCTCGCAGTTGCGGATGCGGAAGATCTTCTGCATCAGCGAGAGGCTCTCGCGTACCGCCAGGCTGCTGGGGTAGGGGCCCAGGTAGCGGCCGTCGTCGCGGCGCGCCCGGGCACGCTTGTACTCCAGCGCCGGGAAGGGGTGGCGGTCGGTGACGAAGACGAAGGGATAGGACTTGTCGTCGCGCAGCAGGATGTTGTAGGGCGGGCGCAGCTCCTTGATCAGGGTCTGCTCCAGCAGCAGCGCCTCGGTTTCGCTGTTGGTCACCGTGACCTGGATGTCGGCGATGCGCGAGACCAGGGCCTGGGTCTTGGCGTTCAGGGCGCCACGGAAATAGCTGGCCAGGCGCGCCTTGAGGCGTCGGGCCTTGCCGACATACAGGGTCTCGCCCCGGGCATCCAGCATGCGGTAGACGCCCGGGGATTCGCTGACGGTGCCGAGGAAGTGGCGATGATCGAAGCTCATGAAGGCGGTGCGGTCGCGGACGGGAGTGCCATCCTAGCAGATCAGGCCGGACGGCAGGCCGGGGCGGCTCACTCCACGCTGGCGAAGCCCTCCACCAGGCCATGGCGCAGCCCCAGGTGGGTAAGCTCGACGTCGGTCTGTACGCCCAGCTTGTCGAAGATGCGGTAGCGGTAGGTGTTCACCGTCTTGGGACTGAGGAAGAGCCGGTCGGAGATATCGGCCACCTTCTGGCAGTTGACGATCATCATCGCCACCTGCATCTCGCGCTGGGAGAGCTGGTCGAAGGGGTTGTCGGCGGCATCGATGCGCGACAGCACCAGCCGCTGGGCGACCTCCGGGCTGACGTAGCGCTGGCCGTGGAAGACGCCGCGGATGGCCGCCACCATCTCCTCGTGCTGGCAGTCCTTGCTCAGGAAGCCGAAGGCGCCGGCGTCCAGCAGTCGCTGGGCGAAGGCCTCCTCGAGCCAGGCGGTCAGCACCAGCACGCGGGTGTCGGGCTGGGTGCGGTGGATCTTGCGGGTGGCCTCCAGGCCGCCGATCCCCGGCATGCGGATATCCATCAGCACCACGTCGGGGGAGAGGCGGCGGGTCTCGGCGATGGCGGTCTCGCCGTCGGAGGCCTCGCCGACCACGCTGAGGTCTTCCTCGGCGTTCAGCAGGTGGGCGATGCTGGTCCTCACCAGGTGATGGTCATCGGCAATCAGTACCCGGATCAAGGCGGCGGCTCCTGAGCGAATGGGCTGGTAGGGAAAAGGTGGGGAGAGACGAGGTGTCTCATGCCAAAGAGTGGCACAACTTCGGTGCAGGTGGAAAGCATCCTTCGGGGGAGAGATGGAGGGGGTTGACGAACCCGGTATCAGCGCGTAATATCTGCCTCGTTCTCGCAAGGCGAGACGATGTGGGGCCTTAGCTCAGCTGGGAGAGCGCAACACTGGCAGTGTTGAGGTCAGCGGTTCGATCCCGCTAGGCTCCACCAGCAAGACACCATGAAAACCCCCCTGGCGCCCGGCGTCAGGGGGTTTTTCTTTGGCCTGTGTGCGGCAGGCGTCCGCGCGTTCGGCAGGTGTAGGTGCGTTGTTGTTGCCGCGGCCGCGGCCGTCGCCGCGGGGGCGTTTCCCGATGCAAAAGCCCCGCCGCGGCGATGCCGGGCGGGGCTTCTGGGGTCACTGGCGGTCAGGGCTCAGGCGCAGTCGGCGGCGCCTTCACCGAACATGTCGAACAGCAGCTCGCGGCCGAGGGGAGTGAGCACCAATCGGTTGTGCTCGTTCCAGGAGGCCGCCTCGCTGTTGACCAGGACCTTTTCGCAGGTCTGCCATTCGCTGGAAGAGCGGGAGAGGTCTGCCACATCCTGGCGGTCGAGGCCGCGATGGGGGATGGAGACGGTTTCCAGCACGTGACCATGGTGGTAGAGCAGGGCCGCCATGTTGGAGAGGCACTGGCGCAGGCTGCGCTGCATGGAGGCGATGGGGGAAGCGTCGATCATCATGGGCCGCATTTCCTGTCAATCAGGGGGTGTGCTGCGGCGCATTATACTACCAAGGTCGTGGTTATACAAAGGTCTAAGTCGACGGGTTCTAGGATGGTGATGGGCCCGGGGCGCTGCGGTGGAGCGTCGCAGGGCCCCGGGAAGATCAGCCGTCGACGCGACCGAGCAGCAGGAACTCGATCAGAGCCTTCTGGGCATGCAGGCGGTTGCCGGCTTCCTGCCAGACCACGGCGCGCGGGTCGTCGAGCAGGGTCTCGCTGATCTCCTCGCCGCGGTGGGCGGGCAGGCAGTGCAGGAAGAGGGCGTCGGCCCTGGCGCGGTCGAGCAGCGCCTCGGTCACCTGGAAGCCGGCGAAGTCTGCCTCGCGCTTGGCCTGCTCCTCCTCCTGGCCCATGGAGGCCCACACGTCGGTGGTGACCAGGTCGGCGTCGACCACGGCATCATTGGGGTCGCGCAGGATCGTCACCCGGTCGCCGGCGGCCTCGAGGATATCCTGGCGCGGCTCGTAGCCCGCCGGGCAGCAGATGCGCAGCTGGAAGTCGAACTGACGCGCGGCGTTGATCCAGGAGTGGCACATGTTGTTGCCGTCGCCGATCCAGACCGCCGTCTTGCCCTTGACGCTGCCGCGCAGCTCGGTCCAGGTCATCACGTCGGCCAGCAGCTGGCAGGGATGGTAGTCGTCGGTCAGCGCGTTGATCACCGGCACCGAGCTGGCCGCGGCATACGCCTCCAGCCCTTGATGGGAGAAGGTGCGGATCATCACGATGTCGACCATCTCCGAGAGCACTCGGGCGGTGTCGCCGATGGGCTCGCCGCGACCCAGTTGGGTGTCGCGGGGGGAGAGGAAGAGGGCGTGGCCACCGAAGTGTGCCATGGCGGTTTCGAAGGAGACCCGGGTACGGGTCGAGGACTTCTCGAAGATCATCGCCATGGTGCGGTTGGGCAGGGGGGTGTAGCGGGGCCCCTGGGCCTTCAGCTCGTTCTTGATGGTGATGGCGCGCTGGATGAGGTAGTGCAGCTCATCCTGGCTCAGGTCCAGCAGGGTCAGGAAGTGGCGGGTGGCCATTGGGCGTGCTCCACGGGAAAAAACGACCATCCTAGCCAGGCGCTGGGGGATGCGCAACGCGCGTCGTATCAGTAGAATGGGCGATCACCAAGACCTACCGTCGAGCTCGGGTATTAACCCCGCGCCGCCATCCGCGACCTCTGTCATCCGTGACATCCATAGGGAGACGCCATGAGCACCACCCTCGAGAATATCCAGCGCCAGATCGGCGAAAACCCCATCCTGATCTACATGAAGGGCACGCCTCAGCTGCCCCAGTGTGGCTTCTCCGCCCAGACCGTCCAGGCGCTGATGGCCTGCGGCGAGCGCTTCGCCTTCGTCAATATCCTGGACAACCCGGATATCCGCGCCGAGCTGCCCAAGTTTGCCAACTGGCCCACCTTCCCCCAGCTGTGGGTCGAGGGCGAGCTGGTCGGCGGCTGTGACATCGTGGTGGAGATGCACCAGAGCGGCGAGCTCGAGAAGCTGATCAAGGAAACCGCCGCCAAGCACCAGCACGACGCCTGAGCCCTCGAGGCAGCAGCGACAGCGTCGAGCCACCAGCTGGCGTCATGGAACCCCGTCGGCATTGCCGGCGGGGTTCCCTGTTTATGCGTCTGATCGCATCATGCCGGCTGCCGCCTACGGCACCTCGTCCATCCCCTGTTCGCGCTGGGCCTGGGACCAGCCGCCCAGCTCCTTGTAGCGATTGACCATGGCGCAGAACAGCTCGGCGGTGCGTTCGGTATCGTAGCGCGCCGAGTGGGCCTCACCGTTGTCGAAGGGGATGCCGGCGGCGCGACAGGCCCTGGCCAGCACCGTCTGGCCGTAGATAAGGCCGGCCAGCGAGGCGGTGTCGAAGCTGGAGAAGGGGTGGAAGGGGTTGCGCTTGATGCCGCAGCGGTTGACGGCGGCATTCAGGAAGCCGTGGTCGAAGGCCGCATTGTGGCCGACCAGCACGGCGCGGGTGCAGCCGTGTGCCTTGATCGCCTTGCGCACCGGGCGGAAGATCTCGCCGAGCGCCTCGGCCTCGGAGAGCGCCACCTGCTGACGCAGCGGGTCATCGAGCCTGATCCCGGTGAAGTCCAGCGCCGACTGCTCGACGTCGGCACCCTCGAAAGGCTTCACGTGGAAGGCGTAGGTGGCTTCGGGCAGCAGGAAGCCCTGGGCGTCCATGGTCAGGGTCACGGCGGCGATCTCCAGGATCGCATTGCGCTCGGCATTGAAGCCGCCGGTCTCCATGTCCACCACCACCGGCAGGAAGCTGCGGAATCGCTGTGCCAGCAGCTCGCGGGCGATCGCCTCGCTCATGCACCCTCTCCTTGCGTCTTTCGGTCTCGGTCGCCCCGCCCCGCGGGGACCCGGGGCGAATCCGCGCAAGTCTAGCAGGTTGGCTTCCGGGCGTCCCGGGGCCGGTATTCGCCGTGCCAATGGCGCGCTATACTGCCCCCCCTGATGCCAACCCCCTAGCTTTCATCGAGGAGCCCCGAATGTCCGATGTCAAGAAGGTCGTGCTCGCCTACTCCGGTGGCCTGGACACCTCCGTTATCGTCAAGTGGTTGCAGGAGACCTACAACTGCGAGGTGGTGACCTTTACCGCCGACATCGGCCAGGGCGAGGAAGTCGAGCCGGCGCGCGCCAAGGCCCAGGCCCTCGGCGTGAAGGAGATCTACATCGAGGACCTGCGCGAGGAGTTCGTGCGCGACTACGTCTACCCGATGTTCCGCGCCAACACCATCTATGAGGGCGAGTACCTGCTCGGCACCTCCATTGCGCGCCCGCTGATCGCCAAGCGCCTGATCGAGATCGCCAACCAGACCGGTGCCGACGCCATCTCCCACGGCGCCACCGGCAAGGGCAACGACCAGGTGCGCTTCGAGATGGGCGCCTATGCCCTCAAGCCCGGCGTCAAGGTGATCGCCCCCTGGCGCGAGTGGGACCTGACCTCCCGCGAGAAGCTGATGGCCTACTGCGACGAGCACAGCATCCCGGTGGACTTCTCCTCCAAGAAGAAGAAATCCCCCTACTCCATGGACGCCAACCTGCTGCACATCTCCTACGAGGGCGGCATCCTCGAGGATCCCTGGGCCGAGGCCGAGGAGGACATGTGGCGCTGGAGCGTCTCTCCGGAGACCGCCCCGGACGTGCCCACCTACGTGGAGCTGACCTTTGAGAAGGGTGACATCGTGGCCGTCGACGGCACCCCGATGCGCCCCCATGAGGTGCTCGAGACCCTCAACAAGCTGGGCGGCGACAACGGCATCGGCCGTCTCGACATCGTCGAGAACCGCTACGTGGGCATGAAGTCCCGCGGCTGCTACGAGACGCCCGGCGGCACCATCATGCTCAAGGCCCACCGCGCCATCGAGTCCATCACCCTGGACCGCGAGGAGGCCCACCTCAAGGACGAGCTGATGCCCAAGTACGCCAAGGTGATCTACAACGGCTACTGGTGGAGCCCGGAGCGCCGCATGCTGCAGGCCGCCATCGACGAGACCCAGAAGAACGTCTCCGGCGTGGTGCGCATGAAGCTCTACAAGGGCAACGCCATCGTGGTGGGGCGCCAGTCCGAGCAGTCGCTGTTCGACGAGTCCATCGCCACCTTCGAGGACGACGCCGGCGCCTACGACCAGAAGGATGCCGAGGGCTTCATCAAGCTCAACGCCCTGCGCCTGCGCATTGCTGCCGGCAAGGGCCGCAAGCAGGACTAAGGAAACGCTGATTTATTGCTGCGCTCGATATCTTGGCCGCCAGCGGTGCTCGAAATCCTCACCTAGTACCGCATAGGCTCCGGTTTCTGCGCTCCGGTGGCGGCCAACCTCTCTTCGCTCGCGACATAAATCAGGTGTTCCCTGAAGTGACTACTGTGTCGACACCGGCTTATGCCGGTGTCATCGTTTCGGGAGGATCTCAGATGCTGAAGAAATTGCTGTCCGGGCTGTTCGGCGGCGGCGAGAAGGCGCCGGGCAGCGCGCCGGCCGCCGAACCGGTGGCCTACAAGGGCTACCAGATCATCTCCGAGCCCGCCGACCAGGGCGGCCAGTACCGGGTCAGCGGCTGGATCCGCAAGCCCGGGGAGGACGGCGAGGTGCAGGAGCACCGCTTCGAACGCTCCGACATGGTGCCCGGCCGCGAGGCCTGCGACCAGCTGATGGTCAGCAAGGCGCAGCGCTTCATCGACGAGGTGGGCGAGGGGATGTTCCGGCCCCGCTGACCGATAACGGCGGCGTGGCGGGGCGCTCCCGCCATCCCCCTTTCGCCCAAGTGTGCCTCGGCGGGCGCGCCGCTACACTGGATCGATTTCCGCAGCCCGGAGTCGTCATGCGCCTGCTTCACCGTGCCTCCTCGTGGCGTTCGCTGTTCGCCCACGAGGAGCATCCCGACCCTGCGCGGCTGCCGCCGCTGCTGGCCCCGCTGCGCGACGCCCTTGCCGAGCTGGGCCCGGCGCCGACCCTGCCCGAGGCCCACGCCTGGCAGCCTCGCCTGGCGGAGGCGCTGATGCGCCTCGACCTCCCCGCCTGGCGCATCAGCCAGCTGATCAGCGACCACAATGACTGGCTCTACCGGCGCGCCATCCAGCTGGCCCTGAGCGAGATGGAGGGACAGGGGTGGGGCACGCCGCCGGTGCCCTACTGCGTCATCGTGATGGGCTCCGGGGCTCGCCAGGAGAGCCTGCTCGGCCCCGACCAGGACAACGGCATGATCATTGCCGACTATCCGGACAGCCGCCACACCGAGGTCGACGGCTATTTCCAGGTGCTGGGCGAGCGCTTCACCGACCGGCTGGACCAGGCCGGTATCCCGCTGTGCAGCGGCCATGTGATGGCGCGCTGGCCCATGTGGCGCAAGCGGCTCTCGGAATGGAGCGAGCAGCTGGCTATCTGGACCGCCGGGCGACGGGTCAAGCGGGTGCAGCAGGCCAACATCCTGCTCGACTTCCGGGCCGTGCATGGGGAGGGCACGCTGGCGGAGGCACTGGCCGACCGCGTGGCGCGGCTGATGCCCCAGGCCGGGCTCTTCCTGGACGAGATGGGCGCGCTGCTCGACGAGCTGCCGGTGGCCCTGGACCGCTTCGGTCGACTCTCGGGGTCACTCGACGGGGCGCCCCATGAGCGGGCGATCAACCTCAAGCAGCAGGCGGTGCTGCCGCTGGTGGCCGCCGTCCGCTTGCTCTCGCTGCGCCATGGGGTGCGCGAGGTCGACACCCGGGAGCGGCTGGCGGTGCTGGTGCTGAAGGAGGCGCTTTCCGCCGAGACCAGTCGCGCCCTGACCGCGGCGCTGGAGCGCCTGCAGGGGCTGCTGCTGGAGGAGCAGTGCCGGGGCGTCAGGTCGGGACGCGGCGCCGATGGCTGGGTCGACCTGTCGCGCCTCGGCGAGGACCAGCGCCTGCTGCTGCGCCATGACCTGCAGCAGATCAGGGCCCTGAAGCGTCGCGCCAGGCGAGGTTAGGCCTTGGGCGCCTCGGGCAGCTCCATGATCAGGCAAGCGCCGCCCAGGGTGGGGGCGTCCTCGACCCACAGCCGGCCGCCCAGGTGGGCGACGATGCCGCGGCTGATGGGCAGCCCCAGGCCGCTGCCGCGCGGGCGCCCACGGCTCTTCTCGGGGCTTTCGCCGGGGCGCTGGATCTGGTGGAACTTCTCGAACACCCGCTCGCGCTCGTCGTCGGCGATGCCGGGGCCGTTGTCCTCCACCGCCAGGCGGTAATGGTTCTTGTGGCGGGCTAGGCGCAGTAGCACCCGCGGGTCAGCGTCGTCGGCGGACTTGCCGGCGTTGTCCAGCAGGTTGATGATCACCTGCTCCAGGCGATCCGGGTCGCCCACCACCGCCGCCGTCTCGACCTCGATGCGTACCCCCAGCGCCACCCCGCGGTTCTCCTGCATATGGTGCACGGCATCCACGCTGTGGCGGGTCAGCTCCACCAGGTCCAGCTTCTGCGGGTTGAGGGTCAGCCGGCCGCTCTCAAGGCGAGCCAGGTCGAGGATCTCCTCGATCAGCCGCGACAGCCGCTGGCTCTCCTTGACCACCACGTTCAGGAAGTGGACCCGCTTCTCCTCGGGCAGGTCGCCGCTGTCGCGCAGGATCTCGGCGAAGGCGCGGATCGAGGTGAGCGGGGTGCGCAGCTCATGGCTGACCATGGCCACGAACTCGTCCTTGAGGCGATCCAGCTCGCGCAGGCGCTCGTTGGCGGCGCGCAGCTCCTCGCTGGCCCGGGCCAGCTCCTCGGACTTCTGCTCCAGGCGGCGGTTGACCTCCAGGGTTTCCGAGGTGGTGTCGAGGATGCTCAGTATCGATTCCAGGTCCAGCGCCTCGCCGCGCACCACGGAGTTGATCAGCACGCGAGCCGAGGCATTTCCCAGCGCCCCGGAGAGCGCCTGCTCGGCCCGGGCGATCAGCTCCGGCGGGGCCGGCTGGTCGTTGGTGGGTTCCTCGCCTGGATAGCCGGTGAAGACCCGGGCGGTGGCGTTGGCGCCCAGGTAGCGGTCGAGCAGGGAGCGCAGCTCGCCCCGGGTGGTCTGGCCGTGCCACAGCGAGGTCTCCATCAGGCTCGGGTGCATCGCCTCGGTGAACAGCGCCGCCTGGGTCTGCTCCAGCGGGGTCTGCCGGGTGAACAGCGAGACGCCCACCAGCAGGCCGACGTTGGCGGTCAGGCTCCACAGCAGGGAGTGGGAGTAGATGTCCCAGCCCTCCAGGCCGAACAGGGCGTAGGGCCTCAGCCACGCGAGGCCGAAGGGGCCCGCGCTCAGGAAGGCGTCGTCCAGCCACCCCGACTGGGCGAAGCCCGGGATCAGCAGGGTCCAGGCCCAGATCAGGGTGCCGGCGATCAGCCCCAGGGCGGCGCCGCGACCGGTGGCGCCGCGCCAGTACATGCCGATCAGCATCGCCGGGGCGAACTGGCAGGCGGCGGCGAAGGAGACCAGGCCGATGGTCACCAGGCTGTAGGAGTCGCCGATCAGGGCATGGTAGAGGTAACCCAGCAGCAGGATCAGCACGATGGCGACCCGGCGAATGCCCAGCAGCCAGCCGGCCAGCTCGCCGCGGCTGCTCAGGTGGAGTCGCCGGGTGCGCAGCAGCAGCGGCATGATCAGCTGGTTGCTGACCATGGTGGAGAGCGCGATGGTCTCCACGATCACCATGCTGGTGGCCGCCGACAGGCCGCCGATGAAGACCAGCAGCGGCAGCCCCTCGAAGCCCGCCGAGAGCGGCAGGGTCAGCACGTAGCTGTCCGGGTCGCCGGCGGAGAGCAGCATGCCGGCCAGGGCGATGGGGATCACGAACAGGTTGATGGCCAGCAGGTAGAGCGGAAAGAGCCAGGTGGCGCGCTTGATGTGGCGTTCGTCGACGTTCTCCACCACCAGCACCTGGAACTGGCGGGGCAGGGCGATGAAGGCCAGGAAGGCCAGCACCAGCATACCCATCCAGCCGCTGGCGCCGCCGGGAATGGCGTCGAGCCCCATCGCCCCCACCAGGTCGGGGCTCGCCGCCACCTGGGCGAAGAGGTCGCCCGGGCCGTGGAAGAGCCCGAAGACCACGAACAGGCCCACCGTAAGGAAGGCGAGCAGCTTGATCAGCGACTCGAAGGCGATGGCCGCCACCATGCCCTCGTGGCGTTCGCTGGCGTCCAGGTGGCGGGTACCGAAGAGGATGATGAACACCGCCAGCACCAGGGCGACCCAGAAGGACTTGTCGACCCAGAACGCCTCCTCGGCGATGCTCAGCTCCGGCGCCTGGGGATAGTTGACCAGCACCGCATGGCTGACGGTGATCGCCTTGAGCTGCAGGGTGATGTAGGGGGTGATGCCGATCAGCGCGATCAGCGCCACCAGGGCGCCGAGGCTCGAGCTCTTGCCGTAGCGGGCGCTGATGAAGTCGGCGATGGAGGTGATGCGCTGGGCGCTGGCGATGCGCACCATCTTGCGGATCAGGAAGGGCGCCAGCAGCATGGCCAGGGTCGGGCCCAGGTAGATGAGCAGGAAGCTGGGGCCATACTGGGCGGCCCGGCCGACGCTGCCGTAGAAGGTCCAGGCGGTGCAGTAGACCGCGATGGAGAGGGCATACACCGTCGGCGAGCCGATCAGCGAGCGGCCCTGCTCGGCGCGGCGGTCGCCCCAGGCGGCGATCACGAAGAGCAGCGCCAGGTAGCCGAAGGCGACGCTCAGCACCACGGCATCGGTCCTCATCGCCCGGTCTCCGTCATCGTCACTCTCCCGAAGGGTGCTCGAGCAGCCAGGCGGCCAGCGCGATCACCACGGCCCAGGCCACGAACAGGTAGAGCGGCAGCCAGGAGGGCCCCCCGGCGGGCCGGTCGAAGAGCAGCACCAGCGGGGGGGGGGAACAGCAGCGTGGCCACGAGCACCAGCGCGGTGAGCCGTTCGCCGAGGCGCGGGGTCTTCATGCCGACCGCCGCTGGGGCCAGGCCAATGGGGTCATGAGGCGCAGGCATCCTCCTTGGTCAGGGCGCTGTTCTGCAGGGCCAGCGCCTGCTCCAGGGTCTCGATGCCGCGGGCCTCCAGGCGTGGCAGCAGGGCCAGCCACAGCTCGGCGGTGACCCGGGCGTCGCCCAGGGCGGTATGCCGCGTGCCCGGCGGGAAACTCAGTCCGTAGCGCTCGGCCAGGCTGTCGAGGTCGTGGCCATCCAGGCTGGCATCCAGGGCCCGCGAGATCAGCAGTGTGTCGAGCACCGGCATGTCGAGGGTCACGCCGGCCCCCGGCGGCTGCAGGGCGAGCAGGTCGAAGGCGGCGTTGTGGGCGAGGATCACCGCGTCGCCCACGTAGTCGCGAAAGCGCGGCAGCACCACCGGCAGCGGCGGGGCGCCCGCCACGTCGGCGTCGGTGATGCCGTGGATCGCGGTGCTGGCCGGGGGGATCGGCTTGCCGGGATCGACCCGCATGTCGAACACCTCGCTGGCCAGCAGCCGGGCGTTGACGACCCGGCAGGCGCCGATGCTGATCACGGTGTCGCCGCGCCGCAGTTCCAGGCCGGTGGTCTCGGTGTCGAAGGCCACTACCTCCAGGGCCCGCAGCGGGCGGGCCGCGAGCTCGGCGTCCGGCGGGGGCAGCTCGGCGATGCCGAAGTCGTGGAACTCCGGACGCGGCTCGGTGGCCGGGCGCGGCGCCCCGACCCGCTCGGTGGCGGGCAGCGGCAGGCGCAGGCGGGCATGCACGCCGTCGTCATCGGCCAGGCTCCAGGCGTCGCTTGCATGCTGGCGCAGCACGTCGGCGACCCGCGGCGAGAGCGGCAGGTCGTCGAGGCGCTGCTGCTGCCACTCGGTGAGCTGGCGCTCGCTGAGCGGTGCCCCGCGCCAGATCAGGTCCAGGTAGACCCGCTTATTGCCCAGGCAGACTTCGCCCTCGAGACCCTGCGGGCTGCGCTGCTGCTGGAGGCTGTCGATCAGGGAGCCCAGCAGCACCAGCAGCGCCGTGGCGTCGCCCTTGAACCAGGCGGGCATGCCGACCGGCACCACCGTGACCTGGCCGTTGCGACGCTCGTTGAGGGCCTGCCACAGGTCGTTGGACCATAGCGGCACCAGCCGTTCGCCCTCGTGCTGCATCTGTTCCACCAGGGCGGCGAGCTGCTCGATGTCCTGGCCGAGGGACTGGCTCTCTTCGTCGATCACCCGCTCGAGGCGCTGGCGCATCTCCCCCGAGGCATTGCCCAGGGAGCTCAGGGCATCGGCCGCGCTGGTCAGGCTGGCGCTGTGGCGGCGCAGGCGGGGCAGGCTGTCGAGCAGCTCGGCGCGGGCACCCATCTCGCTGGTCCAGGCGGCGGTGGTATCGCTCAGGGTGAGCAGGGTCTCGCCATGGCTGCCGGGCACCCGGCGCAGCACGGCGCGCAGCCAGCGCTCGTCACAGGGCACCAGCACCTCCCGCGGCGAGCCGTCACGGGGCAGCTGGCCCAGGGCATCCTGGAGGCTGGTGGCGGGCAGCAGGCTCTCGAGACGCTTGCCCAGCCCCAGCCCGTGATGATCCTCGAAGAGTGTCTCGGCCGCTTGGTTGAAGAGCAGCACCCGACGGTGCTGGTCGCAAAGCAGCAGCGGGGTGTCGAGCACCTGGAGCAGGGTCTCGAGCTCCTGGCGGATGCGGGCGGCGCTGCGCGCGCCTTCGGCGTGGGCAGTGGCCAGGCGGCCGCGGTCGGCCCGCCAGGCATCGCGCACCCTCACCAGATCGGGGCCCAGCGCCCGCAGCCAGCCCTCGGGGGGGTAGTCCTCCCGGGCGTCGGGGTTGGCCACCAGGCGCGCGAGCTGCACCTGCAGGTGGCGCAGCGGGGTGAACAGCTGGCGCTCCAGCAGCAGGCCGACCAGGAAGATAGTGCCGCCGCCCGAGAAGCAGCCCAGCCACAGCACCAGGCGGGCCAGTCCCTGGGGTTGGAAGAGGGTGTCGAGCCACAGGGCGAAGGTGGCGCCGCCGAAGACGCTGATGCCGCTGAGCAGCAGCCAGAGGCCGATCAACCGCTGGCGGCGGGGCAGCCCGGAGAGACGTCGAGCCATCAGGAGACCTCGGCGAGCAGCGCCTTGACCTTGTCGACCAGCGCCTGGGTGGAGAAGGGTTTGGTGATGTAATCGTCGGCGCCCAGCGCCAGTCCCTTCTCGCGCTCCACCTCGCGTCCGTGGGCGGTGAGCATGATGATCGGCAGGCGGGCGTGGCCGGGATCGGCGCGCAGGCGTTCCAGCACGTCGAAGCCGCTGATACCCGGCAGGCTGATATCCAGCAGGACCAGGTCCGGGGTGCCCTCGGCCACCCGCGCCAGGGCGCTCTCGCCATCCTCGGCGGTGACCACCTCGAAACCTGCCTGCTGCATCAGGAACTCCAGCGACAGGACGATGTTGGGTTCATCGTCCACCACCACGACCTTGGCCATGGCGTTCTCCATTCTCGTTGTCATCGTTGTTGTCTTGGGGACTCATTGCTGGTCAGTCTAGTGCCCGGCCGAGGCGCAGCAAAGGCGACCTTGGCAGGAGATCGGCGGCCTGCGCCGTGCTAGGGTGCGTGAGGCAAGCGCACCAGGAGGCAACATGATCGAAGTGCATCATCTGGAAAACTCCCGCTCCCAGCGGGTGGTCTGGCTGCTGGAGGAGCTGGGGGTGGCCTATGAGCTGGTCACCCATCGCCGCGATCCCTCCACCCTGCTGGCGCCGGATTCCCTGCGGGCCGTCCACCCGCTGGGCAAGGCGCCGGTGATCCGTGACCTGTCTCGAGAGGGGCGGGTCATGGCCGAGTCCGGCGCCATCATCGACTACCTGATCGAGCACCATGATGGCGACCGGCGGCTGGCCCCGACTGCGGGAAGCGATGCCTGGGAACGCTATCGTTTCTGGCTGCACCATGCCGAAGGGTCGGGGATGGGCCCGCTGGTGATGCGCCTGGTGTTCTCGCGGCTCGGCCAGCCGCCGGTACCCGCCCTGGCGCGTCCGCTGGGGCGTCTGTTCGCCCGCGGGGTGGAGCAGCAGTACCTGGGGCCGGAGATTCGGCGGCTGGGGGACTTCTGGGAGGGCGAACTGGCCGAGGGCCCCTGGTTTGCCGGCGCGACGTTCAGCGCCGCGGATATCCAGATGAGCTTCCCGGTGCTGGCGCTGGCCGGTCGCGGCGGGCTTGCGGGCTATCCGCGTCTCGAGGCATTTCTCGCCGCCTGCCGTGAACGCGAGGGCTGGCAGCGCACCGTGGCGCGGATCGGCGAGTTTCGCCTGGCCGGGGGCTGAGCCTCAGCGGCCGGGGTCGTCCTGGCCCTCGGCCCGGGCGCCGGGGCCGAAGGGGCCGAGCCACAGCCACACCTGCACCACCACCAGCAGCGGCAGCAGCCAGAGCGGCGCCCCGGTGGTGGCCACCAGCAGCCGGTAGATCACAAAGCCGATGATGCCGGCCGCCAGGCCCACCAGCGGAAAGAGCAGCGGACGCTGGTAGCCGGGGCGGCGCGAGAGGCGATAGAGGGTGCCGATGAAGGCGCCGAAGGCACCGGTCATGGCCAGGGGGAGAAGCAGGTCCTGCATGGCGGTCTCGCTTTGCGTGGTGGTCAGAGAGGTAATACCATCCGGGGCAAGCCATCGCCAATGCCGCCTTCGGTGGGTTGCTGTGCCCCGACAGAGCTGGTAGCGATCACGAAAAAGGGCAGGCCGCCGGCCCGCCCCTTGTACACGGTTGCGAGATGGCTCGTCAGGCCAGCCCGAGTTCGTGGGTCGCTTCCTCGCGCATCTTGAACTTCTGGATCTTGCCGGTGACGGTCATCGGGAACTCGTCGACGAACTTCACGTAGCGCGGCACCTTGTAGTGGGCGATCTTGCCCTTGCAGAATGCCTTGAGCCCGTCGGCGTCGAGCTGCTGGCCGTCGGCCAGCTTCACCCAGGCCATCACCTCCTCGCCGTACTTCTCGTCCGGCACGCCGATCACCTGGACGTCGGAGATGGCGGGGTGGGTGTAGAGGAAGTCCTCGATCTCGCGTGGGTAGATGTTCTCGCCGCCGCGGATGATCATGTCCTTGATGCGCCCCACGATCGCCACGTAGCCCTCGTCATCCATGGTGGCGAGGTCGCCGGTATGCATCCAGCCGGCGCTGTCGATCGCCTTGGCGGTGGCCTCCTCGTTGTTCCAGTAGCCCAGCATCACGCTGTAGCCGCGGGTGCAGAGCTCGCCGGTCTCGCCGCGGCCCACCACGGCACCGGTCTCCGGGCTCACCAGCTTCACCTCCAGGTGGGGGTGGATGGTGCCCACGGTGGTGACGCGCTTCTCCAGCGGGGCGTCGGTCTGGGTCTGGAAGCTTACCGGGCTGGTCTCGGTCATGCCGTAGCAGATGGTGACGTCCTTCATGTTCATGCGGTCGATCACCTTGCGCATCACCTCGATGGGGCAGATGGAGCCCGCCATGATGCCGGTGCGCAGGTGGGAGAGGTCGAAGCTCTCGAAGTTGGGAAGTTCCAGCTCGGCGATGAACATGGTGGGCACGCCGTAGAGGGTGGTGGCCTTCTCCTCGGAGACCGCGCGCAGGGTCGCCTCGGGGTCGAAGCCGTCGCCCGGGTAGATCATGGTGGCGCCGTGGGTCACGCAGCCCAGGTTGCCCATCACCATGCCGAAGCAGTGGTAGAGCGGCACCGGGATCACCATGCGGTCCTCCTCGGTGAGCGCCATGGTGCGCGCCACGAAGAAGCCATTGTTGAGGATGTTGTGGTGGGAGAGGGTGGCGCCCTTGGGCGCGCCGGTGGTCCCGGAGGTGTACTGGATGTTGATCGGGTCGTCGAACTGCAGGGTACCCTGCACGTCGGCCAGGTGCTCGGCGGAGACCTCATCGGCGTGGGCCAGCATCGACTGCCAGCTGAACATGCCGGTCAGCGCCCGGTCGGCGTCCAGGCAGACCACCCGCTTGAGCTCGGGCAGCTTGGCGCTCTTGAAAGTGCCGGGGCCGCCTTCGCGCAGCTCGGGCGCCAGCTCGGCCAGGGTCGCCACGTAGTCGGAGCTCTTGAACTTGCCCTGCAGGATCAGCGTGGAGGCGCCGGACTGCTTGAGGGCGTACTCCAGCTCATGGGTGCGGTAGCTGGGGTTGATGTTGACCAGCACGGCGCCGATCTTCGCCGTGGCGAACTGGGTGATGGTCCACTCGGCGCAGTTGGGTGACCAGATGCCGACGCGATCGCCCTTGGTGACGCCGAGTGCCAGCAGGGCGCGGGCGGCCTGGTCGACGGCGGCCTGCAGCTCGGCCCAGGTGTAGCGAAGCCCCTGGTGGAGGCTGATCAGGGCCTCGCGGTCGGGGAAGCGGGCCACCGTCTCATCGAAGCAGTCGCCGATGGTCTGGCCCTTGAGGGGAGTGTCGCTGATGCCGCTGACGTAGCTGATCGGATTATGTTGGCGTGTCATCGTCTACCGTCTCTTTGTTGTTGCTGGGTGTGCAGTGGTGCAACACGGTCATGACCCTGGTCGTGGCTGGCTCAGTGCGTCGGGGGCTCGACGCCGAGGCCGGCGAGCACCTCCCGGGCGCGGCTCTCCACGTCGTCGAGCTCCTTGTGCATCAGCCGGATGTCCTCCAGCTGGCGCTCCAGGTTGGCGCGCTTGTCGGCCAGGATCTCCAGAAGACGCTGAAGCTGGCGGGCGTTACCGTCGGGCATGGCGTCATACATCATCACCACCTCGCGGATCTCGGCCAGCGAGAAGCCCAGGCGCTTGCCGCGCAGGGTCAGCTTCAGGCGCACCCGATCCTTCTCGTGATAGATGCGGGTCTGGCCTCGGCGTTCCGGGGCCAGCAGCCCCTCCTGCTCGTAGAAGCGGATGGTGCGCGGCGTCACCTCGAACATCTTGGCCAGCTCGCCGATGCCGTAGGTGCGGCGCTGGCGGGGCAGGCCGCCGGGCTGGGCCGCGGCGCTCGCTGTGTGCTGAGTCATGAGCGTCTTCCTTTATTGTAGGGGCGGGGCGGGGCGTAGGCCGCCCGCCTGACGGCAACACTAGCCGAGGTTTACGTTAACGTAAAGTGCTTGTTCGACCATGGAGTGATGTGGGATAAACCTAGCAAGTGCTAGGTTGGTAGCAGCCGGCAGCAAGGCGTCAACGACACGACAGCCAACAACAAGACAATCGACACGTGAAACGAGGATAGCACCATGGATTTCTCCCTGAGTGACGACCAGAAGGCGCTGGTCCAGGCCGCCGCCGACTTCGCGAAGGCCGAACTGGCCGATCACGCCGCCGAGTGGGATGCCCGCTCCCACTTCCCCCTCGATGTCATTCGCCGCGCCGGCGAGACCGGCTTCCTGGGGATCTACACGCCCGAAGAACACGGTGGACTGGGGCTGTCGCGCCTCGACGCCTCGCTGATCTTCGAGCAGCTTGCCCAGAGCTGCGTGGCCACCACCGCCTACCTCTCCATCCACAACATGGTGACCTGGATGATCGCCAGCTGGGGCGACGACGCCCTGCGCGAGGCCTGGGTGCCGCAGATGATCAGCGGTGAGGTGCTGGGCTCCTACTGCCTCACTGAGCCCGGCGCTGGTTCGGATGCGGCCCATCTGCGCACCAAGGCCGTGCGCGAGGGCGATGAGTATGTGATCAGCGGCAGCAAGATGTTCATCTCCGGCGCCGGCAGCACCGAGGTGCTGGTGGTGATGGCGCGTACCGGCGCGCCCGACAGCGGCGCCGGTGGGGTCTCGGCCATCGTGGTGCCGGCCGACGCCGCGGGCATCGAGTACGGGAAGAACGAGGAGAAGATGGGCTGGAAGAGCCAGCCGACCCGGCTGGTGAGCTTCGATGGCGTGCGAGTACCGGTCACCAATCGCCTGGGAGCGGAGGGCGAGGGCTTCAAGTTCGCCATGAAGGGGCTCGACGGCGGGCGCCTAAATATCGCCAGCTGCTCCCTGGGTGCCGCCCAGCATGCCCTGACCCTGTCCCGCAACTACATGAGCGAGCGCAAGCAGTTCGGCCGCGAGCTCAACCAGTTCCAGGCGCTGCAGTTCAAGCTCGCCGACATGGCCACCGAGCTCACCGCCGCCCGGCTGATGGTCCGCCAGGCCGCCTGGCGCCTCGACCAGAACGACCCCGAGGCGCCGGTCCACTGCGCCATGGCCAAGCGGTTCGCCACCGATGTAGGCTTCCAGGTCTGCAACGAGGCCCTGCAGCTCCACGGTGGCTATGGTTATATCCGCGAATACCCCCTGGAGCGGCTGGTGCGCGATACCCGCGTGCACCAGATCCTCGAAGGCACCAACGAGATCATGCGCCTGATCGCCGCGCGTCGCCTGCTGGCCGATGGCGTGATCGAATCCCTTCAGCTCACTTAAGAAAATAGGGAGACCAGGATGTCGGACCTTCCCGTGACCTTCGACGAGCTGCCTACCGCCTGCGGCGGGCGCATCGGCGTGGCCACCCCCAACGCCCCCAGATCGCTCAACGCCCTTTCGCTTGAGATGGTGCACCAGCTCGAGGCCAAGCTCGACGCCTGGGCGGTGGATCGCAGCATCGTCGCCGTATGGCTCGAGGGCAGCGGCGACAAGGCCTTCTGCGCCGGTGGCGACGTGGTGGCCCTCTACCGCTCGCTGACCGAGGCGGGCGAGAACCGCGGCGCCGGCCGCGACAGCCTGCTGGCCGAGACCTACTTCACCGCCGAATACCACCTCGACTTCCGTATCCACACCTACCCCAAGCCGCTGATGGTGTGGGGCGATGGCATCGTCATGGGCGGCGGTCTCGGGCTGATGGCCGGGGGCTACCAGCGCATCGTCACCGAGACCACCCGCATCGCCATGCCGGAGATCACCATCGGCCTCTACCCGGACATCGGCGCCAGCTGGTTCCTCAACCGCATGCCGCCCGGGGTGGGCGCCTACCTGGGCCTGACCGGCGCCCAGCTCAACGCCCGGGACGCCCTGGACCTCGGCATGGCCGACCGCTTCATCCCGCGCGAGCGCCGCGGCCTGGTGCTTGCCGCCCTGACCGAGGCCGATTACGGCGACCGCAGCGGCGCAGCCCTGCGCGCCGGCGTCCAGGCCGCCCTGGACCGCCATGAAGATCGCACCACGGCCCCGACGGGGCAGGTGATGCCGCGTATCGATCATCTCCAGGCCCTGGTGGGCGCCGTGGATGCCGCCACCGCCGTGTCGCGCATCCTGGCCGACGAAGCCGACGACCAGTGGCTCGCCGCCAACCGCCAGCGCCTGGCCGACGGCTGCCCGCTCAGCGCCCAGCTGGTCTGGCGCATGCTCGATCGTCACGCCCACACCAGCCTGGCCGATGCCTTCCGCGACGAGCTCGTGCTGTCGGTGCAGTGCTGCCGCCACAGCGACTTCGTCGAGGGCGTGCGGGCGCTGCTGATCGACAAGGACAGGGCCCCGCGCTGGAGCCATGCCGACGCGGGCAGCGTGCCGGAGGAGGCGATCCAGGCGCTGTTCGTCTCGCCCTGGAGCAGCGAGGACCACCCCCTGCGCGACCTCGGCCTCGGCCACCGCGTCGGCTGACGGCATCAATGCCCCAACAACAACGTCATAATCTCAAGGAGCCATCCATGAATATCGCCTTTATCGGCCTCGGCAACATGGGCGCGCCCATGGCCAGCAACCTGGTCAAGGCCGGCCACAGCGTCACGGTCTTCGACCTGATGGAGAGCGCCATGCAGGCGCTGGAGAGCGAGGGGGCCAGCCGCGCTGACAGCGCCGAAGAGGCCGCCCATGGCGCCGAGGTGATCATCTCCATGCTGCCCGCCGGCGTGCACGTGAAGGGGCTGTACCTGGGCCGCAACGGCGAGCCGGGCCTGCTGGATGCCGTGGAGGGCAAGCCGCTGGTGATCGATGCCTCCACCATCTCCCCGGACGACGCCCGCGCCGTGGCCGCCGCCGCCGCCGAGCGCGGCATCACCTGGCTGGATGCCCCTGTCTCCGGCGGCGTGGGCGGCGCCAAGGCCGGCACCCTGACGTTTATCGTCGGCGGACCCCAGGCGGGCTTCGACAAGGCCAGGCCTGTGCTCGAGGCCATGGGCAAGAACATCTTCCACGCCGGCGACCACGGCGCGGGGCAGGTGGCCAAGATCTGCAACAACATGCTGCTCGGCATCCTGATGAGCGGCACCGCCGAGGCCCTGGCGCTGGGGGTCAAGAACGGCATGGATCCGTCGGTGCTCTCCGAGATCATGAAGCAGAGCAGCGGCGGCAACTGGGCGCTGAACGTCTACAACCCGTGGCCCGGCGTGATGGAGGGCTCCGCCGCCTCCCGCGACTACCAGGGCGGCTTCCTGACCGACCTGATGGCCAAGGATCTGGGCCTGGCCTGGGAGTTGGCCCTGGGCTCGAAGTCCTCGGTGCCCATGGGCTCCCAGGCCCGCAACCTGTTCGCCCTGCACAGCGCCCAGGGCAGCGGCGCCCTCGACTTCTCCAGCATCCAGAACCTCTACCGCGCCGGCGAATAACGCCTCGGTGCTGCCTGGGGGGAGCTCCTGCAGGGGGCTCCCCCTGCTGCGTCTGCTCCCTGGCTCCGACCGGCCCAGCTCCACGCTCCTTGCTGTCGGTGTGGCACAATGTCCGCCCGGTATCGCAACGAAGGGTTCGCCCGATGGCATATGTTCTGGTAATGGGCGGTCTGGCGCTGTCGGTGAGCTTCACCCTGGGCTGGATACTCTGGCGCGCCGCACGCTGGGCCTGGGGGCTGGTGGCCGCGCCGCCCGCGCGGCGGGGCGTAAAACCCAGAGCGCGCGCCCGCAAGGCACCGGCGGCGCGCAAGGCGGCCGCCAGGCCGAGTGCAAAGCCGGCCCCGCGTGAGCCCTGGGGGCTCACGCGCTGGCTGTCTCGCCGCCACTCCGCTCCCCCCCTGGCAAGCCTTGCCCTCATCCTCTACGGCCTGACCCGGGTGGCGGAGTTCGGCATGACCCAGCGCCCCCTGTCACCTCCCGCCGGCTATCACCGCCTGGTGGATGGCCTGGGCTGGCTGGCCGCTGGGCTGCTCGCCCTGGCACTGATGAACCTGCTGGCGCGCTGGCGCTGCCGGGAGGAGTGAGCGAACCAAGTGAAACCCCCGTGGCGAGGCGACTGGGCGAGACCAGCCTGATGTTCCTGGTGGACCACACGCTGTCTGTCGAACAGATGGGCCGCCTGGCCGACACGGTCGCCGAGGTGATGGCCATGGCGACGCTGGTGGAGCGCAAGTGGCCCGCATTCGAACGTCGGCGCCGGCCTCGTGTCATAGCGGGTGACAGGCAACCGGAGATCGACCGTGCTCGCAGATATCCAACGATTCTTCCAGCAGGTGCTGGCCGATCCCGAGGCGCGGGATGACAAGGCGCCGACCCTGGAGCTGGCCACCGCCGCCCTGTTGTGCGAGGTGATGCGCGCCGACTATCAGGAGGACCCGGCGCAGCTGGTGGCGCTGCGCGAGATGCTGCGAGGCCGCTTTGCGCTCGAGGACGAGGCGGTGGATGAGCTGGTCGACCTCGCCCGGGAGGAGGTGGAGAGCTCGGTGGACCATTACCAGTTCGTCAGCCTGATCAAGCAGCACTATGACTACCCGAAACGCTGTGAGCTGGTGCGCATGATGTGGGACCTGGCGCTGGCCGACGGCGAGCACCATCACCTGGAGGAGCACCGCATTCGTCAGCTCGCCGACCTGCTGCACGTGGGCCACGGCGACTTCATCCGCGCCAAGCTCCATGCCAGGGGTGAGCGCGCTTGAAAGAATTCTCTGCAGGCGGTGTTTCTGTCAGAGAAAAATATCGATCATGGGTTTCTTGGTAGATGTAGCATCTTAATTTTCCGTCACTTGCCGATGTTCCGCCGAGGCCTGCTAGACTTCACGCCATGATTGCCCTGCCGCGAGGCGGGGTTTTCTCTTTGGCTGAGCAGGGAGACTTCCATGTCCCGCAACATCATCGTTCTCGTTCTCGGCGCCGGGATGGTCGGCGTCTCGGTGGCCTGGCACCTGGCGCGCCGCGGCCACGACGTTACCCTGGTGGATCGTCGCGCCCCGGGCCTCGAGACCTCCTTCGGCAATGCCGGCATCATCCAGCGCGAGGCGGTGCGCCCCTACCCCTTCCCCCGGGATCTCGGCACCCTGCTGCGCGTGCTGCCCAACCGCGAGGTGGACATCCGCTATCGTCCGACCGGCATGGTCGGCGCGGCGGGGCCGCTGCTGCAGTACTGGATCAACTCCGGCGGGGCGCGCTACGAGCGCATCGTCAACGAGTGGGCTTCGCTGATCATGCGCTGCCAGGATGCCCACGCGCCGATGATCGAGGCCTCCGGCGCCGAGGCGCTGGTGCGCAAGGGGGGCTGGCTGGAGCTCTACCGGACCCGAAAGGCGCTGGACGAGCGCCTGGTGGAGGCCAAGGAGAACCACGAGCGCTTCGGCGTGGAGTACGAGGTGCTGGATGCCCAGGCGCTCTATGCCAAGGAGCCGCACCTGGCCGAGGGGCTGGTCGGTGCCATCCACTGGACCCAGCCGTGGATGGTGGCGGACCCGGGCGGCCTGGTGCAGGCCTACGCCGCGAACTTCGAGGCGCTGGGTGGCCATGTGATGCAGGCCAGCGTCGAGGAGGTGCATCAGGTGGGCACCGGCTGGCGCGTCACCACCAGCGAGGGGGCCCTGGAGGCGCAGCAGGTGGTGGTGGCCATGGGCCCCTGGAGCGGCGAGCTGCTGTCACGGCTGGGCCTCGAGGCGCCGCTGTTCGTGAAGCGTGGCTATCACATGCATTACTCGGCGGAGGGAGAGGCCAGGCTCAACCACTGGGTGATGGATGCCGAGCGGGGCTTCCTGCTCGAGCCGATGCGGGCCGGCATTCGCCTGACCACCGGCGCGGAGCTGGCCGACCTGGACGCGCCGCCCCAGTACAAGCAGCTGGCGGCGGCGGAAAAGGTGGCGCGCAAGCTGTTCCCCCTGGGCAAGCGACGCGATGCCCAGCCGTGGAAGGGCGCGCGTCCCTGCATGCCCGACATGAAGCCGGTGATCGGCGCTGCGCCCGGCAAGGAGGGCCTGTGGCTGGCCTTCGGCCATGGCCACCAGGGCTTCACCCTGGGGCCCGCCACCGGTGAGCTGCTGGCCCAGATGATGGATGGAGAGACCCCGGCGGTCGACATGACGCCGTTCCGGCTCGACCGTTTCTGACGGTGCCTCGCGGCGCGAGGCCCTCAATGACAGCGGGCGCCTGGTTGCCAGGCGCCCGCTGTCGCGTCGGGGGAGGCTAGCCCTCGGCCTTGCCGTTGCCGCTATTCCGGCGGCGCAGCTGGTGGATGGCCAGCTTGATCAGCACCGTGACCACGAAGACCAGCCAGCCGGCGGTGGCGAAGACGTTGAACAGCAGCATCTTCTGAGGGCCGTTCAGCGGGGCCAGCATGCTCTCGATGACGATGCCGAAGAAGAAGGCCAGGGTCAGTGGCAGCGCCAGGATATGCATCCACATCTCGGTGCGCCGCTTGCGCACGTGGTAGCGGCGCAACAGCACGCGAATGGGGCGATGCACGAAGCTGACCAGCACCAGCGCCCCCAGCATCAGCAGCGCGGCCAGGGTGGGCTCGATGCTGCCGACCTGCGCCGTCAGGCTGATCGACCAGTACACCACCAGCCAGGACAGCCCGGACAGCACGGTGACCAGATCGGCATAGTGGCGCACCTTCGGCATGTTCTCTTCCCTCGTTGGATCTGCGGGCATGATACGGGAAATCAGCGCCGCGTGAAGAGCCGGCGAACCCAGTACCAGCGGTTGATCAGCAGCGCGGCGAAGATCAGCGCACAGCCCGCGAGCTGCAGCGGCGTCATGGTCTCGCGGTACCAGGCGGCGGCCAGCAGCGCGGTCCAGACCGCCTCCAGCATCAGGATCACCGCGGCATGGCTGGGGGTGGTGAGCCCCTGTGCATGCACCTGGAGGAAGAAGCGCAGGGTGCTGGCCAGCAGCACGCTGGCGGCCAGCCAGCCGAGGGTCTCCCCGCCGATGTGCCCAGGCCAGGGCTCGATCACAAGCGAAGCCAGGCCGAGCAGCAGGCCTACCACGCTGAGCTGGATCACCGTGAGCGGGAGGGCCGGGACCCGGTGCACCACTCGCGAATTGACGTTGATCAGGATCGAGAAGAGCACCGCCGAGGCGGTGATCAGGCCCTGGCTGGCCTCGATGCGTAGCCCGGCGTTGAGCGACAGCAGGGCGAAGCCGACCAGCGCCACCGGCAGGGCGATCCAGGTGGTGCGCGGCGGGCGGTCGCCGAACAGCAGGCGGGCCATCACCGGCACCAGCAGGATGCCGAGGCTGTTGATGAAGGCGCTCTCGCCGAGGTGGCGGGAGTGGTAGAGGCCGAGGATCCACAGTGCCAGGGCGGCGCTGAACAGCACCCCGACGCCGGAGGCGGCCAGGATGTCCCTGCGGGACAGCCGACGCAGGGCGGGCAGGGCGAAGGCCCCGAGCAGCATCCCGGCCAGCAGGAAGCGGGTGCCGATGAACAGCAGCGGCGGCATGCCGTTCAGGGCCTCCTTGGAGAAGATCCAGCCGGCCGCGGCCAGCAGGGTGACCAGCAGCAGCAGCAGGTCGGCGCGCAGCGGCGCTCGGGCGGTGGTGTTGGGCATGGGGTCCTGAGGGGCGGAGAGTGGGCTCGAGACGGGCAGCATGGATGTTAGCAGACAAAGCAACTTGCCGTGTGCCGATCGGCATGCTCGCCCGGCGGCTTCCGGTATCTTTGGGCATCTTTCCGTATAATGGGGCACATGTTCCCTTGACCCGCCGACACAGGACCCGCCGTGACTTCATTGACCCTGACCCGCCCCGATGACTGGCACCTGCACCTGCGTGACAACGAGGCGCTGGCCGCCGTGGTCGGTGCCACTGCCCGCCAGATGGGCCGTGCCATCATCATGCCCAACCTCACGCCGCCGGTCACCACCACCGAGCAGGCCCTGGCCTACCGCGAGCGCATCCTGGCCGCGCTGCCGGCGGGCAGCGCCTTCGAGCCGCTGATGACGCTCTACCTCACCGACAGGACACCGGCCGAGGAGATCGAGCGCGCCCACGCCAGCGGCCTGGTGCATGCGGTCAAGCTCTACCCGGCCGGTGCCACCACCAACTCCGATTCCGGCGTCACCGACCTCGCCCACTGCGACGCCGCCATCGCCGCCATGGCGAGGCTCGGCCTGCCGCTGCTGGTGCACGGCGAGGTGACCGACGCCGAGATCGATATCTTCGATCGCGAGGCGGTGTTCATCGAACGGGTGATGAAGCCACTGCTCGAGCGCCATCCCACCCTGAGGGTGGTCTTCGAGCACATCACCACCGCGGATGCCGCCGAATTCGTGACCAGCGCGCCGGCCAACGTGGCCGCGACGATCACCGCTCACCACCTGCTCTATAACCGCAACCACATGCTGGTGGGCGGCATTCGTCCCCACTACTACTGCCTGCCGATCCTCAAGCGCGAGCGTCACCGCCAGGCGCTGCTGGCGGCGGCGACCTCCGGCAGTCCCAAGTTCTTCCTGGGCACCGACAGTGCCCCCCATGCCCAGGGTGACAAGGAGAGCGCCTGCGGCTGTGCCGGCGCCTACACCGCCCCGGCGGCCATCGAGCTCTATGCCGAGGCCTTCGAGGCGGCAGGTGCCCTGGCGCGCCTGGAGGGCTTCGCCAGCCACTTCGGGCCGGACTTCTACGGCCTGCCTCGCAATGCCGACACCGTCACCCTGGTGCGCGAGCCATGGCAGCTGCCGGCCTCGCTGCCCTACGCCGCGGGTCAGCGCATCGTGCCGCTGCGTGCCGGCGAGACGCTGGCCTGGAAGCTGCAGGCGTAACGCCTCTGCACCCGCCGGGGCCATGCGAGGCCCCGGCGGGCGCGGCCAGTTTTCGGGCAGGGCCTCGCCCGGATCTGTTATCGTGCCGTTGAATTCATCGGACCTGAATGGAGAATCCCATGCCACTCCTGGACAGTTTTCGCGTTGATCATACCCGGATGGAGGCGCCCGCCGTGCGGGTCGCCAAGGCCATGCAGACCCCCTCCGGCGACAAGATCACCGTCTTCGACCTGCGCTTCTGTCTGCCCAACCGGGAGATCCTCTCGGAGAAGGGCATCCATACCCTGGAGCACCTCTTCGCCGGTTTCATGCGGGACCATCTCAACGGCCCCGAGGTGGAGATCATCGACCTCTCGCCCATGGGCTGCCGTACCGGCTTCTACATGAGCGTGATCGGTACGCCCAGCGAAGCGGACGTGAGCCGCGCGTGGCTGGCCGCCATGGAGGATGTCGCCCGGGTGCCGAGCGCGGACCAGATCCCCGAGCTCAACGAGTACCAGTGCGGCACCTACACCCTGCACTCCCTGGAGGAGGCGCAGGCGATCGCCCGGGACATCATCGCCCGCGGGATTGGCGTCAACAGCAACGAGGCGCTCTACCTGAGCGAGGCCTTCCTGAAGGAGGCGGAGGGCAAGAGCGCCTGAGCGCCTCGCAGCCAGGGCCTTCGGGCCTGCCATCACGCGACACTGCCGGCCCAAGGGCCGGCAGTGTCGTATGTGGGGGCGTCATGGCGGCGTTGAGGGCGCGCTGGGCGCCTCGGCCGGCGAGACCTGGCGCGTCAGGAAGTCGATGCCCGCCTCGATGGCGCTGCCCCGGGTCAGGAAGCTCAGGAAGTGACCGCGCCCATGCTGCAGATAGAGCTCGGCCTCGCCACCGCGGGCCACCAGCGCCTGCTGGAAGTCGGTGCTGTGGTCCAGCGGCACCAGGCGGTCGCGGGTGCCGTGGAACAGGAAGAAGGGCGGCGGCTGGCCGTTGATCTGACGGGCCAGTGAGGCGAGGGCATACTGCTCCGGCACCTCGGCGCGGGTGCCGCCCAGGAACTCCACCACCAGCCGACCATCGGGAAACTTGAACAGGTCGCTCGGGATGCCGCCGGCGAGCACGGCGGCGGGCTGGGTGTGGTCGCCACCATGGGGGTCGGCCAGGGGCCCCTCCGCCCCGGCCAGGGCCAGCAGGCTGACCAGGTGGGCGCCGGAGGAGAAGCCCACGCCGACGATCCGCGCGGTGTCCACTCGCCACGCTTAGGCGTTGGCGTGGATCCAGGCCATGGCCTGCTGGAGGTCGTGCAGCTGGGCGGGGAAGCGATGCTCCGGGGCGAAGCGGTGTTCGATGTTGATGGTGACGTAGCCGCGGGCGGCCAGCTGTTCGGCGATGCCGGCCATGTCCCGCGGGGTGCGGTTCTGCCAGCCGCCGCCGTGGACCAGCAGAGCGGCGGGGCGTAGTGCATCATCCGCCGAGCGCGGCAGCAGCACCTCGGCTCGCAGGGGCCTGGGCCAGTCCGGTGGGGTATAGGTCCGCGCCGGCAGCGCATCGAAGGCAAGGCTTGGCGCTTCGGTCGGGGTCGCCGCCACCGGCGCGAAGGTGTCGTCGAGGTGGGTGGAGCCGCAGCCGGTCAGCAGGGCGCCGGCCAGCAGCAGCGCCGGCATCCACCGCCTGGGATCAGGCCCGCTCCGCCAGGGCATCGCTGGGCTGCTCGACGGGGAGGTTCGCCAGGCGCTTCACCATGGCCTCCACCATGTGGGCGGAGTGGGTGGCGGCCTTCTCCAGGAACTCTTCGAAGGAGAGGTGGTTGTCGCCACCGCCGGCGATATCGGAGAGGGCGCGGATCACCACGAAGGGGCAACCGTAGAGCAGGCAGGTCTGGGCGATGGCGGCGGCCTCCATCTCGGCGGCGAGCATGGTGGGGAAGCGTCGGCGGGTCTGCTCCACCAGGTTGGGGCAGGCCATGAAGACATCGCCGGTGGCGATCAGCCCCTCGACGACGCGGACCTCGCCCAGGGATTCCACGCACTCCCGCGCGATGGCCACCAGGCGCGGGTCGGGCAGATAGGCGGCGGGCATCTGCGGTACCTGGCCATGCTCGTAGCCGAACACCACGGCGTCCACGTCATGGTGGCGCACCTCGCTGGAGATCACCACGTCGCCGATCGCCAGATCCTTGCCGAAGCCGCCGGCGGAGCCGGTGTTGATCACGGCGTCGGGCTTGTAGATGTCCAGCAGCAGGGTGGTGCCGACCGCCGCGTTCACCTTGCCGATGCCGGACTGCAGGATCACCACCTCGACCCCGTGCAGCCGTCCGCTGTGGAAGGTGGAGCCCACGTGAGAGCGGGTCTCGCGCCCCTCCAGCAGGGAAGCCAGGTGCTCTACCTCCTGGGCCATGGCGCCAATGATTCCGATGCGTTGCATAGCAGGTCCTGGTGGTGGGGGCCCGCCGCGGCGGACCCCGAAGTGAGTCTCGGGTGCTGACGGGTATCGGGGTCAGCGTGTGTCGTGCATGTCGGCGGCCTGCAGGGTGTTCTCGAGCAGGGTGGCGACCGTCATGGGGCCGACGCCGCCAGGCACCGGGGTGATCCAGCTGGCGCGTTCGGCGGCGGCGGCGAAGTCGACGTCCCCCCCCAGGCTGCCGTCCTCCAGCCGGTTGATGCCCACGTCGATGACGATGGCGCCCTCCTTGACCCACTCGCCCTTGACCAGCCCCGGCTTGCCCACGGCCACCACCAGCAGGTCGGCGCGACGCACGTGCTCCTCGAGGTTCTGGGTGAAGCGGTGGCAGACGGTGGTGGTGCAGCCGGCCAGCATCAGCTCCAGCGCCATGGGGCGCCCGACGATATTGGAGGCGCCGACCACGGTGGCGTCCAGCCCGCGCACCCGGAGATCGGACTGCTCGAGCAGCGTCATCACCCCCTTGGGGGTGCAGGGGCGCAGCATGGGCAGGCGCTGGGCCAGACGGCCCAGGTTGTAGGGGTGGAAGCCGTCCACGTCCTTGTCGGGACGGATGCGTTCGAGGATCGGGCGGGCATCCAGGTGGGCGGGCAGCGGCAGCTGGACCAGGATGCCGTCCACCGTCGGGTCGGCGTTGAGCCGGTCCACCAGGGCCTCGAGCTCCTCCTGGGAGGTCTCGGCGGGTAGCTGGTGCCGGAAGGATTCGATCCCCGCTTCCACGCAGGCGTTGTGCTTGTTGCGCACATAGACCGCCGAGGCGGGGTCCTGGCCCACCAGCACCACGGCGAGCCCCGGCACGCGGGCCCCGGCGTCGCGACGTGCCTGAACCTGGCGTGCGACCTGCTGGCGGACTCGGGCGGCTATGGACTTGCCATCGATCAGTTGGGCGGACATCGCGCTTCCTCTGGCGGCTGGGTGGGCGGTGCGGGCTGGCAGCCGGCCCGCGGAAGAAGGCGTGATTTTCGCATGCCGCGGCGTCGAAACAAAGCGCCAGGCCCCAATGTCGATGATCCAAGCGCTTGACCGCAGGGGAAAGTCACGTAGAATACGCAGCGCTCGACGAGGCCCCTGCGGCGGCGTCAGGCCGGCATGAATCGCGGCGGAGTGTAGCGCAGTCTGGTAGCGCGCCTGCTTTGGGAGCAGGATGTCGGGGGTTCGAATCCCTCCACTCCGACCACAACCTGTTGAATGGTCTGCAGAAAACGAGATCTACGGGTTGCGGTTCGGCAGTCTGAAGAGTAGAATGCGCCCATAGCTCAACCGGATAGAGCAACGGCCTTCTAAGCCGTAGGTTGCAGGTTCGAGTCCTGCTGGGCGTGCCAGCTCTGGCAGGATGCGGTTCGAGTTGTTGTCGATTATGGTGGATGTAGCTCAGTGGTAGAGCCCCGGATTGTGGCTCCGGTGGTCGTGGGTTCGATCCCCATCATCCACCCCATTTCGACAGGCGTTGGTTTCGGCTGGCGTTAGTTTCGACAGTTGTTTCAAGGCAGTGGTGGATGTAGCTCAGTGGTAGAGCCCCGGATTGTGGCTCCGGTGGTCGTGGGTTCGATCCCCATCATCCACCCCACTCCTTGACTCCCTCCGTTCGATCCTCGTTTCTGTTCTTTTGTGACGTTGTATCCTCACGCGGGCTCCACGAGTCGGCGATCTTGGCGTTTCCGGCGTTTGCGCCATGGCGTGGCCAATTATCGGTGCCGCTGGCCGAACTGCCCTTGTAAAAACGCCCGAAGCCCCCATGTTCTGCGGCATGGCGCTTGCCAGTGCCGGGCGGGATTCATAAAATCCCCTCTTTGATCTTTCCACTCTTCAACATAACGCCCCCAGTCGGTAGAGGACATTTCATGCAAGTTTCCGTCGATACGACCTCCCAGATCGAACGCCGCATCACCGTCCAGGTGCCGGCCGCCGAGATCGACGAGGCCGTCAATGCCCGTCTCAAGGATGCCGCCAAGAACGTTCGCATGGACGGCTTCCGCAAGGGCAAGGTGCCGATGTCGGTGATCCGTCAGCGCTACGGCCGCGACGTGCGTAACGAAGTGGTGGGCGAAGTGATGCGCGAGCGCTACGTGCGCGCCATTTCCGAGAACGAGCTCAACCCGGCCGGCTTCCCGCGCATCGAGGCGACCGTCGACGAGGCGGGCAAGGACCTCGAGTTCGTGGCGACCCTCGAGGTCTATCCGGAGTTTGAGCTGGCCTCCATCGAGGGCACCGAGGTCGAGCGCCCGGTGGTCGAGGTGGTCGAGTCCGACGTCGACGAGATGATCGAGACCCTGCGCAAGCAGAATGCCGGCTGGGAAGAGGTTGAGCGTGCCGCCGCCGAGGGTGACCAGGTGACCATCGATTTCCAGGGCTTCCTGGGCGACGAGCCCTTCGAGGGCGGCAGCGCCGAGGGCCACAGCCTGGTGCTGGGCTCCGGCAGCTTCATCCCCGGCTTCGAGGAGCAGCTGGCGGGTGTCGCGGCCGGCGAGGAGAAGGAGATCAAGGTCACCTTCCCCGAGGACTACCAGGCCGCCCACCTGGCCGGTCAGGAAGCGACCTTCAAGATCAAGCTGCACGCGGTGAAGGCCCAGGCCCTGCCCGAGGTGGACGCCGAGTTCGTCAAGAAGTTTGGCGTCGATGACGGCGACCTCGACAAGTTCCGCGCCGAGGTCCGCAAGAACATGACCCGCGAGGCCTCTCAGGCCGTCGACAACCGCGTCAAGCAGCAGGTGCTCGAGGCGCTCAAGAAGGCCAACGAGATTCCGGTGCCGCAGTCGCTGATCCAGCAGGAGACCGACGGCCTCAAGCGCCAGGCGGCCCAGCAGTTCGGCCTGGGCGAGGACTTCGATGTCTCCCAGCTGCCCAACGAGTTGTTCTCCGAGCAGGCCAAGAGTCGCGTCCAGGTCGGCCTGCTGCTGGCCGAGGTGATCAAGTCCGGTGAGCTCGACGCCACCGACGACGAGATCAAGGCCAAGGTCGAGGAACTCGCCGAGCAGTACCAGGAGCCCGCCCAGGTGGTCGAGTACTACATGGGCAACGAGCAGATGAAGACTCAGCTGAAGTCTGCCATTCTCGAAGAGAAGGCCGTCGACACCCTGCTCGAGCAGGCCAGCGTCAAGGATGTCACCATGACCTACCAGGAGGTCCTGGCCGCTGCCCAGCAGCAGGCCGAGGCCGACGAGGAGGAGAGCGAGGAAGAGGGTCAGGAAGAGAGCAAGGCCTGATCTCCTTCACCGCCTCCGGGCACAGGCGCGCCGACGATCGGCGCGCCTGCCCAGCCGCTTCCATTCTTCGGATGCAAGGACGTCACACTGATGAGCAACGAGTTCGAGATCCACAACGCCGGTGGCCTGGTGCCGATGGTGGTCGAGCAGAGCGCGCGCGGCGAGCGGGCCTACGACATCTATTCCCGCCTGCTCAAGGAGCGTGTGATCTTCCTGGTGGGGCCCGTGGAAGACTACATGGCCAACCTGGTGGTGGCTCAGCTGCTGTTCCTTGAGTCCGAGAACCCGGACAAGGACATCCACCTCTACATCAACTCCCCGGGCGGGGCGGTGACCGCGGGGATGTCGATCTACGACACCATGCAGTTCATCAAGCCCGACGTCTCTACCGTCTGCATCGGCCAGGCGGCGAGCATGGGGGCCCTGCTGCTGGCCGGCGGTGCGGCCGGCAAGCGCTTCTGCCTGCCCAACTCGCGGATGATGATCCACCAGCCGCTGGGCGGCTACCAGGGCCAGGCCTCGGATATCGAGATCCACACCCGTGAGATCCTCGGCATCCGTGACAAGCTCAACCAGATCCTGGCGCACCATACGGGCCAGGACATCGATACCATCGCGCGGGACACCGACCGCGACAACTTCATGAACGGCGTCCAGGCGGCCGAGTATGGCCTGATCGATGCGGTGCTGGATAAGCGGCCGACATCCTGATAGCGTGAATTTCATCACGCCCTGACACCGTTCTCCGGCAGCTCGTGCTGCCGATGTGAGCCCGGCCGGGCGCCATGTGCGCCCGGCCAACTGAGATGAGGTAAGCGAATGGCCGACGGCAAAGGCAAGGACGAAGGCGGCAAGCTGCTCTACTGCTCGTTCTGCGGCAAGAATCAGAACGAGGTGCGCAAGCTGATTGCCGGCCCGTCCGTCTATATCTGCGATGAGTGTGTCGACCTCTGCAATGACATCATTCGCGAGGAGGTGCTCGATGCCGATGCCGAGACCGACGAGGAGCGGCTGCCGACTCCCCGCGAGATTCGTCACACCCTCGATGACTATGTGATCGGCCAGGACCGCGCCAAGATGGTGCTGTCGGTAGCCGTCTACAACCACTACAAGCGCCTGCGCTCCGAGGTCAGGAAGGACGACGTCGAACTCGGCAAGTCCAATATCCTGCTGATCGGCCCCACCGGCAGCGGCAAGACCCTGCTGGCCGAGACCCTGGCGCGCCTGCTCAACGTGCCCTTCACCATCGCCGACGCGACCACGCTGACCGAGGCGGGCTACGTGGGCGAGGATGTCGAGAACATCATCCAGAAGCTGCTGCAGAAGTGCGACTACGACGTCGAGAAGGCCGAGCGCGGCATCGTCTACATCGACGAGATCGACAAGATCTCGCGCAAGTCGGACAACCCCTCCATCACCCGTGATGTCTCGGGGGAGGGCGTGCAGCAGGCGTTGCTCAAGCTGATCGAGGGCACCACCGCCTCGGTGCCGCCCCAGGGCGGGCGCAAGCATCCGCAGCAGGAGTTCCTGCAGGTCAACACCGGCAACATCCTGTTCATCGTCGGCGGTGCCTTCGCCGGCCTGGATCGGGTGATCCGCGACCGTGCCGAGAAGGGGGGCATCGGCTTCAGCGCCGAGGTCAAGAGCAAGGACGAGTCGCGCGGCGTGGGCGAGCTGCTGGCCGATGTCGAGCCCGAGGACCTGGTCAAGTTCGGCCTGATCCCCGAGTTCGTGGGGCGCCTGCCGGTGATCGCCACGCTGACCGAGCTCACCGAGGATGCGCTGATCCAGATCCTCACCGAGCCGAAGAACTCGCTGGTCAAGCAGTACGCCAAGCTGTTCGAGATGGAGGGCGTGGAGCTCGAGTTCCGCGAGGACGCCCTGCGCGCCGTGGCGGTCAAGGCGATGGCGCGCAAGACCGGCGCCCGTGGCCTGCGCTCGATCCTCGAGTCGGTACTGCTCGACACCATGTACGAGATTCCTTCCCTGGAGGGGGTCAGTAAGGTGGTGATCGACGCCTCCGTGATCAGCGGCGAGAGCGAGCCGCTGCTGATCTACTCCCAGCAGCAGGAGGCGGCCGGCGACGGCACCGACGGCTGAGCGGTTCGGTCCCGGCGCCAGCGCCGGGCCCCGATGCGGGAGCGAGCCTCGCCACAGCCGGTGACCCGCCGGCCAGGCGAGGCCGCTCCCGCGTTCTTTTGTGCGGGCGCTGCCTTTTTTCGTCATCCATCGTCAGGCCTTCCCTTGCAAAGCGGCCGGCGCGCCCCCACCCCTGTCACATTCACCCGTTTTGTTTGAGGAACGTCTGCGATGCAGCAGAACGCCGATCAGACCCTGAGTCTGCCCCTTTTGCCGCTGCGGGACGTGGTCGTCTACCCGCAGATGGTCATTCCGCTGTTCGTCGGCCGGGAGAAGTCGATCCAGGCCCTCGAGGCGGCCATGAGTGCCGACAAGCGGGTGCTGCTGGTGGCCCAGCGCGAGGCCAGCAAGGACGATCCCGACCGCGATGACCTCTTCGCCATCGGTACCGTGGCCGAGATCATGCAGCTGCTCAAGCTTCCCGACGGCACCGTCAAGGTGCTGATCGAGGGGGTCTCCCGCGCCGACGTGGGGACCATCCATGCCGGCGAGGCCTTCACCTCGGCCGAGGCGGTGCTGCGCGAGAGCGAGCCCCTGACCGAGCGCGAGCAGGAGGCCCTGGTGCGCGTGCTGCTCAACCAGTTCGAGCAGTACGTCAAGATGTCCAAGAAGGTGCCCAACGAGGTGCTCAACTCCCTCTCCGGCATCGAGGACCCGAGCCGTCTGGTGGACACCATCTGCGCCCACCTGTCGCTGAAGATCGACGACAAGCAGCGTCTGCTGGAGATGGATCGCGTGCGCGATCGCATCGAGCACCTGATGGCGCTGATCGAGGCCGAGATCGACCTGCTGCAGGTCGAGAAGCGCATCCGCTCCCGGGTCAAGGACCAGATGGAGAAGTCCCAGCGCGAGTACTATCTCAACGAGCAGATGAAGGCCATCCAGAAGGAGATGGGCGAGCTCGAGAACGTGCCCAACGAGGCCGAGAAGTACGAGCAGGCCATCGAGGCCTCCGGGATGCCCAAGGAGGCCCGCGACAAGGCCACCCAGGAGCTCGGCAAGCTCAAGATGATGTCGCCCAACTCCGCCGAGGCGACGGTGGTGCGCTCCTACCTCGACTGGCTGGTCTCGGTGCCGTGGAAGAAGCGCACCCGGGTCAAGCACGACCTGGTGCACGCCCAGCAGGTGCTGGACGAGGATCACTACGGCCTCGAGGAGGTCAAGGCGCGCATCCTCGAGTACCTGGCCGTGCACAAGCGGGTCAAGAAGCTCAAGGGTCCGGTGCTCTGCCTGGTGGGGCCGCCCGGGGTGGGCAAGACCTCGCTGGGCAAGTCCATCGCCCGGGCCACCAACCGCAAGTACGTGCGCCTGGCGCTCGGCGGGGTGCGCGACGAGTCCGAGATTCGCGGCCACCGCCGCACCTATATCGGCTCGCTGCCGGGCAAGATCGTCCAGCGCATGTCCCGGGCCGGGGTCAGGAACCCGCTCTTCCTGCTCGACGAGATCGACAAGATCGGCATGGACCACCGTGGCGATCCCGCCTCGGCGCTCCTCGAGGTGCTCGACCCGGAGCAGAACGACACCTTCAGCGACCACTACCTGGAGCTGGACTACGATCTCTCCGAGACCCTGTTCATCTGTACCGCCAACTCCATGAACATCCCGGGGCCGCTGCTCGACCGCATGGAGGTGATTCGTCTGCCGGGGTACACCGAGGACGAGAAGCTGGCCATCGCCAAGCGCTACCTGGCGCCCAAGCAGCTCAAGGCCAACGGCTTCCAGGAAGGGGAGCTCGCCTTCGCCGACGAGGCGATCCTGGAGCTGATCCGCTACTACAGCCGCGAGGCGGGCGTGCGCGAGCTCGAGCGCCAGATCGCCAAGGTGTGCCGCAAGGTGCTGCGCGAGCGCCTCGAGAAGGAGAGCCAGGAGGGCGCGCTGGCGCCGCAGACCCTGGCCGCTGCCGACATCGAGGCCTACGCCGGCGTGCGCCGCTACAGCTACGGCCTGGCCGACCAGGATGACCAGGTCGGACGCGTGACGGGCCTGGCCTGGACCTCGGTGGGCGGCGAGCTGCTCAATATCGAGTCGGTGGTGACGCCGGGCAAGGGGCGCATCAACAAGACCGGCTCGCTCGGTGAGGTGATGAAGGAGTCGGTGAGCGCGGCCCAGACCGTGGTGCGGGCCCGGGCGCTCAAGTTCGGCATCGACCCGGAGCGCTTCGAGAAGGAGGACCTTCACATCCACGTGCCCGAGGGCGCCACGCCCAAGGACGGTCCCAGCGCCGGCATCGCCATGGTCACCGCCATGGTCTCCGCCTACACCGGTCGCCCGGTGCGCTGCGACGTGGCGATGACCGGTGAGGTCAACCTGGGCGGCGAAGTGCTGCCCATCGGCGGCCTGAAGGAGAAATTGCTGGCCGCCCGGCGCGGTGGTATAAAGACCGTGCTGGTGCCCGAGGAGAATCGCCGCGACCTCAAGGAGGTTCCGGATAATATCAAGGAGGCTCTCGACATCAGGCCGGTTCGCTGGATCGACGAGGTGCTTGAAGTTGCGCTGGCCAAAAGGCCGGAGGCTTCCGGAGAGGAATCTCGATCCGAGGATGCCGCCTCATCCCCGTCGATGATCAGCACGCATTGACAATAATTTCCCCACCATGTTTCGTCGAAAAGCCTGATATGGTGGGGTCCGGCGCGGTAGTATGCTTGACAGTCCTTTCATCGCATTGCTATAAAATGCGCCATGCCGTGATCGTGACCTTCCGGTTGAGTTGTTGCGCCGATTAGAGCCAAATTCCGAAAAATCAAGGGGTGAAGTGTGAACAAGTCCGAGCTGATCGAAGCCATTGCCGCGTCTGCCGACATTCCCAAGGCAGCCGCTGCCCGGGCCCTGGACGCCATGGTCGAGACCGTGACCGATAGCCTGAAGAAGGGCGACAGCGTCTCCCTGGTGGGCTTCGGCACCTTCCAGGTCAAGGAGCGCGCCGCGCGTACCGGCCGCAACCCCCAGACCGGCCAGCCGATCGAGATCAGCGCCGCCAAGGTGCCGAGCTTCAAGGCCGGCAAGGCGCTCAAGGATTCCGTCAACTGAGGCGTCCCGCCCGCCGCGCCGCTGATGGTTGACTCTCCTACAGGCGCATCGCCCACGGCGGTGCGCCTGTCTTGGTTTAAAGTCCGCACTTTCCACACAATACGTTGCCGAGGCCTGCATGCTGCAAAGTATTCGTGACCGCTCCCGAAGCTGGGGCGCCAAGATCATCGTCGGGGCCGTGGTCGTGACCATGGCCCTGTTCGGCGTCGAGTCCCTGGTGGGCCTGTTCGGCGGCGGAGGCGACGAGATCGCCAAGGTCAACGGTGAGCCGATCACTCGCCAGCAGCTGGAGCTCGAGGTCCAGCGGGCGATCCGCAGCGGTCAGGTGCCTCCCGAGCAGGAGCGCGCCCTGCGCGCCCAGATGCTCGACCAGCTGATCACCGACCGCCTGCTGACCCAGTATGCCGAGGAGGGCGGCCTGCACCTCTCCGAGGAGCAGCTCGACCAGATCATCGTGTCGCTGCCGGAGTTCCAGGATCAGGAGGGCCGCTTCGACAGCGAGCTGTTCCGCAACCGCCTGGCCAGCGCCGGCTATACCCCGGTGGCCTTCCGCGAGGAGCTGCGCGTGGACATGAAGCGCCAGCAGCTGCAGCAGGGCCTGGCCTTCAGCGACTTCACCCTGCCAAGCGAGCAGGAGACCCTGGCGACCCTGCAGCGCCAGACCCGCAGCTTCCGCTATGCAGCGCTGTCCGCCGAGCAGGTGGAGGACGACGTGGAGGTGACCCAGGCCGCCCTGGAAGAGTACTACGCCGCCAACGCCGACAACTACCGCCGCCCCGAGCAGGTGCGCCTGGAGTACGTGCTCATCGACCGCCAGGAGATGGCCGAGGCGGTCGACGTGGAGGAGTCCGAGCTGCGTGATGCCTGGCAGGAGCGCACCGCCGACGCCGATCGCCGCATCGCCCATATCATGCTGACCGTCGGCGGCGAGCGCAGTCGCGACGAGGCGCGTGCCGAGCTTCAAGCGGTGCGCGAGCGCCTGGCCGAGGGCGAAGCCTTCGCCGATCTGGCCCTTGAGGTCTCTGACGACACCGTCACGGCGGAGCAGGGTGGCGATCTGGGCGTGATCAGCCGCGGCTTCTTCGGCGACAGCTTCGACGAGGCGGCCTTCAGCCTCGACGAGGGTGAGGTCTCCGATATCGTCGAGACCGACAACGGCCTGCATCTGCTGACCGTGACCGGCCTCGAGCGACAGTCCTTCGAGGAGCTGCGCGACGAGCTTCGTCGCGAGGTCGCGCTCTCCCGGGTCTCCGGCGAGTTCAACGAGCGTGTCCAGCGCCTGATCGACGAGAGCTTCGCCGCCGACGACCTGCAGAGCGTCGCCGACGACCTCGGCCTCGCCCTCCAGGAGAGCGACTGGGTCTCCCGCGACGGCGCCGAGGGCGTGCTCTCCGAGCCCGGCGTGATGAGCGAGGCCTTCAGCCCCGACGTGCTGGAGGAGCGCTTCAACAGCGAGGTGATCGAGCTGGATAACGACCGCCGCCTGGTGGTGCGCGTGGCGGAGCATCGCGAGGCCACCACCCTGCCCCTGGAAGAGGTGCGTGACCAGGTCGAGGCCAGCGTGGCCGCCAACCTGCGCCGCGATGCGCTGATGGCGCTGGGCGAGGAGCGCCTCGCGGCGCTGCGCGACGGCGACGAGCAGGGCCTCGACTGGCAGCGGGTCGATGGCGTGGGCCGCCAGGAGACCCAGGGCCTCTCCCGCGCGCTGGTGGATGCGGTGTTCCGCCTCCCGGCCCCCGAGGGCGATGCCCCGGTCTATGGCCGTGCCGCCGACGGTGACCGGGTGGTGTTGATCGCCCTGGAGCGGGTCGAGGAGGGCGAGCTGGATGCCCAGGTCGAGCAGTTCGTGGCCAGCATGGCCGAGCGGCTGCGCGCCCAGGCCGCCATCCAGGGCCTGCTGGATGACCTGCGCGACAGGGCGGAGATCCGCCGCTAGGGTCCTCGGCCAGCCGCTAGGCCAGCGAAAAGGAGCAAGCTTCAAGGCAACCCCTTGGCTTGCTCCTTTTTCATGGGGGCCCTGTCGTTGCTGATCCCCGCGTCGCTGGCCCTGGCCTGAATCTGGTCCCTCAGGCTCGTGATCGACATGTTATGATGTAACACTTTCTTCGTCCGAGGACTCCCCATGCCTGCGCCCCTGGCCAATATCCCCGTGCACCTGATCACCGGTTTCCTGGGCAGCGGCAAGAGCACCCTGATCCATCGGCTGATCGAGCAGAAACCCGCGGATGAGCGCTGGGCGGTGCTGGTCAACGAGTTCGGCCAGGTGGGCATCGACCAGACCATGTTCGAGGAGCGCGACGACCTGGTGGTGAAGGGACTGCCGGGTGGCTGCCTCTGCTGCCAGCTGGCCTTCGTGATGCAGGCGACCCTGGTCAACCTGCTGCATCGCCATCGCCCGGACCGGCTGATCATCGAGCCCTCCGGGCTCGGCCATCCCGCGGGGCTGCTGGAGGTGCTGAGGGGAGAGGCGTTCGAGGGGGTGCTGGCGCTGGGGGAGATGGTCGCCGTCTTGGACCCCCGCCGCCTGGATGACCCGCGTGCCCTCGAGCACGAGACCTTCCGCGACCAGCTGACCCTGGCCGATGGGGTGGCGCTGACCATGGTCGACCTGGCAAGCCCCGAGCAGGTGGCGAGGGCGAAGGCGTGGCTCGCCGAGCTGTGGCCCGCCAAGCGCTGGATCGTGGAGGCGCCCCTCGGCCGCCTGCCGCTGGCGCGACTGCTCAAGGCCGAAGCGCCCGCCTCGCCGCTCGCGGCGCCCGACAGCGAGACCCACCGGCGGCTTCGCGACGCGGCGGGCGGCGCGCTCGGCTCGCAGGGCGTGGTGCTGGAGGCGTTCGCGGCGCCGCTGCCCGCGCCGGGGCGGCCGCATCGGGAGGCGGGCGAGGCGCTGGGGCATGCCACCCTGGGGTGGCGCTGGCACCCCGACGACCGGTTCGAGCTCGACCGGTTGGCCATGGTGCTGGGGGAGCTGCCGGCCACCCTGCGGGTCAAGGGGGTGTTCCACTGTGACGCCGGCTGGCGGCTCTACAACCGCGCCGAGGGGGCGGTCAGCCTCACCGCCAGCGCCTGGCGGCGCGACTCGCGCCTCGAGGTCATCGGCACAGCGGGGAGCCTGCCCGACGCCGAAGCGCTGGAGGCGCGCCTCGAGGCCTGCCGGCTGGGCGCGGCGTCACCCGCCTAGGGCGAAGTGCTCAAGCCTGGGGGCCTGCCCCTCCTCGATGACGATCTCCCACCCCTGGTCGGGCTGCCAGTCGCCCAGCACGAGGCGCGTCGCGGCCTGGCCGTCGATGCTCAGGTCGTGCACCGCGGGGCGGTGGGTGTGGCCGTGAATCAGGGTGGCCACCGCGTGCTCGTCCATCACCCTGACCACCTCCTCCGGCGTCACGTCCATGATGTCCTCGGCCTTGTTGGAGTTGGCCTCCCCGGACTGCTCGCGCAGCTGTTTCGCCAGGGCGATGCGCTGCGCCAGGGGCATGGAGAGCACCTGGGCCTGCCATAGCGGGTTGCGAGCCTGGGCGCGGAATGCCTGGTACTCGGCGTCCAGGGTGCAGAGGCTGTCGCCATGCATCAGCAGGATCCGCTGGCCGCCGAGCATCACCACGCTGGGGTCGGGGAGCAGGGTAGCGCCGGCCGCTTCGGCGAAGCGCTCCCCGAGCAGGAAGTCGCGGTTGCCGTGCATCAGGTAGAGCTCGGTGCCGTCGTCGGCCAGGCGCCGCAGCGCCCGGGCGACGCGCAGGGCCAGGTCGGCGTTGCCGCTGGGATCCTGGCCGGCCAGGTCGAGCAGGTCGTCGCCGATCCACGCCTCGAAGAAGTCGCCCAGGATGTAGAGCGCGTCACAGCCGCAGGCGCGCGTCTGAAGCCAGTGCAGGAAGCCTTCGGTGACCTCGGGGGCGCCGGGGTGCAGGTGCAGGTCGGAAATCAGCAGGGTGGTCATGGCAGCGGGGTCCTGGGCTGGCGGGCAGAGGGCAAGACGCCCGCGCGGGGCGGGCGTCGGCCGGGGCAGGGCGGTGGAATCAGGCGTCCTTGACGAAGGCCTTCTGGATCACCACGTCCTCGGCGGGCACGTCGGCGTGCATGCCGCGGCGGGTGGTGGCCACGCCCTTGATCTTCTCGACCACGTCCATGCCCTCGACCACGCGACCGAACACGCAGTAGCCCCAGCCCTGGATGGACTTGCCGCTGTGGTTCAGGAAGGCATTGTCGGCCACGTTGATGAAGAACTGTGCGGTGGCGGAGTGCGGGTCCTGGGTGCGTGCCATGGCGAGGGTGGCGGCCTCGTTCTGCAGGCCGTTGTCGGCCTCGTTCTCGATGGGATCGCGAGTGGGCTTCTGGTTGAAGTCCTCGTCGAAGCCGCCGCCCTGGACCATGAAGCCGTCGATCACGCGGTGAAAGAGGGTGCCGTCATAGAAGCCATCGCGCACGTACTGCTCGAAGTTGGCAGCGGTCTTCGGCGCCTTCTCGTGGTCCAGCTCGATGCCGATGTCGCCGTAGGTAGTCTGCAGAGTGATCATGCGTAAGTTCCTGTGCGGTAAAGGGGCCTCGCCTTGGCGTTGCCCATGGACGTGGCGCTATAATACCGGTTTTGCCTCGCTGCGCGAAACAAGCCCGAGCGTCTCATGTCAGCGGCTTGACCCAGCGGCGAGGGCGCCGGGGATAAGCGGAAGAGGAGGTCCTATGCCAGGGATGGCATCGGTAGCGCCCAGGGATGGGTTCACAGCGCCTCCTCGAACGCTTGTCGCCGGAATAGCCCCGAGCAGTGGAGGCCATCGGCAAGGCTCCAGACCGCACCCTAACCAGAGGTTGTTTTCCCAACCATGACCACCGACACCACCAGCGCGCCGAATTTCATTCGCAACCAGATTCGCGACGAGATCGAGGCCGGTCGCACCGGCAAGATCGTGACCCGCTTCCCGCCGGAGCCCAACGGCTTCCTGCATATCGGCCACGCCAAGTCGATCTGTCTCAACTTCGGCCTCGCCGAGCAGTTCGGTGGTGACTGTCACCTGCGCTTCGATGACACCAACCCGGCCAAGGAAGAGCAGGCCTACATCGACGCCATCCAGGAGGACGTCAGCTGGCTGGGCTTCGAGTGGGCCGGGGCGGTGCGCTTCGCCTCGGACTACTTCGATCAGCTCTATGCCTGGGCCCAGCACCTGATCCGCGAGGGCAAGGCCTACGTGGACGACCTCTCGGCCGACGAGATCCGCGAGATCCGCGAGTACCGCGGCACCCTCACCGAGCCGGGCCGGCCGAGCCCCTACCGCGAGCGCAGCGCGGAGGAGAACCTCGACCTGCTCGAGCGCATGCGCGTCGGCGAGTTCGCCGAGGGCGAGAAGGTGCTGCGGGCGAAGATCGACATGGCCTCGCCCAACATCAACCTGCGCGACCCGATCCTCTACCGCATTCGCCACGCCCATCATCACCAGACCGGCGACAAGTGGAAGATCTACCCCTCCTACGACTTCACCCACGGCCAGTCGGACGCCATCGAGGGGATCACCCACTCCATCTGCACCCTGGAGTTCGAGGACCATCGCCCGCTCTACGAGTGGTTCCTGGAGAACCTGCCGGTGCCGGCGAGGCCCCGCCAGATCGAGTTCGCCCGGCTCAACCTCAACTACACCCTGACCTCCAAGCGCAAGCTCAAGCTGCTGGTGGACGAGGGCATCGTCGACGGCTGGGACGATCCGCGCCTGCCGACCATCTCCGGGATGCGCCGTCGCGGCTACACGCCGGCCTCGATCCGCAGGTTCTGCGACATGATCGGCGTGACCCGCGCCGACGGCGGCCTGGTGGACATCGCCATGCTCTACCACGCCATCCGCGCCGACCTCGAGGACAACGCGCCCCGGGCCATGGCGGTGCTCAAGCCGCTGAAGGTGGTGCTGACCAACGTGCCGGAGGGGCATGAGGAGGTCTATGAGGTGCCCGGCCACCCGGCCCGGGACGATCTCGGCCTGCGCAAGCTGCCGTTCACCCGGGAGCTCTATATCGATCAGGACGACTTCATGGAGGAGCCGCCCAAGAAGTTCTTCCGCCTGGCGCCGGGCCAGGAGGTGCGCCTGCGCAACAGCTATGTGATTCGCTGCGATGAGGTGGTCAAGGACGCCAACGGCGAGATCGAGGCGCTCCACTGCTCCGTGGACTTCGATACCCTGGGCAAGAACCCCGAGGGTCGCAAGGTCAAGGGCGTGATTCACTGGGTCAGCGCCGAGCACGGCGTGCCCATGGAGGTGCGGCTCTACGACAACCTCTTCACCGTGGAGCAGCCGGACCGCGACAAGGATGCCGACTTCCTCGACCACCTCAACCCGGAGTCGCTGGTGGTCTGCCAGGCCATCGGCGAGCCGAGCCTCGCCGAGGCCGCCGCCGAGAGCCGCTTCCAGTTCGAGCGGGTGGGCTACTTCTGCGCCGATCGCCACGCCTGCCGCGACGGCAAGCTGGTGTTCAACCGCACCGTGGGCCTCAAGGACAGCTGGGCCAAAGTCATGAAGAAAGACGCGCAGACGAAGGGGTGATCGTGAGTAACGAGCTGCAGATCTACAACACGCTGACCCGCCGCAAGGAAGCCTTTACCCCCATCGAGCCGGGCCGGGTGCGCATGTACGTGTGCGGTATGACCGTCTACGACTACTGCCATCTGGGCCATGCCCGGGTGATGGTGGCCTTCGACGTCATCACCCGCTACCTGCGCCATCGTGGCTATGACGTCACCTATGTGCGCAACGTCACCGACATCGACGACAAGATCCTGCGCCGCGCCGACGAGAACGAGAACGGCGAGAGCATCGCCTCGCTCACCGAGCGCATGATCGAGGCGATGCACGAGGACGAGGCGCGCCTCGGCGTGCTGCCCCCGGACCAGGAGCCCCGGGCGACCCGCCATGTCGGCGACATCATCGCGATGGTCGAGACCCTGATCACCAAGGGCTACGCCTATGCCGCCGACAACGGCGACGTCTACTACCGGGTGCGCAGGTTCGAGGGCTACGGCAAGCTCAACAACCGCGACCTCGACGAGATGCGCGCCGGGGCGCGCATCGAGGTGGACGAGCACAAGGAGGATCCGCTGGACTTCGTGCTCTGGAAGGCCGCCAAGCCCGGCGAGGCGAGCTGGACCTCCCCCTGGGGCGAGGGGCGCCCCGGCTGGCATATCGAGTGCTCGGCCATGTCCAAGTGCTGCCTGGGCGACACCTTCGACATTCACGGCGGCGGGCCGGATCTCACCTTCCCCCACCACGAGAACGAGATCGCCCAGTCCGAGGCCGCCAACGGCAAGCCCTTCGTCAACACCTGGATGCACGCCGGGGCGGTGAGGGTGAACCAGGAGAAGATGTCCAAGTCCCTGGGCAACTTCTTCACCATCCGCGAGGTGCTCGAGCACCACGACCCGGAGGTGGTGCGCTACCTGCTGGTGGCCAGCCACTATCGCAGCGCGATCAACTACTCTCCGGACTCCCTGGCCGACGCCCGCAAGTCCCTGGAGCGCTTCTACCACTCTCTTGAAGGGCTCGCGCTTGAAGGGCTCGCTCTCGAGGGGCTGGCGCTGGAAGGGCTGGCTCAGGAAGAGGGCGAGCCGGCAGCAGGGGCGGTGGCGCCCGAGTTCGACGAGCGCTTCACCGCCGCCATGGACGACGACTTCAACACGCCCGGGGCGCTCTCGGTGCTCTTCGACCTGGCCCGCGAGCTTAACCGGGCCAGGAAGGAGGCGCCCGAGCAGGCGCCGGCCCTGGCCCTCGAGCTCAAGCGCCTGGGTGGCATCCTGGGCCTGCTGCAGCTGCAGCAGGACGCGGCGACCTTCCTCAAGGCGGGTGCCTCCGGCCTGCCGCTCTCGGAAGCCGAGATCCAGGCGAAGATCGACGCGCGCGCCGCGGCCAAGCAGGCGAAGGACTTCGCCGCCGCCGACGCCATCCGCAATGAGCTCGCGGTGCTGGGCATCATCCTCAAGGACTCCCGCGAAGGCACCACCTGGGTCTTCGAGAAGCCCGACGCCTAGCCGCAAGTCAGCAGCGTTATCCCGGAAAGCCCGGCCCCCCTGTGGGGTCGGGCTTTCTGGTTGTCGCGGGCAGGCCCAGTGCGCCAGGGGGCGCGAGCCTAGGTGGCAGGCGGCAGCGGGATCTGTCGCGGCCAGTCGTCGGCCACCACGAAGAGGCGCTGCCAGCCCGCCTCGGCATGCCAGAGGGCGAGCTGCACCGGCGAGGCGGGCTCCCGGAAGTGCTCGGCCAGCCGGGCCTCAACCTCGCCCAGGGGCTGCAGACACTCATGGCGGGGTAGCGCCAGCCAGTGGGGCTTGGTCAGCCTGGCCGCCCGGGTGCCGGTCGGCAGCCCATCCCGGAAGTCTCTCCACGCTCCCCAGAACAGCCAGGTCCCGCGCAGGTGCGCCGGGTTCGCTTCCCGGGGCACCGGCAGGGGGTGGCGCCAGGGATAGAAGAGCACCCCCGGTATGGCCAACTGGCGATGGATCTCGAGGGGACGAGCGGCGCCGACGGCATCGCCATCGATCAGCTCGCGCAGGGCGTGGCGGGTCTCGGGCTGCTCGGTCAGGCGAAGCTGGTGTCGATGGAGGTGCTCGCGCTTGCCACCCAGGCTGTCGGCGCCGCCGGGGCCGATCCAGCGCGCCTGGTCCTCGGCGCTTCCCGGTCCCTCGATCAGCCCCAGGTAGTACTTGATGGCGACCTCGAGATGGATCAGCGCCGTCTCGCCGCGGCGGCGGTAGAGCAGGTCGAGCTCGCCCAGGGTCTGCTTGCCGCGATGGATGCGCAGGTTGTGGGCGAGCAGCTCGGTGCCCGGGGCCGCGTCGAGCAGGAACTGCCAGAGCCGCTCGTGGTAGAGCCCCATGCGACCGACGAGGGTCTCGCCGACGCAGGCCTCCAGTGATGTGGGGTCGGCCTCGAGATCATCCAGCCAGGCGGCGAGCAGGGCGTCGTCACCCAGCCCCAGCGCCTCGCGGCTGGGCCGGCCCGGCCAGGGCATGTCGAGCAGATCGGGTGCCAGCAGCAGCCACGCCAGGTCGCGGACCAGCGGATGGTGGCAGCGGTCGAGCAGGGGCGGGGTGGCGTGCGGCATCCGGGGCATCCTTTGCGTTGGCGGCAAGTGTCTGACAGGCAAGGGCTGTGATCCCTATACTGCAGCATACCTTCACACTTCCCGAGTGGTCACTCGCCATGCGTATCCCGTTTTCTCGCCCCCTGGCCATCGCGGCCGGCACCCTGCTGACCCTCTCCCTCGCCCAGGCAGAGGGGCCCGTGGTGGTCTCTTCCAAGATCGATACCGAAGGCTCGGTGCTTGGCCAACTGATCGTCCAGCGCCTGGAGGCCGGCGGCATCGAGGTGCGGGAGCGGCTGCAGCTGGGCGGCACCAGCATCGTGCGCGAGGCCCTGCTGGCCGGGGAGGTCGACCTCTATCCGGAGTACACCGGCAACGGCGCCTTCTTCTTCGACATGACCGACAGCGACGTCTGGCACGACGCCGAGGCTGCCTACGCGACGGTGCGTGAGCGCGACGCCGAGCGCGGCCTTGCGTGGCTGACGCCGGCACCGGCCAACAACACCTGGGCGATGAGCGTGCGCGGCGACCTGGCCCGGGAGCAGGGGCTCGCGACCCTGGAGGACCTGGCCGCCTGGCTGGGCGACGGCGGCGATTTCAGGTTCGCCGCCAGCGCCGAGTTCGTCGAGTCCGAGCAGGCGCTGCCGGCCTTCCAGGCGGCCTATGGCTTCGCGCTCTCCGATGACCAGCTGCTGGTGCTCTCCGGCGGCAATACCGCCTCCACCATGCGCGCCGCCGCCCAGCGGACCAGCGGGGTCAACGGCGCCATGACCTATGGGACCGACGGTGGTCTCAACGCCCTGGACCTGGTGGTGCTGGAGGACACCCTCGGCGTGCAGCCCGTCTACCAGCCGGCGCCGGTGGTGCGCGCCGAGGTGCTTGAGCGTCATCCCGAGATCGAGTCGCTGCTGGCGCCGGTGTTCCAGGCCCTCGATCTCGAGGTGCTCCAGCGCCTCAACGGCGACGTGGCGGTGAACGGGCTCGACCCTCGCCAGGTGGCGGCCGACTTCCTCGCCACCCTGGAGGAGTGACCCGTGACGCGCAGGGACGCGCCGCCCACCAATCGGGTGATCGGGCTGCTGGCGCTGGTGGCGGCCCTCGGCGTCGGCTGGCTGGCCACGGTGAGCGTGGCGCCCAACCGCATCGTGCCGGGTTCGCCCCTTCGGGCCCATGAGGCCGCCGGCTGGCTGGGCGCCCTGGCGCTGCTGCTGCCGCTGCTGGGGCTGGCGGCGTTGGCCTGGCGGCCCACCCGGCGCCGGCTCTGGCTGGCCCTCGCCCTGGCCACGCTGCTGCTGATGGCGCTGCCGGCCTGGCTTGTCGTGGCGGCTCTCCTGAACCTCGACCCCGGCGAGCCCCAGGCGCGGCTGGGGCTCGGCGCGGGTTTCTGGCTGCTGCTCTTCTGCCTCTCGCTGATGGTGATCGAGCTGCGCACCCGCCTCGTGCTCGGGGCCGCCGCGGGCTGGCTGCTGGTCGCGGCGGTGCTGGCCGCCTGGTGGCTGGCCGCTCCCTGGCTGGAACCGCTGGCGCTCGTGCGGGAATACCGGGGACGCAGCGGCCAGTTCGCCGGCGCCGTGGTCGACCACCTGCTGCTGGTCGGCGCCGCCGTGGGAGCGAGCCTGGTGCTGGGGGCGCTGATCGCGCTGGCGATGCGCCGACACCCGGCCGTGGAGCGGGTCGGGTTCGCCCTGCTCAATTTCCTGCAGACCATCCCGAGCCTCGCCCTGTTCGGCCTGCTGCTGGCCCCCCTGGCCTGGCTCTCGGCGAACCTGGCCTGGGTCAACGCCCTGGGGGTGCGCGGCATCGGCTGGGCGCCGGCCTTCCTGGCCCTGCTCGGCTACAGCCTGCTGCCCATGGTGCGTAACACCTTCGTGGGGCTCTCCGCGGTGGATGCCGGGGTGCTGGAGGCGGCGCGCGGGATGGGCATGAGCCGTTCCCAGGTCTTCCTGCAGGTGCGCCTGCCGCTGGCGCTGCCGGTGGTGCTGGAGGGGGTGCGCATCACCACGGTGCAGGCCATCGGCCTTGCCGCCGTGGCGGCGCTGATCGGGGCCGGCGGGCTCGGCACCTTCATCTTCCAGGGGCTGGGCCAGGCGGCCATGGATCTGGTGCTGCTGGGCGCGCTGCCGATCCTGGCCATGGCGCTGGCCGTCGACTCCCTGCTGGGCGCTCTCACGCGTCGCCTGGACACCCGCATCGCCGCAGGAGCCACCCCATGATCGAGCTTAGCGAGGTGACGAAGCGTTTCGGCACCGAAACGGCGGTGGAACGCCTCTCGCTGCGAGTGGAGAGGGGCGAGCTGTGTGCCCTGGTGGGCACCTCCGGCTGCGGCAAGTCCACCACCCTGCGCATGATCAACCGGCTGATCGAGCACGACGGCGGCGAGATTCATTTCGACGGCCGGCCGGTACGGGAGTTCGATGAGCAGGCCCTGCGCCGGCGCATCGGCTATGCCATTCAGAGCACCGGGCTCTTCCCCCACTGGACGGTGGCGCGCAACATCGGCCTGGTGCCGCGGCTGCTCAAGTGGCCGGCGGCCCGGGTCCGGGATCGCGTCGAGGAGCTGATGGCGCTGCTGGGCTTGCCCCTCGAGCAGTTCGCCGACAAGTACCCCCACCAGCTCTCCGGAGGGCAGGCCCAGCGGGTGGGCGTCGCCCGTGCCCTGGCGGCGGATCCGGATATCCTGTTGATGGACGAGCCCTTCGGTGCCCTGGACCCCATCACCCGGGAGTCGCTGCAGGCCGAGCTTCGCCGCCTCCAGGCGCGGCTCAACAAGACCATCCTCTTCGTCACCCACGACATGGACGAGGCCCTGGCCCTGGCCGACCGGCTGGTGGTGATGCGCGCCGGGCGTATCGTGCAGCAGGGTACGCCGCTTTCGCTGCTGCGCGATCCCGCCGACGACTTCGTGGCCTCCCTGCTGGGCGGCGAGGATCGCGGCCTCAAGGAGGCGGCGATCACCCCGGTGAGCGAGCGTATGCAGCCGCTCTCGCCGCGGCTGCTGCCCCGGGCGCGGGTGCATCGGAGCGCCTCGCTGCGCCAGGCGCTCTCGGTGATGTTTCGCGAGCACGCGGATCGGCTCGCCGTGGTGGATGACGATGACATGGCGGTGGGGGAGCTCTCCCTGCGCCGCCTGGTGGAGGGGCGCCGTGACGAGTGAGGTGCCACCCGATGTCGGGCGACTGATGCGCTGGCGGGCGCCGCTGGTCTGGCTTTCGCTGCTGATGCTGCTGGCGGCGGGCATGGCCTGGCTGGCGCCGCTGTTTCACTGGGTCGAGCCCGGCGCCCGCCAGGTGATCTACCCCCACGGCGACTTCCTGGTGCTGCTGGGGCGCCACCTGCTGGTGGTCTCGGTGGCCTCGCTACTGGCGTTGCTGCTGGGAGTGGGGGCCGCCGTGCTGGTCACTCGACCCGCCGGTCGGGACTTCCTGCCCCTGGTGGCGCAGTTCGCCTCCATGGGCCAGACCTTCCCGCCGGTGGCGGTGCTGGCGCTGGCCGTGCCGGTGCTGGGCTTCGGCACCTGGCCGATCATCGTGGCGCTGCTGCTCTATGGGCTGCTGCCCATCGTGCGCAACACCCTGGCGGGGCTGGAGGGGATTGACCCCGCGGTGCACGAGGCGGCGCGCGGCATGGGCATGAGCCGCGGGCAGGTCCTGCGCCAGGTGGAGCTGCCCCTGGCCGCGCCGGTGATCCTGGCCGGCGTCCGCACCTCGGTCACCATCAACATCGCCACCGCGGCGCTCGGCGCCACCGTGGGCGCGAGCAACCTCGGCGCGCCGATCATCTCCGGCATCGTCAACGGCAACAGCGCCTACGTGCTCCAGGGGGCGGTGCTGATCGGCCTGCTGGCGCTCTGCGTGGACAGCGCCTTCGAACGCCTTCAGCGCGAGCTGGGCCATCCGGGCCGCTGAGCAAGAGACAGCAAGATCCACTGCCCTCTGCTGCCTTGGTAGCAAGGTGGGTGCGCATGGCTGCATTTTACGTTAACGTCATCCTGGGTTGCGTTGACCCGCCGGCGGCGACCCCGCTGGCAAAGGGCGAGACAAGCGACAACACTGCCCTCAAAAGGGGTAGAGGAAACCGAGATGACAACGACACAAGATATCCATACGCCGGACTTCCTGCGCGGCGACGAGTTTTCCATTCCCACCTTTCGCCTGCTCCGGCAGGACGGCACCCTCCATGAGGGGGCCGAGGCGCCCGCGCTCGAGCGCGACCAGGCGCTCAGGATCTACCGCGCCATGGTGGCGACCCGGGTGCTGGACGAGCGCATGATGGCCGCCCAGCGCCAGGGACGGCTCTCCTTCTACATGCAGTGCACCGGCGAGGAGGCCGCGGTGATCGGCTCGGCGGCGGCGCTCGACGACGCTGACATGATCATGGCCCAGTACCGCGAGCAGGGGGCGCTGGTCTATCGCGGCTTCAGCTACGACGAGTTCATGAACCAGCTGTTCGGTAACGAGCTCGACTACGGCAAGGGCCGCCAGATGCCGATCCACTATGGCTCGCGCAAGCTGCACTACATGACCATCTCGTCGCCCCTGGCCACCCAGATCCCCCAGGCCGCCGGCTACGCCTACGGCCAGAAGCTGGCGGGCGAGGGGCACTGCACCATCGTCTTCTTCGGCGAGGGGGCCGCCTCCGAGGGGGACTTCCATGCCGCGCTGAACATGGCCGCCGTGCACGAGGTGCCGGTGATCTTCTTCTGCCGCAACAACGGCTATGCGATCTCCACCCCCTCCATCGAGCAGTTCGCCGCCGACGGCGTGGCGCCCCGGGCCTTCGGCTACCGCATGCACGTGATCCGCGTCGACGGCAATGACGTGCTGGCGGTGCTGGCGGCGACCCGCAAGGCCCGTCGCATCGCCGTGGAGGAGAACAAGCCGGTGCTGATCGAGGCGATGACCTACCGCCTGGCGGCCCACTCCTCCTCGGATGACCCCTCCGGCTACCGCTCCAAGAAGGAGGAGGAGGCCTGGCGCGACAAGGATCCCATCCAGCGCATGCAGAACTGGCTGCTGGCCAGGGGGTGGTGGGGCGAAGAGGAGGAGAAGACGCTCCAGGAGACGCTGCGCCGCGAGGTGCTGGAGACCATGAAGCGTGCCGAGAAGCGCCCGCCGCCGCCGCTCGACAGCCTGGTCACCGACGTCTATGCGGACGTGACCCCGGCGCTGCAGCGCCAGCTCGATGGGCTCAAGGCCCATATCCGCAAGTACCCGGAGGCCTACCCGAAGGGGGCGCGCTCCCTGGACCCGGACGTGAGTGCCAGCCTCGATACCCAGGGAGGGGAGTGAGATGCCTAACATGAACATGCTGCAGGCGATCAATAACGCCCTGGACATCGCCATGGCCGAGGACGAGAAGGTCATCTGCTTCGGCGAGGACGTGGGCTTCTTCGGCGGCGTCTTCCGCGCCACCAGCCACCTGCAGGAAAAGTACGGCCGCGCACGCTGCTTCAACACCCCGCTGGTGGAGCAGGGCATCATCGGCTTCGCCAACGGCCTGGCCGCCCAGGGCTCGGTGCCGGTGGCGGAGATCCAGTTCGCCGACTACATCTTTCCGGCCTTCGACCAGATCGTCAACGAGACCGCCAAGTTCCGCTACCGCTCGGGGGATCTCTTCAACGTCGGCGGCCTGACCATCCGCGCCCCCTACGGCGGCGGCATCTCCGGAGGCCACTACCACTCCCAGTCGCCGGAGGCCTACTTCGCTCATACGCCCGGCCTCAAGGTGGTGGTGCCCCGCAACCCCTATCAGGCCAAGGGGCTGCTGCTCTCGGCGATCCGCGACCCCGACCCGGTGCTCTTCTTCGAGCCCAAGCGCCTCTACCGCGCCTCCACCGGCGAGGTGCCCGAGGCGGACTACCAGCTGCCCCTGGGGGAGGCGGAGGTGACCCGCGAGGGAAGCGACATCACCGTGCTCGGCTGGGGGGCGCAGATGGAGGAGATCGAGCGCGCCGTGGCGCTGGCCGAGAAGGAGGGCATCTCCTGCGAGGTGATCGACCTGCGCTCCATCCTGCCCTGGGACGAGGACACCGTAGTCGAATCGGTGCTCAAGACCGGGCGCCTGCTGATCACCCACGAGGCGCCGCTGACCGGCGGCTTCGCCGGCGAGATCGCCGCCACCATCCAGGAGCGCTGCTTCCTCTACCTGGAATCTCCCATCGCCCGGGTGACCGGCCTGGATACCCCCTTCCCGCTGACCCTGGAGAAGGAGTACCTGCCGGACCACCTGAAGATCTTCGAAGCGATCCAGGCCTCGATGGCCTTCTGAGGGAGACAAGACGATGAGCGATTTCATGCTGCCCGATATCGGCGAAGGTATCGTGGAGTGCGAGGTAGTGGAGTGGCACGTGGCCGAGGGCGACGTGATCGAGGAGGACCAGCCGGTGGTCGAGGTGATGACCGACAAGGCGCTGGTGGAGATCACCGCCCCCGAGGCGGGGCGGGTAACGCGGCTCTACGTGCAGAAGGGCGAGATCGCCAAGGTGCACGCGCCGCTGTTCGGCTACGTGGCCGAGGGGGAGGCGGACGAGGGGCAGCCCGCGGCCGTGCCGGAAGCGACGCCCGATGACACCGGCGCCGCCGCGCAGGCGCCAGGGGCGACGGTCGACCAGGGCACTGCCGACCGGGCCTCGAGCCGCCAAGGGCAGGCGCCCGACGCCTCGGAGGCGGCCCCGGAAGAGGAGAGAGCCGAGCCGGGCCGTGGCCCCTACGGGCGCATTCCGGTCGCCCCGGCGGTGCGTCGCCTGCTGCGCGAGCACGACCTCGACCTCGAGGCGGTGCCGGGGTCCGGCCGCCAGGGGCGGGTACTCAAGGAGGACGTGCTGCGCTACCTGGAGGAGGGCGGCCCCGACGTCCGAGCCGCCGAAGGTATCGCGGTGGCCGACGCCGGTAGCCGGCAGGAGATACGCGTGGAGCCCCTGCGCGGCGTTCGCGCCGTCATGGCCAGGCGCATGGTGGAGGCGGCCAGCACCATTCCCCACTTCCAGTATGGCGAGGAGATCGACGTCACCGAGCTGCTGGCGCTGCGCGAGCGGTTGAAGCCCAGGGCGGAAGCGCAGGGGACGCGTCTCACGCTGATGCCCTTCTTCATGAAGGCGATGGCGCTGGCGGTGCGCGAGGCGCCTATCCTCAATGCCCGGCTCAGCGATGACGAAAGCGAGATCCACTACCTCGCCTCGGTCAACGTGGGGATGGCGGTGGACAGCCGCGCCGGCCTGCTGGTGCCCAACGTCAAGGGGGTGGAGCGCAGGAGTCTGCTCGCGCTGGCCGAGGAGGTGGCGCGCCTGACCGAGGCGGCCCGCGCCGGCAGGGTAAGCCAGGAGGACCTCAAGGGCGGCACCATCAGCATCTCCAATATCGGAGCGCTCGGGGGCACCTATGCGGCCCCCATCATCAACGCCCCGGAGGTGGCGATCGTGGCCATCGGCAAGACCCAGTGGCTGCCGCGCTTCGACGCCGAGGAGCGGGTGGTCAAGCGGGCGATCATGACCGTCACCTGGGCCGGCGACCATCGCCTTATCGACGGCGGCACCATCGCCCGCTTCTGCAACGCCTGGAAGGGGTATCTGGAGGCGCCGGAGACCATGCTGCTCCACTTGGGCTGACGGCCATGACCCAGGCGCCCCTGCAGCAGTTCTATATCCCGGAAGAGCAGTCGATCTACCTGCTCAGCCACCAGGACGCCCGCAAGCTCAAGGCGTGGGTGGCGCTGTGCCAGGCCCAGCTCGAGCAGCTGGGCTACCGGGAGATCGCGCTGATCGGCAAGGGCGCCTATGGCTTCGTCTTCGCGGGGCTGACCGCGCTCGGCGACGAGTATGTCTTCAAGTTCACACGGGTCAACCTGCCCCAGCACCTCCAGGACCGCCTCGAGGAGGAGGCCTTCATGCTGGAGCAGGTGGACCACCCCCGGGTCCCGAAGCTGATCGCCTACCAGCGGGTGCGCCACCAGGCGATCCTTGTCATGCAGCGGGCGCCGGGCCTCAACCTCGAGGAGGTGTCGCTGCGCGAGGGCCGGCTCTCGCCGCGCCTGGTGGTGCATATCGCCGGCCAGCTGGCCGATATCCTGAGCACCCTGCGCCGGGAGTCCGGGCCGGCCGGCCGCCCCATCGTGCATGGCGACATCAAGCCCTCCAACCTGGTCTTCGACGCCGCCACCGAGAACATCGCCCTGATCGACTGGGGCTCCTCGGTGTTCGCCCAACTCGACGCCAACCAGCAGTTTGTGGCGGCCAACGTCATGGAGCTGATGTCCGACAACCTCCAGCAGACCAACGCCCGCCTGGGCGACGTCTACTTCATCGGCGAGGAGCAGCTGAACGGCGCGCTCTCCTCGCCGCGCTTCGACGAGCAGGGGGCCGCCGGCACCCTCTATGCGCTGGCCTCGGCGCAGTCCTGCCGCTTCGGCCACCGCGCCATTCCCGCAACCTCCCTGGGGCTGCCGGTGGAGTTCGCGCGCATGCTCGACGGCATGCTCGACCCCGATCCGCGCCAGCGCCACCGGGCCGGCGACCACTTCATCCGCGAGATGCCCAGGCTCTCCCGGCTGGTGATGATCGACCTACCGGTCACGCCGCCCCAGGCGCTGGTGCCGGTCTGGGTGCGCCCGGCCGAGCGCGAGATCGACACCGTGGTCTACAGCTCGCGCAAGGCCTTCCTGCGCGAGGAGGGGGCGCCGGAGACCCTGAGCGACGTCAACGACGTGCAGCTCGATCGCTACTACAAGAACTTCATGCAGGGCATGGGCGAGACCGAGAAGGCCTTCCTGGCCGCGGTGAGCCGGCTGGGGCGCTACCCGGTGGTGGGGGGGCTGGCGGTGCGCTGGGAGGCCGACGGGGTCTATATCGACACCTCGCTGAACCTGCACGACGCCGCCCGGCGACCGGCCTTCATCGCCGCGGTCAACAACATGGTGCACCTGGCCCGGGCCATCTACCGCCAGGGCATCTTCAAGAGCTGCCTGTTCAACGCCCGGGACACCCTGCACCTGGATCGCGAGGGGCCGGAGCAGCCCTTCCGGCTGGAGCCCGGAATGCGGCTGGCCTACGAGGTCAGCGCGATGCCGGAGCTGGAGGACCGCAGCCGCCTGCACAGCTACTTCGAGGATGGCCCCGACCCCGAGGAGTTCCTGATACTGCCCGAGCAGATCATCACCTCCCTGGAGGCGCTCAACGAGATCCACCACACCGGCATGATCATCTTCGAGGCGCGGCCGGCTCACCTCAAGATCCACAGCTACTACCGCCTGCTCGACCCCTCCCGGGAGGCGGAGTTCCGCCGCCGCCTGGAGGACATCCTCGACGCCGTGGGCCTGATCGAAGGGCTCGGGGTCTCCGGCTTCATGAAGATGCCCTACAAGGACACCCGCTTCTTCCCCCACGTGGAGCGCCAGCCGGAGCGCTTCTATCCGCGCGACCCGCGCGCCGCGCTGCGGGAATCGGCACGCAGGGCAGAGGGCGGCTGACCCCGGTTCAGCGGTTCATCGCCTGGGGCAGGTAGAGGGCTATCTCCGGGAAGAGGTGCATCAGGGCGATGGCCGCCAGCATGAGCAGGAAGAAGGGCAGGGTGGCCCGGGTGATGGTGAGGATGTCCTTGCCCGTCAGCCCCTGGATCACGAAGAGGTTGAACCCCACCGGCGGGGTGATCTGCGACATCTCCACCACGATCACCAGGTAGATGCCGAACCAGATCAGGTCGAAGTCCGCGGCGCTGATCACCGGCATGATGATGGCGGTGATCAGCAGGATCAGCGAGATGCCGTCCAGGAAGCAGCCCATCACCAGCAGCAGCAGGGTCAGGGCCACCAGCAGCAGGGTGGGGGAGAGCCCCATCTCGCCGATGGCCCGGGCCAGCTGCATGGGGACCTGGGTGAAGCCCATCGCCGAGGTCAGGAAGGAGGCCCCGGCGATGATGAAGGCGATCATGCAGGAGGTCCGGACCGCGGCGAAGAGCGACTCCCGGAAGACGACCGAGCCGAAGTGGCCGTTCCAGCGGGCGATCAGCATCGAGAGCACCACCCCCACCGCGGCGGCCTCGGTGGGGGACGCCAGGCCGCCGTAGATGGAGGCGATGATCCCGCCGATCAGAGCCAGGATCGGCAGCAGCGCGAGGGTCTGGCGCAACTTCTGGGCAAGCGGCAGGGCGGATTCGTCCGGGCCGGTGAGCCCCGCCCGGTTGCCCTTGAGCAGCGACCACAGGATCAGGTAGCCCATGAAGAGCGAGAGGATCATGAGCCCCGGTCCGATGCCGGCCATGAAGAGCCGCGAGATGGACTGCTCGGTGACCACGCCGTAGACGATCAGCACGATCGAGGGCGGGATCAGCAGCCCCAGGGTGGAGGCGCTGGCCAGGGTGCCGATGGCCATCTGGGGGTCGTAGCCGCGCCGTTCCAGCTCCGGCAGGGTCATCTTGCCCACGGTGGCGCAGGTGGCCGCCGAGGAGCCGCAGACGGCGGCAAACATGCCGCTGCCGATGATGTTGGTGTGCAGCAGTCGGCCGGGCAGCCGGTTCAGCCAGGGCGAGAGCCCCCGGAACATGTTGTCGGCCAGGCCCGAGCGGAAGAGGATCTCGCCCATCCAGATGAACATCGGCAGGGCGGTCAGGTCCCAGCCGTAGCTGGCGCCCCAGAAGTCTGAGGCGAGGATGGGGCCGGGGGCGAAGGGGGTGAAGAACGCCAGGGCCACCCAGGCGGTGCCGATCAGGGCGAAGGCGATCCAGACCCCGCTGCCGAGCAGCAGGGCCAGGGTCAGGATGGCGGTTAGGGACAGGGCTAGCACGTGGTGTCGTCTCCCGGTGAGCCGGTCAGGGCAGGTCGCTGTCGTCGGTGGCCGTGAGCTCGCGGAAGCTGTCGGGGTCCCGGGCGGCGATGCGCAGGGTCATCAGCAGGGCCTCGGCCAGCGCCAGGCAGAGCAGCCCGACGCCGGTCGCCAGCACGGTCTGGGGGATCCACAGCGGGATCGACAGGAAGCCCGAGGAGACGTCGCGGTAGTGCAGGCTCTCGCGGGCGAGCTCGACCAGGCCGTAGGCCAGCAGCAGGCCGATGGCCAGCGCCACGACCAGGCACCACACCTCCACCCAGACCCGGAATCGCGAGGGAAGCCGGGAGAGCAGCAGGGTCACCCGGATATGGGCGTGATGGACGAAGGTGTAGGCGAGCCCCAGGAAGGTCGCCCCGACCAGCAGGTAGGCGGCGAGCTCGGAGACCCCGGTGATGCCGAGGCCCAGGCGGCGCAGCCCGACCAGGATCAGCAGGGCATCCAGCACGCGAAAGGTGACCTGCAGCGCCACCAGGGCGCAGATGGTGACCATGCAGGCGGCCGCCCCCCAGGCCCCCAGGCGGTAGAGCAGCGCAAACCTGAAGGTCATGGAGGCGCTTGTCGGGCGGCCGGCCGTCATCGTCTCTTACTCCTCGAGTCCGGCGCGGTAGGCCTCGAGCAGCTCCTTCGCCTGGTCGCTGGCGCGGGACTCCCAGTCGGCGAAGAGCTTGTCACCGGCCGCCTGTAGCGCCTCGGCCACGGCCTCGTTGGGGGTCACCACCGAGACGCCATTGGCCGCCAGGGCCTCGAGGCTCGTCGCGTTGTTGTCGCGGCTCATCTGCCAGCCCCGCTCCTCGGCGCGGGCGGCCGCCTCGAGCAGCGCCTCCTGGGTGGCCTCGTCGAGGCGGTCGAAGGCGCGCTGGTTGATAAACACGATGTTCTTGGGCAGCCAGAGGTTGGCGTCGGTGTAGTGGGAGACATAGTCCCAGGCGGTCATGGCGTTGCCGGTGGCGCTGGAGGTGATCATGGCGTCCACCCGGCCGGTGCTGAAGGCGGTGGGAATGTCGGACTCCTCGGTCTCGGTGGGGCTGCCGCCGAGGTTCTGCACGAAGCGCTGGGTGTTGATGTTGGGGGCGCGCACCCTGAGCCCCTCGAACTGCTCGGGGTCGGTGATCTCCTCCCGGGTGTAGAGGCCCTGGGCCGGCCAGGCCACGGCGTAGAGGGGCTTGAGCCCCTCCGCCGCGAAGAGCTCGGTGATCATGGGGCGGGTAGCGTCCCACAGCGCCATGGCCTCCTCGTAGCTGCCCGCCACCCCCGGCAGGGTGTCGATCTCGAAGATGGGGTCGTCGTTGGAGAGGGTCGAGAGGAAGACCTCGCCTGCCTCGATGGTGCCGCGGCGCACCGAGGGCTTGATCTCGCCGTGGGCCACCAGGGAGCCACCGCTGTGGACGGTGATGCGCAGCGCGCCTTCGGTGGCCTCGGCCACGTCCTCGGCGAACTGCTTGACGTTCTGGGTATGGAAGCTGGCGTCTCCGTAGGGGGTGGCCATGTTCCACTCGGCGGCCTGAACGGCGCCGGCGAAGGCGAGGGCGGAGAGCGGGAGCAGCAGCGGCGTGAAGCGATGTGGACGCATGGTGCGAACCTCCTGAGGGATGCCGATGACGGAGCGTAGACTCCTCGAAGCCTAGCAGGTGCCTGGCCGGCCGCCCGGTGACCTTTCGACCTGCTCTAAACGGTGGTGGACGCCCCTGCCGGTCGACATCGGGCAGTGCCATGGCGCCGCGGCGGCTGTGATAGGGTATTTTCATCAGTGGGGGTCGAACATGATCGGTGCTGCCTGTCACCCAGGCTCGCCGCCCCCTCGGTCTCGGGAGGCGAGCAGGTAACGGATGAATATCAGAACCTTGGAAACCTTCGTGTGGATTGCCCGACTGGGCAGCTTCAGGGCCGCCGCCAAACGGCTCTATGCCTCCCAGCCCTCCGTCTCCGCGAGGATCTCGAGCCTCGAGGATGAGCTGCGTACCGAGCTGTTCGACCGCACGGGGCGCAGGGCGGTCCTCACCGCCAAGGGGCGGCAGCTGCTGGTCTACGCGGAGAAGATCCTCCAGCTACACTCCGAGCTTCTCGAGACCGTGGCTCGCCCCGATGCCATCCACGGCACCATTCGGCTGGGGGTCTCGGAGACCATCGCCTACACCTGGCTGCCGCGGCTGATCGAGAAGATCAGCGAGGCCTACCCGGCCATCAACCTCGAGCTGGACGTGGACATTTCGGTCAACCTGGCCGACAAGCTCACCAGCCGCGAGATCGACATCGCCTTCCTAATCGGCGAGGTGAACCAGGCGGATTTCGTCAGCCGCCCCTTCTGCCGCTACGCCCTGGTCTGGGTGGCCAGCCCCTCGATTCCCCTGCCCGAGGAGCCGATCCGCCTGGCCGATCTGGCCAGGATTCCGATCATCACCTACCCGCGCCGCAGCGAGCCCTATGCAAATATCCGCTCCCTGGTGACCCCCACGGACCACCCCTCCCGGATTCACTCGAGCTCGTCGCTCTCCACCATCATCAGGATGACGGTCGACGGGCTCGGTGTGAGCGCACTGCCGCGGGAGATTCTCACCCGGGAGCTGGCCACGGGGGCGCTTCGGGAGTTCCGGGTCGAGGCCACGCTGCCGGACCTGGTGTTCAGCACCGCCTACAGCGCCTCACCCGGTGCCGGCGTGGTCCGCGCGGTGGCCGAACTGTCGCTTGCCACGGTGGCGGAAGGCGACCGAAGCGGTGATAGGCTCCCTAGTGATCAGCTTTATTGATCAAAAGTGATCCTGAATATCGATTTGAAGTAATCATTTGTTCTGCCCTACCTTTGAAGGACCGCATGCAGAGGCAGAACAATGACCCCAACAACGCTCCCTTATGCCGAGAACGACCCGAGAGCCGTGCGCCTCGCCGCTCGTGATGGCACCCTGGTCGGCCCCACCGCGGGCCTGGCCAAGGGGTATGTCCAGGTCAACCTGGTGATCCTTCCCGAAGCTCAGGCCAACGGCTTCCTGCGCTTCTGCCAGGCCAACCCCCGGCCCTGCCCGCTGCTGGCCGTCACCGAGCCCGGCGAGCGTATCTGCGGCGCGCTGGGGGAGGACCTGGATATCGCCCGCGACGTTCCCGCCTATGGCATCTACCGCGACGGCCGGCTGGCCGAGACGGTGCATGACGTCGCCGGGATCTGGCGAGATGACCTGGTGACCTTCGCCCTGGGCTGCTCCTTCACCTTCGAGCATGCCCTGGCGCTGGATGGGCTGCCGGTGCGCCATATCGACGAGGGACGCAATGTTCCGATGTACAACACCTCCGTCCCGCTGATCCCGGCGGGCGGCTTCGGCGGTCGCCTGGTGGTCTCCATGCGCCCCTACCGGGCCGCGGATGCCATCCGGGCGATCCAGATCACCAGCCGCTATCCCCAGGCACACGGTGCGCCGGTGCATTTCGGTGACCCGGCACTCATCGGGATCCCGGACATCGGCACCCCCGATTACGGCGATGCGGTCACGATCGGCGAGGACGAGATCCCGGTGTTCTGGGCCTGCGGGGTCACGCCCCAGCAGGTGCTGGTCGAGTCTGCCATCGAGTTTGCCATCACCCACAGCCCGGGCCATATGCTGATCACGGACATTCCCGACAGTCGCCTGGCCCTGCTGTAACCCTCGAAAGACCCCACAACACCAACAAGAGGTAGATCCCATGATGACCCCGAAATCCCTCGTGACTGCTGTGGCTGCCGGCATGCTGGTGGCCGCCTCCCAGGCCCAGGCCCAGGAGCTGGACGAGACCAGCATCGCCTACGTGGGCAGCTGGAGCAGCCTGTCGCTCTATCAGAACTTCGAGCGCCCCTTCTGGGAGCGCCACCTGCCCGAGGCCTCCGGTGGCCGGATCACCACCGATGTCACCACCTTCGACCAGATGGGGCTCGGGGGAGGGGAGGTCTACCGCCTGATGGGCCGCGACGTGATCGAGGTGGCCTCCACCGTTATCAACTATGCCGTGCAGGATGCGCCGGAGCTCGAGGGGCTGGACATGCCGATGATCGCACCGGACGTGGAGACGGCCCGGGCGGTGGCCGACGCCTATCGTCCGGTGCTGGCCGACGCCTTCGCCAAGCGCTATCGCAACGCGCACCTGCTGGCCGTGGTGCCCTATCCCTCGCAGATGGTCTTCTGCAATGTCGCCATCGACGGGCTCTCCGATCTGGCCGGCAAGAAGGTCAGGGCCAGCGGCCGGACCACCGCCGAGTTCCTGGAAGCGCTGGGCGCCGAGGGCATCACGCTGAACTTCAGCGAGGTACCCGGTGCCATGCAGCGTGGCGTCATCGACTGCGCCGTGACCGGCTCGCTCTCCGGCTACAGCTCCGGCTGGCATGAGGTCTCCACCCACCTCTACCCGCTGCCGGTGGGGGGCTGGGATCATGTGGTTACGGCCATGAACGGCAACAAATGGGCCTCCCTGTCGCCCGAGACCCAGGAGTGGCTGACCGCCGAGATCCGCGACCACTACGAGAACCCGGTGTGGGAGTCCGCCGTGGAGGAGACCCGCGAGGGGATCGCCTGCCTGACCGGCGAAGGGGAGTGTACCCGTGGCGACCCCGGCAGGATGGTGCTGGTCGAGGCGACCGATGAGGACTACGCGGAGGCGACGCGTCACCTCGAGGAGACCCTGCTGCCGAACTGGGCCAACCGCGTGGACCAGGAGTGGGTCGATCGCTGGAACGAGACCATCGGGGCCATCACGGGCCTGACGGCCACCAAGTAATTCCCGTTCGATGACTGCCGGCGACCGGGCTGTTCTACAGCCCGGCCTCGCCCTGGAGAGACACATGTTGCAACGGGTCAATACCACCCTCGATCGGGTGCTGGATGGCGTGCAGGTCGGCTCCCTCTGGCTGGCGAGAGCCGGCGGCGTGCTGATTCTGCTGACCGTGGCCATGGTCACCCTGGAAGTGCTGTCGCGGCGCTTCATGGGGCGCTCGGCCGTCCATGCCACGGAGATCACCGGCTATATCATGGCGATCAGCGCCAGCTGGTCGTTCGCCTTCACCCTGATGCGCAAGGCGCACATTCGCATCGATGCCCTCTACCTCAACCTGCCGGTCAGCGTCCGTGGGGTGCTCGATCTGGTCGCCCTGCTCGCCATGGCGCTCTTCTGCGTGCTGGTGGTCGGGGCCGCCTTCGAGGTCACCAAGGACTCCTACCTGGCTGGGGCGACGGCCAACACCCCGCTCGGCACGCCCATCTGGCTGCCCCAGGCGCTGTGGCTGCTGGGGCTGGCCTGGTTCAGCCTCGCCGTCGGCCTGCTCTCGCTGCGCGTCCTCCTCGGCCTGCTGTGTCGGGATGTGGAGGGGGTCCAGCGGCTGGCGGGCAGCCCGACGCTGGATGAGCAGATCAGCGAAGAAAACAAGGAAGCCCACTCATGATTCTGATCGCACTGCTGGTGCTGCTCGTCCTGCTGCTGGTCAGCGTCCCCGTGGCGGCGACCCTGATAGCCCTGGGGCTGTTCCTGGATGAGTTCTTTTCCCCCTTCCCGCTGGTCAGGGCCATGGGCGACGTGCTCTGGTCGGCCTCCGACAGCTTCCTGCTGATCGCCATCCCCCTGTTCATCCTGCTGGGCGAGATCCTGGTGCGTACCGGGATCGCCAAGGGTACCTACCGGGCGCTGGAGAGCTGGCTCTCCTGGCTGCCGGGTGGGCTGCTGCATGCCAACATCGGCACCGCGACGCTGTTTTCCGCCACCTCCGGGTCCAGCGTGGCGACGGCGGCCACCATCGGCACCGTAGCCATCCCCCAGGGCAAGGAAATGAAGTACGATGCCAAGCTGTTCACCGGCTCGATCGCCGCCGGGGGCACCCTCGGCATCATGATTCCCCCCTCCATCAACCTGATCGTCTACGGCTTTCTGACCGAGACCTCGATTCCCCAGCTCTTCGCCGCGGGCCTGATTCCGGGTCTGCTGCTGGCGGTGCTGTTCATGGTCGGCACGGCCCTGATCTGCATGTGGCGCCCCAGCCTCGGTGGGCCCAGTACCCACCACAGCTGGGGAGAGCGTATCGCGGGGCTCAGGCACCTGGTCCCCGTGCTGATCCTGTTCGGCATCGTGGTGGGCTCGATCTATGCGGGCTGGGCGACCCCCACCGAGGCGGCCTCGCTGGGGGTGATCGGGGCGCTGCTGATCGCGCTGTTCATGCGCAAGCTGTCGCTGCGCATCATCGTCGAGGCCCTGGATGGCACCATGCGCACCACCGGCATGATCATGCTGATCATCATCGCCTCCTACTTCCTCAACTTCGTGCTGGCTTCCACCGGGGTCACCCGGGAGCTCACCGCCTTCCTGGAGTCGGCGGGTCTCGGTCCCTACTCGACCCTGATGCTGGTGATCGTGCTCTACATCATCCTCGGCTTCTTCATCGAGACGCTGTCGCTGATGGTGATCACCATCCCCATCGTGGCGCCCATCGTGATCGCCATGGGCTTCGATCCGGTGTGGTTCGGCATCCTGCTGATCCTGCTCATCGAGATGGCGCTGATCACCCCGCCGGTGGGGCTCAACCTCTACGTGGTCCAGGGGGTTCGCCAGGGCGGCTCCTTCAACGACGTGATGCTCGGCGCCATGCCCTATGTCGGCATCATGTTCATCATGGCGATCGTGCTGATCCTCTTCCCGTCGGTCGCCATGTACCTGCCCAACCTGGTGCGCGGCTAGTGCCGCCGCCCACCAGGCACCGCTCGCCGCTCACCACTCACAACAAGGAGGAGCCCATAGTGACCACATTCTATCTTTCGGCGACACAGCCACCCGTCGAGGTGGAGGTCGAGGAGCTGATCATCGCCGGCTGGGCCGGCCGCGAGCAGGCTGCCATCGACGAGCACATCGAGGAGCTCCGGGCGATCGGCGTGACCCCGCCCTCCACCACGCCGCTCTTCTACCGCGTGGCGGCCAACCAGCTGACCACCGACCCCGGCGTCCAGGTGCTGGGCGAGGCCACCAGCGGCGAAGTGGAGGTGGTGCTGATCGGCAGCCACGCCGGCACCCTGGTCGGCATCGGGTCCGACCACACCGACCGGGAGGCCGAAGCATGGTCGGTGGCGCACTCCAAGCAGGTCTGTGCCAAGCCGGTAGGCGGGAGCGTATGGCGCCTCGACGAGGTGATCGACCACTGGGACGAGCTGACCCTGGCCTCCCATGCCACCATCGATGGGGAGGAGGTGTGCTACCAGCAGGGGGGCGTGACCGGGCTGCTGCATCCCGAGGCGTTGCTGTCGCGTTTCGGGCTGGCCGGTGCGCAGCTGGCGCCGGGCCAGGTGATGTTCTGTGGCACCCTGCCGGTGATCGGCGGGGTGCGGCCCGCCGAGGCCTTTCGCGTGGTGCTGACGGACCCGGTCTCCGGACGTACCCTGGAGCACGCCTACCGGGTCGAGACCCTGCCGGTCGTGGCATGAGGCGAGGCAAGTCAGCATGCTGAGCGTTCTGCTGGCCAAGCTCATCGCCACGGCGGTGGTGGTGGTCGGGGTGTCGCTTGCGGTCGGCAAGCTGGGGCCGCGGCTGGGCGGTATCATCGCCGGAACCCCCATCGTCCTGGGCCCCGGCTACTTCTTCATGCTTCGGGACCATTCGACCGAGTTCATCCAGGCCGCGGCGCTCTCGACCCTGCATGCGCTGGTCGCCACCCTGCTGTTCAGCATCAGCTTCGTGGTCACCGCCGGACGGCTGAGCGCCCTGGCCAGCCTGGGTCTCGCCACGCTGTGCTGGGTGCCCGCGGCCCTGCTGTTCTCGCGGGTGCCGGGAGGGGTGGGGGGCGCGGTGCTGATGTACCTCGCCATACTGCTGCTGGCGGAGGGGATCCGGCGGGGGCTCCGGTTGCGCCAGCCCGTCGTGGTGGCGCGATCCGGCTGGTTCGACCTGGCGCTGCGCGGCCTGCTGGCCGGCGTGCTGGTGAGCGTGGCGACCACCCTGGCGGTCAAGTCGGGCCCGCTGCTTTCCGGCATGCTGGTGGGGTTCCCGGTGGGGCTGTTTACCATTGGCTGGACCCTGCATGAGCGCTACGGTCCCGATGTGGCGCGTGCCACCGTGAGCATGGCCCAGAAGGGCATGCTGAGCCTGGTGGCCTTCGGCGTGGTGACGGCGGCACTGGTCGGCCACCTGCCTCCGATGGGAGTCTTCCTGCTCGCGCTGCTGGCTTCCATGGGCGTCAGCGCGACGCTGTTCCTGATCAGCCAGTGGCGGTTCAGGCGCGCCCTCGCCAGCAGGGGCGGCACCCTCGATTCATGAGCCGACGGCGGCACACGGAACACTTCCAACAAGCCAGAAATCAACGCAGACAGCTACGCACACAACAACGCAGACAGCCACGCACACAACAATGACAAGGAGGCCTGGCCATGGCCGATATCACCCCTGACCCGGCGGCGCAGGGTGCCATCATCGACTCACGCTCCGGCGGGGAGGATGAGCGCCGGGTCCTGCGCCGCGACCCCGACCCCCACCTGTTCCGGCCTATCCAGTTTCGCTCGGTCACCGCCCGCAACCGGATCATGCTCTCGCCCATGTGCCAGTACTCTGGGCACGACGGCCTGACCAACGACTGGCATCTCGTTCATCTGGGTGCCAGGGCCGCCGGTGGCGCCGGCTGGGTGTTCACCGAGGCGGTGCACATCGAGCCCCGGGGGAGAATCACCCCGCACTGCCTCGGGCTCTGGAACGACGAGCAGCGCGACCGCCTGGCCCGCATCGCCGCCTTCGTCGAGGCCCAGGGTGCGGTGCCGGGGATCCAGCTGGGCCACGCCGGGCGCAAGGCGTCGGTGGGGCGCCCCTGGGAGGGCTCACGCCCCCTGACGCCTGCCGAGGGGGGCTGGCAGGATCAGGTCTCGGCCTCGGCGCTGCCCTATGCCCGGGGCTGGGCGACGCCCGAGGCCATGTCGGTCGACCAGATCGAGGCGTCCATCGCCAGCCTCAAGGCCAGCGTGCGCCGTGCCCGGGAGGCGGGCTTCAAGGCGCTGGAACTGCACGGCGCCCACGGCTATCTGATCCATCAGTTCCTGTCCCCCCTGAGCAATCGGCGCGATGATGGCTACGGCGGCAGCTTCGACAATCGCATCCGCTTCCTGCTGGAGTCCATCGCGGCGACCCGGGAGGAGTGGCCCGAGGAGTTGCCGCTGTTCCTGCGCCTCTCCTGCACCGACTGGGTCGAGGGAGGCTGGGACCTGGAGCAGACGGTGCGACTGGCCGCGCGGCTGAAGGCGCTGGGCCAGGTGGACCTGATCGACTGCTCCTCGGGTGGCAACGACCCCCGCCAGGCGATTCCCATCCACCCCGGCTACCAGATTCCCCTGGCCCAGGCGGTGCGCAGCGGGGCCGAGATCGCGACCGGTGCCGTCGGCCTGATCCATAGTCCCGACCTTGCCGAGTCGGTGATCGCCAACGGCCAGGCCGACCTGGTGATCCTCGGGCGGGCCCTGCTGGCCGATCCGGTCTGGCCGCTGCGGGCCGCCGCGGCGCTGAAGGCCCGGAACGTGGCCTGGCCGAGCCAGTACGAACGCTCCAATATCTTCTAGAACTTCCAGGCCCCGGGCCCAATCCTGTTTCACAAGGAGAGACTCCATGACACCTATCCTGCTCAACGCCGACATGGGGGAAAGCTACGGCCCCTGGGTGATGGGGCTCGACCATGAGGTGATGCCCCACGTGGACCTGGCCAACGTCGCCTGCGGCTTCCACGCCTCGGACCCCGACGTGATCCGCATGACGGTGCGCCTGGCGAAGAGGCACGGGGTGCGTGTCGGCGCCCACCCGGCCTACCCGGATCTGGTGGGCTTCGGGCGCCGCTCCCTGGCCTGCTCGTCCGAGGAGGTCGAGAACCTGGTGCTCTACCAGCTCGGGGCGCTTCACGGCATGTGCCGGGGGGAAGGGGTCGAGGTGAGCTACGTGAAGCCCCACGGTGCCCTCTACAACGACATGGCCCGGGACCCGGAGATCATGACCGCGGTGATGCGGGCGATACTCGCCTTCGACCCCGCGCTGCCCTTGATGACCATGGCCACCCGCGACACCGCGGCGGCCCGGGCGCTGGCCGAGGCCGAGGGGGTGGCGTTGTGGTTCGAGGCCTTCGCCGACCGCGCCTACGACGGCGAGGGGCGACTGGTCTCCCGGCGCGAGACGGGGGCGGTGCATCATGACCAGGCGGTGATCGTGGACCAGGCGCGGCGTATCGCCACCGGCCAGCCGCTCACCGCCAGGGACGGCAGCGAGCTGGTGCTGGCCGCTGACACCCTCTGCGTGCACGGCGACAACCCCGAGTCCATCGCCGCGGTGCGGGCGATCCGCCAGGCCCTCGACGAGATCGAGGCCGGCTCATGAGGGGGGAGGACGCACGGCTGCCGCGGCTGGAGTCCGCCGGCCTGGACGGGTGGATGGTGCGGCTCTTCGAGCGCATCGAAGAGTCCAACCTGGCCTGGATCACCCCGCTGACGCGGCGCTGCGAGGCGGCCTTCGGCGAGGCGCTGGTCGACCTGGTGCCTTCCTATACCACCCTGCTGGTGGTCTTCGACCCGCTCAGGCTCTCCCCCGAGGAGGCCCGCCGCCGGCTGCTCGGGCTGCTGGGGGATCTCGAACCGGACGAGCAGGCCGATGCCGGCGAGGTCCGCGAGTTGCCCACCTGGTACGACCCTAGCGTAGGGCCGGACCTGCCCCGGGTGGCCGAGCGGGTCGGGATGACGGTGGACGAGGTGATCGCCTGCCACGCCGGCCACGACTTTCGGGTCTTCGCGCTGGGCTTCGCGCCCGGCTTCGCCTTCATGGGGCTGCTGGACGCGCGCCTCGAAGTGCCAAGGCTCGACACGCCCCGCAAGCGGGTGCCGGTCAACAGCGTGGCCATCGCCGGGCGCCAGACCGCCGCCTACCCGGCGGTGACCCCCGGCGGCTGGCACCTGCTGGGACGCACCTCCGCGCGGCTCTTCGATCGCGACCGCGAGGGTTTCAGCCTGCTCCGGGTGGGCGACCGGGTGCGCTTCGTGCCCGTGGACCGGCAGGCCTTCGAGGCCGAGGGGGGCGATACCACGCCCATGGAGGCAGGGAGATGAGTCGCGACAAAGGAAGATATACCGTTATCGGATTTCGCGTCGAACGTGCCGGCCCCCTGGCGCTGCTGCAGGATGCCGGGCGCTTCGGCGTGCGCCGCCTGGGGGTCACCCAGGGTGGGCCGGCCGACCTCCACGGCTGGGCCTGGGCCAACCGCCTGGCGGGCAATCCCTGGGGCGCGGCGGCGCTGGAGGTCACCTTCGGCGGGCTGACCCTGGTGGCCGAGCGCGACCTGACGCTTGCCGTGGCCGGTGCCGACCTGGGGGCCACCCTGGACGGCGAGCCGCTGCCGCTGTGGCAGCGCATTACCTGCAAGGAAGGGCAGCGGCTGGTCTTCGCCGCGCCGGCCAACGGCCTGCGCGCCTACCTGGCGGTGGCCGGCGGCTTCGTCGCCGAGCCGGTGCTGGGCAGCGTGGCCTGCGTGGTGCGCGAGGGGCTGGGCGGCTTCGACGGGCGCGGCAGCCGGCTTGCCGAAGGGGATCGCCTGACGGTGGGAGAGCCCCGGGGCATCGATGGGCCGACCGAGGCACCGGAGGCGCTACGACCCGACTATCGCGCTCCGGCCAGGCTTGCGCTGCTGCCCGGCGCCCAGATCAGCGACTTCACCGCCCAGAGCCTGTTCCAGGCCTTCAACTCGGCCTGGCGGGTGGATGACCGCGCCGACCGCATGGGGGTGAGGCTGACCGGGCCGCGGCTGCAGTGCCGCATCGCTTCGCTGGTCTCGGAGGGCATCGGCCTCGGGGCCGTGCAGGTGCCGCCGGACGGCCAGCCCATCGCGCTGCTCAACGACCGCCAGACTATCGGCGGCTATCCGCGGCTGGGGGCGCTGACGCCGCTTGCCGCCTCGCGGCTGGCCCAGTGCCTGCCGGGGCAGGAGGTGCGGCTGGTAGCAAGCTCTGGCGAGCAGGCGCTGGGCGAGCTGCGCCGCTTTCACGCCGCACTCGCCCGCTAGAGAGGACTCAGGGCGAAGGCGTCAAGCGCCCAGGCCGCTCTCCCGCAGCACCTGGTCGATGCTGCGCTCGGTCGGGGCCTGGCTGTCGGTAGGCAGCAGCTGGGTCTCCAGGGCGGTGATGCCGCCCTCGACGCAGCGGGTGATCAGTTCGCTCTTGCTCAGGCCGGTGGTCTCGGCCAGGGTCTCGAGGCGGGCTTCCAGATCGCGGGAAAATCTCAGCAGGTGAGGCATCTCGTCGTCTCCAACAGGCCCATCCTCGGGCGGGGTGTTTTCCTCAGGATAAAACGGATGTTTTATCCTGTCACGCTTCCTTACGTTGAGCCTGCCATCCCGAGATGACGGCAGGGTGACAGCGGGTGCTGTCTCTGCGATTGCCCTGCGATGGGCACCCTTGCAACTACTGGCATCGGTGCTAGCATGCCCGGCTCGAACAGTGCATTAAACCAAGCGCCCGGGACGACCCGGTGCGCGCCTGCGCAGCGGGGACGGCCTCGCCTGGAAAGGACATCATCGAGATGGCGTGGATTCTTGTGGCCGTGGCCGGCCTGCTGGAGGTCGCCTGGGCCCTGGGGCTGAAGGCCTCCGCCGGCTTCACCCGGCCGCTGCCGAGCGTGCTGACCGTGCTGGCCATGGTGGCCAGCTTCTACCTGCTGGCCCAGGCGATGAAGGTGCTGCCGGTGGGCACCGCCTATGCGGTGTGGGTCGGCATCGGCGCGGTGGGCACCGTGCTGCTGGGCATCCTGATCTACGGGGACAGCGCCTCGCCGCTGCGCCTGCTCAGCCTGGTGCTGATCCTGGCCGGCCTGGTCGGCCTCAAGCTGGCCGGCTGAGGGCGGGGCAGGGGCTGACCTAGGCCTGGCGCTTCATGACCTGGGTGATGATCGGCACCGGGGTCATCAGGTGCTCGCGCATCATCTCGCTGGCGCGCTCCACGTCCCGGGCGAGGATCACCTCCACCAGGGCGGCATGTTCCTGGCGCTTGCGCTTGAGCGCCTGCTCCGAGAAGACCGTCTCGCGCAGCCACAGGTGGCGGTAGCGCTCCACCTGGTCGAACAGGCTCTCGCGCACCTGCAGCAGGTGGGGCGAGCGACAACCGCTGGCGATGGCGGTATGGAAGGCCTTGTGGCGGGCGTCCCAGACATCGAGCAGCTCGTCGGGGGAATTGACCTCCATCACCTTGGCGAGGGTGTGAGCGGTGGCCAGGATCTCGGCCTCCCAGGCGTCGTCGCCGCGCTCAATGGCCAGCCGCAGCACCAGCCCCTCGAGCTGGGCGCGGGCGTCGTAGAGGTCCTCGAGCTCGGCCAGGGACATGGGGGCCACCCGGTAGCCGCGCTGGCTGATCGCCACCACCAGGCGCTCGGCCACCAGCTGGGAGAGCGCCTCGCGCAGCGGGCCGACGCCGAGGTCATAGCGCTCCTTGAGCCGGCTCATCAGCAGCTTCTCGCCGGGCCGGAAGACCCCGCGGATGATGTCCTGCTTGAGCCAGCGGTAGGCGCTGATGCCGAGGTTCTGCCGAGGGGGAGTCGTGTCCATGCCGCCTGCGTCCTTGTACTTATTTGGGTCGTACTTATTCGAGCCGTACTTATTCAAGCCGTACGTGTCCAAGCCGTTCTTATCCAAGCCATCGTTTGCCGACATCATAGCCGAACATCGCCGATCTGAATAATCGGCGGCATCCTGCCGTAATGGCGCCATTTGCCCGGCGGGCGTCAGCGTGTCGCCATGGCCTCCTCGCTCCACTCGGCGATGGCCAGGGCCAGCTCGTCGGCGGCGCGGCCGAAGGCCTCCACCACCTGTGCCACGGCGGTCCCCTCGCTGGGCTCGCGCACTTCGAAGCGCCGCTCGGCCAGCAGCCGTCGCTGGCTCTCGTCCACCAGGCTGGCGTCGAGGCGGATCACCGCCACCGGCGAGCCCTGCGCCTCTGCCGGCGGATAGACGCTGTGAAAGGCGCGCAGGTCGCTGACCAGCGCCACATCGGCGCCCAGCGGGCTGTTGTCATCCTGGACGTGCAGGCGGCCGCGGTCGCGCAGCCCCTCCACCAGGCGGTCGCGCAGCAGCAGCGGGGTGCGGTCGCTCCAGCGGGCGCCGGCGTAGGCCTGCAGGCGGTTGGGCTCCGGCATCACCAGGATGCGTGCCCCGGAGAGCAGCGCCGGTGCCTGGGGGGTCTCCACCCGCAGGCGTGCCTCCAGGGGGGCGCTCTGGGCGGGGGCAAGCGGGGTGGCGGGCAGCAGGTGAAGGCTGGGCGGCTCGCTCTCCGGCAGCAGGGTGCAGGCGGTGAGGGTGCTTGCCAGCAGCAGCAGGGCCAGGCGTCTCACGGTGAAAACTCCTCGATCGGTTCACGGCCCAGCAGGAAGTCGGCCGGGTTCTCCTCCAGGCGGCGGGTGATGCGCCCCAGGGTGTCCAGGGTGCCGCGCAGCTCGCGGATGGTGGGGCCCAGATCGCCCAGCCCCTGCATGCCGCGGCCCAGGGCCTCCTCATTGCTGCCGAGCAGCTCCTCCAGGCGGCGGGCCATGCCCTGCAGGCTGCCCATGGCCTGGCCGGCGCTCTCCAGGGCCTGGCGGCCGTCCCCCTCGACCAGGGTCTCGGCGCTCTGGCTCAGGCCGGCCAGCGACCGCAGCAGGGCGGTAGCTTCCTGCCCCAGCCGGTCGGCGATGTCGACTACCGCGCCGAGCTCGCCGCTGCGCGCGGCCAGCTCCTCGCTGAGCTGCTCCAGGTTGATCAGGATCTGCTCGACCCGGGCAGTGTTCTCCTCGTCGAGCAGGCGGTTGGCGTTGGTGATCAGCTGGTTCAGGCCGCCGATCAGGGTTTCGCCGTCGGCGAGCAGCGAGCCCAGAGCGGAGGGCTCGGCGAGGATCAGCGGCGGGTCGTTGCGGCTTCCCTGCAGGCGCGGCCGCTCCGGGCTGCCACCCCGCAGTTGGATGTTCATGCTGCCGGTGACGTTGGCCAGGGCTAGGCTGGCGCGGGTGTCCTCGCGCACCGGAATATCGGCGTCGATGCGGATCAGGGCGCGCACCAGGCGCGGATCATCCGGATCCAGGCGCAGGTCGGCCACGTCGCCGACCCGGATGCCGCTGAACAGCACCGCATTGCCGGTGGCCAGGCCCCCGACGGGGCTCTCGAAGCCGACCTCGTAGAAGGTCACCTCGCGGTCGGTGGCGGACTTGCCGAGCCAGAGGGCGAAGCCCAGGGCCGCGACGACGGCGATGACGGTAAAGAGGCCGATCACCAGGTGGTGGGCGCGAGTTTCCATCAGGGTGTCTCCATGTCCGTGGCCTGGCCGCCGGCGGGCGCGGCGTTTTCGGCGGCCCGGGAGGCCGCCCGCCCCCGGGGGCCGTGAAAGTAGTCTCTTATCCAGGCGTCGTCGCTGGCCTCCACCACCGGCAGGCGGTCGGCGACCAGCACCCGGCGCTGGGAGAGCACGGCGACCCGGTCGCAGGCGGTATAGAGCGTATCCAGGTCGTGGGTGACCAGGAAGACGCTGAGCCCCAGGGCGTCGCGCAGGGTCATGATCAGCCGGTCGAAGTCGGCGGCGCCGATGGGGTCGAGGCCGGCGGTGGGTTCATCGAGGAAGAGCACCTCGGGGTCCAGGGCCAGGGCCCGGGCCAGGGCGGCGCGCTTGACCATGCCGCCGGAGAGCTCCGAGGGCATCTTGAGGGCGGCGTGGCGAGGAAGCCCCGCCAGGGCCAGCTTCATGCGCGCCAGGTCCTCGGCGTCCGGCCGGGCGAGACCGGCATGCTCGATCAGCGGCAGGGCCACGTTCTCCTGGAGGTTGAGCGACGAGAAGAGCGCCCCGCGCTGGAAGAGCACGCCGAAGCGGCGCTCCATCTCGGAGCGCTGGCGGGCGGGCAGGGCGGAGAGGTCCTCGCCGAACAGCTCCACCCGGCCCGCGTCGGGGCGCTTGAGGCCCACGATGCTCCTGAGCAGCACCGACTTGCCGGTGCCGGAGCCGCCCACCACGCCGAGGATCTCGCCGCGGCGGATGTCCAGGTCGAGATCCTCGTGGACCACGTGGCTGCCGAAGCGGTTGGCCAGCCCCCGCACCCGGATGACCGTGTCGTTGGCGCCGCTCACCAGCCCATCTCCATGAAGAAGAGCGCGGCCACGGCGTCGAGCAGGATCACCATGAAGATCGACTGCACCACGCTCGAGGTGGTGTGCTCGCCCACCGACTGGGCGCTGCCGCTCACCTTGAAGCCCTCCAGGCAGCCGATCACCGCGATCAGGAAGGCGAACAGCGGCGCCTTGCCCAGCCCCACCAGGAAGTGGTTGAGGGGAATGTCGCGCTGCAGGATCAGCAGGAACTGGGTGGCCGAGATATCGAGCATGAAGATGCACACCAGGGCGCCGCCGAGGATGCCGCAGAGCATGCCGATAAAGGTCAGGATCGGCAGAATCACCATCATGGCCAGCAGCCGCGGCAGCACCAGGAGCTCCACCGGGTCGAGGCCCAGGGCGCGGATGGCGTCGATCTCCTCGTTGGCCTTCATGGAGCCGATCTGGGCGGTGAAGGCGCTGGCGGTGCGCCCGGCCAGCAGGATGGCGGCCAGCAGCACCCCGAACTCGCGCAGGAAGGCGAAGGCTACCAGGTTGACGGTGAAGATGGTGGCGCCGAAATCGCGCAGCACGGTGGCGCCCAGGAAGGCCACCACGGCCCCTACCAGGAAGGTGAGCAGGGCGACGATGGGCACGGCGTTGAGCCCGGTCTGATGGACATGGGCCACCAGCGCGGTGACCCGCCAGCGCCAGGGGCGCACCAGGCAGGCCAGCAGGGTGGTGAGGGTCAGGCCGATGAAGCCGAGCAGCAGGCGCTGCTGGTGCCATAGGGCGGTGATGCGCTCGCCGATGTCGACCAGCCAGTCGGCCAGCGCCGCCCGGCGAGGCGCCTCCGGCTCCAGCGGCTCGCGCAGTACCTTGGCCACGGTCTCGAGCAGCGCCTGGCGCGCCTTGGGCAGGTCAGGTGCCCAGCGCGACACCTCGGCCACGCGATCGGCACCGACCAGCTCCACCAGCAGGCGGGCCCCGGCGGTGTCCAGGGCGGCGAGGCCGGAGAGGTCCAGGGTGGCATCGGGGGCCGCGTCACGGCGGTGGGCGAGCACCTGCTCCCGCAGCTCGCGGTGGTGCGTGAGGGTCCAGTCACCGCTGATCAGCAGCCGGCCGGCCTCCATTTGGAGTCGGCCGGGCGAGGCGTCGGTCGAGGCCATGGTGCGGAGACTCCTTCTCTATCGGTCGACATTCCCTGGGCAATCATTGCCGTCCCATCATAGCGTTAACCTACAGCTTTGTATGCCCCCCGGGGTGATCGCCTGCGAGCTACTCCGGCGGGGTGCCCAGCGCCTGCCAGGCCGCGTAGGTGCTGAGGAAGACCCGCCCGGTCAGGTCGTCGAGGAAGTCGCTGCGCTTGAGGCGGTCCATCACTGGCCCCTTCACCTCGGCCAGGTGCAGGGTGACGCCGGACTCCTTGAGGCGGGCGTTGATGGCGTCGAGGCTCTCCAGCGCCGAGGCGTCGATCAGGTTGACCGCCGAGCAGATCAGCACCACGTGCTCGAGCCCGGGGCGGCGTACCACCAGGGCGTGGACGGTGTCCTCCAGGTAGCGGGCGTTGGCGAAGTACAGGCTCTCGTCGATGCGCAGGAAGGCGACGTGGCTCAGGGTCTCCACCTCGTGGCGGGTGACGCTGCGAAAGTGCTCGCTGCCGGGAATCAGCCCCACGATGGCGCTGTGGGGGCGGCTGGTGCGGTAGAGGAAGAGCGCCACCGAGAGCAGTACCCCACTGATGATGCCGGCCTCGGCCCCCTCCGCCAGGGTGAGCAGGATGGTCACGGCCATGGCCGAGAAGTCGGCCCGGGAGTAGCGCCAGGTCTGGCGGATCATGGGGAGATCCACCAGGGTCAGTGCGGCCACGGTGATGGTGGCGGCCAGGGTGGCGATGGGCAGGTGGTAGAGCAGTGGGGTGAAGGCCAGGGTGACCAGGCCGATGCCGAGTGCGGTGAAGAGCCCGGCCATGGGGGTCTGGGCGCCGGCCTCGTCGCTGACCACGGTGCGCGACAGCCCGCCGGTGACCGGCATCCCGGCGGTGAAGGCGGCGGCCAGGTTGGCGCCGCCCAGGCCCACCAGCTCCTGGTTGGGGGAGATGCGCTGGCGCCGCCGGGCGGCCAGCATCTGGGCCATGGAGATCGACTCCACGAACCCCACCACACTGATCAGCAGCGCCGGAATCAGCAGCGCATACCAGAGCGAGCCGTCGAAGCCCGGCAGGGTCAGCGGCGGCAGCCCGCTCGGCACCGAGCCGATCACTGCCACGCCGCGTTCGGCGAGCCCCAGGTGCCAGCTGAGCCAGGTGGTGACCAGCACCGCCAGCACCGGGCCCGAGCGCGCCAGCAGGGCGGCGATGGGGTCGGCCAGGCCGAGGCGGCGCAGCAGCGTCCTGGCGTGGCGCCGGCACAGCAGCAGGAAGAGTAGGGTGCCACCTCCCAGCGCCAGGGTCGGCCAGTGCACGGCGTCGAGGCTTGAGGCCAGGCTGCCCAGCAGGGCAATGACGGTGTAACCGTTGGCCTCGATGCCCAGCAGGTGGGCGGCCTGGCTGGCGGCGATCAGGAGCCCCGAGGCGGAGAGAAATCCCGCGATCACCGGGTGGCTCAGGAAGTTGGTGAAGAAGCCCAGGCGGGCCAGGCCCATGGCCGCGAGCATCAGCCCGGAGAGCAGTGAGAGCACCAGGGCCGCCTGCAGGTACTCCGGGGTGCCCGGGGTGGCCACCCCGGAGAGGGCCGCACCAGTCATCAGCGCGATGATCGCCACCGGCCCCACCGCCAGGGTACGGCTGGTGCCGAGCAGCGCATAGAGCACCGCCGGCAGGATGCTGGCGTAGAGCCCCACCACGGCGGGCAGGCCGGCGAGCAGGGCGTAGGCCAGCGACTGGGGAATCACCATCACGGTGACGATCAGGCCGGCCAGCAGGTCGGCGCCACCCAGCCGGCGGTTGTAGTGGGGCAGCCAGGTGAGAATCGGCAGGTAGCGCTTGAGCATCCGTTCTTCGTTCGGCATAGGGAGTGACCCTAGAGACTAAACGATATGTGTGGCCGTGCTCAGCGTGGGTTAGCAAAAATCCGCGTAAACCCTCGCCCACTCGGGCGGGGATACAAGCGGGCAGCGCGATAGCGCTGCTGGGTTTGCGGTATGGGGCCCGGCAGCATAAGCTGTACATATATCCATGTACCAATGGCGCGCCATGCTGAAGGCTACGAAGGTACGACTCTACCCCACGACCGAGCAGGCGGAGTTCCTGAACCGCCAGTTCGGCGCGGTGCGCTTCGTCTATAACACCGGCCTTCGCATCATGTCCCATCGCTACCAGCGCCACGGCCAGTCGCTGAGCGCCAAGCACGACATCAAGAAGCTGCTGCCGGTGGCCAAGAAATCGCGCAAGTACGGCTGGCTGAAAGAGGCGGATTCCATCGCCCTCCAGCAGGCGTGCCTCAACCTCGATCATGCCTTCCAGCGCTTCTTCGACCCCGCGCAGAAAGCCGGCTATCCGCACTTCAAGAGCAAGCGTGGCAAGCAGTCCAGCTATCACTGCGTCGGCGTCAAGGCCGGCGACAACTGGATCAAGGTGCCCAAGCTCGGGCCGATCAAGGCCAGGATGCATCGCCAGGTCGAGGGCAGGCTGAAAAGCATCACCCTGACCCGTACCGTCACCGGCAAGCACTACGCCTCGTTGCTGTTTGATACTGAGCAGGCTGCCCCGGCACCGCTGAAGGACGTTGACGCCGCTAAGATCGTGGGCCTCGATATGGGGCTGTCGCATCTGGCCATTGACTCCACCGGCCGCAAAATCGCCAATCCGCGCTTCCTCAAGCAGGCGCAGCAAAATCTCAAGCGCAAGCAGCAGGCGTTGTCCCGCACGAAGAAGGGCAGCGCCAATCGGGCCAAGGCACGGTTACTCGTCGCCAAGGCGCATGAGCGGGTCGCCAATGCCCGCAACGACTTCCAGCACAAGCTCTCTCGACAAATCGTTGACGATAACCAAGCGGTGATTGTCGAGACGCTGAAGGTCAGCAACATGATGAAAAACACCTGCCTCGCCAAGCACATCGGCGATGCGTCCTGGCATGCCTTGATGACCAAGCTGGACTACAAGGCCAGGGAGCAGGGCAAGCATCTGGTCAAGATTGACCCGTGGTTTGCCAGCTCCAAGACCTGCCATGTCTGCCAACACAAGATGGACGCCATGCCGTTGAACGTCCGGTCGTGGGAGTGCCCCGCCTGCCACACACAGCACGACCGGGACATTAACGCGGCGCTGAATATCAAGCATCAAGGCATAGTGAAGTTGAAGGCGGAAGGGCTGTCCGTCTCTGCCCATGGAGGCTTGCGTAAGTCCGGCATGTCGCCGGTTGCTGCCTGAGAAGTGGGAAGCCTCGCCCGCTAGGGCGGGGAGCAGTCACCATCTGGTGAAATGGCCGTGTCGGCCCACCACCCACGCCGGATCATCCACAGCAACCGCAAGGACACCTCATGAAGCGCGAAACCATCGCCCTGCACCACGGCTATGCCCCCGACGACCAGCACTCGGTGGCGGTGCCCATCCACCAGACCACCTCGTTCTCTTTCGACAGCGCCCAGCACGCCGCCGACCTCTTCGACCTCAAGGTCGAGGGCAACATCTACTCGCGGATCATGAACCCCACCTGCGCGGTGCTGGAGCAGCGCATCGCCGCCCTGGAAGGCGGCCTCGCCGGCCTCGCCGTGGCCTCGGGCATGGCCGCCATCACCTATGCGATCCAGACCATTGCCGAGGCGGGCGACAACATCGTCTCCATCAGCGAGCTCTACGGCGGCACCTACAACCTCTTCGCCCACACCCTGCCGCGCCAGGGCATCGAGGTGCGCTTCGCCGACAAGGACGACCTGGCCGGCCTCGAGGCGCTGATCGATGCGCGCACCAAGGCGGTCTTCTGCGAGAGCGTCGGCAACCCGTCGGGCAGCGTGGTGGACATGAAGGCCCTGGCCGAGGTGGCCCATCGCCACGGCGTACCGGTGATCGTCGACAACACCGTGCCCACCCCCTTCCTGTGGCGTCCCATCGAGCACGGCGCCGACATCGTGATCCATTCGGCCACCAAGTACATCGGCGGCCACGGTACCACCGTGGGCGGCGTCATCGTCGACTCCGGCAAGTTCCCCTGGGCCGAGCACGCCGAGCGCTTCCCGCTGCTCAACCAGCCGGATGTCTCCTACCACGGGGTCTGCTACACGCGGGATCTCGGCGAGGCCGCCTTCATCGGCCGCGCCCGGGTGGTGCCGCTGCGCAACATGGGCGCGGCGCTCTCCGCCCAGGCCGCCTGGAACCTGCTGCAGGGGCTCGAGACCCTGGCGCTGCGCATCGAGCGGATCTGCGACAACGCCCAGCGGGTGGCCGAATACCTGGAGGGCCACGACGCGGTGACCTGGGTGAAGTACGCGGGCCTGCCGAGCCACAAGGACCACGGCCTGGCCCAGGAGTACATGGGCGGTCGCGCCTCGGGCATCTTGAGCTTCGGCATCAAGGGCGGCCGCGAGGCCGGCGCGCGTTTCTACGACGCCCTGGGCATGATCCTGCGCCTGGTCAACATCGGCGATGCCAAGACCTGCTCGTCGATTCCCGCCGCCACCACCCACCGCCAGCTCAACGACGAGGAGCTGGTCAAGGCGGGGGTGACGCCGGACATGGTCCGCCTCTCCATTGGCATCGAGCATATCGACGACATCCTCGCCGACCTCGATCAGGCCCTGGCCGCTAGCCAGCGCTGATCTGACGGGTAGGAGCTGAGCTCCGCTCGGCGAAGGGAGCCCGCAGGGCTCCGGGGCGGTGCCTCCTAGGCCGCCGCCCTCACTCGCCCCTGCCAGGCGGACCAGGTGTAGAGCGCAAGCGCCGTCCAGATCAGCGCGAAGGTGGCCAGCTGCACCGCCGTGAGCGGCTCGCCGAATACGAGCAGGGCGATGCCGAACTGGATGGTGGGGTTGATGTACATCAGAAAGCCGAGGGTGGCCAGGCGCAGCCGCCTGGCCGCGCCGGCAAAGGCCAGCAGGGGCAGGGCGGTGATCACCCCGCTGGCAATCAGCAGCAGGGTGGTGCGGGTCTCTCCCAGGAAGTGGGAGAGGTCGACCTGGACCAGCCAGGCCAGCGTCAGCAGCGCCAGCGGCATCAGCAGCAGGGTCTCCACGAACAGCCCCGAGAGGCCATCCAGCGGCACCTGCTTGCGCAGCAGCCCGTAGGTGCCGAAGGAGAAGGCGAGCCCCAGGCTGATCCACGGCAGCTCCCCGAGCAGAAGCAGCTGGATCAGAATTGCCACGGCGGCGAGCCCCACGGCCGCCGCCTGCAGCCGGTGCATGGTCTCGCGCAGCACCAGCATCCCCAGTGCCACGTTGACCAGCGGCGTCATGAAGTAGCCCAGGCTCGCCTGCAGCACCTGGCGGGTCTCCACCGCATAGATGTAGAGCCCCCAGTTGATCGCGATCAGCAGCGCGCAGCCCAGCACGCTGCCCAGGCGGCGCGGCTCACCCAGGGCCTTGCGGATCGGCGCCCAGCGCCTGAGCAGGGTGACCAGCCCCACCAGGAACAGGCAGGACCAGAGGATCCGGTGGATCAGGATCTCGAAGGCCGGCACCCCCTGGAACAGGGCGAAGAAGAGCGGAAAGCAGCCCCACAGGATATAGGCGGAGAGGCCGAAGGCGACCCCCTTGGCGGGTTCACGGTCGGGGGTGGGGCTGGGCGATGGGCGCATCGGGGTCTCGTGGCCAGGACGGCGTATAAGGTGACGGGAAAGCTGTACGTTAGCAGGCTATCGGGCTAGCCGCCACGGGGGCGGCTGACGTGGCCCCGGGCCTGGGTTACGCTTGCTGTCACAATCACCTATCGAGCAGGAGCGCCCCATGAGCGAGCTGAGAGTGACCCTGGTACAGTGCGACCTGCGCTGGGAAGACCCGGAGGCCAACTGCCGGATGCTGGAGGAGACCCTGGGCGACCTCGGCCAGGCCGATACCGACCTGATCGTGCTGCCCGAGATGTTTGCCACCGGCTTCACCATGAACTCCCGGGAGATGGCCGAGCCCATGGCGGAGAGCCGCACCGTGGCCTGGCTAAAGGACCAGGCCTGGCAGCGCGGCTGCGTCGTCACCGGCAGCGTGGCGATCGTGGAGCAGGGTAACTACTTCAACCGCCTGGTGTGGGCGCGCCCCGACGGGACGCTTGCCACCTACGACAAGCGCCACCTCTTTCGCATGGCCGGCGAGCACGAGCGCTACGCCATGGGCCACGAGCGGGTGATTGTCGAGCTCAAGGGCTTCCGGCTCCTGCTCAGCGTCTGCTACGACCTGCGCTTCCCGGTCTGGCTGCGCCAGCAGCCGGCCCCCGGCGAGCACTTCGAGTACGACGCCTTGCTCTGCGTGGCCAACTGGCCGGCCCCGCGGCGCCACCCCTGGCGCACCCTGCTGCAGGCCCGCGCCATCGAGAACCTCTGCCCAGTGATCGGCGTGAATCGCGTCGGCGAGGACGCCAACGGGTTGCCCTACGCCGGCGACTCCATGCTGATCGACGCCAAGGGCGAGGCGCTGATCGACGAGCCCGAAGGCAGCGTCTTCGTGAAGACCGGCAGCCTGTCGCTGGATGAGCTCAAGGACTTCCGCGAGAAGTTTCCCGCCTGGCGCGACGCCGACCACTTCACCCTCTCCGACGGAGTCGGCTTCTGATGCGCCTCGACCGCTTCCTCTCCGAGACCACCGAGCTCACCCGCAGCCTGGCCAAGAAGGCGATGCACCGCGGCGAGGTGAGCGTTGACGGCGAGGTGATCAAGAACCCCGCCACTCAGGTCGGCGAGGCGAGTCGCGTCACCTGGAACGGCGAGCCCCTAGCGCTGGTGGGGCTGCGCTACGTGATGCTCCACAAGCCCATGGGAGTGGAGTGCACCGCCCGGCGCACCCTCTATCCGCGGGCCATCGACCTGATCGAGCTGCCCAAGGTGGAGCGCCTGCAGCCGGTGGGGCGACTCGACGTCGACACTACCGGCCTGGTGCTCCTGACCGACGACGGCCAGTGGTCCCACCGGGTCACCTCCCCGAAGCACCGCTGCGGCAAGGTCTACCGGGTCACCCTGGCCGAGCCGCTGGAGGGTGATGCACTGGCGCGCGCCATCGAGGCCTTCGCCGAGGGCGTGGTGCTCGAGGGCGAGGAGACGCCCACCCGCCCGGCGGAGCTTGCCATGCGCGAGCCGACGGTCGCCGAGCTCACCCTCTATGAGGGCAAGTACCACCAGGTGAAGCGCATGTTCGCCGCCATCGGCAACCATGTGGTCGCCCTGCACCGGGAGTCCATCGGCCCGCTGGCGCTGGGCGAGCTGCCCGAAGGGGAATGGCGCGAACTCACCGCCGACGAAATCGCCGCTTTCTAAGCACGCCTCGGGGTCAGACCCTTAAGGCAACTTAACTAAGTTGGCTTAAGGGCCTGACCCCGAGTGATACCTTGGGCGAAGCCTAGAAGCGGTAGGTGATGCCGGCGCCGACGGTCAGCGGGTCGAGGCGCACCTTCTCCACCGTCTCACCGCCGCTCTCGAAGGTTGCATCCACCTCGGTATAGCGGGCGAAGCTGGTGGCGCTGAGGTTATCGGTGATCACCAGGTCCATGCCCACCTGGCCGGCGAAGCCGTAGTCGTTGTCCACGCTCAGGCCGGCGGTGCTGACGCCGGAGAAGCGGGTGTAGTTCACGCCCACGCCGACGAAGGGCTGCACGCGAGCATCCTCGATGCCACCCAGAGGGTAGTACTGCAGCAGCAGGTTGACCGGCATGCGGTCGAGGCTGCCTGCGTCGCCGGCGTCGAGCTGGCAGTCGTGTTCCAGCTTCTCGCCGATGCCGAGCTCGACGCCGAGCATGTCCGTGATCAGGTAGCCACCGGCGATGGCGAAGCCGCTCTCGCGGGAGAACTTGGCCGACGCCAGATCGGATTTCTCGAATTCGCCGCGCACATAGACATCACCGGCCTGGTAGGCCAGTGCCTGGCCGGCGAACGTCGAGAGCGAGAGGGTGGCTGCAACCGCAAGCGGTAAGATGCGCATGGTAGGTCTCCTGAGCGATGGTTCATCCGTGATGCTTGTTTAAGCAGTCTACGTAGAGCAGCGCAAAGGCTCAAGCTTCAAGGTAAACCCTTGCCCCCTTGAGCCCTTGCAGCTTACTCCCACGCCGTCCCGTACTCCTCCCAGTATCCGCCGAGCCTGCGCTCCTCGGTCAGATCATAGAGGTGGTAGCGGCGGTCCAGGGTGGCGCCGCCGTCGCGGGTGAGCGGTCGCCAGGCGACCTCGGCCCGGTCGCGACTGGAGCGGGTGAACATGGCATCGAAGGGCACCGAGAGATAGAGCCCCTTGTCGAAGCCGCCCTCGCCGAAGTCGTCGCCGGCATCGGTCCAGGTGCCCCAGGCCCCCACCCGCGCCCCGGAGGCGAACTCGCGGGAAAGATCCAGCGTGGTGCCCAGGTCCCCGGCCAGGTAACGCCCCACGCTCAGCTTGGCCAGCACGTCCTCGATGCCGGTCTCCAGGTAGGCGGTGAGGTGGCCCGTCCAGGTGTCGTAGTCGCGCAGTTCGAAGCGCTGCTCGAAGTCGCGCTGGCGCACCCAGTTCACGTCCAGGCCCAGGGCCAGCGGGCTGTTGAAGGGGCGGTACATCAGCTCGCCGCCGGCGCCGGCGTACATCATCTCCAGCAGGCCGCCGTAGCCCATGGCATACCAGCTATCGCCCAGCTGGGCCGTGCGGGTGTACTGCAGCGACTCGATCCCCAGGCTCGATTCGGCCAGGTAGTCGCCGATGAAGGTACGCACCCGGGGCAGGTCGGAGTCGGCGATGTACTCGTAGTTGTCCAGGTTGTCGAGGGCGGTCCAGGCCAGCTGGCCGGAGAACCAGCCGTTGCGATCGGTGCGATACTCCGCCTCGAGCACCGCCATGAGCCGGTAGAGGTAGCCGTCCGGGCCGCCGAAGTTCTGGTCCAGTCGCGGCCCCAGGCTCCACTGGAAGCGCTGCGGCGACGTCTCGTGCAGCACCTCGGCACGGGCTGAGTCGCGCAGCTCGGCGTGGGCGTAGATGCCGTAGAGGTGGTCATCCTCGCGCTCGCGCGCGCTCGGCGCTGCCCACCGCCGCCGTCAGCGCCGGGCGGCTGTGTACCCCTTCGCGCAGGCCGAGGCCGCGGTTCTCCCAGCGGAAACGGAAGCGCTCGACCTCCTCGTCGGCCTGGGCGTTGAGGATGCGCCCGGCCCGGATCTCGCTGTGCATCAGCGAGGGGTAGGTCACCGGCTCGCCGGTTACGGTGATGTCGCGCCCCTGACGGGTGATGCGCGATACCGCAATCCCGGCGTTCTCCTCCAGCTCACGGCTGACAGCGGCCCAGTCCTCCCGGGGCGGGGCGTTGATATCGGCCGGTGGCGGGTTGCGCTTCACCTGACTCAGGCCGGCCAGGTCGACGTTCCAGGTCACCCCGGCCATGGCGGTATTGCCACGCTGCCAGCCGGCGTGGAGCTCCAGGTTATCAGTCAGCGCCAGGCGCGCCCCCAGGTTCACCCGGCTATCCTGTTCCTGGGTGTTGTTCTGGGGCTCGTTGGCGTAGTCGTTGCCTTCCACCTCCAGCTGCAGCACCAGCGGCTGCCAGGGGGTCTGCCACTCCACGCCGCCGAACAGCGCCATGGGCCCGCGGAACAGCGCATCGAGGGCGAACTCGCCGCCCTGATCGCCCCCGGCCCGGCGGGGGCGCTCGTCGAAACGCTCCGCCACCCAGCCGAAGGGGGAGTCCACATCGCTCTGGTTGCCCAGATACCCCCAGCCAAGCCCCAGGGTGACGTCCAGGTCGTACCAGCGCTTGCTCGCCGCCAGGTACTCGCCGCCGAACAGGGTGGTGCCGCCCACGTCGCGAAAGCCCAGGGCGAGCTGCGGCCGGTAGCGGGTCTCCTGGAGCAGGCGCAGCTTCATGTCGAAGCCCTTGTCGAGATTGGGGCGCCCGTCCCCGGCGGCGGCGAACTCGCGGTTCTCCACCTCCACGTAGCGAAAGCCCCCCTCGAACCAGGCGGTGGGCTGGAAGAAGACGTTATAGCGACGATAGGGCTGGGTGCGGCTCCAGCTCACGCTCATGGTGCCCTCGGGCGCCATTCGCGCCGTCGGCGTCTGCATGATGCCCACGCCGCCGAAGTCGCTCTGGCCCGTACCCAGTTCGCCGGCGAGGCCTGCCGCGGCGGCGGGTGCCGCCGCTGTGGCCATCAGCAGGGCACACGGGGTCAGACCCTTAAGTCGATTTTGGGGTCTGACCCCAAAGGGAGCTTTGGATTTGCTCATTCTTCTTCACCCATGCCTTGCAGAGTGCACTCATCGCCCGGTAGGCGCGTCGCCAGGTACGCCGGCAGCCGCTCGTTGACCAGGGTGATCTCCTGGCGTACCGAGGTGGGCAGGGCGCCCCGGCGCTCGCCGGCCTCGCGCAGGGGAAGCACTACCCGGCTGCCCGGGCTGAGCGGCGTGGCCTGGTGGTTCCAGGCGGCGATGCCGCGGGCGATCTGCTCGCCGCTCGGGGTGATCACCATCGCCCTGTCGATGCCGCGGTGGCCCTCGGCGGGGAGCCGGTTAAGAGCGCTATCCAGGTTCATGCCGGCGCGCCACTCGAGCCGCGCAACGCCGCCCGGGTGCCAGATCTCCACCCAGCCTGGCACCTCGCAGTGTCCCCAGTGGCGTATCCGCTCGAGCGCCGGGTCATGGCGCAGATTGGCGCCTAGCCAGGGCAGGTCGTGGCGGCCGGGTGTGCGGGCGGGCAGGGCGGGGACGTCGGCCAGGGTCTCGCGCCAGTCGGCCAGGCCCCGGATCAGCGTGGCGTTGCCGGCCACCCGGGCAGCCACCCTCAGGGTGTCGAGCTCGTTGAGCAGCCGGCTACGCTGGTTCGCCAGCTGTTCCGCGGTGGCGTCTCGCAGGGCGAAGGCGTGGCTCCATGTCACCCGCCGTTCGCTTTCCTGCAGATAGCCGAGCCAGGCATCCGAGAGCCTGGCATCAGGCTGGGCGGGCTCTGCCGCAGCCGCCAGGGGCAACGTCAGCAGAAAGGCGCCTGCCAGGTAGCGCAGCCGTGTGATTACCACCATGGCCTGGCCACCTCCCACTGAAGCCTCGGGCCGCTGGGCCAGGCCTGCTCATTGGCGGCCCATACCCGCCGTGTCTGTGGGTCACGCCACAGCTCGCCACGGGTCGTCCGTCCGTTCTCCCAGCGCAGGGTCATCTCGCAGGCCTCCAGGGTCAGGGTGGCCAGCGGCAGCGCCCTGGGCGCCGGTGCGCTGCAGGCCAGGGTGCCCTCGGCGCTCATCTGCTCGGTCAGGCCATCCTCGCGCTTCCAGCTGCGGGTCAGGCCGAAGGCCACCGGTGCCTGGAGCCGCCAGGGGGCCTCGGTGCCGCCCTCGGGTAGCGTAAAGCGGGTATCCAGCAGGTCTGCGCCCAGGCCGGCGGTGGCATGCAGCCCCTCGTGGCGCAGGGTCACCAGGCCGCGATTGCCGGTAGGCCAGTAGCTCTCTGGTTCGGCCAGGGCCCCCAGCACCACCAGGCCGCGGCGGTCATCGGCCTGCAGCGCCAGGCTGGCGAAGGAGATATCGGCAGCGCGTGCGGAGGCGTCGCTCTCACTCCCCCAGGCATCACGTAACATGTCGCCCATGGGGGTCGCCCCACCGCTGGCGCAGCCGGCCAGCATCCAGGGGACAAGCAGTGCGCCGATGGCGCGAGGGGAAGGGCATAGACGCGAGAGAGCCGCCCTTGGGCGGCTCTGCATGACGGCGCTGCCAGGTGTGTCGGGTGGCATGCGTGATCCGATCAGTTGGTGCCAGTGCCTGAAGACGAGCCACCGGAAGCGGCCACTCCGATGCCCACGGCGATAGCGGCACCGATACCCACGGTCAGGGCGGTCTGGCTAACCCCCAGGGACTGGGCCAGGCCGGAAGCGCCGCCGGCCTGAGGCGCTGCCTGCGGTGCGGTCTCGGCCTGGGCGGGTACGTTGGGCTCGGCCGGTGCCTGGTCGGCATCCTGCTGAGCCAGGGCCAGGGGGGAGGCCAGCAGGCCGGCGATGGCCGCGATGGCGAAGGTTTGCTTGATCATGGAGTGACTCCTTGTCGATGAGCGACGTGGCACCCAGCGGTGCCCTGCGCAGATGGTAATGCCTGGGGGATGACATTGGTAGTGTGTATGGAATGGGTTAACTAAGGTTTTCATTTGATGCCTGCTGCTTGTAGGAAATCACTGACAATCCAGTCAAGTTGGCGAATTCGTATGGTCCCCATTCGGCTTAGCATGCTAGTATCCGTGCGCCAAATTACGATGGTTATCATGCTGTAACAGTTAGGGTTTTCAATAACCTGCCATCGGAGCGGCCGCCAGGACGGCGAGCCACTCGCACAATTTATTGCCTTGCCTGTCGCCGCGGCGGCGGGCGTCTTGCCGGCCTCAGGGATGCGCCTTTGTCACCCTGGGGCGGTAGCGTGTCTGCACGATTCACGTGCTTCCCCTTACCCGACGGGCACCCTCTACATGCGCCATCTGCCTCCTTTCCGACTGCTGCTGGCCCTGGCCGGCGCCGCCTGGCTCTCCGGCTGCGCCCTGGCCCCCGGCGGCCACATGGACTACCGCACCGAGACCGCCCCGCTGGACGATCTGGTGGATATCGAGCCCATCACCCCCGGGCTCGTGGCCTCCTACCGCAATACCGTCAGCCGCGCGGCGCCCATGCCCGAGTCCCTGCGAGCCGAGCTGGATGCCTGGACCTACCGCATCGGCCCCGGCGACGTGCTCAGCATCATCGTCTATGACCACCCGGAGCTGACCATCCCCGCCGGTGCCGAGCGCAGCGCAGCGGAGTCCGGCAACCAGGTGCGCAATGACGGCACCATCTTCTACCCCTTCATCGGCCGGGTGCCGGTGGCCGGCAAGACCCTGGACGAGGTGCGCGAGCTGATCACCCGGCGCCTGGCCGCCTATATCTTCGAGCCCCAGGTGGACGTGGGTGTGGCCGCGTTTCGTTCCCAGAAGGTGCATGTCAGCGGTGCGGTGGAACAGCCCGGCCCGGTGCCGATCACCAGCGTGCCGCTGACCCTGGGCGATGCCATCGGCCAGGTGGGCGGCGCCCGCGACGATGCCAACTGGCACGAGGTGATCCTGACCCGCGATGGTGAAGAGCAGCGCCTCTCGCTCTACGCCCTGCTGCGCCAGGGGGATCAGGCCCAGAACCGCCTGCTGCGCGACGGCGACGTGCTCCACGTCACCAGCGCCGAGAACCAGGCCGTGGCGGTGATGGGGCAGGTGCAGCGTCCCGGCAACATCGCCCTGGGCAACGAGCGCCTCTCGCTCACCGATGCCCTGGCCCGCGCCGGCGGCATCGACGAGGGCACCGCCCAGCCATCCGGCATCTTCGTGATCCGTGGCCAGGGGGAGGGCAGCGACAGGCTCGCCACCGTCTACCAGCTCGATATCCGCAACGCCACCGCCTTCACCCTGGGCAGCCACTTCCCGCTGCAGCCCCAGGATGTGGTCTACCCGCCTTATTCACGAGGGCGCTGATTGAGCGGTCTGAAGGTACTGGCTGTTGGCATTGCTTATCAGGATTCGCCTCTTCAGCGCGAGTGGCTGTTGAGTAATGCCAGAACGCAGCCCTTTTCCTACTTACTTATAGCTCTTTGGAATCAATGGCGGCCGTCCAAGCAGCCGTGATCGCCGACCGCCGCTCCGGTCGCTCGCTTTCTGATGCTGTGGTGGTCTCGCAGGAGCGTCAGCTCAGTGCGGTCAGCTTCGGTAGCCCCTTCAGCAGCGTCGGCCACCACTTGTCGGCGGCGGCACCCAGATGAACGGTGATTCGCCGAGCGTGCAGCCTCAGCGTGGCGGCGACCTTGAGCACCTGCTCGCGCATCCGGCTCAGGCTCCAGCCTTGTCGGGTTTGCCGCTCCAGGAGGCAGCGCAGGCCATGCAGGACCTGGTAGGCGTAGAGACTGAGCAGCAAGCTCACCTCGTTGCGCGCCATCACGTCCTGAACGGTGGAGGCGCCGCGATCGGTCGACGAGAGGTGCACGTCGAGCGCCGACTTCACTTCGCCCATGTGCGCCTCGGCGCTGCCGCGCTTGCGATAGAGTGCTAGGACCTTCTCTGGCGGCCAGTCGAACTTGCTGAGGTTGGTGACCAGGAAGAAGGCATGCAGCAGCAGGTCATCGGGGCGCTCCTGCACGACCAGCACGACGCGCCGTGGTGCCGGCCAGGAACCGGCTTGGTACTCAAGGTCATGGCACCATTCTCGAGGCTGTTCAGGCGGTCGGCCGCGGGGCCGCTTCAGGTAGGGCGCCGCCAATTTTTGCAGGCCCTTGTGGCTGCGTAACCGGCCCAGATACTCGATGTCGCGCTCTTCCAGCGCCTCCAGCGTGTCGTTGTCGGTGAATCCGGCATCGATGCGCACCCGAACCTGGGCGCCAGTGCTCTCGTTGAGCCGCGTCACCAGATGGGGGATCCATGTATCGGCATTCTCAGCCGGGCCGGCGTTGCCCTCGCGTAGCAGGCCACCGACCATGTCGCCTGTTTCGGCCAGCGAGGCGACCAGCGGCGAGTAGATGCGGGTACCGTAAAGGCCATGGTAGGCCGAGCCACCTTGGTGACCGTGGACCTCGATCGGCAGGCCGTCGATGTCCAGCGTCAGCTGCTTGGGGCGCTCGCCGTTCTTCAGCGAGGTCAGGCGCCAGAGCACCAGCCGCAGCAGGCCTTCGTGCACGGCATCGATGTTGTCGTTGCGGCCGAGGCAGGTCAGCAGCCGCGACAGCGTGGCTTGAGACGGCCGGTCCTGCGCCAATGGCGTCGTCCCGCGCGCGTCGCTACAGGCCAACTGCCAGAGCGGGTCACGGCGCAGCGTGTCGGTATCGCTGAGATCGATCCAGCCCATCGCGCGCTGCAGCACCAGGGTGCGTAGCTGACTGGCCAGGGAGTGGCGGATACGCAGCGGGTGACGCGGATCGACCAGGTTGTCTTCGAGCGCCTCAATCACGCCGCTGTTGTCGAGGGCTTCACGCAGCAACAAAGCGCCGCTGTCGCTGGTGGTGCGGTGGCCGCTCAGCTCGACACGGACAGAGCCGTTGCACGAGGGCGTCCAGGTGGATAGGCTTTCACCCATAGCGGATGGCTCCCTTGGATCAGGTTCTTGGCGGAACACACTGAATTTTCAAGAGGATACCATCCGCTATCTTCGTTTTCAGGCCGGTCTCATGAATAAGGCGGGGTCTACGTCACCACCGCCCCGCTGGCGCGCTGGAACCGCGTGATCAGCCTGCTGCTGCCCTCGATCCGCCTGCCCGGCGCCACCGCGGATAGCATCTCCGACGCCAGGGACCTCTAAGCCATGTTCCAGCGCATTCTCGTCGTCTGCACCGGCAATATCTGCCGCAGCCCCGTGGCCGAAGCCATGCTGCGGGAGGCCCTGCCCGGCAGGCGGCTCGGCTCCGCCGGCCTCGGCGCCCTGGTCGGCCACGGCGTCGAACCCACCGCCCGGGCGCTGGCCGAAGCCGACAGCCTCGATGTCGCGAACCATCAGGCTCGCCAGCTCACCGTCGAGATGCTCGGCGACGCGGATCTGATCCTGGTGATGAGCCCCGGCCAGCGACGCGCCGTGGGTGAGCTGGCCCCCCAGGCGCTGGGCAAGACCATGCTGCTCGGCAAGTGGCTCCCCGACGAGCCCGAGATTCCCGACCCCTACCGCAAGAGCCGGGAAGTCTTCGAACATGTCCATCGAATGCTCGGCCGTGCCACCGACTCTTGGGCCGCCAGGCTCTAGTCGCCACGTTACTCCGGAATAACGATCTCCATGACAGACTCTTCCCAATCCTCTCCGCGGGCCGCTGCCCCGGCCGACGACGAAATCGACCTCGGCCGTCTCTTCGGCCTGCTCCTCGACCACAAGTGGCTGATCATCGCCGTCACCGCGCTGTTCGCCTTCGCCGGGGTGGTCTACGCCCTGCTGGCCACGCCGGTCTACCAGGCCGACGCGCTGGTGCAGGTGGAGCGGCGCTCCTCCATCAGCCCGCTGGGGGACCTCGGCAGCATCTTCGGCGAGGAGACCGACAGCCGCACCTCCGCCGAGGTGCAGATCCTGCGCTCGCGCATGGTGCTGGGCCAGGTGGTGGACCGCCTGGAGCTCGATACCGTCGTCACGCCGGCCTCCCTGCCGGTGCTCGGCGATGCCCTGCGCCGCCGTGGCATCGAGCGCCCCGGCTTCATGGCGGGGCGGGCCGCGGTGTGGGGCGGCGAGCACCTGGAACTGGGCCGTTTCGAGGTGGCCGAGCGCCTGCGCGGCGAGCCGCTGACCCTGGAATCCCTGGGCGAGGGCCGCTACCGCCTGCGGCTCGAGGGGCGCGAGCTGGGCGAGGGGCAGGTCGGCCAGCTGGCGCAGTTCCTCGACGGAGCGATCGAGCTGCGCGTGGCGGAGCTCACCGCCGCCTCCGGCGCCGAGTTCACCCTGACCAAGCGCAGCCGAGCCGCCGCCATCCGCAGCCTGGCGGGACGCTTCAACGTCAGCGAAGTGGGGGGAGGGCGCAACGCCAGCACCGGCATGCTGAGCCTGACCCTTACCGGTACCGACACCCGCGAGATCAAGCACGCCCTGGACACCGTGGCCGAGGTGTTCCTGCTGCAGAACGTCGAGCGCCAGTCCGCCGAGGCCGAGCAGAGCCTGGAGTTCCTGCAGGAGCAGGCGCCGGAGCTGCGCGCCCAGCTCTCCGCCGCCGAGGATCGCTTGAATGACTACCGTGTCGATATGGACAGCGTGGATCTCTCCAGCGAATCCCGCGCCGCCATCGAACAGTTCATCGAGATCGAACGCCAGCTCAACGAACTGGAGTTCCAGGAGGCGGAACTCGCCCAGCGTTTCACCCGCGACCACCCCAGCTATCAGGCCCTGCTGCGCCAGAAGCGCTACCTGCAGGACGAGCGCGCCCAGCTCAACCAGCGCGTCAACCAGCTGCCTGCGGCCCAGCAGGAGGTGGTGCGTCTGACCCGCGACGTGGAGGTCACCCAGGCGATCTACGTCAACGTGCTCAACAAGGTGCAGGAGCTGCAGGTCGCCAAGGCCGGCACCGTAGGGAACGTGCGCATCATCGACGACGCCCTGGTGGGCCCGGGCCCCATCGAGCCCAGGAAGCCGCTGATCGTGGTGCTGGCCACCCTGCTCGGCGGTATGCTCAGCGTCGGCGTGGTGCTGGTGCGCGGCCTGCTGCGCCGCGGCGTGGAATCGCCGGAGCAGATCGAGGAGACCGGCCTGCCGGTCTACGCCACCGTGCCGCTCTCCGATGCCCAGCAGCAGCTGATCAAGCGCATCAAGCACAAGCGCGACCGCAAGGGGCAGGAGGTGGCCACCGCCGTGCTGGCCGAGAAGGCCCCGGCGGACACCTCCATCGAGGCGCTGCGCAGCCTGCGCACCAGCCTGCACTTCGCCATGATGGAAGCCGGCGACAACCGCCTGGTGATCACCGGCCCCAGCCCCGGCATCGGCAAGAGCTTCGTCGCCGTGAACCTGGGCGCCGTCTGCGCCCAGGCTGGCCAGAAGGTGCTGGTGGTGGATGCCGACATGCGCAAGGGCCACGTGCACTACGCCTTCGGCGGCAAGAGCGAAGGCGGGCTCTCCGAGCTGCTCTCGGGCAAGGCCGGGCTGCACGAGGTGATCCGCCCGGGCAACCAGGAGGGGCTGAGCTATATCTCCCGCGGCAATGTACCGCCCAACCCCTCGGAGCTGCTTGCCCACCAGCGCTTCAGCGAGTTCCTGGCTCAGGTGAGCGAGCAGTACGACCTGGTGATCATCGACACCCCGCCGGTGCTCGCCGTCACCGACGCCGCCGTGGTTGCCAAGCAGTGCGCCACCACCCTGATGGTGGTGCGCTTCCAGCTCAACCCGGTGAAGGAAATCCAGATCGCCACCCGCCGCCTGGAAAACGCCGGCGTCTCGCCCAAGGGCGCCATCCTCAACGCCATGGAACGCAAGGCCGCCACCTACTACGGCTACGGCTACTACAACTACTCGTACAAGTAGGGGGCAGGCCACCGACGGCGCCAAGGGCCAGGCCAACCAGCATCACCGCCAATAGAACCAGGGCAGCGCCTCCTCCACCCCGGGATAGAAATCCCCAGCGTGCCCCTCGAACGCATCGGTACGCCGAATATAGCGCTCGAAGGTGCGCTGGTCGCGATGACCGCTGACGCGTTTGATATCGACCGCCGCCTTGCCGCGACGATGCGCCTCGGTGATAAAGCCGGCCCGAAAACTGTGCGGCGAGAAGCCGCGATCGGCCATGCCGGCCGCCTCCAGGTGATGCGCCAGACGCTGGGCCACCACGCAGCCGGTCAGTCGCCCGGCCCCCAGCTTCCCGGACAGGCTGATGCTGCGAAACACCGCCCCGCGCCGGATGCCCGAGGCCGCAAGCCAAGCCTCCAGCAGCCGAACGGGGCAGTAGGGAAAACCCTCAGGCGCGCGCAGGATCGCCTTGGTCTCTTCGGCCCCCTCCTGATTGGTCTTGCTGCGCCGCAGGCCCACCAGGATGCCCCGGGCCTCCCACTGGATATCCTCCAGGTAGAGCGCCACCACCTCGCTGCGCCGAAAGGCGCCGTGGAAGGAGAGGGCAAACAGCGCACTATCGCGCTTGCCGCGCAGGTCAGTGCGGTCGATAGGCTCAAGCAGGCGGTGCAGGTCCTCCAGCAGCAGCGGCGGCGCCTCCTTCTGGCGCGTACCGGCGGCCCGGCGAATGCCGCGCATCACCGCCCGCACCGGCATGCTCCTCACCGGTGATGGAAGGTTCATGTAGCGATGCCACATGTGCAGGGAGTTGAGATAGCGCTCGAGGGTGGCGGGTTTCTTGCCCAGGGCGCGCTGATCGGCGATGAAGTTGGCGATATCAAACTCATCCGCCGGCAGCAGGCCTCCCGCACGCTGATAGACGCGTAGATCGGCCCGCATGCCGCGGATGGTGTTCTTCGACACGCTGTTGGCGATATGGCGGCGCGCCCGGGCCGACAGGCGCTTCACCACCTGGGGAAGGCGTTCAAACTCCACCACCGCCTCATCGGGCTCGATCAGCTGCCCGTTGTGAATATCACGGCTCATGGTACCCCCCCCCAGCCCAGTCAGGCTAGACTATGTTGGACAGGGCTTGGCTGGATAGATAGCCAGTATAGCCGCCGAGGGGGCAACCGCCATGACCTACCTGTCGGCACGAACGAACATGCGACTGAATCAGCACGAAATCGATGTCATCAAGGCGGCCGCTGCCGAGATTTTCGGCAAAGACGCCGAGGTCCGGCTCTTCGGCTCCCGCGTTGATGACGCCGAAGGGCGGCGATATCGACCTAATGGTCGAGCTCGATGAGGCGGTTGAGCACCCTGCGCGCCTGTCGGCCTGGCTCAGCGTCAAGATCATGCGCGCCACGCAGGGCAAGGTGGATGTGATACGCATCGAAGAACTGCCGATTCACCGTATCGATCGGGAACAGGGGGTAATACTGTCTCATGAGTAAAATCATGATGAGCGATTTGCCTTTCTGCGTAACGCCAGCAGTCAAGAGGCTGTGCTAGGTGCCGGTTGAAATCGTTGAGGTGATGCGTCGATCCACTCAAGGCATGACCCGACCCTATATTTGTCGTGGTGATGATGGTCATGTCTACTTCGTGAAAGGAGTAGGCGCGGGACGGCGTAGTCAGCTATGCGAGTGGATCGCCGGCTCGCTTGCGCTGGAAATCGGTCTTCCGGTGGCACCTTTCGAGATCGTGCATGTCCCCGATGAGCTGATAGAGCTCGAGGCTGGTCTGGATCTTGGCGACCTGGGGATCGGGCCCGCCTTTGCCTCGCGGGAATGCGGCGTATCGGAGCTGAGCTTCAGCCGAGTGAAGGATGTGCCGAGCGAGCTGCAGCAGCAGGTGCTGGCTGGCTTTCGACTGGTGGATTCACAACGCAGACCGCATACTGACAGCCAGGGGTGGCAATCCGAACCTGTTCTGGGATGAGGGGGCCGGTGAACTGGTAGTGATCGACCACAACCAAGCCTTTGATCAGGCCTTCGATCCGCATGACTTTCTAGCGCACCATGTGTTCCGCGCCCAGGCGGCTACGATTCATCATGACTGGTTACGCCGGCATGAGCTGGCCGATGCCATGATCGCGGCGCTGCAGCACTGGGACAGCATACTCGAACAGGTTCCCGAAGAGTGGTGGTACCTCGACGAGGAGCTAATCACCCGAGTCGATTTTGATCATGAAGCGATTCGCCAAGGGCTAGCCCAGGTGAATCGCGACGAATTCTGGGGGTGGCGATGAAGCGCATAGCGTGCCAGTACGTGATTGTACGTTTCATGCCCTATGTGGAAACTGGTGAGTTCGCCAACGTCGGCGTGGTGATGATCTCTCCGCGCGACCGCTATTTCGGGTTCAAGTTAGAAACTCGGCGCTATGCACGGCTAACAAGCTTCTTCAAAGATCTGGAGGGGCGGCTGTATCGCTCTGCTATTTATGCCGTTAAGCAAGAGCTGGAGCGCGTTCATGCACTACTCAAGGACACTGGGTTTGAACAGCGCTTCAAGCACAACGACGAGGCATTCGCCAAGCAACTTTTTACGGAGCTCACTCGCCCTCGCGAAACGATGCTGCGTTTCAGCGAACCACGGGTAGTGTTGGCCGAAGAGCCTGAAAAGAAACTGGATGAGCTGTTTGGTTATTATGTCGAGCATAGCTTCGCGACCAAGCAATATCGCGAAACCGTGCTGGAAAGCCAGCTTCGTCGACTACTGTACCAGGCAAAGCTCGGGGAGCGTTTTACTCCTGAGAAATTGGGCGATGCCGAGTATCACGTTAGCTTCCCCTTCGTTGAAAAGCAGCAGGCTGAGGTTGTGTGCGCCATTAAGCCGCTTAACCTAGGGCAGCAGGACTCTAGCCACATCGTCGAACATGGTGGCAAGTGGCAGTTTCGGATCAATGAGCTCAAACGACGTCACCGCTTGCCCCGGCGTGTGCTCTTTGCCGTAGAAGGGCCCGATGATGATAGCCAGCGGGGCGAGGCCTACCACCATGCCGTAGCGTTGCTGCAGCAGACCGGGGTCAGTGTCCTGCCGATGGCGCATAAGGATGCCGTGCTAGAGTTTGCCAAGGCAGAGTAAGTGCGTTTTGCATCGGTAGTCAGTATGGCGTACAAAGTTACTTATGTAGAAGCACTGTGCGATTACCGGTTGCGTGTAGTCTTTGCAGATGGCTCCAGTGGTGTTGTTTCGCTTAAGGACAGGTTGTTCGGTCCAGTGTTCGAGCCACTAAGAGATCCAGTTTTATTTTTTCTGGTAACCATCGATGAATTTGGGGTTGTCTGTTGGCCTAACGGTGCAGACCTAGCACCTGATGCACTTTATAAGCAGATAGAGAAGGCTGCATAAGGTCTTAGCGGGTTGGTAGCCTTCCCTTATCGCTAATGTCGTTGAGAAACAGCTGGTTAGCGAAGGTGCCCAAAGCGTGAAATCGCGTTTCCGGCATTTTTGCAGCGGGATTCGTGAAACGCAATTTTCGGCAAAAATGCCGATTTTGGCCCTCAAGCGGCCAGCAGGGCAGGGCAGCAAAACGGCAAAAATTCCGGCCCAGCGGCAAAAATGCCGCTGAATTCATGAAATGACGTTTTCGGAAAAATTGCCGGTTTTAGCCTCCAGACGGCCGGCAGGGCAGGGTACTGAAACGGCAAAACTGCCGGCCCAGTGGCAATATTCCCGCTGATTTAACGGAGAGGCGTTTCCGGCAAAAGCTCCGATTTTCAATAGCGTCCTAACGAAATTCAGCCATGAAAAGTTGCCATCATTTCACTGCGCCGGGTCAGACAGGGAAAACGCATGAAAAACCGCTCTACGACGGGCTTCGTAGCGCTTTACCAGTAGGAGCTAATGTGGTCATCTAACGGCTTTTGCTCATGGATGACCCGATGCTGACTCCGTCGCTTATGCACCATTTATCGATCGTTCCCGACTTCCGCCAGGCCTGGAAAGTGCAACATCAGCTTTCCGACATCCTGTTCCTGACCGTCTGTGCAGTGATCTGTGGAGCTGAAGGATGGGACGAGATTGAGGATTTTGGCCACGCAAAGCTAGATTTTCTACGCCAGTACGGCGATTTTGAGGCTGGCGTGCCCAGTCATGACACCCTGGCCAGAGTGATGGCCCTGGTGAATGCCGAGCAGCTGCAAAGAGCGTTTGCCGAGTGGATGAAGGCCTGCCACGACGTGACGGAGGGCGCGGTGGTAGCCATCGATGGCAAGACGCTGCGCGGGTCGTACTGCCGAGGGAAGGGCAAAGGGGCGATCCACATGGTCAGTGCCTTCAGTGCGGCGAATGGCGTGGTGCTGGGCCAGGTCAAGACGGCGGAGAAATCCAATGAGATCACGGCGATTCCCGAGCTGCTCAAGCTTCTCAATCTGCAAGGCTGTCTGGTGACGATCGATGCCATGGGGTGCCAGAAGAAGATCGCCACTCAGACCCTGCAGAAGGGTGCCGACTACCTGCTGTCCGTGAAGGACAATCAGCCCGCCTTGGCTGACGCCTTCGAAGCCGCATTTCCCATGGCCAAGGTGGCCAGCTTCGAGGGTGACGCCTATGTGACGGATGAGAAGAACCGTGGCCGGCAAGAGACCCGATACCATATTGTCAGCGACGTTACTGAGGAATTTCAGGAGCTTAGCTATGAATGGCCGGGACTGAAATCGGTAGGGGTGGTGATGAGTTTCCGCCAGGAAGGCGATAAGGAACCAGAAGCCCCGATGATCCGCTACTACATCAGCTCTGCCGATCTGAGCGCCAAGAAGCTCGCTGAAGCGGCCCGCCGGCATTGGCATGTCGAGAATAAACTCCACTGGTCTCTGGATGTAGCGTTGCGCGAAGACGCCTGCAAAATCCATCGCGGTCAGGCGGCCGAAAACCTCGCCAGGATGCGTCATATCGCCTTGAATTACCTGAAAGGGGAGACCCGTTTCAAAGGCGGAATCCGGCGAAAGCAGAAGAAAGCGGCGCTGGATGAGACCTACCTGGCGGACATTCTTGCGGTGTAGTTTTTTTCATGCGTTTTCCCTGCCGGGTCAGACTCCCGGCGGCGAGCACGGTGAATGCCATCGTTACCCAATACATGAATATCCCAATGGCAGGGGTCTGACCCAAGCGGTCCACCGCGGCTCCAATGTGCCCCCACCCTTGCTTTATGATTCCTCGACTCTTGTAGCCCTTATCCCATGAAACTTCTTATCACCGGCGGCGCGGGCTTTATCGGTTCGGCCGTGATTCGCCATATCATCCGCAAGACCACCGACAGCGTCGTCAACGTCGACAAGCTCACCTATGCCGGCAACCTGGAGTCGCTGTCGGAAGTAGCCGACAGCGACCGCTACGCCTTCGAGCAGGTTGATATCTGTGATCGCGCCGAGGTGGAGCGCGTCTTCCGCGAACATCAGCCGGATGCGGTGATGCACCTGGCCGCCGAGAGCCACGTGGACCGCTCCATCGACGGCCCGGCGGAATTCATCCAGACCAATATCGTGGGCACCTATACGCTGTTGGAAGTAGCCCGTGCCTATTGGAATGGTCTGGAGGCCGAGCGTCGCGACGCCTTCCGCTTCCACCATATCTCGACTGATGAGGTGTATGGTGACCTGGAAGCGTCCGAGGGGCTCTTCACGGAAGAGACCTCCTACGCACCGAGTTCTCCCTACTCGGCCAGCAAGGCCAGCTCGGATCACTTGGTACGCGCCTGGCAGCGCACCTATGCCCTGCCGACGCTGATCACCAACTGCTCCAATAACTACGGCCCCTATCACTTCCCCGAGAAGCTGATCCCGCTGATGATCCTCAACGCCCTGGAAGGCAAGGCGCTGCCAGTCTATGGCAAGGGCGAGCAGATCCGCGACTGGCTCTACGTGGAAGACCACGCACGGGCCCTCTACAAGGTGGTGACGGAAGGGGAGGTAGGTGAGACCTACAACATCGGCGGCCATAACGAGAAGCAGAACATCGAGGTGGTGAACACCATCTGTGCCCTGCTGGATGAGCTGGCGCCGTCGCAGTACTCTCCCTACGCCAACCTGATCACCTACGTGGCAGACCGGCCCGGCCACGACCTGCGCTATGCCATCGATGCCGACAAGATCGAGCGCGAGCTCGGTTGGCGCCCGGAAGAGACCTTCGAATCCGGCATTCGCAAGACGGTTCAGTGGTACCTGGATAACCAGGAGTGGTGCCGCCGCGTACAGGATGGCAGCTATCAGCGCGAACGGCTGGGCACCACCGCTAACATGTAGGAGCGCAGATTCTGCGCGAACAATCACTAAGCGATGGCAGCACACAGAACACTGAAAGGAATCACAATGGCACGCAAAGGCATCATTCTCGCCGGTGGCTCCGGCACTCGGCTCTACCCCATCACAATGGGCGTCTCCAAGCAGCTGCTGCCGATCTACGACAAGCCGATGATTTACTATCCGCTCTCCGTGCTGATGCTGGCCGGCATTCGCGAGGTGCTGATCATCACCACCCCGGAAGATCTGGCCAGCTTTCAGCGCCTGCTCGGCGACGGCAGCCAGTTCGGCATCGAGCTGACCTATGCCGAGCAGCCCAGCCCCGATGGCCTGGCCCAAGCCTTCATCATCGGCGAGGAGTTTATCGGCAGCGACAGCGTCTGCCTGGTGCTGGGCGATAACATCTTCTACGGCCAAGGCTTCACTCCAAAATTGCTGCAGGCAGCGAGTCGGCAAAGTGGCGCCACGGTCTTCGGTTACCAGGTCAAGGATCCAGAGCGCTTCGGCGTGGTCGAGTTTGATGACAAGAAGCGGGCTATGTCTATCGAAGAGAAGCCGGCTAAGCCGAAATCTCATTTCGCGGTGACCGGTCTCTACTTCTACGACAACGACGTGATTGAGATCGCCAAGGGGGTGGAGCCGTCAGATCGCGGCGAGTTGGAGATCACCAGCGTCAACCAGGCTTACCTGAAGCGCGGTGACCTCAACGTCGAGTTGTTGGGGCGCGGTTTTGCCTGGCTCGATACCGGTACCCATGAGAGCCTGTTGGAAGCTGCACAATTCGTCGAAACGATTGAAAAACGACAGGGCTATAAAATCGCCTGTTTGGAAGAGGTTGCTTACAATCAAGGGTGGTTGTCGGCAGCTAGGTTAGAAGCGCAGGCGAAAGGTTTAAAAAAGAATAGCTATGGTGAGTATCTGTTTGCTTTGCTTCACGGAAAACTTTGATTGGTGATGGTGTGATCTTGCACGTAGCTGGACTCGATAAGTTTATTCCGCCATTCATTGATCTCGTAAAAAATGAGTTTAATGAAGATGAACACCGATATTGGCTAACGTGTTCATCAGAAAAATACCCAGTGGAGATCGCCGAGAATATCACTCTTTGCGGAAGTACATTTAAAGATACGGCCGCAGGCTATTATAAGTTAGTTAAGGAACTTCACTCTGCCGACAAGATTATTCTGCATGGACTTTTTGATATCCGTGTTGTTGTACTGCTGGCTTGTATGCCGTGGCTACATAAAAAATGTTATTGGGTACTGTGGGGAGGTGATCTGTATGTTCGGAGAAATGGCGCCCGCACTTTGTTTTGGCGAATCAAAGAGGTGTTCCGAACGATTTTGATTAGGCGATTGCATGCTATAATAACAACAGTGCCGGGTGACTATGAGCTTGTAAGAAAGTGGTACTCAACAAGGGCAAAGTATATTCCAAGTTTGATGTATGGGAGCCATGTTGCAAGAGGTTTGGAGTTGCAATCAGTTGCCGATAAAAACCTGATAAATATTCAGGTTGGTAACTCCGCAGATCCAGAGAATAGGCACGCTGAAGTTTTCGATAAACTTGACCAGCTTAGGGGGAAGGTAAAATTTAATGTTTACTGCCCTCTATCCTATGGCAACGAAGAGTATGCTCAGGCGGTAATTGCGAAAGGGACTAGCTTGTTCAGGGAGAATTTTCTGCCTTTGACTGAATTTATGTCGTTTGATGAATATAATCGTTATATGGCCACGATTGACGTGGCAATTTTTAACCATCGTCGCCAACAAGCGATGGGAAACATTATAGGCCTTCTTTCTATGGGGAAAACAGTCTATCTAAGACCCACGGAGACTCCGTATCAATTCTTCAAAGAGCTTGGGATTACTGTTTTTAGTAGTTGCACTATCGATGAATGCTTGAAGGTTCTATCAGAAAAGCAGAAGCAAGAAAATATAGAACTGGTGAGGCGTGAATTTTCCAGAGGCTCGTTAGTTGAGTCTTGGCGGTTGATATTCAATGAGTAATGTCATTGGTAGTGGGCTTCTCGGCCGCAGTTTTCGGAGTCTGGCTTTGCCCGGGGCGCTTTATTTCTGTTCGGGAGTTTCCGACTCGAAGGAAACGCGGGCTTCTGAATTTGACCGGGAACGAGAACTGCTGCTGAGTATTTGTGAGGAAACGCAGACGTTTTCAAATTTTGTCTACTTTAGTAGCATCATGGCGCCCGATCGAGCGAGCAAGTATTTTGAGCACAAGTACAATATGGAGGAACTTGTCAGGTCACTGTTTCCAGAAAAGTATCTGATTGTTAGGTTGCCCCAAGTTGTTGGAATGGTTAAGAACACAACTTTGTTTCCCGAGCTTGTTCGTAGAATCCACCGCGGATTACCAGTTTTAGTCCAACGAAATGCAACGCGTTCACTTATTGATATTGACGATGTAGTAAGGATAACGAATAAGTTAATAGAGGTTGATGCCAAAGGGTTGGAAATAAATTGCATGCCAGATGAAACGGTTTCTCTATCAGATATTGTTGACTTTATCTCTGATGAGATAGGATGTCCGGCTGACAGAGTCTATGTGGATGAGGGTGTTGCTCAAGACGCAGACCGTAGGCTTATGCGGCAGTATTTGTGTGAAGAAGACCCTGTGTTGCTTCCAGGTTATACTCGATTCGTTGTCAGTAAGTATGCAAAAAAGCTTCTTGATGATGAGGCGAGACAGCCAACATGACTACGTCATTTGATAACTGCACTTTTTTGTCAAAATTTATAAATAATTTATGACGCCCAAAAAAGTAGCCGCCTTTGCCATCGGCCCCATCGGTGGAGCCCTGCTTGGGCTTATCTCATTGCCGATCATTACTTGGTTCTTCTCACAAGAAGACGTGGGCAGGATGGCGATGCTTCAGGTGGCCATCGGGTTTAGTACGCTATTTTTCAGTCTCGGTCTCGATCAATCATACGTACGTGAGTTCCATGAAGTCACCGATAAACCATCACTGCTGAAACGAGCATTGCTTCCAGGCCTCATCCTGCTCGTGACCACACTGCTGACATTGGTGATGTTCGGCGGTGCCTTAGCTAGCTGGCTATTTGAAATTCCAGAGTGGCATCTCAGCTTACTGGCATCAACTGCCTTGTTAGCGGCATTTATCTCTCGCTTTTTGTCTTTGGTATTGAGGATGAACGAGCAGGGCCTGGCCTATTCGATGAGTCAGCTGCTTCCGAAGCTTCTACTGCTAGCAGTGATTGGCACATATGTAGTGATAGGCGCTGAAAAGTCACTAACCAACCTTGTAATTGCCAATACGTCTGCTCTAATCTGTGTCTGCATAATATTTGCATACAATACGCGACGTGAGTGGCTAGCCAGTGTGACGGCATCGCTGGATATTCAACACCTTAAGCATATGCTCCGCTTCGGTCTGCCATTGATACTGGGCGGCATCGCATTTTGGGGCCTTACTGCTATCGACAAGGTTTTTTTGCGAACCCTAGCTAGCTTTGAAGAGCTTGGCCTGTATTCAGTGGCGGTAAGTTTTGCTGCCGCAGCCACTATCTTGCAAAGCGTATTTTCCACTGTATGGGCACCAACTGTATATAAGTGGGCGAGTAAGGGGGAAGGTCTAGAGAATGTTCACAAGGTGAGCCGATATATTCTGGCCCTTGTTGTACTTGCATTCTGTTTGGCTGGTTTGCTCTCCTGGGTTGTCACTTTCGTGCTGCCTCCCAAATATGATGCTGTGCGGTGGATCGTCGTATCCTGTTTAGGCTTTCCCTTGCTGTATACACTCTCCGAAACCACTGTGGTCGGCATTGGTATTTCTAGACGCACCGGTTTCGCCATGTTGGCAGCCCTTTCAAGCTTTGCGATAAACCTAGTTGGTAACTGGTTTTTGATACCTCACTATGGGGCGGCTGGAGCAGCGGTAAGTACCTGCATTTCCTTTTGGGTGTTTTTCGTATTAAGAACTGAGTTTTCTATCTATCTCTGGAAAAGTATGCCCAGGCTTTTGCTCTATGCCTTCACATTGGCCTGCGTATCCGGAGCCGCGGTGTTTACTCTTTGGGGCGAGACTTTAAGAGGTTTGATGGCGGCATACTGGGTGCTCCTCCTGTGTGCTGCGGCTTACTCTTTTAGAGGTGAAATTCGAGACGCATCCGTCTTTGCCCTACAAAGGGGTAGAGCAGCTAGTGTCAGACGTGGCTAATAGTGCATGCCATTGATTTGTTGTGTCATCGGCGATAAGCGGGACTGCTTACTGCGTATATTACTATACGCCCATGCGTCTTCTTTTTCAATAATTTGCTTTAAGTGGCCAAAATTCTGATAGAGTGTTAAGGCATTAGCAGTATGGCTAAAAAAATTAAGTTTATAACATATCACAGTTACTCTTCAAACGGCATTGGGGGTGTGGAAGAGTTAATAAGATCGCTCCAGCTGATAGCCGAAACCAGTGGGTTAAGACCTGTCGAAATATATTTAAAGGGTGATAATGGCCATGTATTTGAATCCATGGCTAACGTCACCAAGATAAAATATCCGGGTGTTTTTTATAATTTTAAGTTTATTGATCGCATTAATAGGGCGCTATTCTTAAGGCGGGCTTTAGACGCGCTGGATGTTGGAGTGGGGGATTTTTTAGTTTTATTTGATCCTAAACAGCTGCTCCTGTTGCCAGCCAAAGTTAAAAGTAATTGTAAAATAATTCTGGTTCAAGTGAATCGAGTCGACAAGCTTTTTAAGACCATGTCATCGAAAATTTCTGTTTGGGTGCTAAAGCAGAATATATTTGCATTCACCGTATATACAGATTTCGATAAAAAGGAATTGGTTGAGCGATTTCCGTTTCTTGTGAACAAGGTCAAGGTAATCCCTAGGGCTTGCAAGCTAAAGACTTCTAGTGAGACAGCTCGTCATAGTAAGCGACTTGTAACTGTCGCAAGAATAGATGAAAAACAAAAGAATTTTTTTGCTATGGTAGCTATCTTTAAAAGTCTTCCCCAGGACTATAGCTTGGAGATATACGGAGATGGCCCTCCTGATGAGTTGTGTAGACTTGAAGAAATAATAAAGGGTGTCAAAAACGTCAGGTATATGGGGGTTGTTCGTGATGTTTCCACTGTTCTGAAAAAAAACTCAATATTTATAATGACTTCGCATTATGAGGGGTTTGGTCAAACTTTGATTGAAGCAAGAAGCCAAGGGCTGCCAGTTGTTGCATATGATAGCTTTAAGTCAGCATCTTGGGTAGTTAAAGATGGCGTTACAGGGTTTTTAGTTGAGCCTAACAATATAAGTGGCTTTGTAGAAAAGCTCATGCTCATTGGGGAAGATAAGAAGATTTATAACTATTTATCAAATAACTCTATTCATTTTGCTAAAGAAACTGAAAGGGAGAAAATAGATTGTTTATGGGAGAAGGTTTTAACCTCTGCGCGCGCTGGGCTTGAAAGCTCAGATTGAACATGATAAGGCCGTATCTTGCGAAGCCGGCCTGAATCGATTATGTCAAGTATCATACTCTTTTATACACTATAAAGCCAGCATGCAAAAAGATAACATGCGCTTGCAGTCTGTATGGATCGCCGTGCGGTCAAAATTGCTGCGGTTTTTATGGACCTCGAATTATAAGGGATAACGCCTTGTCTATGAGCAAAGTGATTTATAGCATAAGTAATAAGAACTTTGTTGGCGCCCTTCTTTTTGTTTGTGCATTGTTGCCGCCATTTCCTGAAATTTTTGGAAGATCTCTTTTTCTGTCACTTTCTGTTTTGGTGATAACAGTTGTAGCTTTCTTTTTTAATATAAATAAGATTAAGTTTAATCAGTGGTACTGTGTTTTTTGGCTAGCATTTTATATTTTCTTGATCTTAACGATGTTTGGTACAGAAGAAGACTTGGCCCTAGCTGACCTTAAAGAGCTCTTCATACCTCTTGCAGCTGTTATACTATCTTTCTTGTTTTATAGTATATTTAGCGTGAATGATTTCATCTCTTTTCTCAAAGAGTCCTTGAGGGCTGCTGTAGCCTTTCTTTTTCCTGTGATATTGATTTCACTTGTGTTCGCGTTTTTGGAGTATAATCAAAGCGATCTAAGCTTTATGTATAAGCTCTATAAGCCATATGAAAAATATCTGGAATCAAGACAATCGGTAGGTCTCTATGTTTACCCTTACTATAATTCTTTTTTTGCGTTGATGTGTTTGTCAATAGCTGCACCCTTCTTCTTTTATAAACCAACTTTAGCGAATAGTTTTGTTTTTTTTGGATCTATAGTTATTAATGTTCTATCGCAAAGCCAAAGTGGCTTAATCGCTATGGTGGCGTATTTGATTATATTTTTAACTCTCAAGGGGAAAAGGTTTTTTGGCGTTACGGTTGTCATGCTCTCATGCTCGCTTTTATTTGTTTTTATTTATGGTGTAGAATTGCTCGTTTATTTTTCCGATAGATTTGATCTTTACTCACTCTCTGCCATTAGGAGGATAGTTGAAGATCCAGGCTCTAGTCGCACTCTTCAGGTTAGGCTTGGCCAGGTCGTGCAGGGGGTAGAAGGCACGGCACGTAACTTATATTTGATCGGCGGAGGTCTCGATAGAGGCGGACTTCTGGAAAGTTGGTTAGCATATATGTTCTATAAACATGGGGCCCTATATACTTTTATTATAGCGTTGGCCTTTGTTTATTTGGTGCTCCGCTTGTTGAAAAGCTATTTTTTTCTATATGGCCGCGACTTGCTATTGTCTAAAATAAATAAGTCGTTTTTGGCTTTTATTATAGTAATGCCAATATCTCAGCTGAGTGCATTTATGGTTTTTACACACAAGCTGACACCTTTTTTCATATTTATAATTGTTGTTTCTATGTTTATTTCCTCTACCCATAGGTTTTACAGAAATGATGCCACTGCGAATGTTGCTTAGGCTGTGTCCGAAAAGTCTGCTCGCGGGCATCTGATCTTACCCAGCATTGGTGGACACCGTTCTAAGCGATCATTCGGGCCTCGAAGGTCGGCGGTCTCAATGACCAAGTGCAACACGTGACCCATCAGGTATGGTGTTGCCATGACTCACTGCTATCGCCATCTCTCGGAGTCTGTCAACATAGTTGGCACATGAAATAGTTCTGGCTCTTTAAAATCCGGCTGCCTGTGGCACCGGGTCCCGCTCGGGGTTTAGGTGCACGATCTCTGGCAGGCTAAGTTTCCGGATGTCACCCGACCAGCGTTCCGGGTGGCGCTGCTTCGCCGCCTCGAAGACTTCCCGGCGCTGCGCCAAGATGCCCTTGGCCTCGCCGTTATGGCGCTGACTCGGCGTGACCGGAGTCTGTCAACATAGTTGGCACATGAAATGACTTCGGCTCGTTAAAATCCTGCCGCCTGCGGCACCGCCACTGCTCCCAGAGTACTTGTGAAATGACCCCCTCCAGAGGGAGCTATGGTGATTTCTGGTGTACGGGAGGAGGTAGGAAGGGTGGCGTATCCTGTTGATTGATCAGGACCAAGATCTCAATCAACACGAGTGGATACGCCATGACCGATTCTACCCTCCGGGCTCTTTCACAACCAGAACCCCCGATCACTGACCCGCTGCACGAGCTGTTGCGTCAAGGTGCCCGTGACCTGATCGCCAAGGCCGTCGAGGCTGAACTGGCCACCTTCCTGGAACAGTACGCCGATCAGCGGCTCGATGATGGGCGCCAGGCCGTGGTCCGCAACGGCTACTTGCCCGAGCGCACCGTCCAGACCGGGGTCGGGGATGTCAGCGTGCAGGTGCCCAAGGTGCGCGACCGTAGCGGTGGTGGCGCTCGATTCAACAGCAGCCTGCTGCCGCCCTACCTGAAGCGGGCTCGCAGCATCGAGGAGCTGATCCCCTGGCTCTACCTGAAGGGGATCTCCACCGGCGACTACCAGGAGGCCCTGGCGGCGCTGCTGGGCGACCAGGCCAAGGGGTTGTCGGCCAACACGGTGTCACGGCTCAAGAAGCGGTGGGAAGACGAGCATGCCGAGTGGCAGAAGCGGGACCTTGCCGACAGACGCTTCGTCTACTGGTGGGCCGACGGCGTGTACAGCAACATCCGCATGGGCGACCGCCTGTGCCTGCTGGTGATCATCGGCGTCACCGAGCAGGGCCGCAAGGAGCTGGTGGCCGTCGAGGACGGCTTTCGCGAGTCGGCGGCCAGTTGGGAGACCTTGCTGACAGGGCTACGAGAGCGTGGCCTGGCCCAGGCTCCCAAGCTGGCAGTGGGTGACGGTGCCATGGGGTTCTGGGCGGCGCTGAGCAAGATTTACCCGGAAACCGACCATCAGCGCTGCTGGGTCCACAAGACGGCCAACGTGCTGAACAAGCTGCCAAAATCGGTGCAGCCCAAGGTCAAGGCGGACCTCCATGACATCTGGATGGCCGAGACCCGCGACGAGGCACACAGGGCCTTCGATCGCACAGTGAAGCGTTTCGAGGCCAAGTACCCCAAGGCGATGGGGTGCCTGGCCAAGGACCGGGACGAGCTGCTGGCGTTTTACGACTACCCGGCAGAGCACTGGGTGCATATCCGCACCACCAACCCGATCGAGTCGACCTTCGCCACGGTCCGTCTGAGGACCAAGCGGAGCCGGAACTGCGGCTCCCGGGCGACGACCCTGGCGATGGTCTTCAAGCTGCTCCAGAGCGCCCAAAAGCGATGGAGGAGGATCAAACACTTCCAGAAGCTGGAACTGGTCGTCAGCAACGTCAAGTTCCAGGACGGGGAGCAAGTAGTTGATCAATCAGACAGGAATGCGGCCTGATCGCCATCCACCAGATTTGACGATAACTCCCTCCAGAGCTGCACAGGCTATAGTGCAGCGATCAGCAGGACGTGATGAGCAACGAACCCACCGTTAAACGCTGGACCGCGAAGCGCAAAGCCGCCGTGGTCATGGACATCTTCAAGGGCAAGACCACGGTCGCTGAAGTGGCTCGCCAGCCAGGGAAAACGCATGAAAAACCGCTCTACGACGGGCTTCGCAGCGCTTTACCAGTAGGAGCTAATGTGGTCATCTAACGACTTTTGCTCATGGATGACCTCATGCTGACACCATCGCTCATGCACCATTTATCGATTGTTCCCGACTTCCGCCAGGCGTGGAAAGTGCAGCATCAGCTGTCGGATATCCTGTTTCTGACGGTCTGTGCGGTGATTTGTGGTGCCGAGGGTTGGGACGAAATCGAGGATTTTGGCCACGCTAAGCTCGATTTTTTGCTTTTTTTGCCAGTACGGCGATTTTGAGGCTGGCGTGCCCAGCCATGACACTCTGGCCAGGGTGATGGCCCTGGTGAATGCCGAGCAGCTGCAAAGCGCATTCGCCGAGTGGATGAAGGCCTGTCACGATGTGACGGAGGGCGCGGTGGTGGCCATCGATGGCAAGACGCTGCGTGGATCGTACTGCCGAGGGAAGGGCAAAGGGGCGATCCACATGGTCAGTGCCTTCAGTGCGGCGAATGGCGTGGTGCTCGGCCAGGTCAAGACGGCCGAAAAGTCCAACGAGATCACAGCGATCCCCGAGTTGCTCAAGCTCCTCAATCTGCAAGGCTGTCTGGTGACGATTGATGCCATGGGGTGCCAGAAGAAGATCGCCACTCAGATCCTGCAGAAGGGTGCCGACTACCTGCTGTCGGTGAAGGACAATCAGCCCGCCTTGGCTGACGCCTTCGAAGCCGCATTTCCCATGGCCAAGGTGGCCAGCTTCGAGGGTGACACCTATGTCACGGATGAGAAGAACCGTGGCCGGCAAGAGACCAGATACCATATTGTCAGCGACGTTACTGAGGAATTTCAAGAGCTTAGCTATGAATGGCCAGGGCTAAAAACGGTAGGTGTGGTGATGAGTTTCCGCCAAGAAGGCGATGGGGTGCCAGAAGCCCCGATGATCCGCTACTACATCAGCTCTGCCGACCTGAGCGCCAAGAAGCTCGCCGAAGCGGCTCGCCAGCATTGGCATGTGGAGAATAAACTCCACTGGTCCCTGGACGTGGCGCTCCGCGAGGACGCCTGCAAAATTCACCGAGGACAGGCGGCGGAAAACCTCGCCAGGATGCGTCACATCGCCTTGAATTATCTGAAAGGGGAGACTCGTTTCAAAGGCGGCATCCGGCGAAAGCAGAAGAAAGCCGCGCTGGATGAGACCTACCTCGCGGACATTCTCGCGGTGTAGGATTTTTCATGCGTTTTTCCTGTTGCTCAAATCCAGTTCCCCCAGCATGCGGCCGACGTAGTGGTGCACGATGCGCCACAGCCGCTTGTCGGAGATCTCCAGCTGCCGGGAGACGGCCAGTACCGGCATTTCCTTGACCAGCGACATGGCGGCTTGCTCGAACAACAGGGTGAAGTCGCTGCCTGGCCGGGCCCAGGGCACCTCGATGCGCTTGACGCCATGCTCCGGGCACTTGGTGCGGGGCACGCGGGCGTGCAGGTGGCAGTGATGCTGGAAGAAGTTCAGATGCCGCCAGGTCTTGTTGGAGAAGTCGTGAGCCGGACAGGCCTCACCGCACTCAGGGCAGGGGTAGAGGCTGCCGCGCTCGGCCTCGACGTAGAGGTCCAGCCGGTGGGGTGACACGGCGGTATCCAGGTGCTGGTCCTTGAGGATCCAGGGCGCTTCCAGGCCCAGGCCGAGGGTCAGAATCTGGGTGCCGTCCATGCCATGCCTCCTGTCGTCGTGGAGGCCATATCCTGGCCCAGCTCAGGGGGCGAATTCCACACCCAACGACGAAGAGCCTATATACTCCCTTTTTAAACTTCCCTTTTGAAACCAGATCGCATGTGCACAGCTCTAGTGGGGTTGATTTGCTTGCCTCACAAAGAGTTACAGGTGTAGCTAGAGAGCCAAGTTTTTTTGTTCCTTTTGTTGTTGATTTTATTATCCTCACATTAATTTTAGTTGCTTCTTTGCTTAAGCGCTATATTATTATTGCTTTTGCTGTTCTCCTCTTGCTCCTTTCACTTTCTCCTTCAGGTTATATGATCTTGTTTGGCTCTGTATTTGGGGCTTTAGTTATTGTTTTTCTTCGCACCCCTATTCGCACAAGACACAAGATTCAGCATGTTTTATATTTTATACGGGCACTTTCTTTATTTTTAGCGTTTTATTTTAGTTTTGTCGATACTCCTTCATTTTATTATGTCTACAAAAGATTCACCAGCCTTGATGTAAGCTCTAGTAGCAGGTTTTATATGGTTGTTATGCCTTTCTATTGGATGCTAGATTCTAGTGTTTTTACTTTTTTATTTGGCAATGGAATTAAAACATACTCAATTATAGGAACCGAATTTTTTTTGCCAGATGGTTCTCCTGTGCATGTAACATCAAATAATTTTTTTGTTGATACATTTTGGGGGTCAGGTCTTATAGGTTTGGTGGTTTTGATTTCCTTTTTTCATACATTTTCATTAAATTGTTCAAATCAGGTTTTTCAAATTATCAAGTATTTGTTGCCGCAATGATCTTTTTTGATTTACTTTTTTCAAGTCTTGTTCGTTCTGATTTCGCATCGTTGAGGTTTTTTCTAATGCTTTATTTTTTGTTCATTTTAATTAATTACGATATGAAAGGCATTGCATGGAAAAAAATTTAAGAAAAGTTTCAGTTCTAGTCCCAACCTTTCGGCCTGGCAACTATTTAGTTGATTGTCTTCAATCTATTGAAAACCAAACGTTGGACAGAAAGTTATTTAAGGTTTATATTGGACTAAATGGTGACTTTGAACCTTATTATAAATTTGTTGAAAATGCGCTTGTTTGTGCTGGCTTTGAGTATGAGCTTTTCTATATAGAAAAGTCTGGGGTTTCGAATGCTCGCAATTTTTTAATTGAGCAATCTCAGGAAGAGTATATCGTTTTTGTTGATGACGATGATTTGCTTTCTCCAAATTATCTTGAAGAGCTGCTGAGAGTTTCTTCAAGTGACGCCATGGGTATTGCTAATGTTTATAATTTCGAAGAGACGATCGGTGAGAAGAAGACTAACTACATTGGTATGGCTTTCCAAGCGATAGTTGATGGCGAGTCATCAAAGTTTAAGGCTAGGAAATACTTTTCCTCGCCGTGGGCAAAAATGCTTCACCGTGGAATGATAGCCCATCATCTTTTTGATCCTAGGGTGGCCAAAGGGGAGGATTCACTTTTTATGGCTATGCTTTCGCCTCATGTGAAGTGTGTTAGAAAAACGTCGGATGATGCTTGCTATTTCGTCCGCGAGCGAATTGGTTCAGTTACAAGAAGAAAAACACCGCTTCGCTCAGAAATTAAAACATTGAGCTACCTGATGTTGAAATATTTTCGTTTACTTTCTTGCTCTTGTTATGATAAGTCATTCATTATAACCAGGTTAATTGCTACGGCTTTAAAATTTTTCAAAATGACATAAAGATAAATGTATGCCTTTGATATCAATAGTTACCCCTTCTCATAATTCTGCCCGGTTTGTTTCGGAAACAATTCAGTCTGTTTTGGATCAGTCATTTGTCGAATGGGAGATGATTATTGTTGATGATTTTTCAACAGACGATTCTGTTGAAATGATTAAGGCCTTTGTTGAGCGAGATTCTCGGATTAATTTGATTCGATTAACCAAAAATTCCGGCGCGGCTTTGGCACGTAATGCTGCGATTGAGGTTGCGAAGGGGCGTTATATTGCCTTTTTGGATAGTGACGACCTTTGGTTACCGTATAAGTTAGAAAAGCAGTTGGCGTTTATGCAGGCGAATAATTATCCGTTTGCGTATACGGCCTATGATAAGATTGATGAAGAGGGTCTGGTGCTTGGGCGCATTGGTGCTCCTGGTAAAGTTTCATACTCTGACTTATTGAAGACTTGCTCTATAGGTTGTTTGACGGCGATGTATGATGCGGATTTTTTCGGCAAGATTTATATGCCGGTTAATACTAAGCGAGAGGATTTTGCTACATGGTTAAAGTTGTTGAAAGAAGTTGATTATGCTTATGGCTTGAACGAGAATTTAGCTCAGTATCGTGTTTATAAAAATCAAACTTCTGCGAATAAGGCAAAAATGGCTAAAGAGAACTGGCGCTTATATCGTGATGTGGAGCGGCTGAGCTTTCTTACGGCCACATATTATTTTTCACACTATGCAATTCGCGGCTTTCTGCGGACAAAGTTTCCAGTATTGGCCCGTAGACTTGGTATGCTTGATTAATTATATTGCATGGCGATGAAGTGTGTGCAGGGATGATGTTCATCATGATACATCATCTTGCTAAGAATTAAAGGAAGACACCCGGGTGGATAGGCTTTCATCCATGGCGAGTGGCCCTTTTGAATCGTGCTCTGCTAGGCATATCTCGATTATACAAAATAAAGCCACTCGCCATCATGATCTTTAGTTCTGACTCAAGAGTATAGCGGATTCACCGTAGCCCCGTCTGCCAGTAGGGCTGAAGCCGCACCAAAAAGGGAATGGAATGAAAATAGCCGTAGTGGGTACCGGCTACGTCGGTCTCTCCAACGCCGTTCTGCTTGCTCAGCATAATGAAGTGTTGGCTCTGGATGTCGTCCCTGAAAAGGTTGCGATGCTGAATGATCGGGTTTCACCCATCGAAGACGTCGAGATCAGTGAGTTACTGGCCCGCCGCCAACTGAAGTTTACCGCGACGCTGGATCGTGAAGCGGCCTATCGGGATGCCAACTTCGTGGTGATCGCCACCCCCACCGACTACGATCCGAAGACCAATTATTTCGATACGTCCAGCGTGGAGGCCGTGATCCAGGACGTGATGGCCATCAACCCCGAAGCGGTGATGGTGATCAAGTCTACTGTGCCGGTGGGTTTCACGGTGGAGGCGTGTGAGCACTTCAGTACTCGAAACCTTATCTTCTCCCCGGAGTTCCTGCGCGAGGGCAGGGCGCTGTATGACAACCTGTACCCGTCCCGGATCATCGTGGGGGAGCGCTCTGAACGTGCCCAGGTGTTTGCCGAGTTGCTCAAGCAGGGGGCGGTTAAGGAAGATATACCGGTGCTGTTCACCAACAGCACCGAGGCGGAGGCGATCAAGCTATTCGCCAACACCTATCTCGCCATGCGGGTGGCCTACTTCAACGAACTGGACAGCTACGCCGAGACCCACGGCCTGGATACCCGCCAGATCATCGAGGGTGTGGGGCTCGATCCGCGCATCGGCAGCCACTACAACAACCCGAGCTTTGGCTACGGGGGCTACTGCCTACCCAAGGACACCAAGCAGCTGCTGGCCAACTATGAGGACGTGCCCAGCAACATGGTGCAGGCCATCGTGGATGCCAACCGTACCCGCAAGGACTTCATCGCCGAACAGATCCTCAAGCGCCAACCGAAGGTGGTAGGGGTCTACCGCTTGATCATGAAAGCAGGGTCCGACAATTTCCGTGCGAGTGCCATGCAGGGCGTGATGAAGCGCATCAAGGCCAAGGGTATCGAGGTGGTGGTCTATGAGCCGGTGCTGCAGGAGGAGAGCTTCTACGGCTCCCGGGTGTTCCGTGATCTCGATGCCTTCAAGCAGCTCTCCGATGTCATCCTGAGCAACCGCATGGTAGAAGAGCTCAGCGACGTTGCCGAGAAGGTGTACACTCGGGACCTGTTCGGCAGCGATTGAGCCTGCCGGCAGAGGTGGATAGGCTGAGCGGGTAGCCAGAGGGACAATGAACGAAATGACGGAACGCATGCGCTACGAACGCCGCCACTCGCGCTGGTACGAGGCGCTGTTGCTGGGGTGGCCATTCCAACTGATTGTTGGCGCCTTGGTGGTAGTGGGGCTGCCGGCCTGGGAGCGCTGGCACTGGGGCTTTTGGGAGTTTCTGCCGCCGGTCCGCAGCAATACACTGCTGGCCTGCGGCCTCGCCTTTGTGGGCATACTCTTCACCCTGCGGAGGATGCACCGCTTCCCGGGCGCCCGTATCTCGGCCTTTATCGCCCCAACGGTGTCGGTGGCCTATCTGCTGGTGGTGGCGGTGCTTTTCTTCACCCGCGAGGAGTACACCCGGCAGGTGTTGTTCGGCAGCTTCCTGATGAGCCTGGGCTGGTTCTACCTGGCTTTCTTCCTCGGGCGGCGCTACCGGCGAATGAAACTCGCTGTGGTGCCTCTAGGCCGGGCGACCTCCCTGAAGCCGACGCCCGATATCGAGCTGCGTTGCCTGGAAGGGCCTGATCTGGCCAAAGTACGTTACGACGGCGTGGTAGCGGACTTGCACACCGACGAACTGGGTCCAGAATGGGAACGATTCCTGGCCCGCTGCACGCTACACCATATCCCAGTCTACCACATTCGCCAGATTCAAGAGTCGCTGACCGGGCGGGTACGGATCGAGCACCTGACCGAGAACGAGTACGGCAGCCTGATGCCTTCACTGTTCTATCAGGGTTTCAAGCGCAGTATCGACCTTGTTGCCGCGCTGTTGTTGCTGCCGTTGCTGGCTCCTGTGATGCTCGCCACGGCCATCGCCATCCGCTTGGATAGCCCGGGCCCGGCGCTCTTCATCCAGCAGCGGATGGGGTTTCGTGGCGTGCCGTTTAAAGTCTACAAGTTCCGCAGCATGTACGTGGATCAGAAGGGTAGGGGCTTTACGGAAGGTGAAGACGATCCCCGCATCACCCGCGTAGGCCGTTTCATCCGCAAGTGCCGGCTGGATGAGCTGCCGCAGCTCTTCAACGTGATCAAGGGCGAGATGAGCTTCATCGGCCCGCGGCCCGAGTCCATGGAGCTCTCGGAATGGTACGAGCGTGACGTCCCGTTCTTCAGCTATCGCCACGTGGTGCGCCCGGGCATCTCCGGCTGGGCCCAGGTGGAGCAGGGCTATGCCGCCGAGGTCGACGGCATGACCACCAAGCTCCAGTACGACTTCTACTATATCAAGCACTTCTCGCTGTGGCTGGATATCCTGATCGCCTTTAAGACGCTGAAGACCATCGTAACCGGAGATGGGGCAAGATAAAACCATGGTAAACTGGCTTTCGCGGGCGCCTTCAGGGCGCCCGCAGTGTTTCTGGCCCCGGCAGGAGAAGAGTCAATGGGTTCGACACTGATGCCAGCATGGCGGCTTGCCCTGCGCAACAAGGTTCGGGTGGCTTCGGGTAATGAGCTGGAGGTGGCTCGGGATACCCGGATCCGCCACTGTCGGATCTCGATCAAGGGTGGCGGCAATCGGCTGGTGATCGAGCCCGGTGCCAACCTGCGCGGTGTGCAGCTGGAGATCGATGGCGAGGGCTGTGAGTTGCGGATCGGTGCGGAGACGGTGATCGGCGAGGGGTGCTACCTCTCCTGCCGCGAGAGTGGCACGCGGCTGGTGATCGGCCGTGACGGCATGCTGTCCCGCAACGTCAAGGTCATGACCTCCGACGGGCATGAGATCCTGGCTGGCGGCCAGCGCATCAACCCGGCGCGCTCCATCACCATCGGCGATCATGTCTGGCTGGCCGATAGCGCCATCGTGCTGAAGGGCGCCACCATTGGCGACAACGCGGTAGTTGGCATTGCCAGCCTGGTGACGGGAAAGGTGGAGGCCGGCAATGTGGTGGCGGGCAATCCGGCCCGGGTGGTGAAGGAAGGGGTGACCTGGCTGCGCTGAGCCGCGGCGGGGTACCGAGATATCAGTGAAACAAGGTGCTTTTCTGATGGCAGGTATGTTTTCGCGGGACCGGGCTCTTTTGATAAATGCCTGGGCGATGATGATCGCCTTGGTACTGTTGGTGGCCACGCCGGTGCGCAGCACCGTGGTGGTGGCGCTACTGATGCTCTACGGCATCGCCTACCTGGTGGCCAATCGGCACAGTTTTCAGATGATGGCGCTGGACTGGTGGGTGGTGCTGCTGATCAGCGCGCTGCTGATCGGGCGGATCGGCCCCTTCGTGGTGGGGGACTACTCCAGCCGCTATTTGAGCGACGGGCTGCATATGGTGGCGACGATTCCCATCTACCTGATGCTGCGCCATGCGCTGGGGCAGGGGGGTGTGTTGCGCTTCCGGGCCTTTCTGGAGAGGGGGTTGATCCTGGGTGCCATCGGCGGTGGGCTGCTGGCCATCTATCAGACCCAGTGGCTTGGCATGCAGCGTGCCGATGGCTTCCTCTTCAGCATCAACTTCGGTTATTTGAATGCCATCCTGATGACGCTCGCCCTGGTGCTGATGGCGGGCTCGCCGCGGCGCTGGTGGTTGGCCCTGGCGGCGCTGGCCGCTGCCGCTGCGGTGTTGCTTTCCGGCGCGCGGGGTGCCTGGCTGGTGATCCCGGTGGCGCTGCTGCTGGTGGGGCTTGCCTATGCGCCACGGCTTGGCTGGAAGTGGCTGGCGGCAGGTGCCGTTGTGTTGCCACTGGTGGCCGTACTGGCCGTGACACAGGTGCCCGAGGTGGAGCGGCGCTACCAGCAGACGATCTCGGAGGTCCAGCGGATCCAGAGCGGCAACCTCAACACCTCGGTAGGCTACCGGTTTCAGTTCTGGTACGCGGCCATGGAGGCCTTCAAGCAGCGCCCGCTGATCGGGCTGAGCTATCCGGAACGCGAGGCGCTGAATGCCGAATTGCAGGCGCGGGGGGAGATCGCCCCCTTCGTGGGCCAGAGCAGCCGGGGCCATGCCCATAGCCAGTACTTCGAGATGATGGCGACGGGCGGGCTGATCGGCTTGCTTGCGCTGGTGGGCTATCTGGTGGTGCCGGGCATCTATCATGCCCGCACCTGGTGGCGCGACCGCGAGAATGTCTATGCCATGGCGGGGCTGGGGTTGACCGTCTCGGTGGCGGTCTGCGGGCTGACGGAGGTGCTGCTGCAGCAGGAGATGATCGCCGCCATGTATGCCTACCTGCAGGGGGTGCTGCTGGTGCTGGCTTTGGCCTGGCGGCGAGCAGGGCAGTCAGCGTAAGTAAAACGCTAGCCGTTGGCCCATGGCCGCCTCTGAGAACAGCTGGTGGGCGTACTGTCGCCCACCTTCGCCGAGCTTCCGGCGAAGCTCTACCGAATCGATCAGCAGGCCAAGCTGTTCCAGCGCCTCATCGGCGGTGTCAAACAGCAGGCCGTTGGCGCCATGCTGGATATGCTCGACGTAGCCGCCGCGCCGATGGCAGACCACGGGAATGCCGCAGGCCATCGCCTCGAACACCACTCGGCCGAACGTCTCGAGATGTGTCCCTGAGCGATAGTAGAGAATGTCCAGGTGCTGCAGAAATTCCCGGGCCGGCATGGCGCCCGTCGGGAGAACCTTGATGTTCGGGTGCCTGGAAAGTCGAGACTGAATCGAGGTGGCGCCCTGGAGGATCACCTCGATGCCCCTCTCTGCCAGCTGCTGATAGACGGCACTATCCTCCTCGTCGTGCTTGTCCGGTGTATCTCGGCTCATGCGGCCTATGCGCAGGGGGCCCGGAGCACGCCGTGATGCGGGTGCGAAGGTGGCCAGGTCGATAGGCGATGGATGCGCCTCCGCCCGGATGCCGAGCTCTCGGCGTTGGAACTCCGAGATCACTACATGCTCTGCCGATGGCCAGCCGAGCAGGCGCGGCATGCGCTGCGTGAGCTCGAGATGTTTGGGGTGAAAGGTGTTGTAGATATAGATCAGCCGCCTGGGCTTGGGGATCAGGTAGGGCCACAGCTTGTTGCGCCAGTGGGAGCCGACAAAGACATAGGTGCCGCCGCCTGGCCGATTTCCCTTGTGGGGCTCGATGGCCTTGATGCCCTGTGAGGCCAGCAGTGTGCTATCTGCCCGTGACGAGGCTGCCCAGGCGTGCACGTCGGCATGGGGGGCAAGTTGGCGCCAGAGGGTCAAGGCTTCCTGTTCGCTGCCACCATAGGGTGTTCTGAACCCGTTGAAGATATGGATGGGGTTCGATGCTGTCATGAATCCGCTTTTCCTTCTGCAGGTTCGGGTGTGGCGCGCAACGCCAGAAGCTCGGTCAGGGCCTGCTCGAACGCCTGGTCATCGAGCAGGGGTAGGGAGGAGGCTGTCACAGTGCGGCTATGGGTGGCCAGCGGCTGCCAGAACGAGGGCTCGGCCAGGTAGATGCCCAGGGTGGGGCGATCGAAAGCACTGGCCATATGGATGGCGGCCGTATCGGGAGAAACCAGCAGCTCTGCGTGCTTGATGATGGCCGCGCTGTGCGGGACGGGGACGGTCCGCGCGGTTGGTACCACATGGACATCAGGCATGGTGGCGGCCAGCTCCAGTGCTTTTGGCTCACCGCCAGGAGCGCACGGGATGACCACCGGTAGCTGGCTGGAGCGATGGAGAATGGAGCTGAGCCGTCGGGCCTGGTCCAGCGGTATGGAGCGCTCGGGTATGCTCCCGTCCAGATTGAATGCCACGTAGCGTCCCAGGTCGGCCGTCAGCGCGATGACTTCCTCTTCCACTTCTGCGGCGATCGGCAGCTCGTACCTGGCGGGGACGTCGGCGATGCCGGCGCGGGCCATCAGGCGTGACCAGCTGCCGGGCAGCGGGGTAGTGGGTAGCTCGGTGGTCACCTCGTTGCAGAGTGGGGCGTAGGCTCGCATGGTTGAGCTGCTGAGCTGAAGGTTCATGCGTGCCTTGAGGGTGCCGACGAAATGAATCGCCGGCGAGGAGGCCGCCAGCGTGGCATCGACGCAGAGATCGACCCGGCCGCAGCGTTGGCGAATCGAACGAGCCGTTTGCCTCACCTGGCGGTAGTCGCGGTCTCGTGGAATGACGAAGAGCTCGACTCCATCACCCTGGAGCGGCTCGAAGACCGCGGCGTTCCTGGCCGAGGCGACGATGCCCAGCCACTCCAGCGAGCGAGCCTGCAAGGCGCGAATCACCGGGAAGACCGCCATGCCATCCCCGATGGATTTGGGAATGAACACCACGGCCTTGCGGATGGTCTCGGGCTCGAGTGGCTTTGGCGCGTAATCGAACCAGGCTTCGGCCAGCGACCTTCCTAGACGCTTGCGAAGTGACAACGCGGCTACCTCTGTGTCGGTGAACGGTTCATTCGCCCCGCGGAGCGTGGCTCGCACCAGAACCAACAGCCTCGGTGGCTTGGGATGCAGTAGCGCCCATGGCGGTGGGAATCAGCCTGCATCCGTTTCCACCTCGAAACCCACGATCTGGCGCTTGTCGCTTGAAAACTCCACCCCGATCAGATGTATCACCTTGCCCTGGCCGCGGTACTTGTCGGCGTAGCCCTTGTCCTTGATCTGCTGTAATGCGCGGCCTTCGGGGAGCTGCTCCACCACCTTGAACTCGAACAGGTAGAGGTGGCCGGCAAAATCGACGGCCATGTCGACGCGGCCGTGGTGGCTGGCGTCTTCCACGGTGACTCGCAGGCCCAGGGCGGCGAAGTGGCTGTAGAAGACGCTGGCGTAATGCCCCTCATACTTCGCAATCGGGTTGTTTCGATACCAGTCGTGGGGCAGGCCGGCGAAGAGCGCCTTGAGGTGGGCTTCCAGGCCTGGCAGGTCGGCGGTTTTCAGCAGGCGAGGCAGTCGTACCATCAGCTCGTCGAGGCTGTCGTTGTTGATGCCCAGTACCGGCAACAGCGCTTCGTTGAGACTGGCCTCTACCTCCTGATTGGGAAACCCCAGTGCATAGATCGGGCGGTTTGGGATTTCCTCGCGTATGGCCTTGATGGTCAGGTAGCCGGTCTGGAACAGCAGCGCCTCGGTGGCGATATCATCGACGTCGAACCGGCTCAGCAGTGCCGGTCGGCTATGCCAGGCAGTCAGCGCTGGAGTAAAGACACCGCGCTGCTTGAGCACCTCGACCAGGAAGGTCGGCGTGGCGCTCTCGAACCAGTAGGCGCCGAAAAGGCGCTTCTGAAATAGTAACAGGACATCGAAGGGATTGTAGACGGAGGGGGCCTCATGTCCACCCCACCGGTAGCCGTTGTACCAGGCTCGTATTTCGTTGCGATCGAGCGCCTGAAGCTCTGGGGCGAAGACGCTGTCGATGTCTTCGTCGGTGTAGCCGCAGATCGTGGCTAAGGGCGCATCCAGGGTGATGTCATTGAGGTTGTTTAGCCCGGAAAAGAGGCTGACCTTGCTGAACTTGGAGACGCCGGTGAGCAGCACGAAGGCCAGGTGCGGGTCGGCATCCTTGAGCACGCTGTAGAGGTTCTTGAGCCCCTCGCGCAGCTCGCGGGCGCGCTCGGGCGTGAGCAGGTTGTCGAGGATCGGCTTGTCGTACTCATCCACCAGGATCACGACGCGCTGGCCATGCTGTTGGTGGGCCTTGTGGATCAGCTCGCGAAACCTGCCGGCAATGGAGATGTTGTCGAAGGCGACGGCATGGCGTGTGGCTTCGGCCTGCAGCAGCTCGTTGATGTGCTGGTCCAGGGCCTCACGGCTGCCGATGACGCCATCGGCAAAGCTCAGGCGGATGACAGGGTGTTGAACTCGCCAGTCCCACTTGTCGTGGATGTACAGACCGTTAAACAGGGCTTCGCGGCCCTCGAAGAGGCAGCGCAGGGTGTCCACCAGCAGGCTCTTGCCGAAGCGCCGCGGCCGCGACAGAAAGTAGTACTTGCCTTCTTCCACCAGGCGATGGATGTGGGGTGTCTTGTCGACGTAGTAGTAGCCGCCCTTGATGATGTCGGCGAAGGTCTGGATGCCAATGGGCAGCTTCTTGCGAGTGAGGGTCAAGGCAACCTCCGGTAGGGGCACGCGTCGTCAAGGATAGCAGAGTTACCTGAGCCGCTTCTTGATGCTGTCCATCCAGCCAAGGGCACCCGGGGTGGCCTGGAAGAGGTCGCGCATCTCCTGGCGGTAATACCACGCCTGATCGGGGCCACCGATGGTCATGCGCTGGGGGTCGAGCTTCGGCGGCTTGCGTTTGCTGGCGATCAGGTAGTTGAGCACCTTGGGTAGCGCCCGATAGGCCTGGGAGAGGGCCTTTTCGGCGTCATGCAGGCGGTTGAGTCGCACCAGGGCCAGCACTCGGCCATAGCGGGTCTCTGCCAGTGCGTCGTCTGGGAACTGCTCACAGATGGCCAGCGCCGCTTCATCCTGCCCATCGCGCAGCAGGGCGTTGACCAGTGGGGCGCGCGCGCCAAGGTTGTCATTCGGGCAGAGGGCCAGCAGCTGCGAGAGGCCGCGAATGGCGGCGCCCTGGTCCTCCTGGTCGAGGGCGTGCTGCATCATCAGCCTGAGCAGGGGGCGATGTTCCAGCCATGCCCAGGGCAGTTGGCCGCCCTCGGGCAGGGCGTCCAGGATATGGGCAATCACTCGCTCCTGCTGCCGCTGCAGCGCCTTGTTGAACTGCTCGTGAGCGGTGCTGAAGGCAGCGCCGGCAAAGGCATCGAGCTGCTGTAGGAAGTCGGGGCTCTGCAGCAGCGCCGGTTGCTGGCGAATCAGCTCGGGGTCCAGCGGGTTCTGTGGATTGCCAGTCTGGTAGAGAGCCGCCTGGGCCTGCTCGACCTCGGGTGGCAGCATCAGCACCCACTGGGCTCCATCGCCGTCGGGGCCGGGCGGGCCCGGCTCGAATGTGACCGGGTAGAGCGGCTGGCGGAGTGCGCTCTTCAGCAGGACGGCAATCGGCCTCAGTAGCTCATCCGGCGCGCCGAACAGGGCCATCAGGCGGTCGTCTTCCGGGGCGTCGTCGGCGAACGCTTCGGGCTCATCCTCGTCATCCGGGATGTCGTCCGGCAGGGTGGCCAGGCTGGCCTGCTCCTCGAAGAAGGCGATGGCATCCTCGAGCCCCAGTTCCCGGGCAACCGGCAGCCACTCCTGGGCGGTACGCTGGGCCTCGGCATCGGCGCCGATATCGCGCAGGCAGACCACCTTGAAGAGGCCGTTGGACAGGTTGTCCGGGTCCAGCGTCTCGGCCTGGTGGAGCAACGCCATGGCGTCGGCGGGGCGGCCATCCAGCAGCGCCTGGCCCGTCAGCCAGTGGAGCGCCTCGGCGGCGGCCGGCGGCTTAAGGCTGGGGAGCAGATCGCTCAGCGCCTTCTCGCCGGCCGAGTGGTGGCCGAGGGCGTTATAGGCGTCGCCAAGTAGATGGACGGCCTGGGCCTGCAGGTCGGCCTCCAGGACGCCCTGCTTGAGCAGTTTCAACAGCTGGGTGCGCGCCTTGCCGGGGTGGTTGTCATCCAGTTCCAACTCGGCAAGCACCAGCCGCAGCCTGGGCGGTGCCTTGCTGGCGGCTTCCTTGCGCTGCTTGGCGGTGAAGAGTGACGCGGCAATACGCAGCACCGGCAGCTCGTCGTCGAGGCCCAGGGGGAGTTCCTGCCGCAGCGGTTGGCAGCAGCGCTTGAACTTCTTGCCCGAGCCGCAGGGGCAAGGGTCGTTGCGTTTCGGCTCGGGAAGCGGGTCCGGCCGGAAGCCCCGCGAGGGCAACGGCGCGTTGTCCCAGAGGGTGCGCGCGATCGGCCAGAAGGGCATCTGCGGATCGAACCATTCGGTAACGCCGCTGCGTCGGGTGATTTCGTCTAGCGCTGCGAAGTAGGCGTCGGCACTCTCATGCTGGAGGATGTGCCGTAATGACGCCTCCAGGAAGGCGTCGATGCTGATTTCGAGCTCTGCAGGAATCTCGGGAAGATCGGCGTCAACCATCGGTACCATTTCTCTACTGTCGAGTTCGTGATCGAAGGTCATGAATCCGCTACGCTCAGGCGTTAACCACCTCGGCCCAGAGGTCATACTCGTCGGCGTTGGTCACCCGCGCCCGAATGATCTGGCCGGGGCTGAGTTCTTGCTCGCTGTCGAGGAACACCATGCCGTCGATCTCCGGGGCGTCGGCGTGGCTGCGGCCGATGGGGCCTTCGTCGGTGATCTCGTCGACCAGCACCTCGATCTCGCGGCCGATCTTGGCCTGCAGGCGGGCGGCGGAGATCTGCTGCTGGTGGGCCATGAAGCGCTCCCAGCGCTCCTGCTTGACGTCGTCCGGCACCGGCTCGAGTTCCATGTCGTTGGCGGGTGCGCCGTCCACCGGGGAGTACTGGAAGCAGCCGACGCGGTCGAGCTGGGCTTCGGTGAGCCAGTCGAGCAGGGTCTGGAAGTCCTCCTCGGTCTCGCCGGGGAAGCCGACGATAAAGGTGGAGCGGATGGTGAGCTCCGGGCAGATCTCTCGCCAGCGCTTGATGCGCTCCAGCGTCCTGTCCTCGAAGGCGGGGCGCTTCATCGCCTTGAGCACCCTCGGGCTGGCGTGTTGGAAGGGGATATCCAGGTAGGGCAGGAGCTTGCCTTCGGCCATCAGCGGGATCAGCTCGTCCACGTGGGGGTAAGGGTAGACGTAGTGCAGGCGTACCCAGATGCCGAGCTCGGCGAGCGCCTCGCACAGCTCGGTCATGCGGGTCTTCACCGGGCGGCCGTTCCAGAAGCCGGTGCGGTACTTGAGATCGACCCCGTAGGCGCTGGTGTCCTGGGAGATCACCAGCAGCTCCTTGACACCGGCGCGCTTCAGCCCTTCGGCCTCGCTCAGCACCTCGCCCACCGGACGGCTGACCAGCTTGCCGCGCATGGAGGGGATAATGCAGAAGCTGCAGCTGTGGTTGCAGCCCTCGGAGATCTTCAGGTAGGCGTAGTGGCGCGGGGTGAGCTTGACGCCCTGGGCCGGTACCAGGTCGATGCGCGGGTCGTGGTCCTGGCGGGGCGGCACCACCTCGTGGACGGCGCCCACCACCTGCTCGTACTGCTGGGGGCCGGTTACCGCCAGCACGCTGGGGTGCACGTCGCGGATCGCGCCTTCCTCCACGCCCATGCAGCCGGTGACGATCACCCGGCCGTTCTCGGCGATCGCCTCGCCGATGGCGTCGAGCGATTCCGCCTTGGCGCTGTCGATGAAGCCGCAGGTGTTGACCACCACCACGTCGGCGTCGTCATAGCTCGGGGTGATCTCGTAGCCCTCGGTGCGCAGCTGGGTGAGGATCCGTTCGGAATCCACCAGCGCCTTGGGGCAGCCGAGCGAGACGAAACCGACCTTGGGTGTGGACATGCAGAAGACCTTTGCTTGATGATACGGGGCAGGGAAAACGTGCAATTCTACCGTTCTGACCGAGCCCGGGAAACACCATATGGCCACCATCGAACACAGCGCGATCCTGAAGGCGCCGCCGGAGCGGGTCTTCGCCCTGCTGGAGCGGGTGGAGGACTTCGCCGACTATTCCGACCTGATCCACGCCATCGAGCCGCTGGGGGGAGATCGCTACCGCTGGCACGTGCGGGCGGTGGGCCGCGACTGGCACTTCGACGTGGCGGTGACCGAGTCTCGTGCACCGGAGGTGCTCTCCTGGGAGTCGCTGGACGGCGTGGAGAACCAGGGCTGCTACCGACTCACCCCGGTGAAGGAGGGCACCGAGGTGGCGCTGACCCTCACCTATGTGCTGCGCAACAAGCTGGTGGAGAAGGCGGTGAACAAGGCGGCGAGGCCCCTGGTGGGGCGCGTCAGCCGCCAGATCCTCGAGCGGGTGGAGGAGAGGCTATAGCTTTCTCTATGGCGTCTCCTGCCCTGATGCAGAAATTCTATTAGGCTGCTATCTACTTTTTCCCCTGCGGTAGACCTATCATGACCTTGACGAGGCCGCCGGCCTCACAGAGGAATCCGCCATGATCAAGGGGCTTATGTGGTGCTTCGCCATCCTGGGCGTGCAGCTTGGCCTTTTGCGCTACATCGATCTGCGCGTGGCTGCCATGCCGCGGCTGCAGGACCCTTCCGAGGAGCCGGGCCATCCTGACTCTCAAGCCACCGAGGCCGTTGCTTCTGGTGGGAGCCACGCTCTGCGGGCGGTCCGACGTTTCGGCGAATAGGCGGATGGCGGCACCGCTGGGCGCCTGCGGCGCCATTCGCCGGGCGGAGCCCAGCTCCCACCAGTAACTTGAAGCGCTGGCAATACAGCCATTCGCTCGGCAGAGGCGGTCTCCTACCTGTGGCTTGGATGTGTGGCTTCTTTGGTCGCTGGCTAGCGCTTGGCGCTCTTTAACTAAATGTATTTTGATTGATGGGTGAGTTTAGTTAAAGAACCACGCTCTGCGGTGCAAGTAGACGGATGGCGACACCGCTGGGCGCCTGCGGCGCCATTCGCCGGGCGGAGCCCAGCTCCCACCAGTAGTTTGAAGCGGTGGCAACGCAGGCATTCGCTGGGTAGCGCCCGGCTCCCACCATCAACAATCAGGCATGCCTGTTTTCCGTTACCGGTACCGATAGACCCGCAGGCTGGGCAGGAAGGGCTCGTCCTCGAGCTTCTCGTCGCGTCTTCTGGCGCGGGTGCGCTGCTCGGGCGGCGCGAGCGGGGGGAGGTTGTGGTCGGGCAGGCGGCCGTCGGGGCTGGGCACGAAAAGCGGCAGGGCGACGTTCATGGCACGGCGGGTACGTCCGTCGTCGAGGGGCTCCCGATAGAAGAGGTTTGCGCGCATCAGCGGGGCCTGGCGCTGCACCTGGGCCAGCGGTTCTGCGCTCGGGATGCCGGCGAGCTTGCGCAGCTGGATGCGCACGTGCGCGGCCTCGGAGTCGAGCTTCATCAGCTTCTGCTCGGCCTCCTGCACCGTCAGGCGCTTGATGGAGCGCCCGCTGGAGTACCAGGCGAGCCGCACCCGGGCGAGGGGCGCCTCGGCCACGGGGATCGCTCGCCAGCACTGCTTGAGGTGCACTCTGGCGAGGCCCTGGCCGCGCAGGTGATCGTGCAGCTCCGGGTGGCGGAAGGGCAGCACCGCCTTCGCCTCGGGAATCAGCTCGGGTTCGCACTCCTTGATGCGGGCGAGCAGGGCGGCGAAGTCGGCCTTGGCGATGTTGGTGCGTGCCACCGCGTCCATCAGGGGCTCATCGGCGGCCACCAGCCCGATATGGGTGCGGGTGGCGCGGCCGTCCTGGCCATCCTGGTACCAGACATCCAGCAGGGCGTGGCGCAGCCAATCGGCCGCGCGTTCGGCGCTTACCGTTTCCGGCTCGCCAAAGATCCAGCAGGCGCCGGGCTTCGCTTCATGGGCCGCGGCCAGCGTTTCGCCGGCGTCGATCAGGGCGTCGAAGGCGGCCTCCAGCTCGGCCAGCAGGCGGTATTCGGGGCGGCTCAACGGGGACTCACTCCGGCTCCTGCAAGCCGCGCTCGGCGCGCAGAATCATCTCGTCGATCTCGGTCTCGTCCATGGCGGGCTCGCCGGCAATGCGGTGGCTGCCATCCGCCCAGGCGCCGAGATCCAGCAGGCGGCAGCGCTCGCTGCAGAAGGGGCGGTAGGCGTTCTTCTCGCTCCACACGACCTTCTTGCGGCACTGGGGGCAGGCGACTTCCAGGGGGCGTTGGGTGTTGCTCATGGGGCTCCTGTGGGTCAGTGTCGTTTATCGGCTTTCATGTAGACGTCATTACGCTCGCGTTTGCCGATGGCAATCACGACGACAACCAGTTCATTGTTTCTTACCTCGTAGACGAGGCGGTAACCAGCACTACGAAGCTTGATCTTGTATCTGTCGCGGTTGCCATGCAGACGGGCCGCCGGAATTGAGGGTGAATCCAGTATGGCGGTCAGCTTCTTCTTGAACTGAGCGCGAACACTTCCGTCCAGCTTTCGCCACTCTTTTAGCGCCTCCTTGCGGAAGCGTAACTCATAGGTCATCCAGACTCACCGCAATTTCAGGTTGCTGGCTGCGCTCATCGGCTATCCGGTTAAGCTCAGCATCCTCGAGTTTCTCAAGCAGCTCCTCATAGGCAGCGGCCGGGATGCAGTAGAAAGCGGGTTCATTCCGGTTGAGCACGGCAACCGGGAAGCCCTCGCCCGCAGCGACGGTAGCCATCGGATTCTTCTTGAGTTCGGAGATGCTGGCGGTGGTGTTAGCCAGGATGGTATGGGGCATGTGAATCACTCCTTATGCTTCAACTGCCAGCATTGTAGACCTTTTAAAAGTCTTTTAACAGGTCTTGGATCGCTCGCTCGTCAGCTCCCGATACCGCCGATCCAGCTCGGCGACCCGGCGGCGCATCTCCTCTTCGCTGCCGCCATTGTCCAGCACATCGTCGGCCCGGGCCAGGCGTTCGGCGCGGGGCATCTGTGCGGCGACGATGGCGCGGGCCTGGGCCTCGTCGACATCGTCCCGGGCGGCGGTGCGTTCGATCTGCAGCGCCTCGGGGACGTCGATCACCAGGCAGCGATCGGCCATCTCGCTCTGGCCGGATTCGAACAGCAGCGGCGAGACCAGCAGCACGTAGGGGGCGCCTGAGGCCTCGAGGCGCGCCAGGTGCTCGACCAGCCGCGCGCGGATGCGCGGATGGGTGACGGACTCCAGCCAGCGGCGCTCCGCCGGGTCGGCGAAGACGATCTCCCTGAGCGCGCGGCGATTCAGGGTGCCGTCGTCATTGAGCACCCCGGGCCCTTGTTCATGAGCATAGCGCTCGGCGATCTCCGCAAGCGCCGGCTCGCCGGGCTCGACCACCTCGCGGGCCACGTCGTCGGCGTCCACCCAGGGGGCGCCGAGCGCGGCGAAGGCCCTGGCCACGGTGGACTTGCCCGAGGCGATGCCGCCAGTCATGCCTATGATCATCGTGTTGCTTCCATCCTTGGGCTCTTGTCTTCAGCAGATGCTGTGAGTGCATACAGTCTATGGAGTTTGGCCGTGAAGTTCGAGCGGGCTCTGCGACTTTAGTCTCGCGTTGACCGTCAAGTCGCGCTTTGTCATGGACTTGGCCTATATAAGGTAAGACCATTGAACAGAGTGCTGCCCGAGCCGCGGTGCCGTCTCCCACACCTCCCCGTTCCCGCTAGGAGTGCGCCATGAGTGCCATCGTTATCCTGGTCCTGGGTCTTGCCGCGATGGCGGCCGGGTACTTCCTGTACTCGAAGTTCATCGCCGAGAAGATCTACCGACTGGACCCTGACTACAAGACGCCCGCCCATGAGTACGAGGATGGCGTCGACTTCGTGCCCACCAACCGCTTCGTGCTGTGGGGCCACCACTTCACCTCGGTGGCCGGGGCCGCGCCCATCGTGGGGCCCGCCATCGCCGTGATCTGGGGCTGGCTGCCGGCCTTCCTGTGGGTGGTGTTCGGCACCATCTTCTTCGCCGGGGTGCATGATTTCGGCGCCATCTGGGCCAGCGTGCGCAACAAGGCCAAGTCCGTCGGCGCCCTGACCGGCGACGTGGTGGGCAAGCGCGCCCGCAGCATCTTCATGATCGTCATCTTCCTGGTGCTGCTGATGGTCAACGCGGTGTTCGCCGTGGTGATCGCGGGCCTGATGATGAACTTCTCCAGCGCCGTGGTCCCGGTGTGGGGCGCCATCCTGGTGGCGCTGATCATCGGCCAGCTGATCTACCGTCGCATGCTGAGCCTGCCGATGGTCTCCATCATCGGCGTGGTGGCGCTCTATGCGCTGATCGGCATCGGCCCCTCGGTGCCGATCCAGATGCCCGCCGAGGTGGCCGGCCTCTCCGGCAACGCTGTGTGGATCCTGATCCTGTTCGCCTATGCGGCCATCGCTTCGCTGCTGCCGGTGTGGGTCCTGCTTCAGCCCCGCGACTACATCAACGGCCTGCAGCTGTTCATCGGCCTGATCATCCTCTACGGCGCCATCGTGCTGATGAACCCGACCCTGGTGGCCCCGGCGTTCAATACCAACGTACCGGCCGGTACGCCGTCCTTGCTGCCGCTGCTCTTCGTGACCATCGCCTGTGGCGCCATCTCCGGCTTCCACGGCCTGGTCTCCTCCGGTACCACCTCCAAGCAGCTCAACCGCGAGACCGATGCACGCTTCGTCGGCTACTTCGGCGCCGTGGGCGAGGGCATGCTGGCTCTGGCCGCCATCCTGGCCGCCACCGCCGGCTTCGCCACCTTCGGCGACTGGCAGGCGATGTACAGCGCCTTCGGCCAGGGCGGCGTGAATGCCTTCGTCGAGGGCGGTGCCTTCATCATCCATAACGGCATCGGCTTGCCCGAAGCTACCGCGGCGACCCTGCTCACCGTGATGGCGGCGCTGTTCGCCGGCACCACCATGGATACCGGCCTGCGCCTGCAGCGCTACATCTTCCAGGAGTGGGGTGAGATCTATAATCAGCAGTGGATGAAGAAGCCGGCCATCGCCACCTTCCTGGCCGTGGGCAGCTGCCTGCTGCTGGCCTTCGGCGCCGGCGGCGCGGATGGCTCCGGTGGCCTGATCATCTGGCCGCTGTTCGGCACCACCAACCAGCTGCTGGCGGGCCTGACCCTGCTGGTGATCACCGTGATGCTGGTGCGTCTGCGTCGCCCGATGTGGTACACCCTGGCGCCGCTCTGCTTCCTGCTGGTGATGACCATCGCCGCGCTGCTGATCCAGCTGCGCACCTTCTATCAGCAGGGCAACATGTTCCTGCTGGTACTGGATATCGTGGTGCTGATCGCCGCGATCATGGTGGCCATGGAGTGTGCCTCGGCGCTCAAGCGCTCCCGCGCGGAGATGGCCGCCGAGCAGAAGTGATGAAGGAGTGACCCATGAACGATGATCATGACCCCGGTCATGATCCTCGTCTCGAACGGATTCGGGCCTGGCTTAGCCAGGCCCGTTTCTTCGCGGAGGAGGTCTACTCTTCCCGCTACCGGGGCGCCATCGCTCGCGCCCGTCGAGACGAGGATGACCTCTTCATGCTGCTGGTATTCTCCGAGATGATGGGAGTGCCCAACCCGGCGGCCTACTACACCCTGGAGCTGCAGCCGCTGCTGCTGGAGCGCTTCCACGACTGGCACCGGCGTATGGGCATGGAGCGCTCGCCGCTGGATCATTTCAAGTGTTGCTGAGGCCCTGATGAAAGAACTGCTGAACAAACGCCTGCTGTGGGTGGGCGGCAAGGGCGGGGTCGGCAAGACCACGGTGGCCGCGGCCCTGGCGGTGCTGGCGGCGCGACGGGGCAGGAAGGTGCTGGTGGTCTCCACCGACCCGGCCCACAGCCTTGGCGACGTCTTCGACCGCGAGCTTGGCGACGTGCCGCGCCGGCTGCTGCCGGGCCTGGATGCCATGGAGATCGACCCCGATGCCGAGGTGGAGGCCCACCTGGCGCGGGTCACCGAGCAGATGCGCCGTTACGCTGCGCCGGAGATGATGAAGGAGCTGGAGCGGCAGATGCGCCTGACCCGGCAGTCGCCGGGCACCCAGGAGGCGGCGCTGCTGGAGCGGCTGTCGCGGCTGATCACCGATGACGAGGCCGACTGGGACCTGATCATCTTCGACACCGCACCCACCGGCCACACCCTGCGCCTGCTGACCCTGCCCGAGGCGATGGCCGCCTGGACCGACGGCCTGCTGGCCCACAACCGCAAGTCGGAGGAGCTGGGCAAGGTCCTCTCGCACCTGACCCCCAAGCGCGGCCGCGACGTGGCCACCCCCTTCGACGATCCCCAGGAGGATCCGCTCACCGACCTGGACGAGAAGACCCGCGACGTGGCGAAGACGCTGATCGAGCGCAGGCGGCTCTTCCACCGGGCGCGGCGGCGCATCGAGAACGCCGAGGAGACCGGTTTCCTGTTCGTGCTGACCCCGGAGCGGCTGCCGATCCTCGAGACCGCGCGGGCCGTGGCGACCCTCGAGGAGGCCCATGTGCCGGTGGCCGGCACCCTGGTCAACCGGGTGATTCCCGAGGATGCCGACGGGGAGTTCCTGCGCGCCCGGCGGGAGCAGGAGGCGACCTACCTGGCCCGCATCGATCAGGAGCTCGGCCACCTGCCGCGCCCGCGGCTGCCCTGGCTGCCCACCGACGTGCAGGGCATCTCGATCCTCGAGGAGCTGGCCGACCGGCTGGAGGGTGAGGGCTTCTAGCCCCGCGTCAGGCGCCGCCGCGGTGGCGCTCCAGCAGCGCCTTGCGCACCCACAGCACCCCGCGCCCTAGCCACTCGTGCAGGGCGCGGGTGCTTTCGTTGAGGTGATAAGCGCGCGGGATCCAGCCATGCACCCCCGGCGGCGGTGCGCTGGCGAACTCCGTCGGCGCGGCGATTACCGCAAGCCCCGCGCGTTCGAACTCGGCGATAGCTCGCGGCAGGTGCCAGGCCTGGGAGACCAGCGCCACCCGCTCGATGCCGTCGCGTTGAAGCATGGCGGCGCTGAAGCGGGCGTTCTCCGCAGTGTTGCGGCTCTCACCCTCCAGCCAGCGTACCGGTACCTCGAACACCTCGCGCAGCGCCGCGGCCATCAGACTCGCCTCGGCGCTGTGCTCATCATGGACCCGCCCGCCGCTGACCAGGATCGGCAGGCCGCTGCCCCGGTGCAGGTGGGCGCCATAGGCCAGCCGCCGCCAGGTGGGGTTGGAGGGGGCATCGCCCCAACCGAACTCAGGGGCGACGTAGTCGCGCCCGCCGCCCAGGATCACAATGGCCTGGGCGCCGCGCAGCGTGCCAGGGCCAGCCAGCGGCGCGGGCTCGAGCCCCTGGCGCAGGGCGTGGCTGGCCCAGGGGGTGGCGAGCAGCAGCAGGCTGGCGAGGCCGAGTGTGACCAGCAGGCCGCCGGCGAGGCGCTTCGCGCCGAGGGCCAGACCCACCAGCACCAGCAGGACGTTGACCAGCGGCGGCAGCGCCAGGTACTTGAGCACGTCCATCAGCGCGGCCTCCCGATGCCGGTGTCGAGCAGGTCGAGGCGCCGTGTGGGCCAGTGCACCACGGCGGTGTGGCGGTGCATGCGCTCGGCGAGCCAGGGGTGACGCTCCTGGATCACGCGGCTCGCGAAGTCGGCCAGGAAGTGCGACTTGAGCTCGGCCCTGGCGCGATCCACCCCCACCGCCTGGTAGGGAGTGGAGGCCAGCAGCATGAGGCCGTCATCGGGAATGCGTCCGGCGGCCATGTTGGCATCGATGATGTCGGCGGCGGTGCCGATGGGCTCGGCGAGGCTCGGGCCGTAGGGGCCGATGATCAGCGCGGTGTTGGGCAGGTGCAGGAAGTCGAAGCCGCGCCCCACGCAGATCACCCACTCGCGATGCTCGATATCGAGCTGGCGGGCCACGCCGCGCAGGCTCGCCGCATGGGCCAGGTTGCCCTCGAGCAGCGGCAGCAGGTCGCGGCGGATATCGGCCGGCATGTCCGGGCAGAGGGCGGCGACCCGGTGGCCGAGGCTCTCGCCGTCGTCGGGGGCGAGCGCGCCGATGTCCAGGGTCGCCTCCCCCTCGCCGTGCAGGATCAGGGCGTCGGAGTCGGTCTCGAAGCCGCACACCAGCGGGTAGACGTGCTGGTGGTCGGTGCCGAACAGCCGCTCGGCCTGGGCGCGGATCTCGCGGGCGTGAGTCAGGGCGGCACCGGCATCGCAGCCGAAGCCGGCGCAGCCGCGCAGCCGCTCTCCCCGGGAGAAGTGGTAGGTGATCATCAAGAGCGAGCCGTGGCCCGCGCGGATCCCCTCGGCCACCGCTTCGGTGACCAGTTCTCCCAGGTAGGGCCAGCCCAGGTCGAAGATGCCACCGAGGTTACGAAAGGGGGAGATGATGCCCAGCGGCGTGCGGGTGGCGTGGGGAATATGGATGCGCCCGTCCATGCACTTCAGTACCAGCAGGCGGGTGGGGTGACGGGCCAGATAGCTCTCCCGGGCCAGGCTGGCCGAGGGGCTGCAGTAGGTGTCGGCATGCTGGCGGGAGAGAGCCAGCAGCGCCTCGATGCGCTCGGCGATGGGGCGGTCGTGGAGTGGGATGGGCATGGGGCTCCGAAAGGGCTCTTGTCGTTGTGGATCCATCCTCCCCCAGCCGCCGGCGGCTGCCAACCCGCCGTTCGGCGCATCCCGCCTTAAAGTTCAACCTTCTCCTTGAATTCGCACAGGTCCTCGATGACGCAGCTGCCGCAGCGCGGCTTGCGCGCCACGCAGGTGTAGCGGCCGTGGAGGATCAGCCAGTGGTGGGCGTCCTGGCGAAACTCCTTCGGCACATGGCGCAGCAGCTTCTTCTCGACCTCGACCACGTCCTTGCCCTTGGCAATACCGGTGCGATTGGAGACCCGGAAGATATGGGTGTCCACCGCGATGGTGGGCTGGCCGAAGGCGGTGTTGAGGATGACGTTGGCGGTCTTGCGGCCCACCCCGGGCAGCGCCTCCAGGGCGGCGCGGGTCTCGGGGACCTCGCCGCCGTGCTTGTCAACCAGCAGGTGGCAGGTCTTCATCAGGTTCTCGGCCTTGGTGTTGAACAGGCCGATGGTCCTGATGTGCTCCTTGAGCCCGTCGATGCCGAGCTCGATGATCGCCTGGGGGGTGTTGGCGATGGGGAACAGGCGGGCCGTGGCCTTGTTGACGCCGACGTCGGTGGCCTGGGCGGAGAGCAGCACCGCCGCGAGCAGCTCGAAGGGGGTCGTCCAGTGGAGCTCGGTGGTGGGCTCGGGGTTGTGCTCGCGCAGCCGCGCGAAGATCTCGAAGCGTTTCTGGGCGTTCATGGCATCTTTTTCGTTTCTCGGAAACTCGGCCTTCGGGCTGTGTAATTTATCCGGGCGCCTGCGGCGCCATTCGCCGGGCGGAGCCCAGCTCCCACCAGTAGTCTGAAGCGGTGGCAATACAGCCATTCGCTCGGCGGAGCCGGTCTCCTACCTGTAGCTTGGAGCGGTGGCGGCACAGCCGTTCGCTCGGCAGAGCCGATCTCTTACTAGTAGCTTGGGGCGGTGGCAACACTGCCATTCGCTTGGTGGGGCCCAGCTCCCATCAGTTGCCTGCTGCCACCGAGGCTGTTGCTTCTGGTGGGAGCCACGCTCTGCGGGGCGAATAGACGGATGGCGACACCGCTGGGCGCCTGCGGCGCCATTCGCCGGGCGGAGCCCAGCTCCCACCAGTAGTCTCCGGCCTTGGTGACTAACACGCCATCACCGTGACCTGCTCCTTCTGGGACCAGTAGGTTGAAGCGATTTAGACTTCGCCTTCGCCCAGCGGTGTGATTCCGCTTAATCGGCCGTGTCAGCCTGCTCCAGCGCGCTTCTGGCCTCGGCGAGCAGCCGCTCGGCCTCGGGGAGCTGGGTCCTGGCGGTAGCCTCGGCCTGGGCGTCGCCGCGGCGCTGGGCGCTCTCCAGCTGCTGCCGCACGCGCTTGACGGCCTGTTCGGCGGCCTTCAGAGCCATCTGGCGTTGTCGTTTTACCGCGGGGCCTGCGGCGGCCGGGCCAGAGCCGCCGGGGCGGCGCTGCTGCATCAGCCGCTTCTGGCGCTCCAGGCGTTTCTCCTTGGCTTCGCGGGCCAGGCGCGCCTGGCGAGCGCGGTGGCGGCTGCGCCCGAGCGTCGCGCGCTGGGCCAGGTAGGCCTCGCGCTCGGCCTCGCTCTCGGCGGCCTGCCAGGCGGGGTGGGGCACCAGATCGATGCAGTCCACCGGGCAGGGCGCCACGCAGAACTCACAGCCGGTGCACTCGTCCGTGATCACCGTATGCATGCGCTTGGCCGCGCCGAGGATAGCGTCCACCGGGCAGGCCTGGATGCACTTGGTGCAGCCGATGCACTCGTCCTCGCGGATCACCGCGGCCAGCGGCGGCTGGGCGGGCTCCGCCAGGGGCTCTACCGGCAGGCCGGTGAGCGCCGCCAGGCGTACAAGCGTTGCCTCGCCGCCAGGCGGGCAGCGGTTGATGGGCTCACCCGCGGCGATCGCCTCGGCGTAGGGGAGGCAGCCATCGAAGCCGCACTTGCCGCACTGGGTCTGCGGCAGCAAGGCGTCGATGGCCGCGATCCGCTCGCGCTGGCTCACCGCCTCAGGTCACCCGCTGGCCGGGCTCGGCACCGGTGTCCGGCGAGAGCAGGTAGATGCCCTCGTCGTTGGCCGAGGCCAGCACCATCCCCTCGGAGAGGCCGAAGCGCATCTTGCGCGGGGCGAGGTTGGCCACCATCACGGTGAGCCGTCCCTCCAGGGCCTCGGGGGCGTAGGCGCTGCGGATGCCGGAGAACACCGTGCGGGTCTCGCCGCCCAGGTCCAAGGTCAGCTTGAGTAGCTTGTCGGCGCCCTCGACGTACTCCGCCTTGGCGATCCGCGCAATGCGCAGGTCCACCTTGATGAAGTCCTCGAAGCCGATCTCCGGGGCGATGGGCGTCTCGGCCAGGGGCCCCTTCGGGGTCTCCTTGAGCTTCTGTTCTTCCACCAGGTCCTCCTTTGACGCCGCCATCATGGCGTCGATCTTCTCACGCTCCACGCGGGTCATCAGCGGCTTGAACTTGGCGATCTCGTGGCCCAGCAGCACCGAATGGCGGCTGTGCCAGTCGAGGCCGTCGAGCTTGAGGAACGCCCGGGCGTCCTCGGCCATGGCCGGCACCACCGGTGCCAGGTAGACCATCAGCTGGCGGAACAGGTTGAGACCCACCGAGCAGATGTCGACGACCTCCTGCTCGCGTCCCTCCTGCTTGGCCAGCACCCAGGGCTCGGCATCGGCGATGTAGGTGTTGGCCTCATCCGCCAGCTCCATCACCCGACGCATGGCACGGCCGAACTCGCGGGCCTCGAAGAACTCGGCGATCTCGTCGCCAGCGGTGATGAAGCGGGCCACCATCTCAGGCTCGGCGCAGTGGGCTGAGAGCCTGCCGCCGCCGAGCTTCTTGACGAAGCCGGCGCAGCGGCTGGCGATGTTGACCACTTTGCCGACCAGGTCGCTGTTGACCCGGGCGGCGAAGTCCTCGAGGTTGAGGTCCAGGTCGTCCACCCGGGAGGTGAGCTTGGCGGCGAAGTAGTAGCGCAGGTACTCCGGGTTCAGGAAGTCCGCGTAGGTGGCGGCCTTGATGAAGGTGCCGCGAGACTTGGACATCTTGGCGCCGTTCACCGTCACGAAGCCGTGGCAGTTGACCGCGGTGGGGGTGCGGAAGTCGGCGCCGTGGAGCATGGCCGGCCAGAACAGCGCGTGGAAGTAGACGATGTCCTTGCCGATGAAGTGGTAGACCTCGGCCTGGCTGTCCTTGTGCCAGAAGGCGTCGAAGTCCAGCCCCTGCCGGTCGCAGAGGTTCTTGAAGCTGGCCAGGTAGCCGATGGGGGCGTCCAGCCAGACGTAGAAGTACTTGCCCGGGGCGTCGGGAATCTCGAAGCCAAAGTAGGGGGCGTCGCGGGAGATGTCCCACTCGTTGAAGCCGGCCTCGAACCACTCCATCAGCTTGTTGCGGATCTGCGGCTGGACGTGGCCGTCGTTGATCCACTCGTGCAGGAAGTCGGCGAAGTCCGGCAGCTTGAAGAAGTAGTGGGTGGAGCTTCTCACCTCGGGGGTGGCGCCGGAGATGGCCGACACCGGGTCGATCAGCTCGGCCGGGGTATAGGTGGCGCCGCACGCCTCGCAGTTGTCGCCGTACTGGTCGTCCGCCTTGCACTTGGGGCAGGTGCCCTTGATGAAGCGGTCGGCCAGGAACAGCCCCTTGACTGGATCGTACATCTGCTCGATGTCGCGGGTGGCGATGTGGCCCTTGTCGCGCAGGCGGGTGTAGATCAGCTCGCTGAAGTAGCGGTTCTCGTCGGAGTGGGTCGAGTGGTAGTTGTCGAAGGCCACGCCGAAGGTGGCGAAGTCCGCCTGGTGTTCCTGGCTGACGCGATCGATCAGCGCCTCGGAGGTGATCCCCTCCTGCTCGGCGCGCAGCATGATAGCGGTGCCGTGGGCGTCGTCGGCGCAGACATAGTGGCACTCGTGGCCGCGGCTCTTCTGGAAGCGCACCCAGATATCGGTCTGGATGTACTCGAGCAGGTGGCCGAGGTGGATGGCGCCGTTGGCGTAGGGCAGGGCGCTGGTAACCAGGATCTGGCGCTTGGCGGTGGTCGACATGTCGGCTCTGGATTCCCATGAAAATCAGGCCGTCGATTGTAGCGGTCTTGGGGCGTGGCTGCACCCGCGCACCACCCGGGTTTGGCGTGTCGCACACTGTTCGGTTAAAATGGTAGGGTCAATCGGTGAGTGGCACGGATCGCCACTCGCAGGATGACCAACCTCAGCGTCACGCATGCCTGGAGCCTGCTTCCCAACAGACTTCATGGAGGAATTCCCATGCGTATGCGTCTTGCCCTGCCCCTGATTGCGGCCACCGCCCTGCTGGCCGGCTGTGCCGGCAATGCCATCTCGCCGACCTACACCAGCGTCGACCCGGACCTCATGCGGATCGGCGATGATCGCCCCGCCGACCCCGAGAAGCGCGTCGAGGAGATGGGCTCCTACTGCCTCGAGATCACCGAGACCTGGAACGACCACGGCACCACCCCGGACGGCCAGAGCCTGTGGGCCAAGGACACTGCCCGCAAGGTCGTACCCTGCAGCTGAGGCCAGGTATGCTCTGACCGCAAGCCGCCCGATGCGATCCCGCATCGGGCGGCTTCGTTCTGGCGGCTGCCGATAGCATGCAAACAGTGTTCGAAAACGTTTGACGGCCCTCCCGGCCGGGGGTATATAGCCTTGCCGGCCAATGGGTGCCGGCATCGGATCGACTCACTCTGAGGGTTTAGTGAACATGCCTCTGCGCCGCTGTTTACCCGTCCTGCTCGTGGCTGCCCTGGCAGCCGGCTGTGCCAGCAACACTACCATCGCGCCCCGCTACACCACCGAGAATCCCGATGTGCTGCGGATCGGTGGCGAGCGTCCCGCCAGCCCCGATCCCCGCGTGGAGAACGCCGGCTCCTTCTGTCTCGAAGTCACCGAGCGCTGGAGTGAGCACGGTCGTACCCCCGATGGCCAGATGCTGTGGGCCAAGGATACGCTGCGCAAAGTCGTGCCCTGCGGCTGATCTGAGCACGTCTGAACGAACAAAGCGCCCGGTGCCTACCCTCACCGGGCGCTTTTCGTAGGGGCCTTTGTACCCCTTCGCCCCGCGGAGCGTGGCTTGTATGTTGAAAGCGAGCGGAGAAAAGCAATATTGAGAGAGCCTGCCAGCTGGAACAGCCTTTGCCCTGCCGGACGCTCAAGAAGAGCCGCCGCTGGGCTTGGAGTCTGCCATCAGCATGTCGTGGTCGCGGGGCGGCTGGCACTGGGTATGAGTGCCCGCGGCCAGGTAGTGGCGCAGGATCGGCTCCATGCCCTTGAGCACCTGAACCGGCAGGGCCGAGGTGAAGCGGAAGCGGTCCGACTCGCTGCCGGCCACGTAGGCGGTGAGGGTGCCGAAGTGGTCGTCGCCCAGGTAGAAGACGAAGGTGGCGGTGCGGTTGCGCGCTTCGGAGTGCACCACCTGGCCGGAGCGGGTGACGGTCTGGAAGCGGTTGTTGCCGGTGCCGGTCTTGCCGCCGAGGGTCAGCGGGGTGTCGTCGTCCAGCCGGAAGCTGCCCTGCAGGCGGCGGGCGGTGCCGCCCTCCACCACCTGGGAGAGGGTGTGGCGCAGCACCGCGGCCACCTCCGGCGCCATGACCTGGCGGGCGCGGCCGTGGTCAGGCAGGAAGCGGGTCTCGTAGGGGGTGCCCTCGGCCAGGTGCAGGTCGTCGATGCGTAGGGTGGGCAGCCGCACCCCGTCGTTGAGGATGATGCCCATCAGCTCGGCTAGGGCTGCGGGGCGATCCCCCGAGCTGCCCACCGCGGTGGCCAGCGACGGTACAAGGTGGTCGAAGGGGTAGCCGAGCCGCGCCCAGCGCTGGTGGATGTCGAGGAAGGCCTCGACCTCCAGCATGGTGCGGATGCGGGTGTCGCGGGCGCTTCGGTGGCGAGTGCGCAGCAGCCAGCCGTAGACCTCCTGGCGCGCCTCGCGGCTGGCGGCCTCGGCGTCGGCGTAGCCCGCGTCTGGCTGGTCCTGCAGGAAGCCCACCAGCCACAGCTCCAGCGGATGCACGCCGGCGATATAGCCCTGGTCGGAGAGGGTGAGGGCGCTGGGGTCGCTGCCCTCGAACAGCACGCTGGGCCGGAAGCTGGCGTCGCGGCCGCCCAGCCGCTCGGCGACGAAGGCGGTGAAGCCGATGGGGTCCGCCTCCGGGTAGAGATAGCGGTAGACCGCCGCCAGCCGCCGCGCGCCGGGGCGCAGCCCGCCCAGGAAGGCCTCCAGGCGCTCCTCGGGCGGCAACGCCTGGTACTTGCGCCAGAAGCGTTGCAGGAACACCCGGCCCTCGCGATCGGCGAAGCTCGCCAGGTAGTCCAGGCGACGCGGATCGCTGTCGTCCTCGAGCAGCCGGCGGCGGTTCTCGTCGCGGTGGATGCTGTAGTTCACCAGGTCGCGCATCAGGCGGATGAAGGGCAGGTTGAGGGACTCCCGCATGGCCTCCTCGAGGGTGGGGTTGCGGCCGTTGTCCTCGCGCCGGAAGTTGCTGAAAGTGTGGCGCCCGCCCCCGGTGAAGAAGGCCTCGTGGGGGCTGGCCGAGTAGCGGCGCTGCATGGCCTGGGTGAGCAGCTCGTCGAGCGGCACCTCCGGGGTGGCGATCAGCCGCTCGAGCACCCAGCGGCTGAGATGATCCTGGCGGTCCACCGGGATCTGGCGCAGGGTATCGGCGGGCAGACCAGCGTGGCGGGCGTGCAGCTCGGCGATCACCTCCAGGTAGGTGGCCAGCACCCTGAGCTTGGCGGTGGAGCCCAGCTCCAGCTTGCTGCCCTCGTTGATATCGAAGGGCTGGCCGCCGTTGTCGGTCTGCACGCGCACCCGGAAGCCCTCTTCGCTGCGCTCGAAGAGCGTAAAGCTGTAACGCACCTCGGCGGTCTTCTCCGGGGCGAGCAGGCGCTCGCCAAAGAGGCCGATCTCGCCGGCGAAGGGCGGGTCGGCCAGCCGATACAGGTAGTCGGTGACCTCGACCTGTAGGTCGGGGTGCAGGGTGGTGCGTGCGGTCAGATCCAGGCGGTCCAGCTCGTGGAGCGAGACGCCCAGCATGCCCGCCAGGCGGGTACGCGCCACCTGCAGCCCCTTGTCGCGGGGCACCCGGTGGGCCACCGGGGCCGCCTGGAAGTCGCGGAACACCAGGCGCTGGGCCAGGGCCGCCTCGCTCAGCTCGACGGGCAGCACGCCCTCGCTGGCGAGCAGCCTTAGGTGGCTGTCGGTCAGCCGTTCCAGGGCCTCACGGCCGCCGCGCAGGTACCAGGAGGGGCGGCGCTGGGCGATCATCAGCGCGAGCACCTGGCGCGTTGCCAGCCCCCGCCGCGCCAGGGCATCGGGGCCGTTGAAGTCCGGCACCAGCAGGCGGTTGATCTCGTCGGGGTCGGCGCCGAACCAGACCCACAGGCCGTCGGCGAGGCCATGCACCTCGCCGTGGCCGGGGGCGGCGGCCAGCGGCACGCTGTTGAGGTAGTCCAGGGCGATATCCTGGCGGGCGGTGAGGGTCTCGGGGCCGTGGCGGTAGCCGCGCACGCTGGCCGAGGCCATCTGGCGCAGCTTCTCCATGGGGGTGTCGGTGCGCCCGCCGGGGGAGTGACGATACTTCTCGATCTGGGTGGCCAGGGTGCTGCCGCCGGCGGATTGGTCCGAGACATCCAGAGCCCGGCTCGCCTGGGAGAGTGCAGCGCGGGCGAAGCGCGGCCAGTCCACCGCGGGGTTGGCGTTGGGGGCGCTGGCGTCGAGCAGCTGGCGGTTCTCGATGAACAGCAGCATCTCCAGCACCAGAGGCGGCACCGCATCGAAGTGGGGGAAGTGGCGCCCGGGGTGGCGGTAGACGTAGAGGCTCTCGCCGGTGCAGCTCTCCAGGGTGAGGCCGGCACGGGTCTTCTCGCCGTAGGGGGGGAAGAAACCGTGGTTGACATACTCCATCAGCGCCGGCGAGAAGCGTGCCTGGCGCTCGACCAGGAAGCCGCGCTCCACCAGTCGCGACTGGAATTCGGGCAGCCGGGTGTAGCCGAGCCGCTCATCGAAGGGGCCGTGGGCGGGGGCGAGCAGCCGCTCGCTGCGTCCCGGGGCGACGGTCCAGGTCAGGGTGGCGGCGTAGCGGGAGAGCTCCTGGGACTGGAAACGCGAGGTGCGTGCCTCGGCCACCAGCAGGGTGGCCAGCACACTGGCCACCAGCGCGAGGAACAGCAGTAGCCACAGGCCGAGGCGCCGCCGCTTCCTGGGTGGGGGCTCGGCCGACAGCCCGGCGCCCGGCGGCCGCGGCCAGCCGGGATCGAGAAGCGGCTCCTGGGAGTCCTGCTTGCCCATACGCTACCTCCGCCATGGCCCGGTACGAATGCGTACCTCCTTCCATGAGCGTAGAACGATTCTGGCGTTTGAGTAGCGAAATGTAACTATCTGGATGCGGTGTTTCGATAGACGCCGAAGTGGGTGAGGCCGCGATCGTGGAGGTGCAGGGCCTGCAGGCGACTCATCACCCCCTGGTCGCAGTAGAGGAGGTAGCGGCGATCGTCCGGCAGGGCCTCGGCCCGCTGCTGCAGCTCGTAGAAGGGGATCTCCAGGCGCGGAACCTCGGGCAGTGCCAGCGGCGCCTCCTCCCGCTCGCCGGGTGGGCGGATGTCGATCACGCTGACGTCGTCGGCGGCGGCGAGGGCCGCCGGGGAGTCCAGGGTGAGGAGCGCCTGCGGGGCGGGGACCATCGTGTCGCCGAGGCTATCGCTGCGGGTCAGCGTGGCGGCCTCGATGGCGGCGTCGAGCACGCCGAAGTCGAAGCCGGCCTCGGCGGCCGCGACCTGATCGCGCCGGGCGCGGGTGTGGGGGCGCTTGGAGATCACCCCGCAGTACTCCGGCATCGCCTCGGCGAAGCGTGCGGTATCGATCCGGCGGGCCTGATCGATGATCGCCTGCTTGTCCTCGGTGAGCAGCGGGCGCAGCACCGGCAGGGAGCTTGCCTCGTCGATCAGTGCCAGGTTGGTCAGGGTCTGACTGGAGACCTGGGCGATGGCGTCGCCGGTGACCAGGGCCGGCACCCGGGCGCGCTGGGCGATGCGCGAGGCGGCGCGCACCATCATGCGCTTGAGCACCACCCCCATGAGGCTGTCGGGCACCGTCTTGAGGATCTCGGCCACCACCGGCTCGAAGGGCACCGAGATGAAGTTGACCCGATGCGACAGGCTGTAGCGCTGCCAGAGGTGGTGGGTGACCTCGCGGACGCCGCGCTCATGCTCGGGGCCGCCGAGATTGAAGAACAGGAAATGGCTCTTGATGCCGCGGCGGATCATCCGCCAGGCGGCCACCGGGGAGTCGTAGCCGCCGGAGATCAGCGTCATGGCCTGGCCCTGCATGCCCAGCGGATAGCCGCCGAGCCCCGGCCAGCGCTGGCGGATCAGGCGCAGGCGAGCGTCCACCACCTGCACCGGCACCTCGACCTCGGCGTGGCGCAGATCGACCCGCGCCGTGGGGGCCGCGGCAAGCAGCTGGGTGCCCAGGTGGCGCTCCATGTCGGCAGAGGTGAAGTCGTGCTCGCCGCGGCGCTTGGCGGTGACCCGGAAGCGCCGCCCGGCGATGGCTTGCTGCCATAGCGGAACCACCTGCCTGGCGATGTCCTCGAGGCCGTCGAAGTCGACCTCCTCGACCGCCTGTACCTCGTGGATACCGGGAATGCGGGTCAGCCGTTCCTGCATTTCCTCCTGATGCGCAGGGATCAGGTCATCGGGCAGGGCCACCTGCAGGATGTCCCAGCGCTCCTGGACCTTCACCCGCGGGTCAAGCGGGCGCAGGGTATTGCGTACGTTGGAGGCGAGGCAGCGGATCATGTGGCGCCGCACGGAGCGTGACTTGATGGTGATCTCGGGGAACAACTTGAGCAGATAGTACATCGTGGAAATTCTGTAAAGCTTTTGTGGAAACAGTGCCTTGCAGTTTACCAGACTCGGCGGGCAGGGGCCCGCAACGAACACGCCCGGCAGGGCCGGGCGTCGGGGGGCGCTTGGGAGGTGCCGGAAAGGCGGGGAGGAGGGCGGCAGCAGCGGCGGCCGCGAGCGGCGCTCAGTAGAGGGCCTGCTCCTCGTCCACCACCTCCTTGAGCAGTTCCAGGAAGAGGCGGTCGGCCTCGGAGTGCTCGGCCGGATCCTCCGGAATGTGCACGCTGGTGGTCTCCGAGATCTCGTTGGCGATACGCGCCATCACCGCGCTGCCGCCGCCCTCGGGCAGGTGGCGCCGGGCGATCTCGAGGGACTGGTCGAGGATCTTCGGATCCTGCAGCAGCTTCTTGATGAAACCACGCAGTTCGTTGATGACCCGGGTCTTCTGGATTTCCGATGAGGACATGGCCTTCTCCTTGGGTAGCGTTGCCGTGCCGCAGTGGCGTGACGATACCACGTTTGGGCCAGGCAGCAGAGGGGATCACCCCTTGCCGGGGCCCTGCCAGACACGCAGGCAGCCCACCCAGGTAAGGTCCCGGCAGGCGTCGCGCAGCTCGTCGGCGGCCTGGGTCAGGCTCTGGCCCTCCGGCAGGGCGTTGACGAAGATCGAGACATCCACCTGGTTGTCGAGATAGTGCAGGTCCAGGGCGACCCGGGCCTGCCAGGCGGGCACCTCCTGCCAGGTCTGCTCCAGCATGCCCTCCACCTCGCCGCGCAGGGGCAGGCCGGGGCGCAGGCTGTGCTCGGTCTCGCCGGCATCGTCCTCGGGGTCGATATGGAAGGTGACATCGGCGAGCAGCGGGAAGGCCTCGCGCAGCCGGCGGCTCGCCTCGTTGCCGATCTCGTGGGCCTCTGAGACGGTGACACGAGGCGGCACCACGATGTGCAGGTCCAGCACCGCCTGGCTGCCCAGGGTGCGGGTGCGCAGGTCATGCACGCCGCGCACGCCGGGGACCCGCTCGGCCACCGCCTGCATCTCGCGGCGCTCCGCCTCGGGCAGGGCGGTGTCGATCAGCTCTTGGCTCGACTCCCAGAGCAGCCGGCCGCCCACCTGGCCCACCATCACCCCCACCACGATGGCGGCCACGGCATCCATCCAGCCGGCCCCGAACTGGGCGGCCACTAGGCCCACCAGGACCACCACGGTGGAGAGGGCGTCGGAGCGCGAATGCCAGGCGTTGGCCTCCAGGAGCCGCGAGTTGACGCGCCTGGCGACCCGCATGGTGTAGCGGAAGATCCACTCCTTGGCCCCCAGGGCGATCACCGCGATGCCGATGGCCCAGAGGCCCGGGGCGGGGATCGGCTCGCCGGCGACCAGCCGTATGAGGCTGGCCCAGGCGATGCCGCCGGCCACGAAGATCAGCACGCTGCCCAGCCACAGGGTGGCCAGGGTCTCGATGCGGCCGTGGCCATAGGGGTGGTTGCTGTCCGGCTCCTGGCGGCCGAAGTGGGTGGCGCCCAGCACGAAGACATCGGTGAGGATGTCCGAGAAGGAGTGGATGCCGTCGGCCACCAGGGCCGCTGAGCCCACCATGAAGCCGGTGACCATCTTGGCCACACCCACCACGAAATCGATCACCGCCCCGATCAGGGTGACCTTGTGGGCCTCGCGGGTCTGGGCGCCGCGGTCGGGGGGCACGGCATGGTGATGGTGGTGATGGCCGTGGGCGTGTGCCATGGCGTCCTCGCGGTCAGGGGGCGATCAGGGGGCGATGAGTCCGGCCTTGTTGCGTACCGGGTTGGCGTACTGCGCCAGCCACCAGCTGCGCAGCTCCGCAGGGACCTGCTGCAGGCGGGCCTGGAAGCGGGCACGGTCGGCGTCGCTGATGGCCGCGTGGTCGATCAGCTCCGGGGCGTCGCCCAGCGCCTCCAGGGCCAGGTGATGGCTCGGGAAGAGGTGGTAGTTGGCCAGCACCTGGCGGTCGATCTCCGCGGCCACTGCCTCTGGGCTTGAGAAGTCATCGGAGAGCGGCGTGCCGACGCAGAGCCGCACCCGGCCCTTGTGGCCGGTGATCCCGGCGACGATGGACTGGATGTCCTCGAACTGGCCCTTCTCGTAGTTGCCGCTGGTGTGCAGGGCGTGGAGTTCGCGGGCCTTCTGCACGTCGCAGGGGTCGTACTCGTAGCTGATCGAGACCGGCACCAGGCGCAGCTCGGCGACCGCCTCGCCGATGGGGACGCCGCGCTGCTCGGCTCGCCGAGCCATGGTGATCATCTTGATGATCGCGGGGTCGGTGCGGTCGATGCCGTCCTTGGCCCGCCCTTCGCGCTGGGCCATCCAGATGGAGTGGTTGTCCTCCCTGATAGAGTGGCGGATATAGGCGGAGAGCTGCTGGTAGGCGGCCAGCATGGCGCGCTTGCCGCGGGCGCTGCGCGGCACGATGAAGCTCTTGTTGAGCCGCATCAGGTCGGTGACATAGGGCTTCTTGAGCAGGTTGTCGCCGATGGCGATGCGCACCGTGTCACGCCCGGCCAGATAGAGCGCATAGTTGATGAAGGCCGGGTCCAGGGAGATATCGCGGTGGTTGCCGATGAACAGGTAGGCGGTGTCGTTATCCAGGGCGTCGAGCCCCTCGACCTGGAAGTCATCGGTGGTGGTGCGGATCATGCGCTCCATGTAGGAGGCGATGCGCATCTGGAAGTCGTTGACGCTGGTCACGCCGCGCACCTCGCGGCGAATGGCCAGGCTCGCCAGGGTGCTGGAGAGGCGCGGCATGACGCGCGACAGCCGCGGCAGCCGGAAGCGGGTCAGGGCGGTGAGCAGCTCCGGGTCGTAGGCGAGGCGGGCGAGGACCTCGGCAACCTCGTCGTCACGGTAGGGGCGAATCTCGGCCCAGGGATCGGCGGGCGAGGTGTCGGGGCGTTGGTCGGTCATGGCGTCACACTTCACGGTTCGCGGTGCTCGCCTCGCCGCCCAGCCAGGCGATCAGGCGTTCGATGCTCTCGCCCAGGGCCTGGGCCATCAGCAGGAAGTCGGTCTCGAGGCGCACCAGGGCATCGTCGCCGTCATCGGCGGCGTTGGCCTCGTCGATCAGGGCGTCACCGAAGCGCAGCGACTTCAGCGCCAGGTCGTCGTGCAGCACGAAGCTGACTCGGCCCTCGATCTCGAGGGCCAGCTTGCTGGCCTGGCGGCCGCCCTCCAGCAGCTGCTGGATCTCGTCGCTGTCCAGTTCGACCTGGCGAGCGCGCAGCACGCCGTCGTCGCCCTTGGCCTTGAGCTCCACCTGGTCGCCCAGCACCAGGTCGGCGGGACGCGAGGCGGGGTCGGTCAGCCACTGGGTCATGGCGCGCATGGGCAGGGTCTGGCTAGCCAGCGGGGTCACCTTGAGGCTGCCCAGGGTCTCGCGCAGCAGGTCGAGCAGCTCCTCGGCGCGGGTACGCGAGCTGGCATTGATGCCGATCAGCCCGCGGCGAGTGTCCCACCACAGGTCAATCTTCTGGCTGCGCACGAAGGCCCGCGGCAGCAGCTCCTCGACGACCTGTTCCTTGAGGGCGATCTTCTCCTGGCGGCGCGGCTTGCGCCCCTCCCGGGTCTCGACCTCGGCGGCACGCTCCTCGGTCTCTTCACGCACCACGCCGGCGGGCAGCAGGCGCTCCTGGCGCAGGGCGCTGAGCAGGCGCTGGCCCTGCAGCTCGTGCAGGCGTGCGGTGCCCGCGCGGCCGGCCGGGGCGGTCCAGCCCAGTCGGCGAGGATCCTGGCCGCCCAGCGGCCTGGCGGCGTGCTCGGCCAAGGCCTCCTCGAGGGTGGCGGCATCCAGCGTCGGCGCATCGTGCAGGCGATAAAGGTGCAAGTGCTTGAACCACATGAAGCATTTCCCGGGGTAAAAAGGACGGCCATTATCCCTGAAGGGGGGCGGGGGTGCCAGCGGGTCGCCGGGCGGCGTCCAGCTTGAAACGACTGTTTGAAATTCACCGGCGGCATTGCCAGAATCGCCGGGCCTGCCATCACGGCCATTATCAAGGAGCAATGCCATGGATTCTCGTGTCTCGACCACCCGCCTGAGGGTGCGCGGCTATCACCTGGACGGCTACGGCCATGTCAACAACGCCCGCTACCTGGAGTTCCTGGAGGAGGGGCGCTGGGGCTACTTCGACGATCGACCGGGCCTCGCCCGGCGCCTGATGGGGGGCGAGCTCGCCTTCGTGGCGGTGAACCTCAATATCGACTACCGCCAGGCGGCGGTGGCGGGGGACGATCTGGAGATTCTCACGCGCCTCTCGGCCGTCGGCGGGCGCAGCGCCAGGATGAGCCAGGAGATCCGCCGGGTGCGCGACGGCGCCCTGGTGAGTGCGGCGACCTTGACCTTTGTGCTGCTCGACGTGGCGGCCAACCAGGCGGTGCCCATCGAGGGCGAGATTCGTGAGCTGCTCGAGCCCCTGGTGATGGAGTAGCCCCTCGCATAGCCGGCTGCCTTTGCTCTGCCCGCGGTGGTATGATGTAGCGCTATCATGGCGCCCGCGGCAACGCCGGCGAGGGCGGCCAACCTCTTGCAGTGCAAAGGATTCGACGACCCATGGGTGACATCGCCAGAGAGATTCTGCCAGTCAATATCGAGGACGAACTCAAGCAGTCGTACCTCGATTACGCGATGAGCGTGATCATCGGCCGGGCACTGCCCGATGTGCGCGATGGCCTGAAGCCGGTACACCGGCGCGTGCTGTTCGCCATGCACGAGCTCGGCAATGACTGGAACAAGCCATACAAGAAGTCGGCCCGCGTAGTGGGCGATGTCATCGGTAAGTACCACCCCCACGGTGACAGCGCCGTCTACGACACCATCGTGCGCATGGCTCAGCACTTCTCCATGCGCCACGTGCTGGTGGATGGCCAGGGCAACTTCGGCTCCATCGACGGCGACAGCGCCGCCGCCATGCGTTACACCGAGGTGCGCATGGCGAAGCTGGCCCACGAGCTGCTGGCCGATCTCGAGAAGGACACCGTCGACTGGGTCGACAACTACGACGGCACCGAGCGCATCCCCGAGGTGCTCCCCACCAAGGTGCCCAACCTGCTGATCAACGGCTCCTCCGGCATCGCCGTGGGCATGGCCACCAATATCCCCCCCCACAACATGGGCGAGGTCATCAGCGCCTGCCTGGCGCTGATCGACGACTACACCCTGACCGTCGACGACCTGATGGAGCATGTGCCGGGCCCGGACTTCCCCACCGGGGCCATCATCAACGGCCGGGCCGGCATCCTCGAGGCCTATCGCACCGGCCGCGGGCGCATCTATGTGCGCGCCTGTCACACCATCGAGCATGACGACAAGAGCGGCCGCGACCACATCATCATCAGCGAGCTGCCCTACCAGGTGAACAAGGCGCGGCTGATCGAGAAGATCGCCGAGCTGGTCAAGGACAAGAAGATCGAGGGCATCGCCGAGCTGCGCGACGAGTCCGACAAGGACGGCCTGCGCGTGGTGATCGAGACCAAGCGCGGCGAGTCCGGCGAGGTGGTGGTCAACAACCTCTTCGCCCAGACCCAGCTGCAGACGGTCTTCGGCATCAACATGGTGGCCATCGAGGATGGCCAGCCGAAGATCATGAACCTCAAGGAGATCCTCGAGGCGTTCATTCGTCATCGCCGCGAGGTGGTGACCCGTCGCACCCTGTTCGAGCTGAAGAAGGCCCGCGAGCGCGGCCACATCCTCGAAGGCCTGACCGTCGCGATCTCCAACATCGACGAGGTGATCGAGCTGATTAAGGCCTCGCCGAACGCCGCCGAGGCCAAGGAGAAGCTGCTCGCGCGCAACTGGCCGCCGGGGCAGGTCACGCCCATGCTGGAGCGCGCCGGTGCCACCTCCTGCAAGCCCGAGGAGCTGGAGGAGGGCTTCGGCCTCAACCCCTCGGCCACCGAGTACCGCCTGTCGCCGGCCCAGGCCCAGGCCATCCTCGAGCTGCGCCTGCACCGCCTGACCGGCCTCGAGACCGAGAAGCTGCTCGACGAGTACCTCAATATCCTCGAGAAGATCGCCGAGCTGATGGCGATTCTCGCCTCCAGCGAGCGCCTGCTCGAGGTGATTCGCGAGGAGCTGATCGCCGTGCGCGACCAGTTCGGCGACCCGCGTCGCACCGAGATCCAGGCCAGCCATCTCGACCTCTCCATGGAGGACCTGATCGCCGAGGAGGACATGGTGGTCACGGTCTCCCGCTCCGGCTACGCCAAGACCCAGCCGCTCTCCGACTACCAGGCCCAGCGCCGCGGCGGTCGCGGCAAGTCCGCCACCGCCATGAAGGACGAGGACGTCATCGAGCACCTGCTGGTGGCCTCGACCCACGACACCGTGCTGCTCTTCTCCAACCGCGGCAAGGTCTACTGGCTTAAGGTCTACGAGATGCCGGTGGCCAGCCGCGGCTCGCGGGGCAAGCCGCTGGTCAACATGCTGCCGCTCGACGAGGGCGAGGCGATCAACGCCATCCTGCCGGTTCGCGACTACGACCCGGACCACTACATCTTCTTCGCCACCGCCAAGGGCACGGTGAAGCGCACCAGTCTCGAGCAGTTCTCGCGGCCGCGCAGTGTGGGCCTGATCGCCATCGACCTCGAGGAGGATGATCGTCTGATCGGTGCGGCTATCACCTCGGGCAGCGACCACGTCATGCTGCTGTCGTCCAACGGCAAGGCGATCCGCTTCGAGGAGGGCAACGTCCGCGCCATGGGCCGTACCGCCCGCGGCGTGCGCGGCATGCGCCTGCTCGACGACGCCGAGGTGATCAGCCTGATCATCCCCCAGAGCCAGCTGATCGACGCCGAGGCCGACGTGGAGGGCGAGGGCGAAGCCGAGGCGGAAGCGGGTGTCGCCGTCGAGGCCGGCAACGGCGGCCAGATCTATATCCTGACCGCCTCCGAGAACGGCTACGGCAAGCGCACCCGTCTCGAGGAGTTCCCGCTGCGCGGCCGCGGCGGCCAGGGCGTGATCGCCATGCAGACCAGCGAGCGTAACGGCGCCCTGGTGGCCGCCATGCAGGTCTACTCCACCGACGAGATGATGCTGATCACTGACCGCGGCACCCTGGTGCGCACCCGGGTCGACGAGGTCTCCATCACCTCCCGCAACACCCAGGGCGTGATGCTGATCCGCCTGGGCAACGAAGAGAAGCTGGTCAAGACGGTACGGATCGACGAGCCGGAAGAAGCCGGGGCAGACCCCGATTTCGACGGTGACGATGAGCAAGGGGAAGACGATGGGGAATAACGGCAATGGGGGGCTGCCCCCCATTCATCGCCACTACAACTTCTGCGCCGGTCCGGCCGCGTTGCCCACGGCGGTGCTCGAGCGGGCCCGCGACGAGCTGCTCGACTACCACGGCCGTGGTCTGTCGGTGATGGAGATGAGCCACCGCTCGCCGGAGTACGTGGCGATCGCCGAGAAGGCCGAAGTGGACCTGCGCGAGCTGCTGGCCATTCCGGCCAACTATCGGGTGCTCTTCACCCAGGGTGGAGCCACTCAGCAGTTCGCCGCCGTGCCCTACAACCTGCTCGGCCCGGGCGGGCGAGCCAACTTCGTCAACACCGGCATCTGGAGCAAGAAGGCGATCGCCGAGGCGCGCCACCTGTTTGGTGACGTTCACGTGGCGGCCGCCAGCGAGGCCGGCGGCCACCTGGCGGTGCCCCGTCCGGAGGAGATCCTGCTCTCCAGCGATGCGGCCTACCTGCACTACACCGCCAACGAGACCATCGGCGGGCTCGCCTTCGATTACATCCCCGGCAGTGAAGGTGGAGGGCCTCGCCGTCCGGATGGCTCCGAAGCGCCGCTGGTGTGCGACATGTCCTCCAGCATCCTCTCGGGGCCCCTGGATGTCTCGCGGTTCGGCGTGATCTACGCCGGCGCCCAGAAGAACATCGGCCCCGCGGGCCTGGTGGTGGTGATCGTGCGCGATGACCTGCTCGACCGCGCCCGTGCCGATATGCCGTCGCTCTTCGGCTACCAGGCGCTGGCGGAGGCGGGCTCCATGATCAACACCCCGGCCACCTACAGCTGGTACCTGGCCGGGCTGGTGTTCGAGTGGCTCAAGGACGAGGTGGGTGGTTTGGCCGCCATGGAGGCGATCAACGCCCGCAAGGCCGCCAGGCTCTATGCGGCCATCGACGAGAGCGAGCTCTACTCCAACCCCATTGCGGTGGCCAACCGCTCGCGGATGAACGTGCCCTTCGTGCTGGCCGACGCTCGCCTGGATGAGCCGTTCCTGGCCGAGGCCGAGGCGGCGGGGCTACTCAACCTTCAGGGCCACCGCAGCGTGGGTGGCATGCGTGCCAGCCTCTACAACGCCGTGCCCGAGGCCGCGGTGGAGGCGCTGGTGGAGTTCATGGCCGATTTCGAGAAGAGAAGGGGCTGACGAGCATGAGTGATACCCCCATCGATCTGGAGGCGCTGCGCCAGCGCATCGACGCCCTGGACGGCGACATCCTGCGCTTGATCAGCGAGCGCGCCGACTGCGCCCAGCAGGTGGCCCAGGTCAAGACCGCCGAGGACCCCGATACGGTCTTCTATCGGCCCGAGCGCGAGGCCCAGGTACTTCGCCGGATCATGGCGCTCAACAAGGGTCCGCTGGACAGCGAGGAGGTCGCCCGGCTGTTCCGCGAGATCATGTCCGCCTGCCTGGCGCTGGAGCAGCCCATCAAGGTGGCCTACCTGGGCCCCGAGGGCACCTTCACCCAGCAGGCGGCCCTCAAGCATTTTGGCGAGAGCGCCATCAGCCTGCCCATGGCGGCCATCGATGAGGTGTTCCGTGAGGTGGAGGCCGGCGCGGTCAACTACGGCGTGGTGCCGGTGGAGAACTCCACCGAAGGGGTGATCAACCACACCCTGGACTCCTTCATGGATTCCGGCCTGCGCATCTGCGGCGAGGTGGTGCTGCGCATCCACCACCACCTGCTGGTGGGCGAGACCACCCGCCAGGACAAGGTCTCGCGCATCTACTCCCACCCGCAGTCCTTCGCCCAGTGCCGCAAGTGGCTCGACGCCCACTACCCCCAGGCGGAGCGGGTGCCGGTCTCCTCCAACGCCGAGGCGGCGCGCCTGGTCAAGACCGAGTGGCATAGCGCGGCGATCGCCGGCGACATGGCCGCCAAGCTCTATGGCCTGACCCGCCTGGCCGAGAAGATCGAGGACCGCCCGGACAACTCCACGCGCTTCCTGATCATCGGTCACCAGGACGTGCCCATGTCCGGCGAGGACAAGACCTCCATCGTGGTGGCCATGCGCAACCAGCCGGGTGCGCTGCACGACCTGCTGGAGCCCTTTCATCGCCACCAGATCGACATGACCCGCCTGGAGACCCGCCCCTCGCGCAGCGGGGCGTGGAACTACGTCTTCTTCATCGACTTCAAGGGGCACCGCGACGAGCCCCGGGTCGCCGCGGTCCTCGAGGAGGTGCGCCTGCGCGCCGCCGAGGTGAAGGTGCTCGGTTCCTACCCGATCGGCGTGCTCTGAGGCGTGGTGGTGAGAGTCAATGAACCCCGCCTCCTGATCGTCGGCCTGGGGCTGATCGGCGGCTCCCTGGCCGCGGCGCTACGTTCTGGCGGCTTTCGGGGCGCCATCCATGCCTGTGATCCGGACCCTGGCGAGATCGCCCGCGGCATCGAGATGGGGCTGATCGACGGCGGCGACACCGAGCTCGCCGCGGTCATCGAGGGCGCCTCCCTGGTGGTGCTGGCGGTGCCGGTGCTGGCGATGCGCAGCGTGATGGGGGAGCTGGCCCGGCTGATCGACCGGGCCGCCCCCGACGTGGTGATCACCGATGTGGGCAGCACCAAGGCGACCATCCGCGACTGCGCCCGCGAGGCCTTCGGTTGCGTGCCGCCCCGCCTGGTGCTGGGCCACCCCATCGCTGGCTCCGAGAAGAGCGGCGTGGCGGCGGCCAACCCTGAGCTCTATCTGCGCCACAAGGTGATCCTCACTCCGGAGCCCGACACCGACCCGGTGGCGCTTTCCCGGGTGCGCGCCCTGTGGGAGGCGTGCGGGGCCGAGGTGCTGGAGATGGACGTGGTGCGCCATGACCAGGTGCTGGCCCGCACCAGTCACCTGCCGCACCTGCTGGCCTTCTCCCTGGTGGACACCCTGGCGCGCCAGGACGAGCGGTTGGAGATCTTCCGCTATGCCGCCGGGGGCTTTCGCGACTTCACCCGCATCGCCGGCAGCGATCCGGTGATGTGGCGCGACATCTTCGTCGCCAACCGCGAGGCGGTGCTGGCCTCCCTGGACGACTTCGAGGCCGGCCTGGTGCGGATTCGCCAGGCCATCGAGCATGGCGACAGCGATGCCATGCTCGCCACCTTCGACCGCGCCCGTCACGCGCGCCACTACTTCGAATCCCTGCTCAACAAGACCAGTTATCAGGCGGAATATCAGATGCAACAGCAAGGCAAGCTGCGCTACCGGGTCGCCTCGGGCGGCACCGTGACCGGCCGCATTCGCGTGCCCGGCGACAAGTCGATCTCCCACCGCTCCATCATGCTCGGGGCGTTGGCCGAGGGGGTCACCGAGGTCAAGGGCTTCCTGGAGGGCGAGGACAGCCTGGCCACCCTGCAGGCGTTCCGCGAGATGGGCGTGGCCATCGAGGGCCCCCACCAGGGGCGCGTGACCATCCACGGCGTCGGCATGCACGGCCTCAAGGCGCCCTCGGGGCCGCTCTACGTGGGCAACGCCGGCACCGCCATGCGCCTGTTTGCCGGGCTCTTGGCCGGCCAGGCCTTCGACACCGAGCTTACCGGCGATACCTCCCTGACCAAGCGCCCCATGGGCCGCGTGGCCGACCCGCTGCGCCTGATGGGGGCGGTGATCGATACCGCCGAGGGTGGTCGTCCGCCGCTGCATATCCACGGCGGCCGCGCGCTCAAGGGCATCACCTACGACATGCCGATGGCCAGCGCCCAGGTGAAGTCCTGCCTGCTGCTGGCCGGTCTCTACGCCGAGGGCGAGACCCGGGTGCGCGAGCCGGCGCCGACCCGCGACCACACAGAGCGCATGCTGGCCGGCTTCGGCTACGAGGTGCACCGCGAGGGAGACACCTGCTGGCTTCAGGGCGGCGGCAGGCTGACCGCCGCGCCCATCGATGTGCCGTCGGACATCTCCTCGGCCACCTTCTTCCTGGTGGCGGCGGCCATCACCCCGGGGGCCGATCTGGTGCTGGAACACGTCGGCATCAACCCGACCCGCATCGGCGTGATCAATATCCTCAGGCTGATGGGCGCCGACCTGCGCCTCGAGAACGAGCGCGAGGTGGGCGGCGAGCCGGTGGCCGACCTGCATATCCGCCATGCCCCGCTCAAGGGCATCGACATTCCCCTCGACCAGGTGCCGCTGGCCATCGATGAGTTTCCGGCGCTCTTTATCGCCGCAGCCAATGCCGAGGGGGTGACCCGCCTGCGCGGGGCCGAGGAGCTTCGCGTCAAGGAGTCCGACCGCCTGCAGGCCATGGCCGACGGCCTGGCCGCCATCGGCGTCGAGCACACGCTGGTCGCCGACGGTATCGATATCGTCGGTGGCGGCAAGGCCGAAGGCCCCAACTATGGCGGCGGGCGCATCGACAGTCTCGAGGATCACCGCATCGCCATGTCCTTTGCCATCGCCGCCCTGCGCGCCGGTGACGAGATCATCATCGACGACTGCGCCAACGTGGCCACCTCCTTCCCCGGCTTCATCGAGTTGGCGCGCAAGGTGGGACTCGTCCTCGAGGAGGAAGCGGCCGAGGAGGGCGCATGACCGTCGCCGAGACTGCCGTGCCGGTACTGACCATCGACGGCCCCGGCGGGGCCGGCAAGGGCACCATCAGCCGCCTGGTCGCCGAGCGGCTGGGCTGGCACCTGCTCGACTCCGGTGCCCTCTACCGCCTCACGGCGCTGGCCGCCGGCAAGCACGGCGTGGCGCTGGATGACGAAGCTGGGCTCGCCCGGGTGGCGGCGGGGCTCGATGTGGTGTTCGTGGCGGAGGCGGAGGCCACCCGCATCCTGCTCGAAGGGGATGACGCCACCGCCACCATCCGCACCGAACAGGTCGGCGATGCCGCCTCGCGGATCGCGGCCCTGCCGACGGTGCGCGAGGCGCTGCTGGGCCGCCAGCGCGACTTTCGAAAGTCGCCGGGCCTCGTCGCCGACGGCCGCGACATGGGCACGGTGGTATTCACGGAGGCCCCGCTGAAGATCTTCCTCACCGCCAGCGCCGAGGAGAGGGCGCGCCGCCGCCAGCTCCAGTTGCGGGAAGCGGGGGTGGATGCTAGTCTATCGAGTCTTTTGAAGGAGATTCAGGCGCGCGATGCACGCGACATGCAACGCAGCGTGGCCCCGCTCAAGCCGGCAGACGATGCCATCACGCTTGACACCACGCGCCTGACGATACCGGAAGTGGTGGATCGGCTGACGGAACTGCTGACCGAACGAGGTCTGGCGTCCGCCACCTGAAACTCCCTTGCGGCGCCTCCGGCAGCATGTGATGACGTGGCTGGGTAGCGATTCCCGATAGCCGAGCCAGGTCGAACCAGCGCCAACATCTCCGGGGGTTTGGTAAATAAGGCCCGCACTCGCTGGTGGTGCGGAGGAAGCGGCATGACCGCACTTAACGTTGATCACGTAGGAACATCATGAGCGAAAGCTTTGCTGACTTGTTTGAACAATCTCTCCAGGACATCAACATGGAGCCGGGCGCGATCGTCGTGGCTACCATCATCGACATCGAGGGTGACTGGGTCACCGTCAATGCCGGCCTGAAGTCCGAAGGTCAGATCCCCGCGGCCCAGTTCCGCGACGATAATGGCGAGCTGTCCATCGCCATCGGCGACGAGGTTCACGTCGCTCTGGAAGCCGTCGAAGACGGTTTCGGTGAGACCCGCCTCTCCCGCGAGAAGGCCAAGCGCGCCGAAGCGTGGAAGATCCTGGAAGCTGCCTTCGAGAAGGACGAGATCGTCAAGGGCGTGATCAACGGCAAGGTCAAGGGCGGTTTCACCGTCGATGTCGACTCCATCCGTGCCTTCCTCCCGGGTTCCCTGGTCGACGTGCGTCCGGTGCGCGACACCACGCACCTCGAGAACAAGGAACTCGACTTCAAGGTCATCAAGCTTGACCCGAAGCGCAACAACGTCGTCGTTTCCCGCCGTGCCGTGCTCGAAGCCGAGAACAGCGCCGAGCGTGAGGCCCTGCTCGCCACCCTGCAGGAAGGCCAGCAGATCCTGGGTATCGTCAAGAACCTGACCGACTACGGCGCCTTCGTCGACCTCGGCGGCGTCGACGGCCTGCTGCACATCACCGACATGGCCTGGAAGCGCATCAAGCATCCGAGCGAGATCGTTGCCGTGGGCGACGAGATCAGCGTCAAGGTGCTGAAGTTCGATCGCGAGCGCAACCGCGTCTCCCTGGGCCTCAAGCAGCTGGGCGAAGATCCCTGGGTCAACATCAAGGATCGTTACCCGGAAGGCACCAAGGTGCGTGCCGTCGTCACCAACCTCACCGACTACGGCTGCTTCGCCGAGCTGGAAGAGGGTGTCGAGGGTCTGGTCCACGTCTCCGAGATGGACTGGACCAACAAGAACATCCATCCGTCCAAGGTTGTCCAGGTGGGCGACGATGTGGACGTCATGGTGCTGGATATCGACGAGGAGCGTCGTCGTATCTCCCTGGGCATCAAACAGTGCACCGCCAACCCGTGGGAGACCTTCAGCTCCCAGTTCAACAAGGGTGACCGCGTTGCCGGTACCATCAAGTCGATCACCGACTTCGGTATCTTCATCGGTCTGGATGGCGGCATCGACGGTCTGGTGCACCTCTCCGACATCTCCTGGACCGAGACCGGCGAAGAGGCCGTGCGCTCCTTCAAGAAGGGCGACGAGGCCGAGGCCGTGATCCTCTCCATCGATCCGGAGCGTGAGCGCATCTCCCTGGGTATCAAGCAGCTGGACACCGATCCGGTCGCCGAGTACCTGGCCGTCAACGACAAGGGCACCATCGTCACCGGCCGCGTGGTCGAGGTCGATGCCAAGCAGGCCCAGGTCGAGCTGGCTACCGATGTCGTCGCCGTGCTCAAGGCGTCCGAGATCAGTGCTGACCGCGTCGAGGATGCTCGCAACGTCCTGAACGAGGGTGACAGCGTCGAGGCCCGCATCATCGGTGTCGACCGCAAGAACCGTCAGATCGCCCTGTCCATCAAGGCCAAGGATCAGGACGAGACGCGTCAGAACCTCAAGAAGCTGCGCGAAGAGAACGTCGAAGTGGGTGGCCCGACCACCATCGGCGACCTCATCAAGCAGCAGATGGGTCAGGACTGATCGGGAAGTTAGTTCCCGACGGACCAGAGACCGCCGCCCTTCGGGGCGGCGGTTTTTTTTTTTTTTTAGCGCCGGTGTTTGGCGTGTTGACCGGGTTCGGCGCGCTTTTGTGTTCTTCTCGAGTTGCCGAACAAGATAGTCTCGCGCTCGACGCTCGCAGCGACCCCTTTCTTGAATTCAGGAAACTTGGCTGTTGTACTTCATGGCGAGAGATAATGTCTCGCCGAGTCGCTGCTCGAAGTTTGTTATCGCATGAAAACGGTAATACTCGAGTTGCGTTGAGTGCTGCTATCATCCAGACTGTTGCAAGTTATAACTCCGCTGTCAGATAATCGTTCACCCGTTGCACCTATCATTTCGAAAGAAGGAAATCGGATCATGTCCCTGATCAACGAATACATGCAGATGGAACAGCAGCTGAAACAGCTCCAGGCCAATATGGAGAAGCTGCAGAACGACAAGCGCCTGCAGTCGGAGCTCGAGTTCAAGGAGCGCCTCGAGTCGCTGATGCGAGAGTTCGACAAGAGCGCCGCGGACGTGATCGCGCTGCTCAACCCGAAGCCTGCGGCGGCAGCACCCAAGGCCGCCTCCGCGCCGGCAGGGGCGCGTCGCAAGCGCAAGCTGAAGATCTACAAGAACCCGAATACCGGTGAGGTCGTGGAGACTCGCGGTGGCAACCACAAGACCCTGAAGGCGTGGAAGGACGAGCACGGCAGCGATACCGTGGAGTCCTGGCTGGTGCGCGTCGAGGAGTAAGGCGCGATCGCTACGCTTCGGCCTTTAGACGGCGCCCTCAGGGCGCCGTCTTCGTCTGTGGTGGCGGCATCAGCGGCAGCTGGAGCTCGAGGGCGTCTCCGTCGGCGATCAGGCGGATCGCTTCTCCACTGTAGTGCTCGCCCAGCGTGGGCAGGGCGTCGGTGAGCAGACTCTCCAGGGCTGTGTTGACGTCGTCGACCGCGGTCAATGACAGGCTGGCCGTGCGCACGCTTGGCAGCGTCACCACCCTCAGTGAGGGCGGCATGGCCAGGCTGTCGGCCAGCCCCGGCGCCAGGACCACCCCCAGGTGTCAGGCGACATGGAAAACTGCCCCCCAAGCGACACCGAAAACTGACCCCTCCGTGAGTTCACCAGGAGGGTCCGCCCATGAAGAAATCCGGATATAACGTTCCCCACACTCAGGTACGAGGGGAACCGATGCAGAGCCCAGAGGATGTCGCCGCCATGCTCCGCCTGAAGGCCTGTGGCTGGGGGACGAAACGCATCGCCGATGAACTCGGTATCAGCAGGAACACCGTCAAGCGCTACCTGCGCCAGGGCGGCTGGGCGCCCTACGCAAGCCCGCAGCGCAGCAAGTCGCTGGAAGGGCTGGAGGAATGGCTGAAGGCCCGCTTCCTGCAGCATGCCGGCAACGCCGCCGTGGTCCTGCAAGACCTGCAGCTCGAACACGGCCTCACGGTCAGCCTGCGTACGGTGGAACGCGCCTGCGCGCCCTTCCGTCAGGCCCTGGCCGCCGAAGCCAAGGCCACGGTGAGGTTCGAGACTCCGCCCGGCAAGCAGCTCCAGATCGACTTCGGCAGCCGCCACATCACCATCGATGGGGAGTCGGTCAAGGTCTTCCTGTTTGTCGCCACCCTGGGCTACTCCCGCCGCCACTACGTCCGCGCCTTCCGGCACGAGCGGCAGTCGGCGTGGTTCGCCGGCCTGGAAGGCGCCTTCCGCCACTTTGGCGGCGTGCCGGAGCAGGTACTGCTGGATAACGCCCGGGCGCTGGTCGATCACCACAACGCGGCGACCCGCGAGGTGGTGTTCAACGAGCGGCTGGCGGCCTTTGCCCGCTACTGGGGGTTCCGACCGGTGGCCTGTGCGCCGTACCGCGCCCGCACCAAGGGCAAGGACGAGCGAGGCGTCGGCTATGTGAAACGTAACGCCATCGCCGGCCGCACCTTTGCCTCCTGGGCGGCGCTGGAGGCCCACCTGATCTGGTGGATGCGCGAGATCGCCGACCAGCGGGTCCACGGCACCACCGGAGAGCTGCCGGCGGTGCGCTTCATCGCCGAACAGGCCAGCCTGCAGCCGCTCAACGACCGGGCGCCCTTCGAGCAGGCACGAGAGCTGAGCCGTCGGGTCCAGCGCGACGCCACCGTGGAGGTCGACACCAACCGCTACAGCGTGCCCTGGCGCCTGATCGGTGAGCCCGTCCAGGTCAGCGTGACCGACGGCGAACTGCGGGTGCACCACGCCGGCCGTGAAGTGGCCCGCCACCCGGAGCTGGGCGGGCGCCGCCAGGTGCGCTGCCTGCCGGAGCACCTGCAGGGCATCGTCGGCTACCGATCCCCCAAAGCGGACGCCGAGGAGGTCGTGGCGTCCAGCGAGATCGTGGCCACCTTGCCGCCGGCCGTGCTGCAGCGCGACCTGACCGAGTACGAAGCCGTGGTGGGAGGTGGCTGGTGATGACGATGCCCGAGACGGAGCGCCTGGATGCCATGCTGACGCGTCTCAAGCTGACCGCCATCCGCGAGCGGCTCGACACGCTGCTTGACGAAGCCGCACGCCGGGAGCTGACCCTGCGCGAGACGCTGGCCTACCTGTGCGAGCAGGAGGTGGCCCACAAGGAGCAGCGGCGCATCCAGATGGGCCTGAGCATCGCCCGCTTCCCGTTCCTGCGCACTCTGGAAGGGTTCGACTTCAGCGCCCAGCCTGCCGTCGATCCCGGTCAGATCCGTGAGTTGGCCTGCGGACGCTGGATCGCCAACGGCGATGCTCTGCTGCTGCTCGGCCCGCCGGGCGTGGGTAAGAGTCATCTCGCTGTGGCACTTGGCCGGGAAGCGGTCAAGGCCGGCTACTCAGTGCTGTTCACTACCGCCACGGCACTGATTACCCAACTGGTCCAGGCCCATGCCAATGGCGACCTGGAGGAACGGCTAAGGCACTTCGCCAAGCCCAAGCTATTGATCATCGACGAGCTGGGCTACCTGCCGCTGGAGCCGGGGGCGGCCAACCTGTTCTTCCAGCTGGTCACCCGGCGTTATGAGCGCGGCAGCCTGTTGGTCACCAGCAACCGAGCGGTCAGCGAGTGGGGCGAGGTGTTCGGTGACGCCGTGGTCGCCACGGCGATCCTTGACCGACTGCTGCATCACAGCCACGTCATCACCATCCGAGGCGACAGTTACCGACTGCGTGCCAAGCGCAAGGCCGGGCTGATCAAGCCCGACACCATCCACCATCACGATCAGGTCGTCAGGTAAGGGGGTCAGATTTCACTGTCGCCAGGGGGTCACTTTCTGATGTCGCTTGACACCAGGTCGAGCTTGGGCAGCGAGCATGCCTGGCAGGGGTCATGCAGCAGGGCAAGGGACGGCGCGTCCATCGGAATGCCTGACGGCGGCTCTTCCCCCCCCACAGCATCCGTGGCCATGTCTCGGGCGGCGTCAGCTGTTCCGTGCCGACATAGCAGCGGGTAACCACGGCGGTGCGCGGGGGGAGGGTGTGGAGAGTGGGCTCTAACGTCAGCGCAGGCGGGCGAGAGGCCCTGAGCGCCCTGTGCCGGTTGAGCCGAAACTCCCGGGGGGTCTGGCGATAGCGGCGCTGGAAGGCCCGGCTGAAGGCCGAGTGGTTGGTATAGCCGCAGCGCCCGGCGATCTCGCGCACGCCCCGCGGCGTGAAGGTGAGCAGCCGAGCGGCCTTCTCCAGGCGCAGGCTCTCCCGGTAGGCGCTCGGCGATAGCCCGAAGCACTGACGGAATCGGCGGCGTACCTGAGAGCTGGAGTAGCCCAGGCGCGCGGCCAGTTCCTCGAGGCTCTCTCCACTGGCGAGCGTCTCCTGCAGCCAGATCTCTGCTCGCATCATTTCGTTGAACATGGTCTGGCCCCTTCCTTGCGCGATGGTTCCCGGTGCGGGGCGTCCGTTCATTTTCAGCCTGGCGACGTCTGCAGTCGCTGCGAAAATGATCAGCGCCCTGACGGCCTGGTTACTTTATGCGGCCTAAGGGTTGGCAAAGGCAAGTTTGGGCAAGCTGTATGCGCGCTGGTGCACAGTCGCGATATCCTGTTGCCGGTCGGGTCGTGGCGCCATCATGGTCCCGGCCCTTCGCCGGGCAGTACGTTGGCGGTATAATAATGACTCGGGACATCGCGCTTATAAGTGGCTGGTTAACGCCCGCCTGGTTCGATGTTCATCTCCTCAGCCGTCCCCATGAACGACCGGAAACAGATGAAACAGCAGACCCAGCGCAAACCGATGGACGAGCGTGAGAAACTGCGCAAGTTCCGTGAACTCGATGATGCCTTTGCCGAGGCGCTTCGCGAACTCGATAACCCCGATGGACGTTCAGGGATGCCCGATGCGCCTTCCGAGGTGATCGCGTCTCCACTGGAGGAGCAGGAAGCGCCCCGCCAGAAGAACGTTGAGGAGAATGTCGAGAAGAGCGTCGAGAAGAGCGTCGAGAAGAGCTTCGAGGAGCGACTGCGAGCGCTGATGCAGGAGTATCAGAAGCCCGCCGAGCAGGTGTCCGAGCTGCTGGTGCAGCTCAAGGCGATGGGCCGAATCGTCTGATATCAGGAGCGCTAGCCGGTGGCGCACTCCAGGGCGGCGATGCGCTCCAGCGCCTGCTCACGGCGTTCGCCGCATAGCGCTGCATCGAAGCCGAAGCGCTCGCATACCGCCGGGCGGCGCGGGTCGCCGAACAGCCGGCACAGATTGTCCTCGTCCAGCTGCACGCAGCGCATGCCGGCCGGCTTGCCATTGCCATCCGGCATGCCGGGAATCGGCGTGCTGATCGAGGGGGCGATGCAGCAGGCGCCGCATCCCGGCCGGCAGGCCGCTGCGCTTGCCGGCGTGTCGTCGGTGGGCGTGATCATGGCGAGGCCTGCGCGATGGCGCCCTTGTCGATCCCCTCGAAGGCCTGCACCCGAGTGGCGCGCCCCGTCTCGCCGGCGATCTGCCGGGCCAGCCAGTCGGCGATCCACTCCACCGTGGTCGGCGTCGGCAGCACCTCACAGCGCTCCCTCGGCAGGCGCAGGAAGAACTGCCCCTGGGCCGTGCGATAGCGGCTGGTCAGCATCTGCTTCCAGGCCGGCTCCTCGTCCGTGACGATATCGGCCTGGTCGACCAGGTAGCGATCCGCGAGCCGCTCTGCCCACTCTCGCTCCAGCTCGGGAACGCGCTTCCCGCCCTGCCAGATATGTAGCCGCGAGCGGTGGCCATGGGCGATGCGCTGGCAGTTGCCGGCGTGGCGCCGCAGGCCATGGCTGTAGGTGTAGGCCGCTCCCTCGATCTCCTCTTCCCGCAGGCGCAGGCGGATATCGCTGACCCGCGGCGGCGGCCGGCGCATCAGCTCCGCCGCCAGGTGGTCGGCCAGGCGCTCGGCGCGGATCTCCCGCCAGGGCAGCAGGGTCAGCGCCTGGCGTGGGGCGCGCAGCTCCATTGTCCAGGGCAGGGTGGTGCGCACGCAGAGCCCCTCGCGGCAGTCATGGAGCTCCAGGCCGGGGGCCCGGGTGGGCACCAGCAGGGTATGGTCGGCACCGGCATCCAGGCGCTGCTTGATCCACGGCTTCACCTCGCCGAAGTCGAACAGCATGCCGTCCTCGCCGAGCTCCCCGTCGAGCTCCACGTCCACCTGCCAGCTGGCGCCGACCAGGCCCCGGGTCGGGCACCACCAGGAGACGTCGAGCTGGGTCAGGCGGTTGACGAATAGCGTCATCAGTCGATCCCCGTAATCTTGTGGGTCTGCAGCGACAGGCGCCACTGCGGGTGGGCGAGGCAGTAGGCGACGCTGGCGGCCATGGTGTCGGTCGTCGCGACGGCGATGGCGTCGTTCGCCGGGGGGGCAGGTCGCCCGCCGGCCCCGGTGTCCATGGGCTGCAGGAAGAAGTGCTCGAAGTCGAGCGAGGCGAAGCGCGCCGGCGGGGCCTCAGACTGTGGGTAGACCAGCTTCAGCTCGTTGCCCGCGGTGATGGCGAGTGCCGTCGCCCCCTTGGGGCTGACGCAGAGCCAGTCGATGCCGGCGGGGGCGGGCAGGGTGCCGTTGGTCTCCACGGCGACCTCGAAGCCCTGCTCATGCATCGCCTGAATCAGCGCCTCGTCGAGCTGCAGCAGAGGCTCGCCCCCGGTGAAGACCACATAGGGCGTGGCGCCTCTCACGCTCGGGCCGTCCTGCGCAGGCCAGAGCGCCGTCAGGTGCTCGGCCAGGGACGCAGCATCCGCAAAGCGCCCGCCGTTCTGACCGTCGGTGCCGAGGAAGTCGGTATCGCAGAAGGTACAGGCGGCACTCGCCCGGTCCGACTCCCGGCCGGACCAGAGGTTGCAGCCTGTGAAGCGGCAGAAGACGCTGGCGCGACCGGCCTGTCCGCCCTCGCCTTGCAGGGTATAGAAGGCCTCCTTGACGTGGTACATCAGGCCTCCTGATCGGGCTGCGGTGAGGCGTCGGTGGCGGACCGATCCGAATAGCCCAGGGGGTCGATCGCCCCGTTGGCGGCAAAGGCCGCCAGGCGCTCGCGGCAGCTGCCGCAGCGCCCGCAGGCAAGCCGCCCGCCCCGATAGCAGGTCCAGGTCTGGCCGTAGTCGAGCCCCATGGCCAGGCCATCGGCGAGGATCTCGGCCTTGCTGGCGCGCAGGTAGGGGGCGTGGATCTCGACGGGTTCGAAGTTGGCGATGCCAGCCACGGCGTTCATGCGCTCCACGAACTCGGGGCGGCAGTCGGGGTAGAGCACGTGATCCCCGCCGTGGGCGCCGTAGTCGACCCGGCCGGCGCCGATGTTCACCGCCTTGGCGATGGCGAGCGCCAGCAGGATCATGTTGCGGTTGGGCACCACCGTGGCGCTGAGGTTCTCCTCGCCGTAGTCGCCCTCGGGCAGCTCGCGGCCGGCGTCGGTGAGCGCCGAGCCATCGATCAGGCCGTGAATGGCGCGGATGTCCACCACCTGGTGAGGCACGCCGAGTTCGCGGCAGACGCTCTCGGCCACCTCGAGCTCACGGGCGTGGCGCTGGCCGTAGTCGAAGGAGAGGGCGTGGACGTCGAGCCCCTCGCGCAGCGCGCGGTGCAGCACGGTGTAGGAGTCCATGCCGCCGGAGTAGATCACCGCGGTGGTGCGGTCGGCCGCCGTGGGGGAAGCAGGAAGGGTCATGGGTCAGCTCTGGTCGGAGAATTTGTGGGGCCGTGGGTGCGGCAGTCCGGGGTCCGGTCCGGTGGCGCGCAGTGTACGCAAATCGACACTTTCTGGCCAGATTCGGCGGCAATTGCTAGACTTTCGCGCCTTCCCATCCCCCTGCACGCCGGAGCGCTTCTGCCCCGGCTGCCATCGTCCTGACAACGGTGACCTCACATGCAAGCCCCCGAACTGCTCTCCCCCGCGGGAACGTTCAAGAACATGCGCTACGCCTTCGCGTATGGCGCCGATGCCGTCTATGCCGGCCAGCCGCGCTACTCGCTGCGCGTGCGCAACAACGACTTCAAGATCGACAACCTGCACAAGGGCATCGCCTACGCCCATGAGCGGGGCAAGCAGTTCTACGTGGCCTCCAACATCGCGCCCCACAACAGCAAGCTGAAGACCTACCTGCGCGACATGGAGCCGGTGATCGAGGCCGGTCCCGATGCCCTGATCATGTCCGACCCGGGGTTGATCATGATGGTGCGCGAGCGCTGGCCCGACCAGGTGATCCACCTCTCGGTGCAGTCCAACGTGGTCAACTGGGCGGCGGCGAAGTTCTGGCAGCGCCAGGGCATCAGCCGCATCATCCTGTCGCGTGAGCTGTCCCTCGAGGAGATCGGCGAGATCCGTGCCGAGTGCCCCGACCTCGAGATCGAGACCTTCGTTCACGGCGCGCTGTGCATCGCCTACTCCGGGCGCTGCCTGCTCTCCGGCTACTTCAACCACCGCGACCCCAACCAGGGCACCTGCACCAACGCCTGCCGCTGGAAGTACAACACCGTGGCCGCCGCCCAGGACGAGACCGGCGACCTGGTGCCGGCCAACTCGGCGGCCGCCCATGCGGCCAGCGGCGTCTGGACCTCCGAGCAGGGCGGGGCTCAGGGCGGGTTGATCGCCTCCGGCGGCGGCAGCACCTCCTTCGCCGGCCTGTCCCAGACCACGGCCACCGCCGGCGGGGTGGAGGGCCAGGACGAGCTCTCGGCGCTGATCGAGGACCGCACCCGCCCGGGCGAGCTGATGCCGGTGTTCGAGGACGAGCACGGCACCTACATCATGAACTCCAAGGACCTGCGCGCCGTCCAGCACGTGCCGCGCCTGACCCAGATGGGCGTCACCTCGCTGAAGATCGAGGGGCGCACCAAGTCCCACTACTACGTGGCGCGCACCGCCCAGGTTTACCGTCGCGCCATCGATGATGCCGTGGCTGGCCGGCCCTTCGACATGCGCCTGATGGATGAGCTCGACAACCTCGCCAACCGCGGCTACACGGAAGGCTTCTATCGCCGCCACGTGCATGACGAGTACCAGAACTACGAGCAGGGCAACTCGGTGGGGGTGCACCAGCAGTTCGTCGGCGAGGTGATCGGCTATGACCCCGACCGAGGCGTGCTGGAGGTGGACGTCAAGAACCGCTTCGAGGTGGGGGACGGCATGGAGCTGATGCTGCCCGGTGGCAACCGCCGCTTCGTGCTCGAGCATATCGAGAACAAGCGTGGCGAATCCGTGGGGGTGGCACCGGGCTCCGGCCACGTGGTGCGCATCCCGGTACCGGGCGAGGCGATCGCGCCCGAGCGCATCGAGTTCGCGCTGCTGATGCGTGACCTCAAGGGCTGAGCCAGGTTCGACCCGCAGAGGCCCGGCATGCCGCATGCCGGGCCTCTTTGCATTCAGGGTGTTGCCACAGGCCGACAGTAGTTCCACACCGGCTGCATCATTGGCGACTAGTCTGATAGGCATCCCCCCATGGAACCGGAGGTTCACATGAGCAAGCGAATCGATCTGCGCCTGGCCCTGGCGGCTTCTAGCCTTGCGCTGGTGATGGCGGCAGGCCCCGCCCTGGCACAGCCCGCCGACCACCCCGGCCGAGGCCAGGGGGCCTCTCAGGCTCAAGGGCAGGGGCAAGGACAAGGACAGAGCCAGGAGCGGCGAGAGCAGGGGCCCCAGGGGCGGGGCGGTGATCGCGGCCAGCAGGAGCTTCGTGAGCAGGAGCGCTACCGCGACGGTGAACGCCGGGAGGGTGACTGGCGCGACCGCGAGCGTGACCGGGAAGGCTACCGGGATCGGGAGAGCTACCGGGACAGAGAAAGCTACCGTGACCGGCGCGACGCGGGCTATCGCGACCGTGAGCGTCGCGACGAGCGCTACCGCAGCGGTCCCAGCATCGACGAGCGGGAGCTGCGCCGCCTCTTCGGCGAGGGTCGCGACTGGGTTCGCGAAGATGATCGCGCCGCCCTGCCGCCGGGCATCCGCATGAACCTCGAGCGCGGCAAGCCGCTGCCTCCGGGCATCGCCAAGCGCTTCGACGACCGTGCGCTGGGCTACCTGCCGCGCTATGACGGCTACGAATGGCGCCGAGTGGGGCCCGATGCGATCCTGGTCGACGCCGCCAACGAGATCATCTACCAGGTGATTCGCGACGTCCTCTATTGATCCCGCAGGCTCGACACGCCGCCGTGGCAGGCCCCTCAGCGGCCGGCCGCGGCGGTTGCCATGCTGGCGTAGGATGGCTCCTGCATGGCACCATGGGCGCCTCTGCGCACCGGAAGATGATCGATGTTCAACGATAGTTCACTGCGCTGGCCCTGGCGGGTAGCGGCGGTGGGTGGCGTCGTGTTGATGGCGCTCTACCTGTGGATCTGGCACTCGCCTGACCTGGCGGATCTGCAGCGCTGGGCGGACGAGGCCTCCCACCATCCCGCCGTGATCATCAGCGTGATCCTGGTGATGGCCGTGACCCTGGCGCTGGGCCTGCCCGGCAGCATCGGGCTGTGGCTGATCGCCCCCTTCTATTCGCCCCTGGCGGCGACCCCCATGCTGATCGTGGGCAGCGTGCTCGGGGCCTTGGGCGCCTACTGGCTCTCGGCCCGGGTGGGCGATCGCTGGACGCCCAAGGGGCTCACCCGCAAGATCATGCGGCGCCTGGAGCAGCGCAGCGATTTCCTGACCCAGTGCGCCCTGCGTGTGCTGCCGGGCTTCCCGCACTCGGTGGTCAACTATGCCGCCGGCCTGCTGCGCCTGCCGCTGGGGACCTTCCTGATGGCGGCCATCATCGGTCTCGGCGTGAAGTGGGCGGTCTATGCCAGCGCCATCTATGGGGCGCTGGAGGCGGTGGAGAAGGAAGAGGCACTGAGCGTCAGCGTGGTGCTGCCGCTGCTGGCGCTCACCGTGCTGCTGCTGGTGGGCGCCTGGGTCAGGCGGCGGGTGGAGGCCAACGGCCAGGCCGCCAACGGCTAGCCTGGCCGGCGCCATCAGGGCTTGCGCAGCGAGGCGTTGAGGTGGTCGACCACCTCGGCCCAGTCGGCGTCCGCCTCGATGGCCTCGCGCAGGAACTCGGCCTGGCCCTCGTTCCAGCAGGGGGCGTCCGGCAGGGGGATCTCCTCGGGAATGGGACCGTTGCGCTCGATGAAGCGCTTGATCGCCTCCGGGTCCGATGCGAGGCCCAGCTGCTCGAAGAGTTCGGTGAAGGGGTGGTCGGGGTGATCCATGGTGGCTCTCCTTGCGGTGTTGGAATACCTCCCACCATAGCGGCTTGCGCCGCCCGTTGCATGACCGTCGTCAACGCTGGTGCAGGATGCCGTCACCGCTCTCCCACCAGCGGGGTGAGAAAGCGCCGCCGGCGCTCGTCATCCGCCAGCGGCTGGGCCAGCAGGTGGACCAACTTGGTCAGTGCCGCCTCCGGGGTCATGGCATCGGCCGACAACACCCCGGCCGCCTGAAGCCCCCGGCCCGCGGCATAGTGGTCGATGTCGATGCCGCCATGGGGGCACTGGCTGATCGCCGCCAGCAGCTTGCCCTGACCGCTGGCGTCGGCAAGCACGCCGAGCAGGTCACGATCCTGCGGCATGTTGCCGCCTCCCCACACCTCCAGCAGGGCCCCCTTGAGGGTCGGCGCCTCGAGCCAGGCCGCCACCTGGCGGGCGGTGATGCCCGGCCACAGCACGATGCGCGCCACTCCGCCCTCCGCCAGGGGGCCATAGTCGGGCAGCTCGAAGCGTGGGGCGCCGCGCTGCTGCTGTGCCAGGCCTCGTCCGGGATAGAGCACGGCGTCGTTGCCCACCCGCTCGCCGAGGAGCGGATAGTTGGGGGTGACGAAGGCGTGGGCGTCCCGCGTCTGCCACTTGCGTGCCCGCACGCCGCGCAGCAGCCTGCCGCCGAAGGCGATGGCCACCTCCTGAAGCGCCGGATTGATCGCGAAACGCAGCGCCAGTTCGACGTTGTCGGCCGCGTCGCTGTTCTCGGCTTCCAGCGGCTGCATGGCGCCGGTCACCACCACCGGGCGGTCCAGGCCCTGAAGCTGATAGGCGAGGCTCGAGGCCGTCCAGGCCAGTGTGTCGGTTCCGTGCAGCACCACGATGCCGGTGTGGTCCCGGAAGCGCGTGGCGATCAAGTCGGCCAGCCGCTGCCACTCCCGCGGGGTGGCGGCACTGGAGTCGATGGGGGCGGGTAAGGCCAGCACCTCATGGTCCGGCAGTGCCGCGCGGCGCTGGGCGGGCAGGCCGTCCAGGGCGCGAGCCAGGCGCGCCTCGATGTCGCCGCCGGGGGCGAGGCCGTGCTCGCCTGCCACCATGCCCAGGGTTCCCCCGGTGTAGATGACCAGCACAGGGCGCAGGGACGAGGAGGTGGCGTCGATGGGCATGGGGGCTCCGGGGCAGGCTTGGGCCGACCATGATACGAAGGGGTGGGCCCAGCCGCCAGGCTCAGTCGTCGACGCGCACTCGCACGCCCTCGGCGACCCGCTCGCCCGGGTGGGTGATGACGAGATCGCCGGCCTCCAGTCCGTCGAGCACCTGGGTGACGAGGCCGCTGCGCCGCCCCGGGGTGACCGGCACCCGCCGGGCGCGCGCCTCCTCCACGCGGAACACCGCCCACTCGCCGTCGGCGCGGAACAGGGCGCTGGTGGGCAGCTGCAGCACCTCATCGGCCTCCCAGACCAGGAACTCGGCGTCGACCCGGAAACCGCTGCCCAGGCCCAGGGCGGCGGGGTCGACCTCCTCGGCGAAGTCGACGATCACCGGCACCCGCTGCTCGTCGACGCCCAGCGCCGAGACCCGGGTGAAGCCGGCGGGCTCGATGCGCCGCATCGCGCCCGCCAACGTCTCCTCGCCGCCCCAGCCGGTCAGGCGAACCGCCATGCCGGGGCGGACCCGCACGGCATCCATGGAGAGCAGGTCCACCTGGATCTCCAGGTCCGAGAGGCTGCCGAGCTCGAGGATGCGCTCGCCGGCGGCCACGCTGCCCTCGCAGCAGCGATAGCGGGTCAGCACCGTGCCGCTGATGGGGGCGCGAATCGCGAGGGCAGGGTGGTCGGCATCGTCGCGCTGGCCGCTGGCCACCGCCAGCACGGCCCGGGCGCTCTCCAGCTCGAAGCGGGCCGCCTCGACGCTGGATGCCGCCGCGCTCTCGATGGCGCGCTGGCGGTCGCGCTGGCTGCGGCGCTGGTCGAGGTCGGCGGTGGAGACCAGGTTGCGCTGGTGCAGGGTGCGGTAGCGCTCGTACTCGGCCTCGGCGAAGCGCCGCTCGGCGCGGGTGGTCTCCAGGTTGGCCCGGGCGGCCGCGAGGCGCGCCTCGGCCGCCTGCAGCGCGTCCTCGGCCTGCTGGCGGGAGCGGGGATCCAGGGCCGGCGCGGGGCTGGGTTCGAGAAGGAACAGGGGCTGGCCCTGCTCCACCTCGTCACCGACTTCCAGCAGCACCCGCTGCAGGTAGCCGGCGATGGGCACTGAGACATTCCAGGTGTCGCGCAGCCGGGTGCGTCCCTCCTCAATCACCGAGTCGACGAAGGGGGCGGCCGTGACCCGGGCCACGCTGACCGGCACCGGCGCCGGGCGCAGCGCCAAGGCCAGCAGGGCCAGCATGGCCAGGGCGGCCAGGCTCCAGAAGAGGCGTCTCTGCCAGGGGCGAAGTGTCACGGTCGGTCTCCTTGTACTATTCCACGGCCTTGAGGACGCGCAGCTTGTCCAGGCGGCCCAGGCGTCGCACCACCAGTAGGGCGACCACCAGCGAGGCGGCCAGCACGCCGCTGGCGGCGATGCCGAAGGCCTGGGGAGTGAGCACCAGCGGAATGCGGAACAGGTCGCTGCTGAAGGCCTGGTTGAGCAGGCGGCTGAAGACGATGCCGATGACCCAGCCCGGCGGCAGGGCGGCGAGCGTCAGCAGGGCGATCTCGCCGAGCAGGATGCGCGACACCTCGGCACGGCTGTAGCCCAGCACCTGCAGGGTGGCGAGCTCCCGGGCGCGCTCGGCGAAGGTGACGCGAGCGTTGTTGTAGACCACGCCGAAGCTGATCGAGGTGGCGATGGCCACGAAGATCACCGCGAACAGCAGGATCGTCTCGTCGAGGTAGTCGCGGATGCCCCGCTCGGCCTGGTCGAGCCGCCCGATGGCGGCCACCCCGGGCATCTCCCAGAGGGCGGCGTTGAGCGCCTCGCGGTGGTTGTCATCCACCAGCAGCCAGGCACCGCTGATCGCCGGCCCCTCGCCCATCAGCGCATTGAGCCGGGGGCGGGTGAGATAGGCGCCTACGCCGAGGGGTTCGTCTACCAGGGCGGCCAGCGGCAGCATCACCTGGCGCCGCCGCCCCTCCATGATCGCCACCTCCAGCTCGTCCCCCACCCGGGCATCGAGGGAGTCGGCCAGGTGGCGGGTCAGCATCAGGCCCTCCTCGGGCAGGCGCTGGGGACGGCCCTGGCCATCCAACACCTGGCGCAGCTGCGGCTCGGGCTCCATGCCCAGCAGGCTGGTGCGCTCCTCGCGATGGCCGTGAATCAGGGTGACCGGCACCCGGCACCCGGCGCCAGGTCTCCACGGCGAGCACCCCGGGCAGGTGGCGCAGCTCGCCGGCGGCTCGGGCCGGGGTCGCCTCGGCGAAGGTGAGCTCCATGTCCATGCGCAGCACCTGGCGATACTGCTGGTCGATCATCGCCTCCACGGCGTCGAGCTGGTAGGCGCCCATCATCAGCAGGCCCGCGGAGAGGGCGATGCCGGCCACCGAGAGGCCGGCCTTGGCCGGGTGTCGGGCGAGGTGGCGCAGGATCATGCGCCCCTCCTGCCCCAGCAAGGCAGCGGGCAGCAGGCGCTCCAGCCAGCTGCGGCGAAAGCGCAGCGGGGCCGGCGGGCGCATCGCCTCGGCGGGCGGTCGGCTGACCGCCTGCCAGACCGCTCGCCAGGTGCCGAGCAGGGTCGCCAGGGCCACCACCGACAGCGACAGCGCCAGCGCCCACAGCGGCACCCGGAAGGGCATCTCGGGGAAACGGAAGTACTCCCGATAGAGGCTGGCCATGCCGCTGGCCGCCCAGGCCCCCAGGGCCACGCCCAGCGCCCAGCCGAGCAGCACGATCATCCCGGCCAGCAGGCCGAAATGGCGGGCCAGCTCCCCGTCGCGGTAGCCGAAGGCCTTGAGCACGGCGACCTGCTCGCGCTGGGTCTGGATCAGGCGGCCCATCACCACGTGGAGCAGGAAGGCGGAGACCGAGAGGAAGATCGCCGGCAGCACCGTGGCCTGGATGCGCTGCTGGTTGAGCTCCTCGTCGAGGAAGCGGTGGGAGGGCTGGTCGTCGCGGGTCCAGGCGCCAGTGCCACCGTAGCGGGCCAGCGCCAGGTCGAGGGCGTCGATCACCGCCTCGCGTTGCGCCCCGGCCTGCAGGGTCAGGGTCAGCTGGTTGAAGGCGCCCTCCATGCCGAAGGCATTGGCCAGCGTACGCTGGTTCATCCAAAGCACGGCGTAGCGGCGGTAGTCGGGCATCAGGTCGGTGGGGGCGACCTGGTAGAGGAACTCCGGGCTCAGGGCGATGCCCGCGAGCTGCAGCCGCACACGGCGACCGTCGATGATCGCCTCCAGGCTGTCGCCCGGGACCAGCCCATGGGCCTCGGCGAAGGCATCGGAGACCACCGCCTGGTCGTCGCGGCCCGCCTCGGGCAGGCCGCCGGCCACCAGGTGCAGGCGGTTGAGCATCGGCTGACGCCCATCGGGGATCGACTGGGCCAGCCCGCGGATGGGGTCGTCGAAGCCCGCCACCGAGAGGCGCATGGCGGCCTGCACCCGGGGTTCGATCAGGTTGACCCCCTCGATCTCCTGCAGGCGGCTCACCACGCCCAGCGGGGCGCGCTTGACGTCGGCGAACACCTCGGCGAAGTGGTGGCTGGCGTAGAAGCGCTCCCTGGCCCCGGAGAGCGCCTCCAGGGTGGTCACCGAGAGGATCAGGGTCATCACCCCGCCGGAGATCACCACGGCGATGGCCAGGGCCTGGCCCTTGAGGCGCCAGAAATCGCGGAGCAGCTTGCGGTCGAGGGTCCTCACGGCGGCCTCACCAGCGCAGCTCGCGGGCGGGGCGGCGGGTGGCGTTGACGTGGATCTCGTCGACCCGGCCGTCGCGCAGGCGGATCACCCGGTCGGCCATCTCGCCGATCACCTCGTTGTGGGTGATGATCGCCACCGTGGTGGCGGTCTCGCGGTTGACGGTCTCGAGGACCTCGAGGACGCGGATGCCGGTGCGGAAGTCCAGGGCGCCGGTGGGTTCGTCGCAGAGCAGCAGATCGGGCTGCTTGGCCACCGCCCGGGCGATGGCCACCCGCTGCTGCTCGCCGCCGGAGAGCTGGGAGGGAAAGTGGTCGAGGCGCTCGCCGAGGCCGACCATGGCCAGCGCCGACTCCGGGCTCATCGGGCGGCGCGCGATCTCGGTGACGATGGCCACGTTCTCCCGGGCGGTGAGGCTGGCGATCAGGTTGTAGAACTGGAACACGAAGCCGACGTAGTGGCGGCGAAAGCGGGTGAGTTCGCGCTGGCTGGCGCGGGTCAGGTCGCGGCTCTGGCCGCGGTGGTCGACGTAGCGCACCTCGCCGCCGCTGGCACTGTCGAGGCCGCCGAGGATATTGAGCAGGGTGGACTTGCCGGAGCCCGAGGCGCCCAGCATCACCAGCAGCTCTCCGCGGTAGAGGGCCAGGTCCACGCCGCGCAGGGCCTGGATGGTCACCTCGCCCATCGGGTAGCTGCGCGTCAGCCCGCGGGCCTCGAGGGCCACCGCCTTGTCATCGCCCATGCGTCACCGCTGCCGGAAGGGTTTGCCTCGAGTCTAACCGCGGCCGTGGAGGGCCGCCATTGATCGCGGACAAGCCTGGCGGTCCGCGTTGTCAGCGGGTGACCAGGCGCCCCTCGGCATCGATCTCCAGGCGTCGGTTGCGGCCGGCGAACAGGGCGAACAGGCCAGCCAGGGCGCAGACCGACATCAGCACGATGGTGATGGTGGCAAGGCCCAGATCGAGCTGCAGCATGACCCCTACACCCAGCGGCCCCAGGGCGGCCAGAGTATAGCCGCCGCCCTGGGCCAGGCCGGAGAGCTTGCCGGCCAGCCGGGAGTTGCCTGAGCGCAGCACGATCAGCGTCAGCGCCATGCTGAAGCCGCCTCCCTGGCCGAGCCCCAGCAGCATGGCGCCCGGCCAGCGCAGCGCATCCGGCCCTTGCAGCAGCAGCCAGAGGCCGGCCGCGGTGATGCCCAGCGACAGGCACAGGGCCGGGCGCTGGTCACGGCCCAGGCGAGCCAGCCATGGCGCCGAGAGCGCCGAGACCACCTGGATCATGACCGAGGCGCCCATGACCCAACCGGCCTCGCCCTCGCCGTAACCCCGGGCCACCAGCAGGGTCGGCAGCCAGCCGAAGACGATATAGGCCAGCGACGACTGGAGCCCCATCAGCAGCATGACCTGCCAGGCCAGCGGCTGGCCGAGCACGTCGCGCATGGAGCCGCCGGCGCTGGGCAGCGTGGCTTCGTCCCGGCGTGGCGCCATCAGCAACCAGGCCGCCAGGGCCAGAACGGCAAGCGCCGCCCAGCTGGCCAGGCCCAGATGCCAGCCGCCCAGCCACTCGGTCAGCGGAATGGCGAGCCCAGCCCCCAGGGCGCCGCCCAGGCACAACGCCATGGTGTAGACGCCGGTCATCAGGTCGGCGCCGGCGGGCAGCTCGCGCTTGACCAGGGCGGGCAGTAGGGTGCCGGCCACGCCGATGGCGGCGCCCACCATCAGGGTGCCGAGGAAGAGGGGCGCGATCAGGGGGATACCACGCAGCGCGAGCCCGCCGGCCAGCAACGCGAGGCCGGCGGCCAGGGCCCGCTCCGGGCCCAGCCGCTTGGCCAACCAGGGGGCCAGGGGTGCGAAGAGCCCCAGGCAGAGCACCGGCAGGGTGGTGAGCGCGCCGATGGCGAGCGGCGAGAGGCCGGTATCCTGCTGGATGCGGGTGAGCACCGGGGCGAGGCTGGAGAGGGCGGGGCGCAGGTTGAGGCCCACCAGCACCATCAGGCCGATGAAGACCAGCAGCAGGCGGCGGTTCGGTTGGGGGGAGCGGGGGTCCGTGGTCTCCGGCATCGCAGACATCGGCGTTGACTCGTCGGGTGAAGGGGGCAAATAGATTAGCATGTTAAGCTTCATGGCCCCACGTCGGCAGGCTGCCCCCCCCCTCGGCACCCCCTCCCGGTCACCCTGACCTCGTACGGACTTGTTCAACCTGCCGCTGGCCCTCTTGCCCGCAGAGTCCGCTTGGCCCATAGGGCTCTCCAGCGGCGCGCTGTGGGCCGTGGCGGTGCTGGGCGTGCTCTGCACGGCGCTGGGCCGCGTGGTCTACTTCACCCTGGTGACGGCCATGGGGGACGCCTCCCAGCGCCGCTAGGGCGTCGGCAAAGAGGCTCGTGGACGGGGCCTTCGCAGAAGCCGGAAACGACACGACCGCCTTGCGGCGGTCTCACGCCTGCCGGCGACCTCCGCCACCGCCGCCACCACCGCGACGCCGGCGCGGCGCCTGGGACTGCTCGTCGCGGCCGCGCTGGCCCTGGCCGTTGCCGCGGCCCTGGCCGCGACCGCCGCCGCCACGATTGCGACCGTTCTCGATCGGCTCGGGCTTGGCGTTGGGGTCGGGCTCGAAGCCGGGCTCGATGCGCTTCTCGAGATCGCGCTTGATTAGGCGCTCGATGCCCTTGAGCAGGCCGTGCTCATCGACGCAGACCAGCGAGACCGCCTGGCCCTCGCTGCCGGCGCGCCCGGTGCGGCCGATGCGGTGCACATAGTCCTCGGCCACGTTGGGCAGCTCGAAGTTGACCACGTGGGGCAGCTCGCTGATGTCGAGGCCGCGGGCGGCGATATCGGTGGCCACCAGCACCTGCAGGTCGCCGCTCTTGAAGGCGGAGAGCGCCTTGGTGCGCGCCGACTGGCTCTTGTTGCCATGGATCGCCATGGCCGGGATCTCCTGCTTGGAGAGCTGCTCGGCCAGGCGGTTGGCACCGTGCTTGGTGCGGGTGAAGACCAGCACCTGGTGCCAGTTGTGCTGGCTGATCAGGTGGGCCAGCAGCTCGCGCTTCTTCTCGCGGTCCACGCGATAGATCGCCTGGTCGACGGTCTCGGCGGTGGTGTTGCGACGCGCCACCTCGATCATCGCCGGACGGTCCAGCAGCTTGTTGGCCAGCGCCTGGATGTCATCGGAGAAGGTGGCCGAGAAGAGCAGGTTCTGGCGCTTCGGGGGCAGTACCCGGAGGATCTTCTTGATGTCGTGGATGAAGCCCATGTCGAGCATGCGGTCGGCTTCGTCGAGCACCAGGATCTCCACCTTGGAGAGGTCCACGTGCTTCTGCTGCTGCAGGTCGAGCAGGCGACCCGGAGTGGCGACAAGGACGTCGAGGCCGGGGCGGATGGCATCCACCTGGGGCTGCTGGCCCACGCCGCCGAAGATCACGTGGCTCTTGAGGGTCAGGTGGCGGCCGTAGTCGGCCACGCTCTCGCCCACCTGGGCGGCCAGCTCGCGGGTCGGGGTGAGCACCAGGGCGCGCACCTCGCGGCGGCCGGGGCGCGGGCCACCGGCCAGGCGCTGGAGCATCGGCAGGGTGAAGCCGGCGGTCTTGCCGGTACCGGTCTGGGCGCTGGCCAGCAGGTCGCCGCCCTCGAGCACGGCAGGAATCGCCTGGCGCTGGATCGGGGTCGGAACGGTGTAGCCCTGTGCCTCTACGGCACGCAGCAGTTCGGCACGCAGGCCGAGGTCGGAAAAGGTCATGCGGTCTCCGCAGAAACGCCTCGGCCGTGCCACGCAACGTCGCGTGGCCAGTCCCGGGCCGGGGCGTGAGAAATTCGGGTAGGCGCGGCAGGAGGGACTCGATGGTTGCCGCGTGGCAACATTATGCCAGATCGAGGCGGCCGGCGCAGCTACTTCCCGTCCGCGTCTGCGGCGAGGCTTGTGCGGATGCGGGCCAGGGTGGCGGCGTTGAGGCCGGTGATCTCGTCGAGACCCTCGGCGCCGAGCACGCGCAGCTGGTCGAGGTCGCTGATGCCGTGGGCGAACAGGCGCCGGGCCGTGACCGGGCCGATGCCGTCCAGGGCGGTCAGCCCGCGGGCATGGCGGTTGAGGAAGGCCTCGTGGGCGTCCTCGTCGAGGCCGTCGCAGGCGCCGTCCTGGTAGAGCTGGCAGGCCAGGCGGTCGACCCCGCGGCGCACGTCGGCAAGCATCGGCAGCGCCACGAAGTCATGCTGTGCGGCCAGGGCGTCGAGCTCGGCCAGCGCCCGGTCGGCGACCCCGAGCTCCGCCAGGGCCTCCTGGCCGTGGGTGTCGCTGGCCAGGGCGATCAGCAGGGCGCGGCGGGCGCGCCGGGCTATCTCGCGCAGCTCGAGGGCGATGGCATGGCGGAACTCGCGTTCGGCGAGCTCCCGGGTCAGGTCGTCGTGCATGGTGTCATCCCTGTCGGTGAAAAGATGTCCCTGGGGGCCTCAGATGACCATAGCCCAGCGCCGGGCGCTCTGCCTGCGGCGCTCAGCGCGCGCGGCGCACCGCCTCGGCGAGCTGGTCGGCCGCGCTGTCCCAGCCGCGGCCCAGGGCGCGCACCAGTGCCGGGTAGCCGTCGTCGTCGAGCTCGGTCTCCACCTGCAGGGGCGCCATGGCCAGCAGGCGCCCCTCGGCGTCGCGCAGCTGCCACTGGCCGCCGATCACGGCCAGGCCGTCGTGGCGACCCTGGAAGCGGTCGAGCTCCAGGCGCAGGCTGAGGGCGCCGGGTTCGCGCACGCCGGCCTCGTCCAGCATCACCCGGGTATCGGGCAGCCGGGCGGCCAGGCGCAGGCGCAGGCCGCGCTCGAGCTGGCGGCCCAGGGCCTCGGCCCACTGATGGCCGCGGGCCTCCACCAGGGTAATGTCATCCACCTGCATCACCAGGCCGTCCACGTCCAGATAGTGGGCCAGACGCGGCGGGCGCAGCAGCAGCAGGTGAGTCGCCTCGGCGCCGGCCGCCGAGCCTGCCGCCTCGGGCAGGGTATAGCGCGCAGGTTGGGGGCTCGAGCTGGCGCAGCCGGCGAGCCCCGCCGTCACCGTAAGGGCCGCCAGGGCGGCCAGCATCCATCGCCTCGTCATCGTCTCGTCTCCTTGTCGAGGGGCGTCTTGTGCCGACAGTCGCCGTCAGTCGCCATCGTACTCACCGCGGGGCCCGGGGCATGGGGTCCTCGGTCTCCAGGCTGTCGAAGAGCAGGGCGCGGGGGTTGTCGGAGAGGGTGCGTGCCACCGGCTGGAGGTCCCGCATCAGCCGCTCAAGGCGCTCCACGGCGCCGGTCAGCTCCTGGTAGGCGCTGGAGCCGGGCGAAACCCCCTGCAGGGTCTCGCGCAGCTCCACCAGGGTGGCGTTGAGGTTGGCCGGCACCTCCCGGGTGCCCGGGTCCGCCAGCAGGGCGTTGAGCGAGGCGGAGAGCTCGCGCACCTCACCCAGCATCGCCTCGGAGGCGGCCAGGTTGCGATCGAGGCCGGCCAGCAGCGGCTCCACCTCCAGGTCATTGAGCTTGGCCAGCAGCTCGGTCACCTGAGCCTCGATCAGCGCAAAGCCGCCGGCGACCGTGGGGAAGACCGTCTTGTCGGCGAAGGTCTCGGCCACGTGCTGGCCGGCCAGGTCGCTGTTGAAGTTGAGGTCGACGAACAGCGCCCCGGTGAGCAGGTTGCCGCTCTTCAGGCTGGCGCGCAGCCCCACGCCGAACAGGCGGTCGAAGCGCTCGCGCCATTCGGAGAGCACGACGTCCTGGTTCTCGATGCCCAGTCGCTGCGGCTCGATGCGGATCAGCACCGGGATGGAGAAGCCGGTGCGGCCCTCGGGCTGGGGGGCGTTGAAGTTCCAGGGGACCGCCGCCACGGTGCCGATGCGCACGCCGCGGAACTCCACCGGCGCCCCTCGGGAGAGGCCGCGCACCGAGTCGTCCACCAGCAGCACGTACTCCAGGTAGCGGTTGAAGGTGCCCTGGCGGGCGCTGTCCTCGTCGGGATAGAGGTTGAAGGTGACGTCGGGCTCCACCGGGCCGCCCAGCGGCAGGTCCTCCGGCACCCCGAAGGTGACGCCGCCCCCCAGCAGCGCCTCGAAGGACTCCACGTTGACCCGAAAGCCCTCGGAGTCGAGGCGCAGGTCGATGCCGCTGGCCGACCAGAAGCGGGTGCTGTCGGTGACCAGGGTGTCGTAGGGCGCCTCGATGAAGATGCGGTGCTGCATGCGCCGGGTCTGGGCATCGAAGAGGGCGTCCTCGACGCGGCCCACGGTATAGCCCTGGTAGGTGACCGGGTCACCGACCCGAAGCGAGTTGCCGAGCTGGCTGACCAGGTTGATGCGCAGGCCAGCCGCCCCCGCCGGGGCCACCGGCGGCTGGTCGCTGACCTGGAACTCCCGGGAGGCGACTTCACTGCCGCCCGGCTCGAGCTGGATGAAGGCGCCGGAGAGCACCGTGCCCAGCCCGCTGATCCCCTCGCGGCCCACGCGGGGCTTGACCACCCAGAAGCGGCTGTCCTCGACCAGCATGGCGTCGGTGTCGGGGCTCATGCGGGCGGTGATCACCGCCGTCGACAGGTCCTCGGAGAGCTGCACCCGCTCCACGCGGCCCACCTGGACGTTGCGGGTCTTGATGAGGGTGCTGCCGGCCTCGATCCCCTCGGCGTTGGCCATCACCAGGGTCACCTGGGGGCCGCGGCTGCGGTAGTTGTCATAGACCAGCCACAGGCCGATCAGGATGGCCACGATGGGCACGATCCAGATCGGCGAGAAGCGGGCCTGGGGAGAGGGCTTGGCCCGGTGCAGGTCCTGGTCGGGCGCGGCCTCGCCGCGGGGGGTATCGCTCATCCGGTATTTCCTTGTGAATCCTGGCGGGTGACGTGGGGCGCCGGGTGCGTGCCCTCTGGGGTTCGTCGGCGGTCATCGCGGGGCAGCGGGGCATCCCAGAGCAGCCGCGGGTCGAAGGTCATGGCCGCCAGCATGGTGATCACCACCACGGCGCCGAAGGCCAGGGCGGCGGGCCCAGGGGTGATCGACATCAGCGAGCCGGCACGGATCAGCGCCACCAGGATCGCCACCACGAAGATGTCGATCATCGACCAGCGGCCGATGAATTCGGTGAGCCGGTAGAGCCGGGTACGCACGGCGGCATTGAGCTCGCTGCTGCGGCTCACCACCAGGCAGAGCCAGGCCAGCGCCACCAGCTTGCCCACCGGCACGATGACGCTGGCGATGAAGATCACCGCGGCCACCGGCCAGGAGCCTAACTGGACCAGCTCCACCACGCCGCCGATGATGGTCGAGGGGCTCGTGTGGCCGAGGCTGGTGGTGGTCATGATCGGGTAGACGTTGGCGGGAATGTACATCACCGTGGCGGCGGCGAGCAGGGCCCAGGTGCGCTGCAGGCTGTGGGGCAGTCGGGCGCGCAGACGGTCGCCGCAGCGTCGGCAGCGCCCGCGCCCTCGTTCATCCAGGCGACCGATCAGGCCGCAGGTGCCGCAGCCGGCCAGTCTCTGGGGGGCGGCGGTCTCGCCAGTGCGGGTGCCCTCCGGAGCCCGGGGCTCGCCGGCCAGGGAGAACCACATCCAGTCGGCATCGATGGACTGGGTGGTGAAGAGCAGCAGCAGGGCAAAGGCGCAGAAGGCCCAGAAGGAGACCCCCAGCTCGATCTGGGCCATGCCGGCGACCTTGATCAGGCTGACCAGGGCGCCAATGATGAAGACATCGGCCATCATCCAGGGGTTGAGCTGGGCCAGGGAGCGGGCGATGGCGCGGCTGGCGGGCAGCGGGTCATCGCGCAGCAGGCCGAGCTGCAGCCAGATCACTCCCAGCAGGTAGACCGCCGGCAGCACGATGATGGTGAGGATCACTGCGCCGGCCACCACCGGTTGATGAAAGCCGATCAGGGTGGTGGCGGTCTGGGAGAGCTCGATGCGGTTGCCCACGCCGCCCACGCTGAAGCTGATGAAGGGAAAGGAGAGCGCCATGGCCAGCGCCAGCAGGGCCGATAGCGCCAGCGCCATGCTGCGCTGGGCTGGCCGCAGGTGGCGCTTGACCAGCGTGTGCCCGCAGCGCGGGCAGTCGGCCTGTTCGCCGCCGCGCAGCGGGGGGAGGGCGACCACCCAGTCGCACTCCTGGCAGGCGCGCAGGCGTCGCCGCGCCCGGGATTCGGGCGGCGTGCGATCGACCCTCGGGGCCTCGGTGGGCAACGAGGGCATGCGATCCAGAAGGCGAAGGGGGCGCTGGGCCAAGGGCGTGGTCACTCCTGCTGACGGCACGGTGCCGGGCTTCACCCGGGGCGGTAGGGGGCCTACACTCTCGGCCCTGGGCGATGGGTCTCGGACAAAAGTGTGACACGTTGACGCAATGCGTACCATAGAGAAACATGCACTCCTGAATGTGGCTGAGGCAACACGATGATCCTTCCTGCAGTAGCGGTGGTGGCAGGCCTGGTCCTGCTGGTGTGGAGCGCCGAGCGCTTCGTCGACGGAGCGGCGGCATCCTCCGCCCGTTTCGGTGTCTCGCCGCTGCTGATCGGCATGCTGGTGATCGGCTTCGGCACCTCGGCGCCGGAGCTCGTGGTCTCGGCGCTGGCGGCGGGGCAGGGCAATCCCGGCCTGGCGCTGGGCAACGCCTACGGTTCCAACATCGCCAATATCGGCCTGATCCTCGGCCTGGTGGCGCTGATCTCGCCCCTGGCGGTGCACTCCAGGGTGGTGCGCCGCGAGATGCCCATCCTGGGGGCGGCGACCCTGCTCTCGGCGCTGCTGATGTGGGGCGGCGTGGTGGGGCGGCTGGAGGGGGCGCTGCTGCTGGCGCTGCTGGCGCTCTTCATCGGCGTGAGCATCTTCCGTGCCCGCCGCGAAGGCGCCGACGCCCTGGGCGCCGATACCGAGGAGAGCCTGGCGGAGCACCCGATGTCGCTGGGCGCCGCCCTGGCCTGGACCGGCATCGGCCTGGTGCTGCTGGTGGTCAGCTCGCGCATTCTGGTGTGGGGGGCGGTGGCCATCGCTCAGGGCCTCGGCGTCAGCGACCTGATCATCGGCCTGACCGTGGTGGCGGTGGGCACCTCACTGCCCGAGCTCGCCTCTTCCATCAGCGCCCTGCGGCGTCGCGAGCACGACCTGGTGCTCGGCAACGTGGTGGGCTCGAACCTGTTCAATACCCTGGGAGTGGTGGGGCTCGCCGCGGTGATCCACCCCATCCAGGTCGGTGCCGAGGTGCTGCTGCGCGACTGGAGCCTGATGGCGGCCATGACCGTGCTGATGGCGGTCTTCGCCCTTGGCTGGCGCGGCCGGGCGGGGCGCATCATCCGCCTGGAAGGCGGGGTGCTGCTGGCCATGTACCTCACCTATACGGCCTGGCTGGTGCGTCTGGTACTGGGCGGCACAGGCTAGTTGCCGCGGGGGCGTGCCGCTGGGTCGCAGCCCCCAGCGAGGGCAGAAGCCGAGGCCGGAACGAGGCCCGGCGACGGGCTCCTGCATCCGTCTCTTGGGAGGGAGCCGAGGTCGAGACAGGCAGTGCGACAATGGGACACGCCTGATCCAGATCAACTTTTCGGCATTATGGCGGTCGGTATGGATGACTCAATGAAAATGCATCAATAAAGGTCATCGATTCCCTTTCCGGTCGCGCGATTTTCGTCTGCGTGCCGGCATTGACCTGGTGTCCAGGTGGAGTGCGTCATGGCGCCGCGACGGCGTCAGAGGCATAACAAGCACCGTTAGGTGCGCCCGCATCCCTTGCGACATGCTCGACTCAATATCCCGTATCGAGGCATGCGTCATGGAACTGGATCCCCTGCTGTTGTCACGATTGCAATTCGCCTTCGTGGTCTCCTTTCACGCCATCTTCCCGGTCTTCACCATCGGGCTGGCGTCCTATATCGCCCTGCTGCACGGGCTCTTCTATCGGACCGAGAACCCCGTCTGGGATCGTCTGGCCCTCTTCTGGACCAAGGTCTTCGCTGTGGTCTTCGGCATGGGGGTGGTGTCGGGCATCGTGATGTCCTTCCAGTTCGGCACCAACTGGAGCAACTTCTCCTACGCCTCGGCCAACTTCCTCGGGCCCATGCTCAGCTATGAGGTGGTCACGGCCTTTTTCCTGGAGGCGGCCTTCCTCGGCGTGCTGCTCTTCGGCCGCGGCAAGGTGCCCCAGGGGGTGCATCTCTTCGCGGCCTGCATGGTCGCCTTCGGTACCTTCATCTCATCGTTCTGGATCCTCTCGGCCAACAGCTGGATGCAGACCCCCGCGGGGGTAGAGCTCATCGACGGCAGCTTCCGGGTGCTCTCCTGGAGCGAGGCGATCTTCAACCCCTCTTTCGGCTGGCGCTTCGCCCATATGGTGATGGCCTCCTTCCTGACCGGTGCCTTCGTGGTGGCCGGGGTCAGCGCCTGGTACCTGCTGATCCGGCGTGACGTGGAGGCCAACCGCCGGGCCCTCTCCATGTGCCTGTGGCTGCTGCTGGTGCTGACCCCCACTCAGGCGGTGGTCGGCGACTTCCACGGCCTCAATACCCTGGAGCACCAGCCCACCAAGGTGGCGGCCATGGAGGGCAACTGGGAGACCCGCGGCAATGTCCCGCTGCTGCTTTTCGCGATTCCCGACCAGGAGGCCCAGACCAACCGCTTCGAGATCGGCATCCCGAGCCTGGCCAGCGTGATCCTCAAGCATGACCCGGCCGGCGTGGTGCCCGGCATCAGCGAGGTACCCCCGGAGGAGCAGCCGCCGGTGTGGATCGTCTTCTGGGCGTTCCGTGTCATGGTGGGCCTGGGCTTTGTGATGATCGGCGTCGCCCTCGCCGGGCTCTGGCTGCGCCGCGGCGGGCGGCTCTACGAACACCGCGGCTTCCTGCAGACGCTGCGGCTGATGAGCGTGACCCCCTTCATCGCGGTGCTGGCGGGCTGGATCGTCACCGAGGTGGGCCGCGCCCCCTGGCTGGTCTACGGCATGCTGAGCCATGCCGAGGGGCTCACGCCGTCGCTCACCGGCGGCATGGCGCTCTTCACCCTGGTGGGCTACGTGGCGGTCTACGCAGTGGTGTTCTGGGCCGGGGTCTACTACCTCACCCGAGTGGTGCGCCAGGGCATGCTGCCCGAGGACGAGCGCGACAGCGTGGAGGGCGAGGTGCACCGCCCCAAGCGCCCGCTTTCCGCCGCCCATACCCCCTTCGAGCATGACGCCTCGCCCACCTGGAGGAGATAGGCCATGGAGATGTTTGATCTTTCATTGATCTGGGCGCTGATCATCGGCTTCGGGGTGATCATGTACGTGGTGATGGACGGCTTCGACCTGGGCTTGGGGATTCTCTACCCCTTCGCTCCGGACGAGGCCTCCCGGGACGTGATGATGAACTCCGTGGCCCCGGTCTGGGACGGCAACGAGACCTGGCTGGTGCTGGGCGGTGCCGGCCTGCTCGGCGCCTTTCCGCTGGTCTACTCGGTGTTTCTCCCGGCGCTCTACATCGGGGTCTTCCTGATGCTGGCCGGCCTGATCTTCCGGGGCGTGGCCTTCGAGTTCCGCTTCAAGTCGCGGCGCAACCGGCACTGGTGGAACCGTGCCTTCTGCTGGGGCTCGGCGGTGGCCGCCTTTGCCCAGGGCGCCGTGGTAGGGGCCTATATCCAGGGCTTCGCCGTGGAGGACTTCACCTACGTGGGCGGCGCTCTGGACTGGCTGACGCCCTTCACCATCCTGACGGGCATCAGCCTGATGGCCGGCTATGCGCTGCTCGGCGCCACCTGGCTGATCCTCAAGTCCGAGGGGCATGTCCAGGCGTGGGCCTACCGCATCACGCCGGTGCTGCTGCTGGCGGTGCTCGCCGCCTTCGTGATGATCAGCCTGTGGACCCCGATGGTGAACCCGGGCGTCTTCGAGCGCTGGTTCGATCATATCCACCTGATCTGGGTCTTCCCGGTGCTGGCGCTGGCCTGCGCCGGCTGGCTGATCGCGGCGGTCCATCGCCGCCAGGAGGGGCAGCCCTTCGTCGCGACGCTTGGCCTGTTCATCTTCACCTACCTGGGCCTGGTGGCCAGCAAGTGGCCGGTGATCGTGCCGCCCAACTACACCATCTGGGACGCCGCCTCGGCGCCGGAATCCCAGCTCTTCCTGCTGATCGGGGTGCTGTTCGTGATTCCCATCGTGCTGGCCTACACCGCCTGGACCTACTGGGTCTTTCGCGGCAAGGTCAAGGTGGGCGAAGGCTACCACTGAGCCATGGCCGCTCCTGACACCACCGGCGGCGGACGCGATGTCCGCCGCTGGCTGAACGGACTCGCCGCCCGGGAGCGACGCCGCCTGGGTCTGGCGGTGGTCGCCGGGGTCATCGCCACCCTGGCCACCCTGGGGCAGCTGGCGCTGCTGGCGTGGGTGGTCAGTCAGCTGCTGGTGGAGCGGGCCTCCCCGGCGTCCCAGCTGCCTGCCATCGCCGCCATGGCCGGGTTGCTGCTGCTTCGCGCCCTCGCGCTCTTCGGCCAGGAGCAGCTGGGCCAGGCGGCCAGCCTCGCCATCCGCTCCCGGGTGCGTGGCGAGCTGCTCGATCACCTGGCGCGGCTCGGGCCGGGCTGGCTCGCCGGGCGCCACTCCGCGGCACTGGCCAGCCAGCTGGTGGAGCAGGTCGAGGCGCTGGATGGCTATGTCGCCCGCTTCCGACCGGCGCTTACGCTCTCGGTGCTGAGCCCGCTGCTGGTGCTTGCGGTGGCGCTGTCGCTGGACTGGCTGGCCGCACTCTTCCTGCTGCTGGCCGCGCCACTGATCCCGCTGTTCATGGCGCTGGTGGGTATGGGCGCCGAGCGCCTCAATCGCGAGCAGTTCGAGGCGGTGGCCCGGCTCTCGGGGCACTTCATCGACCGGGTGAGGGCGATCTCCACCCTGCAGCTGTTCGGCCGGGCACGGGGGGCGACCGCCGAGGTCCACGCCGCTGCCGACGACTATCGCCGGCGCAGCATGCGCACCCTGCGCGTCGCCTTTCTCTCCTCGGCGGTGCTGGAGTTCTTCGCCTCGGTGGCCATCGCCGTGGTGGCCATCTATGTGGGCTTCGGGCTGCTCGGCTACATCACCTATGGACCCTCTCCCGAGCTCACCCTGTTCAGCGGCCTGCTGGTGCTGCTGCTGGCGCCGGAGTTCTTCCAGCCGCTGCGCACCCTGGCCCAGCACTACCACGACCGGGCCGCCGCCCTGGGGGCCGCCGATGGCCTGCTGGCGATTCTTGCGGAAGCCCCCAATCCGCAGCGCGGTATCGCGCCACCCTCGACGAACTCGCCCGACGCCCTTCTGGAACTCGACGGGGCAGGCGTGACTCGACCCGGCCGCGGCCGGGTGCTGGGGCCGGTCGACCTGCGCCTGGCAGCGGGCGAGGTGGTGGCGCTGACCGGTCCCTCAGGGAGCGGCAAGTCGACTCTGCTGCAGCTGCTGGCGGGCTTTGTCGGCCCGGAGGCCGGCGAGCGGCGCCTGGCCGCCGGCACGACCTTCGCCTGGATGGATCAGCGGCCGCTGCTGATCCAGGGCAGCCTGGCCGACAACCTGCGGCTGGCCGCCCCCGCGGCCTCGCGGGAGGCGATGCAGGCGGCGCTGGACAGGGCCGGCTTGGGGGCGCTCGTCGCGGCGCTGCCCGGGGGGCTCGATACGTCCATCGGCGAGCGCGGGGTCGGGCTCTCCGGCGGCCAGGCCCAGCGCCTGGCGCTGGCCAGGGTGTTTCTCTCCGGTGCTCCCCTGGTGCTGCTGGATGAACCCACGGCGAGCCTGGATGCCGAGACCGAGGCCCGGGTCGTCGTGGCGCTCGAGGCCCTGGCCCGGGAGGGCCGCACCCTGGTCATTGCCACCCACCACCCGGCGTTGATCGCCATGGCCGGTCGGCGCCTGGCGATCGAGGCGGGTCGCGTCATGGAGGTGCCCCATGGCTGATTACCGACCCGCGGGCACTTCGCTTGCGGCCCTGCGCCCCTGGCTAACGCTGCTCGACCGCCGCCGAGGGCGCCTGTGGTCCGGCGCCGCCCTGATGGCGCTGACCCTGGCCTCGGCCATCGGCCTGCTGGCGCTCTCCGGCTGGTTCATCGCCGCCACGGGGCTCACCGGTCTGCTCCTGGCGGCGGGCGTGGCCGCCACCCTCGAGGTCTACGTGCCCGGTGGCGGGATCCGCTTCTTCGCGGTCACCCGCACCGTGGCGCGCTATCTGGAGCGGCTCTACAACCACGACACCGTGCTGCGCCTGCTGGCCGACCTGCGCGCCCGGCTGTTTGGTGCGCTGGCGGGCCTCGACGGCCAGGCCCTGGCGCGCCGCCGGGCCAGCGACTGGCTCAACCGCCTGACGGCCGATATCGACACCCTGGACAGCCTCTACCTGCGCCTGCTCGCCCCGGCCGGCGTCGCGCTGCTGGCGATCCTCGGCCTCTCCGGCTTCCTGGCCGTGTTCGCGCCGCGGGTCGGCCTGGCCTCGGGCGCCCTGCTGCTGGTCGGCTGGCTGTGGTTGACCCTCGCCCAGGCGCGGCTGGGCCTGGCCCCGAGCCGGGCCCAGGTGAGCGAGCTGGAGGCGCTGCGCGGGCGCCTGGTCGAGCAGCTGCAGGGGATGGCGGAGCTCGAGGCCTACGGCAGCCTGACGAGCCACCGCCGCGACCTTGCGGCCCTCGAGGTGAGGCTCTACCGCGGACAGCGCCGACTCGGGTTGCTGGCGGCCCTGGGCAACGCCCTGGCCAGCCTGCTGGTGGGGCTCGCCGCGCTGCTGGCGCTGTGGCTGGCCGCCCAGGCCTGGGCGGCGGGCCAGCTCTCCGGGCCGCTGATGGTGATGATGCCGCTCGCCATGCTGGCCATGAGCGAGGCGCTGGCGGCGCTGCCGGCCGCCTTCACCTGGCTGGGCGCCACCCTGGGGGCCGCCGAGCGGCTCAACGAGCTGGAGGCCCGCGCCGACTCCACGCCGCCCGCGTCCGCCTCCGCTGCCCCGATGCCGGTGGAGGGGGCACCGGCGGTCGAGCTCGATGGGGTCACCCTGCGCTATCCCGGTGCCCTGGCGCCGGCCCTGCAGGCGCTGACGCTGACGCTGGCCCCCGGCGAGCGGCTGGCGCTGTGCGGGGCGTCCGGGGCTGGCAAGACCAGCGTGGTGGAGCTGCTGCTGCGCCAGCTGAAACCCCAGGCCGGTGCCCTGCGGCTTGGGGGCGTGGTCCTCGCGGACTGGCCAGAGGCGGCGCTGCGCCGGCGGGTCGCCGCGCTGACCCAGCGCATCGATCTGCTCGATGACAGCCTGGCCGCCAACCTGCGCCTGGCCGCCCCCGAGGCCGACGACGATGCCCTGTGGCGCGCGCTGGCCTGGGTGGGCCTCGAGGCCTGGGTCCGAGGCCTTGCCGAGGGGCTCGACACCCGGGTGGGCGAGGGTGGCCAGCGCCTCTCGGGGGGGCAGGCGCGCCGCCTGGCGCTGGCACGCCTACACCTGCGCGACCCGTCGCTGGTGATTCTCGATGAACCCTTCGCGGGCCTGGATGCCGATACCGCCACGGCACTCGCCGCACGGCTCGACGCCTGGCTTGCCGGGCGCAGCGTGCTCTACCTGGTGCACCAGCTCGACGGCGGTCCCTTCCAGCCGCCGGGCATCGATCGGACGCTGACGCTGGTCGAGGGGCAGCTGGCGAGTGAGGGCGCGGGGAGACCGCCACCGGTACCTGGGGCGGGATAGCGGGCGTGGAAACTCAGGCTTTGCGCAGAGTCGGTGTCTATATCAGGATGAGAGCAACGCCCCCGGACGAGACGAGCCATGCATGACTTCCTCAAGCGGCTGCCCAAGGTCGAGCTGCACCTGCACATCGAAGGTTCCCTGGAACCCGAGCTGATGTTTGCCCTCGCCGAGCGCAACGGCGTGGCGCTGCCCTACGCCTCGGTGGAGGAGGCCCGGGCTGCTTATGACTTCACCGACCTGCAGTCCTTCCTCGACCTTTACTACCAGGGCATGAGCGTGCTGCGCACCGCCGAGGACTTTCACGACCTGGCCATGGACTACTTCCGGCGCGCCCACGCCGAGGGGGTGGTGCATGTGGAGATGCACTTCGACCCCCAGGCCCACCGGGTGCGCGGCATCGAGCTGCCCGTGGTGATGGAAGGGCTCTCCCTGGCCCGGCGCCATGCCGAGCGGGAGCTGGGCCTCTCCACGGCGCTGATCATGGCCTTCCTGCGCGACCGCGATGCCAGCGAGGCGATGGCGGTGCTGGAAGAGGCCGCCCCTTACTGGGAGATGCTCGATGCCGTGGGGCTGGACAGCGCCGAGCGCGGCAACCCGCCCTCGAAGTTCACCGAGGTGTTCGAGCGGGCGGCGCGGCTGGGGATTCCGCGAGTGGCGCATGCCGGGGAGGAGGGGCCGCCCGAGTACATCCGCGAGGCACTGGATCTGCTCGACGTCTGCCGCATCGACCACGGGGTGCGCTGCCTGGAGGACCCCGAGCTGGTGGCGCGGCTGCGCGACGAGGGCGTGGTGCTCACCGTCTGCCCGCTCTCCAACGTGCGTCTCAAGGTGGTGGAGCGACTCGAGGCGCATCCGCTGCCGCAGCTGCTGGAGGCAGGCTTGAGGATCACCCTCAACTCCGACGACCCGGCCTACTTCGGCGGCGGGATGCTCGACAACTACCTGGCCTGCCAGCGCGCCTTCGGCTGGGACGAGGCCACCTTCATCCAACTGGCGGGCACCGCCATCGAGGCCGCCTTCGTCAGCGACCAGCGCCGTCTGGCGCTCCGTCGCCGGCTCGCCGATAGCGTGTGACGCCATTCGGGGCCCACAACGAACCCCCCCCCGGCGAGCCGGGGGGCGGTGCTGTCATGCTCCTGCGGTCAGGCGCTGTGGTTACGGCAGGGCCGGTATCTCGAGGGCGGGCATCTCGCCGGTCAGGGTGTGCAGGAAGGCGGTGATGTCGGCGATGGTCTGCTCCTCGAACTCGCGACCCAACATCTCGCTGCCCATGATGGCCACGGCCTCCTCCAGGGTCTCGGTGGCGCCGTTGTTCATGTAGGGGTAGGTCACGCCCACATTGCGCAGGGTCGGGGTGCGGAAGCGGTACATGTCCGCCTCGTTGCCGGTGACCTCGTAGCGGCCCACGTCGGTAGAGCCCGGCACCTGGATGCGGTGGAAGTTGCTGTCGGTCAGCGCCGGGCCGCTGTGGCAGGCGATGCAGCCGTTGTCCACGAAGGCCACCATGCCGTCCTTCTCCTGCTGGTTCAGGGCGCCGATGTCGCCGCGCAGGTAGCGGTCGAAGGGGGAGTTCGGGGTGTTCAGGGTGCGCTGGAAGCTGGCGAGTGCCTGGGCCAGGTTGTCGGCGTTGATCGGATCATCGTCGCCCGGGAAGGCTTCGGCGAACTTCTCCTGGTAGAGGTCAAACTCGGTCAGACGCTCCAGGGCGCTGTCCAGGTCCATGGCCATCTCGACGTCGGCCTCGATGGGGCCGAGGGCCTGGCCTTCCAGATCGGGCTCGCGGCCATCCCAGAACTGGGAGCCCAGGAAGCCGGAGTTCAGCACGGTGGGGGTGTTGCGCTCACCGATCTGGCCGTCATGGCCGGTGGCGCGGGGAATGCGGTCCGCCCAGCCCAGCGCCGGGTTGTGGCAGGTGGCACAGCTGATCACGCCGCTGGAGGAGATCCGCGGCTCGAAGAACAGGAACTTGCCGAGCTCGACCTTCTCCGGAGTCAGTGAGTTAGCGGCCGGAATCGGCGGGAAGTGGGGCAGCGGTTCGAAGCGGTTGCGGTAGTCGCCGAGACCGTCGTCGGCCATGGCCGGTGCGGCGATGGCGATAGCGGAGCCCATGGCGATGGCCGAGGCCAGCAGGCGTTGTTTGATCATGGTCGTTCCCCTCGTGGTGATGAGCCGGGTCAGTCGCATTGGCTAACTTGCGCTTAACCTTCTGTAGGCACAGTGCGTTACTGCATCTCGCTAATCAACCCAGTAAAACCGTCGGAAAACGACCAACCTTGAGCCACGTCAAGTTTTGACAATGGTTCACCTTGCTGGCTGGACGCCTCCCGGCTTTTTCGGGAAGCTGTGAGCTTTCTCGACCCTGCGGAGGAGGTCACCGGCCATGACCCGCTATCGCTATCCCGCCATTCCCGAGTCCGAGGTGACGCCCCGCGAGCTCTTCGAGCGGAGGCGCCGCTTTCTCAAGGGCACGCTCCGGGGCGGGGCGGCCCTGGGCGCGGCCGCCCTGGCCCCGGGGTTGCTGTTCTCGCCTGCCGCCCACGCCTGGCGCGAGGGACTCGAAGCGCGCCTCGAGGGAGAGCTGCCGAGCCAGGCGCTCGCCGGCGATGAGTCGCTGACCGAGTTCCGCGACGCCACCACCTACAACAACTTCTACGAGTTCGGCACCCGCAAGAGCGACCCGGAGGTCTACGCCCACCGGCTTGTCACCGATCCCTGGTCGGTCACCATCGAGGGCGAGGTGGAGAAGCCCGGCACCTTCGCCCTGGAGGATATCCTCGCCGACCAGAAGCTGGAGGAGCGCATCTACCGGCTGCGCTGCGTGGAGGCCTGGTCCATGGTAATTCCCTGGATCGGCTTCCCGCTGGCCGAGCTGCTCAAGCGCCATGCGCCCACCTCGCGGGCGAAGTACGTGGTCTTCGAGTCGATCCTCGACCCCGACAACCTGCGCGGTCAGCGCCGCTCCATCATCGAGTGGCCCTACCGGGAGGCGCTGCGCATCGACGAGGCGATGCACCCGCTGACGCTGATGGCGGTGGGCATGTACGGCGAGGTGATGCCCAACCAGAACGGTGCGCCGATCCGGCTGGTGGTGCCTTGGAAGTACGGCTTCAAGAGCATCAAGTCGGTGGTGAAGATACGCCTGGTGGAGGAGCAGCCCACCACCTCCTGGATCGACCAGAACCCGGAAGAGTACGGCTTCTACGCCAATGTGAATCCCGAGGTGGACCATCCACGCTGGTCCCAGGCCCGCGAACGGCGCATCGGCGAGAGCGGTCGTCGAGAGACGCTGATGTTCAACGGTTACGCCGACGAGGTCGCCGAGCTCTACGCCGGCATGGACCTGAACAAGTACTTCTGACTCCAGGGAAACCCGATGCTGGATGCGTCACAGCGAATCCTCGCCTTCCGCCTGCTGGTGCTGGCCGCCGGTACCTTGCCCGCGGTGTGGCTGGCCTGGCAGTGGTTCTTCGGCGACCTGGGGGCGGTGCCCGCCGAGGCGGTGGTCCACTTCACCGGCCGCACCGGCCTGACCCTGCTGGTGGCGACCATCGCCTTCAGCCCGGCCTTTCGCTTCACCGGCTGGATCGGCTTCATGATCGCCCGCCGGCAGATCGGCCTGTGGGCCTTCGTCTGGCTGGTGGCTCACATGCTGGCCTGGATGGGCCTCGACCAGTACTGGGACTGGCCCTGGATCCGTCGCGAGATGGTAGAGCTGCCCTACATCCGTTATGGCGCCGCGGCGCTGTTGCTGCTGGTACCGCTGGCGCTCACCTCCTTCCGCTACACGCAGAAGGCCATGGGCTACACTGCCTGGCACTGGCTCCACCGCCTGGTCTATGTGTCCGCGGCCCTGGGGGTGGTGCACCTGTGGGTCCTTACCCGCGCCGACTACCTGATGGCCACGAGCTTCGCGGTCGCCGTGGCGGCCCTGGCGCTGTTCCGGGTGGTGGATGCGTTGATCGGGAGACGATCACAATGAACAGTCATAGTCGCTGGGGAGTGGGGCTTTGCTCGGTGCTGATGCTGTCCGGGGCCGCCTTCGCCGAGAAGAATGACGAGGCGATGATCGACCTGGCCTGGGAGAGCGGCTGCTTCAACTGCCACGACCTGGACAAGCCCCTGCTGGGGCCGGCCTGGCGCGACGTGGCCGAGCGCTATCGGGACGACGACGAGGCGCTCTCGCGTCTGGTGGTCACGGTGCGCGACGGCGGCAGCGGCAACTGGGGCGAGGAGCGCATGACCCCCAACCGCCGCGCCGCCGAGGAGGAGATCGAGCGCCTGGTGAGCTGGCTGCTCAGCCTCGACGCCCGCGAGGACTAGGAGCCCCGCCTCGACCCCGCCGGGAGCGGGAGCGGGGGCGAGGCCACGGCCTGTCGTGTGTCGGCCTAGTGGGTCGTGGCGAGCATCACCACGCTCAGCGCCGCCGAGATCCACATGGCGGGGCGGATCGCCTGCATCCGGCCGGTGAACACCTTGATCAGCACGAAGCTGAGGAAGCCGAAGGCGATCCCCAGGGTGATCGAGTAGGTCAGCGGCATCAGGATGATCGCCAGGAAGGCCGGGAAGGCCTCGTCATAGCGATTCCAGTCGATCTTGCCGATGGGCGAGAGCATGAAGAGCCCCACCAGCACCAGGGCCGGCGCCGTGGCGATGCTCGGCACCAGCGAGAGCAGCGGCGAGAGGAACAGGAAGGGCAGGAAGAGCAGGGCGATCACCACCGCCACCAGCCCCGTGCGCCCGCCCTGGGCCACGCCCGCGCCGGATTCGATGATGGTCTGGGCCGCACTGGTGCCCAGCGGTGCGGCGATCATCGAGGCGAAGGCGTCCACCGTCATGGAGCGCTTGAGGTTGCGGGGGTTGCCGTCCTTGTCCTTGAGGTCCGCCGACTCCGACAGCGCCATGAAGCAGGAGAGCGCATCGAAGAAGTTGGTGAAGAGCATCACGAAGATGAAGGGCAGGTAGGCGACCTTGAGGGCGCCCCAGATATCCACCTGCATCACCGCGCTGAAGTCGGGCCAGGCGGCCAGCCCGCTCCACTCCACCATTACCTCGCCGCCCCACAGGCGCCCCATGGGCGTGGCCAGCAGGGTGGTGAGCGCAATCCCCAGGATCAGGGCGCCGTTGAAGCGCAGGATCACCAGGATGGCGGTGGCCATCATGCCCAGGAAGAAGATCCCCAGCGCCGGGTCGAAGCTGCCCAGCGTCACCAGAGTGGCATCGCTGCCGACGATGAAGCCGGCGTTCTTCAGGCCGATGAAGGTGATGAAGAGTCCGATGCCGCAGGTGATGGCATAGCGCAGCGAGGGCGGAATCGCCTCGATGATCGCCTTGCGCACGTTGAACATGGCCAGGATCGCGAACATCACGCCGGACCAGAACACGCAGCCCAGCGCCACCTCCCACGAGAGCCCCGCACCCTGCACCAGGGTGTAGGTGAACAGGGCGTTCATGCCCATGCCGGGGGCCACCAGGATGGGGTTGCGGGCATAGAGACCCATGGCCAGGCTGCTCATGAAGCTGATCAGCACCGTGGCCGAGAGGGCGGCGGAGAAGGGAATGCCGGCGTCGGAGAGGATCGCCGGGTTGACCACGATGATGTACATCGAGGCAAGGAAGGTGGCCATGCCGGCCAGCACCTCGGTGCGCAGGGTGGAGCCGCGGCGGCTGACCCCGAAGTAGCGGTCGAGCCAGTGTCCTTCCGTTGACGATGTCGGCTTGAGTGACTCGCCTGACAGGGAGGCATTGTTGGTGTCCATGAGAACCCCGTTGTTGTTGTGGGTTTCTGACCATATGGTCAACTATGGGCCGCAGTTGGCCCGCTGGCGATGGCCCTCCATGCGCGGAGGGCCGTCGTGTCAGGTGCGCTTAGTGTGGTGATGGTGAATGGGCGGCACGCCCGCTCAGGAGCGGCGGTGCTGCAGGCGCCCTCCGGCCCAGGTCTCGGCCACGCTGCGATCGTCGCCAAGCATCATCAGCGCGAAGAGCGTCTCGCCGAACGTGCGGCAGCGCGCGGTGCGCCGCGCCAGCAGCGGGGTCGCTGCGGGGTCGAGCACCACGAAGTCGGCGTCCATGCCCGGCGCCAGGCGGCCGATGCGATCGCTCAAGGACAGGGCCCGGGCGTTGCCTAGGGTCAGGCCATGGAAGCCCTGCCAGGCGGTGAGGGGCTGGCCGCGCAGCTGGCCGACCTGGTAGGCGGCCTTCAGGGTGGCAAGCCCCGAGAGGTCGGTACCGCCGCCCACGTCGCTGGCGAAGGTCACGCCCAGCCCCATCTCGCGGGCTGCCTGGCGGTCGAAGAGGCCGCTGCCCAGAAAGAGGTTGGAGCTCGGGCAGAAGGCGAGGTTGGCGCCGCGCTCGGCCAGGCGTGCGCGCATCTCCTGGTCCAGGTGGATGCCGTGGGCGAAGGTGCTGCGCGGCCCCACCAGGCCCGAGGCCTCGTAGACCGCGAGGTAGTCGCGGCTGCCGGGGAAGAGCTCCGCCACCCAGTCCAGCTCGCCGGTGTTCTCGGCCAGGTGGGTCTGCAGCCAGAGGCTCGGGTCGTTTCTCAGGATGGCGCCGGTGGCGTCGAGCTGGGCCCTGGTGGAGGTGGGCGCGAAGCGCGGGGTGAGGCTGTAGCCGAGCCGCCCCTTGCCGTGCCAGTCGCCGATCAGTCGCTCGCTGTCGCGGATGCCGCCCAGGGTGTCGTCGGTGAGTCCCTCGGGGGCGTGGCGGTCCATCAGCACCTTGCCGGCCAGCATGCAGAGCCCGCGGCGCTGGCTCGCCGCGAAGAAGGCGTCCACCGAGACCGGGTGGCTCGAGCAGAACACCTGGGCGGTGGTGGTGCCGACCTTGAGCATCTCGTCGAGGAAGGCCTCCGAGAGGGCGTCTGCGTGCTCGCGGCTGGCGAACCTTAGCTCCTCCGGGAAGGTGTAGTCGTTGAGCCAGTCGAGCAGCTGGCGCCCGTAGGAGGCCATGATCTCCAGCTGCACGTAGTGGACGTGGCTGTCGATGAAGCCGGGGGTGATCAGCTTGCCGCGGTGATCGATCACCTCGAGGCCCGGGGGCAGCTCGGGGGCCAGGGTAGCGTAGTCGCCGCTGGCCCGGATCCGCCCATTCTCGATCCACAGGACACCGTCCGGGGGGGGGGTGACGCTGCCCGGGGCGGGGGTGTCCTCGTCGCCGGGGTCGGCATCGAAGCTCAGCAGTTCGGCGCGCAGCAGGCGCGAGTCGTTCGTCGTCATTGTGGTCAGGGGCTCATGAAGTAAACAGGTGGCGCAGCTCGGCGGGGTCGAGGCCGCGCTGATCGGGGCGCTCGACGCTTGCCGTCAGCGGCAGGAGCTCGGCGAGGGTGGCTAGCGCAATGGCGTAGGGGGTCTTGTCCCCCCCGGTGCCACCTGCCGCCATGCCGATGGGGCAGCGCACCCGGGCAAGCGCCGCCTCGTCGTGACCGGCCTTGCCCAGCCGCGAGCGAAAGCTGGCCCACTTGCTGGTCGAGCCGATCAAACCGAGGGAGGCGACGTCGCCACGGGCGAGCAGAGCATCCACCAGGGCGAGATCCTCGGCGTGGTCGTGGGTCAGCACCAGGGCATGGGCGCCGGGCGGCAGCGCCGCCACGGCGGCGGCCGGGTCGGGGGGTGGCGGCAGGCGAGCCGCGGCTGCTCAGCCGCCCAGTCGGGGAAGATCGCCTCCCGGCTGTCGTGCCACCGCACCTGCCAGGGCAGCGGGGCGGCCAGGCGCACGAGCTCGGTACCCACGTGGCCGGCACCGAACAGCGCCAGGGTGGTGGCGCTGCCCGGGAAGACCTCGACCAGCACGTTGACGAAGCCGCCGCAGCACTGGCCGCTGCGCCCGCCCCGGGAGAAGGCCTCGAGGCTGATGCCCCCCTCGGGATGGCCATCGTTGCCTACGAGCCGCGCCCTGGCGGCCTCGATCACCTGGTACTCGAAGGTGCCGCCGCCGAGGGTGTCGAAGACGGCATCCAGGGTGATCACCATCCGCGCCCCGGGCTCCCGGGGCGTGGAGCCGGCGCTGGTCACCTGGGTGGCCAGGGCGTGGGGAGCGCCGTCGCGCTGCAGGCGATGCAGGGCAGCGTGCCAGCTCTCGGGACGCCTTTCGCTCGCCGGGGGCGTGCTCTGCGGGGCCACGGTCACTGCCCCCCGAAGGCCGGCGGCCAGTCGCTGTGGCGTGAACGCAGCGCCTCGGCGGCCAGCAGCACCCGTTCCGGCGTGGCCGGGGTGTCGAGCCGCGGGGCTTCGCGGTAGTCGGCGAGGCTCGCCAGGGCGTCACGCAGCGCCGACCATACCGAGATGCCCAGCATGAAGGGCGGCTCGCCCACCGCCTTGGAGCGGTAGATGCTGGCCATGGAGTTGGGATGTCCCTCCATCAGCGCGACGTTGAATACCGGGGGCAGGTCGCCGTAGGTGGGGATCTTGTAGGTGGCCGGCCCGTCGGAGATCAGCCGGCCGGCCTCGTTCCACTTGAGTTCCTCGCTGGTCAGCCAGCCCATGCCCTGGATGAAGCCGCCCTCCACCTGGCCGATATCGATGGCCGGGTTCAGGGAGTCGCCCACGTCGTGCAGGATGTCGACCCGGTTCACCTGGTACTCGCCGCTCAGGGTGTCCACGCTCACCTCGGCCACAGCGGCCCCGAAGGCGTAGTAGTAGAAGGGGCGCCCCTGGCCGGTGCCGCGGTCGTAGTGGATCAGCGGCGTGGCGTAGAAGCCCTTCTCGGAGAGCGAGACGCGGCCCAGATAGGCCGCCTGCACCAGCTCGCCCCAGGGGATGCGCCGCTCGCTCTCACCAACGCCTGCCACCAGATGCCCCGCCTCCAGGCGCATCGCCTCGCGGTCGAGTGCATAGTGCTCGGCGGCGAAGTCGAAGAGCCGCGCCTTGAGCGTCAGGCAGGCGTCGCGGGCGGCCATGCCGTTGAGGTCCGCGCCGCTCGAGGCGGCGGTGGGGGAGGTGTTGGGCACCTTGTCGGTGCGGGTGGCGGTGATGCGGACGCTGTCGAGGTCCAGCGCCAGCTCCCGGGCCACCACCTGGCAGATCTTGGTATGCAGCCCCTGGCCCATCTCGGTGCCGCCGTGGTTGATCTGCACGCTGCCGTCGGTATAGACGTGGAGCAGGGCGCCGGCCTGGTTGAGGTGCTTGGCGGTAAAGGAGATGCCGAACTTCACCGGGGTCAGTGCCAGGCCGCGCTTGATCACGGGGCTGTCCGCGTTGAAGGCGGTGATGGCCTCGCGCCGGGTCCAGTAGTCGCTGCTCGCCTCCAGGCGCTCGATCAGCTCGTGCAGCAGGCCGACCTGGTCAACGGTCTGGCCGTAATGTGTCACGTCGTGGGGGAGGGCATCCCCCTGGGTGCCGTCGCTCTCGTGGCGATAGAGATTGCGCTTGCGCACGGTGAGCGGGTCCTCTCCCACCCGGCGGGCGATATCGTCCATGGCCGCCTCGATCACCATCATCCCCTGGGGGCCGCCGAAGCCGCGGAAGGCGGTGTTGGAGGCGGTATGGGTGCGGGCGCGATGACCGGTCACCCGGGCCGCGCCCAGGGAGTAGGCGTTGTCGGCGTGGAACATGGCGCGGTCGACGATGGCATCCGACAAGTCCGGCGAGTAGCCGCAGTCGCCGATCACGGTGATCTCGCCGCCCTGAATCACGCCCTTGTCATCTACGCCCAGCCGGTAGCGGTTGTGGAAGGGGTGGCGCTTGCCGGTGACCCGCATGTCGTCACCGCGGGGCAGGCGCAGCCTGGCCGCGCGGCCGGTGCGCCGAGCGATCAGCGCGGCGATGCAGGCCCAGGGCGAGGCCTGGGTCTCCTTGCCGCCGAAGCCGCCGCCCATGCGTCTCACCTCCACGGTCACCGCATGGAAGGGTATGCCCAGCACTTCGGCCACCAGCTTCTGGGTCTCGCTCGGGTGCTGGTTGGAGGTGTGGACCACCACCCCCTCGTCCTCGGTGGGCGTGACCAGGCAGGCCTGGCCCTCGAGATAGAAGTGCTCCTGGCCGCCCACGAACTGTTCGCCCTCGACGACCTGGCTGGCGCCTCCCAGCGCCGCCTCCCAGTCGCCGCGCTGCTGGATGTGGGTGGGCCTCACGAACTCGCCGCGCTCGGCGGCGACCACCGCATCGAGACTCGCCGGCCGCTCGTCGATCGTGACCAGGCCGGCATCGAAGGCCGCCTTCACCGCCTCCCGGGCGGCGCGGTGGCCCTCGGCGGCCACGGCGAAGAGCACCTGGCCTGCGTAGCTGATCTCGTCCTCGACGAAGATCGGGTCGCCGGGAAAGACCGGGCCGATATCGGTGTGGCCGGGCACCTCCTCGATGCCGACCACGTCCACCACCCCGGGTAGCGCCCGGACCTTGTCGAGGGCCACGCCGGTCAACCGGCCGTGGGCCACCGGCGAAAGCGCCAGGGCCACGTGCAGGCAGTCCGCCGGTACCTTGAGGTCGTCGATATAGGCGGCGCGACCGGTCACGTGCTTCACCGCGCTCTCGTGGGCCTGGGAGTGGCCGGCGCTGCCGGGGAGAAGGGTGTCGCGAGCCAGCGGGCTCGCCCCCTGGATGCGGTCGTCGAGTTCCCGCCGCGCCTCGGCGGAGTCGGTGCCGACATCACCTTTGATCTTGTCGAGCTTAGTGAGCGTACGCATGGAGCATCACCTCCCGGTCAGAGTGGGCTTGCTGCTGCGCGATGACAAGGCGCAGCCGCTCCAGCAGGTTGGCGGCGGAAAGCGAGCGGTAGTAGGCGCTGCCGCGCACGTCGCTCATCGGTGAGAACGCCTGCCCCAGGGCGGCGCGAGCCGCCTGGAAGCTGGCCACCGTGGGTGGCTGACCCTCCAGCGCCGCCTCGGCGGCGGCGGCCCGTTTCGGTATGGCCGCCATGCCGCCGAAGGCGAGGCGCACCTCGCGCAGCACCCCGTCCTCCAGGCGCCAGGAGAAGGCGCCCAGCACCGCCGAGATATCATCCTCTCGACGCTTGGACAGCTTCCACACCTTGAGGTGTCGCCCCGGTTCGGGGCGCGGCAGGAAGATAGCGCGGATCACCTCGCCCTTGTCCTTGAGCAGGGCGGTCTGCTTGTAGTCCAGGAAGAAGTCGTCGAGGGGTAGCTCCCTTTCACCGTCCGGCCCTGCGAGCCGAAGTCGCGACCCCAGCGCCAGCAGCACCGGCGGGGTGTCGCCGATGGGCGAGGCGTTGGCGATGTTGCCCCCCAGGGTGCCGCGGTTGCGCACCTGGGCGGAGCCCAGGCGGTGCAGCAGGTGGGCGAAGGCGGGGTAGTGGGCCTCTAGCAGCGGCGCCAGGTGCGCGTAGGTCACCGCACCGCCGATCCACCAGCCTTCGCGGCCATCCGCCAGGGTGGCCTCCTCGATGGCGGTGAGCTCGGCCACCCGGGTCACATCCACCAGGCGCTCGAAGCGGCGCAGGCGCTGGGTCACCTCCAGCCAGAGGTCGGTGCCGCCGGCGACGATGGGCGCCTCGGGGTGGCGGCGACGCTCCTCGACCAGTTCGGCCAGGGTCACGGGCTGCACGAAGGCGTTATCGGCCGTGGGTTCCTGAGAGGGTGCGCTGGCATCCACGGCGAGGTCCAGCCACTCGGGACGCGCGTAAGGGTGCTCCCCCATGGAGAGTGCCGCGTCGCGGATCGGGCGATAGCCGGTGCAGCGGCAGAGGTTGCCGCCCAGCGCCGCTTCGAGCCGCTCGGGGGTCAGCGGCGCGGGCCTCTGCTGCTGCTCCTCGTGCAGGGTGAAGAGCGACATCACGATGCCTGGAGTACAGAAGCCGCACTGGCTGGCGTGACAGGTCACCATGGCCGCCTGGGCGGGATGGAGAGCCTCGCCTCGTGCGAGCCCCTCCACGGTGACAAGCGACCGGCCCTGGAGCTGGTGGGCGGGGGTGATGCAGGCGTTGGCGCTGTGATAGCGCACCCGGCCGTCGGGACCGGCCTCGCCGATGGCCACGGTGCAGGCGCCGCAGTCGCCGGAGGCGCAACCCTCCTTGGTGCCGGTCTGGCCGAGGGAGTCGCGCAGAAGCTCGAGCACACTGGTATCGGGCGTGGCCTCGCACCGGCGGGGCTGCCCGTTGAGCAGGAAGTCGATCATGACATTGTCTCTGTTATAGATCGCTGGGGGCGTACCCCGGTCGTCACCGACCATCAGGGAAGTCGGCATGTTGACCATATGGTCAGGTTGTATTCAGCATGGCCAACGATGGCCGACTTTGCAAGCCAGTCGCTCGCGACCTTCGCCTCATGTCGCCATCCCGAGGCGGCCGGCAATTGCATGCACCGCCGCGGTGCGGCACTCTCGGCGGAGACCACTGGCACAGGGAACAGGCAGATGACAGAAGTCGCGAGTCCGGCGGATATACGCCGTGGGCGGGAGAGGGGTGAGGCCGGGGGCGCGACCCGCGAGCGCAACGAGCGCGAGATCCTCGCCGCGGCGGAGAAGATCTTCGCCGCCCACGGCTATCGCGGCGCCAGCGTCCAGGCCATCGCGGAGGCGGCGGGGCTGCCCAAGTCCAACGTGCTCTACTACATGGGCAGCAAGCGTGGGCTCTACGTGCGCCTGCTGGAGCGGATGATGGCGCGCTGGAATGCGCTGCTGGACGATATCTCGGTGGACGATGATCCCGCCGAGGTGCTGGAGGCCTTCATCCGCAGCAAGATGGCGCTTTCCCGGCGCCACCCGGAGGGCTCACGGCTGTTCGCCGCCGAGATCCTGGCCGGGGCCCCCTTCCTGCAGGAGTACCTGAGCGGCGAGCTGCGCGCCTGGGTGGAGGAGCGCGGGGCGATCTTCCGCCAGTGGGCCGAGCGCGGCCTGATGGATCCGGTTGAGCCGGTCTGGCTGATATTCCTGATCTGGTCCGCCACCCAGCACTACGCCGACTTCGAGGCCCAGGTGCTTGGCATCACCGGCAAGGGTGAGCTCAGTGACGCCGATGTGGAACAGATCACCGCCTTCCTCACCCGAGTGATCCTCAAGGGGTGCGGTGTCAGGCCGCGCGAGGCTTGATGCCGCGGAAATCGCCCTTGCGGCGGGCTTCCTCCAGGTCGTAGGCGTTCTGCAGCCGCAGCCAGTAGCCCTCGCTGGTGCCGAGAAAGCGGGAGAGGCGCAGGTCGGTATCGGCAGTGATGGCACGTTTGCCGCGAGTGATCTCGCCGATTCGCGTGGCCGGTACCCCGATGGCGCTGGCTAGCCCGTTCTTGGTCAGGCCCAGCGGCTCGATGAAGTCCTCGAGCAGGATCTCACCGGGATGCACGTTGGGCAGGTAATCGTTGGCTTGCGTCATGGCGGCCTCCTCAATGGTAATCAACGATCTCCACATCCCAGGCGTTACCGTCTTCGAAAAGAAAGCAGATTCGCCATTGGGCATTGATCCGAATACTGTGCTGGCCTGCCCGGTCCCCCTGCAGTGCCTCGAGGCGATTGCCGGGTGGAATGCGAAGGTCGTCCAGCGTGGCAGCGGCACCGAGCTGGCGCAGCTTCTTCAAGGCATTGCGCTGCATGTCATGCGGGAGGCGTTTCGCTACCCGGCCCTGAGCAATAAGGGCGGTCTGCTTGTCCTTGAAGGAAGCGATCATGGTCGAGGCATGTGAAACTTTTGAAGAAAATATAACGCCATGCGTTATATGACGCAAGGCGTTATATCAGGCTCACGCCGCCTTCGGCAGCGCCAGGCTGATCAGCACGGTGGCGGCGAGCAGGGCACTGGAGACCCAGAGTGTGGCGACGAGGCCGCCGGCGAGGTAGAGCCAGCCGGAGAGCAGGGTGCCGATCAGCCGTCCCATGGCGTTGGCCATGTAGTAGAAGCCCACGTCCAGCGAGACCCCGTCCGAGCGCGCCATGCGCACGATCAAAAAGCTGTGCAGGCTGGAGTTCACCGCGAACACTACGCCGAACAGCATCAACCCCCCGAGCAGCACCAGCTGCGGCTGCGCCGCCAGGAGCTGTCCTTCAAGACCCAGGGCGATCAGCGCCGGCAGGGCGGTAAGCGCCGAGGCCCAGGCGATGGCGGCACCGCGACCCGCCGTGCCCCCGGTGATCCTGGGGGCGACCGCCTGCACCGCCCCGTAGCCGATCACCCAGAGCGCCAGGAAGCCCCCCACCCGCCAGCTGTCCCAACCGAACTGGGTGGCCAGGAAGACCGGTAGGGCCACCACGAACCAGACGTCCCGTGCGCCGAACAGGCACATTCGCGCCGCCGACAGGATATTGATGGCGCGGCTCTTGGAAAGCATCTCGCGAAACTTCGGCTTGGCCTTGGCCCGGCCCAGATCGCCGTCGAGGCGCGCAAGCGACAGCGCCAGCACCCCGGCCAGCATCACCGCCATGGCGAGTATGGCCCCCTGGAAGCCGATCAGGGTCAGCAGCAGGCCCCCCAGGAAGAAGCCCACGCCCTTGAGCGCGTTCTTGGAGCCGGTGAGCAGCGCCACCCAGCGGTAGAGGGACTGATGCTCGGCGTCGCCGGCCGGCACCAGGGTCTTGATGGCGCTCTTGGCGCTCATCTTGTTGAGGTCCTTGGCGATGCCCGAAAGCGCCTGGGCAGCCATCACCCAGGGCACCGAGAGCCAGGCCACCGGCACCAGCAGCATGGCCAGCGCCACCACCTGCAGGCCGAGGCCCAGGTTCATGGTGCGGTTGAGCCCGAGGCGCGCACCCAGCCAGCCCCCCACCAGATTGGTCACCACCCCGAAGAACTCGTAGAAGAGAAACAGCAGCGCCACCTCGAGTGCCGAGTAGCCCAGCTGGTGGAAATAGAGCACCACCAGCATGCGCAGGGCGCCGTCGGTGAGGGTGAAGGCCCAGTAGTTGCCGGTGACCATCAGGTACTGGCGGATCTCCCGGGGTAGGGCAGCGACGCGAGCGATCATCCCGCGAGGCCCACCTTGGCGGCCAGCTCCGCGGTTCGGCAGGCGTAGCCATACTCGTTGTCGTACCAGGCGTAGAGTTTCACCTGGGTGCCGGCCACCACCATGGTGGAGAGGGCATCGACGATGGAGCTGCGCGGGTCGGTGCGATAGTCGATGGAGACCAGCGGGCGCTCCTCGTAGCCGAGGATGCCGGCAAGCGGGCCCTCGGCGGCCTCCTTCAGCAGGGTGTTGACCTCCTCCTCGGTGGTCTCTCGCTTGACCTCGAACACCATGTCGGTGAGCGAGGCATTGGCGAGCGGCACGCGCACGGCGTGGCCGTTCAACTTGCCTTCGAGCTCCGGGAAGATGGCGGTGATCGCCTTCGCGGAGCCTGTGGTCGTCGGGATCAGGCTCATGCCGCAGGCCCGGGCGCGCCTGAGATCCTTGTGGGGGGCATCCAGAATCGTCTGGGTGTTGGTGATGTCGTGGATGGTGGTCATGGAGCCGTGGCGGATGCCGAGCGTCTCGTGGATCACCTTGACCACCGGCGCCAGGCAGTTGGTGGTGCAGCTCGCCGCGGTGACGATGCGGTGGCGGGCCGGGTCGAACAGATGATCGTTGACGCCTACCACCAGGTTGAGCACCCCCTCGTCCTTTACCGGGGCGCTCACCACCACCCGCTTGACCCCCTGCTCCAGGTAGGCCTGGAGCTTGTCGGTGGTCTTCATCTTGCCCGAGGCCTCGATCACCACGTCGCAGCCGGTCCAGTCGGTGGCCTCGATCTCGCGCTTGGCAGTGTAGGCGATGCGCCGGCCGGCCACCGTCAGGGCGCCGTCGTCCGCCGTGATATCATCGCCGCCGCCCGTCCACTGGCCGTGCACCGAGTCGAACTGCAGCAGGTGGGCGAAGGTGGCGGCGTCGCCGCCCGGGGCGTTGATCTGCACGAACTCAAGCTCCGGGTTCGTCCAGCCGGCGCGCAGGGCCAGGCGGCCGATGCGGCCGAAACCGTTGATGCCGATGCGTATCGCCATGGGAAGGCTCCTTGGGTATCAGGGGGGTGGGAGAATGAGTATATATGGCGAATCGTATATGAATTCAGATGACAGTTCGATGACAGCCGGCCTGCCCATCGAGGCGCGGCTCGACGCCATCCAGGCCGCCCTGGCGGCACACTCGCGCGCGCTGCTGGTGGCCGAGCCCGGCGCCGGCAAGACCACGCGGGTGCCCCTGGCGCTGCTCGAGGCCCCCTGGGCCCGCGAGGGCCGGCTGCTGCTGTTGGAACCCCGGCGGGTGGCGGCGCGGCTTGCCGCCGGCTTTATGGCGGAAAGCCTGGGGGAAAGCGTAGGCGACACGGTGGGCTACCGAATGCGCGGCGAGAGCCGGGTCGGCCCGCACACCCGCCTCGAGGTAGTGACCCAGGGCGTGCTGACCCGCATGCTCCAGGAGGACCCGCTGCTGGAGGGGGTAGCCGGCATCCTCTTCGACGAGTTCCACGAGCGCAGCCTGGAGGCCGACCTCGGCCTGGCGCTGGCCCTGGACGCCCAGTCGGTGCGCGACGATCTGCGCCTCCTGGTGATGTCGGCGACCCTGGACGTCGAGGCCCTGCTCGGCGTGCTGGGCGAGGGCACCCCGGTGATCGACTGCCCGGGGCGCACCTTTCCCGTAGCGACCCGCTACCGCGCCCTCAACGCGCGGGAAGAGGCCGCGCCCCAGCAGGCCCGGGCGCTGCTCGACGCCATGGGGCAGCAGGCAGGCGACGCCCTGGTGATCCTCCCCGGGGTGGCGGAGATCCGTCGCCTGGCCCGGGAGCTGTCGAACCGGTCGCCCGAGCTTGCCGTCATGGAGCTCCACGGCCGCCTGCCGCTCGAGGCTCAGCGCCGCGCCCTGCGCCCAGACCCTGAGGGGCGACGGCGCGTGGTGCTCGCCACCGCCATCGCCGAGTCCAGCGTCACCGTGGACGGCGTGCGCCTGGTGATGGACGCAGGGCAGGAGCGGGTGCCGGTGTTCCAGCCGCGAAGCGGCCTGACCCGCCTCGTGACGCGCCGCGTCAACCGCGCCAGTGCCGACCAGCGCCGAGGCCGGGCCGGCCGCCAGGGCCCCGGCCTCTGCCTGCGGCTCTGGGCCGAGGAGCAGCCGCTCGTTCCCCACGGCGAGCCGGAGATGCGCCAGGCCGACCTTGCCCCGCTGGCCTTCGAACTGGCGCGCTGGGGCGTGACCGACCCGGGTAGCCTCGCCTGGGTGACCCCGCCTCCCGCCGCGGCACTTTCCGCCGGCCGCGAGCTGCTCGGGCGCCTGGGGCTGCTGGATGCCGAGCACCACCTCTCCGAGCTGGGTCGCCGGGCCGCCCGCTGGCCCACCCATCCGCGTCTCGCGGCCATGCTGGAGCGCGCCCGAGCGCTCGACGCGCTGCCGCTGGCCTGCGCCCTGGTCGCGCTGCTCGAAGGGCGCGGCCTGGACGACGAGCGTGACCTCGAACAGGCGCTGCAGGCACGGCTCAAGGCGCCGAGGGAGCACCGTCAGTGGCAGCGGGACGCCGAGCGGCTGGCCCGTATCGCCCAGGTGAGTCTCAAGGTGGCAGGCCTGGCCCCGCTCGGTGAGCTGCTGGCGCTGGCCTATCCGGAGCGCATCGCCCAGCGCCTGGATGTCCCGGGCCGCTTTCGCCTGGCTAGCGGGGGCCTGGCGACCCTGCCCGACCACCACCCCCTGGCCCACGCGGCGCTGCTGGTGGCGGTGGAGCTGGACGGCGAGGCGAGCGGGGCGCGGATCTTTCGCGCCGTGGGGCTCTCTCAAAAGCGGATGGAAGTGCTCTATCCCGAGTGCGGCGAGTGGCGGGCGAGCCTTGCGTGGTCCGACGCCGAAGGCCGCCTGATCGGCGAGCAGGTGCGCGGCCTGGGCGCGGTGGTGCTGGAGCGAAGACCTCTGGCCAAGCCGCCGGCCGAGGCGGTCAGGGCGGCGCTGATCGAGGCGCTGCGCCGCCGGGGGCTCCCCCGGGATGACGTCCTGACTCAGTTACAGGGGAGGGTGGCGCTGCTGCGCCGCACCTTCGACTCTGATGAGCAGGCAGCCTGGCCCGACTGGTCCGACGAGGCACTGCTCGCGAGCCTCGAGGCGTGGCTTGCTCCGCACCTCGATGGCATCACCCGGCTCGACGCCGTGGAGCGCCTGCCCCTGGCGCGCCTGCTGCTCGACACCCTCGACTGGCCGCTTCGCGCCCGCCTGGACGAACTGGCCCCGGAGCGGCTCCCGGTGCCCAGCGGCGCCAGCCATCGGGTGGACTATGCCCCCTGCCGGGAGGGCCAGCCGCCGGTGCTGGCGGTGAAGCTCCAGGAGTGCTTCGGCTGGCAGGCCTCGCCCCGGGTGGCCGAGGGCCGCGAGGCGGTGCTCTTGCATCTGCTCTCGCCGGCACGCCGCCCCCTGCAGGTCACCGCGGACCTGGCTAGCTTCTGGGCCAATGGCTATCCGGAGGTACGCAAGGAGATGCGCGGCCGCTACCCCAAGCACCCCTGGCCGGAATATCCCACCACTGCCGAGGCCACCGCCCGCACCAAGCGGCGCGACCGGAGCTAGCTTCGCAGCAGGCGAAGTGCCAGGCCGCCGACCAGCCCTGCCCCGAGGATCAGCACGCCCCACAGCAGCCACTGGGTCCAGTCCCGGGGCGGGCGCAGCGCCGCTTCACCGGCCAGGGGCTGTGCCTCCCCCAGGCGTGCCGCGGCCGGCTGCCACCCCGCGCCGTGACGCTCGGCCAGGGAGGCCAGCACCGCCTCCACGGGCGCGGGCCGGCGGCTCTCCCGGGCGCTGCCGGCGGCGAGTCGCCAGGGCGGCTCCCCCTCGGCCAGGAAGACCAGCTGCTCCGGCCGGTAGCCCAGGCGTAGCCCGGGCGGCGCCTCGGCGCTCCATGATGTGCTTACCAGGCGCCAATGCCGATCCCGGCTGGGGGCGCGAAGGGGCTGCGGCGCCGAACGCAGCACCTCGCCGTCGTCGGCCAGCCGATAGCCCGTCCAGGGGGCGGCCCGCAGCTGCCAGGGGGCGTCCTCATGCTCACGGCTGTAGATCCGCCACTGGCTGGCATAGGACGCCTCGCTCTCCACGTCCGCCAGCGTCACCGGCAGCCGCTGCCCCAGGCGATAGTGAAACGCCTGGTCTCCCTGGGGGCTGCCCGCCAGGACCCGCCATTCGGGCTCGGGCAGCGAAGCCGGTGGGCGGGTCACCGCCACCACGCCGCTCAGTTCAACCGGCGGCGAGCCGTCGTCCGGACGCAGCCTCAGGTAGCGCGGCGAGACCGCGTCCAGCTCCAGCCGTCGGCGTACCAGCTGCTCGCCCTCATGGGCGATATCGAGAAGCCGCCCCCGGGCGGGGAGTGGCCGCCAGCGCTCCAGGTCATCGCTCGCCTCGAGCCGGTAGCGGCTGTCCACGGGGCGCTCGCTGGCCTCCCACTCAAGCTCCAGGGCCGTCACCGGCGCCGTGAGACCGCTCAGGTCGACCAGGGCGGCGCCGTCGCCGCGCTCACTCCCGGGTTGAACGCCTCGGCTCTCCACCCGGCGCAGCCGCCCCGAGGGGTCGGTCTCGGCGACCAGCTCCCAGCGCGCCTCGCTGCGCGCAGGCAGAGGCAGCGGGAACCAGGGGACGGCCTGGCGCTGCTCCTCCGCGGTCTCCGCCGGCCCGCTCGGGCGCAGCAGGGTGGGCACCGCTCGACCTCGGCTGTCGAACACCTGGAGATCCGCCAGGGCGGGGGTGTGCAGGGTGGCATAGACCTCCGACGGGAGGGTCAGTCGATAGGCCGGCGCTTCGGCATCGACGATGATCGGCCAGGCCTGCTGCCAGGAGGTGGCCAGGTCGTCGGCCAGCGCCAGGGGCGCCCAGCAGAGCAGCGCTGCCAGCCAGAGTCGGAAAATCGAAGGGGGTGATGTCATGGGGTCTCCTCCCGGAGCGCCGGCTCCCGTGCCTGGCGCGGGGGGGCCGGGGCTATATAGCCCACCGCGATGCAGAGCAGGCCATAGCCGATAAAGGAGGCGATGCCGAGCAGGTTGCCGAGATGGGTGCGGTCCACCAGCACCAGCTTGGCCAGCACGACGGCCATCAGCAGCGCCGAGACCAGCCACACCTCGCGCAGTCGGCGCCGAGACCCCAGGATCCAGCCGCTGACGCCGAGGACGCTCCACAGCAGCGTCAGGGCGGTCTGCACCGCCTGGTGCTCCAGCAGGGACGGCGACCAGGGGCCGAGGTCGAGCAGGTGGGCGCCGCGCAGCACCTCCAGGGAGAGCAGGGCAAAGGCGGCCAGTGCCAGGGCCAGGACGCCTCGCTCCTGCAGCCGGGCGGGACAGATCGGGTCCCGCTGTAGCCGCCAGAGCACCAGCAGGCTGGCCCCCTGGGCCAGGAACAGCGGATTGAGCAGCGGCCACCAGGTCAGCGGCGCAGGGCTTCCGGGCCTGCCGAGGAGCAGGAGCCAGAGTGCCGCCAGGGCCAGGGCGAGGCTAGCCGCCAGTGCCGGCCGCCACGCCTGGGCTCGCGGCAGCATGGCCGCCAGGAGCAGGGGCGGGTGCAGAAGCAGCAGGGCGAGCAGGCCGAGCCAGGGCAGCAGCGCCGCCGCCAGCCGCCAGCCCTCACCGAGGGGAGGCGGCAGGGCGGCCAGCAGCGCCCCGGTGAGAAAGAGTGCCAGGGCCCAGAGCCAGGCCCCCTGGGCGAAGGCCCCGGGCTCGCGACGGTGGGGCTCGCCGACGGCGGTCAGCCGCAGCACCCGGAGCTGCCGGTCCCCCAGGATCACCACCAGGGCCCAGCCCCAGGGCGCGAGCTGACTCAGGGTAACGGGACTTGAGTGCGGCGCCACCAGGGGAGCCGCCAGCAGCGGGAGGGTGGCGAGCAGGCCGGCGGCCAGGCTCCAGGCCAGGGCCGGTGCGGGGTGACGACGGTGGAATTCGGCGATCAGCGCACCGGTGAGGGCGAGCAGCGCCAGGCGCCAGTCGTTGGCGAGGTGGGAAGGGGCAAAGCGGCCGATCTCCTGGAGGGCGATCCCCAGCCACCAGGCCAGCCCCCACAGGTAGGCCCCCAGCGCCCAGCGGGAGCGGCCCCGGTGCCGGAGGCACCAGGCCGAGGCGAGGCCGGAGGCCGCGACGAGGGCCCCCGCCATGAAGGTGGGGTTGGCCAATGCCAGCGTCTCCGGGCGCTGGAAGGGCAGGCTCAGGATCAGGACGACGCCCGCCAGCAGCTGAAGCCCCGCGCCGGTCAGCTGCGGCAGCAGGCGGTGCTGGCGCAGGCCCAGCCAGATCAGGGCGGCCCCTTCGACGGCGAAGATGCTGGCGCTGACCCGGGCCGAGAGCGCCAGGGGTACCGCCAGGGTGGCCAGCCCCACCGCCAGCACGGCGTGGGCCTCCCCGAGCGGACGAAGGCTCGGGCGCCGCCGCAGCAGCGCGGCGAGCAGGGTGTAGAGGAGCCCCAGGCCCAGGGCGCAGAAGGCCAGCGGCAGGCGGGCACCCTCCAGCAGCGCCGCCTGCAGGCCGAAGGCCACCAGGGGGGTGGCGAAGACCAGGCTGCCGTCGACCACCCGGCCATCCATCAGCCCGGTGCGACTCGGGGGGCGGCGGCGGGCGTAGAGGATCGGGATGACCAGATAGATCAGGAAGAAGAGGGCCAGGAAGGGCTGGGCGATGGCGTAGTCCTGGGGGCGGTAGGCGAGCACGCCCCAGGCGGTGGCGATCACGAAGGTGGCCAGGAACCCCAGCAGGTTCAGCAGGCGCCAGGGGCGGTACCAGGCGATGGCGAAGATTCCCAGGTTGAGCAGGGGCTAGTAGCCGAACAGCACCGCCGGGTCGCCGCGCCCGGAGGTCAGCCACAGCGGTGCCAGGAAGCCCGCCAGGCTGCCCAGCACCGCCAGGGCCAGGGCGTTCTGCAGCACCGCCAGCACACAGAGCCCGGCCACCAGGATCACGCTCAGGGCGAAGGCTAGGGGCAGCGGCACCAGGCCGAAGCGCTGGGCGGCGGCGAAGATCACCATCAGCAGGATACCCACGGCGCCGCCCTGAAGGCTCAGGGAAAAGACGCGGCGCGCCTGGCGCTGGCGCCAGCCGAAGCCCAGTGCTCCGAGGGCCAGCAGGGCGATGCCGGCCAGTCGCAGCGCCGGCGGCAGGGTCAGCCAGCCCTCCTCGGTGGCGTGGCGGATCAGCGCCGCCAGGCCGGCGAAGAGCACCAGGGTCCCCACCTTGACCGGCACATTGCCCTCGGTGAGCCAGCGCCAGGCAGTGGCCTTGAGCCTGGCCGCCCGGTCGGTGAGGAGCGTGCCGAGGCGACTCGCCTGGCGGGGCGCGGCGGCCGGTGCGGCGCGGTCGGGCTCGCGCCAGCCGTCTCGACGCGGCGTGGCGGGCTCCGCGGCAGAGGGGGCGGCGGGCGTGGCGGGTGCGCCCGGGGCAGGGTCGCGGGCGCCCTCCGGCGCCACGCTCGCGTCCCGCGCCGTGCGCCGCAGCAGCGCCGCCTCCAGTGCCTCCACTCGGCGCTGCAGGCGCGCCGTGCGTATCAGGGCCAGGATCGCCACGGCGATCGGCAGCCCCAGCAGGGTCAGTAACAGCAGTAGCAGCGGCATGGTCTCTCTCCCTGGCTCGACTTCCAGCATGGGCCAGGTCCGTGCCGCTGTCGCGGGATTCGGCGCCTAGCCGGACTCAAGCCCGGTGTGACCGCCCTGGCCGTGGTTGGCGGTGGCCTGGCCGCTGACGCCCCGGGCGCGCAGCACCCGCTTTTCGAGTTCCACGATCAGGTAGATGGCCAGGCTGCCGGCGACGATCACGCCCCAGTGGCCGAGGCCGAGCCCTTCGCTGGCAAAGATCACCTGCATGAAGGGCAGGTAGGTCCAGGCCAGCTGCAGCGCCACGATAGTGCCGATGGAGCCCCACACCGGGCGGCTGCCGAAGATCCCCGCGAAGGAGAGGGTGCTGCGCAGCAGGTAGCGACTGTTGATCAGGTAGGCGGCGCTGCCCATCACCAGCATGTTGACCGCGCCGGTGCGGGCGAGCTCCACGCTGCCGCCCTGGGCCTGGATCCAGCTGAACATGCCGAAGACGCCGACCAGCAGCAGCATCGAGACGAACACCACCCGCCACAGCAGGAAGAGGTCGAGCAGGGAGGCGTCGGGGTCCCGGGGCTTGCGGGTCATGATGTCCTTCTCGGCGTGCTCGAAGGCGAGCGCCAGGCCCAGGGTCACCGCCACCACCATGTTGACCCAGAGCGCCTGGAGCGGGGTCACCGGCAGGGTGGAGCCGGCCAGCACGGCGAGCATGATGGCGAGGCCCTGGCCGCCGTTGGTGGGCAGGATGAAGGTGATGGTCTTGCGGATATTGTCGTAGACCTTGCGCCCCTCGCGGATGGCGCCGACGATGGTGGCGAAGTTGTCGTCGGCCAGCACCATCTCGGCGGCCTCCTTGGCGGCCTCGGTGCCCTGGATGCCCATGGCCACGCCCACATCGGCACGCTTCAGGGCCGGGCCGTCGTTGACCCCGTCGCCGGTCATGGCGCAGATGCCGCCGCGGGCCTGCATCGCCTTCACCAGGCGCAGCTTGTGCTCCGGCGCGGCGCGGGCGAAGACGTCCACCTCCAGGATCACCTCCTCGAGTTCGGCATCGGACATCGCCTCGATCTCGCGGCCGGTGATAGCGCGCTCGGTGTGGGCGAAGCCCAGCTGCCTGGCGATGGCGAGTGCCGTCACCGCATGGTCGCCGGTGATCATCACCGGGCGGATGCCGGCGGCCAGGCACTCCTTGACCGCCTCGATGGCCTCGTCCCGCGGCGGGTCGAGCAGCCCCACCAGGCCCAGCAGCACCAGCTCCTCCTCGGCGTGCTCGTCGGCCAGTTCATGGATGTCGCGGACCCGCTTCTCTGCCAGCGCCAGCACGCGCAGGCCCCGGGATGAGAGGTCGTTGATGCGCTCCTCCCAGAGGCCGACGTCGAGCTCGATGTCGTTGCCGTCGTCGCGCACCCTGTGGCACATCTCGAGCAGGCGGTCCGGCGCGCCCTTGACCAGCAGCAGCTGTTCGCCCTCCAGCTTGTGCAGGGTGGCCATGTACTTGCGCTCGGACTCGAAGGGGATGGCGTCGTGGCGGTCGTGCTTGCCGCGCAGCTCGTCGGTGGTCAGCCCCGCCTTGGCGGCGGCGACCACCAGGGCCCCTTCGGTGGGGTCGCCGTGGATCTTCCAGCGGCCCTGCTCCTCGCCCAGTTCGGCGTCGTTGCAGAGCACTCCCACCTTGAGGAAGTGGCGCAGGGCATGATCCTCGTCCAGGTCCAGCGCCTCGCGGTCGGGCTCGCCGTCGCTGACGCGGTGGAAGCTCCCCTCCGGGGCGAAGCCGATCCCTTCGATGCGCACCTCCCCGGACGGTAGCCAGATGGCCTGGGCGGTCATCTCGTTGCGGGTCAGGGTGCCGGTCTTGTCGGAGAAGATGGTGGAGATGGAGCCCAGGGTTTCCACCGCCGGCAGGCGGCGGATGATGGCGTTCTTCTTCGCCATGGTCTGCACGCCGAGCGCCAGACCGATGGTGACGATGGCGGGCATCCCCTCGGGGATCGCCGCCACGGCGAGGCCCACCGCCGCCATGAACATGTCGCCCAGGGGCTGAGCGTGAACCAGCACCCCGAAGGTGCCGGTAAGCACCGCCGCGGCGAGGATGAAGAGGGCCAGCACCTGCCCGGCGCGGTCGATCTGGCGCAGCAGCGGCGTCTTGAGCTTCTCGACGCCGCGCAGCATCTCGGAGATGCGGCCGATCTCGGTGTTGGCGGCGGTCTCCACCACCAGGCCCCGGGCGTTGCCCTGGACCACGATGGTGCTGGCAAAGGCCATGCTGGTGCGGTCGCCCAGGTCGGCGTCCTCCGCGGTCGCCTCGGTGTTCTTGTCCACCGGGGTGGATTCACCGGTCAGCGACGCCTCCTCGGTGCGAAAGCGCCGCGCCTCCAGCAGGCGCAGGTCCGCCGGCACCCGGTCGCCGCTCTCCACCAGCACGATATCACCGGGCACCAGTTCCTCGGCGGGAATGGTCTGGCGCTTGCCGTCACGCAGCACATTGGCCTGGGGGGAGAGCATCTGGCGGATGCTCTCCAGGGCCTGCTCCGCCTTGCCCTCCTGGATGAAGCCGATCAGGGCGATGATCAGCACCACCCCGAAGATCGCCCCGGCATCCAGGGTGTGGCCCAGGGCGAGGCTGGCGATGGCCGCCACGATCAGCACCAGCATCAGGATATTGTTGAACTGCTCCAGCAGCCGCTTCCACCAGGGCCGTGCCTCCGCCTGCTTGAGCTCGTTGGGGCCATACTCCTTGAGGCGCCGCTCGGCGTCGCTGGCGGCAAGCCCATCGGTCGAGCTGTCGAGGCGCTCGAGAGCCTCGTCGGCGGCCAGGGCGTGCCAGGCGGTGGTCTCGCTGCGTTTTGGGTCGGTCATCCTCTACCTCCGGCGCTGGTGGGCGGGTACTTCCAGAGAACTAGCATACAGCATGTTGCAGTGCAATGATCCAGGACAGGTTGACGCGCCAATTCATTGAGCACAAGGGGGATGAGAGCGGAGTCGAGGCGGTCGCAGGGCCCTGTTAACATGGGGCGAAAACCCCGACGAGGAACCGTGATGACCCACGCACGCCCCGCCTGTCCCTGCGGCAGCGGCCAGTCCCTGGCCCAGTGCTGTGGCCGCTACCACGCCGGGGAGCCGGCGCCTACCCCCGAGGCGCTGATGCGCTCGCGCTACAGCGCCTTCTGCCTGGATCTCACCGGCTACCTGCTGGAGAGCTGGCATGCCAGCTCTCGCCCGGCCGAGCTCGCCCCGGATCCGACCACCCGCTGGCTGCGCCTCGAGGTGCTGGAGAGCAACGAAGACGGCGATAGCGGTCACGTGCATTTCCGCGCCACCTTCCGTGAGGGGCGGCGCTTCGGGGTGCTGGAGGAGGCCTCGCGCTTTCGCAGGGAGGCCGGACGGTGGTATTACCTGGAGGGACGCCCCACGCTGAGCCGCCTCAAGCCCGGCCGCAACGAACCCTGCCCCTGCGGCAGCGGTCGCAAGCTCAAGGCGTGCTGCGGAGCAGGCTAGGCCCTTCCTCGTCGGCTGGCCGTCAGCCGGGTCAGCCCTTACACTGCCGGGCTGATAGCCTCGCCACCTCGGCCCTTTCACCCCACGTTCCGGACGCGTCCCATGGCCCAGACCCTCTCCAAGCGGATCAACAAGTACATCAGCGAAAGCGGCATGTGCTCGCGACGAGAAGCCGACCGCTACATCGAACAGGGCAACGTGCGCATCGACGGCAGGCGCGCCACCCCCGGTGACCAGGTCTTCCCGGGCAGCGTGGTCAAGGTCAACGGCCAGCTCGTCGAGCCGCTGGAGCTGGAAGAGGAGGACCTGGTCTTCATCGCCCTCAACAAGCCGGTGGGCATCGTCAGCACCACCGAGCCGAGCGAGAAGGCCAATATCGTCGACTTCGTCGGCCATGGGGCGCGCATCTTCCCCATCGGCCGGCTGGACAAGGACTCCCAGGGGTTGATCTTCCTGACCAACAACGGCGACCTGGTCAACCGCATCCTGAGGGCGAGCAACCAGCACGAGAAGGAGTACCGCGTCACCGTCAACAAGCCCATCACCGATGACTTCATCGCCGGGATGGGAGGTGGCGTGCCGATCCTCGGAGAGGTCACCAAGAAGTGCCCGGTGGTCAAGGAGTCCCGCTTCGTCTTCAACATCACCCTGGTCCAGGGCTTGAACCGCCAGATTCGCCGCATGTGCGAGGTGTTCGGCTACGAGGTGGTCAAGCTGGAGCGTCTGCGCATCATGAACGTCACCCTCAAGGGGCTCGCCGAGGGCGACTGGCGGGACCTGACGCCCGCCGAGGTGTCGACGATCCTCGCCATGACCGAGCACTCCACCTCCGAGGCCCAGTCCCCCGGCCGCCGCTCTGCCCGGCGCCAGGGTGGCAGGGCAGGGACCGGCAAGGCAGCGAGCTCCGGGGCGGGGGGGCGGCAGGGCGGTACGCCGCGCCGCGGCGAGGGTGGCACGGCTGCCGGCGGCAAGCCGGCCAGCGGTAAGCCCGGTAGGCGCAAGGCGTCAGGCGGCAGCGCGCCCCCGGGCAAGGCCGCAGGTGGCAAGGTGGCGGGTGCCAAGGGAGCGGGCGGCAAGACGCCGAGCGCCAGGGCGGGGAGCCCGAAGAAGGCCGGCGCCAAGCCCTCTGGCACCCGGAAACCCGGAGCAGGGCCGGCCAGGGGCGGGCGCTCCTCGGGGCCGGGACCCAAGGGCGGCGTGGTCGGCAAGCCCCGGGGCAGAAAGAAGTAGCGATTCCTCCCTCGACCGAGAGTCACCATGAGCGATGCCCGTCTCCACAGTCCCGCCGCGGCCCGCAACCGCCAGCCGATCCTCAAGGTGCTGCGCCAGGTCCTGCCCGAGCGGGCCCGTATACTGGAGGTGGCCAGCGGCAGCGGCGAACATGCCCTCTACTGCGCCGGCGCCATGCCCGGCTGGCACTGGCAGCCCAGCGATCCCACCGACGAGGCGCTGGCCTCCATCGCCGCCTGGCGCGAGACGGCGGCGCTGCCCAACCTGGCCGCGCCGCGGCATCTCGACGCCACCGAGCCCGACGGCTGGCCGGCAGAGTCCTTCGACGCCATCGTGGCCATCAACCTGCTGCATATCTCGCCCTGGGCGGTCACCGAGGCGTTGATGGCTCGCGCCGGTGAGCGCCTGGTGCCGGGCGGCACGCTCTATCTCTACGGTCCCTATCGGCGGGGCGGCGAGCACACAGCGCCCAGCAACGCCGCCTTCGACGCCAGCCTCAGGCGCCACGATCCGCGCTGGGGCGTGCGCGACCTCGAGGCGGTCGTGGCCGAGGCGACGTGCCATGGCCTCGAGCTCGAGCGAGTCATGGATATGCCCGCCAACAACCTCAGCGTGGTCCTCGTCAGGGGGCAGGCCCTCTCCACCGCCTGAGGGCCCGCCCCGCAGGATTACTCCGGCATCTCGCCGGGCACCCGGTAGCGGGGCGCCTGGCGGTCGCGCTCCTCGCGGGTCAGCGTCTCGTCGTCGGTGGGCACGCCCCACAGGGTCTCCTGGCTACCGTCGGGAAAGGTGTAAGTGGTACAGCCGGCGAGCAGCAGTGGGCCGAACAGCAGGGTCGCGAGCAGGGTCGAGCGCTTGGAGAGCATGCGGCATCCTTGATGGCAGTGTCGGGAGAGTCGGGCGGCCAGGGCCCGCGGCCTGTCGACATTACCCATCGCCGCTCGCCCTGGGAAGAGGGTTGGGGGAGAATGACGGCAGAACAAGGCATTACAGGAATCCACCATGCAGCAACTGCTTGATGAGATCGCCGAGATCGTCGGCCCCGAGAACCTTCTGACCGGTGAGGCCGTGCGCCAGCGCAGCGTCGACTGGTTCACCTCGGCCCCCTGCGAGGCCGCGGCCATCGTGCGACCCGGGAATACCGAGCAGCTCAGCCGCGTCATGGCCCTCTGCCATGCGGCTCGCCAGCCGGTGGTCACCCACGGCGGCCTGACCGGGGTGGTGCACGGTGCGGTGGCGGCGCCCAGTGAGCTTGCGATCTCCCTGGAGCGCATGAGCGCCATCGAGGCGATCGACCCGGTGGGTGGCACCCTCACCGTCCAGGCCGGGGCGCCGCTGCAGCGGGTCCAGGAGGCCGCCGCCGAGATCGGCATGCAGTTCCCGCTGGACCTGGGCGCCCGAGGCTCCTGCACCATCGGCGGTAACATCGCCACCAACGCTGGCGGCATCCGGGTGATCCGCTACGGCATGATGCGCCAGCAGGTGCTGGGGCTGGGGCTCGAGGCGGTGCTGGCCGACGGCCGCGTGCTGAGCTCCATGAATCACATGCTCAAGAACAACGCCGGTTTCGACCTGAAGCAGCTCTTCATCGGCAGCGAGGGGACGCTCGGCATCGTCACCCGTGCCGTGCTGCGCCTGCAGCCGGCCCTGGCCAGCGAGCAGTGCGCCCTGGTGGCGGTACCCAGCTTCGCGGCGCTGACCAGCCTGCTCAACCTGGCGCCCCTGCGCATCGGGCTGAGCGCCTTCGAGGCGCTGTGGAACAGCCACTACCGGCTGATGACCGAGGAGAGCGGCGCCCATACCCCGCCGCTGGCCACCGATTCGCCCTTCTACGCCATCCTCGAGAGCCAGGGCATGGACGCCGAGCACGACGCCGAGCAGTTCCAGGCGCTGCTGGAGGAGGCCTTCGAGGCGGAGCTGATCACCGACGCGGTGCTGGCGAGCTCCGAGGCCCAGCGCCAGGCGATCTGGGCGATCCGCGAGGACATCGAGGTGCTGGTGCGCACGCTCAATCCGATGTTCTCCTTCGACGTCAGCCTGCCGATTCCCGCCATGGAGGCCTATGTGGAGGCGCTGGAGCAGCGCCTGGCCGAGGCCTGGCCCGGGGTCGCGCGGCTGGTCACCTTCGGCCACCTGGGCGACGGCAATCTGCACCTGATGATCACGGTGCGAGACGGCGGCGCCGAGAGCCGTCGGGCGGTGGAGCAGCTGGTCTATGCGCCGCTGGCCGAGATCGGCGGCTCGATCTCTGCCGAGCATGGCATCGGCCTGGAGAAGCGCGACTACCTGAGCCTCAGTCGCAGCGAGACGGAGATCGCCACCATGCGCCTGCTCAAGCAGGCCCTAGACCCCCATGGCCTGCTCAACCCCGGCAAGGTGCTGGGGTGAGCGCCAGGGCGTGACATCCGGCGCCGCTCAGGCGCCGGACCAGCCCGCGAGTATCGGCACGTAGACCACCAGCAGCAGCACCGCGATCAGCCCCAGCAGATAGGGGAGGATCGCCCGGGTGATGCGCTCCAGCGGCAGCTGGGTCACCGAGGAGGCGACGTAGAGGTTGATCGCCACCGGTGGGGTGATCATCCCGATGGCGAGCCCCATCACGATGATGATGCCGAAGTGGATCGGGTCGATGCCGAGCTGGGTCACCAGCGGCAGCAGCACCGGGGTGAGGATGATGAGCGCACTGGCAGTCTCGATGAAGACCCCGGTGAGCAGGATCACCGCCACGATCAGCAGCATGATCACCAGCGGGTCGGTGGAGAGCGAGAGCACGGCGCTTGCGATGGCGCCGGGCACCTGCCAACTGGAGAGGGTCCAGCTCAGCACCGCCGAGGTGGCGATCACCAGCATGATCACCGAGGTGGTGATCGCCGAGCGGATCAGGATGCGGTAGACGTCGGCAAGGCCGAGGTCGCGGTAGACGAACAGCGACACCAGCAGGGCGTAGTTCACCGCCACCACCGCCGCCTCGCTGGGGGTGAAGATCCCCGAGAAGATGCCGCCCAGGATGATCACCGGGGTCATGAGTCCCCAGCTCGCGCTCAGGAAGGTGCGCCAGATGGTGGCCAGCGAGAGCTCGGTGCCGCGGGGGTAGTTGCGGCGGTAGGCCTGGACGATGGCGATGGTGCCGAGTCCCAGCCCCATGGCGATCCCCGGCAGGATGCCACTCAGGAACAGCTTCGAGACCGACTGCTGGGCGATCACCGCGTAGATGATCATCGGCACCGAGGGGGGGATCACCACGCCGATGGTGCCGCTGGCGGCGATCAGGCTGGCCGCCGAGGCCGGGTCGTAGCCCTTCTTGCGCAGCTCCGGCACCAGGCTCGAGCCCACCGCGGCGGTGGTGGCGGCGCCGGAGCCCGAGATCGCTGCGAAGAACATGCCGGCGCCCACCGAGACGATGGAGAGCCCGCCCTTGAGGAAGCCGAACAGAGCATCGGCGAAGTCGACCAGCTTCTCGCTCACCTTGCCCTGGGCCATCAGGTCCCCGGCAAGGATGAACATGGGCACCGCCACCAGGGCGAATGAGTTGATGCCCTGGAACATCTGCTGGGTAACCACCATCAGCGGCACGCCCTGGGCGTTCAGGGCCAGCAGGGTGCTGGCGCCGATGGCCAGGGCGATGGGGACCCCCAGCAGCATGAAGAGGAAGAAGAGCAGGAACAGCACGCCGGTCATGGCAGAGGCTCCTCGGCTGTGCCGCTGCCACCCTTGTCATCGTCGCGGGCGGCATCCGGCCCCTGGATCAGCAGCTCCAGCAGGTCGACCAGGGCGTACCAGGCCATGATCGCCGCCGAGAGCGGGATGACGGCGTAGACATAGGTCATGGAGAGGCGCAGCGAGGCGGACTTCTGGAAGCTCTGCACCTGCATGTAGCGATGGCCGATCACCACCAGCGCGACCATGAAGCCCAGCGCCACCAGCACCGCGGCGATGCGCGCGAGCTGGCGCAGGCGCAGCGGCAGGGCGTCCACCACGAAGGTCACGGCGATATGGCGCCCGCGCTGGAAGGCGAGGGTGGCGGCGAGGAAGGTGATCCACACCAGCAGGAAGCGGGCGACCTCCTCGGTCCAGCCCACCGCCGTGAAAAAGACCCGCGAGACGATCTGCAGTGTGATCACGCCGATCAACGCCGCCATGCCCGCGAAGACCACGGGCTGCATGACGGCGTCGAGGGCGCGCTCACTCCACTGCAGGGGTCGCAGCAGGTAGCGCGCAAGCGGGTTCACTTATTCCAGCGCCTCGCGGATGCGCTCGAGATAGTCGCCGAACTGCTCGCCGTACTTCTCGTAGACCGGCGCCACGGCGGCCTGGAAGGCCTCGAGGTCGGCATCGTCGATGATCTGCATGCCCGCCTCGCGCAGTTCGGCCAGCTGCTCCGCCTCCATCTCGGCGTTGACGCGGCGCTCATGCTCGGCGGCCTCCTGGGCGGCCTGCACCAGCACCTCCTGGGCGGCCTCGGGCAGCTGGTTCCAGCTCGGCATGCCCATCACGAAGAGCGCCGGTGCATAGGTGTGCCGGGTCAGCGTCATGTGCGCCTGGGTCTCGTTGAGCTTGAAGGAGTGGATGACGTTGACCGGGTTCTCCTGGCCGTCGATGGTGCCCTGCTGCATGGCGGTCAGCGCCTCGGTCCAGGCCATGGGGATGGCGTTGGCGCCGAGCTCGCGGAAGGTGTCGGTGTAGACCGGGTTTTCCATCACGCGGATGCGCAGGCCGTCGAGGTCGTCGGGGCTCGATACCGGACGCTCGCTGTTGGTCAGGTTGCGAAACCCGCGCTCGGCGTAGGCCAGGCCCTTGAGGTTGACCTCGGCGAGCTTGTCGAGGAGCTCCTGGCCGATGGGGCCGTCGAGCACCTCGTAGGCGGCCTCGGGGCTCGGGAACAGGAAGGGCAGTTCGAAGACCGCCATCTCCTCGACGAAGTTGGCCACCGGACCGTTGGTGATCACCCCCATGTCCACGGTGCCGATCTGCATGCCCTCGAGCAGGGTGCGCTCGTCGCCCAGGCTGGCGTTGGGGTAGAGGTCCACGGAGACCGCACCCTCGGTGCGCTCCTGGACCAGCTCCTGGAACTTCACGGCGGCGATATGGAAGCCGTCCTGCTCGTTGACCACGTGGGCCAGGCGCAGGGTGACTGGGTCCATCTCGGCGAACTCGGAGGCGTTGGCGGAGGCCATCATGGCAAGCGAGATGCCCATGGCCAGCGTGCTGCGTACGAAGCCTTTCATTATTGGTTTCCTTTGTAGTGTCAGCGTCTTGCGGTTCGATGCCCTGCCGAGCATGCACCGCCCCGGGGAGGCCGGTCAATGGCTTCGGCGACGGCTACAGCAGCCGATACATCACGTGGGCGTCCACCGGGCCGTGCACGGGGTGGCGAAAGGCCCGGGGCAGGGTGCCGGCGATGGCGAAGCCGTGCCTCTGCCACAGCTTGACCGCCACCTCGTTGGTGGCCACCACCAGGTTGTACTGCATGGCGCTGAAGCCGAGCTCGCGAGCCAGCCCCAGGGAGTGCTCGCACATCCGACCGGCGACGCCGAGGCCGCGGGCCTGCGCGGCGACGATATAGCCGCAGTTGGCCACGTGGTTGCCGGGGCCGGCCTGGTTGGCCTTGAGGTAGTAGGTGCCGAGCAGGGTGCCCTGCGCATCGACCGCCACCCGCACCGCCCGGGGCAGCTCGACCCACATCCGGTGGGCGTCCTGCTCGCCGATGTCGCGGGGCACGGCGTAGGTCTCCCCGGCGCGGAATACCGGCTCGAGCATCGCCCAGACGGCGGGCCAGTCGGCGGGATCGTAGGCGCGAATGCCGATCGGCGATGAACCCGTCGTCATGGTGCCTCCTGCTGGGCGCGCAGCCAGGCGATCTCCTCGGCCCAGATGGCCGGCTCGATGGTCTCCAGCACCAGGGGGATGCCGTCGGTGCGCGCATCGCGCATCAGGGTGGTGAAGCAGGCAAGGCCGATATTGCCCTGGCCCAGGCTGTGGTGGCGGTCGACCCGGCTGCCGAGTTCGCTCTTGGCGTCGTTGAGGTGCATGCCCTTGAGGTACTCGATGCCCACCACCCGCTCGAACTCGTCGAGCATGGCGGTGGTCGCCTCGGCGCTGCGCAGGTCGTAGCCGGCGGCGAAGGCGTGGCAGGTATCGAGGCAGACGCCGACGCGACCCTTGTCCTCCACCTGCTCGATGATCTCGGCCAGATGCTCGAATCGCCAGCCCAGGTTGCTGCCCTGGCCGGCGGTGTTCTCGATCACCGCGGTGACGCCGCGGGTCCGGGTCAGCGCCTCGTTGATCGACTCGGCGATGCGAGCGAGACACTCGGACTCACTGATCTTCTTCAGGTGGCTGCCCGGATGAAAGTTGAGCAGGTCGATGCCTAGCCGCTCGCAGCGCTGCATCTCGTCGACGAAGGCCGCCCGGGACTTGGCCAGGCCCTCCGCTTCCGGGTGGCCGAGGTTGATCAGGTAGCTGTCGTGGGGAAGGATCTGCCCCGGGCCGAAGCCGTGCCGGCGGCAGGCGGCACGGAACGCCTCGACGGTGGCATCATCCAGCGGCTTGGCGTTCCACTGGCGCTGGTTCTTGGTGAACAGGGCGAAGGCGTTGGCGCCGATCTCGACGGCGCGCAGTACCGCCTGATCGACGCCGCCCGCGGCGCTGACGTGGGCTCCGATATATTTCATGGTGAACGGGATGGCTCCGCTGCTGTCTCGGGAATGGCTCGGGATTCTAGCGCAACTCGCCGTGGGGTGCGGGGTGTCATCTCCACCAGCGGCATGCTAGGGTCATTGGATACCCATGATTTTTCAGGAGATTGCATGACATTTGCCAAGCCCCTCGCCGTGATCGGCAGCAGCGCCCTTGCCCTGACCTTCGCCCTGGCCGCCCCCGCCGTGGCCCAGCAGATGCCCCAGGGCGCGCCCAGCGCCGAACAGCAGGTGGCCCAGCTCGACGAGCTGGTGAATCTGGACGACAGCCAGGAGCAGGAGCTGGTCGCGCTGCTGACCGATGGCCAGGAGCGGCTGCAGTCGCTGCAGGCCGAGGCCCAGGGCGTGCAGATGCAGATCCACGAGCAGATCGGCCCGGAGTTCGATGAGGCCGCCATTCGCCGTGACGCCGAGCGGCTCGGCCAGCTCACTGGTGACATGACCGCCGAGAGCGCCCTGATGCAGGCCCGCATCCAGTCCACCCTGACCGCGGAGCAGCGCGACGAGCTCGAGCGCCTGGCCGAGGAGCAGGAGGCGCAGATGCGCCAGATGCAGGAGCAGATGCAACAGCAGCAGATGCCAGCCGAATAAGCCGAAGGCCCCTCGCAGAGCGGGGCCCTGGCGCGATCAAGAGGCGACCCTTCGGGGTCGCCTCTTGCGTTACCGCCCTGGCCTGCGCCCCAGCCAGTGGCGGTGTCCCAGGGGCGACGGCCGGTTCACCACCAGCCCCTTATCGGGGCGATGGGGGCGGGGGGAGGAGGGCCGCGGCGGCTGGAGTCGGGCCAGGGCGAGCAGCCGGCGGACGCGCTCGTCGGTGGGCGGGTGGGTCTGCAGCAGGCGGAACCAGCCCGGCGGGCGGCCACCGAGCAGCAGGGCCGACAGCCACAGCCCCTGGCGGCGCTCCAGCACCTGAAGGGCCCCGGCCAGGCCCAGCGGATCCCGGGTCAGCGCAGCCGCCTCGAGGTCCGCGGTGAACTCCCGGTTGCGCGACAACGCCAGCTGCAGCAGGGTGCTGGCCGAAGGCGCCAGGGCCACCACCAGCAGCTCCAGCCAGGGCATCCTGAGCTCTCCGGCCAGCACCATGGGCAGCATCAGCACAAGCCCCAGCTGCACCAGGAAGGCGCCCCAGATGGTCAGGCGCGTCATGGTCGCCGCCATGGACATGACCCGGGTATCCCCGTGGCGCAGGTGGCTCACCTCGTGGGCCAGCACCCCGGCCAGCTGGCGCAGGTCGAGGGTGCGCACCAGGCCGTCGGTGAGGGCGATGCCCCCCTCGCGGGCGTCCCCCACGGCGAAGGCGTTGAGGTCCGCCGACGGCACGTAGAAGAGCTGGGGTTCGGCGCGAATCCCTGCACGGCGATAGAGCAGATCCAGCACCCGGTAGAGCGCCGGCGCCTGGTGACGGCGCAGCAGGCCGGCATTGGCGCGGGCGAGCGCCAGGCGCGGTGGGATGCGCCCGCCCAGATAGAGGGTCAGCGCTACCAGACCGAAGGCCCAGGCCACCCCGAAGGCGCCCGCCAGCAGGTAGCCGGGCACCGCCAGCAGCAGGGCCAGACCGGCCAGGATCAGCAGGTGCTGCAGGGCGTTTCTGAGCCGCTGGGCGGCCAGGCGATGGGTCACGATGGCTCCTGATGACTCTCAATGGGGAGAGGGCAACTCGCTGATGTTGTTTGCGATTCTGGCGTAACGGGCTGTTTTCGTTAAAAATCGTTACGCTCACGCAACAATATGGAAATTGATTCCGCGCATTGAAATGTCGAAAATCCTGGGTTATATAGTATTTTCCCTACCAAGGAGACACGCCATGTCAACTTCCACCCAAGCGATCGTTCTGGACAGCGAAGTGCTCGAGTACTGGGCCACCACCGCCATGGCGCAGCGCGCCGCCAGTGACGCCATTCGCGCCTACATCGTCTGATTATCAGCGTTTGACACGATGATGGCGCAGGGCCAGGGAGGGCCCCCGACGCTTTACGGCTGAGACGACCAATCCGTTCGAGCCGTCCGCTTCGCCCCCTCGATTGACCTCCCGCCCGTCCCCTTTCGTCTTTGTGTCACCCCCTGCTTTGCAGCATACTTTGCCGTTTCCAAAAGGCACAGGATCGCCCGGCGCCGACCGCCAGGCCTCGATCCCAACGGCAAGCATCAAGGACGCGGCATGGCCCAGCTGCTACGCATCGTGATGATTCACGGCCACCTGGACGGCGTGGTCGAACTCAGTGTGGATGGCCACACCAACATCTGCGGTACCAACGCCTCGGGGAAGACGACCCTGCAGCGCCTGGTGCCGGTGTTCTACGGCGAGCTGCCCAACCGGGTCGTCCCACGCACCCGGCTCAAGTTCGATGCCTTCTACTTGCCCCACCGCAACAGCTACCTCGTCTACGAGTATCGCCGCGAGGAGGGGGATGTCTGCCAGGCGGTGCTGACCCGCAGGAGCGAGGGCGGCGTGGAGTACCGCTTCGTCGGCGCGCCCTATCGGCCCGAGGACTACCTGGTGGAGAGTGAGGCCGGGGTGACGGCCCTGGACTACGCCCAGTGGGCCAACGGCCTGCGTCGCCAGGGGGTCTCGCTGTCCCCCAAGTTCGGCGCCACCTCCGAATATCGCTCGGTGATCCAGAACGACTTCACCCAGGTCGGTGATGCCCAGCCCCGGGCCAACAGCCGCGACGGGCTGCGCCTGCGCCAGGTGGCCGCCCGCTTCAGCCTGGTGCGCCCGGGGCAGCGCATCCGCCATATGGAGAAGCTGGTCTCGGCAGTACACGCCAAGGAGGGCAAGATGGACACCCTCAAGACCATGCTGGCGGCGATCTTCGAGGAGGACGGCGTCGAGCTGCCGGTCACCCGCATTCGCAACACCAAGGCGCGGGAGTGGATCGCCCGTATGCGCCAGTCCATGCGCCTGGACCCCCTGCAGCGTTCCCTGGCCGCCCTCGAGAGCCTCGATCGCGAGCTCGCCGACCTCGAGGCCTCGCTGTGGCAGCTCAGGCCACAGCTCGAAGCCGACCGCCACCGCGCCGAGCGCACCCGGGCCGACCTCGAGGCCGAGCTCGGCCAGCGCCAGCGCGACTTCCAGGCCCAGGAGCAGGCCTACCGCGAGACCCGCGATGCCCTCAACGATCGTGCAAGCGAGCTCGACAGCGAGCTGGACAAGACCCGCGGGGACCTGGACGACTTGCAGCGCCGCTTCGAGGCCTATGAGGAGGCCGACATGCCGGGCCTCGAGCAGGACCTCAAGGCGCTGCCCCAGTGGCGTGAGCAGCAGCAGCAGCTGCGTGACCACCTCGAACTCATGGAGCAGGCGTTCCAGGCGAGCAAGGCGCGGCTCGAGGCCCGCCTGGTGGAGCTGGGCGACCTGCTGGAGCAGCGCCGCGACGAGATCCAGGCGCTGATCGACGCCCTGGGCGAGGAGAAGGAGGGCTGCCTGGAGGCCCAGCGCGAGGCGCAGAGCCGCCTCGAGGCCGACTACCAGGCGCGCCGCCAGGCCCTGGACGACGACTACCGCAGCCGCCTGGAGCAGGGCACCGCCCGGCTCTCCGAGCTCAAGGCGCAGCTGGCCCACACCGCCCAGACCGCGGAGGAGGCCCGCGAGGCCGAGCTCGCCCAGGCGCGGGTCGATCAGGCCCGCAGCGAGCAGCAGGCCGCCACGGCGGCGGTCGACAGCCTGCGCAGCGAGCTGGATGAGCGCCGGCAGGCGCGGGAGGTCGCCGAGCGCGAGTTGGAGCTGGCCCGCGCGCAGCGCTCCCGGGCCGAGGCGCACCTCGAGACGCTGCGGGTGCAGCGCGACCCCGCCCAGGGCAGCCTGCGCCACTTCCTGCGTCACCATCGCCCGGGCTGGGAAGTGACCCTCGGCAAGGTGATCGCCCCGGCGCTGCTTGAGCGTCGCGACCTGGCGCCTCAGTTCAACGACGAGGCCAGCGACGACCTCTTCGGCCTGGCGCTGGACCTCTCCGCCATCGCGCTGCCCGACTACGCCCAGGACGAGGCAAGCCTGCTGGCCGAGATCGAGGCCGCCGAGCAGGCGCTCGGCGAGGCCCAGGCGGCGATCCAGGCGGCGGAGAAGGCCCTCAGGGCGCGCCATGACACGGTGCAGGAAGCCACCGCGCGCCTCGATCGCGGGCGCAGCGCCAGCCGGCGTGCCGGCGAGGAGGTGGAGTACGCTCTGCAGGCCCGTCGCCAGTGCCAGGAGCGCCACGCTAACGCCCAGCAGGCCCGCCAGCTCGCCTGCCGCGCGGCCCTGGAGGAGCAGCAGGCGACCCAGCAGGCGTTGAGCGAGGAGCGACAGCGTGCCCTGGCGGCACTGGCGGAGACCCACCGCGCCCAGGGCCTCGAGCTGACCGCCGACTACCAGGGTCGGCTGTCCGGCTTCGAACAGCAGATCCAGCAATACCGCCGTCAGCTCGGCGAGCTCAAGGAAGAGAACCGCCGCCAGCGCGAGGAGCTGCAGGCCGCCTTCGATCGCGAGCTCGCCGAGCAGGGCGTCGACACCGTCCGCCTCGGAGAGACCCGCACCCGCCTCGAGGCCCTCGGCAAGCGCATCCGTGCGACCGAGGCGCGCCGCGAGGAGCTCGACGACTACGCCCGCTTCATGCGCGTGGAGTGGGGCGAGCGCAAGCCCCGGCTGGTAGAGAAGGAGGCGTCGCTCGACCGCGAACGCCAGGCGGCGGAGCGCGAGCGCGAGAAGCACAGGGCCGACTTCCGTGCGGCCAGCCAGGCGCACCAGGCCGCGGTGGGCGAGCTCAAGGTCCGCCGCGACGCCGAGCAGGCGCTGGTGGAGACCCTGGTGCCGCTGCTCGACAAGCTCGCCGACCTGGCGCTGGCGCCCGCCGCCGAGCCCCGCGGCGAAGCGCCGGGCGATGCCGCCGAGCGCATCGAGCGCGCCCGCCAGGCGCTGGCCGACCACGCCCGCCAGCTCGACGAGCTGCGTCGCGGCTGCGAGAAGATCGAGGTCGAGCTGGTCAAGGGGGCCAGCGCCGACTTCCAGGACGCCCTGGAGACCGAGCGCGCCAAGCTCGAGGATCCTGGCCCGCGCCGCCTGCTCGGGGTGCTGCGCGACATGCTCCAGCTGCTCGAGGGCCAGCAACAGCAGCTGCTGCAAGAGGGGCGCAACCTCAGCGACGACCTCGACAAGTTCTTCACCGTGTTCCGCGACCTCAACCGCCGCATCAACGCCCAGAGCCGGCGGCTCTCCGACGAGGTGGCCGACGACCTCCGGCTGGAGGGCATCGGCCGCGCCGAGGTTAAGATCCAGTCCACCATCGACGAGCTGGGCTTCTGGGAGCCGCTCAAGCGCTTTGCCCAGCGCTATCGGGAGTGGCGGGAGTCCGGCCAGCCGCTGCCCAGTGACGACTACCTCGATGCCCTGGCCGACGTGGTGGAGCTGTTGCGTAGCGACCAGCAGTACAGCTTCGAGAGCCTGCTGCGCCTGGAGCTGCACCTCAATGAGGGTGGCACCGACCTGGTGATCCGTAACGACCGCCAGCTGCTGGAGTCCTCCAGCCACGGCATGGCCTACCTGATCCTGTGCAAGTTCCTGCTCGCCTTCACCCGGCTGCTGCGGGGCCAGGCCGAGATCGCCATCCACTGGCCCATCGACGAGATCGGCACCCTGGCCTATCACAACGTCGAGAAACTGTTCGACGCCTGTGACAACAACCGCATCCATATCGTCGGCGCCTTCCCCAACCCGGAGTCGGACGTGCTGCTGCTGTTCCACAATCGCTACCTGATCGACCGCGACGAGGCGGCCCCGGAGAAGCGCCGCCTCAAGCGCATCGAGCCGCGCCTGAGCCGCCTGGCCCAGCGCCTCCAGGCCCGTGCCGAGGAGGCCGCCTCATGAGCGATATGATCCACAGCGAAGGCGCCATGGTGGCGCCTTCCATGGTCGAGCTGGGCCCCCTGCTCGAACGCCTGCTGGCCGGCGAGTTCATCTGCGCGGTGAGCGACGAGAGCGCCTTTCGCCGTCTCGAGGACGAGGCGACCCGCGAACGGCTCGATGCCTACCTGCGCCCGCTCAACCGCCGCCTGGCCACCAGCGACGAGGGCAGCGTCTACTTTCTGGCCTGGCGCGTGCTCGACGAGGCCGCCCGGGAGCAGCTCTCCCGGCAGCTGGCCGAGACGGTCTCAAGCCTGCTGCCGCTGCTGGAGTGGCTGCAGCTGGTCCAGGAGACCCTGGGGCGCGATGGCCTGGCCTCCGCGGGGGACGTGCTCAAGCCCGCGGACTTCAGTTCCCGCTGCGAGGACAACCAGGGCCTGCGCGAGCGCCTCGAGCGCCTCGCCACCGACCCCTTCTTCGGCTCCCAGAGCGAGCAGCTCGACGCCCAGATCAAGCAGGTCTTCAAGCGGCTCAGGGAGCACGGCTACCTGCTCCAGCCCCACGCCGACCGGCAGTACTACGTGGTGACCGCCAAGATCGACTACCTGATCGACCTGGTGCGCTTCATCCGCGACGAGGAGCACCTGCCCATCGATGACCAGGCGCCGGCCGGTCAGGAGAGCCTGCTGTGACGGGGGGCGTCGGCGACCCTCACGCCCTGGAGAGCCGGCTGATCAGCACCGGCACCGAGCGGCTGGCGCTGCTCGGCAAGCACGCCGAGACGCTGATGGCCGGCTACGCCCGGGACGAGGTGCCGCTGGCCGGGCTGAGCAAGACCGCGCTGAACCGGCTTCTCGCCGCGCGCATCCTGTGGCGCCCGGACGAGCAGGGCGGGGTCAAGCTGGCCCCCAAGGTGCGCGAGCTGATCGCCGAGATGCTGGCCGACGAGACCCGCCGCCACGTCAACGCCGACGTCGCCGAGTCCCTGGAGCTCCTGCGCAGCCTGGTGCAGAGCTACCGCGAGGCGCGGGATGCCGGCGACTACTGGCGCCAGGAGCAGCAGCTGCTGCGCCTGCGCCAGGAGGTGGACGACCTCAACGGCCGCTTCGCCGACGCCATCGACAGCCTGTGGCGCCGCCTCAACAGCGACTTCGGCTTCGTCAGCCGGCTGGGCGACAAGATCCGCGAGAACGAGCGGGCCCAGAAACAGATCGTGCGCCTGCTCGACGGCCTGGCGCTGATCGACTTCACCGAGTTGATCGAGCTGGTAGGGGGCGACGGCGCCCTGCGCAAGCTCCTGGTGAGCGGCCTGCAGCACCAGCTCAGCCGCCATTACACCAGCCTGCGCGAGGTGCAGCGGCGGATGATCGAGCTGCTGGCACGCTTCCGCCAGCAGCAGGCGCGCAGCCGCCTGGTGGCCGGCATGGCCGCCTTCCTGCGCGAGCATCCCGGCTTCGTGCCCGGCAACTACGCCCGGCGCAGCGAGGTGCCGGCGCTGGTCAACCGCGCCGCGCCGCTGATCGCCGCCGGTGCCGCCGCTCTGGACCACGACGCCGACAGCAGCACCCTGGCCGGGCTGCTTCATCGCCTGCCCAGGCCAGCAACGCGCTCCGAGCCGGTGACTGCCGCCGGCGCCGCACAGATTCAGGCGGCCACCCTCGTCGCCGCCCGCCATCAGGCGCTCAAGGAGGACGTGGAGCGCTTCTATCTCGCGGTGGTGGATGGCGGCGGTGAGCCGCGCAGCGCACTCGAGTACCTGCAGGAGGGCGAGTTCGACTGGGGCGAGGAGATCTGGCTGTTCCAGGTCATCGCCGAGTACCAGGGGCTGCCGCGGGGGGAGCAGCGAGCCTTCCGGCTGCGCCAGCAGGAGACCCAGGCCAGCCCCTTCAACCACCTGCGGCTGATCCACGACGTCATCCTTCAACTGGAGGCCTGAATCAGCCCACCGGAGGCTCCATGCATCTCTCGTCCCGCGCCCGCACCCTGCTGCTCGATGCCGCCCGCTCCCTGCGCCGGGTGGCCCAGGTCGACAAGCGCCGCAGCCGGGTGGTGGAGGAGGTCGTCGCCTGGTGCGAGGCTCACGACATCGAGCCCGGCCCGCGGCTGACCCATGGCCGGCTGCGGCTGGACCGCGATCTGCTCGAGCGCATCGACGACACCCTGGGCGCCCTGGGTCATCCCCGCCTCGAGGACACCCTGGCGGGGTTGACCAGCGCCGAGCAGGCGCGGCTCGGGAATCTCGAGCACAAGAGCGTGCGCGAAGCGCCGCGCCGTCAGCGAGTGCTGGCCAGCCTGCCCGCGGGCGATCCGCGCCCTGGCCTCGCGAGCCGGCCCCGGGACTTCCTCGACCTCGATCGCCGAGAGATCGCCCTGGAGGCCTTCGACGTGCTGCTCCAGGTCGAGAACCTCGACAGCTTCTATGCCTTCGACCCGGCGATACCGGCGCTGGCCGGCTGGTCCCGCCCGCTGGTGCTCTACCGCGGCGATCGCCACTATGGCGGCGGCTTCGCCGCCCTGGCCGCCGACTGGTCCGCCACCGGAAGGCCGCACCTCTACCTGGGCGACTTCGATGCCGCGGGGCTTCACAACGCCCTGGGCAGCGGGGCGACCCACCTGCTGCTGCCGCCCCTGGCGTTCATTTCGAACCGGGCCAGCGGCGAGCAGCTCCCGGCGGAGCAGTTTCCCCTGCAGGCATCGCTTCGCGACCACGCCGCGCGCCTGCCGGCAGACCATCCGCTGGCCAGCCACCTGGCCGTGCTGCTGGGCGAACAGCGCGGTCTTCTCCAGCAGTGGTTCGGCCCCGACGAGGCGTTGGCGCTGCTGCCGCTGGGATAGCCCGACGCCATCAACGACATCGCCGCACCCGAGGGGCGCGGCGATGGAGGGCGGCGGCATGGACCGCCGGGTCAGGGGTGGGACGTTCAGGCCATGGCGGCCTGGTAGCGGCGCTCCACCTCGTCCCAGTCGATGACGTTGAAGAACTCGGCCACGTAGTCCGGGCGCTTGTTCTGGAATTTCAGGTAGTAGGCGTGCTCCCACACGTCCAGGCCCAGCACCGGAGTGTTGCCGTTGGAGAGGGGGCTGTCCTGGTTCAGGGAGTTCTCCACCACCAGGCCCTTCTGGGGGGTGACGCAGAGCCAGGCCCAGCCGCTGCCGAAGCGCCCCAGGGCGGCCTGGGTGAAGGCCTCCTTGAAGGCGTCGAAGCCGCCGAGCTCCTTGTCGATGGCCTGGGCCACCTGGCCCTTGGGTGTACCGCCGCCGTCGGGCGACATCATCTGCCAGAACATGGTGTGGTTGGAGTGGCCGCCGCCGTTGTTGATCACCGCCTGGCGCTTATCGGCCGGCACGCGATCCAGGTTGGCCAGCAGCTCGTCCACCGGCACCTCCTCGAGGCCGGTCCCCTCCAGGGCGGCGTTGAGGTTGTTGATGTAGGTCTGGTGGTGCCGGGAGTGGTGGATCTCCATGGTCAGCGCATCGATGTGGGGCTCGAGGGCATCGTAGGCATAGGGAAGATCGGGCAGGCTATGGGGCATGGTTGCACCTCCATCGGTCGTCGGGAAATGTATTCCTTCAAGATCACCCGACAGCATGGCAGAGCCGGCTGGAATCGGCCAATAAGAATCATTATCGGCTTATATAGGCAAAGGTAATCGGCTAGTCTGGATCTGGTTTCGCCAGCGAGGCCTGCCGCCAGGTAGACTCGCCGTTATCGACTGTCCGTGGGCCTTCATCGACGAGGCCGCCGACCCCAGCCCACCCCCGGAGCCCTGCATGCCTCTCGACCTGGAACTCACCCTCATCGTCCTGGTTGCCCTCCTGCTCGGTGCGGCAGGGGGCTTCGCCCTGGGTCGGGGCGGGCTCAAGGCCGCTCGCCGGGCGCTCGATGCCACCCGCGCCGAGCTGCATGACCAGCAGCTGGAGGCCCGCGAGCAGGCGGTGGCGCTGCAGGTGGCCGAGGGGGAGGTGGAGACACAGCGCGAGGACGTGGCGGCCCGGGCGCGGGAGGTCGAGCGCTTCCGAGAGGCCTATTACGCCCTGAAACAGACCCACGGCGAGCTGACCAGCCGCCTGGAGGAGAAGGAGGCGAGCTTCAGTCGTCAGCTGGCCTGGATGGAGCAGAGCAAGCAACAGCTCAGGGTGGAGTTCGAGAACCTCGCCAACGAGCTGCTCGAGCAGAAGGGCAAGGCCTTCTCGTCGCTCTCCGAGCGCAACCTGCTGGGGCTGCTCAAGCCCTTCCAGGAGGAGATGAAGGGCTTTCGCGAGAAGGTGGAGACCCTGCATACCCAGGAGACCGCTCAGCGGGCCAGCCTCACCACCGAGCTCAGGCACCTGCAGCAGCTCAACCGTGACATCACCGACCAGGCGGCGCGTCTCACCGAGGCGCTCAAGGGGCAGAAGAAGGTGCAGGGCAACTGGGGCGAGCTGATGCTGGAGAACGTCCTCGACAGCGCGGGCCTGCGCCCGGGCCAGGACTACCAGCGCGAGAGGAGCTTTACCACCGAGGAGGGCAAGCGCCGCCCGGATGCGCTGGTTTACCTGCCTCAGGGGCGCCACCTGGTGATCGATGCCAAGACGTCGCTGGCCGCCTACCTGGAGTACGTCAACGCCGAAGATGAGCTGACCCGTCAGACGTCGCTGGCGGCTCACGCCCGGGCGGTGGGCGCGCGCATCGAGGAGCTGGCCGACAAGCACTACTACGACCTGCCGGGGCTCAACTCGCCGGAGGTGGTGATCATGTTCATTCCGGTGGAGTCGGCCTATATCGAGGCGCTGCGCCACGACGGCACCCTCTACCAGCGCGCCATCGAACGCAACGTGCTGGTGGCCACGCCCACCACGCTGCTCACCAGCCTGAACATCGTCGGCCAGCTGTGGCGCTTCGAGAACCAGAGCCGCCACAGCGCTGAGCTGGCCAGGAAGGCGGAGCGCTTCTACCACAAGCTGGGCTCCTTTCTGGAGAGCATGCAGGACGTCGGCAGGAAGCTGGATGGCGCCCGGGTCAGCTACGACAGGGCGCTGGGGCAGCTGGTCAACGGCAAGGGCAACCTGATCAAGCAGGCCAGCGAGTTCCAGGAGCTGGGCGTGGCGGTGAAGAAGGAGCTGCCCGCAGAGCTCGTGGAGCGTGCAGGGCTCGAGGTGGGCACTGCCACGCAGCCCGCTGCCGAGACCTCGCCGGCAGATGCCCGGGAACGATAGGCGGATCCTGGCCTGATCTGCGGGGAGTCGTGCGTCAGCGGCACCGTCATCGGGCGCTGAGCTGGTTCACCTCGGTCAGGCTGCCGTTCCAGATCATCTCCAGGTGGCAGGCCTGGACGATGCCGGAGACCCGGCTGGGGGTGAGCAGTGCCCAGCAGGTGGCGGCCTGTCGGCGTACCGAGCGGTAGCGCAGGCCGGGCTCGCCGGCGGCGCGCAGGGCATGGCCCAGGGCGCGGGACGCGCCGTAGTCGCTCGGGTGATAGATGGCGTGACCGGCGGGGAGGCATAGCCCGTCGCGACAGCCCGCCTCGTCGATGTCGGCCACAAGGCCGCGGAACACGAAGCGTTCGAAGTGCAGCCCCTCCACCCGCTGCCAGTAGGCCTGCTGGTGGTGCCTCACCTCGGCGATGGCGGTCTCCAGCGCATCGGCCAGGTAGAGGACCCCGAAGTTGCCGTCGCTGAACCGCGAGCCATCCGGGTTGACGTGGGTAAAGGGCGCCACCGCATAGCTGCAGCCGCGAATACCGAAGGGGATCTCGTTCCTGGGCAGCAGCGCCAGGTTGCCTGCCTCGGTCTGCAGGCGCGGATGGGTCAGCGCCTGCAGGGCGAAGAGGGCCTCGAACTCGGCGGCATCGGCCACATCGTCGAACAGGCCGATGGGCGGGAACTTGCTGTTGACCAGCCGATGGCCGCGGACCCTGCCGGGGGGCAGGGCGGGCAGCTCGTCGGGTGTTACCACTGGGCGCCTCGCAGGGCGTCGATGCGCTTGAAGGTCTCGTAGAGGGCGGCGATGTCGCCGCCGCCGATCAGCGACAGCGGGGTGCGGCCATTGAAGTAGGGGTTGTGGTTGGCCATGGCCATGAAGCCGTAGCGGTTCGCCGGGTTGTCGAACAGGATGCGCAGCGCCGCATGGATATTCAGCAGGTAGCTGATGCGGGTGAGCTGGTCGCGGTCGAGCTTGATCTCGGCCAGGTCGCCCCGGCGGGCGCGGGCATAGGTGCTGTGGGAGACGCGCAGGATCGCCTCGCCCTGCTCGCCGCTGGCGCCCCAGCGGTCGAGGATACGCACCGCGGTCTTGAGCCCTGCGGCGGCCGCGGCCTTGTCATGGGTCGGGGTGGCAGTGTCGAGCATGGGGCCTCCCGCTCTGTGTTGATAAAGATTCTGTATTTATAAAGACATAATAGCCCATTTTGTATTTGCAGAGACAGCTCGCCCGCCATGGTGCCCCACCTGGCGGAAAAAGATGCCCGCCGGCGTTGGCAATGGCGCCTTTTCTTGGTGAAGTGCTGGGGCGGCCCGGCAGGGGCCAGGCACAGGAACAGGGAGTGGAGATGGCCTTTCGTTTTCAGCGCCGTATTCGTCTGGCGCCCGGCGTGCGCCTCAACCTCGGCAAGCGCGGCCTGGGGCTCTCGGTGGGGCCGCGCGGCGCCAGCCTGAGCATGGGGCCGAGCGGGGTGCACGGCCATGCGGGTCTTCCCGGCACCGGCCTGGCCTACCGGCGCCGGCTCGACGCTGGCGGTGGTGCGGGCACGCAGGACAAGTCCGACGCGGGCGCCACGGCCGCCAGCCGTGCGGCGGCGCTGGAGGCGCTGCTGGCCGAGGGTGGCAGCCTGGCGGTGCAGTTGGAGGTCGAGGAGGGCGGCCAGGTCGTCTACTTCCACGCCGACGGCTCCCCCCTGTGCAGCGCCGAGGCCCGGGTGCTGCGCCGCCATGCCGAGGAAACACTTCGCGAACAGCTGCTGGCCCACTGCGAGCGGCTCAATGCCGACCTCGACCGCCTGGGGCGGCTGCACGAGGAAACACCGCCGCCCGAGGCGGGAGGCTATCTCATGCGCGACTTCGACGAACCGCCCCCGCCTCCGTTCCAGCCTCAGGCTCCCGGCCTGCGCCATGCCCTCTGGTCGCCGGCCAGGCGCCGCCTCGAGGAGGAGAATCGCCGGCGCCGCGACGAATTCGACGAGCATTACCGGGCCTGGGAGTGGCGCAAGGCCGACCACGACGCGGCGGAATTCTCCCGTCATCGCCGGGAGAGCGAGGAGGTGTGGGACGATCCGGCGGCCATGGAGCAGACGCTGCGCGACCGGCTGGAGGAGATCGACTGGCCCCGCGAGACCCTGATCGACTTCGACCTGGGTAGCGACCTGCGCACCATCGCCGTGGATATCGACCTGCCCGGCGAGGAGGAGATGCCGGACCGCTACTGGGGCATGCCCCCCAAGCAGCTCAGGCTCAGTCCGCGCAAGCTCGGCGCCACCCGCCAGCGTGAGCTCTACCGCGACCATGTCCACGGCATCGCCTTTCGAGTGCTGGGGGCGGTGTTCGCGCGCCTGCCCGCCGTGGTGGAGGCCCGCGTCTCCGGCTATCGTCAGGTGCCCGAGCCCGCCACCGGCGGCCAGCGCGACCAGTACCTCTACAGCGTCAAGGTGAGCCGGGAGCAGTGGGGGAAGATCCACTTCGACCGCCTCGACCAGGTGGACCCGGTGGCCGCCATGGAGGCCTTCACCCTGCGCCGCGACATGACGCGAACCGGAATCTTCCGGGATATCGAGCCCCTTAAGCTGGTGTAGGTGTGCCAGGTCAAGGCGGCGAGACCGGGTGGCGGTTATGCTGGAATCACGCTGATGACCAGCGCCCCGCGCCGCCATGGAACCGGCGCAGAGACCCCATAGGGAGGCCACCCAGATGAACATCCAGCACCGCATTGACCGCCCGTATGAAGCCGGTTGCATCGAGGTGTACGGTGACGAGCCCTACGAGTGGCGTATCCTCGATCATGCCGGCCATGTGGTACGTGACAGCGCCGGCTATGGCAGCGGCGCCAGCGCCTACGCCTCGGCGGAACTCGCCCTGCGCGATGCGATCACCTTCGATGCCGATGACAGCGTGGTACCGATCTTCTTCCGCCACGGTGCCGATGCCGAACTGGAGAACGCCGCTCAGGCCCACCGCACCGCCGATACCCTGCGTGCCATGGCCCTGGCCCTGAAGAGCGCCGGCAGCCAGGCGGTGCTGGATAGCCGCCACGCCACCGACGACGAGGCCCAGGACTACCTGGACGCGAGGATCGCCGTGATGGAACGCATCGTTCAGGAGCTGGAGGAGAGCGCCGGGCGCCTGCACGCGGCCACCCAGGCCACGGCAGGCTGATCAGGCAGGCTTACTGGATCAGCACCGGCGTATCGATCTCCACCAGCGAGTGGAGCAGGCGCACCTGGTCGTTCTCGACGGCCAGGCAGCCTTCGGTCCAGTCGACCCGCTGGTTCAGGAAGGGGTCGCGGTTGCCGAGGCCATGGATGCCGATATGGCCCCCCAGGGTGGTGTTGGGGTAGGAGAGGCGGTGCTGCTGGTAGTGGCGGCGAATCCGCTCGGCCTCCTCCTCGGTGATCAGCCCCTCCGACAGGGCTTGGTCGGCCACCCTCGGGTTCGGGTAGTTGATGCCGATGAAGGTGGCGTACTGGCTGTTGGGGTTGATCCGCTCGACCCGGAACTCCCCCTTCGGGGTCATGGCACTGCCGCGGGTGCGCAGGTTGACGGCGCCATTGATGCCGATGGCGAAGTGGGGGATCTCATGGATCACGTGCCGGCCGCGCACCACGGAGAGGGTGCGATCCTTCACGCTGATGTGCAGCCACACCCGCCCATCCTCGATGGGCAGCAGGCTGATCCCGGTATCGACGTCATCCAGGAAGTGCTGCCCCGGTGTGCCCGAGGCGTAGGTCGACGGCGGCTCCGTCGTGTCGATCAGCGAGGCGCTGGCAGGGCCGGGGGCAACCAGCAGGGCCAGCGGGGAGAGGGCAAGGCGCTTGAGCGAGCGGATGAGCATGGGCGGCAGCATGGTGTGTAAGGGTCGGCAGTGAGCGATGGTGGAGGAATCTACCACGCCCCGGCGCCCGCTGGCAGAGGCTCAAGACACTTTCAGTCATCGCTGCTTATACGGTCAACAATCGTTACATATCCCGATTTGGCTACTGTGAGCCCGTTCACGCCGGTGATACCCTAAGCCGATTGGGTGACTGCCCAGGGCAACAAATGGACTTAGGGAAACAAGTTTTGTGAGTTTAGAGGGTTAGCAACAGAGGATGTCGGGCTGGCCTGCCATCCTCTGCACTTTCTTCTTGAAAAGGACGAGGTCACTCCCCGGCGTGAGCCGAGGGAGGGCGGTAGCCGTCAGGAACCGTCAGGGCAGCAACGGCAGGGGAGGCTGATATGCAGGGTAAGGGAATGCAGGCGCGCTACGCCCCGGGGGCGCGGGTGGTGATCCGCGATTGCGAGTGGATCGTCCGCCGGGCCGACCCCAGCGATGACGGCGGCTATGTGCTTATCGTAGACGGCCTCTCGGAGCTGGTCAGCGGCAAGAGCGCGCGTTTCCTCACCCGGCTGGAGGAGGACGCCGACGCCATCCGCGTGCTCGACCCCGCCGAGACCCGCTTCGAGCAGGACCTCACCCCCGGCTTCGAGAAGAGCCGGCTCTTCATCGAGACCCAGCGGCGCCAGATCACCCCGGCGGATGCGCGCATCCACCTTGGCCACAAGGCCGCCATGGACCCGGTGCCCTACCAGCTCGACCCGGCCCTGCAGGCGCTGAAGCAGAACCGCCAGCGCATCCTGATCGCCGACGCCGTGGGCCTGGGCAAGACCTTGGAAGCCGGCATCCTGATCACCGAGCTGATGCGCCGCGGCCGCGGCAAGCGCATCCTGGTGCTCACCCTCAAGAGCATGATGACCCAGTTCCAGAAGGAGCTGTGGAACCGCTTCACTATCCCGCTCACACGGCTCGACTCCGCCGGCCTGCAGCGGGTGCGCAACCACATTCCCGGCAACCACAACCCCTTCTACTACTACGACAAGTCGATCATCTCTATCGACACCCTCAAGCAGGACAACGAGTACCGCCGCCACCTGGAGCAGGCCTACTGGGACATCATCGTCATCGACGAGGCCCACAACGTGGCCGAGCGGGGCGTAAGCTCCCAGCGCGCCCGGCTGGCCCAGCTGCTGGCGGGGCGCTCGGACAACCTGATCATGCTCTCCGCCACGCCCCACGACGGCAAGGCGAAGTCGTTTGCCAGCCTGATGAACATGCTCGACCCCACGGCGATCTCCGACCCGGAGGACTACGCCCGGGAGGACTTCCGCGACAAGGGCCTGGTGATTCGCCGCTTCAAGAAGGACATCCGCGACCAGGTGCAGCAGGAATTCAAGGAGCGCGTGGTCAAGGACCTCTACCTGGACGCCTCGCCCCAGGAGGAGGCCGCCTACCAGGCCCTGCTCGACGTGCCCTTCACCTACCGCGGCGAGCACTCGCCTGAGCGCAACGGCCAGCTGGTGCGCATCGGCCTGCAGAAGGCGATCTTCAGCTCGCCTGCGGCGGCGGAGGTCTCGGTGGCCCAGCGCATCAGGAAGCTCGCCGGCAGCGAGGCGAGCCCCCGCCAGCCCAGCGACGACGAGCAGGCCGAGATCCAGGCCCTGGAGAGCCTGCGCCTGGCGCTGCGCAATGTGGACGCTCCGAGCTTCGGCAAGTACCAGCAGCTGCTCGCGCTGCTGAAGAGCGCTGATTTCGGCTGGAAGAAGCGCGACACCCAGGACCGCCTGGTGATCTTCTCCGAGCGCATCGAGACCCTGAACTGGCTGCAGGGGCGGATGCAGGAGGACCTCAAGCTCAAGGAGGAGGCCATCCAGATCCTCCATGGCGGCATGAGCGATATCGAGCAGCAGGCCATCGTCGAGGCCTTCGGCAAGCCGGAAACGCCGCTGCGCGTGCTGCTCTGCTCCGACGTGGCAAGCGAGGGCATCAACCTGCACTACCTCTCGCACCGGCTGGTGCACTTCGACCTGCCCTGGTCGCTGATGGTCTTCCAGCAGCGCAACGGCCGGGTGGACCGCTACGGCCAGAGCGAAACGCCGATCATCACCTATCTGATCAACCGCAGCGACAACCCGAAGGTGCGCGGCGACCAGCGCATCCTCGAGATCCTCAAGGAGAAGGACGAGCAGGCCTACAAGAACATCGGCGACCCGGCCACCTTCATGAAGGTGCACGACCCGGAGGCCGAGGAGGCCCTGACCATCGAGGCCATGGCCGAGGGCACCGATGCCGCCGCCTTCGACGCCCAGTACCAGCCCGACGACAGCAACGAGGGCGACGACCTGCTGGCGCTGTTCTTGAATCCTGAGGCGGCGGGCTCGCCCCGGCCGGATGGGAGTCATGATGGAAGCGACGAAGGGCAGGGCGACTCGCCCACCGTGGAGCGCTACAGCCTCTTCCCCGGCGACTTCGAGTTCGCCCGCCAGGCCCTGGAGGCGCTCAACCGCGAGCGGCGCCAGGTGGAGTTCAGCGCCAACCCCGAGCGGGCCACCCTTACCCTGACGCCGCCGGACGACCTCGACTACCGCTTCCGCTTCCTGCCCCCGGAGATCCGCCCGGAGCACGGGACCCTGGTGCTCACCGCCGACAAGCAGCGCTTCGCCGAAGAGATCCGCCGCAGCCGCCAGGACGAGAACGCCTGGCCCAAGCTGCACTATCTCTGGCCTCAGCACCCTGCCATCCAGTGGCTGGAGGAGAAGCTACTCGCCCAGGTGGCCCGCCACAGCGCCCCGGTGCTGGCCCTGCCCGACTCCCCGGCGATCAACGACCTTCTGCCCGCCGGCGAGGCGGTCTTCCTGGTCAGCGGCCTGATCCCCAACCGCAAGGCCCACCCGGTGATCTGGGAGTGGTTCGCCATCCGCTGCCGCCCCGGCCAGGCGGGTAACGGTGAGCCGGGCACAGGAGCGCCGGGTGAAGTGCTGGAGGTGCTCGACGCCGAGACCTGGCTCCCGCGCCTGGGGCTCGACGGCAAGCTGCCCAACCGCGCCCGCCCGCTGGCGCTGGAACCCCTCGAGGCTCTGCGCCGGCCGGTGATCGCTGCCGCCCGGGAACAGATGGCCGATCGACAGGCCGAGTTCAGTGCCGAAACCCGGCCGGAGCTCGAGCGGCAGCTGGCCGAACTCAAGGCCCTGCAGGAGCGCCAGGTCCACCAGCTGGAGATGGCCCTGGAAGGCTCCCGCCAGGCCGAGCACTTCAAGGCCAGCCGCCGGGAGCAGCGCCTGGGCCGCATCGAGGCGGTGTTCGACGACTACCGCACCTGGGTGGAGGACACCCTCACCATCGAGCCGGTCCCCTTTATCCAGATCATCGCCGTGCTGACCCGCGACGCTGACTGAAAGAGCTGATTAAAAGATCCCGACTGAAAGTGCCGGTCGAAAGCGCCGATTGAAAGAGCCCAACTGCGGGTGCCGCAGGGCAAAGGAGCAAGAGAACATGGCCGTTCAGGACACCGCCGCCACCTTCATTGGCCTGACCAACGACAACGAATTCTTCAGCGCCCACTACCTGGCCGAAGTGTTCGAGGGCGACCTGGCCGAGACCCTCAAGGCCTGGGAGGCCGAGGGCGAGCCGCCCCATCGCGCCCTGCGCAACCTCCACCAGGGCTACTTCGCCCTGCGCCACCGCCTCAAGAGCGAGCGCAGCGCCGTGGAGCGCATTCGCCAGCAGCGCGACTTCTTCCGCGAGCTGATGGGCGTGCTCGGCATCCCCTGGCAGCCCCACAACCGCGAGGTGGCGGCCAATGCTGAGCTGCCCGTGCTTGCCGCCCTGGGCGACCGGCTCTGGGTGCTCGGCGCCCTGGACCCGGAAAACGAGGGCGAGGACCCGCTCTCGCTCACCCTGGACGCCCGGCAGTTCTTCGGCGAGGGCCCCCACTTCGACGCCCTGGCGGGGCAGAGCTGGTATTACATCCTCGACCAGGCGGTGCTGCGCCAGGCCGCGCCTCATAATGAGACCCCGCCGCGCTGGGTGCTGCTGCTCTCCGACCGCCAGGGCATCCTCGTCGACCGCTACAAGTGGTCCCAGAACCGCATGCTGCGCTTCGACTGGGAGGAGATCCTCGGCCGCCGCGACGATCGCACCCTCAAGGCCACCGCCGTGCTGCTGCACCGCGAGAGCCTGGCGCCGGTCGATCAACAGGGAAACCCAGGCCAGAGCCGCCTGGACAGCCTGGACGAGAACAGCCACAAGCACGCCTTCGCCGTCTCCGACGACCTCAAGTACGCCCTGCGCCAGGCCATCGAGCTCCTGGGCAACGAGGCCGCCGCGCAGCTGATCGAGCAGGCCCGCAGCCGCAAGGAGGGGATCTACAGCGGCCAGAACGCCCTGGACCCGGAGCAGCTCTCCCGGGAGTGCCTGCGCACCATGTATCGCATCCTCTTCTTGTTCTACATCGAGGCGCGCCCGGAGCTGGGCTACCTGCCCGTGGGCGACGACACCTGGCGCCAGGGCTACAGCCTGGAGAGCCTGCGCGACCTGGAGATGGTGCGCCTGACCACCGACGAGAGCCGGCAGGGGCGCTACTTCCACGACAGCCTGCAGCGCATGTTCGCGCTGATCTACGAGGGTTACCGCGCCAGCCGCCAGGGCGACCAGCTCCACCAGAGCACCGCCAACGCCTTCACCCTGCAGGGCCTGGACAGCCACCTCTTCGACCCGGCGAGGACCCCGCTGCTCAACCGCGTGGTGTTCAGCAACGCCACCCTGCAGCGGGTGATCCAGAGCATGTCGCTGACGCGCCCGAGCACCTCTGGGCGTGGAGGAAAGAGACGCCGCGGCCGGGTCAGCTACACCCAGCTCGGCATCAACCAGCTCGGCGCCGTCTACGAAGCGCTGCTCAGCTACCGCGGCTTCTTCGCCACCGAGGAGCTCTATGAGGTCGCCCCCAGGGGCAAGAAAATCAACCCGGACGAGCTCGACACCGGCTACTTCGTCACCCGGGCGCAGCTGGAGGAGTTCCACGACGACGAACGCGTCTACGATCACGTGGACGGCAAGAAGACCCTGCGGGTTCATCCGAAAGGCAAGTTCATCTACCGCATGGCCGGGCGCGACCGGGAGAAATCCGCCAGCTACTACACCCCGGAGGTGCTCACCAAAAGCCTGGTGAAGTACACCCTGAAAGAGCGGCTCACCGACGAGCTAAGCGCGGATGACATCCTCGACCTGACGGTGTGCGAACCCGCCATGGGCAGCGCGGCCTTCCTTAACGAAGCCGTTAACCAGCTCGCCCAGGCGTATCTCGCCCGCAAGGAGCAGGAGCTCGGCCAGCGCATCCCCCACGAGGCGTACCAGCAGGAACTCCAGCGGGTGAAGATGCACATCGCCGACCACAACGTCTTCGGCGTGGACCTCAATCCCATCGCCGTGGAGCTGGCCGAGGTCTCGCTGTGGCTCAATGCCCTCTCCGGCGGCCACAGCGTGCCCTGGTTCGGCTACCAGCTCTTCACCGGCAACAGCCTGATCGGCGCCCGCCGGGAGGTCTACCCGGTGCGCGCCCTGAAGAAACAGGCCAAGGAGGGCTACTGGTACAACCAGGCCCCGCGCCGACTCTCCCCCGAGAGCCTGTTGAACCCCCCTGTAGACATGATGGATTGACCTGCCCCACCTCAACGTCGTGGGTTATGTTGAGGTTGGGCCAGAACACAGAGCCACTATTGAGGGAGGCAGGTCATGAAACAGTCTAACGCAACTCAGCGATCCGTTGTCGACCGCACTGTCACCGAGCGGATCAACGCCGCCAGCTACGTTCACGCCGCCTATATCGGCCTGGACGTGCATAAGGCCAGCATCTCGGTGGCGGTCGCTGAGGCAGGCCGGCAAACGCCCGAGTTTCGCGGTGAGATCCCCAATGAACCCAAGGCGATCGACAAGCTGATTCGCCAGATGAGAGCGAACGCTTCGACGGGCAGCCCCTGCTGTTCAGCTACGAGGCCGGACCCTGCGGCTACGGGGTCTATCACCAGGTCCAGGCCAGCGGCCATGACTGTGAGGTGGTAGCACCGACCCTGATCCCGCGTCGTGCCGGCGATCGTGTCAAGACTGACCGCCGCGATGCGCAGATGCTGGCCCGCCTGTCGCGCTCTGGAGAACTCACCCCCGTCTGGGTACCCACGCCGGAACAGGAAGCGATACGCGACCTGACGCGGGCTCGGGAGGATATGAAGGCCATCGAGCTCAAGGCGCGTCAGCGGCTGAACGCCTTCCTGCTGCGACACGGCAAGGCCTACCCCGGCAAGAGCAAGTGGATTCCTGCCCACTTTCGCTGGCTGGAAACGGTGCGCTTCGACACCCCGGTTCAGCAGATCGTGCTGCAGGAGTACATCGAGGCGGTGCGCGAAGCGCAGCGCCGCGTGGCCGGCCTGGAGAGGCAGATGGAGGCAGCACTGCCGGACTGGTCGCTGGCCCCGGTGGTCGAAGCCATCCAGGCGATGCGCGGCGTCAGCCTGATCACCGCCATGACGGTGATGGCTGAGCTGGGGGATATCAGCCGTTTTGATTCGCCCTGTCAGCTGATGGCCTATCTGGGGCTCGTGCCCAGCGAGCACTCGAGCGGGGGTAGCCGACGCCAGGGTGGCATTACCAAGACCGGCAATGGCCATGTACGACGCGTCCTGGTGGAGGCTGCCTGGAGCTACCGCTTTCCGGCCCGCAAGACGCGCATTATTGAGCAGCGGGCCGAGAGGACCTCGCCGACGGTGCAGGCGATAGCCTGGGCCGCACAGAAACGACTCTGTGGGCGCTACCGCCGGCTGGCGGCCACGGGCAAGGCCAAGCAACAGGTGGTGACGGCCGTGGCTCGGGAGCTCACCGGCTTCCTGTGGGCGATTGCCTGCGAGGCCATGGGCAAGCCGCACGGCAGCCGAGCCACGGCATGATCATTCCGTCCCAGTGCCTTCGGGTCAGGGAGCGTCGGGCCGGTGGGAGAACCCCTGACGCTCCTATGAGGCCCCCGCCCTCCGGGGCAGGGTGACCCTCGCTCGTAGACCAGGGCAGCTCCGCGACGAAGTGATGACAGGTCGGTACCCAACCCACGAATACCAGAGAGATCCACCGTCGCTGATAGCCCCTCGCTTCCTGATCCGAAGGCATTGAGGACGACAATAGACAACAGAGACAACCGAACCCTTGACGGGTCAATCCATACCAGGAGCCCAGATTTCTGGGCGATCAGAGGCTGGGCGATCAGACGATGACGCCAGCGCTGGCCGTCGCTCGAACGAGATCTACCACTTCCTGCTCCCCGATCCCGGCATGGTCGGCTACAGCGACAAGGTCGCCAAGCAGCTGCGCCCCGAGGCGTTCCAGACGATCAAGGCGTGGAAGAAGGCCTTCTGCGCCCCGCTGGATGACGACGAGATCCGCACCCTGCAGAGCCTTTCCGATGCCGTGGACCGCCTGTGGCGAGAGCACACCCAAATGCTCGCCAAGGACAGAAGCCGCACCCAGGACAGCTATACCCTGTGGGGCCAGGAGGGCGGCGAGGAGCGCCACATCAGCACCCAGGCCAAGGACGACATCCGCACCAGTGGCATCTTCAATACCCACGCCCGCATCGCCTCGCCCTATCGGCGCCTGAAGCTCGCCATGGACTACTGGTGCGCGCTCTGGTTCTGGCCCCTGGAGCGCGTCAACGAGCTGCCCGACCGACAGAAGTGGCTCTTCGACCTCAACACCATCCTCAACAGCGCCGGCACCTTCGCCTTCGCCCCGGAGCAGGAGAGCCTGCTGGGCGGTGGCGAACCACCGGGCGACGGTGCCGACGAGCCGGGTGAAGACCTCTTTGCCAAGCCGATTGACGATCTCTTCGCCGCCGACGAGCCCCAGCAGCGCCTGCGTGAGGAGAATAGGCCCGAAGCCAGAGCCGCCCGTGAGGTGAGCAACCAGCGCGGCGAGCTCAACCTGGAGAAGCTCTTCGACAACCCCTTCTTCGCCACCCTCAGGCTTGCCAATGAGCTGGGTGAGCACTACCGCTTCTTCCACTGGGAACTGGCCTTCGCCGACCTCTTCGCCCACCGCGGCGGCTTCGATATCACCCTGGGCAACCCGCCCTGGCGCAAGGTGGAGTGGCAGGAGGGTGGCATCCTCGGCGACCACAACCCCCGCTTCGTGCTCCACAAGCTCAGCGCCAAGCAGCTTACCGACCAGCGCGAGGCCGCATTCTCCCGCAGCCCCGAGCTGGAGCAAGCCTGGTTCGCCGAGCTGGCCGAGGCCGAGGGCTCTCAGGCGTTCCTTAACGCCACCCAGAACTACCCGCAGTTGGCAGGCCAGAAGGCCAATCTCTACAAGTGCTTTTTGCCCCGGGCCTGGACCAATGCCAATGAACAGGGCGTCAGCGGTTTCCTGCATCCAGAGGGGATCTATGACGATCCCAAGGGAGGAGCCTTTCGGCGTGGGGTTTACCCACGACTACGTTTTCACTCGCAGTTCGAAAACGAGATACAACTGTTTCCCATCGGGGGCACGCGCCGATACGGCATCAACGTCTATGGCAAGGAAAATTACGAGCCAAACTTCTTGAGCCTTTCGAACGTCTTTCACCCTAAAACGATCGATATTAGCTTCGATCATGATGGGGCAGGCGCTGTACCAGGCATCAAGCATGAATACGTCGATGAGAGCGGAGGCGTAAAGTCGGAGTGGAATACGCGCGGCCACCGCGACCGCATTATCGAGATCGGCCAGCATGAACTGGCGCTCTTTGCCAAGCTCTACGATGAGGCCGGTACCGATGCCCTGGAAGCCCGTCTGCCGGCCCTTCACGCCCAGCAGTTGATGGCGGTATTGGACAAGTTTGCCGCTCAGCCCAGGCGATTGGGCGACCTGAAAGGGCAGTACTACTCCACCCAGCACTGGAACGAAGTCAATGCCCAGCAGGATGGCACCATGCGCCGGGAAACCCGCTTCCCGGAAAGCCCCGAGCAGTGGATACTCTCCGGTCCTCATTTTTACGTCGGTAGCCCGCTTTACAAGACCCCCCGTGCTATCTGCACGGAGAAGGGCCACTATGACATCCTCGACCTGCAGACCCTGCCGGACGACTACCTGCCGCGCACCAACTATGTGCCCGCCTGCGAACCTGCCACCTACCGCGACCGCACCCCGCGTGTGCCTTGGGAAGAAAAGGTAATGGTTAGACTCCACTGGGCCCATATGACACCGGAGGAAGCCGATCGAAGCGGCGAATATGGTGAGTGGCCGCGGATGGTGAATAAAAAAGTCACGGAATATTATCGTGTTAACGTCAGTCGTGCGCTGAGTCAATCAGGCGAAAGAACCTTGCAAGGTTCTGTCATGCCTAAAGGTGCGGCACATATTGACGGCGTGTTCAGTGTTGTCGCACAGAACCCAGACTTGGTTCCTGCACTCTCCGCTATGTGGGCTTCTGTTCCATTCGATTTCTTTGTTAAGACAATGGGGAAAAGTGATTTTCGCCTTGATACTGCAAAGCGAATGGCCATACCAGATTCGGCAGTCGATAATGGGGCGATCAATGCGCGCATACTGGGGCTTTGCTGTCTGACCAACCACTATGCCGACCTATGGCAATCCAACTGGCAAGACTCCTCCCGCCAGCAGCAGTGGGCCGCCGCCGATTACGTTCCCGACAGTGCCTTGCCCCGGGACTTCTTCGCCAAACTCACTCCCAAATGGCAGCGCCATAATGCCCTGCGCAGCGACTACCCTCGCCGCCAGGCTCTGGTGGAGATCGATGTCCTCGTCGCTCAGGCCCTGGGCCTCACCCTGGAAGAGCTGCTGACCATCTACCGCGTGCAGTTCCCGGTGATGCGCCAGTACGAGGCCGACACCTGGTACGACCAGAACGGCCGCATCGTCTTTACCCCCAGCAAGGGCCTCGTCGGCGTCGGTCTGCCCCGCAAGGCCAAGCCCGCCGCGCTGAAGGAGGGCACCCACTACTCCATCGAATCCCCCGAGCACACCGACTACAACATCGCCCTCGGCTGGGAGGACATCAAGGAAATGCAGGAAGGCGTCGTCCGTAAGACCTATGAAGACGACACCCTCCCCGACGGCCCCTGGGAAACCACCGTGGAGTACAAGGCCCCGTTCTTTCGCCCGGATCGGGAGGAGGATTATCGGGTGGCGTGGGAGATTTTTGAACATCAGTCTTCAAATGAGAGGGATTGATATGGCAGTTCCGTTGATTCCAATGGCAAAGGTGCTTGTTAAGAGTTGGCCTGCTATAGTCGCTTTTGCTGGTTTGATATTGGCAACAGGTTTTTCTTTTTCATTTATGGTTCGCCAAGCAGGTGATACGGCATTGAGCTTATGGCCTTTGTTGGCTATCGCCTGTTTCTTCCTTTTAATGAAGGAAGTAGTGCGGGCATGGTACAAAGTTAAGAAAAAAGAAAATGAATCAGGAGGGAGGGGATCAGTGAGTCTTGATGTTACCAAGCGATCAGGTTTTGTGCTAAGGATGTTGTCGCTTACAGCCTTCTCTTGCATGGTCCTTTTTGCAGGAATAGTTGTAATGCAAAACGAGGAATTAGGAAAGTTAGTTCCGCCCAGTACGGCTAGAACTCTATCAATATTTTTTGCCTATATAGTGTCAATGATAACATTTAATTATGCGTTGGCAACAAGGGGAAGAAATTTCATGGGATGGAAAAATGAAGCTCTGATTATGATTGGGTTTATTGTCGCTTTTGTCGGAATGTTTTTACCGCATGCCTTTCCAACTTCACAGGTTATTGTGACGGAAAGCTGGATCCCCTTTTCAAGTAAAGAGTCAACGCAGCTAAAGGCTAATTGGGTGTATGCGGTAGTATCGCTCATTTCGCTACCGTTTTTCTACAAGGCTTTTCAGGGAATAAGGGCGATGTCTTTATGGAAGCCAACCAAAAAAAAAGTGGAGTGATGTGATGGTTATTAATAAAGTTCAGCCGGTACTGATGGCGAGGGGTAAGAAATGTCCATCCTGTGGGCAGTGGACGATGCACAAGAAAAAGGATGGCTATTGGTATTGCTCAAACTGCAATGCCACTACGTTTGGGTAGAATAAGCACGGGAATTTGGCATTAATACCAAATGCTGTGGCCAAGAAGGCGGCGGTCAAGGAAGGCAGCCGAGGGCTGCCATAAAAAGTAAAAAGGGAACTGAAATGAAGCTGATCAAGACCACCGCAGCGCTCGCGCTCCTGGCCATCATGACGGGCTGTGCCTCCGTGAACATGGCGCCGCAGCAGGAGTCGACCGCCGCCAAGGAGTTTACCTACCCGGATGACGGGAAGGCGGGTGTCTATGTGTTCCGCAAGGACTCCCCGTTTGGTGCTGCCCTGAAGAAGGACATCTGGATCAATGGAGAGTGCATCGGTGAAAGCGCCCGGGGTGTCTTCTTCTACCACCAGGTGGAAGGCAGCCAGGAGCATGAAAATGCAACTGAATCAGAGTTTTCGCCCAACACCATGACCCTGTTCGCCGAGGCCGGAAACAACTACTTCGTTGAGCAGTACATCCGCATGGGTGCCTTTGTTGGCGGTGCCAACCTGCGTCAACATGACGAAGAGAGTGGCATGCGGGAAGTCAGCAAGCTCGACCTGGCGGCAAGTGGCAACTGCAGCCGCGAGCTGTAAACGTTGAGGGGCACCGCCCTGTGCGGTGCCCCGTGGTGGAGAGCAGCATGAAAGCATTCAAGATCTTTGAGTATCCCGAAGGCCGCCACGAATCCGTCAAGAAGGGGGTCCTGGCCAGGCTTCTTCTTCGCCCCATCTGGGCCATGGTCAACAAGATGTGGGGGATGTGGGGAGGGGGGAGCCACCCTTTTGCTGGACGTGCGCATCAACTACCGAGGCGAACCTCAGCTACTTCATCATGTGCTACATGAGCCAGTAGCTACCAGACCACCCTCTCAAATGAGTAAAGTCCACATTGAACTATGGATAGTTGAGGTTTTGTTAGTTGGCATAAAAAAATTAAGGAGATAGTCGTTGAGTCAATCTTGTATATCCTCTAATAGCCAGCTCGGTGCTAGTTTGACATCGCTTCCTCAGATTTTTAGAGGCCGGTTTTTTGCTATACCCGATTACCAGCGAGGATTCGCATGGGGAGAAAGGCAGGCACGTGACCTGATCGAAGATATTCAGCAACTTATGGCATCTCGAGACTTGGCATTTCACTTTACAGGAACGCTTGTTGTTTCGTGGAACGAGCACACGAAGCGTCTGGACATTGTCGATGGCCAGCAGCGGTTGACATCATTAATCATTTTTCTGAGCGAGATCCGTAATCGCCTCGACGGCTCACAAAATAAAGATCGGTTGAAGCAAGTCTATCTTACTCGAGGTGGTTTCGGTAATGAGTCTCCTGTTCTGCTGGTGGGGGAAGCGTTTAGGGATTATTTTGAGCGTTTAGTACTGCGCGGAGAGCCGGTCGATAGAGAAAGTTTCAAAACACACAAAAATATAAAAACAGTTCGCGACACTTTTGCCACGTTTCTTGACAAAAAGCTATCAGAGCAAGCTGGTAGTGCTCAAAGGCAAGCGTGGCTATGTGATTGGCTTGAGATATTGGAAAGCCGACTTGGGTTTCTCGTTTATCAGCCTGATTCAAATGCTGAAGTCGGTGTGATGTTTGAGGTGATAAATAACCGTGGAAAGCATCTGAGTGAGTTGGAGAAGATAAAGAATTACTTGATCTATGTGTGTGTAAAGCTGAATGCCAATCGAGTCCGGGAGGATGTAAATAAGAGGTGGGTTTATATATTAAGTTATCTTCATGAGGCGGGGAAGACCTCATTGCAAGATGAGTCTGGATTTCTAAGGGCTGTTGCAATAGCTTTTTTTCGGCTGAATAAGCGCCAGGCAAGCGACATATATTCCCACCTGAGATACAAAGCCTTGAGGTTGAGTGATTTAGTTTCTGGCACGGTTGAAAGTGATAAGTCTTTGAAAAAAATAGAGAGCTTTATTGAGTTTATGGAGCGGGCGGCGAAATGGTATCGAAATTTGTACAGTCGTCCAAGTTTCTCGGTTGAAAACTCAAAGCTCAATGAGTACCTTGGCAGATTGCGAGCACAAGATAATCACGCCAATATCATGCCACTTTTCTTGGCGCTAGCTGTAACTAAAGAAAAGGAACAGGAGATCGATGATCTAGCTGACTTGCTTCACTTTATAGAAGTTTTTAATTTTAGAACCTATATCGTGCCTCATGGATATTACAGTACTTGGCTTCAGGGGCCGCTATACACATTGGCGCATCAGTATCTTTGGTGGCTGAATGATGCAGAAGAAAATGGAGATAAAGATAGTCCGGGGTTACGCAAAAGGCGTGATGACAGCATGATTAAAGTTTTGATTAATGAGTCTATGATTAATGGTAAGATCACTGATGGCTTGATTGATCAGCGGCTTTTTGGTAAGTCGCGTGAAGAATCTTTTGATTTTGGTGGATGGAACGGAATCAAGTATTTTCTTATGTGTTACGAAGCTTTTCGTCGTCAGTCTAAAACCACTAGAATAGATGATATATTGCAAAAGCGTCGAGATGGGAAAACTGGTGACTACCTCTCGCTTGAGCATATTTTGGCCACTAAGTATGTGGTTGAAGGCCAAAGTAGCGAAGAAGTTTCTTACCAGAAACGCCGCCTTGGTAACTTTATGTTGCTAGAGATGGACATGAATGTCCGAGGTGGAAATCAATCAATAAAAGATAAAATGGAAGCCTATGAGAACGGGCCTGAGGGTAAGAATATACCAGGTAGTGAGCTGGCTCAGGTAAAAGAAGTGATTGGTCTATATGAAGAGTGCTTTAATTTTCACGAAGATCATTTGGAAGATTTTGATTTCCATGTTTGCCTTGCTGATAGAAGAGAAGATGAATTTAAAAATTTCTGGCGTCAGGAATGGTCTTTCAATCCATGGTTTTCACGTACAAAGACGAACTCTAGACTTTAATAAGAATTAATTTATCATCTGAACCGGACCAGCTGTGTCGCAAGACCGTGAAGGAGGAAATGATGAAGGGGCATTGGTCCAGTAGCGCTTCGCCATAGGCCTGCTGAACCTGGCCGGGTGAGCCGGGTGCCAGCCAGTTGGGGTTGGTCGGGTGTCTGCGATGTCAATGGCCAACCGAGTGCCTCTCGACTAAACTAAGTTAGTTGAACTAGATCGGAGGTGTGCCGTGGAATCCGTCAACATTCATGAGGCCAAGACGCGGCTCTCGCAGCTGATTGCTCGCGCCCAGCAGGGCGAAGGCTTCATCATTGCCAAGGCTGGCAAGCCCATGGTGCGCGTCACGCCCATCGACAGCCCGGCGCCCGAGCAGCAGAAGCGGCTGGGTTTCCTGGCGGGCGAGTTCCGCGTGCCGGATGATTTCGACCGTATGGCTGAGCAGGAAATCGCCGGTATGTTCGGGGTATGAGATGAACCTGTTGCTGGATACCCATGTGCTGCTGTGGGCTGCCGCCGAGCCGGAGAAGCTGTCGCCCGAGGCGGTGGAGCTGATCGTCGATGACGCAAACCGCCTCTACTTCAGCGCGGCGAGCCTCTGGGAAGTGGTGATCAAGAACAGCCTGCAACGCCCCGACTTTCATGTGGACCCCCACCTGCTGAGGCGTGGCCTGGTCGACAACGGCTACAGCGAGCTGAGCATCAGCGCTCAGCACACCCTGGGGGTTGCCCACCTGCCACCTCTTCACAAGGATCCTTTCGATAGGATCCTTATCGCTCAGGCAGAGGCGGAAGGCCTCCTGCTGCTCACCGCCGACGAACTCGTCGCCCGGTATCCCGGGCCGATTCGTCGCGTTTGATGTCACGCCCCTCGACTGGAGATGGACCTCTATGATCCCCGGCCTGCTAGCCAGCGAAGTCGCCGCGGCGCTGCGCGAATTCATCGTCACCGGCTATGAAACCGAAACGGCGCCGTTCAAGGGCGAGTTCCGCCGCCTGGTGGAGGAGCAGCAGGAGGGGGGGGCCTTCCTCAAGGGCCCCTATGTCTCAGTGGGGCTGCCATTCTTGACCGGCGGCGCCGGGCGGGACTTTTTTCCTGGCTTCGAGACCGAGCACCCGCCCTATGCCCACCAGGAGCAGGCGTGGCGGCGGTTGGTCTCCAGCGGGGCGGCCGCCAACGCGCTGGTGGCCACCGGTACCGGCTCGGGCAAGACGGAGTGTTTCCTCTATCCGGTGCTGGACCACTGCCAGCGGGCGGCGGGGCCGGGCATCAAGGCGATCGTGATCTACCCCATGAATGCCCTGGCCACGGACCAGGCGAAGCGCTTCGCCGAGGTGATTCACGGCCAGCCGGCGCTCAAGGGGCTGCGCGTCGGTCTCTTCGTGGGCGGCGATGCCCGAGGCTCTCAGGCCATGGGGCCGCAACAGGTGATCACCGACAAGGAGGCGCTGCGTGATAATCCGCCGGATGTGCTGCTTACCAACTACAAGATGCTCGACTACCTGCTGATGCGCCCCAAGGATCAGCCGCTGTGGGCCCATAACGGGCCGGAGACCCTGCGCTACCTGGTGGTGGACGAGCTGCACACCTTCGATGGCGCCCAGGGTACCGATCTCTCGCTGCTGATCCGTCGCCTGCGCGCCCGCTTCGAGATGACGCCTGAGCAGCTGATCTGCGTGGGCACCTCCGCGACTCTGGGGGGCGAGGAGAGCGTCGAGGGGCTGCTGCACTACGCCTCGGATATCTTCTCCAGCCCCTTCGGCCGTGAGGCGGTGATCAGCGAGCAGCGCCAGGGCGACTCAGATTTCCTCGACAACATCGCCTTTCTCTCGCCCAACCCCGAGGTCGGCCCGGAGGCGCTTCGAGAGGCGCTTCGCCAGGGGCTCTCGGCGTACCTGCACAAGGCCTACGAGCTCTACTTCAGCAAGGTGCCGGAAGGCGATCTGATGGATGATGATGCCGCATCGCATCGCCCTGGGCCGGGAGCTCAAGCAGCACGGCCAGCTGGCCAACCTGCTGCGCCAGATCAAGCTGAGTCCGGGCACGCCCACCTTTCGTGAGCTGGCCGAGCGCCTGGCGGGGCAGATCCCCGGCCGCTTTCAGCGCCAGCCGGAACTCGCCTTGATCGCGCTGCTCTCGCTGATGGCCCACGCCCGCGATGCGGTCGGCCGCCCCTTCGTGCAGCTGCGCCTGCAGCTCTGGTCCCGGGAGCTGCGCCGCATCGTGGGTACCCTGCGCGAGCCCGGGGTGCCTGCCGGTTCTTCTGAGGTGCCGGAAGAGAATGCCGCCGCCAGCCATCTGCCGCCGCTTCTCTCCTTCGGTGACGACAAGCCGCCCCGGGACCAGCGCCAGGTTCGCCTGCCCCTGGTCCAGTGCCGCGAGTGCCACGGTACCGCCTGGCTGACCCGCATGGAGATGAGCCACCCCACCGACCAGGTGGTGGAAATGGAGCTTCAGTCCATCTACTCCGCCTTCTTCGGCCAGCAGCCGGAAACCGCGCTGCTGCTGCCCTGGCAGCTGGGCGAGGCGCAGTCGCCGGCGGGCATGCGCCTGGAGCACTTCAAGGTGTGCCGCGACTGCGGCACCACCGCGCCGGTGGAGAGCACGACCGAGTGCCGGGGGTGCCAGGCCGGTGCCGATGCCCTAGTGCGGGTCAGCAAACCCCAGCAGCTCAAGGAGGTGAAGCGGGGCAGCATCAACAAGGTGATCCACGAGCACGACTGCCCCTGGTGCTCGGCGCGCTCCGCCCTGGTGGTGTTCGGTGCCAGGGCGGCAAGCCTCAGCGCGGTGGCCATCCATCGGCTCTTCAGCAGTCGCGACAACGACGACCGCAAGCTGCTCACCTTCAGCGACTCGGTCCAGGATGCCACCCACCGAGCGGGCTTCTTCGCCGCCCGCACCTGGCAGAACAACGTGCGCATGGCGCTGACCCAGCTGCTGGAGGGCAGCGGCGAGCCGATTCCGCTGCTGGAGCTGCCGGCGCGCTTCGAGGCCTGGTGGCTGGCCTCGGCCGAAGGGGAGCGAGAGAGTGGCGGGCAGGGGCGCCTGGCACTGTCGGCCTATCTGCGTGAATTCATGCCGCCGGACAAGCGCTATCGGGGTGACTTCGAGTTCTTCGAGCAGTCCGGCGAGGTGAAGGAGCCGGCACCGCTGCTCAGGCTGATCCGTGAGCGGATGCTGTGGCAGGCCCTGGAGGATCTGGGCTGGCGCTCCCAGGTGGGGCGTTCGCTCAATCGCCTGGGGATCGCGGCGCTCGCCTGGCCCCTGGAACCGGTGCGCCAGGCCGCCGCCGCCTGGGCCGAGACGGTGGACAACACCCTGGGCTACCGCATCGAGGCCCGGCCGGCCGAGGGCTTCATGCTGGGGGTGATGCAGCACCTGATTGGCCAGGGGGCGCTGGGGCTTGAGGACCTGGCCGGCTATCGCCTGAAGTTCGGCAAGGCCTACCTGCTGAGCTTTCTGAGCTATGCGCCGCCCATCGGCCCGGGGTCGCCGCGGCCGCGCTACCCGGCCACCGCCAAGGGGGAGGGCTACGAGGTGCTCTGCCAGGCCAGTGCCGCACAATCCTGGTACGAGCGCTGGCTGGCCTGCCTGAACCCGGAGACCCTGGTGGATCGCAAGCAGCTGGAGCAGGTGCTGGCGGCGGCGCTCTCGGCGCTGCGCGACAGTGGCCTGCTGAACGAGGAGGCCAACGAGCGCGGCGTGCGGCTGTGGTCCCTGCGGCCGGAGGCGCTGAGCATCACCACGGCGGTGCAGGGGGTGGAATGCCCGGGCTACCGCCCCATGCATGTGCCGGCATCCCACGCCGAGGCCTGGCTGGGGCTGCCCCTGCTCAGCGCCGCCCGCCCGGAACTGGCCTACGAGACCCCGGTGCCGGTGCGGGACTCCCTCTATGCCGGGCTCTACCGCGACGGCGAGATCCACCGGGTGATCGCCCACGAGCACACCGGGCTGCTGGCCGCCAGCGAGCGCATCCGCGTGGAGGACAGCTTTATCCATGGCAAGAAGCCCTGGGAGTACAACCTGCTCTCGGCCACTCCGACCCTGGAGATGGGCATCGACATCGGCGACCTCTCCAGCGTGCTGCTCTGCTCGGTACCGCCGGCCCAGGCCAACTACCTGCAGCGGGTGGGCCGGGGCGGGCGCCGTGACGGCAACGCCTTCGTGCTGACGGTGGCCAACGGTCGCCCCCACGACCTGGTCTTCTACGCCGACCCGGGGCGGATGCTGGATACCCCGGTGGAGCCGCCGGCGGTGTTCCTCAAGGCCCGCCACGTGCTGCGCCGCCAGCTGCTGGCCTACGCCATGGACTGCTGGACCCGCAGCGCCAGGGGTGACAACCAGATTCCCCAGACCATGCAGCCGGTGCTGGATGCGGTGGAGAAGGCCCAGGAGGAGCGCTTTCCCTATACGCTGCTGGCCTTCATGAAGCAGAACATGCAGGAGATCTGGGACGGCTTCGCCAGCCACGTGGCCACCGAGCTCGGCGGCGATGACCTGGAGCTGCTGCGCCAGACTCTGTTCGGCGGACCCCAGCACATCGACGACCGCCTGGAACTCTACCTGCTGGGCCGGCTCAAGCTGGTGGCCGACGAGCGCAGCCGCATGGCCACCACCATCAAGGAACTGGACCGCCAGCTGGAGAAGCTGCGCCAGCGCCCTCAGGACGAGCATACCCAGGCGGAGATCGCCGAGCTGGAGCGGGAGGTGGCGGGCTACCGCAGCCTGCGCATCCGGCTCAACAAGCGCGAGACGCTCAACTTCTTCACCGACGAGGGGCTCTTGCCCAACTACGCCTTCCCGGAGGAGGGGGCGACCCTGCACTCGGTGATCTTCCGCACCGAGAAGCCGGGTGGAGAGGGGGCCGAGGCGAGTGCTGCCCAGGGCGATATCAAGCGCGAGCTGGTCAAGCGGGAATACGAGTACCAGCGCCCGGCCCAGGCAGCGCTGACCGAGCTGGCGCCGGAGGCGGTCTTCTACGCCGGCAATCGCAAGGTACGGATCTCCCGAGTGGAGACCGCCAAGGGTCGCAACATCCAGCAGTGGCGCTTCTGCCCGCGCTGCCACTACTCGGCCCCGGCCGACGATCCCACCGCCGGCTTCAACGACCGCACCTGTCCGCGCTGCCACACCAACCGCTGGGGTGATGAGAGCGCACGCACCAGCATGCTCAAGATGACCCAGGTCTACGCCTTCACCAACGCCCGGGATGCCCAGCTGGACGACCGCTCAGACGACCGCGAGCCGGTCTTCTTCAACAAGCAGATGCTGATCGACTTCGACCCTTCGGACATCACCATCACCTGGGTGCTGGACGACAAGGAGCGCCCCTTCGGCTTCGAGTTCATCCGCAGCGCCCGCTTCCTGGAGGTGAACTTCGGCCGCCGGGAAGGGGAGGAGATGGCCTTCGAGGTGGCCGGTGAGGAGCTCCAGCGCGCCGGCTTCCCGATCTGCCGGGAGTGCGGCTCGGTGCAGACACGGGCGGCCGCCGCCGGCAAGCAGGAGCCCGCCCACCTGAAGTCCTGCCGCTACGCCAAGGGGCCGAAGACGCTGCCCGGTGGCAAGGCAGATACCGGTATCGAGAACTGCCTCTATCTCTATCGGCGGTTCGCCTCCGAGGCGCTGCGCATCCTGCTGCCCCGGCTCTCCAGCGGCGGCACCGAGGAGCAGGTGAACTCCTTCGTGGCGGCGCTGCAGCTGGGCCTGAAGCGGCGCTTCGGCGGCAAGGTGAACCACCTGCGGGTGGCCTACCAGAGCGAGCCCATCGGCGAGACCGACGAGCGGCGCCACTTCATCGTGCTCTACGATTCGGTGCCCGGCGGTACCGGCTACCTGCACGAGCTGCTCAGCCGGGCGGAGCATATGCAGGAGGTGTTCCGCCTGGCCTATGCGGTGATGCAGGCCTGCGACTGCTACGCCAACAGCTCTCCCGACTCACAACCGATGGACGGCTGCTACCGCTGCCTGCTGGAGTACCGCAACGCCTACGGCATGGAGAGCACCAGCAAGGCGCTGGCCCTGGAGATGCTCAAGGAGATCGTGGAGGGCGGCCACCAGTGGGTGCAGGACGAGCAGGGGCTGAGCGCGCTCTCCGGCAACCCCTGGATCGACAGCGAGCTGGAGGCGCGCTTCCCTGAGGCGCTGGCACGCTTCTCCGGCCATGAGTGCGTGGACCAGCAGCGGGTACGGGTCTCCCAGGATGTGATCCGCGGCAAGCACGGCTATCGGCTGACCATCGGCGAGCTGGCCTACGAGATGGAACCCCAGGTCGACCTGGGGATGGCCCAGGGGGTGCAGTTCGCCAGCCGTCCGGACTTCGTGCTGTGGCCGGTACGCAGTGGCCTGGCCCCGGTGGCGGTGTTCCTGGACGGCTACCGGTTCCATGCCGACAAGGCCAGCGATGACCTGCTCAAGCGCCAGGCGCTCAGGCATGCGGGCTACGTGGTGTGGAGCCTCAACTGGTACGACGTCAACCAGGTGATGGGCGACAAGGCCATGGATGTGCCGCTGCCGGCGGGCATGACCTCGCCGGAGCAGCACCATGCGGCCATCGCCGGGTTGGCGAAGATCGGCGGAATAACCAACCTGGCCCTGCACCTCGGCCGGGCGACCTTCGAGCTGCTGATGGGCTTTCTGGCGGATCAGCAGCCCGAGACGCTGGCCCGGCATGCGCTGCTCTTCGTGCTGCAGTGCCTGCCGGCAAGCCCCCTGGCCGACCCGGCCCTGAAGCAGCAGGTGATCGACTCGCTCCACGGCCTGCCCGCGGCCTTTACCGACCGTACCCCGCAGCCGGTGGCGCTGGCCGGTGCGGTGGAGCTCACCGACGACCAGGGGGCGGCGACCATCGTGCTGCGGCTGCTGGCCGGTGAGGAACTGGTCAAACGCTTCGATCTCGATAGCGCCCTGGTCTCGGTCTCCTACGCGCTGGCGCCTGGTGAACGTCGCGTGAGCAACGAGGAGGGCGCGCGCTACGCCTGGCAGCGTTTCTGGTCGGCGGTGAACCTGCTGCAGTTTCTGCCGTTGATGTATGCCTGGACCCCCGAGTCCCGTAACAGCGGCATCGCCGCCGGGCTGCTCTGGCCCGAGCGCCGCCCCGCGGCTGACGAGCAGCCGGCCGTGTCCCCGGAGCCTGCCTGGTACGCTTACCTCGATGCGTCGCTGGCCGAGGCGCTGCGGGGGCAGGAGGTCGACTGGCCGGAGGCACCCCAGGTGGGCGAGGACGTGGTCAACGACGAGGAGGAGGTCATTGGTCTCGCGGAGCTCCTCTTCGAAGCGTCGCGCATCGCCTTCCTGCTGGAGGACGATGAGGAGCAGCTGGCGGCCCGGCCGCACCTGGAATCGCAGGGCTGGCGCGTGTTGGTCGATGTGGAGGAGCTGGTGGCGGTGATCAATGGACTGGACTCGGTGAACGAGTCACAACAAGGAGCCTGATATGGTCAGTGTGGCGTTCTCGGAAAAGTACTTCGACAGCCTGCTCAAGCTAACCCCGAACGAGCAGAGCCAGGCCAACAAGGCGGTGATGCTCTTCCAGCAGGACCCGCAGCACGGCGGCCTGCACTACGAGAAGCTGACCGCCTACAAGGACGGCAAGCTGCGCTCGATCCGCGCCAACCAGGATGTGCGCATCATCCTCGCCGCCGCCGAGAAGGAAGAGCTCTACCTGATGCTCTACGTCGACCACCACGAGGCGGCCTACGCCTGGGCCGCCAAGCGCAAGGTGGAGATCAACCCCAATACCGGCAGCCTGCAGGTGTTCACGGTGGAGGAGCGCCGAGAGGAGGCCGCTCCCGCCCAGCCGGCCGCGCCGACGCTGCCGGGGCTCTTCGATGCCATTCGCGATCGCCAGCTGCTTCAGCTGGGCGTGCCCGAGGAGGCGCTACCCCTGGTGCGCCGCATGACCATCGAGGCGGACCTGGAAAGCGCTTACCACAGCGAGCAGATCCCCGCCGACGCCTACGAGGGGCTCTTCATGCTGATGGCGGGGGCCAGCTTCGAGGAGGCCTATGCCGAGGTGGTGCCCGCCGCCCCCGAGGCGGTGGATACCGAGGATTACGCCACCGCCCTGGCGCGGCCGGAGTCCCAGGCGCGCTTCACCGTGGCTGACGACGAGCAGGCGCTGCAGGAGGTGCTCAACCAGTCCATCGAGAAGTGGCGGGTCTTCCTGCACCCGGCCCAGCGGCGCCTGGCCGAAGGGAAGAAGAACGGGCCGGTGCGCGTGCTGGGTGGCGCCGGCACCGGCAAGACGGTGGTGGCCATGCATCGTGCCAGGTGGCTGGCCGAGAACGTGGCCAGTGCCCCACCGTCCGGTGAAGAACAGGGCAAGGTGCTCTTTACCACCTTTACCCGCAACCTGGCGGCGGATATCCGCCAGAACCTCAACAAGATCTGCTCCCGGCAGGCGCTGGAGCGCATCGAGGTGCTCAACCTGGACGCCTGGGTGGTCAGCTTCCTCAAGAAGCAGCGCTACGACTACGGCCTGCTGCTCGACGCCCAGCAGCAGAAGCGCCTCTGGGAGGAGGCCTATGCGGAGAAGCCGGCCACCAGCGACCTGGGGCTCGCCTTCTTCCAGGAGGAGTGGGCGAGGGTGATCCAGCCCCAGTCGATCCAGAGCCTGGACGGCTACAAGCGCGCCTCACGCATCGGCCGCGGCACGCGCCTCAACCGCCAGCAGCGCCTCGAGATCTGGCCGGTGTTCGAGCGCTTCCGCCACCTGCTGGCCAGCAACCACCTGAAGGAGACCGACGACGTCTACCGCGACGCCCGGGAGCTGCTGGAGGCCAACCCGGAGCTGCGCCCGGCTCTCTGCTCGGTGATCGTCGACGAGGCCCAGGACATGGGCTCCCAGGCCTTCATGCTGCTGCGCGCCCTGGTGCCGCCGGGCCCCAACGATATGTTCATCGTCGGCGACGGCCACCAGCGCATCTACGGCAAGAACAAGGTGGTGCTGGGGCAGTGCGGCATCGATATCCGCGGGCGCAGCGCACGTCTCAAGGTGAACTACCGCACCACCGACGAGACCCGCAAGCTGGCAGTGAGCATCCTGGAAGGAGTGGAGGTGGATGACCTGGACGGTGGCCAGGACTCCCAGCAGTTCTACCACTCCCTGATGCACGGGCCCGCCCCGGAGGTGCGCGCCTTCGAATTCATGGACGAACAGGCCGAGGCGATCCTGGCTGCTATCCGCAACCACGGTCTGGCCCCCGAGGCCTGCTGTGTGATCGCCCGTACTCACCGCGAGCTGGGCGAGCTGAAGGCCGCCCTGGAAAGCCGCGGGCAACCCTGCCGCCAGCTCGATGGCCGCAGCGCCTCCACGCCTGACGGTGAGCTCAACCTGGCCACCATGCACCGAGTGAAGGGGCTGGAGTTCGATGCGGTGTTCGTGGCCTCGGTAAACCGCGGCCTGGTGCCGCTGGCGCCGGTGGTCAACGCCGCGGCCGACGCCGTGACCCGCCGCCAGCGCGAGAACGAGGAGCGCGCGCTGCTCTACGTCAGCCTTACCCGCGCCCGCAAGCTGGCCTTCGTGTACGGCTACGGGCAGATGAGCGAGTGGTTTTGACCCGGTGTGATCATGCTATTCCGTCGTTGGATCAAGTAGCTACATCGACGGCAGGGCTTTGAATCCAGGGGGCTTTACTGTTTGGGGGCCTCCTGAGCGAGTGGCTGCGTGAAGCTTTTTTCCTTCCAGTCGCTTGATCATGGGTGATGACCGCAGTGGCCAGTGTTTCTCGGCTCCCAAATGAGCTTGTCATCCGTGCTTGCCACCTCTCCGAAACGCGAGCTGTGGCGCTTCAGCCCCCTGGAAATTTTTTTCTTGGCCCCAGGCCAGAATCCACGTGGGGATGCTTAAAACGAAACTTGTGATATTGAAAATCACTGTTGCTGTTTGTTTCGCTTTGTCAGATGATTGCGCCATCTGCTCTAGGCAACGGAGTTTTGCGATGGCAACCTTTCACTTCCACGATCTGCTGATTAACTATCCATTCGGAGAGGCCATTAGCCAGGTCCTGAACCCCCAGGAAATACGGCAAGATATCAAGGATATTGCAAACTTTTCGACCTCAAATCTCCCGACGGTTCTTTATACTGGTAGGCACCCCCCTGAAGACAGCAACATCAGGGCAAATAGCACTATTGTCGAGGAGAGATTTGCGTCCATTGCGGAGAGGCTTTATCGATTCGCTGTGTTGGATTATGTCGCTCTGCCTGAAAACCCTGAGCTACTCGACGATGACGTCCTGGATTTCCGGGCTTTCGTGGGGTTTGGTGCTATTGCCGCTGAGCTTTATGCGGCTGCATCCTATAAATCATTGACACACCTTCTGGCAGTGTTCCTGCTGCGCTACAAGATCGAGTGGATTCTTTGCGGTGAAAAGGATGGCAGTCACAGGGGAGTATTCCTGGGCGAGTATGATCTCAGCTCAGCCCACCCAGAGGTGGAGCAATATTTTTTCATTGAAGAAATTGCTATTGCTTCCGGCCTGAAGTTGGAGACCGTTAAGAATGCTCTGTCAAGAAAAGAAATTCCTCGAGATCGTTTGAAGCGCATCCCTGCTCGGTCTGCTATCACATGGATCTCCAGAAAAGAACAGTTGCCATGGGGTATAACCTGTCGCTTTATCGATGATCGCCTCCCGATCAATGGGCAGACGGCAGATGCCTGGCTTGATGTCATGACCGACTGGGAGCGCACCTATGTGGAGCCTCAGGGTAGTGTGTCGACTTGGCGAGTACCGCGGTCGAACCGCTATCTAATGATCAATTCAGGAGGGCGTAGGAAATGTATCCTGACTCTGCCTTTCGAGCCAGATGAAGGGTTGTTGTCACTTGGGGTACTTGGCGACGTTGACCGCAGTCACGAATCTACCAGCCACTTCCATGACCGAGGTTTTCCTGGAGGGCGTCCTGCCAAGCTCTGGCAAGTGACTGTGCCGTCACTCAGAGTGCTAAAGGCTGTGGTCGATCACCTTGCTCACCTATCATTGTCCATCATTCTCCCCAGTTCTGTAGAGGAAGCCTGATAATGAAACAGTTTTCCCAATTTGCCGACATAATTGAGAATATGCAGCCGCTAGGTAGCAATGATCACCTGCCTGAGTCTCTGCGGCTCACGCGTATCGGTAACATTGAAACCTACTATGCTCCATTCGAATATATCAACCGTGAGGCTCGGATCACTATCTGTGGTATTACGCCTGGGCTTCAGCAAGCCCGTAATGCCATAAATGCCGCACGCCAGTGCCTGCGAGATAAACTGCCCCATCAAGAGGTGCTTGCCCAGGCCAAGCAGACTGCAAGTTTCAGTGGGCCCATGCGGAGCAACCTTGTAACGATGCTGAATTATCTGGGGATCCCTTCATGGCTCGGAATCCATGATAGCGAACAGTTGTTCGGGAGCCACTCGCACTTGGTTCACTATACCTCAGCGCTTCGCTATCCGGTGTTAGTTAATGGAAAGAAGTATAACGGCACCCCAGCGATGTTGAAACAGTCGACATTACGCGAGCAGATCGAGACCTCTCTCCTTGAGGAGATCCGTATTTTGCCCGATAACCTTTTCTTGCCTCTTGGTCCAAGAGTGTCTGAAGTTTTTCAGTTGTTTGTCAATCAAGGTGTGTTGAGTCAGGATCAGGTGCTTGTCGGGATGCCTCATCCGTCAGGCGCAAACGCTGAGCGGATCGCCTATTTTCTGGAGCGTAAGCCCCGAGAAGTTCTGTCCAACAAGGTGAATCCCGATACCATTGATCGAGCGAGGGTAGCACTATTGGCAAAGATGTCTGCTTTGTCAGAAACTGCTTAATAATTATCTTTTAAGTGCTGGGCAGGGCGGCGGCGGGAATAAGTCTACGCTTCATCGGTTTCCGATGGTCGCCCTTGATTTCAAAAATTTCGCTCCTGCGATAGTAGGGCGATACAGCAGCAGGCAAGCTCGTCAGGAATTGTATCTATGACTCTTCGGGCTGAGGGTGAATGTACTTTATGGTGAGGTTTTTAAGTTAAATTTTATCTAGAAGAGAAGCTGGTAGATAATGAAACCTATGATCCATACGGGAGTCAGCAGCAGCACTTTAAAAAAGAGCCATGCGATTCGGCATATCAACCGGTTGATCACTTCGCAGGCCCGCAGAAAACCAAAGAAGAAGTTCATTGCGCCTCTCCTGTCCATGATCACAGCATAGCCGGGCAGCTGATCATTGACTGACATTCCACCAGGCTTCCACCACGTACAACAAAAAACGCCGCTTCGGTGTGACCCTGAGCGGCGTTTTCTCGATGTTAAGTGGTCGGAGCGACAGGATTCGAACCTGCGACCTTTGCAACCCCATTCCATTTTGATCATAAATCAGTATCCACTTACAGAAACGTATATCAACAAAAATCCATTTTGAAACAGTGGCTTGATGTTTTATCAGTGATTGCTTGTTGTTGCCCGTTGTGGGCCGTTATATCCTCCGTTTGCTACCTATTTGCTACCTAGAAAACGGGGGTCAGCGTGGCCAGCACCGCCAGTATGAAGCTCACAACCAAGGCATTGGAGCACCTCGCCAAGGAGCCCCCGGCTGATAACGTCTTCGACACCGACCTGCCTGGCTTCCATGTGCGCCCAGGCAAGCGTGGCCTTACTTTCCGCTTGTACTACCGCACGAAGGCCGGCAAGCAGAGAGTCCTGACTCTTGGTCGCTATGGCACGCTAACGGCCGCCCAGGCCCGTAAGGACGCCAATGAGGCGCTGGCCGTTGTAGCTCAGGGGGGAGACCCCAGGGCCGTTCTGGAAGCGGCCAAAGCCGATGCCGAGCGCCAGCAGCTCCAAACATTGGGGGCGTATCTGACGGGGCCCTACTCGGCGTACCAGAGCAGGAAAAAGGATGGTACCACCACCATACGGCGAATCGAGAGAGATTTTGCGGACTGGCTTGGCAAGCCCATGTCGAGCTTGACACGAGCTGACGTTGAACGCTGGCAAGCCAAGCAGGAGCTCGGCAAGCGGCCAAGAGCAAAGGACGATCCTCCCCCAAAGGCCAGGGCATTTGGCACGTTGAAGAGGTCCTACGATGCTCTCTGCGCGCTTCTGGCCCATGCTGCGGAGCGCGAGCTGATTCCTGCGCATCCCCTGAAAGGGGTCAAGCTGCAGCGTCCGGCCATGAGCAATGATGACATGGCCGATCAGGCCTCACAGCGAAGGTACCTGGAGCGCGAGGAGGTTGATGCGCTGTTTGTTGGCCTGGAAGCGTATCAGGAGGAGAAGCGTGCTCAGCGCCGGAGCAGTCGAGCCCATGGGAAGGGGTATCTGCCTGACCTAGATGACGTCGCCTATGTCGACCACGTGGCGCCTTGGATTTTAACGATGTATTACACCGGCTTCCGGCCTGGAGATCTGTTCGGGTTGCGTTGGGAGCATGTCAATCTGGACTTTCGAACCATTCGCAAGGTAATCGAGAAGACTGCTCATCATCATCCAGAGCCGATGACGTTTCTGCTGTCGACGCCCGTGGTGGAGGTGCTCAGGACCTGGCACCACCAGTCGGGTACCCCTAGAGCAGGCCTGGTGTTCCCCTCGCCACGTAACCCCGCCTTATTCATGAGACCGGCCTGAAAACGAAGATAGCGGATGGTATCCTCTTGAAAATTCAGTGTGTTCCGCCAAGAACCTGATCCAAGGGAGCCATCCGCTATGGGTGAAAGCCTATCCACCTGGACGCCCTCGTGCAACGGCTCTGTCCGTGTCGAGCTGAGCGGCCACCGCACCACCAGCGACAGCGGCGCTTTGTTGCTGCGTGAAGCCCTCGACAACAGCGGCGTGATTGAGGCGCTCGAAGACAACCTGGTCGATCCGCGTCACCCGCTGCGTATCCGCCACTCCCTGGCCAGTCAGCTACGCACCCTGGTGCTGCAGCGCGCGATGGGCTGGATCGATCTCAGCGATACCGACACGCTGCGCCGTGACCCGCTCTCTGGCAGTTGGCCTGTAGCGACGCGCGCGGGACGACGCCATTGGCGCAGGACCGGCCGTCTCAAGCCACGCTGTCGCGGCTGCTGACCTGCCTCGGCCGCAACGACAACATCGATGCCGTGCACGAAGGCCTGCTGCGGCTGGTGCTCTGGCGCCTGACCTCGCTGAAGAACGGCGAGCGCCCCAAGCAGCTGACGCTGGACATCGACGGCCTGCCGATCGAGGTCCACGGTCACCAAGGTGGCTCGGCCTACCATGGCCTTTACGGTACCCGCATCTACTCGCCGCTGGTCGCCTCGCTGGCCGAAACAGGCGACATGGTCGGTGGCCTGCTACGCGAGGGCAACGCCGGCCCGGCTGAGAATGCCGATACATGGATCCCCCATCTGGTGACGCGGCTCAACGAGAGCACTGGCGCCCAGGTTCGGGTGCGCATCGATGCCGGATTCACCGACAACGACACGCTGGAGGCGCTGGAAGAGCGCGACATCGAGTATCTGGGCCGGTTACGCAGCCACAAGGGCCTGCAAAAATTGGCGGCGCCCTACCTGAAGCGGCCCCGCGGCCGACCGCCTGAACAGCCTCGAGAATGGTGCCATGACCTTGAGTACCAAGCCGGTTCCTGGCCGGCACCACGGCGCGTCGTGCTGGTCGTGCAGGAGCGCCCCGATGACCTGCTGCTGCATGCCTTCTTCCTGGTCACCAACCTCAGCAAGTTCGACTGGCCGCCAGAGAAGGTCCTAGCACTCTATCGCAAGCGCGGCAGCGCCGAGGCGCACATGGGCGAAGTGAAGTCGGCGCTCGACGTGCACCTCTCGTCGACCGATCGCGGCGCCTCCACCGTTCAGGACGTGATGGCGCGCAACGAGGTGAGCTTGCTGCTCAGTCTCTACGCCTACCAGGTCCTGCATGGCCTGCGCTGCCTCCTGGAGCGGCAAACCCGACAAGGCTGGAGCCTGAGCCGGATGCGCGAGCAGGTGCTCAAGGTCGCCGCCACGCTGAGGCTGCACGCTCGGCGAATCACCGTTCATCTGGGTGCCGCCGCCGACAAGTGGTGGCCGACGCTGCTGAAGGGGCTACCGAAGCTGACCGCACTGAGCTGACGCTCCTGCGAGACCACCACAGCATCAGAAAGCGAGCGACCGGAGCGGCGGTCGGCGATCACGGCTGCTTGGACGGCCGCCATTGATTCCAAAGAGCTATAAGTAAGTAGGAAAAGGGCTGCGTTCTGGCATTACTCAACAGCCACTCGCGCTGAAGAGGCGAATCCTGATAAGCAATGCCAACAGCCAGTACCTTCAGACCGCTCAATCAGCGCCCTCGTGAATAAGGCGGGGTAACGGCAAGAGGATGAGCCAGACGGCCATGCAGAAGCCATGGGCCTCTGTTCGCAAGCTGGGTGGATTGCCAGATGATCTGCTGCTCTACAGCCTGCGCCACAACTTCGCGAGCCAGCTCGTCATGGCCGGCGCCGACATTCTGACCGTCTCCAAGCTGATGGCACACAGCAGCATCGAGACAACGATCAAGTTCTATGCCCACCTGGCGCCAGATCACAAGCGCGATGCCGTAGAGCTGTTCGCTCGGAAGGCCGCAGGGCAGGGGGCCGGCACCAGTGACGCAGCAGCCGAGGTGGGCGAGTCGTTGACGCTTGTGCGATAGCTGGCCGCAACGACAGCGCCGAGCTTGCGGCTGCGCCGACAATACCTTAAACTTATGAAAACTTATGACCTATCAAGTGCAGTGGACGCTGAAGGCCACAAAGCAGGCTAGGAAGATACCGAAGCCCGACCAGAAAAGAATCGTGGACAGTGTGGGCGAGCTAAGCGACTGGCCGGGCTGCATGGCTACCAAGGACATCAAGCTGTTGAAGCACCACCAGCACAACTACCGGCTCCGCGTTGGCCGATATCGCGTGCTGTTCGACGTAGAGACCGGGCTGCGCGTGGTGTCCATCGAGGAGGTGAGAAAGCGTGATGAACGCACCTATTGATTATCGCATCAGCGAGGAGGCGGGCCGTCGCTATGCCGTCGTGCCCCTGGAGCAGTTCACTGAACTGGTGGAGCAGGCCGGCGAGGTGGAGGCCCTGACCTTGCCGCATGAGATCGTCAGCCGGAACCTGACCGACGAGGTGCCGCTACTTCGCTGCTGGCGCGAGTATCTGGGCATGACTCAGGCTGACCTGGCCGCGCGCATAGGGGTGTCGCAAGCCCAGGTCGCGCAGTGGGAGCGCCCGGACGCCAAGCCGCGGCATACCACTCTGAAGAAGCTGGCGGCCGCCATGGGTATCCATGTGCAACAGCTTACTCTCGACGACTGACTCTGTTACACGGTAGGCACTGCCCCCCCTTGGTTGGCTAAGGCCGATCACCTGAAAGCGTTGGCACTCCACCACGCTCGCCAGCCATATTACTGGAGTAAGCGCGAGGAGTAGCGCGATGGCCCTTTCACCTTGGCATGTTGCCAGCCATCTTCACTGCCATGATGTTGCAAGCTTGCTGGCCGATGACATTCCTGATGAATATGAGGAATGGCGTCGGGCCATTTTTAATGCAGCCCACCTCGGTGAGCTCAAGCCATATCGCGTTATGGAACATGCCCCTAAGCCTGGAATAAAGCTCAGGGGTGAAGAGCTAATGCTATCGGATTGCTCTTGGCAGCCGAGAGATGTGGATGACACCTCCTGGCACTTGGCTCTTGCTGATCGTGTTCAGCTGACATTTGAGCGCCAAGAGATCTACCGCTGGCTGAAATCGACGGGAGCAACCGATGGTGACATTCCCGAGGCGCTGCGAGCCAAGCACGCTAATGCAATGGAACGTGCTCAGCAGCAAGATAGGCCGCTGCACGCAAGACGTCGGCATACCTACCTGACATTGATTGAGGCTCTAGCACTGGAGGCTATGGATGGTGTGATCCCAGATCAGCCCTACAAGGCTGCTATCACCCTTCAAGCCATTCTGGAGCGACGTGGACTGAAGTTGGACAAAGATCCGATAGCCGACACCATCAAGGAAATACAGGCCATCAGGGAGGATCGAGCGACCGAAGGATCCTGATTCGACATACTCCCACCTAGAATCTAAAAGGAACGCTGTCCGCTCCATTTGGAACCTACCTAGCTCTGCTTAGCTGACCATCGGTGCACCCCAATCAACGAGGATGCACCGATGCGCACCACCAGCAACGCCGCTGCTATTCTGGCCAATGCTCTGGCCCGCTACCGCGACGGCTTCGACCCGGCACTGATCGAACTCCCCGAGTCTGCCGTCTTTCCCCATCTGATCCCCGCACAACCTTCCACTGTGCGCAAGTCCCGCGTCACCGGCAGCTTGTTGGGCAAGCCAACGCCGCCCTTCGTGAAGCGTGGTCGAGCGATCCGCTACCGCCTCAGCGATGTGCTCGCCTGGCTGGCGGATGGCAATGCTGTGGGGAGCACCGCCGCCGCGAGTCGTTTCGGGGAGGGGGGGCAATGACTTCCTACGCAACCAGCATCGTTCGATTCGACTACTATGGCCAGCTCGTGTTGTTCAACAACAATGGCTGGATCAATGCCACCGAGGCGGCCCGGAATTTCGGGAAACGGCCTAATGACTGGTTCGGCTTGTCTTCTACTGCCGAGTACATCGAAGCCCTTGAGCGCCGACTGGGCATTACCAGGAAATCTGGTAATGGTCTTGTGGAGGTCTGGCGAGGTGGCAGGTAGTGTCCCGTCAAGTGGTGTAACAGCGGGTGAGGCCACCGCGGCCTTCGCTGACTGTTACGCCGCCTCCTCGTGAATCAATTGTTCGGTGCCTGCCTCAGTCGCCTCCTTGAGCACCGGGGCCAGGCTCTCCAGGCTCAGGTACCGGCGGCTGACTTGCCATTCATCGTTCTGCTCCAGCAGTACCGCTCCGACCAGGCGCGTCACCGACGCGTTGTTGGGGAAGATCCCGACGACGTTGCTGCGCCGTTTGATCTCCTTGTTCAGCCGCTCCAAGCAGTTCGTGGACGCCAACTTCGGCCAGTGATCTTTCGGGAAGGCCATGAACGCCAGCACGTCCTCCTCGGCGCTATCCATGCAGTCCGCCGCCTTGGCGAAGCGCTCACGCAGGCTGTCGGCCACCTGCCGCCACTGGCGCGTCGCTGCGGCTTGATCCGGCTGGGCAAAGGCCGTGCGCACCGCCGCCGAGATCGCTGGCTGGTGGGCCTTAGGGACCTGCGAGAGCACGTTGCGCATGAAGTGCACTCGACAGCGTTGCCAGCCCGCCCCAGTCAGTACCGTCGCGATCGCCTTTTTCAGCCCCTCGTGAGCGTCGGAGATGACCAGGCGAGTGCCCTTCAGCCCCCGGGCCACCAGCGAGCGTAGGAACGCCGTCCAGAAGCCCTCCGTCTCAGCCGGACCTGCGGAGAGGCCCAGCACCTCACGGTAACCGTCCTGATTCACCGCCGTGGCCACCACCACCGCCTGGCTCGCTACCGGGCCGTGCTCTCGACTCTTGATATAGGTCGCGTCGAGCCATACGTAGGGCCAGTGCCCCTCCAGCGGCCGCTCCAGGAAGCTCTGGACGCGCTCATCGATCGAGGCGCACAGTCGGGAGACCTGCGACTTGGAGATCCCGGTCATCCCCATGGCCTGGACCAGCTCGTCGACCTTACGAGTGGAGATGCCCTGCACGTAGGCCTCCTGCACCACCGCCGTGAGCGCTTGCTCGCTCATCCGCCGCGGCTCGAGGAAGCCGGGGAAGTAGCTGCCCTGGCGGAGCTTGGGGACCTTGAGATCCACTCGGCCCATACGCGTCTCCAACGGCCGCTCCCGGTAGCCATTGCGCCGGTTGACCCGCTCCTCGGAGCGCTCGTGGCGATCGGCCCCGCACAGCTCGGCCACCTCGTGCTCCATCAGCTCCTGGAGCATGAAGGCCAGCGTCTCACGCAGGAAGTCCGGTGCCACCGCTCGCTTTTCAAGCAGCTCCGTCAGTGCCATGCTCTTGTTGGTCATCGTGGGGTTCCTTCGGTTGGTTGCGTGTTTGGCGACTTGCAACTTTATCGAAGGCCCATGGTGACCTCATCCTCCCGTCTGAATTACACCTCTTCCCGGGACGTTACCAGGTGGCAAGTCTCCTGGCACGTGGCTACACCCCAAGCTGGCCGTTGCTTTCGCCCGCTGGCTGTCCATGGACTTCGCTGTCTGGTGCGACATGCAGATCGATGCTGTGATCCACGGCCCTCAGGACGGCTGGCAGCATCTCCGAGACGCTGCGGCCATCGGCTATCAAGGAATGTGCGATGCCTTGAGTCTGACTCGGGAAGCCCAGGGAAAGCAGTCATCCCGCCATCACTTCATGAATGAGTCTCGCCTGATCAATAGCATTCTTTTCGGCGAGCCTACGGAACGCGACCGGGACACGATGACCCCTTCAGACCTCCGTTTGGTGGCCATGACCGAACAACGGAACATTTTTTTGTTGGGGCAAGGAATGAGCTTCCAAGAGCGTAAGCAGGCCTTGGCCGAGTACGTAGAGCATCACCTGAGGCCTCGGCTGTCATGGCGAGGTGAGAAATGCGGGTAAAAAAAGAAGCCCCGACACAGCAGCTTCTGGTATCGAGGCATCATTCCTGATTGAGCCCATGGATGATAGCCCAGACCTTCAGCAGATAGCCAGCAACATGACGGCCCTCGCATGTGGAGCCGCACTGCCAGGAGTTAAGCTCAAGTCTTGTGTATGGAGGGAAGTAGAGAGGGTGGCGTATCCTGCTGATTGATCACGCCAGATCACAACCAGCATAGGATGGATACGCCATGAGCAATTCTACTCTCCAAGCCGTGACGCAGCCAGACGCCGGCGCTACTGATCCGTTGCATGAGTTGCTGCGCAAAGGGGCCCGAGACCTGATCGCCAAGGCCGTGGAGGCGGAGTTGAGTACGTTCTTGGAGCTATATGCCGACAAGACGCTGGAAGACGGCCGTCGAGCCGTGGTGCGCAACGGCTATCTTCCCGAACGAACGGGTACAGACTGGCATCGGCGACGTTGCGGTCAAGGTCCCCCGGGTCCGTGACCGCAGCGGTGACGGGATCACCTTCAGCAGCGCGCTGCTGCCGCCCTATCTGAAGCGGGCCCGCAGCATTGAGGAGCTGATCCCCTGGCTCTACCTGAAGGGGGTCTCCACCGGCGACTATCAGGAGGCGCTGGCGGCGTTGCTGGGCGACCAGGCCAAGGGACTGTCGGCCAACACCGTGTCTCGCCTCAAGAAGCAGTGGGAGGACGAGCATGCCGACTGGCAAAAGCGTGACCTGGCAGACCAGCGTTACGTCTACTGGTGGGCAGACGGCGTGTACAGCAACGTGCGCTTGGATGACCGTCTGTGTCTGCTGGTGATCATCGGCGTCACCGAGCAGGGCCGCAAGGAGTTGGTCGTCGTCGAGGATGGGCAGCGTGAGTCAGAGGCCAGCTGGAAAGAGCTGCTCACGGGGCTACGCGAGCGCGGGCTGACGACGGCCCCCAAGCTAGCGGTTGGCGACGGCGCCATGGGCTTCTGGGCGGCGTTGAGCAAGGTCTATCCAGAGACCGAGCACCAGCGCTGCTGGGTCCACAAGACTGCCAACGTATTGAATAAACTGCCTAAATCCGTGCAGCCCAAGGTCAAGGCCGACCTCCATGAGATCTGGATGGCCGAGACCCGCGATGAGGCGCACAAGGCTTTCGATCGCACGGTGAAACGCTTCGAGGCCAAGTACCCCAGAGCCATGGAGTGCCTGGCCAAGGATCGGGAGGAGCTGCTGGCGTTCTATGACTACCCGGCAGAACACTGGGTGCATATCCGCACCACCAACCCGATCGAATCGACCTTCGCCACGGTCCGCCTGCGGAGCAAGCGCAGCCGGAACTGCGGCTCCAGAGCGACGACCCTGGCGATGGTCTTCAAGCTGCTTCAGAGCGCCCAGAAGCGCTGGAAGCGGATCAAGGGGTTCAACAAGCTGGAGCTGGTCGTGAACAACGTCCAGTTCAAGGACGGCGAACCCTTGACCGATCAGTCAGACAGGACTGCCGCCTGACCTGCCGTACACAGGATTTGACAATAACTCCACTGCCAGTGGGACTATAGCATGGCCAGAAAGAAGTATAGGGTGAATTGGGGGCCTGCCGGTGCCTTCACGCTGCCTCGGCTCCTGATGGCTCACGAAGATTTCCGCGAGCTCTCCGGCTCGGCTATGAGGGTGCTGATGGCGCTGGGCTATCAGCACAATGGCCGAAATAATGGAGATCTCTCTGCCACGCACAAGACTATGGAGGCGTGGGGCGGCATGTCTCACACTACGCTCGCCAGGGCGCTCAGAGAGCTGCAAGAGCGCCTGTTAATGGCCAAGTAAAGTGACCCAGTACTGGCCAACGCTTTTGACCCACCCCCGAGGTGGCAGCGCTGCCACCATCCACCTACCGTGTCGGCTCAGCCAAGGGTCGGGACGGAGATGTGAAGGACTGGGGAATGATTCACAAGATCAAAGCGTTAGTGCGCCAGGCGAAGCCTGGTCATCCGGGAAACCGAGGAGGTGGAAAGGATGAGATGAAACCCAGTGGGTGTAAGTCCCATCCGGCCAAGGTTAGCCACCAGCCGGTAGCGAGTCTTGCGTGGCGTCGGGCAACCGCCGCTGCGAAGCGTAGACAGCGAGTGGATAGGCCGTGTGATTGAGCACCGAAATTGATGTGTCGTGGTTGCCGACAGCGTTAATGCTCTGGAAGGCTACACGGAACCGCTGTAAGGCTTGGCGGGGACGGACCACCGGTGTCGAAGAGCAGGGCATGTCCATACAGGGGTTTCCCAGGAACCTGGGAGGCCCGCCTTTCTCCCCCGAAAGGCAATGGAACAGGCATGGGGCTGCCTGCGGAGAAAGCTCCCGGTCCGGTGCTGTGGTGCCTGGCGGCACCGGAAGCGAACCCCAGGCACTCAGGGGGTACGGCCAGGCGACCATCAGGAGCCAGCCGGAGGGAAGGGCGGGAGTCGGAGTCGCTCATAGTACCGACGAAGGCGGGGAACCGACTCGACGGGACCCGTTGGAGGGAAGGGGCGGCCAATCATCAGAACTGCATGAGGGCAACATGACAGGTGCACAGGAACCTGAGGTCATGTCCACGAAACAAGTGCGGATAGCAGCGCTGGCAGAGCGCTTCCCGCAGCGTGCCTTCACGTCACTGGCGCATCATATCGACGCCCAGTGGCTGAAGACGGCCACCCTGATGACGCGCCATGACGGTGCGGTCGGGATTGATGGCCAGACGGCGGACGACTTCGTGCGCGACTTCGAGGCCAACATCCAGCGGCTGCTGGAGGACGCCAAGAGCGGTCGCTACAAGGCGCCGCCGGTGCGGCGTGTCCACATCCCCAAGGGAGATGGGCGCACCACACGGCCGATCGGTATTCCTACCTTCGAAGACAAGGTCCTGCAGCGTGCCGTGGTTGCCGTGCTGGAGCCGCTCTACGAGCACGACTTTCTGGACTGTTCGTACGGCTTTCGGCCGGGCCGCTCAGCGCATCAGGCCATCAAGACGGTGTGGGGCGGCCTGTCGTCGATGGGAGGTGGCTGGGTCATCGACCTGGACATCAAAGCCTTCTTCGACACGATCGACCACCAGCACCTGCGTGCGTTTCTGCAGCAACGAGTGAAGGACGGCGTGATCCTCCGCCTGATCGGCAAGTGGCTCAAGGCCGGGGTATTGGACGCCGGGCAATGGCAGAAGGGCGAGATAGGCAGCCCACAAGGGGGTGTGATTTCCCCCCTGCTGGCGAATGTCTACCTCCACTACGTGCTGGATGAGTGGTTTGAGCAAGACGTCAAACCACGCCTGCGCGGACGGGCATTCTCGGTGCGCTTCGCCGATGATGCCGTGCTCGCCTTCAGCAACGAAGCTGATGCCCGCAAGGTGCTGGAGGTACTGGCCAAGCGCTTTGCGCGCTTCGGCCTTACCCTGCACCCGACCAAGACTCGGCTGGTACGGTTTCGGCCACATCGCGAGCTACGGGCCGAGACCTTCGACTTCCTGGGCTTTACCTATTACTGGGGGAAGTCCCTGCGTGGACGCTGGATCATCAAGCAGAAAACGGCCAAGGACCGGTTCAAGCGAGGCCTGAAGCGAATTTCGCTGTGGTGCCGAGCCAACCGCCACCTGCCCCTGCGTGATCAGCACCGCCAACTCTGTCGAAAGGTTATGGGGCACTATGCGTACTACGGGATAACCCACAACATCGAGTCTCTGCAACGCTTCCAATACAGGGTTCAGACAACCTGGATCAAGTGGCTCAGGAGGCGATCGCAGAGAGGATGGTTCCCGTGGGAGAAGGCAAGGCAACTGTTGCTGACACTCCCGTTACCGCGAGCGAGAATCGTGCACCGAGCGTCCTTCGTGTGAACCTGACGGTTGAGGAGCCGAGTGCGTCAATCGCGCACGCTCGGATCTGTGGGGGGCCGGGACGAGCAATCGCCCGGTCTACCCGACCACGACGACGGACAGGGCCTGTCGATCCGTGCCATCGGACAGGAGCTGGGCATCTCCCGCAACACCGTCCGCAAGTACCTGCGTCAGGACGAGGCGACCATCGAGGCGGCGCAGTCGAACCGCGAGCGCGAGAAGAAGCTCGACGCCCACCGCGACTACATCGTCTACCTGCTGCGCACCTTTCCCCGGCTGAGCAGCGTCAAGGTGGCCCGCAAGCTGCGCGAGAAGGTCGGCGAGCTGGCGGTCTCGGAGCGGACCCTGCGTCGCTACGTGCAGCAGGTGAAGAGCACGGTGGCCAGCCGGCAGCGGCGCTACTACGAGCCGGTGCTCGACATGGTGCCAGGGGTGCAGTGCCAGGTGGATCCAGGCGAGCTGCGCGAGGTGATGATTGGTGGCGAGTCGCGCCCCCTGTACTTCGTGGTGTTCGTGCTCTCTTACTCGCGCCTGACCTATGTCGGCGTCAGCCTGTCGCCGCTCGATACCGCCACCTTCATCCGCCTGCACGATGAGGCCTTCCGCTACTTCGGTGGCCTGCCCGAGGAGTGCGTCTACGACCAGACCAAGATGGTGGTGATCAGCGAGCAGTTCCGCGAGCTGGAGGTGAACCAGCGCTTCCACGAGTACGCCACCACCGCCGGTTTCCGAATCCGCGCCTGCTGCGGCTACGACCCGGAGAGCAAGGGCAAGGTCGAGGCTGGGGTGAAGTATGCCAAGCAGGATGCCTTCTATGGCGAGGTGTTCCGCGACGAGGCCGACCTGCGCGCTTACGTGCGGCAGTGGCTCGACGAGGTCGCCAACGTGCGCACTCATGGCACCACCGGCCAGCAGCCGAGGGCCCACTTCGACGCTGAGGAGCGGGGCCACCTGCGCCCCTACCTGACCCCGGCCTGCGTGGGCCGCGAGGCCGACGGCCTGGCCCCGCGCCGGGTCGACAAGACCGGGCTGATCGCCTGGAAGGCCAACAAGTACTCGGTGCCGATGGCCTACCAGCAGGGTCGCGTCGGGGTCCGGGAAGTGGACGACCGCCTGGCGATCCACGATCTGGAGAGCGGCGACGAGATCGCCACCCATGCCCTGCACCTGGGCAAGGGCCGCACGCTGCGCAACGAGAGCCACTACCGTGACCACCGTCAGCAGGAGGCGGAGCTTGAGGGAGCCATCGCCCGCTGCCTTGGCACGTCGCTGGGGGAACAGCTCTGTGCGCGCCTGCGTGCCTCCATGCCGCGCCACTACAAGGAGCAGCTGCGCGCCGCCAAGCAGCTGCTGGAGGGCGAGGACACCCTCGATCTGGCGCTGATCGGCGACTGGGTCACCCGGGAGCGCCTCACCGCCGGTGGCCTCAAGGAGCGGCTGGCAGCGGCGCGGCTCGCCAAGGCGCGGGGCCGGGATCATGAGGGCGACGCTCCCATCGGCCCGAGCACGACACCGGTGGAGCTGGCTCAGTACGGGCGACTTGGCCGCTCCAGCGGCCAGCAGGAGGTGACCCATGGGGCAGCTTGAGCTGACCGCCGGGCGCTACCGTAGCCTGCGCCTGGGCGCCATCGCCGGCGACCTCACCGCGCTGCTGGCCCAGGCCGAGGCCAACGAGGTTTCCTACCTGGCCTTCGCCGACATGCTCGTCGAGCACGAGCGCCAGACCCGCGAGGCCAAGCGCATCGACCTCTACCGGCGCCAGGCTGGGTTCCCCAGCGACAAGCGGCTGGAGGGGTTCGACTACCGGCACCAGACCACCATCACCAAGCGCCAGATCAACGCCCTGCTGGACTTCGCCTTCCTCGATAACCGCGAGAATCTGGTGTTCATCGGCCCACCGGGGGTGGGCAAGACCCACCTGGCGATCGGTATCGGGCAGAAGGCCATCGAGGCCGGCTACCGGGTGCTGTTCCGCAACGCCCTGGACCTGGTCGAGGAACTGGAGCTGGCGGAGATGAAGGGCGAGCTGAAGAAGACGCTGCACAAGCTCGCCAAGGTCGACGCCCTGGTGATCGATGAGCTGGGCTACCTGCCGATGAGCCGGCAGGCGCGCTACGCACTGTTCCAGCTGATCAACCGGTTCTATGAACACCGCTCGCTGATCATCACCACCAACAAGGACTTCACCAGCTGGGGGGAGTTCTTCCACGACGACAACGTGGCGGTGCCGATCGTCGACCGGATCATCCACCACTCGCACCTCTACCTGCTCGGCGGGGAGAGCTACCGGCTGAAGCAGAAGACGCTCAGCTGACGATCATGGGTGGGTCAAAACTAATGACCACTGGTGGGTCACTTCTGATGGCCATTGACAGCGCCACCTGATCATCAAGACTAGGGACGCCCTTGTAGGCCGCCAGGGAGCCCGCTGTGCCCTCTATGCCCTGGCTTGGGAGCCAATAGATGACTGTGGCGGTAAATTGGATGTCGCCCCAACCATTGTGGCGCGGAGGAGCTTGAGCAAGGCGTGAGTTTCGATCTTTACCGCCTCCAAAAAGTAGAGACTGGCGCTCCAATTAATGGAGCATTCGAGGTTCTCTAGTGTTGCTTCGCCGTGAGACGCTCCAATTAATGGAGCCTTGGAATCGATTTCGGCCTTTTCCTGGCTCCAAAAAATGGAGACCTTTATAAGTTACCAGGTAAGTAGGTGTTATGACGTTGGTCTCCAGTCTTCCGGGTAGGCTCTGGATGAACAGCCTATCGAGAGATCACAGCGAGTGTGCTTTTTGTGGCTAATATTCGAGGTGATATGAGCGACAAAACGTTTTGTCGCTCATACATGAGCGGCAACGAGAGATTCGCTGAACACGATTTCGGGCGCCGTACCATCAACCGGTATAGCGGCCAGGGCCAGCCGGGCACCGGAGCCAGCGAGAGTCATGGCATGACGCTGACCGGCCCGGAGGTGAGCCTGCTCAGGGTAGAGCAGTACCACCGACAGGCACCTATAGGCCGTGGCGTAAGCGGTTAGCTGGTAGAGGTCTGTCGCGGAGAGCGCAGCCAGTGGGTCGGGCCCCTCGATGCGCTTCCACTTGGTGTCCAGGATGACCACCGGCCGCCTGGACTCGTTCAGCAGGCTGATATCCGGCCTCATCAGGAGTCGGCCGCGGCCGCTTTCCTCGTGGCCTAGATGTCGCCGCGGCCCCTGCTCGATCAGTTTGAGCCCCTGACGACGCGCCAGCGGGCGCAGGCGGCTCGCGGTGTAGCGTTCGAAGAGACGGTTCATGTCGAAGAGCAGGCTGAAGGCTTGCTGGCGCCCGGAGCGGGCATCCAGGAACTGGCCGTCCAGGAAGAGGTGGGCCAGCGCCACCAGCGGGGCGTAGCGGCTCTGCATCCGGTTGAGCTGCTCGGCAGTGGGACCGCGCTCGTGGGGTGCCAGGGTACCGACCTCGCCGAAGCGCATGCGCAGGGCGTGGAGCTGCTGGGCGAGCAGGGGGCTGGTGGCGAGCGAGATCACCAGCCGCAGTGCGGAGTGCAGCAGCCGGTTGACCGGGATGTCGGCGACCAGCTCGCTGTAGCGGCAGGCCAGGCGCTGGGGCTTGAAGAGGTTTTCGCGCTGCTGGCGCACCAGGTCGATGCGGCCGCGCACCTGGTCCAGGGTGTCGTCGATGTCTCGGTAGTCGCGCAGCAGCCCCTGCTGCAGCTGTCGCTCCAGGAGGTGGGCGAAGTGCCGGATGAAGAGATCCAGCAGGTTGGTGCGGCTGGTGGCAAGCCCGGCGCCGAGCCTCTCGACGCCCTCCAGGTCCCCGGCGCAGGCCAGCATGGTGAGCAGGGTGTCGCGCTGCTGGGCCTCGGTCTGGTAGGGCGTGAGCTTGGGCAGCACCTCCACTTGCAGGCCATCCACCTGTACCACGCCGCAGAACTGGGTGAACTTGACCCGTCGATGACCCCACTGAAGGCAGCCAGGTGGTAGGATGCCCTCGGCGGCAGCCAGGGCCTCCGCTTCGTGTGATGCCAGGTCGCGACCCTCTCCGACCTCCAGCCAACCATGCTCATAGGCGGTGAGCTGCCTCATGCCTCGCCTTCCAGTGACTCGTAGATCTTCCTGATGGCGTCGGCGCTGATCTCGTCTGGCGACTTGACGCGGTAGTCGGGGCGCTCCGGCAGCAGGTCGTCACTCCCGGGGAAGAGCCGGGCCGGGTCAAGGGGCTCCGCGATGATCAGCTGCTGCTCCCCATCGGCGCCCTCGTCGGCTAACACGCGGCGAATCTGTCGCCAGTCGTCGTAGAAGTACTCAGCGAGCATGGGGATGATGTCGTAGACCATCACCCGGCGAAGGGCCTCGAGGTCCTTCACCTCGGTGAAATAGGCATGGCCGAAGGTCTGGTCGCGGTGGAGTAGGTAGCGCAGGCGTAGGTTGATCGCCTCCAGCAGGGCACGCAGGTTGAGGAGCCCACCTTCGCCGTCGGGGATGTAGCCGTCCCCCTGGCTGCCGGGAATCAGCTTTGGCTCTGGCATGAGCTCCTGAAAGTGGAAGCGCCGGCGCAGGGCGGCATCCATCAGGGCGATGGAGCGGTCGGCGGTGTTCATGGTGGCGTAGATATCGAGGTTCTTGGGCACCCCGAAGCGCTCGCCGGAGTAGGGCAGCACCAGCTCGAAACCTCCCACCAGTTGGCCGTCCTCGTCCCACCAGGCGCGCTTGTCGGTCTCGATCAGGGTAATCAGCTCGCCGAAGATCCGTGAGATGTTGCCGCGGTTGATCTCGTCAATGAATAGCGCATAGCGCTGGTGCGGGTCTTGGCTGGCCCGTTGGCAGAATGCCTTGAAGAGGCCATCGCGCACCTCATAGCTGATGCCGCCGTCCTCGGTGGTCTGTGGTCGGATACCCTCGACGAAGTCCTCGTAGCTGTATGACTGGTGGAAGGTCACCGTCAGGTGGCGCCTGATGCGTGCGTCGTCGCTGGCAGGGCCCTGCCTGAGCTGAGCGAGTCTCGCGCGCAGTCCCTCGCCGGTCTCTTCCCAGTCACCAGTGAGCACCCAGTGGCCGCCGGGCTGCTTGTCGAAGATCAGCGGTGGCTGGCGCTTCTCCTGAGCATAGTTAACGGTAGTGGACTCCAGCACCGTATGGATCTGGAGGGCTCCCCAGCAGGTGGCCCGTAGGTTGGGGCTGTTGGGCCGCCCCTGCACCCGGGCCTTGGCCTTGAAGTAGGGATGGATGAGAAGGTCATTGACGGTGGCATTGCCGCCCAGGTCTGCCAGCGCCAGCGCAATGGCCTCCCACCAGGCGGTGTTGGCCAGCTGCTCCTCCAGCCACTCGCCGGTAGGCGCTTTCTTGGCCTCGCTCTCGTAGCGAGGCATCAGGTGCTTCTGCAGATGGTACGTCTTGCCGGTGCCGGGCGGGCCGTAGAAGATCGTGTTGACCGGGCGGGCAATCTGGATAGCCTGCTGCTTGGGAGACTCGGCTCTGTCGGTGGAGACCTTCACCGGCGGTAGCTTCTCCCACAGCTTGCCGATCAGCTTGGCCGAGAGCGACTTGATCTCGATGCCTGAACCCTGGGGTGACCAGTTCTGCCCATCGGTGGTGCCGGCCAGGAGGTCGGCCATGCTGATGTAGGCGTCCACGTCGGGATCACGCAGATCGGTAAGCGTGATATCGACTAAGCGGGCCGTCTCGCCGTTGGCGGCACGCTCGGTGTCGTAGTGATCATCGTCGTAGGGAGCCGAGGCGATATTGCCCCGCGCGATCAGCCCGCGAGGCTCCTGCCCCACCCGCACCAGATAGAAGGTGTCGCCCTCGCGGGGTTGGGTAGAGGCGGTGCGCCAGGGGAGGGTGACGTTCTCGCCGCCGGCGATCTTCATGCGGTCGTCCTGGTAGGACTTCCAGGGCCAATGCTTCGGATTCCAGGCCATCAGCCAGGTGCCGGGGGAAGGGCGCCACTGCTCGAGCCAGGGGGTATCGTAGAAGTCCACCTCGGTGCCGTGTTCCTGCTCCAGGCGCTGACGCAGGGCCAGCAACGCCTGGTCGACCTCCGGCTCCGAAAGCTGGCGGAGTCGGTGCTTCGAGAGCCCCTCGAAGGACTCCAGAATCTTTTCCTTGTCGAGACTGACGGAGATGTACTCGAAGCTGTCCGGGAAGAGCAGGTAGTTGAGTATGTGGGGCAGCTGGCGGATGCCATCGCGGCGCACGGTGGCCATCCAGTCAGCAAAGGCCCAGGGATCCTGTGCCTGGCGCTGCTGTTGATCGGCAGGCATCGACTTGAAGGCGCGCAGCAGGTCGATCAGGAAGACCAGCTCGCGCCAGCGGTGGGTGTTGAAACCGGTGCCGGTGCTGCCCACACCGGCAAGGCTTGGGTCGTCGAGACAGGGTGCTGACTCGGGGAGGGCCTCCCCGCTCAGCTCCCAGATCTCCATCACCATGCGCCGTTTGGTGTCGGGCTTGATGTTGCTCGAGAAGAGCAGCAGCAGCCAGTTGAGCTCCGCCATCAGCTGGATGGCCGCGGGGGAGCTGTCGGCCAGCTGCAGCGAGAGCTTGTGAACATAGCTGTCGCCGCCCTCGATGGGGTTCTGGGTGAAACGGCGGTCCAGCTCCTCGAGGTTGTCGAGGGTCCAGAGCTGCTTGTCGCTGAAGAGGCTGCCGTCCTGAAGCAGGCAGGTCTCCTTCCAGCGCTGGGCAGCGGCGAGCAGGTACTTGGTTTCGTGCTGGTGGCTATAGCGGCTCACGTCCTTGTTCCTTCCAGTCCTTGATGAGTTGAATACAGCGGCTCAGGTCATCTCTAACCTCGTAGACCCAGAAGCGCTTGACGTCCCAGCCGAGCTCGAAAAGCCGCTGATTACGCATCTGATCACGACGACACAGTTCGCCGGTCCAGTTTCGGTGATAGCGCTCGCCATCGACCTCGATGTTCAGCTTTCGATCACCAACGAAGAGGGCAAAGTCGAGGTCGTACTTCTCGACCTTGTACTGGGGAATGGCGCGGATTCCGGCCTGGTAGAGGGCGCGATAGAAGAGGCGCTCCCAGTCGGAGACTCGTTCGGGGTTGCTGACAGCAGGGTATTCCGGGCCGAGATCCTGTTGCCCCTGCTCCTGGTCCCGCTCGGACTGCTGTTGGAGCGCCTGGGAGTAGCTCGCGAAGCGCTCGAGATAGTCGATACCGCAGCGTGAGCAGGCCGTCAGGTCGCCTACCACCACCAGCATGCCCCGGGCCCGGGTGATGGCGACGTTGAACAGGTTCGGAGTGTTGCGCATGAAGCCGAGGGCGCCGTTGCTGATGCCGCTGGCGACCACCGGCGAGAAGATCATCAGGTCGCGTTCATCGCCCTGGAACTTATGCACGGTATCCACCAGGAAGTCATGCGCGGGGAGACGAGCGGCCAATACCTCGTCGGCGTTGACCACCTTGCGGATCAGGTTGGCCTGGGATCGAAACGGCGAGACAACGCCGATCGAGCCGCGATAGCCACGTTCCAGCACCAGCTCTTTGATCTCGGCCGCAATCTGCCTGGCCTCGGACAGATTCTCGGCGCCTCCGATGGGTGGACGTGTGGCCTGACCCTGAACATTGACCCAGCGAATCCCTGGTTCCTTGAGGCTAGGACGCACCAGGTTGTCATAGCGAGTGGCGACGCGGAGCCTTCCTTCATAGAACTCGCGGTTGGAGAACTCGATGATGTCGTTGTGGCTGCGGTGGTGGTCGCGCAGGTTGACGATGTCGCTGCCTTCCACCAGGCCGGCAGCCAGGTCAAATAGCGAGTTGTAGGAGTAGGCCCAGTGGGCGAACTCGGCGATCAGCCCGTGTTTTTCCAGCAGCTGCTGATCCTGACCGCGCTGCAGGCCGCTGATGTGGGAGAGCTGCTTGGGGTCGCCGATCACCACCGCCTGCTTGGCGCGATAGAGCAAGGGCAGGGCAGAGGCGATGTCGCACTGGCTGGCCTCATCGAAGACCACCAAGTCGAAGAAACCCGGCTCGAACGGGATCTTGCCCCTGGCCGAAAGCGCCGTGGTAGCCCAGCAGGGGAGTAGGTGCGCGGCCTGCTGGAAGAGCGACCGGTACTGCTTGCCTACCTCGCGAGAGAGCTGACTGTCGGGCCCGGTATCCATCACCATCTTGAGCAGGGAGTGGTAGCGGTTCAGCTTCTGGCGATCCTCTTTGCTGAGCGATGCCGGCTGGTTGACCAGCCAGGCCCGCCAAAGGGTGAAGGCATTGTCGGAGAGGGCGCGGATCCACTGCATCTGCTCCAAGCTGATCTCTTCGAGACTCTTGGCGCTCTGCAAGGCCTGAAGCGCATCGAAATACTCGCAGGCATGCTCGACTAGTTCGAGGCGGCTGCTGAGGGCTCCTGCGTAGGCTCGCCACTCGGCAAGGCTGGCTTCATCGGCGCGTATTGCCGGGTGCTGGAGCCCCAGCGTCTCGATATCGGACGGCAGTTGTCTTGCCGCATGCGCCAGCTGGTCCAGTCGCTCGCGCTTCTTGAAGGCCCACAACAGGCGCGGCAACAGTGGCTGCTGGTCCTTGCTGGCACCGTGAATTGCATCACGCAGTCGCCTGCTGGCGCCGATGAGGGGCTCCAGTTCGAGATGCCGCATGCCCTTGAACTGGCTGCGTGAAAGTTCCTGACGCACCTGCTCGGCAGCCTGCTCCAGGGCATCGACCTGATTGCGCAGGCTGATAAGCTGCTGGGTATCCTTGTCGAGCTGAATCAGTCGCTCCTCGATGCGCCGGTGCGACGTGTAGGCCTCGCGGTAGTTTTCCTGATCCTCGGCGGTGGCCGTGGTCGAGAGCATCGAGAGCAGATATTCAGCGAGCCGGGTCTGGTACTGCTGGGAGCCTACCCGTAGCAAGATCGGGCGGGGCCCGAGGCTGTTGACGCGGGTTTCCACAACGTCCACGGCCTTGTTGTTCTTGCTGGCGAATAACACGCGCTTGCCCTGCCAGGCCGCATTGATCAGCAGGTTGGTCACCACCTGCGATTTACCGGTGCCGGGTGGGCCGGTGACGATGGTCAGCTTGTTGGTCAGCGCCTGCTGGATGGCCTGGCGCTGCTCGGTATTGAGTGGCAGCACCTCGATCAGGGGCCGTTGTTCGGTGCCGGGTGAGGACTCCACTGTGCCTTTCAACCAGTCGCTGAGGGCCGAGCCCTGGTAGCGTCCTTCCGCCAGCTGTGCCAGCTGTTTGAGCTCGGACTCGAGCCCCTGGGTGAAGGGTGAGCGCTCGGCCATGACCAGCATGGCACGGTTGTAGAGGCCACCCTGCTGGGCCTCGGCCAGAGCCGGTGTGTCACCCAGCTGCTGGGGGTCGATCGCTTCCACCCAGAGCCACTCGGGGCGGATGGCCTGGAGACGAAGGGTCAGCTCATCGAGATCGGGGGGCTCGAACTGACCGGTCAGACCGAGCTCCTCTTCCAGCTGCACCAGCTCTTCCATCAGCGCCTCGCGCTGCGTGCGGGTCAGGAATTGCAGTGCCTTGTGGTTTAGGATCGGAAAGCCGGCCTGAAGCATCGGCTGGCTTCCGGGCCCGTTGTTGAGCTCGACCGGGTAGAGGAACAGGGGCTCGACGAAGAACCCGCGCCAGCCCTTCGCTGACTGGTGAGGCCGCAGCAGGGTGGGATAGCCGAAGAATACCTCCATGCGACCCTTGTCGTTGCGCCTCCGGGACAGCAGGTCGCGGGCGGCGGGCTGCTGGAAGATATCGTCATACTGGGGGAGCTGCGAGAGCTCCGCATAGTCCGGCTTGCCGAACTTGTCGTAGGCGAAGATGGAGACGCCGCGCTCATCCTGCCCCATGCAGGCGAGATAGTAGCGCGCCAGCCTGGACAGATCGGTATCGGAGTACTCGCTGGCCGGCGTCGAGGTCCGTGGTGCCTGTTGTTTTGGATACCAACGGTATTGGCTGTCCTGGTAGAGGGTGTCGCGCAGCAGGCTGTAGAGCAGGCCGTTGACCTGCTTCTTGTCACAGCCGATGCGCTCGGCGATCTCCCGGCCGAGAAGCCCAGGTTCCTGTTCGAGAACCTGTAAGATGCGTGAAGCGAGTTCCTGCGTGCTCATGGTTATCAGTTGGCCTTAACTGAACAGGTCATCTTCGATTGAGATGGTGCGTGCCTTAGCAGCGCTCGATTCCTGCATAATTCGGGACTTCAGGTCGGGGTAAAACTTTTCGATTAAACCCTGAAACTCTTCGTTTTTCAGCATTTCGTAGGTGACATCCTTGAAGATGCAGTGGAGCTTCATGTCGTCAACAAGCTTGCCGGGATCGGGGGCGACCCTGTAAAGCGTTTCTTTTATGAAGTCGATGGCTTGCTGTTTGGTTGGCTCGCCGACTATGACTGACTCCAGCTCGATCGGTGGGTTCTCGAGCACCAGGGGCGCCAGAGCTTCGGCGAGCTCATTGATGGATTTATCGATCTCTGATTTTATGACGGCCTTGGCGTCTTTCTTCCAGGACAAGATCTTTTCTTCCAGCGCTAGCTGCCTTTTTTGAAACCTGTCTTTCTTTGCCGTGAGAATGACGCGACCAAGCCGCTTATTGAGCTGGCGGGTATACTGCCTGAGCTCATCGACATCCCTGCGAATCTCGTCAAGCCCCTTCAGTTGGGGGGAGTCGATCAGCTTGTAGCTGGCCTTTAAACGCGAGTCGACCTCATCATTATTACCGAATAGCTGTTTCTGAAGACTTGCGGGAAGTCGGATGGTGCGCGACTCTACACGACCGCCTGTCAGTTCGATATCGACAAACTGAAGGCTGGCTGTATAGACATTGACCTGGCGCTGTAGGTCGAACGCCTGTGGCGGGTTGCTGTCAATGGCCTTCTTTATGCTGCTGTATTCAGCTTCAGGAATGGGTGTGAGACCAATTTCAATGCGCTCGCTCGCAGCACTGTGCTCTGATGAGGTTGAGGAGCTGTCGCGGGGCTCGTCTTGAATGCCTGCTGAGAAGCAGACTTCTTTGACCTGCTCGGCACTAAGCGCCATAGCGTTGCGAACGGGTGCATCAGGACTCTCAACCGCCATGGGGGATTGATGGAGAATCCAGCCTTGGTCATCGATCACCAAGGCGCTAATTCGCAGGCCCGATTCCTTGCGGAGCTCAATGCCTGACTCCTTCAGGATTTCTATCGCCTCGTGGTGGCCATACCCAAGGCGAAAGATAGCCTCATCGTAGTCGATGATGATCGTTACCCCGCGGCGGTCCAGCTGGCTGAATTTATTCGACAGCGCGGCGGCCACCTCTGTGGTCATGGCTGGGCCGATAAAGGCGACCCGTTTCCAGGCCGAATGGACCAACTCGCAAAGCCGCTGAGTATCAATTGACTGAAACATCGTCATGCGAGAACCCCCTCCTTGGTAGAGGCCAGAACATCAAACGCCTCCAGCACCCGGCGCTGGGTGCGGTACTCACCGAACTCGGCGATCTCCTTGCGCTTCAGGCCTGGGAAGGTGACCGAGGGGTAGTCGGGGCCCATCACCTCGGCCGGGTCGAGGATATAGCGCAGCTCGTTGCGGGTGAGGCCGTAGAGGTGGGCATAGTAGGCGTCGAGCTCGCAGCGCAGCCGGTGCCGGCGCTCCGGGTCCCAGCCGCAGGGCGCGCCCTCGTAGCCGAGATCCCGGGCGAAGGGGGCCAGGTCATGGCTGGTATAGGTCAGCTCCAGGACCCGCGGGACGATATAGTCGAGGGCTTCTTCGTCGTAGGCATCCGGTGGAAGCACCGGGAGCTGCTTCGCGATAAAGAAGTTCAGGGTGGTTCCACCAATCTTCTGTCTGGCGACGTAATCAAGTGCAAGCGAAGCAAGGTTGCCTTGGAGAGCAGCCTTCAGTCTTGGGCTCATCGCTACTGGAAGAAACAGTAGTGGATACTTGTTGCCCACCGCGGTAAAGGGAATCGTAGATCCAATGACTGTTCGCTCATCAGTAGAGCGGCATATATCGCGAAAGCCCAGCAGGTAGTGGGGGCAGCGACCGGGCAGCAGGTCTTCCACCAGCGCGAAGCGATCTTCGCCGCCCTCGAAGCGTCCCAGCCAGTCGACGAGCTGGTCATCCTCCATCGGGTGGGTTTCGGCCAGCTGGCGAGCCTCAAGACCGGCCCTAGTCTCCTCCGCCTGATCGAAGAGGCTGGCAGTAGAGCCCTGCTTGACTACCTGCTTGCCCAGCAATTGCGAGGCGTGATCGGCCTCTCCACGCACCAGCAGCAGACCGGCAAGCCAGGTACGCAGGGCCTTGTCCAGCTTGTCGGCATCTTCCTTCTTCACACCCTTGATCACGTCCTGGGGCACATCGGCGGTGCGCAGCACCACCTCCCAATCGTTGACCCAGTAGCGGGGGAGGGGAGCGAAGTCGGGGTTGGCCTTTTCTGCCGGCGTGGCGTCCCGGATATCCTCACCTTGGGAGTCGTAGGTCGCGAAGCGATGGTCATAGTGGTGGACCATCTTGGCTTCATACAGAGGGAGGTAGCGAGTATCGCCTTGGTGGAAGCGGTTGCCGTCGAGATAGCCACCCCCTTCGCGCAGGTCTTCCAAGCCATGGAAGAGGTTGCTGTCGTTGGACATGTCGAAGAGCCGCGAAAAACTTATGCCCCAGGGGTTCTGCTCGGGGGCTTCCTGGATCAGCACCGGCGCCTGGCGGTAGAGCTTGCGGGTCAGCTCTGCATCTCGCTTGGAGCGGAACACCGGGCAGGTGCGGGTATTGGGGTTGATCAGCGCGAAGTCGTCCGGCGAGAGCTGGAAGTGGCGCTCCTCGTCGTGCAGGTGTTCGATGCGGGTGGCGAAGAACATCAGATCGGCAACTTCAACTTGGTCGGCAATGGTCATTAAGACGAACTTCATGCGGCTATCGACCGACTTGAAGAGCTTTTCCCGATTCTCAAAGTCGTAGAGGCTGGCCAGGCGATGACCGGTACCCAGCGCATCGAAGTAGGCCTTGGTGCTGTCATCGGTGGCGATGCCGGTAGGCACGATTATGCCTGCCCGGCTACCGCGCCCGATCAGCCTGAGCGCCAGCTCGGCGAACAGCGCATAGAGGTTGACGTCGCCGGTGCCGGTGAGCGGGAAGCGCCCGCCTTTACGCACGAACTGGCTCGAGGCCTCGGCAGCATGGCGGGCGAGCTGGAACTCGGCGTGGAGCTGTTGCTCAGTGGGGTTGTCACTGTCGGCCAGGGCCTGGATCATGCGGCCGCGAGCGGAGGCGTTGCGTGCCTCGGCGATCTCCGGGGCACGCACGGCGAAGAACTCCTTCTCCTGGAGCTTGATGCGCTCCCACGGCGGGTTGCCCAGCACCACATCGAAGCCCGGTGATTCGCGATCGAAGACCTCCGGGAACTGCAGCCGCCAGTGGAAGAAGTGGTTCTGCTCGGCGCGCAGGCGCACCTCGGCCTCGATCTGTGGGTCGAGCTCGTCACGGTTGGCGGCCATCAGCGCCTCGTTGGTGACGATGCGAGCCTTGTGGCTTTCGGTCTTGGGAATGAAGAAGGCCGCCGTCCAGAGGTCCTGCATCAGGCGGGCGCGGCGGGTCTCGGGGTTCTCCTGGGCCGCCTCCCACTGCTGGCGCTTCTCGGCGATCTCCTCCAGCGACTCCTCGGGGAGCTCTTCCACCGCGGCAAGCTGGCTGGCATTGATGCGCAGGTCCACGGCCAGGGTATCGGCCATGGCCTTGTTGCGCTTGCGCAGCCCCTTGAGCAGCTCCTTGTCGTCACCCTCGATGGCATCGAAGGCCTCCTGGGGGATGCCGTTCTCCAGCACTGTGGGATCGAACACCCCGATCAGGGCGTTGCCGGCTTGGATGTGGCTGTCCAGGAAGGTGAGCGGCTTGCCAGGCTCCAGGGCTTCCATCCACAGCGCGGTACGGCAGAGCTCCACCGCCATGGGGTTCACGTCCACCCCGAAGATGCAGTGCTGGGCCACCTCGCGCAGGGCGTGCTGGAACTGTTCCGGGGTGGGCTCGTTGTCCTCGGCGTCCAGGCGAGCGATCTCGCGGGCCAGGGTGCGGGTGGCGGCGAGCAGGAAGTGGCCGGAGCCACAGGCCGGGTCGACGATGCGCAGTTCCAGCAGGGCCTGGCGGGGCCGCTCGCGGTGTTCCTCCAGTCGCTGGTGGATCACCGGCTTCAGGGCGGTGTCGATCAGCGACTGCACCAGTACGTCCGGGGTGTAGTAGGAGCCGGTGAGCTTGCGCAGATTTCCGGCGGTGCTGTCCCCGTCGTCCAGGCCCACAAAGCGGAACTGCCAGGTCGTCTCGTTGACGGCGGGCACCAGCTCGAGCAGGGCCTCATAGACGCTGCCCAGCTCCTCGGCGTCCATGTTGGCGTAGTCGGTGGCGACCAGGCCACGGCGGACGTCGCTACGATGCCAGGTGAGGGCGCGCATGGCATTGAGCAGCGAGCGGTTATCGATCAGCGCCGCATCCAGGTTGTGACACTGCGCGGAATCAAAGAGCCCGCCCAGGGCAGGGAGCGCCAGCAGTGGCTGCCCACCGGCCAGGCCACTGAGGGTCTGCTGGAGCGTCAGCCAGAGGTCGTGATGACGCGGCTCGAAGCGGTGGGTCTTGCGTGCCGCCTGACGCAGAAGCTCCAGGCTGTAGCCCTCACGGTAGCGCTCACGGGCCAGTGGGTCGCTATCCGCCGGGTGGAGCAGGTCGCGGGCCTCGGCACGCAGCAGGAACAGCAGCCGGTAGACCAGACGCAAGAGCTCCTGATAGTAGGCGTGGGCGTCCAGCTCGCCATCGAGGAAGCGCTGGCGCAGGGCGTGGTTCTCGGGGTGGGCCAGGAAACCATCGCCTAGCAGTCTGTCGGACTTGAGGTTAATGGATGAGCTGAGGCGTGGGTTCTTCACCCCCCCCTGTGTTGGTGTTGGTGTTGGTGCTGTTGTGTGGCTCTTAACCTGCCCCTCAGCTTCTGCAAGGCGGTTCTGACGCCTTGCCTGCTGGCCGGTTGGGCGCGGCGAGCCCTCAGCCCGCCGTCAACCGGTGCATCCGCTTGATATTCCACGCCATGGTGGCCAATCGCCACTCGCCGCTGACCTTATCCAGTCCGCGTAGCGAGAACTGCCGGAACCCCATCACGTGTTTGATGATCCCGAAGACCGGCTCCACGGTATTTTTGCGCAATGCGTAGAGCGCTCGGCCCGCCTGCGTCTTCAAGCGGTGTGCCATCTGTTCGACGGGGTCCTCGCTCTCCGGGGCAGGCGGATCCGCGGCGAAACGTTCAAAGACCGGAAGGTGATGGACGTCTCGCTTCATCGCCAACAGCGGTTCGATACCATGGTCATGGCAGGCCTGGATATTGCTGGCACTGAAGTAGCCGGTATCACCCAGCAGGTGGTCAGGTTTTCCCAGCGTTTCCGGGTAACCTTGCCAGGCCGTCAGTAGCGGCATGACTTGCTGCTTGTCATTGGTCGCCTGCGTGACGTGGACATGGGTCACCAGCAGACTCTCGGTATCAACCGCGGCTTGGGCGTTGTAGCACTGATCAAACCCCTTGCCGGTGACCGGCATGATGCGCGACTGCGGGTCGGTGAAATTGATCTGATCCTTGTCACGCGGGCCACCAGTGGGCGGTTCGGGGTCACGCCCACGGGGCTTCTTGCCGGCCTTGCGCTGCGCCTCCCGCCGCGCCACCTTTTCCTGATAGGCGGCTTGCTCGGTGGCGTCCCGCTCCTCGGCGCGCGCCTCGATCTTGGCCTTCGCCTCAGCGATGGCCGCCAGGCGGGCTTCACGGCGGGCAATCTCGGCGGGGATATCCATGCCGTCGGCCGCGTCCTCCTTGTCCGCCGACTCGGCCCGATCGGTCAGCGCTTTCACCTCTGCCCTGAACTGTGCCTCCAGCTTCTTGGCATGGCCATACGACAACGCCTTGTGCTTGCTGGCGTTGGCCTTGAGCTTGGTGCCGTCCAGGGCGATGGTGCCAAGCTTGAGCAGCTTCATCTCGCGGGCCAGCAGCAGCACCTGTACGAACAACTGTTCCAGTTCCGGCAGAAAGCGGCGGCGAAAGGTGGCCAGCGTGTCATGGTCGGGATGGGTATTGGCGGCCAGGTAGCGGAACGCCACCGAGTCATAGGTGGCACGCTCGATCTTGCGGCTGGAGACCACCCCGGTGGCGTAGCCGTAGATCAGCAGGCTCAGTAGCACCGCCGGGTGATGTGCCTTGGAACCCCGCCCCATGTAACGCCGGGTCAACGTCGAGAGGTCCAGTTGTTCGACAACATCGACAACGAACCGCGCCAGGTGACCATCGGGCAACCACTCGTCTACCGAAGGCGGCAGCAGGTAATCGGTCTGGCGATCCACAGGGATGAAGCGGCTCATGGCGATCTTCTCAGCTCGGCGATGACGGTGGTCAGTATCTCACGGTGCAACGGAAAGACCGACAGGCTGCTAGGGCCTTGAGGGCGTCGGTGACACCGAGGCGCAGCTTGTCGAGCAGGCGCTCGCCCTGCTCCTCGGCCTGCTCGCGCCACTGCTCAAGCCAGCAGGATGGCTTTCCTTCCAGCTCGCGGGGCGCGAAGCGGCTGGCATGGAGCAGCAGCCATAAACGGCGGAACTCGGGCAGGCGCTCCTCGCTGAACAGGCTGGCCAGATCGATCTCGACGAAGGCCGGGCGGGTCATTGAGGGGTTGTCGCGCAGGATGCGAAGGCGCTGGCCGTCACTGACCAGGCCCCAGTGGGCCTCGTCGCTGGCGTTGAGGTACTCCTGCAGCAACCCGGTGGGACTGCGTCGACGGCCTTCCTGACCGAAACGGGGCAGGCGCTCGTCCAGGGCCTGAGGCCCGGGAGCGCACAGCACGAATGGCACGGCACCGGCGAAGGCGTGATGGGTGATCGGGAAGTGACGCTCGCCGATCACCCGAGCGTGGCCGTCTGCGGTGAGGTCCGTAAAGCCGAAGACCTGGGTAAGCAGGTCCTCCATCCAGCGCTGGGCGGTGGCGGTGGGGTCGGCGAGATCCTCGCGCTGGCGCTTGGCGTCGAAGTTGGCCCATTGGGCCTGGGCGATACGCCAGTAGCGGCCGATCTCGTCGCGTAGCGAAAGCCCCTTGGGGATGGCGTAGTCCTTGGTGGGCTGCTGGCCGGGGAGCCCGAGTGAGTCGAGCTGGTTGAGTAGATCGGCGGGCAGCAGCCCGCCTTCCAGGCGAAAGAGCGTGTCCTGAGCGGCGTCCCTGCGGTTCATTGGCCGGCTCCTTGTTGGTTGCTAGCGTGTCTCAAAACCCTGCCTCCGGCATCAGCACATAGACCCCCAACACGTCGGCGGGGAGCTGTGGCCTGACCTCGAAGGTGCCGCGGCCGTCCCGCTCTGAGTCGCGCACCCGGCGGTGGTCCTGCAGCAGCTTGAGGCCGTGCTCGCGGCCGATCTCGTCCAGCACCTCCTGGTGACTCTCCAGGCGTTCAAGTGCCGTCTGCACGGCACGCTCGCGCACCTCGGGGGAAGTGTTCTGGGTGGCTTCATGGGTGAACCAGTCCACCGCTTCCTGGGTGGAGAGGGCGCGGGGTGGCTGGTTGCCGTCCAGCACGACGGTAACGGCCTCCTCGGCGAGCATCTCGCGGCGTGTTCCCTCGCGCACCAGGGTGAGGTTGGTGCGCAGGCGCAGCAGGGCGACGATCACGCGCTGGGAAACGGCAGCGGTGGTGATGGCGCCGGCCCGGCGGGCGGGCCGATCCGCCTCGCTGCCGTTCTCGTCCAGGGCGCGTTCGGCCAGTTCATCTGCCAGGACGGTGACCAGCGGGTGGCTGCGATGGATGTAGCCGACGCCGCGGGGCAGCGGCAACGCGAAGCGGATAGCGTCCAGGTGCTGGATGCCGTGGCTCTCCAAGCGCTCGCGGATGGAGCGGGGGAGTGTGTCCCAGCTCAGGCGCTGATGACTGCCGCGGCTTTCCAGTGGGGCGCGCAGGGCGGCCAGCGCCTGGGTGACAAAGCGCTCGACGTCCTGCTGGCTGCCGAGGACCTCCTGCATGCGCTGCCACTCCGGCAGCACTGCCTCGGGGCGGATCGCCTGCTGGGCGAAGATGGTGCGGTTGCGGCGTGCCTTCTCCCGGGCGCTTTCCCAGGCGACCTCGACGCGGTGGTCCAGGTCCTCGAGGCTTTCCGCAGGCTCGTCCAGGGCGAGGCCCATCTGGCTCATGCCGCTGCTGGCGCCGCGAGTGAGCAGTACGGTCTGCATGATGGCCTGGGTGACGCGGTTCTCGTCTTCCGGCATGGGGACGCTGACGCCCAGCGCCTTGCGGATGGCCTTGGCCTTGCGCAGGATCACCCGCAGCACGGCGCCATCCACCGGGTTATTGTCGCCGTAGAGCATCAGCGCCTTGACCTTGGGGGAGCGCTGGCCGAAGCGGTCGACGCGACCCTCTCGCTGCTCGTGGCGGGTGGGGTTCCAGGCCAGGTCGTAATGAACGACCGCATCGAAGGCATCCTGGAGGTTGATGCCTTCGGAGAGGCAGTCGGTGGCCACCAAGACGGGCGAGTCGGACTGCTCCGCCAGGGCCTCGACCTGCTCCTCGCGCTCTGCCGGGTGAAGCTCCCCGGTGACGCAGGCGACGCGGTGCTCCTTGAAGGCTTTCTGAAGCGCCTCTGCCACGTACTGGGCCGTAGCGATATATCGGCAGAACACCACAGGGCGGTGGCCCTTGGCCAGTATGGGGGTGAGCGTGGTGATCAGGTGCTTGAGCTTGGGGTCTTTGGCGGGCCCATGCAGCGCGGCGGCGCGCTCGATCAGGCTCTCCAGCCGCGGCAGATCCTCGAGTTGGGCGCCGGGCTCTAGGTCATCCTGGGTGTCGTCACTGTTGTCGAGGATGGTGCGGCTGGCTTGGTCATCGAGCTCGGCCTCGCTGAGACGCTCTTTCTCGGCGTTATGCATTCGATTCTGCAGGGTGCGCACAGCTGCCGCCGGCGAGGAGGAGATGCAGCGCAGCAGCGCCAGGGCGGCCCACCAGTGCAGGCGCTGGCTGAAGTGGTCGAGCGACTCGGCTCGGTCCACCAGCTCACGGGCGTATTCCACCACGTCTTGGAAGAGGGCCTGCCACTCCCCTGCATGCGGTAGGCACTTTCGCCTACCTCGCGGTCGGGGAACTGGGTGTTGTCCCGCCATTCGGCGATGTCTTGGCGGCGACGCTGGACCATGTGCTGGGCCAGGCGCTGACGCAGGGGATTGCGGGTGTCATCGAGCCGCTCCAGCGTGGCGAAGGCGGGGTCGAGCAGCCCCAGGAGGTTGCGGAAGGCCTGCTCATCGCCGCTGTGTGGGGTGGCGGTGAGCAGCAGCAGGTGCCTCTCACGGTCTTCGGCCAGACCGCGAAGCAAGGCGTAGCGCTGGTGCCGTGATTGGGCGCTGCCCTGCACGCAGGTGTGCGCCTCATCGACGATGACAAACCCCGGGCAGCTGTTGAGGAACTCGTCGCGGCGGCGATCGGATTTGATGTAGTCCAGGCTGACCACGGTGTAGGGGTAGCGCTGGAAGATCGACTCGCTTTGCAGCAGGTCGCGCTCGAGACGCGTGGCGGTGTGGCGGCTGACGATCTCAGGGCGCAGGTGGAATTTCTCGGCGAGCTCTTCCTGCCACTGCTCGCACAGGTGTGGGGGGCAGAGCACGGTGAAGCCCTTGATCTCGCCGCGATCGATCAGCTCGCGCACGATCAGCCCGGCCTCGATGGTCTTGCCGATACCTACGTCGTCGGCGATCAACAGGCGGACCACTGGCTGGCTAAGGGCCATCAGCAGCGGCACCAGTTGGTAGGCACGGGGTTCGAAGGCGAGATTGCCGATGGCGCGGAAAGGGCCAGCCCCGGCGCGCAACTTGAGCAGCAGGGCATCGCGTAGAAGGAGGCCCGACTGGCGGCTGCCATGGCGAGCCTCGGCGGGATCTGGAACCGGGAACAGCGCCTGCTCCACGGCTTCCAGGGTGGCGAGCAGGCGCACCCGGTCTTCCTCACCGCTTCCCAAGGGGCGCAGGTAGAGATCCTCTTCGCTGGATTCGGGCAGCACGATCCACTCGCGGCCGCGGGCCTTGACGATGCTGCCAGGCGTGAAATCAGGGCGTGTGATGGGCGCATTCATCAGGGCTGATCCTTGTCAGATACGGTGTCAGTTGACGGCATGGCGCCGAAGACATCCGGGTGCCGGTTAAAAATGGCGGGCCAGCGCGCGGTCTCCTTTGGGAAGCGGATCACCAGAAAACCGGCGTCCTCGAGATCGCGGGTCTGTTGCTCATCCACCATGTGGCGAGCGGGGGGGTCATGATGGGGGCCATCGACGAAGATCAGGGCACGGCTGTCGCGGTAGGCGAAATCCGGTCGGACGCCAAAGGCCTCGAGATAGGGTTGGGCGGCATCCGGCTGGCGCAGGCGGTAGGTGGTCAATGCATCCAGCCAGGCCTGCTCCAGGCTGCTACCGCTGGCGCGCTTGAGGCGGGCGCTCTGATCGGCCGGGGTATGGCCGTCGGCACCGCTGGCTAGGGTGAGGTCGGTCAGCTGAGCCAGCCAGGCCAGGGCTTCAGGGTTCTTGCGGTCGATCAGGGGATGATCTGGCTGGTTGTAGTAGCTGAGGATGCAGCGGTAGCAGCCCGCTTCGCAGTCTTCGGTCACGTTGCGCCAGTGGGTCACTGCTTGCTCATGCCAGGGCAATGATTCATCGGGGCGCTGCCAGTGCATCAGCTCCAGCGCGGTGGTGGCCACGCTCTGCCAGGCCTTGGAGTCGGTGGCCAGGCGTGTCAGCACGCCGGCACCCCCTTCGGCGGCCTCGTAGAAGAGCAGAGCGTTGCGCTCCTGGGGACTGGGTAGCGGCTCTGCCATCAGCTCGCTCTCCTCGAGCTGGAAGTTCAGCTCGATGCCGCGCTTGATGGCGTACTGCAGGGTGGCCGCGGTGGCGGGCGACATCTCCAGTTTGGGGCGTATCACCAGGGCGTTGCGCCGGTCTTCGACGTAAGGCGAGATCCGCTGGCGCTGATTGATCGGTTGATCGGCATCGTCGTCATCGGCTTCCTGCTCTTCGTCCTTGATCCAGTTACCGTTGATGGGGTCGATCATGAAGCCGTCGATGGCGGTGTTCTTGCGTCGCTTCCAGCCCAGATTGATACGCCACAGGTGGGCCTGCTGGGCGAACTCCATCTCGGCGAGCAGGTCATCGCCCTGGCGTATCTCGCTGCGTACCACCTTGAGCTGCCCGTTCTCCTCGGGGTATTGGAGTGTGGTGCGCAGGTCATACCCCTGGCGCATGCGCTCCTCTTCGTCGCAGGTGATTCGAGTGACGGGCCGTGTGGCGACGTTCTCTATGCGGAAGAGGTTGTGTACCTGCTTGGCCTCGGCCAACGGGGTGCTGCAGGCCACGCAGAGGTCGAGATCGAGCTGCTCGTTGAAATGGCCATAGCCGCAGTGGGGACAGAGCCGGACCCGCTGTTCGGGCAGCCGGGCCTCGTTCATTTGCTGCTGCTTTACGGCGCCCAGGATTACCCGCTTGACGCGATACTGCTGGCCCTCGTGGTAGATCAGACTGAGGGGGCCAAACTCGGAGATGGCCAGGAAGCGCGGACGCGAGAGCACCCGGCTGTGGCTCTCACGCCGCCCCTTGCGAGTGCCGGGGATGAAGGCCGCCAGCGGCAGGCGCGGGAAGTTGTAGCCGGGCAGAAAGCCCTGGCCTGCCAGGTAGCGGTAGGTCTCGAAGTCCGACTGACGCTTGCTGGTATCTCTGAGCAGGCTGAGCTGTACATGGCTTTCGTCCAGCCGCCTCTTGGCCACCTCGCGCTCCTGCTTGCTGCTGCCGGGCCGGGTGATGATCCTAGTCGCTTCTTCGATCTGGTGGATGGTCGAGGCATGCAGCTCGCGCCAGCGATCAAAGCAGAGGTCGAAGGTGGCCATGGCCTTGTTAAGCCTGGTCTCTGCCCAGCGTGCGGCCGCGGTTTCCAGCGGCTCTGCCTTGGAGAGCCAGACCCCCTTTGCCTGCGCCAGCTCGTCTCCGAGCAGTTGGATCAGGCGAGCCCCGCGACGCTGGGCGCCCTTGAGGGCAGCGTCTCGGTTGAGCTGCTGGGCGTAATCCTCCGCCAGTGGCTGCCCTTCCTGGGCGACGTCGATCACCTCATTGATGGCTGACGGCAGGCGGACGCCGGTTTCGGCGAGCCAGGTAGCGTACAGGTGGCTGCTGACCAACTCTTCGTTGGCGAGGTCGAGCATGGGCGGCGTGACCTGGCCATGCACCATGCGCCGCGGTTCGCGGAAGAAGTACTGATCATGCGGACTCTGGGCCGCGCAGTAGGTGATAACCAGGGCAGGTTGGCCGGAACGGCCGGCACGCCCGCTGCGCTGAGCATAGTTGGCTGGCGTGGGTGGCACGTTGCGCAGGTAGACGGTGTTGAGCGAGCTGATGTCGACACCGAGCTCCATGGTGGGGGAGCAGAACATCACGCGCAGGTCGCCGGTTCGGAAATCGCGCTCTCGCTCCTCGCGGTCCTCCGGGTCTACCTGGGCGGTGTGCTCTCGGGCCATGAACTGGAACCAGTCCTGGTGCTGCTGGGAAAGGCTCTGGGCCACGGCCTGGTAGAGCTCGGTGAAGTAGGGGTTCTGGCTGGCGGCAGGGGCCAGCGGGTCGTGCTCGGGCTCACCCGAGCCACGCTTCCAGATCAAGGCTTCGCCTACCAGCTGGTAGCCCTTGAGCCCCTGGTCGATCTCCTCTGACAGGATCAGGCCGTACTCTTCTAGCGCTTTGAGGATTGCCTCGATCAGTTCGGGCCAGTTCTTATCATTGAGTAAGGTGAAAGGAGCGCTCCCCCAGATCGCACGCTTCTTGAGCTCCTGTGCCAGTCGAGAACGGCTGCCCAAGGAGACCAGGTCGAAATCACGGGTTCTAGGCCTGGGCCCGGTGATCGCGTAATTGGCCTTTGCCATATCGCGCACGTCGCCCGGTCGCCACTTCTCAGTCAGGTGGGTGTAGGCGGCGTTGACGAATTTTTCATGCTCCTGGTGATCCAGATAGCGGGTGTGCAGGCAGAGGTTCTTGCGCAGCACGTCGAGCACTAGCCTGGTGACGCGAAAGCGCACCTCGGGCTCGGCCTTGGCAAGCATCGGCGGCGCCTTGTCCCAGAGCTCCTGAAGCCCAGCAAGCTCGTCTAGGCCGCCGTACTCGATTTTCAACAGCCCGACTTGCTCGAGGTTTGGCACGGTGTAGCGCCAGCCACGCCGGAGGTCGTGATAGGCACGATAGCCCAGCACGTTACGCATGGCCTCTTCAGCGCCGCGGCGTGCGTGAGGGGCGCGAGCCTCCGGGTTCTCCAAGAAGTCGGCGCGCACTCTGGGATCGCCACTGGTCAGGCCCAGAGAGTTGAAGATGTGCTGGGCCAAGTCCTGATCGGTGAGCTCGGTATTACTGCCTCCATCGAGGGAGGCAAGGATGCCTGCTCGCACCAGCAGGATCTGCATGAAGTCGTTGAAGTGGCCTGCCTGGAGGGCGGCGTCCTGACGGTTGTCGCTGAAGCCTAGGAGCTTGCGCGCCTCGTCGGCGAGCTCGTTATCTGCGCCCAGCAGGTAGCGCAAGGAGGAGAGCGTCAGGGTGGTAGTGGCGGAGCTTCTCCCTTCGGCGGAAAGCGAGCCGAGCCGGGTCCAGTCGCGGCCGGCGGTGTGGGCTTGGCCGCAGCTTAGACAGAACCGGAACCCGCCGGGGATGTAGAAGCTGCGCTCACCCTCGAGGCTCTGGGTGCCGTCCGGGAGGACGTGGACCTCCTGGGGGCGGTACTTCTTGTAGTGGGGCTTGAGCCCGGGGGGATCCTTCTTGAAGTCCAGCCAGTTCTCCGGGTAATCCTCCTCGTTCCAATGGCCAAGCATCAGGAACCCGTAGCTGGTCTCTTCCTCGCCCTTGGCCGTCTCCTTGATGTCACGAGGGTGAAAGCCCATCTCGCCCGTCTCGGGGGAGACGTCATGCCATACCGGGTAGTACTCCTGACCACAGCCTCGGCAGAAGTGGACTGTGTAGAAACGCCGGTTGCGGTCGCCGGGCACGAACTGCTGGCCATGAAGGTCGAGACGACGTTTTCCAGGGGACTCGAGGGAGGCGTAGAGGTTGCCAGCCCCTGAGATAAACTGGTGCAGTCGGAAGGCGAACAGCGGCTTGTCATTGATATCCCGAGCTCGGTAGGCAAAGAGCAGGAAGCGGGCAAGGTAGGCCTGGCAGTGGTCTGGCTCCTGGCCCGAAGCCTTGGCGAGCAGACTGGCGGCTTCCTCGAGTGTCTTAGGCTTGGCGCGGACCCAGCTGTCTTCCCAGACGATACCCAGGGTGAGCTCCACCCAGGCGGCGACAGGGTGTTTGCGCAGTTCCTCGAAGGTTGAGTTGTCATCCAACGGGGTGCTGAGCGCCTGCGACAGCACCTCTTGCGTTGGCATGTCGCCGGGAATCTGACGCTGGAGGGTCTCGCCAATGATGTTGCCGGGCGGGACCCTCTGGCCGAACAGCTTGCTGGCCACCTCGGCGACCTTGGCCTGTCGGGCTTCTCGGCTGCCATCGGTAGCCATGGTGGCCGAGGTGCCGATGCAGACCAGGTCAGGGTTCATGCGCTCTCGCACCCGGCGTACCAGCATGGCCACATCGGCACCCTGGCGGCCGCGGTAGGTATGCAGCTCGTCGAGAACGAGGAACTGCAGGCCGTCGGCGTGGCGGATGACCGCCTTGTCGCGCTCGTTCTGCCTGGTCATCAGCAGCTCGAGCATCATGTAGTTGGTGAGGATGATGTCCGGCGGATCCTGCTTGATCCGCTCGCGCTCGTCCTGGTTCTCCTGCCCGGTGTAGCGGGCATAGGTGACCGGCTTGCCGTCGCTGGGGAAGTCAGCCAGGAACTTCTCCAGCTCCTCACGCTGACTGTTGGCCAGGGCATTCATGGGGTAGATGACGATGGCCTGGATGCGAGGAGTGGGATCTTTCTCTTTGGCCTTGAGGATCGCATCTACCATCGGAATGAAGTAGGCAAGTGACTTGCCCGAGCCGGTGCCTGTCGTCACCACATAGGGCTCGTGGCGCTGGCAGCAGTCGATGGCCTGGCGCTGATGCTTGTAGAGCGATGCCGGTACTCCGGGAGAGGTCTCGCTCTTGCCGAAGCGGAAGATCTCAGCTGTGCGTGGGTGCAGTCATCCCTGTGCGGCAAGAGACTCTACCGTCCCCTCGGTGACATAGGAGGGGTTGATCTGGATGAGCGGGGAGGGCCAGTAGCGGCCGCCCCCATACTCACCGTCCAGGAAGGCATTGATGTCATCCGCCTTGGGCTGGATAAAAGAGCGAGTGAAATCGCGGTAGTCGTTGACCAGCTTGTCCCGGAACTCAAAAACGTCCATGTCTCTCCCCACGAGTCTGCGTGTTGCTGCGATCAGCTGCCGGCTTCTATGGTGGCTGGCTATGGCTGATCGTTGAGCTTAGCACTCTAAGTCTACCAAGGAGGAGGGCGATGCCGGGGACGGTGGCAGTTTCGCTGCCTGACGTGGAGAGGATGGCCGAGGCTGAGGTGGGGTTCAGATCAAGGCTGGAGTGGTACTCACCGATGTCCTGGGTGTCGGCTTCACTGAGAACAACATAGACCTAACCGACTGTCGGGTTCACCCCTTCTATGAATGAGTGGCCCTTGTGGGCCGCTGTGCAGGCCAGAGAGCCGTGAACTCCAGGGGCCTGCCCAGTGCTCTGGCCGCAGCTGTTGCGCGCTGAGGTGGGGATGTGAGCTCTGCTGCATAGTATGAGCTGCCTGGAACGTCACCTTCGACTAGGACGATGCCGATGGCGTCCATTTCATTGGCTGGCAGATCTTTCAGGTATTCGTAGGCGGCATCCTGCCCATTGAGGGGGAGGCTGATCCCGCTGGTGTCATCCCAGGTCCAATCGATATCAGAGCTCAGCCAGTCGTTCACGTCGGCAACCAGCACCTCCTGGAAGGTCTCAGGGCCCATCATCATAAACCAGAGGCCCATCCCGTCTTCCGGGTCGCTGGCGAGGTGTCGAGTCTGCTCGATGACCCTGTCGATCAGCTTGCGCTGTTTGGACGTCCTGGCGCCGCGAGGACCATCGCCCATCCAATAGCGGCTGTAGATGTTGTGCACCGCTTCCATCAGAGCAGGGCAGTCCTCCATGGCAAAGCGCAGCCCCTCGGGGGACTCATGCCACCGCTTGTCGACGTCGTAGATGTCGGAGCGGGTCTTGGGGGCCTCATACCCGGCAAGGGAAAGCGTGCCTGAATCGTCGACTTCGAAGGTGGGCATGTTGTTGACCACAGGTGGCAGGTGACATGGTCATGAGATTAGCAGGTGGATTAGCGAATGCCATCTCGGCATGACCGCCTCGACACGGCTGCTGTGGCGGGATGGGGCAGTGGGACGGGATGGACAGGGGGGCAGGAGTGTCCCGGCAGAAGCGAATGAGAAGAAATTCTATTTTGTGCCAAGACTTTCCTTACATGCAGAGATGGGGCCCCAGAGCGCGAGTAAAGGGCGGGGCACTCGCTACCTGCTGTCCCTGCTTGTTTCCGACGCGTGCTACCTATTTGCTACCTAGAACGAGATGCAACGAAAAACGGCCACCCGCTCGGTGAGCTAAGTGACCGTTTTTACAGTGTTCTTTGGTCGGAGCGACAGGATTCGAACCTGCGACCTTTGCAACCCCATTGCAACGCGCTACCAAGCTGCGCCACGCTCCGACTCTGTTTTCGGCTTCTTGGCCGTCTGGCCTGTCCCCCGAGAACGAGGCGTATACTAGCGCGTTCGCCGGCAAATGGAAAGCCCCTTTTGCACTTTCTTTTCAATCGCTTGGCGTGGGGCCGCTGGGGTGGGGCCAGGGGATCCTCTATCATGGGGAGGCGAAAGGGCGGCGAGGCTCGCCCACACCATGCAATCGGCTCGGAGTGGACATGTACGGACAGGCGCAGCGCGGGCTGCTGAAGGGAATGAATCCACGCGTCACCCTGGTCACGATCCTGGTGGTGGCGGTGGCACTGGTCTACGGCGCCTTCTTCACCGAGCGCCTGGCCGGCGGGCTTGCCGCCGCGCGCGGGCTGCTGGATCCGTTCCTCGAGTGGTACTACGTGCTGCTGGTGGCCTTCCTGCTGCTGTTCATGGTGTGGCTGGGCACGGGGCGCTACAAGAACGTGCGTCTGGGCGGCGACTTCGAGCAGCCGGAGTTCACCTTCTTCTCCTGGGTGTCGATGCTGTTTGCCGCGGGCACCGGGGTGGGCATTCTGTTCTGGGCGGTGGCCCAGCCGATCCTGCAGTTCCAGGAGAATCCCTTCATCGCCGAGGGGATGACCCCGGACGCCGCCCGGGTGGCCATGCGGCTGACCTATTTTCACTGGGGCCTCAACGGCTGGGCGATCTTCTCCTTCGTGGCGCTGGTGCTGGCTTACTTCAGCTATCGCTGGAACCTGCCGTTGACGATCCGCTCCTGCCTCCAGCCCCTGTTCGGCAAGCGAGTGGAAGGGGGGCTGGGCGATGCGGTGGACGTGCTGGCGGTGTTCGGCACCGTGTTCGGCATCGCCACCACCCTGGGGCTGGGCGTGCAGCAGATGAACGCGGGCCTGGGGGCGCTGTTCGGCCTGGAGAGTTCGGTGTGGCTGCAGCTGGCCGTGACGGCGGTGATCATGTCGGTGGCCACCTTCTCGGTGGTCTCCGGGGTCAAGCGGGGGGGTGCGCCTGCTCTCGGAGGCGAACTTCTGGCTGAGCATCGCGGTGGTGGTGTTCCTGCTGCTGTTCGGGCCGACCCAGTACCTGATCGCCATCACCATCGAGTCCGCCGGCGACTACATCCAGAACCTGATGGGCATGACCTTCCACACCAACGCCACCCGGGATGACGGCTGGCAGGCGGAGTGGACGGTCTTCTTCTGGGGGTGGTGGCTGGCCTGGTCGCCCTTCGTGGGGATGTTCATCGCCCGGGTCTCCCGCGGTCGTACCTTCCGCGAGTTCGTGATGGGGGTGCTGCTGGTGCCCACCGTGATCACCGTGGTGTGGATCGGGCTGTTCGGCGGCACCGCTCTCTACCATGAGCTGTTCGGTGCCGGCGGCATCGTGGCCGCGGTGGATCGGGACGTGGCCACGGCGCTGTTCGCCACCATCGAGGCGATGGGGCTCGGGGTGGCGGGGCAGGCCGTCTCCCTGGCGCTGGTGGTGCTGATCGCCACCTACCTGATCACCTCCGCCAACGCGGGCACCCTGGTGATCAACACCATCCTCTCCGGGGGCGACCCGGAGCCGCCGACCTTCCACCGCATCCTGTGGGGAGCGGTGCTCGGCCTGCTGACCGCGGTGCTGCTGCTGGCCGGCGGGCTGGAGACGCTCCAGGCGGCGGTGATCATGGCGGCGCTGCCCTTCTCGGTGGTGATCATGCTGATGATCGCCGGGCTGCTCAAGGCGCTGCACCGCGAGCGCTATGCGGCGCGTACCGGCGAGCGGGCCGAGGCGCCCCGCGAGCCCTGGGCCGACCTGGACGATGCCGGTGTCCAGCCGGTGCCGGTCTCCGATGACGAGGCCCACAAGCCACACTGAACACCCCTCAACGGGTGGCGCAGGGGATGAGAGCGATCGGGGGCGGCAGAGGCTACCCCCTGGGAGAGGAGGAGGGGCGCGATGCCATTGATCATGGGGATGAGCGTGCTGCTGATCTGCCAGTTCCTCGGGGAGCTGCTGGCTCGCGGCCTGATGCTGCCGGTGCCGGGCCCGGTGTTTGGCATGGTGATCCTGCTGGCGGGGCTGATGGTGCGCGGCAAGGTGCCGGACAGCCTGCGCATGACCGGCGAGGGGCTGCTGCGCTACCTGACGCTGCTCTTCGTGCCGGCGGGGGTGGGGCTGATGGTCCACTTCCGGCTGATCGGCCAGGACCTGTGGCCGATCCTGGTCACCCTGGTGTTCTCCACGGCGGTGACGCTGGGGGTGACGGCCTGGCTGCTGGATCGCATGAACCGGCGGCGGGGGAATCGCTCATGAATGTCGCCGACCTCGACCAGCTGTGGGTCTACCTTTCCGGCAGTCCGCTGCTCTCGCTGCTGGCGACCCTGCTGGTGTTCGCCCTGGCGGTGCGCCTCAACAGGGCCCTGGGGGGCACGCCGCTGCTGCATCCAGTGACCCTCTCCATCGCCATGCTGATCGGCCTGCTGCTGCTGGTGGACATGGACTACGCCACCTACTTCGAGGGCGCCCAGTTCATCCACTTCCTGCTGGGGCCGGCCACCGTGGCCCTGGCGATTCCCCTCTATGACCATCGTGAGCGGGTGCGCCGGCTGCTGGGTCCGCTCCTGGTGGCCTGCATGACCGGGATCGTCGCCGCGGTCGCCTCCACCCTGGGGCTGGCGATGGCGCTGGGGGCGCGGCCGGAGACCGTGCTGTCGCTGGCGCCACGCTCGGTGACCTCGCCCATCGCCATGGGCATCGCTGAGCAGATCGGTGGTATCCCGTCGCTGGCCGCGGGACTGGTGCTGCTGACCGGTTCCATCGGCTGTGCGCTCTCGCCCTGGGTGTTCCGGCTGCTGGGGGTGAAGGATCCGGCGGTGCAGGGCTTTACCCTGGGCCTGGCCGCCCATGGCTTCGGCACCGCCCAGGCCTTCGCCCGTATCGGGGCGGTCGCCGGGGCCTTCTCGGGGCTGGCCATGGGGCTCACCGGCCTGCTCACCGCCTTCCTGCTGCCGCTGCTGACACGGCTGTTCGGCCTGGGGGGATAGGCCCCGAGCGGCGGGCGGGAAAGCGGAAACACGAAGCGGCGCCAGATGGCGCCGCTTCGCGTGGTGGGTGTACGGGAGGAGTGGGCACTGGCCCGTCAGATCTCTTCCCAGAGCCGCTTGCGGAAGTCATGACTCAGCCGGGCGGCATGCTCCATGCGCTTCTGCTGGGCGTCGGTCATCTGCTGCACGAGTTTCTGGTAGCAGGCCTGGACCTGTTCGGGGGTGCAGGGGGTCTCGGTCTTGAAGCACTCGTTCATCTGCTCGCCGCTCTCGGCGATCGCTTTCAGAAACTGCGCTTCGAACTCCATGGCCTCGGCCAGGCTCTCTATCCAGGCCGCCTGCATGCGCGCCATCGGATTGACGCCCTTCATCCACTGCTGCTGCCACCAGGCCAGCATGGGATTGGCATTCATCATGCCGAGGTCCATGCCGAAGGGGTTGGTCTTCATGATCGCCTCCTGAACGGGCCCCCTCGGGGCGCGCTGCGGGGTATGGGGAGAAAGCATCTAGAGTATAGGAGAGGTGGTCGGTGATGTGACGCAGGGAATGAGCCTTTCTTGATGCCTGTCACGCCGCCCCCTGCTACTCGGCGAACAGACAAGGAGCTGGCGATGTGGCGCGTGATCAAGTCGGTACTGGCGGCATTCCTCGGCGTGCAGAAGGAGCAGCGCCGCCGCGAGGATTTCGAGCAGGGCAGGCCGCTGGCCTTCATCGTGGTGGGCGTGGTGATGGGGCTGCTGTTCGTGGTGGGGGTGGCGGCGGTGGCCATCGTGGTCGCCCGCTGAGGGGCCCCGTTGAATCCGGCGTTGGTACGCCCGCCGACTGCGGCGAGTTGTCACAGCAGGGTCTTCTATACTGCATCGCAGACACAGCTAATGTTGCGTTAACCGCTAAGACAACAATAACGAGGAGGCGCCGATGCGCACGTTGTTCGTGTGGATGGCGGGCTGTCTGACGGGGCTTGCGTTCGTCCCCGCGGCAGTCGCCAGCGGTTGGAACATGCCGGTGGGGGTCACCGACCTCAGTCGCGAGATCCACTCCCTGCACATGACCATCTTCTGGATCTGCGTGATCATCGGCGTGATCGTGTTCGGGGTGATGTTCTACTCCCTGTTCAAGTTCCGTCGCTCCCGCGGCGCCAAGGCGGCCAACTTCCACGAGAACACCACCGTGGAGGTGCTGTGGACCGCCGTTCCCCTGCTGATCCTGGTGGGCATGGCGGTGCCGGCCACCGCGACCCTCAAGAAGATGTACGACACCTCCGACGCCGAGCTCGATGTGATGATCATTGGCCAGCAGTGGCGCTGGCGCTACGAGTACCTGGGCGAGGATGTCGCCTTCAACTCCAGCATGAGCACCCCGCGCGCCCAGATCCGCGGGGATGAGCCGCGTGGCGAGCACTACCTGCTCGAGGTCGACAACCCCCTGGTGCTGCCCATCAACCGCAAGGTGCGCTTCCTGATGACCTCCGACGATGTCATCCACTCCTGGTGGGTGCCGGACTTCGCCGTCAAGCAGGACACCATTCCCGGTTTCGTCAACGAGAACTGGGTGCGCATCAACGAGCCCGGCATCTATCGCGGCCAGTGCGCCGAGCTCTGCGGCATGGACCACGGCTTCATGCCAATCGTGGTGCATGCCATGGAGGAGGAGGAGTTCGATACCTGGCTCGCCGAGCGTCGCGAGGAGGCGGAGCAGGAGGCGATGGGCGTCGACCGCGAGTGGGAACTGGAGGAGCTGATGGAGCGCGGCGAGGCGGTTTACGCCAGCATCTGTGCCTCCTGCCACCAGCCCGAGGGGCAGGGGGCGGCGCCGGCCTTCCCGGCGCTCGCCGGCAACCAGCGGCTGCTTGACGACCTCGCCTGGCACCTGGACACCATCGTCAACGGCGTGTCCGGCACGGCGATGCCGGCCTTCCGCAGCACCTTGAACCCGGTCGAGATTGCCGCCGTGACCACCTGGACGCGCAACGCCTGGGGCAACGACACCGGTGACGCTGTCCAACCGGCTGACGTGGTCGAGAAGCTGGCGAACCAATAACAACAGCACAATGACAGATCAGGGAGATTCACGATGGCGCCCAAGCTGCCTCCGCATCACCCCGTCGAGCAGAGCACCTCGGCCACCGCCGGCGGCCAGGCAGCCGCCCATCCTGAGCCACCGCGTGGCATCCTGCGCTGGCTGCTGACCACCAACCACAAGGAGATCGGCAGTCTCTACCTGATCTTCTCGCTGATCATGTTCTTCATCGGCGGGATCTTCGCGCTGGTGGTGCGGGCCGAGCTCTTCCAGCCGGGCCTGCAGTTGGTCAATCCGGAATTCTTCAACCAGATGACCACCATGCATGGCCTGATCATGGTCTTCGCGGCGGTCATGCCGGCCTTCACGGGGCTTGCCAACTGGATGATCCCGCTGCAGATCGGTGCGCCGGACATGGCCCTGCCACGGCTCAACAACTTCAGCTTCTGGCTGCTGCCGGTGGCCTTCCTGCTGCTGCTCTCCACCCTGCTGATGCCGGGGGGCGGGCCCAACTTCGGCTGGACCTTCTACGCGCCGCTCTCCACCACCTATGCGCCGCCGTCCACCACCTTCTTCATCCTCTCGCTGCACATCGCCGGCATCAGCTCGATCCTCGGTGCCATCAACATCATCGCCACCATCATCAACATGCGCGCCCCGGGCATGCGGCTGATGGATATGCCGCTGTTCGTCTGGACCTGGCTGATCACCGCCTTCCTGCTGATCGCGGTGATGCCGGTGCTGGCAGGGGTGATCACCATGATGCTGATGGACATCAACTTCGGCACCCACTTCTTCAATGCCGCCGGCGGCGGCGACCCGGTGCTGTTCCAGCACCTGTTCTGGTTCTTCGGGCATCCCGAGGTCTACATCATGATCCTGCCGGCCTTCGGCATCGTCTCGGCGATCATCCCGACCTTCGCCCGCAAGCGGCTGTTCGGCTACGCCTCCATGGTCTATGCCACCGCGGCCATCGCCATCCTCTCCTTCCTGGTGTGGGCGCACCACATGTTCGTGGTGGGGCTGCCGCTGGCCGCCGAGCTGTTCTTCATGTACACCACCATGATCATCGCGGTGCCCACCGGGGTGAAGGTGTTCAACTGGATCACCACCCTGTTCCGCGGCTCCATCACCTTCGAGCCGCCGATGCTCTTCGCCCTGGCCTTCGTGGTGCTCTTCACCATCGGCGGCTTCTCCGGCCTGATGCTGGCCATCGCCCCCGCGGACTTCCAGTACCACGACACCTATTTCGTGGTGGCCCACTTCCACTACGTGCTGGTGCCCGGAGCGGTGTTCGCGATCATGGCGGGGGTCTACTACTGGCTGCCCAAGTGGACCGGCCACTACCCCAACGTGAAGCTGGCCCAGTGGCACTTCTGGCTCTCGGTGATCGGCGTCAACCTGACCTTCTTCCCCATGCACTTCGCGGGCCTGGCCGGCATGCCGCGGCGCATTCCCGACTACGCCCTGCAGTTCGCCGACTTCAACCTGGTGTCGAGCCTGGGGGCCTTCATGTTCGGCACCTCGCAGCTGGTGTTCGTGGCGGTGGTGATCCTCTGCGTGCGCGGCGGCGAGAAGGCGCCGGCCAAGGCCTGGGAGGGCGCCGAGGATCTCGAGTGGAGCGTGCCGAGTCCGGCCCCGCTGCACACCTTCGAGACGCCGCCGACCTTCCAGCGCCAGGAACACTGAGCGAGCCTGGCCCGCGCCCAAGGAGGTGACCCATGACAGAGCCCCAACGCCACTCCACCGCCCCCAACCCCGGCGTGCGCCGCACCGTGGTGCGCTCGGTGGCCGCCCTGGTGGGCATGTTCGCCTTTGCCTTCGCCCTGGTGCCGCTCTATGACGTCTTCTGCCGCGTCACCGGCATCAATGGCAAGGTGGACACCACCGCCCAGGCCATCGTGCACGAGGGGGTGGACAATTCGCGCTACGTCACCGTGCAGTTCATCACCCGCAACGGGTCGGGGCTGCCCTGGAACCTCGAGGTGGAGACCCGCCAGATGCGCGTCCACCCGGGGCAGACCACCGAGGTGGAGTTCGCCTTCCACAATGCCAGCGGTGAGGGCACCTGGGGGCGGGCGGTGCCCAGCGTCTCGCCCTCGAATGCCACGCGCCACCTGCGCAAGGTGAGCTGCTTCTGTTTCGAGGAGCAGCACCTGGAGGCGGGCGAGCGCCTGGAGTTGCCGCTGGTGTTCCAGCTGGCCCGGGACCTGCCGCCCGAGGTCAATACGGTAACCCTGGTCTACACCCTGTATCCGGTCACCCGCGACGAGGCGCCGCTTCAGGCCCGGGCGACTGCCGGCAAAGGAGATGAGGCATGAGCGGTGGCAGCTACTACGTTCCGGCAACCAGCAAGTGGCCGATTCTCGGTTCGCTGGCCCTGGGCCTGATGATGGTCGGCACCGGCATGGTACTGGTGCATGACCGTGGCACTTCATTGATGGTGTTGGGCCTGCTGGCAGTGCTGGCGGTGATGGGACTGTGGTTCCGCGACGTGGTGAAGGAGTCCCGCCAGGGGCTCTACGACGCCCAGATGGACCGCTCCTTCCGCCAGGGCATGGGCTGGTTCATCTTCTCCGAGGTGATGTTCTTCGCCGCCTTCTTCGGAGCGCTCTTCTATATCCGCACCTTCGCCTTGCCATGGCTCGACGGCGAGGGGGCCAAGGGGGTGGCGGCGCTGCTGTGGCCGGAGTTCACCGCCAGCTGGCCGCTGCTCGAGCCGCCCGGTGATGTGGCAGGCCCCCGCGATACCTTCAGCCCCTGGCAGCTGCCGCTGGTGAACACTCTGATCCTGGTGGCGTCGAGCATCACCCTGACGGTGGCCCACGAGGGGCTCAAGGAGGGGCATCGCGATACCACCCGCAAATGGCTGTTCGCCACTCTGCTGCTGGCCATCAGTTTCATCACCATCCAGGGCATCGAGTACTACGAGGCCTATGTTCACTACGGCATCACCCTGGAGGCGGGCATCTACGGGGCGACCTTCTTCCTGCTTACCGGCTTCCACGGAGCCCACGTGATCATCGGCGCCACCATCCTGGCGGTGATGCTGGTGCGCGTGCTGCGCGGCCACTTCTCGAGCGACAACCACTTCGGCTTCGAGGCGGCCTGCTGGTACTGGCACTTCGTGGACGTGGTGTGGATCGGCCTGTTCCTGTTCGTCTATGTCTTCTGAGCCTGGGGCTGGCCGGGTTCGCCAGCATTCCGGGCCGAGTTCAGCCGGCGAGACCGCCGGCGTAGAAGCCGTAAAAGAGCAGGCCCAGCAGGGTGGCGGCCAGGGCGACGCGGAGCTTGAGTGACACCAGCAGCCGGCGCGAGGCGGCCTCGTCGCGGAGCAGGAAGCCCGCACCGGCGGCAAGGCTCGCCAGCATGGCCAGGAACACCAGCGCGATCAGGACCTTGAGTAGCATGGAACACTCCTTGAACGATTCTCCCTCTCAGCATGCCCGTCGCGGGCCATGGCGGCAACGCCTGTGGTGGCTGCTGTGGTCGCCGCTGGTGCTGCTCGGCCTGGGGCTCGGGCTCTGGCAGTGGGAGCGGGCAGGCGAGAAGCGTGACTATCTGGCGGGCCTGGCGGCGGCGCCGCACCTGGAGGCGCCGCACCAGCGGCCGCCGGACGGCAGCCACCTGACCCTGAGCGGTGAGTACCTGGCCGAACAGACGCTGTTCCTCGACAACCGGGTGCTCAATGGGCGTCACGGCGTGGCGCCGCTGACCCCGCTGCGCACCGCCGACGGCCGCCTGTGGCTGGTGCAGCGGGGCTTCCTGGCCAGTGGTGCCGGCCGCGAGACCCCGGAGGTGGAGACGCCGCAAGGCCCGGTGACCCTGGAGGGGCGCTGGCAGGTGGCGGGCGAGGGGGCGCCGCTGTTCGGCCCCAACCGCGAGGGGCAGCGCCTGCAGCGCATCCAGCTCGATGCCTGGGAGCTGCCCTTTGCCCATGACGGCTGGCTGCACCTCGAGCAGGGCCCGGGGCGGCTCGAACCCTGGTGGACGCCCAGCGTGATGCCGCCCAGTCGCCACCTGGGCTACGCCGTGCAGTGGTGGGGGCTGGCGCTGGCCGCCCTGGTGGTGATGGTGATCGGTGGCCGCCGCCTGGGGCGTGACCGCCGGGCGGCCAATGATGATCCCTGTCGTACAGACAACAAGCAGGAGAGCTTGTGATGAGACAGACCTCTCGAGCCCGTGCGTCCCGCCTCAAGGTGCTGGCGCTGCTGTCGCTCTTCGCACTGCCGTTGCTGGTGGCCTGGGCCATGGTGACCTGGCGGGTCGGCATTCCCGAGCAGCGTACCGCCCACGGGGATCTGGCGCCGGATCTCCCGGCGCTGGCGGCCTGGCCCCTGGAGGGGGAGCACGCCGCCGGGCTTGGCGGTGACTGGGTACTGGCCTTCGACTGCGGCGACCAGTGTGCGGCGCTGGCCGACCAGTGGTGGCGCCTGCACCGGGCCCTGGGGCGCGAGGCGCCGCGGGTCAGCCGGCTGCGGGTCGGCGGTGAGGCCAGTGCACTGCCCGGTGAGGCGGTGGCCCACTGGACCGAGCACCCGGCGTGGCATGCCCCCGACCACCTCTGGGTGCTGGACCCGCGAGGCGTACCGGTGCTTGCCTATGGGCCCGAGGTGTCGGCCCGGGACGTGCTCGACGATCTCAATCGCCTGCTGCGCATGAACCCCGAGGTGTTGCGTCGGGATGAGCCCAGGCTGGCGGGACGCTAGGAGGCGACAGGGATGACGACAATGACCAATGAGGCATCTCGGCGCCGCCTGCGGCGGCTCATGGCGCTCAGCCTGGTGGGGGTGGTCTTCACCGTGGCGGTGATCCTGGTGGGGGTGTTCACGCGGCTGGTGGACGCCGGCCTGGGTTGCCCGGACTGGCCCGGTTGCTACGGGCGGCTGGTGGTGCCGGATGAGACCCGGGCCCTGGCCCACACGCCCGAGGCGCCGCTCGAGACCTTCCAGGCCTGGGTCGAGATGGTGCATCGCTACGTGGCCTCGGCGCTGGGGCTGCTGGTGATTGCCCTGGTGGTGCTGGGCGCGCCGCTGCGTCGTCGGCCCGACTACCCCTGGGGGGTGAGCCTCGCGCTGCTGGCGGTGATCCTGGTGCAGGGGGCCTTCGGGGCCTTCACCGTGACTCTCAAGCTGTGGCCCCAGGTGGTGACTCTCCACCTGCTCGGCGGGCTGTCGGTGATGCTGCTGTTCCTGTGGCTGCACCTGCGGCTGCGTCGCTTCGCCGGCGGCCGACTGACGCCGGGTGGCGTGGCGCCGCCGCGCCGTCCGCTGACGCCGCTGTGGGGGCTCGCCATGCTGCTGCTGGTGGCGCAGATCGCCCTGGGAGGCTGGGTCTCCAGCAACTATGCGGGCATCGCCTGCCAAGGCTTTCCGACCTGCAACGGCCAGTGGTGGCCGGCCATGGACTGGAGCGAGGGCTTTCACCTGACCCAGAGCGTGGGGCCCAACTACCTGCATGGCCAGCTGCATGCCGATGCGCGCACGGCCATCCAGATGGGGCATCGGCTGGGGGCCCTGGTGCTGGGGCTGTCGCTGTTGCTGCTGGCCATGCGCCACTGGCATGAGGCGCGTCTGAGGCCCTGGCTGGGGGCGCTGGCTGGCCTCTATGTGGTACAGCTGGGGCTAGGCATCGCCAATGTGCTGCTGTGGCTGCCGCTGTGGCTGGCGCTGCTGCACACCGCCGGGGCGGTGGCGCTGGTGATCGCCATGGCCATGGCGGTGTGGGCCTGGCGCGAGGCCGAAGGCGTGTCGGCATTACAACAATCGACCAAGAAGGAGTGGGTCCATGTCTGAGGCCATGATGACGCAAGTTCGCACGGCAGCGTCCGTGCCGCTGGAGTCGGCCCGTTGGGGCTGGAGAGACCTGCTGACCCTGTGCAAGCCGCGGGTGGTGGTGGTGATGATGGTGTGCGCCCTGGTGGGCATGGCGCTCGCGCGCCCGGTACTGCCGTCGCTGGCCGTGGTGGTCTTCGGGCTGGCCGGCATCGGGCTGGCCGCCGGCGGCGCCGCGGCCTTCAACCACGTGGTCGACCGGCGGCTGGATGCGATGATGCTGCGCACCTCCCGCCGCCCGCTGGCGGCTCGGCGCATGCCCAGCGCGGTGGCGCTGGCCTGGGCCACGCTGCTCTCGGTGGCGGGCGTGGGCCTGCTTGCCTGGCAGGTCAATGCGCTCACCGCCTGGCTGACCCTGGGCTCGCTGATCGGCTATGCGCTGGTCTATACCGCCTTTCTCAAGCACGCCACGCCGCAGAACATCGTGATCGGCGGGGTGGCCGGGGCGGCGCCGCCGCTGCTGGGGTGGACGGCGGTGACCGGGCAGGTCGGTCCTGAGCCGCTGCTGCTGGTGCTGATCATCTTCGCCTGGACCCCGCCGCACTTCTGGGCGCTGGCGCTGCACAAGCGTGAGGAGTACGCACGCGCCGGGGTGCCGATGCTGCCGGTGACCCACGGCGAGGCCTTCACCCGGCTGCAGGTGTGGCTGTATGGGTGGCTCACCGTGGCGGTGACCCTCATGCCCTTCGCCATCGGCATGAGCGGGGCCGTCTACCTGGTGGGCATGGTGGCGCTCAATGCGCGCTTCATGTACTGGAACTGGAAGGTGTGGCGGGGACAGGATCCCAGGGCCCCCCTGGCCGCCTTCTGGTTCTCGATCCGCTATATCCTCGGCGTCTTCGGCGTGCTGCTGCTCGACCACTACGCCATGGCCTGGTCCCTCTGGGGATGAGTCGATGGCGCAGACGACTCCGCCCGGCCAAGGCCGGGCGGAGTCGTGTCGGGGGAGCCGAGGCGCCGTCAAGCGCGGTGGCCTACCAGAGGGTGATCAGCAGGAAGTAGGCCATCAGGGTGACCAGCACGGTGCTGATCAGGTTGAGGGCGAAGCCGGCGCGGATCATCGACTGGATCTTCATGTGGCCGGTGGCGAACACGATGGCATTGGGCGGCGTGGCCACCGGCATCATGAAGGCGCAACTGGCGGCGATGGCGGCCGGCACCGTGACCAGCAGCGGGGAGATGTCCAGCGACAGAGCCAGGGCGCCCAGCAGCGGCAGGAAGGCCGCGGCGGTGGCGGTGTTGGAGGTCACCTCGGTGAGGAAGATGATTACCAGCACCACCACGGCGATCATCGCCAGCAGCGGGAAGGTGCCGAAGATGGCCAGCTGGCCGGCGATCCACTCGGCGAGCCCGGTACGGGTGATGGTGCCGGCCAGGGCCAGACCGCCGCCGAACAGCAGCAGGATGCCCCAGGGAAGCTTCTGGGCCTCCTCCCAGACCATCAGCCGCTCGCCGTCGCCGCGACCGCTGGGCACCAGGAACAGCACCACGCCGGCGGCGATGGCGATGCTAGTGTCGGAGAGCCATGGCAGGCCCAGGTCATTGAGCAGGGGGCGCACCACCCAGGCCAGCGCCGCCAGCGAGAAGATGATCGCCACGCGCAGCTCGGCGGCGCTCATGGGGCCGAGCCTGGCAAGTTCCTGGCTGACCACCCCCGCGCTGTCCTCGCCGGCCTCGAGGCGGAAGCCACCGCGGGTCAGCCACCACCAGGCCGCGCCCATCATGGTGATGCTGATGGGCAGGCCGATGATCATCCACTGGGCGAAGCCGATGTCGATGCCGCGATCCTCAGCCAGGTAGCCGGCCAGCAGGGCATTGGGCGGGGTGCCGATCAGGGTCGCCACCCCGCCGATGCTGGCCGAGTAGGCGATGGCCAGCAGCAGGGCGGTGGCGTAGCGCTTGACCTCGTCGGGGTCGCTGTTGTCACCGAGCAGGCTGATCACCGACATGCCGATCGGGAGCATCATGATGGCGGTGGCGGTATTGGAGACCCACATGCTCAGGAAGCCGGTGGCGATCATGAAGCCGGCGATCTGGCGACGGGGCTGGTGGCCCACCAGCTTGAGCACATGCAGCGCCAGGCGGCGATGGAGGTTCCAGCGCTGCATCGAGATGCCGAGCAGGAAGCCGCCCAGGAAGAGATAGATGATCGGGTTGGCGTAGCTGCCGGTGGCCTCGCCCAGGGTGCCGAGGCCCAGGGCAGGCACCAGCAGCATGGGCAGCAGCGAGGTGACCGGGATGGGGACGGCCTCGGTGGACCACCAGGTGGCCATCAGCAGCGCTAGGGTGCGTTAACAATTGCTGATGGAGATCGGGCTGATTTAGAATATCACCATTTTTCGGTGATCTATGCCTCGGCTAATGCTACGTGATGACCAATGGGAGCGCATCGAGCACATGCTCCCCGGCAAAGCTTCAGATCGCGGGGTGACGGCCAAGGACAATCGCTTGTTCGTGGAAGCCGTCCTGTGGATCGCCCGGACAGGCGCTCCCTGGCGTGATCTGCCCGACGCCTTCGGTCGCTGGCACACTGTCTACATGCGCTATAACCGGTGGTCTAAGAAGGGGGTCTGGCAGCAGGTTATCGACACATTAGCCGATGATCCCGACATGGAGCAGCTGATGATAGATGGCAGTATCGTCAAAGTTCATCAGCATGGGGCGGCAAAAAAAAAACGGCTCAGAGCACCGAAGCCATGGGGAAATCGCGTGGGGGATTGAGCACCAAGATCCACGCGGCGGTCGATGCCCTCGGCAACCCGGTACGGCTAATCCTCACACCGGGCCAAGCGTCTGAGTACGGAGCCGCCCCAGCGTTACTGGCGGGCTTTTCTCCAGCGGCGGTGCTTGGCGACAAGGGGTATGATTCCACCGCTTTGAGGGACATCATTCGAGCGGTGGGCGCCGAGCCGGTGATTCCGCCGAGAAAGAATCGCTTGGAATGCCCCGAGATAGATTGGCACTGTTACAAGGATCGCAACCTGGTAGAAAGGTTCTTCCAGAAAATCAAGCAGTTCAGGCGGCTGGCAACACGCTATGAGCGACTGGCGAGAAACTACCAGTCGCTACTCAACCTTGTATCCGCCGTCATATGGCTGGCCTAATTGTTAACGCTCCCTAGCCCCACGCAGGCCCAGGCGGCCTCGCTCATGCCGGTGGGGGGCGGCAGAATCAGGGTGGCGAGCAACAGGGCGGGGCCCAGCCACAGGCCGAAGCGGCCGGGACCGGAAGGGCCCTGTGTCTTCTCGGGAACATCGGGGCTCGACTGCATGCGTGTCTCCATCAGCGGATTGGCACCGGGGTGCGTGAAAGCGCGGCATTCTACTTAAGTTGTAGTCGTGCGTCAGGATAGTCTTATTCGCCTTTGGTCTAAGGTGTGGCGCCCGCGGTAGGCGGATGCCGGCAACCTTGACTCGGGTAAGGCCAGAGGCAACCCTGTTCCCGCCGTCCCCACCCGACACACCGGACCTCCAGGAGCCTTGTCATGGAGCCAAGCGATACCCAGCCGGACCTCGAGACCCTGGTGTGCCTCTGCGAGGAGGCCGGACGTGCCATCCTGGCGGTGCGCGAGGCGGGCTTCCGGGTCGATGCCAAGGAGGACGCCTCGCCGGTGACGGCCGCGGACCTGGCTGCCCATGAGATCCTGGTGGCGGGCCTTGCGGCCGGTTCGACGCTGCCGATCCTCTCCGAGGAGGGGCGCGAGGTGCCCTGGGAGGCGCGCCGGGAGTGGCAGCGTTTCTGGCTGATCGACCCGCTGGACGGCACGCGCGAGTTCGTCGACGGCTTCGATGACTTCACCGTCAATGTGGCGCTGGTCGAGGCGGGGCGGCCGGTGCTTGGGGTGGTGCATGTGCCGGCCTCGGGCACCAGCTGGGCCGGCGTCTTGGGGCAGGGGGCCTGGCGCTGGCAGGCCGGCCGTCGCGAGCCCATCGGCGTGGCCCCGCGCTGGCCTCCCCGGGTGCTGGCCAGCCGGGCGCACCTCGACCCCGCTACCCGGGCATGGATCTCGGCGATCCCCGGCGCCCGGCTGGAGCGCTGCGGCAGCTCGGTGAAGTTCTGTCGCATCGCCGAGGGGCGGGCCGATCTCTATCCGCGCTTCTCGCCGACCTGCGAGTGGGACACCGCCGCCGGTCAGGCGGTGCTGGAGGCCGCCGGCGGCGTGGTCCTCGCGGCGGACAGCCTGGCGGCACTGCGCTGCCAGCAGGGGGAGAGCCTGGTCAACGGCCACTTCATCGCCTGTGCGACGCCGGCCTGGCGGGAGCGCCTGGCGGTCCTGCGGCGGCAGGCGGTTGGGGAGAGCGGGCGGCACCGGTAGAATGGGGCCACCCCCGATTCGACCCACAACCTCGAGAGCCCTGATGTCGACAACCACTGCGCTTGTCCTCGCTGGCCTCGGTCTGGCGATCATCGCCGGCCTGGCCGCCTACGCCTATACGCTTCGCCAGGAGGTTCGCCGCCGGCAGGCCTTCCGTGAGGAGGAGGAGCGCCGCGCCCACGACAACTGCCTGGAGAACCTCGAACTCGTGGCCTCGGCCCTGCTCCAGGAGCAGGTGGATATCACCGAGGGGGGCTGGCGCTGCAAGGTGCTGCTGGAGATTCTTGATCCGCGGCTGCTGGAGCGCGAGGCCTTCCGCCCCTTCGGTGAGGTCCATGAGCGCACTCGCCACCTGCACACCCATGCGGCGCGCAAGGCGCTGACGCCCAAGGAGCGCTTCAAGGAGGATCGCGAGCGGCTGACCGTGGAGGAGGAGCTGCGCGAGGCGGTGCTCGGTGCGGCCGGTGCGGTACTGGAGTTCCGGCGCAACTGGCCGGGCAGCCTGCACTGACGCCTGAATGCCTCACGCCTGTTATCGAACACTGTGCGTATATTGTAACGATCTGCTAAGTTCATAAGAAGGCGATTGAAAGATGGGGCGAGCTGCTGCAAGCTTGGCCCGTGCCGAACCTGCCCGGATCGTGAAGCGGTCTGCGGCAGGCGAGGTCTGGTCGCGGCGGAGCCGACTCCGCGGCGCCCAATCGTCGGGATCATCTGGGAAGGCGGTGAACCTGTTGCCTGACCTGGAACCAAGAAAGAAAAAGAGAAGGAGTTTCACATGAAGAAGTCCACGACTGGCTTGCTGCTCGGTTCCGCTCTGGTGGTTGGCCTTGCCGGCTGCGCCACCCCCAACACCACCCCCTCGTCCGATCGTCCCTGGTACCAGCAGCCGGTGACCTGCGGCATCGCTGGCAGCCTGATCGGCGGCAGCATCGGCTACGCCACCAGCGGCAGCTCCGATGAAGAAGAGGGTGCCGCCACCGGTGCCGTAGCCGGTGCCGCCATCGGCGCCCTGCTGTGTGCCGACCGCACCCCGGCCCCGGTGGCCGAGCCCGAGCCGATGCCTGAGCCCGAGCCTGAGCCCGAGCCCGTGCCGGACTTCGAGCCGGTGACCCTCTCCAGCGAGGTCAACTTCGCGTTCGATTCCGATGCGCTGACCCCCGCTGCCGAGTCGACCCTGGACGAAGTCGCCCGTCGTCTGCGCGAGCATACCGACGTGCGCATTCGCATCGAGGGTCACACCGACTCCGTCGGCTCCGCCCAGTACAACCAGGGCCTCTCCGAGCGTCGTGCCAATTCCGTGCGCACCTACCTGGAAAGCCAGGGCGTCGCCGGTGACCGCATGATCGCCGTGGGCTACGGTCTGGAGCGTCCGGTTGCGAGCAACGACACCGACGAGGGCCGTGCCCTGAACCGTCGCGTCGAGATCGACCGTCAGTAATCGACCGTCGTGAACCGGGCGAGTCATCGCCCGACCGGCAGGGGCGCCTTCGGGCGCCCCTGCTTCGTTCCGGCTGGCGGTCGCGGTCGGTGGCGCCCCGGTGACCGACTCTGGTAAGGTAGTCGCCGCTTTTCCATCCCTGTTTACCGCGACACGTGGTCTCTCGTATGGGCCACCACTGCGCACAAGGACCCCCTTCATGCCCATCGTTACCCTGCCCGACGGCAGTCAGAGAACCTTCGATACCCCGATCACCGTGATGCAGCTGGCCGAGGCGATCGGCCCCGGGCTTGCCAAGGCCTGCGTGGCCGGCAAGATCGACGGTGTGCCGGTGGATACCGCCGACCTGATCGAGCACGACGCCGAAGTGGCCATCCTCACCGCTCGCGATGCCGAGGGGCTGGAGGTGATCCGCCACTCCTGTGCCCACCTGATCGGCCACGCCGTCAAGCAGCTCTTCCCTGAGGCGAAGATGGCGATCGGTCCGGTGATCGACGACGGCTTCTACTACGATATCGACTTCGGTCGCCCGGCGACTCCCGAGGACCTCGAGGCGATCGAGAAGCGCATGAAGCAGCTGATCGACAAGGACTACGACGTGGTCCGCGAATACGTCGATCGTGATAAGGCCATGCTCGCCTTCCTGCACCGCGACGAGCCCTACAAGCAGGAGATCGTGCGCGAGATCCCGGAAGGCGAGACCATCCGCCTCTATCACCACGAAGAGTACACCGACATGTGTCGGGGGCCCCATGTGCCTAACACCCGGCACCTGCAGGCCTTCAAGCTCACCAAGCTGGCCGGTGCCTACTGGCGCGGCGATGCCACCAAGCCGATGCTGACTCGCATCTACGGCACCGCCTGGCCCGACAAGAAGCAGCTCAAGGCCTACCTCAAGCGCCTCGAGGAGGCCGAGAAGCGCGACCATCGCAAGCTGGCCCGGAAGATGGACCTCTTCCACCTCCAGGAGGAGGCCCCGGGCATGGTGTTCTGGCACCCCAACGGCTGGACCATGTACCAGGCGCTCGAGCAGTACATGCGCCGGGTGCAGATCGAGAACGGCTACCAGGAGATCAAGACGCCCCAGGTGGTGGATCTCTCGCTGTGGAAGAAGTCCGGCCACTGGGGGCACTACAGCGAGCTGATGTTCACCACCGAGTCCGAGAAGCGCGACTACGCGGTGAAGCCGATGAACTGCCCCTGCCACGTGCAGGTGTTCAACCAGGGCCTCAAGAGCTACCGGGACCTGCCGCTGCGCCTGGCCGAGTTCGGCAGCTGCCACCGCAACGAGCCCTCCGGTTCGCTGCACGGCCTGATGCGCGTGCGCGCCTTCACCCAGGACGACGCCCACATTTTCTGCACCGAGAAGCAGATCCAGGCCGAGGCCGAGGACTTCATCGCCCTGACCCTGAAGGTCTACAAGGAGCTGGGCTTCGATGACGTGGAGCTCAAGCTCTCCACCCGTCCCGATGACTTCCTCGGTGAGCCGGAGATGTGGGATCGTGCCGAGGCGGGCCTCGAGGCGGCGCTCAACTCCACCGGACTCCAGTGGGAACTGCAGCCGGGCGAGGGGGCCTTCTACGGCCCCAAGATCGAGTTCTCCCTGCGCGACTGCCTCAATCGGGTCTGGCAGTGCGGCACCCTGCAGCTCGATTTCAACCTGCCGGGTCGCCTCGGCGCCCAGTTCGTCGACGAGGACGGCGCCCGCAAGACCCCGGTGATGCTGCACCGCGCGATCCTGGGCTCCTTCGAGCGCTTCCTTGGGATCCTCATCGAGCACTACGCCGGGGCCATGCCGCTGTGGCTGGCGCCGCAGCAGGCGGTGATCCTCAATATCACCGATGCCCAGCGCGATTACGTGCTGGATCTCGAGAAGCGTTTGCAGAAAATCGGCCTGCGCGTCAAGGCGGACTTGAGGAACGAGAAGATCGGCTTTAAAATCCGCGAGCATACGTTGCAGAAAGTTCCCTATCTCCTCGTGGTGGGGGATAAGGAAGTCGAGGCCGACTCGGTGGCCGTGCGCACACGCACCGGCGAGGATCTAGGCACCATGCGGGTCGATGACCTCATCGAGCGTCTGAACGCCGAACTCGGCTGACGACATCGTCAATCGTCTTAAGGAGACTGAGCGATCAAGCGAAGCAACCCAAGAGGGCGCGTCCAGGATAAGCGCCCCCCGATGAACGAGCGTATTACCGAGGATCAGGTTCGCCTGATCGATGCCGACGGCGAGCAGCTGGGCGTCGTGCCCACCAGTGAAGCACTGGAGCGCGCCGAAGCCTCGGGACTCGACCTCGTACAGATATCCAATGCCGATCCGATCGTCTGCAAGATCATGGATTACGGCAAGTTCGTCTTCGAGCAGAAAAAGCAGAAGTCCGCTCAGAAGAAGAAGACGAAGCAGATTCAGGTCAAGGAAGTCAAGTTCCGGCCTGGCACCGACGAGGGCGACTATCAGGTCAAGCTTAAGAACCTGATCCGTTTCCTCGAAGGTGGCGACAAGGGCAAGGTCACGCTGCGTTTCCGCGGTCGTGAGATGGCGCACCAGGACCTCGGCCGCAAGCTGATGGAACGGATCGCCGCCGATCTCGAGGAGATCGGGACCGTGGAGTCCTTCCCCAAGATGGAAGGGCGGCAGATGATCATGATCATTGCCCCCAAGAAGAAGCAGTAAGCAGCAGTAGAGAAGAAGTGATCCGGCGGCCCGTCCAACGGGCGGTGGGGTAGCCCATCGTCGGCCCCGGGTTTTCTGAAAAAAACCTCGTAATGGAGTGTTCTTCCATGCCGAAGATCAAGAGCAACAGTGGCGCCGCCAAGCGCTTCAAGAAGACGGCCAACGGCTTCAAGCACAAGCAGTCGTTTCGTAGCCACATCCTGACCAAGAAGTCCACCAAGCGTAAGCGTCAGCTGCGCGGCATGAAGCAGATCCACGACGCCGACAAGGCGCTGATCCAGCGGATGCTGCCCAACCTGTAACCCTTGGTAGACCCTATTTTCGTCAGGAGTAAGCTATGACTCGTGTCAAGCGTGGCGTTGTCGCCCGTCGTCGTCACAAGAAGATTCTCAAGCAGGCCAAGGGTTACTACGGTGCCCGTAGCCGAGTGTTCCGCGTTGCCAAGCAGGCCGTCATCAAGGCCGGCCAGTACGCCTACCGCGACCGCCGCCAGCGCAAGCGCCAGTTCCGCGCCCTGTGGATCCAGCGTATCAACGCCGGTGCCCGTCAGCACGGCCTGTCCTACAGCCGCTTCGTCGGTGGCCTGAAGAAGGCCGGTATCGAGATCGACCGCAAGGTCCTGGCGGACCTGGCCGTGCACGAGAAGGCAGCCTTCGCTGCCATCGTCGAGAAGGCCAAGGCTGCCCAGTAAGTGACCGCGTCATCCGCGTGTGTCCTGCCACGGCAGGGCGCACGCTGACGTTCAGGGGGAAGAGCAGCCGCTCTTCCCCTTTTTCTTGAAGACTGATACTCGAATTCGGAGCGCAACGGATGGACCACCTTCCCACTCTGGTCACCGAGGCCCGCCAGGCGATCCAGGCCGCCGAGACCATTCCGGCCCTGGAGGAGCTGCGCGTGCGCTACCTCGGCAAGAAGGGCGAGATCACCGCGCTGCTCAAGGGGCTCGGCCAGCTGCCGGGCGCCGAGCGCCCGGCAGCCGGTGAACGCATCAACCAGGCCAAGCAGGCGCTCGCCGAGGAGCTGGAGGGGCGCCGTGCGGCCCTGGAGAAGGCGGCCCTGGAGGCACGCCTCTCCGCCGAGCGCATCGACGTGACCCTGCCCGGGCGCGGCCAGCCCAGCGGCGGCCTGCATCCGGTGACGCGCACCCTGGAGCGCATCGAGGGGCTCTTCACTCGCATCGGCTACGACGTGGCGGTGGGTCCCGAGATCGAGGATGACTACCACAACTTCGAGGCGCTCAACATCCCGGCCCACCATCCGGCGCGGGGCATGGCCGATACCTTCTACTTCGATGCCACCCGGCTGCTGCGTACCCATACCTCGCCGGTCCAGGTGCGCACCATGAAGGAGGGCAAGCTGCCCATTCGCATCGTCTGCCCGGGGCGGGTCTACCGCAGCGACTCCGACCTGACCCACACCCCCATGTTCCACCAGGTGGAAGGGCTGCTGGTGGACGAGGATGTCAGCTTCGCCGACCTCAAGGGCACCATCGAGGACTTCCTGCACGCCTTCTTCGAGCGTGACGACCTCTCGGTGCGTTTCCGTCCCTCCTATTTCCCCTTCACCGAGCCCTCCGCCGAGGTCGATATCCAGTGCGTGATGTGCTCGGGCGATGGCTGCCGGGTCTGCTCCCACAGCGGCTGGCTCGAGGTGATGGGCTGCGGCATGGTGCACCCCGAGGTGTTCCGCCACTCCGGCATCGACGCCGAGCGCTACACCGGCTTCGCCTTCGGCATGGGGGCCGAGCGCCTGGCCATGCTGCGCTACGGGGTGAACGACCTGCGCATGTTCTTCGACAACGACCTGCGCTTCCTGCGCCAGTTTGCCTGACCTCCCTCGCACCAGCAGAACACAGGATTTGTCATGAAATTTTCCGAACAGTGGCTGCGCGAATGGGTGTCGCCGCAGCTTGCGACCCAGGCCCTGGCCGACCAGATCACCATGGCCGGGCTCGAGGTGGACGCGGTGGAGTCCGTCGCGGCGATCTTCGAGGGCGTGGTGGTGGCCGAGGTGCTGGAGAAGATCCAGCACCCCGATGCCGACAAGCTGAGCGTCTGCCGGGTCGACGACGGCTCCGGCGAGCCGGTCCAGGTGGTGTGCGGGGCGCCCAACGTGGCGGTGGGGCAGCGGGTGCCCTTCGCCCGGGTCGGCGCCGTGCTGCCCGGCGACTTCAAGACTCCTGGTTTCAAGATCAGGAAAGCCAAGCTGCGCGGCCAGGAGTCCCGCGGCATGATCTGCTCCGCCTCCGAGCTCGGCCTGGAGGAGGAGACCTCCCCGGGCATCCTGGAGCTGCCGGCGAGCGCGCCGGTGGGCGAGGACTTCCGCGCCTGGCTGGGCCTGGACGACCACACCATCGAGGTGGACCTGACCCCCAACCGCGGCGACTGCCTGAGCGTCAAGGGCATGGCCCGCGAGGTGGGCGTGCTCAACCGCCTGCCGGTGACCGGGCCTGACATCGCGCCGGTCGCCGCGACCCATGACGAGACCTTCGCGGTGCGCGTCGAGGACCCCGAGCACTGCCCGCGCTATATCGGCCGGCTGATCAAGGGGGTCGACGTGACCGCCGAGACGCCGCTGTGGATGGTGGAGCGGCTGCGTCGCAGCGGCATCCGCTCCATCGACCCCCTGGTGGATGTCACCAACTACGTGATGCTGGAGCTCGGCCAGCCCCTGCATGCCTTCGATCGTGCGAACCTTCACGGCGCCGTGATCGTGCGCCTGGCCCGGGAGGGCGAGCGCCTGGTGCTGCTCGACGGCCAGGAGGTCACCCTGGCCGATACCACCCTGGTGATCGCCGACGAGCGTGGCCCCCTGGCCATCGCCGGCGTCATGGGCGGCGAGCACTCCGGCGTGAACGCCGAGACCCGCGACATCTTCCTGGAGTCGGCCTTCTTCGCGCCCCTGGCGGTGGCCGGTCAGGCCCGCAACTACGGCCTGCATACCGATGCCTCCCACCGCTTCGAGCGCGGCGTCGATCCGCTCCTGGCCCGCGAGGCCGCCGAGCGCGCCACGGCGCTGCTGCTCGAGATCACCGGCGGCGAGCCGGGTCCGCTGGTGGAGGTGGCAAGCGGTGAGCACCTGCCCGGCGAGCGCCAGGTACGCCTGCGTGCCGCGCGGCTCGAGCAGGCGCTCAGCAAGGCGCTGCCCGCCGATGAGGTCACCGACATCCTGGAGCGTCTTGGGATGGCGGTGAAGGCCGATGCGCTTGGCTGGAGCGCCGCGGCGCCGAGCTGGCGCTTCGATATCGCCATCGAGGAGGACCTGATCGAGGAAGTGGCCCGCATCCACGGCTACAACCGCCTGCCGGTGCGCCGCCCGGCGGCACGCCTGGCCCTGCGTCCCGACCACGAGTCGCGCACACCGCTCGCCCGCCTGCGTCGCCAGATGGTGGCCCGCGGCTACCAGGAGGCGGTGACCTACAGCTTCGTCGCCCCTGAGCTGCAGAAGGCGCTGCTGCCCGAGGCCGTCTCGCCGGTGCTGGCCAACCCCATCTCGGCCGACCTGTCGGTGATGCGGGCGAGCCTCTTCCCGGGCCTGGTTCGTGCGCTTCAGCACAACCTCAATCGCCAGCAGACCCGGGTGCGCTTGTTCGAGACCGGCCTGATCTTCCGCGGTGAGCTCGACGACCTGCAGCAGCTGCCGATGTTGGGCGCGCTGGTGTGTGGCTCCCGGGATCCCGAGGGCTGGGCCGCCGGCCGCGAGAGTGTCGATTTCTTCGACCTCAAGGGCGACCTGGAGAGCCTGCTGGCCATGGGCGGCGAGCCCGAGGCCTGGCGCTTCGAGCCTGCGACGCATTCGGCCCTGCATCCGGGCCAGTGTGCCCGGATTCTCCACCGTGGCGAGGAGGCCGGCTGGATCGGCACCCTGCACCCCGCGGTGCGTGCCCAGCTGGGGCTGAAGGTGGACGCCGTGCTGTTCGAGGTGCGCCTCGATGCCCTGACCCATGGCCGGGTGCCGGCCTTCACGCCGCTGTCACGGTTCCCGGAAGTGCGCCGTGACCTGGCCTTCCTGGTGGACGAGGATCTGCCCGTCCAGGCGCTGCTCGATACCATCCATGGCCAGGCCGGCGAATGGCTCACCGAGAGTCGCCTGTTCGACGTCTATCGGGGCAAGGGGGTCGCGGAAGGGCGCAAGAGCGTGGCGCTGGGCTTGACCTGGCAGCATCCTTCGCGCACGCTGAATGACGAGGAAATCAATCAGTTGGTCGATGCCATCGTCACTGAGTCACGTCAGCACCTGGGCGCGGAGCTTCGCGGTTAAGCGTTGCGGAGGCGCGGTGAAGGAGCCGGCGAGGCGGAGCGGGGAGTCGGTACCGGCCGTAAGGCGGACCCCATACGAGGGAGTGAAAATGGGTGCACTGACCAAGGCCGAGCTGGCCGAGCATCTGCATGCCGAGCTGGGCCTCTCCAAGCGCGAGGCCAAGTCCATGGTGGAAGCCTTCTTCGAGGAGATCCGGGCCTGCCTGCGCGAGAATGAACAGGTCAAGCTGTCCGGTTTCGGTAACTTCGACCTGCGTGACAAGCGCGAACGGCCGGGCCGCAACCCCAAGACAGGTGAGGAGATCCCGATCTCCGCCCGGCGCGTGGTGACTTTTCGCCCCGGCCAGAAGCTCAAGAGCCAGGTGGAGGGCTACCGCGGCGACGCCTGATCTTCGCCGTGCCGCCCTGCGTTGAACGCCACCCTTCGGGGTGGCGTTCTGCTTTCCTTATACGCCGCCGCCGTTCTCCAGTGCCCAGGTGATCACCACCTTGAACACATAGCCTAGGATGCCGGCGCCCAGCACGACGAAGAGCATGAGGGTGCCGAAGCGTCCGGCGTTGGACTTCTTCGCCAGGTCCCAGATGATGAAGCCCATGAACAGGATCAGGCCACCGATCATGATCGGGGTGATCCAGGTCTCGAAGGTCTGCTGCATGTCGCCTCCGTGCAGGGGTGAAAGACCCAGCATTATACTGGGTCATCCCGCTCGGCGCAGGGCCCGGGGTGCGGCGAAACGCCTCGCCGGGGGATGGGCCGCGCCAATGAGTCGTGTTAATATCCGAGTGGAATTCTCAGGTAAATCCAAGACATGCCCATGCTCAAGATCTTCGTCGGTACCATGTATGGCGGCGCTCTGGACGTCGCCGAGCAGGTCAAGCCGCTGTTCGAGGAGGCCGGCTTCGAGGTGGCCATCCTCGAGAATCCCGTCCTCGAGGACCTCACCGGGTCGGATACCGACCTGGCGCTGTTCTGCGTCTCCACCACCGGCAGCGGCGACTACCCGGGCAACTTCGTGCCCTTCGCCCGGGCCATCGCCGAGCAGAGCCCCGGGCTCTCCTCGCTGCGCTACGGGCTGATCGCTCTGGGCGACAGCTCCTACGGCGAGACCTTCTGCGGTGCCGGGCGCCAGCTCGATGAGCTGCTGCAGGGGCAGGGCGCCCAGCGCCTCGGCGAGCGGCTGGAGGTCGATGCCATGGAGACCTTCATGGCCGATGACGCCGCCTTGCCCTGGGCCGAGGAGTGGATCGAGTCCCAAGCGCTCAAGGTGGCCTGAGATGGGCGCCCAGCCGACCCCCGAACGGCTCAGCCTGATGCTGGGCCTTGCGCTGCTGATGCTCTCGACCATCCCTCGCTACCTGGTGGGCGGCCACGACAACCGCTTCAACCTGATCCTGATCGCCCTGCTGGTGGTGGCCGGCGTGGCGGTGGCCCACTGGCGGATGCTCGAGGCCGAGGCACGCCGGCGCCTGCCGCCCCTGATGGGGCGGCTGGGAGTGTGCATGGTGGCAGGCCTGGCGGGGATGGGGCTCTACCACGCCCTGTTCACCGACTTCATCGGCTGGGAGCTGCTGATTGCCCACGGCGCCACCCTGGGGCTGCTGCTGCACGCCCTCGGGCTGTGGATCAAGGCGCCTCGCTAGGCCTGCCACAGGCAAAGAGCCAACAAGCCTCAAGCATATGCGACAAGGAGCAAGCGTCAGGGACCTCCCCTGGGCTTGCTCCTTGCGTTGGTGAGCCTTGATCTCCTGAGGCGTGCGGCTCAGCCCAGGGTGTAGCAGGGCTCGTAGTCGCCGGAGAGCTTCATGCGGCCTTGGGCGACGAAGGAGTCGAGGAGCCGGTCGAGGCGCGCCATCAGCTCCTCCTCGGCGTGCAGGCGGAAGGGGCCGTGGGCCTGAATGGCGCGGATTCCCTGTTCCTTGACGTTGCCGGCGACGATCCCCGAGAAGGCGCGGCGCAGGTTGGCGGCCAGCTCATGAACCGGCTGGTTGCGGTGCAGGGCCAGCCCGGCCATGGCCTCGTGGGTGGGCTCGAAGGGCTCCTGGAAGGGGCGGTCGATGGTCAGGCGCCAGTTGTAGTAGAAGGCGTCCTGGCGCGCCCGGCGGTACTCGGCCACCGCATCGATGCCCTTGCGCATGGCGCGGGCCACCTCGGTGGGGTCGTCGATGATGATGCGATAGCGCTGACGCACCGTTTCCCCGAGGGTGTAGACCAGGAACTCGTCGATGCGCGCGAAGTACTCGGCGCTGTTGGCCGGCCCGCTGAAGATCACCGGCAGTTCCATGTCGGCATTGTCCGGATGGAGCAGGATGCCGAGCAGGTAGAGGATCTCCTCGGCGGTGCCCACCCCGCCCGGGAAGACGATGATGCCGTGGCCCAGGCGCACGAAGGCCTCCAGGCGTTTCTCGATGTCGGGCATCACCACCAGTTCGTTGACGATGGGGTTGGGCGCCTCGGCGGCGATGATGCCGGGCTCCGAGACCCCGAGGTAGCGGCCCTCGCGACGGCGCTGCTTGGCATGGGCCACGTTGGCGCCCTTCATGGGGCCCTTCATGGCGCCCGGGCCGCAGCCGGTGCAGATGTCCATCTCGCGCAGGCCCAGGTGGTAGCCGACGTCCTTGCTGTACTCGTACTCCTCGCGGGAGATGGAGTGGCCGCCCCAGCAGACCACCAGGCTGGGATCGCGGCCGGGCTTGAGGGTGCCGGCCTTGCGCAGGATATGGAACACGGCGTTGGTGGTGCCCTCGCCGGTGCTCAGGTCGAAGCGCTGGTGGCCCTGGATCTCGTTGTAGACGTAGACGATGTCGCGCAGCACCGAGGAGAGGTGCTCGCGGATGCCGCGGATCATCTTGCCGTCCACGAAGGCCTCGGCCGGGGCGTTGGTGAGCTTGAGGCGGATGCCGCGATCCTGCGGGATCACCTCGATATCGAAGTCCCGGTAGGCCTCCATCAGGGCGACGCCGTCGTCGATGGGCGAGCCGCAGTTGAGCACTGCCAGGGAGCAGCGGCGCAGGATGTCGTGCAGGCCGGCCTTGGAGGTGTCGTGAAGGCGACTCACCTCGTGCTGGGAGAGGATCTCGAGGCTGCCTTCAGGAGAGATGATGCTGGAGATGGTGTCGGGCATAGAGGCGTCCTTGTCGCGGGTGTCGTCTGTGCCGATGCTATCACGGCACGCCGACGCCCGGTGCTACAATGGGACCCCCATCCCTCATCTGGCCCGCCATGTTCAACGCGCTCTACTTTCGCACCTTCATCACCCTGGTCGAGACCGGCAGCTTCACCCAGACGGCCCGCCGCCTGGAGATGACCCAGCCCGGGGTCAGCCAGCACGTGCGCAAGCTCGAGCAGTACCTGGAGAAGCCGCTCTTGGAGCGCCACGGCCGGCGCTTCACCCTCACCGAGGCGGGGCGGCGGGCCTATGACTATGCGCTGAAGCTGTTTGCCGACCACGAGCAGTTCCGCCACTCCCTGGATGTCGATTCCCTCTTCTCGGGGGAGTGCCGCCTGGCCTCGCCGGGGAGCGTGGGGCTGATGCTCTACCCCTTCCTGCTCGGGCAGCAGCAGATGCACCCCGGCCTCTCGGTCAGCTACAGCTTTGCCTTCAACCACGAGATCGTCCAGGACGTGCTGGCCGGCCGCTACGACCTGGGCATCGTCACCGACACCCTGCGCCAGCCTGACCTTAAGGTGGAACCCTGGCACCGCGAGCCCCTGTGCCTGGTGGTGCCGGCGGATTTCGCCGGCAGCGGGCTCGCCGAGCTGATGGGCATCGGCTTCGTCAACTACTACGATGGCCTCAACCACGCCAGTGCGCTGCTGCGCAGCAACTTCCCCCGCGAGTTTCGCTCCATGAGCCACTTCCGGCGCCAGGGCTTCACCAACGAGGTGAGCATGGTGCTGGATGCGGTGGCCCGGGGGCTCGGTTTTACCGTGGTCTCGCGGCTGGTGCTGGAGACCTCGCCCTGGCAGCGCCAGGTCAAGGAGCTGGACCTGCCGGTGGCGGTCCACGAGACCTTGCATCTGGTCACCCGCGCCGGCAGCGAGATGCCGCGCCGCTACGTGCGCCTGCTCGAGGATTTCCGGGAGCAGCGTCGCCAGGCGCTCTCCGGCTTCGGGGAGCTCCCGGCAGGGCCTTGATGATGTGAAAGCGAGAAGCACCGAGGGCAGGCCGGCCTGACCGGCGCCGTCAAACGCAAGGCCCCGCCGGATGGCGGGGCCTTGGTCGTCATGGGCGAGAGCGGATCAGTCGCGATATTCGTCGATGCTGGGGCAGGAGCAGACCAGCTGGCGGTCGCCGAAGACGTTGTCGACTCGGTTCACCGCAGGCCAGTACTTGGAGGCCTTGACCGCCGCGGTGGGGAAGGCGGCCAGCTCGCGGGAGTAGGGGTGCGCCCACTCGGCGTCCATCAGGTCGGCCTGGGTGTGCGGCGCCTTCACCAGCGGGTTGTCGTCCGCCGGCCACTCGCCGGCCTCGACCCGCGCGATCTCCTCGCGGATTGCGATCATGGCGTCGCAGAAGCGGTCGATCTCGTAGAGGGACTCCGACTCGGTGGGCTCGATCATCAGCGTGCCCGGTACCGGGAAGGACATGGTCGGGGCGTGGAAGCCGTAGTCCATCAGGCGCTTGGCGATGTCCTCCTCGCTGATGCCCGAGGCCGCCTTGAGCGGACGGATGTCGATGATGCACTCGTGGGCCACGCTGCCGTTCTCGCCACGATAGAGCACCGGGTAGTGCTCGCCGAGGCGGGCGGCGATGTAGTTGGCGTTGAGGATGGCGAGCTCGGTGGCTTCGCGCAGGCCCCGTGCACCCATCATCTTGATGTAGGCCCAGGAGATCGGCAGGATCGACGCCGAACCGAAGGCCGCGGCCGATACCGCGCCGCAGTCGGCGTTGACGCCGGGGATGGGGGTGACCACGTGGTTCGACACGTAGGGGGCGAGGTGCGCCTTGACGCCGATCGGCCCCATGCCCGGGCCGCCGCCGCCGTGGGGGATGCAGAAGGTCTTGTGCAGGTTGAGGTGGCTGACGTCGCCGCCGAAGTCGCCGGGACGGGTCAGGCCCACCTGGGCGTTCATGTTGGCGCCGTCCACGTAGACCTGGCCGCCGTGTGCGTGCACGATCGCGCACACCTCGCGCACGTTGGCCTCGAAGACCCCGTGGGTGGAGGGGTAGGTGATCATGATCGAGGAGAGCGCCTCGCTGTGCTGCTCGGCCTTGGCGCGCAGATCCGCGACGTCGATGTTGCCGAGGGCGTCGCACTCCACCACCACCACCTTGAGGCCGACCATGGCCGCCGAGGCGGGGTTGGTGCCGTGGGCGGAGCTGGGGATCAGGCAGACGTCGCGGTGGCCCTCGCCGATGGCGGCCTGGTAGCGGCGGATCGCCACCAGCCCGGCGTACTCCCCCTGGGCGCCGGAGTTGGGCTGCATGGAGATGTGGTCATAGCCGGTCACCTCCACCAGGAAGGCGGCCAGCTCGTCGATCATCTGCTGGTAGCCGGCCACCTGGTCGCGGGGCACGAAGGGGTGAACGTTGGCGAACTCCGGCCAGGTGATCGGGATCATCTCGCTGGTGGCGTTGAGCTTCATGGTGCAGGAGCCGAGCGGGATCATCGCGTGGGCCAGCGACAGGTCCTTGTTCTCCAGGCGCTTGAGGTAGCGCAGCATCTCGGTCTCGCTGCGGTAGCGCTTGAAGGTCGGGTGGGTCAGGAAGTCGCTCTCGCGCCGGCACGCCGCCGGAATCCCGCTGGCGCCCTCGGCCACGGCACGCTCGTCCAGGGCCGCGACGGAGAGGCCGTGCTCCTCGCCCACCAGCACGTCGAACAGCACGTCCAGGTCATGGGCGGTGGTGGTCTCGTCGAGGCTTACGCCCACGTCGCCATTGTCAAAGTAGCGCAGGTTGATCTCGCGGGTCAGGGCGCGTCCGTGTAGCTTGCCGGCATCCACGCCGGTCAGGCGCAGGGTGTCGAACCAGCTGTCGTGGGCAAGTTGAATGCCCTTCTCGCGCAGGCCCGTGGCCAGCAGGGTGGTCAGGCGATGGATGCGGGAGGCGATGGTGCGCAGCCCCTCGGCGCCGTGGTAGACCGCATAGAAGCCGGCGATGTTGGCCAGCAGCGCCTGGGCGGTACAGATGTTGGATGTGGCCTTCTCGCGGCGGATGTGCTGCTCGCGGGTCTGCATCGCCATGCGCAGCGCCTGGCCGCCGCGGCTGTCCTGGGAGACGCCGATGATGCGTCCCGGGATCGAGCGCTTGAGCTTGTCGGTGGTGGCAAAGAAGGCCGCGTGGGGGCCGCCGAAGCCCATCGGTACGCCGAAGCGCTGGGTCGTGCCGATGACGATGTCGGCGCCCAGCGCCCCCGGCTCCTTGAGCAGCACCAGGCTCATGATGTCGGCGGCCACGCAGGTCATGATGCCGCGCTCGGCGGCGGCGCCGAGCAGCGGCGCCAGGTCATGGACCCGGCCGCTCTCGCCGGGGTACTGCAGCAGGGCCCCGAAGGCCTCTGTCTCGGCCAGCTGCTCGACCGGGGCCACCACCAGCTCGAAGCCGAAGTAGGCGGCCCGGGTGCGCACCACGTCCAGGGTCTGGGGCAGCACGTCGTCGGCGACGAAGAAGACCTCGCTCTTGGCCTTCTTGTTGGCACGGTGGCACAGCGCCATGGCCTCGGCGGCGGCGGTGGCCTCGTCGAGCAGCGAGGCGTTGGCCAGCTCCATGCCGGTCAGGTCCATCACCATCTGCTGGAAGTTGAGCAGTCCCTCCAGGCGGCCCTGGGAGATCTCCGGCTGGTAGGGGGTGTAGGCGGTGTACCAGCCCGGGTTCTCCAGCACGTTGCGCTGGATCACCGGCGGCAGGTGGGTGCCGTGGTAGCCCTGGCCGATATAGCTCTTGAACACGCGGTTCTGACGCGCCAGGCGCTTCAGGTAGTCCAGCGCCTCCGCCTCGCTGCGCGGCGGGTCCAGCTCGAGCTCGCGGCCCAGGCGGATATCCGCCGGCACGGTGCGCTCGATCAGCGCCGAAAGGCTCTCCACCCCGAGGGTGGCCAGCATGGCCGTCACGTCCGCCTCGCGGGGACCGTTGTGGCGTTGCAGGAAGTCATCGTGGGCGGCCAGGTCGGCCAGGCGGCGAGTGTCGATCGGCATGGGGGCACCGTAGCGTGGGTCAGGGGCGTCGAGGGGACGACGCAGGCGTTGAAATCAAGGCCCCGGCCAGGGCGGCCGGGGCAGCAGGGAGCGTCGCGGCGGCCTCAGTCGTCGGACTGGGCGACGGCGGCGTAGCCGTCAGCATCCAGCAGGTCGTCGAGCTGGGCGCTGTCGTCCAGGCGAACCTTCATGATCCAGCCGTCCGCATAGGGGGCCTCGTTGACGGTCTCGGGGGCGTCCTCGAGCGCTTCGTTGACGGCGATGACCTCGCCGGCCACCGGGGCGTAGAGGTCGGAGGCGGCCTTGACCGACTCGATCACCCCGAACTCCTCCTTCACGGCGAGGGTGCGGCCGACCTCGGGCAGCTCCACGAACACCACGTCGCCGAGCGCCTGCTGGGCGTGGTCGCTGATGCCGATGGTCACGGTGCCGTCACCGTTGTCCAGCACCCATTCGTGGCTGTCGGCGTAGCGGAGGTTGGCAGGAATTGAGCTCATGAGAATTTCCTATACGAAAAAGGTTTTCTGGATGTGCAAATGCTAACGCCATCGACGGCGTTTGGCGAGCCCCCGCGGCGTATCCGGGGCGTACTCCCGCCTCCAAGGGTGGCCTGGCGGTGGCCGTTCGTCCAGCCGCAGGCCCCGTCACGGGGAGATTTGGCCTCGTCACTGGTGGTCAACGCCGCCTGGGGTCACGGCTCGGCGCCGGGCAGGCGGCGCGGGGCGACGATGCCGGCGAGACTGACTATCCTGCGGGTAGCGGCATGGCTTCGCGGGGCCTGTTCGTGTTTCTCATCGGAAACATGTTTTCACCGAATGGGGCAAGAGTTGAAGTTGAGTCATTCGTCAGGCTGGTGAAGAGGCGGCAAGATCCGCTATGTTAGCGCGGTTCGTTTCGTCGATCCTGCGCATGGCCAACGCCACGGCGGGATGATCGCCTGGCATTGCGGGGCGTGGTCGGCGAATCAAAACAACAATCGCAAAGGGAGATTCACGTGGAAACCTTGAACAGTATCTTTGGGGCCATCAACGGCGTGGTGTGGGGGCCGCTGATGCTCATCCTGCTGCTGGGGGTGGGCCTCTACCTCCAGATCGGCCTCAAGCTGATGCCGCTACTCAAGCTCGGCATGGGCTTCAAGCTGATGTGGCAGGGGCGGGATGCCAAGCCGGTGCCCGGCGAAAAGAAAAAGGACGATGACGGCGAGATTTCGCCCTTCAACGCCCTGATGACGGCGCTTTCCGCCACCATCGGCACCGGCAACATCGCCGGCGTGGCGACCGCCATCGCCCTGGGCGGCCCCGGTGCGGTGTTCTGGATGTGGATCACGGCGCTGGTGGGCATGGCCACCAAGTTTGCCGAGGCGGTGCTGGCGGTGCGCTACCGCGAGACCGACAGCACCGGCTACCATATCGGTGGTCCGATGTTCTACATCAAGAACGGCCTGGGCAAGAAGTGGCTGTGGCTGGGTGGCGCCTTCGCCTTCTTCGGGGCCGTGGCGGCCTTCGGCATCGGCAATACCGTGCAGTCCAACTCGGTGGCCGACGCCCTGGATTCCACCTTCGGCATCCCCCATGGGCTCACCGGCGTGGTGATCATGGTGCTGGCCGGTGCGGTGATCCTGGGTGGCATCAAGCGGATCGCCAAGGTAGCCGGCAAGCTGGTGCCGATCATGGGCATCCTCTATGTGATCGCCGGTATCCTGGTGCTGATCGTCAACGCTGGCCAGATCGGCGAGGCCTTCCGGCTGATCTTCTACTACGCCTTCAACCCGATCGCGGCGGCCGGCGGCTTCGCCGGGGCGGCGGTGATGGCGGCCATTCGCTTCGGTGTGGCCCGCGGCATCTTCTCCAACGAGGCGGGCCTGGGCAGTGCGCCCATCGCCCACGCCGCTGCCAGGACCAAGAACCCGGTGCGCCAGGGCATGATCGCCATGCTCGGCACCTTCATCGATACCATCATCATCTGCACCATCACCGCCCTGGTGATCCTGACCTCCACGGTGTGGATCGAGGGGGAGGCCGGCGCCTCGCTGACCGCGCTCTCGTTCGACGCGGCCCTGCCGGGCTTCGGCAACCAGATCGTGTCGGTGGCGCTGGCGGTCTTCGCCTTCACCACCATCCTCGGTTGGTCCTTCTACGGCGAGAAGTGCTTCCAGTTCCTGTTCGGTACCCGCTCGATCATGCTCTATCGGGTGCTGTTCGTGCTGGCGATCCCGCTGGGGGCCATGGCCAACCTGGGCTTCATCTGGCTGATGGCCGACACCTTCAACGCCATGATGGCGATTCCCAACCTGATCGCCCTGGCGCTGCTGTCGCCGGTGGTGTTCAAGCTGACCCGGGACTACTTCGACGGCAAGGAGATCCTGCCGGGCGAAGAGCTCGACCACGACAAGGGCTGAGGCCGGCCCGAAGACGACGGGAGGTGCCATGGCACCTCCCGTTCTTGTTTGCGAGACTCGAAGACGAGGGAGAGAAGATGAGCGAACTCAAGCACACCCCGCTGCATGGGCTGCATCGGGAGCTGGGCGCGAAGCTGGTGCCCTTCGCCGGCTACGAGATGCCGGTTCAGTACCCGCTCGGTGTCAAGAAGGAGCACGAGCACACCCGCAGCGCCTGCGGCCTCTTCGATGTCTCCCACATGGGCCAGCTGCTGCTGCGGGGACCGTCTCCGGCCGAGGCGCTGGAGACCCTGGTGCCGGCGGATATCGTCGGCCTCGAGCCGGGCTGGCAGCGCTATGCGCTGTTCACCAGCGAGGCGGGCGGCATCCTCGACGACCTGATGGTGGTCAATGCCGGGGACCATCTCTACCTCGTGGTCAATGCCGCCTGCAAGGAGCAGGACATCGCTCACCTGCGCCGCGGGCTCTCCGCTGGGCATGAGCTCGAGGTCCTCGACCGCGGCCTGCTGGCCCTGCAGGGGCCCAAGGCCGCCGAGGTCATGGCGCGCCTCTGCCCGGCGGCCTGCGAGATGGTCTTCATGCAGCACGGCCGCTTCGAGATCGATGGCTTCTCCGTATGGATCAGCCGCAGCGGCTACACCGGTGAGGATGGCTTCGAGATCTCGGTGGCGGCCGAGCAGAGCCAGGCACTGGCGCAACGCCTGCTGGCCGAGTCCGAGGTGGAGGCGATCGGCCTGGGCGCCCGGGACTCCCTGCGTCTGGAGGCGGGGCTCTGCCTGTATGGCCACGATATCGACACCGAGACCACGCCGGTGGAGGCGGGGCTGGTGTGGGCGATCGGCCAGCCGCGGCGCCGCGGCGGGGAGCGTGCCGGTGGCTTCCCCGGGGCGGATGTGATCCTGCACCAGATGCACGCGAAGGATCACCAGCGCAAGCGGGTCGGGCTGCTGGGGGAGGGGCGTGCGCCGGTGCGCGAGGGTGTCGAGCTGTTCGATGCCGAGGGCGGTCGCATCGGGATCGTCACCTCCGGAGGCTTCGGTCCGTCGGTGGGGCGGCCGGTCGCCATGGGCTACGTGGCGCTGTCCCATGCCGAGATCGGGACCCAGGTGTTCGCCGATGTGCGTGGCAAGCGCCTGCCGATGACGGTCAGCAGGATGCCCTTCGTGGCGCCGGGCTACTACCGCGGCTGATCGCCGGGAGTTGAGGGACATAGGGCGGCCACCTTCGGGTGGCCGCCCTGTATCCGGGACACAGCGGTTATATTTTATACCGTTAACTCAAGTTTGGAGCAGACAAGGGGCATCGCCGTGGCGAGAAGCCCGTGTCAGCCAGGATGCACCCGACGGAACGTCAGGCTGATGCGCAGCCCGGGGATTCGCCGCGGCAGCAGGGCGTGCTGCAGGGTACGCTGCACGCCGGGCCCCATGACCAGCAGGCTGTCGTGGGGCAGCCAGGCATTGAAGGGCGCGGCGGCTCCCGCGTCTCCGGCGGGGGCCGCGCCCGGCTTCCGGCGAAAGCGCAGCGGGCGCTCGGCCCCCAGCGAGACGGCGGCGATCAGCGGCTCGCGTCCGAGCTCGGGCTCGTCATCGCTGTGCCAGCCCATGCGCTCCTCGCCGCCCGCATAGCGATTGAGCAGCACGCTGTTGAAGCCGGCCTGCATGCCGTGGTCTGCCAGGGCGGCGATCACCCGATCCCGCAGTTCGGCCACGGCCGGGTGCCAGGGATCGGGGCGAAAGTCCCGACCGGAATAGCGATAGTGCGCCTCGGGGTCGCCCATCCAGACCTGGGCGCGGGGAATGAGGTGCTCACGGCCGTAGAGGCGCAGGGTGGGGCGCTGCCAGGCGAGCTCGGCATCGAGGGTGTGAAGCAGCCGGGAGGCATGGGGCTCCCCCAGCAGGGGAGCCGTGAGCCACAGGGGCGGGTCGGGCAGCAGGATCTCGGTCGGCATCGCCCAAGGATGCCACGGCGGTGCTGATCCGACGAGCCGTGCGCCGAGCGTCAGCCGACCAGGGCCAGGCTCGCGCCGGCGAACAGCAGCCCGAGCAGGGCGCCGGCCACCACATCGCTCAGGTAGTGCAGGCCGAGGCCAACCCGGGAGAGGGCGATCAGCAGCACCAGCGGGACCAGCCAGGGCGCCAGCCAGGGCAGATGGTTCGCGGTCAGCACAAGGAACATCACCGCATGCATGGTGTGGCCGCTGGGAAAGCTGTAGCGGTCCCGGGCCGGCTCGTGGGAGCGCACGTTGCCCACGAAGGTGATGAAGGGACGCTCCCGGCACAGGCGCGTCTTCACCAGGCGGTAAACGGCAATGGCGACCAGGGCCGTCAGGGTGTACTGCACCAGGTGCCGCCAGCCGCCGCTCTCCTGCAGCAGCGGCTGGGCGAGCACCAGGGCCACCCAGGCGGGCCAGTCCCCGAGACGGCTGGCCAGGCGGAGCAGCCAAAGCCAGGGGCGATAGAGGTTGAGGCGGCCGATGCGCTGGCAGAGTCGCCACTCCAGCAGGTCGAGGCGGTCAAGCAGGGCGGGGGCGCGAGTGTCCATGGGGAGTCTCCCGGGCGTGGTCGAGAACAGCGAGGAAGGCGTCGGCGATCGCCGGCCAGGCGTAGGCCAGCGCCCGCTCACGGGCATTTCGCCCCAGGCGGGCCCGTCGGGCCGGCTGCTGGCAGAGGGTAACGGCGGCCTCCCGGAAGCCGGCGACGTCCTCCACTGCCGGCGCCAAGCCGTTGAGGTCGTGGTCGATCAGCTCGGCGCCGGCGGCATGCCGAAAGGCCACCGTGGCCAGGCCGCTGGCCATCGCCTCGAGCAGCACGTTGCCCCAGGTCTCCGAGAGCGAGGGGAACAGGAAGAGGTCGGCGCTGGCATAGTGGCGCGCCAGGTCGTCGGCGGGGATGAAGCCGGTGAAGTGGGCATGGGGCAGCGAGGCCGCCAGGGCCTTGCGTCCCGGGCCGTCGCCGACGATAACGATGCGCGCATCGGGGCGGGCCTCGCCGATGGCCACGCAGCTCTCCCGCAGCAGCGCCAGGTTCTTCTCCGGGGCCAGGCGTCCCACGTGGAGGATGACCGGGGTGTGTTCGCCGGCCCCCCAGCGGGCGCGCAGGGCGGGGTCGCGGTGGGCCGGGGAGAAGCGCTCCCCGTCGATGCCGCGTGCCATGACCCGCACCTCCCGGAAGCCATCGGCCGTGAGCGCCTCGGCCTGACTGCGGGTCGGCACCAGGGTGGCCTGGCTGCGGTTGTGGAAGGTGCGCAGGCGGCGGCGCACCGGGCCGCTCAGCCAGGGAACGCCATAGTCATGGCAGTAGTGGTCGAAGTTGGTGTGCCAGCCGGCGACGCTTGGGATGGCCAGGCGCCGCGCGACACCCTGCGCCGACCAGCCCAGCGGGCCCTGGGTGGCGAGGTAGACCACGTCGGGGCGCTGTTCACGCCAGAACTGGGTGAGGCAGCGGGCGGCGGGCAGCCCCAGGCGGACCTCCCGGTAGCCCGGCAGCGAGACGCCGCGCACCCGAAGCTCGGCCTCCATGCCCTCGCTGCGTGGCGCCGGTGAGGCCGGTCGCGGACGCACCAGCTGCAGGCGATGGCCGCGTGCGATGGCTTCCCGGCTCAGGTGACCCAGGGTATGGGCGACGCCGTTGATCTCCGGCGCCCAGGTTTCGCTGACCAGACAGATACGCATGTGCATCCCCGCGGCGTGGCGGGCCCGTCATGGGCCCCGTCACCCGTCGAGGATGGGCCTGCGCGATGACACCCCGGCGACGCCGGGGTGACGGTTGCATGACGCGGTTCAGCGCAGTACGCGGCGCGGATCGATCGGCTTGCCGCCGTGGCGCAGGTCGAACAGCAGGTCATGGCGCTCGCTGGTGCTGCTGTAGCCCACCTCGCAGAGCGGGTCGCCGCGGCTGACCCGGGCGCCGTTGGCGACCAGGGTGGTCTCGCACAGGGCGTAGACGCTCTGCAGGTTGTCGGCGTGGTGGACGATGACCACCTGCCCCAGCTGGCGCATGCTGTCGGCGAAGCGCACCTCGCCATCGGCTACTGCGCGGGCCCGGGCGCCGCGGCCGGTGGCCAGCAGCATCGGCTGCAGGGTCCCGCGGCTGTCGGCACCGAAGGCACGCACGATGCGGTAGTCCTCCAGGGGCCAGGGCCAGTTGCGGGCCGAACTCGGCAGGTTGCCGGGGTCGGGGAGGCTGGCTCGCGCCGGGGCGGCGGCGCCCCCCGACCCGCTCGAGCCGGCTTGCGCCGGGCGAGAGGCACCGGCCGAGGCGCCGCCGGCGAGGGGGACCTGGATGAGCTGGCCGACCCTCAGGGCGGTGGGCTGGACCCCGGGGTTGGCGGCCTGGATGCGCGACGCACGGGTGCCGAAGCGGCGCGCGATGCTCGAGTAGGTATCGCCGGGCCGCACCTGGTAGCGATAGGGGCCGCCGGAGGGGGCACGCTCCTGCTGGGTGGGCATCAGCAGGCGCTGGCCCACGGCGAGGCGCCGCGGGTCCACGTCGGGGTTGAAGCGCTGCAGGCGTTCGAGGGGCACCTGACCGCGTCGCGCGATCTCACCCAGGGTATCGCCGCGCTGCACCACCACCCAGCCGCCGCTCTCGGCGGTGGCGTTGGTGCGGGCGCTGTCGGGGGCGTCGGGCCGCGAGGCGCAGCCTCCCAGCAGCAGCGCCGCCAGCATCAGCGCGAGAGCGAGTCGTCCTTTTCCTGCCACAGGGCGTTGAGCCATGAGTGGAAGCGCTCCTTGAGGTCGGGGTCGTCCTGATAGTCCCCCTCGAGCATCCAGGCTGGTACCGGGAGGACGCGTGCCTTCAGTACCACGCGCTGCTCCTGCCCGCACAGGAAGCCCCAGAAGGTGGGGTCGGGGTTGTCATAGCTCAGGGTCACGTCGAGGATCCCTTCCAGCCGGTCGCCGAGCAGGTTGATCACCTGGGCGATGCCGCCGGCCCTGGGGCTCAGCAGATGGCGGAAGGGGGCGCCCTGGGCCTCGCGCTTGGCCAGCGTGAAGCGGGTGCCCTCGAGGAAGTTGAAGATGGCGATGGGCGCCTCTCGGGCGCGGTGGCACATCCGCTCGGTGGCCTCCTGGTCGCGGCGCGCCAGGTGGGGGTGGCGGGCCCGCTGCTCGGCGCTCATGCGTCGCATGAAGGGATACTCCAGGGCCCACCAGGCCAGCCCCACGATGGGGATCCAGATCAGCTGGCGCTTGAGGAAGAAGCGCGGCATGGGGATGCGGCGGTGCAGGGCGAAGAACAGCACGAAGATGTCGGTCCAGCTGCGGTGGTTGGAGATCACCAGCCACCATTGATCGCGACGCAGCCCTTCGGGGACCTCGATCTCGAAGCGTGGCTTGAGCCAGTGGCGCATCCACCACAGGTTGACGCCGATCCAGTTGAGGGCCACGGCGTTGAGCCCACCCAGGACGCGGCGGCGCAGGGCGCGGCCGGGCGTCACCAGCTTGAGCAGGGTGAGCAGGATCAGCGGAACGCCCCAGAACAGGGTGTTGAGGGTGAGCAGAACAAGGCTGACGAGACCCTTGAGGGTCGGCATGCGTCTCTCCGTGGGCAGTGGGAGGGGCAAGGATGCGGCAATGCTAAAGGATCGCCGGGCGGCTGCCCAGCGTCCTCACTCGGCCACCGGCTCGGCTCGGCCGAGGGTCTCCACCAGCACCTGGCGAAGCGCGAGCGCGGCGGCGGAGAGCTCGCCGTGGGTGAGCATGCCGACGGCGTGCTCGATGGCCGGGTCGTCCAGCGGCAGGCAGCGGGCGCCGAGCTCCTCCATCTGCCGGGCGCACAGCGAGGGCACCGCGCTGACGCCCAGGCCGCTGGCCACCATGCGCCCCACGGTGGCCAGCTGGTGGCTCTCGAAGGCGGACGGCAGGCGGATGCCGCGTTCGCCGAGTTGCTGCTCGAGCAGCCGCCGCACCATGGAGGGGCGCTGCAGGGCGATGAAGTCATGGGTCAAGAGGGTCTCCCAGCTGAGCCTGTCGTGATGGGCCAGCAGCGAGCGGGGCGGCACCACGGCCACGAAGCGGTCGACGAACAGCGGGGTGAAGGCCAGGCTGCCCACCGCCTCGGGCTCGAAGGCGATGCCCAGCTCCACCTGGCGGTCGCGCACCATGTCGATGACCTGCTCGTTGATCACGTCGTGAACCGTGACGTTGATGCGCGGATGGCGACTGCGAAAGGCCATCAGCGCCGGCGGCAGCAGGTTGCTGGCGAAGGACGGCATGGTGGCCACCGCCAGGCGACCCAGCTGGAGGGTGAAGCGCTGGCGCATCAGCTCCTCGGTGTTGTCCCACTCCGCGAGCAGCCGCTTGGCCAGCGGGACGAAGGACTCGCCCTCCGGGGTGAGGCGCACGCTGCGGGTGGTACGGATCAGCAGCCGTCCGCCGAGGCTTTCCTCGAGCCCCTTGATGGCCAGGCTCAGGGCCGGCTGGGAGAGATGCAGCCGTTCGCAGGCCTGGGTGAAGCTCAGGGACTGGGCCACGGCGAGGAAGGCGCGAAGCTGCTTGACGGTCATGGCATGCTACCAAGGTCAAATTTATAAGCTGGATTGATCAATCAATAAGAAAAACAAACTTAACAAATATATCACCAGGCCCAACACTGGGGCCATCGTGTCCCCAGGGACTCGCTATCTTTTACCCCCGAGCCGCCTCCAGGGCGCCGACACCACAGGCCCCCCTGGCCAGGCTCATTCACAACAACATGAGGCGCCACTCACTATGGCCGGATTCGACAAGCGCGTTAACTCCTACGAAGAGGCGATGGCAGGCATCGAGAGCGGCATGACCGTCGTTGCCGGCGGCGTCGGTCTCTGCGGCATCCCCGAGAACCTGATCGCCGAGATCAAGCGCCTGGGCGTCAAGGACCTCACCGTGATCTCCAACAATTGCGGCGTCGACGGCTTCGGCCTCGGCATCCTGCTGGAGGACAAGCAGATCAGCCGGATCTACGCCTCCTACGTGGGCGAGAACGCCATGTTCGAGCAGCAGATGCTCAACGACGAGATCGAGGTGATCCTGACGCCCCAGGGCACCCTGGCCGAGAAGATGCGGGCCGGGGGCGCGGGCATCCCCGCCTTCTACACCGCCACCGGCTACGGCACCCCGATCGGCGAGGGCAAGGAGGTGCGCGAGTTCAACGGCCGTCACTATATCCTCGAGGAGGCGTTCCACGCCGACTTCGCCATCGTCAAGGGCTGGAAGGCCGATCGCTACGGCAACGTGGTCTATCGCGACACCGCCCAGAACTTCAACCCGCTGGCCGCCACCTGCGGCAAGATCACCGTGGTGGAAGTGGAGGAGATCGTCGAGCCGGGCGAGCTCAAGCCGGACCAGATCCACACCCCGGGCATCTATGTCGATCGCATCATCCAGGGCAGCTTCGAGAAGCGCATCGAGAAGCGCACCGTCCGCGAGGCCTGAGGCCGTAGCGATGCGTTGACCGCCGGCCCGGCCGGCGCTTCCTGAGCTTCTCCCCCGAAGCTGTTACATCGAACAACGAGGCAACAAGATGGCACTTACTCGCGAACAGATGGCAATGCGCGTGGCGCGCGAACTCGAGGACGGCTTCTACGTCAACCTGGGCATCGGCATCCCGACCCTGGTGGCCAACTACGTGCCGGACGGCATCGACGTGATGCTGCAGTCCGAGAACGGCCTACTCGGCATGGGTCGCTTCCCCACCGAGGAGGAGGTCGACGCGGACATGATCAACGCCGGCAAGCAGACGGTGACCGCCCGCCCTGGCGCGGCGATCTTCGACTCCGCGGAGTCCTTCGCCATGATCCGCGGCGGCCACGTGGACCTGACCGTGCTCGGCGCCTTCGAGGTGGATCAGGAGGGCAATATCGCCTCCTGGATGGTCCCGGGCAAGCTGATCAAGGGCATGGGCGGTGCCATGGACCTGGTGGCCGGTGCCGAGAACATCATCTGCACCATGACCCACGCCTCCAAGCACGGCGAGTCCAAGCTGCTCGAGAAGTGCAGCCTGCCGCTGACCGGCGCGGGCTGCATCAACCGGGTGCTGACCGACCTGGCCTATCTGGAGATCAAGGACGGCGCCTTCCACCTCAAGGAGCGCGCCCCGGGCGTCTCCGTGGAGGAGATCGTCGAGAAGACCGCCGGCAAGCTGATCGTTCCGGATCACGTGCCGGAGATGACCTTCGACTAATCACGTCACGTGTGAGACATGCCGGCCCGGTCGCGATGCGACCGGGCCGGCGTCGTTCGGGGCGGTGAAACGGCTGGCGCTCAGGCGATCTCGCAGCGGGTATGGTGGGGCAGCAGCAGCTCCACGGCGCGCTCCTGGTTGGCGCTGACCGATTTCTGCACCAGGGCGAGCCCGCCGCTCTCGATGCGGTGCTCGTCGCCCTCGGCAAAGGGCAGGCGCTGGGAGCAGGCCGGGTAGAAGCGGTAGTCGAGCAGCCCGGAGACCGGGAAGATGCCGTGGTGGCGGTCGCTGCTGCCGCTGAAGCCGCTCTCGCCGAGCCGCGCATCGAAATACTCGAGGGAGTCCCCGAGGCGCTGGCAGTCGAAGCCGGCATGGTGGAGGCGGGGGCCGTTGACGGCCAGCAGGCCGGCCAGGGGGTGGGCCTCGCACAGCCTCTGGTAGGTGTCCCAGTCCGGCATTGGCCAGGGGCGTCCGCGGCACAGCAGGTTCTGACCGCGCTGATCGGCCACCGGGGCCTGGGCCATCAGGGATTCGAGCCGCTGGCGCGGTTCCCGGGAGAGGGTGCCCAGCTGCAGCTCGGCCAGTACCAGCCAGGGGCCATCGTCCGGCGGGGAGAGCAGGGTCACCAGCAGCCCGCGGTCGGCCATGGCGTGGCGGTGCCCGGGGCGATAGCCCAGATGCGCCAGGCTGGGCATCAGGGCATCCATGCTCCAGGGCCCATGGTTAAGTGTCAGCAGCGCGAGATATTCCGCGGGGGCGTCCACCGGCCATAACCGCAGGGCGCCCACTTCCGGGTGCTGATGAATATAGTCCAGCCACAGCTGCTGGACGAACTCTTCCCTCTGCATCTCGCTGGCTTCCCTTGTCGTCTGATGCTGGCGGGAAGTATAGGCGGGTGCCGCCCGGGGGCTTTCAACGCCGCGATGACGCTTCTGGGTAGCCGGAAGCGCGCTGCAGGGAGGGGGGCTGGCTCAGACGCTGCGGGCCGGCTCCAGCAGGCGATGCTCGCGCACATACTGCTCGAACTCGGTGTAGCCGCCGATCGGGGTCTCGTCGATGAAGATCTGCGGCACGGTATGCACCGGCTTGCCGATGGTCTTCTCCAGATCGGCCTTGGTGATGCCCTCCGCCTGGATGTCCACGTAGCGGAAGCCCTCGATGGCGCCGGCGCCCTGCAACCGGGTGGCCAGCTCGTTGGCGAAGACGCAGAAGGGGCAGCCGGGGCGGCCGAAGATGACGACGAACATGCGGACTCCTGGTGGCGAAGTGGTCGAATGGTGTCGATTGTGACGGATCGACACCGGGTGCGCCAATAGTCGACATCAAGAGGCACCATTGGCGGGCCCTATGGGGGCGCGGTGTGCTTCAGCGCGGGATGCCCTCGCCGCTGTCGGCGCGGCGCAGCAGCTCGCCCAGCTCTCGGTGGATGGCGGGGCTCGCCACCAGCAGGTTCTCGCCGTAGAGATCCTCGGGGAAACCTTCGGGGCGGGGGTAGAGGTGCCCGGTGCGTGCGCCGGCCTCCCGGGCGATCAGCCAGCCCGCGGCGAAGTCCCAGGGTGAGACGCTCTCGTAGTAGGCATCGAGCCGGCCACAGGCCACGTCGCAGAGGTCCAGCGCGGCGGAACCGTTGCGGCGCACGTCCTGGCAGCGCTCGAGGACCGCCGTCAGGCGGCGCATCAGCGGCGGGCGGCTGTCGCGGCGGTAGGGGAAGCCGGTGCCCACCAGGCAGCGCTCGAGGCTGCCGGTGCGGCTTGCCTGGATGGGCCGCCCGTTGCAGTGGGCACCCTGGCCGTCGAGCGCCGTGAAGGTCTCGCCGAGGAAGGGGGCGTGGACTACCCCGAGGCGCACGCGGCCCGCCACGGCCCAGGCGATGGAGACCGCGACGTGGTGGAGGCCGTGGGCGAAGTTGACGGTACCGTCGATGGGGTCCACCACCCACAGCGGCGCCGGGCTGCCAAGCACCTCGCGCTCCGGGGCGAGCTCCTCGCTGAGCCGCGCCTCGCCGGGAAAGCTCGCTTCGAGCCGCGCGGTGATATGGGTGTCGACGGCCACATCCACATCGGTGACCAGCTCGTGCCCCTGCTTGTAGCGGTGGCCGAAGCTCTGCTGCTCCCGCGCCTCGCGGATCATCTGGCCGGCCTCCCGGGCGATTTCGACGGCCAGGGCCAGGCGTTCGGCATCGGTCATGACGGGCTCCATGGGGTGGGGTAACGGCCTTCCAGCATAGCAGGCCGGGCTGAACCGCGGGGAGGGCGACGCTATACTGCCGCCCACCTGCCGAGGAGCCCATCATGCATGCCCTGACCGCCGAGCAGTATGCCCGCCTGCGCCAGCTGGCCGAGGCCTGGACCCATGCGCACCTGCGCGACGCCAAGGCGTCGCCGACCTTCAACCCCCGGCTGGCCGCCGATGCCCTCTGTTTCCAGCGCCACACCGACCCCGAGCTCGGCGAGCAGCTGGTGGGGGCCCTGGTCACCCCGGTGTCGCTGTGGCTGGTGATGGTGCCCGCGGCCGACAGCGCCGAGATGCCCGAGGCGGGCGGCCGCCACTGGCTGGCGCTGCCCTCGGGGGAGTACCCGCTGGAGACCGTCGCCCTGGGGGAGTCGGCCTGGTGTCGTCGCCTGGTGCTGCTCGACGATCTCGCCGACGTGGCCAGCCGACCGGCCGCGAGCCGGCTGGCTCAGCAGCTGATGGAGCGGGTGATGGCCGATGGCTCGCCCGGCGATGGTAGCGCCTGAGAGCAGGCGGCCTTATGCTGGGGGCGCTTCATTTCTCCAGCCCCGCGCGCTGGGCATGACAACGAAAAGACAAGGAGCTGCTGATGTCAGGAACCGCCCCCATTACTCCCCGCGTTGCCCTGGTGACCGGCACCTCGAGCGGCATCGGTGAAGCCGTGGTACGCCACTTCTGCGCGCAGGGCCACCAGGTGCTGGCCGTGGACTTCAACCCGGCCGGTGCCGAGGTCGCCGAGCAGGCCGGCGCCGTCTTCTTCCAGGCCGACCTGACCGATGGCGAGGCCTGCAAGGCGGCAGTGGCGGAGGCCATCCGCCGCTTCGGGCGGGTGGACATCCTGGTCAACAATGCCGGGATCCAGCATGTCGCCCCCATCGAGGCGTTTTCGGAGGAGAAGTGGCGCCAGATCATCGACCTGATGCTGACGGCGCCCTTCCTGCTGACCCAGGCCGTCTGGCCCTCCATGCGCGAGAATGGCTGGGGTAGGGTGATCAACATCGCCTCGGTGCATGCCCAGGTGGCCTCGCCCGGCAAGTCCGCCTACATCAGCGCCAAGCACGGCATGATCGGCCTGACCAAGACCGCGGCGCTCGAGGGCGGGGCCCAGGGCATCACTGCCAACGCCATCTGTCCGGCCTATGTGAAGACTCCGCTGGTGGACAATCAGATCGCCGACCAGGCGAAGCTACACGGCATGGAGGAGCAGCAGGTGATCGAGCAGATCATGCTCAAGAACGCCGCCGTGAAGCGTCTGATCGAGCCCGCCGAGGTGGCCGAGCTGGTCGCCTACCTGGCCTCGGATGCCGCTGGTGCGGTCACCGGCTCGAGCTGGAACATCGACCTGGGCTGGACGGCGCAGTAAGCGCCAGCGCCCTGCCGTAGGCGCCGAGCTATATGCAAACCCCGAGGCCATGGCCTCGGGGTTTGCGTCTGAGGGTCGGCATCGCTTCCTGGCCGCTTGCCGCGTTATCGCCTCACCGGCCGCTTCTGCAGCTTGCGCTGCAGGGTGCGTCGGTGCATCCCCAGGGCGCGGGCGGTGGCGGAGATGTTGCCATCGTGCTCCTGCAGCACCTTCTGGATATGCTCCCACGCCAGGCGGTTGATGGAAGGCGGCTGCTCGGCCACTTCCGTCTCCGGGTCGCCGCCCTCCCGTCCGAAGGCCGCCAGTACCTCGTCGGCATCCGCCGGCTTGCAGAGATAGTTGACCGCTCCCAGCTTGATCGCCTCCACGGCGGTGGCGATGCTGGAATAGCCGGTGAGCACCACGACGCGGCACTCGGGTACCACCTCGAGCAGCTCCGGCAGCAGCTTCAGCCCCGAGTCATGCTCGAGCTTCAGGTCGAGGGTGGCCAGCGTCGGGCGCTGCTGATGCGCCAGGGCCAGCGCCTGCTCGGCGTCGTGGGCCACCACGACCTCGAAGCCGCGGCGGCGCATGGCGCGGTCCAGCACGTGGCAGAACATCTCGTCGTCGTCGATGATCAGCAGCCGTTCGGCTGTGGTTGGCTCTTGCATGGCGTCCTCGTCACGTCGGGTCATGGCTCAGCTGGCCGGTTCGCTGCGCGGCAGCACCACTTCGGTCAGGGTGCCGCCTTCGGGATGATTGTACAGGCTCACGCCGCCGCCGAGACGGTTGATGGTGGCGTGGGTCAGGAACAGCCCGATCCCGAGCCCCTTGCTCTTGGTGGAGATGAAGGTCTCGCCCAGCTGGTCGGCGATGGCGAGCGCCACGCCGGGGCCATGGTCGCGGATGTCGATCACCACCTCCTGGGTGTTCCAGTCGAGGCTGATCAGGATGTCGTCCGGGTTGGCATCGGCTGCGTTGTCGAGCAGGTTGGTCAGCGCCTGCTCCAGGGTGGTGTCCACCGAGATCCAGGGGCGCCCCCGGCGCTCCGCCACCGCCATGCGGTGGCTGACATCGGGGCGCAGTACCAGCCAGCGCTGTACCACGGCGGCCAGCCACATCTCGGCGTCGCGCACCTGGGGCTCCCCCATGCGCCGCCGGTCGGCGTTCTCCACCAGCTGGCGCAGCCGCGACTTGCAGGTGTCCACCTGTTGGCGCAGCAGCTCGATGTCCTTGACCAGTGCGGGGTTGTCGCGGGCCTCATCGCGCATCTCCGTGAGCAGGACCGCCATGGTGGAGAGCGGGGTCCCCAGCTCGTGGGCGGTGCCCGCCGCCTGGGTGGCGACGGCCAGCACCTGCTCGTTGCGCAGCGCGGCTTCCCGGGTGCGCGACAGCGCCTGCTCCCGGCTGCGCAGCGCATGGGCCATCTTGTAGATGAAGAAGGTCACCAGCCCCGCCGACAGGGCGAAGTTGAGCCACATCCCCAGCACGTGAAGGCTGATGCCGTGATCGGCATGGCTGCCGTGGGCCAGCTGGGGCACCGGGTGGTACTGCACCATCAGCAGCGAGTAGGCCAGCAGGGCGGTGGTGGCGATGATCCAGGCGAAGCGCCAGGGCAGGGTGGCGGCGGCGATGGTCACCGGCACCAGATAGTAGGTGATGAAGGGGTTGCTGGAGCCGCCGGTGAAGTAGAACAGCAGGGTGAGACCCGCCACATCGGCCAGCAGGTGGGTCAGGTACTCGCCGTGGGAGACGGCGCGGTGACGACCCAGGCGCCACCAGGTGGCCAGATTGATCAGCGCCATCGCCAGTATCACCCCGATCACCGCCTTGACCTGGAGCTCGAAGCCGAGCAGCTCGACGCCGACGATCACCCCGATCAGGAAACCTGTCCAGGTGATCCCGCGCACGATGGTCAGGCGCACCAGGTTGCGACTGGGGGTGGAGAGAGGCAGTGGCTGGGTGGTGGTCATGGCGGCTCCTCGCTGACGGCTATCCATCATACCCGCTGCCGGGCCGCCCTACATTTCGCAGGCCGACCGGCGTAGAATGCGGCCACTGCCGAACCGGCACCCATTCACGCACCGCTCGGCGGTGCCTCGACGACGAACCCCATCGATGTCAGATGCCACACTGGCCCGCGAAGTCGGGCTGCGCAGGACCTTCGCCATCATCTCGCACCCGGATGCGGGCAAGACCACCATCACCGAGAAGATGCTGCTGTTCGGAAACGCCATCCAGATGGCCGGCTCCGTCAAGAGCAAGCGCGCCGACCGCCACGCCACCTCCGACTGGATGAAGATGGAGCAGGAGCGCGGCATCTCGGTGACCACCTCGGTGATGCAGTTCCCCTACGGTGGGCGCATCGTCAACCTGCTCGACACCCCCGGCCACGAGGACTTCTCCGAGGATACCTACCGCACCCTGACCGCGGTGGACTCGGCGCTGATGGTGATCGACGGCGCCAAGGGCGTCGAGGACCGCACCATCAAGCTCATGGAGGTGTGCCGCCTGCGCACCACCCCGATCCTCACCTTCGTCAACAAGATGGACCGCGATATCCGCGACCCCATCGAGGTGATGGACGAGGTGGAGACAGTGCTCAACATCCAGTGCGCGCCCATGACCTGGCCCATCGGCATGGGTCGCCACTTCAAGGGGGTCTACCACCTCTACAACGACGTCATCCATCTCTACACCCAGGGGCAGGGCAGTCGCATCCCCGATGACAAGCGTATCGAAGGGCTCGACAACCCTGAGGTGGACGCCGTGCTGGGCGAGGACCAGGCGGAGGAGCTGCGCATGGAGGTGGAGCTGGTACGCGGGGCCTCGCACGCCTTCGACCTCGAGGCCTACCGCCGCGGCGAGCTCACGCCGGTCTACTTCGGGACCGCCATGGGCAACTTCGGCGTGCGCGAGATGATGGACGGCTTCGTGGAGTATGCGCCACCCCCGCAGTCACGGGAGACCGACACCCGCACCGTGGAGGCCAACGATTCACGCTTCACCGGCTTCGTGTTCAAGATCCAGGCCAACATGGATCCCAACCACCGCGACCGCATCGCCTTCCTGCGGGTCTGCTCGGGCAAGTACGAGAAGAACATGAAGATGCGCCATGTGCGCATCGGCAAGGACGTCAAGATCGCCGACGCCCTGACCTTCATGGCCTCGGACCGCTCCCAGGTGGAGGAGGCCTGGCCCGGCGACATCATCGGCCTGCACAACCACGGCACCATCCAGATCGGCGACACCTTCACGGTGGGCGAGGAGATGCGCTTCACCGGCATCCCGCACTTCGCCCCGGAGCTCTTCAAGCGGGTGCGCCTGAAGGACCCGCTCAAGATGAAGGCGCTGCAGAAGGGGCTCCAGCAGCTCTCCGAGGAGGGGGCCACCCAGGTCTTCATGCCGCTGGACAACAACGACCTGATCCTCGGTGCCGTCGGGACCCTGCAGTTCGACGTCGTCGCCCACCGCCTCAAGGAGGAGTACAAGGTGGAGGCGATCTACGAGGGGGTGAACGTCAACACCGCGCGCTGGATCTATAGCGACGATGCCAAGAAGCTCGAGGAGTTCAAGCGCAAGGCGAGCGCCAACCTCGCCATCGACGGCGGCGGCTACCTGACCTACATCGCGCCGACCCGGGTCAACCTGCAGATGACCCAGGAGCGCTGGCCGGAGATCCGCTTCCAGCCCACCCGGGAGCATTGAGATACCAGCACGGAGCGCCGAGCAGGATAGTGCCTAGCCGAGCGGCGCCGGGGACGGGCCTGAAGGGGGGTACATGCTGATCGACGCCCACTGTCATCTGGACTTCCCCGATTTCGACGCCGACCGTGAGGCGGTGGTCGAGCGGGCCAGGGCGGTGGGCGTTTCGCATTTCGTGGTGCCGGGCACGACGCGTGCCCGCTGGCCCGACGTGCTGGCGCTGGGGGCGCGGGACGACGTCAGCGTCTGCCTGGGGCTGCATCCCTATTTCCTGGAGGAACATCGGGAGGAGGACCTGGCCGCTCTTGAGGCAGGGCTGGAGACGCATGGCGACCTTGTCGCCATTGGCGAGTGCGGTATCGACGCCCGCTTTCCCGAGACCCTCGACGCCCAGTGGCGGCTCTTCGATGCCCAGCTCAGGATGGCCAAGGCGCGTCGCCTGCCGGTGGTGATCCACTGCGTGCGCGCCAACGACCGGGTCGCCAGGCGACTGCGTGAGCTGGCGCTACCGGCCGGCGGGCTGATCCATGCCTTCGCCGGCTCACCGGAGCAGGCGAAGGCGTTACTCGATCTGGGGTTCGTGGTGGGCCTGGGCGGCGCGGTCACCCATGTCCGGGCCAAGCGCCTGAGGCGCACGGTGGCGAGCCTGCCCGACGATGGCTATGTGCTGGAGACCGACAGCCCCGACATGCCGCTGGCCGGTCGCCAGGGAGAGCGCAACGAGCCGGCGCGGGTCGCGGAGGTGTGTCGGGTCGTGGCCGACCTGCGCGAGGAACCCTTCGAGGCCGTGGCGGCGGCCAGCACCGCCACCGCCAGGCGGCTTTTTCGGCTGTGACTAGCGGCTGGCCGCCAGGCTCTCCGGGTCCAGGCGTTCGATGGGGTAGGGCAGCTTCAGCTGCTTGACGGCCTGGCCGGCGACGCGGAGCGGCCCCAGGTCTTCTTTGGTGCTCAGTACCGCCAGGATCTCCGCCTGGTCATAGGCGTCGAGTTCGGCGGCCACCACCTCGCCCACCGCCTTGCCATCGGCACTCTCCACCGGGCTTGCCAGGGCGGGCAGCTCTCCGCCTTCCAGCTGGGCCCTGACCAGGCGACGCTTCACCTGGCCGCGGAAGTGGGCTCGGGCCACCACCTCCTGCCCCGTGTAGCAGCCCTTCTTGAAGCTGATGCCGCCCAGCGCTTCCCAGTTGATCATCTGCGGCAGCAGGGCATCGCGGTGGGCGGGCGTCAGCCAGGCCAGCCCGGCCTGGATGTCGTGCAGGCACCAGATGGCATTGCCCACCGGGCTGGCCTGCTCGGCGAGGCGCGACCACAGCGCCGCGCCAGCCTCGGCGGCCAGGCAGATCAGCTGGCGCGGGCGCGGGCCAGGGTGGGTCAGCAGCTGAGTCTCGGCATCCCCCGCCTGGTGCCACACCGGGGGCGGCGCCAGGTCCAGCCTCACCTCGGCCAGCGCCGGGGCGTCCTGGCCGATCAGGCCGATCAGCGCCAGGTCATCGCGCACCCGGAGCTCGGCCTTGTAGAAGGCGGCAAACTTGCCCAGGTGCTCCGCCAGGGGCTGGACCAGGCCGCGCTGCATCAGCAGCCGGTTGTGCCCCTCGGCGACGCGCAGCAGCTGGGCATTGGCCAGCATTCGCCCCTTGGGGGTGCAGAACACGGTTAGGGGGGCGAAATCGCCGTTGGCCAGGCCCACCTGGGCGCTGGCCTGGCCCTGCAGGAATCTCTCGGCGTCGGGGCCGGTCACGTCGAGTACGCCCAGATGCACCAGCGGTGTCACCACGGTGCCATCCAGGGCCTGGCGGGCCGGCGCCGGGGTGTCGAAGGCGATTCGGTCCTCGGCGTCCTGCCGTCCGCCACAGGCGGTGATCCAGTCGTGCATGGGGAGCTCCTTGTCGTCTGCTGGGTGGCTGGCTCCTCTTATGCGGGTAGCCATGCGACATTGCAACCGCTGTGGTCGTCTCGGCGCCATGCTAGACTCGCCGCAATCTTTCGCTGGGCGCTCGCGGCATGCCGCGACAGGCCCGGCCCCTCTTTTGCCACCCTCTCGGAGAGCCGTCCCATGGCGCACCAATCGCTGAGCTTCACGGGCGTCGAGAACGCCGACCAGATCAACCGTATCACCACCGCCCTGATGATGCTCGACGGCGTCGACAGTGCCGAAGTGGGGCGTCACGGTGCCGAGGTCGAGGGGCGCGCCCGGCGCGAGGCGCTGATCAAGGCCATCGAGGCCCTCAAGCTCCCCATCCAGGTCAAGTGAACAGGAGGTTCCCCATGAAGAAGACCATTGAAGTCGTAAGCGTACGCAACCATATCTTCCGCCAGCGAGTCGAACTGGATGGCTTTGAGGACCTCTTCGTCGATGTGCCGGTGGCCTATGGCGGAGAGGGCAGCGCCCCGGACCCCCACGACTACTTTGACCTGTCGCTGGGGGCCTGCAAGGCGATCACCTCGATGATGTATGCCAAGCGCAAGAAGTGGCCCCTGGAGGGGGTGAGCGTGAAGGTGCATCGCGATGACAGCGAGGAGCGCCATGGCACCTACCGGCTCGACGTGGAGATGACCTTTCACGGCATCGAGGACACCGAGCAGCGCCTGCGCCTCGAGGAGATCAGCCACAAGTGCCCCATTCATCGCCTGATGACCAGCTCCACCGTGGAGGTTTCCACGCGGACCACCGTCGAGGCCTGACCTTCCGGACCCCACACGCGGAGACGCCATGAGCAAGCCCTTTCGCCTCGCCTCGAAGTTCCAGCCCGCCGGCGACCAGCCCACGGCCATCGACAGCCTGGTCAAGGGGCTGGAGGCGGGGCTCGCCCACCAGACCCTGCTCGGGGTGTCGGGGTCGGGCAAGACCTTCACCATGGCCAACGTGGTCGAGCGCCTTCAGCGCCCGACCATCGTCATGGCGCCGAACAAGACCCTGGCGGCGCAGCTCTACGGCGAGTTCAAGGCGTTCTTCCCCGACAACGCCATCGAGTACTTCGTCTCCTACTACGACTACTACCAGCCCGAGGCCTATGTGCCGTCGTCGGACACCTTCATCGAGAAGGATGCCTCCATCAACGACCACATCGAGCAGATGCGCCTCTCCGCCACCAAGGCCCTGCTGGAGCGGCGCGATGCGCTGATCGTGGTCTCGGTGTCGGCCATCTACGGGCTGGGTGACCCCGACCAGTACCTGAAGATGCGGTTGCACTTCACCCGCGGCGAACTGATCGACCAGCGCTCCTTCCTGCGCCGCCTGGCGGAGCTGCAGTACACCCGCAACGACATGGACTTCAAGCGCGGCACCTACCGGGTGCGCGGCGACGTCATCGACATCTTCCCGGCAGACGCCGAGGACGAGGCGGTGCGCGTCGAGCTGTTCGACGACGAGATCGATACCATCAGCCTCTTTGACCCGCTCACCGGAGAGGTCAGGGGCAAGGTGCCCCGCATGACGATCTACCCCAAGTCCCACTACGTGACGCCCCGGGAGACCATCCTCGGCGCCATCGACGCGATCAAGGCGGAGCTCAAGGAGCGCCTCGACTGGCTGCGCAAGCATGACAAGCTGGTGGAGGCTCAGCGCCTGGAGCAGCGCACCCTCTACGACATCGAGATGATGCTGGAGCTGGGCTACTGCAACGGCATCGAGAACTACTCCCGCTACCTCTCCGGGCGTAACCCGGGCGAACCGCCGCCCACCTTCTTCGACTATCTGCCGGCGGATGCGCTGCTCTTCATCGACGAGAGCCATGTCAGCGTTCCCCAGGTGGGCGGCATGTACAAGGGCGACCGCTCGCGCAAGGAGACCCTGGTGGAGTACGGCTTCCGGCTCCCCTCGGCGCTGGACAACCGTCCGATGAAGTTCGAGGAGTGGGAGGCGATCTCCCCCCAGACGATCTTCGTCTCGGCGACCCCAGGTCCCTACGAGGCCGAGCATGCCGGCCAGGTGGTGGAGCAGGTGGTGCGGCCTACCGGGCTGCTCGACCCGGAGCTGGAGGTGCGCCCGGCCGGCACCCAGGTGGACGACCTGCTCTCGGAGATCCGCCTGCGCAGCGCGGTGGGCGAGCGGGTGCTGGTGACGACGCTGACCAAGCGCATGGCCGAGGATCTCACCGAGTATCTCGGCGAGCACGACGTGCGGGTGCGCTACCTGCACTCCGACATCGATACCGTGGAGCGGGTGGAGATCATCCGCGACCTGCGCCTGGGCAAGTTCGATGTGCTGGTGGGGATCAACCTGCTGCGCGAGGGGCTCGACATTCCCGAGGTCTCGCTGGTGGCGATCCTCGATGCCGACAAGGAGGGGTTCCTGCGCAACGAGCGCTCGCTGATCCAGACCATCGGCCGCGCGGCCCGCAATGCCCACGGCAAGGCGATCCTCTACGGTGACCGGGTCACCGACTCCATGCGCCGCGCCATGGAGGAGACCGAGCGACGCCGCGACAAGCAGATCGCCCACAACGAGGCCCATGGCATCACCCCGACCACGGTGACCCGCTCGGTGGCCGATATCCTCGAGGCCGCCCAGGCGCCGGGCCGCAAGGGCAAGGGGCGTCGCGGCGAGCGCAAGGTGGCGGAGCGGGAGGCGATCTACGACCCCCCGGAGCTGTCGCCGTCCGAGCTGGCGCAGGAGCTGACCCGGGTGGAGGACGCCATGTTCGAGGCGGCCCAGAACCTGGAGTTCGAGGAGGCAGCGCGGCTGCGCGACCAGCTGCATCAGCTCAAGGAGCGTCAGCTGGCGCTTGGATAGACAGCCTCGCGACTTCGCCAAGGTGAGGGGCGCCGGGGGCAGGCCGAAGAGGAGGTCTTTTGCCATGGATGGCAAAAGTAGCGCCCAGGGATGGGTTCACAGCGCCTCCTCGCAGGCCTGTCGGCGGATCAGCCCCGAGGGGCTGTGATTGTCGGATTCGTTGCTTAGTTCGTAAGGAAAAGGGATGCCTGAAGGGCCCGAGGTTCGCCGCGCCGCTGACCGGGTGCATGCCCAGCTTGCCGGCCGGCGGCTGGAACACGTCTGGTTCGCTTTTCCCGCGCTGGCGCCCCGGGCGGATTCGCTGGTGGGGCGGCGGGTCAGCGCCGTGGACAGCTGGGGCAAGGCGCTGCTGACCCGCTTCGACGATGGCCGGGTACTCTACTCCCACAACCAGCTCTACGGCGTCTGGAAGCTCCACGATGCCGAACGCGAGCCGGATACCGGCCGCTCGCTGCGTGTGCGGCTGGTGGCCGAGGGGAGGGCGGCCAGCCTCTACAGCGCCTCGGACGTCTCGCTGTGGCAGCAGGACCGTCTCGGTGACCACCCCTTCCTCGCTCGGCTCGGTCCGGACCTGCTGACACACGGGGTCACGGTGGGGGAGGCCATGGCCCGGCTACGGGAACCGCGCTTCCAGCGCCGGCGCCTGGGCGGGCTGCTGCTGGACCAGTCGCTGTTCGCCGGCATCGGCAACTACCTGCGCTCCGAGATCCTCTTCTTCGCCGGCCTTCACCACAGGGCGCGGCCGACGGACCTCGACGAGACCGACCTGGCGCACCTGGCCCGCACGATTCTCGAGGTGACCCGCCAGGCCTACGAACATGCCGGCGTCACCAACCGGCCGGAGTGGGCCGCCGCCGACAGGGCAGGTGGTGCTTCCCGACGGCGCTGGCGCTTTGCTGTCTTCGAGCGCGAGGGGCTGGCCTGCCATCGCTGCGGCACGCCCATCGAGAGGACGATGGTGGCCTCGCGCAGGCTCTACGCCTGCCCGCGCTGTCAGGCAGCCTCCTGATCTGTCGCCGCTACTTTTATACCGTTATCTACTTTGCAACTTATCTATCTGCTACCTTTGGCGGCCCAATGTCGACAGCCGGCGGGGTAGGGTATAATGCCGGCCGTTCGAGCCCGCCACGCCGGCCGCGCCGCCGGTGACAAGCGGGCATGCCGACAACGCCAAGGAGCCCCTTGCTCATGACCGTGATCCGCCAGGACGATCTGATTCAGAGCGTCGCCGATGCGCTGCAGTACATCTCCTACTACCATCCCAAGGACTTCATCGACGCCATGGCTCAGGCCTACGAGCGCGAGGAGAACCCTGCCGCCAAGGACGCCATCGCCCAGATCCTGATCAACTCGCGCATGTGTGCCATGGGGCACCGTCCGATCTGCCAGGACACCGGCATCGTGACCGTCTTCCTGCACGTGGGCATGAACGTGCGCTGGGACGCCGAGATGAGCCTGGACGACATGGTCAACGAGGGCGTTCGCCGTGCCTATGCGCTGCCCGACAACGTGCTGCGCGCCTCGGTACTGGCCGACCCGGACGGCGCCCGCAAGAACACCGGCGACAACACCCCGGCCATCATCCACCACAAGAACGTGCCCGGTGACACCGTGGAGGTCTACGTGGCAGCCAAAGGGGGCGGCAGCGAGGCCAAGTCCAAGTTCGCCATGCTCAACCCCTCCGACAGCGTGGTCGACTGGGTGATGGAACAGCTGCCCAAGATGGGCGCCGGCTGGTGTCCGCCCGGCATGCTGGGCATCGGCATCGGCGGCACCGCCGAGAAGGCCATGGAGATCGCCAAGGAAGCGCTGCTGGATCCCATCGATATCCAGGAGCTGCAGGCCCGCGGCCCCTCCAACCGCGCCGAGGAGCTGCGCCTCGAACTCTTCGACAAGGTCAACCGGAGCGGCATCGGCGCCCAGGGTCTGGGCGGCTTGACCACGGTGCTCGACATCAAGGTCAAGGACTACCCGACCCATGCCGCCAACAAGCCGGTGGCGATCATCCCCAACTGCGCCGCCACGCGCCACGCCCACTTCACCCTGGATGGCTCCGGGCCCGCCGCGCTGCCGGCGCCGAAGCTCGAGGACTGGCCGGAGATCACCCGCGAGGCGGGGGACAACGTCAAGCGCGTCAACCTCGACAGCGTCACGCCAGAGGAGGTGCTGACCTGGCAGCCCGGCGACACCCTGCTGCTCAACGGCAAGCTGCTGACCGGCCGCGACGCCGCCCACAAGCGCATGGTGGACATGATCGCCAAGGGCGAGCCGCTGCCGGTGGACCTGAAGGGGCGCTTCATCTACTACGTGGGCCCGGTGGATCCGGTGGGTGACGAGGTCGTGGGTCCGGCCGGTCCCACCACCGCCACCCGCATGGACAAGTTCACCCGCACCATGCTGGAAGAGACCGGCCTGCTGGGCATGGTGGGCAAGGCCGAGCGCGGCCCGGCCGCCATCGAGGCGATCCGCGACAACAAGGCGGTCTACCTGATGGCCGTGGGCGGCTCCGCCTACCTGGTGGCCCAGGCGATCAAGAAGTCCCGCGTGGTGGGCTTCGAGGACCTCGGCATGGAGGCCATCTACGAGTTCGAGGTGGAGGACATGCCGGTGACCGTGGCCGTTGACAGCCAGGGCACCTCGGTCCACCAGACCGGTCCGGCCAAGTGGAAGGAGATCATCGCCGAGCGCGCCTGATCCCCTGCCAGGGCAACCGAGCGGCCCCGCCATCTGGCGGGGCCGCTGCCGTTTGGGTATCCTGTAGGACACTGTTTTTTCAGGGAGAGATCATGACCTCCTGGCTGTTCGGCCTGGCCATCTTCCTTTTCCACGTGCTGGGGGTCGTCTCCGCGCTGCTGGCCCTGCTGTCGAGTCGCACCTCCCAGGGCGCCATCGCCTGGATCCTCTCCCTCATCACGCTGCCCTATGTGGCGGTTCCCGCCTACTGGATCTTCGGCCGGCCGCGCTTCTACGGCTATGTCTCCGCTCGCGGCGAACGCGACACCGTGCTGCGCCGCGTGCTCTCCCGCTACCGCGAGCAGCTCGAACCCTTCGTCGCCGATGCCCGGGATCCCGACGTGCGCGCCGTGGAGCAGCTGGCCCAGATGCCGCTGACCAGCGGCAACCGCGCCGAGCTGCTGGTTGACGGGGAGGCCACCTTCGACAGCCTGTTCGACGGCATAGAGCGGGCCAGGAACTACGTGCTGATCCAGTTCTTCATCGTGCGCAACGACGCGCTGGGCATCGAGCTCAAGCACCGCCTGCAGCGGGTGGCCGAACGCGGGGTGCGGGTCTACTTCCTCTACGACGAGGTGGGCAGCCACAAGCTCAACGAGGGCTATCTGCGCGATCTCGCCAGCAGTGGGGTGGAGGTGAGCGCCTTCCGGTCGTCGCGGGGGTGCCGCCATCGCTTCCAGCTCAACTTCCGCAACCACCGCAAGGTGCTGGTGGTGGACGGTCACGAGGGGTGGGTCGGCGGCTTCAACGTCGGCGTGGAGTACCTGGGACAGGGGCGCCATGGGCCCTGGCGGGACACCCACCTCAAGCTGACCGGGCCGAGTGCGCTGGGCCTGCAGGAGGCCTTCTGGGAGGACTGGCACTGGGCGACGGGCGAGGTCATCACCCTCTCCTGGACCCCCCGGGTCACCTGCGAGGAGTGCCACCAGGTGGTCATCGTGCCCTCGGGGCCGGCGGACCGCCAGGACACCGCCGGGCTGCTGGTGCAGCATGCCATCCACAGCGCCCGCGAGCGCTTCTGGGTGACCAGCCCCTACTTCGTGCCCGACCAGGGCGTCCAGGACGCCCTGCGCCTGGCCGCCATGCGCGGCGTCGATGTACGCATCATGATCCCGGAGCGCCCCGACCACCTGCTTGTGTTCCTCTCGGCCTTCTCCTTCCTGCCCGACATGCTCCGGGCCGGCGTGAAGGTCTATCGCTACCAGCCCGGCTTCCTGCACCAGAAGGTGATGCTGATCGATGATGCGGCGGCCAGCGTCGGCACCGTGAACCTCGACAACCGCTCCTTCCGGCTCAACTTCGAGATCACCGCCTTCCTGCCGGATCGCCTGTTCGCCGCCAAGGTGCGCCTGATGCTGGAGAAGGACTTCGCCGACTGCCGACGGATCAGCCTCGACGAGATCACCTCGCGCCCCCTGTGGCGCAAGCTGGTCTCGCGGGCCGCCTACCTGCTGTCCCCCATCCAGTGATACATTATCGTTTCACGATGGCCGCTGCGTCGGCCACCCTGCCATCCGCGGACCGGGAGTCACGGTGAACCTCGAGACCAAGTGGCTGGAAGACTTCGTCGCTCTGGCCAATACCCGCAGCTTTTCCGCCTCGGCGAGGCAGCGCCACGTTACCCAGCCCGCCTTCAGCCGCCGCATTCGCGCCCTGGAGCAGGTGGTGGGCGCCACCCTGGTGGACCGCTCCACCACGCCCGTGGACCTCACTCCCGAAGGGCAGCTGTTCCTGGTGACCGCCCGCAACCTGGTGGAGCAGCTCAACGAGAGCCTGGGCCACCTGCGTGGGCTCTCCATCGCCAACGAGGCGCTGGATATCGTCGCCGCCCACTCCCTGGCGCTGAGCTTCTTCCCGCCCTGGATCTCACGCCTTCAGCAGGGGGTCGGCGAGCTGCCGACCCGGCTGGTGGCCATGAACGTGGGGGAGGCGATCCACGTGCTGAGGGAGGGCAAGTGCGACCTGATGCTGGCCTACTACGACCCCTACGCCAGCATGCAGCTCGACCCGGAGGTGTTTCCCTCCTTCTCCATCGGCCAGGTGAAGATGCTGCCGGTGAGCCTGCCGGACGAGGAGGGCAGGCCGCGCTTTCCGCTGGAGGGGAGCGAGTCGATTCCCTATCTCGCCTATACCCAGGGCGCCTTCCTGGGCAGCAGCGTGCGCATGCTGCTCAAGAATGACGCCCTGCGCCTGCGCCTGCGCACCGTCTACGAGACCGCCATGGCCGAGGGGCTCAAGGGGATGGTGCTGCAGGGCATCGGCATGGCCTGGATCCCCGACTTCTGCATCCGCGAGGAGCTCAAGAGTGGCCGGCTGGTGCGCGCCGGCGGCGAGGAGTGGGATGTGCCCCTGGAGATCCGCCTCTACCGCTGTTCGCTGGTTCACAAGCCCGGCGTGGAGAAGCTGTGGCGGCAGATGCAGAAGTTGCCCCGCGATTTCCTCCAGGCCTGAAAAAGGTGCGATTTCCTGCTGCGCTCGATAGCCCGGCCCCCGGCGGATCGTCGCTATCCTCATGTAGGCCACTACACTCCGGTAGCTCCTCTCCGGCGGTGACCGGCCCCTCCTCGCTCGCGATGGAAATCACATCCTTTTCCTGAGCTAGTTGCCCCCGAAGTCGGCGGGCAGCCCCAGGAAGTCCTGGATGATGAAGAAGTGGTCCTCGAAGAGGGCCTCCGGATCGAGGTCCGCCAGCGCCACCCAGCGGGCATGGTCGCCGCCCTTGACCGGCTTGAGGCGTGGCAGCTGCTGGTCGGGGGTCAGCGCGAAGTAGAAGGCCTCCGCCAGGGTGCGGCCCCGCCAGCTGCGATGGGGCTCGTCGAATAGCCGCTGGCCGCGCAGGGAGCCCTTCAGCACCGGTTCCGGCACCTTGAGGCGGATCCGCTCGCGCAGCTCCCGCAGGCAGGCATCCAGCAGCCGCTCATGGGAGTTGATGAAGCCGCCGGGCAGTGCTAGCAGCCCCTTGCCGGGCGCCGCCGTGCGGCGCACCAGCAGCACGTGCCCCGACTGCACCACCACCGCGTTCACCGTCACGAAGATGGGCGGATAGGGCGCCTGGGCCCAGGCGCTGCGGTACTGGTCCAGTAGGCGCTGCTCCTCGCTGAGCTGGCGATAGTGGTCGCCGGCGCAGAAGTCGCGGACGGCGGCGACCACCCCGGGTGGCAGGTCGTGTGCGGCCCCGGTGCTCAGGTAGTCGTCGGCGGAGGAGGGGGAGCGGAACAGCCGCTCCCGGATCTGGCTGGCCGAGATGCCCTCCACCAGCGGCACGCTCACCGACTCCCACTGGGGGAAAAGCGAGAGGTAGTAGCTGGACTGGCCGCGACTGGCGCCGATCAGGCCGATGCGCGGCAGCCGCGCCCCCTGAGGGCTGGCGATATCGCGCACCTTGCGCTGCACGTCGCGCACCCAGACATCGTTGTTGTAGAGGGCGTCGAGCAGCGGCACCACGGCGAGCCGGCGGTTCTCCTCGTCGTCGAAGGCGCTGCGCAGCATGGCGCGGCGCTCGTCGAAGCGCCAGGGATTGCGCAGCGAGCGCGCCTGCCAGGAGGAGCCCACCAGCACGATCACCTGGCGGGCGCGCTTGAGCGCCTCGTGGATCACCGCGAGGTGCCCCAGATGAGGCGGCTGGAAGCGACCGATGAACACCAGGCAGTCGAAGTCGAAGGCGTCGCGGTCGGTGTCCGGGCAGTCGGTCATGGGCATTCCTGGCGGGCGGTGTGAAGGCGCCGCTCATTATGGTCAGCGCCGCAGGCGGGTGCAATGCGCCCCTTGGCAGCACGCTCGGCTACATTCGCGTATGCTGAAAGGCACACAGGGATGCGGGGAATACCATGATCGAGCTCAACCGACTGACACCGGCCGCGCTCAGGGCCACGCTGCTGTTCTGGTGGAACGTGACCCAGGGGGCGATTCGCCTCTGGCTGGAGCGCAACGCCTTCAGCTACGCCGGGTCGCTGGCCTTCTACACGCTCTTCTCCCTGGCCCCCACGGTGATCATCGCCGTCACCGTGATCGGCCTGGTGCTGGGCGAGGATGCCGCCCAGGGCCAGATCGTCGCCCAGCTGCAGGACACCATGGGCCATGATGCCGCCGCCGCCATCGAACAGGCCGTGGCGAGCTCGCGCATCGAGGAGTCGGGCCTGCTGCCCACGTTGCTGGGCGTCGGCGCCCTGCTGGTGGGGGCCACCACGGTGTTCGCCCAGATGCAGTTCTCGCTCAACACCATCTGGGGGGTCACCGCGCGGCCCAGCGCCAACAGCGCCCTGATCTTCATCAAGAACCGCCTGCTGTCGCTGACCGTGGTGCTCTCCATCGGCTTCATCCTGCTGGTCTCGCTGATCTTCGGCGTCATGGTGCGGGCCATGCTGCAGGCCGCCGATGAGCTGGTGCCCTTTGTGGGCTTCCTGACCACGGGAGTCGAGTTCCTCGTCTCCCTGGCGGTGATCTCAGTGCTCTTCGCCACCATCTTCAAGGTGCTGCCCGACGTGGTGCTGCGCTGGCAGGACGTGGTGGTAGGCGCCGTGGTCACCGCGCTGCTCTTTGCGGTAGGGCGCTCGGCCATCGCCGTCTACCTCTCCCACACCGCTACCGCCTCCACCTACGGGGCCGCGGGCTCGGTGGTGATGATCCTGCTGTGGGTCTACTACAGCTCGCTGATCCTGCTGTTCGGCGCCGCCTTCACCCGCTGCCACCTAGCCGAGCGGGGACGCCCGCTGGTGCCGCGCAATACCGCCGTGGTGGTCAGGCGCGAGCTGATGGACCCCTGACGGGGCCAGGCACCAAGACCAAGAGACCCCAAGGCGATGAGGCCGGCAGCATGCCGGCCTCGCGCGGTATGGGGTGCCCGGTTTCCACCGGGCGCCGGGGCCTCGCCAGGCTCAGCCGCGGCCGAAGCGCTCCCGGGCCATGGCATCGGCGATGGTCGCGGGACTGCGCCCCTCGCTGGCCGCCCGGGCGAACAGCTCGTCCAGGGTCGCGCCGATCCCCTCGATATGCGCCATCACCGCCTCGCGCCGATAGTCCTCGCGGCGCTGCCAGGCGATCTCGATCACCCCGCCGGCGTTGGCCACATAGTCCGGGGTATAGAGAATCCCGCGCGCCATCAGGCGCTCGGCCATGGCCGGGGTGGCCAGCTGGTTGTTGGCCGCGCCGCAGACCACCTTCGCCCTGAGGCGCTCCACCACGATGTCGTCGAGCACCGCCCCCATCGCGCAGGGGGCGAAGAGGTCCACCTCGGCATCGAAGATCGCCTCCGGTGCCGTCGTCTCGGCGCCGAGCTCCTCGGCCAGGTGGGCAAGCGCCTCGCGGTTGACATCGGTGAGCACCAGCCGCGCCCCGGCGGCGTGGAGGTGGGTGGGGGCGGGCCAGGTGGGCGCCGACATGACCGACGCCCTGGATCGCCACCCTGAGCCCTTCGAGATCGTCGCGCCCGAGGCCGTGGCGCACCGCACTCTTCAGCGCACAGAAGACGCCCCAGGCGGTGAAGGGGGAGGGGTCGCCGGACTCCCCGCTGGCTCGGCGCAGCCCGCCCACGTGGCGGGTCTCCTCGGCGATGATCTGCATGTCCGCCTCGCTGGAGCCGGAGTCCTCGGCGGTGATATAGGCGCCCCCCAGGGAGTCCACCAGGCGCCCCATGGCGCGCAGCAGTTCGGGAGTCTTCGCGGTACGCGGGTCGGCGATGATCACCGCCTTGCCGCCGCCCAGGGGCAGGTCCGCCATGGCCGACTTGTAGCTCATGCCTCGTGAGAGGCGCAGCACGTCGGTGAGGGCCTCCGTCTCGCTGGCGTAGGGGTAGATGCGCAGGCCGCCGAGGGCGGGGCCGCGGGAGGTGTCGTGGATGGCGATGATGGCGCGCAGCCCGCTCCCGGCATCGCTGCCGAAGACGATCTGCTGGTGGTGGTCGAATTCCGGGTGCTCGAAGACCGGCATGGCGTGGCTCTCCCTCATGAGGATTGTGGTTGTACTGGCTTGCCCGGGTAGGGCGGGGACCTGTCGATCCGGCTTGTGGCCGGGAGACAGGACTATGGTCAAGGTTAGAGCATGGCGGCGTTGGCGGGAAGTCACCTGCCGGGCTGGCCTTGGCCGCGTCGGGGCTGGTAGAAACGAGGGCATACCCAACGGAGCGGCAGCGGGCCGTTCCGGACACTGCGACGATGGAGGTGGGCATGGAGATGTGCTGCGTCAAGGCCTTGGTGACGGGCAAGGTGCAGGGGGTCTGGTATCGCCGGGCGACCCAGGAGCAGGCCCTGCAGCATGGTGTCACCGGCCACGCCAGGAACCTGCCCGACGGTCGGGTGGAGGTGCTGCTGTGCGGTGGCCCGGATGCCGTGAAGGCGGTCAGCGAGTGGCTGTGGCGGGGGCCGGAGAAGGCTAGGGTGACCCACGTCGAGCTCGAGGTGATCGAGGCCCACGTCCCGGATGACTTCCGTACCGGCTAGTCCGCCACCGGGGCGTGGCGTGGGCAGAGGCAAGGGGGGTGGCCCGGCTCGGGCCACCCCGCCGGCGCCATCAGGCGAGAACGTCGGCGATCCAGTCGCTCACCGCCTCGCCGTCGACTCCCAGGCAGGCATCCACCGCGGGTGTGCGCGACCAGCGTGAATCGATGAAGTCCCGGCCCTCGGGGGCGAAGAGCGTCTGGCCCTCGGCATCGCCCTCGGTGACCACGGCGAGGTGGCCGCGCGCCGTGGTGAAGAGCTCTGGCCTGAGCAGCCAGGCGAGGGCACAGCTGTCGTGGGGGCAGCAGCCGTCGATGCCCAGGAAGGTCCGGTAGAAGTCGCGGTAGAAGGCGTAGCTGCCGGCCAGCACGCGGCCAAGCTCGCCCTGGCCGGCCTCGATGCGCGCCATGTGCTCGGCCGTCAGCACGCAGCGGTGGGTGACATCGAGGCCGACCAGGGTCAGCGGCCAGCCGGCGGTCAGCACCCGGCTTGCCGCATGGGGGTCGTTGAACATGTTGGCCTCGGCCACCGGGGTGACATTGCCCCCCTCGCGAATCGAACCGCCCATGATCACCACCTGCTTCACCCGTTCGATGAGCGTCGGGTCGAGCTGGAGGGCGGCGGCCAGGTTGCCCAGCGGCCCCACCGCCACCAGGGTGACCTCGCCGGGGCGGGCATTGACGGTATCGACGATGAACTGCGCCGCGCTTCGCCCGTCGGCTCGGCCCTTCACCGGTGGCAGTGAGATGTCTCCCAGGCCGTTGGCGCCGTGGATATGGGCCGGCGGCGGACAGCGCCTCTTGACCAGCGGCGCGGCCGCCCCCTGGGCCACCGGGACATCGCCGCGGCCGGCCAGCTCGGCCAGCAGCAGGGCATTGTGGGTGGCGGTGGCCACGTCGACGTTGCCATAGGTGGTAGTGAGGCCGAGCAGCTCGAGCTCGGGGTGGCGCAGGGCGATGGCGATGGCCTGGGCGTCATCCACCCCGGGGTCGGTATCGAAGATGATCGGATGGCGCATGGGGGGCTCCTCAAGGGGCTGGGGGCGGGGTCGAGTCGTCAAGCAGGCGCGCCACCTCGGCGGCAACCGGGATGCTCTCGGCGGCCCCCGGGCGCTGCACGGCCAGGGCAGCGGCCGCGCTGGCCTGTGCCAGGCAGTCGGCCACCACGGCGCCGCGCTGAAGCGCCGCCAGGTAGTAGCCGATGAAGGTGTCGCCTGCCCCGGTGGTATCCACGGCCGTCACCGCCAGCGCCGGCTGATGGTGCCGCTGGTCGCCCCGCTGGTACCAGGCTCCCTCGCCGCCCAGGGTGAGCACGACCTCACAGCCCGGCAGCCGTTCGGCCAGGGCGTCGAGCAGGGCCTCCGCGCCCGCCTCCAGGGCCAGGCCGGTGATCCCGGCCGCCTCGCTGCGGTTGAGGAACAGCAGCTGACAGGCCGGCAGCGGCAACTCACTCACCGCCTCACTCATGGGGGCCGGGTTGAAGGCGATCCTGAGCCCGTGGCCGGCGGCCAGGGGAAGCAGCTGCTCGAGGCCGTTGCACTCGTTCTGGAGCAGCAGCCAGTCGCCGGGCCGGGTCGCGGCTACCAGCGCCTCCAGGTCGGCACGCCGGAAACCGTGGTTGGCCCCGCGAAAGAGGATGATGGCGTTCTCGCCGGCATCGTCCACCTGGATGATGGCGTGGCCACTGGGGGCATCCACCAGGCTGACATGGGTGACGTCGACCCCGGCCCGGGCCAGGCTGTCCCGGGCCCAGGCGTCCTGGCGGCCCAGTCGGCCCCAGTGGCAGACCCGCCCGCCGGCCCGGGCCATGGCCAGGGACTGATTGGCCCCCTTGCCGCCCAGGCCCACGCGATAGTCATGGCTGGCCAGCGTCTCCCCGGGCCTGACCAAGTGGGGAACGCGATAGACGTGGTCGAGGTTGATGGAGCCGAGGTTGTGCAGCATGGGCCGGGGCCTCCGTCACTCGGACTGCCAGGCGCGCAGGTTGTCGGCGGTGAGGGCCACCACGTTCTGGCGCGACTCCGGGGTTATCCAGGCGTTGTGAGGGGTCACGATCAGGTTCAGCGGCTCCGCCAGGGCATCGATCAGCGGATGGCCGTCCTGGGGCGGCTCCACCGGCAGCACGTCGACGCCGAGCCCGCCCAGGCGCCCCTCGCGGAGGGCCTCGAGGGCCGCCAGCTCGTCGATGATGCCCCCGCGGGCGCAGTTGACCAGCAGGGCGCCGGGCTTGAGGGTGGCCAGCAGGTCGGCATCGATCAGGTGCCGGGTCGCCTCGCTGAGCGGGCAGTGCAGGCTGATGATGTCGGCCTCGGGGGCGAGGTCTGCCAGGGTGGGGCGGCTGTCATCCGCCTTGCCGGGCCGGGCCGCGAAGGTCACGGCCATGCCGAAGGCCTCGGCGAGCTGGGCGACCCGGCTGCCGAGCACCCCCTGGCCGACGATCACCAGGCGCTTGCCCTCCAGCTGCAGGGTGCCGTGGTCCATCAGGCAGAAGAAGGGGCTCTCGCCCCAGCGCCCGGCCGCCACGTCGCGCTGGTAGAGGGGCAGTCGGTTGGCCAGGGCGAGCATCAGCATCAGGGTGTGCTGGGCCACGCTGGCGGTGCCGTAGGCGGTGACGTTCTTCACCGCGATGCCCAGGCGCTCGGCGGCGGCCATGTCGATGTTGTTGGTGCCGGTGGCCAGCACGCAGATCAACCTGAGCTCGGGCAGCGCCTCGAGGGTCGCGGCGTCCAGCACCACCTTGTTGACGATGGCTACCCGGGCCCCGGCCAGGCGCTCGCGGGCTTCGGCGGTGGTGCTCTGATCGTGGACCGCCAGGGAGTCGACCTGCTCGCGGATCGGGGCGAGGTCGATATCGGGGCCGAGGCTTGAGGCATCGAGGAGGACGGCATTCATCGGTTGGCTTCCTTCTGGGGGCCTTGCGCAGGCGCCTTGCCCGCACGGGTGGTGGGCACGCTATAATGTCCGGATTTGGCAGGCTTGGATTCGCTGCGGGCCGGCCACATATTCGTTGTCGCCGGGAGCGCCCGGCAGCGTCCTGATCTGGATACCGTGATTTTCCGGAGTGATCAAACCATGCCCATCTACGAATACGAGTGCAAGGCCTGCGGCCAGCGCCTGGAAAAGCTGCAGAAGATCAGCGCCGCCCCGCTGACCGACTGTCCCGCCTGCGAGGCCCCCGAGCTTTCGCGGCTGGTCTCGGCGGCCGGTTTCCGCCTGGCCGGCGGCGGCTGGTACGAGACCGACTTCAAGTCCGGCGGCAAGAAGAACCTGGCCGGTGATGCAGGAGGCTCCGCCCAGAGCGGGTCATCGTCCAGCAAGAAGGAGGGCGCGGCGGCCTGAGGGCCGCCCAGCCACTCGCCAACCCCTCATTTCGCTACAGAACAGGATACGACATGCGCAGCCATTATTGCGGCCAGCTCAACAAGACCCTGGTGGACCAGACGGTCACCCTGTGCGGCTGGGTACATCGCCGCCGTGACCACGGGGGCGTGATCTTCCTCGACATGCGCGATCGCGACGGCATCGCCCAGGTCGTGGTCGACCCCGACACCGCCGAGGCCTTCGCCACCGCCGACCGCGCCCGCAGCGAGTACGTGCTGCGCATCCAGGGCCGCGTGCGGCTGCGCCCGGAAGGCACCCAGAACCCCAACATGCCCACCGGCATGATCGAGGTGCTGGCCAAGGAGGTGGAGGTGCTCAACACCGCCGCCACGCCGCCCTTCCAGCTCGACGAGCACGGCAAGGTGGGCGAGGAGGTGCGCCTCAAGCACCGCTACATCGACCTGCGCCGTCCCGAGATGATCGAGAAGCTGCGCCTGCGCTCGCGCATCTCCCACAGCGTGCGCGCCTTCCTGGAGGGGCAGGGCTTCCTCGACATCGAGACCCCGATCCTCACCCGCGCCACCCCCCCGAAGGGGCTCGCGACTACCTGGTGCCGAGCCGCACCCATGCGGGCAGCTTCTTCGCACTGCCCCAGTCGCCGCAGCTCTTCAAGCAGCTCTTGATGGTGGCCGGCTTCGACCGCTACTACCAGATCGCCAAGTGCTTCCGCGACGAGGACCTGCGCGCCGACCGTCAGCCGGAGTTCACCCAGATCGACCTCGAGGCCTCCTTCGTCTCCGAGGACGACATCATGGGGATCACCGAGGCGATGATCCGCCAGCTCTTCCAGGAGGTGCTCAAGGTCGAACTGCCCGAGTTCCCGCGCATGACCTGGAGCGAGGCGATGAACCGCTTCGGCTCCGACAAGCCGGACCTGCGCATCCCGCTCGAGCTCACTGATGTCGACGACCTGATGCAGCAGGTGGACTTCAAGGTCTTCTCAGGCCCGGCCAGCGCCGAGGATGGCCGCGTGGCCGCGCTGCGCGTGCCGGGCGGTGCCAAGCTCTCCCGCAAGGAGATCGACGACTACACCAAGTTCGTCAGCATCTATGGCGCCAAGGGCCTGGCCTGGATCAAGGTCAACGAGCGTGCCAAGGGCCTCGAGGGCCTGCAGTCGCCCATCGTCAAGTTCATGGAGAACGTGGTGGAGCAGCTGCTTGACCGCGTCGGCGCCGAGGACGGCGACATCATCTTCTTCGGTGCCGACAAGGCGCGCATCGTCAACGAGGCGATCGGCGCGCTGCGCGTCAGGCTGGGCGAGGACCTCGACCTCTACACCCGGCCCTGGGCGCCGCTGTGGGTGGTGGACTTCCCGATGTTCGAGGCCGACGACGACGGTCGTCTGAGCCCGCTGCACCACCCCTTCACCTCGCCCTCCTGCAGCCCCGAGGAGCTCAAGGCCAACCCGGCGGGCGCGCTTTCCCGGGCCTACGACATGGTGCTCAACGGCACCGAGCTGGGCGGTGGCTCCATCCGTATCCACGACCAGGCGATGCAGACCACCGTGTTCGAGATCCTCGGCATCGGCGAGGAGGAGGCCCGTGAGAAGTTCGGCTTCCTGCTCGACGCCCTGCAGTACGGTGCGCCGCCCCATGGCGGCCTGGCCTTCGGCCTCGACCGCCTGGTGATGCTGATGGCGGGTGCCCGCACCATCCGCGAGGTGATCGCCTTCCCGAAGACCCAGAGCGCCGGCTGCCTGATGACCGACGCCCCGGGCGAGGTGAGCATCGACCAGCTGCGTGAGTTGAGCATCCGGCTGCGCCAGAAGGCCAAGGCGGAAGGGCAGGAGTAATATCTCCTGACCCCTGACGCAGCAAGAGACCGGCGCCCAATGGGCGCCGGTATCGTATGATGGCGACAGATCCGATCACCGAGCCGAGCAGGGAGGCCCCATGAGGAGCACGCAGCAAACCGATGGCGGGGCAGGGCCGTGCTGATTCTCGGCATCGACCCCGGCTCGCGGCTCACCGGCTACGGGGTGCTCGACGTCTCGACCTCGACGCCACGCTATGTGGCGAGCGGCTGCATCCGCATCCGGGCCGACGACCTGGCCCAGAAGCTGGCCCAGGTCTATGCGGGGGTGAGCGAGCTGATCGCCATCCATCGCCCCGGTGAATTCGCCATCGAGCAGGTGTTCATGGCCAAGAACGCCGATTCGGCGCTCAAGCTCGGCCAGGCCCGGGGCACCGCCATCGTCTGTGCCGCCAACCACGGCCTCCCGGTGAGCGAGTACGGTCCGCGGCAGATCAAGCAGGCGGTGACCGGCACCGGTGGCGCCGACAAGGCCCAAGTGCAGCATATGGTGACGGCCATCCTCAAGCTCTCCGCCACGCCCCAGGCCGATGCCGCCGACGCACTGGCCATTGCCCTGACTCACGCTTATGCTCGCCTCGGCCTGCTCCAGGCCGGCAGCTTCGGCGGCCACCGCAGCCGCAGGAAGGGCCTTTCCTGGCGCGATTTCCAACCCTGAGGCTGTCGCTCTCCGGCGACGTCGACGGAGGCTTTCACGAGTTGTCGAACGCTGTTTCAGCATGGGCTGGTCAGCCGCACGGGCGACCAGTATAGTGGCGTCATCGGCGGCCCTGAGCCGCCTTTCCTGCAGTGAAGGACACGGATTTCTCCATGATTGGACGCCTGCGCGGCACCCTGCTTGAGAAGCAGCCTCCCTGGCTGGTGGTGGATGTGGCCGGGGTCGGCTACGAGCTCGAGGCCTCCATGACCACCCTGGTGGCCCTGCCGGCCACCGGCGAGGCCGTCTCCCTGCACACCCACCTGATCGTGCGCGATGACGCCCACCTGCTCTACGGCTTCGCCCGGGAGCAGGAGCGGGCGTTGTTCCGCGCACTGATCAAGGTCAATGGCGTAGGCCCCAGGCTTGCCCTGGCGATCCTCTCCGGCATGGACGAGGCCGCCTTCCGGCGCTGCGTGCTCGACGACGACGTCAAGGCGCTGATGCGCCTGCCCGGGGTGGGCAGGAAGACCGCCGAGCGGCTGATCATCGAGATGCGCGACCGCTTCCCCCACTGGGAGCCCGGTGACGACGCCCTGGCGGAGCTGGCCAGCGGCGCCCAGCCCAACGTCTCACGCCACGATCCCCTGGCCGATGCCGAGGCGGCCCTGGTCAGCCTGGGCTACAAGCCCGCCGAGGCGGCCAGGATGCTGGCGGGCCTCGAGGGCGAGGGTAGCACCGAGGCGATGATCAAGGCGGCCCTGAGCCGCCGGATGGCGGGGTAGCGCGATGCTGGAGAACGATCGCCTGATCGCTGCCGACGCCCGCGAGGATGAGGAGCCCATCGACCGCGCCATCCGCCCGAAGCGCCTGGCCGACTACATCGGCCAGCCGCGCGTGCGCGAGCAGCTGGAGATCTTCATCGGCGCCGCCCGCGCCCGGGACGAAAGCCTCGACCACACCCTGGTGTTCGGCCCCCCGGGGCTGGGCAAGACGACCCTGGCCAACATCATCGCCGCCGAGATGGGGGTGGGGCTCAAGTCCACCTCCGGCCCGGTGCTGGAGCGCGCCGGCGACCTGCGACCTGGCCGCCATGCTGACCAACCTCGAGGCCGGCGATGTGCTCTTCATCGACGAGATTCATCGCCTCTCGCCGGTGGTGGAGGAGATCCTCTATCCCGCCATGGAGGACTTCCAGCTCGACATCATGATCGGCGAGGGGCCGGCGGCGCGCTCCATCAAGCTCGACCTGCCGCCCTTCACTCTGGTGGGGGCGACCACCCGGGCGGGACTCCTGACCTCGCCGCTGCGCGATCGCTTCGGGATCGTCCAGCGCCTGGAGTTCTATGCCATCGGCGAGCTCACCGAGATCGTCACCCGCTCGGCGCGGCTGATGGGGGTCGAGGCGGACGCCGACGGCGCCCGGGAAGTGGCGCGCCGTTCCCGAGGTACCCCGCGCATCGCCAACCGCCTGCTGCGCCGCGTGCGCGACTACGCCGAGGTGCGCGGCAGCGGCCGTATCGACGCCGAGATCGCCGACCGGGCGCTGGACATGCTCCACGTCGACCATCACGGCCTGGATCACATGGACCGCCGCTTGCTGCTGGCGATGATCGAGAAGTTCGACGGCGGCCCGGTGGGGGGCGACTCGCTGGCCGCCGCCATCGGCGAGGAGCGCGATACCATCGAGGACGTCATCGAGCCCTACCTGATCCAGCAGGGGCTGATGATGCGCACCGCGCGGGGTCGGGTGGTGACCCGCCAGGCCTGGCTGCACTTCGGCCTGGCACCCGCCGAGGATGCCGCGGACGCCGCCGGGGAGACCCGGCCGTGAGCGAGTTCCGTCTGCCGGTGCGCGTCTATATCGAGGACACCGATGCCGGTGGCATCGTCTACTACGTCAACTACCTCAAGTACATGGAGCGGGCACGCAGCGAGTGGCTGCGCGCGCAGGGGATCACCCAGCGCGAGCTGTTCGAGGCCGGCATCCAGCTGGTGGTGCACAAGCTGGAGTGTCGCTATGCCAAGCCCGCCCGACTGGATGACGCGCTCGAGGTGAGCGCCGAGATCCGGTCCCATGGCCGCGCCCGGCTGCAGTTCGGCCAGGTCGTGAGCTGTCGCGGGGAACCCTTGTGCGAGGCGCGGGTCGACATCGCCTGCATCGATGCGACGCGCCTCAAGCCCGTACCCTGGCCGCCGGCGCTGGCCGCGGCCCTGGCCCAACCCTCTGCCCAATCGCAAGACTGACGAGGATGCCCGTGAACGACTCCATGTCCATACCCCACCTGATCATGAGCGCCAGTACCGTGGTGCAGCTGGTCATGCTGCTGCTCACGGTGGGCTCGATCCTCTCCTGGGTCGTGATCTTCCAGCGCACCTTCGTGATGCGCCGTGCCAAGCAGACCCACCAGGCCTTCGAGGAGCGCTTCTGGTCCGGCGTCGACCTCAACGAGCTCTACCGGGAGACCCCGGCGGAGCAGGAGACCCAGGGCGCCGAGCACGTGTTCCGCGCCGGCTTCCGCGAATTCAACCGCCTGTTGCCCAAGACCAAGAGCCCCCAGGCGATCCTCGATGGCGTCCAGCGCAGCATGCGGGTGGCCTGGTCCCGGGAGGAGGAGCGCCTCAGCCTGCACCTGGTGTTCCTGGCCACCGTGGCCTCGGCCAGCCCCTATATCGGCCTGTTCGGCACCGTCTGGGGCATCATGGGCTCCTTCCAGGCGCTCTCCATGACCCAGCAGGCGACGCTAGCTACCGTGGCCCCCTGGATCGCCGAGGCGTTGATCGCCACCGCCATGGGGCTGTTCGCCGCCATCCCGGCGGTGATCTTCTACAACCGCCTGTCGTCAGAATCCGCGCGGCTGCTGGGCAAGTACGAGGACTTCGCCGAGGAGTTCCACTCCATCCTGCACCGCAACCTGCAGGGCCGGGCCGAATCCGGCGCCGCCTGAGGGAGTCTGGCCATGCATGGACCTTTCAATCGCAGCGGGCGCAAGCCCATGGGCGAAATCAACGTCGTGCCCTTCATCGACGTCATGCTGGTGCTGCTGGTGATCTTCATGATCACCGCCCCCATGATGACCCAGGGCGCGCAGGTGGATCTGCCCCAGGTGACCTCCGAGCCCATCGAGAACGCCGATGAGAGTGACCCGATCATCGTCTCGGTGGATCGCGACGGCGGCTACTACCTCTCCATCGGCGGCGAGGAGAGCGCCGTGGACCTCGACGAGCTCGCCGATCGGGTGATCATCCTGCTCGAGCGCCGCCCCGGCACGCCGGTGATGGTGCGCGGGGATCGCAGCGTCTCCTATGGCCAGGTGGTCACCCTGATGAGCACCCTGCAGGTGGCCGGCGTGGCCAACGTCGGACTGATCTCCGAACCGCCCTCCGGAGAAGGCTGAGGATTATCGATGGCCACACAGGACCCACGGGTAGGGTACGGCCTGCCGACGATCCTCGCGGTGGCGCTGCACGTGGTGGTGGTGCTGTTCAGCGTGATCAGCCTGCCCAGCCGCGAGCCGGAACCGACCTCATCCTCCATCGTCCAGGCGACCCTGGTCAGCACCGAGACGGTGACCGACCAGGCGCAGCGTGCCGAGGCGGCGCGCTCGCGCGCCCTGGCGCGGGAAGCGGAGGAGCAGCGTCAGGCCGAGGAGGCCGCCCGCGAGGCAGAGGAGGCGGCTGCCGCCGTCGAGGCCGCGCGTCAGGCGGAGCAGGAGGCCGAGACCCAGGCTCAGGAAGAGGCCCGTCGTGCCGCCGAGGCGGCCGAGGCCGACGCCGCCCGGCGCGCCGAAGAGGCCGAACGCCAGGCCCAGCAGCGTGAGGAGCAGCGCGTTCAGCAGGAAGAGGCCGAACGGCAGCGTCAGGCCGAGGCGGAAGCCGAGCGACAGCGTCAGGCCGAGGCGGAAGCCGAGCGACAGCGCCAGGCCGAGGCGGAAGCCGAGCGACAGCGCCAGGCCGAAGCGGAAGCCGAACGGCAGCGTCAGGCCGAGGCAGAGGCCGAGCGCCAGCGCCAGGCCGAGGCGGAAGCCGAACGCCAGCGTCAGGCCGAGGCAGAGGCCGAGCGCCAGCGCCAGGCCGAGGCGGAAGCCGAACGCCAGCGTCAGGCCGAGGCGGAAGCCGAGCGTCAGCGCCAGGCCGAAGCCGAACGCCAGCGTCAGGCCGAGGAAGAGGCCCGTCGTCAGCGCGAAGCGGAGGAGCAGCGCCGCCGGGAGCAGGAGGCCCAGCGCCAGCGCGAGGCCGAGGAAGCCGCGCGCCGCGCCGCCGAGGCGGCGAGCCAGGGGCTCGATCGCGCCATCGATGGCGAGAGCGACGCCGTCGCCAATGCGCGACAGGGCCAGGAGGCCGCCAACAGCTTCATCAACCTGGTCCGCCGCGCGGTGGAGCAGGCCTGGGTGATTCCCCCCAATGTACCGGGCGGTGCCACCGCGGAGGTCGCGGTGCGTCTCGGCCCTTCCGGCGAGCTGTTCGGCGCCTCGATCACCCGCAGCAGCGGCGACAGCGCCTTCGATCGCTCGGCGATCCAGGCGGTCGAGGCCGCGGCACCGTTCGCAGAACTGCGACAGTTGCCAGCCAACCTGCAACGGGACTACCGTCAATTCAATCTGCGTTTCACACCGGGAGACGTGCGCTGATGAAAGCCCTGATCACTTCCTGGCTGACGGCTCTGCTGCTGATCTTCAGCGGCCTGGCCCAGGCCAACCTGACCATCGAGATCACCCGCGGCAGTGACCGGGCGACCCCGGTCGCCGTGGTGCCCTTCGCCGGCGGCGACGACTTCCCCGAGGACGTCGCCCAGGTGATCCACGACAATCTGGAGCGCAGCGGCTACTTCGACCCGCTGCCGCGCCGCCAGATGATCGACCGCCCCAGCGAGAGCGACGAGGTGCGCTATGGCACCTGGCGCAGCCTGGACGTGCGCTACCTGGTGGTGGGGCGCGCCAGCCGGGAAGGCAACGGCTACCGCCTGCGCTATGAGCTGATGGACGTCAGCGGCGAGCGCCGCATGCTGGGGGAGGTGGTCACCGCCGACCAGAACGAACTGCGCGGCGCCGCCCCCTACATCAGCGACCAGATCTTCGAGGCGATCACCGGCATTCGCGGTGCCTTCTCGACCCGCATCGCCTACGTGACGGCCCAGGGCGTGGGTGACAACATGCAGTTCACCCTCTACGTGGCGGATGCCGACGGTCGCAACAGCCAGCAGGTGCTGAGCTCGCGGGAGCCGATCCTGTCGCCGGCCTGGTCGCCCGACGGGCGCCGCCTGGCCTATGTCTCCTTCGAGACCGAGCGGCCGGCGATCTATATCCAGGATCTGGCCTCGGGCCAGCGGGTGCGCGCGACCTCCTTCCAGGGCATCAACGGGGCGCCGGCCTGGTCACCGGATGGCCGCCGCCTGGCCATGTCCCTCTCCAAGGATGGGCGGCCGGAGATCTACGTGATGGATATCGCCAGCCGGGACTTCCAGCGCATCACCAACAGCGCGAGCATCGATACCGAGCCCGCCTGGGCGCCCGACGGCCGCAGCCTGCTCTTCACCTCGGATCGCAGCGGCGGGCCGCAGCTCTACCGCCACGACTTCTCCAGCGGCGAGCAGAAGCGGCTCACCTTCACCGGCAACTACAACGCCCGCGGGCGCTTCTCGCCGGATGGCGAAGCGATCTTCCTGATTCACCGTTCCAGCAACGGTTTCCAGGTGGCGCGACAGGATCTCGACAGCGGGCGACTGGTGGTGCTCAGCGACTCGCGTTTCGATGAATCTCCCAGTGTTGCCCCCAACGGGACCATGGTAATCTTCGCCACCCAGCAGGGTAACAGCGGGGTATTGGGGGCAGTGACCGCCGACGGACGTGCGTCCTTCCGGCTGCCTTCCGCATCGGGCGACGTGCGTGAACCCGCATGGTCTCCCTTTCTCAACTGACCACAGTGATGTTGGTGCTCTTCGATTCAGCAAGGAGTAACACAATGCAACTCAAGCCCTACGCCAGGACCCTGGCGGTCGCTCTGTCCCTGGCCTTCGTGGCAGGTTGTTCCAGCAGTGGCGGGACCCAGGACGGGTCCATGGACAGTTCCCGCACCGGCAACGGCGTGGCCGGCAGCGGCGTCTCCGGTAGCCAGGTAGGCGGCACCGGTTTCGGCAGCGGCACCGCAGGCCAGGAGGCCGATGGCCGCATCCCCCAGCAGCGCACCATCTACTTCGAGTTCGACAGCGACCGCATCCGCAGCGAGTTCGAGCCGGTGCTGGCCGCCCACGCCCGCTACCTGCGCGAGAACGGCAACTCCCGCGTGGTCCTGCAGGGCCATACCGATGAGCGTGGCACCCGCGAGTACAACATGGCACTGGGCGAGCGTCGTGCCCGCTCCGTGGAGCGCTTCCTCTCCGTGCAGGGCGTGTCCCCCTCCCAGATGGAAGTGGTGAGCTATGGCGAGGAGCGTCCGGCCGCCCGCGGCCAGAACGAGGAAGCCCACGCCCAGAACCGTCGGGTCGTCTTCGCCTACTGAGTCGTCGGCACCCGCGTCGATGGAGACACGCATGAAACACGGTCTGAAAGGACTGTGCGGCGCGGGAGCCCTGGTGCTCCCGCTGTCCGTATGGCTCCCCGCAGTCGCGCAGCAGCCGGTGGTCGAAGACCTCACCTCCCAGCCGCGCACCTTCTACCAGCAGACGGAAACCCGCGAGGCCGCGGGCGGCAGCCTGGTGATCTTCAACCAGGTCCAGCAGCACGAAGAGGAGATTCGTCAGCTGCGTGGCCAGGTCGAGGAGCTTCGGCACCAGCTCGAGCAGCTGCGCCGCCAGACTCGCGACCAGTACCTGGACCTCGAGGACAGGCTCGCCACAGCGCCGGTCGGCGTCGGCGGGGATGCGAGCGCTCAGGTCGATGACGAGGCCGCACGCCAGGTGGCCCAGGCACCGTCGCCCAGCGGCGCGAGCCCCGAGGCCCAGCAGGCCTATCAGCAGGCCTTCGCCAGGGTCCAGGCCCGGGAGTTCAGCGAGGCCATCGGCGCCTTCGAACGCTTCGTGGCCCAGCACCCCGACAACAGCCTGACCGCCAATGCCTACTACTGGCTGGGGGAGCTGCACGCCGCGGAGGGCGACCTCGAGGCGGCCGAGCGCGAGTTCCGCACCGTGCTCGACGACTTCCCGCAGAGCAACAAGGTGCCCGACTCCCTCTACAAGCTGGGCCTGCTCAAGGCGCGCCAGGGCGACCCCCAGGCCAGCCGCGAGCTGCTCGAACGGGTGCGCGAAGACTACCCGGACACCACCGCGGCGGGCCTGGCCAACGACTTCCTGCGCCAGTCCGGCAACTGATCACCAAGGAGACCCCATGACGACCTGCAAGATCGACTATCAGGCCCCTGCGGACCTGCTCAAGGACCGCATCATCCTGGTAACGGGCGCGGGCGACGGGATCGGCCGGGCCGCAGCCCTGACCTTTGCCCGTTACGGGGCCACGGTGATCCTGCTGGGCCGCACCATCGCCAAGCTGGAGAAGGTCTACGACGAGATCGAGGCCGCCGGCGGCCCTCAGCCGGCGATCTTCCCGCTCAACTTCGAGGGCGCCACCCTCAAGGACTACCACGACATGGCCGAGACCCTGGACCGGGAGTTCGGCCGCCTCGACGGTATCCTGCACAACGCCGGCCTGCTGGGGCGCATCACGCCCTTCGAGCAGTACAATCCGGAGCTGTGGGAGCAGGTGATGCAGGTCAACTTCAACGGTCCCGTCTGGATGACCCAGGCGCTGCTGCCGCTGCTCAAGGCGTCCGCGGATGCCTCGCTGGTGTTCACCTCCTCCAGCGTCGGACGCCGCGGGCGTGCCTACTGGGGGGCCTACGTGGTCTCCAAGTTTGCCACCGAGGGGTTCATGGAGGTGCTGGCCGACGAGGTCGAGCACCTGGGCAACGTGCGGGTCAACAGCCTGAATCCCGGCGCCACCCGCACCCAGATGCGCAAGCAGGCCTACCCGGGCGAGCTGCCGGAGACCCTGCGCACTCCCGAGGAGATCATGCCCACCTACCTGTGGCTGATGGGCGCGGAGAGCCGCGGCCACAACGGCGAGACATTCGACGCTCAGCCGCCGAAGGAGTAACCGCCCGACAACAGGCTCATGGGGTCAGGCCTGTGCGGTGTCGACCAGGCCCACCACGGTGGGCCTGGTGGCCGGGTCGGGGTCTGCGCCCGTGGCGACCGGGCCTGTCCCGGCGCCACTCACACTGTTTCCCGTCATCCTTGCAGCAGCGCGGCCACCAGCGCCTCGCCGCTCTCGAACCAGAGATCGGCGGGCCAGGCGCGATAGTCGTCGCCTTCCTCCACATAGCCCCAGCCCACCGCCACGGCCGCCATGCCGGCAGCGCGGGCGGCCTGGATGTCGCGCAGGTGGTCGCCCAGGTACCAGCAGGCCTGGGGCGCCACCGCAAGACGGCGGGCGGCCTCCAGCAGCGGGGCTGGGTCCGGCTTCTTCACCGGCAGGTCGTCGGCACACAGCAGCGCCCCCGGGGCCAGCCCCAGGGCAGCCACCAGAGGCTCGGCATAGGCCCGCGGCTTGTTGGTGACGATGCCCCAGGGGCGCTCGGCACCCTCCCACTGCTCCAGCAGCCGCACCAGCGGCGGGAAGACGCGGCTCTCGTCGGCCACCGCCTCGCCGTAGGCGGCGAGCAGGAAGGTGCGCGCCTCGTCGTGGCCCTCGGCCTCCCTGGCGAGTCCGAGTGCCAGGGTCACCAGAGCGCTGCCGCCATTGGAGACCTGGGCGCGGATCACCGGATAGGGCAGGGGGGCGAGCCCATGGTGGGCGCGCAGGGCATTGGTGGCCCGGGCCAGGTCCGGCGCGGTATCCACCAGGGTGCCGTCGAGGTCGAAGAGCAGAGCGGCCGGACGCGTCGCGGTGATCACTCGGCCTCCCGGCGGCAGTGCATCAGGTAGTTCACCGAGACGTCGGTGGGGTGCAGGCGGTAGCGCCGGGTCAGCGGGTTGTAGACCAGGCCGCTCTGCTCCTGGATCTCGAGGTGTGCCGCGCGGCACCAGCCGGCCAGCTCCGCCGGGCGGATGAACTTCTCGTAGTCGTGGGTCCCGCGGGGCAGCAGGCGCAGCAGGTATTCCGCGCCGAGGATCGCCAGGGCATAGGCCTTGGGGTTGCGGTTGAGGGTGGAGAAGAAGAGCTGACCGCCGGGCTTGACCAGGGTGGCGCAGGCGCGCACCACCGAAGCCGGATCGGGCACGTGCTCGAGCATCTCCAGGCAGGTCACCACGTCGAACTCGCCGGGCCTTTCCTCGGCCAGCGCCTCCACGCTGATGCGGCGATAGTCGACCTCGACGCCGCTCTCCTCGGCATGCAGCCTGGCCACCGCCAGGGGCGCCTCGCCGAGATCGATGCCGGTGACCCGGGCGCCGCGATGGGCCATCGCCTCGGCCAGGATGCCGCCGCCGCAGCCCACGTCCACCACTCGCTTGCCGGCCAGGCCCGCGCGGGCATCGATGAAGTCCAGGCGCAGCGGGTTGATCTCATGGAGCGGCTTGAACTCGCTCTCCGGGTCCCACCAGCGGCTGGCCAGGGCCTCGAACTTGGCAATCTCGCCGGGGTCGACGTTGCCCGCTTGCGTCTGACTTGCGCCCATCTGAGCTCTCCGTTCAGGAATCACGATGCAGTCCTAACCATGGATGTTGCCTGGCCGGCACAGTGGCAGGGCCAGGCTCGTCCGGTATCATGGCACCATTCTACCCGCTCTTGAGGCCGCATTCCCATGGCCAGGGGCGGGAGTCGCCTGGCGCGACGCGGCGGGGCTCTCAGGGTCCGGCCGCGTCGTGGCCATTCACAGACGATGACGTTACGGACAAGGATTTCACCATGATCAAGAAGGCCGTGCTTCCCGTCGCCGGCTTCGGCACCCGCTGCCTGCCGGCCTCCAAGGCAATTCCCAAGGAGATGATCACCATCGTTGACCGTCCGGTGATCCAGTACGTGGTCGAGGAGGCGGTCGCCGCCGGCATCCGCGATATCGTGCTGGTGACCCATGGCAGCAAGTCGGCCATCGAGAACCACTTCGACAAGCACTTCGAGCTGGAGGCGAGCCTCGAGGCCAAGGGCAAGCACGAGCTGCTCGCCGAGCTGCGCAGCATCGTGCCGGAGGACGTCAATATCATCAGCGTGCGCCAGCCCGAGCCCCTGGGGCTCGGCCATGCCGTGCTCTGCGCCCGCCCGGTGGTGGGTGACGACGAGCCCTTTGCGGTGCTGCTCCCCGACGTGCTGGTGGATGCCGAGGGCCTCGAACGCAACGACCTGGCCTGCATGCTCGGTGCCTTCGACGCCAGCGGCCGCGCCCAGCTGATGGTGGAGGAGGTGCCCCGCGAGCTGACCTACAAGTACGGCATCGTCGATACCGGGGGCGAGACACCCGCACCCGGCGAGTCGCACCCGCTGGCCGGCGTGGTGGAGAAGCCGCCGGTGGAGGAGGCGCCCTCCAACCTGGCGGTGATCGGCCGCTACGCGCTGCCCGGCAGCATCTTCCAGCTGCTGGCCGAGACGGCCCCGGGGGCCGGGGGCGAGATCCAGCTCACCGACGCCATCGAGACCCTCCGCCAGCGCGAGGGCGTCGGTGCCTTCCGCATGCGCGGCAAGACCTATGACTGCGGTCACCAGCTCGGCTACCTGGAAGCGATCCTCGCCTACGGACGCCGCCATGCCCGCTACGGCGAGGGATTCCGCGAGCTGCTCACCCGCTACGCCGACGAGGCCTGACGCCATGCGTGTGCTGATCCATGGCAGTGAACTGGCCGCGGCCACCGCCGCCGCCGCGCTCTCCTCGGTGGGCCATCGCGTCACCTGGCTTCCCCATCCCGAGACGCCCTGGGCAGAGCTCGAGCACGCCGACTGGCTGCGCCGCGAGCCCCGGCTGCTGGCCCAGTTGGAGGAGAGCCGCCAGGGCGGCAGCCTGCGGCTTGTCGAGACCCTCGAGGCGGCGCGCCCCGCCGACCAGGAGGTGCTCTGGCTGGCGGTCTCCCCCGGGCAGCGCGGCGACCTGGCCCCCCTGCTGGCCGCCCTTGCCGGCGGCGCCGCGACCCTGCTGGTGGTCAACAACTCCACCTTCCCGGTGGGCGAGACCGAGCGCCTGGAGGCCCAGCTCGAGGGCCGCGGCCGGACGGTCTCCCTGCCGGACCTGCTGGAGGAGGGGCGCGCCTGGGACACCTTCACGCGCCCCGGGCGCTGGCTGCTCGGCAGCGACGATGCCACCGCCGAGGCGCAGATGCGTGAGCTGCTGCGGGCCTTCAACCGCCGCAGCGAGGTGATCCAGCGCATGCCGCGCCGCGCCGCCGAGCTCACCAAGTTCGCCATCAACGGCATGCTGGCCACCCGCATCAGCTACATGAACGAGATGGCCGGCCTGGCCGACAGCCTGGGCGTCGACGTCGAGTACGTGCGCCGGGGCATGGGGGCGGATTCCCGCATCGGCTACGAGTATCTCTACCCCGGCTGCGGCTTCGGCGGCCCCAACTTCTCCCGGGACCTGATGCGCCTGGCCGACGTCCAGTCCGCCAGCGGGCGGCGCTCGGCGCTGCTCGAGCAGGTGCTCGACATCAACGAGCACAAGAAGGAGACCCTGTTCCGCAAGCTGTGGTCTCACTTCCATGGTCGCCTCGAGGGGCGCACCGTGGCCATCTGGGGTGCGGCGTTCAAGCCTGGCACGGCGCGCATCGACCATGCCCCGGTGCTGCGCCTGCTGCGGGCGCTGTGGGCGGAGGGGGTGCGGGTCCGGCTCCACGATCCCGCGGCGATTCCGGCACTGCTGGATGAGGTGGGCGAGCAGCCGCTGCTGGAGGTGTTCGACGGCGATCCCCACGTCGCCTGCGAGGGCGCCTGCGCGCTGATGCTGGTGACCGAATGGAAGGCCTACTGGAACCCCGACTGGGAACGGCTCGCCGGCCTGCTGGGGGAGGGCCTGCTGCTGGATGGCCGCAACATCTTCGACCCGGGCTGGGTGGCCGCCCAGGGCCTGCACTATCGGGGCATCGGCCGTCGCGCGGATCCCTGACCGTCTCGGGCCTTCCCATCACAGCAAGCGGCCCCGCCAATGGCGGGGCCGCTCGTCTCTACCGGGCGTCAGCGACGCCTGACGTGCCTGCCGATCAGCCGGCGAAGTTCTGGGCGACGAACTCCCAGTTCAGCACGTTCCACACGCTCTCCAGGTACTTCGGACGGGCGTTGCGGTAGTCGATGTAGTAGGCATGCTCCCACACGTCGATGGTCATCAGCGGGGTCTGGCCATGGGCGATCGGGGTGTCGGCGTTGCTGGTGTTGACGATGTCGACGCCGCCGTCCTCGGTCTTGATCAGCCAGGTCCAGCCGGAGCCGAAGTTGGCCACGGCGTTGGCGTTGAAGGTCTCCTTGAACTTCTCGAAGGAGCCGAACTTGGCGTTGATGGCGTCGGCCAGGGCGCCTGAGGGCTCGCCGCCGCCGTTGGGCGCCAGGCAGTGCCAGTAGAAGGTGTGGTTCCACACCTGGGCCGCCTGGTTGAAGAGGCCGCCGGAGGAGGACTTGATGATCTCTTCCAGAGACTTGCTGGCATCAGCGGTGCCTTCGGTCAGCTCGTTGAGCTTGGTCACGTAGGCCTGGTGGTGCTTGCCGTAGTGGTACTCGAGGGTCTCGGCGGAGATGTGCGGCTCCAGAGCGTTCTTGTCGTACGGCAGGGCGGGCAGTTCAAATGCCATTCAGGTTTCTCCTCGGGTCGTCACAATGAGTCACAGCGATCGTCCATGGTGGGTATTCCTTGCCTGGACTTCAAGGGGGCCGCTCCGTTGGCCGGACCCCGTGCGCCGTGGGGCAAAAAAACCTTACACTACGGCGACGCTGTACAGGGTGCCGCGGCATCATAGCACCCGTCGCAGGGGGCGCCAATTGTGCCCCCCGCCCACCGCCAGAGAAGGAGTTGACCATGGCTGATCGCCATGAGGACCGCCGTCATGCCGCCTCCATCGTCCCCGATCCCGAGGCCAGCCTGGCCTCCCGGCGCTGGCGGAGACCGCCGCCGCCCCGGGTATGGCCGCTGTGGCTGCTGGTCCTGGGGCTGGCCGCCGCCGGGGGCGGGGCGGGCTATCTGGCCTGGGAGGAGCGTGCGCGCCTCGATGCCGAAGTGGCCCGGCTTTCCGGGGAGCTCTCCAATGTCCATGCGCGCTTCGACGCGGCCCTCGGCGAGGGCGAGGCGCTCACCGACATCGAGGCACGCCTGACGGCCCTCGTGCGTCGCGACGAAGCCCACGACGGGCTGCTGGCGGTGCTCGAGGAGGACCTTGCCGCGGGGCTGGAGGCCCAGGAGGCCCGCCACGACGCCCTTCAGCAGCGCCTCGTGCGCATCGCCGAGGCCGCCGCCACCCGCGAGGCGATGCTGGCGGCGACCCAGCTCTCCCTGGATGCCCTGGAGCGCGCCGGCGCAGAGGGGCGGGCCGCCCTGGGCGATGCCCTCGAGGCCCAGCGCGGCCAGCTGGACGACCTGGCCGAGGTCCAGGCCAGCGAGCGCCGTCGCCTGGACGCGCTGGACGAGCGACTCGGCCAGCTGGCCGTCGAGAGCGGCCAGGACGAGGCCGTGGCGCGCCTCGAGGCCGACCAGCAGGCCCTGGCCGAGCGCCTCTCCGAGGCCGAGGAGGCCGCCGAGCGTCAGCGTCAGAGCCTCGAGGAGCAGCTGGCCGCCCTGGGAGGGGAGGTTGAAGCCCTCGCCGCGGCAAGGGATGATGAGGGCAGCGCGCAGGAGGCCCTGGCGGCCCGCCTCGCGGCCCTGGCGGTGGAAGTCGGGGAGCTGCGGCGCAGCCAGCTTGCGCTGAGTGCGCGCCTGGAGGCCCTGCGTCCCTGATGGCGACTTGCCATGGGGGCGGGAAAACGAGTCGCATGGAGCGAAGGCGTCGAGAGATGGGAGATCATGTGGGAAAACGCCTGGGAACCGCGACTCTGGTGGCGGCCCTTGCCCTGATGCCGGGCGGGGCCCTTGCCCTGGATGTTCGCATCGACGGCATCGACGGCAACGTGGCCGAGAACATCCGCCACTACCTGGACGGGCTGGACCCCGAGCAGTTCAGCCGCGCCCGGGTCGAGGGCGAGGCCCAGCGCCGCACCCGCGAGGCGATGCGGGTCTACGGCTACTACGAGCCCGATATCCGGCTGCGCCTCGACGACCGCGACCCGCCGCGCCACGTCGAGCTGGCCATCGACCCCGGCCCCCGCGTCACCATCGAGCGCCTCTCCTTTCGCCTGGCCGGCGATGCCCGCGAGGACCCACCCTTCCAGGAGGCCATCGACGCCTTTCCCCTGGCCGTGGGCGACCCCCTGGTGCATGCCCCCTACGACCGCCTGCGAGCCCGGCTGGCCAACCTGTCCCTGGAGCGGGGCTACTTCGACTGGCGCTTCACCGACCGCCGCATGGAGGTACGCCCCTTCGCCGAGAGCGCGCGGCTCTACCTCGCCCTGGACAGCGGGCCCCGCTATCGCTTCGGCAACGTCACCCTGAGCGGCAGCCATATCGAGCCCGAGCGCCTGCGCAACATGCTGACCTTCGCCCCCGGCGACCCCTACCTGGCCGGCGAGCTGGCTCGCTACAACCAGGGCCTCGGCCAGACCCGCTGGTTCGGCTCGATCACCGTGCGCCCCCGGCTGATCGAGGGCGAGGCGCTGTTTCGCGACGCCGACGCAGACGCCGACGCCGCGTCAGCCGAGGCAGACGGCTGGTGGGGCGAGCTCGAGGCCTCGCCCCCGGAGGTCGAGACGCCGACCCTGACCATGGCCGCGGTCGACGCGGCCGCCGCGGTGGGGCGTCGCGGCCCCCCCGAGGTGCCGGTCGACGTCACCCTCACACCGGCCGATCGTCACCAGTTCGAGGTGGGGGTGGGCTTCGCCACTGACGTGGGGCCGCGGCTGCGCTTCTCCTGGGACCAGCCGTGGATCAACCGCTATGGCCATGGGCTGGACCACGACCTCTTCATCTCGGCGCCGGAGCAGCGCTTTTCCGGGGTCTACAGCATGCCGCTGGATGATCCGCTGCGCGACAGCTACCGCTTCCAGTACGGCTTTCGGCATCGCGACAACAAGGATACCCGCTCGCTGGAGGCGACCCTCGAGGGCGCGCGGCGCTGGGAGTTCGAGAACCGCTGGGTGCAGACGATCTACGTGCGCAGTACCTTCGAGGACTTCACCCAGGGCGGCGACGACGAGCAGGTGGTGATCCTCTACCCCGGCGTCAGCTGGTCGCGGACCCGGACCCGCAATCCCACCTTCCCCACCTGGGGGGATCGCCAGCGCATCGCCTTCGAGGTCTCCGACGGCGCCTGGGGCTCCGACGCCGACTTCCTGCGCGTGACCGGCGAGACCCAGTGGATCCGCCTGTTCGGCGACGACATGCGCCTGGTGACCGGCATGGGCATCGGCGCCATCGAGACCGATGACTTCAGCAAGATCCCCCCCTCGCTGCGCTTCTTCGCCGGCGGTGACCGCAGCGTGCGCGGCTATGGCTACGAGAGCCTCTCGCCCCGCAACGAGGAGGGCAAGCTGACCGGTGGCCAGCAGCTGTTGACCGCCAGCGTGGAGCTGCAGCGACGGCTGACCGGCGACTGGTGGGGCGCCGCCTTCGTCGACACCGGCGACGCCTTCGAGGAGTGGGGGCCCGATGACCTCAACACCGGTGCCGGCCTCGGCGTTCGCTGGATCTCTCCGGTGGGCCCCATCCGTTTCGACATCGCTCACCCCTTCGACGACGAGGACAATGCGTGGCGCATCCACTTCGCCATCGGTCCAGAGTTCTGAGCCTGCTCTGGGCCCTGTTTCGCCTGCTGATCCTGCTGCCGCTCACCCTGCTGGGGCTGGCCATCCTGGCCCTGGGCCTGGCGCTCTCCCCCTGGGGCACGGGGCTACTGCTGGATGCCGGGGCGCGCCAGGGGTTCTACCAGCTGGAGAGCCATGAGGGCGCGCCGCTCGATCGCCTGGTGCTGCACGGGTTCAAGCTCGAGGCCGGTCCGGCCCGCGTGGCGCTCGAGCGCCTCGAGCTCGCCTGGGCCGACGACTGCCTGCTGCAGGGGCGGCTCTGCCTGGACACCCTGGCGGTGGACGGCGCTCGGATCCGAGTCGGGGCGGGCGAGGAGGGCGACGACGACCCGGCGCCCGCCGGCGAGCCCCTGGAGGAGATCCGTCTGCCGTTTCCGGTGGAGCTGCGCACCCTGGCCTTCAACGATGTGGAGGTGATGCTGGCCGATGGCACCCGGCTGCGCTGGGACACCTTCACCAGCGGAGCGCTGGCCGAGGAGCAGAGCGTCACCCTGCGCCCCACGCGCCTGGCCGGCATGCGGCTGCTGCTGCCCCTGTCGCCGGGCGCCCGGCTCGCCCTGAGCGAGGCCGAGCACGAGGGGCCGCGCATCGCCGCCGCCGCCATCGATGCCGCCATCGCCGTGCGCTCGCCGTTGCCGGCGGAAGTGGCCGCGGAGCTCGAGGGGCTCGCCGCCACGCCGCTCGCCGAGCAGCCCCGTCGCGAGCTGCCCGAGATCCACCTGCCGCTGCGCCTGGAGGTCCCGGAGCTGCTGGTGGAGGACAGCGCCGTGGAAGGCGCCGTGGAGTACGGCATACGGCGCCTGGCCCTGACGCTCTCCGCCAGCGGTCACGACGTGGAGCTCCACCCCCTGGAGGTGAGCAGCCGCGACGCCGATGCCCGCCTCCAGGCGCGGGTCTCGCTGCGCGATGACTACCCGCTCGAGGCGCGACTGCAGAGCGCCCTGTGGTTGCCGGACCGCCTTCCCGAGCTTGCCGGACAGCGCATCGACCTGGCCCTGGACGGCAGCCTGGCCGAGCTGCTGGTGCGGCTGCAGCTGGAGGGGCCAGTCAACGCCGCCCTGGATGCGCGACTGGATGCGCTGGAGCCGACGCTGCCCTTCAGCGCCTCGCTGGCCAGCGACCTGGTGCAGTGGCCGCTGCCCGGCGCCATGTCGGAGGAGGAGGAGGCCGCCCCCGAGCCCTGGCTGGTAGAGGAGCTGACGCTGCGCGCCGAGGGCCGCCTGACCGACTACCGGCTGGCCGCCTCGCTGATGGTGGAGGGCCCCGAGGTCCCCTTCACCCGGGTGGCGCTGGCCGGCAGCGGCGATCTCGAGCACTTCGCCTGGACCCCGCTCTCGATCAGCCTCGCCGGCGGCTCCCTGGTGACCCGCGGACGCGTCGACTGGGCCGAGGAGCTGGCGGTGGAGGCCGTGGCGCGCCTGGATCGCGTGGAGCCCGGGCGCTTCGTGGAGGGGCTCGACGGGCGCCTCGACGGCGACATCGCGGCGAGCTTCACCCAGTCGGCAGAGGGCTGGCAATTGGCCATCCCGACCCTCTCCATCAGCGGCGTGCTCCAGGAGCTGCCGCTGGCCCTCGACGCACGCCTGAGCGGCAACAGCGACATGCGCTGGGAGATCGACACCCTCGACTTCCGCCAGGGGGAGAATCGCCTCAATGCCGCCGGCCGGGTCAGCGAGGCCCTCATCGACCTGGCCGGCGAGCTGGACATGCCCAACCTCGGGAGCCTCCACGACGAGCTATCCGGCACCCTGGCCGGGCGCTTCGCCGCCGGTGGCAGCCTCGAAGCGCCCCAGCTCGACCTCGAGCTCGGCGGCGACGACCTGGCCTTCGCCCAGCATCGGGTGGACTCGCTGCGCCTGAGCGCCGATATCAGCGGCATCGAGGACCCTGCCCTCGACGTGAGCCTTGAGCTCGAGCGCCTCAACGCCGCCGGCCAGCGCTTCAGCGAGATCACCCTGGGGCTCGACGGCCGCCTCTCCGAGCATCGCCTGACCGTGGCGGCCCAGGCCGGTCGCGGCATGCCCCTGTCGCGTGCGGCCCTCGCCCTCGAGGGCGGACTCGATGGGGCCCGGGAACGCTATCGCGGCGCGCTCACGCCGCTGGAGGTCGATACCGAGTTCGGCGACATCCGCCTGGCGGAGGCGATCGCCTTCGAGGCCAACCTGCCCGCCGGCAGCGTCAGAGCCGAGCCCTTCTGCCTGCGTCGCGAGCAGGGCGGCGAGCTCTGCCTCGTCGAGACGCTCGAGGCCTCTGCCGACCGCGGGCGCGCCGCGCTGAGCCTGCGTGACCTGCCCATGTCGCTGCTCGACGAATGGGTGCCGGAGGAGTGGACCCTCGAGGGCGGAAGCGAGCTCGACCTGGTGGCCGAGTGGCGCCAGGGCGGGAGCGCCTGGCAGGCCGACCTGCGCCTTGAGAGCGACCTGGCCGTCGAGGGGCTCGATGCCTACGGCCAGCCCTGGTCGCTGCCGGCCTCACGCCTGACGGCTCGGGTCTCCGCCACCCAGGCGCGGGCCGAGGTGGACCTCGACCTGAACGTGGCCGAGGCGGGGCAGGTGGGCCTGGCGCTGACCATCGACGATCCGGCGGGGGCGGGACGACTCGACGGCCAGCTGCGCCTGGACGACCTGCGCCTCGATCGCTATCGCACCCTGGTGGCGGGCATGGAGACCCTGGAGGGGCGCCTGAATGGCCAGGTGGCCATCACCGGCACCACCCAGGTGCCCTCCCTGGACGGTCGCATCGACCTGGCCGGGCTGCGCCTGCGCGGGGCCGATGTGCCGATGTGCCGGTGGAGGTCCGCGACGGGGAGGTGGCGATCACGCTCAGCGGCGACCAGGGCCGCATAGACGGCTTCATCGCCGCCGAGGAGGGGCGCCTGGCCATTCGCGGCGATGCCGCCTGGCCCAGCGCCGACGACTGGCGCATCAGCATCGCCCTGGATGGCCGCGACCAGCCGCTGCTGGCGGTACTGCCGGCCTTCGGCCGCCTGCGCCTGGCCCCGGACATGACCGTGCTGGTGACGCCCTTGCTGCTGCAGGTGCGTGGCGAGGTGCGGGTGCCCTGGGCGAGGCTGGAGGTGGGCGAGCTGCCGCCCTCCGCCGTGTCGCCGAGCCCGGACGAGATCATCATCACCCGCCGCGACGAGGAGCGCGCGCGGCGCCAGGCCCAGCGGGCCGCCGAGGCGGCCGCGGGCGAACCCGGTGAGGAGGCCGCCGAGGCCCTGGCTCGGGCCGGCATGGCGGTCGATGTACAGCTGAACCTGCGCCTGGGCCCCGATATGCAGCTGTCGGCCTATGGCCTGGAGTCCGGCCTCTCCGGCACCCTGGAGGTCCGCCAGCAGAGCGGGCCGGTGCAGCTGTTCGGCGATGTCAGCCTGGTGGACGGCCGCTTCCGGGCCTACGGCCAGGACCTGCTGATTCGCGAGGGGCAGCTGCTGTTCAGCGGCCCGCCGGACCAGCCGCTGCTCAGCTTCGAGGCGATCCGCAACCCCAACGTCACCCAGGACGGCGTGATCGCCGGGCTGCGCGTCACCGGCACCGCCGCGGAGCCGCAGCTGCGGGTCTTCTCCGAGCCCGCCATGGACGAGGCGCGGGCGCTCTCCTACCTGCTGCGCGGCCGCGCCCCGGACGACAGCGATACCGACGGCGCCCTGACCCAGGCCCTGATCGGCCTGACCCTGGGCCAGACCGGCGGCGCCGTGGGCGCCATCGGCGAGGCCTTCGGCATCTCTGATCTCGCCCTGGAGACCGCCGGTACCGGCGAGGAGAGCCAGGTGGTGGTGACCGGGCAGCTCACCGATGACCTGCGCATCAGCTACGGGGTCGGGGTCTTCTCGCCGATCGCCGAGCTGACGCTACGCTATACCCTGTGGCGCAACCTCTACCTGCAGGCGGTCTCCGGGGCGGCCCAGGCGGTGGACCTGGTCTACGCCTTCAGCCGTCCCGGCAAGCCGCCGAGGATCACCGAGCAAGATTGATAGCGACAACCCGGGAGGGACGAGACGATGGCGATGGAAACCTGCGTGCTGGGCGGCGGCTGCTTCTGGTGCCTGGATGCCAGCTTCCGCCTGGTGGAGGGCGTGGAGCAGGTGGTGTGCGGCTATGCCGGGGGCGATGACCCGGCGCCGACCTACGAGGCGGTCTGCCGCGGCACCACCGGCCACGCCGAGGTGGTCGAGCTGACCTATGACCCGGCGGTGATCGGATTTCGCGACCTGCTGATGATTTTCTTCGCCCTGCATGACCCCACCACGCCAAACCGCCAGGGCAATGACGTGGGTACCCAGTACCGCTCGGCGATCTACACCCTGGACGAGGACCAGGCCCGGGAGGCGCGGGAGATGATCGATGCGCTGGCGGTCGACTACGCGGCCCCCATCGTCACCGAGGTGGCCCCCCTGGCGGTGTTCCATCCCGCCGAGGACTATCACCAGGACTACTTCACGAAGAGCCCCGGCAATGCCTATTGCCAGTACGTGATTCCCCCCAAGCGTCACAAGCTGGCACAGCACTTCGGCCACCGGCTCAAGGGCTGAGGGCCACCCTTGCCGCCGAGGGTAGCCCTCAGCGACCGGGGGGTTCGCTCTCGGCGGCCAGGCGACGAGGCCGGCCGGCGAAGGTCGGCGCCCAGTCCTCGAGCTGGCGGCTCACCCGGCGCGCCAGCCAGGAGCGCAGTCGCCCCTCGCGCCACTCCATGAAGCCCACATGGCCACCCTGGCGGGCCAGCTCGACCCGCACCGCCGCCCCCGGGGGCGGCAGCCGCTCGAACAGGTCTCCGGGCATGAAGGGATCATCCTCGGCATGCAGGATCAGGGTCGGCAACTCCAGCTCGCCGAGCCAGCGGCCCGCCGAGGCGCGGCGGTAGTAGTCCGCCGCGTCGCGGAACCCGTGCAGCGGCGCAGTCACGGCGTCGTCATAGTCGCGCAGGGTGCGCAGCCGCCCGAGTCGCTCACCATCGAGCGCCAGCGGGAAGTCACTCAGCCGGCCGGCGGTCTTGGCCTTGAGCGAGGCGAGCAGGTGGCGCTCGTAGACCCGGGCGAAGCCGCGCTGCAGGCAGTCGGCGCTGGCGGCGAGATCCAGCGGGGCGCTGATGGCGATGGCGCCGGCCAGGTCGAGGCCGTCGCCCCCCTGTTCGGCCACCAGCTTGACCAGCATGTTGGCGCCCAGCGAGACCCCCGCGGCCACCTTGAGGGCGCGGGGGTAGCGGTGGGCCAGCTGGCCGATCAGCCAGTAGGCGTCGGCGGTGTCGCCGCTGTGGTAGGCCCGCGGCAGCCGGTTGGGCCGACGGCCGCAGCCGCGGAAGTGCATCAGCACCGCCCGCCAGCCCAGGGCGTCGGCCGCGGCCAGCAGCTCGCGGGCATAGGGGGAGTCGAAGGAGCCCTCCAGGCCGTGGAAGAGCAGGAACAGAGGCGCGTCCGGGGCCGTGGGACCCGGCGCCACCCAGGCCAGCTCCACGAAGTCGCCATCCGGCAGCGTCAGGGTCTCCCAGCGATGCGGCAGATGGCGCCGCGGCAGCAGGCGGGGCAGCAGGGTCTGGACGTGGCGGTTGGCCAGCCCCGCGGGAGGGACGAAGTCGGCGCGATGCAGCTGACCGGTCATAGCGGGCTCACGCCTCCTGGGGAGTGAGGTTGTCCGGGCCCTCGGCGGTCACCAGCACGTTGTCCTCGATGCGGATGCCACCGTGGTCCGCCAGGCGCTCCACCCGACCCCAGTTCACCTCGGTCCGGTGGCGATGGGCCTCCAGCAGCATGGGGATGACATAGAGCCCCGGCTCCATGGTGACCACCATGCCGGCTTCCAGTTCCCGGGTGAGGCGCAGCGCCGGATGTTCGGCCGGGGGCGGCAGTGGCTCACCGTCGGCACTCACCCGGCCGGCCACGTCGTGGACCTGCACGCCGAGCAGGTGGCCGAGCCCATGGGGGCAGAAGGCGCGGGTCAAGCCGCTCGCCAGCACTGCCTCGGGCGAGGCCGCCACCAGGCCGTGGGACACCAGCAGTGCCGCGAGCTCCTCGTGCATCCGCGCGTGCAGGCCCACGTAGCTCACCCCGGGGGCGAGCCCGGCGATCAGCCGCTGCTGCAGCGCGGTGACGCCCTCGATCAGCGGCGCGAACTCGGGCGCCGCCGCGGGGCCGGCCCAGGTGCGGGTGATGTCGGCGCAGTAGCCCCGGAAGCGCCTGCCGCCATCCAGTAGCAGGCTGTGCCGTACCGGTGGCGGCGCCGTGTCGTAGTGCTGGTAGTGGAGCACCCCGGCGTGGGCGTTGAGCCCGACGATGTTGGGGGGTTGGGGTAGGGCAGCTCGCTCTCGCGCTGGCGGGCCGCGGCCAGGTACGCCAGCTGGATATCGAGCTCGGCGCCGCCTGCCTCGAACGCCTCCCGCGCGGCCAGGTGGCCGGCCAGGGCACGGCGGTTGGCCTCGCGCAGGCAGCTCACCTCGTAGTCGCTCTTGCACACCCGGCGCTCGTCGAGCGCGGCCACGAGGCCCGGGGGATTGGCTTCGGCGCCTAGCGCCCTTGCCATCCCGCTGTCGAGGTCCCCCAGCACCGCGAAGCGCCCGGGGGGCAGCGACGGGGGCTCGGTCGTCTTGCACCTCTCCACCCGAAGGCTCGCGACCCAGGGCTCCTCGGGCAGCTCGGCGGGGAGGTGCCAGAAGTCCTGTGGGGCATGCAGATAGAGGGTCGGCGGCTCCTCCGGGCGGATCAGCAGCCAGCTGTGGGCCAGCTGCGCCTGGCCGGTCCAGTGCACGAAGTGGCCATAGGCGGTGAAGCTGGCATGCTGGTCATCGCCGAAATGGCGGGCCGGCCGGCCGCTGTAGAGCAGCACGCCGTCGAACCCCTGGGCCCCCAGCACCTCGGCGTAGGCCTGGGTCAGGGCGCTCAGATGGGCGTGCTGCTGGCGATCACGTTCGGTCATGGGGTCGGATCCTGGCAGGGAGGTGAGCCGATGCGCTGCCTGGTCGCATTGTAGCGCCCCTCAGGTAAGACGGGCAGGGCAGACATGACGCGGTGCGACTGGCATCATGCGCAGCGCATGACTCACACGGGGAGGAACAAGATGCTGATGCTGCGGAAATCGCTGATGGCCGTCCTGGCGACAGGCGTGGCGCTGGCCGGTCCGCTGCAGGCCGAGTCGCCGAACGGGGAGGGGCCCCGCTTCGAGGATCCGCGCGAGGCCGTCACCTGGCGCCGCGAGGAGCTCAAGGGCATCGAGCGCCTGGTGCGCCAGCTGCGCTTCGACCTGGTCAACAACCGGGACGCCCGCGGCGCCGAGCCGCGCCTGGCGGAACTCGCCGAGTTCGCCAGCGGCGCGCACCTGCTGCCCGCCTTCATCGAGGGCAGCCACGGACGGGGCTCCGAGGCCCGCGCGCGCATCTGGGAGGAGTGGGAGGAGTTCGAGGCGGGCTTCACGGCCCTGGAGGAGCGGGTCGCGGCCCTGCGCGAGGCCGCCGAGGCGGAGGACTACCGCCTGGCGACCCGGGAGCTCTCCGATCTCAGCCTGACCTGCCGCAGCTGCCACCGCCGCTATCGCTACTAGCCGGCCGGGGAGAGCCCCTCGATGCGGTAGAGGGCCTCGATCTGGTCGAGGCCTGGGATGCTGCAGGCGAGATCCTTGACCCGGCCGTCCGCCAGTCCGTAGACCCAGCCGTGCACCGAGACCTCCTGGCCACGCTGCCAGGCGTACTGGATGATCTTGGTGCGACACAGGTTCATCACCTGGGCCTCGACGTTGAGTTCGCACATGCGGTTCACCTGGTCGTCCAGGGAGAGCGACGCCAGCGCCTCGCGGTGGCGGCTGTAGAGCTCGCGCACCGAGTGTAGCCAGATGTCCACCATGCCGTGATCGCCACCGGTGACCGCGGCCTTCACCCCGCCACAGCCGTAGTGGCCCACCACCATGATATGGCGCACCCCCAGCACCTCGACGGCGTACTGCAGCACCGAGAGGGCGTTGAGGTCGTTGTGGTGCACCAGGTTGGCGACGTTGCGGTGCACGAAGACCTCGCCGGGCGGCAGCGAGATGATCTGATTGGCCGGCACGCGGCTGTCGGAGCAGCCGATCCACAGGTAGTCGGGGTTCTGCTGCCGGGAGAGGCGGGCAAAGAACTCCGGATCGTCACGGCAGACCTTCTCGGCCCAAAGGCGGTTGTTCTCCAGCAGGCCGTGGATTTCCTTCTTCATGGCGGGGGCTCTTATCAAGGTGCAGGGGCCGTGCGACCGTTGGCGGAGGTTTTTACCCGGTCGAGACGCACTGGGTCAAATCGCCGCCTGCCGGGGCCGGGGGCCGGCTGTTATCATGCCGCCACGACGTATCGGGCCCAGGGCCCCCAGCAACAGGAGAATCTCGTGTCCGAGCCTACCGACTCCCACTACGACTGGGACCTCTTCGTGATCGGCGCCGGCTCCGGCGGCGTGCGGGCGGCGCGTACCGCCGCGGCCAGCGGCGCCCGGGTCGCCGTGGCCGAGGATCGCTATCTCGGCGGCACCTGCGTGAACGTGGGCTGCGTGCCCAAGAAGCTCTACTCCTACGCCGCCCACTTCCACGACGCCTTCGAGGACGCCGCTGGCTTCGGCTGGCAGCTCGGCGAGACGCCGCAGTTCGACTGGGCGACCCTGCGCGACAACAAGGTCGGCGAGATCAAGCGCCTCAACGGCATCTACGGGCGCCTGCTGGAGGGTGCCGGGGTCCGCCTGATCAACGGGCGCGCCCGGGTCCTCGATGCCCACACCGTCGAGGTGGCCGGCGAGACCCACCGTGCCGAGAAGATCCTGGTAGCGGTGGGCGGCTGGCCCTTCGTGCCGGAGTTCCCGGGCAGCGACCTGGCTCTGACCTCCAACGAGGTGTTCGATCTCGATGCTTTCCCCGAGCGCTTCCTGGTGCTGGGAGGCGGCTACATCGCCGTGGAGTTTGCCAGCATCTTCAACGGCCTGGGCAGCGAGACCCATCTGGTTTATCGCGGCGAGCTGTTCCTGCGTGGCTTCGACCAGCAGGTTCGCGAGTTCACCCGCGACCAGATGGCCGCCAAGGGGGTCAACCTCCACTTCGAGACCAACATCGAGCGCATCGAACGGGTCGAGGGCGGCCTGGCGGTGACCCTGACCAGCGGCGAGGTGCTGGAGGTGGACGCCGTGCTGGCCGCAACCGGGCGCCGACCGCATCTGGCGGGACTCGGCCTCGATGCCTTGGGGGTCGAACTCACCGAGAGCGGCCACGTCGCGGTGAACGACCGCTTCGAGAGCTCGGTGCCCTCAATCCTGGCGCTCGGCGATGTCACCGGCGGCCTCGAGCTGACCCCGGTGGCCCTGGCCGAAGCGATGCACCTGGTGGCCCACCACTTCGGCGACACCCCGCCGGCGGCCCCTCTGGACTACCGCAACATTGCCACCGCGGTGTTCTGCCATCCCAACATCGGCACCGTGGGGCTCTCCGAGGAGCAGGCCCGCGAGCAGTGCGGCGAGATCCGCGTCTACGTCACCGACTTCCGCCCCATGAAGCACACCCTCTCGGGCAGCCAGGAGCGCTGCCTGATGAAGCTTATCGTGGATGACGAAAGCGACGTGGTGGTGGGCGCCCATATGGTGGGCGAGGAGGCCGGGGAGGTGATCCAGGGCATCGCCATCGCCGTGCGGGCGGGCCTTACCAAGGCCGATTTCGACGCCACCGTGGGCATCCACCCCACCGGCGCCGAGGAGTTCGTCACCCTGCGTACGCCGACGCGGCGCTGAGCCTTCTTCACCTCGGTTCACCACGCCATCGGGCCACCTTCGGGTGGCCCGATGGCGTTTGGGTGGCAGCACCTAACACAGCGGGCTGGACTAGACTGCAGGGGAGGAGGGCGCGATAGGCGGAAAGGCACGGCTCCCCTGGCCCTGGCAGGCGGTTTCGCTGCCGGCAGCGCGCATTGCATAATTTTTCGTTATAGATAATGGCGTGGAAAATAACCCCAGATTTGAATTATCGCCCGCCGCTGGTATAATCCTTCCCAAATTCGCACAGCGAACCTGCCCATGATGACAACAACCGAGCCCTTCACTCCCTCCGCCGACCTGGCCCGCCCGAGCGTGGCCGATGCGGTGGTCGGCGCCGAGAGCACCTCGCTCTTCATCCGCAAGCCCAACCCCGATGACGGCTGGGGCATCTACGAGCTGGTCAAGTCCTGTCCTCCGCTGGACGTCAACTCCGCCTATGCCTACCTGCTGCTGGCCACCCAGTTCCGCGACAGCTGCGCGGTGGCCACCGACGAGGAGGGCGAGATCGTCGGCTTCGTTTCCGGCTACGTGAAGAGCAACGCCCCGGATACCTACTTCCTGTGGCAGGTGGCGGTGGGCGAGAAGGCCCGCGGCACCGGGCTGGCCCGCCGCCTGGTCGAGGCTGTCATGTCACGCCCCGAACTGGCCGAGGTGCATCACCTCGAGACCACCATCACCCCCGACAACCAGGCCTCCTGGGGGCTGTTCCGCCGCCTCGCCGATCGCTGGCAGGCGCCGCTCAACAGCCGCGAGTACTTCTCCACCGACCAGCTCGGTGGGGAGCACGACCCGGAGAACCTGGTGCGCATCGGCCCCTTCCAGACCGATCGCATCTGATCCCCCATCGTGACGCCTGGCCGGTCTCGTGACCGGTCACGGCATGCGCACGCCTTTTTTCCGCTACTCACCTACCGACAGGAGGTCGCCAATGCAGACCCAGATCCTCGAACGCATGGAATCCGAAGTCCGGACCTACTCACGCTCCTTCCCGGTGGTCTTCACCCGGGCCAGGAATGCGCGCCTCACCGACGAGAATGGCCGCGAGTACATCGACTTCCTGGCCGGTGCCGGCACCCTCAACTACGGCCACAACAATCCCCAGATCAAGCAGGCGCTGCTCGACTACCTGGCCGAGGACAACATCATCCACGGCCTGGACTTCTGGACCGAGGCCAAGCGCCACTACCTCGAGACCCTGGAGGAGGTGATCCTCAAGCCCCGCGGGCTGGACTACAAGGTGCAGTTCCCCGGGCCCACCGGTACCAACGCCGTCGAGGCGGCCATCCGCCTGGCGCGCAACGCCAAGGGTCGCCACAACATCGTCACCTTCACCAACGGCTTCCACGGCGTGACCATGGGGGCGCTGGCCACCACCGGCAACCGCAAGTTCCGCGAGGCCACCGGCGGCGTGCCGACGGTGGGCGGCACCTTCCTGCCCTACGATGGCTACCTGGGTGACGGCACCGACACCCTGGACTACTTCGAGAAGCTGCTCACCGACAAGTCCGGCGGCCTCGACGTGCCGGCCGGCGTGATCGTCGAGACCGTGCAGGGGGAGGGCGGCATCAACGCCTGCAGCCCCGAATGGCTCAAGCGCCTGGAGCAGATCTGCCGCGCCCACGACATCCTGCTGATCGTCGATGACATCCAGGCGGGCTGCGGCCGCACCGGCAAGTTCTTCAGCTTCGAACACGCCGGCGTGGTGCCCGATATCGTCACCAACTCCAAGTCCCTCTCGGGCCTCGGCCTGCCGTTCGCCCAGGTGCTGATGCGCCCGGAGCTCGACGCCTGGAAGCCGGGTCAGTACAACGGCACCTTCCGCGGCTTCGCGCTGGCCTTCACCACCGCCGCCGCCGCCCTGAACCACTATTGGCGCGACGATGCCTTCGAGCGCGACGTCCAGCGCAAGGGCGAGGTCGTTGCCGAGCGCTTCGCCAAGATCGCCGCCTGGCTCGGCACCCAGGGCATCGAGGCCAGCGTGCGCGGCCGCGGCCTGATGCGCGGCATCGATGTGGGCACCGGCGAGATCGCCGACAAGATCACCCACCAGGCCTTCGAGAACGGCCTGGTCATCGAGACCAGCGGCCAGGATGGCGAAGTGGTCAAGTGTCTCTGCCCGCTGACCATCACCGACGAGGACCTGGAGCAGGGCCTGGCCATCCTCGAGGAGAGCGCGCGTCAGGCGCTGAGCTGATAGGCTGCTCTGCGGGGGAGCCTCGCAGGTGACACCGGCGGTCGGGCGCAAGAGCGCCCGATCGGACAGGATCTATTACGGAGACATCATATGATCGTTCGCAATCTCGAGGAGTGCCGCAAGACCGACCGCCTGGTCAAGGCCGAGAACGGCAACTGGGACAGCACCCGTCTGAGCCTGGCCGACGACGGTGGCAACTGCTCCTTCCATATCACTCGGATCTACGAGGGTACCGAGACCCATATCCACTACAAGCACCACTTCGAGGCGGTCTACTGCATCGAAGGGGAAGGCGAGGTGGAGACCCTGGCCGACGGCAAGATCTGGCCGATCAAGCCGGGCGACATCTATATCCTCGACCAGCACGACGAGCACCTGCTGCGTGCCCACAAGACCATGCACCTGGCCTGCGTGTTCACGCCGGGCCTCTCCGGCAAGGAGGTCCATCGCGAGGATGGCTCCTACGCGCCGGCCGACGAAGGCTGAGCCGGGGCCTGCGCGCCCGGTCGCATGATGACGCCCCCGGCACCTCAGGTGTCGGGGGCGTCTGCGTCAAGGCTACCCGAGGCATCGTCGAGGCGCTCGAAGACGATGGTGATGCGCGCCAGGGTGACGCCGAACTTCTTCATGTCGGTGCGGTTGAGCAGGCGCCCGTCGGGCTGCAGGAACATCCAGTCCTCCATGGTGAAGGTGATCTCGCGGCCCGAGACCTCCACCGGCAGCCGGTAGGTCATGGTGAAGGCGTGGCCCGCCTGGCGTGCCTCCACGGGGCCTTCGACGTCGTTGGCGCTGCCGACCCAGCGACCGTCACCCTGGCGCTCGAAGGTCCAGACCCGGCGGTCGGTCTCGCCGTCGTCATAGACGAAGTGCTCGTCGAGCACCAGGGTGGTACCGTCATGCTCGCCGTCGATGTCGACCACGAAGCGCCGCTGCACTTCGCCGCGATAGTCCTGGACCATGCCCCAGGCCCGGGTGCGTCCCTCGAAATACTCGCCGATATCGAGCTCCGGCGTCGTGCCCGCATAGCGCTCGATATCCACGCTGCTGCAGCCGGCCAGCAGAAGAGGCAGGGCCAGCAGGAGCAGTGCCAGCGAATGAGAGCGGATTTTTCGATACATTGATATTTACTCGTATAACATTGGTAGAGATATTGTCATCCTAGCCCCGGAAAGGTCCGGCGGCCAGCGGAAACACCGGTTGAGACGGCTACCTCGCTCACGGCACCTTGAAGTGCGCATAATGTATATTATGTTAAATAAGGTAGATGCCAGCGGAGCCATCCCGCCCTCGGTGACACTTTTTCACCCTTTTTGCTTGAATCTTCACGCCCTCTGGCCCTCCCCGGTTGGACAAGCCGACCGGCGACTCCTTATCATCACGCGACCGCTACAAGGAACATTCCTGTCCCATGTCCCGACCCCTGCTGTTCACCGGAGCCCTCTCCCTCGGCCTGTTGCTCTCCGGCTGCGCCCTGACCCATCAGCCGGAACCTGACCCCGTGCTGGGCCCGGAAGAGTTCGCGCTGCGCATCGACCGGCTCGAGGCCAACCTCGCCACCCAGTGCGAGCTGCAGCAGGCGCAGCTCGGTGAACAGGCCCGCCGCCAGGACACCCTGGTGGACGACGTGCGCGAGGTCGGCAGCCTGGTGCGCCACCTGCGCGCCGATATCGAGCGCCTGGAGCGCACCGATGGCGAGCCGACCCTGATTCCCCAGGAGTGCGCCACCGTCGAGCCTGCCATGGGCGGCAAGACCGTGGTCGGTCGCAGCGAGTGGATCGGCCTGCCCGATGTGGGCACCTACCTGAAGGCGCGCGTCGATTCCGGCGCCAACACCTCGTCGCTCTCGGCCAGCGAGATCACCCGGTTCGAGCGCGACGGCGCCAACTGGGTGCGCTTCAAGCTGGGGCTCACCGACGATGACGTGGTGGTCGACGGCGTGCGCGACGAGTGGATCGAGGCGCCGGTGGAGCGCCGGGTGCGGATCGTGCAGGCCTTCGGCGAGGGAACTCGGCCGGTGGTCAGCCTGATGATGACCCTGGGGCCGATCCGCGAGTCCGTGGAGTTCACCCTCAACGACCGTACTCACCTCAACTACCCGGTGCTGCTCGGCCGGCGATTCCTGATGGACATCGCGATGATCGATGTCGCGGAGACCTACCTGCACGAGCGCCCCCAGTTCCCCGGCGGCCGCCCGGCCGACGAGGCCGAAGCCGACGAGAACGATCGGGAAGACGAGGAGCGCTGAGGCGCCCTGCCCGGCCCCGTCTCGTACTGATCTCGCCAAGGAAGCCCCATGTCACGACTCCCCTTCTATCTGCTGGTCGGCCTGCTGCTGCTGACCGGCATCGGCCTCAGCGTGCACCGTCACATTACCCTCGAAGTCCCCTGGACCCCCGGCGAACAGCGCGAGGTCTGGGAGGTCGAGGCGCTGGTCAACTTCACCGCCCAGGGAGGGCCGGTGCTGGTCAACATGGCGCTGCCGTCCCATCAACAGGCGTATCGGCTGCTCACCGAGCACACCGCCTCGCCCGGCTACGGCCTGGCCTTCCTGGAGGAGAACGGCGGGCGTCGCGCCCAGTGGTCGATTCGCGAGGCCTCCGGCAGCCAGCAGCTCTACTACACCACCCAGATGCTGGCGACCCCGAACGCCAGCTCCCCGGAGGTCGAGCCGCCTGAGCTGCGCCGCGACATCGTCTGGGAGCGCCCCTACGACACCGCGGCGACCCAGGTGATCGAACGCGCCTGGAACCGCAGCGCCGATGCCTTCACCTTCGCCCGGGAGCTGATCCGCGACTTCGGCGACGAGCGCCAGGGCGAGAACTCGCGCCTGCTGCTGCCCCAGTTCGAGCGCGGCCCGCTGCTGGTGCGCCTGCTCAACCAGGCCGGCGTGCCGGCCCGGGAGGTCAGCGGCCTGCTGCTGGAGGATGGCCGTCGCCGCCAGTCCCTCAGCCAGTGGGTCCAGGTGTTCGACGGCGACCGCTGGACCCTGTTCAATCCCGTCACCGGCGAACAGGGCCGCCCGGACAACCTGCTGCTGTGGGAGTCCTCGGGTCAGGCGGTGCTGGAGGTCCAGGGCGGCACCAACTCCCGGGTCACCTTCTCGATGCTCAACCGCAACCAGCCGGCGGCGGCCGCGGTGCGCAGCCAGATGGCCGAGGACACCCTGCTCAACTTCTCCATCCACAGCCTGCCGCTGGAGGAGCAGGCGCTGTTCCAGACCATCCTGCTGATCCCCATCGGCGCCCTGGTGGTGGTGCTGCTGCGGATCCTGGTGGGCATCAAGACCTCCGGCACCTTCATGCCGGTGCTGATCGCGCTGGCCTTCATCCAGACCACCCTGATCACCGGCCTGGTGGGCTTCCTGCTGGTGGTGGCGGTGGGCCTGGTGATCCGCAACTACCTCTCCTACCTCAACCTGCTGCTGGTGGCGAGGGTCTCGGCGGTGATCATCACGGTGATCGCGATCATCTCGCTCTTCTCGGTGCTCTCCTACCGCTTCGGCCTCAACGCGGGTCTGACCATCACCTTCTTCCCGATGATCATCCTCTCCTGGACCATCGAGCGCATGTCGATCCTCTGGGAGGAGGAAGGACCCAAGGAGGTGCTGATCCAGGGCGGCGGCAGCCTGCTCACCGCGGTCCTCGCCTACCTGGCCATGAACAACCCCTGGGTGCGCCACATCACCTTCAATTTCCTGGGGGTGCAGCTGATCCTGATGGCGCTGATCCTGCTGCTCGGCAACTACACCGGCTACCGGCTGCTCGAGCTGCGCCGCTTCAAGCCCGTGACCGAGGATTGAGCGCCATGTTGAACTGGACCACCCCGGAAAAGCTGCGCCTGAAGGGCATCGTCGGCATGAATCGGCGCAACATCCGCTACATCGGCCGCTACAACGCCCGGCGCCTCTACCCGCTGGTGGACGACAAGCTCAAGACCAAGCTGCTGGCCCAGAAGTACGGCATCACCACGCCGGCGCTGATCGGCACGGTGACGACCCAGTTCGGGGTCAAGCACCTCGATGAGATGCTGCGCGGCCACAACGGCTTCGTGATCAAGCCGGCCAAGGGCAGCGGTGGCAAGGGGATCCTGGTGATTGACCACGTCGACGGCGGCGCCTTCGTCAAGCCGAGTGGCGCCCGGCTCACCCTGGAGGACATCGAGCGCCACACCTCCAATATCCTCTCGGGGCTCTACTCCCTGGGCGGCTCGCCCGACGTGGCGGTGGTCGAGGCGCTGATCAACTTCGACGAGCGGCTCTCAGAGTACACCTACGAGGGGGTGCCCGATATCCGCGTCATCGTCTTCCTGGGCTACCCGGTGATGGCGATGATGAGGCTCTCCACCGCGGCCTCGGATGGCAAGGCCAACCTCCATCAGGGGGCCGTGGGGGTGGGGCTGGACATCGCCACCGGCACCGCCATCCGCGGCGTGCAGTTCGATCGCATCCGAGTCGACCACCCGGATACCGGCCACGAACTGGCCAGCCTGCATATCCCCGACTGGCGCACCCTGCTGCTGCTGGCCGCCGGCTGCTATGAAATGACCGGGCTTGGCTACCTCGGCACCGATATGGTGCTGGACCGCGACCAGGGGCCCATGCTGCTGGAGCTCAACGCCCGCCCGGGGCTCGCCATCCAGATGGCCAACGGCGAGGGGCTGCGCCGCCGGCTCGACCTGATCGAGCGCCAGGCCCCGGGCGCCTCCCCCGAGGCGCGTGTGGCCTTCGCCCAACGCCACTTCGCCAGACGCAGCGAACTCGAGCCCACCGCCGAGACGACGGCCGAGGCCGTCTGACAGCGGCTGGCCGGGCCGCGGTGCGGCGCGTAGAATAGGCCTTCCATTTCGCCACACGACGGTCGTCATGTCAGACTCCCGCGCCCTGCTCGACCAGGCCGCCCAGCAGTGCCAGCAGCGCGGCGTGCGCTTCACCCCGATCCGGCGACGGGTGCTGGAGATGATCGCCGAGGCCTCCGGCGGCCTCAAGGCCTATGATCTGCTCGACCGCCTGGCCGAGGAGCATGCCGCCGCCCGCCCGCCCACCGTCTACCGCGCCCTGGAATTCCTGATCGACCAGGGCCTGGTGCACCGCATCGAATCGCTCAACGCCTATGTGGCCTGCCCCTGCCCGGAGCATACCCATGGCTTCCAGCTGCTGATCTGTCGGCTCTGCGGGCGGGTCGAGGAGCTGCACCTTGATGACGTCAATGCCCAGCTCTCGCAGCGGGCCCGTGACCTGGGCTTCCGCGTGGAGCGCCAGACCATCGAACTGCTCGGCCACTGCGAGGCGTGCCATACCGCGCCCTGAGCCGGCCACCCTGCCCCTTTCCACCACTGCCTGCCGGACCGACCATGAGCGAACCCTTCAAGGCCCTCGAACGGGCCCCCCGCGACAGCCGCCACCCTCTGACCGAGATCCTCGATGCCGTGGGCTTCAATGAGAGCGGCCTGATTCCCGCCATCGCCCAGCAGCATGACTCCGGCGAGGTGCTGATGATGGCCTGGATGAATCGCGAGGCGCTGGAGGAGACCCTGCACACCGGCCGGGTCTGCTACTGGTCCCGCTCGCGGGGGAAACTGTGGCGCAAGGGAGAGAGTTCCGGTCAGCAGCAGCACCTGAAGAGCGCTGCCCTGGACTGCGACGGCGACACCCTGCTGCTGCAGGTGGAGCAGACCGGTCCGGCCTGCCACACCGGTCGGCGCAGCTGCTTCTATGTGGCCCTGGAGAACGACGAGGCGCGCATCACCGCGGAACCGCTGATCGATCCCGACACCCTCTACGGCAGCGGCAAGGGATAGCGATGCCCTGCCTCGCCGCCTGGCTGGTCCGCCTGCTGCGCGCCCTGCGCCGGGGCATGGCCTGGCTGATGATCGCTCTGGTGAGGGTCTACCAGGTCACCCTGAGCCCGCTGCTGGGGCCTCGCTGTCGCTACTGGCCGAGCTGCTCCCACTACACGGTAGAGGCGATTCAGGTGCACGGCCCCCTCAGGGGGGGCGTCATGGCGGCGCGGCGTATCGTGCGCTGCCACCCCGGCTGCGAGGGCGGCATCGACCCGGTGCCGGGCGGGCCCAGCGAACGACTGTGCCGCGAGGACCCTGAGCTGGACGAGAACTTCCGCCCGCGGCACGACGTTGGCCGTCACCGTTAACACCTTCTCCCGCAACACGTCCGACCAGACGGTTGGAGCTACTCGCTCTGGTCGAGGCCGGCAAAGCCATCGGCCACGATGCCCTCCAGTCGCTGAGCCAGAGTGTCATTATTCAGGACCGGAAAGTCGCGGCGCAGCTTTCCGCTAACAACACCGTGCTGTCGAATGGCTCGAATAATCCGGTCCATATGCTCGTCTGGTCCCTCTACCCACTCCTTGACCGCCTCGCGCGTCACGTACCAGGCCCTCTGAATGGCCGCCTGCTGATGCATCTCATGTTCCAGGGTGTAGCGCACGATCTCTTCAAGGTATTCGACCTGATCGGTCAGGTCGGGATACCGCCAGGCAGGTCCTGCCGCCTCATAGGCCGAAAAAGAAAAGTCGGATTCAATCCCGTCGGGGTAAGGCAAGGGCCTGCTGAGGAAGCTGACAGCGTCAGAGTAGTGTCGCATCAGAGGGCGTGAATAGCGCTCCAGCACTCGGTCATATTCGATGCGGCGCATAGACGACGAAGTGATTGCCGCTGAGACAGGCAGAATGAAGGGCTCGGGCACGGCGCCGTCGCGTCTCAGTATATCGTTGATCAGGAAACGTGAGATTCGCCCGTTGCCATCTGCCAGCGGGTGTATGAAGACAAAGCCAAAGCTGGCCACCGCCGCCCTGATGATGGCGTCTTCCCGAGCTGTCGACTCGAGAAAGACATTCAGTCCGTTCAGCAGGCTGGGTACCCATTCCCAAGGAGGGCATACATAGTGTACGACAGCCCCTTGGGCAACGGAGCGACTGCCCACAAAGACGGGAGATCGGCGCACTCCTGGGCGGATGGTGGCAAGGCCGAGAATGGCGCCTTGGAGTTCGCTCAATGCTTCGGGTGCCAGTGGGTCTTCCCACTGCCCGCAATAAGCCTCCATAGCGGAGGCGAAACGCTGTATACGCCCCTGGTGGTCGCCTTCATGTTCGATGATGAAGCTCGCCCTACTCTCCTTGATGGTCAACCAGACGGCACTGCGGCGGAGGATGTCTGCGCCGAACTCTCCTTCCATGCTTTCCAGCTGGTGACGAATATCATAGTCACGCGACCGCTCAATGCTCGGAGTGCGCCGGACCATGGGGCAGTAGTCCCGTGAGCCTGGGAGATTGTCGTTGATACGCCACCGCCGGTTACGCTTCGGATGCCTGGCCGTTACATAGTCGATGGGGCTCAGGGCATCCCGGTAATTCCCCCCGGTCTCGGCGATATCCAGCCGCGCCCCCGTCAACCATTCATATAGGAAGCCTGCCCGGCGGGCGTACTGCCCGGTAGGTTCGCTACTAACCCATTCGGACAGGCTCTCGGGGGGCAGCTTCTGAAACAGTCGTGCCAGGAACTCGAGATGCACGCCTTCATGCTTGAGGGCAAAGGTGAGGTGGCCGGAAAGCGTCGCTGGCGGCCGCATGCTCTCCAGGTAAGTTTCGCTGCGGCGCCCTTCGTGCTCCAGCGTATGGCGAGCACGGCCGATACGACTCTGGACCGCAAAGGGCTGGACAGCCTCCACGCCATAGGTCAACGCTAACCAGGCGTAGCCGACTTCGTCATCCGTTTTCCGTGGCCCAAGCTTTGCCAAAACGATTATCTCTCGTAAAAAACGATTATTTTTAGCCCCTGCTCTATAAAAATGATTATTGCAGCGGGCTCTTGGCTCAGGCGGCTTCCTGCTCGGCCACCTCGTAGATGCGCTTGAGCATGGCGTGCAGGCCGTTGCTGCGGGTCGGCGAGAGGTGCTTATCGAGGCCCAGGTCCGCCAGGAAGTGGGGGCTGGTGTCGCGGATCTCGGCGGCGGGCCGGTCGCTGTAGATGCGCATCAGCACGGCGATCAGGCCGGAGACGATGGCGGCATCGGAGATGGCGTCGAAGTGGATGGCGTCACCGCGGCGCTCGTGGCGCATCCAGACGTTGGACTGGCAGCCCTGGATCTTCAGCTCGTCGCTTTTCCACGCCTCGGGAAAGTCTGGCAGCGCCTTACCCATGTCGATGATGTACTGGTAGCGGTCCATCCAGTTGTCGAACATCTCGAACTCTTCGATCAGCGCCTGCTGCGCCTGCTCGGCGGTGGCTTCGGTCGTCATGGGGGCTCCTTGTGCTAAAGGCGGCGATTATATCGGCTGGGTGCCGTGTGCGTCCGCTTTGGGCTCTGCCAGCAGGCTCTCGTAGGGAATTTTCAGCCCCTCATGCAGGCGCCTGATCATGTTGAGACTCAGCGTCCGCTTGCGATTAAGCACCTCGGACACACGGCCACTCGAGCCGATATAGGGCTCGAGGTCTCGCTGAGTCAGACCCTGCTGCTCCATACGAAACTTGATCGCTTCGATGGGATCCGAGGGGGCGATAGGATAGTGCTCATCCTCGTACTTCTCGATCAGGATAGAGAGCACCTCCAGCTCATCGGCCTCCGGAGTGCCATCTTCGGCGGCCCAGAGCTGCTCCATGCGGGCGAAGGTGCGTTCAAGATCGGCATCATCATGGATAGGCTGAATATTCATCAGATAGTCTCCGCATCAACCTTGTCGTACTGGGCATGAGTGCCCACGAAGCGCACCCAGGCGATCTGCTGGGCATAGCGTATCGCTACGATCACGCGGTACTTGTTGCCCCCGATGTTAAAGACGACACGCCCTCCCTTGAGGATGCTTGCCGTGCGAACCTCGGCTTTCAGCTCTTGCGGCGTCAGCCAGGACGCCTTCAGCATCATGTTGTGCCATTCGGTGAGCGGCGTCCTGGCATCCTCGAACCCCTGTTCCCAGAACTCCCTCAGCGTGCGCTTCGCGATGACTCTCACGCAACCTCCCTTTTTGGGAGAATCCTATGAGCTCCCACCTGGGGAGTCAAGGGGGATTGAGGTGATCAGGCCGTGGCGCGCCTGCTGGCGGTGCCAGGCCTCATCCTCGGCGTGGAGGTAGCGCGCCGTGGTGTCGAGCCGCGAATGGCGTGCGGTAGCGGCCAGGTACCGCAGCTCCACCCCGGCCTGGGCCTGATGGGTCAGCGCGGTGTGGCGCAGCCAGTGGGGGGTGGCGGCGCGCAGCCGCATGGCCCATGGCCTGCCCTCCTCTCCCTGCTCAGCCTCCAGCGCCTCGGCGGCCTCGCCGAACGCCTCGCGGATAACCCGATAAAGCCGGTTGTCACCAAGGCCGCGCCGGCCGTCCAGGGAGCGCAGCACCGGCGTGGCGTCGTCCGGTAGCGGTTCGGCGGCGAGCCCCAGCGTGCGGCGCCACGCCGTGAGCAGCGTGACCATGTCGGGCGGCACCGGAATGGTCGCCGTCTTGTCGCCCTTGCCCGTCACCCGCCACCACCAGCGACCCTCGCGGCGATGGAAGTCCCCCATGCGCGCCGCGCTCATCTCGCCGACCCGCGGGGCCAGCAGGTAGGCGAAGCCGAACACCAGGCGGCGACGCTGCCACTCGTAGCGCTGCCTGGGTGAAGCGCTCTCCTCCACCGGCCGGTCCAGCCAGGACCAGAACCACGCCCACAGCGGGCGCTCCAGGTAGCGCTCGATGCCTCCCTGGCGGTTGTCGAGCCGCCGGCGCTTGTCGCGCATCAGCCGGAAGGGGTTGTGGGCCACCCAGCCGGCCTCGGCCAGCCAGGCAAACATGCCCTGCAGGATCACCAGGGACTGGCGCCGGCTGGCGGGGGCCAGTGGCCCGCGAAAGGGCCGCCAGTCATCGGCGTGGCGCGGCCTGGGCGGCCCGACCCAGCGCTCCCGCGGGCGCGGGTCGGCCAGGAAGGCCTCAAAGGCATCCAGATGGTCGCGCCGCACCTCGCCGAGCGCGAGCCCCTGCTCCGCCAGCCACAGCAGCAGCCGCTCGGCCTCGCGGCGGTAGGCGCGCCGGGTCTGCGGGCTGGCCCGATATTCGGCCAGCCACAGCCCCACCGCCTCCGCGTCGCTGCGAGCACTGATATGGGCGCTGTGCCCGGCGGGTAAGGCGGGAAGCAGCTCCCCTGCCGGCGCGGGCAGGAGCTCGCTGCTCGTCTCGTCACGGGTCTGGCGATCCACCCCTTTCCCCTTCTGCTAGTCCTTGCGCCACAGTATCCCGACTCCATGCATATAAAATCAAGATAAGCCGCGTAATCTTGCTTTTATCACCTATTTCATATCATAAATTACGTATAACGTATTATGTAATTATCTTCCCTTTCACCCCTCCACAGGATATGCTGCGCCCCATCGGCGCTTGCGGCCGCGCCCCATCTCGAGGTGGCCCACAGGCGAGAGCAGAGCAAGGAGAGGCGATATGGCGCGCACCGGCGTGCAGTACGAGGACGTGCAGCGGGCGATCGATGACCTGCTGGCACGGGGCGAGGCGCCCAGCGTGCAGAAGGTGCGCGAGGTGCTGGGCACCGGCAGCTTCACCACCATCAGCGATCATCTGCGCGAGTGGCGCCAGCGGCGCGACGAGAACCGCGACGTGCCGCCGCCCCGCGGCATGCCGGCGGCCCTGCAGGAGCTGGCAGAGGCGCTGTGGCACAGGGCCCAGGAGAGTGCCAACGAGGCCCTCGCCCACTACCGGGAGGAGGCAGACCGTCGCATCGCGGCGGCCGACGAGGCGGTGGCCGAGGCGCGCCGCCAGGCCGAGGACGCCGAGCAGCGGGAATCGGCCCTGGCGGCCCACCTGGCCAGCACCGAGCAGCGCCTGGAGGAGCGCAGCACGGCCCTGGCCCGCAGCGAGGCGCAGCGGGAACAGCTCATCGAGAAGGGTCACCGCCTGGAGACCCGCCACGCCGAGCTTGAGGGGCTGCTCGAGCGGATCCGCGGCGAGATGGCCCAGCAGGGCCGGGAGCACCAGCAGGCCATGGAGACCCTGGAGGCGGCGCAGCGCGAGCGCCTGGCCCGGGAGGAGCAGCGCCACGAGAGCGCCGAAGCGCGGCTGATGGGGCTGCTGGACGAGGCGCGCCAGGAACGCCTGGCCGGCGAGAAGACCGCCGCGGATCGGGAGAAGCAGATCGCGGTCCGCCTGGAGCGCCTGGAGCAGCAGCTGCAGGAGGCCCGCGGGCGCCTGGCCGAGGAGGAGAAGCAGCACCGGGAAACCGACTGGGCGCGCCGCCAGGCCGAGACTCTCGCCGACACCCGCCAGCACGAGCAGGCCCTGCTGCAGGCGCGCATCGACGAGCAGAAGCGCCTGCTCGAGGAGCAGGCCCGCCGCCTGCGCGACCTGGAGCAGCAGCTCCACCGCTGCCTGTGGCAGACCCCGCCGACGCCCGACGGCGAGGAGGAGGCCGACAACGACGAAGGCCCCGCCATGGCGGAGCCTTCAGAGAAATAGCCGAGGGCGGGCGCCTGCCCGCCCGGCCTGCCTAGGCTTTGCCTGAAACGTCGGCGAGCGAAGGTCAGACAAGGCAAAAATCAGCGAAAAGACGGACCGGGCTCGCGCGCGAGTTTACGGGGTGTAAATGAGTACTTTGATCGGACTCGCGCACGAGCTGATTTTTAACGCCGTATGGTCGAGCGCAGCCAGTTTTCGGGCAGAGCCTAGCGGTAGTAGGCGTTGGTGGTGTCGGTATGGTCGGTCACGTCGCGGATGCCGGCCAGCTCCGGAATGCGCTCCATGAGGGTCTTCTCGACGCCCTCCTTGAGGGTCAGGTCCACCGCGGCGCAGCCCTGGCAGCCGCCGCCGAAGGCCAGCACCGCCACCTGCTGCTCGGTGAGCTCGATCAGCTTGATCTCGCCGCCGTGGGCGGCAAGGCCGGGGTTGATCTCGCTGTAGAGGATGTAGTTGATGCGATCCTCCAGCGGACTGTCGGCGTTGACCTTGGGCATCTTGGCGTTGGGCGCCTTGATGGTGAGCTGGCCGCCCATGCGATCCTTGTTGAAGTCGACCACCGCCTCCTCGAGAAACGGCAGGCTGTTCTTGTCCAGGTAGACCCCGAGCTTGGGCAGCTCGAGATGCTCGTCCGTCGGCTCCTCCTCACCGGGGCGGCAGTAGGCCAGGCAGGTCTCGGCGTAGGGGGTGCCGGGCTGCGTGATGAAGATGCGCACGGCGATGCCCTCGACGTTCTGCTTCTCGAGCAGCTCGGCAAGGTAGTCCTGGGCGCTGTCGGTGATCTGGATCGGGTTGCTCATGGTGTTCTCGCTGGTCGGGCTGCGGCCTGGTGCGTTCCCTCGGCAGGCCGCGCGTCGGGGATTGACTGTCTCCCATGGTAAGACAGCGGGCCGGAACTGACAATCCCGAGTGAATTGGTGGGTCTTTGCGCAACGGCCTGCCTTTGGGCGCGCCTTTTGGTAACATGGGCCGCCATCCCTGGCCGCCCCTGACTGACACCGCCGGCTCTACCGGAGCGCTGCAGCAGGCAGAAGACGCCCCGAGGCGTCCGTGCGGCCCTGCCCCTGGATGCGACTTTCGCTGGAGACAAGACCTGCCCATGGCCGCCCTTCCCACCGCTCAGACCGCTTCCCTCATCGACAGCCTCAACGAGCGCATCCTCATGCTCGATGGCGGCATGGGCACCATGCTGCAGAATGCCGGCCTGTCCGAAGCCGATTTCCGCGGCGAGCGCTTCATCGACTGGCCCTCCGACCTCAAGGGCAACAACGACCTGCTGGTGCTCACCTGCCCGGAGCTGGTCGCGCGCATCCATCGCGAGTACCTCGAAGCCGGTGCCGACATCGTCGAGACCAACACCTTCAACAGCACCCGGCTCTCCCAGGCGGACTACGGCATGGAAGCGCTGGTAGTCGAGCTCAACCGCGAGGCGGCCCGCCTGGCGCGTCAGGCGTGTGACGCCGTGGCCGCCGAGACCGGCGTGCCCCGCTACGTGGCCGGGGTGCTGGGCCCCACCTCGCGCACCGCCTCGCTCTCGCCGGACGTCAACGACCCGGCCAAGCGCAACGTCACCTTCGACGCCCTGCGCGAGAATTATTACGAGGCGGCCGAGGCGCTGATAGAGGGCGGCAGCGACCTGATCATGATCGAGACCATCTTCGACACGCTCAACGCCAAGGCGGCGATCTACGCCCTGGAGGAGCTGTTCGAGGATCGCGGGGAGCGCCTGCCGGTGATGATCTCCGGCACCATCACCGATGCGTCCGGCCGCACCCTCTCCGGCCAGACCACCGAGGCCTTCTGGAACTCGGTGCGCCATGCGCGTCCCCTCTCGGTGGGCCTCAACTGCGCGCTGGGGGCCGAGGAGCTGCGCCCCTATGTGGAGGAGCTCTCCACCAAGGCGGACACCTTCGTCTCCGCTCACCCCAATGCCGGCCTGCCCAACGAGTTCGGTGAGTACGACCAGACCCCCGAGGAGATGGCGACCATCGTCGCCGAATTCGCCCAGAGCGGCCTGGTCAATATCATCGGCGGCTGCTGCGGCTCGACGCCCGAGCATATCGCGGCCATCCACCGGGCCATCCACGGCGTGGCTCCGCGCCGGGTGCCAGAGATCGCCAGGGCCTGCCGCCTGTCGGGCCTCGAGCCCTTCAACATCGCCGCCGACTCCCTGTTCGTCAACGTCGGAGAGCGCACCAACGTCACCGGCTCGGCGCGCTTCAAGCGGCTGATCGTGGAGGAGGACTTCACCACCGCCCTGGAGGTAGCCCTCGAGCAGGTCGAGAACGGCGCCCAGGTGATCGACATCAACATGGACGAGGGCATGCTCGAGTCCCAGGAGGCGATGGTGCGCTTCCTGAACCTGATCGCAGGCGAGCCCGACATCGCCCGGGTGCCGATCATGATCGACTCCTCCAAGTGGGAGATCATCGAGGCGGGCCTGAAGTGCGTGCAGGGCAAGGCGGTGGTCAACTCGATCTCCATGAAGGAGGGCGAGGCGGCCTTCCGCGAGCAGGCCACCATCTGTCGCCGCCACGGCGCCGCCGTGGTGGTGATGGCCTTCGACGAGACCGGCCAGGCCGACACCTTCGCGCGCAAGACCGAGATCTGCGAACGGGCCTACCGCATCCTGGTGGATGAACTCGACTTCCCGCCGGAAGACATCATCTTCGACCCCAACATCTTCGCCATCGCCACCGGCATCGAGGAGCACGACAACTACGCCGTGGACTTCATCGACGCCACCCGCTGGATCCGCGAGCACCTGCCCCACGCCATGGTCTCCGGCGGCGTCTCCAACGTCTCCTTCTCCTTCCGGGGCAATAACCCGGTGCGCGAGGCGATCCACTCGGTATTCCTCTACCACGCCATTCGCGCCGGGCTGACCATGGGCATCGTCAACGCCGGCCAGCTGGCGGTCTACGACGATCTGCCCGAGGAGCTGCGCGAGGCGGTGGAGGACGTGGTCCAGAACCGTCGCCCCGACAGCACCGAGCGGCTGGTGGATCTGGCCGAGAAGTACAAGGGCGACGGTGGCGGTGCGGCCAAGAAGGAGGATCTGGAGTGGCGCTCCTGGCCGGTCAACAAGCGCATCGAGCACGCCCTGGTCAAGGGGATCACCGCCCATATCGAGGAGGATACCGAGCAGGCGCGCCAGGAGGCGGCGCGCCCCATCGAGGTGATCGAGGGACCGCTGATGGACGGCATGAACGTGGTCGGCGACCTCTTCGGCGCCGGCAAGATGTTCCTGCCCCAGGTAGTGAAGTCGGCCCGGGTCATGAAGCAGGCGGTGGCCTACCTGATCCCCTTCATCGAGGCGGAGAAGCGCGAGCTGGCCCAGGGCGACGGCCAGGCCAAGGGCAGGATCGTCATGGCCACGGTCAAGGGCGACGTCCACGACATCGGCAAGAACATCGTCGGCGTGGTGCTCCAGTGCAACAACTACGAGGTGATCGACCTCGGTGTGATGGTGCCCGCGGAGAAGATCCTGCAGACCGCCAGGGAGGTAAATGCCGACATCATCGGCCTCTCCGGGCTGATCACCCCGTCGCTTGACGAGATGGTGCACGTGGCCAAGGAGATGCAGCGCCAGGGCTTCAGCCTCCCGCTGCTGATCGGCGGCGCCACCACTTCCAAGGCCCACACCGCGGTCAAGATCGAGCCCGGCTACGAGCACCCGGTGGTCTATGTGCCCGATGCCTCCCGCGCCGTGGGCGTGGCCGGCAAGCTGCTCTCGCCCGGTCTCAAGGAGGCCTATGTGGCCGAGATCCGCAGCGAATACGAGCAGGTCCGCGAGCGCAACGCCAAGCGTCGCCCCAAGGCCGCCGATCTCGGCTATGCCGAGGCCCGCGCGCGCAAGTTCGTCATCGACTGGACCAGCTACACCCCGCCCCGGCCTGCCGTCACCGGCCTCACGGTGTTCGAGGAGTACGATCTCACGGAGCTGGTCGAGCGCATCGACTGGACCCCCTTCTTCATGAGCTGGCAGCTGGCCGGCAAGTACCCGAAGATCCTCGACGATGCGGTGGTGGGCGAGGCCGCGCGCAACCTGTTCCGCGACGCCCAGGCGATGCTCGCCCGGCTGATCGACGAGAAGCTGGTGCAGGCCCGCGGGGTGATCGGCCTCTGGCCGGCCAACAGCGTCGACGACGACGTCATCGAGGTCTACGCCGACGAGTCGCGCCAGGTGGTGATCGAGCGGCTCCACCATATCCGCCAGCAGACCACCAAGAATCGCGATGGGGTCTGCTACAGCCTGGCCGATTTCATCGCCCCGAAAGAGAGCGGCAAGCCCGACTGGATCGGCGGCTTCGCGGTCACCGCCGGGCATGGCGTTGAGGAGCTGGCCGAGCGCTACAAGGCCGCCGGTGACGACTACAACGCCATCATGGTCCAGGCGCTCACCGACCGCCTGGCCGAGGCCTTCGCCGAGCGCCTGCACGAGCGGGTGCGCAAGGAGATCTGGGGCTACGTGCCGGAGGAGACGCTGGACAACGAGGCGCTGATCGCCGAGAAGTACCAGGGCATCCGCCCCGCCCCCGGCTACCCGGCCTGCCCGGACCACACCGAGAAGGCGACCCTCTTCCGGCTGCTCGACGCCGAGGCCAACAGCGGCCTTACGCTCACCGAGAGCTTCGCCATGTGGCCCGCCGCCGCGGTGGCCGGCTGGTACTTCTCGCACCCCCAGTCGAAGTACTTCTCCACCGGCAAGATCACCCGCGACCAGGTCGAGGCACTGGCCAGCCGCAAGGGCATGGCCCTGGACGAGATGGAGCGCTGGCTCTCGCCGGTGCTCTCCTACGACCCGGCCTGATCGGTCGCCAGCCGCCCAGGGGCCCGCTTTGCGGGCCCTGACTCGACGGACCCCCATGCTGCCCGAGCCCACTCGCCGCCAGACGATCCTCCGCCTCGCCCTGCCGATCATCGCCGGCATGCTCTCCCAGAGCCTGATCAACCTGATCGACGCCGCCATGGTGGGGTCGCTGGGCGAGGTGCCCCTGGCCGGCGTCGGCATCGGCGGCTATGCCATGTTCCTGATCACCGCCCTGGTGTTCGGCCTCTCCTCCGGGGTTCAGGCCCAGACCGCCCGGCGCCACGGCGAGGAGGCCTGGGAGCGGCGCGCGGTGCCGCTCAATGCGGGGCTGGTGATCGCGGTCATCGCATCGCTGCCCATCACGCTGCTCTGCCTGTGGCAGGCGCCGCGGCTGCTGGCGCTGATCAACCAGGACCCGGCGGTCAACGCCGTGGCGGTGGAGTACTTCCGCTGGCGGGTGGTGTCGCTTAACGCCGTGGCGATGATCTTCTGCTTTCGCGGCTACTGGAACGGTATCCAGCAGACCGGCATCTACCTGCGCATCATCCTCGTGATGCACGCCGTCAACGTGGCGGCGAGCCTGGCGCTGATCTTCGGCTACCTGGGCCTGCCGGCCATGGGAGCCGCCGGCGCCGGGGCCGGCACCAGCCTGTCGCTGTTCCTGGGGCTGGCCATCTGGGCGCTTCTCAGCGCGCGCCATGCCAGGGGCAGCGGCTTCCTCGCCGGCCTCCCGCGGCGCTTCACCTTCGCGACCACCCTGCGCCTGGCGACCCCCCACTCCTTCCAGCAGCTGTGGTTCGCCGCCGGCTACGCGGTGCTGTTCTGGATCCTCGGCCAGATCGATACCCGCAGCGTCGCCGTGGGCCACGTGCTAGTGAACCTCTCGCTGCTGCTGATCCTGCCCGGGGTGGGGCTCGGCATGGCCGCCATGAGCCTGGTGGGCCAGGCACTGGGCCGCGAGGCCCATGGCGATGCCCATCGCTGGGGCTGGGAGGTGGTGCACCTGGCCTGGCTGTGCCTCGCGGCCCTGGCGCTGCCCATGGCCCTGTTTCCCGAGGCGGTGCTGGGGCTCTTCCTGCATGACCCGGCGCTGATCGAACTGGGCCGGCTCCCTCTGCAGCTCACCGCGCTGATGATCGTGCTGGATGCCGCCGCCCTGGTGCTGGCCCAGGCGCTGCTCGGCGCCGGCGCCAATCGCACCGTGATGACCACCACCCTCGGCCTGCAGTGGCTGGTGTTCCTGCCGCTGGCGTGGTGGATCGGCGTGGGCCTCGAGCAGGGCCTGCTCGGCATCTGGTGGGCGCAGCTCGGCTATCGCTGCCTCAACTCCGCCTGGTTCGTGGTGATCTGGCAGCGCCGACGCTGGCAGCGCCTCAGGGTGTGACGGGCCGCCCTGCCGCGGCCCGGTAATTACTTTTCGCATAAAAACTATAAACATTTATTCTTTCCAAGTATAACGCGGGGCGCGTATGGTGCTCCCTCAGGCTCCGCCACCCTTCACTGCAGCAGGAACGGCTGAATGTACCGCTACGACACCCACGACCAGACCCTCGTCAATGAACGCGTCGCCCAGTTCCGCGACCAGATGGAGCGCTATCTGGCCGGCCGCCTCAGCGAGGAGGAATTCCTTCCGCTGCGCGTGCAGAATGGGCTCTATGTCCAGCGTCACGCCCCCATGCTGCGCATCGCCATCCCCTACGGGATGCTGGCCTCCTACCAGCTGCGCAAGCTCGGCGACCTGGCCCGCGACTATGATCGCGGCTATGGCCACTTCACCACCCGCACCAACCTGCAGCTGAACTGGCCGAAGCTCGAGACGGTGCCGGACATGCTGGCGGAGCTGGCCAGCGTGGAGATGCATGCGATCCAGACCAGCGGCAACGACATCCGCAACACCACCACCGACCAGTTCGCCGGGGTGGCCGAGGATGAGGAGGTCGATCCGCGCCCCTGGTGCGAGCTGATCCGCCAGTGGTCGACCTTCCACCCGGAGTTCGCCTACCTGCCGCGCAAGTTCAAGATCGCCGTCACCGGTGCCGCAGAGGATCGCGCGGCCATCCAGGTCCATGACGTGGGCCTGCGCCTGTGGCGCGACGACAGCGGCGAGGTGCGCGTTCGGGTGCTGGCCGGTGGGGGCCTGGGCCGCACGCCGATGATCGGCGACGTGGTGCGCGAGGACCTCCCCTGGCGCCACCTGCTGACCTACCTCGAGGCGCTGGTGCGGGTCTACAACCAGTTCGGTCGCCGCGACAACAAGTTCAAGGCGCGCATCAAGATCCTGGTCAAGGCGCTTGGCATCGAGGAGTTCCGCCGCCGGGTCGACGCCGAGTGGGCCCACCTCAAGGATGGCCCCCAGACCCTCACCCACGAAACCGTCGAGGCGGTTGCCGGCCACTTCGTCGACCCCGAACGCCGCCCGGTCAGCGCCGAGGCCATCGAGGCCTTCCAGCGGCTGCGCGGCGAGAATCGCGCCTTCGCCCGCTTCGTGACCAACAACGTCACCGGCCACAAGGTGCCCGGCTACAAGGCGGTGACCCTGTCGCTCAAGCGAGCCGGTCAGTCCCCCGGCGACGTGACCGCCGAGCAGATGCACCAGATCGCCGATCTCGCCGACGAGTACAGCTTCGGCGAGCTGCGGGTCACCCACGAGCAGAACCTGGTGCTCTCCGACGTGCCGGTGGATCGCCTCCACGAGCTGTGGCAGCGCCTGGATGCCCTGGGCCTGGCCAACCCCACCGTGGGCACCCTGGCCGACCTGATCTGCTGCCCGGGGGGCGACTACTGCGCCCTGGCCAATGCCAAGTCCATCCCGGTGGCTCAGGCGATCCAGGAACGCTTCGATGACCTCGACTTCCTCTATGACCTGGGCCCGCTGGAGCTCAATATCTCCGGCTGCATGAACGCCTGCGGCCACCACCACGTGGGCCAGATCGGCATCCTCGGCGTCGACAAGAAGGGCGAGGAGTGGTACCAGATCTCGCTGGGTGGCGCCCAGGGCAACGAAGCGTCGTTGGGTAAGATCCTCGGCCCCTCCTTCAGCCGCGAGAAGGTCCCGGAAGTGATCGATACCCTGCTTCAGGTCTACGTCGGTGAGCGCAGCGACGGCGAGACCTTCCTCGACACCTATCGCCGTATCGGCCTCAAACCCTTCAAGGAGCGGGTCTATGCCTGATCAAGCCCCCATTTCACGCCCCGAGTCACGCCCCGAGTCACGCCCCTACCTGTTCCGCGGCCAGCCCGCCGCGGACACCTGGACCCTGGTCCGCGAGGGCGAGGCCCCCGTGGGCGGCGCCGCCATCCTGCCCCTCGCCGACTGGCTCGAGGCCGCACCGAGCGCCACCCTGGCCCCCTGGCTCCCGGCCGACACCGAGTTGACCGACGCCCTGGCCGAGCGGTTGGCCGAGGCGCCGCTGATCGCCGTGGACTTCCCGAAGTTCACCGACGGGCGCGGCTACAGCCTGGCGCGGCTGCTGCGCGAGCGCCACGGCTTTGGCGGCGAGATCCGTGCGGTGGGCGACGTGCTGGTGGATCAGCTCTATTTCATGACGCGCTGCGGGTTCGATGGCCTCTCGCTGCGCGAGGACCAGTGGCTGGAGGATGCCCAGCGCGCCCTGGGCGCCTTCAGCCGCGCCTACCAACCGGCCGTGGACCAGCCGGAGCCGCTGTTCCGCCGCCGCGAGCGGGAGTGGGCCCAGGCCCGCGAAGAGGCGGCTGCCTTCGCCTGACCATCATCAGGGCCTGTCGCCAGCAAGGGCTTGCTCACGCTTGAGGCGGGGCTTATCCCCTTCGCTTCTGCTGCCGCTCGCGGTTGGCCGCCTTCGCCCGCTCGCTCTTGCGCAGCATCACCCAGGTAGCGCCGAGGCCTCCGTCGGCGGGCTGGGCGGAGACATAGGCCTGCACCTCCGGGAACTGGGGCAGCCACTTGGCCAGGTAGGAGCGCAGCACGTTGGCCGGGCTGTCGATCGCCTGGCCGCGGCCGTGGACGATCAGCACCGAGCGCAGGTCGTGGGCGAAGGCCTCGTGGATGAAGGGCGGCAGCGCTCGCCGGCACTCTTCCAGCGGGCGACGCAGCAGGTGCAGGCGCGCCTGGTCCGCGTAGCCGCCATGGCGCAGGCGGTCCACCACCCCCTGCTGGATGCCGTCACGCCGGTACTCGAGGGGATCGAAGGGGGGCACCAGGTCGACGAAATCATCGGAGAGAAAGCCATGGCCTGCTGGCGCAGCGGCGGCGCTTTCCCGCCTGGCCAGCTGTGCCTCGCTGGGCGCGCGACGCGTGCGACCGGGGTCGGCGCGATTGAGGTCCCGGGAGAGCGGGCGTACGTCACCCATCAGGGCCTGGAAGTCGAGGTCGTAACACGCCTGCCGGGTCATGGGGCACCTCACGTTCGTCATGGGGAGGCTCCATCCTAGCAGAGCGCTCGGCCCGGCTTAAGCCGCCCGATGACGAACACCGGACAACGCCCTCGCGGCATGGCAGGATGGGACGCTCCCCTCCCGGAAGGAGCCCCATGCGACGCCTACACCTGCTGCTCGCCACCCTGCTCGGCCTGCCCCTTGCCCTCGCCGGCTGGCTCTGGCTGACCATGCTCAGCCCCTTCACCTATGATCGCCCCGACCATCTGCCCCCCATTGAAGCGGGCCCCCACGAGGTCTTCGTCTACGGCACTCTGCGCTCGGGGCTGGTGCGCTGGATCGTCACCGGCCGCGCCGGCGAGTCACGACCGGCCACGCTCGAGGACTTCCGCCGCAGCGCCCTCGACCTGGAGGAGGCCCCCGGCGAGCGCGTCGAGGGCGAGGTGATCACGGTGAGCGCCGAGGAGCTCGCCCGGCTCGATCGCTACGAGCGCCTCGGCCTGCGCTACGAACGGGTGCGCCTCACCCTGGCCGACGGCAGCGACGCCTGGGTCTACCGGCGCCTGCCCGAGGAGGCCCTCGACGGGGCTCGGTTGTGAGCGCCCCACGCCGCCGAATACAATGGCCGCTGCCACGCCCCGGGCCGGTCCCGGCGGCGAACCGCCCTCGACAAGGAGTCGACATGACCGCCATCACCCTCCTCCACAATCCGCGCTGCTCGAAGTCCCGCCAGGCGCTGGCCCTGCTCGAGGAGCGCGGCGTGCCGGTGGAGGTACGCCGTTACCTGGAGGCGCCGCTCGACGCAGACGAGCTGCGCGCGCTGATCGCCCGCCTCGACGGCGACCACTCGGCCCTGATCCGCACCAAGGAGCCCGAGTGGAAAGCCCTGGATGCCGATGCCAGCGACGTCGAGCAGGTGATCTCGGCGATCGTCGCCCATCCGCGGCTCATGGAGCGCCCCATCGCCGACGACGGCCGGCGCGCCGTGATCGGCCGCCCGCCCGAAGACGTTCTCCGCCTGCTTGAGTGACCCCTTCCCACCCCTCCCTGCCTCAGGAGCCCCGATGAGCGCCTCCCTGCCCTATGTGCTGATCCTCTACTACTCCCGCCACGGCGCCACCCGCGCCATGGCCGAACGGCTGGCTGCCGGCGTCGAGTCCGTTCGCGGCATCGAGGCGCGGCTGCGCAGCGTGCCGCCAGTCTCGCCGACCTGCGAGGCGGTAGACCCGGAGATTCCCGCCGAGGGGGCCATCTACGCCAGCCTCGACGACCTGCGCCACTGCGCGGGGCTGGCGATCGGCAGCCCGACCCGCTTCGGCAATATGGCCGCCCCCCTCAAGCACTTCCTCGACGGCACCAGCGAGCTGTGGCTCGGCGGGGCACTGATCGACAAGCCGGCCACCGCCTTTACCTCCACCTCCAGCCTGCACGGCGGCCAGGAGAGCACCCTGCTGACCATGCTGGTGCCCCTGCTGCATCACGGCATGCTCTATGCAGGCCTGCCCTACAGCGAGACCGAGCTGATGGAGACCACCAGCGGTGGCACCCCCTACGGGGCCAGCCACCTGGCCGGCAAGCGCAGCGACCGCCCCCTGGACGAGCGGGAGCGCCACCTGGCCCACGCCCAGGGCCGCCGCCTGGCCAGGATCGCCCTGGCGCTGTCGGCGATGCCCAGGGAGGAGTGCTGATGAGGCGCTGGCTCGAAGCCCTGGAGGCCGAGAAGGGGCTGGATCACCTGACCGACCGGTCGCGCCGCTGGGTGCTGGGCAGCTACGGGATCCTGGTCCTGGCCCTGCTGGCCTGGGGTCTTCTGCTGGCTCGCGACGATGGCAACCTGCGTCCGCTGCTGGCCTTCCTGCTGCCACTGGCGCTGTTCCTGCCCTCCCTGCTGGCGAAGCGACCCCGCGGGCACGCCTGGCTGGCCTTCGTCAGCCTGCTCTACTTCATGATCGGGGTGAACGTCGCGATCCTGCCCGGGCTCGGCTGGCTGGGCTGGCTGATCGCCCTGGCGGCGCTGGCGCTGTTCGGCGGCTGCACCTTCTATGCCCGCTTTCGCAGCCGCCAGCAGCGCGCGGCCCGCGGGAACTAGGCGCACGTGCTACGCTTGAAAGGCTTGATTCAACTCAAGACGGCTGACTCAAGCCATACAATTCATGACCCGCCACACGAAAGGAGATCGTGATGACCGCAACCCGACGCTCCCTGCTCGCTCCCCTCGGCCTCTGCGCCGCCCTGCTCGCCTCCGCCTCCGCCCAGGCGCTGGAGGTCGACAAGGCGATCGAGTATCGCCAGGACGCACTGCGCGTGATGGCCTTCCAGACCGGCCCGCTGGGCGACATGGTCCAGGGCAACATCGACTATGACGCCGAGGAGTTCGCGCTGCGCGCGGGCAACCTGGCGGCCCTCGCGCACCTGCCCTGGGAGGCCTTCATCGAGGGCTCGCTGCAGGGGGATGGTCACGGCATCGAGACGCGGGCGCTGGCGGTCATCGGCGACGACTGGGCGGGCTTCGAGGAGCGCCAGGCCACCTTCCGCCGGGAGGCGGCGACCCTGGCCGAGATGGTCGATGACCAGGCGGAGTTCAGCGACCTGCGTCGCCAGATGGGGGCCGTGGTCAACAGCTGTCGCGGCTGCCACGACAACTACCGCGCGGACTGAGGCACGGTCCCGGCTGCGGTTGCAGCGTCAACATCGCGCGGGGCGGCCTAAGGGCCGCCCCGCTCTCTTTTTGCATCTGCCATGACCTCGCCGCGCGGATGGCGTTCAAGCGTTCCAGAGCCAGATCACCGGCAGCGCGGCGATGGCGATCACCACCAGGGCCAGCCAGGGACGGGCGGGACGCTGGGCCTGAGCGCCGGCCGAGGGGGCGTCCTCGGGCTCTCCCGCCAGGGACTTGCGGCCGGTGATCATCGCCCCCACCAGGCGTTCTCCCTTCAGGCGATGCACCACCAGGGCCAGCAGGTGCGCCGCGATCAGCCCCATCAGCAGGTTGGCGTTGAGGTGGTGCAGCCCGGCCAGGGTGCGGGCGGTGCTGCGGTCCACCAGGCCATGCAGGGGGGCATTGAAGAAGATGTCGTCGGTCAGGAAGAGGCCGCTGACGGCCTGGAAGGTCAGCGACAGCAGCATCACCATCACCATGAGGCCGCCCAGGGGATTGTGGCCGGCGAAGAGGGGCAGACGCCCGCTCATCAGGCGCCGGGCATAGCCCCACAGGGTGGCCGGCGAATAGAGGAAGCTGCCGAAGCGGGCGTGATGGCTGCCCACCAGGCCCCACAGCCAGCGGAACAGCAGCAGGCCAATCAGCACGTAGCCGCCCCGGGCGTGGATATCGATCGGGAAGATGAAGGGCGCCCCGTCAGTCTTCATGGTGTAGAACGCCAGCGCCACGCAGCCGACCAGCCCCCAGTGAAAGAGCCGTGTCGGCACATCCCAGACTTTCAGTCGCGTCATCTTGCCTCCTTGCTGATTGCTGCATATTCCAGCGAACGTGACCGGTCATTCCGGGGATCGTGACCGATTTGCTCACCCCTCTCTCGCTGGTTCTGGTTTTGTAAGCTGACCGGTCACGATGGGTCAACTTCTGCCGCTTGCGGGGCGGCGCTCTTGCGCATTGATTCTCCTCTGAGTGTCAGGCGGTGGGCGCTGTGCAGCAGCCGGTCCAGAATGGCGTCGGCCACCGTCGCGGCACCGATGTAGTCGTGCCAGTGTTCGATGGGCAGCTGGCTGGCAATCAGCGTCGAGCCCCGGCCGTGCCGGTCCTCGATCACCTCCATCAGGTCCTGGCGCTGCGGGGCGGTCATCTTCTGCATGCCCCAGTCGTCGAGGATCAGCAGGTCGGTCTTCTGCAGCTGGCCCATCAGCCGGGCGTAAGAGCCGTCGCCCTGGGCGATGCGCAGCTGCTCGAACAGCCTCGGCACCCGCAGGTAGCGCACCGAGTAACCTTGCCGGCAGGCCTGGTTGCCCAGCGCGCAGGCCAGCCAGGTCTTGCCGCACCCGGTGGGGCCGGTGATGCACAGGTTGAGTGACTGGCCAATCCACTCGCCGCTCGTCAGCGGTGCCATGCGGCCCCGCTCCAGGCCGCGGGGGGGTGGCGGTAGTCGATGTCCTCGACGCAGGCCATCACCCGCAGCTTGGCGGCCTTCAGCAGCCGGTCGAGGCGACGGTTATCGCGATGCAGGACCTCACGGTCGAGCAGCATGCCCAGACGATCCTCGCGAACGGCAGGTCGTAGGTGTCCGGCTGGGTGAGCTGGTGAGCCAGGGCGTCGTGCATGCCGGTCAGCTTGAGGCGGCGCAGGGTGTCGAGCAGGGGCTGGGTCATCATCGGTCGTCTCCTCGGGTCAGTGGTAGTACTCGGCACCGCGCACGTTGGTGTGGGGCGGCAGGTCGTCAAGCGCCTCGGGGAGCGTCAGCATCGGCTGCTGATCCAGCCCCTGCTTGAGGATCGAGGCGATGCTGCTGTAGCGCGTGGTGGGGATCGCCAGGGCATGTGCGCAAGCCTGCTCCAGGCGGTCCTTGCCGTAGCGCCGGCTGAGCTGCAGCAGGCCCAGGCAGGCACAGTAGCCATGCTCGGGATGGGGGCGGTCCTGCAGCTGCCGCTGGGTCATCTCCAGGGTGGCGACGCCGATGTCCTTGGCCCACGCCAGGAAGCGGCTCGGTGACCAGTCGCGGTGCGCCTGGTGGCGCTTGGGCATGTGTTCGGCCAGGGTCGAGAAACGCCCCGGCGCGTGGCGCGGGTGCGCCGCCACCCGGTGCCCCTTGTGGAACACCTCCACCATGGCGTGGGTCAGGCGCACCTCCAGCACCTGGCCCACCAGGGTGTGGGGGACGCTGTAGAAGCGTTTGTCGAGGTCGAGGTGGTAGTCGATGCCGGGCTTGGCCTTGCGCCACTCGGCGTACTCGTAAGGCGTCTCCGGCAACGGGCGCAGCACCGGCCGGTCGATGGCCTGGAACAGGTCACGCCGGCTCTCCTCGCGGCCCTGGAAGGGGCGGCGGTTGAGATCCTCCAGCAGCTCGCGGATGGCCTGGTTCAGCGAGGCCAGCGTGAAGAAGGTGTGGTGGCGCAGGCGAGCCAGGATCCAGCGCTCCACCAGCAACACCGCGGCCTCCGCCTTGGCCTTGTCCTTGGGCTTGTAAGGCCGCGCCGGCAGCACCGCGACCTGGTAGTGCCGGGCCATCTCGGCATAAGTCGCGTTGAGCTGGCTCTCGTAGCGACACGCCCGCGCGTCACGGCGCTCTTCAGGTTGTCGGGGACGAGTAGTTCGGGGACACCGCCCAGGAACTGGAAGGCACGCTGGTGAGAGGCGATCCAGTCGGGCAGCGCCTGGCTCCAGGTCGCCTCGGCATAGGTGTAGCTGGAGGCGCCCAGCACGGCAACGAACACCTGGGCCCGTCGCTCCTCGCCGGTGGCCTGGTTGATGATCGGCACGGTCGGGCCGCAGTAGTCGATGAACAGCTTCTCGCCGGCACGGTGGACCTGTCGCATGCTGCGCCGCTGGCGATTCCGCCAGGCGCGGTAATGGTCGCAGAACCGACTGTAGCGGTAGGCCTTGTCGCCATGGACCTCGACGTACTCCGCCCACAGCAGCTGCAGGGTGACGCCCTTGCGCTTGAGCGCCTGGTGGACCTGGAAGTAGTCCGGCGCCGAGAAGCGCATCGGCGGCGACTTGGCCGGGAACAGTCGCGCCTCCAGCGCTGCTTCGTCGGTGGCGTCAGGCAGCGGCCAGCGGATGCCGGCCACCTGGGCCAGGCTGACATACTTGCTGACCACGCCCTTGGAGAGGCCGCAGGCCCGAGCAATCTTCTCGTGGCTGAGGCCGGCGTCGTACTTGAGGCGCAACACCTCGGTGATGGTTCGCATAGGAATCCTCGGTGCTGGCATGTCCCCCTCCAGGGCAAAGGCAAAAGGAGGGGTATGCCGTAAAAATCCGAATCATTCCAGCGAGTTAGGTGAGATTCCGGGAACGTGACCGATGATTCCGACATCGTGACCACGGATTCCGGGAAAGAGGCCGAAATCGGTCACGACGAAACGGAATGGCCGGTCACGTTGGCCCGGAATGGTCGGTCACGATAGATCGGAACGGGCGGTCACGATGGCTCGGAATACGCAATTGCAGTGGATTCTCCGGCCCCGGGCTGCCAAAGCCAGTTTTTTGGCTTACCATGGGCGATTCCATGGACACCACCCCCATGCCGGTGGCCCGCAGAAGGAGTGTACCTCTTGTCATCGCCCAACGCCTGGCGCGAGGCCGGCACGCTGACCGTGCCGGTGATGTTCGGCTACCTGCCGCTGGGGGCCGCCTTCGGCATCCTGGCCATCGAGGTGGGCATCCCGGTCTGGGCCGCCCTGCTGATGTCGCTGGCCATCTACGCCGGGGCCGGCCAGTTCCTGGCGGTGGCGCTTCTTGCCGCCGGTGCCGGCCTGGTCGAGGTGGCGGTGGCCACCCTGATGCTCAACTCGCGGCACCTGTTCTACGGGCTCTCGCTGCTCAGGCGCTTCAAGGGCGCCGGCTGGCGCAAGCCCTACCTGATCTTCTCGCTCACCGATGAGACCTACTCGCTGTTGACCACCCTGCCGCCGGAGCGCGCCCGGGACCATGCCCTGGCCTTTCGCATCGGCCTGCTGAACCAGGCCTGGTGGGTGCTCGGCTCCCTGGCCGGGGCGCTGATCGGCAGCACCCTGGCATTCGACAGCCGCGGCATCGAGTTCGCCCTCACCGCGCTCTTCATCGTGCTCACCCTGGAGCAGGCGCGCCGGCTGCGCCAGGCGCTGCCCTTCGTGATTGCCCTGGCAACGGGCATCGGAGCCCTGCTGCTGGTGCCCGACCGCCACCTGCTGCTTGGCGCGATCGGCGCGGCGAGCCTGGTACTGCTGGCCCACTACCGCTTCCAGCGCCCGGCCCGGCCCCAGGAGAGTCGCCCATGAGCCACACCACCCTGCTGCTGTTCATCGCGGTGTGCGCCCTGGCCACCTTCGCCACCCGGGTGATCCCCTTCGTGGCCCTGGCCCGTCAGGCCGAGCACCCGCTGATCCTGCACCTGGGCCGCTATCTGCCCCCCACGGTGATGATGATCCTGGTGATCTATGCGCTGCGCGACTTCCGCCCGCTGGCCGAGGGCCAGCTCAACGCCGCGGCCAATGGCTGGCCGATGATCCTGGCCTCCCTGGCGGTGGTCACGCTGCACCTGTGGCGGCGCAACGCCCTGCTCTCCATCATCGGCGGCACCGCGGCCTACATGGCCATGGTGCAGCTGGGCTGGACACCTTGAGCGCGCATCGCCATATGCTTAGGGTCACAAAACCCGCCCGATAAAGGTAAAGGGTGTTGAGCTGAAGGGGGTCGTCTCAGAAAACGGAAAATAAAGCACGCTAAGCCGGTTGCAGCGGCCGTAGCGGCCTGAACTTGCCCGCGCCGATCTTGGCGCTGCTGCGCCAGAGGTAATCGCCGGTCAGGTTGATGTGCTCCCAGCCGAGCGGCGACAGGTACTGCAACAGGCCGTCATCGACGGCTTGACCGTGGCCACGCAAGGCGTTCGCGGCCCGCTCCAGATAGACCGTGTTCCATAGCACGATGGCCGCCGTCACCAGGTTGAGGCCGCTGGCCCGGTAGCGCTGCTGCTCGAAGCTGCGGTCGCGGATTTCCCCCAGGCGGTTGAAGAACACGGCGCGGGCCAGCGCGTTGCGCGCCTCGCCTTTGTTCAGCCCGGCATGCACGCGGCGGCGCAGCTCGACGCTTTGCAGCCAGTCCAGGATGAACAGTGTGCGCTCGATGCGTCCCAGCTCACGCAGGGCGACGGCCAGGCCGTTCTGGCGCGGGTAGCTGCCAAGCTTCCTGAGCATCAGCGAGGCCGTCGCCGTGCCCTGCTTGATCGAGGTGGCCATCCGCAGGATTTCATCCCAATGGGCGCGGACGTGCTTGATGTTGAGCGTGCCGCCGATCATCGGTTTCAACGCCTCGTAGGTGGCATCGCCCTTCGGGATGTAGAGCTTGGTGTCGCCCAGGTCACGAATGCGCGGGGCGAAGCGGAAGCCCAGCAGGTGCATCAACGCGAAGACGTGGTCCGTGAACCCTGCCGTGTCGGTGTAGTGCTCCTCGATCCGCAGGTCGGATTCGTGATACAGCAGGCCGTCGAGCACGTAGGTCGAGTCGCGCACGCCGACGTTCACGACCTTGGTGTGGAACGGCGCGTACTGGTCGGGGATATGGGTGTAGAACGTCCGCCCTGGGCTGCTGCCGTATTTCGGATTGATGTGGCCGGTGCTCTCGGCCTTGCTGCCGGTGCGGAAGTTCTGGCCGTCCGACGATGACGTGGTGCCGTCGCCCCAATGCTCGGCGAAGGGATGTCGGAACTGCGCGTTGACCAGCTCGGCCAGTGCCGCCCCGTAGGTTTCGTCGCGGATGTGCCAGGCTTGCAGCCAGGCCAGCTTGGCGTAGGTCGTGCCGGGGCACGATTCCGCCATCTTGGTCAGGCCCAGGTTGATCGCGTCGGCGAGGATCGTGGTCAGCAACAGGTTTTTGTCCTTGGCCAGGTCGCCTGACTTCAGGTGGGCGAAGTGCCGGGTGAAGCCCGTCCATTCGTCTACCTCCAGCAGCAATTCGGTGATCTTGACGTGCGGTAGGATCATCGCCGTCTGGTCGATCAGGGCCTGTGCGGTATCGGGCACCGCCGCATCGAGCGGCGTGATCTTCAGGCCCGACTCCGTGATGATGGCGTCCGGCAGCTCGTTGGCCAGCGCCATGCGGTTGACGGTGGCGAGCTGCGTTTCCAGCAGCGTCAGCCGGTCATGCAGGTACTGGTCGCAATCGGTGGCCACGGCCAGCGGCAATTCGCTGGCCTGCTTGAGGCTGGCGAATTTCGCGGGCGGCACCAGGTAGTCCTCGAAGTCCTTGAACTGGCGCGAGCCTTGCACCCAGATGTCGCCGGAGCGCAGCGCGTTCTTCAGCTCCGACAGCGCGCACAGTTCGTAGTAGCGCCGGTCGATGCCGGTGTCGGTCATCACCAGCTTCTGCCAGCGCGGCTTGATGAACTCGGTCGGCGCGTCGGTGGGCACCTTGCGGGCGTTGTCGCTGTTCATGCTGCGCAGCACCTCGATGGCGTCGAGTACGTCCTTGGCGGCGGGCGCGGCCCGCAACTTGAGCACGTCGAGAAATTCCGGCGCGTAGCGGCGCAGCGTGGCGTAGCTCTCGCCGATGCGGTGCAGGAGATCGAAGTCCTCGGGTTGCGCGAGCCGATGCGCCCGAACAGCCGCACCTTGGCATTGATCGCCTTGCCGGATGCCTGGAACTGCTGCTGATGCTTGTTCTTGGCGGCATTGAACAGCTTGCCCAGGATGCGGTCATGCAGGTCGATGATTTCGTCGGTGACGGTGGCCATGCCCTCGATGGCGAGCGCCACCAGGGTCGCGTAACGCCGCTGCGGCTCGAACTTCGCCAGGTCGGCGGGCGTCATCTGGCCGCCCTCGCGGGCGATCTTGAGCAGCCGGTTCTGGTGAACCAGCCGCTCGATGCCGGAGGGCAGGTCGAGCGCCTGCCACGCCTTGAGGCGTTCGATGTGTTCCAGCATGTGCCGCGAGTTCGGTTTGACCGGGGATTGCCGCAGCCAGGCCAGCCACGTCGTCTTGCCGTTGTCGCGGCGCTTGAGCAGATCGTCGAGGCGACGGCGATGCACGTCCGTCAGCGGCTCAGCCAAGGCGTCGTAGAGACGCCGGTTGGCGCGGGTAATCGCTTCGGCGCTCGCCCGCTCGACGGCGTTGAGGGCGGGCACAATGACCGACTGCCGCCGCAGGTGCTCGATCAAGGCTCTGGCCAGCACGATGCCCTTGTCGGTTTGCATGGCCAGCTCGGTCAGCAACTGGACAGCCTGCCGGTAGTGGCCAATCGTGAACGGCTGGAAGCCGAACACCGTTTGCAGCTCGACCAGGTGCTCGCGTCGGGTCTGCTCACGCTGCCCGTACTCGTCCCAGCTTTCGATGCCGACCTTGAGCTGGTTGGCGACCAGTCTCAGCAATGGCGGGAACGGTGGCTCATCAGCGCCAAGGATGACGCCGGGAAAGCGCAGGTAGCAGAGCTGCACCGCGAAGCCCAGCCGATTGGCCGGGCCGCGCCGCTGCCGGATGATGGAGAGGTCGCTTTCGCTGAACGTGTAGTGACGGATCAACTCATCCTTGGTGTCCGGCAACGCCAGCAGGCTTTCGCGCTCGGCGGCGGAGAGGATCGAACGGCGGGGCATGCGGTTTCCTTCTTCTTGAAAAAGTAGGTTTGTGACAAGCCCGCCAAGGCAACCGGCGCGGCACGGGAATCAAGGCATTGCGATTCTCGAAAATAGTTCTTGAAATTCTATTCTTGATTGCATATCATCTCAACGAGTTTCGATAAGAAAGGATGCGCATGCGACCGTCTGTTGTGCTTGACATGAAGCGAAGCGCAGTGCGTGAAGCGGTAGGCCGCTTTCGCGCCGCGAACCCGCGCGTCTTCGGCTCGGTGCTGCATGGCACCGACCGGGATGGCAGCGACCTCGACCTGTTGGTCGATGCGCTGCCCGGTGCCACGTTGTTGGACTTGGGCGATTTGGAAGAAGAACTGAAATCGCTGCTCGGCGTTGACGTCGATCTGCTGACTCCCGGCGACCTGCCGCCGAAGTTCCGGGCCAAGGTGCTCGCGGAGGCGCAACCGATATGAGCGAGAACCGCCTGCCCGATTACCTCGACCACATTCAGCAGGCCGCAACCGATGCGCGCAGCTTCGTGGAAGGGATGGCCAAGGACGACTTCTTGGCCGACAAGCGCACCCAGCAGGCCGTCATCATGAGCCTGATCGTCATCGGCGAGGCGGCCACAAAGGTGATGGATGGCTACGTCGAGTTCACCCAGGCGCATGCCGACGTGCCGTGGCGCAGCATGCGCAATATGCGTAATCGCATGGCTCACGGCTATTTCGACATCAACCTCGATGTGGTGTGGGAGACGGTACAGGAATGGCTGCCGGCGTTGCTCCAGCAATTGCCCGCCGTGCGTCAGGATGCCGACGATGAAGACCGTAACGACAAAGGCATGGAGCCATGACCAATCAAGCCGCCGATGTTCGGCCCCTCTGGCGTGTTCGATCCCGCGACCTATGAGCCGCGCTCGGGCAAGACCTTCTGGATGGCCGCAACGGACGTGAGTTCGCTGGTGGGCAAGGAGGCAGCAGCCGACACGCTCATCGGCAACTGCACGACCGCACGACCAGCCTCCCGTTCAAATTCGAGTTAGAACTCATATCCAGCCTGTCTGGGGGCACTGTGAAAGAGGGATCTCCGATGACTGTTGAATCGAGAATATTTTCTGTAGCCGAGTATGTTCAGCCGTCCGAAGGCGAGCCTATTCGTTCCGTTGTGCTTGAAACCCGAGACTCAATTATCGTGGTTTGGCATGTCCATCCCGGGCAGGAAATTGCGGCTCACATTCATCCTCACGGCCAAGACACGTGGACTGTTTTGTCGGGAATGGCTGATTACTTTCAGGGCAATGGGATTGTTCGTGCCCTCAGGGAAGGTGAGATAGCCGTGGCAAGACCGGGCCAAGTGCACGGGGCGCGAAATACAGGTACCGAGCCATTTGTGTTCGTCTCGGTTGTGGCATCAGCCAATGCCGGTTTCGTATTGGCTGAGCGATAGAGCCCAATCTCTGGAGTTGGTCCAATGAGCGGTCGGGGAGATAGGTAACAGACATGCAGCGGACACGGCTGCTAAACCAGGTCGCAAACCTCCTTGCGTCGCAGCGTGCCGCAAGCGACGCGATCAATCGAATGGGGTCGGCATGAGACTGAACACCATCCAGTTCCCGACCGCGTAGCCGCCTGTCCTGCCGATCAGGTCTTGACCATCGACGCCTGGGATCAGTCCTGAATGTTCTTGGAGACCACTACGTTATGAGCCGCAGCCGCCGCAAAACACCCATCGTCGGGCACACGACCTGCGGCAGCGAGCGCGAGGACAAGAAGCTCTGGCATCAGCGCTGGCGCACCCGTGAGCGCACGGCGCTGACCAGCGCGTCGCCCGAAGCCCTGAGCGCCCATCTGCCCCTGCTGGAAAACCAGGCCAGCAGCGTCTGGTCGATGGGCAAGGATGGCCGCTCCTACTGGCCCGTCAAGCGCCAGGCCGCCACGGCGGATCGCATCGCCAATCACAAGGGACGCAACCCGCAAGAACGCGCCTCCCTGAAAAAGCGCCTGCTGCGCAAGTGGATGAGCAAATGAAGCTCTCCTTCCATCAGCACATTGCGCTGTTCTGGATGATCGGTGCTCCGGGCGTCTTCGCGCCCGTGATCGAGAACGCCAAGCGGCCCGATGCCGGCGCCGTCATGGCGTGGGGTGTCGCGATCGTGGCGGTGATGATCCTCTTCACCCCTTTGCTGCTGCGCTGTCCACCATTCCGGCGCTGGTATGGCCGGACGGATGCGCTGTCGGAGCGGCAGCGCCAGGCGCTTGCCGAGCGCGGCCTGCGCCGCTACTACCAGACCGCTTTCGATGACGGCTACGTGCCCCGCGTGATGCCCTACGTGTGGCGCATCATCTGGACGGTCGGCGGGTTGATGGCTGTGACCGCCGTACTGCCTACCAACACCGGACGGCCAGCCTTCGATGCCTTGGTGGTCTTCTCGACCTGGTATCCGATAGGCGTGATGCTGCTGGTTTTCGCGTCGAGGCCCCTTGGCCGGTTGATTCGCCAAAGAGCACAGGAGCGGCGGAAATGAGCACGTCAACCATCGAGGCGCTGGCCAGCGCCTGGGCAAGGATTGCCGAGGAAGCGGAATTCCCCGCTGACTACGAGGGGACTGCCACACCACAAGCGCATCGGGCTAGCGAAGCTATTCAGGAGCAGATTCGGGAGCGCATCGTCGCCACCAACGACATGCGGCTGTTCAGCCTGCTGCACCTGCTGGGTCAGGCGTCGCTGCGCATGGAGCAAGCGCTGTGGCCGGAGGATTACGAGCGGATGACGCGCGAGGTTGAGGAAGCCCTGCGGCAAGCCACCGACGCCAACGCCAGATCGTACACCCACGAAGAAGTGATGCAGGCGATGCAGGAACGCATCGACCGGGCGCGAGACAAGCCATGTTGATTGGCTATGCGCGCGTCTCGACGCAGGATCAGAACCTGGAGCTGCAACGCGAAGCCTTGAGCAAGGCCGGATGTAAAAAGGTCTTCGAGGACAAGGTGAGTGGCACGCGGGCAGACCGGCCTGGCTTGGCCAAGACGCTCGAAATGCTGCGCGAAGGCGATACTTTGGTCGTCTGGAAGCTCGACCGGCTGGGCCGGTCGGTCAAGCAACTGGTCGATCTGGTCGGCGATCTGCACAAGCACGGTGTCCAGTTCAGGAGCCTCACCGACTCCATCGACACCGGCACACCATCCGGGCGGTTCTTCTTCCACGTCATGGCGAGCCTTGCCGAAATGGAGCGCGAGCTGACCGTCGAGCGCACCCGCGCCGGGCTGGAAGTCGCCAAGCAGCTCGGCCGCAAAGGCGGCCGCAAGCCGAAGATGACCGACAGCAAGATCGAGTCGGCCAAGAAGCTGCTGGCCAGCGGGGTGCCGCCCAAGGACGTGGCCAAGAACCTCGGCGTGTCCATTCCGACGCTGTACCGCTGGGTGCCAGCCTCCACGCACGCTTAGCGTGCTTTATTTTCCGTTTTCTGAGACGACCCCTGAAGGCGCGCAGAGGCGACCATGCAAGAAACTTCGAGGAGATTTCCATGACACGCAACATCGCCGATATCCGCCGCGACTATGAAGGGGGACAGCTCGACGAGGCCCAGGCCACCGAGAACCCCATGGAGCTGTTCGAGGAGTGGCTGGCACTCGCGCTCGAGAGCGAGGGCGATGACGGCAACGCCATGACCCTTGCCACCGTGGACAGCCAGGGGCTGCCGCACGCGCGCATCGTCCTGCTCAAGGGCATCGACGACCAGGGCCTGGTCTTCTACACCAACTACCACAGCCACAAGGGCAGCGAGCTCACCAATGTCCCGAATGCCGCTCTGGTATTCTGGTGGCCCAGCCTGGCGCGCCAGGTGCGGGTCGAGGGCAGCGTCGAACAGGTCAGCGCCGAGGAGTCCGACGCCTATTTCGCCAGCCGTCCGCGGGCCAGTCAGCTGGGCGCCTGGGTGGCCACCCAGAGCGTGGTGATTCCCGGGCGCACCTGGATCGAGGAGCGCCAGAGCCGTTTCGAGCAGGCCTACGAGGGACAGGAGATCCCGCGCCCCGTGCACTGGGGCGGCTACCGCGTGGTGCCCACCATGATCGAGTTCTGGCAGGGCCAGCCCAGCCGCCTCCACGACCGCATCCGCTACGAGGCCCGCGACGGCCAGTGGCAGCACTTCCGCATGGCCCCCTGAGCGACCCTGCGGCCCGACACAAACCGCAGATCGACAACGCGAGACCCCCGCCACCGGCGGGGGTCTCGCGTTGGGGGCCGCGTGGCGCTCGCCCTCAGTCGGGCAGGCTCTCCAGGCGATGGCGCTGCCATTCGCTCTGGGGCTCGTTGAGGCGCAGCACCGCATCCACCACCTGCTCCTCCATGTTGTAGCGCTGGCTGAACCCCAGATGCTTCATCAGGGCGCGCATCGGGTGGTTGTCCACCATGATCTTGCCGATCATCTCCAGGGTGCCGACACTGCGACAGTAGTCGATCATCTTGTTCATCAGCAGGCTGCCGATGCCGAGCCCCTGGAGGTCATCGCGGATGATCACCGAGAACTCGGTGCGGATGTTGTCCGGGTCGTTCCACACTCGCACCACGCCGAGCATCTCCTTGCTGCCATCCTCCTGCAGGTGTTCGGCGATGAACGCCATCTGCCGGTCGTAGTTGATGTGCGAGAGCATCGACAGGTCGCGCTGGGTGAGGTCCGACTTGTTGTGGAAGTAGCGGAAGCGGATGCTCTCCTCGGAGAGCTGGCGGTGGAAGCTGGTGATCAGCGGGGCGTCCTCGGCCCGGATCGGGCGCACCTCCACCTCCCAGCCGTTCTTGAGGGTCACCCACTCTCGCAGCTCCTCCGGGTAGGGCATGATCGCGAAGCGGGCCGGGGTGCCGAGGTCCATGGCGAAGTCCACCGCCACCATCTCGTCACGGTTGAGCAGCAGCGGGTTGATCTCCATGCCGCGCAGCTCCAGCAGGTCGCTGGCCATCTGCGACAGCTTGACCAGCAGCTGGCAGAGCCGGCCGATATCGCGCTGCGGGTCGCTGGAGTGCTCGTGGATCAGGCGTGCCACGTGGGTGCGGTCCACCATGTCCTCGGCCAGGGTCATGTTGAGGGGGGGCAGCGCCACCTGGCGGTCGGCCAGGATATTGACCTTGTAGCCGCCGATACCGAAGACGATCACCGGGCCGAACACCGGGTCCCGGGTGACCCCGGCGCACACCTGCAGCGAGTGCTTGCCGCGCTGCATGGGCTGCAGGCAGTACTCGCGAACCCTGAAGGCGGGATACTTCTCGCTCACCTGTTCGCCGAGCAGCGCGACCCCCTCGGCCACCTGCTCGGGGCTCTTCAGATCCTGCAGCAGCCCCGCCGAGACCCGGTGGGGATGCTTGCGATAGCGAAACGGCCGGCAGTTCCCCTCGTGCACCACCTTGAGCGCCATGGCGCCATCGAACGCCTCCGCCGCCTCGGCGCCCTCCTCGGGGGTCGCCACGTAGCGGCTCTGGGCCACCGGAATGCCGTAGGCCTCCAGCACCTGGGCGGTCTCAGAGTGGGAGAGCGTCTCGCGCCCCTCGGCCTTGGCCTCCCGGATCAGGGTGCGGCAGCGGGCGCGGATGTCCGGCGTGGTGGCAAACGGCAGGCTGGGTGGAGTCTCCTGCAGCAGCGCCTGCACCCGCTGGTAGTCCACCATGTGCATGAAGGCGTTGATCGCCTTCTCGGGGGAGACATAGGTGGGAATCCCCGCCAGGTTGCACTCGTGGCGCGCCGAGAGCGCCTCCTCGAGCCCCATGAAGCTGGTCAGCAGGTTGCGGCGAAAGCGCTTGCGGTTGGCCACCACCGCCTCGGCGGTGGTCCTGGAGGGCGCCAGGCGGGTCGGCGCATGCACCACCAGCACGGCATCGACGCCGGGGTCGGCGGCCACGATCTCGATGGCATCGACGAACTTCTCGGGGGTGGCGTTGCCGCCCAGGTCCACCGGGTTCTCCCCCGGCTTGCTCATGTCGAAGTCGCCCTGCCTGAGGGCGCGGCGCGTCTCCTCGGTGAACAAGGCCAGCTTGCCCCCGGCGTGGATCAGCTTGTCGATCGCCAGCATGGCGGGGCCCAGGCCGTTGGAGACGATCGCCAGGCGGTCGCCGCGCAGCGGCTTCATGCGCGACAGGGTCATCAGCGCATCGAAGAGCTCATCGGAGTCGTGGACGCGCACCACCCCGGCCCGGGAGAAGGCCGCATCGAAGATCTGGTCGCGGTTGGCGACCCCCGGCGTGGGCGGCAGGCCGGTGAGGTCCGACTGGGGCGTGCGGCCGCTCTTGATGGCCAGCACCAGGCGGTTGCGCGAGGCGTCGCGCAGCGCGGTCATGAAGTGCTGGGCGTCGAGGATCTTCTCCAGATGGAGCAGGATCGCCTGGGTCGGCGAGAACTGGTTGATGTAGTCGAGCAGGTCGGGAAGCATCACGTCGACGCTGTCGCCGAGGGTGATCAGGTGCGAGAAGCCGACACCGCGCCCCGCCGCCCAGTCGATCATCGCCGTGCCGAGCATGCCCGATTGGCCCAGGTAGGCCACCTTGCCGGCCTTGATCGGCCGGTTGGCATAGGAGGCGTTGAGCTTGCGGCCCGGCACGATCAGCCCCATGCACTCGGGCCCCAGCACGCGGATCCCCGACTGGCGAGCGGCATCGAGCATGCGCTGGCGGATCGAGGCCTTGCCGTCGCGGGCCTCGTCCAGATGGGAGCCACCGGAGAGCACCAGGGCGGCGCGCACCCCGATGCTGCCCAGCCGCGCGATGCGCCCCGGCACCGTGGCCACCGGCGAGCAGATGACGGCGAGGTCCGGGGCCTCGGGAAGCTGGCCGATGCGCGCGAAGGCGGGCTGGCCGAAGACGCTCTCGTACCCCTTGGGGTTCACCGCCCAGATGGTGCCCGGAAAGCCAGCCTCCTGCAGGTTACGGATCACCAACCCGCCCAGGGAACTGGCCTTTTCCGAGGCGCCGATCACGGCGATGGTGCGAGGTTCGAAGAAGTGAAGCAGGAAACGGGTGCTCAAGACGCTCTCCCGACGGCTGGTGGCTGGATTGGCTGCCTACTGTGTACGACCTATTGACACTGTCTGGCAAGGGATTAGGCAAAGTAAAGTGACGCCAGTCAGCCTGGAGGCACCGATGATCACCGGTTACATCACCCATCCCCACTGCCAGCTCCACCACATGGGCCCCGAGCACCCCGAGAGCCCGCTGCGGCTGGAGGCGATCCGAGCCAGGCTGTCCCTTTCCGGGCTGCTGCAGCAGACCATGCAGTCCGAGGCCCGCGAGGCCACCGAGGAGGAGCTGGCGCGGGTCCACCCCCTGCGCCACCTGCGCGCCCTGGACAAGTGCGTGCCCGATGAGGGCATCGTCACCCTGGACAGCGACACCATGATGAACCCGGACAGCCTCAACGCCGCCCGGGTGGCCGCGGGGGCGGTGATCCGCGGCGTCGACCAGGTCTTTCGCCAGCAGGCCGACAACGTCTTCTGTGCGGTGCGCCCCCCCGGCCACCATGCCGAGGCCACCGATGCCATGGGCTTCTGCTTCTACAACAACGTGGCGGTGGGGGCCGCCCACGCCCGCGCCAAGTACGGGGCGCGGCGCATCGCCATCCTCGACTTCGACGTGCACCAGTGCAACGGCACCATCGACATCTTCAAGGATGACCCCGATGTGCTGGTCTGTACCAGCTTTCAGTACCCCTTCTACCCCTGGCGCTACCTGCGCAGCGAGTGGCAGAACGTGGTCAATACCCCGCTGGAGGCCGGCACCGACGGCGCCGCCTTCCGCCGCGCCATCGAGGATGACTGGCTGCCCGCCCTGCACCGCTTCAAGCCGGAGCTTGTGCTGCTCTCCTCGGGCTTCGATGCCCACCGCGAGGACGAGATGGCCGAGCTGTGCCTGGAGGAGGAGGACTTCTACTGGATCACCCATATGGCCATGGAGATCGCCGCCCTCTACGCGGATAACCGGCTGGTCTCGGTGCTCGAGGGCGGCTATCACCTGGACTCCCTGGGCCGCAGCGTCGAGGCCCACCTCAAGGCGCTGCTCGGCCAGCCCTTCGGCGACGCCCCCGCACCCTCGGCCTGAGGTTTCCTGTCGGCGGGAAACGTTCCCCGCCGACGGCGGCGCCGGGTCGGCCTGAGAACGGCGTTATCGCCGACGGGCTGTGATAAGCTTGAGTAAACCTGTTTCCGATAGTGAATTTCTGCCGATGACCGCCACCACCGATCAGGACGCCGCCCTGCGCATCGCCTCGGGCCGCAAGCCGCTCGTCGAACCGCTGCGCCTCGGCGAGCGCCTGCGCGAGATCCGCCTGGCCAACCAGTGGACCCTGGAAGACGTCAGCCAGCGCACCGGGCTCGCCCGCTCCACCCTCTCCAAGATCGAGAACGACCAGATCTCGCCTACCTTCACCGCTGTGCAGAAGCTGATCGGCGGGCTCGGCATCGACCTGCCCCAGCTGCTCACGCCGCCTCGCCAGCAGAGCCGTACCATGGGCCGCCGCGACCTGACCCGCCGCGGCCACGGGCAGCAGCACCCCACCCCCACCTATGAGCACGAGCTGCTCAGCTGCGAGCTGGCCCAGAAGCGCATGATTCCCTTCAAGACCATCGTCCGGGCGCGCAGCTTCGATGAGTTCGGCGAGTGGGTGCGCCACGACGGCGAGGAGTTCCTGATGGTGCTCGACGGCGAGATCCTGCTCTATACCGAGTTCTACGAGCCGCTGCGGCTCGAACAGGGCGACAGCATCTACTTCGACAGCGACATGGGCCACGCCCTGATCTCGGTGAGCGATGAGGATGCCGTGGTGCTGTCGGTCTGCACTCGAGTCGACGCCGCCTGAGTCAGCCCCTGGCGCCAGCCGCCCGGTCTCCCGGGCGGCGCTGAGGGATGGCATCCAGCACCAGGCGCTCGCCGGCGTGGATCGCCTGGAAGTGGCGCCCCTTGGCGCGGGCGATCAGCATCACCCCGAAACGGCTGGCGAGCTCGACCCCCTTCTGGGTCACCCCGGAGCGCGACACCAGCACCCCGATGCCCATCTGGGCCACCTTGAGCACCATCTCCGAGGTGAGCCGCCCGGTGGTGTAGAAGATATCCGCCTGCCCCGAATCCGCCTCTGCCAGCCACTGCCGCCCCGCCAGGGTATCCACGGCGTTGTGGCGGCCCACGTCCTCCACGAAGTCCAGCACCCGGGCCTGATGGCACAGCGCACAGCCGTGCACCGCTCCGGCGCTGCGGTAGGTCTGGTTGTGCTCGCCGAGGTTCTCCAGCAGCGCATAGAGGGTCGACTGGCGCAGCGGCGTCTCGGCCAGCGGGCGGCGAGGCACCGCATCGAGCAGCCGGCCGAACACCGTGCCCTGGCCGCAGCCGGTGGTCACGGTGCGATGCCCCAGACGCTCCTCGAGATCCTCCGGCAGGTGTCGGGTCACCACCGCCGCGGCCTCGACCTCCCAGTCCACGTGCACCGCCACGAGATCGTCGCCGCGGGTCAGCAGCCCCTGGTTGCGCAGGTAGCCCACCACCAGCGCCTCGGGGTCATCGCCCAGGGTCATCAGGGTGACAATCTCGCGCCTGTTGAGATAGAGAGTCAGCGCGCGCTCGGCGGCGATGGCCTGGCGACGGGGCTCGCCGAACTCGTCGAGGACCTCGATCTCCAGGGTGGCGGGCAGGCGGGCATGGCTGCGGGTGAACGGCATGAGGCGTCTCGTCTGTAGTGGGTGGGTGCCGACGGCGACTTGACCATCATGGCACCCTGGCGCCTTACTGTCTCCAGTACCGCCGCCATCACCGCCCTCGGCTCCCCCCCTCCACAACAACAGGAGCGTGCCGTGACAGACGCCCACCATATGCGCCCCTTCGGCATCACCCTGGCGGCCCGTGAGCACACCATCAACGGCTTCCGGGCTACCCAGTGGCACATCGCGGACCTGACCCCGGAGCGGGGCGGCGATGCCACCCTGTGGCTGCAGCTCACCATGACCGAGCGCGCCGCCTACCGCTTCAATCTCTCCTCGGGCAACCCTCGCCTCTTCGTGCGCGCCGGCTTTACCGGCGGCCCCGCCAGCGCCGCCGCCATCACCGCCAGCCAGGACGTGGCCGCCGCCTGGATGGACGGCGAGCAGCAGGTGCTCGAAGCCCCCATGCCCCTGGCCATCCAGGTGTGGATCGAGGCCTATCTGGCCCGCCACGGCGAGGCGCCCGTGGAGGAGCGCAGGAAGAAGCGCAAGGGCGCCGGACGCGCCCGGGAGGCTCAGCCATGAACCGCCTGGAGCGTTGGTCGCGCCGCAAGCGCGGCCTGGAGGCCGAGCCCGCCGCCTCGGCGGAGGCGGTGCCACCTCCGCACGAGGCAGCGGCCGCCAGCGACGAGCCGGACGCCCCGCCTCCCCTGCTGGACGATACCCTCCCCGACCCCGAGAGCCTGCCGCCCGGCAGCGAGGTCAGCCGCTATCTGCAGGAGGGGGTCAGCCAGGCGCTGCGCCGCCGTGCCCTTCGCCGCCTCTGGCAGGCCGACCACTACCAGGTCCGCGACGGCCTCGACGACTACGACGGCGACTACAGCCAGCTCGAGCCCATGACCCGGGAGGTCGCCGAACGCCTGCGACACTGGAGCCGGCGGGTCAACGAGGCCCTCGAGCCCGAAGAAGCCATCGAGGAGGCCGCCCCTGACGAGGAGCAGGCGCGGGTCGCCGACGACGAGGCTCACCCTCCGGTCGAGCCCGCCCCGGACGCGGCACCGGTCGGACGCGACCAAGGTGGCATAGGTCATATTAGCGATTCTCGACAAGACTGAGAGGAGCCCTACCCCCCAACAACAAGAGGTGTTCATGCCCGCCCCCATCGCCCTGACGTCGCTGGATGACCGGCGCAACCGTGCCGCCCGCGACGCCGCCAGGCGCCGCATCTCCTGGCCGGCCAACCTGGCTCCCGAGACCGTGGAGTTCGAGAGCCAGGGCCATCTGCTGATCCTGGGCAGCGAACTCGACGCGCGGCGCGCCGCCGCCACGCTGATCGACCGGCTGCCGGGCATCGCCCTGCTGGTGACCGAGCGCTCCAGCGCCGAGGATGACCCGGCGCTGGAGCAGATCTGGCAGGCTACCGCCGCCCTGCCCTGCCATACCGCCGCCAACGCCGACGCCCTGCGCCTCGAGGGCTACCTGGGACGCTTCCTGGCCACCCTGGCGCTGGACGGGGAGAGTGTGAACCTGGCCCAGGCCACCCTGGGGCGGCCCCGCTTCGACCAGGTCCTCGACCTCGGCGCCCGGCCGCACCTGACCCTGGAGCTGCCCCCGCCGGGCTACCTGGCCGTGCGCTGGGGCAGCGCCGAGGCCGACCAGGCGCTGGAGACGCTGGCCGCCTCCGTCGGCGTCTTCGAAGCCCCTCGTCACGTGCAGATCAACGCCGATCTCTGCGCCCACCAGCGCAGCGGCCTGCCCGGCTGCACCCGCTGCCTGGAGACCTGCCCGGCCGACGCCCTGGCCAGCCGCCAGGGCCGGGTCGAGGCCTGGATCGAGGTCGACCCGCACCGCTGCCACGGAGCGGGCAGCTGTGCCAGCGCCTGCCCCACCGGGGCCATCGAGTATCGCCTGCCGCACCCCGCCCCCCTGGAGGGCTACCTCGCGGGGCTGCTCGGCGCCTATGGCGAGGCCGGGGGCGAGCACCCGGTGGTGCGCTTCGTCAGCGAGGCGCGCCGCCGCTGTGAAGCCGCCGAGCCGGCGGGCCATGTGCTCGACATCGAGCTGGAGGAGCTCGGCGCCGCCGGGCTCGACCACTGGCTCTCCGCCCTGGCGGCCGGCGCCGCCGAGGTGCGCCTGCAGCGCGATGCCGAGACCCCTCCGACCCTGCAGCAGCAGCTCGAGGCCCAGGCTGTCCAGGCCAGGGAGCTGCTCTCGGCCCTGGGGCACCGCCCCGAGCGTCTGGCATGGCTCTCCATCGAGGACGACGGCAGCGCACGCGACGCCCTGCCCCGGGAGGCGGCGCTGATCGCGCGCCCCCGTGCCGAGCCGGCGGGTGGCAAGCGCGAGCGCCTCAACGCTACCCTCGACTGGCTGGCCGCCCAGGGGGCCCCGAGCGGTGAGAGCCACGCCCTGCCCGCCGGTGCGCCCTTCGGCGCCATCGAGGTGGACACCGAGCGCTGCACGCTGTGCCAGGGCTGCGTGGCGCTCTGTCCCACCCCGGCGCTCTCCGGCGGCGACGACACCACCCCGCGCCTGGCCTTCCGCGAGGCCGACTGCATCCAGTGCGGCCTGTGCGCGGCCGGCTGCCCGGAGCAGGCGATCCGTCTCGCGCCGGGGTTCCTCGCCGCGCCCGAGCGGTGCGAGACCCGCGTGATCAAGGAGGAGCCGGCCTTCGCCTGCATCCGCTGCGGCAAGCCCTTCGCCACTGCCAGCACCATCGCCAGCATCCAGCGCAAGCTGGCCGACCACCCCTATTTCGCCGGTGAGGCCCGCGCACGCCTCGAGATGTGCGAGGACTGCCGCGTCCAGGACGTCTGGCAGGAGCTCGCCCGCGACCCCGAACGCCAGCTGAAGGTGTAGCCATGCATGACAACCGCCAGACCGTGGCCGCGGTGGATGAACGAGAGGCTCTGCGCGCCGATATCTACCGCCTGCTTGCCCGGCTCCTGCTCGCGCCGCCGGATGCCGAGCTGCTCGATCTTCTTGCCCACCTGGAGCCCGACGAGGACGGCGGCGAGATGAGCGCCGCCTGGCAGGCGCTGGCCGATGCCGCCCAGACGACCACTCCCGAGGCGGCCGGCCGGGCGCATTTCGAGCTGCTGGTCGGGGTGATCCAGGGGGAGGTCACGCCCTACGCCTCCTGGTACCTGCACGGCACCCTGATGGACGAGCCCCTGGTGGCCCTGCGCCGCGACCTGCGCCGGCTGGGCATCGCCCGGGCCGAGGAGAGCCGCGACCCCGAGGACCACCTGGGCGCCCTGCTCGAAGTGATGGCGCTGCTGGTGGAGGGCGGCTCACCCGACCAGGCGGCCTTCTTCCATCGCCACCTGGCCTCGTGGGCGCAGCGTTGTCTGGCTGACCTGGCGAGGGTGTCCCCCCCCATCTACGCTGGTACTGGGCGCCTGGGCATTGCCTTTCTGGCGCAGGAGAGGCAGCGCTTCGAGGCCATGACCGAGGAGTCACCGGTACGCATGATCGACCCGGCTGCCGGTTAGCCACCCTGGCCATTCGACTGACGCGGCCGACAACAACCAACAAGAACGTCCCAACGCCTGATTCGAGGAACCACGCCATGAACCGACCCCACGACGCCCAGCGTCGCCGCTTCCTCCGCACCCTGGGGGCCGGCGGCGCCCTGGCCGGTACCACCGCTGTCATCGGCCATGTCAGCCTCAGCCAGGCAGACGCCCCACCTTCCCCTGAGCGCGAACCGGCGGAGAGGAACTACCGGGAAACCGAGCATATCCGCACCTACTACGCCACCCTGCGCGACTGAGCGCCCCGCCCAGGTCAGGAGGTAAGACACCATGCGTCTGACACGCAAGCAAGACACCCCACGCCCGGCGGGGCTCGGCATCTCCCGCCGGCAGTTCCTCAAGCGCAGCGGCGCGGCCACCGGGGGTCTGGCGGCCGCCGGCTTCATGGGCCACGGGATGATGCGACCCGTCGAGGCGAGCGGCAAGACCCCGGTGCTCGACTCCCCGGTCGAGGTCAAGCGCACCATCTGCTCCCACTGCTCGGTGGGCTGCGGCACCTACGCCGAGGTGCAGGAAGGGATCTGGACGCGCCAGGAGCCCGCCTTCGACCACCCCATCAACCGCGGCGCCCACTGCGCCAAGGGCGCCTCGCTGCGGCAGCATGGCCACTCCAGCCGCCGCCTCAAGTACCCCATGAAGCTGGTCGGCGGCCAGTGGCAGCGGATGAACTGGGACGAGGCCATCGAGGAGATCGGCGACAAGGTCCTGGCCCTGCGCGAGGCCCACGGCCCCGACAGCATCTTCTGGCTCGGCTCGGCCAAGTTCAACAACGAGCAGGCTTACCTGCTGCGCAAGTTTGCCTCCCTGTGGGGCACCAACAATACCGACCACCAGGCGCGCATCTGTCACTCCACCACGGTCGCCGGGGTGGCCAACACCTGGGGCTACGGAGCGATGACCAACTCGCTCAACGACATGCACAACAGCCGCTCGATGCTGTTCATCGGCTCCAACCCCGCCGAGGCCCACCCGGTGGCGATGCAGCACTTCCTGATCGCCAAGGAGCGCAACAGCTGCGACATCATCGTCGCCGATCCCCGCTTCACCCGCACCGCGGCCAAGGCCGATACCCATGTGCGCATTCGCCCCGGCTCCGATGTCGCCTTCATCTGGGGCCTCTTGTGGCACATCTTCGAGAACGGCTGGGAGGATCGCCAGTACATCCAGCAGCGGGTCTACGGCATGGACGAGGTGCGCGCCGAGGTCGCCACCTTTACCCCGAGGGTGGTGGAGGACGTCACCGGCGTGCCCGAGGCCACCATGCGGGACGTGGCGCAGCGCCTGGCCACCCAGAAGCCGGGCTGCATCGTCTGGTGCATGGGCGGCACCCAGCACACCACCGGCAACAACAACACCCGCGCCTACTGCATCCTCGAACTGGCCCTTGGCAACATCGGCAAGTCCGGCGGCGGGGCGAATATCCTGCGCGGCCACGACAACGTCCAGGGCGCCACCGACCTCGGCCTCGACTCCAGCTCCCTGCCGGCCTACTACGGCCTGGCCGAGGGGGCCTGGCAGCACTGGGCGCGGGTCTGGGACGTCGACTACGAGTGGCTCAAGGGCCGCTTCGACCAGACCGAGTACCACGACGGCCTGCCCATGAACAGCAGCGGCATCACGGTCTCGCGCTGGGTCGACGGGGTGCTCGAGGAGGACGAGGCGATCTCCCAGCGCACCGCACTCAAGGCGATGTTCTACTGGGGCCATGCGGTCAACTCCCAGACCCGCGGCCCCGAGATGCGCCGCGCCATGCAGAAGCTCGAGATGATGGTGATCGTCGACCCCTACCCCCCGGTGGCCGCGGTCATGCATGACCGCACCGACGGCGTCTATCTGCTGCCTGCCTGCACCCAGTTCGAGACCACCGGCAGCGTGACCGCCACCAACCGCTCGCTGCAGTGGCGCGACAAGGTGATCGAGCCGCTGTTCGAGTCCAAGCCCGACCACGAGATCATGTACCTGCTGGCCGAGAAGTTCGGCTTCGCCGAGGAGCTGACCCGCCATATCCAGGTCAACGGCAAGGAGCCGCTGATCGAGGACATCCTGCGCGAGATCAACCGCGGCACCTGGACCATCGGCTACACCGGCCAGAGCCCGGAGCGCCTCAAGGAGCACCAGAAGCACTGGCACACCTTCAGCTTCGAGGACCTGCGCGCCGAGGGCGGTCCCGCCGACGGCGACTACTACGGCCTGCCCTGGCCCTGCTGGGGCACGCCGGAGTTCGCCCACCCCGGCTCGCCCAACCCGCCTCCTCTACGACCCCAGCGTGCCGGTCAAGGAGGGCGGCATGGGCTTCCGGGCCCGCTTCGGCATCGAGCGCAACGGCGTGAACCTGCTGGCCGAGGGCTCGGCCCCGGTCGCCGGCGAGCTCGACGATGGCTATCCCGAGTTCACCGACCAGATGCTCAAGGACCTGGGCTGGTGGGACGACCTCACCGACGAGGAGAAGGCCGCCGCCGAGGGTGAGAACTGGAAGACGGACCTCTCCGGGGGCATCCAGCGGGTGGCCATCGAGCACGGCTGCGCTCCCTACGGCAACGCCAAGGCACGCGCCGTGGTATGGACCTTCCCGGACCAGGTGCCCAAGCACCGCGAGCCGCTCTACACCACCCGTCGCGACCTGGTCGAACAGTTTCCCACCTGGGACGACTTCCGCTCGCTGTTCCGGCTGCCCACCCTCTATCGCAGCATCCAGGAGAACGACAACTCCGACCGCTACCCGATCATCCTCACCTCGGGTCGCCTGGTGGAGTACGAGGGCGGCGGCGAGGAGACCCGCTCCATGTCGTGGCTCGCCGAGCTGCAGCAGGAGATGTTCGTCGAGGTCAACCCGGCGGATGCCAACGACATCGGCATACGCGACGGCGACACCGTCTGGGTCGAGGGCGCCGAGGGCGGCCGCGTGCGGGTCAAGGCGCTGGTCACGCCGCGGGTCGGCCGCGGGGTGGCCTTCATGCCCTTCCACTTTGGCGGCATCTTCCAGGGCGAGAATCTCCACGACCGCTACCCGGAGGGGGCGGCGCCCTATGTGCTGGGCGAGGCAGCCAACACGGCGACCACCTACGGCTATGACCCTGTGACCCTGATGCAGGAAACCAAATGCACCATCTGTAGGATCGAGCGCGCCTGAGCGATCGACAGCGACCAGGAGAACAAGACATGGCACAGATGAAATTCATGTGCGACGCCGAGCGCTGCATCGACTGCAACGGCTGCGTCACCGCCTGCAAGAACGCCAACGATGTCCCCTGGGGCATCCAGCGCCGGCGGGTGGTGACCCTCAACGACGGCCAGGCCGACGAGGTCTCGATCTCGGTGGCCTGCATGCACTGCGACGACGCCCCCTGCATGGCGGTCTGCCCCACGGACTGCTTCTACAAGACCGACGACGGCATCGTCCTGCACGACAAGGACCTCTGCATCGGCTGCGGCTACTGCCTCTATGCCTGCCCCTTCGGCGCCCCGCAGTTCCCCAAGCAGAACGCCTTCGGCGAGCGCGGCAAGATGGACAAGTGCACCTTCTGCGCCGGCGGACCGGCGGACAGCAGGGAGGAGGAGTACGAGAAGTACGGGGCCAACCGCATTGCCGAGGGCAAGCTGCCGCTGTGTGCCGAGATGTGTTCCACCAAGGCGCTGCTCGCCGGCGACGCTCAGACGGTGGCCGATATCTTCCGTCAACGGGTCATCCATCGCGGGCATCCCGACGGTGGCTGGTCGAGCAACCAGCGCCGCGAGCAGGAGCGCACCCGCGGCGGCGGCGATCTCTCCCAGGCCGATGCGCTGGCCTATGACGCGACCCGCCAGGGCTAGGAGGTGATGCCATGTGCCTGTGCCGAAATGGGCCCCTGAGGGGGCTGCTGCTGGCGGTGCTGCTGGCCCTGACCGCCCTGCTCGCCGCTCCCGCCATGGCCCAGGCGGAGACCGAACGCGAAGCGGCTACCGCGGTGGGCGGCGTCAGTCCCGATATCTGGCGCCAGGTGCGCAGCGGCGAGGTGGATGCCAACTTCCGCGACACCCGCTTCGATTCCACCTACAACCTGGTCAACTCCAGCGGCGAGCGCTGGCGGCAGCTGCGCAACCGCTGGGTCTCCCCCTTCGGCCTGATCGCCGTAGGCGGGATGATCGCGGCGATTGCGCTCTTCTACGTGATCATCGGCCGCAAGGACCTCAGCGAGCCGCGTACCGGCCGCAAGCTCTTGCGCTGGCCACTATTCGTGCGCTCGCTGCACTGGACGGTGGCCACGCTGTTCATCGTCCTGGCGCTCAGTGGCCTGAACCTGCTCTACGGCAAGTTCGTGTTTCGCTCGCTGTTCGGCGATGCGGTCTGGGGCGCGATGATCTCGGCCTCGAAGCTGGCCCACAACTACCTTGGCCCGTTGTTCGGGGTGCTGCTCATCGTGCTGCTGGCCAGGGTGCTCAAGCACAACTGGCCGAAGCGCCACGACCTCGAGTGGTTCCGCCAGGGCGGCGGCTTGGTGGGCAAGGGCCATCCCGATGCCGGCTTTGCCAACGGCGGCGAGAAGCTGTGGTTCTGGCTGCTGGCCACCGCCGGTCTGGCCGTGGTGGCCAGCGGCTTCGTGCTGGACTTCCCCAACTACGGCCAGAGCCGCGACACCATGCAGTGGGCCAACCTGATCCACGGGGGCGGCGCCCTGGGGCTCACCGCGGTGGCGCTGGGCCATATCTACATCGGCACCATCGGCTCGGAGGGATCGCTGGAGGGCATGACCACCGGCTACGTGGACGAGACCTGGGCCAAGGACCACCACAATCTCTGGTACGAGGAGGTCAAGGACCAGGCGGTGCCCGAGGAGCGCCTTGACGCGGCCAGTGCCACCGATGGCGACCGCAACGAGACGGCCTCTCGCCCCGGATGAACCGCGTTGAACCGCCCCCCACACGACACCGCCTACGGGCGGTGTCTTTTGTTATGCTGGCTCCATCCTGACCCAACTCACCCAGGGAGAACGAGAGCGCCATGGACCATCTCGACGACGCCACCCGCACCGAACTCGAGGCCGCCGCCTTCCGCCGCCTGCTCAGGCACCTCGACGAGCACAAGGAAGTGCAGAACATCGACCTGATGATCCTGGCCGACTTCTGCCGCAACTGCCTCTCCAAGTGGCTGGTCAGTGCCGCCGAGGAGCGCGGGGAGGCGCTCGACTACGAGGCCGCCCGCGAGTACGTCTACGGCATGCCCTACTCGGAGTGGAAGACACACTACCAGCAGGAGGCCACCCCCCAGCAGCAGGCCGCCTTCGCGGCGCGCCAGGCCCAGAAGCAGGAGAAGGCACGATGAGCGAAGCGATGCTCCCCCTCTCCATCGCCGTGCTGACCATCTCCGACACCCGCACCGAGGCCACCGATCGCAGCGGCCAGTCGCTAGTGGATCGCCTGACCGAGGCCGGCCACCGCCTGGCCGACCGGCAGATCGTCCCCGACGATATCTACCGTATCCGTGCAGTGGTCTCGGCGTGGATCGCCGACCCCGACGTCCAGGTAGTGCTGACCACCGGCGGCACCGGCTTTACCGGCAGGGACTCCACCCCCGAGGCCGTCAGGGCCCTGCTCGACAAGGAGATCGAGGGCTTCGGCGAACTGTTCCGCCAGCTCAGCTGGGACGAGATCGGCAGCTCCACGGTCCAGAGCCGCTGCCTGGGCGGCCTGGCCAACGCCACCGTGGTGTTCTGCCTGCCCGGCTCCACCGGCGCCTGTCGCACCGGGTGGGACGGCATCCTCGCCGAGCAGCTCGACAGTCGGCACAAGCCATGTAACTTCGCAAACCTCGTGATCCCGGAGCGAGGCCAGCATGTCTGACGCCAATATCTCCCGGCACAAGCCGTGTAGATCCTTGCAAGTTCGGGCCAACTACGTGATCCCTGAGCGAGGCCGGCATGGCTGATCTCAAGCCCGTCGAGGCGGCACTCACGGCGCTGCTGGAAGGGGTCATCCCCCTTTACGGGGAGCGAATCTCCTGCGAAGAGGCCGCCGGGCGCATCCTCGCCGAGTCGGTGCCGGCACGCCTCGACGTGCCCCCCTTCGACAACAGCGCCATGGACGGCTACGCGCTTTACCACGGCGATGCCGGCGGCTGGCTCAGGGTGAGCCAGCGCATCGCCGCGGGCGCTACCGGTGGCCCCCTGGAGCGCGGCACCTGCGCACGCATCTTCACCGGCGGCGCCATCCCCCCGGGGGCCGACTGCGTGGTGATGCAGGAGCGCTGCGAGCGCGAGGGAGAGCGCGTGCGCATCCCGCCGGAGGTCCCGGCCGGCGACAATGTCCGCCGCCGCGGCCGCGACGTCAGCGCGGGTGACGAGCTGCTGCCGGCCGGCGAGCCCCTCGAGGCAGCGGCGCTCGGCCATCTCGCCGGCCAGGGCATCACCGAGGTGACGGTGCGCCGCCGCCCCCCCGGTGGCGCTGCTCTCCACCGGGGACGAGATCGTCGACCCCGGCCGCCCCCTCGGCCCGGGTCAGATCTACAACTCCAACCGCCCCATGCTCAGGCGCTTGCTCGAGCGGTTCGGCGCCGAGGTGGTGCGGGTCGCCGCGATTCCCGACGATGCCGAGGGCACCCGCCAGGCCCTGGCCGCGGCGGCCCGGGAGGCCGACGTGGTGATCACCACGGGAGGCGTCAGCGTCGGCGAGGAGGATCACGTCAAGGCGGCGGTGGAGGCGCTGGGGCAGCTGGACCTGTGGCGCCTGGCTATCCGGCCCGGCAAGCCGCTGGCCCTGGGGCGGCTCCCCGCCGAGGGTCACGAGGCCCGCTTCGTGGGCCTGCCGGGAAATCCGGTATCGAGCTTCGTGGGGGCCTGGCTGTTCCTGCGCCCGCTGATGGGCGCGCTGCTCGGCGCACCGGCTCTGCTCGAGCTGCCGCGCCTGGCGGCGCGCGCCGCCTTTGCTACCCAGACCGGACCCCGCGCGCACTACATGCGCGTTCGCCTCGAATTCGGCACGGAGGGCATCAGTGCCCACGCCTTCCGCGACCAGAACTCCGGGGTGCTCTCCTCCTGCATCGCGGCGGATGCCCTGGCGGTGGTCCCGCCGGAGACGCGCCTCGAGGTGGGCGATAGGGTCGACTGCCTCTGGATCGGCGGGGCCTGAGCGCCTCGCCGGCTAGGGATGTGCCGGCACCTCCAGCGCCTGGCGCACCTCCGGCCACAGGCGCAGGAACTCCTCTTCCAGACGCCGCTGTTCCTCCTCGAGCCAGGGCACCAGCTCGGCCAGCCGATTGGGGCCGGAGAGGCGACGGCCGATACCGGCAATCGCCCGACAGGTGAAGGCGAAATCCGCATAGCGATGCAGCCAGTCCTGCTCCACCAGCACCGGCACCAGCGTGGCCAGGCGCGCCGGCGCCGGCCGGGCCCGCAGCACCCGGTAGGTGCGGGCCACCAGCGGGGAGTGCCCGGCCTGAAGGCCCAGCTCCCGCGCCACGAAGTGATCCCACACCAGGTCCAGGGCGATCCCGGCATAGCGACGCTGGCGATCGGGCGCCCGGCGACGGATCCGCGCCACGACGGGATGCGCATCCACGAAGGCGTCCACCCGACGGTGGTGGCGAATGCCGGCGGCAACCCCCCCCGGCCAGGCGGAGAGATCGCTCCCCTTGACCCCGTCGGCGATCAGGTTGCCCCACAGGAAGTCATCACTGCCGCCACGGGCCAGCCAGGCATGCGCCAGGAAGTTCACGGGTCGCTCACAGGCAGTGGGTGGGCTTGGGCAGCCCGGCGATGCGCGCGGCGAGCTTGGCCGGGCTGCCGGGGAAAAGCCGCATCAGGTGGATCGAGCGGCCCTTCTCCTCGCCCAGGGCCCTGGCCACGGCCTTTACCAGGGGCCGCATCGCCGGCGCCTGCTCGAAGCGCTGGTAGAAGTCGCGCAGCACCTGGATCACCTCCCAGTGCTCGTCGGTCAGCGTGATGCCCTCCTCCTCGGCCAGGCACCTGGCGACTTCGGGTGTCCAGTCGCCGAGGACGACCAGGTATCCCTCCGGATCCAGAGTCACCTGTTGATCGTTAACAGCTAGATAACGGTATATTTCTGTGGTCGCCATCAGAACCAGCTCACCGTGCGCTGCGCCTCTTCGGTGAGGGTGACGAAGCCCTCCATATCGACCCGGATCACCGAGTCGGCGCTGAGCGGCACCAGCCCGCGGGCGGCGAGGTCCTCCTCCAGCACGTAGAGGCGCCCCTGCAGGTCACCGAAGCGGCCCGCCAGGCTTTCCAGGGCGCCCTGCACCCCGTCCTCGATCATCAGGAGCCGATCGGCCGGCCCCATGGCGGCCAGCGCCTGGCGGTAGACCTCGCTAGTGGCCGGCGAGCGATTGAGAATATGCAGCAGCATCGGGTCTCTCCGGGCGGCCCCGCCGCCCTCAGAAGGTCAGTACCAGCGAATGGTCGGCGGTCAGCGCAGGCAGCTGCGCGGCCGCGACCGCCCTGGCGGGAAGCATCAGCCCCTCGACCGCCAGGCCAAAGCGCGCCAGCGCCTCCGCCTCCACCAGCAGGGTATCGATATCGTACATCTCGAGCATCTCGAGGGTGGGCGCGGTGCCCTTCTGCCCCAGGGGGCCGTTCGCCTGGCCGGGCACCAGGGCGGTGACGCCCTCGCCCATGAAGAGCAGAGTCACCCGGCGCCCGAAGGCGGCGGCCACCAGGGCGGCATCCAGGCCCTCGCGCAGCCAGCTGGTGCCGTGGGGGGCGTGACGCAGGATGACCAGCAGATCCCCGTCGACGCCTTGTACCTTTTCGTTTGGCATGGGCACTCCTCAGGGTCCGAAGGTGACCAGGCGATCGCAGTGCAGGCCAAGATCCACCAGCTGCCCCAGCCCGGTCAGCTCGAAGGGGGGCTCGATGCTGTGGCCCTGCTTGCCGTGGCGGGCCGCCTCGCGCTCATCGAGCAGGCCGCGGCGCAGCGCCGCGGCGATGCAGACCTGCAGCGGCACGCCGTGCTCGGCGGCCAGCGCAGCCCAACCGTCCACCAGGTGCGGCTCGTCCTGCGGCGGCGTGGCCAGGCGCGCGGCATTGTGCACACCGTCATGGTAGAAGAATACCCCCTCCAGGCGGTGGCCACGCCCCACCAGCGCCCGGGCAAAGCGCAGGGCGGAATGGGCGGCCTGGCTGCTGTAGGGCGCCCCCATCAACAGAATCGCGTAGCGCATCATCGCACTCGACACTCCACAAACAGGCTGGCCCCGCCGAGGCGGGGCCAGCCGAGGTCCTCGTGACCCGCCAGGATCAGTCGTTGCTCATGATGCCGAGCAGCGACAGCAGGCTGATGAAGAGGTTGTAGATCGACACATAGAGGGTGATGGTGGCGAGGATATAGTTGGTCTCGCCGGCCCGGTGCACGATCTCGCTGGTCTGGTAGAGGATCGCCGCCGAGGCGAACAGCACGAAGCCGGCGGAGACCATCAGCATCAGGGTCGGAATCTGGAAGATCAGCCCGGCGACCATGGCCAGGATCAGCACGATGGCACCGGCCATCAGGAAGTTGCCCAGGAAGCTGAAGTCCTTTTTGGAGACCAGCGCCACGGCGGAGAGACCGATGAAGGTCAGGCCGGTCATGGCCAGGGCGTTCATGACCAGGGCGGCACCGTTGGGCAGCGCCAGGTAGGCGTTGAGGATCGGCCCCAGGGTGAAGCCCATGAAGCCGGTGAAGGCGAAGGTCGCCAGCAGGCCGGCGGCCGAATTGGCGGTCTTGTGCACCAGGAACATCAGGCCGTAGGCGCCGATGAAGAACACGAAGATGTTGAGGCGTTCAACGCCCATGGCCATGGCGGCGCCAGCGGTCACCGCCGAGAACATCAACGTCATGGCGAGCAGGCCATAGGTATTGCGCAGCACCTTGTTGGTGCTGAGCGCCTGGCTCTGCTGACGGGTAAGCTGGGTGTCTTGGTATGCCATGGATCCAGTGCTCCCTGTGTTTGGTTGGTCGTGGCAGTGGACCTAGAATGCCGACTCGAGGTTCCCCGCGCAAGCCCTTGATGGGCATCGCTCAACGCTGTTTCCCTGCGCCCAGCAGCCGGGCAGCCAGCTCGGCGGCCGTCGCGCAGACCCCATCGGCGGCCGCCGTCAGGGCTTCGAGCTCCATCCAGCGGGCCTCGCTGGCGTCATCGCCAGCGACCGGCTCGCCCGCTTCCCACGCCATGCGCATCACCACCACCACGTAGTGGAAGCGCAGCCGGCCATCGCTCTCCCGCTCGATGACATCGAAGGCGGTGAGCGGCTCATCGGCCCTGGCCCGCACGCTGGTCTCCTCGAGCAGCTCGCGCTCCGCCGCCACGGCGAGGGGCTCCCCCGCCTCCACCTTGCCGCCCGGCAGCGCCAGCCGTCCGGCGTTGGGCGGGTGGCGCCGCCGCACCATCAACAACCGCCCTCCTCTTACCACCGCGCAGGAGACGGCGGCGGCCGGAAAGGCGTTGGATTCATTCCTGGTCATGGCAGGCTCCCTGGTCGCGGAATGACGTCTGGCACCCTGACGGCATCCTGGCTAACGCCTTGATCCCAAGGCCCTCTTGACCCGGCACCGAAAGCTGGTAATATTCACCGCCGTAAGCCGGAGGGATGGCAGAGCGGTTGAATGCACCGGTCTTGAAAACCGGCAAAGGTGAAAGCCTTTCCAGGGTTCGAATCCCTGTCCCTCCGCCATCGCATCAAGAGAATCAGGCACCTGCGGGTGCCTTTTTCGTTTCTGGCCATCCAACCCCACCATTCCCAGGAGGGCGCCATGGCGCTGAAGGCCACCATCTGCAAGGCGCGCCTGCAGGTTGCCGACATGGATCGGCACTACTACGGCGAGCACGTGCTGACCGTTGCCCGCCACCCGTCGGAGACCGACGAGCGCATGATGCTGCGCCTGCTGGCCTTCGCGCGCCACGCCCATCCGGACCTGGCCTTCGGGCGCGGCGTCAGCACCGATGACGAGCCGGACCTGTGGCTCAGGAGCCTCACCGGCGAGATCGAGCTGTGGATCCAGCTCGGTCAGCCGGACGAGCGGGAGATTCGCCGGGCCTGCGGCCGTTCGCGGCAGGTGGTGATCTACACCTATGGCGGCCACGGCTCCCGGCTCTGGTGGGAGCAGCTCGCCGGCAAGCTGAGAACCCTGGCCAACCTCACGGTCATCGATGTCGCGCCCGAGACCGTTGCCGAACTCGGCAGGCTGGCCGCTCGGGGAATGGACCTCAATGCGACCCTGCAGGACGGCATGATGTGGCTGGCCACGCCGGAGGCCTCCGTGGAGGTCGGCGTCGAGATCCGCCAGCAGGCCAGCGCGGCTCAGTAGAGCCTCAGCCCCACCTTGGTCACGGTGTTGCCCTCCATCTCGCTGACCACCCAGTGGATGCCGTGCCAGTCCACGTCGTCCCCCACCACCGGATGCCCGCCCACCCGCAGGGAGATGAAGTCCGCCAGGGTCATCTCCTTCTCCGCCTGGCTGAGCGTCAGACCGTAGGCATCGGCGATATCCTGCATGCGCGCCTCACCGGCGAAGGTAAAGGTACCGAAGAAGGCGCGCTCCTGCTTGAGCTTGGCATCGCCGTTGAAGAGCCGGTTCAGCGCCGGCAGATCCTCGCTGCGGCCGATCACGCAGATCACGTCATTAAGCTGCAGGCGGGTGCTGCCCTTGGGGTGCAACATCACATGGTCGCGGAACAGCGCCGAGATCAGCGCCCCCGAGGGGAAGCGCAGCAGCCGGATGGGCACGTCCTCGAGGTCGGAGTTCTCCACCCGGTAGACGAACATCTCGAAGTCGTTTTCCGGCAGGATGCCCAGCGGGCCGCGCTGGTTGGGGGTCACCGATGACGGCACCTCGACCTTCATCAGCCGCGCCATCCAGCCCAGGGTCCCCCCCTGGACCAGCAGCGAGAGCAGCACCACCGCAAAGGCCACGTTGAAGTAGAGCGAGGCGTTCTCCACCCCGCCGATCACCGGGAAGATCGCCAGCACGATGGGCACCGCGCCGCGCAGGCCCACCCAGGCGATGAAGCCGGTCTCCCGCCAGCGGAACTTGAAGAAGGGCTTGATGCTGATCAGCACCGCCAGGGGCCTGGCCACGAAGATCAGCGCCAGCGCCACCAGGCTGGCCGGTAGTGCATACTCGATCATCTCGCTGGGGGTCACCAGCAGCCCCAGCACCAGGAAGAGGCCGATCTGGCTGAGCCAGGCCAGGCCATCGTGTACCGGCAGGATGAAATTGAGGTGGCGCCCGGGCTGGTTGCCGATCATCAGCCCCGCCAGGTAGATCGCCAGGAAGCCGCTGCCGCCGAGGAAGCTGGTCAGGCCGAAGACGCAGAAGCCCAGCGCCAGCGCCAGCAGCGAGTAGAGCCCGGGGGCCAGATCCACCCAGCGCAGCAGCTTGCCGCTGAGCCAGCCAGCACCCACGCCGATGGAGAGGCCCAGCCCGAACTGCTGGACCAGCAGCAGCAGGGTGTCGGCGGTGCCGCTCACCTGCCCCACCAGCATCTCCACCAGCACCAGGGTCAGAAAGATCGCCATGGGGTCGTTGGTGCCGGACTCGATCTCGAGGGTCGCCCCCACCCGCTCGTTGAGGTTGACGCCTCGTCCGCTGAGCATCGAGAACACCGCGGCGGCGTCGGTGGAGCCCACGATCGCCCCCACCAGCAGCCCCTGCAGCAGCGAGAGGTCGAAGATCCACATGGCCAGCAGCCCGATCAGCCCGCTGGTGATGAAGACGCCGAGAGTCGCCAGCGAGAGCGCCGGCCGGAAGCCGACCCGGAAGGTCTTGAGGCGGGTGCGCAGCCCGCCATCGAGCAGGATCATCGCCAGCGCCAGGTGGCCGATGGTGAAGGCCAGGGTATAGTCGTCGAACTGGATGCCGAGCAGGCCCTCCTCCCCCGCCAGCATGCCGAGGCCGAGGAAGATCAACAGCAAAGGCAGCCCCACCAGACTGGAGAGGCGACTGGCCAGCACGCTGAGCGCGATCAGCAGGCCGCTGAGCATGAAGAGGGTATTGATGGCGTCCATGGCATCCTCGAGGCGGTGAAGGGCCATTATCGCATGCGGCTTGCAGCGGCGCGACGCCGCCGGCCCGGGCTGGTCAGCCCTTCCCGAGAGCGGCTACACTCTGCTGCCGCCAGCCGGCCAGATGCCGGCACCACTGCCGGAGCCCGTGCATGCCCGACCCCGCCCAGCCCAGGCGACTGACCGCCGTGGCGTCCGCCCTCACCCTGCTGATGGCGGCACTCTCGAGCCTGGCGCCGATGACGAGCGTAGCGGCCGAGGAGCCCCCGCCCCTGGTGGTGCCCGACCTCCCCCGGGACGCACCGGCGCCCGCCAAGCTTGCGACGACCGTCCTGGTGCCCGAGATCCCGGCGCGGGAGCAGGCCCTCGAGGAGCCATCAGAGGCCCCGTCAGAAGAGACAGCCGAGGAGACGCCCAAGAAGACGACCGAGAAGGCTCGGGAGGCAGGCAGTGAGTCCGCTGTTGTGAGGCCGGCACCGCCGCCCCCGGCCGGCGATGCCACCGGCCACACGGATGGAGAGGACGCCATCGGCGCCGCCCCGGCTCCCCAGGACAGCTCGGACTCACCGGAGGCCGATGCGACGAGCGATCTGGTCGACGAGGGCCCCAGGGTGGCACTCACGCCTCCCGAGCCCCTCGAGCCGCCGCCCCTCAAGCCCCTGGAGATCATGCTGGACTGGTACCCGGGCCCTCAGCACGCTGCCCTGTTCATCGCCCTGCACAGGGGCATGCTGGAGCGCCGGGGCCTGCAGGTGACCCTGACCACCCCCGCCGCCCCCACCCTGCCGACGCGGCTGCTGGCCGCCGGGCGCATCGATCTCGCCCTGAGTCGTCAGCCGCTGCTGCATCTGCAGGTGGATCGCGGCATGCCGCTGGTGCGGATCGGCACCCTGGTCGAGCTGCCCCTGGCGGGTCTGCTGCTGCGCGACGACGGCGACCTGGCGTCACCGGCCCAGCTGGCGGGCAGGCGCATCGGCTACTCGGTGGAGGAGAGCCGCGAGCTGCTGCTGCCGCTGCTGCTCAAGCCCCACGGTATTGCCATCGAGGAACTCGAACTGGTGGACGTCAACTTCAGCGCCGTGAACGAGATGGTCGACCAGGGACTGGACGGCGTGATGACGCCACAGCGCCTCGGCCTGCCCCGGCGACTGGGCGACGAAGGCCTCTCCACCCACCTGCTGCGACTCGAGGAGCACGGGATCCCACGCCACGAGGGGCTGATCCTGGTGGCTAACCGCGACCGCGTGGGTGGGCAGCGAGAGAGCCTGCGGCGCTTGCTGGAGGCGCTCGCCGAAGCCACCGCCTGGAGCCTGGAGCATCCCGAGGCGGCCTGGGCGCTCCTGGCGGAGCGGGAACCCGCCATGGACACCCCGGCGAACCGGGACGCCTGGCTGTCCATGCTGCTGCGCCTGAGCGCCCGCCCCGCCGCCCTGGACCGGGGCGGCTATGCCCGCTTCGAGGCGTTCCTCCACGAGCGCGGCCTGACCGAGACCCTGACCCCGGTCGGCGGGCTCGGGGTCGACCTCGGCGCCCCCTGAAGGCGCCCCGCCCGGATCAGCGCCGGACGAGGAAGCGGTCGACCGCGTCGCGGAAGGCCTCGGGCTGCTCGGCATGCAGCCAGTGGCCGGCCTCCAGGGTCACCACCTCGGCCTCGGGGAGCACCTCCCGCAGGGCCGGCAGCATTTCATCGGTAACGTAGTGGGAGTTTGCGCCGCGCAGCACCAGGGTCGGACCGCTGAAGGCACCCTCGCCCGCCGTCGGCCCCATGATGGTCTCGTAGTCTTCCTGGATCTCGTCGAGCCCCAGGCGCAGCCTGAGCCCGCCCTCCTCGCCACGCTCCAGGTTGGTGGCAAGGAACAACCTCACCGCCCGCTCCTTGACGTGCTCGCCCAGCAGGTCGTCCGCCTCGCGGCGATTGGCCGGCTTCCCCTCCTCGAGGCGGCGCAGGCCGGCGAACACCGTGTCGTGGTCGTGGCCATAGGCCACAGGCGCGATATCGCCAACGATCAGCGAGGCCACCCGCTCGGGCGCCAGGCGCGCCAGCGAGATCACCACCTTGCCGCCCATGGAGTGGCCGAGCAGGTGGGCGCGGGGGACCTCGAGGCGGTCGAGCAGGCGGGTCACATCCTCGGCCATGGCGTCGTAGCCCATCCCCTCGACGTGGGGAGAGCGGCCGTGGTTGCGCAGGTCCACGGTGATCACCCGCCGCGTCGCCTCCCACGCCTTGACGTGGGAGCGCCAGTTGTCGGCGCTGCCGAACAGGCCGTGGATCACCACCAGCGGCACGCCATCGCCACCGGTATCAAGATAGTTGAGCTCTACGCTCATGGCACTTTCTCCTTGGCCGGCTCCCCGGCCTGTGTCAGGGGCGGGACCTCGCCGCCGCAGCGGCAGGCTCGGCCTCGGTAGCCGCCACCAGGCGGCGGCTCAGGGTCGCCAGCAGCACGCCATACAGCGGCACGAAGAACAGCAGGCTGATGCCCAGCTTGATGACATAGTCGACCCAGGCGATCTCCAGCCAGTTGGCCGCCATGAAGGGGTCGGGGCTGTTGTAGAAGGCGATCGAAAAGAAGGCGAAGGTGTCGGCCAGATTGCCGAGCACGGTGGAGATCGCCGGCGCCACCCACCAGGCCCTGAGGCCTCGCAGGCGGTCGAAGACGTGCACGTCGAGGAGCTGGCCCAGCAGGTAGGCCATGAAGCTCGCCACGGCGATGCGGGCCACGAACAGGTTCCACTCCCCAAGCGCCCCCAGGCCCGCATAGCCGCCCCGCGGGAAGACCACCGAGACCACATAGGAGATCACCAGGGCCGGCAGCATGACCCGCATCACGATGGCCCGGGCCGGCTCCTTGCCGAACAGCCGCACGGTGAGGTCGGTGGCCAGGAAGATGAACGGAAAGCTGAAGGCGCCCCAGGTGGTATGGAAGCCGAACAGGGTGAAGGGCAGCTGCACCAGGTAGTTGCTGGCGGCGATCACCAGGATATGGAAGCCGATCAGCAGGGCCAGCAGGCGACGCTGCTGAGCATCGGAAAGCGCGAACATGGAGCATCCTTTTTTTACGGGAGGGGTGAGGGAACCCTCGTGGAACGGGCTGCCGCGGCAGCGTGCGGTCGCGCATTATACGGACCTCGCCTGGCGCTTGCCATGCCAGCAGCAAGAACGCCGCCCCGAGGGGCGGCGTCATGGAGGCGGTCTGGCGAATGCCGCCGCGTAATGCCGTCAGCGCATCAGACCTGGCGCGCCTCGTGGGCGGCGCCCACCTCACGAGCCTTCATGGCCTCGTGCACATCCTGCAGGCTGGCCGGGTCGTCGATGGTGGAGGGGATGCCGAACTCCTTGCCGTCGGCGATGCTGCGCAGCAGCTTGCGCAGGATCTTGCCGGAGCGGGTCTTGGGCAGGCGGTCCACCACCAGCACCTGCTTGAAGCAGGCGATGGGGCCGATCTTCTCGCGCACCAGGGCGATCAGCTCCTGCTCGAGGTCGTCCTCGCGCCCCTCGAAGCCGTCCTTCGGAATCACCAGGCCGATGGGCAACTGCCCCTTGAGGGCATCGTGGATGCCGATCACCGCGCACTCCGCCACGGCGGAATGGGCGCCGACGACCTCCTCCATCTCGCCGGTGGAGAGACGGTGGCCAGCCACGTTAATGACGTCATCGGTGCGACCCATGATGAACAGGTAGCCGTCCTCGTCCACATAGCCGCCGTCGCCGGTCAGGTAGTAGCCCGGGAAGGCCGCCATGTAGGCCGCGTGGAAGCGCTGCGGGTCGCCCCACACCCCCACCAGGCAGCCCGGCGGCATCGGCTGCTTGATCACCACGCTGCCCTGCTCCATCGGGCCCATGCGCTCGCCCTCACGGTCGAGGATCTGCACGTCGAAGCCAGGCACCGGCACGGTGGCACTGCCCGCCTTGGTGGGCATCGGCTCCAGGCCATGCAGGTTGGCGGCGATGGGCCAGCCGGTCTCGGTCTGCCACCAGTGATCGATCACCGGCACCTCGAGCAGGTCGTCGAGCCAGTGGAAGGTGGGCGGATCGAGCCGCTCGCCGGCCAGGAACAGCGCCTTCATGCAGGAGATGTCGTATTGGGCCAGCAGCTTGCCGTCCGGGTCCTCCTTCTTGATGGCGCGGAACGCCGTCGGCGCGGTGAAGAAGCTCTTCACCTGGTACTCGCTGATCAGCCGCCAGAAGGCACCGGCGTCCGGGGTCTTCACCGGCTTGCCTTCGTAGACCACGCTGGTGGCCCCGCGCAGCAGCGGCGCATAGACGATGACGATGTAGGAGTGGCCCACCACCCAGCCCACGTCCGAGGCGGAGAAGAAGACCTCGCCGGGGGCGATGTCGTAGATGGCCTCCATGGAATAGGCCAGCGCCACCGCGTAGCCGCCGGTATCGCGTACCACGCCCTTGGGCTTGCCGGTGGTGCCGGAGGTGTAGAGCACGTAGAGCGGATCGGTGCCCTTCACCGGCACGCAGTCGGCGGGCTCGGCCGAGGCCATCAGGGCGGCCCAGTCATGGTCGCGCTCGCCTAGCTCGGCGGTGTGCTGCTCGCGCTGGAAGATCACGCAGGCATCCGGCTTGTGGCTGCTCTGCTCGACGGCCGCATCGATGATCCCCTTGTAGGGCAGGACCTTGTTGACCTCGACCCCGCAGGAGGCGGCCACCACCACCTTGGGGGTGGCGTCCTCGATGCGCACGGCGAGCTCGTGGGGCGCGAAGCCGCCGAACACCACCGAGTGGACGGCGCCCAGACGTGCACAGGCGTACATGGCCACCAGCGCCTCGGGGACCATGGGCATGTAGATCACCACGCGATCGCCCTTCTCCACGCCGAGCCCCCTGAGGGCGCCGGCGAAGGTCGCCACCTGGTCGCGCATCTCGCGATAGGTCAGGGTGCGCTTGCTGTCGGTGACCGGCGAGTCCCAGAAGATCGCCGGCTGGTCGCCGCGTCCCTGCTCCACGTGGTGGTCCAGCGCCGCGTGGCAGATGTTCAGCTCGCCGTCGGCGAACCAGCGGGCGTGGTTGGCCTCGTCATAGTGAAGGATCTGGGTCGGCGCCTTGAACCAGGGGATACGACGGGCTTGCTCGGCCCAGAAGCTCTCCGGCTGCTCGATGGAGCGGCGAAATTCGTTGGCGTAGGTGCTCATGATCGTCCTGTAGCAGGTCAGTGACATCGAAGGATTGTTGACACTGTAATGCACCAGGCCGCCGACGCCCTCATACGATAGACTAACTTTCGACAAAAGGAGGAGATATCAGGGGAAACATTGTCAACAACAGAGGTGTGCGCCAACCCTCTCTCAACGCGCAGGGACACTCTTCCACTCCCCGACGGGTGGTCTATGCTTTAATCAAGTCCTAAATGAGGAAAGGACGCTCGCCAAGGAGCGATCACAACGGCCTGATCGGAGCCGCTGGCCCCTGAGGGCACGGGGCCAGCACGGCATACCACTTCTGCACCTGCCAGCGCGGGGAATTCACATGGGCAATTCCAACAGCACGGCAGCGCGCCTCCTCGCCGGAGGTGACGCCACCATCGATCGGGCCACGGCGCTGCTCAAGGCCATGGCCAACGACAACCGGCTGCGCATCCTCTGCCTGCTGGACGGGCAGGAGCTCTCGGTGACCGAGCTCAACAGCCGGCTCACCCTCAGCCAGTCGGCCCTCTCCCAGCATCTGGCGATCCTGCGCCGGGAGAACCTGGTCTCCACCAGGCGGGCCTCCCAGACCATCTACTACTCCTGGCAGGGCGACAGCGCACAGACCATCATCGAGGCCCTAGGCCAGCTCGGCATGGCCGACTAGCGGCGGCGCAGGGGGCTCTGCTCCAGCACCTCGAGCCCCTTCTCCAGCGCCCGCTCTACGCCGACCGAGACCGCCGCCCCGAGCCGATCCGCCAGGCGGCGGCGCGGCTCCAGGCGCAGATGGATCACCCGTGCCTCCTTCATGCGCTCCACCAGGTAGGCCTCGCTGGTGCCCAGGGCGTCCACCAGGCCGCGCTCGAGGGCCTCGCGGCCGTACCAGGTCTCCCCGGTGGCCACCGCCTCGATATCCAGCGACGGGCGACGCTCGGCCACGTGACGCTTGAACAGCGCGTGAACCCCCTCCAGCTCGTCGATGAACTTCTCGCGCCCCTCCTCGCTGTTCTCGCCGAACACGGTCAGGGTGCGCTTGTAGCGCCCGGCGGTCAGCACCTCCACGTCGATGTCGTGGCGCTTGAGCAGGCGATGCACGTTGGGCACCTGGGCCACCACGCCGATGGAGCCGACCACCGCCAGCGGCGCGGCGCGCAGCTGGTCCGCCCCGCAGGCCATCAGGTAGCCGCCGCTGGCCGCCACCTTGTCCACGCACACCGTGGTCCTCAGGCCCGCCTCGCGCAGCCGATCGAGCTCGGCGGCCGCCAGCCCGTAGGCATGTACCAGCCCCCCGGCGGACTCCAGGCGCACGATCACCTCGTCGCCCTGGTCGGCGGCCTCGATCAGCGCCGAGACCTCCTCGGCCAGCCGACCGGTGGCGCTGGCACGCAGGTCGCCATGGAAGTCGATCACCCAGGCGATGGACTGCCGCGCCTTCTCCCCCTTGCGCCCGGTCTTGTCGCGGGCCTTGTCCTCGCGGCGAAAGGCCTTGATGAGACGCTTGCGGGCCCCGGGCTCGCTGGCGGCCAGGGTCAGCCGCCGCCGGCGGTAGTCCCGGGCATCATTGAGCTCGTCCAGGCGCAGTCGGCTGCGATCCCCCACCTCGCCGCGCACCCGGGCCACCAGCGCCACCACCACAGCGATGATCACCACCAGGCTCACCAGCTGAGCCAGGAACATGCCAAAATCGGCCAGCCAATCGTTCATGATGCTCTCCTGTCCGTGTCCGAGCGCCTGCCCATGCCCCCTAGCACGCCAGGCGTGCCGGGCAGCGTCAAGGCGCTTGAATGAAACAATCGTTTGAAATAACCTGATGACCGATGCCCACCCACCCCCAGGAGTCCCGATGAGCCTCTCCACCCTCGAAAAGCTGCAGTCCCGCTTCGACGCCCAGTCCGCCCAGGGCATGGATGACGTCTTCCAGTTCCACTTCAGCGATGCCGGCAGCCACTACCTGGTGGTCAAGGACGGCGCCCTCGACATCCAGGAGGGTGAGCATGACGATCCCTCCGTCAGCCTGAGCATGTCCACCGACACCCTCAAGGGCCTCATGAACGGTGAGGTCAACGGCATGACCGCCTTCATGACCGGCAAGCTCAAGGCCACCGGCAACGTGATGCTGGCCACCAAGCTGACCAGCCTCTTCCCCAAGGGCTGAGGCAGCACGCCCCGCCACCATCGGGCCGCCCTGGGCGGCCCGATGTCGTTCTAGCGGGCCGCCACCTCGGTCAGGTGGGTCTCGATCAGCGCCCGCGAGATGGAGTAGAGCGGCGGAAGCTGCGGCAGCCGGCGCGGCGAGTACCAGGCCGCATCGGCGATCTCCACGCCGTCGATGCGGATGCGCCGACTGGCCGCCTCGGCGAAGAAGCCCAGCATGAGCGAGTGCGGGAAGGGCCAGGCCTGGCTGCGGAAGTAGCGGATGCGCCCCACCTGCAGCCCCACCTCCTCGAAGACCTCGCGACGCACCGCCTCCTCCGCGGACTCGCCGGGCTCGATGAAGCCGGCCAGGGTGGAGTAGCGTCCCGGCGGGAAGCGCGGGCTGCGCGCCAGCAGCAGCGCATCACCATGGGTCACCAGGGTGATGATGCAGGGCGAGATGCGCGGGTAGTTGCGGTGGCCGCAGGTGCGGCAGTGCATGGCGAACTCGGCGTCGAGGCGCTCGGCGGGGGTGCCGCAGCGGCCACAGAAGCGATGGTCGCGCAGCCAGGCGCCGACCTGCAGGGCGGTGGAGAGCAGTGCGAAGCGCGACTCCGGCAACCTGGCGAGCCAGCCCCGCCCATCCGGCCAGGTCTCTTCCGGCGCCGCCTCCAGCGACAGCGCCACCGGCTCGTCATGCCAGTAGCAGAGCGGCTGCATGGCCGGCGCCCAGGGCTGGGGCGGCTGCAGCAGGTCGCCATCGGGCCCCGGGGCGATGCGCCCCTCGGCCAGGCGAATGACGCGCCCCGCCGACGCCTCGAGGGGCAGCTCACGCCGCAGCATCAGTGCGGCACCCCCTCGCCCATGCGGTCCCAGCGACACTCCCCGGACGCCTCGCGGATCGCCGTCAGCTTGGCGCGGTGGGCGGCCAGCTCCTGCTCGCTGGGAGAAAGCACCGCCAGGCGGCCCGGCTCCAGGGCGAGGCGGCGAATCGCCATCCCGCCGCTGCCGGCCACGCCGCTGTCACCGCCGGCCGAGGCGTCCAGGGAGAGCGCGGTCTGGCCGCCGGTCATCGCCAGGTAGACGTCGGCGAGGATCTCGGCGTCCAGCAGGGCGCCGTGGAGCACCCGGTGGCCGTTGTCGATCTCGTAGCGCTTGCACAGGGCGTCGAGGTTATTGCGTTGCCCCGGATGCTTCTCGCGGGCCATCACCAGGGTATCGAGGATCCCGCAGTGCGCCGCCACCGGGCCCAGGCGAGGTTCGCCGCGCGCCCGATTGAGCCTCTCGAACTCGTGGTCGATGAAGCCGACGTCGAAGGGAGCGTTATGGATGACCAACTCGGCGCCCTCGATGAAGGCCCAGAACGCATCGGCAATCTCGGCAAACCGCGGCTCGTTGGCCACCCGCTCGTCGGTGATGCCGTGCACGCCCACCGCCTCCGCCTCGATCTGCCGCTCGGGGTTGATGTACTGGTGGTAGGTGTTGCCGGTGAGCCGGCGATTGACCATCTCCACCGCCCCGATCTCGATCAGGCGGTGGCCTTCCCGGGGGTCGATGCCGGTGGTCTCGGTGTCGAGGATGATCTGGCGCATGGGAAACTCTCTGGCTCAGGAAGGATGGGGAGGACGACGACCGGCTCAGGCCCGGGAGTGCGCCGCATCGATGGCCTCGTTGGCAAGCGCATCGGCGCGCTCATTGCCCGGGTGGCCGCTGTGGCCCTTGACCCAGTGCCACTCGATGCGATGGCGGTGGGTCTCCTCGAGCAGCTCTCGCCACAGCTCGGCATTCTTCACCGGCTGCTTGCCGGCCGTCTTCCAACCGCGCTTGACCCAGTTGTGGATCCACTCGGTGATGCCGCGGCGCAGGTACTCGGAGTCGGTCCACAGCTGCACGCGACAGGGCCGCTTGAGCTCGCGCAGCGACATGATCGCGGCCATCAGCTCCATGCGGTTGTTGGTGGTGCGGGACTCGAAGCCGTTCAGCGCCTTCTCGTGCTGACCGCTCCTGAGCAGGGCGCCCCAGCCGCCGGGGCCGGGATTGCCGCGGCAGGCGCCGTCGGTATAGATGATCACCTCGGGCAGGGCATCGGCCCCTGTCTCGGTCAGCGTCTCAGTCAACCTCTGTCATCCTTTCCTGATCGTTTGGGGGACATGGCTCGGCCAGCCAGCGCGACTGGCCGAGCCGGGTCGCGCCCAGGGCCGAGCCACCGAAGGGCCTGGCGAAACCGAGCGAGCTCCCCTGGCGCTGGGCCAGCTGGGGGCGTCGGCTCGCCTGGATCATATAGCTGTCGCCGAGCGGCAGGTTGTGCCGCCGCCCGAGGGTCTCGAGGGAGGCGTTGCGGGGCATGCCGCCGGGCAGATGAAAGCCGCAGTAGTCTACCCGCTCGATCTCGAAGTCGACAAATGCCAGCCAGTCGCGCAGGCGAGCCGGCGTGCGCCAGTGGCCGCGCCAGGGCAGCCGCCGCCGCCGGCCGGGCCACACCCGCGGCAGGGCCCCCGGCGAGAGGGGCATCCAGCCGAAGATGATCAGCCGGCCGTCGTTGCGGGTTACCCGGGCGGCCTCCTGTAGCGTGCGGTGGGGGTCGGGCGCGACCTCGAGCAGGTGGTGAATCACCACCAGGCTCAGGCAGCTGTCGGGTAGCGGCAGGGCATCGAGAGGACAGATCAGGGTGGCGGGATGCTCGGCCAGCTCCCGGATCGGCGCCCAGGCCATGGGGTGGCGCACCGGGCACATGTCCGCCAGCGCCCCGCTCATGCCAAGCTCGAGGCTGTGCCCGCCGAACAGCCGCTCGCACACCGGCCCCAGGCAGGCGCGCTCGGCCTGGCGCACCGCCTGGCCACCGGGCGTGGCCCAGAAGCGGCGCCCGTCCCGCACCAGCGCGGCCAGGGACGAAAGCGTGGGAGAAATTGACATTGGCAGCAGGTTCCTCCATTCTGGGCGGATTTTGCGACCCGTTCATGCCCATTCAGGACGCCATGCCCATGTTGAGCGTGACACCGATTCCCGCGTTTGGCGACAACTATATCTGGCTGCTGCGCCAGGACACGAACTCCGAAATCTGCGTAGTCGACCCGGGCGATGCCGCCCCGGTGATCGAGCTGATCGAGCGGGAGGGACTCACTCTCTCCACGGTGCTGATCACTCACCACCACCAGGATCACACCGGCGGCCTGCCCGAGCTGATCGAACGCTATGCGCCGCGGGTCATCGGCCCCAACAATCCGAAGATTGCCGGCATCGACGAGCGGGTCGGCCAGGGTGACGAATTCCGCGCTCTGGGCAGGCTGTTCGAGGTGCACGAGGTACCCGGGCACACCCTCGATCATATCGCCTTCTTCACCGCCGGCATCCCGCCGCTGCTGTTCTGCGGCGATGCCCTGTTCAGCGCCGGCTGCGGCCGGCTCTTCGAGGGCACCCCCGAGCAGATGCACGCCTCCCTCGGCAAGCTCGCGGCGCTGCCCGACGACACCCTGGTATTCGCCGCCCACGAATACACCCTGGCCAACCTGCGCTTCGCGTTGGCCGCGGATCCTCACAATCCGGATGTGGCCAAGGCCATGGAGGAGTGCCAGCGCGCCCGGGAGCTCGATCGCCCCACGCTGCCGAGCCCCCTGGCCCGCGAGAAGCGCATCAATCCTTTCCTGCGCTGCCGGGATGCCGGCGTACGCCAGGCGGCCTCGGCCCATGGTGACACCGACAGCGAATCGGCCACCTTCGCCACGCTGCGCAGCTGGAAAGACAACTTTTGATACAGCCCCGATTGGACGTCATGCGGATTGCCCCGCTGTCGGCGGGACCGCTTACGACCAGGAGGAACCCTTCCAGATGACCTTCCACACCAAGCGACGCAGGTTGATCGGCTTCGCCAGCACCACGGCCCTGATCGGCTCGCTGCTGGCCAGCGGCGTCTACAGCCAGGCCGCCACCCTCAGCCCCGAACAGCGCCAGAACGCCCTCAAGGGCACCGCCTCGCCCCCCCAGACCGCCGAGACCCATCGACTGCCCACAGAGCAGCACTTCTGGGATGCCCTGGCCCTCGAGCCCCGCGATGCCTGGAGCCGACTGCGTGCCAGCTTCCAGTGGCAGGAGCGCCTCGACGAGCCCCGGGTCCAGGAGTGGATCGAGTATTATCGCCAGAGCCCCCATAACATCGTCGAGATCACCGAGCGCGCCCGCCCCTGGCTGGCCTGGATCGTCGAGCAGGTGGAGGAGCGCGGCCTGCCTGGCGAGATCGCCCTGATCCCCTTCGTCGAGAGCTCGTTCGACCCGACCGCCCGTAGCCACCGCGGCGCCGCCGGCCTGTGGCAGTTCATGCCCGGCACCGGTGACGCCCTGGGCCTGCGCCGTGGCAACGGCTACGATGGCCGCCTGGACGTGGTCGCCTCCACCCGCGCCGCCCTGGACTACCTGGAGCTGCAGGCCGACCAGTGGTACGACGGCGACCTTGAGCTGTCGCTGGCCGCCTACAACGCCGGCGCCGGCACCGTGAACCGGTGAACCGGTCGCGCCGCAACGCCATCGCCCAGGGCCACGCCGGCGACTACTGGAGCCTCTCCCTGCCCCGGGAGACCATGAACTACGTACCCAAGCTCAAGGCCATCGCCGCCATCATCAACGATCCTGACCAATACCAGGTCGCCCTCCCCGAGATCGAGGACGCGCCGGCATTTGCCAAGATCCCCGTGGATCGCCCCCTGGCCCTGGACGAGGCCGCCCGCCTCTCGGGCGCCAGCCGTGGCGAGCTGGCCGAGCTCAATCCGGCGCTGCGCAACGGCACCGCCAACCCCGGCCAGGCCCGGGTCCTGCTGGTGCCCGCCGACCGCGCCGACACCCTGATGGCCCGCCTGGAGACGCCCGCCTCTCCGGTCGGCAGCGGCGAAGCCCGCTACGTGGTGCAGCAGGGTGACAGCCTCTCGGCCATCGCCTCTCGCGAGGGCGTGAGCGTCGCCCAGATCCGCCAGGCCAACGGGCTCAACGGCGACATCCTCCAGCCTGGCCAGGTCCTCGACCTGCCCCGCCAGAGCCTCGCCTCCCGATAGGCAGGGCGCCCCGAGCGGCGGCAGGCTTGCCAAGCCGCCCGGGGCCTGACACCTTATTGGCCGACCGATGCCGGCCCCGCGGGCCGGCTGCCACCGACCAAGGATGTCGCCGATGCCCGTAGCCCTGTGCCGCCTGCCCCTGGCCGCCTGCCTTGCCCTCGTCTGGCTGCTGACGACCGCCACGGCGGTGGCGGCCTCGCCGGACCCGATGGCGACGGATCGGACGCCCACCGTCCATGGCCTGGCGCTCTACGACGAGCCGGCGCTGCCGGCGGACTTCCCTCACTTCCCCCACGTCAATCCCGAGGCTCCCCGGGGCGGCACCCTGACCCAGGCCGCGGTGGGCGGCAGCTTCGACTCCACCAACCCCTTCATCATCCGTGGCACCCCGGCGGCGGGGCTCTTCGAGATCTATGACACCCTGGTGGAGGGCAACCCCGACGAGCCCTTCTCGGTCTATGGCCTGCTGGCCGAGGGCATGCGCCTCGACCCCGAGCGCAACTGGATCGAGTTCGACCTGCGCCCCGAGGCGCGCTTCCACGACGGTACGCCGGTCACCGCCGACGACGTGGTCTACAGCTTCGAGCTGCTCACCGAGCAGGGAAACCCCTTCTATGGCGCCTACTACGCCGACGTGGAGAGCGTCACGGCCCTGGACGAGCGCACCGTGCGCTTCGACTTCGCCGAGGTGCACTCCCGGGAGCTGCCGCTGATCGTCGGCCAGCTGCCGGTGCTGCCGAAGCACTACTGGGAGGAGCGCGACTTCACCGCGCCGAGCCTCGCCGCCCACCCGGGCTCCGGCCCCTACCGCATCGCCGAGGTGGACCCAGGCCGGCGCATCGTCTATCAGCGAGACCCGGACTACTGGGGGCAGGACCTTGCGGTGAAGCGCGGGCGCCACAACATCGACCGGCTAGTCTACGACTACTACCGCGACCGCGACATCGCCTGGGAGGCCTTCAAGGCCGGAGTGCTGGATTACCGCATCGACGCCCGCGCCGCCACCTGGGCCATCGGCTACGACTTCCCCGCCTACCGTGACGGCCTGGTGCGCCGCCTGGCGGTGCCGGACGGCCAGCCGGCCCGCATGCAGGCCTTCGTCTTCAACCTGCGCCGCGACAAGTTCGACGACCCCCGGGTGCGCGAGGCGCTCTCGCTCACCTTCGACTTTCCCTGGCTCAACGCCAACCTATTCTACGACGCCTATCGGCGCACCGAGAGCTACTTCCAGAACTCCGAAATGGCCGCAAGCGGGCTCCCCGAGGGCGAGGAGCTGGCCCTGCTGGAGCCCTGGCGGGACCAGCTGCCCGAGCGGCTCTTCCAGGAGCCGGTGCCCCACGAGCACCCGCTGGACTTGCGCGAACGGCTACGCCTGGCGCTGGACCTGCTGCGCGAGGCGGGCTATGAGGTCCAGGGCAATCGCCTGGTCCACGGCGAGACCGGCCAGCCGCTGAGCGTGGAGGTGCTGCTTTTCGACACCGGCATGGAGCGGGTCACCCAGCCGATGCTGCGCAACATGGCGCGCCTGGGCATCCAGGGCAGCATCCGCATCGTCGACATCAACCAGTACCTCAACCGCCTGCGCAGCTTCGACTTCGACATCACCGTGGGGCAGTTCCCGCAGTCGAACAACCCCGGCAACGAGCAGCGCGACTTCTGGACCAGCGCCGCCGCCGAGACGCCCCAGAGCCGCAACCTGATGGGCCTGGCCGACCCGGTGGTGGACGACCTGGTGGAGCGGCTGATCCGCGCCGACAGCCGCGAGGCGCTCAACGTCACCGCCCGCGCCCTGGACCGGGTGCTGCTGTGGCGCTTCCCGATGATCCCCCACTACCACTCCGGCGAGACCCGCATCGCCATCTGGGACAAGTTCGGCTGGCCCGAGCCCTTCCCGGCCTACGGCATGGACCTGGCCGCCTGGTGGGTGAACGCCGAACGCGAAGCCGAGATCAACCAGCGCCTGCGCCGCCGCTGACGCGGCTGGCGATGTCGCCAAGCCCGAGATGCCAGAGCCCGGCATGCCAGAGCCTGATATGCAAAAGGACACCCCATCGTGAGCCGCTATATCCTGCGCCGCCTGCTGCTGATGATCCCGACCCTGATCGGGATCATGCTGCTCAACTTCATCATCGTGCAGGCCGCCCCGGGCGGGCCCATCGACCAGATGCTGGCCCGCTTCGAGGGGGCCGATGCCATGGCCAGCACCCGGCTCGAGGCCGGCGGCGAGGTGATGGTGCGCGACGAGTCCCGCGGGGCTCGTGGCATCGACCCCCGTTTCATCGAGCAGCTCGAGGCGCAGTTCGGCTTCGACCAGCCCGCCCATGTGCGTTTCCTCGGCATGATGCGCGACTACGCCACCTTCGACTTCGGCACGAGTTTCTTCCGCGACCGACCGGTGGTGGAGCTGATGATCGAGCGGCTGCCGGTGTCGATCTCACTCGGGCTCTGGACCACCCTGCTGGTCTACCTGATCTCGATCCCGCTCGGCATCCGCAAGGCGCTCCATCACGGCTCGCGCTTCGACGTCTGGACCTCGGGGCTGGTGATCGTCGGCTACGCCATCCCGGGCTTTCTCTTCGCGATACTGCTGATCGTGCTCTTCGCCGGGGGCAGCTACTGGGACCTCTTCCCGCTGCGCGGGCTCACCTCGCCGGACTTCCACGAGCTCTCCACCTGGGGCAAGGTGAAGGACTACGCCTGGCACATCACCCTGCCGGTGGTGGCGATGACCATCGGCAGCTTCGCCACCCTCACCATGCTGACCAAGAACAGCTTCCTGGACGAGATCCACAAGCAGTATGTGCTGACCGCCCGGGCCAAGGGAGCGAGTGACGCCGGCGTGCTCTACGGTCACGTCTTCCGCAACGCCATGCTGATCATCATCGCCGGCCTGCCAGGCGCCCTGATCGCTATCTTCTTCACCGGGTCGCTGTTGATCGAGGTGATCTTCTCGCTGGAGGGACTGGGGCTGCTCGGCTTCGAGGCGGTGATGCAGCGCGACTACCCGGTAATCTTCGGCACGCTGTACCTGTACACGCTGATCGGCCTGCTCCTCAAGCTGATCTCCGACCTGACCTATGTGTGGGTGGACCCGCGCATCGACTTCGAGACGAGGGAGTCCTGAGCCGATGGCCACCAAGTTCAAGGTGTCACCGATCACCCGCCGCCGCCTGGCGGTGTTCAAGGCCAACCGCCGCGCCCGGGTCTCGCTGTGGGTGTTCCTGGCGCTCTTCGTGGTGAGCCTCGGCGCCGAGCTGATCGCCAACGACAAGCCGCTGGTGATGCGCTACGACGGCCAGTGGTATGTGCCGCTGCTGGTCGACTACCCGGAGACCGAGTTCGGCGGTTTCCTGCCCACCACCGCCGACTATCACGACCCCTTCGTGCAGGCGCAGATCGCCGAGCACGGCTGGGCGCTCTGGCCGCCGATCCCCTTCTCCTACCAGACCCTGGACATGCAGATGATGCGCCCGTCGCCGGCGCCGCCGGATGGGCGCCACTGGCTCGGCACCGACGACCAGGGGCGCGACGTGACCGCCCGGGTGATCTACGGCTTCCGGCTCTCGGTGGCCTTCGCCCTGGTGCTCACCGCCGGCTCGCTCGTGATGGGGGTGCTGGTGGGCGGCATCCAGGGCTACTTCGGCGGCAGGACCGACCTGATCGGCCAGCGTTTCACCGAGATCTGGTCGGGACTGCCGGTGCTGTTCCTGCTGATCATTCTGGCGAGCTTCGTGCAGCCCGGCTTCTGGTGGCTGCTCGGCATCATGCTGCTCTTCTCCTGGCTGGGCCTGGTCGACGTTGTGCGCGCCGAGTTCCTGCGCGCCCGCAACCTGGAGTACGTGCGCGCCGCCCGGGCCATGGGCTTGCCACCGCGGCTGATCATGTGGCGCCATGTGCTGCCCAACGCCATGGTGGCCACCCTCACCTTCGTGCCCTTCCTCTTCACCGGGGCCATCACCACCCTTACCGCCCTGGATTTCCTGGGCTTCGGACTGCCCCCGGGCTCGCCGTCGCTGGGCGAGCTGGTGGCTCAGGGCAAGAACAACCTGCACGCCCCCTGGCTCGGCATCACCGCCTTCGTCAGCCTGTCGCTGATGCTCTCGCTGCTGGTGTTCATCGGCGAGGGGCTGCGCGACGCCTTCGACCCCCGCCACGTGCGCCATGCCGCCACCCCGGTGCCCGCCGCCGGGTCGCCCACATCGCCCGCCCGGAGCCAGACCGATGCCTGATGCCCCGTCCCGCTCCCCGCTGCTGCACCTCGAGGAGTTCTCCGTCGCCTTCGACGGCGTCACCGTGCTGGACCGCCTCACGCTCACCGTGAACCGTGGCGAGACCCTGGCCCTGGTGGGCGAATCCGGCTCCGGCAAGTCGGTCTCGGCGCTGGGCGCCATGGACCTGCTGCCGGGCAACGCCGCGGTCAGCGGCGAGCGCCGGTTGGGCGACACCGACCTTGGCCGCCTGAAACGCCGCGACTGGCAGGGGCTACGCGGCGGCCGGGTGGGCTTCGTCTTCCAGGAGCCAATGACCTCGCTCAACCCGCTGCATACCGTGGGCAAGCAGATCGGCGAAACCCTGCGACTGCACCAGGGGCTCTCGGGGCGGGCCGCCCACGCTCGCATCATCGAGCTGCTTGGCCAGGTGAAGCTGCCGCGCCCCGAGGAGCTGATCGACGCCTGGCCCCACCAGCTCTCCGGCGGGCAGCGCCAGCGGGTGATGATCGCCATGGCCATCGCCAACGACCCGGAGCTCCTGATCGCCGACGAGCCCACCACGGCGCTCGACGTCACCGTGCAGCAGGAGATCCTGGCACTGCTCGCCGAGCTGCGCGACCGCTACGGCATGGGCATGCTCTTCATCACCCACGACCTCAACCTGGTGCGCCGCCACGCCGATCGGGTCTGCGTGCTCTACCAGGGCCGCGAGCAGGAGACCGGGCCGGTGGCCCGGGTCTTCGACGCGCCGGCCAGCGCGTACACCCGCACCCTGCTCGACGCCGAGCCCGTGGGGCGCCCGCTGGCGGTGCCTCACAGCGCGCCGCTGCTGCGCGCCACCGGCCTCGGGGTCAGCTTCCAGCGCCCCAAGAAGCTCTTCATGAAGCGCCCCCCGGCCTTCGAGGCGGTCAGGCCGCTCGCGCTCACCCTGGCGCCGGGGGAGACCCTCGGCATCGTCGGCGAGTCGGGCTCCGGCAAGACCACCCTGGCGCTGGCGCTGCTGCGCCTCACTCAGAGCCGCGGCGAGATCACCTTCGGCGACACCCGCCTGGATACCCTCACCGGCGCCGCCCTGCGCCGCATGCGCCAGCGCTTCCAGATCGTCTTCCAGGACCCCTTCGGCTCGCTCTCCCCGCGCCTTCCCGTCTCCGAGATCGTCAGCGAGGGGCTGCGCTTCCACCACCCCGAGCTCTCCGCCGACGAGGTCGCCCGCCGCGTGGCCGCCACGCTTACCGAGGTGGGGCTGCCCGAGGACTGCGCCGACCGCTACCCCCACGAATTCTCCGGCGGCCAGCGCCAGCGCATCGCCGTGGCCCGGGCGATCATCCTCGAGCCCGAGTTGCTGGTGCTCGACGAGCCCACCTCGGCGCTGGACCGCACCGTGCAGAAGCAGCTGGTGGCGCTCTTGCGCGACCTCCAGGCCCGCCGCGGCCTGAGCTACCTCTTCATCAGCCACGACCTCGCCGCGGTGCGCGCCATGGCGCACCGCATCATGGTGCTCAAGGAGGGAGAAGTGGTGGAGAGCGGGGAGTGCCTCGCGGTGCTCGAGAACCCGAGCAGCGACTACACCCGGGCGCTGGTGGCCGCGGCGGGGCTGGCGCCGCGGGTGGAATGACTTGGAAATTATCCTCTGGAGGGGTTACTGGTGCGTTATCCCCTCCGGCGGATAATGCGTCGCCCGGGCGGGCGCGGCCACCCTACCGGCTGGAACCCCCTGCATCGAAAGCGGGAGGTTTCGAGGCCGTTAATGTGAATGCCAGCAGTAGCGCCAACCAGCTCCCATAGACCAGGATCCCGACCGGGTAGGCGAAGAAGGCATAGCTCAACCCGAAGTCGATGAAGGTCACCGGCAGCAGCAGGCCGGCCACCGCTAGGCTGCGCCGCGCAGGGTCACTGTCCACGAGACGGGGGGTAAACACCCACAGCGGCAGCAGATAGAGCGCCAGCAGAGCGAGCAGGGCCGGCAGGCCTCGCCGCACCCAGGCATCCAGCAGGTCGTTATGGGCGTGCCAGTAACGATCCATCCCCGGCGCCACCCTGCCCTGCTCCACCAGCTCGCTCATGGCCTCGGCGTAGCCGCCGTGGCCGCGCCCCATCCAGGGGGACTGGGGGATCAGCAACAGCGCGCCGCGATACATCTCCAGCCGCGCCCCCACGGAGCCGTTCGGTTCGCCCGCCAGGTAGTCCGCCGCCTCGTCCATGGCCACGCCCACCCGCTGCTGTACCCCGCTCTGGGGCGTGAGGTACAGACCCGCCAGCAGCAGCGTCACCGCACCGACCGTCAGCCAGCGCCAACGCGCCGGCCAGTCGCGCAACCAGGCACGATAGAAGACCAGCGTCGCCAGTGGCAGCGCCAGCCAGCCGCCGCGGGTGCCCGACAGCGCAGAGGCCAGCAGCCCGCCCGCCGCCCCCAGCAGCAGGACCACGAGCCAGCGCCGACGAGACTCCTGCTGCCACGCCCAGCCCAGCCCCGCCAGGCAGAGCAGGCCGGTAAGCAGGGCCAGGTTGCCGAACAGGATCGCGTTCACCTCACCATGGCCATTGGCGCGACGCACGCCCTCGACGCCCGCCTGCCAGAGCGCCCAGAGCCCGTTTCCTGCCCCACTCAGCGCCAGGCCTCCCCACCACCAGGCCAGCGCTGGCCTCAGGCGGTACACCGCAGGACCCACGGCCGCGGCCAGCAGCGCGGCCAGCAACGCGGCCAGCACCGTGGGCCAGGCGAGCGCCAGTTCACCATGCCATAGCCCCGCCACCAGCTCAGCAGCGCCAAGGCACAGCAGCGCGGCGGCGGCACACCATAGCGGGCCGGCCGGTGGCAGCGAGGCGGCACCACGTCGCCAGGCCAGGAGGGCGATCAGCAGCAGGGGAAGCGGGGCCAGCCAGTAGCCCATGGGCAGCAGCAGCGGTGCGGCCAGCATCCCCACAACGGCGATGTCGCAACCTCTCCCCGGCAGCAGCCCATGGCGTGATCGACTTCCTTCTTCCATCGGGGGCTTCTTCCTCTTGAGCGGCGGCGAGTCGCGGCGAACCCGACTATCGAAGACCGGGGTCCATTGGACAGAAACCGACAGCAGTTCGCAACGAAGAAAGCCGCGGCCTCGATCGCGCGAGGCAGCGGCTTTCCCTGGATCTAACTCGAGGCAACAGGCCCTTGGGTGGCAGGCGCTCAGCTCGCCGTGGAGGTGTGTTGGGGGCGCAGTGTCACCACCTTGGGACGCTGCGCTGACTGGGCCGAGGCACCTGCCAGCACCTGGCCATCCTGCTGCTCCCACACCAGGTCAACGAGCTCCCCCTGAGGCTGGTAACCCAGCGGTGCCCTGAGCAGCAGCTCGCGAATGCGCGGGGCGTCGAAGGCGAGGCAGGCATCGAACAGGGTCTCCAGCAGGCAGTCCATCTCGTCCCATTCCAGCGAGATCTCGTTGGCGGTCATGATCCGAGCATGGCGGGTGGCCTCCACCTTCTCGCCGATCAGAAGCTCCTCATAGAGCTTCTCCCCGGGGCGCAGGCCGGTAAAGCGGATCTCGATGTCACCGCCAGCCGCAGCGCCATCCTCGCCACCGGGATAGCTCGGCTCGAGCCCGGAGAGACGGATCAGGTGGCCGGCCAGCTCGGCGATCTTCACCGGCTCGCCCATGTCCAGCACGAAGACGTCACCGCCGCGGGCCATGGCGCCGGCCTGGATCACCAGCTGGGCGGCCTCGGGGATGGTCATGAAGTAGCGGGTGATCTCCGGATGGGTCACCGTGACCGGGCCGCCGGCGGCGATCTGGCGACGGAAGAGGGGCACCACCGAACCGCTGGAGCCCAGCACGTTGCCGAAGCGCACCATGCTGAAGCGTGTACCCTTCTGGGCCCTGGCCAGCCCCTGGCACACCAGTTCCGCCAGGCGCTTGCTCGCGCCCATGACGTTGGTGGGCCGCACGGCCTTGTCGGTGGAGACCAGCACGAAGCTCTCCACCCCCGCCTCCACTGCCGCCCGGGCGGTTTCCAGGGTGCCCATGACGTTATTGCGCAGCCCCTCGACCACGTTGTGCTCCACCATCGGCACGTGCTTGTAGGCGGCGGCGTGGTAGACGGTCTGCACATGGAAGACGGTCATGATTCTCTGCACGCGGTGGCGATGCTGCACCGAGCCCAGCAGCGCCCTCACCGGGCAGGAGATGCCCTCTTCGCGGGCAATCTGCGAAAGCTCCTGTTCGATGCGATAGAGGCTGAACTCGGAGAGCTCGAGCAGCAGCAGCTGAGCCGGGCCCTGGCGAAGGATCTGGCGGCACAGCTCGCTGCCGATGGAGCCGCCGGCACCGGTCACCATCACCACCTTGCCGGTGATATTGGCCCCCATCAGCGAGGGATCCGCCGGCACCGGATCCCGGCCCAGCAGATCCTCCACCGAGACATCGCGAAGATCGTTGATCTGCGCCCGGCCGGCCACCACGTCGGCCATCCCGGGGATCGTCTGGACCGGCACCTCCAGCGGCTCCAGATGCTCCAGGATCTCCCGACGCCGCGCCCGCGACGCACTGGGGATGGCCAGCAGCACCTTTTCGACGCCGTAATCCTTGACCAGGCGTGCCAGCTCCGCCGGGGCATAGACCTTCAGCCCCTGGATGAAGGCGCCCTCCAGGCTGCGCGCATCGTCGGCGAAGCCCACCGCCTCGTACTCGGTGCCGTGGCGCAGCGACTGCACCAGCTGGCGACCCGCCGCCCCGGCGCCATAGATCACCACCCGCGTCTTGTAGCGCAGCTGGTTGCGCAGGTAGATCCCGCGCAGGGCAAAGCGCACCCCGCCCACGGTCAGCAAGGCCAGCATGGCGTAGATGAACGGCACCGAACGCGGCACCGGCAGCTGGAACAGGTAGTTGACCACCAGCAGCGCCAGCGCGGAGGCCCCTACCCCGGCCGCCACCGCCTTCACCGCCTTCATGCTCATGTAGCGGATCACCGCCCGGTAGAAGCCCAGACGAATGAAGATCACAAGGCTCACCGGGATCACCACGGGCAGCACCCACCACACCCGGGGCTGGGTCACGAAGGCCCAGCTGTCCAGGCGCAGCAGCATCGCCAGCAGGAAGCTCAGCGTGATCAGCAGGCTGTCGGCCGCCAACTGCAGCAAGCGTTTCTGCCGGCGTGGCAGCCGGAACAGGGGTTGGAGCAGCGTCATTATCACAGGCAGGAGTCCTCTCATCCGTGATGAGGAGAAACATCAGAAGAAAGTACGATTCTACCAGTACCGGGCCGACACTTCAGTTTCCTGAAGCGCCAGATTGACGACAGCTGATGTAAGACAGGGATTACAACGAAAGGCAGGAGTGGGGCGCCGGGCTAGCAGGAGGCACCCTCTATGGCAGGCTTGGGGTCGCTCAGCTGGGCCTGAGCCTGACACTGCTTGCAGGTGACCAGGGCGAGACTGTTGGGCCGGGGCTCGATCTCGAACGCCTGCCAACGGATCTCACCGCGCCCGATCTCGACGCTGCCGCAGCGGCAGCTCAGGATGAAAGTACCAACCGCATCGCGCTCAAGGCTGATAGATGACATGGGGTCCCTCCCATCGATTTAAGCCAGCTTAAGCCGCGCGGGTGACGCCCCCATAGTGGAGAACACCGACACACCGTGTAGTCCTGGGCCGACACCCGTGTAGAACACTCCGCGAGATTCACCGCCGTCGCCCTTACTTATCATCACCCCGCAGCCGCGCTGGACCAGATCCTGCTGCTGCGCCGAGGCCTCGATGCCCTCGGCGACCAAGACCAGCTCCGTGAGAATATGCTCGATGAAGGCACGGTCCAGCTTGTCCTTATGAATCGGCAGGCCGCGCAGATAGCTCAGGCTGGAGAACCGGTATCGAAGTCGTTCAGGGCCACGTGAACGCCCAACGCCTTGGGCTGGTCGATCAGTTCAATGGCCTGGTCGGCGCCGTCCAGGCACTCCGCGGGAAGACCTGACGCGTTCAGCGCCGCTTTCACCTCTTCCAGCCCCCCTCGGCGGAACTGCAGCGAGGAGATGTTCACCGCCACCGGCACCGCCGGGCGCCCGGAGCGCCGTGGCAGGCAGGGTAGAGGCCGGGCTTCGAAGCCTTCTTCAGGGTCAGACCCTTAATTCCCCTTAAGGGTCTGACCCCGGGGGACGGTGGGGCTAACCCTCATGCTCCCAGCCCACGGCCAGCAGGCCCAGCGCCTCATACAACGCCTTGGGAGCCTTACTAACTGTTATCTATCGTTAACGCATTGAATTGCCTAGCTTCCGGCTTCCTAACTAGTCGAGGACTCCCGGATAAAGTTTTTTTCTCGGTAGAGGCGATGAATGGTAATTGCATTGGTCAAGACCACGAGTACTTCGGCCATTGTCCGACCGAGCCAGCCAGGACATGACTGAGTGTCCTGGCTAATGCTGCCAGACCCAGGAAGACACGCATGGGAATGCCGCGGAGCAGAAACATGCCCAGCGTACCCAACACCATCGCCACGATGGCGGGCAGGTCTGCCCAACTCTGCCAGGTGAGCACGGAAGCCACACCGCTTGCTGCCAACACAATTGCCATTGCCACTTTACTGCCCGGATAGCGGCGTGCGAGCGCAATGCGCGCAATCACCAGCAATGACAACGCAGCGGCAGTCCAGCTCTCAAAAAACATGAACTGTAACGCGAAGGCCACGTTGGCCGAGAGCAGCAGCATCAATAGCCGATCGTCCTGCTTGCTGGAAAAGGCCCAGACGCAGAGTGCCAGCGACACCAGACCAAAAAACTGACCGGCCACCGTGCTATAGCTTTCGAACCTGGATTCATAGAAAAAAACTGAGCTAATTGGCACCCCCAAGTTCGACAGATAGAAGCGTAATCCACTGATTAGTCTGGAAACTCCTTTTCAAAATTCGCACTACAAGCGTGATGCGGCAGGTGCCGGCAGGCCAATCGCTTCGAAAAGGTCGCGTTGTTCAGGCTTCAGTTTGGTCAGGCCGCTCGCCGTCTCACGACGGTGAAGCAGGACCTGGTGGAATTGGATCTTGCGGGCAATTTCCAGCGCCCGCGTCGGCGACAGCGGGTGATCGCTGGCCTTAAGCCGCAGCCTCAGCACCCGGTAAAGCACCAAGGCGAGGAAGCAGATCAAGGCATGAACACGGATGCGATCCGGCAGCCGGTGGTAGACCGGCGCGATCTCGATGTCGCTCTTCAGCACCCGGAAGCCGCGCTCGATGTCAGCCAGCGAGCGGTAGCGCTCGACGATCTGCGGCGGCTCGTGATCGGTCATGTTGGTGACCAACAGTAGCTTGCCATCCATCATGCGGGCGCGATCAAGGGCCCGCTGATCGAGTACGTAATTGAACGTCTCAGCGGTCAGATCGACCTTGAGAATATGACCGAGGTGAGCGTCTGTGACCGCCTTGTAGAACCTGGCGGTGACGCCGGCGTCGGAGAGCTTTCTGCCACGATAGCGGCGTCCGGCATCCTGGTTGTCCAGCTTCTCGAACCACTGGCGCGCATCAGCCTGCAGCGCCTCGATCTTCTGGTCACGCGCGGTTGTCTGACCCTTGGCGACTTCCGGCCGATGCGCCACGATCAGTCGATGACCCTGCCAGGCCATCTCGCCGTAGGCTTCGCGATCGGCGTCCTGGCAGTGCGTCTGATGAAACGCCTTCAATAGGTCGTCGAACTCGCCGTAACGGCGGCCCGGCACGGCCAGGATGAATTCCAGGGAACGACCCTCGATACGCACAGCGGACAGGGCTTCCAGGTTGTCCAGAGACAACAAACCACGGTCGGCCACCAGCACCACGCGTCGCACGTTGAAGCGCTGGGTGACGGTCTCGATGGTCGGCAGCAGCGTCTTGGTTTCCGCGACGTTGCCATCGAATACCTCGTGGTGAATGGGCAGCCCTTCCGCCGTCTGCACGACGCCCAACATGAACTGTCGGCCGATGCCGCCTTCCTTCGAAGGCCCGTAATGGCGCACATCACCTTCGATCGATGTCTGGCCTTCTGCTCGGATCGTGGTGAGGTCGTAAAAAACGATCGACAGCTCTTGATCGATCAGCGGTTTGAGCTGCTGAGCCAGTACATCATTGAGCGTTTCGCTGCAGTCCGACAGGGTGTCCATGGTGCGCAGCAGATGCTGATGACGGATCGAGGCCGTATCGACATCGGGCACCAGCACATCCTCCAACCAGCGCAGCACGCCGAGCTTGGATTCGGGATCGCAGAGGCGGTTGAACACCATGACCCGCAGCAGCCGCTCGGCATCGAACTGCCGCTTGCTGCGCAGCACACGGCGGAAGGCGTCATCCAAGCCAAGCTCTTTCCAGAGCGAGGTCAACAGCCAGGTGTCGCCGACGGAGCGCGCCGGCGCGAAGTCGGTCTCGCCGGTGCCTTCTTCGAGAGAGGGCTGGCCGGAGACCCGCAGTAGGCCGTTGATCAGCGCGCTGGATTCCCCGGCGGTGACGGCCTCCAGGCGGCCCAGCGTCGCGATCACGCGTTGGCGCGACTTGCCGGCCTCGTCGCGGAAAGACTCGACGAGCTTCACGTAGCGACGCGGGCCGGATTTGGTGACTTTGACAAACATGTCACCACAATAGTCCGGCCATGAGATAGATGGCAAAGAACCATGAGAAAAACATGTCACTACAAAGAATTTGGCAGAAATTGCCTAACTAACTGAATCCTCGGACCACGGGTGCCGAAATCAGGCCAAAATCGGGCTGGAAGTGTCGAAGTCGGGGGCGCTGCCATCATCGATGAGCAGGTGCTCTAAGCCGAGCGTAAGCGGAAGTCCCGCGAGAGCGTGCTTGCCGCCCTGGGCCACTGGCCGCCACCAGGCGGTCAGCTTTGGCTAGCCCCCGGTCATGTTCATGAACCGCACCACCTGCACGTCACCGTCGGTGGTGAAGTGATGCCGCTCGGGCTTCTTCAGCATGGCGGCGACGATGACGGCCTTGAGCCGTTCAAGATCGCCGGGGTGACGGCGCATCACCGCGCGCAGGTCGACTGAGTGCTCGTTGCCCAGGCACAGCAGCAGGCGGCCCTCGGCGGTAACCCGCACCCGGTTGCAGGCGGCGCAGAAGTTGTGGCTGTGGGGCGAGATAAAGCCAACCCGCGAGTCGCTGTCGGCCATGCGGTAATACTTCGACGGCCCCAGGGTGCTCTCGGTGGTGGGCACCAGCGCATGACGCGCCTCGATGGTTGCGCGCACCGTATCGCTCGAGCAGAAGGTCTCGGTGCGGTCGTGGCCAATGGTCTCGCCCAGCGGCATCTCCTCGATGAAGCTGATATCCACGCCTTCGGCACGGGCGAAGTCGACCAGGTCGAGCACTTCGTCGTCGTTGCGCCCCTTGAGGATCAGGGCGTTGAGCTTGATGCGCTCGAAACCGGCATCGCACGCGGCACGGATGCCATCGATGACCCTGTCCAGGCTGCCGGTGCGGGTCAGCTCGCGGAAGCGGTAGGGGTCCAGGGTATCGAGGCTGATATTGAGCCGCTTCAGGCCGCCCTCGCGCAGCGCCTGGGCGGCCTTGACGAGGCCGGCGCCGTTGGTGGTCATGGCGAAGTCGCGCAGGCCCGGCAGGGCCCCAACCTCGGCGACCAGGGTCTCGATGTTGCGCCTGACCAGCGGCTCGCCGCCGGTGAGGCGGATCTTCTCCGCGCCGAGCTCGACGAAGACCCGGCACAGGGTGGCCATCTCCTCCAGGGTCAACACCTGGGCGCGGGGCAGGAAGGTCATCTCCTCGGCCATGCAGTAGACGCAGCGGAAGTCGCAACGGTCGGTGACCGACAGGCGAACGTAGCGCACGGTGCGGCCGAAGCCGTCGATCAGACTTTGCATGGTCATCTCACCCCTTTACGTCGACGCTTCTCAAAGCTCGGCATTAGTCAACATGTTATTCAGGATTTCCGGATCTCGAATAATGAGCTTCTGGCCGTAGCCATCAATGGCACCAGTATCGCGCAGTTTGGCTAATAAGCGTGACAGTGTTTCCGGCGCCATGCCCAACTGGTTGGCTAGCCAGCGTTTGGGAAGTGGTAATGATATTGCAAGAGGGAAATTAGTGGATCCTGATGGCACCTGACGCAAGAGGTAGTCGATCACTCGCGTCATGGCATTGGCTTGGGCCAGCAATGCCATATCGACGAGATGCTCAGTGAGGCTGAGCGCAAGGCGACTCATGAGCTGGGCATGACAACGGGGCTGGCGCTCCAATACATCACGGCAACATGCCGTAGGAATGGCGAGAATACGGCTTGGGCAAAGCGTTTCTCCAGAAAAAAGATGAGTACATTCAGGAGATGCAAGGCTTAACTCTCCAAGGCAATCTCCGCGCCCTATGCACCGAATGGTAACAAAGCGGTTATCGCCTGTTGAACGTGCCAGCCTTAGCGCACCATCAATCACGATATACAGCCAGTCTGCCGCCTCATCCTTATGGAACAACCATTCGCGACTACCCAGCACCAACACCTTGGAAGCTTCCAGCAGGGATGCGACATCGCCACTAGGTAGGTCACTCAACCACGATACACCGTGTATCAGGTCCTTAAGCTCTCGAGGGACAGACCTGGGCTCAAGCATCGAATTGTCCAGCTGGCAGATAGGGGTACTCATCACCTTCCTCCACGTCGATATCGGCGGCCATCATTAGATAACCGTGCGCCTGGCTGGCGGCACGCAGCATATGGGAGCCCTGTCCACCAGCCAGCCGGGCGACCGGCTGGCTGCCCGACCAATCGAGCACTACCCGCAGCAGCTCCCGCCGCCCGGGACTGGCCCGCCGGGAGAACCCCGCTCGCACGGCGAACTGCTGCAGTGGTGGCACCTCTCGCCCTTGACAGCCTTGGACAAAGGGCCTGGCCAGCAGTTGCCATCCGACCAGCGAGGCCACCGGGTTGCCTGGCAGACCGATCAGCGGGACACCTTCGGGTGAACCGTTATCCAGGTAGCCAAACGCGAAGGGCTTGCCCGGCTTGATCGCCACACCATGGAATGAAAGCTCGCCCAACTCATCCAGCACGGGCCGAACGTGGTCCTCCTCGCCCACCGACACGCCGCCGGTACAGACCACAAGGTTGGTACCGTCGCGGGCGGCGATGAAGGCCTCCCGCAGGGCGTCGGGATCGTCGGCAAGAATGCCAAGATCGAACACGTCACAGTCGAGCTGCTCCAGCAGTGCCTTGAGTATCACTCGATTGCTGTCGTATACCTGCCCGGGGGCGAACGACTCACCCGGCTCGATCAGCTCGTCGCCGGTGGAGATAAGCGCCACCTTGAGCCGTGGAAGCACCGGCACCTCGGCGATGCCCTGGCTCGCCAGCAGCGCCAGCGCGGCGGCGTCCAACGTCCAGCCTGCCGTCAGCAGCGTGTCTCCTTCACGGTACTCCTCGCCACGACGGCGAATATTGGCGCCGGGCCGAGCTTCGCCGTCGACGTAGACGCGCCCGGCGTCATCCAGCCGAGTCCGCTCCTGGGGCACTACACAGTTGGCCCCTGAGGGCACCGGGGCGCCGGTGAAGATGCGGGCACAACCACCCTCGGACAGCGTTGACACATGGGCTCCCGCCGGCACGCGCAGCACCACTGGCAGGCCGGATTCACCGATCTCTTCAACGCGCAAGGCGAAGCCGTCCATCGCGCTGTTGTCAACGCCCGGCATGTCGATCCGTGCCGCGAGATCACGAGCCAGCACCCGTCCCGACGCCTGCTCCAAGGCCACGAGATGCTCTCCCCGCACGGGTTTGACGCTTGACAGAATCTTTGATCGAGCAACAAACAAATCGAGCAGCGGCACAGTTGGCTTAGTATAACAAAAGCATGTCATGGTGAAGCCTCTTGGTTCGCAACATCGCCAACCAACTGCTCCTGGTGTACCTGGCGAGACTCGCATGAATCGTGGTCCGGAATCACCATGGCGACAAAATTGCACGGGCGGGTCCGGGCATCGAGCTGGCCTGCGAGGATGCCGTCCCAGGCGGTGGCACAGGCCTTAGGCGATCCCGGCATGGAAAAGATCAGGGTACGGTTGGCCACACCGGCCACGGCACGAGACTGGATGGTAGAGGCGCCAATGCTCTCGTAGGAGAGGTGCCGGAAGAGTTCACCATAGCCGTCTATCACGCGATCAAACAGAGGCATGAGAGCTTCGGGCGTGGTATCACGCACGGTGAATCCGGTACCACCGTTGACCAGTATCACCTGAATATCTGGCTGGGCAACCCACTGGGAGACAGTCGCGCGCAACCGATAAATATCATCGGGGACGATACTGCGCACTACCAACTCGTGGCCGGCTTTTGTTACCGATAAGCGCAGGAGATCCCCGCTACCATCCTGCTCTAGACCTCGCGTGTCTGAAACGGTGAGAATTGCGATTCTCAGAGAAACGAAGGTAGTATTTTCTGAAGCATGGCCCATAGCTAATACTCGATGAAAAAAAAGAAATAGTGTGTTCACGCTGCCACCAAACAGGCGTCAGCGAGCGCTACTCGGCCAATATCAAAGAGTGAAGATCCACTCCACAATTACTCGGGCTTCTTCTTCGCTGACTTTTCCGTTCGGCGGCATCGGGACCTTCCCGAAACTTCCGGCACCACCGCGGCGAATCCTGTCCACCAGGAAAGCCACAGTTTCTTCATTGTGATCATAGTGCTCTGATATGGCCTTGTAGGAAGGACCGACCCGCTGGCTGTCGGTTGCGTGACAGGCCACGCATCCACGACCACTAATGATCTCCTGTGCCTTCTCATCGGCAAAAGCACTCACTGCAAGCGTCATTGTCAGAGATAGCAAAGTGGAAGCATAAATAGCTTTCATATTTCTCCCCAGAGGTCAAATGATATTTCTGCCGTCGACGACGGACTCACGCATTGAGTTCGCCGCGCTCTTCATCTGTCATGGTAAAGCATTGCCGAAGGAATGCCGTCGTTCGCAAGCCAAGCAAGAAGGTTAAGTGGACAGAACCCACCGGCATCTCCACAGCATGGACGCCATGCTGCCAACTGCCAGATCAATCACAAGTGGATAGCTATTCCAAGAGTGGTGGCGCAATCTCAGGCAGTATTTTTAGATATTCAACGACGCTTTCAATATCGGGCTGTGACAAAATATACTTGAACTGCGGCATGGTAATCGATGGCGCCTCCAGCCTGTGCAGGCCTTCTCTGATTGCCTCCATCAATGCATCGTCACGGCCATCTGTCATATAGGTCTGCGAAAAGTCCGGGATGTATTGAAAATCTAGGCGGGTCGAAAATCTAGGCCCATAACCCCGTCCGAATAATCCATGACACACGGAACAATTTTCTATATAAACTGCACGTCCGATTTCGGTTGACACTTCTTCTCCCGTCTTTAAATATGAAGGAGGTACCGGACTTGGCATCGACTGAAACGAATTCAGTTTTTCCTCTGAACTTTCCTGAGAGAATGCTGATGTTGCAGTCAGCGTGGCGCTGACTACGAGTATTCCAAAAAGCGCACATTGGGTTCTCATCACAAGCCCTCCATACTCAATTATCTTCCGACGTTGCCGCGGCAAATTCACGATTGTGATGATCGATAAAATGTTGCCGCGGCGAATTCACGACTGTGGTGATCGACAAAATACTGAATGGCACAAAGCAAATCGGTGTAGATATTATCTGGCTCCGTCTTTTTGGCGATCAAGGCCAACTGTGTCACAAAGGGAACGGAAAAACGATCAAGAAAGTGAGCTTGCTTGGACCTCCAAAACTTAACGATTTCCCCTTCTTCATCTTTCAGGCTTTCACCCTCTCGAAAGCTTAAATATTGAAGAAATTCAAGCTCCACGCCAAGATGGTCCGGAAGTTCCTCGTGCTTCTCAGACAACGCTAGACCGGATTCTTGGTACGCTTCCTTGATCGCCGTCATCTCCTCTAGGCGCTTATGTTCATTTTCTGTAAAAAAAAGATCCGTAGGGTGGGCACGGAACCATCGGATAATTACTCGCGAAGAGCATGATGTAATCTCCCTCAATCTTTTCAACGGAAGATTTCCTGAGGTTTTCGAAAAACCGTTCAAAGCAATCATGCATTTCTTTATCAAAAGCAGAGGAGTCCTCAATCTTTTCTAAGGTTTCGTATAGCAATGTTTCCGTAGATTCTCGTCGGAAATACTCAATTCCCTCTTCAGCAGGGTGGCCGAATGCCAATTCCAGGAAGTGATAGATTTGCCCCCTTGCCACTGCATGTTCGGAACTGTTCGAGGCGGGCATTTTTTTCATTTCGATCATAGCACTATTGTCCTTGTCCTAAAGTCGCGACTTCAGAGGTTTTTGATCTTAATCCTTTCCGGCACAGGGTTTGGCTCCTGGATAAACCCCTGCATCGCATATCCAAAGTACTTTTCAACCTCTTCTGGTGGAATATTCCTTGGAGGGACGTACCAGACAGATGGAATAGTTCCGAAGTCCGGGCGATATTGACGGCGTTCGCCTTCACTGATATTGCGATGGGTCGCCTTGAGGCCTACTTCGGGGTCATAAGGCTGTACACCAAGAGACGGATCGCGAATTAGTTTTGAAATCGTACTTTCTGGATCCATTAAGTTTCCGAAAATTCGAATCTTTCCAACACAGCTCTTCACACATTGCGGTTCTTGTCCCTTCTCCAAGAGTGGGAAACAGAAAATACACTTCTCCGATTTTCCCGTAGCAGTGTTGAAGTAAATTTTGTCGTAGGGACAAGCTTTGACGCAGGTTTGAAAGCCTTTGCAGGTATCTTGATCAATCAATACAATTCCGTCGTCGTTCTTATATATTGACCGTGTAGGGCATGCCGGAAGACATGCTGGGTCGGCGCAATGGTTGCACGGCCTTGCCAAATAAAATTGCCAGACGTCTGGGAAGGTTCCTTTTGGTGTGTCCTGATAAAGGTTCGAGTACCGATAGTCATACTCGTTATGACTTTCCGTGTCTTCACCATGACGTGGATACTTTCCATAGGGCGCAGTTGCGACGCTGTTCCAGAACATATCCTCCTGGCCCGGCCCGCTCGTCCAAGTTTGCTTGCAGGCCATCGTGCAGGAATGGCAGCCGATACACTTATTTATGTCGATCAACATACCATATTGCGCACGATTCCCGTATTTGGGGTTTGGTTGACCGTAGTATTTTTGCCAAAGTTCTTCTGACATTTTTTCTCTCCATTCGGTTTAAGCGGTCAAGCTTTCGTGACTTCGCAGATTTGATCGAAATGCCCGGACACAGGCCCCCAGAAATTTGGCTCGAAATAAATTTCATGGATAGGGTTGATAGGGTTGTGACTGAGACTATTCCAGTGACCCTCTCGAATCTGTTGACGTTGCCATCCAAAATAAATTACCACGGCACCTGGTGGAACGGATTCGCGAATTTTTACTTTCGCTTTGACATAACCGTGCTGGTTGTAAGCCATAGCGTACGAACCTGCTTCTAGGCCACGCTTCGCAGCTTCCTCATAATTCAACTCGAGCAAAGGTTCTCCGATGTCATCCAATTTAAGGAGAATTTCCGTCGTTCTCCAGGAGGAATGAACGCTCCACCGCGTATGTCTCGCGTGATAAACGAGCGGATAGCTTTGCATCAGAGGGTTACGCTCTTTTTTTGCTTCACGCCAAACCTTCGATGGCCCATATGGTGTTGCGGTTTTAGGTTCTTTATGGATAGGCAACTGTTCACCGTATTCAATAAACCTATCTTCATCTTTATAGAGCTCTTGACGCCCCGAAGCAGTAGTAAACTTTTTCTTACCTTGAACCTCTTCGGTGAAGGGGACGTAGGTATCAGACAGCATATTAACCTTGATAACCCGCTCTTTTTTTATTCGGTCCAGCGTTATGCCTTCCACTAGCGGACCACCAGTCTTCAACAAAAGATCAACGACTTGCTCGGGATGGTTATATTCGAAGATATCGCCGGTTCCCAATCGCTTGCTGACTTCGTAGTAGACCTCTATGTCGGACTTCGCCTCATACATCGGCTTTAACGCACCCTCATGCAACTGAATGTACGGGTGAGCAGGCGTTGTAACGAGATCCATCGGAAGCTCGTACCAGCTAACAATGGGAAGCACAATGTCGGCAAGTTGAGCGGTGGTGCTCATCTGTATTTCGGGAGAAACAATAAACTCGATTTCGTCTTGTAAAATCTTCGAAAATTTGGCTTGGTCCGAAGCCTGGCCAAAGAGATTACCCCCCGCCGCCCAGATACACCGAACTTGACGCCAATACTTTTCCTTTTCGGCCATCGTTTCTGTCGGGCCTTGCACGACATATGTTGTGTCGAGCGGAAGTGGGCGGTAACGCTCGGAGCCGTCCTCATTTTTCTTCGGGTGTAAGTACTCGGTTGGATCGATACGCACCTTGTGCTGGCCGGACCAAGGGCTGACGCCTCCACCTTGTTTACCGATATTACCCGTCAAGCATCCTAAGGCAATGACGCATCTCCCCATCAGGTCTCCGTGGTACCAATGGTTAATGCCGGTGCCGGTCCAGATACTCGCCGGATCTGCAGAGGCATATTCCACTGCAATCCGTTCAATGACTTCAACTGGCACGCCGGTAATCTCAAAGACCGTTTCTGGATCGTGCTCATCAAGCGTTTTGAGAAACAACGTATGCGAGGTAGAGCAGGAGATCGTTTCACCATTCGCAAGCTTGACCGACCAGCTCCCCGTCAGCGGTGGTTCGTCGCTGAAATACACGTCGGGAACAGGTGTTTCTGAGTTGGGATCAAGCACCATGAAGGTGTCAGAATCGCCCTCGGGATCCACATCAGAGGCCTTGAGGTATTTTCCGTTATCATCTCGGATGAGCAGCGGGCCGCTTGTAGTACGGCGGATGTGCGCCTCGTCTGTGAGTCCTTTTTTGACAACGACATGACACATGCCGAGCGCCAATGCCGCATCAGTTCCGGGACGAAGTTTTACCCATTCGTCAACACCGCTTGCTGTGGGATCATAGTAGGGTGCAATATAAACAATCTTTACCCCTTTCGCTCTGATATCCGTGAAAAAATGTGCATCAGGCATCCGAGTTTGAAACATATCGGACCCCCAGATGATCGCGTATTTAGTGTTGAGCGCATCCCGAAACTCGTGCTCTTCACTCTTAACGTTCCACGTGATAGGTTGATTAAGGGGAAGATCACCGTACCAATTAAAGAATGTACCTATACCGAAGCTGTTTACCGAAGCGAATCGCTCGCCAGCTCCCTGTTTTACCAACCCGGTGGCTGGCACAGGAGGGTAAAGCCAGATCGTTTCACTGCCATATTTTTCCGAAATCCGTTTGAGTTCGGAGGCAATGTAGTCAAATGCTTCGTCCCAACTGAGCCGTTCCCAAACACCCGCACCGCGACCACCCACACGCCTCATGGGGTATTTGACCCGGTCTGCTCCGTACACCCGGCGGTGATAGGTTTGACCCTTCATGCACCCACGCGGATTATACTCATCGTCCGGGTAATCGAGGGGAGGTTCCACCCGTTGAACGATGCCGTCCTTCACGAACACGTTCCATCCGCAGGCCCCCGTGCAGTTTGGCATATTGACGGCACGAAACTTTGTCTCCCCCAAGAACTTATCTCGCATCGTTTGTTCCCATGGGCGCGCGTCAGTCTGGACCAACGCCGCCAAGGCGGCGCTGGTTCGACTGAAAGGGTTAATCATGCCGCCCGCAGCAAGCACAGCCAAACTTCCCTTAATAAAGTTACGTCTTGATGCTGATGTCATCGTTTTCTCCTATTTTTTTCTATTGTGAGCGCCCAAACGTTATTTAACCGCCGACAACGTTTCTACTACGTTTCCAATTGGCTGGATGGTCGAAAGTATAGTCGGATCGCCCCACCGATCATGATGTAGATTTTCCGGAACCTGCGCCAAAGACAACATCAAATTGTTGAACGCTTCGAGATCATTAGTCTCGAAGTATGTAATAAAATCGGTATCCGCCAAGCCGGTCGAATGATATAGTTTCCGTTTTACGTTCGGGAGGTACGCAAGCGTCGGCTCCGTGTGTGTTTCCATTTCCTCAAGACGTTCTTCCTCGCTCATATTCCACCACTCTGCACTTTTCTTGACGGGAACGACAATTGAGTACCTCGGCTCCTCACCTGAGTACGAAGTAGAAGTTAAGGCAGCGTTTAAGTCTGAGGATTCTTCTTTGGTGATATAATTCAGAGATTTCGTTATGCCGGTCAGATTTTCGGTAACTTCTGAGTGCATGCCAAACCGGGTATTACTAAAATCATTCATGAAGTCTTGAGCAGTTTGCAGGTCATAGGCATGGACACGAAGCATGTAGTCGCTTTTGGCGCTTAGACCTCTCGTTAGATAGGCGTCAACCAACACATTATCCATGTGATCTTCAACAACCGAGAGCACTTCATCAACCGCACCACGACGCTCAGCTGATCCCTTTTGGTAATAATCTGAATTGAGTTTGTATGTGGCGAAAACTCCAAAAAAACCTGTATCTGTCAGTATTTTGGAGCGTTCAATTTCTTGATCCATCTGCATCTCGGTACTTTCGCCCATTTCTTGCGCGTAGGCCACCGTGCCGAACATCGATCCAGCAGCTACGAGCATAACAGTGGCTGCCATATAATTCGTTTTAAGCTTTGACTTCATCTCTTTTACCTTTTTTCAGAAGTGAGATTCTTAATCGATAGTTGTAGGGTAACCCCCCAGATCCTATCGTCTTGTAAATATAGACGAAGGTGGGGGGAATTTATTGACTCAAATCAATAAAACCGCCTAACTCACCGGCCTGAGACAGAAAATAACGAGTATCATTCTCACGTAGAATCAAGATGTTCCTGCCAGAAAGCGATTCAAGAGGACTACTCGCCATGGGTGAAAGCCGCCTATCCACCTGGACTTCCTGCAATGGGTCCATCCGCGTTAAGCTCGACGGCCAGCGCACCTCCAGCGACAGCGGCGCTATGCTGCTGCGTGAAGCCCTCGCTAACAGCGGGTGATCGAGGCACTGGAGGACAACCTAGTCGATCGCCGCCACCCGCTGCGTATCCGCCATTCGCTGGCCAGCCAGTTGCGCACCTTGGTGCTGCAGCGCGCGATGGGCTGGATTGACCTCAGCGATACCGACACGCTGTGCCGTGACCCGCTCTGGCAGCTGGCCTGCAGCGATGCTCGCGGGTTGATGCCACTGGCCCAGGACCGGCCGTCTCAAGCCACGCTGTCGCGGCTGCTGACCTGCCACGGGCGCAACGACAACATCGATGCCGTGCACGAAGGCCTGCTGCGGTTGGTGGTCTGGCGCCTGACCTCGCTGAAGAACGGCGAGCGCCCCAAGCGGCTGACGCTGGACATCGATTGCCTACCCTTCTAGGTCCACGGTCAGCAGGACGGCTCCGTCGTTCTGTGATTGCATTGTGGCTCGGACACGAATCGGTGGAGACCACGCAGATCTATCTCGATGCGAACCTTCGAGATGAAGGCGCAGACCCGATGGTCTTCAAGCTGCTTCAGAGCGCTCAGCAGCGATGGAAGCGGATCAAGGGGTTCAACAAGCTGGAACAACGTCAAGTTCAGGATGGCGAATCCTTGACCAATCAGTCAGGCAGGCAGGGCTGCCGCCTGACTCGCTGTACACAGGATTTGACAATAACTCGCTGTTGCGTTGTTATTGCTTGAATTCAGGGTTTTAAATAGGGTATGGATATGAAAACAGAATCAAGGATCTTTCCGGTTGCAGAATATATTCGCCCGTCTAACGGCGAACCAATTCGTTCGGTGGTTATGGAAACCAACGACTCTGCCGTTGTTGTTTGGCATGCCCATCCTGGGCAAGAAATAGCCGCTCATGTCCACCCTCACGGCCAAGATACTTGGACGGTTATCTCAGGTGAGGCCGAGTATTATCAAGGTGACGGCATAGTCACCTTACTTAAAGCCGGAGATATTGCCATAGCAAAACTTGGGCAAGTGCATGGTGCAATGAACTCTGGCCCCGTACCGTTCATATTTGTCTCAGTGGTTGCACCGGGCAATGCCGGTTTTGCGTTGTCTGAGAAATAGGCATTCACATTAATAAATAAGGTATTCCCTCGGCTTTGCCGGGGGACACCGAGTTAGACACTTCCAGTCCGATTTTGGCCTGAAACTGGCACCTGTGGACTGAAGGTTCAGTAAGTTTGCAACTCCCTGTCAGAATCCCTGTAGTGACACGTTTCGAGCCGTTTCCTTGCAGTATTGGCCAGCTGGGCTGAATCTTGCTATGTAAGAGAAAATAGGGGACAGCGTTACGATATCGCGTATTTCTGTCTAGAAATCAAGCATTTGCATGGCTTAATCCCGCCTTATTCACGAGGGCGCTGATTGAGCGGTCTGAAGGTACTGGCTGTTGGCATTGCTTATCAGGATTCGCCTCTTCAGCGCGAGTGGCTGTTGAGTAATGCCAGAACGCAGCCCTTTTCCTACTTACTTATAGCTCTTTGGAATCAATGGCGGCCGTCCAAGCAGCCGTGATCGCCGACCGCCGCTCCGGTCGCTCGCTTTCTGATGCTGTGGTGGTCTCGCAGGAGCGTCAGCTCAGTGCGGTCAGCTTCGGTAGCCCCTTCAGCAGCGTCGGCCACCACTTGTCGGCGGCGGCACCCAGATGAACGGTGATTCGCCGAGCGTGCAGCCTCAGCGTGGCGGCGACCTTGAGCACCTGCTCGCGCATCCGGCTCAGGCTCCAGCCTTGTCGGGTTTGCCGCTCCAGGAGGCAGCGCAGGCCATGCAGGACCTGGTAGGCGTAGAGACTGAGCAGCAAGCTCACCTCGTTGCGCGCCATCACGTCCTGAACGGTGGAGGCGCCGCGATCGGTCGACGAGAGGTGCACGTCGAGCGCCGACTTCACTTCGCCCATGTGCGCCTCGGCGCTGCCGCGCTTGCGATAGAGTGCTAGGACCTTCTCTGGCGGCCAGTCGAACTTGCTGAGGTTGGTGACCAGGAAGAAGGCATGCAGCAGCAGGTCATCGGGGCGCTCCTGCACGACCAGCACGACGCGCCGTGGTGCCGGCCAGGAACCGGCTTGGTACTCAAGGTCATGGCACCATTCTCGAGGCTGTTCAGGCGGTCGGCCGCGGGGCCGCTTCAGGTAGGGCGCCGCCAATTTTTGCAGGCCCTTGTGGCTGCGTAACCGGCCCAGATACTCGATGTCGCGCTCTTCCAGCGCCTCCAGCGTGTCGTTGTCGGTGAATCCGGCATCGATGCGCACCCGAACCTGGGCGCCAGTGCTCTCGTTGAGCCGCGTCACCAGATGGGGGATCCATGTATCGGCATTCTCAGCCGGGCCGGCGTTGCCCTCGCGTAGCAGGCCACCGACCATGTCGCCTGTTTCGGCCAGCGAGGCGACCAGCGGCGAGTAGATGCGGGTACCGTAAAGGCCATGGTAGGCCGAGCCACCTTGGTGACCGTGGACCTCGATCGGCAGGCCGTCGATGTCCAGCGTCAGCTGCTTGGGGCGCTCGCCGTTCTTCAGCGAGGTCAGGCGCCAGAGCACCAGCCGCAGCAGGCCTTCGTGCACGGCATCGATGTTGTCGTTGCGGCCGAGGCAGGTCAGCAGCCGCGACAGCGTGGCTTGAGACGGCCGGTCCTGCGCCAATGGCGTCGTCCCGCGCGCGTCGCTACAGGCCAACTGCCAGAGCGGGTCACGGCGCAGCGTGTCGGTATCGCTGAGATCGATCCAGCCCATCGCGCGCTGCAGCACCAGGGTGCGTAGCTGACTGGCCAGGGAGTGGCGGATACGCAGCGGGTGACGCGGATCGACCAGGTTGTCTTCGAGCGCCTCAATCACGCCGCTGTTGTCGAGGGCTTCACGCAGCAACAAAGCGCCGCTGTCGCTGGTGGTGCGGTGGCCGCTCAGCTCGACACGGACAGAGCCGTTGCACGAGGGCGTCCAGGTGGATAGGCTTTCACCCATAGCGGATGGCTCCCTTGGATCAGGTTCTTGGCGGAACACACTGAATTTTCAAGAGGATACCATCCGCTATCTTCGTTTTCAGGCCGGTCTCATGAATAAGGCGGGTTAATGGTTGTTGTAGTGCAAATTTCGTAAACGTTTTTCCTGGAAAAACTGCAACTTACGCTTTTATCTGTCGAACTCGGTGGCACCGGCACAGGAGTTCTTCGGAAAGTATCAATAAGCCCTGAACACCGCAGGTGCTGCGCTTATTGCTTGAATTCAGGGATTATAGCCCACATTAGATTTTTTTTGTCCATTTTTTAAATTACGATGCGAGGCTGAATGTGGATCACCTGCCCCTCGCCCAGACGCGAGCGAAGGGCCTCGTTTTCCGCGAGCAGAACCTCATTGAGTGAGGTCAGACGTGCCACTTGAGTTCTCATATCCTCAAGTTGCTGTCGCAGCATGCGGGATTTTTCACGCAGTTCACGGAGTTGTTGGTGCTTCGCGTCACGCTCGCTACGGCCATCCCGTCCTCGTTCAACGCGTATAGCCTCGGCAATGGCCGGATAGTGGTTGTGGATTAGTGCAGCTGAGACACCCGTCTCGCGCGCTACCGCTGCGATGCTCAAATTCTTGGCGCCGGTGTGGGAGCGACCATGCTTGATGCGCTGTATCGCCATGCGCAGATCTTTCTCGCGCGCGTCCGCGTTCTTCCGTGTCTTATTCATCTGCCATTCTCGGGGCCTCTCCATCCAGGGATTGGATTACATGCTGACAGCGCTGCTGGTCGCGTTTTACCATCTTCCGCCCGCTAGGCCCAATGTCGTCGCAAGAGGCGACTTCGTTGAGGTGCGTTAGCAGCCCCTGATAAATCGGTCGGTGCCGCACGTCGATCACTGCGTTCTTGCAGCCACTGCATCGAGAGCGCTCGATATCGTTGCCAATGCACAGGTTGTCGTCGGCTGTGCACCAAGCATGGCCGTTGCTGCGAATGGACGTACTCTCAGCTAGGGAGCGGACCATATGCTTATGGCTCTTGAACAACGTCACGGGATTCGTTCCACGCCAAGTGGCAATATTCTCCCCGTATCCGCCTGCGAGCGGCGCACCTGGTTCAAGCCAGATCTCAACCACTTCTGACTTGATATTATCTAGCTCGTTCTGCACTTCGGCATACAACGCCATTTCCTGTGATTCGTTCAGAGCGTAGCCGAGAGTCATGTCCATCGACCAGTGCTTGAAGTGCTGTTTAAGGTATCGCAGATCACCGAACTGACTACGTGCCGCGTAATTGGCGAACTTTCGTCTAAACTGATGGCTGGCTATGTCCCAACTCAATTCGCAGTCCCGAACGAACCTTCGTAAATCGTTATTGACTTGTTGATTGGATAGGGTCCGTACTTGGTTCCCTCGGCGTGGCTCGGCGCCAAGAAACACAGCGTACCGATGTTTTAGTGCCGCAGGGATCTCGATATCGTTGGAGTTAGCCTTTCGGCGCTCCGCCACCTCACGTTCAATATCCGCTTGGTAGGGGGCCGCCCAGCGTTCCAAGACACGGATGGCAGTCACTGCCGCTTCAGGGATCATCCATTCGGTCACGCCCTCGCCGGTCTTCGTGGACTTCGCTTCCATCCACCAGTAGCGTAGTGGCTCTTCGCCTTCACGATCACTTGGCTCAAGGGTGCTGCGGACGGCGCCAGATTGCAGGAATGCCAATTCGTGATTTCGGCATCCAGACAAACTGGCGATTACGATGTAGCACGCCGGCCGGATGTCCCGCACTGCCTTGCCGAACTTCGCAGGACCGGCCCAATTCCGCGACTGCAAAAATTTACGCAAGCGTTTGGTAGCGACATGTTTATTCCATTCCTGGCCTTCGTTAGCCTTCAGCTCAACCCACTTATCACGCAGATTCAAGATTGGCGCCGCCCCTTTGATTACGGCCCAGGCGCGCTGGAAGAGCGCCGAAAAGATCTCGTCAGGAATAAGCGGCGTTTTGCCGCCACGGTAGCTTGTGCCTCGGCCTGTCAGATTGGCGATGTGGGAGTAGGACGTATCAGGCCACGGGGGTTCTGGCATGGCGTCGTCCGTGTATTGGCTCAACTCATGTAGCCGTTCGACAGCACACAAGCGGTGTCCTAGAGACGCTGCTTTCAAACGTCGCTCGCCGGTTTTGCTAGCCCAGACGTGGCGCCGGCAAGCTTCGACATACCCTTGACACGTCTCCGCGCGAATATCGCCAAGGCGTGCAATGCCTAAGCTGGCGAGATAGTCAATGAATGGCTTCAAGTCGCTGGCGAGCTTGACTATGACGCGGTCGGTCGGCCGATCCATGCCCACGCGGCCGCGCGTCATGTACCGATAGAGCACCGCCTTCACAACAGGCCGGAATCTCTCGGGAAACCGCTTGAAGTAGACTTGACGGCATCCCTTCGGTTGGTTGGTGGGAGTGTTCACAAAGAGCCATCGCTCATCACCATAGCGGCTCACAACCACCCTGCGGCCCTCCATGATGTAACTGCTGATAATCGTGGCGTCGTCTAACGCCCCGACAGGGTATTCTACCCCTCGGACAAGGGAATCCGTGCGGTTCATGCCAGATCTCCAAGTGACACAAAGATCGTATCACTCGCCCAGAAGGGGTGCGGGTTGTTACGTGCACGCTCGCGTGCCGCATCGACCTGGGCTTGGGTAAATACCTTCTTCGAAAGGCCTTGATAAATAACATCGCGATCGATGAGCCGGGGAATGTGGCTTAGGTGACGTTCCCAACGGCGCCTATCGACGCGAGAGCGTTCTTTAAGCACTCGCCAATAAAACGAGAACAGGCGCCAAAGATCATCACCAGTGACGACGTAGTTGCGGCAACGAAGACAGTTGAGAAAGCTCTGGCACACTTCACCGTCACGCGCGGGCGCAAACTGGCCATGCTGATTGTCGGAGCACCGGCCCACCGGGGTCCTCTCCGTGGCACCTAACGTGTTCGTGATCAATTCCTGCACCAGGCACTGTCCCATGAACAGCCAGTTCTTCACCGCATCCTCCCCCGGCCGAAGGTAGTGCTGATCGGTAATGCGCACCTGGTTACCCGCAGCTACTGCTGTGGTGAGGATGTCGCCATCAAGCAACTCGTAGATCCGATTAACGAACGTCTTTCTCAGTCTTCCGATGGTCAGGCGTAGCGGTCGCCCATCCGAATCCTTGAGGGCATGGTTCGAGACAAAATCGGCGATTTTGTCACTGAGCATAGTCAGCGTGAGAGGCTGTACACACGAGTGTTGATTGCAGGTTGAGTAGTAGAGCCAGACCCGGTCGGCGAGTTCCGCGGGAGCCTGGGCGCGCACGTCGCGGGTCAGCTCGATGACCCGACGAATAAGCCGACCAACGCCGGGTCGAACCGTCGGCATGGACTCAACTACGCGATCAATATCGGACTCCGCACGCAGGGCTACCCTGCTGGAAGTGTGTCCTCGTCGTTTGTAAAAAGCCAGGAACTCAGTGCTGTCTTTCGGATGCGCCCTAAAGCAGTCAATTGGCATCTCGACAAGCGGAGTGGCATTACGGCCGGTGTGAAGGGCCACGACGAAAAGTGCGACGGAGAGCATATAAGAATCAGGCGATTTGGCATCTGCAGAGAAGAGAGGCTGAATCGCACGCCGCAAGGCCACTGCAACCAACCTCCGCTCAGACGCGGACAGAGGCTTTTCGCCCTTGGCGGCGCGGTGCGAGTTAGGATAAGGATTTTTGGGAAAAGTTACTTCATCACCATCGGATACAACCACTATTAACGATCGCCGTGCTAGGGCGGATAGCACCGCCTTGGTGTAATAATAAGACACCCGCTGGGAACACGCAGCGTAGCCTTTGTCACGTAGGAAGCTCATGTAACCGTCGATCATGGTGCGGTCGACGTCGGAGAGGCGCAGCGACCGCTGCAGCGTGGCGGCGTACATGACTGAAAAGTCCAGAAAACGCCTCAGCCCCGTCTGACAATAGCCCAAAATGGTGGATGACTCGATATCTGAGTCCTGCTTGTCAATGAAGCGTTCGATCTGCCGCTGGCAGGCATAGGTGAGATCGTCAATACCAGCGCCATACCATGGTGCAAAATCGAAGACGCGAGCACCATACGGATTGGGACTATAATGCACCTTGGTATCACGCGGGGGAATAGAATCAAGGAGCTTGACGCAACCGGCGCCATCCCGCTCGTGGGTGATCTCCGGAGTAGACAAGTCCGTCTTAAGAAAGACTTTACGCTTACCCATGAACCATACCCGCCAATTCGTCCAACTCCTCTGCGTAGATAAGTACCGCCTCATCGGCCAGTTCATTGATCAAATGCAGATAGACCATCGTAGTTTGGATAGAAGCATGCCCCAGCTGCATTTGCAGGAAGGCAAGCGGCTCTATCTTATTGGTGGCACGGTTGCGCTGTAGGGTAACCAAGGTATGGGTAGCATAGGTATGTCGCAGTTTGTGAGGCCAGACTTGGTAACGTCCCGGGAAGAGGTGTAATTCAGACGGGAGGATGAGGTCACCATGGGCCTTCGATAAAGTTGCAAGTCGCCAAACACGCAACCAACCGAAGGAACCCCACGATGACCAACAAGAGCATGGCACTGACGGAGCTGCTTGAAAAGCGAGCGGTGGCACCGGACTTCCTGCGTGAGACGCTGGCCTTCATGCTCCAGGAGCTGATGGAGCACGAGGTGGCCGAGCTGTGCGGGGCCGATCGCCACGAGCGCTCCGAGGAGCGGGTCAACCGGCGCAATGGCTACCGGGAGCGGCCGTTGGAGACGCGTTTATGGGCCGAGTGGATCTCAAGGTCCCCAAGCTCCGCCAGGGCAGCTACTTCCCCGGCTTCCTCGAGCCGCGGCGGATGAGCGAGCAAGCGCTCACGGCGGTGGTGCAGGAGGCCTACGTGCAGGGCATCTCAACTCGTAAGGTCGACGAGCTGGTCCAGGCCATGGGGATGACCGGGATCTCCAAGTCGCAGGTCTCCCGACTGTGCGCCTCGATCGATGAGCGCGTCCAGAGCTTCCTGGAGCGGCCGCTGGAGGGGCACTGGCCCTACGTATGGCTCGACGCGACCTATATCAAGAGTCGAGAGCACGGCCCGGTAGCGAGCCAGGCGGTGGTGGTGGCCACGGCGGTGAATCAGGACGGTTACCGTGAGGTGCTGGGCCTCTCCGCAGGTCCGGCTGAGACGGAGGGCTTCTGGACGGCGTTCCTACGCTCGCTGGTGGCCCGGGGGCTGAAGGGCACTCGCCTGGTCATCTCCGACGCTCACGAGGGGCTGAAAAAGGCGATCGCGACGGTACTGACTGGGGCGGGCTGGCAACGCTGTCGAGTGCACTTCATGCGCAACGTGCTCTCGCAGGTCCCTAAGGCCCACCAGCCAGCGATCTCGGCGGCGGTGCGCACGGCCTTTGCCCAGCCGGATCAAGCCGCAGCGACGCGCCAGTGGCGGCAGGTGGCCGACAGCCTGCGTGAGCGCTTCGCCAAGGCGGCGGACTGCATGGATAGCGCCGAGGAGGACGTGCTGGCGTTCATGGCCTTCCCGAAAGATCACTGGCCGAAGTTGGCGTCCACGAACTGCTTGGAGCGGCTGAACAAGGAGATCAAACGGCGCAGCAACGTCGTCGGGATCTTCCCCAACAACGCGTCGGTGACGCGCCTGGTCGGAGCGGTACTGCTGGAGCAGAACGATGAATGGCAAGTCAGCCGCCGGTACCTGAGCCTGGAGAGCCTGGCCCCGGTGCTCAAGGAGGCGACTGAGGCAGGCACCGAACAATTGATTCACGAGGAGGCGGCGTAACAGTCAGCGAAGGCCGCGGTGGCCTCACCCGCTGTTACACCACTTGACGGGACACTACCCCAGACTTCCAGCCCGGCCCGGCGTCCAATGAGACGGACGATCCGATCAAGCCCCTTGCCATCCAAGCTGTAAGGCTCCCCCGTTTGGTTTAGAAACAACGGCGCATGCTGGCGACGGCTCAGAGAGGCCCGCTCCCCGCGCCGGTGCTTGGCGTAGAAGTTGAGATTCCCCATGAGATTGCGAGAAATGTAGATGACCCGGGGCTTACTGCCCTTGGTCTTCATGCCGCTCCCGTCCTCTGGATCTAAGGTTACCCTTACATTCCGCGACTGGTCACCTCGAAGCTCAGGATCGAAAATATAACGCAGCGGGAAAGTCGCTAGTTCTTGCTTCCGTAATCCAGTACCCAACGCTAGCCGCACAATCATGTTGTGATGAACGTTGGTCGCTGCCTCCAACAAAAGCGTGATTTCCGATGTAGATAGAAACTTCGGCAAATTGTAATGGGCGCGCGGCATGACGTCGCGCATGGACGCACGGCCACCACTGCTTTCGGTATGCGACAGTAAACGGTGCTTACGTTTAACTATTCGATCCTCGTATCCGAATGGCAGAGTTGTGATCCACCGTTGCCGCTGGGCGTATTCGTAGAAGAGGGTCACATAGGTGAGACGGTTTCGGACAGTGCTGCGTTGTAGCTTCACCGTATACAAGGAGTAGTCTCGGTAAGCCGCAACCAAGCTCTTTGCTTCGCCACGGTCACACTTATCCCATTCCAGCTCGTGAGCCTGCAGAAAGCTGAAATAGTCATACAACGCTCTCCCTACCGGATCCCACGATTTCTGAGATCCTACGGCACCGCGCAGTAGGTAGTAACGCAGAAACAGATTGGCAGGCCGACAGCTCTCCATACTATCCCATAGCAGAATTGGGAACTCAGGATACGCATGCCCGCCGATGACAAGGTCGGTTGTCGACCACACCAGATTCATAAAAAAGTTCTTGCCGGTGCTTGTGCATAAGCAATTACTAGAATTGCTCTCATCTGCTTCTCACCTATTATTTTGTAAAAGCTTGATTGAAAAATAGCTTACTTCCTAACAGTGCGCTAGCTCCCTAACAACGCCCGCTCCGACTTGCGTAGGTGGCTGGCCGATGGCACCCAATGGCGCAGCTGGCCGGCTTGATCAGGCTGGGTCAGGTAGTGGGTGGGCGCCGCCAGGGGCTCGAGTCCGGCCTGTCGGAAGTGACGCATTGAGCGCGGCATATGCGACGCGGAGGTGACCAGCACCACCCGCGCGCCCTCGCCCAGGGCCTCACGAACGGCCTGGGCTTCCAGGCCGGTATCGGTGGGCCAGTCCAGCACCGTCAGGCGCCCTTCCGGCACGCCCAGCTCTGCGGCGGCAGTGGCATAGCCCCGGGCCACCGGGGCAATATCGGGATCACGGCTGGCACCGGTGACCACCAGCGGCAGCTCAGGGTTCTGTCGCCACAGCCGGATGCCCTCCATCAGGCGAATCGCCGAGCTGTCGTTCAAGCGGCTCACGCTCGAGCGCGGCGCCTCGGGTCGCCAACCGCCCCCCAGCACCACCACCGCGACCAAGCCCTCCCCCTCTGGCAGCGTCTGCAGTGCCGGATAGCGCGTCTCGAGCGGTTCCAGGAGACGCTCGGCGACGGGCCCCCAGCTGGCCAGCATCAGAACCGCCAGGCCGATAGCCGCTGCCGCCACACCCGCACGGCGGCAGCGCCAGGCCATCAGCGCGAGGCCCAATGCCATCAGCCCCAGGCTGACGGGCAGCGGCATCAGCAGCTGGGACGCCAGCGCCTTGATCGTATCGTACATGCAACACCACGTTGGCTGGCGGGGTCAGACCCTTAAGGGAATTTAAGGGTCTGACCCCGAAGGGGGCTGAGGTTGGGCTACACTGAGGCAGGCCACCGCACGCCATGAAAGGGGGATTGGCCATGCCCCGCCCGACTCGTATTCTTCTGCCCAGTATACCGGTGCACCTGGTGCAGCGCGGGAACAACCGCGGCACCTGCTTTCACTTCCGCAGCGATGCCGAGCGTTTTCTCGATCTGCTTGACGAGGCTCGCCGGGAGTATCGGGTCGACGTGCACGCCTATGTGCTGATGACCAATCACTTCCACCTGCTGGCCACGCCCCGCGACGACCCGCAGGGCGTCAGCCTGCTGATGAAGAGCCTCGGGCAGCGCTACGCACAGTACTTCAACCGGCGCCATGAGCGTACCGGCGGGCTCTTCGAGGGCCGTTACTACTCCTGCCTCATCGGCGAAGAAGACTACCTCTTCGCCTGCTACCGCTATATCGAGCTGAATCCGGTGCGGGCCGGCATGGTCGCCCATCCCGGCGACTACCGCTGGTCCAGCTACCCGGCCAACGCCCTGGGCGCCGAGGACCCGCGGGTCACGCCCCATGCGCTCTACCTGGCCAGCGCCCGCGACCCCGAGCAGCGCCGGCGCCGGCACCACTACCGCCAGCTCTTCGACGCGCCCCTGCCCGACGCCACCCTGGAGGAGATCCGCCAGCAGACTCGCCGCGGCCACGCCTTCGGCAGCGAGGCCTGGCGGGAACGGCTGTCGGGGCAATCCCCATAGGGGGTCAGACCCTTCAGAAGACTTAGGCGGGGGTTGGCCTAAGTTTGCCGAAGGGTCTGACCCCGAAGGTTGACCCCGAAGGTTGGTTCGCTCAGTCGCTGCCGAAGAGGTCGCGGGTGTAGACCTTCTCGGCGACGTCCTGGAGCTCGGCGGCCATGCGGTTCGACAGGATCACGTCGGCCTCGGCCTTGAAGGCGTGGAGGTCGCGGATCACCCGCGAGCCGTAGAAGGTCTCCTCGGCGAGCACCGGCTCATAGACCACCACCTCGATGCCCTTGGCCTTGATGCGCTTCATCACGCCCTGCATGGCGCTGGCGCGGAAGTTGTCGGAGCCGGTCTTCATGATCAGCCGGTAGACCCCCACCACCCGGGGCTGGCGCTTGAGGATCTGCTCGGCGATGAAGTCCTTGCGGGTGCGGTTGGCATCGACGATGGCCGCGATGATGTTGCTCGGCACGTCCTGGTAGTTGGCCAGGAGCTGCTTGGTGTCCTTGGGCAGGCAGTAGCCGCCGTAGCCGAAGGAGGGGTTGTTGTAGTGCTTTCCGATGCGCGGGTCGAGCCCCACGCCCTCGATGATCTGGCGGGTATCCAGGCCGTGGGTCTCGGCGTAGCTGTCGAGCTCGTTGAAGTAGGCCACCCGCATGGCGAGATAGGTGTTGGCGAAGAGCTTGATCGCCTCCGCCTCGGTGCTGTTGGTGAAGAGCACCGGGATCTCGTCGTCCAGCGCCCCCTGCCTGAGCAGGCCGGCGAAGGCCTCGGCCCGGGCGGAGTGCTCGCCGACGATGATCCGCGACGGGTGCAGGTTATCGTAGAGCGCCCTGCCCTCGCGCAGGAACTCCGGCGAGAAGAGCAGGTTCTCGGTGCCGAAGCGCCGGCTGGCCTCCGCGGTGTAGCCCACCGGCACGGTGGACTTGATCACCATCACCGCGCCCGGATTGATCGCCATCACGTCCTGGATCACCGCCTCGACGCTCGAGGTATCGAAGGTGTTGGTCTTCGGGTCGTAGTCGGTGGGGGTCGCGATCACCACGAAGTCGGCCTCGCGGTAGGCGGCCTCCTTGTTCAGGGTCGCCGTGAAGTCCAGCTGGCGGTGGGCCAGGAACTCGCTGATCTCGGCATCCTCGATGGGCGAGCGCCCCTCGTTCAGCATCGCGACCCGCTCGGGGACGATATCCACCGCCACGACCCGGTTGTGCTGGGCCAGCAGCATGGCGTTGGAGAGACCGACGTAGCCGGTACCGGCAATGGCAATGTTCACAGCAGTTCCTTCTCATGAGCAGCTAGCAGGATCCGATAACCACAGTTGACATCACACGAGCTGTCAACTAGGGTTCACATATGATCAAGCTTATCAAAACCGATGTCTTTGATCAGTGGCTGCGCAGCCTTCGTGACACTCGGGCCCGTGCCAAGATCACGGTGCGGCTCAGACGGCTCAGCCTCGGCAACCCCGGCGATGTCAAACCTGTCGGTGAAGGTATCTCGGAACTGCGCATACCGCATGGCCCCGGCTACCGGGTCTACTACCTTACCCGAGGCCCCATTGTAGTCGTCCTACTCTGCGGGGGCGACAAGGGCAGCCAGCCCAGCGACATGGAGCAAGCCAAAGCCATTGCCAAGCAGTGGAAGGAGTAACCCATGGCAACCCAACCACAGGTGACATTCAGCCACTACGACACCGCCGAGTACCTCCAGACCGAAGAGGAGATCGCCGCCTACCTGGAAGCCGTGATGGAAGAGAATGATCCCTCACTCCTCGCTGCCGCTCTGGGTGACGTTGCCCGTGCACGCAACATGAGCCAGCTGGCCAAAGAGGTCGGCATGAGCCGAGAGGGGCTTTACAAGGCGCTTTCAGGTGAAGGCAATCCCGCCTTCTCCACCATCAACAAGGTCGCCAACGCCCTGGGGCTACAGCTGACCATCAAACCGATGTCCCAGCCTCCGGCCCCTTGACCCTCGCAAGCCCGAAGCGGGCGGAGGGTCAAAGGCAGGGGTCGGACACTTCGGCACACTAAGGCAGGGGTCGGACCCTTCGGCACACTTAGGCGGGGGTTTTGCCTAAGTTTGCCGAAGGGTCTGACCCCGAGGCATCTGACCCCGAGGCATCCTCAGAAAGCCGGTACGGTTCACTTACTACCAGCGCTGCGCCTTGTTGCATTGAGACCGAATATGCTGGCGCTGCTGCTGAAGCCTTACCCAGCCATGTTCGCTCAGCCCTGCATCGCTCAAGGCCTGCCGCAGTTCATCGGCCACCAGCAATTCCTGCAGCCTGGCGGCGAGTGAGTGTATCTCGCGGCGCACGAAGGGGTAGCTGAAGCGACACTCCTTGGCGAAGGCTTGCCAGTCGCGGGGCAGCAGTTGCCGAGAATTGAACCGATCACCGACCGAGAAAGCCAGGTCGCGGTGGTAGCCCAGCACCAGAGTGCCTACCAGGTCGTAGGCGGGGGCGATTTGCCATTGACCTCGCTCGTTCTGTAGCAGCGATAGGTTCTTGGCATGACCATCGGTGTTGCCGACCAGGACGTTGAAAATTTGCCAGCGCAGCAGGTGCTGGATCGAGGTGGCGCTGGGGCGACAGGCTTGTCGGGCCGCGGCAATGCACTGCCCGAAACGCGGGCCATCCGGCACCTGGTACTTCTCGATTCGCGAGAGCCCCATGGCCTGACAGAAGTCTTCCTGATGAAGGCGGCGCAGCGCCTGGGTACCGATATCGCTTCTGTCATAGCGTTCCACCAGCAGGTAGGCATGGCCTTCCGCCTGGCCCAGTGTCGTGGTGGGGCAGGCCAGTCCGGCGAGGCGTGCTAGCGTGTTGAGAAAAAGTTCGTTCAAGACGATCAGTTCGCGGCCTTCCACGGCGAACTTGAGAATATGCGACGAAGGGGTAGCCCCCCGCGGCAGTTTGAGCTCGCCGTTGTCGAGCACTACCGGAATTTTATCCTGAGCTCCTGCCAACGAGAGGCGTGGGAGGTGGTCATCGCCATCGGAGCCCATCAGCGAGTAGCGCTCGCGGTAGGCGGCCCATTGCGCGAGTTTGTCCAGCGCAAGCGGTGTCGTTTCCCATTGGCTGGCCGGCTGCTGCTCAGGCGGAAGAAGAGTGAGTGCGCCGGCGCAGTCGCCACCGATGGCGGCCAGTAGGGCGAAATCGTCGTCGGGGATGGCAAGCCGCTTGAGCAGCGCGGTGCGGGCTTGCTCTTCGGGTAGCAGGTTGCCGAACCAGCGATGGGCCGTTTGTTCTTCGGGTAGCCAGGTGCGTTTTTCCAGCGGCAGGCTGTTGGAAATGGCGTGGCCGGTGGCTTGCCATTCGCTATCGTATTCGAAGCCGATCAGGCGTTCGCCGCTACCTCGCCACAGGGTACCGACCAGGCGATGCTCACGCCAAACGTTCAGGGTATGGTGCTGGCTCATGATGCACCTGTCTCGGGCGGTTCGGCGGTCAGCTCTATTCCCAGGGCATCAAGCACCAGCAGCACGCGCACCAGGCTGCAGGTTTCTCGGCCGTTCTCCAGTTCGCTGAGGAAACGTATGCTCAACCCGCAAAGGCCTGCCAGCGTTTCGAGCGTCAGGTTCTGCTGCTTTCGCGTCTGTCGGATCAGCCGGCCAAGGGTAGCGGCATCATGAATTGGGGTGCCGAGGCGCATGAAACGCTCCAATAGTTTTCCCGTTAGGGAAAATTAAGAGCCTTCGACGCCGGTGTCAATGTAATTATCCCTATCGGGAAAATTCTCTCTCTGCTGGCAGCAGGGCGGTTTGTATCCCGCTAGGGAAACATTCAGCAGGCCCCAGTCTGCGACATGGGACAGCGTTACAGGCAAAGGCACTGCCCTCCCCCCACCCTAGCAGGCAACGCTGCCCACTTCTCAGGCAGCCGCCGGCGATGCCACGGGCTGGCGCAGGAATCAGCCTCCTCGCGCAGCAACAACGCCGAAGCCCGGCACATGGCCGGGCTTCGAAGTTCCCTTAAGGGTACGACCCCTAAGCGGGCTTAAGGGTCTGACCCCGGGGCATCCGAGGTGCTCAGTCGCCGGTGATGCTCGGCATCTGGGCACCCTCGCCGGAGCCGATCAGTCGATGCCGGGCGACGGCTTCGGAAGCATTGATGCAGTTGGGATCATCCTGCAGCTGGCCGGGGTTGTTGCGGCAGCGCTCGACAACCTCTTCGGCCATGCTCAAGTCCTCCGTGTATTCCTCGACGGTATAGACTCTCTCCGCCTCGTTATCGCTCGAACAGCCGGCGACCAGAAACACGGTCAAGAGACCAATGGGCAGTGCGGCGTACTTCATGAAGATCCTTCTCCTTGTGGCGTGCCAAGCACAGTGTGTTGGGGGCGCAGCAGACGCAGCCCACCCCCTTCGTCGTCGTCAGCTTTACAAGCCGACGTGGTTTGCTCATTGACGTCCTCCCCTCCCTCAGCTGCTTAGGCAGCTGCCGCCAACGGCGGAAAGGAAGAGGATTCCTACGGCGCTCAGGCGCGGCATTGAGCCACTCCTGAGTCGCTTCGGTGGGTTCCTGCTGCTGGCGGCCTGACTGCACCACTCACTTCACAGGCGAACCGGGCATGTCCTGCCCTTAGCACATTGATGGCCGCGACCTGGTCGGCATTGGCCTGGTAGCCACATTCGACACAGGCAAAGCGGGCCTGGCTGCGCCGGTTCCCCGCAGCCACATGCCCGCACTCGGGGCAGGTGCGGCTGGTGTTGTGCGGTGGCACAACCACCAGATGCGCCCCGCGCCAGGCCAACTTGTAGTCGAGCTGACGCCGGAACTCGTACCAGCCCTGGTCGAGGATCGAGCGGTTGAGGCCAGATTTCTGCCGGACATGGCGGCCTGGCTGCTCGGCACTGCCTCTGGCCGAGCGCGCCATGTTGCCTACCTGCAGGTCTTCCAGCACCACGAGCGCGTGGTTTTGGCTGATCGTGGTGGAAGCCTTGTGCAGGTAGTCGCGCCGGGCATTGGCGATGTGAGCCTGGCGTTTCTGGACGCGGGCCTTGGCCTTCTTCCAGTTGTTGCTGAACTTGACCTTGCGACTCATGGCTTGCTGCGCCTTGCGCAGCGCCGCCTGGTGCGTTCTGACACTGTTGAGGGGTGCCAGGTAGCTGCCATCGGAGAGTGTGGCGAACCGCGCCACGCCCAGGTCGATGCCCACCGCGCCGCCGGTTGGCGCTGGCACGGCGACCTCGCGCTCGGTCTGAATCGAGACGAACCATCGCCCCGACGACTGGCTGACGGTGACGTTCTTCACCACCCCCAGTACCTCGCGGCTCTTGCGAAAACGCAGCCAGCCGAGCTTGGGCAGGAAGATGCGGCTGTTTCCTTGATCGAGCTTGATCCCGCCTTATTCATGAGACCGGCCTGAAAACGAAGATAGCGGATGGTATCCTCTTGAAAATTCAGTGTGTTCCGCCAAGAACCTGATCCAAGGGAGCCATCCGCTATGGGTGAAAGCCTATCCACCTGGACGCCCTCGTGCAACGGCTCTGTCCGTGTCGAGCTGAGCGGCCACCGCACCACCAGCGACAGCGGCGCTTTGTTGCTGCGTGAAGCCCTCGACAACAGCGGCGTGATTGAGGCGCTCGAAGACAACCTGGTCGATCCGCGTCACCCGCTGCGTATCCGCCACTCCCTGGCCAGTCAGCTACGCACCCTGGTGCTGCAGCGCGCGATGGGCTGGATCGATCTCAGCGATACCGACACGCTGCGCCGTGACCCGCTCTGGCAGTTGGCCTGTAGCGACGCGCGCGGGACGACGCCATTGGCGCAGGACCGGCCGTCTCAAGCCACGCTGTCGCGGCTGCTGACCTGCCTCGGCCGCAACGACAACATCGATGCCGTGCACGAAGGCCTGCTGCGGCTGGTGCTCTGGCGCCTGACCTCGCTGAAGAACGGCGAGCGCCCCAAGCAGCTGACGCTGGACATCGACGGCCTGCCGATCGAGGTCCACGGTCACCAAGGTGGCTCGGCCTACCATGGCCTTTACGGTACCCGCATCTACTCGCCGCTGGTCGCCTCGCTGGCCGAAACAGGCGACATGGTCGGTGGCCTGCTACGCGAGGGCAACGCCGGCCCGGCTGAGAATGCCGATACATGGATCCCCCATCTGGTGACGCGGCTCAACGAGAGCACTGGCGCCCAGGTTCGGGTGCGCATCGATGCCGGATTCACCGACAACGACACGCTGGAGGCGCTGGAAGAGCGCGACATCGAGTATCTGGGCCGGTTACGCAGCCACAAGGGCCTGCAAAAATTGGCGGCGCCCTACCTGAAGCGGCCCCGCGGCCGACCGCCTGAACAGCCTCGAGAATGGTGCCATGACCTTGAGTACCAAGCCGGTTCCTGGCCGGCACCACGGCGCGTCGTGCTGGTCGTGCAGGAGCGCCCCGATGACCTGCTGCTGCATGCCTTCTTCCTGGTCACCAACCTCAGCAAGTTCGACTGGCCGCCAGAGAAGGTCCTAGCACTCTATCGCAAGCGCGGCAGCGCCGAGGCGCACATGGGCGAAGTGAAGTCGGCGCTCGACGTGCACCTCTCGTCGACCGATCGCGGCGCCTCCACCGTTCAGGACGTGATGGCGCGCAACGAGGTGAGCTTGCTGCTCAGTCTCTACGCCTACCAGGTCCTGCATGGCCTGCGCTGCCTCCTGGAGCGGCAAACCCGACAAGGCTGGAGCCTGAGCCGGATGCGCGAGCAGGTGCTCAAGGTCGCCGCCACGCTGAGGCTGCACGCTCGGCGAATCACCGTTCATCTGGGTGCCGCCGCCGACAAGTGGTGGCCGACGCTGCTGAAGGGGCTACCGAAGCTGACCGCACTGAGCTGACGCTCCTGCGAGACCACCACAGCATCAGAAAGCGAGCGACCGGAGCGGCGGTCGGCGATCACGGCTGCTTGGACGGCCGCCATTGATTCCAAAGAGCTATAAGTAAGTAGGAAAAGGGCTGCGTTCTGGCATTACTCAACAGCCACTCGCGCTGAAGAGGCGAATCCTGATAAGCAATGCCAACAGCCAGTACCTTCAGACCGCTCAATCAGCGCCCTCGTGAATAAGGCGGGTTGATCTGTTTCGGATCGGGATAGCGGAAGCTGTCGCGCTGCCCTTTCTTCTTGAAGCGCGGGAAGTCTGCACGCTTGGCGAAGAAGTTAGCGTAGGCGCGCTCCAGATCCTTCAGCGACTGCTGGAGCGGGTGGATCGGGCCATCCCGGAGCCAAGGTGTCTCGGCGCTATTGCGCCAGCCGGTGAGTTGCTTGCACAAAGCCGCGTAGCCCAACTTCTTCTCACCGGCTTCATACTGCTCCTTTTGCAACGCCAGCCCCCGGTTGAAAACGAACCGCGCCATGCCGGCAAACTGGCGCATTTTCCGCACCTGCTCGCCGTTGGGCATCAGCTCATATTTGAAGGCTTGGAGGCGTTGCATAAAGACTCAGAGTTTGTATATGCATCCAGCATTATAGGACGCCTTCGGCGTCCGCGCTATCCTTCCTCGGCCTGAAGTGCCGAGGCTTGTCGCGCCTTTTGGTCACGCGCTCTCACCGGAACGGGTCATACAGCTCGCCTGCCGAGACTTCCGTGTCGCGAAGCGCCAGACGCATTCCCAGAAAGTGGATAGCCTCGAGATCCAACGGTGTGGCACAGAGCAGGTCCAGCAGGCTGTGCTGCTTGAACAGAGGCAGCTGCAGGGTGGCAGTTGGCCGGGGAAAACCGGAGCGTTGCCAATCGAGTGCCGCCCGATGCAGGGCCGAAATACGCTGCAGGGCGCCCCGCCGAGGCTCTGAGCCATCCCGCCAGGCATACAAGGCGGCACGGGAGACTCCGCAGGCATCTGCCAGCTGCTGGTGATTCAGCGCAAAGCTGTCGGCAATAGCGTCCAGCCGCTGCACCAGAGGCGATGCGGCGCTACCGTTGCCATTCGCCTCGTCCCCAGCCCGCAGGCCGGGCAGCTGACGCAGGCCCCTCCGGCTCCCTGAAGCGTCTGAAAAGAAGCGCCGCACAGAGCCGCCGCTGCTGTCCAGCAGCCAATCAGTGAAAGCCGTATCCCCCCAGCCCAGCTCTGCCAGTTGAGGCTGTGCCGGTGCTTGGCTCTGGATGACTAGGACCATCGCTCCCTCCTTGCCCACTCGGTGGTAACGCGCCAGAAGGCCTCCCTCGCGGGTTCATGAAGCGCCTCCAGGCGGCGGTGAACCGCCACCCGAGAAAACGCCTCGGCCTGGTTCTGCTCGGCGCGCCAGAAGTGATCGAAATCGAGCACAGCGGTGAGCCTGTCGCGAGGCACCTCGTCCGGCTGGGCCAGCTGAACATGCGGGTCGATATCCGGCATCACCGCAAGGCCGTGCCCGCTCACCAGGGCGCGCACCACAAGTCGCCCCGCATCGGTCTCCACCTGGGTTTCAGTACGGTGCCCTGCCAGTGGGCCTGCCAGAGACGCCAGGGCAGCCGGCGGCAGCAGGCTGCTGTCCAGGTAGGCCTCCAGCGACTCCCCCTGGCCGGGCACCACCACATCATTGAAACGCAACCCGACGCGCAGCAGCTGGCCGGGTGCCAGGGCCTCTTCCAGCAGGGTCACCGCCTCCATGCAGCGTGCGGCAAAGGCCGGAAATCGAGGGTAGTGGGACGTGATATAAACCAGTCGTTCCGGCTCGACCAGAACCAGGCTATCCCCCGCCTCGGCACGGAACAGGAACCCCCAGCCGCTGGCCTTCTCCTGGCTGCCGTCCGGTGCCAGACGCAGGGTGTGAGTGGTGTACTCCTCCAGCTTGCCGAAGGCCTGCTGCATCTGTTCCTGCAAGGCAAACAGACGACTTACCGACGCCTGCAGGGGCGAGAAACGAAACTCTGCCAGCACCAGCGACAGCGGCTGGCGTTCCAGCTTGGGATAGCGGACCGACTGGCCCATCAGTGCTCCCCCCATCAGAAAACTATACACTCAACTATACACACGACTACCACAGACCACCACTTGGCCCAGGCGTTCGACAGAGCTCAAAGTCACCTTAAGGCTCCGACCCCTAAGCGCCCTTAAGGGCCTGACCCCGAGGGCTGATGAAGCAGGCCACTCGCATGGCCAAGCACGTGCTCGGGCTTGACCCAGGGGCGGATGACGACGGCGCCAACCGGGCGGAGGGTCAAAGGCAGGGGTCGGACACTTCGGCACACTTAGGCGGGGGTTTTGCCTAAGTTTGCCGAAGGGCCTGACCCCGGTGGGCTGAATTGACACCTACATTGCCGAAGGATACGCTCGCCAGCCTCTTCTGCAGAAGCTCGCCGAGAAGACGAGGAAGCCGCTATGATGACCAAAGACGCCAAGACCTGCAGCAGCCCCCTGTCCGCATTCATCCGCGACGCCAGCCCTGAGCGCAAGCGTGATGTCTATCGTCAGGTGATTGAACGCGCCAACCAGCGTCAACAGCTGGTGCTGCAGAAGGCAGCTCACAAGTCTTCTTGATCCTTCGTCGTCGTCCAGGCACCCGCCCCGTAGGCGGGCTTTTCATTACCGCGCTTTACCGAAGTCAACTTTAGGGTACGACCCCTAAGCGGGGCTCGGCCGCAGGGGTCGGACACTTCGGGACACTTAGGCGTGGGTTTTGCCTAAGTTTGCCGAAGGGTCTGACCCCGGGGCTGGCTGCGGGAGGAATCGCAGCGTCGGCAGCAGCATGGGGCCTAGCCCGGACCTCCCGGTTACCTGCAATACCAGCTCACGAATCGCGCCGAGGATCAGGGAGGCGCCATTGACCTCCACGATCTCACGCCGCTTGTCCTTGGGAATGCCATCGGCGACTTCAATCCATGCCTGGGCCTGGATATCTAGGGTATAAGGGGCCCGCTTGCCATCTTCTGGATTGTTGGGGATCGCCACCGTCATTTCGACCATGAACTGCCTGGGATCGTCCTGCTGGCCCTTGGCGAAACCAACGGCAAGATCGGCCACCAACTTCACTCCTTCGAAGTCGAAGGTTGGCGCCCAGTAGCCCTCCGCCTCAGTCAGATCCACCGCCGCTTCTATCAAAATCTTTTTATACAGCAGCTCCTTGAGCTGCAGGGGGGACATTTGCAGTTGGACGCTCATGCCATGGGCTCCTTCAGAGCACTAGGGTTTCCTCGCGCTGGGTCCAGCGGCCGTGATCTTCACCAATACGCGACAATCGAATGACCTGCCGGGGCTCGGAGTAACGATGCTGGACATCGATCGAACGGGACAGCACGGCAACGGTTTGCGCGTAGCGCCCCATGGCAGCCAGGTAATCACAGAATCCCTGGGTGGTAACAGCGCTCGCCAGTTCAGCGTCCCCGGCACGTTGTGCCAGCCAGCGCAATGCCTGCGGCACATCCGCCGCCAGTCGAATCAGGCGGTCCATGGCCTCGGACTGGGCCACATCATCGTTCTCATACTTGGAGAAGGCGACCGGACCGCCGCCGAACAACCGTGCGGCCTGTGCCTGGGAGATACCCAGGCGGTCTCGCAGTGCACGCAGCTCGGCCCCCGTCAACAGGCCATCCACCTCCTTGCGGAAGGCCAGCATCGTGCGCTTGTTGTCGCGCGTCTGCTGGGCACTGGCCTGCTCGGAACCGCAGGCCTGGCAGACAGACATCAGCAACGGCAGGCTCCGTGTATGGCCCTTGTACGTCACCTCGTTCTCGGCGATTTGAGGCGTCAACGTCCCCGCCTCACAGATGGGGCAGAGCATATCCTGGTGGGCTGTCATAGCGCCTCCTTGGCATCAGGTCTGGACATGGCACGACACCGTCAATACCAGGCGTCCACTCTTGGCCAAAGCAAATTTCAGATAGTAGTGTGCTGGGAGTTCACGAAAGGCTCTGTCATTCCATTCATGGCGCGTCAACAGGTAAACGTCGCTGGCCGCCCAGGGGCCGTCGGGCTTCTGCTGGCACCACTCACTGTTTTTGTAACGTCCCTGCTGCAAAGCCGAACGAAGTAGGTCCGCAACGTCATCGGCATCCAGTCCGAGCTCCTGCGCCCTCCTGATCGAGCGCTGCGTCCACAGCACCAACCCCTTGTCCTGCAGTGCCGCTAACACATCTGACGCGGGATAGAGTGGGCCTCCTGCAATGGTACGGTCGTGATCACCGTGCTCCGGCGGCGCTCCAGCATAGCGGCTGACGTTAGTTCTACTTACCATTATGGTAACCACCCCTTGGTATTGCAATAGCCCCGTCCCGGCAGCAGGCGGTTGGACTCGGCCTAACACAAAGGGGCCAGACACTCCAGGAAACTTAGGCGGCTGTTTGCCTAAGTTGGCTGAAGGGTCTGACCCCGGGGGCTGGATGGCGGGAGCGTTCGGTCAGTCGCTGCCGAAGAGGTCGCGGGTGTAGACCTTCTCGGCGACGTCGTTGAGCTCCTCGGCCATGCGGTTGCTCAGGATGACGTCGGAGAGCGCCTTGAAGGCGTCGAGGTCGCGGATCACCCGGGAGCCGTAGAAGGTCTCCTCGGCGAGCACCGGCTCATAGACCACCACCTCGATGCCCTTGGCCTTGATGCGCTTCATCACACCCTGCATGGCGCTGGCGCGGAAGTTATCGGAGCCGGTCTTCATGATCAGCCGGTAGACCCCCACCACCCGCGGCTGGCGCTTTAGGATCTGCTCGGCGATGAAGTCCTTGCGGGTGCGGTTGGCATCGACGATGGCCGCGATGATGTTGCTCGGCACGTCTTGGTAGTTGGCCAGTAGCTGCTTGGTGTCCTTGGGCAGGCAGTAGCCGCCGTAGCCGAAGGAGGGGTTGTTGTAGTGCTTGCCGATGCGCGGGTCGAGCCCCACGCCTTCGATGATCTGGCGGGTATCCAGGCCGTGGGTCTCGGCGTAGCTGTCCAGCTCGTTGAAGTAGGCCACCCGCATGGCGAGATAGGTGTTGGCGAAGAGCTTGATCGCCTCCGCCTCGGTGCTGTTGGTGAAGAGCACCGGGATTTCGTCGTCCAGCGCCCCCTGCCTGAGCAGGCCGGCGAAGGTCTCGGCCCGGGCGGAGTGCTCGCCGACGATGATCCGCGACGGGTGGAGATTGTCGTAGAGCGCCCTGCCCTCGCGCAGGAACTCCGGCGAGAAGAGCAGGTTCTCGGTGCCGAAGCGCCGGCTCGCCTCCGCGGTGTAGCCCACCGGCACGGTGGACTTGATCACCATCACCGCCGCCGGATTGATCGCCATCACGTCCTGGATCACCGCCTCGACGCTCGAGGTATCGAAGGTGTTGGTCTTCGGGTCGTAGTCGGTGGGGGGGTCGCGATCACCACGAAGTCGGCCTCGCGGTAGGCGGCCTCCTTGTTCAGGGTCGCCGTGAAGTCCAGCTGGCGGTGGGCCAGGAACTCGCTGATCTCGGCATCCTCGATGGGCGAGCGCCCCTCGTTCAGCATCGCGACCCGCTCGGGGACGATATCCACCGCCACGACCCGGTTGTGCTGGGCCAGCAGCATGGCGTTGGAGAGACCGACGTAGCCGGTACCGGCAATGGCTATGTTCACAGCAGTTCCTTATGTTTCAAGCTTTGACATCCGGGTCTGATCCCACCGGCGCCGCGCCTCACCGGGTCAGACTCCCGGCGGCGAGCACCGCCCAAGCTACTGGCACCACACAGGCCTGGCAAGGTGGCAGGGGTCTGACCCAAGGGGCTGACCCAAGGAGCTACGCCAGTGGCTTCCAGGTTGACTGAGGTTGGCCGAAGGGTCAGACCCCTAAATCGGCTTAAGGGTCTGACCCCGCCAGCGGGTCACAGGCCGAGCTCCTTGCGGGCAAACGTCTTGAGCCTATGTGGTCTCACGCCAATCAGCCGGTAGGCATCTCTCAGCAACAGCCGCCCGCTCATCGCCTCACTTGCCACCGCCTGGGCCAGGCGTTTGCTGACCCGCCCGGGGACCACACGATCGAAGCTTGGTCCACCGCGTTCTTCCCTATGGCGGTAGGCCTCCAGCCGATTGACCACATATTGCCGGTAGTCCTGCTCTGCAATCAGTTCGAGTTCCTGGGCCCGGCGAGCAATCACCCACTGGCTCACATGAAAATGCGCGGCCAGCGGCGCCAGGTTGGCTTTCCAATCCTCTACTTCCTGCCACAGTGGCAAAAACTCTGCCTCCGGCACCAGAAATTCCGCCGCGACCGCATGGCACAGCTTCTCGGTGCGCCTGCGGTTGGCTGGATCGCCATCGGAAATCCCGGACTCTCCCAGCCAGATATGAGCCAGCTCATGCACAAGCGTGAACAGGCGCGCTTCAGGCACATCGGCCGCATTGATGAAGATCACCGGTGCGACGGGGTCGGCGATAGCGAAGCCGCGAAATTCCTCCACGCTCAACACTCGCCGCGTGTTGTTCCCGACAATGCCGCTGCGCATGACAAGAATGCCCAGCCGCTCGATGCGCTGAACCAGATCGCGGAAGTACGCTTCCCAATTCCCTCTGTTCGGATTCAGTGTCTTGCTGGGCAAAGTGTAGCAGGAGCTTCGGCCCGGCAGCCTGACAGAAGGACAGATTCCGCCCCTGAATCGAACGCTCTGGCGTTAACAACGCCGCACCCCGCCGGGTCAGACTCCCGGCGGCGGCCTCTCCGCCAGCCATCGGCACGACACTCGCCTGCCAAGTTGGCAAGGGCCTAACCAAGAAGCCCGGCACATGGCAGGGCTTCGAAGTTGCCTTAAGGGTACGACCCCTCAGCAGGGTTAAGGGTCTGACCCCAGGGCCTGGTCGAGGGCGCGCTGGAAGGCAGTATGCCGTGGGTAGCGCTGCCGTATGCGCTGGACCAGATCGTCTCCGCTAGCCGCTTGCCCCATGGCCTGGGCCGTTTCTCGGCATAGCGCCACGCAGGTCGCCGCCCTGGCGTAGGCCTTGCGGTGCTGGGCGGAAACGATCGAATGGCAGCGCTCGGTCGCCGTTTCGGCGCACCAGTGCAGCCAGGCCTGCTTCTCGTCGGGCTGGAGTGGCGTCTGCCGGCAGGCCATTAGCATAGCCTGGTTGAGGGGCTCAGCGATGGCGCCGCTTTCGCCGGGGCTCGTAACAATCAGCTGCCGCCACATGGCCTGGGCCGCCGGGCCGATCTCCGCTACCGGCCGTTCTGCCAGCAGCGTGGGCAGACAAGCAAACAGCGCCCAGCTGGGACTATCGCCCAGCGACCACCCCAGGCTGTCCTGCCGGGAGGGGAGCAGCCCTTCGGCCTGGCGCAGATCACCGGCGAGGCACCACGCCAACACGGCCATCGGCCCCCAAGGCGCGAAGGATGTGGGGCGCACTAGCCACTGGTCCAGGCGCGCCGGGCCATCCGCCAAGGCGCCTGCGAGCGACGCGGCGGCGCCCTGGGCACTGGGCGGACCGCCCTGCTGTGCCGCCGTCGCCAGCCAGGCGGCGGCTTCCCTGAGCCGCCGTTGGCGAGCGCCATTCTCCAGGCAGGCCGCCTGGAGAGCCTGAAGCCACTGGGCGCAGGGCTTGGCCAGCAGGGCTTCGAAGGCAATGGTTGCCGCCTGGGGCAGCGCGAGCCAGCGCTCATCTTCCTGGAAGCACTCGGCGAACTCGTGCCAGATCCCGGCCCCACGGGCAAAGTGCGACTGGGCCGCCTGCCAGGCAGCCGACGCCTGTGACAGATCGCCCTGCCGAATGGCCCCGCTCACCCAGTCCAGCCACAGCCGGGGCATGCCCGACCCGGCCCGCTTGGCAAGAGTTGCGATCCCCTCTAGGCCCTGGTGGCTGGCCAAGGCTTCCCGCAGCCACTGATACTCGAGCAGCGATCGGGGCGTCTGCCGTTCGCTCGCAAGGCGACCAAGAAAGGCTTCCCAGCCAGGCAATGGCGTCGAGGCCACCCCGGCGATCTCCCGGAGTGTGCAGCAGCGAACCACGACGGGCGACACGCTCCCGGCCAAGCAGACCCGGCTGGCCGCCTCCAGCAGTGCGTCAACCCGCTGCTCGGCAGCGGTGGTCAGATAGACCGCGCGCAGATAGCGCGCCGCATGCTCACGGGCAATGGCCTCATCGACCTCTTCCAAGCTCGGCGAGTGACCATAGTCGTTCTCGATCTCTACCATCGCCCAGATCGCCGCATAGGTCTCTCGGGCTGTTTGGGGATCTGCCTGAGACAGGCAGGTAGCCGCCTCGTCCAACAGGTCGAAGAGGTCGGGCATCACAGGGGCAAAAGGCCCGCACCCGTCCTCTTCGTCGAAAGCGCCCCACTCCGGCTCGGCCTGGGCGATGGCCTCGAGCTGGGCCTGCATCTCGGCCAAGCGTGCCGACAGGGTGCAACGATTACCGGCGGTTGAGCTGCTCGGCTCATGCCCCTCCAGACAGTGATGGCGCAGGCGCTCGATGAACGCCTGGCGCTGGAGCGGGTGAGTCTCCTCGGCACAGCGCTGCAGCAGGGCACGCAACTGCTCCGCAGAGAGGGGGGCCAGCAGGGCCTTGATGGCTTGCTCGAACTCGTCGTGCGTCAACATTGGCGGCCTTAAGCTCCAGACGTAACTTGTTGATAACCCTAGCTGAGCAGGGCTCGGCCGCAGGGGTCAGACACTTCGGCACCCTTAGGCGGGGGTTGGCCTAAAGGTGTCGAAGGGTCTGACCCTGATCAGCGCACTCGTCGAGGGCTTTGCGGGTTTCCGCTTCGATGGCGTCCAGCGCCTCCTCCGGCACCTGGTAGCGAAACTGCCGGCGGCGATTCTTCGACAGCAGGCCACCCTGGCTCAGGCACATCATCACCAGGCGTGACAGGTCGCTGCCGCGCACATCGAAACGGGCGTCGATGGCGCGATAGACGCGATCGAAACAGGCCAGATAGCGAGTTTCCGCCTTCAAGTCTTCCCTCAGCGCCTCGCGTGCCATGCTCAGCGTGAAGGCCACGGCCTGGGTAGCATCCCAATATCGATAGAGGCTTTCGCTCCCAGCGAAGTGAAAATCATGATGGTCGGCGTCGATCCAGTTGACCCGCCACTGTTCACGAGCCGGTGCCGAGAAGGCTTCGAGTGCCGCCAGATACTCCCCCTCATGGCGCTTCATGGCAATGGAAATGGGTAGCAGATTGCCGCGTGGTAACTCGCCCAGCCGGCACAGCATATGATGCAGCAGAAACCGGGAGATGCGGCCATTGCCGTCCATGAAGGGGTGCAGGAAAAAGAAACCGAACGAGATCACGGTAGCGGCCACCAGTGCCGGCACCCGCTCGAAGCTCGTTTCGCCACCGGGCTCGGACAGTGCATTGGCCCACCCCATGAGCGCTGCCATCAGGGTGTCACAGAGCGCCGGAGGTGGCGGCAGATAGCTGACACCGATAGCCCCCGGCAGCCCGTTGTGCAGGTAGTTCTGCTCATGACGAAAGGCCGCCGCCTTATCGAAGGGGTTGCTGACGACGCTGTTCTGAAGCGCCACCAGGTAGCCCTCATCCAGCGGCTGGCCGTCATGTGCCTTTCGCAGCAGCTGCATGAAGCGCTGCTGCTTGTCGGGAGAGGGTGATTCGCGCTCGATCTCGAACGAAGATTGCGTCTCGCTTAAATAGGCCCACTGGATCGCGCGGTCCAGCATGCCCGGTGGCAGCGACGCCATGAAGGCACGCGCCTCGGCCAGTATATCTTCCTTCAGTAGCGCCTCAATCTCAGGCGTTCGCCGCACGACGGCGCAGTAGCTGAGGGTACCCAGACCATTGACGTTCACCCGCCACCGGCTATTGCGGCTGGCAGGGCCTGTCACATAGTGCTTGGGATCGAACAGCGGCACGCTGCGCCCTTTTACCGCAGGCTCAAGCGGCAGAGGCGCCACGAAGGCCTCATAGAGATAGGCCAAACGGCGCAGGTAGATGCCGTTGGGTGACGCCTCCAAGGATGCCACCAGCGCATCAACCGGCAGATGAGGCAGCGATTCGGCGAGAATGGCCAGATCCACGCCCTCATGCTTCAGGGCGAACAGCATATGGGCGAGCAGGTCATCATCGGCAGGCGAACGCTCCGGCGGAACCGCCAGCTCCTCCCCGAACCGCGTCAGGCGCGTCACCGGCCGCACGCGTGCCGGGCATCGCGGCGGCAGGACACCCAGCGCCAGGTGTTCATGAAGGTGCGCATAGCCAACGTTTTTCATCATCATGCCCGAGGCGTGGGATATTTCCTTCACTACAGCAAGAAAATCTTCAGTTCACAACCAAGCAACGATTTTTTCTTAACCGACCCCACCTCCTCCCAACAACTAAGAAGCCCGGCGCATGGCCAGGCTTCGACGTTTACTTAAGGGTACAACCCCTAAGCAGGGCTCGGCCGCAGGGGTCGGACACTTCGGTACACTTAGGCGGGGGTTGGCCTAAGTTTGCCGAAGGGTCTGACCCCGGGGCATCCTCACCCCCGCCGGAAGTGCTCGATGTACCAGGGCATGGCCTCGCTGATGCCTTCCACGATGGTGTGGCTGGGGGCGTAGCCGAGCAAGCGGCTGGCCTTGCCGATGTCCGCCTGGGAGTGGCGCACGTCGCCGGGGCGGAAGTCGCGGTAGGTGGGGGCCTGGGCGTAGCTCACCCCCTGCTCGGCCAGGGCGGCGCGCAGGTACTCGAACAGCTGGTTCAGGGTGGTGCGCCCGCTCACCGCCACGTTGTAGACCTCCCCCTGGGCCGCGTCGTCCGCGGTGGCCGCCAGCAGGTTGGCCTGCACCGCGTTGGCGATATAGCAGAAATCGCGGCTGGTCTCGCCGTCGCCGTTGATGAACAGCGTCTCGTCGGTGAGCATGGCGCCGGCCCACTTGGGGATCACCGCCGCATAGGCGCCGTTGGGGTTCTGGCGCTTGCCGAACACGTTGAAGTAGCGAAGCCCGGTGGCCTTGAAGCCGTAGGTCCGCGCGAAGACGTCGGCATACATCTCGTTGACCACCTTGGTCACCGCATAGGGCGACAGCGGCTTGCCGATGCGCTCCTCCACCTTGGGCAGCGCCGGGTGGTCGCCATAGGTGGAGCTCGAGGCCGCATAGACGAAGCTCGTCACCCCGGCGTCCTTGGCGGCCACCAGCATGTTGAGCTGCCCGCCGATGTTGGCCGCGTTGCTGGCGATCGGGTCGGCGATGGAGCGCGGCACCGAGCCCAGCGCCGCCTGGTGCAGCACATGGTTTACCGGCTTGCCATCGAGGATCACCGCCGCCCGGCAGGTGGCCGGGTCGCAGATATCGCCCTCGATGAAGGTGAAGCGCGCCCACTGCTCGGCGCTGACAAGCGAGCGCACCTCATCCAGGTTGGCCTGAAAGCCGGTGGCGAAGTTGTCCAGGCCCACCACGCGCTGGTCGAGCCTGAGCAGGGTCTCCAGCAGGTTGCTGCCGATGAAGCCGGCACAGCCGGTCACCAGCCAGGTACGCGGCGCGGCGGCAAGCTCGCCCCGCAGGGTTTCGTAACGACTCATGACGTTCCTTTGATTGCAGGCACCACAATGCCAGGGGTGGCCACAATGCCAGGGGTCAGACACTTCGGCACACTTAGGCGGGGGTTGGCCTAAGTTTGCCGAAGGGTCTGACCCCGGGGGAGAGGCCACAAAGGTGGATTACAGCCTCAGGTCCACGCTCTCCTTGGGCAGCACGTACTTGAGATCATAGAGCACGTGCTCGGGCTTGCCCCAGGCGCGGATGCCCTCAGCGCCAAGCGCCTGGAACTCGCGGTGGGCCACGGCGAGTATCACCGCGTCGTAGACGCCGGCCTCGGGGGCCTGAACCGGGCGGATGCCGTACTCCGCCTCGGCCTCGGCCTTGTTCACCTGGGGGTCAAAGACATCCACCGCCACGTTGTAGTCGGCCAGCTCACTGAGGATATCCACCACCCGGGTGTTGCGCAGGTCCGGGCAGTTCTCCTTGAAGGTGAGGCCCATCACCAGCACCCGGGCGCCCTCCACGTGGATGCGCCGCTTGATCATCTGCTTGATCAGCTGGCTCGCCACGTAGGCGCCCATGCCGTCGTTGATGCGCCGCCCGGCGAGGATCATCTCCGGGTGGTAGCCCACCTGCTCCGCCCGGTGGGTCAGGTAGTAGGGGTCCACGCCGATGCAGTGGCCGCCCACCAGCCCCGGGCGGAACGGCAGGAAGTTCCACTTGGTACCGGCGGCCTGGAGCACCTCCTCAGTGTCGATCCCCAGGCGGTTGAAGATCACCGCCAGCTCGTTGATCAGGGCGATGTTGATATCGCGCTGGGTGTTCTCGATCACCTTGGCGGCCTCGGCCACGGCGATGGAGCTCGCCTTGTGGGTCCCGGCGGTGATCACCCGGCCGTAGAGCGCATCCACGAAGTCGGCCACCTCGGGGGTGGACCCGGAGGTCACCTTCTTGATGGTGGTGACGCGGTGCTCCTTGTCGCCCGGGTTGATCCGCTCGGGGCTATAGCCGGCGAAGAAGTCGCGGTTGTAGGTGAGCCCGGAGACCCGCTCCACCACCGGGATGCACGCCTCTTCGGTGGCGCCCGGGTAGACGGTGGACTCATAGATCACCACGTCACCCTGCCCCACCACCTGGCCCAGGGTCTCACTGGCGCGGATCAAGGGCGTCAGGTCCGGCCGGCGGCTCGAATCGATCGGCGTAGGCACGGTGACGATATAGACGTTGCAGGCCCTGAGCGCCTCAACCTCGCTTTCGAAGCTCAGCTGGCTCGCCTCGGCCAGCAGCTCCGGCTCCACCTCCAGGGTATGGTCCACGCCGTCGCGAAGCTCCGCGATGCGCTTGGTGTTGATATCGAAGCCCACGGTGGGCAGCACCTTGCCAAACTCCACCGCCAGCGGCAGGCCCACATAGCCCAGGCCGATCACGCCCAGACGCACATTGTCCATATTCACCATCGAAAGATCCTTGATTGCAGGGTCAGACACTTAAACGCAGGGGTCGGACACTTCGGCACACTTAGGCGGGGGTTGGCCTAAGTTTGCCGAAGGGTCTGACCCCGGTGGAGGGGCGCCCCCCGGTGGGCGGGGCGCCACCCCTGTGGGAGAGCACCCCGCTGGGCGGCGCCACCACCCCCGCTGGGCGACCACTACCCCTGCGGCAGCCGCCCCACCGAGTAGTAGGTAAAGCCCTTCTTCGCCATGCGGGCGGGCTCAAACATGTTGCGGCCGTCGAAGAGCACCGGCTGGCTGAGCTGCGCCTTGATCAGCTCAAAGTCCGGGGCGCGGAAGCTCTGCCACTCGGTGACGATCACCAGGGCGTCGGCGCCCTTCAGGGCCGCCTCCTTGGTGCCGCAGAGGGTCAGCTCGTCGCGGTGGCCGTAGAGGCGCTGGGTCTCCTCCATGGCCTCGGGGTCATAGGCCTGCACCCGAGCGCCGGCCTCCCACAGCGCCTCCATCAGCACCCGGCTGGGGGCCTCGCGCATGTCGTCGGTGTTGGGCTTGAAGGAAAGCCCCCACACGGCGAAGGTCTTGCCGGCCAGCTCGCCTTCGAAGTGGTCGCGGATCTTGGCGAACAGGGTGGTCTTCTGCTCGGCGTTGCGCGCCTCCACCGCCTTGAGCACCTTGGCGTCGAAGTCGATACCGTCGGCGGTGCGGATCAGCGCCTGCACGTCCTTGGGGAAGCAGGAGCCGCCGTAGCCCACGCCGGGGTAGATGAAGTGGTAGCCGATGCGCGGGTCGGAGCCGATGCCCTGGCGCACCGCCTCGATATCCGCCCCCAGCCGCTCGGCCAGGTTGGCGATCTCGTTCATGAAGCTGATCTTGGTGGCCAGCATGCAGTTGGCGGCGTACTTGGTCAGCTCGGCGCTCTTCACGTCCATCACGATGATCTTCTCGTGCTGGCGGCTGAAGGGAGCGTAGAGCTCGCGCATCACCTCCACCGTATGCGCATCCTCGGTGCCGATGATGATGCGGTCGGGTTTCTGGCAGTCGGCCACGGCGCTGCCTTCCTTGAGAAACTCCGGGTTCGAGACCACATCAAAGGTGAGTTCTGCGCTCACTTCGCCCGCCTTGGCCCGGGCCTCGATCACCTCGCTTACCCGCTTACGCACCTTGTCGGCGGTGCCCACCGGCACGGTGGATTTATCCACGATGATGCGGTGGGCCGCCATATGCTCGGCGATGGTCTCGGCCACCTTGAGCACATACTGCAGATCGGCGCTGCCATCCTCGTCCGGCGGCGTGCCCACGGCGATAAACTGGATATCGCCATGCGCCACGGCCATGGCCGCATCGGTGGTAAAGCGCAGCCGCCCGGCGGCGTGGTTCTCCTTCACCAGGCCCTCCAGGCCCGGCTCATAGATGGGGATGATGCCCTGCTCCAGCCTGGCGATCTTCTCCGCATCCACATCCACGCAGACCACCTCATGGCCCACATCGGCCAGGATCGTCCCCTGCACCAGGCCCACATAGCCGGTGCCAAACACTGTCACTCGCATTACTTAACTCCTTGAATCGCACCGGCCGCCCACGCAGGGGCGCCACCAAAGAAGGGGTCGGACACTTAAGCCGGCTTGGGCGTGCTTTTTGCCTAAGACTGCTTAAGGGTCTGACCCCGGGGCCGCGCCACCACCCGGGGCAGTGCCACCAGCTACCACCTACACCCGATAAAAATCCCGGTACCAAGCCACAAAGTTGGCCACGCCTTCCTTCACCGGCGTGGCGGGCTTGTAGCCTACCGCCTTCTCCAGCTCAGTGGAGTCGGCGTAGGTATCCGGCACGTCGCCGGGCTGCAGCGGCAGCAGCTCCTTGATCGCCTCCTTGCCCAGCGCCTCCTCGATCGCCTCGATATAGGCGGAGAGCTTCACCGGGTCGTTGTTGCCGATATTGAAGATCCGGTAGGGGGCGTTGCTGGTGGCCGGGTCCGGGGCATCGCTGTTCCACTCGAGGTTGGGTACTGCGATATCGTCGCTGGCGCGGATCACCCCCTCCACGATGTCATCCACGTAGGTGAAATCGCGGGTGTGATTGCCGTGATTGAACACCGGGATCGGCTCGCCCGCCAGGGTCTTCTTGGTGAACAGGAAGAGCGCCATGTCCGGGCGGCCCCAGGGGCCGTAGACGGTAAAGAAGCGCAGACCGGTGGTGGGCAGGCCGAACAGATGGCTGTAGCTGTGGGCCATCAGCTCGTTGGCCTTCTTGGTGGCGGCGTAGAACTGCAGCGGATGGTTGACCCCCTCGTGCTCCGAGAAGGGCATCTTGGTATTGGCGCCATAGACGCTGCTGGTGCTGGCGTAGGTCAGGTGCTCGACCTTGTGATGGCGGCACGCCTCCAGGATATGGGTGAAGGCCACCAGGTTGCTTTGCACGTAGGCGTGGGGGTTCTCCAGCGAATAGCGCACCCCGGCCTGGGCCGCCAGGTGGATCACCCGCTCGGGCTTGTGGGCCTCGAAGGCCGCGTTCACCGCCGCCAGATCGGCCAGATCCTCCCGCACGAACACATACTCGCTGCCGGTGCGCGCTGCGGTCTCCTCCAGGATCTTGAGGCGCGCCTCCTTGATCGCCGGGTCGTAGTAGTCGTTGACCACGTCGAAGCCAACCACGCTGTCGCCGCGCTCCAGCAGGCGCTTGGCGGTGTGGAAACCGATAAAGCCGGCGTTGCCGGTCACGAGGATTTTCATGTAAGTCCTTGCATGTTAGTGGGCGAATCCAGTTCCACCCCATCCGGGAAAGCTCGATTGCTGAGGTAGTCCAGGCGGTATTCCACGTGCTGACGGATGTCGCGAAGCGTGAATTCTTCTTCGGAAAAAGCCTCGCATACCCCCAGCACGACGCCGCCAGCCCCCGACTTGGCCACGAGCTCTGCGAAACGGCCGCTCACCTCGTCGACAATAGCCAAAGCCGCCGTATCGGCGTCCGGCGAATCGATGGTGTAGACAATGCTGATATCCAGGTCATACGGCTCCTCAGCCGGCAGCTCGCCGGCCGGTGCGAAGGATAGCCAATAGCCAATGACCGTCGATGCCTGTGTCTTGCCCTTCTTCTCCAGGCGCTGGAAAACATACCGCAGCCGCTCCACCAGGCTGTCGGGCAACGCCTGTCGGCGATACCGAGCCGCCAGCCAGCTCTGCAGGATATGCTTATCCGCCGGCGCCAGGATGGCATCTGCCACCGGAGCGACGCCCGCCAGGTTGCGCTTGGCAACGCGACACTTTCGAGTCGCCGAGAGCTCCAGGCACAGGACCGTATCGGCTCGCTGCCAGTCGAGATGGAGCCGTCGAGCGTTCTTGGCATGGCGGCAGTTGCCATCCGGTACGTCCATAGGACTTGCGACGATCACTTCGACAAAGGGCTCAAGGGCCAGATCATCATTGGCGAGATCACAGTCGTGAGTGATCACTACCCCCCAGCCACCATCGTCATCCGCGGCCAATCCCATCGTCGCCATGTCATCGATACCAATCAGGCTGCCTTGCGACCAGGGCATCGACCGTGTCCAATCGCTCGCCACCGTCTACCCTCGAGAATCCAGGGGGGTTGCCACATCATCCAGCGCCTCGCGCATCGTGCGAGTTGTCCCGACCTGCCCCTTGTGCCGGTAACGAGACGCCTGCTCACGCTGCGACAGCGCCCGCAGCTCGACGAGGGCCGGTTCCAGTGGGTCATCCTGCTGCAAGCGCTCCAGCAGGCTGCCACCACAGCGCAGGGGGCGCCGTATCAGCTTGTTGAGGCGCGGCAACTCGCAGGCAGCGACCGCCTCGGCCTGCTGCTCCAGCCTGGCGAGCCGTGCTTGGACGTCAGGGCGAGGCTCCTGGCCATTGAGCCAGGCATAGACGGTCGGGCGAGAGCTCCCCAGCAGGCGCGCCAGATCGGTCACCGTCAATCCCAGCGCCTGACGAATCCATTCCAGTCGTTCGGCAGGGGTGCGCAGCTCGACCGCTTCTTCCGATGTTGCGGTAGTGACGTCAATCGAGGCGTCCTGGAGCCATTGGTGGCGTGACAGTGCCGCCTCCGGGGTGACGGCTCCGCCTGAACCCGGCTCACCGCCCAAGGTGACAGGAACGAGAAAGCAGGTCGCGGCGATGGCCACCGTTTGACGGGCGCCGGCGCCCCACCCCCAGGTGGAGCCGCTCGCCCCACTACCGCCGCTATGCTCGACGTTTACAGTTGCCATAGCTCTCTCCTCGCCTGGTCCGTGGTCGCCATCCGAAACGCCTCGATAATCACGTCATGCGAGGCATCCAGCTGGCGTTCCACGGCCTGGGCATCGAAGCTTTGTCGCTGCGTCACGAAATAATCACTATCCAGCACGGCAGCCTCACCGCCCTGCGATGCCGCAATCCGTGCATCCAGCTGCAGCGACATCGGCTGCAAATCCGGCGGCAATGCCACCCCCTGCGCGGAAAGCAGCGTGCGGATGACGAGAGTGCCCCCCACCACGTGACTGACGGTTTCTGTCACGGTGTGCTGGGGGGCGCCGGCAACCTCACGATATAGACCGATCAGGCCAGGGTTCAGCAAGGCCTCCAGCGGGTAGGCCGGAGAGGGGAGGATCGCATCCAGATAGCGCAGGCCGATGCGGTCGACAAAAGCCAGCTCCACCTCGTGGTGCAGCGCCTCTAGCCCCTTCAGCACGGCCTGCTTGAACGCCGTGAAGCGAGAATACCGGGCTGTCTGAAAGATCAGGGTGTCCTTGAGCAGGATGAAACCTTCCTGTTGCGCCTGGTCGGTGAATACCCAGCGCTTGACCTCTTGACGTTGCACATCCCACTGGGGCCCGGGAGTCACCTGCACGTGCAGCTGATGGTCTTCACGGTAGTCCGGATAGCCCTGACGGCGCAGCGCGTCCTGCAACGGCCCCACATAGTTGGCCATCTGCTCAATCCAGTTGAACTTGATCTGGGCAAGGGCATAGAACACGGGAGCTTGCGTTGCGGGGGGGCTCATAGCAGTCAGCATCCTGAGGGTGAAAGCCTGAATATCGGCGAAGCTTTACATCTTACTTTACACCATTCGCCGAGGGACGTTCCCCCACGGGCACAAGAAAATTACCAGAACAGCTCCACGCTGAAAGACAGGCTGGCATGCAGCGTCTGCAAACACCGAACGCCCACCGGACCAGAAGACAGCGCCGCGGGCCGGACCTTATCACGCAGGCGTTGGCGGTGCGGCCGGTCGCTAACGCCCCGCCCCCGCCGGGTCGGACACTTCAGCCGGCTTAGGCGCGCTCTTTGCCTAAGCTGGCTTAAGGGTCTGACCCAGGGGGCTACGCCAGCACCGGAGAAAGCAGCCAAGCCAGCGGGCTAAGCGGGTTGAGCCGCCTCCCCCATCACCTCCCGCAGCACGCGGCAGGTCTTGTCGATCTCCGCCTCGGTCAGCGTGGGGTGACAGAGGAACATCAGACTCGTCTCGCCGAGCTCTCTAGCCACGGGCAGCGGCTCTTCAGGCCGGAAACCGGTGCCGTCGAACGCTTTCTCCAGGTACACCTCCGAGCAGGAGCCGGAGAAGCAGGGTACGCCGCGGCCGACGATCTCGTTCATGATGCGGTCGCGGTCCCAGCCTTCCGCTAACTGCTCCGGCTCCACGAACACATAGCACTTGTAGGCGGCATGCTCACAGCCACTTTGCTGGGCGCAATCATGGCCACACTGGGTACTACAACGAAACTCCGGCACACGCAGCCCACGGCACTCGGCAGCGGTCTGCCAGATACGCTCGGCATTGGCCTGGCGCGCCGCCTTCCACTCCGGCATGCGAGCCAGCTGAATGCGCCCGATGGCCGATTGCATCTCGGTCAGCCGCCAGTTGGTGCCGAAGCTCTCGTGCAGCCAGCGGAAACCGGGCGGATGCTCCCGCTCGTAGACCGCCTCCCAGCTCTTGCCATGGTCCTTGTAGGCCCACATGCGGCGCCACAGCGCCTCGTCGTTGGTGGTAACCATGCCCCCTTCCCCGCCGGTGGTCATGATCTTGTCCTGGCAGAAAGACCAGCAACCCACATGGCCGATGCTGCCCACGCTGCGTCCGAAGTAGCGAGCTCCATGGGCCTGGGCCTGGGCACAGTCCTCGATCACAAAGAGTCCATGCTGCTCGGCCAACGACATCAGCGCATCCATCTCGCAGGGCCAGCCGGCGAGATGCACAGCAAGGATCGCCCGTGTATTGGCGGTGATCTTCTCGGCCACGGTCTCGGCGGTGATGTTCTGGGAATCGCGATCCACATCGGCAAACACCGGTACCGCCCCAGCGGTAACGATGCTGGAGGCTGAGGCCAGGAAGGTACGCGAGGTGACGATCACCTCATCACGGCCCCTGCCCTCGCCTTCGCCGATGCCCAGCCCCTTCAGGGCCAGGTCAAGCGCCGTGGTGCCGTTGGAAACGGCAATGGCGTATTCGCTACCGGCAAAGGCAGCGAACTCACGCTCGAACTCTCGCCCTTCCTGGCCGGTCCAGTAGTTCACCTTGTTGGAGAGCAGCACACGCTGCACCGCCTGGGCCTCTTCTTCGGTGAAGGAGGGCCAGGGGGAAAAGGGTCCGTTAAGCATTGAAATCCTCTAAGCGTCTGAGGGTGGCAGCTGGTGAGCCTACGATAAGGCAGTTGGGCTCAATATCCTTGAGTACCAGGCTGCCCATTCCGACCATCGCTCCCGTGCCAATTTCGACACCTTGCCTGACCGCTGAAGACGCACCTACCTCTGCCCCTGCATGGATATGAACATGGCCACCCAACATGACTTTAGGAGCAAGTGTAGAAAAGCTCTCTAATACAACATCATGACCAACACTGCAGAGCTTGTTGATAATGACGTGCTCACCTATTTTCACATCAGCTGTCACTACTGTTCCTGCACATACCACAGAGCCTTCTCCTAACTTGGTCAGCTCTGCATCAACGCTAGCATCAGGATCGATGAGCGTGGCAAATCGAGGCGAGCCACAACGTTTAATCTGCTCAACGACTCTCTTTCTGACGCGAGGGGCTGCAATGGCAACAAGGAGTTGACAGTAGGGAAATGATGGCCAATCCTGAACATGACCAAGAACAGGAAGGTTGTAAAATGACTTTTCCTGCAAGCTAGGATTGTCATCTAAAAAACCTTTCACTTCAAAGTTGGCGCGCTTTGCGAGCCAAGCGACCTCTTTGCCCCACCCACTGGCCCCGACAATGACAAGCGGCGCATCATGAGTCGCCATTATCACTTCCTCTAAACTTGGGCATGGTGACATTTTCGCTACTGCTTATACCTTCACGCACAAACACCTTCTTGACAGTAAGCAGCAGAATCTTGACATCCAACCAGAATGACTGATGATCTACATACCACACGTCATAATTGAACTTCTCTTCCCATGAGATAGCATTGCGCCCATTCACCTGAGCCCACCCCGTGACGCCTGGGCACACTTCATGGCGACGAGCCTGATGCTTGCTGTAAAGTGGCAAATATTCAACAAGCAATGGCCGCGGTCCTACCAGACTCATATCCCCCTTGAGCACGTTCCAAAGCTCAGGCAACTCATCAAGGCTAGTTGAACGCAAAAGCTTACCGAACCGGGTCAAACGCTGCTCATTCGGCAAGGGTTTGCCCTGGTCATCATAAGCATCCAACATGGTGCGAAACTTGATCATCTCAAAGGGCTTGCCATGCAGGCCGGGGCGTACCTGGCGGAACAGCACAGGGGAGCCGAGTTTTCTGCGCACAAGCAGCGCCACGATCAGCAATACCGGGGAAAGCAGAATAAGCGCCGTGAGTGATGCGACAATATCGAAGAGGCGTTTTACCATGGTTGTCATTCAAGCCGTGAAAGATTAAGGAATCAGGAGAGCGCCGGCGCGTGCTGTTGCAGGACCTGCTCGGCCAGCGGCCCAAGCAGTTGGCGCTTCATGCTGAAGAAGGAGCTCAGAGCGCCCAGAGTGGGCACCAGCTCGATGTGCGTGAGGCTTTCCAGGCACCAGCCCCGTTCAGCGTGTTGCTCGATGAGCTCATCCAGCTCTTCCCACTGGGTCCGCCGCTTGTTCACCAGAATGGGCGCATTGAGATTGAGCAGCCCGTGGTTGTACTCGGCCTTGTCGCTGTCATGCTCCGAAAGCCCCTCAGCGGGCCCGACGATGCCATCGCTGTCATAGGCGAAGTAGCGGCTGCAATCCGGATCCAGCGGGGAGATGAAGCGAGCGGGATCATACCCTTCCCCCTTGGCATGGCCGCCGAAGCGATCCGCCGGGGCCAATTTGCCAAGATCATCCGCGTGCAGTGCACTGGCAATCAGGTTGCCATGCTCGAAGGTGCGCTGTGGCGCCCTGCTCTTCGGCTCGATGTGCTCGATATGTACGCCCACGCCATGGCGTGCCGCCTTCAACTCGGAGTAGCCACACAGCTGGTACTGCTCATCAAGAAGGGCCTCCTGAACCTGCGCCTTGCCGGAGAAAGCCTGCCAGCGGCTGCTGGCACCTGCGGCGTCGACCGGCGGAGCGGCATGCGCCTTTGCCAGGGGCCTCGGGCTATTCAGGCCTTTGTGAATGTGCCGCATCCTTGAGCACCTGTTGTCGTCTGATACTGCGCTGCAGCTTCTGCATCGCGGGGGGGGCGGCGCCAAGCTGGTTAATCAGCTTGTCCATCAGCTCACGGGCTTCCGCGCTGTCGTGGGCCCCCTGGTCGACCAGCCGCGTCAAGCGCCGAAGATCCTCGCGCTCATCGACCGGCGGATAGGGGCTGACGTGCATCACCGCTTCCAGCACGTCGCTACTGAGCCGCCCATAGGGGGTATCCACTGGGGTGGCCGCGATGAACTGCCCCGACTCATCCTGGCTGAGCAGGCGCACATGCTCCTGCTTCACGCTGCTGAGCACCTGGGGACTGTGAGTGGTCACCACGAACTGCAGCCTGGGGAAAGCCTTCCTGAGCTGCTGGAGAATGCGCTGCTGCCAGAACGGGTGCAGATGCATATCCACTTCATCAATCAGGATGACGCCGGAGGCCTGCTGGGGGGCCTTACGCCCAAGCTGAGGGTTCAGCTTGACACTGCGGTAGGCGATATCCCCCACCATGGCCAGCACGCTGCGTATGCCATCGCTGAGCTGATCCACCTTGAGGATGCCGTGCTGGGGGTGCTCCAGCACCAGCGCCTTCTCGTGCGTGACGCTATAGGTCAGGCTGTGCCAGCCCGTTATAGGCTCGAGGAAGCTGTCGATGGCCTGCTGAACGGCGTGAATGGATTCGGCGGCAGCAATCGGCGCCTGGTTGCTGTTGAGAGATTCCAGCTGCCTGATCTGCTCCTCGCGGTAGCTCTTGAACAGCCAGGTGAACCACTCCCGGAAGTGGCTGTAGGATGAAGCGGGATTGAGGCAGTTTCGATAGGCAAAAGTGCGGATGTAGAAGTCACTTTCGTCCGAAACATCTGCCTGACGTGCCTTGGTGGTCAGCTTCTGCTCCTGCCATAAGCGGCCAGTGCCGTAGTAGCCGAATACCGGCAGGTCCAGATCTGGCATGTCCGGGTCTCGCACCTGGCGCTGCAGCTGGCCCGCCCACTGCTTCACGAAGCTGGTCGCTGACGCGTCACGGGTCTTGGTGCTCTTGCGCTCGCTGATTCGTCGGCGACTCCAGGTTTTCTCCCGGCCGGTACCGAAATCCCCCGTCACACTCACTTCTGCCGGCAATTGCCTGGCCATGTCCCCCTTGGCCATTTTCACCAGGCGCACGTCGTCAATCGCAATGCCGTTCCCTGGATCGTTGGCATTCCCCCTGGCCAAATCGAAGCTGCCCACGAAGGGCCATAGCGCGATGCGAAGCGCATCGAGCACCGACGACTTGCCCTGGCCATTCTCGGCCACCAGCACCGTCAGGTACGGGTGGAGATCAAGGGTCAGCTGAGCGAAGCAGCGAAAATTAGTGAGATCCAGGCGGGAGAGCTTCATGGCGGGCTCGATTGGTAAGGGGCATTTCTAGCCTAACACGCTATCGGCGATAGCACTGCTGCGCCTCGGCTGTGCAACGGGCACGGCGATGCCCATCGCCTCTAGCATCACCGCGTTGACCTTGTGCACGTCGTACTTCTCTTCCGCGATGGCCCGTGACCGCTGCCCCATCCTAGCCACAAGCTCAGGCTGATCGATAAAGCGCTGCATCGCACCGACCAGAGGGTCGACAGACTTCACCGGCACTAGGTACCCGTTTTCGCCCTCCACTACCGTCTCGCGGCAGCCGGGGGCATCGGTGGTAATGATCGGTCGGCCCATGGCCATCGCCTCCAACACGGTACGCGGGGTGCCTTCACGATAGCTGGGCAGCACATAGACACTCGAATCAGCAATCGCCGGGCGCACGTCATCCAGCCGGCCCAGGTACTCGATATGCCCTGCTGCGATCCAGGCTTCCAGCTCCTGCCGCGTAATGGAGTCTGGATTGGCATCGATATCGCCTACGACCTTGAAAGTGATTTCCGGGTGGCGTTCACGGACCCAGGCCGCCGCCTCCACGTACTCGCGTACACCCTTGTCACCCAGCAGGCGAGCGATCAGCAAAAAGTTGGGGCTGCCCTTAGGCAGCGGAGCTTGTGTGAACCGCGCAGTATCGATCCCCGAGCCGTTGACGACCTTGGAAGGCGCCTCCTGGCTGAGAAGCCCGAGTTGCCTGAACAACGTCTCGTCATCAGGGTTCTGGAAGAACACCAGGTCGGCACGCTTCAGCGCCTGACGATAGAGCCCACGAACCATGCGTTGGATCAGCCCACGCTTGCCTCGCGCCTCACCAGTGAAGGCATACCCCAGCCCGGTGATCAGCGCATAACGCTTGGGCACCTTGGCAAGCCAAGCCGCCAAGGTGCCATAAATCACCGGCTTGATAGTGTAGCCGAGCAATATATCGGGCTTGATTTCGCGGAAAAGACGGTACAAATGGCGTAGCGTCTTCAGGTCTCTCAGCAGATTGGTGCCCGTGCGCTGCATAGACACGTCATGGGTAATGACACCCCAAGCTTCAAGCTGCAATTGGGTTTCCAAGTCATAGTGGAGGTCAGGGGCAATGGCATGGACTTCGAGGCCAGCATCGCAAAGGGCCTTGACCAAGGGGCCACGGAAGTTGACAAGGGAGCGAGCGAAGCCAGCCAGGATCACGAGCCGAAAAGTAGAGTTAAATGCGTTATTATGCATAAAAGAATCTATCTTAAAAGGAAAATAACTTTAGTCGAGAAGCGAAGTGTAAAGTTGGTAATAGCGACGACTGATCACTTCCATAGTAAAATGTTCACGAATACGGCAAGCTGCCGCTTCACCCAGTGCCAACCTCTCAGCGTGTGGCAGGGACAACAAAGCATTGAGCTTCTCGGCAAGCTGACCGGGTGTGGCAGCAGGCACCACCCAATCAGGGTTATTTAACAGGTAGCCAGCATCACCTACGTCCGTAGTTACACAGGGCAAACCAATGGCCATTGCCTCCCCCAAAACATTGGGGAAGCCCTCGGTAACGGAATGCAGGCAAAAAACATCACTAGCTTGTAGACAGGCAGGGACATCGTTGCGCTCGCCCAACAGATAAAAGGTATCTGCCTGGGCTGTTGCGTCAATCAGAGCCATGAGCTGCGAATTCGAGCGCTCAAGGTCACGCCCAATCAGTATAAACTTGACATCATCACGCAGTGAAGCCACCTTCCCTGCCGCTTCGATAAAGGTTTTGTGGTCTTTAACAGGGTTATATCGGCCAATTGACACCACAAGCTTACAGTCTTGACTTATCCCCATCGAATCCCGAATACTAGCTTTAGGGCTCTGCGTGGACACCAACTTATCAAGCTCAAACCCGTTTGGTATCACCTGCATTTTATGCGGTGCATAGCCAACCGCCTCATGTACTTTGCGGGAAGCGTCTGCTGCGCACACAATTACGCGAGGCAACCAGCCTGACAGCCAGGCACATACCTTACGGATCAGCAGGGTAACCTTACTGCCGCCTTTGTGAATCTCGGTACTGCGAATGCACCACACCAGATTCCGCAGGCCGAGACTTCGTGCTGCCAACCCACCCAGCAGATCAGCATGATACATCCAAGTATGGACAACATCGGGGCGAAAGGCCTTCAGCAAACTGCGCAACCTGAAAAAGGTTATAGGGCCCTTAATGATGGAGGACATATACAAGCAATGCACTGCAATTCCTTGCTTGGTCAGCCGCTCCCCCAACACACCCTTGTCGGTCAGCGAAATTACACAATGCTCGATGCCTGGTTGCTCACGGTGTGACTCGATCAAGCGCTTGAGCATTAATTCGGCACCACCGACATTCAGGCCAATGATAATATGTGTGACTTTCACTGATTTTTCAGCCACTCGTTCAACATCAAAACACCTTATAAAATAAGTGATTATTTAGAATTAACCACTAAGCTTAGCTCTATAGCTGCCGAGCAACCGATGTACCTCAGTAGGGGCCGCGCAGCGTCTTGCCATCAATCGCCACAAGTTGTAGGTCGGTTTGTCATGCATTTCCCTGGCGGGTGATAGCTTTGACATTACCGCCGGCGTAACGCCATCATTCAGCTATGTCTGAATGTAGTAATCCCTCACCAAGAGACCTTATGTCATTCTCGTAACACTGCGACACGCAGCAAGCGTAAGCAGTGCAACTAAAAAATAACTGATGGCATAGATAGCAAGAACCAAAGCCTCACTGTCCAAAAGTAACGCTCCTGATATCAGTAGCAACGAGAAGGGGCCGACCATGATGTAGGCCATCGGGATTGCTCTTATGATGCCCCGGCTTACGAGTACAGGATCAACAGAGAGTTTTTTTAGGCGATTGATGACTACGGCAGCCGAGACTGCGATAAACGCAAACTCGCTAAAGCCATCCCCTAGATATTGCGCAATAATACCGAAATACTCAAGCCCCATGATCCCGGTGAAAACGATGAGCGACATCCCTCCCGCAGTTAGTGCACCGCGGACAAGCATTTTACGGAAGACCCGATCGTCACCCTGCGCCGACTTCACATAAGCTCGAGGAATAATGGCAAAACTCGCAATATTAATCATTACCCCGACACTACGTTGGGCAAGATCCAGCGCGAATGAAAACACTCCCAAAAACTGCGGCGAACCGAACAACATTATCACATAGCGCGCTCCCACGAAAAGGAGAGCCTCAGCCAACGTAGAAGAAGTAAGCCCTGTGCCAACGGGGATAACGTTCTTAAAAAAGGCCCGGTTAGGCAAACGGGGAAGCGGAAACCCAGCCAAAATCCAACCGACTACAGTTCCAGTAAAGAGCCCTATGGCATATAATAGTACCGCGGTCGAGGCATCAGGGGTGTAGCGGAGGAATAAGACAACAAAGACTAGGGCGACGGCAGCCTTCATTATCTCTGCTAAGCCATAACTCCAAAACTGCAAGCGGGCGCGCAAGATAGGCTGAAACACTCGAGAAAAAGATGATGATAAAAAAAGAAGCAACCAAGCAGGTTGCACAAGCCCAAGAAGCACGAAGCCAAGAGTGAGTATACCTAACACTCCGACTATAAACACTATAGCACCTAACAACTGCCCCTCAAATGATCCTTTGCCTTCGGCCAAGGCCTGCCGTGCATGCAGCGGAACAATGGCCTGCTCTATAGGGCCAATAACAACCGATACAAAGAGCGTGATCGTCGCTAGGAGCAGTGAAAACTGCCCGTACTCAACCGCCGATAGATACCGCCCAACGAGAATGATAACAAGGAGATTCAGTGCGCCCGGAAGAACTCGAGCGAACATCACTTCGCCTACAACACGAATTGGCATCCGTTGCATCAACGAAATCTCAGCTTGTTTGCGCTGTAAGCCAAAATGGCAACGACAGAGCGACCGGCAAAGCGCCAGGACTTGAAGCGACGGCGAACAAATGCCGACAGCCGTGCCTTGTGGAGTAATATCATTGGCGCCGCATTCTGCTGTTTGAGACGCTTAATCGAGTCCGACATCCCACCCTCGAGATAGTTTTTTTTTCCGATCACTTCATTGATGCACAAGATATCGTGCGTCATAGCAAGACGCGTCCAATAAAGCGATGTTGGTACACGCCGATACGTCTTGTCGATTCTCATAGCGACACGCAGTGGCTCGGTAAGAACAACCTCTTTCTTATCCCCCCTGACTCCATAATCTGCACGAAGAGCAACTAGATTAGATCGCTCAACAGGAAAGGAAGTGCCAACCCTTATACCAGCTTCATCAGCCAGGTGATAAACTCGTCCTACACATCCATCTGGAAGAGGTTCGGCGCAATCTCTTAAGACGCGCGCCAGGCCAGCGGAGCTCAGATCATCATCATCGTCGAACAACATGCAATAGCGCCCAGAGGCAGATGCAACAGCCGCTACTAAGGCGCCAGCTCTACCCTGATTTTCGGCTGAGGAAACTCGCAACCTTGGGTCTTGAATTTGGGATAGCCGGTGTAGCGTGTCATCTGTCGAGCCATCGACATGAACGCAGATTTCGAAAGAGCCGGGGTTGGACAAGAGACGCTGGACCAACTGTGAGACTAGTCCTGCACGGTTATAAGTAGGAATGCAGATTGAAAGAGAGGGATTCATATAACCGCCTGTTTTCTAATATAACCAAAATACCAAGACCCGATTATCACAAACCATGGCATAGCTGCAAGGAAGTAGAAAGGTGTTCTAAACGCAGCAAGACAAAAACAAACATAAAATAAAAATAACCATATGTTTGATCTGCTTGAAAGCGCTAACCTCAGAGAATAATAACCAGAGACAGCAAGAATAATAAGAAAGTAAAATGAACCAAGAAACCCCAGCTCTATTAAAGAAAGAAAAATAATATTATGAGGACGCGCACCGCCATCGAGAACTGAAAGCGCCTCCCCATAACCGACACCAATAATTGACGGATTTAATAAAAAGTAATCCCAGGCAGCTAGATTAAGATTGCCACGAGCCTCCTCAAACTCTTGGCGAAACCCCCCTTCATGACCAAATACAGTCATCAAGAAATCCCCAACTCTTGAGGCGCCAGCAAAGCCAACCCGGTCAAAATATTCTACAAAATAATTAACGCCCAACGTCATTAAAACAGCGATAAATGTTACTGTAAACAATACAGCAATATTACTTTTTTTATCTAGCCTAGCCATAAGAAACAAGTAAAACATAAGCACAACCCCCATAGTGACAAAGGAGCCGCGAGAGCCTGATGCAATGGATAACAATATTGAACTAAAGAGAAGCAAAGCACCTAAAATCCGATACTTAAAAATAATAACCAGCGCTAGCGAAAATACAAAGCTCTGAAATACACCCAACGCATTTGATTGATTTAAAACACCTTGGGCACGGCCTGAGCCACTAAACCCATATCCTTGCAATATCAAAGCCAAAGAAACAAAGTTCAACACTAAAAACCCGATCGCTAACGCATGTAAGTCGATTTTTTTTTCACGAACTACCACATCAACTACTACAAAACCTTTAACAGCTGAAACAAACAAACCCATAACAAGTATAAAGTGCTGATCTGCTACAAAGGAATTTTTAATCCCACCTGCTGCTATTATAGAAAAAATAGGAAACAACAAAATTACAAAAGTTAGCAACAATTTATCGCTGAGTTTTTTTTCAGTCGCCAAATACAATAAATATATCACAGCAACCAAATCGAATGGAGTGATTATCCAAAACACTCGCATGAAATCGAAAGGCAACATAAAAAAAATTAATTTTGACATTATCTATGCCTTGTCATGAGTGCGCCGGACGCAAGGAAAGCGCATAAACCACTGCACCCCGAAGTGTTCGCCAGATAGGTTTCGTCCAGCGCAACTTACTTCTATTTTCGCAGGATGCCGCCTTTGAAACGGATCTCCCCTTTCAAGTAGGTCAAGGCGATATGACGAACCCTAGCGAGATTTTAAGCCGCCTGATAGCGATGGTTTTTGCAGGCATCTTCGCGCAACGCCACATCCAAGGACCAGTGGAGCTTATTCTCCATGTGCCATTTCGAGCGAACTTACTTTTCGTCAGTCGCCTCGCTTTAGCAATCACAGCCTAATCGCTTTCATGGTGTTTTTTGGGGAGAGGATGCAGAGGGATTGGCAAGTGTTTTTCTGAAGGGGTCGCAGCTGATCAGCTCGCTGAGGTGCATACGAGACTGCAAGCATCGTGTTCATAATTCGAGCTCTTGGAGGTCAGCTTGGGTCAGACCCCTGCCATTTCGATATATCAATGCTGTGGCTATTGGCTTAGGCCCTGCTCGCCGCCGGGAGTCTGACCCGGCGCGGTGCGGGCTTGGTGCTTTCCGCTAGAGTGGCCCGCGATGCGGTGCAGGCCTGGCGAACACCGCGAGGATGGTCAGGCACGGCAAAATGGGGGGATTTTTCTGCCTGAAACTCGTTAGGGCGCTAGTAAAAATCGGAATTATTGCTGAAAACGCCACTCCATGAAATCGGCGGCATCTTTGCCACCGGGCCGGAAATGTTGCCGTTTCGCTGCCCTGTCCCGCCGGCCGCTTGAGGGCCAAAATCGGCATTTTTTCCGAAAATCGCGTTTCGCGGAATCCGCGTCAAAAATGCCGGAAACGCGATTTCACGTTTTGGGCGGTCTCGTTAACTGATTGATTTGATGGAATATTAGCGATAAGGGAAGGCTACCAACCCGCTAAGGCCTTATGCAGCCTTCTCTATCTGCTTATAAAGTGCATCAGGTGCTAGGTCTGCACCGTTAGGCCAACAGACAACCCCAAATTCATCGATGGTTACCAGAAAAAATAAAACTGGATCTCTTAGTGGCTCGAACACTGGACCGAACAACCTGTCCTTAAGCGAAACAACACCACTGGAGCCATCTGCAAAGACTACACGCAACCGGTAATCGCACAGTGCTTCTACATAAGTAACTTTGTACGCCATACTGACTACCGATGCAAAACGCACTTACTCTGCCTTGGCAAACTCTAGCACGGCATCTTTATGCGCCATCGGCAGGACACTGACCCCGGTCTGCTGCAGCAACGCTACGGCATGGTGGTAGGCCTCGCCCCGCTGGCTATCATCATCGGGCCCATCTACGGCAAAGAGCACACGCCGGGGCAAGCGGTGACGTCGTTTGAGCTCATTGATCCGAAACTGCCACTTGCCACCATGTTCGACGATGTGGCTAGAGTCCTGCTGCCCTAGGTTAAGCGGCTTAATGGCGCACACAACCTCAGCCTGCTGCTTTTCAACGAAGGGGAAGCTAACGTGATACTCGGCATCGCCCAATTTCTCAGGAGTAAAACGCTCCCCGAGCTTTGCCTGGTACAGTAGTCGACGAAGCTGGCTTTCCAGCACGGTTTCGCGATATTGCTTGGTCGCGAAGCTATGCTCGACATAATAACCAAACAGCTCATCCAGTTTCTTTTCAGGCTCTTCGGCCAACACTACCCGTGGTTCGCTGAAACGCAGCATCGTTTCGCGAGGGCGAGTGAGCTCCGTAAAAAGTTGCTTGGCGAATGCCTCGTCGTTGTGCTTGAAGCGCTGTTCAAACCCAGTGTCCTTGAGTAGTGCATGAACGCGCTCCAGCTCTTGCTTAACGGCATAAATAGCAGAGCGATACAGCCGCCCCTCCAGATCTTTGAAGAAGCTTGTTAGCCGTGCATAGCGCCGAGTTTCTAACTTGAACCCGAAATAGCGGTCGCGCGGAGAGATCATCACCACGCCGACGTTGGCGAACTCACCAGTTTCCACATAGGGCATGAAACGTACAATCACGTACTGGCACGCTATGCGCTTCATTGCCACCCCCAGAATTCGTCGCGATTCACCTGGGCTAGCCCTTGGCGAATCGCTTCATGATCAAAATCGACTCGGGTGATTAGCTCCTCGTCGAGGTACCACCACTCTTCGGGAACCTGTTCGAGTATGCTGTCCCAGTGCTGCAGCGCCGCGATCATGGCATCGGCCAGCTCATGCCGGCGCAACCAGTCATGATGAATCGTAGCCGCCTGGGCGCGGAACACATGGTGCGCTTGAAAGTCATGCGGATCGAAGGCCTGATCAAAGGCCTGGTTGTGGTCGATCACTACCAGTTCACCGGCTCCCTCATCCCAGAACAGGTTCGGATTGCCACCCCTGGCTGTCAGTATGCGGTCTGCGTTGTGAATCCACCAGTCGAAAGCCAGCACCTGCTGCTGCAGCTCGCTCGGCACATCCTTCACTCGGCTGAAGCTCAGCTCCGATACGCCGCATTCCCGCGAGGCAAAGGCGGGCCCGATCCCCAGGTCGCCAAGATCCAGACCAGCCTCGAGCTCTATCAGCTCATCGGGGACATGCACGATCTCGAAAGGTGCCACCGGAAGACCGATTTCCAGCGCAAGCGAGCCGGCGATCCACTCGCATAGCTGACTACGCCGTCCCGCGCCTACTCCTTTCACGAAGTAGACATGACCATCATCACCACGACAAATATAGGGTCGGGTTATGCCTTGAGTGGATCGACGCATCACCTCAACGATTTCAACCGGCAC